>NZ_CM169987.1:0-3015134 GCF_057177045.1 Faecalibacter sp.
GTTATTTTGTATAAAGTAAAATGTAAAAAGTAAAAAGAATAGTGAATAAGTAAAAGTGAAAATTGAGAAATTTACTTTTGTTCTAATTTCGTCTTACGTCTTACGTCTTACGCCTTACGCCTTACGTTATACGTGGTATGTTTTACGTTATACGTTTTGTTTTTGTAAAATGAAAAATGATTAGTGAATAACTAAAAGTTAAAATTGAAAAATTTACTTTTCTTCTAACCTATCCGTCACTTCGAGTAATTTTCGAAATGAAATGAATAAAATTTTATCGAGAAGTAAGACGATAAGTGGCTAGATGCATAAAATTGGTCAAAAATTCTAAGCTGCAATATTTCGATAATAAAATCATTTAATATAAAAGCTCGCAGTCTTTATAATTGATACTTCCTAGATATAGGCAAGATAAAGGCAGGATAAAGGCAGGATAAAGGCAGGATAAGGTATAGACAGTATATCAATTTGTATTTAACTAACCTTTATCCCATAACTATTAACCCAAAACATAAAACACTTTTAAAAATATTTCACCGAGGTTCAGTAAGTTAGGGATAAAAGTGAAAATAATTCCCAAAACCATTTGGAAGTTCGGAAAAACTTCCCCTATATTTGCACTCTCAATACGAAAGAAGAGTAGTATTGAAAACTTGAAATCGCGAAGAAGTAACTTATTAACGAGAGATGAAAATTAAGATTATTCTTAATAGAATCTTGAAAAAATAAAACTTCAAAAATTTTTGAAAAAAGATTTTGTAGTTTAAAAATAAGTATTACCTTTGCAACCGCAAACAACGAAAGAAGTTTGCATGACTAGAGAAGTTCATTTGAAATTACAATATAGACAGAAGAAATAAAAGCCGAATATAAATTAGGTCAATCCTTAAATAATAGAGTCATAAGGAAATTCGAAGTTGTAAAACATAGAAGCTAACGCTTCAAACAATATTTATTTACAATGGAGAGTTTGATCCTGGCTCAGGATGAACGCTAGCGGGAGGCTTAACACATGCAAGCCGAGGGGTAGAGATAGCTTGCTATCTTGAGACCGGCGCACGGGTGCGTAACGCGTATGCAACTTGCCCTACTGAAAGGGATAGCCCAGAGAAATTTGGATTAATACCTTATAATAAATTTCATTGCATGATGAGATTTTGAAAGATTTATCGCAGTAGGATAGGCATGCGTCAGATTAGCTAGTTGGTGAGGTAACGGCTCACCAAGGCGATGATCTGTAGGGGGCCTGAGAGGGTGAACCCCCACACTGGTACTGAGACACGGACCAGACTCCTACGGGAGGCAGCAGTGAGGAATATTGGACAATGGGTGGAAGCCTGATCCAGCCATCCCGCGTGAAGGATGACGGCCTTATGGGTTGTAAACTTCTTTTATATGGGGATAAACCTACTCACGTGTGAGTAGCTGAAGGTACCATATGAATAAGCACCGGCTAACTCCGTGCCAGCAGCCGCGGTAATACGGAGGGTGCAAGCGTTATCCGGATTTATTGGGTTTAAAGGGTCCGTAGGCGGACCAATAAGTCAGTGGTGAAAGCCCATCGCTTAACGATGGAACTGCCATTGATACTGTTGGTCTTGAGTGAGGTTGCAGTGGCTGGAATGTGTAGTGTAGCGGTGAAATGCTTAGATATTACGCAGAACACCAATTGCGAAGGCAGGTCACTAAGCCTCAACTGACGCTGATGGACGAAAGCGTGGGGAGCGAACAGGATTAGATACCCTGGTAGTCCACGCCGTAAACGATGGATACTTGCTGTTGGGCGTAAGTTCAGTGGCTAAGCGAAAGTTATAAGTATCCCACCTGGGGAGTACGTTCGCAAGAATGAAACTCAAAGGAATTGACGGGGGCCCGCACAAGCGGTGGAGCATGTGGTTTAATTCGATGATACGCGAGGAACCTTACCAAGGCTTAAATGCATAATGACGTATTTGGAAACAGATATTTCTTCGGACAGAATGCAAGGTGCTGCATGGCTGTCGTCAGCTCGTGCCGTGAGGTGTTAGGTTAAGTCCTGCAACGAGCGCAACCCCTATCATTAGTTGCCAGCGTTTAAAGACGGGGACTCTAGTGAGACTGCCAACGCAAGTTGAGAGGAAGGTGGGGACGACGTCAAGTCATCACGGCCCTTACGTCTTGGGCTACACACGTGCTACAATGGTAAGTACAGAGGGCAGCTACCTGGCGACAGGATGCGAATCTCGAAAACTTATCTCAGTTCGGATTGGAGTCTGCAACTCGACTCTATGAAGCTGGAATCGCTAGTAATCGCATATCAGCCATGATGCGGTGAATACGTTCCCGGGCCTTGTACACACCGCCCGTCAAGCCATGGAAGCTGGGGGTACCTGAAGTCGGTGACCGTAACAGGAGCTGCCTAGGGTAAAACTGGTAACTAGGGCTAAGTCGTAACAAGGTAGCCGTACCGGAAGGTGCGGCTGGAACATCTCATTTTTAGAGAACGACGAATTTTCTTCTATTTATAGAAGATTGACCTTTGTTCGGTTTTATTTACTGTCAAAATTGATTTCAAAAACATATATTACAAAGACCACTCTTTAAGAGTATTAAAGAGTCTCATAGCTCAGCTGGTTAGAGCGCTACACTGATAATGTAGAGGTCGGCAGTTCGAGTCTGCCTGAGACTACAACGTAAAACGTTTAACGTTGTACGTAATACGTAAAAAGAGGGGGATTAGCTCAGCTGGCTAGAGCGCTTGCCTTGCACGCAAGAGGTCATCGGTTCGACTCCGATATTCTCCACGAAGTCCTAACGGACAAGAAGAGTTCATTGACATTATTAGAAAAAGATAACAAGAAATTGTTAACGACATACAATCAAACAGAGATTAAGAAATTAATCAAAGCAATATAGAATTAAATAATAAACGATTTAATTCGGCAAATTGAAGGTATACAATTAAACAAAAACGAGTAAGATTAACATAACCGCTCATTATTATGACGGTTAAATTATGAAAAAAGTTACTAAGGGCGTACGGCGGATGCCTAGGCTTTGAGAGGCGATGAAGGACGTGATAAGCTGCGATAAGCTACGGGGAGCGGCACATACGCATTAATCCGTAGATTTCCGAATGGGACAACCCGGCATGTTGAAGACATGTCACTGCGCAAGCAGAGCGAACGTTGGGAACTGAAACATCTAAGTACCAATAGGAAAAGAAATCAATTGAGATTCCGTAAGTAGTGGCGAGCGAACGCGGATTAGCCCTAAAGACTTTATAATGCTAGCAGAATAACCTGGAAAGGTTAACCGAAGAGGGTGATAGTCCTGTAAGCGAAAGTGTTATAAGGTTGATAACGAGTAAGGCGGAACACGAGAAATTCTGTCCGAATATGGGAGGACCATCTTCCAAGGCTAAATACTCCTCAAAGACCGATAGTGAACTAGTACTGTGAAGGAAAGGTGAAAAGCATATCGAATAGATAGTTGAAATAGAACCTGAAACCGTACGCCTACAAGCGGTCGGAGCTCTACGGAGTGACGGCGTGCCTTTTGCATAATGAGCCTACGAGTTAATGTCACTGGCAAGGTTAAGTACTTCAGGTACGGAGCCGAAGCGAAAGCGAGTCTGAATAGGGCGTTAGAGTCAGTGGTATTAGACGCGAAACCTTGTGATCTACCCATGGGCAGGTTGAAGCTTTGGTAACACAAAGTGGAGGACCGAACCGGTTGACGTTGAAAAGTCTTCGGATGACCTGTGGGTAGGGGTGAAAGGCCAATCAAACTGGGAAATAGCTCGTACTCCCCGAAATGCATTTAGGTGCAGCGTTTAGTGAAGTATATTAGAGGTAGAGCTACTGATTGGATGCGGGGGCTTCACCGCCTACCAATTCCTGACAAACTCCGAATGCTAATATATGTTTCTAGGCAGTGAGGGCATGGGTGCTAAGGTCCATGTCCGAGAGGGAAAGAACCCAGACCATCAGCTAAGGTCCCCAAATATATGCTAAGTTGAAAAAACGCGGTTGGATTGCATTGACAGCTAGGATGTTAGCTTGGAAGCAGCTATTCATTTAACGAGTGCGTAACAGCTCACTAGTCGAGCGATCCGGCATGGATAATAATCGGGCATAAGCATATTACCGAAGCTATGGATTCATACTTATGTATGACTGGTAGGGGAGCATTCTAACGGCGCAGAAGTCACCTGGTAATGGGTGGTGGAGCTTTTAGAAAAGAAAATGTAGGCATGAGTAACGATAAAATAAGTGAGAAACTTATTCGCCGTAAGACTAAGGTTTCCTAAGCTATGCTAATCAGCTTAGGGTTAGTCGGGTCCTAACACGAACCCAAACGGGGTAGTGGATGGCAAACGGGTTAATATTCCCGTACCTGCACTCAATAAAAGTGACGAATGATTGTAGGAGGTGCGTGCTGACGGAATAGCACGTTGAACCTGCGTAAAGCAGGGATAGTACACAAATCCTTCGGGTGGCGTGATAATCCTCTGAAAATTGTTCCAAGAAATAGCGAGATGTGCAGCCCGTACCGTAAACCGACACAGGTGGTCGAGGAGAGTATCCTAAGGCGCTCGAGTGAGTCATGGTTAAGGAATTAGGCAAAATAGACCTGTAACTTCGGGAGAAAGGTCGCTGGCGTAAGTCAGCCGCAGTAAAAAGGCCCAGGCGACTGTTTATCAAAAACACAGGACTCTGCAAAATCGAAAGATGACGTATAGGGTCTGACACCTGCCCGGTGCTGGAAGGTTAAGGAAGGGGGTTAGCTTTGGCGAAGCTCTTAACTGAAGCCCCAGTAAACGGCGGCCGTAACTATAACGGTCCTAAGGTAGCGAAATTCCTTGTCGGGTAAGTTCCGACCTGCACGAATGGTGTAACGATCTGGGCACTGTCTCAACCATGAGCTCGGTGAAATTGTAGTATCGGTGAAGATGCCGGTTAATCGCAACGGGACGAAAAGACCCTGTGAACCTTTACTATAGCTTTGTATTGACTTCGGGTAAATAATGTGTAGGATAGGTGGGAGACTATGAAGCAGGTTCGCTAGGATTTGTGGAGTCATTGTTGAAATACCACCCTTTATTTACTTGGAGCCTAACTTCTAGATAGAAGGACAGTGCATGGTGGGTAGTTTGACTGGGGTGGTCGCCTCCAAAAGAGTAACGGAGGCTTTCAAAGGTACCCTCAGCACGCTTGGTAACCGTGCGTAGAGTGTAATGGCATAAGGGTGCTTGACTGTGAGGCCAACAAGCCGAGCAGGTGCGAAAGCAGGACATAGTGATCCGGTGGTTCCGTATGGAAGGGCCATCGCTCAAAGGATAAAAGGTACTCCGGGGATAACAGGCTAGTCTCCCCCAAGAGCTCACATCGACGGGGAGGTTCGGCACCTCGATGTCGGCTCGTCACATCCTGGGGCTGGAGAAGGTCCCAAGGGTTGGGCTGTTCGCCCATTAAAGTGGCACGCGAGCTGGGTTCAGAACGTCGTGAGACAGTTCGGTCTCTATCTGTTGTGATCGTTAGAAGTTTGAGCGGACTTGACTCTAGTACGAGAGGACCGTGTTGAACAAACCTCTGGTGTATCAGTTGTGCCGCCAGGTGCACCGCTGAGTAGCTACGTTTGGATGAGATAAGCACTGAAAGCATATAAGTGCGAAACTCGCCGCAAGATTAGACTTCTTTAAAGGGTCGTGGCAGACTACCACGTTGATAGGCTATAGATGTAAAGGCAGTGATGTCAAAGTCGAGTAGTACTAATTACCCATAAACTTTTTCAAATATTAATTTAACCGTCATAGAGAAGGTTAGTTAATCTTATTTGAATTGTATACTGGATTGTATAAGCAAGAGTATTTGTATTCAATTATCTAATAATGTCAAAAATAGATTAGGAATCAAACCTAATTAAAAATAACTAAGAAATTAGGGTGGTTATAGCGAAAGGGCTCACCTCTTCCCATTCCGAACAGAGAAGTTAAGCCTTTCAGCGCCGATGGTACTGCTATTGCGGGAGAGTAGGTCGCCGCCAGTCTTTATTTAAATCCTCAATCATTTATTTGGTTGGGGATTTTTTTATGCTATAAGCTCTAAATCTTTACTTTGTTAATGTTTCGTGCTGAATGAAAGATTTCCGGTGTCTGAGGTTCTCGAAGACAAAGGAAATCGGCACTTCGAGAACCTCAGTGACCGATTTTTGTGTGTGAATAAATGATTTTGAGCAAAAAGATTAGTGAATAACTAAAAGTGAAAAGTGAAAAGTGAAAAGTGAAAAATTACTTTTGTTCTAACTTCGTCTTACGCCTTAACATTCATCATTCCTAATTCCTAACTTCACCGTATGTCTTGTGCATGAAGAGTGGTTAAGTGATTAAGTGATTAAGTGATTAAGTGGTGATGTGTTTAAGTTAGGTAGGCTAATAGAAAGTGAAAAATGAAAAATGAAAAACGTATAACTTATTACATATAACTTTTTTTCATTCACCATGAGTTACTTCAATTCACAAACTATAAACTTTATTTGGAAGATGAGAAGCTGATACAAGTCCAGCTTGACAAGATTAGCCTTATGTCTTTTTTTTGTTGTGACGGGTAAACTTTAGTAATGTAAATAGAAAGTGAAAAATGAAAAACGTATAATGTATTACGTACACTTTTTACTAGATACTTTTCATGTTTATAGAGCAAGTCAAAATATTTTTATAAACTACCCATAAATGGGTAGAAAATTTTTAGGGATGCCCATTAATTTTATAAGTAATTAAACATGTAACAATTACTTATGAGACTAAATTTACTTCAAATCTCAAAAATTTATTTTTTAAAACCTTTAGGTGTAGCAATAGCTATGTTTATAGGAGGCAATTTATCAGCTCAAATTCATCCAACAAATAACGTGGTTTATGTGTCTCCAAATGGAGATGGTGATGGTTCATCATGGGAATCGACAACAAATCTAGCAGATGCTTTAAAATGGGCAAAAACCTCATCAGAATGGAACACCGCAAATGAATTACAACTTTGGTTGTTAGAAGGTGGTAATTATGTACCAAAATACAGGGGTAATGATTTATCTTATAATACATCTAATACACCTTTAAGAACTTTTGTTTTAGTTAAAAATGTTCAAATTTATGGTGGTTTTAAAGGCACTGAATCGTCATTGGATGAATTAAATGAATCGAGTGAAAAATCAATTATATCGGGAGATATTTTAGGCGATGATGTGTACAATATTGGGGAAACATCTCATAATTTCGAAAATTCATCTGATAATGCAACCCATGTATTTGTGGGATCTAATGATTTAGGACGTGCAATTCTATATAATGTTATTATTCAAGGTTCGAATGGATATTCATCGGGTGATTATAACGTGAATGGACAAGGTATTAATAACCAATATGGAGGAGGAATTTATTTGGATAATGCAAAATTAAGTGTTCAAAATTCAATTATTCGTTACAATAAAACGCGTCAACGTGGTGCAGGTGTTTATATTGAACATGGAGCAAAAGGTTATTTTCATAATGTTCTTTTTGCCTATAATCAAGCCCATACTAACGATGGTGATGGTGGTGCTGTTTTTATCAAAGGAGGTTCATCATCCGAATTACATTTGTTAAATTCAACATTGGTACGAAATTTTGCGTCAGATGGAGGTGCAATACGTATTGATGGTTCAGAAACGGTTCATATCTATAATTCGATTATTTATGATAATCATGTTCGTAATTCGGGAGCGAGTATTTCTAAAAATTCAGGTTCCGTAAATTATGCAACCATCAAAAATAATATTATTGCTGGGATTAATCAATCCGATAATTTTCAACAAGCGCCAGGCCATGATGAAGATTTTAAATTAACTCCTAATAGTTTTGCGTATAATAGAGGGAATAATGTTTTCTATACTAATTTGAATCAATTTGAAGCACCATCCAAAGATTTAGCATTGAATGATCGTAGGTATGAAACCATAGATTTAGGCGCTTATGAGTATCATCCTCCATTAGGAGTACAAAATATGATTTCGGAATCTATTGATATTTATCCTACACATTTTCAAAATGAGCTTAACATTCAATCAAAACATGAAATTAAATTGGTGACTTTTTCCAATGTTTCAGGTCAAGTCATTTTTCATTGTAAGACATCAAAAATAAATACCAGTCATTTACCAAAAGGTGTTTACATCTTAACGGTAGAAACACATCATAATAAAGTAAGTAAAAAGGTGATTAAAAATTAGTGATTAAAAAAAGCTCAACCGATTAGGTTGAGCTTTTATTTTATAGTAATAAAGGATTACCCTTCAAAAAATTCAGCCACATAGCGTTCGGCATCTAAAGCAGCCGCACATCCTGAACCAGCGGCAGAAATGGCTTGGCGATAAACCGAATCTTGAACATCACCTGCAGCGAAAACTCCAGGAATATTTGTAGCATATGTACGACCTTTAGTAATTAGATATCCTGTTTCGTCCATATCTAATTTTCCTTTGAATAAATCTGTATTTGGTTTGTGTCCAATTGCAATGAATACACCATCTACGATTAATTCGTTTTCTTCATTTGTTACGTTATTGATGATTTTTGCTTTTTCAACCACTTGCTCACCTTCTAATCCAATTAATTCGTGGTTGTATAGCACTTCTAAATTTGGCGTATTTGCCACACGATCTTGCATCGCTTTAGACGCGCGCATTTCGTTCTTACGCACTAATAAATAGACTTTGTTACAAAGTTTTGCTAAATACGTTGCTTCTTCAGCAGCTGTATCACCACCACCAACTACAGCAACATCTTTACCACGGTAAAAGAAACCGTCGCATGTTGCACAAGCTGAAACACCACTACCTGCATATTTCTTTTCGTCGTCTAATCCTAAGTACTTCGCAGAAGCACCCGTCGAAATGATGATCGATTTTGTTTGATATTCTGCTGTATTTGTTTTTACAGTATGTACATCACCATTATTTTCTCCAAAAATAACTTCTGTTACATATTCGTATTGAATTTTAGTTCCGAAACGTTCTGCTTGTTTTTGTAAGTCGGCCATTAATTCAGGTCCTGTAATACCTTCTGGATAACCTGGGAAATTCTCAACATCTGTTGTCGTTGTTAATTGTCCTCCTGGTTCCATTCCTGTTAAAACTAATGGATTCATATTGGCACGTGCAGCATAGATTGCCGCTGTATATCCTGCAGGTCCTGAACCGATGATAATTGTATCTAAAATATTTGAGTTCATATTGATTTTTTATTTTTGACAAATTTAAGTGATATCCTATTTAATTACTAAAAATGTATATCGTTATTTGTAATCGAAGGATTCTTCTAATTGATTTTAAAAGTTGATGATTTTATAAATAAGTTCAACCATTAATTCTGATGATGTAACATTTCCTGATGAGTTTACGCCTTTACTTTTCATATCATATTCTCGAATCAAAGAAATAATACGGGTTGCTTTCTTCAAGGGATAATTATTGGCTGCAGTCACTAGATCTTGTACGAAAAAAGGATTGATTCCAATTTCTTTAGCCACATTTGCTTTCGATTTGTCTGCGGTAATATGATATTGAATAATATTGGTGAAAAGCGAATAGATGACCGTCATCGTTACTACCATCGGGTTATCTTTTGGATTCTTTTCAAAGTATTTAACAATTTTAAATGCTTTTTCGATATTTCGAGTTTCTATGGCTGAACGAAGTTCAAAATTGTTGTATTCTTTACTGATTCCGATATGTTTTTCGATATCATCAACAGTAATTGTCTTTGTGACTCCAACAATTGTTTTTAATTTTTCTAATTCATTGGATAAACGAGACAAATCAGAACCAACATACTCAGCTAATAGAAATTTCGCTTTTGGATCAATGGATTGTTGGTTAGCTTTAATTCTTTCGTCAATGAATGTTGGAATTTCATTGGCGTATAAAGGTTTAAATTCAAAGTAGTAGCCTTTTGAATTTAATGTTTTGTAAATTTTTGTTCGTTTATCTAATTTTTTACCTTTATAGTTAAAGACCAATACAGTTGAATCTTGTACTTGATTCGCATAAGCATCCAAATCTTCGATGGATTTCGTTAAATGTTGGGCTTCTTTGACCAAAACAAAAGCTTTGTCAGCACCCATTGGATATTGTTTAGCAATTCCAACGACTTGGTTCATTTCTACGTCTTGACCATATACAATGGTTTGATTAAATCCTTTTTCCTCTTCCGTTAAGACATTCGCCTCTAAAGCGTCTGTGATTTGGTCGATGAAAAAAGGTTCTTCTCCTGCAAGAAAGTAGATCGGTAAAAACTTTTTGTTTTTTATATCTTTGATCAAAGATTCTACAGCACTCATACTATGACAGAATTAACTCAGTTAAATTTTCCGGCAAATTACCAAATTCGATTGAAAAAAGACCAAGAAACCACTTATATCTTTTGTAGAATTCGAAAATCTTGGATGGTTTATACGCCAGAAGAATGGGTAAGACAACATATTATTTTTTTCTTAATCGATACGTTGGGCTATTCACAGAGCAGTATTGCATTGGAAGTACCTGTGAACCAAACCGGAATGCGTAAACGAGCAGATATAGTGGTTTATCGTCAAGCGAAACCATATATCATGGTGGAATGTAAACGTCCATCGGTTCAGATAACGCAGCAAACATTTGATCAAATAGCTCGTTACAATGGAAAGATAGGAAGTCAATTTCTAATGGTTTCGAATGGATTGCATCATTATTATTGTATGATGGATTATGAGCAAAAACGCTATCAGTTTCTAAAAGAATTACCCAAACATAAAAAAGCCACTTCTTAAGAAGTGGCTTTATCCATTTATAAAAATCTTTATGAAAAGAATTATTTAATATCCAATTGGAAAACTTTGTCTAAGTCATCATTAGAATTTAACGAAACTTCAAGGTCATTTACTAGACCAGTTCCAATTCCGTAAACCCATCCGTGTAAGTGTAATTCTTGACCGTTTGCCCAAGCGTTTTGAACGATTGAAGTTTTTGCTAAGTTTAAAACTTGTTCCATGGCGCTAATTTCAACAAAACGATTGAATTTTTCATTTTCATCTTCGATTGCATCTAATTCAGCTTTGTTGAAACGGTATGTATCTTTAATGTGACGTAACCAGTTGTCAATTAAACCTACAGAAGCATTTCCCATGGCTGTTTTAACTCCACCACATCCGTAGTGTCCACAAACGATAATATCTTTAACCTTTAAAATATTAACTGCGTAATCTAAAACCGATAGCATGTTCATGTCTGTATGTACAACCATATTGGCAATATTACGATGTACGAAAACTTCACCTGGTTGAGCACCGATAATTTCGTTTGCCGGAACACGGCTATCGGCACATCCAATCCATAATAAAGGTGGTTGCTGACCTTCTGCTAATTTGTTAAAGAAATCAGGATCTAGCCCTAATTTTGATTCAACCCATGCTTTATTGTTATCTAATATTTGTTTGTAATATTCGTTTGTCATTTTTTTTAATTTAAAATTTAATATTTAAAGTTTGTTTGTTTTAGTGTGCTCCCGATACAATAGTGTAACCAAAGAATTCTCTAAATGATAGAGGATTGTCGACTGTTCCTCGTTCAGAAATTAATCTGATGTTGATATTATTGTTTTTTGCTTTGACTTTAAATTCGTCCAGATATTCGATAATATCGTAATCTAAAATTTTCGTTTTTCGAACATCTAACTCCAAGAAAGAACCTGGTTCAAGTCCATCTAATTCTTTAACAATAGCTCCACGGTTAACAAATGTAACCTCTTCTGCAAAATTCATGTGAAAAACATTTCCTTCTTTCACTAGCATTACGTGTGAGTTATTGTATGATTTGATCAATGAAACTACTACTCCAACAATAAGACCGATAATGATTCCTTTCAGTAAATCTGTAGCTAAAATGGCAATAACAGTTACTGCGAAAGGGATTAATTGATCTTTTCCAAGTTTTTTCATATCTAGGAATTGTTTTGGATTCCCTAGTTTATATCCAATGACTAATAAAATCGACGCTAATACGGCATTTGGAATTAAGTTTAAAAACATCGGAATAGAAATAACACTCACTAATAATAATACACCATGTAAGATTGTAGAAAGTTTAGATAAACCTCCACTCATAGCATTAGCAGAAGAACGTACAATTACTTGAGTAACCGGTAATCCTCCGATTAAACCTGATAAAGAATTACCAATTCCCTGAGCCATTAACTCACGGTTGGTAGGTGTTTGACGTTTTAAAGGGTCTAATTTATCCGTAGCTTCAACCGATAATAATGTTTCTAAGGAACCAACAATTGCAATAGTTATAGCTACTTGCCAAACCAAAGGATTGGTTAAACCACTAGCAAAATCAGGTAAAGTAAATTGTCCGATAAAATCAGTTACTGATTCAGGAACTGGCACTTTTACTAATAAATTATGATCGATAGAGAAGACATCACTGTTTGATCCTCCTACAGTAACTTGATAGGCAATTCCGACCAATACTGCAACCAATGATCCAGGCAGTAATTTAAAGAATGATGATTTTTTTCCTAAGATATTATCCCAAACAATTAAAATAAATAAGGAGATAATTGTAATCACAATTGCACCCGTTGTGATTTTGGTAAGATCATAACTTGCTGCATTAAAAGGCTCAAATGTTCCGTTGTATCCTAAGGCTAAAGGAATTTGTTTTAAGAAGATTGAGATTCCAATGGCACATAACATTCCTTTAATAACTGAAGAAGGAAAGTAATATCCAATGACACCTGCTTTAAGTATTCCTAATATAATTTGGATAATTCCTGATATAACTACAGCCACTAAGAATAATTCGTACGTTCCTAGGTCCGTAATTGCATTTAATACGATAACGACAAGACCAGCTGCGGGCCCGGATACTCCAATTGGTGATTTAGAAATAAAACCAATCACGATACCTCCAATGATACCAGCAATAATTCCAGAAAATACTGGCGCACCACTTGCTAATGCCACACCAAGACACAATGGTAGTGCAACGAAAAAAACAACAATACTCGCTGGTATGTCTTTTTTCCAGTTTTTAAAAAGATCCATAAAAATGAATTAGATTATTTAAAATTAAAATGTTTGAAATAGGTTAACCTGTTCTAAACCAATAAATGGATAGAATGCGTTAAATATTCGTCTACGAAATTTTAAATAAACTCAGGAGGTGGAGTAGAAAGACTCACTTTTAACAGTGAGTATAAGTCAAGGTGAAAGAACTCTTGTTTATTTGACTTTTGATATAAGTCAGAGAAACTAAAAGAATATTTGACTTCAGTGTTCAGCTTTTCAAGGATTTCAAACATATTTGATCCTTGTGTTTCATTTTCTTCAGATGAATTTGTATTCGAATAGTAATTGTTACTTTCATCTTCATCATCTTGTGATAATTCAGCTTCAATACAATTCTTTTCCATTTTATCTAAGTAATCGACATACCCAGCGTATCCTCTGAAATTCATCGAAAAGATCAATATCAGAGAAAAGAAAATACTGTAGATATGCTTACCTAGTTTTAAATTCATCGCATGGCAAAAATAAAGTTTTAGGTGTAAAAACAAAATAAAAAGTCCCTAAAATAAGGTTAAATTTATCTTTTTCGGCTTATTTAAAAGAGTAAAACCCTGTATTTTAAATCAGTAAAAATTTTGATAAATATGACAAACATTATCATAAATCAATAGAATATACATGGGATTTGGGGTATTTTTGCAGAAAAATTTAGGATTTGAAAACATATATTGCACTTTTAGCGACAATGATCAGTGTTTTAGCATTTGGTCAAGGGAAGGAGAATAAAGGAAAATTCTATGTGTATTGGGGATGGAACAATGCGCAATATACGAAATCGGACATCCGTTTTAAGGGAGATAACTATGATTTTACATTAGATAATGTTGTGGCCCATGATCGTCAATCAGATTTTGGAATTAAATATTTCAATCCTGTTGAAATGACTATTCCACAATATAATTTTCGATTAGGCTATTTCTTTCATGATAATTGGAATGTGTCATTTGGTATTGATCATATGAAATATGTAATGGATCAAAATCAAATTGCAAACATGAATGGATCAATTGCTAATGGATCTGATTTTGATGGAAATTATCAAAATCATCCGATGGAATTAACGGAAGATTTCTTAATGTTTGAACATACCGATGGATTAAATTATGCCAATATTGAAGTTCGTCGTTTTGATAATCTATTGCGTTTACCAATTTCAAAAAATGGAAAAGGTATTGATGTGAATTTAACTGAAGGTATCGGAGGTGGTATTTTATATCCTAAAACCAATACAACTTTAATGGGACAACCTCGCCATGATGAATTCCATTTATCTGGATTTGGTGTAGGAGCCATGGTAGGGATTAACTTTACATTTTGGGATTATTTCTTTATTCAAGCTGAGTTAAAAGGTGGTTATATTAATATGGATGATATCCGTACCACACAATCACCTTCGGATACAGCCCAACAAGATTTTTTCTACTCTCAACAAAATATCGTTTTTGGAGCAATTATTCCAATGTTTAGACCCAAAAAACAAATTAATTTCTAATCAAAAATTTGTTTAGTGTAAATTTTACACTATATTTATACAATCGATTAGACGTTAATATTTTTGACTAAGCCATTACTTTTTATTTCCGTAAAAAGTAATGGCTTTTTTGTTGTAATCAATGGTCAAATCATAAAAGTTAATTACTTTTACTAGAAAGTATTTCGAATTAACAATGAACAGATTCTCTATTATAGTAGCAAGTTTATTATTATCAACTTCTGCAATGGCTCAAAAAGTAATGTCGCCAGAATTGTTATGGCAAGTCAAAAAAGTTTCACCAATCGGCGTAACAAAGGATAAAAAAAATGTCATTTATAAAGTGACTTCTACGGATGTAAAGACACAAAAAGATACTTCTAAAACCTATATGATTTCGTTGGCGGGAGGTAAAATTTCAGAAATTGAAAATTATAAGGATTTATTAGAAGATCAATCTATAGCTCCAAAGACTAACTTAAAAGCAGAAACAGAAAAGGTTCAACTGCAGAAAGTTTTTGGGACGGATTATTATCCAGAAATGGATCAATCCAATGTACAAATCTATAATGAATTAAACTATAGACATTGGGATACATGGAATGATGGGAAATATGAACATTTATTTGTTACAACTGCTTCTCAAGAAAAAATTGATGTTCTAAAAGATGAACCTTATTCGGTAAATGAATATGTTTGGTCTCCAGATGGTCAAAAAGTTTTATACGTTTCTAAAAAGAAATTTGGAACAGCCTATGCTACTAGTACCAATACCGATATCTATGAATATAATATTCAAACCAAAACAACAAAGAACTTAACGGAAGGAAAAATGGGGTATGACAATACACCAAGTTTTTCCGTAAGAGGTGATTTGGCTTTCTTATCAATGGAACGTGATGGTTATGAGGCGGATAAAAACGATATTATTGTTCGACAAGGGGATGTTGAAATTAATTTAACGAAGCATTGGGATGGAACTGTCAATACCTATAAATGGAGTAATGATGGGTCTAAAATTTATTTTAGTGCTCCTGTTAAAGGAACAGTTCAATTATTTGAGGTGGATGTAAACTTTAAGACAAAGAAACTTCCAACCATCAAACAAATTACTCAAGGTCAATTTGATATTGCTGGATTATATGCGATTGTTGGTCATCAAGCCATTGTAACAAAAACGGATATGAATCATGCTGCAGAAATCTATGCTGTGGATTTAAAAACGGGAGCTTTAACTCAATTAACGAATGAAAATAAAGCCTTATTTGATTCGATTACAAAAAGTAAAGTTGAAGCACGTACAATCAAAACGACAGATGGAAAAGATATGTTAGCGTGGGTGATCTATCCACCGGATTTTGATCCGAACAAAAAATATCCAACGTTATTATATTGCCAAGGTGGTCCTCAATCTGCTTTAACACAAACGTATTCACAACGTTGGAATTTTCAATTAATGGCAGCTAATGGATATATCGTTATAGCACCTAATCGTCGCGGAATGCCAGGACATGGAGTAGAATGGAACGAACAAATTTCTAAAGATTGGGGTGGACAAGTGATGAAAGATTATTTAGCAGCGATAGATGATATTGCGAAAGAACCATATGTAGATAAAGATCGTTTGGGAGCAGTAGGTGCGTCTTACGGAGGTTATTCGGTGTATTATTTAGCTGGTATTCATGAAGGTCGTTTCAAATCATTTATCTCTCACAATGGTGTATTCGATTTAAAGTCCATGTATGGAACAACGGAAGAAATTTTCTTTACAGATTGGGACGCTGGTGGATCGTATTGGGATACAAAAAATGCAGCAGCGCAAAAAACCTATACACAATTTGACCCAAGTAATCCTGCGTTGTTAAACAAATGGAATACGCCTATGTTAGTCTATGTAGGAGGGAAAGATTATCGTGTACCAATGGGACAAGGACAAGAAGCCTTCCAAGTCTTACAATTAAAAGGAATAAAATCCCGATTAATTTACTTTCCAGAAGAAAATCACTGGATTTTAAAACCACAAAACTCGGTGATTTGGCATACTGAATTTTATAAATGGTTAAAAGAAACATTATAAACCTTAAAAGCGAATATTTTATATTCGCTTTTTTATTGTATTGATTTTTAGAGGTTAATGCTTAAATCCTTGATTATCTCCTTAAGTTTTTTTGTTTTAAGTAATAAACGTTGTAAATTCAGACTTGGTATTAAATCCATATTATGAGTAAAGAAAATAACAAAATATATTTCAGTAATAGCCCTTTTACAAATGGACATAAAGTGGTAGATTTTGTTTGGAATGCACGTTTAGATGAACATTATGATTTTGTGATGGATCTTCATTTAGAATCTGATCAATATGATGAAGAAGAAGAATATGAAGACATTATTGAGGAAATTGATAATGTTTCAGATGAAACAACGGAAAAATCACTTTGGATTAATTATGATCATTGTGTCTTATCAAGTACATTTTGGAGTAATAAAGGAATACCAATTGACGTAACAGCAGCACCATTAGACTTTAAATTACTAAATAATCAGACGCTTTATATTGATACCTTACCAGTTGATTTAAATCAACCGGAAGAAGATTTTGCTTTTGGTATTTCGATGTTAGGAAAAGATATACCAGCGAATCATGAAATTACATTTATTGAAACCGAAGATTTTGGGGTATTTGATATTAAATGGAAGGGAAAAGTAGCCAATGTTAATCTAGGTGAGGAAACATTTGAATATGATTTTTATACGTACATGAAACGCATCAAATTTGGTGGTATCAAGATTCACCCTTCATTAGAATTGGAAAAAGTAAAATCGATTCTTCATGATCGTATTGCTCATATTGAAGAATTTGAGTTGTTGCAAACCGAGGAAAATAACTTGGAAGATTATATCTTAAAGCTTAAGGCAAAATAATTTTCCTAAAATCTACTAAAACAGCATGGTTGAAAAAATTGTAAAAGAATGCGAAGATGAGCAAATACAATTCCTAAATCAAATTCAGGATTTTGGATATTTAATTGCTGTGGAAAAGGAATCGAGAGTAATTCAGTACGTTTCAGAGAATATTTCAGATTTAACAGCTTTTCCTTTAGCAATCCATGAAATTCTAAACCAAGAATTTGATCAGATTTTCAATTTTTCAATCGATTTTGATGCTGTAGTATCTTTAGCTGAAGGTTATATTCAAAAAGACTATATCAAATTTGATTCAAGAAAGTTTTTTTGTGTTGTTTATCATTTGAATGGTTTAATCTACATCGAATGTGAAGAAGATACCCGCTTGTCAAACAGCAATACTTTTTACAATAATTCTGAACAGATTCTATATGCCAAAGATAAAGCAGAAAATTGGCGATTTTTATTAAAAAAAATCAAAGAATTGACAGGATATAATCGTGTGCTTATCTATAAATTTTTAGAAGATAAAAGTGGGCATGTGGTTTATGAAGAAGTCGATGAAGGATTCGATTCCTATTTGGGATTGCATTTTCCAGAATTTGATATTCCAGTACAAGCTCGTGAATTGTATGTAAAGAAAAGAAACCGTATAGTTTCGAACGTCAAGTCACACCCTGTGAACATCGTTGGTTATACGTCTAAACCTTTGGATTTGACATATTCCGAATTTCGTTCATTGGCACCCGTACATTTAGAATATCTTGAAAACTTTAATGTTCAATCAAGTTTTTCGATCTCTATTGTGGTGAATAATCAATTATGGGGATTAGTATCCTGTCATAATAATGTTCCAAAGCATATTCCGATTAATATTCGGAAACAATGCGAGGTTTTAACACGAATGGCGCGTATTTCTTATGTCAATTTTAAATTCGATGAACAATTGAAATTTCAAGAGAAATTTCAAAAAGTCATGGTCAAATTGAAGGAGGAGCTTTTGGTACAAGATCATGATGATTATAGTATCGATAATTATGTTCCTTTATTGAATTTTACCAAAGCCGATGGTGTAGCCTATGTTAAAAATGACAAAGTTCAAACCTATTCGAATACGCCTTCTGAACAAGAAATAAAAAATATTCGAGATTGGGCAAAATCAAATCAAATCAATGAACTCTTTTTTTCGCATACATTCTTTATTGATTATCATGATCAATTAAATATAACCAATCGTTCTGCTGGTGTCGCCTTTCGATTTTTAGATTCAGATTATGAACATTTTATCATTTGGTTTAAAAAAGAAGTAGTTATAGAAGTAGAGTGGGCAGGTAAGCCTGAGAAAATCATAACAACAAAAACGGAGAATCAAACGGAAATAGTGACCTATAGCCCACGAAAAAACTTTGAGATTTGGAAGAACGAAGCGACAGGGAAATCGAATATTTGGAAAGAAAAGGAGATTGTAGTGATTCGTGAGATCATCAATTTAATCTTGGATACCATTCATGTAAAAGCATTTAAAATTCAAGAATTGTATGATCAACTGAAAGAAATCAATGATGAATTGGATACGTTTTCTTATACCATTTCCCATGATTTAAGAACACCTTTGACGGTGATGAAATTAAATTGTCAAATGTTGCAACGATCGATGAAAGAGGATGAATTTCATTATGGAAAAATGACAGAAATCATTCAGCAAATTGATAATTTATCCACCATGATGCAAGAAATCTTGACGTTAAGTCGTGCAAAAAAGTCAGATTTAAAGCTGCAAATTATTGATGCCTCTTCCTTAATTCATCGTATTGTTGAAGAATCATTACTTTATTATGATGCAAAACATACTCAAGTTAAAATTCAAGACACCTTTGATTTTATTGCTGATCGTACCATGGCGTATGAAATCTTTTTAAATGTCATTAATAATGCCATTAAATATTGTTCGAAACATGAATTTCCTAGTGTTGAAATAAATTCAGAACAAACCGATGAACATATCATTTATCGCATAAAAGATAATGGCATTGGGATAAAAGCGTCCGACCGACATAAAATGTTTAAATTATTTTCGCGAATGAGTAATACTTCTGACTATCGTGGAAATGGGGTAGGATTATCGATTGTCTATCGATTAATGCAACGATTGGAAGGTGAAATCGATTTTGTGAGTGAAGAAAATAAAGGCACTGAATTTATATTAAAATTTAGAAGAGCGATATAAAAAAAAAGGAATCCATTTAGGATTCCTTTTCTTTTGGTAGTAATAAGAAGTAAAATCTCTTATTTTTTATCTTGTACGGCAAAAACTTGTTGCAACAATTGCGTTGTTCGTAAATTTGGATTGTTACGAATACCTGCTTCTTTTTCGGCAACCATATGAAATACACCTTTCACTGCTTGTTCAGTGACATATGCATTTAAGTCTGGATTAATATTTTTACCTGCTAATGCATTATATTTTGTAATAATGTTCGACCATACTTTATCTGCTCCAACTTTACCTAATGAATTAGCTACTTTTGGTTGGAACGCTGCAGTTAATTGAGCAGTCGTTTTTGTTTGTAAGTATTGCGTTGCAGCATTATCACCACCCATTAAAATTCCGGCAGCATCTTGAAAAGACATTGTCGCAATGGCATTTTTAAAAATAGGACCCGCTTCTACAACAGCATCTTCTGCGGCAGAATTTAATAATTTTAATCCTTGATCGGCTAAACTTCCTAATCCAACACTGCGCAACGTTTTCTCTACACCTTGTAATTCTTGGGGTAATAAAATTTTTGCTAAAGCATTATTCGTAAAGCCATCTTTCTGTCCTAGTTTTAAGATACCTTCCGATAGGCCTAAATTCAATGCTTCTTTTAAACCCGAAGAGATTTGCGCATTGGATAATCCGCTTAAACCTCCGACTTGATTTAAGATTCCAGATATCTGAGAAGCTGTTTGTAATTCAGCACAACCAGAAAATAAAAATATTCCAGAAGCGATGATAGGGAAATATATTTTTTTCATCATAATGGGATGTTTAAGGTCTATTATTCTTAATTTTTACCACCAAAAACTTGTTGTAACAAAGTCGTTGTTTGTAAAACGGAATTGTTTCTAATCCCTTTCTCTTTTTCAGCGACCATATTAAAAACGCCATTAATGGCTTGTTCAGTTACATAACGATCTAAATCTGGCGTAATATTTTTACCTGAAATCGCATTGTATTTTGTAATCATTTGGTTCCAGACTTTGTTTGCACCCACCTTGTTTAACGATGCGCTAATTTTAGGTTGAAATGTAGTCGCTAAATCAGAACTCGTTTTTGATTTAAGATAATTTGTTGCGGCATTATCTCCATCCAAAAGAATACTTTTAGCATCCGTAAAAGACATAGACGTCAGTGCATTTACAAAAATTGGAGCCGCTTCGGTTACAGCATCTTCAGCCGCAGAATTCAAAAGTTTAACCCCTTTATCGGCAATACTTCCTAATCCGACAGAACGTAAAGTTTTTTCAACATTTTGCAGTTCTTCTGGCATTAAGATTTTGGCTACACTACTGTTATAAAACCCGTTTTTTTGTCCTAATGCTTTAATTCCATCATTTAATCCAATCGATAAAGCTTCTTTCAAACCAGAAGCAATCGTACTGTTTGATAAATTTGTATTTAATTGAGGTGATGCAACATTAGAAGTAGTTGCTATAGTATCAGCTGTACTTTTCGTTGTATCATTCGTTGTTGTAGATGTATTGGCTGTATTACCTTTTAATAATCCACCTAGTATAGATTTAAAATCTTGTGCTTGTGACATGGTTGCAAATCCTGAAAGAAATGCCAAAGCCAAAATTGTTTTTTTCATTTTCGATTTATTCTGAGAATCGACGTATTCAATTATCTGACCAAAAATTAAAATTCGCTTACAAAGTGTAATTTAATGGATGGAAATTTCTCTTGTGTCATTTGAATTGTAAAAGCAGAATCGGCTAAAAATACCAATTGATTGTATTTATCACGCGCTAAATAACGTTGTTTAACACGTTTAAATTCTTTAAACTCTTCAGAATTTTCATTCTCAACTTCTACCCAACATGCTTTGTGTACAGAAAAAGGCTCATAAGTTGCTTTTGCCCCATACTCATGTTCTAAACGGTACTGAATAACTTCGTACTGTAATGCTCCTACCGTTCCGATGACTTTTCGGTTGTTCATCTCCAATGTAAACAATTGGGCAACACCTTCATCCATTAACTGATCTATACCTTTCTCCAATTGTTTTGCTTTCATTGGATCCGCATTGTTAATGTATCGGAAATGTTCTGGAGAGAAAGCTGGAATTCCTTTGAAGTTAAATTTTTCACCCGATGTCAAAGTGTCTCCGATACGGAAGTTTCCTGTATCGTGTAAACCGACGATATCACCTGCATATGATTCATCAACCACTTCTTTTTTATCAGCGAAAAAGGCATTCGGTGAAGCAAATTTCATTGATTTTCCTTGACGAACATGGTAATAGTTTGTATTACGTTCAAATTTACCAGATACAATTTTAACGAATGCTAAACGATCACGGTGTTTAGGATCCATGTTGGCATGAATTTTAAAAACAAATCCTGAGAATTTATTTTCATAAGGCTCAACGATGCGTACGTCGGTTTCTTTGGCTTGAGGAGTAGGAGCAATGTCAACGAAAGCATTTAATAATTCGCGAACTCCAAAGTTATTTAATGCTGATCCAAAGAATACAGGTTGTAAGTTACCTGCCATATATTCGTTTGCATCAAACGCTGGATAAACACCATTGACTAAATCCAATTCATTGCGTAAGTTTTCAGCATAATCGTTTCCGATTAATTGATCCAATTCTTCACTTTGTAAATCCTCGATTTGTGTCGTTTCAGAAATCTTTTGTTTGTTATCACCTGAGAAGATATTAATGTTTTTTTCCCAAATGTTGTAGATTCCTTTGAAAGTAGCACCAATACCAATTGGCCATGATAATGGAGTGACAGATAAACCTAATTTTGTTTCAACCTCATCCATTAAGTCGAAAGCGTCTTTTCCTTCACGGTCCATTTTGTTGATGAAAACCAACATTGGAATGTTACGCATACGACATACCTCAACTAATTTGATCGTTTGTTCTTCGACCCCTTTTGCAACATCGATTACAACAATTGCTGAGTCTACTGCAGTTAATGTTCGGTAAGTATCTTCCGCAAAGTCTTTGTGACCAGGCGTATCTAAAATGTTAATTTTCTTTCCTTTATATTCGAACGCTAAAACCGAAGTTGCAACCGAGATTCCACGTTGACGTTCAATCTCCATGAAATCGGAAGTAGCCCCTTTTTTGATTTTATTACTTTTTACAGCACCAGCTTCTTGAATGGCACCACCAAATAATAATAATTTTTCTGTTAAGGTAGTTTTACCAGCATCAGGATGGGCAATAATACCAAAGGTCTTACGTTTATTGATTTCTTTTTCTAAAGACATTCTCTTGAATTTTCAGATTGCAAAGATAATTTTTTCTAAACGATTATTAAAGAGCAATAGAAAACATTTCTTTTAACATATATTTTGATAAAATTTTCACAAATTTACACCTTCCAATCTTAAATAATGAAAAATATATACACTTTATTAGTGGGAATCATTTTTTGGTTCTCATTTAATACTATCAGTTATGCACAGCAACGTCCAACAATTACTCCATTAACGGGCGGTTTTACATTTCCGAATCAAATTGTTGAAGAACATCCGGTTGCTTTTCGCGCCAACTCTACGGATTGTGCAATTAGTTTTACGCGTTATTATAAATATTATTCTTTCAAGGCTAATTTCGATATGGTATTTGCATTTGATTTAATTGCCAATACGCCAGATTTTCGTTTTGTTATTTGGAAATTAAATGCAGGTCAACCGGCTGAAAGCATTTTTGAAAATACTTCGACTATTCGTCCGAACCGTACCGTTGAAAATGGTCATATGAATAAAGGAATGGCCGAAACGGAAGCTGAAATTTGTGAAAGTTATTCAACACCGAATAATAACGGATATGTAAGAGCCTTTGCACAAGAGGAAATATTAAAGAAAGATGAAACGGTTGTCATTGCTGTTTATGGTAATCGAGTAACCGATACGTTTGACCTTAAGATTAATGTAGCAGAAGAACGCACATTGGATATTTTTAACACGCGTTGTCAGGAAGAAGGCTACTCAGCAAATGAGATTCTTAATGGGGTAATTGCATCAAGTGGATCATCTATGGTCACTTTGTATCGTGATGCAATGTTTCAAGAACCTATAGGAATAGGAGAAAATTTAACGACTCCTCAAACGATTTATGCACAAGTAAAAGATGCTACAGGTAAACTTATTTATATCTATACCATTCCAATTGTTTTCCGACCAAATTACACGTTTCAAATTACCCCTATACAATATAAAATTTGTGGGTATACATTTAATGTAAATGCTGATGATATTATTCGAAAAGCTATTGGTCCATCAGAAAATGCATCGGACTTCAGAGTAAATTGGGTAGAGGTGTACGGAAGCCAATATGAGAATGGTCAAAACATTTATTTGGGTGAAAGAGTTTCAATTGCAACAGCTGAAATAACTTATATTGGAAGAAATGCTTGTCCGACGACGACGACGTTTACATTTGAGATTATCAATGTTGAATTTGAACCTACTGAATCACCGCGTTTATCTACTTGTTCAGAAACTTACGAAATTCAATTTGAAGAATTAAAGCGTCTATTATCTATACCTGTCGATTACGATTTCCGATTATATGCGTCTAACGGTCAAGAAATTGTTGATGGAACAAATTATTTGTTAACTCACGATACAACAGTTATTCAATATGAAGTTATCCACCAAGAAACGGGATGTGTTAGTGCTCGATCAACTTTTGAAATTGTAAAATTAAGCGCTTTACCTATCGTAGATGTTTCTCTTACTTCATGCCTTGAAGATTTGTCGCGTGAAATGGTTCAACAAAAAATAGAAGAACTTAAGAATGGGACCAATGCTCGTTTGAATTACTACTATTCGGGTCAGATGTATTCGGAAGAGGAATTATATGCTTTGATTGCAACGCAACGTGAAGGTCGAATCGAAGCACGAATAGCTGAAGGATGCGAAGGAATGAAATACTTTAACTTTTTGATTTCTGAAAGTTCAATTTCAATTCATGAAGAAAATTTCATTCATGCAGAAACTTGTCAAGCCATAGAAACGACGATCAATTTTAATCAAGAGCAACTGATCGGATTAGCATTGCAAAATCTAATGAATCCACAATCGGCATCAAATTATGAATTCAAATTTTTTGATGAATTAGGAAGCCAAATCACAACGATTGAAAATTTAAATGCAGAGCGCCGTTTAAAAGTTATCGTAAATAAAATAGATGAGGCATGTACAACATCTTATTCGTTAATTTTAAAACGCTACAATCAACCAGTTGTTTCTGAACCAGCAAACGAATTAACTGCTTCTTGCGATCAAACCATTACGTTTACAACTGCGCAATTGGTAGATTTATTTGGAGCAGATATTACAAGATATCAATATTCAATTGAACTGAATCGTGCTTATCCATTAAGTTTTAATGGAACTGATCGTGTGATATTTCCAATTTCATTTTATGAAGAGGAAAGCTGTCAAGTAACCAAAGAGCTTGTAATCTTAAAAGGTGCAGATTTGGATGTTGACGTATCTGTTATTCAACAAACTATTTTAGCGAATCCATATCGTTTTTGTGGAACAATTCAACGTATAGATGTTGAAATTTATTTAGAAAATTACATCAATCAAATTTTAGGCTTATATCCAAATTTAAGAACTGCAGATACAATTGCATCTTATGCTAATCAAATGATTGCAAATGATGGAGAGGTAGTCGTTGTGTTTAATGATCCTTTACAATGTGGAACGAAAGAAGTTCGTTTTACTTACTCCCCTTACCCAATGCCTCAACTCGAACTGGACTCTCGTGTAGTAGTATGTACAGATGAAATGTATGTATTAGAATTAAGCGATTATACAACTGTACGTGTATGGAAAGAAACAGGAGAAGAAATTTTTGGCACAGGGAATCGTTTTGGATTAACGGTAGGAAATTATACAGTTGAGGTAACAAATGAATATGGATGTACAATTTCCAAAACAATTCAAGTCGTAAATGCTCCGCTTCCTATCATCACGGAAATTGTATTAAAACAAGATGCTATTGAGGTTATTGTTGATGGAAATGGAGGCACATTAGAATATTCATTGGATGGCCGTCATTGGCAGACATCAAATCAATTCACAGGCATTCAAAAAGGAATTTCATATACTGTTTATGTTAGAGAGAATGGTTGTTCAACGGTTTCTATACCTGATGTTGTATATCTTAATTTACCAAATTTTATCTCTCCAAATGGAGATGGAAAAAATGATTTTTGGGAACCAATTGGAGCAAAAACATCTTTGGATGTACGAATTAAGATTTTTAATCGTTATGGTAAAGTAGTTTATGAAGCTGAGGGACCAAATGCCTTACAATGGGATGGTACGAATCATGGAAAACCATTGGCATCTGATTCGTATTGGTATTTCATCGAATACATTGATCAGAAGGCTGTGATAAAACTTAAATATCAAGGGTATATCACAATAAAATCTCATTTTTAATGAACTATGTTAAAAATATTAAGTATTATTGTTAAGAATTAAAACACTATATGAAAAAACTTGCAATACTATGTTTACTATTATGTTCAGTAAAGAATGTAAATGCTCAACAAGGTTTGCCATTTTATAATCACTACTTGGTTGGAGATAAAATGCTGATAAATCCAGCATATGCAGGTCAAGACCCGAATGTAATATCTATAAACGGTACACATAGAAATCAATGGGATGATTTACCTGATAGTCCGAGCACGCAAACTGTCAGTGCGCATGGAACTATTGTAGATCGCTTAGCAGTTGGAGCTTACTTTTTTAACGATCGTAATGGAGCAACAAAATTAACAGGATTCAATTTAACGGCAGCGTATCATATTCCTTTAGATGATCGTTCGTATTCAGAAGATGCTGAAGAAAGTGCCTTCTCTTTTGGGGTAGGTGCGTCTAATGTTTCACAACGTTTTGATTTTTCGCGTGTTGTTGCTGAAAATCCAAATGATCCTGCTTTACAAACCGATTCTTACAATGCATTTTTCTTAAATTTAGGGATTTCGGTAAAGTACATGAATTTCACTGCTGGAGTTTCAGTATTGGATATTCCATTGGGAGAAAACTTATATTTCTTAAATAACATCGAGCCATTGCCAACATGGTATTATATGAATTTAGCCTACAACTGGTATGTAACGGAAGGGATAAAAATTCAACCATCGGTAGTATATAATTTAAATTCAAATTCAGATCGTCATTTAGATGTTAATTTATTGGGTCATTTTGGATTTGGAGACAACGACCAAGGGGTAGCGATTGGTGTCGGATACAAACAAGGATTAGACAAAAACGGAAATCAGCCGTTATTTGTTTCTCCCATCTTAAAAGCTAAAATTGGTTCAATTAAAGCTGGAATTTCATATGACATTGGTTTATCTGATTTTCAAGTGGATGGACGCAAACAAGGTTTCTTATTTAGCTTAGGGTTTGATTTACAAAATCCTTGGGGAGATCGTTATTATTAAAAAAAAGATTTAATCATAGAAGAAAGGGTTTAAACATCATGTTTAAGCCCTTTTTTTATGTCACGTCATTATATTCCAAGTATCTTTGCAGGCTTTTGGTGAAGAGTGAATATGATGTGGATAGGAATAGGAGTCGTTTTGGCTGTTTATATTGGGATAAGATTATATTATTTTAATCGAAAAATAACTGAGGCGCAACGTAAAGGAGAGCAAGGAGAAAAAGAAATCAGACGACAGTTAAGTCGGTTGGATCGGTCGAAATATACGATTATAAATGATGTTCGATTTATGATAAAGGGAAAGGTTTCGCAAATAGATCATATCATTGTTTCAGATTATGGTTTGTTTGTCATTGAGACCAAAAATTATAAAGGGATTATTTATGGGGATGAAAATAGTACCTATTGGAAGCAAGTCATCTATCAATACAAAAATAATTTTTATAACCCCATTAAGCAGAATTTGGGACATATTTATGCACTCAATTTTGTTTTGCGGAGATTGCCTACGTTAAATTATTTTTCGTTTTTGGTATTTACTCATCGAAGTCAATTGAAGGTGAAAACAATGACTCCTGTCGTTTATCCTCATCAATTGATCAAAAAGATAAAATCTCAAAAAATAATTTGTATTTCGCCTGCTTTAAAACGAAAAATTATTCAAGAAATTCATGTTTCTAATTTAAATTCTAAAATAAGAGCATAAAAAAACACTTCAAAAAGAAGTGTTTAATTTATTTTGCTTTGATTTCTTGAGGTTGAAGGGACTGACTATTCAATTGAACTTCGCGCTTGTATAAATAATACGGTTGCAAGTTTTCTTTTAAAATAATCAATTGTCCTTGTTGAGATCCTGTAAAACGCGTAAATCCCGCAGCGATACCAAATCCTTTTTCATTCTTTAAGAAGTAAATTAAACGATAAAATGGGTATAAACCATTTCTTAAATTTGGATTTGTGGGTGCGTATACATTTCCTTTCGCATCTACGACTTTAAGGATTTTTACTTTCTTTAAATATTCTTGAACTTTAGGATTATCTGTATCTGATAACGTATTTAAACCAATAATTCCTATTGCATGTTGATCTTTTTGAACGAAATCAATTACATTTTCTGCCGATTTTAAAGCATTGATGGATTGACCTTTGGGGGGAGTAATACCCAATTTGTCATTTAATGTATTGAAATTGGCCGAATTTGGATAATCGAAAACCATACGCATCGTTCCATTCTCATTGTAAACATTCTCTTTTATTTCGTTTAAATGTATTGAGTCCAACGGATTATTAACCGACGTGATGAATACCGTTGCATCCATACCGATGGGTGATGATTTAAAAAGGATTTTTGTTTTGTTAAACAAATATGTTTCTTGCTCTTTCGTAAGTGGTTTACTCACAACAGCAAAATTGGTTTTACCTTCATATAAGTCTTTGATGGCTAATTCTTCAATTTTATAATCAAATTCAAATTCCACTTCAGGATATTCAAGGGTGTAAATTGAAGTTAATGCTTTTAAGACGTTTTTGTATGATGGATCTGCTGTTACTTTTAATTCCCCGTAGGTATGTAGAGGTTTCTCTATCCCTTTTGTTTTACTTTCTTCTGCTTTAACTTCTTCTTTTTTTGAACAAGAAAATGGAGTACAAGCCAATGCAAGTAAGCATCCAATAAGAAGTAATTTATTTTTCACCATTTCTAAATGCTTTTATGGCACGAAACACTCGAAAGGCACCATATATAATAAATAATATTCCGAATAAAGTCGCTTTGATTTCATCCAATTCAAAGATGAAATATTTATATTTCCAAGTGAAGATTCCGATTAAAAAATATCCGAAACCTATTAATCCGTATGCAATATGTTTATTCATAATTCGGTACGAAATTACAAAATTTCTCATGGAATCTGCGGATTACTTTTGTTATTAAAACGTCAAAAAGTAGAACAAAGATTACTTGTTCTACTTTTATTAAAAAGTTAAAGCATATTACATTTGTTGGAAACGTACAGGAATAGAGAAGATTAAATCTGCTTCCGAACCATCAGCTCGTTGAGCTGGTTTAATTTTTTGACCTTTACGTTTCATCGAAGCATTAATTCGCTCTAATGCTTTTTTGGCTTCTTTCCCTAATGTTTCATGACTTCCATTAGCTGATTTTACTTGCGTAATTTCTCCATGACGATTCACAATAAATTGCATTTTAGCCGCTGCAGTTTGAACATTTTCTCTTTCAGCAATTGTTGCAAAATCATCTAGATTATAAGATAATTCATTCGATAATCGATCACTCATACATTTTGTTAATGCATCGTTTCCTTTCTTGGCTTCCTTTTCACAACCGGGAAATATAGCCATAAATTTTGCATCGCGAGTTGTTATAGCTTTTTCCGGAGCTGTTACAGGTTTATTTGTGTTACCAGCCGGGATATGATTAGTGTTTTGATTTCCAGATGTATTAGGTTTTCCGTCTGAAACTTCACCACCACCTACTTGACTAGTAGAAGTAGTTGTCCCTTCACGATTATCTGCTCCCAAATCTGCATCCTTCGTTTCTTCTCGATCAAGAATCGTTTCTTGTATTGCAGGTTTGTCCGTTGGGTTAGGCATAACTTCTTTCACTTGTTTAGTATCTAATTGCAAACGTTTTTCTTGTTCAGGTTGTTTAACAGGTGGTTCAACAACATCCTCTATATCTTCTTCGTGCAAAGGTTGTACTTCGGTAAATTGGATAATGACCTTTTTATCAGATTTTTTGTAATCAATTGTATCAGTTTTAGTCGAGTAGACAAATCCACCCATTCCTAATGCTACAACTCCAAATCCAGTGAATAAAGCTTTCAATAATCGGTTGTTTTCTGATGTTCTTAATTCATAAGCTCCGTATGCCTTGTTTCTATTTTCGAATAGAATATCCAAGAATTTTTGGTTTTCCATATTAATAATATTTTTAAAGGATTTGAATCGATTCATTGAATAGATGCGGTGAAAAATAAAAAGGTTGGTTGAATCTTGATTATTTTTTGAAAAATCATTATTTTTAACAAAACCTTAAGATATGATAGTGATTCCAAAACCATGTACTCAAAATTGGTCAAGCCTTATAGGATCAGATCAAAAAAAATACTGTGCATTGTGTCAAAAGAATATCTATAATTTAAATAAACAATCAGATAAAGCTATCCGTCATGTATTGACTGTAGAAAAAAAGGTATGTGGAATGATTCAAAAAGAGTACAATCATTCTTCGGTAAAAGACAAATTGAAATATTGGATCTGGGGAGTAGGACTTTTGGTCGTTCCTGTATTTGGTCAACATGATTCATTAACCATTAGGGGGATTATCAATGATGGAAATGGAATTCCGGTAATGGATTCACATATCGCTTTAAAAGGACATGCTATAGAGACTTTTTCAAACGAAAATGGTGAATTTCAATTAAAAGTACCCAACGATTTAAAAACTTATATTTTAGTAGCAAAAGATAACGAGTATCAAACGGAAATTCAATTCAAAGAAGAAGAATTGTTCAAAGTTGTTCGTATACCATTACAACAACATGAGGATTTTATTATTGGAGAAGTCATTTACAAACCTACTTTTAAACAGCGAGTAATTCACACGATTACTTGGCCTTATCGTAAAATACGCAAAACATTTTTCGATAATCAATAATTTTTATTCATTAAAAATAAAATAAATATAAACTTCATTTTTCATTTCGTTGATTGATACTAAAAAGTTATCTTTGCTAACTTATAAAAATCAACAGAAATGCCAAGAATACTTACGGGAATTCAAGCGACTGGAACACCGCATTTAGGGAATATTTTAGGAGCGATTCAGCCCGCAATCGATATGACAAAGCAAGAAGGGAATGATTCATTCATCTTTATTGCAGATTTACACTCTTTAACTCAAATTAAAGATGCAGAGACGTTAAAACAAAATACTTACGAAGTAGCTGCTACATGGTTAGCATTAGGATTAGATAGTTCGAAAGTAGCTTTTTATCGTCAGTCTGATGTTTGCGAAACGACAGAATTGATGTGGTATTTATTAAATTTCTTTCCATTTCAACGTTTAACATTAGCACACTCCTTCAAGGATAAACAAGATTATTTGTCGGATGTTAATGCGGGATTATTTACCTATCCAATTTTAATGGCTGCAGATATTTTGTTGTATGATGCGAATGTAGTACCTGTAGGAAAAGATCAGTTGCAACATTTAGAAATTACACGTGATGTTGCATCTCGTTTTAACCATCAAATGGGTGAAACTTTTGTTTTACCGGATGCAAAGATTGATGAGCAAGTGATGATTATTCCTGGTACTGATGGACAAAAAATGAGTAAATCTCGTAATAACTTCATCAATATTTTCTTGCCAGAAAAACAATTACGTAAGCAAGTCATGTCGATTGAAACGGATTCAACGCCTTTAGAAGATCCTAAAAATCCAGATACGGACAATGTTTTTGCGTTATATAAACTTTTAGCGACTCCAGAGCAGGTAGAAGAAATGCGTCAGAATTATCTGAAAGGTGGTTATGGCTATGGTCATGCAAAACAAGCATTATACGAATTGATTTTAGAAAAATATGCGGATGCCCGCGTAAAATTCAATGTGTTAATGGAAGATAAGGCAACATTGGATGCTTATTTAGAAAATGGTGCATTAAAAGCGAGAATTGTCGCGCAAGATGTATTACGCAGAGTACGCAAACAGTTAGGATTAAAGGTATAGATTTTAATAGTTAAGCAATTGTTATAATTTATATTATAAATTTATTTAATCTATTTCTAAATCGTAATTTTGTAATATATAATAATCTTTAAAAGATTTATTCAAATGATCAAAGTAACAGAACAAGCTAAGAATAAAATTGCATCGTTAATGCAAGAAGAAGGTTCATCTATCGAAGAGTCTTTTGTACGTGTAGGTGTAACAAGTGGTGGATGTTCAGGTTTATCATATAATTTAGAATTTGATAAAGAACAAAAACCAGAAGATAAAGTATACGAAGATAACGGCGTTCGCATCTTAGTGGATAAGAAATCATTCTTATATTTAGTAGGAATGACATTAGAATATTCAGGAGGTTTAAACGGTAAAGGTTTTGTTTTCAACAATCCAAATGCAAGTAGAACTTGTGGATGTGGAGAAAGCTTCGCAGTTTAATCGTATGAAAAAAATAGCATTTTTAATTTTATTTATAAACGCATTAATGGTTTTCGGTCAGAAAACCATTAATGTTGATTCTTTCAAAACGTTCAAACCAACGGAAGATTCAAAGAAATTAAATGCGGCGTATGCCGAAAATATGTTTTTCGGGATTTTTGGGGTTAAACATTTTGTTAATGCATTAAATGTGAATTATAAAGGAGTACAATCCGTTTCGATCACAAGTAATGCCAATCCTAAAATTAAAACACCGGTATACAAAGCACTTTATAATCCAGATGGAACATTAAATATGTTCGAAATTACAGAACAGATTGGTAATCCACTGCAAGTGAAATACGATTATAAAGATGGTGTAGTGGAGAAAGAAATCATTCATTACCAAAATAAAAATGCGTCCATTAATACATTTTATTATGATCAGGATAAAATGTATGTTCAAAAACCTAATCAAAAGTTTGAAATCGTTTGGTTAGAAGGTGATGTTCTTTTAAAGAAAGTTTATACAGAAAATCAAATCAGTACTGAAGATCGTTTAATGCACAATTGTCGTATTACGCGTTCGATAGGCCAAGATATCAATAAAGTGTGTTTTAATGATGCCTCATTTAAAATTCCTTTGGTTATCACTGATTATGTTCCTGAAGTGGATGTGAATACGAAGAAAATTAATCTTTTAAAAGGAGAGCAATCTCAGATTAAATCGATTGGTGAAAACAAATTTGCTATCATACTTCAAGGAAAAGAGCGATTTCATCTGACTTTAGATAAGAACAACCGAATTAAAAGTTTCAATTATTTAGGCAATCCGGCTTTAAAAGAAGAGCCTATTGAATTTCAGTTTGCCTATACAATGTATTAGAAAATGAGTAACACAAAATATACAGAAGACGATCTACGTGAAGATCTTGCCAGCCAGAAGCAATATGAATTTGGTTGGACGACTGAAATGGAATATGAAGAATTCCCAGTTGGATTAAATGAAGACATCGTACGTGCTATTTCAGCAAAAAAAGAGGAGCCAGAATGGATGACGGAATGGCGTTTAGAAGCATTCCGTGCTTGGGAAAAAATGGAAGAGCCTGAATGGGCAAACGTAAATTACGAAAAACCAGATTTTCAAGCGATTCAATATTATGCTGCTCCAAAACCAAAGAAAGAATTAGCAAGTTTAGACGAAGTTGATCCTGAATTATTAAAGACATTCGAAAAATTAGGAATTTCATTAGACGAACAAAAACGTTTAACTGGAGTTGCTATCGATGTGGTTTTTGATTCTGTATCCGTTAAAACAACTTTCCGTGAAACATTAGCAGAAAAAGGAATTATTTTCTGTTCAATTTCTGAGGCGATTAAGGAGCACCCAGAATTAGTGAAAAAATACATCGGTAAAGTAGTTCCACCAACAGATAACTTCTATGCTGCTTTAAATTCAGCGGTTTTCTCTGATGGATCGTTCTGTTATATTCCAAAAGGGGTGCGTTGTCCAATGGAATTATCAACGTATTTCCGTATCAACTCTGCTGGTACAGGACAATTCGAGCGTACATTATTAATCGCTGATGAAGGTTCTTATGTGTCTTATTTAGAAGGATGTACAGCGCCAATGCGTGATGAAAATCAATTACACGCTGCGGTAGTTGAGTTGATCATTTTAGATGACGCTGAAATTAAATATTCTACAGTTCAAAACTGGTTCCCTGGTGATGAGTCTGGAAAAGGAGGTGTATTCAACTTCGTAACAAAACGTGCTGTTTGTGAGAAAAACGCAAAAGTTTCATGGACGCAAGTTGAAACAGGTTCTGCTGTGACTTGGAAATATCCATCTTGTATCTTAAAAGGGGATAATTCAGTTGGTGAGTTCTACTCAATTGCTGTAACAAACAATTACCAACAAGCAGATACTGGAACGAAAATGGTTCATATCGGTAAGAATACCAAATCGACTATTATTTCAAAAGGTATTTCTGCTGGTAAATCACAAAACTCTTACCGTGGTTTAGTGAAAGTAATGAAAGGTGCTGAAGGAGCACGTAATTTCTCTCAGTGTGATTCATTATTAATGGGTAACGAATGTGGTGCTCATACTTTCCCTTACATCGAAATTGAGAACAAAACTGCTCAATTAGAACACGAAGCGACAACTTCAAAAATTGGTGAAGATCAATTATTCTATTGTAACCAACGTGGTATCGATACAGAAAAAGCAATTGCTTTAATTGTAAACGGTTTCAGCCGCGAGGTATTGGATAAATTACCAATGGAGTTTGCTGTAGAGGCTAAAAAATTATTAGAAATCTCATTAGAAGGTTCTGTTGGGTAATCCTTTAGTGATTAGTCATTAGAACTTAGTAGTTAGAATTTAACAATAATATATAGATTGAAAGTTAGTCAGTTCTCAAATCTGACATCTCAAATCTCAAATCTGAATAAAAATGTTATTAAATATACAAGACTTACACGCTCGTATCGAAGAGCGCGAAATTTTAAAAGGATTAAACTTACAAATCAATCCAGGTGAGGTTCACGCCATCATGGGACCTAATGGTGCTGGTAAATCAACTTTATCTAACGTAATTACAGGTAGAGAAGATTACGAAGTAACTGAAGGTGATATCCAATTAGACAACAAATCTATCTTAGAGTTAGCTCCAGAAGAAAGAGCACAAAAAGGTATTTTTATGTCTTTCCAATACCCAATCGAAATTCCTGGTGTTTCTGTCACAAACTTCATCAAAACTTCTATTAACGAAACGCGTAAAGCGCAAGGTTTAGAAGAAATGGGTGCGTCAGAAATGTTAAAAGAAATTCGTCAAAAAGCAGATTTATTAGGAATCAAAAAAGATTTCTTATCTCGTTCTTTAAACGAAGGTTTCTCTGGAGGGGAGAAAAAACGTAATGAAATTTTCCAAATGTTAATGTTAAACCCAAAATTAGCGATCTTAGATGAAACAGATTCTGGATTAGATATCGATGCTTTACGTATCGTTGCTGAAGGGGTTAACGCGTTCAAAAACGAAAACAACGGAGTTTTAGTTATTACGCACTACCAACGTTTATTAGACTACATCGTTCCTGATTTCGTTCACGTTTTAGCGGACGGAAAAATCATCAAATCTGGAGGTAAAGAATTAGCTTTAGAATTAGAAGAAAAAGGGTACGACTGGGTTAAAGAAGAGGCAGGAATCTAAACATTTTGTAAAATGTAAAATGTATTAAGTACAAAGTACTTTTTACTTCTTACATAATACATTAATACAATATCTAAAATGATTGATTTAAAAGAAAATTTAGTTTCTCGTCACCATGCGTTTTTAGAAGCTAACCAAACGAATTCAACTGTTGATGGATTACGTAAGGAAGCGATTGAAATCTTCAATAACGAAGGTTTCCCAAAACGTAAAGACGAAGAATGGAAATATACAAATGTTGCACCTTTAGTTAAAGTTGATTATACTTTAAATGCTGAAGAAGCAACTGTTGATGCTGAAACAATCAATGGTTTATTTGTAAACAACTTAGATTCGAACAAAGTTGTTTTCGTAAACGGTAAATTTGATGCAGCATTATCTTCTATCGCTTCAGAAGAAGTGACAATTAAGCCTTTAAGCGAGGTTTTAGTGGATGCTTCTTATCAAGAAGTTGTAGCGCAATTCTACGGTAAAATTGCGTTAAAAAACGAAGCTTTCGTGGCTTTAAATAACGCTTATGCAACAGAAGGATTCTTCGTGCAAGTTGCTAAAAACAAAATCGTAGAAAAACCAATTGAAGTATTATACATCACTACTGGAAATACGCAAGAAGCTTTATTACAACCAAGAAATTTAGTGGTAATTGGAGATCAAGCAAAAGTACAAATCATCGAAAAACACGTGACTTTAAACGAAACTGCAAACTTAACGAATGCATTAACAGAAGTTAACGTAGGTAAAAACGCTGATTTATACTTATACAAATTCCAAAACGATACCGATCATGCTTCTTTAATTGATAATACCTACATCAACCAAGAGCGAGATTCTCGTGCGCACGTGTTTACATTTGCATTTGGAGGGAAAGTGGTTCGTAACAACTTAAACTTCTTCCAAAACGGAGAAAACTGTAATTCGGTAATGGATGGTATTACAATGATTGAAAACAAACAACACGTGGATCACCACACATTTGTTGAGCATAATTTCCCGAACTGTGAATCTCACGAGTTATACAAAGGAATTTATGACGGTAAATCTGAAGGTGTTTTCAACGGAAAAATTTACGTTCATAAAGAAGCACAGAAATTAAACGCGTTCCAACAAAATAACAACGTATTATTATCTGATACAGCTTCGATCAACACAAAACCTCAGTTAGAGATTTTTGCAGATGACGTAAAATGTTCTCACGGATGTACTGTTGGTCAATTAGCAGAAGATTCTTTATTCTACATGCAACAACGTGGTATTCCTAAGAAAGAAGCCAAAGCATTATTATTATACGCTTTTGCATCGGATGCTTTACAACGTGTAGAAATTGAGCAAGTACAAGATGTTGTGAATCATATGATCGCCGCTAAATTAGGTGTGGATATTGATTTCGAATTGAATTAATTCTAATCCAAAAGTTTTTAGAATAAGTTTTTTCTAAACATTATAATATTTAAAAGTAAGTATTCAGTTCTTGGGTACTTACTTTTTTATTTAGACTAAATCGAGTAACTTTGAACCATTAAAAAAGTAACAGAAATGTCATTAGATATTCAACATATAAGAAGTCAATTTCCAATTTTAAATCGTGAAGTGAATGGGAAACCATTAGTATATTTCGATAATGGAGCAACTTCTCAAAAACCAAAAGTAGTATTGGATATTTTAGATCAATATTACGAAAAATACAATGCCAATGTTCACCGTGGTATTCATACGCTAAGTCAAGAAGCAACGGATTTAATGGAAGAATCCCGTCGTAAGATTCAAGCATTTATCAATGCAAAACATGACCATGAAGTGATTTTCACACGTGGAACGACAGAATCGATCAACTTAGTGGCTAACACAATTGGGCAATTGTTAACGGTTGATGATGAGATTATCATTACTGAAATTGAACATCATTCGAATATTGTGCCTTGGCAATTGGTAACGCAACGAACAGGAGCAAAATTAAAATACATTCCATTAACGGCTGAAGGAGTTTTAGACATTGATCAATTAGATGATTTATTGACGGATAAAACGAAATTAGTTTGTGTGAACCAAGTTTCGAATGCATTAGGAGTTGTGAATCCTATTGAAACCATTATCGAAAAAGCACACGCTAAAGGGGCATGGGTTTTAATTGATGGTGCACAATCGGTTCCACATACTAAAATTGATGTACAAGCATTAGATGCTGATTTCTTAGCCTTTTCAGGACATAAAATGTATGGACCAACTGGAATCGGAATTTTATACGGTAAAGAAGAAATCTTAAATCAATTACCACCATTCCACGGAGGAGGAGAGATGATTAAAGATGTAACGATGGAAGTCTCAACCTACGCTTGTTTACCTTTTAAATTTGAAGCTGGAACACCAGATGTCGCTGGAATTATTGGTTTAGGAGCTGCCGTGGATTTTATCAATACAATTGGAATTGATGCGATACATGCTTACGAAGATGAATTAGTGGAATATACGATCCAACGTTTATCTGAATTCGAAGAAGTGGAGATTTATGCCAAAGAGGCGAAGCATTCAGGAGCTGTTTCATTCAATTTGAAATTAGAAGGTGTACACTCTTCTGATGTCGGAATGATCTTAGATAAAAAAGGAATTGCAGTTCGTACAGGACATCACTGTGCGCAACCAATTATGCATCATTTTGGTATTCCTGGAACAGTTCGCGCGTCATTTGGAATCTACAATACGAAAGAAGAAGTGGATATTTTTATTGAAGGTTTAAAAACCGCTATACGTATGTTAGGATAACAATAAATTAACAAAATAAGAAATGGGAACCTTTGGGTTCCCATTTCCTTTTTTAGAGGATTACAACAATACAATTTCATCGACGACTATCTCAGCTACATGTTTCACAATACCATCTTTCGTTGTAAAATCGTTATAAGACAATTTTCCCTCGACAGCGATTTGCTTCCCTTTCGTAACGTGCTGCTCAACGATGTTAGATAAATTACCCCATACGACTAAATTGTGCCAAGTAGTTTGTTCTACTTTTTCCCCTTTAGCATTGGAATAGCTTTCGTTTGTCGCTAAACTCAATCGAGCTAATTTCTTGTTGCTCTCTAAAACTTTAATTTCCGGATCTTGTCCAACACGTCCAACTAATTGAACTCTGTTTCTTAATGTACTCATGGCAATAAATAAATTGGTTATTTGTTCGCATGAAATTAAGAAATAAATTGTAAAATATTGTAATTTAAATATTTAAATTACATATTCTTTATATAACTGCTCCAAAATTCGTTCCAAATTGTAAGTTTTACCCGGATGTGGGCGTGAAGTTTGGATGCATGAGCTGCGAACTGCAGTTAACCAACGAAAACGCTCATGAATTTCAAATTTTGAGACATCAGAAAATGGATTACTTCCTTCAGCAATTTGACTGAGCGCTTTTAAATTGGAATCAATAAAACATAAGTCAAAATCGTGAGCAAATGCATTCATTCGACGATCATTTAGAAAATATTTTACTTTTAGGAATTTCTCTTTTTTCGAGAAAACAATCACACCAACATTTATAAATTCTTCACGCTCAACTTTAGGAACAAATCGTATGATTGAATATTCATATAAGATTTTTTCTGGCATCGTTTGCTTCATTTATAAAGTTAATAGAATGATCTCTTCTCAGTTTAATGAATCCTTTATATGCTTCTCTCATTTCAGCAATAGACATATGATAAGCTTCAGCTTCGTACCATTCATCAGGGATTAAATTTACTAATTCATCAATAAATTCGTTGGTTAAAATGGCTCTAAATTCAGTATCTACTTCTTCTAATTTTGTTGCATTTTTTAATAAAACATGATCTTTGATTTGTGGAAATTTTGTTTTTGCAGAAGCTTCCCAATTATCCCAAGAATGATGAAAGTAGTATGCTGCGCCATGGTCTATTAACCACAATTCTTTGTGCCACATAAGCATATTTGTATTGCGGTATGTTCGGTCTACGTTCGTTATAAATGCATCAAGCCAAACGATTTGTGAAGCTAATTTATCATCAACTGGCATTACAGCAGGATCATAATTAATTGCGCCCGATAAAAAGTGTAATGCTAGATTGGTTCCTTCGCTAAATTTTAATAAATCTTGAATTTCCTCATCACCTTCCGTTCTTCCAAAATCCACATCCAATAACGCAAACACCAATTCTGGAATTTTAAATCCTAATCGACGTGCTATTTCACCACCTAATAATTCAGAAATTAACATGCGTGGACCATGTCCAGCTCCTTTAAATTTTAAAACATATTTAAATCCATCATCTGCATCTGCTAAAGCTGGAAGAGAACCACCTTCTCGTAAAGGCAGGAGGTAACGTTCAACCATTACGGTTCTCAATTCAAGTTTTTCCATAGAATTGTATTATGTGTTAAATTTAGTATAAAATTAGCATATTATAATTTGTTATCTCTTGTGTAAACTACATCTTTGTGGTAGAGTTTAGTATAAAGAAACTTCAATGCGTATTGGTAAAATTTTTATTTCTCGTATCACCCTTTTATTTATTGCTGGAATAGCTAGTGTTGCTTTATTTGCATATGGTGTGCAAATGTTAACGGCACGACATATTTATCATGATGCCTATAAAATCCCATCTAAATATCGAGTAGGTGTGGTATATGGTGCAAAATTAAATAAGGATGGATCTCCTGGAGTTTATTTAAAAGATCGATTGGATACGGCTTTAGATTTGTATTTTAAAGGTAAAATTAACGTCATTATTTTATCAGGCGAACGATTGAATGAGGATTTTAATGAAATCGATGTCATGGAAAAATACATCTTATCAAATGGTGTCCCAATTGAACATACTTATTTGGATACAGGAGGTTTAGACACGTATAGTACAGTATATCGTGTAAAGAATATTTTCCAATTTGATGAAGTGATTTACATTACTCAAAATTTTCATTTGACGCGTGCTACTTTTCTTGGTCTTTTAATGGGGGTAGATTGTATTGGATTTAATGCGGATCGCTCGAAATATAAAAACCTCAATGAACATAAATTCAGAGAGGTCTTTGCAAATATAAAAGCGATGCTAGATTTTTCTAAGGATCGTCAACCAGAAGTACTCGTTGATAGTAAAGATTCCATCCATTAAGCCTGCATTACATAAATCGCAGGTCGTTTATGAAAATCGTAAGATTCTTTTTTCCAATCCTTAATGGAGCGGGTACGAATATCTTCTGTTTCTAATGTAATATCACAAGCAACACAGATTTTAGTATCTCCACGTAAAATATGGGTTAAATCTTCAATCATCTGATTGTTTCGGTAAGGGGTTTCCATAAAGATTTGAGCAATCCCTGTTTTAGCACTTTCGGCTTCTAATTGGCCCAATCGTTTTTTTCGCTCATTTTTATCGATAGGTAAATAACCATGGAAAGCAAAATTTTGTCCATTCATTCCTGAAGCCATTAATGCCAAAAGAATAGAAGAGGGACCAACTAATGGAACAACGGGAATACGTTTTTCCTGTGCTACTTTTACCAGTTGAGCACCTGGATCTGCAACAGCAGGTAAACCAGCTTCAGAAATAATTCCGATTGTTTTTCCTTGATCTAATAATTTAACCAGCTCAAATAATTCATGAGCATCAGTATCTTTATCTAAAATGTAAAGTTCTAAATCAGCTTGAACTTTTTCAGGACAAACTTGTTTGATGAATTTACGGGCTGATTTTTCATTCTCCACGACAAATGTATTGATTGAACGAATAATTTCTAAATTATACGCGGGTAATACACGATCATGAGGGCTAGTTCCTAATAAGCTAGGAATAAGATATACTTTAGCAGTTGACATCTTGTAGATTATAAATTGTATTTGGCAATGATTCCATCTGTAGCACGGTCTAATAATTGATACACATGCTCAAAGGCCTCATCATTATCATAATAGGGATCAGGTACATTTAATGCCTCACCTAAACCTTCTTTTAAAATCAATTTGATTTTAGCTCGTTCCTCTTCAGAGCGCGCTAATTGTTGTAAATCAATCGAATTTTGTTTGTCCATCGCAAAGATGATGTCGAATTCTTCAAAAAATACAGGATTAAAATGCATGGCACGTTGATCAGAAATATCAACCCCATGTTTTTTTGCCACTGCAATAGAGCGACGATCAGGTTGTTCTCCGACATGCCAATCACCTGTACCTGCAGAATCTACTAAATGTTTGTCTCCAACTTTAGATTGTAAGATTCCTTCTGCTAGAGGTGAACGACAAATGTTACCTAAGCAAACCATTAAAATTTTCATGATGAAAAAGTTTTTAATTCAATCGATTAATCGGCGATTTTACGTGAGATATCTTCAATATATCCACGGAAAGTCTTATCCGTTTCTTGTAAGTTTTTCACAGTCTTACAAGCATGTAATACAGTAGCGTGGTCACGTTTACCGATTTGAGATCCGATACTTGCTAACGATGCTTTTGTATATTGTTTTGCAAAATACATTGCTAATTGACGCGCTTGCACGACATCACGTTTACGAGTTTTTGATTGAATATCATCAATAGAAACTTTAAAGTATTCGCATACTGTTTTTTGGATATAATCAATCGAAATCTCTTTACGCGCTGTCTGCACTAATTTAGATAAAGTACGCGCTGTTAATTCTAATGTAATTTCTCTTTTATTTAAAGTAGCTTGTGCAATAATAGAGTTCAATGAACCTTCAAGTTCACGGACATTGGTATCAATATTTTGAGCAATGTAATCCATTACTTCATCTGGAAAAATAATACCGTCTTTTTCTAATTTTTGCTTTAAGATATGTAAACGTGTCGTGTAATCCGGATTTTGTAAATCGGCTGATAATCCCCATTTGAAACGAGAAATTAATCGCTGTTCCATATCTTGAATATCTGCAGGCGATTTATCTGAAGTTAAGATAATCTGGTTACCACGTTGATGTAAATGGTTGAAGATGTGGAAGAAAACTTCTTGTGTTTTCGCCTTCCCTGATAAGAATTGAATGTCATCCATGATTAAGACATCGATCATTTGATAGAAATGGATGAAATCATTCTGATTATTGTTTTTAACGGCTTCAATAAATTGTTGAGTAAACTTTTCTGTTGAAACATATAAAACCGTTTTATCAGGATGTAATTCTTTTACTTCAAGACCAATGGCATGCACTAAGTGAGTTTTTCCTAAACCAACACTTCCATATATGAAAAGTGGGTTAAAAGAAGTTCCTCCTGGACGTTTTGCAATGGCACGACCAGCCGCACGAGCCAAACGATTAGATTCACCTTCAATAAAATTATCGAATGTATAATTTGGATTTAATTGAGAATCAATTTTTAATTTCTGAAGCCCCGGGATAACAAAAGGATTCATCAATTTACTGCGATCGATTTGCATCGGTGTTTCAACCTCTTGGGGTTGAGGTTTTTCTTTTCCTGAACTTGGAATACGTACAGTGTATGGGTCACGTCCTTGAGACTTCTGATCCATCAAAATACTATACACTAATTTCGCATCACTACCTAACTCACGTTGAAGCGCACTTTTTAAAATCTTGATATAGTGTTCTTCCAACCATTCGTAGAAAAATTTACTTGGCACTTGTATCGTTAAGATGTTGCCGTTAATTTTTGCTGGACGAATAGGTAAAAACCATGTATCAAATGCATCATGAGGAATATTATCTTTGATGTATTTTAAACAGTTATCCCAAACAGAATTAGCAGTAATTGTCATACTTGAGTCCAAAAAATGATGATTTAAAAAATTAAAACATTGATTATCAATAACTACCGAAACTTAACGATAGAACACAAAATTGTGAACAAATTTTGAATAAAAAAAACACTTTGTGTATTGATAAATTAGAAAATAGTTTGTATAATGTTAATTCTCAAAACGGTTATTGTTTAAAGCTTTATCCCGTTTAAAATTAGTTTGATTTGAAAAGTAAAAAAACTTGAATTAAATTTGTCATTATGATACTTTCACAAGAACAATTAGACCAAGCTACAGTAAAGATTGAATCGCATATTAAAGATATCGGGATTCAGAACCAATTTACATTAAAGAACATTGAAGAGTTAGAAAACGAATCAACAGTTCGAGTATTTATTTATCAAATTGCAAATCCAACTTTCACAACATTATTGCAAATATACTACGATTTTGCAAAAGAATCATTAGTAGATACTTCGTCTCCGACATTTAGTTGGATGGATTATAAAAAAATTACAGAATAGACTATTTCTTTACATGATAGATGAGGAAATAGTCTTTTTTTTGTTTATACTTTTACAACCATGAAAACATTTCGTATAAAACACCGTGTGACTTATGCAAAGACAGATCAAATGGGAGTGGTGTACCATGGGAATTATGCTGAATTCTATGAAATCGGACGTGCAGAGATGATGCGTTCTGTTGGATATCCTTATGCCGAATTAGAGAAACAAGGGATACAGATGCCTATTTTGGATATGCATTGTAAATTTATAGGGAGTGCGTTGTATGATGAATTAATCACTATTGAAGCTATTGTATACGAACGTTTGAATGGTGTTCGAATTAAAGTGGATTATAAAATTTATAATGAACAAGAGAAATTAATTAATGAAGGATATACGACTCTATGCTGTATCGATGCGAAGACGAAACGTCCAATTCGAATTCCAAATGAAATGTGGGAAAGTTTAGGATTTCCTGAAGAATAAGGATCATAATTTTTATTTAACTTTGAACTTTAACAAAACATAGTAAAATTTATGTCAACTCTAAGAGAGCGTATAGACCAAACCATTGCGAATGTAGCTGACTTTCCTCAGCCAGGAATTCAATATAAAGATATAACGCCTTTGTTTTTGGATGCAAAATTATCCAACGCCATTGTCGATGCTTTTGTGGAAGAAGCAAAAGGTAAAATTGATGCCGTATGTGGTATAGAAAGTAGAGGTTTTCTATATGGAATTCAAATTGCACAAAAATTAGGGGTTCCTTTTATTTTAGTACGTAAAGCAGGGAAATTACCTCCTCCAACAGTTTCTCAATCATATGATTTAGAATATGGGCAAGCAACTATCGAAGTAAATGAGACGTATATTAAGGAAGGTATGCGTGTGTTAGTTCATGATGATGTGTTAGCCACAGGAGGTACAGCAGAAGCATGTGCTAAATTGGTAGAAAAATGTGGTGGTAAAGTCACACAATTTTCTTTTATCGTTAATTTAGAATTTTTAAATGGTGTAGAGAAGTTAAATTCATTTACAAATGATATTGTTTCTTTGACAACCTATTAAAATTTAGAATAAGTAATAAAAAAGGATTTACTCATAGCGTAAATCCTTTTTTCTTGGATTTAATTTAAAAAATCAATTTATCATTAATAAAAATATGTTCTAAAATTATTTAAATCCGTAGAAATTAAGGGTTTTTAATAGGTTTTTTAGGACTTATATAAATACTAATGTATTTTAGCGCCGAATTAAGAATTAAAAAATGAAAAAACTATTACTATCAACACTAGTTGCAGTATTGTTATTCCCAATGAAGCTGAAGGCAGATGAGGGAATGTGGTTTTTAATGTTCATTGAACGTTTGAACCATCGCGATATGCAAAAACAAGGTTTACAGTTAACGGCTGAAGAAATTTATAGCATCAACAATAATTCATTGAAAGATGCAATTGTTCAATTCGGAGGTGGATGTACAGCAGAAATTATTTCTGATCAAGGGCTAGTTTTAACAAACCACCACTGTGGATATGGAAATATTGCTCAATTATCTACACCTGAAAATGATTATTTAACGCACGGATTTTGGGCGAAAAACAAATCTGAAGAATTAAAGCCTGATAATCTAAAAGTACGTTTCTTCGTACGTATGGACGATGTGTCTCAACGCATTTTAGGAAAAGTAAACAATAAAATGTCAGAAGCTGAACGTGAAAGAATCATCAACCAAGAAATCGCTAAAATTGAAAAAGAAAATAGCGAAAATGGGAAATATGTGGTTTCAGTACGTTCATTCTTTCAAGGCAATGAATATTACTACTTCGTTTACCAAGATTACGAAGATGTACGTTTAGTTGGTACACCTCCAGATATGATTGGACGTTTCGGTGGAGATACAGACAACTGGGAATGGCCACGTCATACAGGTGATTTCTCAATGTTCCGTGTATATGCAGATAAAGATGGAAATCCAGCAAAATATTCAAAAGAGAATGTTCCGTTAAAACCAAAACATCATTTACCAATTTCTTTAAAAGGATATAAGTTAAATGATTTTGCAATGATTTTAGGTTACCCAGGTCGTACAAACCGTTGGATGCCAGCGCAAGGTGTTGCTCAAAACATCGATTATGCTTACCCAGCATGGGTAGAGGCTTCAAAAGTTGGTATGGATCAAATCAAAAAATACCAAGAGCAAATTCAAAAAGTAAATATTGATTACGCTTCTAAATATGCAGGTTTAGCAAATTACTGGAAAAACCGTGACGGAATGATTGTAGCTTTAAAAGAGCACCAAACTGTTGCTAAAAAATCGAAATTAGAAGCTAAATTCAACAAATGGGCGAATAAAAAAGCCAATAAGGCAGAATATGGTGATGTCATCAAGAATTTAAATGATTATTATGCAAAAACGAATTTAGATGCGCGTCATAATAATTATTTAGCAATTTTAATGCGTTCTGCTGCTTTAGCTTCAGCTCCTTACCGTTTAGGTAAAGCAATTGAAAATTATGCAGCTGCAAACGAGGCGAAACGTGCTGAAATGATGCCACGAATTGAGGAAATGATCGAAGCGATCTATGGTAAAATGTACTTACCATTAGAGAAAGATGTATTAGCTGCTCAATTAAATTTATATGCTTCTAAAGCAGCTGAAGCGGGATTAGCGCCTTATGTTGCTGACTTAGCAAAACAAAATGGAAACAACTTCAATGCTTACGTTGAAGATGCAGTATCTCGTTCTTTCTTTGCAGATGCTGCACAAGTAAAGAATTTCTTAATTTCTCCAGATGTTGAGGTGTTAAAGAAAGATCCTTTATTCGTTTTATCTTCTGCATTAGTAGAAAGACAAGCTCAAAAAACAGAAGAGCAAGCACAATTAGAAGAAGTATATGCGAAAAACTTCCGTTTATTAGTGAAAGGTTTACGTGAGTCTAAAATCGGTGATATTTTATATCCAGATGCGAACTCTACATTACGTTTAACTTATGGTTCAATTCAAGCGTTACCAAAAAGCTTAAATCCAAATCGTCAACCAGATGCTCCTGCAAACTTCTACACAACAATGGAAGGTGTGGTTGCGAAACACAAAGCAGGTGATGCTGAGTTTGAGAATCCAAAACGTTTATTAGAATTAGCTGCAGCAAAAGATTATGGACGTTATGCAGATAAAAATGGATATATGCCAATCAACTTCTTATCCAACAATGATATTACAGGTGGTAACTCAGGTTCACCTGTTTTAAATGGTAAAGGAGAATTAATTGGTGTAGCATTCGATGGTAATATTGAAGCAATGGCTGGTGATGTAATCTTCGATCCAAAATTACAACGTACAATTTCAGTAGATATTCGTTACGTATTATGGGTAGTAGATAAATACGCTGGTGCTACAAATATTATCGATGAATTAACAATTGTAGAATAATCGCGATTATAACATAATTTTAAAGGTCTTTAGGAAACTAAGGGCCTTTTTTTAGCAGTCTACTATTGATATTTCCATAAATTTATACTTCAATTCAGATACAATGCAAGTCACAGATTTATTAAAAACAAATACAGCACAATACCACGACGAGATCGAAGCTAGACTCGAATCCAAACGTTTGTTTGATGGTTCGTTTACACAAGAAAATTACTATAAAATGCTATTGGTGAATCATCAATTCATTAAAGCTTATGAAGGAGAGATTCATACCTTATTAAATGAAGAGGATTTAAATCTTTTAAATGAAATTAATTTTAATAAATTAGAGTTAATCGAAAAAGATTTAATCGAATTACAATTAAATCCTTATGAATTATCACCCATTGTGCCATTAATGAATCGAGCAGAAGCCTTAGGAGCATTATATGTGATTGAAGGATCGATGCTTGGAGGAATGGTGATTGCGAAACAGCTGAAGAAATATCCAGATTTAGAGAAAGCTGGATTTCATTATTTTGGACACTATGGAAGCTATATTGGTCCGGTATGGAAAACTTTTGTTGCTTATATGAATGAAAAACTAACCACAGAAGAGGAAAAACAATCCGCTTTGGATGGAGCAATAAAAGCCTATACATATTTAATAGCTGCAGCATAAAAAAAGAGGATTATTTATAATCCTCTTTTTTTGTGCGTTATAATAAAGGTTTCCAAATATCTTTTGAAACTTTTTTTCCGGGAGTAGTTGATTCAATCATTGTAATGATCACTTCATTTGCTGATTTGTTTTGCATCTCAACTAATTTTCGAATGGCAAAACCGGTAGGTTCGAAAACGGAAGTAATATCTAAACGCCATTGTGATTGATCATATGTAAAACCAAAATATAATGGAGTTTTTTGTTTTTTTACAATGAATTGACCATAAGCAATTTCACCATTAATATCAACTTCACCAATTTCAATTTCATTGATGGTATTTTTATTTCCAATTAAGCCATTATCAATTGAATAATTTAATAATTGTAAACCATTCATTTTAATTAATTCCTCTTTTGGAACTTTATGCTTTACAGATAATACAATTAGTTTATCCAATACTTCCAATTGATTAATTTGAGCTGAATCGGCACGTAAACTGATATCTAATACTTCTTGATAATAATTGATGGAATTTTTATCCAATTGAGCGATTGCCGTTTTTGAATCTCCTGATAGAATCCCTTTTTTATAGGTTTCGAAAGCTTTTACAATTTCTTTTTTCGCTTTTTCTTCGTTGATTTTCGTTGGTTCTTCTTCTTGTCCAAATACAGAAATGATAGAGAACAAGAAAAGAAAAGTAGTGATTATTAGTTTATTCATTTTTAAAAATATAATACCTATATAACTTTAAAAATGATGAAATCGTATAAGCAATTCAACTTTTATAATTTAAATATTTCCAAATAGGTCAATTGATTTTTATGTAAATAACAGATGGCTAAGTTATCGACATCTTGTTCTGCATTAAAATTCAAAATGGCAACTGTTTGATTTTGTAAAGAATTTTTAAATGTTTCTACGATGGAAGGGTAAAATAAATCGTCTCGAGAAATGAAGAGGGGTAAACAAAATTCTTCGTTTTGACTTAATTCGTCAATTGAACATTCAATCACTTCGCCAGGAGGTAATAGTAGGCTATGAATTAATGATTGAATACTTTTTAAATAAAAACTATTCCATTTTTTGTGCTTACGAAACTGATCAAATAATAATAAAATTTTCTCTCTTCTTTCCATAATGCTATGCAATTTCTATAAAATAATTCAGAATTTGTTTAAACTACAGGATATTTTTAAAATCATTCCCTAAAAAAATAAAATATGCTGTAAATTGAACATCCAATTGAAGTTGTAGAATATGAAAAAAATAGCAATATTAGGTGCTTTTGTTGCCGTTATAGTGAGCTGTGCATCAGCTACAAGTGCAAAAGTGGATCAAGGAAAAGAAATTGCGAAAGTGGAATCGCAATGGGAAAATTTAAAGGTTTTACCTCAAGATATTTCTGAAGAAGACTTGAAAGGGATGATGCGAGGATATAATGCGGCTTTAGGTGTAAAATGTAATCACTGTCATGCACCAAATGCTGAAGGAAAAATGGATTTTGCTTCAGACGCAAAAAAAGAAAAAGAATTTGCGCGTCACATGATTACGATGACGAAAGATTTGAATGAAAAACATTTCAATTACGACGAAACAGATAAAGCAAAAGTTTCTTGTTTTACATGTCACCAAGGAAGTGTTAAACCTAAGAAAATTGAGGATTTAGAATTAAAAGAGCCAGGTAAAATTAATTTACCTCAACAGACACAAGCAAAATAAAATAAAAAAAGCCACTCGATTGAGTGGCTTTCTTTTTCTTAGTATTTTACGATTTTTTTCGATATTTCTTTTCCTTCTGATTTTACTTTGATAATGTAAATACCTTGGGCTAAGTTCGATAAATCAATTTGATTTGTGCTTGATAATTTTTCAGTTTTTACTTTTTGTCCATTCATTGAATACACTTCTACTAAAGCTTTACTTTCTGCATTAGCTATAGTGATCGCTCCTTTAGTTTTAGTAGGGTAAACTGATACTTGAGTATTATTTACGTCCGAAGTACTTAATGGGGCAACATTGTATCCAGAAACTAAAACATTGATAAATCTGTTTTCAATTGCTCTTTCGTGATTTACTAAATTTCCTTTGTGTGAAATTTGTACTACATAACGGCGATCTGCAACTGGATTTTCAAGTAATACTTGCTCCACATTGTCAACCGTATTGTCACCTTTTAATGCTGCAGCACGTGGCGCATTAGGATCTAATTTCCAAGGGAAGTATACTTCGTTTGTCTCTGTATCGATTATGCGTAAGTCAAAATCATTAACTAATTTGTTCGATGTGTCGTTCACAAAGTCTGTCCAAAAAGTTTCTGTATCAGGAACAAAATCAGCTGCAGGATCAATCCAAGAAATAGAAGCTTTTAATGGGGTATCAGCTTTTCCATATACTTCATACGTTCGTGTAGTTCCATTTTCAAATTCAAAAGTTTCGAAAATAGCTTCTTCATTGTTTACATCAATTAAAATTTCTGCTGCTGTTTTTGCATTGATTACACCCCAACCTGCAAATACATCTGGTCCTGGGAATAATCCTGATTCATCTGCTGTATGCGTAATTAAGTTTTTTGCTTCATCCCCTCTAAATCCAAAGGTTTCATCATTTAATAAGTTACGTTGTAATTGTGTTAATGCACCAATAACACCAGTAACCATTGGTGAAGAGAATGATGTACCTGAGTTAGTTCCATATGAGTTAATCGTGTTTGGATTTGTACCATTCGCTACTCTATGATTAGAACCAACAGCTGCAATATCAGGCTTAATTGCACCATCTTTACGTGGACCTGCTGAAGAATAATTCGCATATTGTACCTGATTTGGACCAACATAGCGGTTGTCATTTGCGTCAATGTATTGTTCAATTGCTCCTACTGTAATGATATTTTTAGCTAAACTTCCGTAGTCAATACATGGTTTGTTACCTTCACAGTTACCGCTTGGTAAACTTGCCAAAGTAATTGTAACAGAGTCATTAACAGTACCAATTGCTTTCTCGTATTGGTTACCATCGACATCGATACCGATAAAAGACCTTGGGCTAGAAGTTATTGTTGCTACACTTTCACCAAAACTATTTCCTGCCGCTTTTACGATAATATGTGATGGATCTGCATCAACGATATAATCCCAATTGTAATCAGAGGAATAATAAGTACCAGAATATGTTTTTGTAGCATCAGTTAAAGGCTCAATTGGTAACGGATAAGAAATGATACCTAATAATAAACTATAAATATCCATTGCCCATCCTGTATTTACACCATAGGAATGGTTAGATAATTTATAATCTGACGCAAATGTTTTTTCGAAATAATTTCCAGATTCTTGCGTCGTATTAAATGAATAACTTTTGAATTTTGACTCGGCCAAAACACCTTTAGCTGCAGCATCAATACCACTCGCTCCCATAATTCCTGAAACATTCAACGCATGTGAATGATAGGTTACTGTACTTGTCGAACCTTCAATATTTTCACCAAAATCTACTAATTCAATTCGATTTGGGATATTATTAAATTCTTGATGTGGGATAATACTTCCACCATCAACAATAGTAATGTTAATTCCATTTCCTGTAATAGGAGCACCTTGTCCTTCGATTAGTCCATTGTATAAGAAATCAACATTTGCTGCTTTATTGGCTTTTAAATCATGTAATTGGTCGTATACAGGAACATTTCCTAAGAATCCAGAAAGTGTTTTGTTTTGCAAACTATTTTGTTGTTCAACATATTGCTGAGGTGATAATTGAATCCCTTTAGTAGCTAAATATTCTTTGATTACTTTTTCTTCTGCATGATTTAAAGTAATAACAGAAGGCGTCTTTAAAGTTCGCTGTTTTTGCAGGATAACGTTCTTCTGAATTTCTAAATGGTTTTGAACGTCTTGAGTAGTTTGTGCATTTACAAAAGCTGTAAATACTAATGGTAAGAGTAAATAAATTTTCTTCATAATGTTATTGTTAATTCGTTTATGGTCTTACTAAGCTATAAAAATTAAAATATCATTAAGGTAATTTTAACATTTAAAATGAAGAAATTTCTGATTTTAATAAAACATAAGATATTATTATTTGGACTATTATCTAATTTGAATAATTTATTGTTGATTTTGTAGTGAATGAAATTTTGATTCTATTTATGAAGAAATAGATCTTATCATTAGAAAGGGGGCATTCATACAGAATGTGAATTATAAATTAAAAGTTAAAACAAGAAAAAAGCCACTCGAAGGAGTGGCTTGTAGAATTTATAAAGTTTGAAGTATTATTCTTTTCCTGTGAAAGTAGAAGCAATAAATAATTCTTGTTTTTGTGCGTCATCAATTGGAGATGGAGCATCAATCATGACATCACGACCTGAATTGTTTTTAGGGAATGCGATGTAATCACGAATCGTTTCAGAACCATCTAAGATGGATACAAAACGGTCAAATCCGAATGCTAAACCTCCATGAGGTGGCGCACCATATTTGAAAGCATTCATTAAGAATCCAAATTGCGCTTCAGCTTGTTCTGGAGTAAATCCTAATAATTCGAACATTCTTGCTTGAATATTTTTATCAAAAATTCGGATAGAACCTCCTCCGATTTCATTACCATTTAAAACTAAATCGTAAGCATTAGCACGAACTTCACCTGGATTAGTATCAATTAATTCCATATCTTCTGGTTTAGGAGAAGTAAATGGGTGGTGCATTGCGTGGTATCTTTCAGATTCTTCATCCCACTCTAATAAAGGGAAATCTACCACCCATAATGGAGCAAAAATTTCAGGATTACGTAATCCTAAACGCTCAGCTAATTCCATACGTAAAGCAGATAATTGTGCACGTACTTTGTTTGTGTTACCTGACATTACTAACATTAAATCACCTGGTTTTGCGTTCATACGCTCTGCCCACGCTGCTAAATCTTCTTGAGAGTAGAATTTATCTACAGAAGATTTAAATGTTCCGTCTTCGTTATAACGTGCCCAAACTAAACCTGTCGCACCAATTTGTGGACGTTGAACCCATTCGATTAATTTATCGATTTCTTTACGTGTATAAGAGTTACATCCTTCTGCAGCGATACCAACGATTAATTCTTGCTCGTCGAAGATTTTGAAATCTTTACCTTTCGCTAAATCAGTAATCTCTCCGAATTCCATTCCGAAACGGATATCTGGTTTGTCATTTCCATAACGGCGCATTGCATCAGCAAATGTCATACGTGGGAAATCTCCAAATTCTAATCCTTTAAACGTGTGTAATAAGTGTTTAGCTAAACCTTCAAAAACGTTCATGATGTCTTCTTGTTCAACAAACGACATTTCACAGTCAATTTGTGTAAACTCTGGTTGACGGTCTGCACGTAAATCTTCGTCACGGAAACATTTTACAATTTGGAAGTAACGGTCTAAACCACCGACCATTAATAATTGTTTGAATGTTTGTGGTGATTGTGGTAATGCATAGAATTCTCCTGGATTCATACGAGATGGAACCACGAAATCGCGTGCACCTTCTGGTGTAGATTTAATTAAAACTGGTGTTTCAACTTCTACGAATTCTTGTGCGTCTAAATATTTACGGACTTCCTGAGCAACTTTTGAACGGAAGATTAATTTATCTTTTACAGGATTACGACGAATATCTAAGTAACGATATTTCATACGGATATCTTCACCACCATCTGTATTGTCTTCGATTGTGAATGGAGGTAAGGCAGATTCATTTAAAATTGTAATGTTTTCTGCTAAAATCTCGATATCTCCTGTCGGAATGTTTGGGTTTTTAGAAGCTCTTTCGATTACTGTACCTGTTACTTGAATCACGTACTCACGTCCTAATGAACGAGCAGTTTCAAATAATTCTTTCGAAGAACGTTCTTCATCTAAGATAATTTGCGTGATTCCGTAACGGTCACGTAAATCAATCCACATCATAAAACCTTTATCACGTAACGTTGAAACCCATCCGCTTAACGTAACTTTTTCATTAATGTTGGCTTGTGTTAATTCTCCACAAGTATGTGATCTAAACATCTGTCGTAAAATTTATAGTGCAAATGTAAAGTTTTGAGGTGAATTAAAGAAGCTATTTATCGATTTTGAATGATTAAATGCAATAAAAAAAGGACTCTTAATTAGAGTCCTTTAGAATTATATTTTAATGTTTTATGAATTTTGATCTTTTAATTTACTGTGTTTTTTACCATAAATAAAATAGATTACTAATCCAATCAATAACCATATGATAAAAATAATCCAGTTACTTGCACCTAATTCGCTCATTAGGTATAAGTTAATTAAGATACCGATTACAGGTAATACAGAAAATTTGTATTTGAAAGCCAAGATGCTTAACGTTAACCACACTAACCAGAAGAAAATAACTAAAGATTTGTGAATTAAAATATCAGCACCTAAATCTTTCCATTGGCTTAATTCTTCATGTCCATATTTAAATGATAAAATTAATCCAACGATAAATCCTAAACCAATTAAGTATTTCCCATTAATATAAGGTACTTTAAATTTTGCTTTTTTAGATAATCCAGTATGATCCATATATAAAACTCCTCCACAAACGACGATAAACGCGAAGAATGTTCCAACGGAAGTTAAATCCACAAAGAAATCCATTTTCAAAAACAATGCAGGGATTGCTACTACAAAACCTGTAACAATTGTCGCGAATGATGGCGTTTTATATTTAGGGTGAATTTGAGCGAATTTTTTAGGCATTAATCCATCACGAGACATTGTCATCCAGATACGAGGTTGAGCCAATTGAAAGACCAATAAAGCACTTGTAATGGCCACAACAGAAGTAACAGAAATAATCCCAGCCATGTGGTCAAATCCAACGTGTTGGAAAACATAAGCCAATGGATCTTTTACATTTAAATTTGTATAGTTAACCATTCCAGTTAAAACTAACGTAATGGAAACATATAGTAAAGCACATATAATTAAACAAGCGATCATCGCTCGTGGTAAATCGCGTTGAGGATTTTTACATTCTTCTGCAGTTGTTGAAATCGAATCGAATCCAATAAAAGCAAAGAATACAGCAGCAACTCCACCCATCACACCTCCTAATCCATTTGGTGCAAATGGCGTCCAGTTTTCCGGTTTTACAAAGAAAGCACCACCAATAATTACCGCTAAAATAATTCCAATTTTAATGATGACCATTATGTTACTTGCACGTTTGGATTCTTTAATCCCAATATATACTAAAAGTGTAACTAATACTGTAATTATACCTGCAGGTAAATCAAAAATTACAGGCAATCCACCAATATTTGGAGCTGTATTGTATGCTTCTAGCGCCACTTTTTCAACTCCAGTTAACTTATCTACACCAAGTTCAACTGATTTTTGATAAGCTTCAGTCGCATATTGAGGTGCCATGGTCAACCATTTAGGAATATGTATTCCAAAGCCTTCGCACATAGATACAAAATATTGAGACCATGAAATGGCGACGACCATATTAGAAACCGCATATTCAAGAATTAATGCCCATCCAATAATCCACGCAAATAATTCACCAAATGCCACATAGGCATAAGTATAGGCAGAGCCTGATACGGGAACAGTACTGGCAAATTGTGCATATGAAAGTGCTGTAAATACACAAGCAAAGGCAACAAATACAAATAAAAGTGAAATTGCAGGACCTCCATTAAATGCCGCTAATCCAATTGTACTGAAAATTCCAGCTCCTACAATAGCAGCAATTCCTAAACTTACAAGGTCTGTTACGCCAAGTGTCTTTGATAGTGAGTTGGGGTTTTTTTCTGCATCGGATAAAATTTGGTCAACCGATTTTTTCTTGAATAATTGGGACATATATTGGATAAAATTTAGGGGACAAATATAATTACAAGATATAAAAATTCGTTTATTTTTTGTTTATTTATAAAGTAATTCAAGTTATACTGAATAAAATTCACAATTATCAGCAAACTAATTTAAAAAATTCACATGAAACAGATTTTAATTGCATTAACTGCGTTGACGTTTTTTACGGCTACGGGTTGTTCAACTCATACGGCTCTGACAACAGAGAAATATGAAAAAATTTTACCAAAGTACGTTGATCAGATTTCTGAAGCACAGTTAAAAAAACAGCTATATATTATAGCAGGTCCAGAAATGGAAGGTCGTAATGCAGGAACCGAAGGAGAAGTAAGAGCAGGTAACTATATTGCCAATTATTATAAAGAATTAGGAATTAATGGACCAAAAGGAAATTATTTCCAAATTATTCCAGCAGCAACATTTAACCGTGTAAAAGGGGAGATGCGAAATGTGATGGGATTTATTGAAGGATCAGAGAAACCAGAAGAAATTGTTGTGATTTCAGCACATTATGATCATGATGGAATCAAAAATGGAGAATTATACCCAGGTGCTGATGATGACGGTTCAGGAACGGTTGCTGTAATGGAAATTGGTCGCATTTTCCGTGAAGCAGAGAAAAAAGGAATTCGTCCAAAACGCTCAATTTTGTTTTTGCACGTTTCTGGAGAAGAGAAAGGATTATTAGGTTCTAAATATTATTCAGAGCATCCAATTTTTCCTTTAGCAAATACCATTGCCAATGTGAATATCGATATGATTGGTCGTGTAGATAAAGATCATGATGAGAAAACAAGAGATTTCGTTTATGTGATTGGATCTGAAATGTTATCTTCTGATTTGCATAAAGCAGTATTAGCAGCCAACGAAGGGTTAGGAATTGATTTGGATATGCGTTATAATACGCCAGATGATCCGAATCGTTTCTATTATCGTTCAGACCACTATAACTTTGCAAAACATAATATTCCATCGGTTTTCTTTTTTAATGGAGTACATGACGATTACCACCGTCCGTCAGATACGCCAGATAAAATTGAATACGATCTATTAACACGTCGTACAAAATTAGCTTTCAATACCATTTGGAAATTAGCTAATGCTGAAAATCGTCCTGTTGTGGATAAAGAATCACCAATGCCGACTACTGGTCGATAATATAAATAAAAAGCCCTTCGATTAGAAGGGCTTTTTTTTATTTAAATCATTATTTTACAATAACTTTTTTGGAGATTGAAATTCCTTTATCAGTTTTTACTTTGATAACAAAAGTACCTTTACCAAGTGATTTTAAGTTCAGTTTATGGTTACCTTTCCCTTCACCTGCTTTTAGCTTTTGTCCTAAAGTAGAATAGATTTCATAAGAGTATTTACCAAACTTTTCTGGAACACTTAATGTAATGGCATCATTCGTTGGATTTGGATAAATCGCAATTTCTTTTGATGCAAGATCTGATGTATTTAAAATATAATCTAATTTGAATAAAGTGGATTCACTAGATCCAAAATCACCACCTTGTTTTAAAATTGTTCCATCCGGTAACGTTAAACTATAATTACCTTGACCATAATTACAACAGATTCCATCACCAGCGCTATCTGAAATTTCAAACGTGTAGCAATCGTTTGCTAAATTATCAAATTCATGGGTGTAATTTGTAGCATTCTGCAACGTTCCATTTTGAGCAACAATTTGACCTGAAGAATTACGCAATTTCCAAGTAGTTTCACGCGCATAGTTATCTGTTCGAAGGGTTAAAATGACCTTATTTGAGTTTAATGCTTCCAATATATGGAATGAAGTTGTTCTACTGTTATTGTTGGTATTTAAATCACCTTCTAATATTGCCTGAACTTGAATGGTATGGTCACCAGCGTTTAATTCTTGTTCTGGTAATGTTAAGTTGTATGTTTGATTTGAAGCTAATGATTCATTGATGGTCATTGTATTTTCTTCTCCATCATTGTATTTGTATTTAACAACGAATTGGTTTACTGTAGTTTGTCCCGAGTTTTTTATTACGACAACTGGGGCGACAGAAGAATCACAACCTTCATTTACTGTTACTGCATTTACGGATAGGTCAGTAGCTAGTAATTCTTTTACAAAATGATCTGTAGTCATTACGCCAGAATTTGTAGGATCTAACCAATCTTTTAATCGAGTAGCTGAAGTTCCTCCACCTTCCCACGAAACGTCAAAACGTCCATAGTTATCGTGTTTCCCATTCGTAGTAAGTCCAGAACATGCTGCTTCTCCTCCGTACAATTGTCCAATAATACGACCATTGTGGTCAAATAATCCTGAACCAGAAGATCCTCCTTCCGTTACTCCTAAATCCCAAGCTGGAATTTCCCATCCTGAAATACTATAACGTGAAGTTTTTAAAGGTGCCGTATAATATTGTGCAATTTTCATAATATCTCCAGCAGGATGATGTAATCCTGTTACATTCTCTGGCGTATCTCCCGTACGATCCCATCCCGCATAAGTTAATTGCCAATCAATAGGTATTTCATTGTTTAAGCGTAAAAGCATTACATCAGTAGCAGGACTACGCGCAACAATTTCTGCACCACTCATACTATAAATTCGTGGCCCATCACCACTTGGAGCAGTAGTCGCACAATCTGGGTTTTCACTTATCCATTTGAAACGGAAAGTCCAGTTTGGAGTTGCTGAACTATAACAATGGTTGGCTGTTAAAAAATAAGGTGTACCATCCTGTGCCGTATTATTTACCAATGTACCAGAACACCATTCTTGTGTCCCATTTAAAATTAATGCTACAGAATTTTTTTGCATTTCCCAAGCATTTCCTGCTTCGCAACCAACATCAACATTACAATTTCCAGAAGAATTTAATCCTTTTGTTCCATTGTCATTTGTTGTAATTGTACGGTATCCATGAACCACTTTAGCAATCTCGAAAGTTGATTCACCTTTTTCGGCTGCTGGTTCGTAGAATTCAACAGTTATTTTAGAGCCATCAATAGGCCATGAAATTACTTGCTGTGTTTTATTGTTTTCGTTTGCTGTATAATATCCTAAAAATTGACCTTTCTCATTGTGCATATACAGCTTAGCATTTGGAGAAAGATTGTAGTGATTAAATAAGAAATTTAAAGTTAATGCATCTTTTGATTCAACTGTAATTTGCCAAATACGATCTCCATTCGGCAATGTCACCCATTGTCCTGAATTTGAAGTTGTAAAATTGGTGTCTATTTCTGCTCCGAAGCGGAATGGTTTTGTTGGATTTTGATCATTAATTCTATCTTCTGACTTATAGTGATCAATATTGATTGAAGGAAGTATTACAACTGGTACATCATTATGATGAACTAATGATTTGCTATAAATCGTCCCTTGGTCTGTCACTTGGGCAAACGCAAAATTCCCCAATAAAATAAGAGGGAGTAAAAATTTTCTCATAAATGTTATTCAAACGTGTTAATATAATAGGGGAAGTTACATCTTTTTCCTTTATGTTTCTTAATTTTGAAGGAAATAATTTTAATAAAATGTCAGAGATATTATTATTGGAACCAAAGGCATTGTGGAAGAATTTTTCGGCTTTAAATGCTGTTCCAAGACCTTCTAAAAAAGAAGAAAAAGTACGTGAGTTTATCATCAAATTTGGTGAGGATTTAGGATTGAAAGTGGAAACGGATGAAGTTGGAAATGTTTTAATCAAAAAAGCAGCTTATCCTGGAATGGAAGATCGTAAAACCATCGTGATGCAATCTCACTTGGATATGGTTTGTCAAAAGAACAATGATGTTGAATTTGATTTCGATACACAAGGAATCGAAATGTACATTGAAGACGGACGTTTTGTTACAGCAAATGGAACGACTTTAGGGGCAGATAATGGAATCGGAGTAGCTACCATCATGGCTATCTTAGAATCCAAAAATATTCCTCATCCAGCCATTGAAGCTTTCTTTACGATTGATGAGGAAACAGGAATGACAGGAGCTTTAGGATTAAAGGGAGGTTTCTTATCCGGTAAAATTTTATTGAATTTAGATACAGAAGAAGATGATGAATTAGACATCGGTTGTGCTGGAGGAATTGATATTACAGCGAAAAAAGAATATACTCCTGTTGCTGTGGATGGACAAACGTTTATTGTAACCTTAAAAGGTTTAAATGGTGGTCACTCAGGAATGCAAATTCATGAAGGATTAGGAAATTCAAATAAATTGATCGCTCGTTTGTTGAATGCTGGATTAGCACACGGGATACAAATTGTTCATATGGAAGGAGGAAGTTTACGTAATGCGATTCCTCGTGAAGCATGGGTGAAATTTGTTGTTCCTACGGCGAACGTAGCTGATTTTAAAACGATTTATGAAGCGCTACGTGCTGACATTCTAGAAGAATATCAAACAATCGAAAAAAATATTACGATTACTTTAGAAGAAGCGGACCAAGCAAATATGGCAATGTCTACAGTAGATACGAAATTATTTGTTCAATCAATTATGGCGGCTTTTAATGGAGTATATCGAATGTCTCCAGATGTAGAAGGTTTAGTTGAAACCTCTAATAATGTAGCTCGTGTTGAGGTAATTGATGGAAAAGTAAAAGTGTTATGTTTAACACGTTCATCTGTAGAGTCAAACAAAATGGCATTAGCAGAAACTTTAAAATCAAGTTTTGAATTAGCAGGATACGACGTAAAATTTTCAGGTTCTTACCCAGGTTGGAAAGCAAATCCACATTCTGAGATTTTAGAAATTATGAAAGGAATCTATGCAAATAAATTCGGAGCTGAACCTCGTGTTGTTGCATGTCATGCAGGATTAGAGTGTGGAATTATTGGAACAAATTATCCTGGATTGGATATGATTTCATTCGGACCAAATATTACAGGAGCTCACTCGCCTGATGAGAAAGTTGAGATCGCATCTGTTCAAAAATTCTGGGATTACTTGTTAGATATTTTAAAAGAAATTCCAATGGATACTGTTGATTATAGCTGTGCAAATGCAAAAAATATATAATTTAATATATTCTAGATAAAAAAAATCCGAAGAAGTAACTTCGGATTTTTTTTATTGATTTAAAACAACTTTAATTGATATGAATTAAAATTCTATCTTTTAAAATATTTGATTGGAGTAAATTAATACTCTTTGAATACAATAGCAATTTTTGAATTGTTGAGTTTTTAGGTTCTAATTTTGGTTGTGGGTCATTCATCGTTGTCAATCATTTTTTAATAAACGCTAAATGATTTGATTTATTTTCACTCCACTGTTAAAATAATGTTATTGTTATCAATAACTTTTCTTAAATTAATTAATGCATAACGCATACGACCCAATGCAGTATTGATGCTTACATCCGTTTCCTCCGCAATTTCTTTAAAACTTAAGTCTTTAAAAATTCGTAGTTCTAAGACTTCACGTTGATCGTCAGGTAATTGTTTGACAAGATTTTTTAAATCCACGTCAATTTGTTCTTTGATGATTTTAGTTTCAGAACATTCATCCATTATTCCGATGTAATCAAAAATATTATATTCATCGTTATAATGAGAAGTTTCGTTAATAATGTTGTGGCGTTTATTTAAACGGAAATGATCAATCGTTAGGTTATGAGCAATTCGCATTACCCAAGGTAAAAATTTTCCTTCATCGTTATATTTCCCACCTTTTAATGTAAGAATAACTTTAACAAAAGTATCTTGAAAGATATCTTCTGTTACATCTCGATCTAGAACCTTAGAGTAAATAAAACTGTATATTCTACCTTTATATCTTTCTATTAACGTTTGTAATGCCCCTTCGTTCCCTTGCTGGTACGAAGCGATTAGTAGAGAATCATCCACGTTATTCATATGATGTTAAATTATAGTAGTTGTGTTTAAATTATAAAGTAGAATATGTTTCGATAAGCAGTATTGTTTATGATTATTGAATCAAATATAAAATTAAATCTTATTAAAAGTATAATTTTAACATAAAAAAATACAAAAAAAGCCCTTCTGTTGAAGAGCTTTTAATAAATATTGTTTAAAATTATTAATTTATTACAATTTAGCGGAATGCTCTAATAAATCAACAACTTTGTTAGAGTAGCCAATTTCGTTATCATACCATGCTACAAGCTTTACAAAAGTAGGAGATAACATGATGCCTGCTCCAGCGTCAAAAATCGATGTTCTTGTATCTCCAATAAAATCTTGAGAGACTACAGCATCTTCTGTATAACCAACGATCCCTTTTAGTGAACCATTTGCTGCATCTTTCATTACTTTTTTGATTTCATCATAGTTGGTTTCTTTTTCTAAGCGAACCGTTAAATCAACGACTGATACATCAACCGTAGGTACACGGAAAGACATCCCTGTTAATTTTCCATTTAATTCTGGAATTACTTTTCCAACAGCTTTAGCAGCACCAGTTGAAGAAGGGATAATGTTATTCATGGCGCTTCGTCCACCTCTCCAATCTTTTGCAGATGGTCCATCCACCGTTTTTTGTGTTGCAGTAGTCGCATGCACTGTAGTCATCAACCCTTCAGCGATTCCGAAATTTTCGTGAATTACTTTCGCTAATGGTGCTAAACAATTTGTCGTACATGAAGCATTCGAAATAATCGTATCTTCTGCTGTTAATTGATCATGATTAACCCCCATAACAAACATTGGTGTGTCATCTTTAGAAGGTCCAGTTAAAATTACTTTTTTAGCTCCTGCTTCAATATGTTTTCCTGCTGTTTCTTTTGTCATGAAAATTCCTGTTGCTTCCACAATATATTCAGCACCCACTTCATTCCATTTAAGGTTCGCAGGGTCTTTTTCAGCGGTTACACGAATAGATTTACCATTAACAATTAAGGTATTTCCTTCAACAGCAATTTCACCTTTAAATGCTCCATGAACTGAATCATATTTTAGCATATACGCTAAATAATCAGCATCAACCAAATCGTTGATTCCGACAACTTCAACATTTTCTCTTTCAGTTAACACACGGAAGACTAAACGACCGATGCGTCCGAATCCATTGATTCCAACTTTAATTTTTGACATAGTTTTGATATATATTTTTTCCCTTTTATTATTTGAAATTAAATCGCTAGAATATTAGAAACTTTGATTAGTTCTTTATCGATTTCATTGTGTTTTTTAATGGCTTCTTCAATTGGTGTAAAAACTACTTTATTGGATTGGATCCCAGCCATTAAATTAGTTTTACCATCAAGTAAACCTTCTACGGCAGCAATACCTAAACGAGAAGCTAAGACACGATCATGACATGAAGGCGAACCTCCACGTTGGATATGTCCTAATACTGTTACTCGGATATCATATTCTGGATGTCTTTCTTTCACTTGTTTGGCGATTTCATAAACACCACCTAATTGTTCCCCTTCAGCAATAACTACAATTGAAGAATTTTTGCCCGATTCTGAAGAACGTTCTAAAGATTCGCACAATTCTTCAACACTATCTTTTTCCTCTGGGATTAAGATATCTTGAGCACCAGAGGCTATACCACTATTAAGAGCAATAAAACCAGCATCACGTCCCATCACTTCTACGAAAAATACTCGGTTATGAGAAGTTGCTGTATCGCGTAATTTGTCAATGGCTTCTACCACTGTATTTAAAGCTGTATCATAACCAATGGTAAAATCAGTACCGAAAATGTCATTGTCGATTGTACCAGGTACTCCGATAAATGGAATTCCAAATTCTTGATGAAAAATATTAGCTCCAGTAAAAGATCCATCACCCCCGATAACCACTAATGCATCAATTTCATTTTCTTTTAAATGATTATATGCTTTTTGACGACCTTCTTTGGTTCTGAATTCTTCTGAACGCGCTGTCATTAAGAAAGTTCCTCCTTGATTAATAATGTTTTTTACTGAACGTGGTCCTAATTCGACCATATCATTTTGGATTAAACCTTCGTAACCTTGTTTAATACCAATAGAAGTTACATTATAATATTTACACGCTCTAACGACTGCACGTAAGGCAGCATTCATTCCTGGTGCATCTCCACCTGAGGTCAAGACACCAATTTTTTTTATAGTAGATGAAGTCACGTTTTTTCCCTTTTATTATTTCAAATATAATAAATATGTTGAATCGATACTAAAATATGATTATTCATTGTCATCATAAATAGGTTTGAGAATACCACTAGCGATATCCCGTTGTAGTATGACAATAATATATAAATCTTCTCGTGTTCGTTTGGGGTCGAAAGTTTCTTTTAAATTGATATTATAAGCACCACCTGCTGTGTTATATAGAAACGCAGAAACTCCTCCACGAAGTTCTTTGATAATATCGTAAGTTGTTTTATTGGTTTCTTTATGTATTAATTTGGTAAGAATTTGACCTCGAGAAACGGTCATATTCTTTAATTGAGACTCAAATTGTTCTGCTAGTGCGCGTTGTCGTTGTTTGATGTAACGTTTTTGATCTCGACGCTTATCCATGGTACTTACCGTATCCATCACTTCATTGTACTCTCTTACCGCAGTACGAACGTATGGCCAAACATCACGGACTCTTTTTCTAAGCCAATAATAATATTTTTTTTCGAGATCTGTTTTGAGTTGAACGGAATAGAATTCAGAATCTTTTAAATAGATGGTATCGATGGGCACAAGATCTTCGTCAAGGAATTCATCTTGTTTAATTTCATTGCTTGAAGATACTCCTAAATCAAGCCCAAAAACTTGAGCATTTACCATATTCATTCCAACAAAACAAAGGAGTAAATTAATGTAAAACTTCATATTCAATCAACTTCAAAAATTGTTCCTAATGTAGTATATTTGTTTGAAATAAAACATAACATGGCAACAAATAATTTATTTGATAAACAATCATTAGATTTTTTAACTACATATTTAAATACGGCATCACCAACAGGTTTCGAATCAGCAGGACAAAAAGTTTGGATCGATTATATCCAACCTTATGTGGATGAAATTAGAACCGATAATTATGGGACAGCTTATGGTATTATTAATCCAGAAGCTCCTTATAAAGTTGTGATTGAAGCTCATGCCGATGAAATATCTTGGTTTGTGAATTACATTTCCGAGGATGGTTTAATTTATGTTGTACGAAATGGGGGATCAGATCATATGATTGCTCCTTCAAAAGTTGTAAATATCCATACGAAAAAAGGAATTGTAAAAGGAGTGTTCGGATGGCCAGCGATTCATTTACGTCAAGGAGGGAAAGAAGAAGCTCCTACACAAGATAAAATTTGGATTGATTGTGGATGTACATCAAAAGATGAAGTATTAGAATTAGGTATCCACGTAGGGTGCGTTATTACTTATCCTGATGAATTCTTTACTCTGAACGATCGTTATTTTGTGTGTCGTGCCATTGATAATCGAATGGGGGGATTTATGATTGCAGAGGTAGCTCGTAAATTATTTGAAAACAAAGATCAATTAGATTACGGATTATATATCGTTAATGCTGTTCAAGAAGAGGTTGGATTGCGTGGTGCAGAAATGGTAACACAAACCATTCAACCCAATGTAGCTATTATTACAGATGTTACTCATGATACGACGACTCCAATGATTACAAAATCGAAGGAAGGTGAACAAAAATGTGGTGATGGACCAGTTATTTATTATGCGCCAGCGGTACAAAATAATTTACGTGAATTAATTATTGATGCAGCAGAAAAAAATAATATTCCTTTTCAACGTGCAGCAGCTTCTCGTGTAACAGGTACAGATACAGATGCATTTGCTTATAGCAACGGAGGTGTTCCTTCAGCATTAATTTCATTACCTTTACGATATATGCATACCACGGTTGAAATGGTCCATCAATCGGATGTAAAAAACGTAATTGAATTAATTTACCAATCAGTAAAAAATATAAAATCGGGTCACAATTTTAAATATCATAACTATTAAATATCGAAAGGCTATCTTAAAGGATAGCCTTTTTTAATATCTTAAATTTATCGTGTGATTTGAAAGTACAATTCGGTTTAAACTTCATCTCTTTGATAATTTGTATATTTGAATAAATAATCAACCATGGCAGAATATATCAGAATACATCCAGAAAATCCTCAAGAAAAAGCAATCGATCAAGTCGTTAAAATCCTACGTGATGGAGGTTTAGTAATTTATCCTTCAGATACCGTTTACGGTTTAGGTTGTGATATTACCAATCAAAAGGCAATGGAGAAATTAGCTCGAATTAAAGGAGTTAAATTGGACAAATCGCAATTTTCGATTGTTTGTAATGATTTGAGTCATCTTTCTAATTTTACTTTACCTATTGATAACAGTACATTTCGAATTTTAAAACGTGCTTTACCTGGCCCTTTTACGTTTGTAATGAATGCTTCTAAAAATCTACCCTCAGCATACAAAGGGAAGAAAACAGTAGGTATTCGTGTCCCAGATCATTTAGTGCCACAGATGATTGTTGAAAAATTAGGTAATCCAATTGCATCCACTTCAATTCGTGATGAAGATGAAATCATTGAATATACGACAGATCCAGAATTGATCTTTGAGAAATGGGAAAATTTGGTCGATGCTGTAGTCGATAGTGGTTATGGTGATAATGTGGCATCTACTATTGTGGACATGACTGATGGAGTTGAAGTTCTGCGTGAGGGAAAAGGAGATATAGAACAATATTTATAATACGATACATTAAGAATGAAGATATTACTTTCGCCTGCTAAAATGATGAGTTTAGAAACCAATGCGAATTGGAAAACGACAACTCCTCAATTCTTAGAACATTCACAAGAGATTATGAATGTAATGAAAGAGATGAGTGCAAACGATTTAGAACAATTGATGAAAATTTCTAAGGATATTGCTACGATGAATGTGGAACGTAATCAGGCGTGGAATATAAAACCGACTGCAAAACAATCGGTTTCAGCAGCTTTAGCTTTTAAAGGTGAAGTCTATCGTGCTTTGGATGCAGAAACACTTTCAGTAGAGGCTCAAAATTATTTGAATCAGAACGTATTTTTATTGTCTGGTTTGTATGGAATGCTTCGACCGACAGATAAAGTGATGCTTTATCGCTTAGAAATGGGATCTAAACTAGATGTTAATGGTTCTAAAAATCTTTATGGTTTTTGGAAAGAAATTTTAACACCATTCTTTAATTCTAAATTGAAGAAAGACGAATTTATTTTGAATTTAGCAAGTAATGAATATGCTAAAGTTTTAGATAAAAAAGCATTGAAAGTACCAATGGTTGAGGTCGAATTTCAGGATTATAAAGATGGGAAATTAAAGAAAATCATGATGTACTTTAAACATGCTAGGGGAGCTATGGCGCGTTACTGTGCAGAAAATAATGTCCAAACCCTAGAAGAAGTGAAAGCTTTTAATGTGGATGGATATCGTTTTGATGAAAATTTATCAAAAGAAAATTTACTTATTTTTACACGATAAGCGTCGTGGCATTATATTTTATAAAGGCTGCATGATGTAGCCTTTTTTTATTTTAACCTTATGGATAACTCAACGAATCAATTTCAATTACCGTTTCAACCGATTTATAGTTTTGCCAGTATTATCAAAGAATTAGAAAATTCAAATGATAAGATGGTCGATATCCGTACTTTTTTAACCTCTTTACATGTCAATGTCGAGCAGCTTATTAATGGGGTTGATTCAATTGATAAATTTGAGGCGTTATTAAAAGATGTTTCACCACTGTTGGAACAAATTATTCCGAGTGCAATGACGAAAAATAATCTGAAAGCGTTATGTTTTCCAATGATTGAGAAATACATTTATCCGACAGAATCATTGCACCAGATTATCGATGGTCACCATGTTGTGATTAAAACAAAATATCAAGATTTAAATGCTTATGACTATTATAAATTGGCGTGTTGCTTTATTTTAAGTCGTTATTATGGTATAAATTTAGAGTCCAACCAAACCAATACCATAGAAGTTGATCAAGGTTTAGGTTACAGTAGTTTTTATACTGTGCATTATGATATCGATTATTTTGATGTTTATCCTATTGATCCATCATATGAATTAACAAAAGATCAAATTGATGATTTATTAAATAATTATGAAAATACATCACTTTGGTACGAATACATGCCTCCTAATTCTTGGGTTGCAAAAGGAATAGCGATAGCTTCATTATTTGATAACACCACTGAGATTGCGTTATCGAATCTGAAAACCAATTTGATTTCCATTAACGAAATTTTGGATAATATCAATGATGAAGCTGTAAAGTCTTTGAAATCTATCTTTCGAATTAGTGATTTAATCATTGGATTCTCAAGTTTAAATGACGAAAATAACACCATTGAAGGTTTACAAAATAAATCCATTAAAGAAAGTTTAATCCTTAATCATGGTAAAACCATGAAACGAGACGATTTATTCTGTACCAATTTTATTGATCAAATTGTTTCATCCAATTATTATGTCATCTCTAATATTGAAAAACATAAAGAACGTTTTTCAAGTGATATAATGATTGATAATTTATTAGCGCAAGGCATAAAAAGTATAATCCTCTATCCTTTAAGAAAAGGTGATGAAAATTTAGGGATTTTGGAAATAGCCTCTTCAATTCCAGGAGCTTTCAACCGAATCAATGCATCGTTATTAAAAGATTTATTGCCTTTAATTGAAGACTCGATTCATCGTTATTCGATCGAATTTATGCATCAAGTGAATTCCTTTATTCAGACCGAATACACTTCTTTACATCCTAGTGTCGAATGGAAGTTTAAAAATAAAGCGATTGAAATTATTTTAAATCCTGATTCAGCGGAAAAGAAATCTGAAATTTCATTTAATGATGTTTATCCTTTTTATGGCGAATTGGATGTTCGAAGTTCATCAATGCTACGCAATCAATGCATGAAAATGGATTATCAGAACCAAATGAATTTCTTGATCAAAGTATGTGAAGAAATGTACCGACGTTCAGGTAAAACAAAATTTTTAGAAGATATTGAACAATTAAATAAGTTTCTGAGCCGAATCGATCAAGTAGAAAAAATCTATTTTGAACGTGAAATCTTTGAATTTATTTCGTTGAATATACATCCTGAAATTCCCAATTATACTCTTGAAAATGAAGAATCCATCATTGCAGATTATTTAGGAAAATTAGATGCTTATACAGGATTATTTTATGTGGAACGTAAGAAGTTTGATGAATCCATACAAATATTAAATAAAACAATATCTACAGGGCTTGATCAATATCAGGTAGAGGCACAAACCATTATACCACATTATTACGAACGATTTAAAACCGATGGTATTGATTTTAATTTGTATGTTGGTCGCAGTATTTCGCCTAAATATACATTTGATTATTCAATTGTTCGTCAGTTGCGCTTTTGGCAAATTAAAACAATGATTTTATTAGAGCAAAGCTATCATGCCATTAAAACAACATTGCCAATGCCTTTGGAAATTGCAAGTCTAATCTTAAGTTCTAATTTAACGTTAGATATCACGTTTAAATTGGATGAAAAACGATTTGATGTGGATGGGTATAATAATGCCAAATATGAAATCATTAAAAAACGAATCAACAAAGCTTATGTCAAAGGAAGTAATGAACGTATTAATATTCCTGGACATATCTGCGTGATTTACACAGAAGATATTTTACGTGAGGAGTATACCTATTGTATAAATCAATTGATTGCACAAGGTTTTTTACATCATACGATTGAATATTTAGAAGTAGAGGAACTCCAAAGCTTAGGAGGGTTACGAGCAATACGAGTTCCTATCGTATATCATTAATTGTTGATGAATAATGCAATCGCAAAAGCCGAAACAGATAAAATAATTCCAATCATAAATAGAGTGTAAGTAATGTTTAATAAACGATACTTACGTTCTAATACTTTACCTAAAAAATATAAATCTCGGGTTAAAGAATTATAGACATAATCTCGATCTTTGATTAATTCGTCCATTGCTTCTTCATAAGAATCAATTGCCATTTGATAAAAGTTTCCAAAGAATAATAAATTTACTTTTCTCATTTTAATGTCTTCTTCTGTGAACTTGGAATAGGTCACTTTTGGTTTAGTGGAAAGAATGGCAAATACAATAGAAACGACGCTAGAGACCAATAATACAATGGAAGGGATCAGTAAATATTCATTTTTAGGTGAACCTAATTTTGGAATTAAAGTCGATAGCGCAATGGATATAATAATGGCATTAACTGAAAGTAAAATATTAGCTTTAGAGTCCGCAATGTCACTTAAACGGGTGTGGTTACTTAGAGTTACACGAAATAACGTATCCACTCCACGATCCATTTGTTGGATCTTATCATTTTTCTTTTTCTTTAATTCATATTTATTCAGTGATTCACCAATCTTTTCAATTTCAGTGATTTTATTTTGAATCCAAATCAAATTCATATCTTTTTGATTTTGCCATAATTGTTTGGCAGCATCACTGTAATATCGGTGGTAATTCAAAAAGAAACTACGATTTTCTAAATGCCATTCGTAATCTGTAAACTCTTTATGATGGGTTTTTGCAATTTCATTACGAAGTAATTCCGCAAATTTTGGGTATTCTTCATGACCCAGATGGAATCCATCTGCATCTCGTATAATAAATTCTGGTAAGGATTGTGGAGTTGTATGAATTGCAGTAGAAAGAATTAATTTTTCAACTTCTTGAATAATTAGGTCTGAAAATTGATGTTCTCGCAAATAGTCTGCTGCAATCGTAGCACTATGTTTTTCATGTTGTTCCAAAGATTTGGTATAACCAGTATCATGAAACCACGCGGCAACCAAAAGATTAAATTCATCTTCAGGTGATACATCGGAAAGTCTGCTCAGTTTTTTAACCGCTTCAACTACCATTACTGTATGCATAAAATTATGGTAAGTGTAGTCGAAAGAAAGGTTATCTTTGAACAACGAAAAAATGTAGTTTTCGATCGTATTTAAAGGATCAAGCATGACGCTAATATTTAATAGTTAATTTATGAAAATTCTGCCAACTTTTTGCAACTTTAAGAAAAATTATCCACTCTATCTATTGGTTGGATCATCTTTTTACTTAACATCTTGTGCGACTCATCATGCACAATTTGGTAAAAATGTAAAAAATCAAACAGAAGTACAAGTTAAAGGAAAAGTGATACAATCCTTTTACTTGTTGGGTGATGGTGGTGAATTAGCGTTGGAAAAAAATCAGTCCAATTTAAAACTCTTACAAGCTCAATTAGAAAAAGCAGATTCTTCATCCTATTTAGTCTTTTTAGGGGATAATGTCTATCCTAAAGGTTTAAATCCTGAGAAAGATTCCGATGAAAATCGAGAAGGTAAAAATCGATTGGATGTTCAGATTAACTTAGCGAAAAATTTTAAAGGAAAAACATTGTTTGTTCCTGGAAATCATGATTGGTATAATGGTTTGGAGGGCTTAAAGGCACAAGAAAAGTACATTAAAAAGCATATTGATCAAAAAAAGATCTTTCTCCCAAAAGATGGTTGTGGAATTGATAAGATAAAAGTTAATGATAGTATTGGTGTCATAACGTTAGATTCACAATGGTATCTAGAGGATTGGGATAAACATCCGAATTTGAATGAGAAATGTGATGTCAAAACTCGAGAAGCTTTTTTCGAAGAGATCGAATCCCAATTAAATAAATTTCAAAATCGTACAACTGTTCTTGTTACACATCATCCATTAATTACCAATGGTTCTCATGGCGGAAAGTATAGTGTAAAGCAACAATTGTTTCCGTTTGATAACTACTTTCCTTTACCGGTTGTGGGGAGTTTATTAAACTTAATCCGTGCAACTTCAGGATTAAGTCCTCAAGATTTACAGAATTCTTTTTATCGTGATTTTGCTTCGCGTATTTCAACATTAATACAAGATCGATCAAATGTCATCGTGGTATCAGGACATGATCATAATCTTCAATATTTAGAGCAAAATAATTTAAAACAAATTATTAGTGGATCGGCATCTAAACAACAAGCTGCAAAAAAATCGGGACCAAATGATTTTTCGTATGGACGAAAAGGATATGCAGTTTTAGAAATTATGGACAATGGCGCCTCTCGAATTAAATATTATGGTTTTAGAGAAGAGGATGTCGAATTATTATTTTCTCAACAACTGACGGAAGAAAAAAAAGAATATAAAGATCCAGGCTATCAAAATCCAGACGTTGGATTGGTTAAGTCAACAGTATACGATAAAGAAGCTACTCGAAAAAATGATATCTATAAATTTTTCTTTGGCCGTCATTACCGTAAAACGTATGGAACTGAAGTAAGTGTGCCATCGGTTGATTTATCGAAATTATATGGTGGTTTAACGCCAATTCGAGCTGGAGGTGGGCATCAAACGAATTCTCTTCGTTTAGTAGATGATAAAAATAGAGAGTATAATATGCGTGCTGTAAAGAAAAGTGCAACACGTTTTATTCAATCTGTTGCATTCAAAAATGAATATGTTGCTGAAGAGTTTGAAAATACTTTTACAGAAAAATTCTTATTGGATTTTTATACCACAACTCATCCGTATTATCCAATGGTTATTCCAGATATGCAAAAAGCATTAGGAATATTCCATGCGGATCCCAAATTATATTATGTTCCAAAACAGACACAATTAAAAGAGTATAATGAACGATTTGGAGATGAATTATATTTTATAGAAGAACGTCCAACAGTAGAACATGATGCGGTTGAACGATTCGGAAATCCATTGGATATTGTAAGTACAGATGAAATGTTAGCCAATATACAGAAATCACCATCTACAATTGTGGATAAGGAAATGTATATGCGTGTGCGTCTTTTTGATATGTTGGTAGGAGATTGGGATCGTCATGCTGATCAATGGCGTTGGGCTGAATTTAAAGAAGGAAATACAACCATTTATCGCCCTATACCAAGAGATCGTGACCAAGTATTTCCACGTTATGATGGTTTCTTATTTGATGTCATCATGGGGATTCCATTATTGCGTCACATGCAAGATTTTAAAGATGATATAAAAAGTTTAAAATGGTTCAATCGAGAGCCTTATAACCTTGATTTGGCTTTATTAGAAGCTTCGGATTTAGAGCAATGGACGACACAAGCTGAATTTATTCAACAAAATTTAACCGAGGAAATTATAACAAAATCATTCGAAAAACTCCCAAAAGAAGTTAAAAATAATTATGATCAAGTGGTCATAGATCGTTTACTTGAACGAAAAACGAAGTTGGTTAATTTTGCCAAAGAATATCATAAGGTTTTATCGAAATTGGTGATAATTAGAGGTACAAATGATCCAGAAGATTTCCATATTACACGTTTACCGAAAGGAAAAACTCACATTAAAATTATATCAAAAAATACAGATGAGGTTTTATTGGATCGTACTTTCGACCGTAAAGAAACCAAAGAAATTCGTTTATATGGTTTAAATGATACTGATACATTTGTAGTTGATGGAAAAGGACGTAATCCAATTTTATTACGCTTAATTGGTGGTATTGATGATGATGTATATGAAGTAAAGCGTTCGAAAAATGTGCGTGTATATGATTATAAGAATGGGAATTCAGCTGAAGCTTCTTCATTTTTAACACAGAAAAAATTTGTAAATGATTACGAAATCAATACGTATGATTATACTGCACCAATATATGATGTATTTACTATGTTACCGAATGTTGGATATAACCCAGATGATGGAGTTAAATTAGGTTTATCACCAACTTATACAATTAATGGTTTTGATCGTAAACCATTTTCGCAACGACATACTTTAAAATTAAACTACTTTTTCGCCACACAAGGGGTAGAAGCAACGTATAAAGGAACTTTTATCAAAGCAATTGGTAAATGGCATTTGGATATTAATGGTCGTTATACCACTCCGGCGTTCAGTACGAATTTCTTTGGATTAGGTAATGAATCCATCAATAATCAAAAAGATTTAGGAATGGATTATAACCGAGTACGTCAACAAAGTTATGAAGTAGGACCTTCGGTATATAAAATCTTTAGAAATACAGGTCGATTGGATTTCTTCGCTAATTATAAGTTTATTAAAGTTGAAGAAAATCATGATCGTGTTGTCTTTGATTCTCCTGATGTTAATCCTCAGGTATTTAGGGGTCAGAATTTCACTGAAGTTGGAGCAAATTATCTGTATAGAAATTATGATAATGAGTCGTTACCAACTTTAGGAATGACGTTTTTCGCTCATGCAAAATGGGTTACGAATAACGAACGATTAGAAAATAATTTTGTTTCTACAGAAGCGAACTTAGGTTTTACACATAAATTATCTGCTAACGGAAAATTGACCATTGCATCTATGGTAAAAGGAAAGGCTATTTTTGGAAATGGTTATGAATTTTACCAAGCCATAACATTGGGTGGTGATCAAGATTTAAGAGGATATCGTTTTGGACGTTTTTCAGGTGATAAATCATTTTTACAGACTACGGACTTACGTCTTGATATGGTGAAGTTTAAGGCTGGAATCCCGATGCGTTTAGGTATTTTTGGTGGATTTGATTATGGTCGCGTTTGGCTAAATAACGAAGGTTCAGACAAATGGCATTCTTCAGCTGGAGGAGGGATTTGGTTGAACGGAGCCCAAATGTTAACTGCATCAATTTCTTATTTTAAAGGCTCTGATCCAGGGCGAATTGTTTTTGGACTAAATTTTGGATTTTAACAAAATAAGTGTTAAAATTGTTAAATATATTTAAACGATTAATTCGTAAGAATGTATAATTAACAACTAATACACTAATATGATAAAATTACTCTACTTTAGGGTAGTGCTTATACTCATTACTTGTATAAGCACTATTCCTGTATTTAGTCAAAACTCAGATAGCAATCCATTCGCTTTTAGTGTCTGTACACAAGAGGATATTGAAGGAGTTGTTATTGAAGAAGTTCCAAATTTAGATGTTAGATCTATATGTTCCACTGGTTATACGGAAAGAATTCAGTTTCGTATTGTTAAAATTAGAAGAGCAGGAACATTTACTTTCCAAATTACACCAGCAACTGGTAATGTTGATTATGATTTCTTATCATGGAAATTATCACCAGGTCATCCAAATTATGCTGATTTTGATGTTAATGATGTTAGTTCAATTAACATTGCAACATACAATCGTTTACCGCCAGCTGATAGAGGAAATAGAAATACCGGAGGGCAAGGTAGAACAGTAGGTCTAAGACTTAATGCTCCAACATTATGTCGCGGTGTAGAAGGTGATGGATTAGAAAGACATTACGATGCACAAGTAGGTGACATCATCATTATTGGTATTGATAATTTTGGAGACGGTGATTTTGCAGGTATTAACTTTGGAGGTGATGCTGAGCTTAATTGTGCTGTAGATTTTTACGAATGTATTGATGAAGAAACTAATTTAGCTACTTTCGATTTAGATAGTTATGTAGATGAATTACGCGTTCCAAATACAAATTACGAATACCATTTTTATAATACAGAGGAACACGCTAGTACAAATTTACCAGAAAATAGAATCACGGATAGAATTATTACTTTACCATATTCTGATGAAGGAAGAGATGTTTTCTTAACTTTTGTTGTTCCAAATGGTAATTTAGATATTATTGGCTTAAAATTAAAACCTTTAAAACCACTAAATCTATTAACAGATACTATTTACGGATGTTACGCTGGAACAAATCCACAAACGGGAGCAGTTTTAGGGACATTTAATTTAAATGAGATCTTCCCTCCAGAATATGCTGCTGATGCTTTAATTAGCCGTAAAGTATTTAGAACACGTGCACAAGCAGAAGCAAATGGTACTACAGGTCTAATTGCAGAAAGTGCGTGGACCAACCATGGTGCTGTTGCAGGAACTTATTATGTACGTTTAGAATATGATTTAGGGGAAGAAACAAAATGTGTTAAAATAATTCCTGTAACCTTAGAAATTGTTCGTGTTGTTTTAGCAGAATCTACTATTAATGTGGATGTATGTTTCGAAGAAGTGGTTAATTTAACTCAATTCCAAAATCAATTTGTACCAGAAGAAAATAATTACACATATACATATTATTATGGAGATGTTGAAATTACTAACCCAGCTGAATTTACAGTAACTGAATCAGCTCAAATTACAGTTAAGATTGGAAATGGAAGCTGTATCAGTGAAGGTGTCATTAATTTAAATATGACGGAAGCACCATACATTGAATTCTGGTCTGATTTTACAATGTGTGATAGTGACTTTGACGGAAATTATGAAGTTAATTTAGTTCCTATTCGAGATTTCTTAAGAGATAATACCGGAGATTATGTGTATACATTCTACAAAACTTTAGAAGATGCACAAAATGAAACAAATCCAATTCAAGGAGATGTGGCAATAATCGCTCCAGGTGAAAAATTATTTGTTCGAACAAATTCTGAAGCCAGATGTTTCTCAATTGGAGAAGTACCTTTAGCTGTAGGTGAGACAATTGCTTTTACTGCTCCTACAAATGCATTAGAGGAATGTGTTGGTCCAGAAGGAGTTACTACATTTGATTTAACAATGGTTTTACCAACTTTAGCTTTAGAAGATGGTGTAACATATAAATATTTCCCTTCGAGAGAAGATGCGATAGCAAATACAAATGAGATAACAACGCCTAATGCTTGGCAAACAGCTTTAACAGAAGGAACTGTGTTTATTTTATTACAACAAGAAGGTAAATGTGATGCATTGGTACCAATTCAATTTACAACAATTGAAGCACCTTCAATTGATGTTTCCTCTAATGGTGTTATTTGTGAAGGAGAAGTCTATACATTAGATTTATCAGGTTACGAAAATTATTCTTTTGCAATAACAGGAAATTATACTGAAGTTTCGACAAAAGTTTACCAATTCACAGAAGCAGGTTCGTATACGATTACGATTTCAACAGCTTCAGGATGTCAATCAACATTCGAATTAAACTTAACGGTAGCGCCTCAGCCAGTATTTGCTCCAATTGCAAATGTTGAAATTTGTGATGAGAACTTGGACGGTATTTATGAAATCAACTTAGAGCAAGTAAAAGCCTTAGCAGCTGCTCAAGTGAATACGGCCGCTTTTACTTATCTAGTGAAAGCATTTGCGACAGAAGCTGATGCCATTGCCAATACAAACGAATTGACAGGAACGACGTTTGAAGTTGATGCTTTACCTGCAAAAGTTTGGTTTAGAGCTTCAGCGAATGACGAGTCTGTATGTTTTGCAGTGACTTCATTAGATGTTGTCCCAGCAAATGCCATTACATTTACTCCTATTGCTCAAGTATTAGAAACTTGTGAAGTTCCTAACGCATCAGAGGTTACATTTGATTTAACTTCAATGGCACCTTTATTTAATACGTCAGCAACAATTACATACTTTACATCAGAAGAAGATGCGAAGAACAATACAAATGCTATTCAAACACCTAATGCATGGACAACTCCTACAACAGAAGGTACAATTTATGTTCGTTTTGATCAAGCTGACTTATGTTCTACGATTTCATCATTCCAATATGTCGTAAATCCATTACCAGAAATTACATTTGAAACAACAGCAGAAATATGTGATACAGAAACATACGTTTTAGATTTATCAGCTTACACTGCTTATACAATTGAATTGACAGGTACAAATGTTGTAGCTTTAGGAAACAATAAATTTGAATTAAATACTGCAGGAACATATGCGATAGCAGTAACATCAGACAAAGGATGTACATCGAACTTTACATTTACTTTAGTTGTCAATGCTTTACCAGAATTTACAGATGTTAATTCATTTGGAGTTTGTGATTCTAATGTAGATGGTGAATATGAATTAAACTTAGATGCTTTATCTCAAGTAGTTTTAGTGAATTCAAATGGAATAACATTAACTTATTTCCGTACAGAGGCTGATTTATTAGCCAATAGAAACGAGATTACGGGAAGCGAATATTTAATGCGCTTACCAGCTCAAATTTGGGTTAAAGCTACAACTGCATCAGGATGTTTCGTACATAAATCAATCGAATTGGTACAAGGAGATTCAATTGTTGTGACTCCAGCAACTACACCATTAGAAGTTTGTATGGACCAAAACGGAGTTGCAGAATTTGATTTAACATCAGTTCGTTCTCAATTTAACGTTCCTGCAGGATATATTTTATCATACTATCCAACATTGACAGATCTACAAAATGGAACAAATGAGATTTTAAATCCTACAGTATGGACGACTACCACAGCGCGTGGAACTATCTATGTGAAGTTTGAAGCTGCTGGATTATGCCCTGGATATTCTAGCTTCGATTACATCGCTAATCCTTTACCAGCGATTGAAATAGAAGATAAATATTACATTTGTGAAGGTGATGAGTATGTATTAGACTTATCAAACTACACAACAAATATCCAAGTCATTGGAGCAGGAGTGATGAACTTAGGAAACAATAAATTTAGATTATCTCAATTAGGAGTATATAATGTTGTTGTTGAAAATGAATTTGGATGTACTTCTGAATATGCATTTGAGTTAGCAACTTTTGATCCTCCAGCAGTTAGAGAAATCATTGTAGGACAAAATACAATTACAGTAAACATTGTTCCAAATAGAGATTACATCGATGTTCAATATTCTTTAGATGGAATTAACTTCCAATCATCGAATGTATTAGTTGTTCCACAAAGAGGAATGAGCTATACAATTTATGTGAAGATCGCAAATTGTATTTTCGAAATTCAAGAAGTTCAGGTAATTGATATTCCTACGTTCTTCTCACCAAATAATGATGGTTACAATGACGTTTGGAGAATTAGACCAATCCAATTAAATCAATCGGTAGACTTAAAAATATTCGATCGTTTTGGTAAAATCTTGTTCGAACAAAGCGGTAGCCAAGATATTCTTTGGGATGGTAAAGTCGCAGGTAAACCTCTACCAACAACTGATTACTGGTTCACAATCGACATTCAAGGTGAAGGTGTGGTACAAGCAATCAAATATACAGGTAGCATCACCTTAAAAAACAAAGAGTAATTTGTATTAATCAATAGAAAAAGGCTGGTCATTGACCAGCCTTTTTTATTTCGTTTCAATTCTAAAAATAAAATAAATACCTTGATTCAAAATGAATCAAGGCATTTGTATTTTAAATGATTTGATGCTATTCTTCTGATAATTCTAGCCAACGGAATTCTTTTTCTTCGATTTCATCCACAACATTTTGTAATTCTTCACCAATACTAGCAATTTTATCGTAGGGTAAATTAGGGTCTGATAATAACATTGTTAGTTCTTCCTTTTTCGCTTCTAACAGAGGCAAATCTTTATTAATTTGTTCCAATTCCCTTTGTTCTTTATAAGAAAGCTTTCGAGGTTTATTTTCAACTGGTTTGGGAGCTTTAATTTCCTCTTTTGGAACAACTTCTTTTACTTCTTTAATGTCTTCTGTTTCAGGTCTATTTTTATTTTCGATATAATATTCCGTATAAGTACCCATATAGCGTGAAATTTTACCTTCTCCTTCGAAGATCATTAATTCGTCAACCACTTTGTCCATAAAATAACGGTCGTGAGATACAACCAATAAACATCCCTGATAATCGCTTAAGAAATTTTCTAGAACGGTTAATGTCGGCAAGTCTAAATCATTGGTAGGCTCATCCAAAATAAGGAAGTTTGGGTTTCGGTATAGAATAGCCAACAATTGTAAGCGCTTTTTTTCTCCACCGCTTAATTTTGCAATATGAGTATGCTGTTGTTCTGGGGAGAATAAAAATGTTTCCAAGAATTGTTCTGCACGCATTTCTTTCCCATTGGCTAATGGGAAGAAATCAGCAATGTCTTTTACAAATTCAATGACACGTAAATCTTCATTAAATTTTATACCTTCTTGTTTAAAGTGTCCAATATTTAAAGTTTCTCCACGTTCGATGATTCCACTGTCAGCTTCTTCGATTCCTTCAAGCATTTTCAAGAATGTTGTTTTACCAACTCCATTCTTTCCAACTAAACCAATTTTACCTCCGCGGGCAAAAATGTATGAAAAATCATCTAAAATCTTCTTTTCACCAAATGCTTTTGAGACATGTTCCATTTCGATGATTTTTTGACCCAAACGAGTCATAACCATCTCTAATTTAACCTTCTGATCAACAATCTTACGCTTAGCAACTTCTTCAGTTCCATAAAATGCATCAATTCTTGATTTTGATTTTGTCGTTCTAGCTTTTGGTTGGCGACGCATCCACTCAATTTCTTTACGGTATAGGTTCTTCGCTTTATCAATAGTTGCATTTTGATTTTCGATACGAAGGGCTTTATTGGTAATATAGGTTTCGTAATTACCAGAATGCACGTATAATGTCTTGTCTTCCATTTCCAAAATCTTAGTACAAATTGCATCTAAGAAGTAACGATCGTGGGTAACAAGGATTAATGTTTTATTTTCTTTGTTTAAGAAATATTCTAACCATTCGACCATTTCGATGTCTAAATGGTTGGTAGGCTCATCTAAAATCAATAAAACATAACCTGTTTCGAAGCTTAAATCAATTAAAAATTTAGCCAATGAAATTCGTTTACGTTGTCCTCCTGAAAGTTTTCCAATTTTTTGATCCAAAAAGTCAATTTTTAATTTGGATAAGATTTCTTTAATCGTTGGTTCCACTTTCCATGCATCTAACATGTCCATTTTAGCCATCAAATCAATTAATGCGGGATTGGTTGGATCGTTTTCAATCATCGAATCATATTGATGCACCACATCCAACACTTCATTGGAATGGTTGAAAATATATTCTTCTGCTTTTAATTCGTTATCGAAATCATCTGATTGTTCAAACATTAAGATTTTAACCCCTTTACCTACTTGAACTACTCCAGAATCAGGAGAATCTTTCCCGGCTAAAATGCGTAATAAAGTCGATTTACCACTTCCGTTTTTTGCAACAAAGGCAATTTGATCTCCTTCATTGACGTGAAAGTTTACATCTTTGAATAATGTTCGTATTCCGTATGATTTTGTAAGATTTTCAACTGTTAGAAAATTCATTATTGTATTGATTTTATGCTGATGAAATCAACCGTTGAGTTGACTTTTATAATAATAGTTTTCAAAGATAAGGTTTTCGAAATAGTAATTCACCACATAAAAAAAAATCCTGAATCTAATAGAGATACAGGACTTCCAATAATTTTGTCAACGAATTGACAGCATAGTTCAATGTTTAAATTTTTGGTCGATAATGTTAATGGTTTCGACAACAGAATTCGAAATCATGGCGTGTGCGTACGACGGAGTCAATTGATCAAGAGGTTGGTCGATGTATTTGCTTCCACCAATCGACTCCGTATACTTCACATTTTTTTGAATCAAATCAAGAATCTGAATGTTAATGTAGGTTTTTGCTACTAAATTTTTCATTTCATTGGATTCTTCATCTAATCCTGTGGTTACTTTAATAAAAAGTAAATCATCATAGTTATATTTTGATTTCAATTGCTTAAAATCAAAATTAACGTACTCATTCATAGGTTCAGTACTGTTAAGGAAATCTCTCGGGTCGTAATGTTTTAAAAGTTCAAATTGATAATGGTTATTTTTTAAAAATTCTACTGCTTTGGATTCGACAAATGATTTAATTTCATTGTTATTCTTTAGATCTGATAAAATGTTATCCAATCGATTATGGATGATTTGATTCGAAGAATGTTTATTAAAACAATGCAAAGAGTCAACATAAATCACCACACCAACTTTACCTACAGGAATGTCCAATATATTTTCTGAAAGGTCATCTGAAAGAGGTTCAGATTTTTTTGATTCACATCCCACTAGGAGCATCAAAAACAGCGATAATATAATTATTCTACTGATCATATCGTTCAATCTTTATTCCTCTTAAATTTAACATTAATTTATTAAAAATCAATATTTTTTAAAAAGTTTCTTCTTCATCATCAAAAGTCTTAGCAATCTTATCGATATTTAGGCTTTTTGCCATCGCATCGAAAATTTCCTTGTATGTTCCACCTTGATGGTAAACGTCTTCATGAACCCCATGTTCCACAACTTCACCTTGTTTCATAACATAGGTATAATCCGAGTCTATAATTTGAGATATGCTATGAGAAATAATAATGACTGTACGATCTTTTTTAATCGCATCTAAACTGTTTTTAATTTGTTCAGTGGCAATGGCATCTAAACTCGCTGTAGGTTCATCCAAGAAGATAATAGGAGGATTTTTTAAAAATAAACGGGCTATAGCAATGCGTTGCTGTTGACCTCCTGAAAGTAATAGTGCTTTAGAATCATAACCATCAGGTAAATCCATAATTTGATCATGAATATAAGCTCGTTTCGCTGCATCTACTATTTCTTCGTGCGTCGCTTGAATATTTCCGTATCGAATATTTTCTTCGATACTTCCGTTAAAAATATGATTCTTTTGTAAGACAAGACCTACGTTTTCGCGCAAAAATTGAGTATCATATTCTTCTAAATCGATGCCGTCCAAATAGATTTTACCTCGATTGGGTTGATAAAACTTATCCAATAAATTGATAACTGTACTTTTACCAGCGCCCGATAATCCTACTAATGCTGTGATTTTGTTGGGTTCAATGGTCATGTTTATGCTTTTTAAAGCATGTAATCCATTCGGATAATAAAAATCTACATTTTCGATTCTGAATTCACCTTTTAATTCTTTTGGAATATATTTTCCAGATGATTCTGTTTCTTCTTCTGCATTGATGATCGAAAAGAAGCTTTCTGAATAGATCATGGCATCATTCATCTCATCATAAATACGATGCAATTGTCGAATAGGAGCTGAAACATTATTGAATAATAGAATATGAAACATAATAGCACCAATGGTCATTTGCTGTCCTAGTACCAAATATGCTGTTAGTATGATGATTAATACCACTCCAATTTGTTCAATAAATGTCTTGATACCATCATAATAAAAACTGGTTTTGCGGGTTTGCAATTGATTTTCGGTCAATTGATGTTGCAGATCCAATTGTTTTTGTGCTTCAATATTTTCACGATTAAAAGATTTAATAACGGTGATAGAATCAATAATACCAATAATACCTTGCGATTTTTGTTCACGATACGTTCTAAGGTTTCGACGCCATCCGCCCAATTTTAAGGCTTGACGTTGAGTAATCCAAAAATAAATCGGTATAATACAAAGCCCAACTAATCCGACATAAAAATTGGCATTAAACATAAAAAATAAAGCGACAATCGAATTGGCAAATAGTGGTAAGATATCAATAAAGAAATTTTGGACTAATCGTGTTAAACTTTCAATTCCACGGTCAATACGAGTTTGAAGTTTTCCCGATTGATTGTCTTGATTGGTATAAAAAGCCATCCGATAGGTAAGAATCTTTTCGATAATGGCTTGAGCTAAGTCACGAGAGACATAAATTCTTAATTTCTCACCAAAGTATTTTTGTCCAAAAGTGATGAATAGATTCAAAACTTCTTTTGTCAATAAAATTGCAGAGATAAACAATAAAATCTGCATTCCATCACTTAAACCTTTACCAGCTTCTACTAACTCATTTATGGAATCCACTGTATATTGCAATATCAAAGCATTCACTTGGGCAGTAAATGATCCTATGAGTGTAAGCGTTAAAGTGGCAATTACCAGTGTACGATATGGTTTAACGTAGGGTTTAATGTTGTTGAAAAGTTCGATTAAATTCATAGTGATGGTTTGATTTCTATAAATTTAACGAAATTTCAATATTAATTCAATTTGGTCGATACTTTTCTTAAATCATAGACAATTTCTTCCAAAAGTTCTAACACTTCAGTTATTAAATCCGGGTTTAATTCTGTTTCTTCAAATAAGATAGGGGTCTGGAAATCTTTCATTAAATCCTTGTGATGATGTTTAGGTTTAAAATCACCGTAGATTAAAATTACACTATGCAATTGCTGCAGAATTTTAATCATCAAATCCACATGTTCCAATCGGACAGTTAAATCTTTTTTGCGCTGCATCAATTGTAATAATCCTAAGGAATAGGACACAAAAGAATGATTGAATATGGTAAATCGGTTTAATTCTTTCGCATTTATTTGCGTCTTTTTAGGTTCTGAAATGACACGCTGAAAAATAGAAGTAACAGAAGCCATATTGACGTATACACTCTTACGTGCTAATTTATAAGATGTCATATTCACATCACGGTAGATCACATAATGAAAGATATAATACAAGAAATCATAATTAGCGATTAACGTTTTTTGTATGCTTTGTTTAATGTTTTTGCTCTCCCAAGAAGGAAAGATGATATAACTCGAAACAAAGGCCAAAGTACCTCCAATCAAGGTATCCGTTAATCGTTCTCCAATGACTTCAAACGTATTGTATTGGGTAAGAAAACTAAATGATATCAGAATATAAGCGGTTAAGAATAACGTTCCAATAACGTATTTATGTCTTAAATAGGTGTAAGCAAATATCATTAAGGTCAACATAATGGCAAATTTAATTTCTGTAGATTCAATAAAATAAACCACAAAAATTCCAATAAATCCGCCAAATACCGTTCCCAATAATCGCTGATAATTTCTTCTTTTAGTTACACTAAAACCTGGTTTCATAATCACCAGAATGGTTAAAATAATCCAATGACTATGTTCGGTATAAGGAACGAGAAAAGTTATGGAATATCCAAAAGTAATAACGATACTTAATCGTAGTGCATGTCTAAAAATAGATGATTGTAAGTTTAAATGATCTCTCAGTTTCTTAAGATCATAACTCTTAGTCGCTGTAAATTTGTTTAAGTGATCGTATGGATTCTTTTTCTTTTCTTTGACCTTATCTTCATAAAAGAAACGATGAATAAACCCTATTTTCTGAATAATGTGCTTTAAGTTTAAATATACATTATGCAAAAGCAAATGATCTTCAGGATGATCGTATAAATTAATCTGCTCCTTTAATTTATTCAATTCGTAAGCAAAATCAAATTTGGATTTTGGTTTACGTCCTGTGTTGATGTGATAAGCAATAGAATGAAGTTCATTTCCTATTTTATTCGAAATGCGATTAATTTGTCTGAAAGATTCATCTTTACCGAATCGTTCATTTAATTTATCGTATTCATAATGTGTTGCATTAATGCTTTCGAAAATATCATTTAAGTCTGAAAAGATAAAAACCAATGATCGTCCAATTACAGTAGTATCTTTAATCAGTTTTTTATTGTTAAACACCAATTCACGGACCAAATCTTGTTTTTCGTGGATTACAATTTGTTCCTCTAGTAACTGACGTGTAATGCGTTCCGTATCGATCGTAGTATCGTAATATTTACTTTTAATTATAATATAATCGGCGACATGAGTCATGCAATCGGCTAAGGATTGCTGAGCCATTTTGTAGGGTCTGAATTGGGAAATGGTCAATGCAATAATAATATACCATATTCCGCCTATTAGAATTAAAAGTGAATTTTCGAGTGGATTAAAGTCATGGGTATTTGTTGTGGAAAGACTCATCACAAAACTTAACATGACAGACATTCCAAGATTTGTTGAGCGTTGCCCATAAATGGTAAGCATCGACATTGTGAATGTAATGATGGGAAGACCAATAAAAACAAACAACTCGTGACTTGCAAATGTACGGGTGACATAGGAGATGATAAATGTAGACAGCATCGATAGAAGCATAAAATTTCTTCGATCCTTTAAAACGCCAGGGATATCACATATATGCGTTAAGATAACGCCTAATGAAATGTTTACACCTATATCAATCATCCCAAAATACCCCAAAATAATGGGAGGGATAATGATTGAAAATGCAGTTTTCAGTCCATCTGAAAACATCTCACTATTAATAAAGTTTTCTAATTTCGTTTGGTAGTGCAATTTGGTTGAATTTCCTTATAAAATTAGAAACTTTTATTGAAATGGTAAGCTTATACTTTTGAAGTTTTTAAAATATGAATACCTTCTATACTTTGCGTAAAGATTATGGTAATAGATCCACCATCAGTAATTTTTAGTTTTTTCTTGATCAAATCAATATTTTCAGGATAGTTTTTTACCAATAAATTAGCTTTCGTCTTAGCAATTTCTTTTTTAGGATTTTTAATGATTTCCTCCACTTGAAAAATACGACCCGGAAAGTTCGCTTTATATTGATCGGATGTGTACAAATGCGTGTTTTGATGAAGTTTATAAACTCCAAATGAAGCACAAATTCCTTTGAATCCACCTGCTTTTAAAATCGAAACATTAGGTTCATAGATGTATTTTCTTACACCGCTGAAAGCAGGAATTTTAGTGGCCTCTGATTCAAAAGCGTAGGAATAGTGTTCTTGATTAGATTCTAAGTTGACACAAAATATAGTAGGGTTAGTGGTTACTAATCCTTTTTCTAAGACAATTAAAAAATCTTTGACTTCATTTTTTAAGGCAACGATATGAATTTCTTTGATACAAGGGATTTGCTGAATGGTTAAAGATAAATCCAATAGGGGAGATAATTTAACCATCACTTGATTTGCTTTTTCAAAGAAAAGATCAAGATATTCTAGAATATTTGGTTCTAAATCTTCTAAAATAAATTTACGGCTAGACCCATCACGACGTGCTGGATCTAAGTAAATCAAATCAAAAGTTTCATGCGGATTCTGTTGGAAATAGGCATTAAAACTTCCATGAAAGCAATTAATGTTACGGTTTAGAGTTTTTACATTTCGTGCTACAATTTCACTCAATTGTTCATTTTGTTCAATATGAATAACCGAATCGAAAGTGGATGAGAAAGCAATCGAATCAATACCTAAGCCTGCCGTTAAATCGACCATTTTTTTACCTTTTACAAGACTAGCTTTGTAATTAGCAGTAGCTTCAGAACTCGCTTGTTCAAGATTAATCGAAGGCGGGAAATAAATTCCTTTTGTTTGATATAACGTAGGAAATTTATGTTTTGCCACTTGAAGCCCTTTTAATTGTTGGGCAATTTCTGCAGAAGTAACATCTAAAAAAGGTGATTTTTTTAAACCTATAGTTCGAATGTCTTCTTTTTCGATAGAAACTAAAAACTCCTGAAATTCAGGAGTTAAAATGGTATTGTTTATCATAAAATCGCACGGGCGTTATTAAGATTGTCTTTCAATTTTTTCGGCTAAACGAGAAGGGACGATAGGTAAGAATAAAGCAGGTTTTACCACTTTTTCTTTTCTCACTGCAGGTAATTTTTCGTTTGGATTTTTATACTTGTTGACTCCAATTAAATGAATGCCTTGTGTGTCAAATTCCTTCTGTTCTTTACGAGCACTCGTATAAATGTAATCTTGAATGGTTTCATTTTCTAAAGCTTTTACAAATCCCCCAACCGTTTGAATGGTTTTGAAGAGCTCTAATGCTTTTTCAGCCAATTGATTGGTTAAACTTTCGATGTAATATGAACCTGCAACAGGATCTGAAAATTGATCTAAATTCGATTCTTTTTGCAATAATAATTGCTGTTTCGCTGCTAATTCTAATCCAAAATCAGTCGTTTCATACAATTGATCATAGGATTGGATGTTAATGATATCACATCCTCCTAAAACCATTGCATTGGCTTCGATTGAAGATCGAATAACATTATTATATTGGTCTAATTTCGACTTGTTACGTAGCGAATTTGTTGCATAAATTATAGCCTCAGCATCAATAGCATATTGTTCTAAAATTAGTTTCCATAAAAAGCGAAAAGCTCTAAATTTTGCAATTTCAAAGAAATAATTGTTACCTGTGGCAAATTTAAACCACATTTTATGAGTAGCTTCAGGACCAAATGTTTCTAAATATTCAACCGCATGTGCTAAAGTAATTGCCAATTGCTGTACATGATTTGCTCCAGCATTTTGATATACATCTCCTTGGATTGCAATTGCTTTTTCGAATGACTCATTTTTTAAAACATCGGATACAAGCGCAAAGGATTCTTCTTTAGTTTCAGTAGACCATAAACCATTTTGGGCATAATAACCAAAAATATCGAAATCAAGATATTTTAAATTTTTAACACTATCAAATGCATGGATATCTGCTAAATCATCAACTGAAATAAATAAATCTAAATATTGAGGTAACGTAGGTAGAGCTTCTTTCAATTGATGAGAAGAAATTTCGAAACCATACAAGAAAGAATAGTCTTGTTTAGGATTACCAGTATACTTGGAAATGATTTTCCAATCAGTTGTTGTTCTAGGTAATGGTTGAACTTCTTGATAGGAGATATCATTCTTAGTATACAATGGTTTAACATTAATTTGATCACTGGTCCCCCAAACTAATGTTTCATTATATTCTAATCCTTTTAATTCAACTTGAACTTTAGTTTTCCATTCTTTTTCTGAAATAGAATCAAAATTCTCAAATAAATTACTCATTCGTCTTATTTTCTTGTGGTTTTTTTTGAATTTCCTGCTGAATGATAAAAATATCTTCGTTATCTTTTTTCAAAAAGAATTTTTCACGAGCGATACGTTCAATTTCTGCTGGATTTTCAGTTAAGATTTTCAGTTTTTTATTCTCCGCTTCTAAATTTTCTCTGAAGTAGCTCTCATCTGCTTCAAGATTTTTGATTTGCTTATCTAATTCTAAATGGGTGAATAAAGAGTTTTGATCGAAAAAAATCATCCAGATGATAAAACATACACCCATAATTACATAACGGTTAAAAACATAGTTTAACCATTTGAGATAAGGAGCGAATTTTATATACTTCTCCGAAGTTAGAATTTTTTCGATTAATTTATTCATTAGACTTGAGAATTCAGTTTTTCTTTAATCACAGAAGATAATATTTTCACCGCAACAGAATGTCCTTTTTTCATATTCGGGATAATAATATCTGCGTAGTTTTTAGATGGTTCAATAAATTGCTGATGCATAGGTTTTAATGTATCTTGATAACGTGATAAAACTTCATCTAAATCGCGTCCTCTTTCTTGAATATCACGACGTACACGACGAATTAATCGCTCATCTGAATCAGCATGAACAAAAATCTTAACATCATATAAATCACGTAATTCAGCATCCGTAAGCACTAAGATTCCTTCTACAATAATTACCGATTGTGGATGAGTTAAAATAGTTTCTCCTGTTCTTGTATGTGTAATAAAAGAATATACAGGTTGTTCGATTGATTTTCCTTCTTTTAATTGACGAACGTGTTCTTTTAATAAATCAAAATCAATAGATCTCGGGTGATCGAAATTGATTTTTGAACGTTCTTCAAGTGGCATATCGTGATTATCTCTGTAATAATTATCTTGCGAAATTACAATGACACTTTCTGTGTTTAAATCTCTTAAGATATTATTTACTACGGTTGTTTTTCCAGAACCTGTCCCTCCTGCAATTCCTATAACTAACATTTTTGAACGTATATTTTTATTATTATGATCCATTGAGATAACCGTGCACGTTTTACATTCAGCATTCTAAAGATAATGAAAACTTATCGAAAAATGCTAATGAAGGGTGCAAACCAGTTATGATTGGATTGAAGTGTGTGTATTTAAGATCATTGTGATGAAAGTGATACGATTAGATGATCGAAAACATATCGCTTCCTACAAAATCTTGTATTTCAAAATCAAACCGTCTGCAAAGAAAAAACAAAATTAACTCATATAAAAATAGATTTTTATCATATATTTATATTATAAAACCACAAAAAACAATTATTAATTATGGATATTTTATCAGGATCAACCTTATTATCCTTATTTCTCGGAATCGGGTTAGCCGCGGCATCTGGTTTCAGAGTTTTTCTCCCATTATTTATATTGAGTTTATCTGCTCATTTTGCAGGGAATTTCGTAGAGATAGACGAAAGTCTGCAATGGGTAGGTAGCTGGCCAGCTTTAATTACTTTAGGAGTAGCCATGATGATCGAAATTGGAGCTTATTTTTTACCAGTGATTGATAACATGTTGGATACAATTTCAGTACCATTGGCTGGAGTCGCAGGGACATTAGCTGTTAGCGCAACATTAGTGGATATGAATGAAGTGGCAACTTGGGCATTAGCAATAATAGCTGGTGGAGGAACAGCAGCAGTTATTAGTTCAACCACAGCTACGGCACGTGCAATTTCTACAACGACCACTGGAGGAGTTGGAAACTTCTTGGTTAATACAGGAGAAACCATTGGAGCTTTATTTTTAAGTATTACAGCAATCGTACTTGCTCCATTAGCTTTCTTAATTACTGTAATACTTTTATTTGGTGTTTTTAAAGTGCTTAAACGCGTAAAAAAACGTGCATCTGATGCGATGCAAAATGCCTATACTAACGCTGGATAGGACGAATTAGTCCTTCTTGTGTCAACGAGCATACCAATTCGCCAGAGCGATTGAAGATATTACCTTTTGTAAATCCCCTTGTGTTTGAAGCGCTTGGGGATTCTACATTTAACAACATCCAATCCGTCAGATTGGGTTTGCGATGAAACCATAACGAATGATCTAAACTGGCCAATTGCATATTTCCAAAATGTGCTTTTGATGCATGTGGCATTAATGCAGTAGATAACACATTATAATCCGAACTATACGCAATTAATTGATGCAGAAGAGGTAAGTCATAGGAAGATTCTTCTACATCTAGAAATTTCATCCAAACATTACTCACAGGTTCATAATCCTTTTTCTCAAAGGGGTTAGGAATTTCTACGGGTTTAAAATCCAACGGACGATCGGCAGTTACAAATTTTTGAATTTGTTTCGGGAGCATAGGTCCAAACATTTTACCAATGTCGTTCCAACTCATCAAGTCTTCTGGTGCTTTTACTTCAGGCATATCGATTTGATGATTTAATCCTTCCTGATCCAATTGGAAAGAACAAGCCATCATAAAAATTGCTTTTCCTTCTTGTTTTGCCGTGACTGAACGTGTTGTAAAGCTTCCTCCATCTCTAAGAATAGTTACCTCATACTGAATCGGAATTTCTAGATTTCCTGGCAGAATAAAATAAGAATGCAATGAGTGGCAAAAACGATCTTTAGGAACTGTTTGATAGGCTGCATGTAATGCCTGTGCAACAACTTGTCCGCCAAAAACGTTTGGACTTCCCATGTATGAACTATTTCCTTCAAAAAGGTTTTCACCTATTTTTTGTAGTGTTAGTAGGTTGATTAGTTCAGATGTTGTGTTCATTTTTCTAAAAATTCAATTGTTCTAAAATGGTTTTATTTTTTAGAAGAACTGCTTTATATTCGGCTTTAATTTGATTAATTAATTCTTTTGTGGTAGGAATATCATGAATACCTGAAACACCATGACCGGCAGACCAAATATCTTTCCATGCTTTTTGTCCATCTCCATTTAACTTTGAAAAATCTTCTTCTTTTTCTTCCGTCATATCTACTCCAGCCAATTCTAAACTTTTTACTAAAAAGTTTGCATTTACTCCTGAAACATGAGGGGTGTAAATAATATCTTCCAACGTCGAATCTACAATCATATCTTTGTAAGCATCATCTGCATATCCTTCTTTTGTCGCAATAAATCGTGTTCCCATATACGCGAAATCAGCACCCATAGCTAAAGCTGCAGCTACATCGCTTCCAGTATTGATACATCCTGCTAATAAAACTGGACCATCAAATACCGATTTGATATCAGCCAATAAGGCAAATGGTGATGAAGTTCCTGCATGTCCTCCAGCACCTGCTGCGACTGCAATTATACCATCAACGCCAGCTTCTGCAGCTTTTTCGGCATGACGTTTTTTGATGACATCATGAAAGACTAAACCTCCATATCGATGAACTTCATCTACTATTTCTTTAACTGCACCTAATGAGGTGATAATTAAAGGCACTTTATATTTTGCACATAATTCCAAATCAGGCTGAATACGTGGATTCGTATGATTTACAATAATGTTCACCCCAAATGGAGCAGCTTTTTTCCCTGTTTCTTCTTCAAATTTTTTAAGCTCTGTCGTGATTTCAATCAGCATTTGTTCAAAATCTTCAGAGGTTCTTCCATTAAGAGATGGAAAAGTTCCACATATTCCATTTTTACATGCTTCAATGACTAATGCTGTTCTTGAAACCAAAAACATAGGAGATGAAATAACAGGAATGTCTAATCGCGATTTGAATTCGTTTATTGTCATTTTAAATATTTTTTGTGAGTTTTGAATTTGCAAGATATTAAAAAAATATCAGGTGAAAACTTGATTTCAATTACATTTTAAATGAAAGATGAAGGCATAATCAATCAATCAAATTATCTTTGTGAAATAAATCAATTTAACGTGACTTTAAAAGAACATTTAAGACGAAATATAACGCTTGCATTACCGGTTATGATTACTCAAGCAGGTCAAATTTCTGTGAACATCATCGATACCATTATGGTTGGAGGACTTGGAGGAAAATTTGATGTTATCAAAGATGATAATTTGAGTAAAATGGCCTTAGCAGCGACATCATTGGGAAATTCCATTTTTTTTGCATTTTTGGTGTTTGCTTTTGGATTTAGTTTCGCTTTGTCACCTTTAGTTGCAGCAGAAGATTCCAAAAACAATAAGCAAAATGTAGCGGATTATTTTACACACAGTTTAATCTTGAATGGGACATTGGCAGTTTTATTGTGTTTACTGTTATTGTTTGCTCGTCCAGTTTTATATTATCTAAAGCAACCAGCAGATGTAATTGATTTATGTATACCCTATTTAACGATTATGACTTTCTCTATGGTTCCTTTGATGATTTTCCAATCGTTTCGCCAATTTTCAGAAGGTTTATCCCTTACCATTCCTGTAACCATAGCCACGATTATAGGAAATGTGGTGAATGTAGCCTTAAATTATGGTTGGATTTATGGGAATTGGGGATTTCCACGATTAGAAGTAGCAGGAGCTGCTTGGGGTACATTTAGCTCTCGTGTGGTTATGATGATTTTCTTGATAATTGTTTTATATAATTTTCAAAAAACAAAAAGCATTTTACAGTTGGTGGATTTCAAGAAAATAAAAATGGAATACTTTAAGAAAATTTCCAATATTGGAATTCCTACAGCTTTAACATCTTTCTTTGAAATGACAGCTTTTTCTACGGCAGCTTTTATCTGTGGATACACATTTTCAGACAGTTTAATGGATCAGGAATTAGCTAAAGTCAATTTAGCGGCTCATCAAATTGCGATAAATTTAGCTTCTACAACCTTTATGATGTGTACAGGTCTTGGAGTTGCTGCAACAGTTCGAATAGGGAATCAGTTAGGTCTAAAAGATTATAAAACATTACGTGATGCAGGGTGGTCGTGTATCGTTATGGTTATCCTCTTTATGTTTATTTGTGGTGTGAGTTTTATTTTATTGCGTTACCAACTACCAACATTTTATTCAGAAGAATCTGCAGTAATTGCATTGGCAGCTAAATTACTTATTGTAGCCTCTTTATTTCAATTATCAGATGGTGTGCAATTGGTAGTCTTAGGTGCTCTTCGTGGTATGACTGATGTACGTGTGCCATCGATCTTAACGTTTATCGCTTACTGGGTCATCGCAATTCCTATTGGGTTATTATTAGCTGTTTATTTCGAAATGCGTGCTTTCGGAATGTGGATTGGTTTAGGGATCGGATTAACACTGAGTGCAGTGATGTTAATCATTCGTTATCACCAACAAACTAAAAAATTAATTATTGAAAATTCAAATATTTAAATACAATGGAATTACCTAAATTTTTAATTGCTGACAATTCAGATTTACCTGAAAAAATCTTCATTTTACATACGGAATATCCTCGTTTTTTATTAGACGTCGAAACAGATGAAGTGGAATGGTTCGAAGATTTATCAGAAGAGGAAGAAGGAGAGGAGTTTGATACAGAAGTAGCAAACTTAATTGAACTTGCATTAGATTTTTATGACAAGGAAATGGCTGAATTAGAAGGAGAAGAGTAATCTTGTCTAATATTGATAAATGTATTTAGTATTAGTGTATTAAGTACGTTATTTCTCGATAATTGTTATTGTTTTTTTTAAAAATATTTCTATTTTGGCACTAACAAAAAAACGAGAAAACATCAATGGAAATTAAAAGACTATTTGACTTCCCTTATTATCAGTTAGAGAAGAATCCCCGAGCGGATGCATTAGTGAGCAAAGTGAATGGTGAATGGATTAAAACGTCGACCTCATCATATGTTTCTCAAGCTAATGCATTCAGTCGTGGATTAATCAAATTAGGGATCAAACCTCAAGATAAAATAGCGATTGTCACTTCGAACAATCGTACGGAATGGAATATTGCAGATATTGGTATGCAACAAGTCGGAGCAATTTCGGTTCCAATGTATCCCACGTTATCTCCTGAAGATTTTGTATATATTTTAAATAATTCTGAAGCAAAATTTTGCATTGTTTCTGATGCTGATTTGTTTAAGAAAATCAATGCGGTGAAAGACCAAGTACCTACTCTGATTGGAATTTACTCCTTTGAACAAGTTTCTGGAGCTCCCAATTGGCAAGAAATTCTTGATTTAGGAAAAGATGATTCAACTCAGCACGAGGTTGAAAGTCTTAAAAATTTGATTAAACCCAATGATATTACCACTTTAATCTATACTTCTGGTACGACAGGTCGACCTAAAGGCGTAGTATTAACCCACGAAAATATTGTGAGTAACGTTTTTGGTAGTCATGAACGTGTTCCTCATTTCCCTTCAGGATCAAGAGCATTATCATTCTTACCTATCAATCACGTATTCGAACGTATGCTGATTTATCTCTACCAATACATGGGGATTGGAATTTATTATGCAGAAAGCATCGAAACTTTAGGTGAAAACATGAAAGAAGTAAAACCTCATGTGATGACGGTTGTTCCTCGATTAGTAGAAAAAGTGTACGATAAAATTTATAATACTGGTTCTACCGCTGGAGGATTGAAAACAAAAATTTTCATGTGGGCTTTACGTTTAGTGGAGGATTATGATCCCTACAAAGAACAAGGCTTCTTATTTAAAATTAAACACGCCATTGCTTCTAAATTAGTATTCAGCAAATGGAGAGAAGGTGTAGGAGGTGAATTAGTTTGTATGGTATCTGGTTCAGCACCTTTAGCACCACGTTTAAATCATTTATTTTGGGGAGCAGGTATCCCAATTTTGGAAGGTTATGGATTAACAGAAACTTCTCCTGTGATCTCGGTGAATAAAATGGAAAAAGGTATGTTTGGTATTGGTACCATCGGAGCACCGTTAAAAGGATTAGATGTTAAAATTGCAGATGATGGTGAAATTATTGTGAAAGGACCTTCTGTATTTTCAGGATATTATAAAGACGAAGAAAAAACCAAAGAAACCTTTACTGAAGATGGATATTTCAAAACAGGTGATATTGGTGTAATAGAAAATGGACTTTTACGCATTACAGATCGTAAAAAAGAAATGTTTAAGACTTCAGGAGGAAAATACATTGCTCCACAAGTTATTGAAAATATTTTCAAACAATCTCGTTTTATAGAACAAGTTATGGTAGTTGGAGAAGGTGAAAAAATGCCTTGTGCTATCATTAAACCAAATTTTGAAGTCACAAAAGATTTTTTACATTCAAAGGGTGTTTCAATACCTGCTAATGCAGAAGACTTGGTGAAAGTGCCAGAATTAAAAGCTGAATTGGAAAAAGAAATCGAAGGTTTTAATCAAAAATTAGGGCATTGGGAACAAATCAAAAAATTTGAATTAGTCCCAGATGAATGGACCATCGAAGAAGGTCTTTTAACGCCAACCCTTAAATTAAAACGAAAAGCAGTTTTAGCAAAATATAAAGAAGTATATGATCGTTTATACGATCGTCAATCCTAGAATTTAAAAACCTGAGTGAAATCCTCAGGTTTTTTATTTTTTTAACTGATGTGATAAGTCAATGTAACTACTCAAATTCCCCATAATTTCATGCATTAAATGGCATTTAACGGCTCATCTTTTCAATCATTTTTAGCGGTTCTGTAAAAAGAGGAAATGTAATTTACCCAAAGGTTATGTTTATTCCATTTATTCGCTTTTCCAACCCCAAGGATCTTGCGGTTTTGGAACTTCTTTCGATAAATCGAATGCAACAGTAAATTTTTTATCCGATCCTGCGCGTTGAAGATTATAGGTAAACTTTGTATCATCCAATGTGATCCACCAAACATTAGTAGAAGCATAGGGAATACGTTGATGAGTCTCTAAATCTGCAGGGAACATTTGAAAGTTTTCAAATCCTGGATTTGGATTCGTTCCACCATATTGTGTGATTTTATCTTCGCTACCATCTTTGTGGCGATGATCATGTTTTAATTGAATCACTTGATCTTGTAAAGTGAGCACCCAAGTTCTGGAATGATCGTCTCCCACATGAAAAGGAATTTTAATTTCGTGGGGTTGGCATGAAATGACATGCATTTTTAATTCTTTACCCATAAAATCATCGTTCTTTGAATGGTCAGCTAATTGTCCAGAATAGGCTTTTCCACAATGTTTTTGCAGATTTTCCCAAAAAACTTGTGATGGCACTTTCTCTTGAGCATGGAGCAATGAAATAGAAGAAAGGATAGTTAATCCAAAAAATAGGTTTCTCATGTTCTAAAAATAAGGATTTTTCATTGGAATGGATCTGATTTGGTATAAAAAAAGAGAGCCCATGAAGACTCTCTTTTAAAAATGTATAAATTAAATATTAATCGTTGTTTCTTCCACCCATGGCCATCATTACAAAGTAAATTAATTGTGCCAAAGATCCAATCGCTGCAACGACATAGGTACGTGCGGCCCATTTTAATGAATCTTTTGCTCCCTCATATTCATTCGGTAGAACCATATTTTTATTTTTTAACCAAGCTAATGCTCGATTAGATGCGTCGTATTCTACGGGTAAAGTGACAAAAGCAAATAAGGTTGTGACTGCAAATAAAGCAATACCAATCCATAATAATAGTGTACTCCCTGAAGAAGCTGCCACAATTAAACCTAACATCAATATCCATTGGTTAAGATTTGAAGCAATGTTTACCATTGGTACCATGCGCGAACGGAATTGTAACATACTATAACCAACAGCATGTTGTACGGCATGCCCTACTTCGTGCGCTGAAACCGCTGCTGCTGCTGCATTACGTTCATGATAGACCACTTCAGATAAATTAACGGTTTTATCCATAGGATTATAATGATCGGTAAGTTGTCCTGGCGTTGAAATTACTCGAACATCATGAATACCATGATCCGCTAACATTTTTTCAGCAATTTCTTTACCACTCATTCCGTTTGCTAAAAACGTTTTCGAGTACTGAGCAAATTTTCTTTTCAGCATGGTAGAAACCCCCATACTAATTATCATGAATAATCCAATAATTACGTAATATCCACCCATTTTTTATATAAATTAGTTTTATACAATAATACAATAACTATTCCAACTCATCAAACGACTGCCAAAAGTAGTGAATCGATGCTAAAATTTCTCTAAAACGGCATTGTATAAGGTTTCTATGTGACAATTTTACCCTTTCTTTGTAAAAAATCAATTCAATTAAATATTGGATTTACTTACATTTGTACGCTATGAAAATTCAAATAAAAGAAGTTCAGAATTCAAAAGATTTGGATGCTTTTGTAAAGTTTCCAATGAAATTATATAAAGACAACCCTTACTACGTACCGCCATTTATCAATGACGAAAAGCAAGCGATGGATAAAGATAAAAATCCGATATTCAAAGACGCTGAAGCAAGATATTTTCTTGCGTTTAAAGGAAAAGAAATTGTCGGTCGTATTGCGGCAATCATCAATTGGAAAGAAGTAAAAGAACAGGGAAAACAAAAAATGCGCTTTGGATGGTTTGATACCATCGATGATATCGAAGTGACAAAAGCTTTACTTGAAGTGGTGCAATCTATCGGAAAAGAAAAAGGATTACAATACATGGAAGGTCCTGTAGGTTTTTCAAATTTAGATAAGGCTGGCTTATTAACACAAGGTTTCGACAAATTAGCGACTATGGTTGGATTGTACAATTCTCCCCATTATGCAGAACATTTTGAAACCTTAGGTTTTGAAACAGCCAATGAATGGGTTGAATTTGAATTGGACGCTCCTACAGTATTGCCCGAGAAAGTCATCAAATTCAATCGAATCGTTCAAGAACGTTATAAATTGCGTGAGTTAAAGTTTTCTAAAACAAAGGACTTGTTTCCTTATGTTGACGAAATGTTTGATTTATTGGATAAAACTTATAGTCCATTAGAAACATATGTGCCGATTGCAGATTATCAAGTGACGCATTATAAGGAGAAATATGTTCCTTTTATTAACCCGGATTATGTGAATATCATTGTAGATGAGCAAGATAAAATGGTGGCTTTTGCGATTACGATGCCTTCATATTCGAAAGCCATGCAAAAAGCCAATGGAAAATTATTACCTTTTGGATGGTATCATTTGATGAAAGCCAATAAAAAGAATGATTCAGCGGCATTTTATCTGATCGGAATTGATCCTAAATACCAAGGAAAAGGAGTAACAGCTTTAATTTTTAAAGCCATGTTTGAAACCTTTAAACGAAATGGAATCAAATATTTAGAAACAAATCCTGAATTAGTGGAGAATGAGAGTATTCAAGTACTTTGGAAAGCTTATAACCCTGTAAATCATAAAAGACGTAAAACCTTTAGAAAAAATATCGCCTAATGTTCAATATTCAAGAATTAGAGAAAGATTATCACCAGTTCAGACAAGAAGGATTTGATGAAAAATGGTTGAATTTTGAAGGTTTACAGCGCTATTTTGAAACAGTTTCTTTTGATAAAACAATAATTGGGCATTCGTTTTTAGGTTTACCCATTTATAAATTATCTATGGGAACCGGAGCGAAACGGGTATTAATATGGTCGCAGATGCATGGGAATGAGTCTTCAGGAACTCGTGCCATGTTTGATGTACTGAAATTTATGCAAAGCAATCATCCAATAGCTCATCATATCCTTTCAGAAATCACATTTGATTTTATTCCCATGTTAAATCCTGATGGAGCTAATATCAATACCCGTCGTAATGCGATTGGAATTGATATTAATCGTGATTTTTTGGCTCAAGAATCTACAGAAATTCATGTATTATTAAAACAAGTGGAAGCTGGAAATTACGAAGTCTTATTTAACTTGCATGATCAGCGTACCATTTTTAATGTTGGGCAAACGGCTGAGCCGGCAACTTTATCGTTTTTAGCACCTTCTTATAATCAAGAAGAAGATGTAAACGAAGTTCGTGAAAAGACAATGGGAATCATACAAGCCATGAATATGGAATTGCAAAAAGTTATTCCCGGAAAAATAGGTCGATATACTTCTGAATTTTATCCGATGTCTACGGGAGATAATTTCACAAAAATGGGTTACCCATGTGTTTTATTTGAAGCTGGACATTACCCAAATGATTACCAACGAAACCAAACGCGTAAATACAATGCATTGGCTTTGATTTCGGGATTATTCGCGATAACATCCCAAGATAAATTGGCATTTGATGCTTACGAATCTATTCCACAAAATGGACAACGATTCTTAGATGTGATGATTCGTAATGTAAAAGTTGTTCACCAAAATCACGTTTCATGCGTTGATCTAGGGATTTATTATGAAGAGATTTATGATGCAGAGACCAACCAAGTGAATGTAGTAGGAAAAATTCAAGAATTAGGAGATTTAAGAAAATTCATTGGACATTTAGAATGGGATGCCCAAGGTGAATTATTTGTAGGTAAAGCATCTACTTTTCCTAATATTGGACAAATCGCAACCTTTCGTATCGGGGATATTGATGTTGTGAATGGTCAATTAATCCGATAAAAACTGTATATTTAACCGAAGAAATAAGCCATGAAATATTTTATAAAATTATCTTTTTTAGTCTTAGTTGCAGTCGTTTTTACAAGCTGTGAGCAAACAAAAGTTTTAAACCGTCACATTAAGACAGAATCCGGAGAACGAATTTTAACCGGTGAATTTGAGCAAAAAACACTGAATGAAAAATATTATTCGACGTGGTACCAACCAGAGTATAATGATTACGAAGTTGAAGAAGGTAAACTGAAAGACATTAAAAAAGACATTAAAAAATATAAAATCGAAGTTTTTGTAGGAACTTGGTGTAGTGATTCTCAACGCGAATTACCTCGATTGTATAAAATCTTAAATGCAATGAAATTTCCTACGGAAGCACGTATGAAAGTGTATGGCGTTAACCGAAATAAGAAAAGCTTTTATGGAGAAGAAATTGGGAAAGACATTTCACACGTTCCGACGATAATTTTTTATTTAAAAGGAAAGGAAGTTGGCCGAATTGTTGAATCTCCTGTATCAGGATATCTTGAAGAAGATATGGCCATGATTATTAAAGGTACACCATTAACTCCAAACTACGCAGAAGATTGAAAAAAACAGTATTCATAGCCCTAATTACATTTATTTTAGGAATGCTTATAGCCCTATGGGGGATTAAATCGCTTGAGAAAAAATCCATGAGCGAAGATTCTCGTGTCATTGCCTATCAAATTCAAAAAATGAATAAGATGGTTGTTGCAGAACAATCTTTAGCCGAGATTTATACCCATACATCCAAAAAATCGTTACCTGGTCTAGGAAGTATTTATAGTTCTGATAAAAAAGTAACAATGATGATTAATGCAAAAGTTCAAGCGAGCTATGATTTAACTCAAATGGAAGTTGAATTGGATTCTGTGAATAAAAAAATTGTCATTGCTTCTATTCCTCCTGTTGATTTAAAAGTTTATCCAGATGTGGATTTCTTCGATATGGATCAAAGCATCTTTAATAAGTTTGAAAAAAATGAATTAAACGAAATCAAAAACAGAGGGGTCGCACAAGTAGAAAAGAAAATTGATCGCGAGAAAATAAAAAAAGAAGCACATCAGCAATTGATTCAAAACTTAAGCGATATTTATCAAATTGCAAAAATTTACGGTTGGGAAATTGAAGACCGAACGACTTACGCAAATGAGTTGAAACAACTATTCGATTGACCATAATCCATCACATCCGTGATGGATTTTTTTATAATAATTCTTAAAAATTAATGGTCTTCTTTTTTTTTGGTCCACTGAATAAGTTTTATTTTCGCTTAATATTTTAAATGATATGAATTGGCGTAGACTTTTACTACCTTTTTCTGGATTATACTGGGGAATTACAGCGATTAGAAATGTATTTTATGATTGGGGTTTAATGCGTACCACTTCTTTTGATTTACCAATTATTAATGTAGGTAATCTGTCGGTTGGTGGTACGGGGAAATCTCCTCATGTGATGTATTTGATCGAGTTATTGAAAGATGAAAAAATGACGTGTACATTAAGTCGTGGTTATGGTCGTAAAACGTCAGGATTTCGTATTGCTAACTACGATTCAAAAGTATATGACATTGGAGATGAACCGATGCAATTCTTTAGACGTTTTAAGAATCGAATTTTAATTTCTGTTTGCGAAAGTCGTGTTTTAGGCGTCGAAAAATTAAAAAAACATTATTATCCTGAAGTGATTATTTTGGATGATGCGTTTCAGCACCGACAAATTAAAGCAGGTTTCAATATTCTTTTAACCGATTATAATCAGCCTTATTTTGAAGATTATGTACTTCCTGGAGGTGATCTAAGAGAGGGGAGAAGCGGAGTAAAACGTGCAGATATTATTGTAGTAACAAAATGCCCAGATCAAATTCCGGCCGATCGATACAAGGTTTTTCAAGAAAAAATCAAATTAAAAGATCATCAGCAATTATTTTTCTCTAAAATTATATATGATGAGGTGTTGATTGGTGCCAATCATCAGATTTCACGTAACGAATGGATGAATAAAAATGTAATTTTAGTGACAGGTATTGCAAACCCTGATGGTTTGGTAAAGTTTGCGGAAGCCAACTTTAAGAATGTATTGCATTTAAAGTATCCCGATCATCATAATTTTAAAGACGTAGAAATTGACTATATTCGCAAAAGATTTGTAGAAACGGAAGGCGATAAGATCATTGTGACGACAGAAAAGGATTATATGAGGTTGTTTGAAGAACATTCGTTAAATGATGACTTATATTATCTTCCTATCCGAATCGAATTAAACGATAAAGAAAAATTTAATCAAACTATTTTAGAGTATGTTAGAACGCATTAATGAGGCTGTAAAATACATCAATAATATTATTCCTACAACTCCTGAATTCGTAATTGTATTAGGATCTGGTTTAGGAAAATTAGAAGATGAAGTTGAAGATCCGATTGTAATTAACTATCAAGATATTCCAGGTTTCCCACAAGTTACGGTAGAAGGTCATAAAGGACATTTAGTATTTGGAAAGATTTTAGGGAAAAATGTGTTAATGATGGCTGGACGTTTCCACTTTTATGAAGGATACTCAATGCAGGAAGTAACTTTCCCTATGCGAGTTTTCAAAGGGTTAGGAATCGAAAAAGTTATCTTATCAAATGCATCAGGTGGTGTAAATCCTAACTTTAAAGTGGGAGATGTAATGATCTTAAAAGATCACATCAACATGATGCCAGAACATCCATTACGTGGTAAAAATATCGATGAATTAGGACCTCGTTTTGTGGATATGTCACAGGCTTACGATAAACCAATGTTAAATGCTGCATTAGATTTTGCGAAAGCAAATGATATTTTAGTGCATACAGGGGTTTACGTAGGATTACAAGGACCAACATTCGAAACACCTTCAGAGTATGGTTTAGTTCGTTTTATTGGTGGTGATGCAGTTGGGATGTCAACAGTTCCTGAGGTAATTGTTGCTAAACACATGAGCATGCGTGTATTCTGTGTTTCAGTTATTACAGATTTAGGGGGACCAGAAATTGCTTTCCCAGTTTCACACGAAGAGGTGTTAAATGCAGCGAATACTGCAATGCCAAACGTAATTAAAATTGTAAAAAGCGTGATTGAAACGTGTTAATCATAACATAATCTTGAAAGAATCGTCTTAGGTTACTAAGGCGATTTTTTTGTATAAATTTAATTGATGAAACATCATCTAGAATACGAACAATATATTGATGCCCCAATTGAAGAAGTCTGGGCTTTTTTCTCGGATGCAAAAAAATTAAAAGTTTTGACACCAGATCATATGAAAATGATTGTTCGATCAAATCTTCCGAAAACACAATTGTTTGAAGGAATGCGTATTGTTTATACCATTTCTCCTTTATTCAGAATACCAGTGTATTGGGAAACCGAAATTTTGAAAGTCGTACATCAATCTTATTTTATTGATATTCAGAGAAAAGGTCCCTTTCGATCATGGAAACACAAACATACATTTATTCAAAAAGGTGAAGGTGTTTTGATGAAAGATGAAATTGTTTACGAATTGCCATTAGGTTGGTTAGGTGAATTATTTCATCAACCGTTAGTTTTAAATCATCTAAAAGCGTTATTTCAGTATAGAAAAGAAATTTGTATGCAAATTTTTAACTGATGGTAATCCAGATTTGGTTTCATTTGGTGTTCCATTTATTGCCAACCCCGATTTAATTGAACGCTATAAACAAAATGCTGAATTAAATGAAGCGGATTCCAAAACATTTTACACGGCAGGAGCAAAAGGTTATACCGATTATCCCTTTTTAAAACAATAATAATTCCCATGATATAACCCCTTAAGAAAATTTCTTAAGGGGTTATCCTTTAAATTTGGCGATATAGCTATCAAGCTTTATATCGAATCTTCTTATGCTTAATAGTTTACCGCCAAAATGTGTGCAATAAGTTGTTTGTAAATTAATGGGAAAGTTCCGTTTCTGTCGCTTTTCCGTAATTTGAATCTTTACATTCGTAATGAATTAAAATTCCATTTTCAAAGGTCAAATGCAAATATTCTTCGTAAATGGAAGCATTCAAAGTATCATTCCATTGTACAACTTTGCCTTGTGGTACTTGTATGGTTCCTGAGTACCAGTCGGCAAATACCTGTTCTTGTAATGGGAACAGATAATTAATATCAACTTCATCAAACCCTTCCAAATATCCTCTAAAATGAATCAAATACAATTCATCTCCAATTAAGGCCCATTTTCCATAATAGCCTCTCCAACATGTAGGTGAAGGCGGTGTAAAATAGGGTGGATGATTTAATGTTAAAAAATACTGGTGTAATGGTTGTTCATCTATAAAATACTGTTCATTTTCCATTAGGAAAACTTCCCCTATTTGTGGCGTCATCTGATGTGTGGTTTACCCCAAATATATAAAAGCAACTTCCTAATAACAGCAATAAAATTCCATAATTTTAACAATTAATTGAAAATTGACGGATTATAATAAAATATATTGAATTTATTGAGTCTTAAATTAATAAATGTGTAATTTATTATTGAATAACAATTCGCTTTCCTTGTTTTGGATAGATGAAATTTAATTCCAAATCATTTGCTTCCTGAAGTTCTTTTTTAATAATCTCTTCATATTGGTCTTTTGGTTTAATATGCGTAACAACGATGTTCAGATTTTTTAATGCCTCTTTTCCTGTGTACTTGGATAAGTGATGCATTTCTTCCATCAAAAGTCGGGGTGTTAAATGACCAAATAATAAATGCTCAGGTTGATGATTCGGGAATGAAACTTCTAACATCAGGGTTTTTAATTTTCCAGATTTAATCTCAGGAGCAATTGTTTTCCAAATGTTTCTTAAATGATTGGTTTTTTCAATTCGATCCGCTCCCGTATCTCCAAAATACATTAATGATTGTGTTGCGGTCGAGACTTTTAACGCCGAACTTTTCCAGGGATTCACATGGCTTAATTCAAAGAGTTGACCTTTCAATCCGGTTTCTAAAAGTTCAAATTGTTCTAAGTTTTGTTTAATTACATATTGATACTTATTCAAAATAGGCGATTCACCTTCGCTACCAAAATTAGCCCATGACGCATTGGTAAAATAATTAATTTTTAAGACCTCAATCATTTCAGCTGTTCCATAAATCGGTTTTTTACTGTCTTCAGGTGAATTAATAATCATTCCACTTAAATGATCCAAGTGTCCATGGGATATAAAATAACCTTTAATGTAGTTTTGTAAAACATCAGTCCCATCAGTAGTAAAAGTCTTTTGAAGGATGGCAGATTGAATTCCACGATTGATTGTCCCAGCATCCATCGCAAGGTATTGATTTTGATGCTCAATACCGACCAAATAAGAGGAAAGATTACTTTCATCTGAACCACCATATACACCTAAAGGTACAATTTCAATGGATTGAGCAAAGGACCAAGAACCCATTAGACATGCTGCTGCAAAAAGGATATTTTTCACGTTTAAATTTTTGATAAAATTACTTTCTTTCACTGAATTTCCATCTTTTTTAAAGGGATGATTAAACTTTAAATGATTATTTTGGTCTAATAATGAAATAAAACAACACATGATACAACATTTTATGTCTAAATCGAAAGCGCATGTCGTTCTGGACTACGCACAAGATTTTATTAAAAAAAAGGCATTAGTTCTTGCCGCTGTTACATTTATTACAACACAGGTTGATGCTCAAAAAAAGCCTTTAGATCATACCGTTTATGACGAATGGCAATCGATTGGATATTCGATGTTATCGAATGATGGAAATTGGGTAGCTTATCAAGTAAAAACCCAAGAAAGTGACAATACGTTAGCTGTTTTTGGAATTCCTTCTCAAAAAAGTCTAGAATTTCACCGTGGTGACCAAGTTAAATTTACGGCAGATTCTAAATTCGCTATATTTAATATCAAACCTTTTTATAAAGATTTAAAAGAAGTTCGAATCAAAAAGAAAAAAGAGCATGAAATTGTTAAAGATTCGATTGGTATTGTAAATCTATCGACCCAAAAAGTTGAAAAATTACCTAATTTAAAATCATTTAAAGTTCCAGAAAAAGAAGGTTCTTTTGTTGCTTACCTATTGCATAAAGAAGAGAAAAAGGATTCCGTAAAAGGTAAAGATAAAAAAGCTGAACCTAAAAAAGATGGAAAGAAGGATCAACCCCTGGATTTGGTCCTAAGAAATTTAGTTTCTGGAAAGAAAGAAACATTTAAAAATGTAGTGAATTATGATTTTTCGGATAATGGAAAACATTTAGTATTTACGACAAAGCCAGAAAAAAAGGATTCTACAGATAAAACGAAATACGGAGTTTATTTGGTCAATACTTCTACTTTTACCAAACAATTAATCGTAGAAGGGAAGGGGGATTTTAAACAATTTTCTTTTGATGAAAATGGATCTCAAATTGCTTTCGTAGGTACGAGAGAAGGCGATAAAGTGAAATCAAAAACCTATCAATTTTATCATGCGAAATTACCATTAAATGGTCAAATTGATTCAATTTCCTTGAATTCTATGCCAGTGGATTGGGTAGTCTCTGAACACCGTAAACCAAATTTCAGTAAATCGGGTAAAAATTTGTTTATAGGAATTGCACCAAAACCGATCGAAAAAGATACGACATTGATAGCGGAAGATCATGCTAAAGTAGATATTTGGCATTGGAATGAAGATTATACGCAACCAATGCAATTAAAAAATCTTGAGCGAGAAAAGAAACGATCGTATTTAGCTTATATTAATCCTACTCAACCCAATCAGTTTGTTCAATTAGCGGATGCTTCAATGAATCAAATTGATTTAGTAAATGAAGGGGATGCACCATATGCTATTGGTATTTCAGATAATATGTACCGTCTATCTTCTCAATGGGATGCTTCGGGACGTAGAGATTATTATATGGTGGATATTGCCACAGGAAAACGTGAGCCAATTGTTATCGGTTTAGTAGGTCGATTAGTAGCTTCTCCATCGGGTAAATATATTGTTTACTATAATCGTGAAACGCATTTGTGGTATTCTTATAACCCATTCACTAAACAAACGGTAGAATTAAATAAAAAGTTAAAAGTTTCTTTCGAAGATGAGGAAAATGATATGCCTACGGAAGCGAGAGAATATGGAATCGCTTATTTTACAACAGATGATCAAACGGTATTAATCAAAGACCGTTATGACATTTGGGAATTTGACTTAGCTGGAAAGAAAAAACCAGACAATATTACAAATGGATTTGGGCGTAAAAATAATATGACGTTTAACATCCAACGTTTGAATGATGAAATAAAAACTTTAGATCGTCAGCAGACCATTTACCTTACAGCATTTGATAACAAAACGAAAGCAACAGGAGTATTTAAAACGATAATTGAAAAATCAAAAAATCCTGAAATGGTTACCATGACCAATATGTATGCTGCACAAAATATGCGTAAGGCTAAAGATGCTGATGTGTATGTGTATTCCAAAGAATCTGTGATTAACCCTGCAGATGTTTATGTTTCAAAAGATTTTATTCAAGAAACAAAAGTGTCTAACTTGAATCCTCAACAAAAAGATTACATTTGGGAAACATCAGAACTGGTAGAATGGAAAACCTATTCAGGAAAAAAAGCTACAGGAGTTTTATATAAACCTGAAAATTTTGACGAGAATAAACAATACCCTATGATTGTGTATTTTTACGAGAAAATGTCAGATAATTTACATCGTTACCAAGAGCCAGCGCCTACACGATCACGTCTAAATCATTCTTATTTTGTATCCAATGGATATCTCGTATTTACTCCTGATATCTCGTATATTGATGGACAACCAGGGAAATCTGCAGAAGACTATATCAATTCTGGTGTAGAACATTTAAAGAAAAATAAATGGGTGAAAGGAGATAAAATCGGTATCCAAGGTCAAAGTTGGGGAGGTTATCAAGTCGCACATTTAATTACACGCACCAATATGTATGCTGCTGCATGGGCAGGAGCACCAGTATGGAATATGACTTCTGCCTATGGTGGAATTCGTTGGGGAACAGGAATGTCGAGACAATTTCAATACGAACGTACACAAAGTCGAATTGGTAAAAATTTATGGGAAGCCAAAGACTTATACATTGAAAATTCTCCTTTATTTTTCACCCCAAATGTCAATACACCGGTAGCCATTATGCATAACGATGAAGACGGAGCTGTGCCATGGTACCAAGGAATTGAAATGTTTATGTCTCTTCGTCGTTTAGGGAAACCTGCTTGGTTATTGAATTACAATAACGATGATCATAACTTAATGAATCGTGCCAATCGAAACGATATTCAAAAACGTCAACAACAATTCTTTGATCATTACTTAAAAGATGCTCCAGCTCCAAAATGGATGACAACTGGAGTTCCAGCCACTTTAAAAGGAGTTGATTGGGGATTCGATTATGAAGAAAATCCAACGACTAATCAATAATTAAAAGCCCGCTACATGCGGGTTTTTTTTATTCAATAAAAGTATTTCTATGGATGTATTGCATTTAATTATAATGTATTAATAAATAATTTTTAGCATTTTTATTATTTTTGCATTTCGCTTAAAAATGAAAATAAGGATGATAGACGAGGGAAATAAAGTGTTTTACATTCATGGATTGTATGGATCAAGAAGTTCTAGAAAGTATAATTTAATCAAAGAAAAATACCCAACAGCCATTTGTTTGGAATGGAAATTTAATGATAATCTAACGCATTTCATTGAAAATACATTTCATATGTTAGAAATGGTGCAAGAGCCTATTACCTTAATCGGTAGTTCAGAAGGAGGTAATTTTGCATGGCAAATTCAACACATGTTGCTAGAAGTGGGGATTTCTTGTGATTTAATTTTAATCAATCCATTTGTAGAAATAATGTACAAATACGAAGATAATTTTCCGAAACATTTACTTCAATATTTAAAACCAATGAATCATTTTATTCGTACCAAAGTAATTATTGGTTTACAAGATGAGGTACTAAATGCCAATCAAACCAGAGCACATTTTGAAATGTACGATTTCAATCATCCAGGGAATGTGGAAATTATTTTGGTAAAAGATGATCATCGAATTAGCAATTTTAGTGAAGTAATGCCCATGATCTAAATGGTAGATTTGTAAATAGTTGATGTAGATTTAACCTTAACTTAAATTTGATCTAACGTAGATTTAAGTAATTTTGCTACACAATTTTGCAAACATGAAGAACCTTTTCTTATCACTATTTACACTATGTTGCTGTACCCTAACTTTTGGACAGGTAGATACAATAAAACCTAAAAAAGAGGCTGCAGATGAAGATTATAAAATGAATATGTTGCCGTATTATAGCTACGGTGATGGCTTAGGAATAACATCAGCAGATAGTATCTATCAAGTCAATATTCGTTTCCGAATGCAGAATCGTGTTACCTATTTTGATAATCAAGATGAAGAAGATGCGATCGATGCACAAATTCGCCGTTTAAGACTTCGCTTTGATGGGTTTATTGGAGATCCAAAATTTGAATATTCAATTCAATTATCTTTTGCATCAGGAGATGTGGGAAAAGCTGAGGAAGGGAAGAATACCAATATCATTCGTGATGCCATGATTTTCTATAAACCAACTAAGAATTGGTCATTTGGATTTGGTCAAACCAAATTACCAGGAAATAGACAACGCATCAACTCTTCTGGAGCTTTACAACTTACAGATCGTTCGATCAATAACGCTGATTTTAATATTGATCGTGATTTTGGATTTCAAGTGCAGCATAGCAAGAAAAGAAAAGATAAATTTTCATATCATGTGAGAGGGGCTGTTTCTAGTGGAGAAGGTCGAAACTGGACAGAATTTAATGATACTGGGTTAGCCTATACAGGAAAAGTCGAATTATTTCCTTTGGGATCATTCACAAATGACGGGACCAACTTCGAAGGCGACCTTTTTAAAGAAAGTAAACCAAAATTAATGGTTTCTGCGGCCTACTCATTCAATCATCATGCGCATCGTACACAAGGTCAATTAGGTGATGAATTATTTAATCCGACAAATATTCAATCCTTATTTTTAGATGCAATGTTTAAATATCGAGGTTGGGCATTGATGTATGCCTATATGAATCGTAATGCAGATCGAATTTTATCTTATAATCCAGAGGATATCACTGATTTTAGATATGTCTATGCAGGTCGAGGACATGATTTCCAAGCTTCATATACTTTTCCAAAAAATTACGAAGTGATTGGAAGATATTCGAATCAAAGGGTTAAAAATTCTATTTTTCAATTTACACCCAATACAGATCAGTATAGTTTAGGTTTAACGAAATACATTTGGGAACATGCGTTTAAACTTCAAGCGGAAGTTACCTATGAAAATCAAAAGTTCTTTGATCAAACTTCCAAGAACAATTGGTATGCTCGTCTACAAGTTGAAATTGGAATATAAGAGGAAAATAAAAAAAGCTGAATCTTTAGATTCAGCTTTTTTATTATTTCGAAAAATAAGTTTTGATTTTTTTAGCCAATGGTTTTTCAAAATATTCAAAGCAAATAATGCTCAACATAATGGCAAGAATAAAATAAGCACCAATTTTGATAAAATCATTTCCTTCAGGGAAGAAATAGTTACCATATTTGATGACAATCATATGAATCATATAAAATCCAAAGCTGATTTCACCTAAATATATCAAAGTTTTATTTTGTAAGATTTTGGATAACATTCCGCGTTGTAAAGCAAACACAAGCGTAATGAGAATCATTGGAATCCAATAGTAAATATTGTATCGAAATGTTCTAACGACCTCATCATAAAAGCTAAAAAATAACACAAATATGACTAAAGCTCCTATTTCAAATAAGGTGCCTTTGGCAACTGAAATTTTAGTGTCTTTAATTTTTTGGAATACATCACACAACAGTATTCCAATGATAAAGTCCAAACTTCTTACAAGAGGATTGACATAATAAATTCCTTTTTCAAGATCTTTATTTCCGGTAACAAAGGGTTCAAAATAAATTAACAACGGTATGGCTATGATAAACAATACATATTTCAGCCATTTGTAGCGATGCAATCCTATGACATACATGGGAAACATCAAATAGAAGAAAAATTCTGTTGATATACTCCAAGAAACATTGTTGATTGAGAAATTATAATCTTTAATCGGAATGTAGGTATGAAGCAAACTGATATTCAATAGAGCTTTATCCCATCCAAATAATCCTTGAACAATGACCAATGGAATCATCACTGCAAATGTTAAGACATGCAAAGGATAAATTCTTGCCATGCGGGCAATGTAAAAATTCTTATAGGAAAAATGAGGCTGATCGATAATCTTGTGTTTGTAATTAAGTGCCAACACAAAACCACTTAAGATAAAGAAAAATCCAACCCCTACATATCCTTCAAAGAAGACCACATTTTTTAGCCAATTGTACCACTTCAAATCAGTTTGTACAAAGGTTAAATGGGAAAGAAACACAGCGAATGCGAAGAAGAAACGCAATGAAGTTAAGCTGTTTAACATTAATCTAAAATTTTAATTTCCATTTGATAATATTCATCGAACTGACGGATAAATTCTTCCATTTTACTGGCACGAACTGCAATGGTAAACATGCATTTGTCACTAAAATGTTTATCTTTTATTTCACCATTCATTCGATCGACATTTCGTTCAACAATTCCTTGTTGATCGTAATTAAAAATCATTTTTACCCGTTGCGTAATGAATTTCTCTACAATTTCAGCTTCTTCCAAAGCCACTTGGGCCGCGTATTTATATGCTTTGACTAAACCAGGAACCCCAAGCTTAGTTCCACCAAAATAACGAACCGATACAATTAATACATTTGTTATCTCATGCGATAATATTTGATTATAAATCGGTAACCCAGCCGAACCACTTGGTTCCCCATCGTCATTTGCTCGAAATGTTTTTCCATCTATTCCAATGGCATAGGCATAACAATGATGGGTTGCATCCGGCCAACGTTCGTACAATTGGTTCAAGTAAAATTCTACTTCTTCTTCCGAATCCACGGGATAAGCATAGTTGATAAATTTACTCCCTAACTCTTTAAAAATAACATCCTCTACAGGAGCTTTAATGGTTTTAAATGAATCAGTCATTTTTTTGATTTCGAATCACCGTTACGTGATCATTAATTATTTTTTGTTGAGACACTCGTTTTCCGCGTACAATAGGAGCTAAAATCCCCTCATTCCAAAAAGCGTTCGAAGATAAGACTCTTGCTTCATCCCACAAATTCATATCAATAAATTTTTGAATGGTATCACTACCGCCTTCTACAATTAATGTTTGAAAATTGTTTTGATATAAATAATCGAGAATAGGAGGGATGATGTTGGAATCAAAATCAATTTTAACCAATTTCAAATTTTTATCTTCACGATCCTCTATGGCATTGAAAATAACCGTTGGAATGGATTGATCATACAAATGAAAATACCGTGGAATGGCTAAAAATTTATCAATAGAAATGCGAAGAGGGTTTTTACCTTCCCAAAATCGAGTATTCAGTTGCGGATTATCGACTAATGCTGTTTTTTTTCCGACCAAAATGGCTTGTTCTTCTGTACGCCATTCATGGACCAATTGCCTTGAATAACGATTAGTAATCCATTTTTGCACATCATCGTGCCCCATATATCCATCTTGTGTTTGAGCCCATTTTAAGATGATATATGGACGTTTTTCTTGATGAAAGGTAATGAAACGACGGTTCAATTCTTTGCATTCTTCTTCCAAAACCCCTAATGTGACATCGATTCCATTTTCTAATAGACGAAGATATCCTTGTCCATTAACTTCAGCAAATGGGTCTAATGTTCCGATCACCACACGTTTAAATTCTTTTGCAATGACCAAATCACAGCATGGTGGTGTTTTCCCGTAATGTGAACAAGGTTCTAAAGTGACATACAAAGTGCATTCTTTTAATATCGAATCATCTTTAATTTGACGAATGGCATTCACTTCTGCATGTGGACCTCCATATGCCGAAGTGTAACCTTCTGCTATAATTTTTTGGTTATGGACAATTATAGAACCAACAAACGGATTAGGATATGTAGATCCTAACCCGTTTTGAGCTATTTGTATACAACGAGCCATATAGCGCTCATCGATAAGTTGTTGTGTCATTGAAATGAAGTAGATTTTAAAACTCTACATGATTTAGTGTTCTTAATTTGATTTCAGCTTCGACTAATTTCGAACGTTTTTCTTCAATTTGACGATAAACATCTTTCAATAAAGGATTGTTCGCATCTGCGTTGGCAAAGAAATGAACGTTATTATCCAATTGGTTAATTTCTTTTTCAAGATCTTCAATGATTTTACGCGTTTTACGAATTTCTTCGTCTAGTGTACGATTATCTTTATTGGCAATGACTTGTCCAATAAAAGCTTGTAATTTAAAATCTTGAACTTCTGAATTTGATAAGTTTAATGATTTTAACTTTTCTTGATAAGCTTTCGAAAATTCTTGGTTGATCTCTCCTTTATTCGCTGGTAACTTTCCAACAGCATTCCACTTGGAATGGAAAGCATTTAAAACATCTAAAGCTTCATGTTTATCTTCAGGAAGCTGTAGCGCACTAAATTCTGCAAAAAGTTGATGTTTGATTTCTAAATTTTGCTCGTATTGTTCATTGTGCTCATTCTGACGATTTTTGTATCGATCAAAAAATTGATTACATGCTTGTTTAAAATCTTTCCAAATTTTATCTGAATTTTTTCGAGGCACATGACCAATACTTTTCCATTCGTTTTGGATGCGTTTAATCACTTTTACTGAATTGTTCCAATCCGTACTGTCTTGGTGTTCTTTCGCAATGTCCAATAAAGCCAATTTACGCTTTAAATTTTCCTGCTGTTCATTTTTTAATGATTTGTAAAAATCATTTTTAATTTGATTAAACTCTCGAGAGGCTTCTTTTAAAGCATCCCATGTTTTGTTGTTTTTATCTTTCGGAACACGTCCAATCGACATAAATTCATCCCTTAAGCTGTTGACTTCTTTGATGGCTTTTTGCCATTCGGCGTGCGACTTAGATTTTGTATTTGCTGTAATGGTTTTTATTTTCTCAATAACAGCAATTTTTTTCTCGTAATTTAAAGCTTGTTCTTGCTTCAATTTCTCATTTAAAATCGATTTTCGATCGTGAATTTTATTGGTTAATTCTTTAAATTTTAACCAAGTCACTTCACGCATTTCTTCCATAACCGGAACGGCTTCTTCTTTCCATAATCGGTGAAGATATTGTAATTCGTTTAAGGCTTTTTGTACATTCTCTTCTTGAACTAATTCTTCAGCACGTTTGATAATAGAATAACGAACTTCTAAATTATGCTGATAGTCTAGCGTTTGTAATTCTTTATTTAAATCAAGATACTTGTAGAAGTTGTCCAAATGAAAGAAATAATTCTTAAAAACATTCTCTGCCTGAGCGGCTGGAATGCGCCCCGCATTATGCCATCTTGTTTTTAATTCGCGGAACGTTTTAAACATCTGTGATGTGGATACATTTTGTTCCGTATAAAGAGCTTTTAATTCCTCGATAATGGCTAAACGTTCTGCAAGATTTTGTTTCTCTTGTTTTTCATTTTCTTTATGATAAATGGATAACTGATTTCTAAAATCGTTGTAAACGGTTTGGAATTGACTTTTGTACACACTATTAAATCGAAAATCCAAAGGATCTCCACCTTCTTCAACAAAGGCTTCTTTTTTTGATTGCTCCTCTGCTTCGATCTTTTGTTTAAAAACATCTCGAATTTGCTCGATGTGATTTTTGATTTGATGAGCCGGATATTTATTAATTAAATTTTTAGCTTCGTCAATGAGTACTTCAAATCCAAAAGACTCATAATCTTTTCTTTCGATTACATCTTCAGATTTGTAATCTTGGTTTTCATTTAAGACGTAAGATTCGTTAGTCGATTGATTAGCAGCGTTAGAAGATAAGTTGTTTCCGTCTGCTGGTTGCAGGTTATCCATTTCAATATTCATATATAGAAAGTTTAGTTCCTAACAAATCTAATGAATCTAATCTATAAAATCAAGACTAAAAAGTGGGTTTATTCCAAATTTCCCATGATTTTTCAGCTTGTAAAACCAACATTTCGTATCCGTTTTTAATAATAGCCCCTCGTTCTAATCCATTTTGTAAGAATTGAGTAACCTCAGGATTATAGATTAAATCATACAAAAGATGGTTTGGAGTAAGTAAGTGGTAAGGAATTTGTGGAGCTTGTGTTACATGAGGAAATGTACCCACAGGTGAGCAATTAATAATCACCGAATACTCGTTCATAATTTCTTCCGTTAAGTCATCATATCCCAAATCATTTTCAGCTGGATTTCTTGAAACAATACGATATGCGATCTTTAATTGTTCTAAAGCATACACAACAGCTTTTGCGGCACCTCCAAATCCTAAAATTAAGGCTTTCGAATGATGAGGTTGCAATAAGGGTGTAATGGAATGTTTAAACCCATAAAAGTCTGTATTAAATCCAATCCTTTTTCCATCCGTTATCAGAACGGTATTGACTGCACCGATAGCTTTCGCCTCTGGTGATAATTCATCCAAATAGGAGATAATCTCTTGTTTGTATGGAATAGTGACGTTAAATCCTCTTAAATGATCAATTTCGAAGACTTTTTCAACGTCTTGGATTTGCTGTAAATCAAAAACATCATAGGTGAAACCTACGATGTTTTCGTTTTTAAATTTTTCAGCAAAGTAACCCTTGGAAAAAGAGTAAGAGATATTTCTCCCGATTAATCCCAATTGTTTCATATAGCGTCTTTTTTATTTTTATTGAATTGCGCTTTAATTAAACGGGTAATCAAAGGCATATTCGCTGCGATAATTATTCCGAATATAAATTTTTCCAGATGATGTTGAACTATATCAAATCCACCGAGGAAATAACCTAATAATGAAATGACACCTACCCAAAGAAATGCACCAATCATACTGTACGTTAAAAAAATACGGTAATTCAGATTTGTCGTTCCACAAATAAAGGGAATGATCGTACGTACTACCGGCATAAAACGTGCAATAATAATGGCCTTTTTACCATTCTCATTAAAAAAGTCAGTCGCTTTTTCTAAGTGTTTCTTCTTTAAGAAGAAGGAATCTTCTTGGTTTAAAATCCAATGTCCAAATTTCTTCCCGACAAAGTAATTGACGTTGTCACCTAATATAGCGGCAAACATTAACAACGGAATGACGAATTCGATGTGTAAATGGTTTTGCTCATCGTTGGCTGCAATCATTCCGATAGAAAATATTAAAGCATCACCAGGTAAAAATGGCATCAAGAATGTCATGATGATTAATCCTGTTTCAGCAAAAATAATAGTGAATAATATAGCATAGATCCAATATCCATAGGTTTCAATCATCTGCATGATGACTTTATCTGGACGTTGAACAAAATTGCTAAAAAATTCAATGATTGATTGCATGGTAATAGATTATGCTGTTCGAATAATATCTGCTCCTAAAGCTCGTAAACGGGTATCGATATCTTCATATCCACGATCGATTTGATCAATGTTATGAATCACGGTAGTTCCCTTAGCCGATAATGCTGCAATTAATAGAGACATTCCGGCACGGATATCTGGAGATGTTAATTGTGCACCTTTTAATGGGTTTTCATGATTTAATCCAATCACTGTTGCACGGTGTGGATCACATAAAATGATTTGAGCTCCCATTTCAATTAATTTGTCCACGAAGAATAATCGCGATTCAAACATTTTTTGGTGAACTAAAACACTTCCTTTGGCTTGGGTAGCAATCACTAAAATAATCGATAATAAATCTGGAGTAAAACCTGGCCAAGGGGCATCAGAAATGGTTAAAATTGATCCATCAATAAAACGCTCAATTTCATAATTTTCTTGTGCAGGAATGTAAATATCATCGTCGCGACGTTCTAATTTAATTCCTAACTTTTGAAATACGTTTGGAATAATTCCTAAGTTATCCCAAGAGACATTTTTGATGGTAATTTCTGACTTCGTCATTGCAGCTAAACCAATCCAAGAACCGATCTCAATCATATCCGGTAAACAAGTATGTTCAGTACCTCTTAATTCGCTTACGCCTTCAATCGTAAGTAAATTAGAACCAATTCCTGTGATTTTCGCTCCCATACGATTCAACATTTTACACAATTGTTGAATGTATGGTTCACATGCCGCATTATAAATGGTTGTTGTACCATGCGCTAAAACGGCAGCCATAATAATGTTTGCTGTTCCGGTAACAGAAGCCTCATCCAATAACATGTATGCTCCTTGTAATCCATTTTCGTCCACTTCTACACCATAGAAATCTTCATCGGGATTAAAGCGGTATTTTGCTCCTAAAGCGAAAAATCCTTCAAAGTGTGTATCTAAGCGACGACGTCCAATTTTATCTCCTCCTGGTTTTGGCATGTAAGCTTCACCAAAACGAGCCAATAAAGGACCCATTAACATGATTGATCCACGCAATGATGCTCCGTCTTTTTTAAATGCTTTTGATTTTAAATAATCTAATCGTAACTCGTCCGCTTGGAAAGTATAATCACCTTTACCATTCTTTTGAGTTTTTACCCCTAAATCTCCTAAGATTTCAATCAAACGATTGACGTCACGGATATCAGGAATATTTTTTACACGAACCTGTTCACTTGTTAATAAAACGGCACATAAAATCTGTAAAACTTCATTCTTAGCACCTTGTGGAGTAATCTCTCCACTTAATTTCTTTCCTCCCTTTATTTGAAATGTTGCCATTGTAAATGATAACTTATATTTATTTAACCTTTGTTGTTATTTCTAACGTTTTGGTTACGATTATTGTTGTTATTATTTGTTCGATTGTTGTTATTGTTCGAATGATTCGATCGTTGATTGTTTTGGTTATTCTGACGATTGTTATGATTATTCGTCGAACGATTTTGATAATTATTGGAACGACTTTGATTTTGTTGGCTATAATTATTCTGACGGTCTGGTTGCACCAAGTTATCATCCACCGCTCTCAAATCAATCTTACCATTAGAAAGCTCATACAAATGATCAAAAATAACGCTGTCTTCCACCGTATCTTTGTTCCATTTTAAATAACTTTTCTTCATGTGATTGGCAATGGCAAAGAATAAGCCTTCTCTTTTATCTCCTTCTTCCCAAGTGACAGCCACATCAATCATTTTACGAATATTATTTCCGTAATAACGGTATTTGTAAATGGATTGTGGATATTCCACTTTATTGGGTTTGCTATCGATCGTATCTTTTTTAGTGGGAATCGGATAAGGTGATTTTACGTCCAACTGAAAGTCAGACATAATAAACAATTGATCCCATAATTTATGTTGAAAGTCTGGAACATCACGTAAATGCGGGTTCAGTTCACCCATCACTTCAATGATAATCTCAGCGAATTCGTTTCTTTCTTGTTCATCTTGGATTGTTAAACAATGATCAACCATTTGTTGGATATGTCGACCATATTCTGGGATGATCAATTTAGAACGTAGCGTGTTATATTCCATCGATTTTTTCTACAATTAAAGTCTACAAACTTACTAATTTATATTTGATATTCTCATACGAAATCCATTCGAACCATGGATTTAACCGAATTTTATTATTCTCCTAACAAAACTCCTGATACGGCCCAAGAACTAAAACTATTTCCTTCGGGTTCACCTTGAGGAATTTTGACTTGTACCGTGTGTTTTCCTGCCTTTAAATCCCCTAATTGGATAAAATAGGGCGTAGTAACTGTACCTGGACACCAATTTGATCGGGAATAATCGGATGAGGATAATCCATTGTCAAAATTTCCTGAGGCAGGATTATATAAACGATAGGATCCACAATCTTGACGCCATGGCGTTAATGAAAAGACCAATTTATCGTCGATAAACACCGAATTTAATTTTGGAACAAATTCATCTCCATTTCCCCAACCCCCATGACCAGTAGTAATCAATCGTAATTTGGCGTTTTTCCAATCTTCTTTTAACTCAAATTCAAGGTGAATTCCACGATCAGAATTGAACAGGGTTGGATATTCTTGTCCAGCCATTTCCATCACATTTAAGGTGTTAAATAAAGCTAAGGATTTACCATTTGAAAACAATTGCTTTTCGGAATTATGGATGGTTAAATTAGCATCGATCATATGGCCGCCTTGGTCATAATTTCCAATAAAGAATCCAATATATACCTCTTGGTCCGATAATAAATCTCGAAACTCTGAGATATCTTGGCGGTATGGATTTTCGAGATGCCATGTTTTATCTTTCAACTGAACGTGATTAAATTGGCCAATACCAAAGGGGGTGAAAAACCGCATCAATTCAATTACAGGTTCGTAATCTTTCGTTAAAACGACACCTTGGTATTTTTTTCCATTGCCATTTTCATAGACGGGTAATATATTCAATCCCTTCTCAAGCGCATCTTTTAAATTGGTTTTTGAGCGTTGAGGAATAATAAATACCGAGCCTGTTCGGTCATAGGCATCTCCATTTGAAACTTGCGTAACATCCAAAAACAATTGTGAACCGTGATCGATATAGGGCATTTTCACTTTGCGAACAACTACTGTTCCATGGGCATATCGAAAGATAGAATCGTTATTAGAAGCAACAATGGATTGCGGGTCATAATGTATTTGTTGTCGGGCTAAGAGTGGAATTGTTTTGAATTTATTTTTCCAAACCAAATGGGAATAAGTAAGTGGGTCTAAAGGATCTAAAGCCATATGTTTTTGGTAGAATCCGGAAGGTTGTACTTGATCAAGATATTCAATTTTTGAAGCGCGTATGGTATAATTATTATTACGCGTAAATTCTAAAACAAATCCTAATTTTAATCCTAAAGGTACAGGTGAAGCATGTATTCCTAAATGATCGACATACCATAAGTCAATAGTATTCGAATTAATAATGATTTGAGCATGTTTTGCGCGTAGACCTAAAATTCGTTTGGTTTGATTTAATTTTTTAAATCCTATTTTTTTAAATCCTATTGAATCAACCGTTTTTAGCACTCGATTCTCGTCTAATTCCATAATGGAATAAATCAATTCAGGTTCTTGTCCGTGATAATAATGAATTTCATTGGGATAGAAACGATCAGTAACAAATGAATTTTCAGTGCCGATGACTGTTTCTTCCGCATTAGCAATAACACGGATTGGATTAGAATCGGTTACTTTTTTATGATTACTTAGTTTTTCATAGGTAATTTGATAAGTTTCTTGTGCAATTAAGGGCAAGTGTACGATTAAGAAAATAAAAAATGAAAATATCGGCTTCATAAAATCAAAATAGGTTTACATTTCTATTCATGTAAACCTATAACTTTATGCGGATTTTATCAAATTAAATTCTACTAAACAAATGCATTGATGCCCGTGATGTCAGCTCCAGTGATTAGCAGATGCACATCATGTGTCCCTTCATAAGTAATGACTGACTCTAAATTAGCAGCATGTCGCATGTTTGGGAAATCTCCAATAATACCCATTGCACCAATAATTTGACGCGATTCTCGTGCAATATCAATGGCCATTCGGACATTATTACGTTTCGCCATCGATATTTGTTCGGGTGTAGCTTTGTTTTCATTTTTAAGCATTCCTAAACGCCAAACCATCAATTGTGCTTTTGTAATTTCCGTTATAAATTCGGCTAATTTTTTTTGCTGTAATTGATAAGATGCAATTGGTTTACCAAATTGTGTACGCTCTAAACTGTATTTTAAAGTCGTTTCATAACAATCAATGGCTGCTCCAACTACACCCCATGATATTCCGTATCGAGCAGAATTTAAACATGATAATGGGCCACGTAAACTCTGTACACCTGGTAAAATATTTTCTTCTTTGATTAAAATATTATCAAAGACTAATTCTCCTGTTTTAGAGGCACGCAACGACCATTTATTCATTGTTTCTGGAGTAGATAATCCCTCCATTGCACGTTCTACAATTACTCCACGAATTTTTCCTTCATCATCTTTTGCCCATACAACAGCAATGTCACATACAGGAGCATTGGTAATCCACATTTTAGCACCATTTAAACGGTAATGCTCACCATCCTTAGTTAATCGTGTTTCCATTCCCCCTGGGTTTGAACCATGATTCGGCTCAGTTAATCCAAAAGAACCAATAAATTCTCCAGAAGCTAATAGAGGTAAAAATTTTTGCTTTTGTTCTTCTGATCCATATGTGAAAATAGGATACATCACTAAAGAAGATTGTACCGAAGCAGCAGAACGAACTGCAGAATCTCCTCGTTCCAATTCTTGCATGATGATACCATAAGACATTTGATCAAGGCCTGCTCCTCCATATTCTTCTGGGATATATGGTCCAAGTGCGCCAATCGCACCTAGTTTTTTCATTAAATCGGGAACATCTTTATGTTCGTGCGCACACTCATCGATAATAGGCTTAATTTCTTTGTCTACAAAATCGCGTACCGATTGACGAATGATTAAATGCTCTTCAGATAATAGATCGTCTATTTTAAAGTAATCAGTTGTGTTATTCATTTTATGCAGTGATATTTGTATAAAACTAAATAATATTCAGAAAAACTAAAAGTATTCTGAATAAAATTTATAAAATATTTTATTTTTTCTAACTTTTAATTAAATTGTCGAACATTTCAAACCACAAATTAATTGAAAATATGTTAGTAAACGAGAAAAAGACCCTTGGATTATTAGATAAAAATTTAGGATCATCAACAGGCCAAGAATGGTTTGGAAACGGGGAATATATCACTTCATATTCGCCAGTCGATGGAAAAGTAATCGGGGAAGTTTCTTCTACAACTCGTGAAGAGTATGAAAAAGTAATTACAAAAGCTGAACAAGCATTTAAAGAATGGCGTTTAATTCCAGCTCCTAAACGTGGAGAAATTGTAAGACAATTGGGAGAGAAATTACGTCAATATAAAGAAGACTTAGGAAAATTAGTTTCTTACGAGATGGGAAAATCCTTACAGGAAGGATATGGTGAAGTACAAGAAATGATCGATATCTGTGATTTTGCTGTAGGATTATCACGTCAATTATATGGTTTAACCATTCATTCAGAGCGTCCTTCACACCGCATGTACGAACAATATCATCCACTTGGAATTGTAGGTGTAATTACTGCGTTTAATTTCCCCGTAGCCGTTTGGTCATGGAATACTTGCTTAGCATTGGTATGTGGAGATGTAATGGTGTGGAAACCAAGTGAAAAAACACCTTTATGTGCTATTGCTTGTCAAAATATTTTAGCAGAAGTTTTAAAAGCAAATAATTTACCGGAAGGAATTTCAAATGTAGTATCAGGCGGAAGAGAAGTAGGGGAATGGTTAGCAGAAGACGAAAGAGTTCCATTAATTTCTGCGACAGGTTCTACGCGAATGGGACGTGAAGTCAACGAAGTTGTAGCACGTCGATTAGGAAAAACTTTATTAGAATTAGGAGGAAACAACGCCATTATTGTTACACCAGATGCCGATTTGAAAATTACTTTAACAGGTGCTGTTTTTGGAGCTGTCGGTACTGCTGGTCAACGTTGTACAACAACTCGTCGATTAATTGTTCACGAATCAGTTTATGATCAAGTGAAAGAAGGTTTAGTAAATGCGTATGGACAATTAAAAATTGGAAATCCATTAGACGCCTCAAATCATATCGGACCACTAATCGATCAAGATGCCGTAAGAAATTATTTGATGGCTTTAGAAAAAATTAAAGATCAAGGGGGCAATATCATTGTGGAAGGTGGTGTTTTAGAAACCGAAGAATATGCAAGTGGATGCTATGTAAAACCGGTGATTGCAGAGGTTACCAATGATTTAGAAATTGTACAAACGGAAACGTTCGCTCCAATATTATATTTAATTAAATATTCAGGTGATGTCTTAAATGCTATTGAAATTCAAAATGGCGTAAAACAAGGACTTTCTTCAGCCATCATGACCACAAATTTACGTGAAGCCGAATTATTCTTATCTCACCAAGGATCAGATTGTGGTATTGCTAATGTTAATATCGGTACTTCTGGAGCAGAAATCGGTGGAGCTTTCGGTGGAGAAAAAGAAACGGGTGGAGGTCGCGAATCCGGATCTGATGCTTGGAAAATATACATGCGTCGTCAAACCAATACCATTAACTATTCGACAGAATTACCTTTGGCACAAGGCATTCAATTTAACTTCTAAAATAATTAACACACAATGAATACAACCACAACGACTATGACAGTTCACGAAAGATTAGGTCAACATATCCTTGCCGATGGTTATCCTATTGTTATGGATATTGAAAAATCACATGGATCGTACCTTGTTGATGATAAAGGGGATGAATATTTGGATATGTTCTCAATGTTTGCCTCTACAGCAATTGGATACAATCACCCTCATATTGTAAAGCATTTGGAATTTTTAGGCAAAAATGCCATCAATAAACCGGCCATGTCCGATATCTATACAAAAGATTATGCCGAGTTTGTAGAAACCTTTTCACGCGTGGCAATGCCGAAGGAATTACAATATTGTTTCTTCATTTCAGGAGGCGCCTTAGCGGTAGAAAATGCATTGAAAGCAGCTTTTGACTGGAAAACTAAATTAAATTTATCAAAAGGGATTGATACTGAAGCAAGTGATGTTATTCACTTTAAACAAGCATTTCACGGACGTTCAGGATATACATTATCTTTAACCAATACAAAGGATCCACGTAAATACGAATACTTTCCAAAATTTGATTGGCCTCGTATCGAGAACCCAAAGATCAATTTCCCAGAAACAGACGAAAACATCGCGCAAACAAAACAAACAGAACAAATTGCTATTGATCAAATCAAAGCTGCTTTAACGGAACGCCAAAATAAAGTCGCTTGTATTATCATCGAAACGATACAAGGAGAAGGTGGTGATAATTATTTCCGTCCTGAATTTTTACAAATGTTACGTGACATTTGTGATCAAGAAGAAATCTTATTAATTTTTGATGAGGTGCAAACAGGTATGGGAATGACAGGAAAAATGTGGGCTTTTCAACATTATGATGTGATTCCAGATATTATTTCTTTCGGGAAGAAAACACAAGTATGTGGAATTTTAGCGAACAAAGAAAAGTTAGACATCGTGCCGAACAATGTTTTTAAAGAATCTAGTCGTATCAACTCTACATTTGGTGGAAATTACATCGATATGCTGCGTTTCAAACTAATTTTAGAGGTTATTGAACAAGAAAAATTAGTAGAAAATGCCGCTGAAAAAGGAGCGTACATCCTAGATCGATTAAATGACATTGAAAAACACACCAACAAAATAAAAAATATCAGAGGCAAAGGTTTGTTTATCGCTTTTGATTTTGATAACGACCAATCTCGTACAGATTTCATTACGAAGTGCTTCGAACAAAAGTTAATTCTCTTACCGTGTGGAGAAACTTCTGTACGTTTCCGTCCTCACCTTAATGTTTCTTTTTCTGAAGTAAATCAAGCGTTAGAAGTCGTAAAGAAAGCATTAATTTAACTTTAAATTATTTCATTTCTTTTAATTATAATTTATTAATTCATTACTTCGTGAGGTAGAACTATACCTCACGATTTTTTTATGCCTATTGAAAGTATTTTTTTTGATTTTGACGGAACATTACAAGGGTTCGAAAATCATACGATAAGTGATTCCACTAAAGAAGCTTTAAGAGTATTAAAACAAAATAATTTCAAAATTTACATCGCTACCGGCCGTAATTTGTTGGATATGCCCCACGAGCTTAGAGAATTTGAGTTCGATGGTTTTATCAATAATAATGGTGGAATGTGTTCAGATGCTAAAATGATTCCTTTTCATACAACGTATATTGCAGAAGAGGATGTAAATGCACTCTTGGCGTATGATCAAGTGCATCCATTTGCTTTTTCTTTTATGACAGAAAAAGGCTTTGCCATCAATCGCATCAACGAATATGTAGAAAAAGCTTTTGAATATTTTGGAATGAATGTACCAGAATTGATCGATTTTGAAACGGTGACAGTCAATCAAGTGATGCAGATGAATATTTTTGTCAATGAAGAACAAGAAAAATTATTGATGCAAGAAGTTTTTAAAAACAGTGAATCCTCTCGTTGGATGCCCTATTTCGCCGATGTAAATCCAAAAGGAATCAATAAAATGAAAGGTATCCAACGTATGGCCCAACGATACCATTTGGATTTATCCAAAACCATGGCTTTTGGCGATGGTGGAAACGATGTTCCAATGTTGCAAGGATGTACAATTGGAGTGGCCATGGGAAATGCCAAAGATGACGTAAAAGAAATCGCAGATTATGTGACAACTTCGGCAGATGATGATGGGATTTGGAAGGCGTTAAAATATTATAAATTAATTTAGTTCTATATTTGTAGAATTAAATAATAATATTATCTTCATAAAAAATTATTACACATATTAATATGAAGAATTTATTATTGACAACACTATTGCTTGTTTCCGCTTCACTTTTTGGACAAGATCGTTTTATTATTGAGTACCGTCAAAAAAATGAAATGGATCCTGAGAAGGTGAAAGAATTCGAAAGAGAGAGAAGTGGTGATTCTAAAGGATTTATAAGTATTAGTGGAGGTCCAGATCAAAAATACGAGTTGATTTATAATCAAGGAAGTACATCTTACTCAAAATTAGAATTAGTCAACAACAACCAAGACGCTGCAACCACAACATTTTCGATCAGTGTTGGAGGAGAATTTAAGACATTAGTAAGTGATCCACTTTCTAAAATGTTTAATCAAGAAGTGGTTCTTGATAAAGTAAATTATATATTAAAATCACCGTTTAAAAATTACCAATGGAAAATTACGGATATTGAAGAAACGATTTTGGGATATAAGACTATTAAAGCTGTAGCTGAAATTGATGGGAAAAAAATTGCCGCTTGGTATGCACCTGAATTAAAAATTGATGCTGGTCCAGGTCAAATTAATGGTTTACCAGGAGTTATCTTAAAAACTGTCAGTGAAACGGGTAGTAAATTAGGAACAATTTTGACGGTTAATGCAGAAAAAATCACTTTAAATCCGAAGAAACTACCCAAACAAAAATCGTTAAAAGGGAAGGAAATTACGCCTGAAGAATTTAAACAATTACAAGATGATTCTCGTAAAAAGATGTTAGAATCTTTTAGTGTTGGAGTAGATATAAAATAAATTAAAAAGACCAATCGTAACAGATTGGTCTTTTTAGTTAAATGTATTCTAAATATTATATAATTATTCCATTGTTCGAAATGATATAATGTATATTAGATAATATAACATAGGATAGATGAAAATAAATATAACTTTTACATTCTTACTGCTCTTTCAATTTGCATTCGCCCAAAGCGGAATCACAATTCAATACGAACAAGTTTCAATTCCAACCTTTCCAAAATCAGAAGGTGCTGGAGGTGCACAAATTGATGCACAATTAAAACAAGCGCTTGCTCGTCCTACTTTTTACGAATTAAAGGTAAAAGATCAACAAAGTTTTTATTCAAAAATTGATCGCATTGACAATTCTCAGGGTTTGAAAGTGGTATATGCGAGTGGAATTTTCGCACGAAATTTATTATTAGATTTTAATCAAAATCTTTCGAAAAGAGAGTGGGAGGTTAATCATAAAAAATACATCGTAACGGATACTATTGTGGCACATCATTATGAATTAACACGAGAAAAAGGGATGATGTTAGGGTATGAAGTCAAAAAAGCAATAATCAATTCTGAAGCAATGAAGACAGAAGTATGGTATGCTCCAGCCTTACCCTCAAAATTTGGGCCATCTACTTATACGAATTTGCCTGGTTTAGTTTAAAAAGTGGTTTCTACGTATAAAGAGGAAGATGAACCTCGTTTTACGCTGAATGCAACATCCATTGAGTTTAAAGATGATCAAAATTTAAATTCCTTATTCAAAGCAAAAGAAATATCAGCACAAGAATTTAAAGCGATCGAAAAGGATTACGAGCGTCGATTATCTGAAGATGAAGGAATCAGTAAAAACTAATAAAAAATCGAGTAAATCGTAAAATCGACTAAGATTTGCTAGTATTTATTTTAATTATACAATAATGATGATGAAAAAACTTTTAGCTGTTGTATTACTTGCAACATCATTATTTTCTAGTGCCCAAGAAAAAGTGGTGGTAGAATATGAATTTTACAATGTCTTTGATTTATCAAAGGAAACCAATCCAAAAATGCTCGAAATCTATAAAAATAGTAATGAGAATAAAACATATTACGAATTAATAACCTCAGAAGAAGAATCACAATTTAAAAAGATTGATCGAATTGATAATTCGCAATCAAAGAAAGGAATGATGATTTCTTTTGGTGGACCAGGAGAAGATTTCTACAAAAGTTTTAAAGAAAATATATCGTTAACTTTTATGGACTATAATGGTACTAAGTTAATCATTAAAGATACACTTAAAGTTCAGCCTTGGAAAATTCAAAAAGATAAATCAACTTATTTAGGTTATGATATAAAAAAGGCAACTTATACCGACAAAGATAATTTAGTATATACGGCTTGGTTTGCGCCTAAATTAGCCCTTAAAAATGGACCAGTAGAGTATGCAGGTTTACCTGGTTTAATTTTAAAATTAGAAATTGTAGAAACGGATGAAAGAGGAGGAGAGAATAAACGTATATACAATGCCACTGATATAAAAATAGATCCGAAAGCGAAGATTACACGACCAACAAAGGGAAAAGTTATTTCGGAAGCAGAATTTACTGAAATGATAAAAGAAGAAACCCGAAAGTTTGAAGAAATGTATATGAATAAAGTAGAGACAAAAATAGATTAAGGTAAAGTGCAATACGAAATGTTGGACTTTTTCGTTTTAATTAAAATAATTAAATCACTAAGAATGAATAAATATATAGCATGGTTTGTATTTCTATTGATACAAATACAGATTTTAGCACAAGATAAAATAGTTGTAGAATACAGCTACCGTAATACATTTGATACCTCTAATGTAACCGATGCACATACGCTGAATTTGTACCAGAATTCAAACGAAAAGATTTTTTACTATACCTTATCCATCGATAACCACGAAGCAGTGTTTGTGGATGTTCCTCGTGTCGATAATGCGCAAGAAAAGGATAAACCTGCTATTTCAGGACCAATTGGGAAGAGTTATTTTAATCTTCAAACGAGAGAACGATTAGATGAGGTAGATTATTTCGGAAAATACATCATCAAAGATTCAGTTAATGTAGTGGATTGGAAGATCGAACGTGAACGAGGTAAGCATTTAGGTTATGAGACTAGAAAAGCAACTTATAAGAATGATGATTTAGAATATGAAGCTTGGTTTGTTCCTTCCTTGCCACTAAAATTTGGACCAAACGGATACGGCGAATTACCAGGATTGATTGTTAAGTTTACACAGTATTTTAATTATAATAAAGGAAAGCATAAACGAACATTTAGTGCGGATAAAATTTCAATCGTACCTGGTTTGAAAGTAGCGAAACCGACCAAAGGTAAAATCATTTCTCAGCAGGAATTTAACGCCATTGTTGATGCGCATAATAAGAGAGTTGAGGAAATGGAGCATCAAAAAATGGAGACGAAAATCGATTAATTATAAAGAGCTATTCGGTAAAAGGCAAGAGTCGAAATTGCCGTAATGATTCTTACCGCAAGATGTTGAGGCAATGAGAGCAGAAAGGACGTAGGGAGGATGACCGAAGAATGACCGAAGATAGCCAACACAAACCTTATTGTTGAGGCAGGGTTAAGGGAGTTTAAAGGCGAATCAAATGCGGCATAGAGGTAGCATAAAGGCGGCATAGAGGTGGCATAGAAGTAGTAGAATAGGGAAGATGAGAATAAAAAGAAGCACACAAGTGCAGGTCATCGGCAGATAAAATTAGCAAAATATTTTTATATTTAATCTACTGAAAATGAATGGTTAAAACAGTTGATGATATGGCTCAATCGAATAATCTATTTAATTTGAGAGGTAAAATCGGAGACCTTGTATTCTTCACCAGAAATGGGAAATCATTTGTAAAAAGAAAATCGGGTGGTTTTGTCAATGGGAAATCCAATGAACATCCTCACACTAAAGCCGTGCAGAAAAATTTTGGGGAAGTGGCGGCTTTTGTCAAACAATTCAAGGAAGTATTAACCCCTTTGCTGGCCAAGCACAAAGACGGTACTTTTCATAATCAATTGGTCGGAATGTTTTGCAAGATTCAGAAAAATACGCCCGATCGAAAGTTGTACACGGCTTTTAAAGAGGGAATTGCCCTGCATTATCTCCAACACATTTCCCTGAACAAACATTCCGTTTTAAAAGGGCAAGATTGTGTTTTGAACCGGGAAACGCATACGTTGCATTTGGATGCTTTTTTAATAAAAGCTTGTCAAGCGAAATACCCCAAAGGATACCTCGAAGTCAATATGGCTTGGCTTACGCTAAACACGGATTTAGAGATGGAATTAAAAGGTTTAACCACTGAATTTTTGTCCCTGGAGGATGGGGTTGAACAGTTAGCCTCTACAAGTCTTTCTTTTCCCACTGCTGAAGTTCCGGAATCCTGTTTAACCTTTCCGGTGATCAGCCTAAATGTCGTGAACCAAAGTTCTGTTTTTGCAGTGCCTTATCATTTGTACCGTTATCATTTGATTACATTGGTTTAAATAAAAAAAGGATAAAATGGGCTTCTACTTGCCTACTTTATCCTTTTTTCTGTTGTAGTTGTTCTAAATATCCTTGCTGTAAAGTGATGGAGAGTTAAAAACTCACGTTAAAATCCAATCGGAATCGATCGGCTGATCGTGTATAGTGCGTGTTGGTCCCATAATACCCTTTAATGTCTTTGGTGATGAAAAATCGTCCACGCATTTGCAGGTATTTATTGAAACGATATCCTGCACTAAATTCGGGTCCCTGTATATTGGTAGAAGCCCATCGGGCATTATCGTATTGGGCAAAATAATCCATGGCCGCATATTTTTCCATGTACAAATAAGACACTGAGGCCCAAATGTTTTTGGGAACATTCAGATTTCCTGTCGAAATACTGGCAATAAATCCGGTATTTTGATTTTTAAAATCAGGTGAAGATTGTACATCAAATTCGTTGGGATGACTAAAAGAATTATGGCCTTGTCCATCATAGATCAAGGATGAGGTTGGATTTTGGCTATAATGTTTAAAATTATGGTAATAATCTACCGTAAAGTTTAAGTTTCTCCATTGCGGAATGGTCAATGAAACTTGATTGGTCCAAATGGCATAATCCGGTGCTAAATCCCCATCGTGGTATTTGATTTCGTTCCCACGTTGGGCCAAATCGTTCACATATCGTGTCGGAAGTTTTTCAGCTTTAATTAAACCTGTTTCGGCTTTCCAACTCAGTTGATCAGTCGTTTGATTAGCGCGTATTGATGCACCAAATACTTTTCCTTGTTGGCGATAAGGTGCATTATTTTGATAATTTTCAATAAAATAAGCAATGCGGGGTGAAAGGTTCACTTTCCCCAATTGATAATCGGCTACAATGGTAATCCCATCGTGCATGGGTATATCAAATTGTGCGCCTTTCTGATTGGTCCAAATGCGTCCCGCATCTTGTCGACCTGCACGAAATTCATACTTCCCTAACTTATAGTTCAACCAAATTTGATCCAGGATAATGTTGAAGCGCTCATCCACATTTTCACCAAATGTGACAAACGAATATTGCTTTTGACCTGTTCGAATTCGGGCATGAAAATCCAAGCCATCGATCAAATGGGCATCCATATTCAAATAAAAATTGGTACGCGTCCAAAATCGTTTGTGGGTACTTTTCACATCACCGGACGAAGGATTAATTTCATTCTGATCAAAATCCCATTCGCCAACACGCAATAAAGCTGTTCCACTGAATTTAAAACGATCACCGATTAATTTTGGTGCTTCCGCTTTCGGTTTTTCTGGGGCTTCACTTTTTTGTGTAAGGTATAAACTGTCTCGGGATGTTTCCAGTTGTAAGCGTTTTAATTCTTTTTGCACTTCTTCTTGAATCAATTGACGAAGTTCAGTTTTCGAAATTTTGATGGTATCGTTGTCTTGAGCCATTAAATTTGGACCCGCAGAAAAAAAAGATAGGAGTAGAATAGGTTGAAGCGTTGGATGAATTATTTTCATTGAAATCCAAAAAATTTTAAATTGGAAATGTAAAATTACGCAATAATTTGATTTTTTGATGTTTAAATTCTTTGTGTAAATTATTGAATTTCAATAATAACACTTATTGATTTTTAGATGGATTAGCATTTAAATTTGCGTTATAATTCAGATTATTTTTACTTAAGTTACCTGTAAGAAGTCAGATAAAAATGGATGGAAATGCTATTTTATCTGTATTGATTTTAATGTAAAAAATATACAAATAAGACCATAAAAAAAGTCAACCAATTGCTCAGTTGACTTTTGAAGTTATGCTTAGTTAATTCGAAAAGACTATTTATCGATTGAACCCATGACACGCTGCATAAATGTGTTAGCAGCAGTACGCTCGTCCATGCCTTCGTCCATCATTTGTTTCATTTCCATAGCTCCACAAATGTTAGAAATCATTTCTCCGATGACTTCTTGTTCTGGTTCTTTTACTGCTGGAGAATCAGCATAAGCTTCTAGAACCTCTAAAGCCGTTTCCATAGCTTCTACAGAAACAGTTTTTGCTAAATTTTTAAATACCGGCAGCTTCATTGATCAATTCTTTTACAGCATCAATTTTAGATGCAGTCACTTGTCCTACATTAACTCCTCCTTTGAAAACAGCAAAAGTTGGTAAGTTAGGAACTTCTGCTAATTTTCTTGATTCTACTAATTTTTCAGCATCAACGTATAAGAATTCAGCTTGTCCTTCGTATTCAGCTGCTAATTTTTTGAATTTAGGTTTTACTAAACGGCAGTTTCCGCACCATCCAGCACCATATTGTACAATAACGATATTATTTTCAGCAACTACTTGTGCTAAGTTATCTTGTTCTAATTCTGCAAACATTTTGTTCGTTTTTAAATGTTAAAAATTGGGTATAAAAAAGGCTGTCTAAGGTTTGAACTTAGTGATTTTCGATTGAAAATGAATTCGTTAAAAATCTCCTGTCAATGAATTTAGACAGCCTCTTCGTGAATTTTGGATATCCTTAGATGTCCAACTTATTTTAGTGAGAAGCTAAGTAAGAAGCTACACCGTCTTTTGTTGCAGACATTGCATCTTTTCCTTCTTCCCAGTTTGCTGGACAAACTTCTCCGTATTTCTCAACGTGTAAAATTGCGTCTAATAAACGTACGTACTCGTCGATGTTACGTCCTAATGGTAAGTCGTTGATTGTTTCGTGACGAACAACACCATTTTTATCGATGATGAATGTACCACGGTAAGCTACTGGAGCACCTTCGAATTTTAATGAATCGTTTTCTTCGTTGTAAACGTACTCACCCGCTAAAACTCCATAGTCCATTGCAATAGTTTTTGCTAAGTCAGCAACGATTGGGTAAGTTACACCTTCGATACCTCCGTTATCTTTTGCAGTGTTTAACCATGCTAAGTGTGTTTCTTCTGAATCACAAGAAGCAGCGATTACAACAGCATCTCTTTTTTCGAATTCAGCTAATTTAGCTTGGAATGCGTGTAATTCTGTTGGACATACGAAAGTAAAATCTTTTGGGTAGAAAAATAAAACAATGTTTTTCTCTCCGATTGGCATTGAAAAGTTTTCAACAATTTCATCTCCATCAATTACTGCTGGCGCTGTGAATAAAGGCGCTTTTTTTCCTACTAATGACATAATTCTAATGTTTTTATATTTATTAAATATTCTTTTTTAAAAGTAAAGCTTGTGTTTTGTTACTTTTTCTGATGCAAATGTAGACCTGTTTATCACGCGTTCAAACTAATTTCAATTTCAATTTTAGATTAAAGTATAAATATTTTTTATAAGTATACATTTAATTTATCTATAGGTATTGAAAATTAGTAGTTTAACGTGTTTGAATCTTTTTTTGTACAACAGAATAAATTTTAAAATCTTTACTTATCTTGGACTAAGATATAAAAATCCTTTTAGTTTTCAAATGATATTCATTAGCAAAACCTTGATATCATACGAATTGATGTATAATACAACTTTATATAAAAGAAAAAAGCCATCAAAGATGATGGCCTTTTTTAAACTATGGATTTATTTTATGCTTCAACTGCAACTAAAGCAGCTTCGAATGCTTTAATTTTTTCGTCGATTGATGCTTTTAATTCTTCATTTACGATTGTTCCTTTTTTGAAATTATCATAGAAAGATGGGAAAGTAGAAGAGGCTACCACTTCACCGCTTGCGAAGTGTACAAATGTTTTTAATCCAACTTCTAATACATTTCCTCCACCGTATCCTCCTGGAGAAGTCGCTAACAATAAGATTTTTTTATCTTTTAAGTAGGGCATTTCGATACGAGAAACCCAATCTAAAATATTTTTTAAAGCAACAGAAAAGTTCCCGTTATGCTCCGCTAAAGAAATAATTAAACCATCTGCATCTTTAATTGCTTGGTGGAAATCTACAGCTTGTTGAGGAAATCCTGCTGCTTGGCGCTCTGGTGAGTAAATTGGCATTTCGTAATCATTTAAATCGACGATTTTTACTTCATGTGCCGTTAATTGTGCTGCTGCATAGTTTACTAATTCTTTGTTAATAGATGTTGTGCTATTTGAACCAGCGAAAGCTAAAATTTTCATATTGATTTGTATTTAATTCAGTTTTATACCGCAAATATAGAATACAAATTTACTTTCCTCTCTTGATTTATGTTAGGATTTTCCGGATTTGAACAATTTATTGAATTTTATTTTTAAAGGATTTTATTTTTTCTTTTAGCGCAAGATCGAGGGTAGGATCCATAATTTTTCCATCCGCAAAATTTTCATTGAATTTCGGTAAGGCGAATTCTTCTAATACAATTCCTCCAAATTTTGTGACTAATTTTACTCCAGCTTCTAGCGCGTTTCTTCCCCCATATCCACCGGGTGATGTGCTTAAAGCAAAAATTTTCTTATCCTTAAAAAATTGATATTCGATGCGCGAACACCAGTCCATATAACTTTTAAAAACTGCAGTAAAGCAAGCATTGTGTTCTGAAAATGATATCAAGATTACATCGGCATTTTTCAATTGTTCAAAAAAGCGATGGACATCCTTTGGGAAACCTTCTTTTTTCTCGGTGTCGATATCATAAATTGGAATATTAAAATCATTCAAGTCCAATACTTCTACATTTCCGTATAGCGAAGCAGCATAAGTGACAAGTTGTTGGTTGATAGAAGTAGAACTGTTACTTCCGGCAAAGGCAATGGTACGCATAGGTTTTCTTTACAATTTACGAAAATTATCATTTACATTTTTTGACTTAACGCTATTTTAGTATTGTTTAAGATGTTGAAATACAATGGATGCTTAGTATTTTGTAGGGTAATCTTCTATGAATTGTTGGATATCCTCGTAAGAGGTAATATGTAAAGCTTCGGTTACATTCAGCAACGAAATTTTTCCCTCTTGATAATAGTGGATCAATTCATCTTTTGCTTTCAATAATTCTTTTTCGGTCGTTATCTGAAATTGCACATTGATATTTTGACCTGAATTAAGTTTTATTTCCAAAAAGTTACTTATTCCTAAAGAATAGCTACTTCTATTTTGTCGCATAATGAATTGACGTTGATTTCTTTTGGTATCAAAAGCTTGAAGTGTTATCTTTTGAATATCCTTTAAATCAATGGTTTGATGATCAATGAGAATATTCTCGTGCTGAAAGATAAGTTTCTTATTTAATTCATCTGAACTTAAGTCACCATCCTTTCGCATTAAACTGTAATAGTATAATCCGACAAGTGCAAAAGTAATCCACAGACCATTTAAAAGTAGGGTTCTAAATTTTTCTTCTTGTGGTAAGTCAATTAACTCATTCAATATAAACAAACAGAAAACAAACCCTAAAAAGGCCAATGGTTTTAAATTGATATCCGTTAGATTTGATTTTTCTTTAGGAGTATAAATGCAAAATTCGTGAGGCATTATTTTTCAGCTTCTTTTTTAATATGATTTAACACGCGATGATGGATTTGATGAATAATTTCATTGCTCCAAATGCGCCAATAGAGTTCGGGATAAATTTTATGCGTGTACCAAGTGGTTCCAATTAATGCTGTTGTTTGTTCGTCGATTTTATTTAACCTAAATTCTCCATTTTTCGAAACAAAATAGTCGTGCAAATGAGCGGCATCAAAATTCCAATACGAAATTTCTTTCATAGGAGCAGGTTGTTGTAAAACATCAAATGCTAAATGGGTGGGAGCATTCCAAGTGGTGATGGGTTCAACAAAACTTCCGGTTGTGAAATGACAATATCGAATGGCTCCAACCCCTTTTCCCTCAATAGTGGCCTTGATGGGATAAGCAATTCCTGCCTTAAATAAAATTTCAGTGGGTTCGTCTAATGGTGGAAATGTCACCACATTTTCCCATACTTTTTCAATCGGAGCGTCAATAATAATTGCTGTTCGGACTTCAGATACAGAAGGGGCTTTATCTTTTTCCGCAAAAGAAAATCCTAAAATAAATGTAGAGAAAAGAAAGATAATCGCATTGGTGTTTCGAATGCCTTTGTCTGTATAAAGATAAGCGATGCCAGCGCCAATTGCTCCAAATAAAAAGAGAATTGGACTTGCCATAAATAGGCATATTAACCCTTCAATTCCCACCATTAAAATGCTTAAGGATAGGATGCAGATGTTGATAAAAGATAAAACGATAGATTTTTTAAAACTATAGTGTTCAGGGCGATTTTTCTTATAAAGTAAGGAAGAGATTAATCCTATAAAAATGGGCAAGAATAAAAATAGAGCAATCCCATACGATTCGAAATATTTAACACCAATCGTTAATAGGATAAAACCAATCGCAATTGGTATGGAGTGGTGGGGGTAAGATTTAAAAAGATTCATACCTTAAGTGTTAATAGAATAAGCATAAATCTACACAAAATAAATTACTTACTTATTTTTAATCTTTTGTTGGTATTCCGTAGGACGCATATTTAGCACTTTAAAGAAAATATTACTGAATGTAGATAAGCTGTTATAACCGACTAACATAGCGATTTCATACATGTTGTATTTATTTTCCGCAATTAATTCCAACGATTTGGTAATTCGTAATGAACGTAAAAATCGAATATAATTCATTCCTAAATCATTTTTAAATTTTCGGGATAAGGTACGGGAACTCATTCCAAATTCGTGGGCGATTTCTTCGAGGGTATAATTCTTTTCGATATTACGGGTAAGAAATAAGGCAATTTCGATTAATTTTTCATCTCTTGGAAAAGGATGTTGAATTGGGAATGGGATTTCTTTCTTGTTGATTTCCGGTAAAATAGATTTAACCGCTTTTAAAAAATCATAAGCAGTGGTGTTCGGTTCTAGTTTTCCATTCCATTGTTTCGTAAATATGATCATTTCTCGCAGGAGATCATTCGCGAAGTAGATGTTTTTTTTGCGATAAAAATCATCGTCTTCCTCTTTGACATCGAAATAAAAGTTATATAACTGAATATTAGTGCTAAAACTTAGTAAAGAATGTTGGACATTGGCAGGGATAATCATAAAGCAACGTGCGGGTAAGTACCAATGTTTTTCATTGGTGAAAATATGGACGATTCCACCCTCTGCATATAGCAACTGTGCTTTGTTATGTTGATGTTCAAGTGATTCGATTTTTTCTATTCTAAAATGGTTGATATAAAAATCAACATTTTGTTCATTTATCTCTTCAAATTTAGGTTCAAATATACTCATACATCACGATTAAAACGGAGAGGCAAATTTCTAAAAAATGGCGTAAATAAACAAATTGTTTTCTTTTATTGTCAACTAATGACAGCGTCCCTGATGTAATTTTGCATAACAATTTCCAAATATAATTTTTTATACAAATCACTTATATGGTATTTAACTTTTTTAGATATCACGTGCTGTTTTGTGCACTTTTCTTTTCAGTAGTAAGTTTTGCGCAATCCAAGAATGGTATATTCTCACTCGATGAGGCGATAGAAATTGGGATGAATAATAATAAAATCATTCAGATCAGTTCTATCAACGAAACAATTGCTCATACAAAAGAAAAAGACCTTAAAATGGAAAAATTACCTGATATCGACTTTAAAACAGGTTTTAAAGTATTAGGTAATATTCGACAATTTGAGAACGGTTTCTTCAACCCAGCAACGAAATATGAAGTTCCGAGGGAACAATACAATTTTACATTATCAGCCGAAATTCCAATTTATTTGGGAGGACGCCTTAAAAACGATGAATTAAAAGCAGAAATTGAAACAGAGATTTCTGAATTAAAAACAAAGAAAACAGGAAAAGATTTGCGTTTGCAAATCGTGACGGGTTATTTACAAGTACGTCACATTGAAGATCAACAAGAATTATTGCGTGAAAAAATGCACGAAGATTCGGTGAATATTCATCACATTGATGCCTTAAGAAAAAATGGGGTGGTAACGAATAATGAGGTTTTGAGAGCTAAACTTCAATTGTCTAATCACAAGATGGCGTATACCGAATTGGATAATCAAATCGCAATTGTAGAACACCAAATTAAAACGTTAATTTCTTTCCCTGAGCATGAAGAATTTCATGTGACCACACAAGGATTAATTTCGGACACTGAACTTTTAGGATTCGAGGAGCAATTGGTAGAAGAAGCTTATGAAAAAAATGAAGCGTTAGAGATTGCGAAAAAAGACATCCATATTAAAAATATCGAGAAAAAAATTGTTCGTGCTAATCAGTTACCAATAATTACAGGTGGTGGAGAATACGGGTACAACTATCCCAACTTTATGTTCTTTCCTCCGGTGGCCCATTTGTATCGCTTCGGTGCCGTTGGTTTTAGTGTAAAAGTTCCGTTGTTTAATTTTTACAAAAACCGTGAGAAAATGGCAATTGCTTCGGAAAAAATTAATATTGCCAAATTAGAAGTGGAGGAAAAAGAAGAGCAGATCAGAAATGATGTGTATCGTGCGACTCGTCTTTATCAAGAGGCCATTGAAAAAATAGAAATTGCGAAAGAAGCTATGGAGCAAGCCAAAGAAAACTACCGTATCGTAAAACTTAAATATGCGAATCAATTGAGTTTGATTACAGAGTTAATCGATGCGGATAATGCTTATCTGGAAGCGGAATCGCAAATGATTTCATTACAAATTAATAAACAATTAAAATACTATCAATTACAATACATTTTAGGAAACTTATAACTCTATGGCAGCAAAACATTTGACAAAAGGAGAAAAAAGATTAAATCGTACATTGTCGATAATTGCTTGGGTTTTTATTATCATAGGAGCTGGAGCAATGATTTGGTTTTATTTCTTTTCGAGTACACACGTTAATACGAATGATGCTCAGGTAAGACAATATATTACTCCAGTTTCGAGTCGTGTTCCTGGTTTTATCGATAAAATTAATTTCGAAGAAAATCAATATGTACATAAAGGGGATACATTGGTCGTAATTGATAATAGAGAATACATCAACGAAGTAAATATAGCCGCAGCAAATTTAGAAAGTACAGCAGAATCGGTAGCGACGTATGAAAGCGCTGTAAACACAAAAGCAACCAACGCGAATGTGATTCATGCCAACATCGAAGCCGCAAAGATTGAAGTTTGGCGAACTGAGAAAGATTATGTTCGTTTCAAAAATTTAGTTCAACAAGATGCCGCAACCGTACAACAATTTGAAGAAGTTGAAGCGAAATACAAACAAGCGAAAGCAAATTTATTAGCACTAGAACAACAAATTCATTTAATTAATGTCAGTACTTCGGAAGAGAAAACCAAAGTAGCACCAGCGAAGACACAAATCTCACACCGTAAAGCCGAATTAAGTAATGCGAAATTAAAATTATCGTATACTTATGTGATTGCGCCTTATGATGGATGGGTAGGGGTTAAAAATATTCAAGAAGGACAATTAATTAAAGAAGGTCAAGCATTAGTACAGGTCGTATCGAAAGAGAAATGGATCATTGCCAACTTTAAAGAAACCCAAATTGGACAAATTGATATTTCACAACCTGTTCACTTTACAGCAGATGCGTATCCTGATATTGAATTTGAAGGTTATATCGAATCACTATCGCCAGCATCTGGATCGGAGTTCTCTTTGATTAAACCGGATAATGCAACAGGAAACTTCGTTAAAATTGAACAACGTTTCCCGATTAAAATATTAATTAAAAATACAAAACATAACGATAAATTGCGTTCAGGGATGAATGTTTTGGTAACGACAGAAAAATTAAAATAATCAATGCAAAAACCACAATCCGTATTTAAATCTTGGTTACCAGAGAAATTGCTTTTGCCTCTGTTATTAGTGGCATTACTCCCACATATTTTGCTTTTAAGTCTATTCAGTATGAATAGTACGTTTACAGCATCATTTTTAGACGTAGAAGTAGATGATATCCAATTTCTGTTTTCAATTGCTTATGCAACAATTGTCTGTGGATTGTTTTTTCATGTAAGATTTTTTCAATTTTTTAATGTCCGTTCTTTTGCATTGACGATGACGATGTTAAACATTGTGATTCTATATATCATGAGTTTAACGACCAACATTCAATTATTAATTGTTTTGCGAATTATTCAAGGACCCCTTGTGTTGTTTGAAGGATGTATTCTTCTTCCAGTTATTATGGCTTTGATAAAGGGGGAAAACGCTCGTTTAATTTCGTTTTCGTTTTTATATGCATTTATGCTGACAGGAGATAAATTCGGAACAACTTTGGTAAAGTTTGCGATTGAAAACTATACGCATCATATGATTTATTATGCAATTATCGCTTATCATATTGTGACGTTATTGATTTTCATCTTTATCTTCAATCAGAACCGATTATTTCCCAGAAAGCCATTATATCAGCTGAATTTAGGCGGGATATTTTTAATGGTAATTTGTTTGGTATCAGGAGCTTATTTCTTGATTTATGGAAAACAATTTTATTGGTTTGAATCCCCAAAAATTACATTGGCCTTTACCTTAAGCTTGGTTGCAGGTGCTTTGTTTTTATGGAGAGAAATCACATCCAAAAGACCATTATTTCATTTCGAGATATTTAAATCAAAACGCGTGGTGGCAGGAATCATACTTTTTTTCTTTTTCTATATTTTAAGATCAAGTATGAGTAATATTTACCAAGTCATGAGCCAGGTATGGAAATGGCCATGGGAATATGTGCTAAAAATCCAATATTTTAACGTTGCAGGTTCTTTCATTGGAGTTTTTAGCGCATATCTTTTGATGAAAAATAAAGTCAATTATAAAATTATCTTTTTTATAGGTTTTGCGCTTTTGTCGGCAACCATGCTTTATTTTAGTCATATATTTTTACCCGACACACGAGTAGAAGTCGTGGTATATGGATTAATCATGCAAGGTCTTGGACAAGGACTTTTATTTTGTCCTTTGGTTTTCTTTATTACAGGATCGGTTCATCCATCCATATCAGGAAGTGCTTCTCAAGGCGGAACAGCCATCCGTTTTTGGACCAATACAATTGGATTTTCCATTATGCAAAATGTAATTTTGCGTTTAACCACCAAGCATCAATTTTTGATGACCAAAAATCTGGATTTAACCCATCCCATTTTCCAGAAGGAATGGGATGAATTATACCATAAATTTGATGTGTCCCATTTAACGAATGACAGTATGCAGTTAGCAGTTGGGACTTTAAAATCCAAACTCTATCAGCAAGCTCTGTTAGTTTCAAACATCGAAATATTTAGATCTTTATTTGTGCTAGCGCTAATATTAGCACTAGTGGTTTTAATTTATCCTTCCATAAGAAGTAAATTAAGATTTTTAAATTAGTAGTTTTTAGGAGAATCATGAAAAAGATTCTCCTTTTTTTTCGCTCATATTAGGAAATATATCCGTTTTTAAATGGGTGAAGGATTAAAAATATTTGTAAGATCGATTTTTAGACGATTCGATGGAAAAATAAGCTAAAATGGCTCCTAGAATTCAGCCCCACTAGGTGTTAAAAATTGGCGTAAATGAACAAAATAAAAATCATAAATAAAAAATCAATTTGCGTGACTTGAATGTAAGTTTGCTCACTCTTTTAACACAATGATACGTGTAAAGTACCAAAGAGTTGTTGTTAAATTTGGATATCGTGTATTGTCATTCTTTAGGAATCTTATCAATACCATATCCTTTTTTTGATTTCAGATTTTACTAGAATATTAAGACGAAAAATACGTAAGCAAAGAGATGCATAATAACCACTCGATTTTCCGAAAGTGGGTTCCAGAAAAATTGATTATACCACTATTAATCATTACAATGATCCCCTATGCTATGATTATTCCGTTCTTTAATATGAACAGTACATTTACCGCCTCTTTTTTGGATGTTGATGTTGATGATCTGCAATTTATTTTTACCCTAGCGTACGCAACCATTGTTTGTGGATTATGTGTCAACGAACGTTTATTCCATTTTTTTAATATTCGTTCGTATTTGTTGATCATGACCATTATCAACATTGTCGTGTTGTTATTATTGTCAGTGACTTCAAACAAAGAGTTAGTGTATATTTTAAGAGCCATTCAAGGAACCTCTGGTTATTTGGAAAGTTGTATTACAGTTCCCTTAATCATGTCTCGTCTTAACAATCCACACAGCCGATTATTAGGAAACTCATTCTTGTACTGCTTTATTATGACGGGTGCTACATTTGCAACGTCCATTGTAAAATTCGCCATAGAAAATTACAATTATAATTACATGATTTATACAGTGGTGTTCTTTCACATCATTGCTCTATCGATATATGTTTTCTTGTTTAGCCATGGTCGTCTGTACCCAAAGAAACCATTGTATCAACTTAATCTCCCGGGATATATATTACTGATGTTTTCATTAATTTCGGGAGCTTATGTTTTGATTTACGGTAAACGTTATTATTGGTTCGAATCGCCTTATATTATTGCAGCCTTTACGGGATTCTGTGTTTTTACAGGGATTTTTGTATTGCAACAATTGACTTCAAAAAAACCAATTTTCCATTTCAGTATTTTACGTTCTGAACGAGTAATCTTAGGAGTGTTATTCTTCTTTGTATTTTATATGTTCAAGTCTACAATGAGTAATATTTATCAAGTGATGAATGTAGTTTGGAAGTGGCATTGGGAATATGTATTAGATATTCAATATTACAACTGTTATGGAATCATTTTCGGTGCATTTGTATCTTATGTGATGATTGTAAAAAATGTAAATTATAAAACCGTTTTTGTTTTAGGATTTCTTTGCCTTTCCATCAGTATGTTGTGGTTTAGTTATTTGTTAGTACCTGATGCGAAACCAGCAGAAGTGATACCTCCACTTATTGTGGAAGGACTAGGGCAGGGGTTACTGTTTTCACCTTTATTACAATATATGGTAGGCTCAGTCCATGCCAATTATTCGATGAATACTATGCAAGCTGCCGTAGGTGCACGTTATTGGACTTCTACGATTGGATTTTCGTTAATGCAAAATTTGATTTTGTATTTAACAACGAAGCATCAATTTTATATGACGGAGAATTTAGATCGTACTAAAACATATTTTCAAGATCAGTGGGATAATATTTTCCAGAAGCATGACTCCACTCATCTTTACAATGAGTCGGTTGATTTAACGACTCGTGTTTTAAAAGCTAATCTATTTAATCAATCGTTATTAATCTCGAATATGGAGATTTTTAGAACATTGTTTGTTTTTGGATTATTGACCGTAGTTTTCATTTTAATTTATCATCCGATTAAACGAATTTTTGTCAAAAAAAAGAATGTTAACTTTTAGATCCTTTCCATTTATAAATTAGAGCTTTAGCGTTCTAAATGTAAAAAGCGATTCCTTAAGGGGAATCGCTTTTTTATTATGTTAAATACCAATGGAGTTAATCCATTTTGAATTGCTCTTTGTACGTTTTAAACGCTTCCATCAAATGTACTTCAACACTTTTTGGCATACGTCGTGTCGCTTCGTATGCTGTAGTTGCTAAAGATGGAAATTCTGTAAGCGTAGGAATTAATTCAATTGAATTCACCAACATCTCAATTTCCATTTCATATTGGCGTTGGGCTACTGAATGAAATGTATCGTTGCTGTAGATGGGAACCACTTGTTGCTCGATTAAAAATCCAGCATCAGCTTCTGTATCTACAAAATGAGTAGTCACTCCAATTTCAACTCCTTTCGTAATCGCCCATTTCAGAGAATCTAATCCTCTTGTTTTTGGTAAAAAACCAGGATGAGTATTGATGATTTTATGATTGATGACCAATTCATCGGGTAATAATCCAGCACCCGCAATAATTACAAAGTCCGCTTTATCCTTGGTCAGTTGCTCATGCAATGTGTCAGCTGTTGTTCGATCGAAGGCATAACCAAAATGATCCGCATAAACTTCAATCGGCACAGGGATGGCTTTGCTCGGGCGATGTTGATAAATTGGTTGAAATGGATTTTCTCTTTTAACGAAAGGTAAAGCGTAAATTTTGACCTTTTGATAGCCTTTGGCTTTTAACCCATGTAATACATCTTGTGTTTTACGATGGGGTGTGTTGTAAGTAATTACAGCAATTTGTGGTTGTACACCGTCCATAGTTACTCCGTAATTAAATAGTTTTTGTGGTATTCCACTAAATTATCAATCGGTTTGCGGATAATGTGCCCCACAGTTAAGTGATATTGAGCGGCCACTGAACGGATAATCGGCTCATAAATGTGTGCAATTGAACCAATAAAATTTAATTCTGAATGGCGAGCTTCCTCATAAGGTAAAATTTGATACTCGATGAATCCCGTCATGGCATCATAAATGATTTTTTGAATGTAAGGATCGTCTTTGTGTTCAACCACAAATTTGTTAAAAGATGCCAAATAAGCGTTTGCAAATTTATTTTGATACACATTCTTATTTAATTCTTCGATGCTTAATTTATAGTAGTCATCAAAAGCTTTGGCTAAATGTGGAGGTAGTTTTTTGGTAAAATATGCACGTAACAATCGTTTACCTAAATCATTCCCTGAACCTTCATCCCCTAAAATATAAGCTAAAGATTTTGTTTCTTCTCTCATTTCTTTTCCATCAAAGTAACAAGAGTTAGACCCCGTTCCTAAAATACATACCATAGCAGGTTTACCCATATAAGTTGCATAACATGCTGCAAGTAAATCATGATCGACAACAAATTCAGCATTGGTAAATATTCCATTTAGTCCGATGCGAACAATTTCACGATTGGCATCCGTTGAAGTTCCAGCACCATAAAAGAACACTTTTTTGACTTCACTTGCAATGGCTGCTAATTCTTCATTTTTAGCAATTTCTGTTGTTATATCTACACTTGTAACAAAATAGGGATTAAATCCGATCGAATTTGTTCTAAAAACTTCTTGTATGGTGTCATCTAAAACAACCCAATCTGTCTTAGTAGAACCACTATCTGCGATAATTATCATTGTATTTTATTTGATGAATGCTAAAGTAACAATTCTCTTGATTTTAAACTAAAAATGGCTCGGAATTTCCGAGCCATTGGTGTATATTTTTATCGATTAATGGTGGTGATCTTCACCTATAACGATTTCGATAAATGTTTGTGATTCATTCCCCGCTTTATCGACTACGATAAGCCCTAAATGATAATGTCCTTCTGCGTATTCACCCGTTGGAATTGGAATACTTTTATTTAATAGATGTTCTTTTTTTCCTGAGATGTCTGCTATGTCACTATAAGACCACCCTTCAGCTGTTGTGGCTTGGGCTGAACGGTGTTGGTGTCCATCTCCTGCCGAATGAATATCAATCTTATATGATCCTAATTCCGTATCATCATTTAAGATGGCTTGTAATTCAATCACATCTCCAAATTCGAAGGCTTGATGATCAGAAGGTTTTGCTAATGTAATTGTTGGTTTTGTCGTGTCTAATACGGCATCATCATCTGAACAAGCAGTTAATAAAAATAATGATGAAGCGGCGAATAATGTTGTTTTGAATAATTTTTTCATTGTTAAGTTTTTTTATTTGTTTAATGATAGAATGGTTTAAGATAGTGCTTTGGCAAAAGCAAACATCGGGGGACCTCTATTATTAATCCCATGCAAAACTTGAACATGATAATGATTGGAATAATATGGAATGTATTGTTTAAAAAAGGAAAACCATTGGGGTGATTGAATTTCTACCGAAGGATGATGAATATCAAACACCGAATGAAAAATATAATCATCACATTGATGGACTATTTTCTTTGCGTTTTCATTTTCTAAATTTATGGTATGATCAATTAAAACAAAATGCAGCGCATTGGCAATAGGTAGCGCTAAAATAAGGCTACTAAAGAAAATGATGATTTTGTGTTTAATGTATAGATTCATAGAATGGCGATTAACCCAACGGAATATTTAAGATGACTTGAATATTACGGGCCTGTTCAGGTAATTGTAACGGTCTATAAAAACTAGTATGATTAAAGTATTTCTTGTTGAATAAATTTCCTCCTTGAATGGAAAGTTTAGCTTCGAATTGTCCCCAATGCAATTCCGTCGAAATCCCCGCTCCCAAAATAAAATAATCTTTGGTAATATCTTCGTTTTGCGCAATATGGGCCTGTTCGAAGGCGTATTTCCCGTTAATTTGAAGCGTTAAATTTTCAAATCCTTTCAAAGGTTGTGCTAGGCGATAATTCATTTTTCCAAATAAAGTATTCGGAGGAGAGAAAGGTAAAAAATGGCCTAACTTGTGATTTGAAGTTAATTGTCGATTGTAGATGTACTCATAAATGATTTGCCCATCCCACTGATGATTGAATTGTTTTTGTAGGGCCACTTCAAATCCTGTCAATAGGGCTTTACTCTGCATGTACTGATAAATTTGACCACCATGCGGTAAAATAGAGAACTGTCCAGAAGGTTTTAAGAATATATAATTGTCAAAATAATACACATAAGGACTTACAGCGACTTCCCAATTGTTTTTGTGGTAAGTCGCTTTAAAATCAAAAGCATATCCTTTTTCTGAATCAAGTGTAGCATCCCCACGTTCGTGTCGGAAAGAACCATGATGAATTCCATTTGCCCCTAATTCAATTGCTGTCGGTAATCTGAAATTTGTTCCAATATTTACATTGAAATCCCAAAAATCATTGGGTTGGTATGTGGCTCCAATCATCCCATTCAGATTCGAAAAATGACGAGAAATGTTTTCACTGCGCTGGGCATAATAGTTTGCTATTGCAGGAGCATAATTTTCTGCCGTAAGATAGTCATATAATAAACCGTCAAAATATCCTTCGGATTTAAAATCTGAATAATCCCAACGAATCCCAGCTGTTACTTTCCATGTCTTATCTTTCTGAAATTCTTCAATTAAATATCCGCTGTAAATGTTGCGCTGATATTTTGGTAATAAGTAATTGTATCCAGCAATACGATTGTTTTGCATTTGTGTTTGAGCTCCAATAATCGTTTTGAAATTTTGATTATGGGTATGCTCATATTTGATATGCGTATCATACGTCGATAAATTAAATTCAAGTTCCGTATCCGGATTATTCGCTGGAGGAGTTTGATTTCCGTAATGGGTATGGAAAGCACTTATTTCTTGACGTAAATTATTCTGATACGCAAAATTAAACTTAATGCTATTTTTTGAATTGATTTTCAATTCATTTTCGCTGATCACTTTAAAATGATTCACTTGTTGATAAGGAAATTCAACATTTCTGTTGCTTCCATCCGGTTCTAATCGCGATAATAAAGGAATACCATGGGAACCTGGAAAGAATCCCATTTTTTGTTGCACATTGGAAACGGTTAAAATGCTTCTAAAATTTTGGTCTACATATCCCAGTTGGCCCATAAGATTTAACTCATTTCCAGCCGTGTTTTTGACGCGTTGGTCGTATATAGGCATCCATCGATCCAAATATTTAATGCGATCTGTCGTGGTGCGATAATCCCCAAAATCAGAATACGTACCTTTGACTTTATAAAAAAAGCGGTCTCGTCTCCATTGATGATTAATGGATCCGATGTAATTGGCATTAACGGATTGATACATCAAGGATACATGGGTTGAAGATGAATTCTTTTGAGGAAGTTGATTGTTCTTAATTTTAATAACCCCTGCAATGGCTTCATTTCCATATTCAAGAGTAGCAGGCCCTTTAATGACTTCAACATCTTCAATGTTTAAGGCGTCAATTTCTAAGCCATGATCCGCTCCCCATTGCTGTCCTTCTTGTTTGATTCCATTTTCAGCAACCAATAATCGGTTAAATCCTAAGCCTCGAATAATCGGTTTAGAAGCAGAAGAACCAATACCGGAGGCATTCACTCCCGCCATATTTTCCAATGACTTTGCTAATGAACCGGCGTAATTTTCGCGAACATAATTTTGACCTACATGTTCAGAATTTCCAGTTGTAAAATCATGCTTATGGGCAATGACATCAACTTGATTTAGATTATAACTGTGATCATGAATCAACACAAATTGATAATGTTGTGATTGATTCAGAATCATTTTCTGATGAATAGGGGTATAGCCCTGCTCATGAATATAAATTTCATATGTTCCAATTGGTAAATTTTTAATGATGAATTTACCTTGAGCATCCGCTTCCATGACCTCACTATTGAATTCAATGGAAGCAAAAGGAATAGGTTTTTGGTTCTGGTCTGTGACTTGACCAGAAATATAATGTTGTGCAAATGCGTTACTGCAGAATAATGCAGCAATTACAGCGCTTTTAGTAGTAAATGACATAGTATTAAATGTAAAAAAATATAAAAAATATTTCGTGAAGATTACATTTCTACTGGTGGTGCTCGAAGTTGTGTGATTCCGAAAATCGTACTTTGGTATCGTGATAATACCAAATTTGTCTCTTCTTGGGGAACATGAATTTCATTCCACTCAAAGGATAGGACGTTGACTTCTGGTAATAAAGGTGTACTATTGATATGACATAACGAACACTTGTGTTCGCTAAAATGGGTGTATTCTTTTGTGTTATTGTCTTGGTGATCTAAAAAATGTCCAATAGCATGTATTGCCTGATAGGTTGATATCAGGAGCATAAGCATATAGATGATATTTTTTAGAAATTTATTCATTGAGGATACAAAAATAAACGATTTATCTAATTTATTTCATTTAAATCGTTTAAGTTTTGAGATAATTTTCTTAAAAAGAACCAGTGAATAAAACCATAATAGATGGTTGTTATTATCATTAGGAATATGATGGATAGTGTAACGGATACGATTCCAATGGTTTGTGCTTTAGATGCGTCATAGTGGCTACCGACCTTTTCTGTATAGATATTAATTCCTAATTCATAATAATAAGGTACCGAAACAGCGATAAGCGCAATAAGAATAAAAAGAATAAAAAGATTGACGAATTTTCTGAATTTTGAAATTTGAACAATCAACGCTTTCGTAGAGGTGTTGATGTTCATTTTTCTATAGGTTTTATAATTATACCATAAGAAGAATAAGGTAAATACTAAGGTGAATAATGTACCAATGGTAAAATTGAAATAGGCTGTTGAATTTTCAAAGGATAAATTTTCACCGGTAAACATTCGGCCTTTTATTAAGGATGTTACTGTAAACGTTAATACCATTAAAAATTCGATTAACGTAAATAGGAATAACCATTTGATGGTCGAAGAAGATTTTTTCTTCAACATTTCAAAGATGGCTTTCTGGTTGTATTTTTTTTCATTTGGAACAGTTTTCCAAGCAGATTTAAAATCGTCTAATTCCATTTTATTGTTCCATTTTAGTTATGATATCTTTTAATTTAATTTTCACGCGATTCATTTTTACTCGTGCGTTGACTTCAGAGATTCCGAGTGTTTCTGCAATATCTTTATAAGGTAAATCCTCCAGGTACATTAATACCAATGCTCTTTCTACATCATTTAAGAGTTTAATTGCGGCATAGAGCAGTTGTAAACGTTCTTCCGATTCGGTGTCGTAATCATTGTTGTCGAAAGGTATAATTTGATGTTCAATAGAGGAGGTGGTGATGGTTCGATTTTTTTTTCGAATAAGGATAATTGCTGTATTAAGGCTTACACGGTACATCCATGTGGAGAATTTTGAATCGCCTTTGAAACTATCAAATGAACGCCACAATTGTAAAACAATTTCTTGAAAAAGATCCTCATGAGAAAATTCATCGTCGGTATAGATACGACATATTTTATGAATAATTCCTTGATTTTCTTCGATTAAGTGGGTGAAATTTAGCGCTTTATCAGACAATTTAATGTTGTTTGTACTATTAGTAGTCTAAAGTAAAAAAATGTTACAAAAAAAAATAATCTCCATATCATAAAGATATGGAGATTTCCTAACTAACTTAAACCTATGAAAAAGCTACGGCTTTATCAGCAACAAATATAGGAATATTTTGATATTAACAACAATTTAATTGAGTAATTTTATAAAAAATTAAAAATTTTAACTTCTTAATAAGAATCGTTCTAAACTAGTTAGATTCCGTCTATAAATGATAAAATTCATTGTGAATAGCGGTTTGTGTTGATTAAATTTGTAGCAATATCTAAAAAATTAAACGTATTGCTTTATGGCAAATGAATCATTACTAAAGTCTTCTATTGGTAGGAAGTTCGCTATGGCTTTGTCAGCCTTATTTTTATTAGTGTTCTTACTACAGCATTTAGTGATTAATTTACTATCAGTAATTAATCCTAACGGGTTCAATGAAGTATCAGCTTTCATGAGTGCGAACCCAATTATTCAATTCGTAATGCAACCTGTCTTATTATTTGGTGTCGTATACCACTTTGTGATGGGATTTGTATTAGAAATTCAAAACAAAAAAGCTCGTGGACCAGTTGCTTATGCGAAGTATAATGGTGCTGCTAACTCCACTTGGATGTCAAGAAACATGATTATCTCAGGAGCAGTGATCTTATTATTCTTATTAGTGCACTTATGGCAATTTTGGGTTCCAACAATTAACGCTCATTACGTTAATGTAGATCCTAACTTTGGAGAAGGGAACTTTTTTATGGATCACGTAAACCACGTATTTACTAATGCAGTAACATTAGTATTATATGTAGTGGCTTTCGTATTCTTATCATTACACTTACAACATGGTTTTGCATCAGCATTCCAATCAATTGGAGCTCGTCACGCGAGATATACACCAATTATTGTTGCTTTCGGTAAATGGTATTCTATTTTAGTTCCAGCGTTATTTATTATTATCGCTATCTACCATTTTGTTAATAACTTATAATATCAAAAGAAAATGAGTATTTTAAATTCAAAGACTCCAAAAGGAGATATCGCAAATCAATGGAGCGAGCACAAAGCTCACTTAAACTTAGTTGCTCCAAACAACCGTGATAAAATTGATGTTATAGTTGTTGGTACAGGTTTAGCAGGTGGATCTGCTGCAGCTACTTTAGCTGAGCAAGGATACAAAGTTAAAGCATTTTGTTACCAAGATTCTCCACGTCGTGCACACTCTATTGCTGCTCAAGGGGGGGTAAATGCTGCTAAAAATTATAAAGGGGATAATGACTCGATCTACCGTTTATTCTACGATACAATCAAAGGGGGTGACTACCGTGCTCGTGAGTCTAACGTTTATCGTTTAGCTGAGGTTTCTGGTAACATCATCGACCAATGTGTTGCTCAAGGTGTTCCTTTTGCACGTGAATACGGTGGGTTATTAGATAACCGTTCTTTCGGTGGGGTACAAGTATCTCGTACGTTCTATGCGAAAGGACAAACAGGTCAACAATTATTATTAGGTGCTTATTCAGCAATGAATCACCAAATCCACTTAGGAAAAATCGAGATGTACAACCGTCACGAAATGTTGGATATTGTAATTGTTGATGGAAAAGCTCGTGGTATTATCGCACGTAACATGATTACAGGTGAGATTGAAAGACATTCAGCTCACGCTGTAGTAATTGCTACAGGTGGTTATGGTAACGTTTATTTCTTATCATCGAATGCGATGGGATCTAACGTAACTTCAGCTTGGAAAATTCACAAAAAAGGTGCTTTATTCGCTAACCCATGTTACGTACAAATTCACCCAACATGTATTCCAATCCACGGAACAAATCAATCGAAATTAACGTTAATGTCTGAATCTTTACGTAACTCAGGACGTATCTGGGTTCCTAAAAAGAAAGAAGATGCTGAAGCAATCCGTGCAGGTAAGTTAAAAGCAAGAGACATTAAAGAAGAAGATAGAGATTACTACTTAGAGCGTCGTTACCCAGCATTCGGTAACTTAGTACCTCGTGACGTTGCTTCTCGTGCTGCGAAAGAGCGTTGTGATGCTGGTTACGGAATCGAAGCGAACGAAACAGGAGAAGGAGTATACTTAGACTTTACAGAAGAAATTAGAAAGAAAGGTAAAGAGGTTGCATTCGCAAACGGTGAAACTCATCCATCTGATGCTCGTATCGAGGAATTAGGTAAAAAATGGATTGAGGAGAAATATGGTAACTTATTCCAAATGTACTGGAAAATTACAGATGAGAATCCATATGAAAACCCAATGCGTATTTATCCAGCGATCCACTACACAATGGGTGGTGTATGGGTAGATTACAACTTAATGTCTACAATCCCTGGATGTTTCGTAGCAGGTGAGGCTAACTTCTCTGACCACGGTGCTAACCGTTTAGGTGCATCTGCATTAATGCAAGGTTTAGCGGATGGTTACTTCGTATTACCTTATACTATTGCTGATTACTTAGCATCAGATATCCGTACAGGTAAAATTCCTACAAATACACCAGAATTCGACGAAGCTGAAAAATCGGTTAAAGATCAATTAAACTTCTTCATTAACAATAAAGGTACGAAATCTGTTGACCACTTCCACAAACGTTTAGGTGTGATCATGTGGAACAAAGTAGGTATGGCTCGTAACGAAAAAGGATTAAAAGAAGCGATTGCTGAAATTGCAGCATTACGTGAAGAATTCTATCGTGACGTTAAAGTTCCTGGATCTGCAGATGAATTAAATACTGAGTTAGAAAAAGCGATGCGTGTTGCTGACTTCTTAGAGTTAGGACAATTAATGGCAATTGATGCTTTACACCGTAACGAATCTTGTGGTGGACACTTCCGTGAAGAGTACCAAACTCCAGAAGGTGAGGCATTACGTGATGACGAAAACTTCGCTTACGTTGCTGCTTGGGAATACAAAGGTGCTGACATCAACCAAGAGGTGTTACACAAGGAAATGTTAGAGTATAAATTTATTGAGTTAAAAGCTCGTAGTTATAAATAATAAAATCATTTGGTTGGGCTCATCTTGGAGCTCAACTGAATGTCATAATATCAAAAATTAATATGGCATCATCAAAAACAATCAGTATTACACTGAAAATTTGGCGTCAAAAAAACGCTAATGCTCAAGGGAAAATGGAAACATATTCTCTTAAAGATGTTTCGACTGATTCTTCATTCTTAGAAATGCTTGACTTATTAAACGAGCAATTAATCGAGGAAGGAAAAGAGCCAGTTGCTTTTGACCACGACTGTCGTGAAGGGATCTGTGGTATGTGTTCTTTATTCATTAATGGACAAGCTCATGGACCAGATTCTGGAGTTACAACATGTCAGTTACACATGCGTATGTTCAAAGATGGTGAAACAATCTACATCGAACCTTGGAGATCTGCGGCTTTCCCAGTGATCAAGGATTTAATTGTTGACCGTTCATCTTTTGACCGTATCCAACAAGCAGGTGCTTATGTTTCTGTAAATACATCAGGACGTACAGTAGATGCAAATGCTATTCCAATCAACAAAAAAGCGGCTGATGATGCATTTGATGCTGCAACATGTATTGGTTGTGGAGCTTGTGTTGCAACGTGTAAAAATGGATCTGCGATGTTATTCGTAGGTGCTAAAGTTTCTCAATTTGCTTTATTACCACAAGGTCAAGTTGAAGCTGCACGTCGTGCTCAGAAAATGGTAGCTCAAATGGACTTAGAAGGTTTTGGTAACTGTACAAATACAGGTGCTTGTGAAGTTGAATGTCCTAAAGGTATTTCTTTAGAGAACATCGCTCGTATGAACCGTGAGTTCTTATCAGCTAAATTAACTTCTGAAGAGATTGCTTAATCATAAACGATTATATTTTAAAAAAGGTGTCATTGATTTGACACCTTTTTTTTTGTGCAAAAAAAAAGGATTTCATTCGTTTGAATGAAATCCTCAACAAAAAATATTATGATCATGGAATGATCTTATTTTTTGTACGTGTTCAATATATGATTGAATTGTGTTTTAATGGAATATAACGGGTTAATACTAATTGAATAATACGTTTGAATGAAATATCGCTTTACATTCATACCAAAAATAATGTGATACACATTGTAAATAATCGGCTTTTGTTAAATTCCTACAATTCTAAACTGAACCATTTTAAAAGGATTTCAATTCCTAAAAATTGAAATCCCTAAATAAAATCATAAATTGATTTTACTTAAAATGTTCTTTATATAATCATGATGATTATCTCTATTATTTCTTTACATAATAGTTCCGTTCAAATGGAATATCGTATGTAATCATCAAAGAATTTCTGGGGGAAAAAAGGATGTCAATTGCTTAACATCCTTCCCGAAATTTGATAATGAAAATAATTTCATGTAACGAAATCATCTTACTATAAATTAAATTTCGTTGTACAAGAATAAAATAATCTTAATTGTTCTGTTTCAAAACCTCACTAATTTTAAAGAAGAGAACGATTATTTTTATTTCTTGTAGTAAAATTAATGATAAAAATCATATTTACAAAATATAATCATCATTAAATCAAAACTTTAACACATCAATAAATGTTTAATGATAAAAAAAATCTCAGCAAATTTTGCTGAGATTTCTATTATTGATAGACTGTTTAGCTTATTTCAATGCTTCAAAACTTTTGTTGATGAAGTTCGTTAATTCTTTTCCTTTTAATAACCCTTGCGATAATTTCGCTAAATCTAAGGCATGAGCAATTGTAGCTTTTTTATCTTCATCGTTATCTTTGGCTAAGATTTGACTTGCTAATTCAGAGTTGGTATTTACCACTAAATTGTACATGTCTGGGAAATTCCCCATTCCGAACATTCCGGCACCTCCAGTCGCTTGCATATCTTTCATACGACGCATAAATTCAGATTGCGTGATGATGAATGGCGCATCCGAAGCCGATAAATCTTCTAGTTGAACGGTATAGGCTTTATCATTGATACCTTCTGTAATCTGCGTTTTTAATTTCTCTTTGTCTTCCTCCGACAATTTTGAAATTTTTACTTCATCTTTATCGATTAAGTTGTTGATGTGGTCGGCATCCACACGTGCAAAAGTAACGTTCTCTTTCGTTCCTTCTAATTTTTGGATCAGGTGTGGAACAATTGGCGAATCTAAGAATAACACTTTGTATCCTTTCTCATTTGCAATTTGGATGTATTGGTCTTGTGCATCTTTATCTGTTGCGTACAACACCACCATCTTACCATTTTTATCCGTTTGGATGTCTTTGATTTCAGCCTCTAATTCAGACCACGTGAAATATTTTCCATCTGTTGTAGGGTATAAAGCAAATTTGTCTGATTTTTCGAAGAATTTCTCTTCTGTAATCATTCCGTATTCAATTACAACTTTGATGTCGTTCCATTTTTGTTCGTAATCTTCACGGTTTTGGTTCATTAATGAAGCCATTTTATCTGCTACTTTTTTCGTGATGTGTGCTGAAATTTTCTTCACAGCACCATCCGCTTGTAAGTACGAACGAGAAACGTTTAATGGAATATCTGGAGAGTCAATTACCCCGCGTAATAACATTAAGAAATCAGGCACAATTCCTTTGACTTCGTCTGTAACGAATACTTGGTTTTGGTATAACTGAATTTTATCTTTATCAATGTTGATGTTGTTTCCTAACTTAGGGAAGAATAAAATTCCAGTTAAATTAAACGGATAGTCAACATTTAAATGAATGTGGAATAACGGATCCTCAAATTGCATTGGGTACAATTCGCGGTAGAAATTGGCATAATCCTCTTCTTTTAAATCGGATGGTGCTTTAGTCCATGCTGGAGTTGGATTATTGATGATATCATCCACTTCAATTTCTTCAGGTTTTGCATCTTCTGCAGCACCTTCTGGTAATGGTAAAGTTTCTTTGCGTGTTCCGAATTTAATTGGAACAGGCATAAACTTGTTGTATTTCGTTAATAACTCACGGATTTTCCACTCGTCTAAAAATTCTTTCGAATCTTCAGCGATATGTAAGATGATTTCTGTTCCGCGTTCTGTTTTATCCGCTACATCTAAGGTGAATTCTGGTGATCCATCACACGTCCAATGGGCTGCAGGGGCATCTTTATACGATTTCGTGATAATTTCTACTTTATCGGCAACCATAAAAGCAGAGTAGAACCCTAATCCAAAATGTCCAATGATTCCGTCTGCATCTTTGTGTTGGTTGATGAATTCTTCTGCACCAGAGAACGCCACTTGATTGATGTATTTTTCAACCTCTTCCGCAGTCATCCCCAACCCTTGGTCGATAATGTGTAACGTTGAATTTTCTTTGTTGATTTTGACTTCAATTTTAGGTTCACCGTATTCCACTTTAGCTTCACCAATGTTGCATAAGTGTTTTAATTTTAAAGTCGCATCCGTTGCATTTGAAACTAATTCGCGTAAAAAGATTTCGTGATCAGAGTATAAGAATTTTTTGATTAATGGAAAGATATTTTCCACCGATACATTAATGCTTCCTTTGTTCATTATATTTTGTTTTTTTATTAAATAAATAGTTGTCTATTTATTTTCAAATCCAATACCATTCGACGAATTCTGACATAATGTCTTATCCCCAATTCTAAAATCTGTATTTTTATGAAAAATTAGTCAGCATGAAGTTTGGAAAAGTAGATAGTATCAAGGGAATTGATTTTAGTCTTCCGGAAATTCCTCCCGCTACGATGGTCATTTTAGCAAAATATAAGGAGGAGCATTCATCCTTTGAGGTTTACGTTGGTGGAGCACGTTGGGGAAAGTCGGAGCTTAAAGGTTTTTATCCACCCAAAACAAAAGACGAGTTAACCTATTATTCGACGCAATTTAATGCCATTGAAATGAATGGTACATTTTATAGCTCACCTCAAAAAGAGCAAATCTTAACTTGGAAGAAGAAAACGCCTGCAGATTTCAAATTTTTTCCTAAAGTTCCTCAAAGTATTAGTCATTACAGTCGTTTAATAAATGTCAAAGAAAAATTGTGGACATTTTTAGATGCCATAACTCTTTTTGAAGAGCAATTAGGCATGGCGTTTCTACAAATGCACGACAATTATAAACCCAAAGATTTTGAACGTTTAAAAGGCTTTGTTGAAGATTTTCCGAAAGGTTATCCTTTAGCCATCGAAATAAGAAATGAAGAATGGTTTCAGAATGACTCAATATTCAATGAATATGCGGATTTACTGGAACAAAATTTTATAACGAATGTGATTGTTGATACACCTGGACGTCGAGATATTTTGCATATGCGATTAACAACTCCTCACTTATTCGTTCGATTTGTAAGTGCATATGATCCTGTGGACTACACTCGATTGGATGCATGGATAGAACGTATAAAAGTATTCAAAGAAGAAGGATTACAATCCGTAAATTTCTTTATACACCAAGGTTTACAAGGGGAGGAAGAACTATATGCGACTTATTTTGTAGAAAAATTAAATCAAGTGTTGGGTTTAAATGTTCGTATTCCAACGAAATATAGGGATGGTTTATTATTTTAAATTCTCTCCAGCAAATACTATTAGAATTTAATTAATACTTTCGTAGTTCTTAAACAATACAATGAAAAAAGCAATTTTTGTTATTCTTTTTTTTCTGTTTGAATGTGTCTTATTTGCTCAATATCAGAATTTGGAAGAATTATCCACAGGTGTTATCGAAACTACCTCAATTTTAACTGATTCAGATAAAAATGTTATTGGTTATTCTATTCTTTACAATAAAGGTTTAGTTCATGATTCTAAAGAACAAGAATTTGAATATGTAATTTTAGATAAAAAATTACATAAAGTAACCAACGGAACCTATCAAATACCATATACTCAAAAATTAGTTCCTCGTGTTCAATCTGTTATTTTTAACAACCAACAGGTGTATGTTGTTACTCGAATTATTGATCAAAAATATGGGATATCTTCAGGGCAATTAGTCACTTCGATTGATTTGAAATCAAATCAATTTAAGCATTTTCTTTATACATATGGTACAATTTACAAACCTGAAGAAATTAATTTCAATGAATTGGCTAAAATGGATTTCAGAGGGAATTATGGAATTTCAGATTATGTCTTTATTCATGCAGAAAAAGATCAAGTGTATTATGTTGCGACCCAATTTAACCGCATAAACCCCGAGGAGATCCCCTTATATTACATCACTTTTTATGATTCAGATTTTAATAAAAAATATGAATATTATTTAGATGGTGAGAAAAGAAAAAATTACTATTCGTTTCTAGGAAAGAGTATTAAGAATCATCAAACTGTCATTTGGCAACGAAAAAATACCTTTAAAGATGGGTTAAAGATGGGCGTTGATCGCTTATTGACTTATGATATCAATACCAGTGAATTGCTAAGTAATATTGTTTACAACTCTAATTTAGTAAATGGTCAAGAATATTATGACCCCAATGTTGAAGTTTTTGATCAAAAAATGTTTGTGGTTGGTGAAATAAAAATGGCTCCAGAGCAATATGTAGGGAAATATCAATCAAAACCTTCGTTAGGCATTAAACGTACGATCTATGATGAAAAAGGGGAAGTATTGGTGGATAACAAGGTTTATTACCAAGATATTTTTGCTGAACTTAAATTTAAAAATGGTCGAGATTCGAAGGGCTATAAATTTTTGATGACGGAACATTTTAACTTTAACGATCATTCCTTTACAATCCTATTGGCAAAAGAAAAAGGTGATGGGAATTTTGTAGCTACAAAAACGACCGATTACATCCTTGTCAATTTTGATCCACAAGGAAATTATACCCATCATTTGGTATTAGAAAAATCAAAAGAATATTTTGATACCTACCTATTCTCTCAGGAAAATAAAGAAGAGAATGAAGTGTTATTCTTCTATCAAGAAAAACTAAAAGAAGATGGGAAAAGAAATTATTATCTCGTCGTTAATAAATTAAAAGATGGCCAATTATCGCAGCTTAAAATGCCCTTTAAAACTGAATCTACGTCCTTGCGTTTTTCGAAAGCTGAATATGGTAGCATTCTAATAACAGAATATAATCAAGAAGATAAAGAAGTTTCTATACGATTAGAAAAATTAAATCTATAACATCAAAAAATCGAGCGTACATGCTCGATTTTTTTTATAGGTTATTCGAAGGTTATATTCCATGGAATAACATTTAAAAAAATTACTTTATTTTCGTGCCGATTAACACTTATTATGAAATATTATTTTTACATCTTATCCCTATTTATGTGCATAGGGTTGAATGCTCAGTTGCAGAAATTGGGTGAACTTTCTACCGGAAAAATGGAATACAAGACTTCAATTTTAGATGCCAACAAAAATGTTACAGGTTACATTCTTTATTTTAATAAAGGACTTACTGCAGATGAATCGATGATTACCTATGAGTATATCATCTTGGATAAATCATTAAATCAACTTGCGAATGCCGATTTTGTTTTGCCTTTTCATAAGAAATTAGAATACCGATTAGCTGATAATCATTTTTCGGAAGGGAATTTATATACGAACTATCGTGTATATCATGCTGGTAAAAAGAAATATCTGGGCTATATGCATGTGGCCTTAGATGCCAAGAATAAGACCGTAATTGATACTCAATTTATTCGCGATTTTGAAGTTACTCCAATGCCTACAGGAAAAGAATTGGGAAAGGAAAGAAATGTGTTTACTTATGATACTTTTGATCGTTTGGTAACCAAAGGAGAAGGAAAAAACATCTTCCATGTTTATACCCATAATACGACTACCGTGACCTTCGAGAATAAAATTAAAGAATTAGGCATCTTCAATACGAATTCAGAATTGGTTTATCAGTATAAATTGGAGAGGGAAGGTTTTTTTAATATGAAGGAATCTTTTGTATTGGATATTAAAGATGGTAAACTATTATCTTCAAAAATTATTTTGAAGATGAAAGGGTTAAAAGCTGTGACAGAAGTTGATAGCATCTATGTAAAAGATTTAAATGCTAAGAAAAACGTTTTAAAAATAAATCACCATTTGGAAACACTTGATAAAGGAATGCCTCAAGGCTATTGGGGACAGTTTTTAGATGATAAAATGGTTATTACCACATCATTAGTGGATGCGGCGTTTAATATGCGTGGATTCAGAAGAACAGTTTATGATGATAAAGGTGCCAAATTAGTTGATCAGACCATTCAATTCAAAGAGGCTTTAGCAACTTTAGGTTTTGGAAGTAAAAAATTTGAGGATGGATTTCGTTTGGATTTCGTTGAAGTATTTAATTTCAATGATTTTTCATCGGTAATTTTATTGGAGAAAAAGAAGTTAAGAATGGATCGATTCGGGAATAATAAAAGTAAAACGGAAGATTACATTTTAATTCATTTAAATGAAAAATCAGAGGTTCTGGGTCATTATGTATTAGAAAAATCTAAGATTGGGCAAGGGTATGATCGTTTTCTTTTTGCACAATCCGACGTCGAAAACAATGCATTGATCATCTATTATGAAGACCTAGATCTGGGGTTATTAAAGGTTAAATCCAGAAATTTAGTGGTGAATAAATTTTCACATGGCCAACTTACACAAGAGAAAATTCCATACAAAACAGAGAACAATTATTTGCAATTTAATAACGCGAAATTCGGTCATATTTTAATTACAGCATATGATGAAAAAGAAATTCCAGTTTCTATGCGATTAGAACGCATTAATTTATAATGAAAAAGCAGCCTAAAGGGCTGCTTTTTCATTATAATAGTCTGCTAGTTTTTGGTAATCGGGAGTCGGGATATTCCATAATAAATGGAGAAAACGATGATAATCTTGATCTTTGTGATTGGCATTGGCTACACTTACATATTGATTGAAACGATGATTCATACGGGCCTGATGTAAATCATTGAAGATCTTTACCAAATATTTATTCAAATCTTGTCTAGTACGGTCTTTTTGTATTTGATGAATGATATGATATAAAGCGTAATCATACGTTTGGTGTAAAATCAAATGCTCATAAAAATCTTGTTTTGCCTTTCGTTTTAAATCTAAAAATTCATTAGAAGGAGCTGCTGCATTTTCTAGTTTAGATTCAATGTTGAATGTTTTTGAAAACCAATTCATTCGATCCACGGTGTTGGGATGAGACCGAATAGAGTCTTTGTCGATGTGTTCGGTAAACGTTAATCCAGCAAATACATCATCTTTTTTAAGGTTCAGCCAACTGCTTTTGAATGATACGCCATTGACATTAAAAATGGTTTGATAGGTCTCATCATGAATGGTATCGAATTCTTCTTCATCCCATTCGTTTAATTTTTGCAATAGATTTAAATATTCTTCTTTGGGATAATTTAATTGACTATAGAATACATATCCTAAGCTGTCTGATGCAATCTCTTTTTTTCGGGATTGATTGGCCAAATCATATTTTTGTTGAATAATTTTATCTTGAGATTGAATCAATTTGATCATTTCTGAACGTTTTATGGATTTCATTTTTTTTTGAAAATCCTGAGCAAATTCAGCTTGTTGCGTTATGGATTGATCGGTGTGTTTTAAATAATTATGTGCTAATTCATGACCGATTACGGCTGCCAATTGATATTCATTATCCAACAATTGGAACAATCCGGTATGGATAAAATAATAATCAAATCCAGTTGTAAATGCATTTGGTGAATTGTCATTGATCACATATACATGAGGTGTACCCAATTGATACGTTTGGTTTGTAGTGGTATAATCTTGAAAAATTTTTTGAATGAATTGATTATATTCACGATCAAAAGCTATAAAGCCTTGCGTATATCCTTTTGAAATTTTCCGTTCGATTTCAGAGAAATGTTCATCATAGATATCTCTTTGAACTTTCGATTCAAATTTTCGGTATTTGGCATGAACTATTTTCAGTTTTTTAATTTCAGAATCTTTTAATGCTTCATTTTTTCCTTGAGCTAGAAGCGCGAGTGGAAGGTATAAAAGAAGAGTAATCAGAATTGTTTTTTTCATGGGATTAAGCCTATCTTTCCGAATGGAATGTCTCGTATTAATTTTGCTTAAATTTAAAAATAAATCGCAAAAAATCGATATTCATCATTCGTTTAGAGTAAATTTGCGGTACAAATAAAACATAACGAATTACAGGTATGAAACAATTTACGTCGGTAAATGATGTGGAAAACATCGACGAGTTATTAAAAACGGCATTAGAGATTAAAGCTAATCCATTTGGACAACAAGCGGTAGGTAAAAATAAAACAGTAGGTTTAATCTTCTTTAATCCTAGTTTACGTACCCGTTTAAGTTCAATTAAAGCAGCATATAATTTAGGAGCTAATGCTTGGGTTTTAAATGCTGGTGCTGATTCTTGGACCTTAGAAATGGGGGATGGTACTGTTATGGATGGAGATTCTCAAGAGCATATCACAGAAGCAATTCAGGTCATGAGTGCGTATTGTGATGTTTTAGGGGTTCGTACCTTTCCAAAATTAGTTGATCGTGATGAAGATTACCACGAAATTATGTTCAATAAAGTAAAATCATTATCGTCGGTTCCAGTTGTTTCTTTAGAAAGTGCAACTTTACATCCTTTACAATCTTTTGCTGATTTAATTACAATAGCAGAGAAAATTGAATACAATCCCGATGCAAAACCAGAAAAGAAAGTAAAAGTAGTGATGACTTGGGCACCACATCCACGTCGTTTGCCACAAGCGGTTCCAAATTCATTTGCTGAATGGTTTTCTAAAGTAGATTGGGTTGATTTTACAGTTGTGCAACCTAAGGGAATGGAATTAGATCCTAAATATACTGAAGGTGCTACAATCATGTACGATCAAGATGAGGCGTTAAAAGATGCTGATTTTGTGTATGCTAAAAACTGGTCATCTTATGAAAATTATGGTCAAGCGAATGAAGGGGATAAAGATTGGCAAGTAACAATGGAGAAAATGAATTTAACAAATAATGGTAAATTCATGCACTGTTTACCTGTTCGTCGTAATGTTGTCGTTTCAGATGAGGTATTGGATTCAGATGTTTCGATTGTAATTGATGAAGCAACGAATCGAATTTATTCTGCTCAAACGGTTTTCCACGAAATTTTAAAAAATAAATAGAATTTTTGTCATAGAATGAAATGCTGATTGGTTCCAATCAGCATTTTTTTTGTCCTAAAGATTGTTCAAGAAATTAAACGTTTTAATGAACAGATGAATGCATTCAAAAAACTAACCGAATTTTATTCTAAACTTATTGTAATGATGAGAATGATTTGATTAAAAAAATCACGATTTTGACGTCTTTTAATCGCGATATTCAAAAAATAATGAGGTTTTTATTGTTTTTATAGAAAATTAATTTTTACATTTGAATAAGAAAGTACAGCAATTATGAAATTTAATGTCTTATATATGTCAATTTGCAAACAGGTGTGGACGCCAAATCCAGACGTGGAAAATTCGTATATATAATCTTTAGCTTTATAAATGATACTTTGAATTTCCCCGTCGAATTTTTTCGCCGGGGAAATTTTTTTTACTGTAAGAACAACCTTAAAAATAAATATAAAATGCAAACGTTACAACAAATCACAATTCCAGTATGGCCTCTTGAAGACAATACAATCGTAAACAATGTTTCGGTAACATACCGTCAATTTGGTTTACCTTTAGGTACGGCTCCTGTTATTTTGATTAATCACTCCTTAAACAGTGATTCGGATTGTATGTTTCATTGGGACGGAGTCATTGGGAAAAACAAAGCCATTGATTTAACAGAATATACGGTATTCTGTATTGATATTCCAGGGAATGAAGTGGTAAAAGAAATTAACTATTCCTACATTCCATTTGAAAAAGTCACAGCTCGCGATGTGGCGGTATTGTTTTGGTTAACGTTATTTGAACTTGAAGTCAATGAACTTTTTGCAATCATCGGGGCGGATCTTGGTGGCGGTATTGCTTGGGAAATGACAACGTTATTTCCGAAACGCGTACAAAATTTAATTCCAATAGCTTCATCGCCTAAAACAGATCATTGGTTGGTCAAAGAGCCTATAGCTAAAAATGAATTTTTAAAATCCTTGTTTTATAGCATCGATATAAGTCGTGGAAGAGAAGGGTTACTTGAAGTGGCACAATATATTAAGTCTAAGATTCACATCATATCGGTTAAAAATGATTCGAATTATAACCGTAATGAATTAAAGCGTTTTTATACCAAACTGAATGATATCAAAAAGCAACTTCATTTTTATGAACTAGATGAAATCGAAAATACAATTTATTTGAAAGAACATATTGAGCAAGTCGATCGTGTGGTCGACGGAATTCTAGAAAAAGAATTTATTAATAATGTCGCCTAAAAAAAGCCGAGCAATGCTCGGCTTTTTATGTTTGTATCGTTATTTTTTCTTTGGAAATACTTGTTCGTAATTCATAAATACAATGGCAAATAAGATAATGGCAATCCCAGACCATTGGATGAATAATACTTGCTCTCCCAATAATATAAAGGCCATCATCACAGATACGGGTAGTTCCATTGAAGAAACAATACTTCCTAACCCTAGTCCTGTATGCGGAAATCCTAAGTTTAATAAGATAGGAGGTAACACTGTCCCAAATAATGAAAGTGCTAATCCCCATTTTAGTAAAATTGAGGCATCAAATGCTTTATCGACAATAAAATCAGGACCCAATACCCCTTTGAAATCCATGAATTGAGGAAAATAGTGTGGACCTATTTGGGTTAGAAAACAAAAGATGGTCACCAAAACACTTCCCCCTAAAACCATAAAAAGCGTCTTTTTGTAAGGCGGCAAATAGTTGGCAATACGATTCGCTGTGAACATCGTCGTTGTAAATGAACATGCGGCTAAAAATCCCCAAAATATACCACGCCAATCCAACTCCACTTTTTGTCCAATAAGATTCGTTGCCATTGCAGTACCTAATAGCACAATCAACATTGCTACAAGCTTTTTTACGACGGGAAATGTACGCGTCGAAATGGCTTCGACTAAAATACTAATCCAAACGGTTTGCATCAATAAAACAATGGCAATGGATACATTGATGTACTGCACAGCGATATAATAAAATAAACTGGTTAGTCCTAATGAACTTCCTGCAACCATTAATTTAATCTTATCATTACCTTGGAATGCGATGTTGTTTTTTCCTCTGGCATACATGATTCCGTTGATGATTAAAAGCATTAAAATTCCCAATATAAATTGAGAGGCTGTAACTTCTGCGGTAGAGTATCCTTCATCGTAAGCTAATTTTACAAACGTGGCAAGCATTCCATAAAAACTTGCCCCTAAACCTACGAATAAGACGCCCTTCAAAAGACTTTTATTCTGCATAATAAATAGTAAATATAAATAGTTAAATAGTTTCCCGAAAAAAAGGCTTGTTTCCGAAGAAACAAGCCTACAAAGATATAGTAATTAATTGTATCTTTTATCCTTTGAATAAACCGTTGATTTCACCTTCGATGCGATCAAAGATGTAACCTAAGTCTTCTTTATTTTCTACAAAGTCTAATTCATCTACATCAATCACAAGGATACGACCTTCTGTATAGTTAGAAGTCCATTTATCGTATTTATCATTTAAACGGCTTAAATAATCAATACTGATTGAATTCTCATAATCACGTCCACGTTTTTGGATTTGTTTTACAAGTGTAGGAATAGATGCTTTTAAATAAATTAATAAATCTGGAGCTTCTACGAATGTTGTCATTAAATTGAATACACGTAAATAGTTGTTGTAATCACGAGTAGACAATAGTCCCATATCGTTCAGATTGCTCGCGAAAATGTGTGCATCTTCATAAATCGTACGATCCTGAATAATGTCTTTCCCACTTTCTCTAATTTCTTTTACTTGGTTGAAACGGCTTCCTAAGAAGTAAATCTGTAGGTTAAACGCCCATTTCTCCATATCATTATAAAAATCATCAAGATAAGGGTTGTGATCAACTTCTTCAAACTGAGCTGTCCAGTTATATTGCTTTGCTAAAAGTTTCGTAAGAGTAGTTTTACCTGCTCCAATATTTCCGGCGATGGCGATATGCATTTTTTCTATTTCTTTATTCGGGTGTAAATATACAACCCCTTATTCTTTATCACAAAAAGTTGGTCATTACTCATAGTAAAATCTTTTCCATTAAAAAAATTATCCATAGTGGAAATATTTTTCGTTAACAAATTGATAGACGTTAAATTTTGTTCATCTAAAAGATGAATGAAATCATCTCTAAATACATGTTTTAAATGAGGTTTTAATGGAATTTCGGATTTAAAATTTCCAAAGACATCATATTCATACATCCAATTTTGGCTTTTTAAAAAGATGCTATTTTTGATGGCGTAGATATCTGTTATGGTCGTATCTCCATCTTTAAAAAATAGCATGTTTGATTTACTGATGGTTGTTTTCAATTGATAATTCCACTGAATTAAACGTTGTTCAATCGGATCAAAATACCATAAGAGTTGGCTATCAGCAATTATTACAGCCGATGGATAGATTTGATATTGGTTAAAGTAAATTCGATCTTGGATTGGATTTAATTGATCATCCAAAAATTCTATTTCTTGAAAATTGTACCCTACCGCCGTTCGTAAACTTAGATGTGTATCCAATTGACTGACTAATTTTTTTAGCGGATAGGTTTTTAATTTTTTATGCTGGTCAATTTTTAACAGCTGCTGATCGTCTGCAATTAAAAAAACATCCCCTATGGCATTGGATTGAAGATGAGAAAAATGGGATCCTTTTAATGCAATAGAGTCACTCAGTACATATTGAGCAAATATAAAATGACTCTGAAGGAGGATAAAAATAAAAAAATTAAGAGGTAAACACTTCATAACCAAATCGTGCTATGGATAATAAAATAATCCCCATAAAGATATAACGAATAAACTGATTTCCTTTATTTATCGCAAATTTAGCTCCGATATAACCACCAAGCCCATTAAAAATTGCCATTGGAATAGCAATTGCCCAAATGATTTTACCTGTGACAAGAAACAAACAAATGGATCCAAAATTCGTCGCTAAATTGACTAATTTGGCAGTAGCAGATGCCTGTAGGAAATCCATTCGCAACATGGACACAAATGCAACAATAAAAAATGTTCCTGTAGCTGGACCAATAAATCCATCATACATGCCGACAGCAAATGCAATAAGAATTCCTTTGATAACGCTGTTTTTGAAGGTAATGGATCTTGATTTAGCTTGTCCAAAATCTTTTTTAAATACCGTATAGATAAAAAGGAGAATTAAAACAACGAATAATAAGGGTTTCATAAAATCATTATCCATTATGGTTAATAATTTGGATCCCAAATAAGCTGAAATAAAAGCAACGATAGCCATAATCCCGAATAATTTCCATTGAATTTTAATGGACTTTAAATATTGAGATGTAGCTAATGCTGTACCGGAGAAAGCGGGTATTTTTAATGTTCCAATTACCGTGGATACGGGAAGTTGTGGAAGTGTTGCAAGGGATAGAGGGGTTTGGATAAGTCCACCACCACCTACAATAGAATCTACAAAGCCTGCACAGAATGCGATAGAGCAGAGCAGAGCAATAATTTCGATTTCCAATGGATTAATTTTTGTGCAAATGTATTTATTAATTCAACGGAAAATTCGATTTTGAATAAAAAAAGGGCAAAGTTTTACTTTGCCCTCTTATATAAAATGAATGTGTAATTATTTTACAACAAATTTAACTGTACCAAAAGCACCATCTGTATAAGCAACACGTGCCACATAAGTACCTGGAGTTAATTGAGCAACATTTACAGAAACTTTATCTGATTTTGTTACTGATTTACCTGTCATATCAACAACTAAAACTTCTTTAATTTCTTTGTTAGAAACAACATTTAATGTTTGATTCGAAACAACAGCTTTTAATTCCACTTTATTTGTTGCTACTGGATTTAAACCTAAGTTTTCACACCCAGGGATTGGATTCGCTAGTTTTAAAATTCCACCAGCACCTTGTGCACTACTTGTAAATTGTCCAACGTACATTGTAGAACAATCTTTTACACCGATTGTACCACGTTGTTCATCTGAATCTAATATCGTCCAAGTATTACCACCATCATGGCTATATGCTGTACCAAAACCTAAACTAGATGTTTGAGAGATCCCTGTTGAAACGAACGTATTTTCAGTTCCAGGTACATATTTAATGTCTCCATCAAAATAGTTTACTGCATCTTTAATATCCCAGTTTCTACCAGAATCTTCAGTATACCATAATAAAGAGAAACTATCTACCAATAAACCATAGGTTGGACTTGAGAAACTCATTGAACCACTTGAACCTTCTCCTGCGAAATCATCAATTGGAGCAGAATAAGAATTCCAAGTTACACCATAGTCAGATGATTGTAAGATACGACCCGTATTTGAAGTTAACCAAATATGATTCTCATACACAACTTTACCTCCAACATATCCATATTCACTTGATGTTAATGGAGTTGGTGCAGTTGTTAAAGTGCTCCAAGTTGCACCTCCATCTGTCGTTTTATACATTTCATAACGGTTGTTTACTGGATCACCAATGGCTAATCCAGTTCCATTAGGCCACATGTATACAATATTTCCAAAGGATTGATTTCCGAACACTCCTTGAACTTTTGTCCATGCTTGTCCACCATTTTCAGTTTTCCATAAACCGTTTGCTGCTCCATTAGATCCTGTTGGTGCAGTAACAATATAAGCAGTTGTGCTGTTAATTCCTTGCACATCAGAAATTAATGCTGTTGTAGGTAATGCAGAAACTAAATTTGTAGACCAGTTTGAACCACCATTTGAAGTGACACCAACATAACGTGGATAAGTTCCACCACCTGATCCATCATAAAATGTCACCCAACTTGTTTGTGCATCTACGATTGAGAAATCACGAACACCAGCTGAAGCCATTGGAATTCCTGCATTTTGAGTTTGATAAACTTGACCAAAAGATGTTGCCATAGTTACTACAGCAAAAAGCGAAAGTAATTTTTTCTTCATATTAATTATTGTGTTAATAATCTAAAATTAATTAAAAAATTATTAATCAACACAATAAGAAGATTAAAAAAATAAAAAAATGGTAAAAAAAATAACCCCAACGGGATTCAAACCCGTATCAACAGAACCGGAATCTGACATTTTATTCAATTAAACTATGGGGCTAAAATGATTGCAAATATAGGATTTTAAAGAAAAAACGCTTCATTTTAGAAGCGTTTTATTTTCATTAAAATGCCACTTCATCTGGAACAAGCCCAGAAAATCCATTTTCTTTTAATGTCGTTAATTGCTCCATTTCTTCTGAACTTAATTCAATATTAGTGTTTAAATTATTTTCAATATTTATTGGATTCTCCGATTTTGGTAATGGTAAAACCCCTTGTTGAATGGCAAATTGGATACACACTTGACCTACAGAAACTTCATGATTTGCTGCAATCGCTTTTACAGTTTCATCTTGTAAGATACGACCAGAACCAAGTGGAGACCATGCTTGCACTAAGATATTGTTGGCTTTACATAATTCAACCACTTCTGCTTGTGTATATCCTGGGTGGAATTCAATTTGATTGACCGCAGGAATTACCTTCGCCGTTTCTAATAATGCTTCTAAATGTTTTACCATAAAGTTACTTACTCCAATGGCTTTGATTTTTCCTTCCGCTTGTAATTCTTCTAAAGCTTTCCAAGAGGCAGCATTGATATCTTTCCAATTTTCAGGGAATTGTGTTGCATTCGCAGGCCAATGTAAAAGGTATAAATCAACATATTCCAATCCTAATTTTGTGATGGATTCTTCAAATGCTTTTTTTGCATTTTCTTCACCACGCATATCATTCCATAACTTCGTTGTTACAAATAGATCTTCACGTGCCACACCCGAATCTTTAATGGCTTTCCCAACGCTTACTTCATTTCCATAGACAGCTGCTGTATCAATGTGGGTATATCCTTTTTCGATTGCAGTTTTTACTGCATTGTAAGCATTTTCTCCTTCTTCAATTTGCCAAGTCCCAAATCCAATGGCTGGAATTTCCATTCCGTTATTTAGTTTAAAATTTTTCATTTGTTTTATTTTATTGATTAGTCAAAATTAATTCATGTCTCCCAATTATTATCCTCGATAATTGTGAAATTTGCAGGTGAACAAGTAAAATATTGATATTTAATTAATTAAAATATTTAAGTATTCGCAATTCCGCATAAAAATGTATAAATTCGTAGCATGAATTAACGCACGAGCTTATGAGTCATCCAAAATTAAGAGCAGCAAAGGACTGCTTGAATTGTGGTGAAACTGTTCCGGACCGATTTTGTTCGCATTGTGGTCAAGAAAACATCGAAAATAATGCACCTTATCATTATTTGATCCAACATTTTATTGAGGATTTTACCCATTATGACGGTCAGTTTTGGGATACCTTCAAAATATTGATTTGCTCTCCGGGACAGCTCACGAACATTTATTTGAAGGGCCAAAGGATGCGATATGTTTCGCCTGTTAAACTCTATATCTTTATTAGTTTTTTAGCATTTTTTATTCCTCCCCTTGTAGGTTCTTTTGTGCATCATAAGGAATCCATCAGTATCAATTTTTCGGGAACGAATGAGGAGGAGGAGGATTTTGCAACATTTTTGAAAGAGGAATTGTACCAAGTAGATTCTAAAACACGTCATCTGACGTTTAGCGATCGATTGATTTATAAGCCATTGGCTGAAAAATACATCGAAATGCATGATAGAGGCTTTAATAAAGAACAAATCGCAGATCGTATAATCGATTCATTTATTCATAATTTACCGCGCGCTATATTTATTTTTCTTCCTTTATTTGCTTTTATCCTATGGCTATTTCATTCGAAACAGCGATGGTATTATTATGCGCATGGGATATTTACATTGCATTTTTTTTCCATGATTTTATTGGTTAGTATGTTTTCAACCCTCGAGAGTTATTTTAATGATTCCATTATGAAAACTCCTGTAGGAGATGTATGGATGTTTGTCTTTGATATTGTCGATTATATCGCCATCGCTTATATCATTATTTACTTCTGGTTGGCTTTGAAACGTGTTTACCAAGAAAGTTGGTTTATCGTTTTTGCAAAAGGAACATTGATTTTAACCTTATCGACCGTTTGTTTTTTCGCATTATTAATTGCAATGACTGTCTTTTCAATTAAAGTAACGCATTAAAAAATCCGAAAGATTCACTTTCGGATTTACATATTATGCTAAACCAAATTGAGTAAAATGGTGTTTAAAATGTTTGTTATGGAAGATGATCCAATCTTCGTAGCCAATTTCATCTACGACAGGATTCATCACTAATGCGCCCGGATTTTCTTGGAAATAGGTATGGAATTTCTCAATTTCGGAAGCTAATTTTTCGATGGCAGCTTGTATTGAAGGATATCTTAAATCCAATAAACCGTCCATTCCACCTGCTTTAATTCCACGTTCCATCTCAATCGCTGGATTTAGAACGATTTCTTTGTATTTCGGAATCATTTCCTTTGGTGTACGGCATGGAATAATAAATCCGCCGTTCGACATTTTCATTGATACAATTAAATGTTCTACCATGTGTTGAGGGGTCATGATTCCCCATTCTGGTTGTTTGTTTACATCTAATTGCAGTAATTGATTTACAATTTCTTGGGTTTCTTTAATTGAAATACTCATTCTTTTCTTGTTTTTCCAAGCTTCAAGGTAAAAATTATATTGTGCATTATCCAAATATCCGCCTAAAATTCATAACTTATTGTAGTTTAAATTCTGATTATGAGGTTTTTAATTCTTATCCTGTTTTTTACATCTTGTGTTTCTCAACGGCAGAGAAATATGAATGATAATATTCTTTCGCTTCGTAATAGTTATTGTAAAGCCCCATTTCATTACAATTACAGCAAGCAAATACCATCCTTTAATTCAGATTCTATTCTTTATGCTAATCGAAGTTTATCCGAAACATTCTCAGATCAAAGTATTTTAATTCTCAATGCTTTGGAATCATTGGATGACGTTCATCAAATAGAACGTTTAAAACAACAAAAGTCGGTGGAAGCACAATTGAATGTTTTGCAGTTAAAATCGGCCATTCAGAGTAAAATTACCATCGCTCTCACCGAATTGGATGCGGTTGCTGCAGAATTTGATTGTGAAGGGGAGCGTGTAGCCCAGATGGCTTATTATGTGGATAATATCAATAACAATCATAACAATCGTTTGGTGTATTATTCTATTGTAGCTGGAGCATTAACTTCTGTGGCGAGTGCTATTATTGCGGATGATAAAGCAGGAAATATTGTAGATATTGCAGGAGGAGGATTAGGGGCTGTATTGGGATTTGCTACGCTTAATCCAAAAGGGCGTAAGGTGGAGTTTATCCATCAACGGAATATTTTACGCGATATATGGCAAGAAGAATTGCAATCGGAAAATTTTCCTCCTTTTGTTTGGTACATGTACAATGAGCGAAAATTTGCAAACTATACTGAAGGGTTGTCCATTATTGGGAATATAAAAAAACGTTGGTTACAATTTAATTTTGATAATAATATCGCAATGGCCAATTCTTCAGTGAATTTTAATCATGGAGGTTATTATCGTGCAGATGATTTGCATAACCGGATCTTAATGTTGAATCAAATGCAATCGGCGACGCGTACAATCAATCAATTGATCAATTATTTGTTATTGGATTTGAATCGGTTTGTTTATCAAGTGAATTGATTTATTGATTATTTATATTTTTAGTCTATTTTTTAATAATCATTTAATTGAATGTCCAATTTTATTGCTCGTAGTGATGAAAATGATTAAAATTAATTTTCGAATTCATAAAAAATAGAAATATAGATTGTCGATATTCTATTTAAACTGTTCATTCATTAAAATGAAATTAAAAAATACGTTATTTTATCCCGTATGAGAATAAAATTTTAAAAGTTATCATTTCATTTTTGCTAATAAAAATTATTTTTACTGCAGTTTTCATAAATAATTAATGAGCGAATTAGTATTAAATCCATCCTACGAATGTATTATTGATGATTTGTTAAATCAGAAGTATTCCATTTCAGAAAGTTTTTTCTCTACAGAAGAGACGACCGCATTACGCGAATACGCAATACATCAAAATGATCTTCATGATTTTCATCAAGCTGCGATTGGAAATGCGACCAATGAAAAGATTATTCGTTCGATACGGGGGGATAAAATCCGTTGGATTGATGAAGCTCATCCGAATGAAGTAGAAGCTATGTTTTTCGCTAAAGTGAATGATTTTGTCCACTACTTGAACCGTACGTGTTATATGGGGATAGAAGAAAAAGAATTTCATTATGCGATATATCCGGAAGGTACTTTCTACCAACGTCACGTCGATGCTTTTAAAAACGATGATCGTCGTACATTATCGATGGTTTTCTATTTGAATGATGAAGATTGGAAAGATGAATTTGGTGGACAATTGGCGTTATATCTTCCGAAAGAAGATGGAACAGAAGAAACTTTAAATGTTTTACCCGTTGCTGGCCGATTGGCTATTTTTGATAGTAAAACCATTCCACACGAAGTATTACCTGTTAAGCAACCCCGTTACAGCATTACCGGTTGGTTAAAAACACGATCTAAAACAGGATTTTAAATCATAAAAAAAGGATGTTCAATTTGAACATCCTTTTTTGTATTTATGCATTGGGATTAATCTTCTAATTCCACCACCAAATCGTTTTGATCCACTAAGGTTCCAGCGGTTAAAACGATACGTTTTACTTTTGCTGTTTTCGGTGAAGTCACTGTACTTTCCATTTTCATCGCTTCTACGAAGAATAATGGCGCTCCGGCTTCCACTTGATCTCCCGGTTTTACCAGTACTTGAGATAAGCTCCCTTGTAGAGGTGCACCAATTTGAGTAGCAGGATTGGTCACTTTTTCGTGAACAGCTTTTGTTGATTTGACATTTTTATCGTTGATGCGAACAGTACGTTGCCCTCCATTCAATTCAAAAGTTACTGTTCGATTTCCTTCGTCGTCTGCTTTAGAAACATAGATTAATTTCACGTGAATGACTTTCCCTTGACGTAATTTAATTTGAATTTCTTCACCTTTTTTCATCGGATAGAAGAAAGCAGGCGTTGGCAATTGCGAAACGTCACCAAATTCGTTGATGTGATTAAAATATTCGTCGTATACTTTCGGAAACATTTGGTAGGATAAGAAATCCAAGAACGTACTGTTCGGATATTTTTCATAGAATTCAGCAGTTGCTTGTTCTAAATCGACATCTGGTAAAATTTGTGCTTTGGCTTCACCAATTTCCTTCTCATTTTTCAGGACAATGTTTCTTAATTTTTCAGGGAATCCACCGTATGGAACGCCTAAATCCCCTTTAAAGAATCCGATGACTGAAGCAGGGAAGGAATGATTTTTTGTTTCATCTAAAACGTCTTCTGGCGTCAAATCATTGGCGGTCATAAATAACGCCATATCTCCAACCACTTTACTACTTGGCGTAACTTTTACGATGTCACCAAAAAGCGTATTGACATTGGCATAATTCTTCTTAATGGTTGCGATTTTGTCACCTAAACCAACACCTTCGGCTTGTTGTCTAAGGTTAGAATATTGTCCCCCTGGAATTTCATTTTCGTAAACTTCGGCCGTTGCTGATTTTAAATCGGATTCGAACGGATAATACATTTCGCGTACTATTTCCCAATAATTGCTGTGTTCGTTTAAGGCGTCTAAATTCATGGTTGTGTTTTCACGTTCAGCACCTTTTAATAAAGCCACCATCGAATTTAAGTTCGGTTGAGCTGTTGTTCCACTGAATGATGCTAACGAACAATCAATCGAATCGATTCCTGCATCTAAAGCTTTCAAATAGGTTGCGATTTGAGTAGCTGCTGTATCGTGCGTATGCAAAGCAATCGGAACAGCAACAGCTTCTCTTAACGCTGGAATTAAAACTTCAGCAGCCTGAGGTTTTAGTAAACCTGCCATATCCTTAATCGCAAGCATATGAGCACCCGCATCTTCTAAGCGTTTGGCTAAATCGGTATAATAGGTTAAGTTGTATTTGTTATTGTCTTTGCGTAAGACATCCCCTGTGTAACAAAGGGAAGGTTGCGCAATGGCTTGCGTATTTTTAGAAACAAATTCAATCGCAGGCAACATTGATTCTAAATTGTTTAATGAATCGAAAATTCGGAAAATATCGATTCCATTTTCCCACGATTTTTCAATGAATTGTTGCACAATATTTCTTGGATAAGCGGAATATCCAACGGCATTACTTCCTCTGAACAGCATTTGTAATAGCACATTCGGCATGGCTTTTCTCAAGTTTTGTAAACGTTCCCACGGACATTCGTGTAAGAAGCGTAGGGCCACATCAAATGTAGCTCCTCCCCAAACTTCTGCAGAGAATAGTCCAGGATTAGATTGGGCAAAACCACCAGCAGCTGCTAATATATCTTTCGAACGTACACGTGTGGCTACCAAGGATTGATGCGCATCACGATAAGTGGTATCAGTAAAATGAATGTGTTTATCGTGGCGAATTTGTTGCATAAAAGCTTCGCGCCCTAACTCATTCAGTAAATCTTTCGAACCTTTTGGGTAAGGAGCTAATGCATCGAATGGAGGAACAATCGGTTTACGGAAAACTTTCGCATCATCATAGATTTTAACATCTGGATGACGATTGACTTTTATATCCGCTAAATATTTTAAGACTTTTGTCGAACTATCCTTCATCTTTTTGATTTGGAATAATTCGGGATGATCACCAATGAAATTAACAGTACACTTTCCTTTTTTAAAGATGTCGTGTTCTAATACATTTTCTAAGAATAAAATGTTGGTTGAAACCCCACGCACACGGAATTCGGATAACGCACGTAACATTCGTTGAGTTGTTCCAGATAAGGTACGACCACTAGCAGTTACTTTTACAATCATCGAATCGAAGAATGGCGAAATTTTCATCCCTTGGTATGCACTACCTTCATCTAAACGAATTCCAAAACCGGCTGCATTTCTGTAGGCGATTAATGTCCCATAATCCGGTTTAAAATCATGTTCAGGATCTTCTGTTGTGATACGGCATTGGATGGCAAAACCGTTTACTTTGATGTCTTCTTGTGATTGGATATGGATACGAGGATCGTCTAATGTAACCCCTTGCGCAATTAAAATTTGACTGCGTACAATATCAATTCCTGTTACTTCTTCTGTTACTGTATGTTCTACTTGAATACGCGGATTAACCTCAATGAAATAAACGGCATTGTTTTGATCGACTAAGAATTCGACTGTTCCCGCATTGTTATAATTTACCGCTTTCGCAATTTGTAAAGCGTATTGGTGCACTTCATCTTTTGTCTGTTGCGGTAAGTTTGGAGCAGGGGCAATTTCCACTACTTTTTGGAAACGACGTTGCACCGAACAATCCCTTTCGTGAAGGTGAACAATATTACCTGCATTATCAGCTAATAATTGGACTTCGATGTGTTTGGGTTGATCAATAAATTTTTCAATAAAAATAGTCCCATCCCCAAACGCTTTTAAAGCTTCGTTTGATGCTTCTTGGAAAGCACTTTTTACATCTTCTTTCGAGCGTACGACGCGCATTCCACGACCACCACCACCAGCTGCCGCTTTTAAAATGATCGGGAAACCGATAGTTGCAGCAATTTGATCTACTTGATCATAATCTTCCGGTGTTAAAATCGCATCTTCGATCACGGGCACTTGGATGGATTTTGCAATTTTTTTGGCTGCAATTTTATCCCCTAATTGGTCCATCACTTCTGCTTTTGGCCCGACGAAAATGATTCCTTCTTCGTTGCATCGACGTACAAATTGAACATTTTCGCTTAAGAAACCATACCCCGGATGAATGGCGTCTACTTGGTTTTCTTTGGCGACACGAATGATTTCTTCAATGTCTAAGTAGGGTTTTAAAGGTTGATCGTCTGTACCGATTTGGTAAGATTCATCGGCTTTGTAGCGGTGCATTGAAAATCGGTCTTCGAATGTATAGATAGCGACCGTACGAATATGCATTTCAGATGCTGCACGAAGTACACGTATAGCAATTTCTCCCCTGTTCGCGACCATCAATTTTTTGATGCTACGCCCAGCGTCATTTAATAGATTTTGAGACATTTAGTTTTTTTGTTTTTGTTTGTGGTTTAAAAATAACGTATTCATCACACTATTGCAATAGGTGAAAACACTTTCTTTAATAAATAATAAACTTTAATAATTATTAAATTAAGACATTGATTAAACCCAACAAAATCAATACAATAAATCGATAGGTGAGCACCGTTCTTACAGTTTAAATTTTAGGGAATGTTCTATTTAATGTAATTTGTACCTATACCATCGGATTAAAATTATTCTTGAGAGAGAATGTGGAGGCGATGATTTTGTCCCCATTGCACTAATACATCAATAATTTCTTTGGTGGATTTACCATAATCTGTAATCGAATAGGCGACGGTAATCGGTTTCGTCTTTTGTTCTTCTCTTTTAATCAATTGATGAAATTCTAAATCTTTCAACTCTTTGGATAGCACTTTAGCGGATATCCCTTCGATATCTCGTTCAATTTTATTAAAGGTATTGGTAATATCTTCTCGAAGCATCAAATAATGTAAGATGAGTAATTTCCATTTTCCTCCTAAAATATCTAAAGTATCGGTCATTGCCAATAAATTTCCTGTACAAGGAGCAGGGTCTGAGATAGGTTTTTTAATCATTATGGTTACGTTTTGGTTAGTAGTTACCCTAAGGTAACACATAGGAAAGATTGCAATTATTACACCTAATTTTGAGAGACTAAATTACAAATGATGAAGAAAACAGTTTTAATTACCGGTGCCCATAGTTTTATTGCACAACATATTATTCCATTATTGGAACCTCATTATACTCTTAAATTATTAACCTGAACTCCTGAGGCGGAAAATGAATTTTATTGGGATGTTTCTACAAAGCAAATGGATGAAAGCGCATTGGATGATGTGGATTATATTGTGCATTTGGCGGGTTCTAAATTAAATGATGGAACCCCTCTAACGGAAGAACGTAAACAATTGGTGTATGAAAGTCGAATTGGTGCTGCGAATTTTATTCGTAAAAAACTTCTGGACCGTCAGCAAACGATCACCAGTTTTATTTCGGCTTCTGCTATTGGTTATTATGGCTTTCAAGACCAGACGTTAGATATTGATGAAAGTGGGAAACGAGGAATAGGCTTTGCGGCAGATTTGTCTGCCGATTGGGAGATAGCAGCGGATCAATTTAAAAAGGATCATGTAGCCGAATATGTTGCTAAAATTCGAGTATCCTTGGTTTTAGGAAAAGAAGGTGGAATTTTCCCGGTGTATCAAACGATTGTCGAACATAATCCTACGCTTGTTACTCTATCGAATCAAGCTTCGGTTCCGTGGAATCATGTGGAAGATATGGCTAGAATCTTTGCATTTGCAGTAACACATCATTTGGATGGTGTATATAATTCTGTGGCGCCACACCCTGCTTCACAACAAGATATTTATAAAGCGATATCGAACGAATTGAATTTAAATCCTTATCAATCATTGAGCCATTTGAAGGCCAACATTTGGTTGCGAAAAAAATACAAGAAGCAGGTTTTCAATTCAAATTTCCAACCATTGAACGTGCGGTGAAAGATATACTCTCATCATCGTTGGGTAACCTTTAAGTTAGTGGTTACCAAAAAGTAAGAGGGTTGGTTGTCAGGATATCCCCTCATAACTTTGTAGAACAAATTAAAATCATAAACAAATGAAAACAAGACATATCGAAAAAATATTGCATCCCGGAACATTTAATTGGGTAGGAGATGCGTTTTATACGACTTCCTTTATTGGTGGACAAATATCCCGAAGACGAATGGATCCATTTTTTGCGTTAGGTTATAATGCCGACATCGAATTTGAAGCCGAAGAAATTCCAAGAGGAGTGGGGGCTCATCCGCACAAAGGCTTTGAAACGGTTACATTGGCTTATAAAGGTAAAATTGCACACAAGGATAGTCGTGGCAATCACGGCGTCATTGGAGAAGGCGATGTGCAATGGATGACGGCTGGTGCTGGAATTTTACACCAAGAATACCACGAAGAAGAATGGTCGAAAAAAGGTGGTTTATTTCAGATGGTTCAGATTTGGATGAATTTGCCTGCTAAGGATCGTGAAACGACACCCCATTACCAAGATTTGTTGTTTGATCAAATGACAAAAGTGATGTTGGATGATGAGGTCAGCTCTATCCATGTGATTGCAGGCGAATATAAAGGGCATCAAGGTAAAGCAACAACTTATTCACCCATCCATATGTACAATGCTTATTTACAAAATGGAGTAAACGCAAATTTCGAATTTCCAAATCATTACAATACAGCGATTCTAATTATTGAAGGAAGTGTCAAAGTGAATGGAGAAGAAGTCTTAGAAAAAGACTCATTTGCCCTGTTCGAAAACGATAAAGGAGATACATTTAATTTAGAAGCTATGAGTGAAGATACGATCGTTTTGGTTTTAAGTGGAGAACCTATAAATGAATCGATAGCCCATTATGGACCATTTGTGATGAATACCCAAGAACAATTGGTGAAAGCTTTTGAAGAATTTAAAGCTGGGAAATTTGGAACTTTATAATTCATCAATTAACCATTTTATTCAACAGTGCAATTTTGCACTGTTTTTTATTTCCACTACTTTTAGCTTAAAATTGATTAAAGATGAACTGTTCCATTCGAAAGGCGACTTTAGCCGATTGTGATGCTATTTGGAATTTGCTTCAACAAGGTATAGAGAAGCGCAAGATAGAGGGGAGTAACCAATGGCAAGATGGTTATCCGAACCGAAATGTGGTTTTAAATGATATCACCCACCACTATGGTTTAGTGGTTGAAAATGAGAATCAGGAAATGGTAGGTTATCTGGCGATGATTGCGGATGTTGAACCTGCATATGAAGAAATCGAAGGAAAATGGATGTCTCCTGCAGGAGAAAATTATGTGGTTTTTCATCGCTTGATTGTAAATTTAAAGCATCCGATCAAAGGATTAGCGACTTGGATTTTAAAAGAAGTAGAACAATTGGTATTAGATCAGGGGATTCGTTCTATTAAAGTTGATACTAATTTTGATAATGTAGGGATGTTACGTGTCTTTGAAAAATTAGGTTATCAATATTGTGGTAAAGTTTACTTTAGAGGAAGTGAACGCTTGGCTTTCGAGAAATTATTACATTCAGTTTAATAAGTATTTACTGGACGCGAATAGGAATCGAAAAAATATCCGTAATGACTTTTCCATCAGAAAAGGGCATTTCAAATCCCATAATCATTCCAATGGTTTTAGCGATATCTTTTTGCTCGTAATTACTTGAATGAATGGTTGTATTTTTTTTAAAATCAGGACCTAAAGCAAGAAATTCGATGCTTTCGCATCCTCCACATTGATCTCCATGATTTTGGAAGCCTCCATGGTTATCATCGTGTCTTCCATGATCATTAGTTACGATTAGTGCAGTTTTATTTTTATAATCATTAGAAGATTGTATAAAATCCCATATTTCTTTAATTTGAGCATCGGTACTTTTAATCGCAGAGATATATCCATTCCAATCATTATTATGACCAGCAGCATCAACCTCTTTAAGATTCACCATAATTAATTTGGGGTGGTGGGTAGTCAGAATATTTTTAAAACTTTCTACAGTTTGTGTATCTGTTCTATCGGTTGTACCTGTATTGGGATCTCCACAATCTGTGGATGGAATAAATTGATCTCTCCAAATTGGATTAATACAATTTGCGATTGTTTTTAATTTAACTTTAGAAGTGATGATCCAAGCTTTTTCTTTCGCTTGATTAGATTGTTTTAACCATAATTGAAGCATAGATGGATTAATTGGTATTTCTGAACCATCATTTCTTAAATTCTCATACGTTCCATTCAAAATACTACTATGCCCCGACATCGTTAAAGTTGTCCCTCGATTTTTAAAATTATCTATTATAACTCCTTCTTTTTTTTAATCCATTCGATAGGGAAGGTAAATTTGATATGGTTCAAACCAAGTTTCAGACATTCGTGCTCCATCAATAACAAGTATAATTACATTTTCAGTTTGAAAATCATTGTAGATGATTTCTTCTTTAAAATCATCATTTGTTGAACATGAATATAAAATGAGAATTGAGAATAGGAAGTGATGATATTTTATTAGAGACTTAAAAGATTGATTTTGAGTGAAATCAATTTTTATTCCAATTTTTATTTTGATTTTGAATGAATGATTTAAAATTGATTGAATATTCTAAGATGATATAATTAGATTTTATCCTTTTAGAAAGAATCAAAAAAGGAACTGATTTCTGCACGGTTTTGTATTTATAGGTTGGGGTAGCTCTATTAATACTACTTAGGTATTGTTTTTTAAACCGAATGGAAGTGTACTATTTAAACTTATAATTCTCAATCCTTACATTTACAATGATATATAGATCTTTAAACACTAATTTCGGTGAGAGGTCATTTTAATGATGATGAATTGAAGTAAGTATTAATCCATAAAAAAGCGTTGAAGAATAAATTTTAAGGCTTTTAGCGGAGAGTGAGGGATTCGAACCTCATCTCGTGTTCCTCTATTTTAGTAGCTTCCCGAAGGGTGAGCAAAAATAAGTCGTCATTTAGTCGCTAAACAAGTAATGTCTTGTTTTGAACTTCTTTATTCTTATACAAAGATAAAAATTCTAATGTTTTTATGGTGATTTACTTAGCCAAAATTTGGTAATGTATCGTTAAAAATTATGAGGCAGAGTATCCCTTCTTCTTTTGGGCATTATTTATAAAATAACAAAAGGCAAATGTTTGTTTGCCTTTTATTTTATTGTGGATTATACGTTGTATGAAAACAACACTACTGAAAATTACATCATCTTATTTTAGATACGATTTGCTCTTCAAAAACCTTTATTATTGCTTTGTTTTTATCTTCTGATAAATCTTTGTTTACTATTTGCCAATTACCTAAACCCAATCCATTTCTTACACCAATTAAAGCTAATATGGTAGAATTAGAAGAGTCATTAGATCTTGTATAAAAATGAAGTATTTGATCTTTTTCTCTTAAATAAATGTAAAATTCATACCAATGAGATTTTCTTTTATCAACTAAAATTATATCTTCTCCAGACCATTGAAATTTAGGAACAATTAATTTGTTATTTAATTTTATGCTCTCAATTTGTTCAATAACATTAATTTCTTTATTATTGATTGTATATTTTTCCGCATATGAATAAGAACCCGCACCAAAGATTTTATTAAGATCTTTACAGGATAAAATAGTTAAAAAAAACATTAATAATATTAAGCTAATTTTTTTCATAATTTTATTTACTTGGTTTATTTGACACGCCTACATTAGATTCTTTATAATCCTTAAGTATGTCTCCTATAGGGTTATCGCTATAAGAAAATTTGAATATAGTTTTAGGTATTGCGGCAACACCTAAACCGATACCTAATAGAGATGAAGTAAGTCTATCATTAGGACTTGCTCCATTGAAAGGATTAATTGCTATTTTTAATTCTTCTGAAACAAATTTCCAATCAGCACCTATAGCTCTTGTGTTTAAAAATAAACCTGAAGCGCCTTCAATATTTAAATTTGCGTATCTTCTATCGTGTCCTATTGCAGGATACTCACTAAGAAATTTAGGAATATATTCAAAACTATCAGAACCTCCATATGTCTTAGGATTATTAGCTCCTGCATAAGATAAACCAAATAAATTTCTACCAATTGTTGAAGGATCTAGATGATCTTCATACGGACGATTATCTTTTTCTCCAACTACTTCAGCGGGAGTTTGATAAATCTCCATCGTAGTATCATATATTTTTGAAGGGTCACCTCCTTCTTTTACATAAGAGTTCTGAACTCCGCTTTCAGCACCCCATTTTACATATGTTCCTGTATTATCTGTAAATTTTTCTCCATTAAAATCTTTTGGCGGTTCCGCCTCCATCCCATCAGGATCTATAAAGAAGATAGGATTATTAAAAGCGTAGTTGTAAGGAGAATGACGTTTCATCTTTTCTGCTAGTGGATCTACATTCATCCAACGACCAATAGCAGGGTCATAGTTTCGTGCGCCATAGTCGTAAAGGTTTAAGTTTAATTCCTCTTGCAGTTCTTTGCCGTTGTATTTGTACTTATAGTTTGGATTAGCTGTATTAACAATACTTTGGTTGTTGTGCTTTAATCCAAAAGGGTAATAACTGTTTTCATCTACAATTTTACGGTTTCCATCTTCGCCTTTTGTATAACTTACGCGTACATTTCCTAAATGATCGGTATAATTGTAGACATATTCAAAAATACCTTCATTTACATTTACATAGCCTTCAGCTGTTGGGAAGAATTGTAAAGATAAATTATTACCTCTTCCAGCTGATTGTTTGTATTGGAACCCATTATCGTAAAAAGTATTTTCTGAATAAGGAATTAATAAATTTTCATTTACAAATTTTGAAACCTTAACACCAGAAGCATCATATAAGTATTGAATTTTACTTAATTCACCATTATTATTAAAAAGAACTTCTATTGGTAAATTTAAGTGATTATATGCAATATTCGTAATGTTTTTATTTAAATCCTTTTTTAGATTTCCATTTAAATCATATTCGTAATCTGCACCTGTTGTATTTTTATCGTTAAAACCTTCTTCATTTCCAGTAAGATCATTCACACTTTTAAGTTGATTAGAATTAGGTTTATATTGATATTCTAATTGATCTATACTTTGAATTCCATTTAACGATAAAGCATAATTTTGAGTATTACGTGATAATCCTAAAATATTTCCATTAAAATCATACCCATAAATACGTTCATCATAGTGATTCGTAGAAAAATTACTATTTGATACTCCATTAGATTTACCTAATAGTAAACGATTTAAACCATCGTAATGATAAGCATATGATTTCGTAGCACCATTGTTTATTTTCCATAATGTTTCTCCGATATTCCCATTGTAAGGATTATCACCTCTTTCAGAATCATGATATTTAATCTTAAAACTGAATAATCTATCCGAAGTATTTTCAATAGAATTTATATCCGTTAACCAACCACGAATGTTAAATTTGTAATCTACTTGTTCTAAGGGTGAGTTTAAACTTGAGTTTCCAATTTTTTTACGAACCAATTGTTTAATCTCATTGTATTCATTTCTTACAATATATTCTTCTGGACCATCATTAATTTGATGCGTTTGGTATTGTATGCTTTCATCTGGATTATACTTGAATCTTTCTTTAACAATAATAGGTTCTGTATCTAAACTTAACTGATGAGTGGTTGTAGTCGATACTACTTTTCCTCTAAAAGATTCGTATTCGGTTTTTATTACTGTTTTTCCTTCGTAATGATGGTTTAATTGATAAGCAATAACAGGACGTAAATATTGATTTTCATAGAAAGTGAAATTCTTGTTCCAAGTATTAGTTCCAAGTATATTAGAAAATGTTGCAACTGAAATACCTTTTAATTCTTGATCAATTTCATTAACCAAATTTTGCTCGTTTAAATCCGAAGGTTTTAATTCAAGAAATTCATAATTATCGTAGTAATTTACAGTATGAACAATTAAACTACTTTTAGGAAATTCGTTAGTGGTATAATAAATTCGTAATCCATTATTTGTAAAACCTGTAGAAGATTTTACTTCATTATTAGGGGTTGTTTTATTTTTTAGAGCTGCTTCCATCGCTTTGCGATCAGCTGTATTTTTAAAATACCCTGTATAAAGTATACGACCAAATTTATCATATTTGGTAAATGTCCAACCTTTATTAAGTGTAGTATTTTCTGAAGTCGTATTTACACTACCATTTCTCATATTGATATCTTGGTATAATACTAAACGATCTTCTTTATCATAAACCATAAATTCACGGCCTTTACCAGGAAGTTGTTTTTCGACTAAACGATTCTTTTCATCGTATTGGTATTGATATCCTAATTCAGGTAAATGATTGATATAATTTGAAAGACTAACTCCCGCACTTTTCACTAATTGTGGAGGTAAAACATAGGTTAAATTGCCATAAATATCATATACATAATAAGTATCGTGATCACCTTTTGAATTCTTAGGAAAATCAGCTTTACTTTTAATATTTATACGTTTCAGAATTATTTTTCCTTCCTTGTCTTTAAACTCTTGAATGGGAATAAAATGATCTATACTTATGATGATAATGCACGTGTTACAACTATTCGTGGTCCAAAAGAAGTTGGAAGTAATAAAAATACAATAGAGTTTTCTTATTATCCATTTAATTTAGGAGAGCATAAAAGACCTTTTGCAATTACTAAACATTTGGATGAGGCTAATGGTGAAAATCGTATAGAAACCATAACTATAGTAGATGGTTTAGCACGACCAATTCAAGTTAAGAAAGATATTTTTTACAATGGACAGCAAGAAATGATGTCTGTTTCGGGTAAAGTTGTATACGATAAATACGGACGTAGTATCCAGCAATTTCATCCTTTTGTTGAAGAAAAAGACTCTATTGTCAATGTAGCTGTTAATCCATTGGTTACTGCCTATTCATCGCGTGTGATATATGATGAATTAGACCGTCCAATACGTAGTATAGATGCTGATGGAAACGAAAGTACTACTGCATATACATTAGCGAACGATGGATTTAATCAACGTCAAATGGAAACATTGTTTACCATTGCACAAACATCATCGATTAATTTAATTAATGCGAGTTATACCGACATTAATGGTAGAACAACGTCTACAAAACAAATTACGAACGGAACACCAATTTGGACTAAGTATCGATACGATGCAATTGGACAAGTTACACAGGTGATTGATGCAGGAAATAATATTACGTATAGTTATTATGACCAATTAGGACGTCGTACAAAAATGACCCATCCTGATGCAGGGACAAATGAATATTGGTACGATGAGGTTGGGAATTTAGTAAAAATGCTGACGCCTAATATTAATAATCGAACAGATCTACCAGCTGAGCATCGTTTTATCAAATACGATTATGATACAGCCAATCGAAATGTATCGATAACTTATCCACCTGTAGTGGCTAATAACACATTGGTTGATAACCTAAACAATGTCAGCTTTAAATATGGAGCAGCGAATTCTCTAGCAGCGAATTCTAAGGGTAAATTAATTTACCAGCAAGACGGGACAGGTACTCAGAAATTTGAGTATGGTAATATGGGCGAATTGGTAAAACATACACGCCAAATTGTTGCTCCAAATTTACCTTTACGACAATTTGTACAACAGTATTCTTACGATAGTTGGAATCGTTTACAAACGATGACTTATCCTGATGGCGAAGTGGTAAAATATTTCTACGATTTAGGTGGGAATTTAACACGAATGGAAGGTGTTAATTTAAACAACCAACCGTATAATTACATCCAATCGATTCAATATGATGAATACGAACAACGAACACAAGTAGTTCATGGTAATGGTACAGTGAATAATTATACCTACTCTCCTAGTTTACGTCGTTTAAGTGCAATGAATGCTAAACAAGGCAATGGCGAAGCAATGTTTGATAATACCTATACTTTTGATAAAGTAGGAAATATTACACAAATTGCGAATTCAGCAACTCATTTAACGAATGGCTTAGGAGGAACATTTAATTTTAATTATCAATACGATGATCTAAATCGATTAAGTCAATCAACAGGTGAATGGAGTGGTAAACCAGTTTCTAGGCTTGAAACTCCTAATGCAGCAGATTTTTCTCTTGAAATGACATATAATCATTTACATAATATCGTTAGAAAAAAACAAAATCATTACGATCGTTATATTCAACAAGAAAATAACAGTTATGAAAATCAATATGTTTATCAATCTGCAAATTCACATCGCTTAAAATCAATTGAAAATAATGGGGTTATAACAGACGAATTTAAATACGATGCCAATGGGAATATCACATTGCATACTACACCAGAAGGAAAATGGAATTACTTTTGGGATGAAGCCAATCGTTTACGATCTTCTGTACGAGATGGTGAAATGTTGTACCATAATATTTTTGATGCAAGTGGTGAGCGTGTGTTAAAAGCTGAAAGTCGTTTCCAAATGTTATACGAAAATGGAACACCAACAGATGGAGGCGTTTCATTGGAAAGCTATACAACGTATCCTAGTGCATTTTTAACAATAGGAGCCAATAGTATTTACAGTAAGCACTACTATGCAGGAACGCAACGTGTAATGAGTCGTATCGAAGGTTCTGCCAATATTTATAATCATTTCCAATTAGTGGATGATGATATTTCAATATCTCTATTGCAAGAAAAGCAAATAAATGATGTAATAGAAGTTGCATCTGCAATGGAAATGGGGAATGTAGATATTGTAGAACGTGCAGTTCCAACTAATCCTGGAGAGTTACTTATCCCATCATTTTATTTTTACCATCCGGATCATTTAGGCACATCGAGTTATATTACCGACTATAATGGTAATGCTTACCAATTTTTCTTAAATTTACCATTCGGTGAAACAATGGCCGAACAAAAACGAAGCGGTTCTTTTGACAACGTGTATAAGTTTAACGGAAAAGAATTAGATGCAGAAACTGGTCTATACTATTATGGTGCTCGTTTCTATGATCCTAGGGTTTCGGTATGGTTGAGTGTTGACCCCTTAGTGGAGAAAACGAGAGATCCGTATGGATATGTTTACAACAACCCAATTTGTTACACTGACCCGACGGGAATGGCTCCTGAAGGAGATATTTATTCAAAGTCTGGTAAATATTTGGGTTGGGATCGTAAAAACGATCAGAAGGTCTATGTAATAGATGATAATAAATATCGAACAGATTCAAAAGGAGTAAATCATTTTGCAAAAAAAGATTTGAGAGAATTAAAAGGTATCACAAGTGAAGTGTTTTTAGGATTTGCCTCCGCAATACATAGAGAATCTAAAGGGGATAGGATAGAATCATTAGCAATAGGTAATGTTACAATGAATTACTTAGGTAATGGAGGATCTAGAGAGTTAAAAACTCTTGAAGATGTCGTTATGTATGATAACAGTTTTGCTCAAGGAGCTACCCAAAAAGATTTTTCTAATTTTTTAAAATTAAGTTTTAGTGATAGAAATTCAAAGTATGCGATAGAATCGGCAATTAATGCGATTGGGTACTCTCAAGGAATGATTGGTTTTCAAGATTATAGTAACGGAGCTAATGCATGGGACGGAACAGATTTAATTTTTTCGACTTGGTCAAATTCTCATAGAAATTATACTTGGAGTACTTCTTCTCTAGATTTATTGACTAAATTTAAAAATGATAATGGTGGAGCTGTAGATGTTTCGAAGTTTAAGTATAGTTCTACTAATTATGATATCTCAGCAACAAAAATTATAGGAGGTACTTTATATGAAAATATAAAAGGAGGTAGAGGAGAGAGAATACAAAATAAAACAAGGTTTAATTATAGAACTAAATAAATATGAGATTATATAATATATTACTTTTTTTAATGTTTATTGTTTTTTTTATAAACTGTAAAAGTGATTTGTATCCTACTAAAGAAAATATTTCTGTCAATAGTTATAAGGAATGGTTAATAGATACTTTATCTATATTAAAACAAGAAGATAATATTAAAAACAATCGAACATATTCTATTGATAAAGATTCGTTATCTTTAACGATTAAGACTACACTAGATACTTTTATAGATGATAAAACTAATGTAGATAATTCTAAAGAATTAAAATATGCTATTTCTCTACTCAAAAGAAATCATATTATGCCTAAAAAAAGATTTAGATTAATTACTATAACTCAATGTTATTATAGTTTTCCATATCAAAACATTGGAATTTTATATGATTTTCAGATAGATGTAGACGAATTTTATGTGATAACAGATGAGTCTAAAAAGGAATATAAGTTTATGAAGGGTAATTTAACAGATAGTATTTCTATTTCTTCACTTTCCAATAATAAAAGTTTATAACAAACATCCCCGCTCCCGAACGATTGTATCGTGTGGCAAGTAACAATAAATCAATCCTAAAAAAAATTAGGGTTTGTTATTTTATAGTTGTAAATTTTTAAAAATAAAATGTGCAGGTTATAAACCCCGATGACGCGGATTTGTAATCCGTGACTGATAATACATAAAAAAGACCAACTCAATCGAGTTGGTCTTTTGTTTTATAAAATAGATCATATTTTCATTTTAGCGATAAAAGCGTTAATAACGGAGAAGATATTTTTTGCTAAGCAATAAAAGAATAAACGTAAAAATATTACGTTAATAAAACGAAGCGGTTCTTTTGACAACGTGTATCAATTTAATGATTATGGAACGCTAATTTTAAGAAAATTAGCGTGAACATAGCAAACGTAGTTTTGTATTGGATGCAGAAACTGGTCTATACTATTATGGTGCTCGTTTCTATGATCCTAGGATTTCGGTTTGGTTGAGTGTGGATCCGTTGGCGGAGAAGACGATGGATCCGTATGGATATGTTTACAACAACCCAATTCGTTACACTGACCCGACGGGGATGATGGCGGATGATATAATTTATTTAAATGCTGATGGAAGTATAAATAGAGTTGTAGATAATAAAAAAGCACATATAACTATTATAGATGATCAAGGAAATAAAAGTAGTTTGTCTAGTTATGATTTAGGTCCACATAAAAGTTGGTTTTCTAATAATAATAAGAATAGAGCAATAGTAGCTAATGTAAGTGCCTTTTATGCAAATAAATTGGGTATAAAAGCAACTATTGGTGTAGAAGTGAAATCAAGTGAAGAAAGTTTAGCTTATTATAGGCCAAAAGATAATACGATATATATATCTCACGGAAAAAATGGAAAAGCTTCTCACTTTTTTGATAACAAATATAATTTAATGAATGCTATAGTACATGAGAATAAACATAAAAGTGATTATAATAAACAAATACGTATGGATTTATTGAATCATGTAGATGTGTATTTACATCATATGGGGGATAAAACATTTTCTAATACTTCTGAAGAATTTAAATTAGCTGTAATAACTAGTGCTGCTCAACATATGATTCAAGCTTCAGAATCTACAAATGATTATAATACTTTGAAAAATCTGGTGAATAGATTTAATGAATTGAAAACAGGCTATACTATGAAAGAAAATGTTATAGGAAGAACGACTATTACGATAATTGATCCCAAAGGAGAAAAAAGAGTGACAGATAGAGGTAAAAAAGACTTAAAATAATGAGAATAATTATATTTTTCTTTGCTTTAATTTTATCAGGATGTATTAAAAATAGTCCTTTAAGAAAGCAATTAATAACAAATGAAGATGAATATTGGGTAATAATAGATAATCGTTTTAAACAATCTACTGAAAAATATGGTTATCGAATCGATAAGAAAGGTGAATATACTTATTATCGTATATTAACTGATGAAAGGAAAAAGATAGCCTATAGATTTGGTAATGCAAGTAGGGGTAAATGGAATGTACAAGATAATGACAGTGTAATAAATCTTCCATGGGAATCTAAAATAAAATTTATTAATGATAGTATTATGGTTCTTGAGTCAATTGATGTAAAACGATTAGATAAATTTGTTAAGAAGAAATATATTGGTTTTGAAGTAGATAATACAGAGCCTCAAAGTTTTCTTTAAATTAAAATTTTTCAATTGAAATTTATTCCTTATAATAAAGAGAAATAATAAATCAAATAGATATATTAATTTGTTTATGAGGGAAGTATTAGTTAAAAACTAAACCCCGCCAAGCTTTTGCTTTGCGGGGTTGGTTTTATAAGTGTAAGTTTTTCTAGTTGTTTTAAAATGCTTTGTATTTTTTTTGGCGAAAAAAACATCAATAACGGAGAAGATTGTTGTTGCTTTCCTGAGCTATAAAAGAATAAACGTAAAAATATTACGTTAATAAATAAGCGGTTCTTTTGACAACGTGTATCAATTTAATGATTATGGAACGCTAATTTTAAGAAAATTAGCGTGAACATAGCAAACGCAGTTTTGAATTAGATCCAGAAACTGGTCTATACTATTATGGTGCTCGTTTCTATGATCCTAGAATTTCGTTTTGGTTGAGTGTGGATCCGTTGATGGAGGAAACGATGACACCTTATCAGTATGCTTATCAAAATCCAGTAAAATTTATTGATCCGGATGGACGATTTCCGGTATTTACACATTATTTAATGACATATAGAGCACTTAAAGCATTGGGATATAGTGAAAGAGTATCAAATCGAATAGCTCACTATGCTTCAACTTTTGCAGATCATCCAAATAAAACTTTTATGAGAATTAATAAATCATTGGCAGTAGCAAAAGGATTTAATCCTTCTAGACTATCATATGATGTTAATAAATATGGAAGTTATGATGCTACTAAAAATTCTCAATCAGATAAATATGTTGTATCAGTATCTATTCATGCTATGAGAACCTATTGGGAAGGTATTTCAGAACAAGAAGCAGTAAATAGAGCTTTGTATGGAGGAGTTTATACTGAAAAAAATGGTGATCAAGTCAGAATTTTAGGAGCATATGAAGTTGTGGACATGTTAAAAGGAAAAAGTATCGAAAAACTTTCTAGGAAAGAAGAGCAAATGTTGGGACTTGCTCTTCATACTATACAGGATGCTGAAATTCATAAAGGAGGAAGATGGGTTGATGAACATAAAGAAGAAGCTAAACAATTAGGACATAGTTCTGATCATCCAGATTTTTATGAGTCAATGCAACCGATTATGAATCAACCAGAAGCAAATAGTGCTCAGAAAAAAAACAACAGAAGTAATTAAAACTATATCTAATGATAAAAAGTAAACTAATTATTCTAATACTATTTTTTGTTTTCTTTAATGTAGGTTGTCAAAAAAAAGCTTATTATTATTCAAATATTGAAAATGAATATTATGTAAGTACTAAAGAGTTTATATTAGAAATTCAAATGTTTCCCTCGTATAGTACCGAAGAAAATTCGATAGAGATAAATATAAATGGTTTAGAGAAAAATATTCAAAAAAACATACATTTTGAATTATATAAAAGTAAAACAAAAGAAAAATTGGAATCAGTAATAGAAGAATCACCTTATATGAATAAAGTATCTACATATAAAATTTCAAAAAAATATTTAGGCGATTTAGATTTGTTTATTAATTATAAAGAAGATTCCTTAGGTGTTATAATTAATAAACGTGATTCTATTAAAGAATTAGAATTAAAAACCAAGAGATGGTTTACATTTTCTAGTCATTAATGTATATTTTTCATAATACAAACTAAACACCAAATCCACTCAATGAGTGGATTTGGTGTTTTAAGAATACAAAACAGCTCGTTGATGACAATGGATATATCAGTAACTATTGGTACGATGCATCAGGAGAAAGAACGATCAAAATGACAGGAGGAAGTGAATAATAATCCTGTTATGTTAATTGACCCTACTGGGATGGAAGCAGAAGGATGGGGAATAAAAAATTTAGAAGATGGGAGAATATCATATACATACGATCCAAATTTAACAAATGATAATTATATAAGTAAAGGATATAATGGCTACGTTGATAATTATTATATATTAAGCGCAGATATATATGATGAACCTGATGGTCGTTATTCATATTATTTAGCCTCTAATGGAACTGTAAATGGAAAATATCATGGGGGAAATGCTATTGAAACTACAGGTGGTAGTATAATAAATTCCTATATACCTTGGTATAGAACTATTCATTCAGGTAGAGTTGATCCAATGGGAGGTCCTGGAGATATATTCGGTTTGGGACAATTCTTTTTTACGATGTTAGACTCTGAAGTTCCTGGAGCTTCTTTAGCCATGACCCCTTTGTTATTAACAAAGGGTATGACATCTAAAGCTCCAAATCAATATTCTGTTGCTTATGAAATGAAATTAGCAGATAATTTATATCCTAATGGTTCTTATAGAAATCATTTTAAAGCTGCTAATAAATCATTAGCTGATGCAATGGATAATAGTGCAGAATTTTCATCTATGATGACTCAACTAGGAATAGCTAAACCAAGTATAGGCCCAAGAGGTGGTATTTCTCCAAAATCACCATCAAATTGGGTATGGCATCATGATGTAACATCTGGTATTATGCAATTAGTTCCTAAATCACAACATACACCTGGAAGTATTTTTTGGAAAGTGTTACATCCAAATGGTGTTGGTGGAATGAATATCTGGAATAAGTAATATTTTAAAATAAAATAAAAATGATATTAAAAGAATTTATACCAATTATTAAAGATTTAGAAAATTTATTGAAGTTTTTTAATCAAAATTTACCAAATGTAGATTTAGAATATATAGAAATTTATATGAAAGACGAAATTTCAGCGGAATCTGAATTATATTTTTTTGATTGTGATGAAATCCCTGAAAAAATTGAAATAGAAATAAATAATCAAAAATATATTAATTTATTTCCATTATATATGCTCCAAGATGTTGTTGAAGAGTTTTTATTAGAATTGCCTAAATTAAATAATGAAGAACTAGTTAATAAAATTATAAATTATAGGCTATATGATGCTTAATATATAAATTAAAAAAGTTTTCATAATTACATAAGTAAGTAATTATGTCAATTTAAACAATATATTTACTATTACAACAACGAAAGAATTAAATCGAATTTAAACAAAATGAGCCCGATTGAATATCGAACTCATTTTTTATAATAATTAATTTTTGTGTCAAAACTTTTGGGTGCAGTCTAAATTTGTAGGGTTTGTTTTTTGATATAATAAGGTATATTTAGTAAGAGCTAATTAATTAACCCGATGACGCGGATTTGTAAACCGTGACTGACAATACATAAAAAAGACCAACTCGATTGAGTTGGTCTTATTGTTTTATAAAATAGCTTGTATTTTTCTTTTAGCAATAAACGCATCAATAACGTAGTATATTGACACTAATATTTTATTTTACACTCACTCCCAAATACTCTCCCAACTCTTCCCAAGTAATCACTTGATGGGGTTGCTTGTTGTAATGTTTTTTGATTTGGTGATAAATGCGAAGTGATTGTCTATAACTTTATAAAATTAAGGGAATAAAAAAAGCCTCGAAGTAGAAACTTAAATCGAACCTCATCTCGTATTCTTTTATATCAAGGTGATTGATGAATCTTATTTTGCGATGGCATCTGTTTGGACACCATACTTTATGAATGAACATTTTAATTGTGTTACACAAGTTACGAAATCTATCGTTTTTATATTGATTTACTTAGCTAAAATTTGGAGAGGTTAGTACGATAAAATTGTTAAGTAAATTGAAATCCTCAAAATTTATCTGTAACAATTGTAACAATCCAATCGAGGATATTAGATGAAATTTGTTCTATCAAAATACAAAAGAAATTATGATGAAAATAGAACAAATATATACAGGATGCTTAGCACAAGGCGCTTATTACATTGAAAGTCATGGTGAAGCGGTAATTATAGATCCACTTCGTGAAACTCAACCATACATCGATCGTTTAGAAAAAGATAATGTGACTTTGAAATATATTTTCGAAACACACTTTCATGCTGACTTTGTGAGTGGACATTTAGACTTAAGTCAAAAAACGAATGCCCCTATCGTTTATGGTCCTACAGCAAAACCTGAATTTGATGCGATCATAGCAAAAGATAATCAAATCTTTGAAATCGGAAACGTAAAAATCAAAGTCTTACACACCCCAGGTCATACCTTAGAGAGTACAACGTATTTATTAATTGACGAAAAGGGAAAAGAAACTGCAATTTTCAGTGGTGATACTTTATTTTTAGGAGATGTGGGACGTCCTGACTTGGCTCAGAAAGCAGCAAACATGACGCAAGAAGATTTAGCAGGTCTATTGTATGATAGTTTATATACGAAAATACTTCCTCTAGCCGATGATATTACAGTTTATCCAGCGCATGGTGCAGGATCTGCTTGTGGTAAAAACATGATGAAAGAAACGGTTGATACCTTAGGGAATCAAAAGAAGATAAACTATGCCTTGAACCAACCTTCTAAAGAAGCATTTATTGAAGCTGTTACTGATGGTTTATTACCACCACCTGCTTATTTCGGAATGAATGTAGCGATGAATAAGAAAGGATATGAAAGTTTCGACAATGTATTATCTCATGGGATGAAAGCTTTAAATGCAGAAGCATTTGAGCATTTGGCAGAACAAAGTGGAGCTTTAATTTTAGATACACGTTCGAATAGTGATTTCGCAAAAGGATTTATCCCACAGTCGGTGAATATTGGTTTAAAAGGCGATTTTGCACCTTGGGTAGGCGCTATGATTGTGGATGTCAATCAACCTATTTTATTAGTTACCGATTTAGGTGAAGGGGAAGAAGCTGTTACTCGTTTGAGTCGTGTAGGATTTGATCATGTTTTAGGACATTTAGCGGGAGGTTTCCAAGCATGGGTGAATGCTGGAAAAGAAATTGATACTGTAAATCGTATTCCAGCGACACAATTTGCAGAAGAAATCGAAGGTAAAGAAGTCACAGTAATCGATGTTCGTAAAGAATCGGAGTATGCTGCAGAACATGTCTACGATGCGTATAGCAAACCATTAGCGTACATCAACGAATGGATAAATACGATTGATCCAAGTCAGCATTTTTATATTCATTGTGCAGGAGGATATCGAAGTATGATTGCTGCAAGTATCTTACAAGCGAGAGGTTACCGAAACTTCACAGAAATAGAAGGTGGATTTGGTGCAATAGCACAAACAGCTGTTCCGAAAACAGATTTTGTATGTCAAAGTAAAGTTTTAAAATAATCATGTTTCAAAAAATAATCAATATGTTATTAGGATATAATAAAGAAGAATTAGTTGCTTCTATAAAAAATAATGCATTTTTAGTCGATGTGCGTACTCCTGAAGAATTTGCAGAAGGTCATGTCGTAGGTTCTACCAATATCCCTTTAGACCAGGTGGAAAATCAATTAGAAAAATTAAAAAATCACGCAGAAATTGTTGTATTCTGTAGAAGTGGCAATAGAAGTGGACAAGCAAAAGTGATCTTAGAAAACAATGGTTTTACCCATGTCTTAAATGGTGGTACATGGCAAAATGTTAATGAAGTAAAAGCCGCGGTTCAACCGTAAAATAGATTTTGAAATATTCCATTAAAAACATTAGCGAAAATTAGAAAAGATATTCCTGTTATTATTCATTGTCAAGGTAATGCAGGTAGTGCTATAGCCTACTCCAACTTAGAAAAATTAGGTTATACCAATATCCTAAATTACAGAGAAAATATTAACGATTGGAAAGCGAAAAACTTACCTTTAGAAAAATAGAAAAGCAAGTGTTTAAATTTACATTTAAACGCTTTTTTTAAAAATACTTCGTAACAAGAGTTACATCCTATGAACAGAAGTCGAAGTACCTTTGTTCGTAAATCAAAGAAAAAATGATGATTGATCGAATAAGGCAAGAAAAACTAATACTTATCGATTTTTACACTTCAACTTGTAGTATTTGCACTGTTTTGGATATTTCATTGGAGGAAGTGAAAAAAGGATTTGGTGATCAACTAGATGTGGTAAAAATTAATGTGGATGAAGATAAAATCAATACCATCCATTTTGATGCCACTTATCAAATTATGGGTGTACCTACGTTAATGTTATTTCAAAACAATCAATTGATTTGGAAACATCATGGGGTTTTATTCCCTGAAGATTTAATGAATGAACTTAGAAAATATATAAACTAATGGAAATTATATTTCAACCATGGCCATGGTATATTGGTGGACCATTAATAGCAATAATTATGTTATTGTTAATTTATTTAGGAAAAAGTTTTGGATTCTCTTCCAACTTTAGAACGATATGTGCAGCAATGGGTGCTGGAAAATCGTGTGATTTTTTTGCCTTTAATTGGAAAGCACAAAAATGGAATCTTTTATTTCTGGTAGGCGCTGTTTTGGGTGGATTTATTGCAGCACATTTATTATCCGATCATCAAATCCCTGCGATTTCAGAACAAACGATTCAGCAATTGAATGAATTAGGTTTTGCTAGTGCTGGTAAAGCCTATTCTCCGACAGAAATTTTTGAAAATCTAACAGCAAAAAATATTGGATTATTAATTGTTGGTGGATTATTGGTTGGGTTTGGAACACGTTATGCTGGTGGATGTACATCTGGACATGCAATTTCAGGATTAAGTGACTTACAGATTTCATCATTAATCGCTGTCATCGGATTTTTTATTGGTGGTTTAATTATGACTCACCTTTTATTCCCTTTAATTTTTTAGAACGATGAGAAGTATAATTTATATCCTTTTAGGAGCAATTTTCGGAATTACTATGTATAAAGCTGAAACAGCTTCTTGGTTCAGAATTTATGAAATGTTTAATTTTCAATCTTTCCATATGTATGGATTTATTGGTTCTGCATTAGTCGTAGGTTTAATCGGAACACAATTATTGAAAAAAAATAAAGCAAACGATATTGATGGAAAACCTATTGTCATTTCACCTAAAACAAAATCCATCCCACGTTATTTAATTGGTGGTACTTTATTTGGATTAGGTTGGGCTTTAGTTGGTGCTTGTCCAGGGCCAATCTTTGTATTGGTAGGTGCAGGAGTTTTCCCTATGTTAATTGTTATTGCTAGTGCAATTTTAGGAACGTTTTTATATGGTGTATTAAGAGATAAGTTACCTCATTAATCCCGATAAAATATATTATAATTGGTTAATTTTAAAACGGTTGTTCGCGTGCGAATAACCGTTTTTCTTTATTAGTTACTTCTGTAACAAATGTAACAATCCAACTCAAAAAATAGACGGAAATTTGAAGTATAAAATCAGATAAAATGTCAACAACTATAGGTTATATCATTACTATTTTTGTAGGAATAACATTAGGATTAATGGGAAGTGGAGGTTCAATTTTAACAGTACCTAATTTAGTTTATCTTTTTGAACTTAATCCTTTACAAGCCACTTCATACTCATTGTTTATCATAGGTATTACTTCGATAATAGGAAGTTATCCTAAGATTAAAAATAAATTAGTGAATTATCGTATTGCTATTATTTTCGGAATACCTTCCATGTTTTCCATGTTTGCTACAAGACGCTTTTTGATGCCACAACTTCCGGCTCAATTTCAAATCCCATTTGTCGGAGTTGTTGAAAAAGATTTGTTGTTGATGATTGCATTTGCTGTGGTAATGATTTTAGCAGCCTATAGTATGATAACAAACAAGCAAGAAGATTGTATTGATTGTGGGAAAAAGATGGAGAAGAATACTAAATTATTGGTGATTCAAGGTGTTATAATAGGAATGATTTCAGGAATATTTGGTGCTGGAGGTGGATTTTTAATTATCCCAGGTTTAGTAGTTTTAGCCAAAGTACCAATGAAAAATGCTGTTGCCACGTCGTTATTTTTAGTCGCTATTAATTCATTTGTAGGTTTCGGAAGTGATTATCAACAATTTTCGTCATTCAATTGGAATCTATTGGGCATTTTAACGGGATTATCTGTCATAGGAATTATCATTGGGAATTATCTTTCAAAATTCATATCTTCGACTCAATTAAAACCAATTTTTGGTTATTTTATCTTAGTAATCGCGGGTTTAATCTTAATACAAGAACTTATCTATTAAGTGATTGAACATGAAAAATACATCAACATTTCTTTTCTTACCATCTATCCAAAAGTATATTTGGATGCTGTTGGTGTGTTTTTCACTTTCATCTTGTACCGTAAAAGATGCGCTATTTGATCAGTTGGGTTTAACGGTAGAAAAACCATTAAATAAATCTAAGACCGTTTCATCTTGTCAATTTACGCCATTACAAGAAAAACAACAATCAGCAGTAGAAATCCAAAAAAAATCTACATTTGAATTTTATTCATCTTTCGATTTCACTTCTACTTCAACACAAGTTTTTAAATCCATACCTTTAGGAGGAGTAAAAAATAATAGTCCTCCGTTTTACATTCTTTATCAGCGCCTTAAGATTTATGTAGTTGCTTAATATTTTCGAGATCAAAAAATATTAACAACTATAAAAACAAGCAATATGAAAAATTTAAATCAGCATTATCAATCGGCTGGTTTGTTCACGCTAGCGATACGATTAGTGATCGGCTGGACTTATTTTTCGGCATTTTGGCGCCGATTAATTTTAGACAATAAATTAATCCCTAACGAAGCAGGTTATATCGGGGAGAAATTCAATCATTTTTTACCCCATGCTTTAGGTATAAAACCATTGATTGAGCATCTGGTATTGCATCCCGATCAATTGCAATTTGCAATGGTTTCTTTTACCATCGTGGAAGCTATCGTTGGACTATTCATTATACTCGGCCTTTTTACCCGTTTAATGAGTATTGGAATTTTCGGATTAGCGATGGGAATTTTATTGGGTTCGGGATGGATCGGTACTACTTGTTTAGACGAATGGCAAATTGGTGTTCTTGGAATCGCTTCAGGATTTGCGTTATTTCTATCAGGAAGTGGTTATTATTCATTGGATCACTATTTCTTGAATAAAAATCCACAACTCATGGATTCAAAAATATTCAAATGGTTATGCTCAGGTTATTTACCTGAAATATTTACCAAAAGAGTCGTATTAGTTGGAGCATTATTTATTTTTGGATTAACACTTTACACCAATCAATATTTTCACGGAGGCGTTTATGGTACATTACACAACAAATCTGTAAAGCCCAAGCTAGAACTATCTAATGTTGTCCTAACGTCTACTACGGTGACGTTTGAAGTTTATCGAACTGAAGGTGCTGATGTTTATGGTTCGTTTTTGATTGGCATACAATTGTTGGATGCAAAAAATAAAATCATCGAAGAACTAAAAGGAGAAGATTTGGCTCAGTTTCCATTAAAAAATATCCATAACCATTATGTGTCTAAAATTAAACCAGGAAAACATAGCATAATCATTCCATTAGGTGCGAAAGCCGACCTTACAGTGAATTCGAATAAGGCGAAATTGGTCAAAACAATCCGTTTAATCGATATCAGTGGTATCGAATGGGAACATCAAATCAATCAATCAAATGAATAAAATTGTGAAAATCTTAAAAAATAATACATCAAATCTAATTTTTGTATCCCTTGCATTGATCTTACTATTTTCAACTGATGCAAAAGCTTTTCTTCAACAAGGTTTAATGAAAATGGGGCTTTTTCAACCTGATTTAGAAACAGTAGAAATTCCACCAACGAATAAAAATTACCTAAATTTTCAGCTGATCAATGATCAAGGTGAAGTTATTTCGTTAGCAGATTTAAAAGGAAAAGTCGTATTCTTAAATTTTTGGGCGACGTGGTGTCCGCCTTGTATTGCAGAAATGCCATCTATTCAGGTGTTACACGACAAATTTAAAGCCGATGATGATGTGATGATTTTAACTTTAGAAGTAGAAGGCAAAAAAGAGAAAGCGCATCAATTTATGCAGCGTAAAAAATTGAATTTGCCCGTCTATTATCCGCATTCTGCAATTCCTTCAGAATTGTTTAAAGGCAGTCTACCCACAACGATTATCTTGGATAAAGAAGGAAATATAGCGCATACCACTTTTGGTATGGCCGATTATTCAGGGCAAGACATTGTTGATTTTTTAAATGAAATCAAGGCAATGCATTAACTCGAATGATTATAAATTAAGCCAGAAATACCATATGTTCTGGCTTTCTAATATCAATCATTTTTTACTCTATTTTCAAAATTTATTTTTGCTCAAAATTTAATTTCTTGATTCGTCAATTCTTCTATATCTTATTGTTTTTAGCCGTGATGGTACGCAGCGCGTTTACACCATTAACGTTGCTATTTTATACACTAGACAAAGAAGTTTTTGTGGAATATTTATGTGTGAATACAGCTCATCCAGAATTGCATTGTGAAGGAAAATGTCAATTAAAGAAAATAGGTGATTTTTATGCTCACGAACATCACGAACAAGAAACCAAAATTGTTTATTTCCATATCTTTTGGATTGTAGATGACATTGCAGCAATATCATTGAATCATCCCTTTTCTTTCGTGCAGTATTCCCAATATTTTTACCAAGAATTCTATACTTCAACTTCTCTACCACTTGATTTTAAACCACCCATTGTGTGATGTTTTAACATTATGCAATTCAAAAATTTAAAATCAAATATCAATGAAAAAAATATATCTTAGTTTTTTTTGTTGCACTTCGCTATTGGCTAAAGCGCAACAGAATGACAGTATCTCTACATCTATAAATTTAGAAGAAGTTTCTATTTTTACTCATAAAAATTCATCTCATACTTTAGATCATCCCATCATTACAGCGGATGAAATTTTTTCTAAACAGCAAGAAATTCATTTAATCAAACGTAGTCAATATGCGATTGATCCCAACTTTAGAGCCAATCAATACGAACAATTAAATGTACAATTGGATGGTGGAATAAAAGCGATGAATGCTTGTCCGAATCGTATGGATCCAATTACTACCCATTTATCATTAAATCAAATCCAAGAAGTGGAATTGATTAAAGGGCCATATTCGATGCGATTTGGACCAGTTTCAGGCGGAATAATTAATTTAATTTCTCATCGATCAAAGTCAGAAAATGGTTGGAATGGTGAATTAGCGACTGGTTTACAAAGCAATGGTTTAGGGAATACGACGCATGCGCGCTTAGGTTATACCCATAATCGTTGGGATTTTCAAGGTGGTTATAATTATCAAACATTTGATCATTATAAAGATGGTCAAGGAACAACGATACCAAGTAGTTATCGTTCACAAGATTATTTTACGAAAATTGGATTAAGTACTAAAAATTTAAGTCGATATGAAATCGGTTTTCAGCAACAATTTGGACGCGATATCGCTCATCCAACTTTGCCAATGGATACGAGTTTTGATGATACTTCGATTATTCATTTTATAGGTAAAACAATTATAAAAGATTCGAAATTACAAGAGATTCAATCGCGTGCCTATGCCAGTTTTGTAGAGCATCAAATGCATAATTTAAATCGTCCAAATGCAAAAATGATGCAAGTGATTACCGATGTCGAAAGTCAAACAATAGGTGGTAAAATTGAAGGAATATGGCAAATGAATCAATTGCAATTATACACTGGTTTCGATTGGTTTTATTTAGCCAGAAATGGACAAAAAGAAACTCGAAATGTGATGAATACACAAATAAGCTATAACGATATTTGGCAAAAAAGTATAAACACTAATTTAGGACTTTTTATACAAGGAAATTATCGTTTAAATGCAAAACATCAATTTGATTTTGGAGCACGAATTGATCGAAATCAATTAGAAATTCAGCATCCATCCAATTTATTTCTACATTATTATAAAAACCTAAAACCAAACGATTATTTAGTTAGTGGAACGATTGGTTATCAATATTTGATACAACCTCAACAAGTATTAAATTTTAAAGTTGGACGAGGTGTTCGAACAGGTGATATGATTGAACGTACAATAAATTTACACCCTGTTGGGATGGATGGAGCCAACTATTTAGGAAATCCAGATTTATTGCCAGAAATTAACTATCAAATGGATTTAAATTATAAAAATACATTTGCAATAAATTCCATTTGGTTGGATTATTTTTCATTTGAAGTAAATGGTTTTCAATCCTTTTTAAAAAATTATATTGTTGCAAAATCAACTCAAATTATTCAAAATCAACAAACCACTTCGGTAAAGCAATTTGTCAATATAGATCATGCTTATAAATTTGGATTTGATTTCAATTGGAATTTAACATTCAATACGCATTGGTCTTTAAACGGCTCGATGAATGCAATTTATACAAAAAATAAAGATTGGAATGAAGCAATTGCCTTAACACCTCCATTCGAAAATCGAATCAATTTAATCTATCGCAACCAATGGATGAATGCAAGTTTAGAACATCAATACGTCGATCGTCAACAATGTATCGCTACTTCTTTTGGTGAAAAAACATCCACCAGTTATCATTTAATCAATTTTAATTCGAGCTTTCAAATTGCAAAGCCGATAATTGTTGTGTTTAAGATTGATAATGTATTAAATCGCTATTATCAATCTCATTTAAACTTTAATTATAAAAACCAAGCGGATTTGCCTATAATGCAAAGAATGTCTAATCCGGGAAGAAATTTTAAACTATTGATCCGTTATTCATTTTAAGCAATAAAGGCAATCTTAATAGGTTGCCTTTATTCGTTTTATAACAATTAAATGTGATATTTCTGTGTGTGTATTATTAATAAAATATTCTTAACAACAACCAGAATTTGGCGTACAGCAAGAAGATTTTTCTTCTTTTACTCTAAACTTTTTTTCGATTGCTACAGGATTTCCGCAAGCCTCTTTAGTCAAACTAATTGTTTTATTTTGAAAATAGATTGATTTCCAACAAAATCGAAATCATATTTCCTAATTGTTGAAGACTGATATTCTAATTCAATTTCAAATTTTTGAGCAATAGGCCAAACTTTATGTAACAAAAATTGTACATAATTCTTTAAAGGTAAATGTAGAGTTCTTAATTGATATTCCTACTGATTCTGTTGATTTCAGACTATTCAAAACTTCTACAATAGATCATTATTATTCCATTGATTTGTCCTATGTTTTTGTTGTACATTATCGTTTCGGAATTGTTGGTGAATTTATTTTAAGTAAAGAAAATAACGAGTGGTTTTCAACACAACATAGAGGTTATATACCAAATGAAAAATTAGTTTTTTCAATGTTTAAAAAAGGTGATTTATTATAAATTAATATATAAGATGTAACTCTGAACTTGTCGAAGAATCTAATATGATGCGAAGCTGAAACGGGTTCAGCTTCACAAAGAATAAGTCATCCTGAACTCGTTTCAGGATCTCATTTAATTAAACATTAAAAAAGGCAAACCAACGGTTTGCCTTTTTCTATATTTATATAAATTTTAGTTTATTTCAAACCTAAAACCTCTAATCCTTGTTTGAATTTAATGTCGACCGGAACGTTGTATGCATTGATTTTATCTAAATCGTTTTGTAAATCCGCACCAATTTTTCCTTTGGTTGCCATTAAAGATTTTACGCCTTCGTAATCTCCGTTTCCTTGTAACGTTAAGATTAATCCAGAAAGGCCGTTCATGGCTTGTTCCATTTTCGCGACATTGACTTTGTAACGTCCATTGGCAGTCTTTTCAAAGGCACCTTTCTCCGCAAAGTAATTGAAACAAATCATATTCGCTTGTCCGTGTGCTGAACTTGCGCCAAAACGAACTGAACGTAAAATTCCAGCTAAGAACGTCACAAAATAATCTTCTTGTGTTCCTTCTAATTCGCCTTTCTTCAACAATTGGTTCACCATGTATAAGCCTAAAATATCCGCTTTTCCTTCTTCTAAAGCTGATTGCGTTTCTTTTAACGCTTCACGAACTGAACCTTTTCCGTTGATGGTATTTTTAATACCTAATCCGTGTGCTACTTCGTGGAACATGACATTCGAGAAAAATGCATCAAACTTGATGTTCTTTTGTTGGGATTCATCAATCATAACATTGGCAATTGGTACTAAGATTTGATCAAATTTCGCTTGCATGGCATTTTTTAATTGTAATCGACGTGTTCCTTTTTCCAATTGTACGCGTTCATCATTCGGTAAGTTGATCGCAATTGTTTTTCCACCGGCATTACAATCTCCCGCGTAATAAATCACATCATAGGCATTTAAATCTGAATCTGTACCTGGTTTTTCCGTTTTGTATTGGGCATCAACCGGTAAATTTTGTTGTAATTCGGGTAAATACTGAACGAATTTTGCCAATTTATTTGACCATTCGACATCTTTTACCAACACATAAGAAGAATATGACGCTTTGTACCCAAACAATTGATCTTCGTACGTTTCAATTGGTCCAATGACGATGTCTAAATTTGAATTTTTCATATCCATCCACGCTAAATCACTTGGATAGAAATCATCATTCAATAAAGCAGCTGCGCGCAATTGTAAATATTTTTTCAAACCTGCATCTTCTGCTAGTTCAGAAGCTTTCACCAAATAACCGGCTGCATTTTGCAATTGATTTTTGTAATTCACGTGATAAGGAATCGTATATAATTTCCCCTCACGATTACGTTTTACTAACGTATAATTCGATTTTCCATCCGCCAAGTTCGCAGCTTCAAATTCTTCAGCCGTCATATCGTGTGGATAGAACATAGCACCTGCTGGTTTCGGTCCAACGCCTGGTAAAAAAGGTTTGTCATTATCCAAACGATCCCAAGGTCCGTAATTGATTTTGACATAATCCAATTCTGCTCCTTTTACCGCATCGGTAATATCGATTTTAGCTCCATAAGTTTGTTGCCAAAATAAATCATCCATAATATCAGCGGCTTTGATCATTAATTTAACGACTTCTTTTTCGTTGGCTGATAAATGCGATAAATCGGTTGTTAATGTATATTCAGAGTAATATTGCGGTTTAAATTCGTTTGCAGTTGTTTCCACTTTCGTAGCATTTGATTCCGTTTTTTGAGTTGCACAAGACGCTAATAAACTGGTTAAGGCGATTGAACTCAATACGATTGTTTTTTTCATTACAATAAGGTTTTCGTCTTGTAAATTTACGGATTATATTCGATGATTTCGTTACCAAAAATAGGGTAGATGCGATTTTCTTCCGTTTTTTGATACAAGAATAATCCTGTGTGTTCGCCGTATGCAGGAATAATTAGCGTTTGTTTTTCAAAGTAAAAACAAGGCAATTTGAAATGTTGTCGGGCACGTCCTCTGATCGAAATTCCAGGATGATGATGTCCAATCACATTCACTTGATGGGGAGCAATTTTAATTTTTTCGTGCGAAAAAATCACCTCATCGATTGGGTAGGATTTCACGACTTCCAAATTTTCAATTTGATAGAAAGCTTGGGGTAAAATATCGTGATTTCCTTTGGTTAGGATAAATTGAATGTGATGATTGATTTGTAAAAATTCAATAAAATCAAACCAATCCGAATTCAACTCGCTATGAAAAACATCACCCAACAAAATCACGGTTTTGATTTGAAGTTGTTCTATCAGACCTTGTATTTCGTGGATTTGTTTTAAGTTATTGACAGGCGGCAAAAACGCACCATTTTTACGAAAATGCGTAATTTTTCCCAAATGCCAATCGGCAATCACCAACGTCTGGTGATCGGGTAGATGTACTAATTTTTGGGGAAGAAAGTGTAGTTTAGTGTGGTTGTGTTTCCATTCAAAAAAATTAACCATTGATCATTTCGTCCTTTAATCGTTTTAATCTCGTTTCCCAATCCTCGTTCGAATAACGTTCGCGGAAAGATTCGGCAAAGATAGGGAATGCAAATGGAGTTAATTGAGAAGGTTTTCTTAAAATTATCTCGTGAGCATCAATACGTTCGAAGGCTTTTTGCATACGGTGACGTTCCAATTGAAAATCGTAAACTTCATCATATGCTTGTTTGTATAATAAATTTTCAGGCTCATAATCTTGAAATACTCCAAAGAATAATGAAGCATTGGCTTGTAGGTGTTTGGTCTTCACTGATTTTCCAGGATATCCGTTAAAAATTAAACCAGAAATACTCGCAATATCTCGAAATTTATGACGTGCCATTTCTTCCAAATTTACCCCATTGGCAATGTCTTCCGAAAGATTTTCTATGCTGAATAATTCGAAAATATAATCTTCAATCGGAAATTCTTGATCACTTAATAATTCAAAACCATAATCGTTGGACGAAATACTAAACGTCATCGGTTGGATTTGACTGATGCGATAAGCTAAAATGGCCGCCATTCCTTCGTGTACCAATTTTCCATCGTAAGGATAACACAAGAAGTGATACCCATTTTTTGTATGAATGTATTCGACTAATAATTCATTTTCTTTTGGCAAATAGGAGATGCGCTGTTGTTCTTGAAACAACGGTTGTAAATAGCGTAATTCTTCGTATTTTTTTGATATGCGTTGATCCATTTCATCAAACATATGACGAATTGCTTGTCCATAATTACTCGAAATTCCCATTCGACCCCCTCGCCAAGACGGAATCGTTCCTTTACTCTTTTTTGAAGGCTTAACAATGACTTCATTGAATTTCATTTGCTGAATCTCTAATGGTCGTCCCGAAAACCAAAAAGCTTCCCCTTCTTTTAATCGGCTGATGAATCCTTCCTCAATCGAACCCAAATATTTACCACCCGCCATTTTCACTTTCATCATCAAATCAGAAACAATTGCTCCGACCGATAATCGATGTTGCATCGCGACTTTACGGGAAGTGGGTTTGTATAAATGATCTTCTTCGTCTTTTTCCAATTTATGAAATTCTTCATAAGCTGTTAACGATTTTCCACCTTGCGTCAATAAATGTAAACATTGCATAAATTCATCTTTACTTACACTGTTGTACGCGTGTGTTTGAAGAATTATATTATACAATAAATCAGGATTTAATCCTTCGCCAACGGCCATCGTCATCATATACTGAATCAATAAATCGAAGCTTCGGATGTAGGGCAATCGATCTTCGATGAATTGATTTTCTAAAGCATATTTGATGGATGAACCTTCCATAATTTCTAGCGAATGAGTCGGAAGAAAATAGATTTTTGATGTTTCATCTGGTCGATGACCCGAACGTCCTGCACGTTGTAAAAAGCGCGCAATTCCTTTTGAAGAACCAATTTGTATCACGCAATCTACGGAACGAAAATCGACGCCTAAATCTAAACTCGACGTACAAACAACCGCTTTTAGAATGCCTTCGTGTAAGGCATCTTCTACCCAAAGGCGCAATTCATCACTTAAAGATCCGTGATGTAATGCAATTTGACCAGCAAAATCAGGATGATGGGTGATCAATTGTTGGTACCAAATTTCCGCTTGTGAGCGCGTATTGGTAAACAATAACGTCGATTGATGTTCTAAAATAATTGGAATCACTTTATCGATTAATTTAATTCCCATGTGTCCCGACCACGGGTATTTTTCCAAATTATCTGGATAAATGGTATTGACTTCGATTTTCTTTTTGATGTTGGATTTAATTAATGTGGATGCTTGATGCGGAATCAAAATTTCTTTGGCTTGTTCTAAATTGCCAATGGTCGCTGAAATTCCCCACACTTTCAAATTTGGATTAATCGTTCGCAACGTTTGAATCGCCAATTCCATCATTACCCCACGTTTGGAACCAATTAATTCGTGCCATTCATCCACCACAATAAATTCCAAATGTTCAAAGAATTTACGCCATTGTTTCGTCGCTAAAAGTAAATGAACACTTTCGGGTGTGGTGATTAAGGCTTCAGGCGAATTTTTGACTTGTTTTTGACGAGCCGAAGAAGAAGTATCACCAGTTCTTAATTCAATACGGTAATCTAAGTCTAGTTCTTCAGATACCCGATTGGTCGCCAAATAAATTTCTTTGGATAAGGCACGCAAAGGCGTAATCCATAACGTGTGTAAACCTTTTCTTTTGGGATTATTTTTAAGCGTTTGATTGTAATAGAAATCTAAAATTCCGAACCAAATGGCAAATGTTTTTCCATAACCCGTCGGTGCATTCAATAAACCCGATTCACCTTTCTGAATGGCATTCCACGTTTGTTTCTGAAACGGATGAGGTTTCCAATTTTGGTTGTAATAAAAAACATCAGCAAAATTATTTTTCATGATCCGTATCGTTTAAGCATTTCTAGTAAATCTTCTTTGGTATTGGCTTCATTGGCTAATTTATCTTCTCTCCATCGTAAAATTCGTGGAAATCGAACGGCAACACCTGATTTATGTCGTGTACTTTCTGCAATTCCTTCAAAAGCTATTTCAAACACCAATTCGGGTTGTACACTGCGAACGGGACCAAACTTTTCAATGGTATTGCGTTTGATCCATCGGTCGACTTTGGTGATTTCTTTATCGGTTAATCCAGAATAGGCTTTCGCGAAAGGCACCAATTGATCACCTTCCCAAACGGCAAACGTATAATCGGTAAACAGATTAGATCGTCGTCCCGAACCACTTTGGGCATACAATAGAACCGCATCAATACTCAACGGTTGGGTTTTAAATTTAAACCAATTTCCTTTTTTTCGCCCCACTTCGTAAGGCGATAGGCTGCGTTTAATCATCAAACCTTCGCATTGGTAATCACGTGCAGCATCCCGAAATGCTCTGGCTTCTTCCCAATCGGCAAAATGCATTTCATCGGACAGCAACAAATAAGGTGAATTAATTTCTTTTAAAATTTCAATCAAAAATGAGCGTCGTTGTGTTAGGGGTAATTCACGAATATCTTTACCGTTTTTTTCTAAGAGATCGTAACAAACCATAACCAAAGGTGCTTCTTCCAAATATTTTTTGGTGATGTTTTTTCGTCCAATTCGCGTTTGCATCACACTAAATGGCAAAGGTTCTCCCTCTTTCCATGGAATTATTTCACCATCGATTACTGTACCGTTTGGTAATTGATTTTTAAGTTCATCAAACTCAGGAAATTTATCGGTCAAAATATCTTCCCCGCGCGACCATATGTAAATTTGCTCATTACGAACAATGATTTGACCACGAATACCGTCTAATTTTTTCTCTAAAATAAAATCCTCAATCTTTTCGGTTTCAAAAAAAGAATCTTCCACAGCATAGGCTAAATAAAAAGGGTAGGGCAGATGTTCTTTGCTTTCGACTGCATTTTCATTGAATAAATCGTCGAATGAGGTTTGCAATGGATCCCATTTCCCGATGATTAAATGCGCAATGGTTGAGGTTTTTTGGTTGAGATATTGCGCCAATGCACGAACAACTAATGTTTTTGAAACTCCAACGCGGAAATTACCCGTAATCAATTTATTGAAGATGAATAAATCGGTATCGCTTAATTGATTCCAATGGGTTAAGACATAGTCTTTCTGTTCTGCTTCATCCCAGTTTTTCGCTTCCGTTAAATCATTAAAATAGTCACGCAGGGATTTATTCGATGATGTATTTTCGTGTTTTGGTATTAATAACGCTAAGGTTTCTCCTAAATCGCCGACCACATAATACGAATCTTCCACCATCCATAGCGGAATCCCTGAAATTTCGGAACACCATTCCCTTAAAATGGTAGTTTTAAATGCACGTTTGGGTTTATTTCCAATTAATAAAGCGACTGCGAAAAGCAATTCATCTGGATCGACCGTTTTGAAATAATGGACCAATGCCTCCACTTTTTGATTGGTTTTAGTTGTGCTGTCTAATGCATCAAATAATTCGGCAAATTTTCTCATTCTTCTTCGTTTTCATTAAACAACGTATGCAACACTTGACCATTTAAGCCTAATTCTTCATTCACCCATTTGGTAAACTGTAATTCGTAACCGTGGGTTACATAAATATTTTCAGCCTCACAATTTTTGATGGCTTCATTTAAACTTTTAAAATCGCAATGATCGGAAAAAACAAATCCTTTATCTACGCCACGACGACGGCGAGCGCCACGTACTTGCATCCAACCGCTGCAAAATGATTTGCGTGCTGGACCCAACTTCTTTTGCCAAGCTGAACCATCGGTTGCAGGTGGACATATGATTAAACTATTTTTGATTTGGTTTTTATCGGTTTCTTGAACAATGGGTAATGCCTCAAAATGAAAACCTACTTGTTCAAATGCTTGGTTAATATTATATACCGCAGGATGAACATAGATTGGTCCAATTTCTTTATCAATTGAATTTAAGATCGATTGTGCTTTTCCTAAAGAATAACACATGACAATCGTGTTGAGGTCTTTGGTTTGATTTTCTTTCCACCATTCTTCAATTTCTTTGAATACTTTTAATGGAGATTCAAATTGATAAATGGGTAAACCAAACGTGGATTCCGTAATAAAATGATGACATTTCACCGGTTCGTAAGGGGTTGATATTCCATCATCGTACAATTTGTAATCGCCTGTAATCACCCAAATTTCTCCTTTGTATTCTAATCGAATTTGAGAAGAACCAATGACATGACCAGCAGGATGAAACGAGATTTTTACCCCATTGATTGTGATTTCTTGGTTGTAATCCACCGTTTCTACCACAATGTCGGCTCCCAAACGATGGCGCATCACTGGTTCGGTATAGCGATGACATAAATATTTTTTATTGCCCCAATGTGCGTGATCGGCGTGGGCGTGAGTAATTAACGCTTTGTTGACTGGTCGCCAAGGATCGATGTAAAAATCACCTTGGGCACAGTAGATTCCATTTTCGTTGGTTGAGATCAATGGCATAAGCATTTATTTAGAAGGTCGATCGAAACCGAAGGTTGTTAATCGTTGGTCTTTTTTCCCTAAAATTATATTGGTCAAAACTTGAGCCGCAATCATAGAAAAGGTGATTCCATTACCGCCGTAACCTAATGCAAATAGTTTGCGATCACCTTTTTTATACGGTCCCATATAAGGTAAACCATCTGCTGTTGCACTAAATGTTCCACACCACGCCATTTCGGTAATGAAATCAATATCAGGGTATAGGTTTTTAAATTTACGTTCTAAGATTTTAATTTTATCTCGCAATAGCTCATCTCGTTTTTCTGGATTATAAAATTCTTCATCTTCCCCACCGACAATCAAACGATTATCCGTTGTCGTTCGCATGTACAAATAAGGTTCGGCTGTTTCCCAAATCAAACTTTTGTGTGGCCAAATCATTTTTTCGTCCATGGGTTGAGAAATAATTGCATAGGTTGAAAGTAAATCCATGACTTTTTTAGGAAGAAATTGACCCGCTTCAAAACCACTAGCTACAATTACATATTGACACGAAATTTTATGTCCGTGTTCTGTGGTTAATTCACAGCCATTTTTAGATTCTTGAATCTCTTCTATTTTAGTATGGGTGAATAATTTTAAATCATGTTTTTTCTGATGGTATTGAAGTAAACCGATTGCCCCTTTATAGGCATCCATCATCGCAGAAGTATCGTTCTGTAAAGCAGCAATTCCATCAATATTTTGGTATTCCTTTAATTCTTTTGCATCCAAATAGTTGACCGGTAAACCTACTTCTGTACGGATTTCATATTCACGGTCTAAAAGTTCAACTCCTTTTTTATTACTGGCTAGCAAAACTGTTGGCACACGAACAAAATCCGCATCCACTTTTGTTTTTTTGAATACATTTTCGATATCTGTAATGGATTGTAAGCAATTAAAATAGGCATCGATGGCAATTTTTTCAGGGACTTTCTTCACCAATTCGGATAATGGCACATCAATTTCGTATTGTAATTGGGCTGTAGATGCTCCTGAACTTCCTGTGCCAATCGTACGTTTATCAAAAATGGCACATTCGATACCGGCTTCACACAATTCGTGTGCTACGAGAGAACCTGTGATACCTGAACCGATAATGGCTACATCGACCTTTATGTTTTTGCGTAGGGGATGGTATAGATTGAAAAATTCATTTTTAATCACCCAAAAAGGTAATCCTGAATGTAAATCCATAAGGTTTAGTGTTTTGTGTAGTGAAGTAACAAAAAGTAAACCAAAAGAAAATGAAAAAGCCATTCCGGAACGAATGGCTCAATAAGTAAGTTAGGATAATATTTTTGGTTTAGATCGGATGGGGAAACCTAGGATTTGAACAAATCCTAGGTTTTTAATTTCTTTAACACAGCGCATGTGTTTTTTATAAGGAATAGGTTTAAGTAGGATAAATTGTGTCGTTAGGTTTAGGTTTGTTTTTTCTCATTCTTTTATTCTATTTCAAAGTTAGGAAAAGGTTTATTGAAATGTTTGAGGGAAAACAACCATTTTGTTAATTAGGGAAAACCCTTAGTAGTGGTTTTAAGTATTTGTTATAACGTAAATCCCATTTAGAATCGCATAAGTAACCATCCCGACCACATTTTTACATCCTATTTTTTCCATAATTTTAGCACGGTGCGCTTCAACAGTTTTTGTGCTGATAAATAATTTTTCTGCGATTTCTTTAGTTGAATATTCTTTACAAATTAATTGCAAGACTTCGATTTCTCGTTCACTTAAAGAAATCATACTCCACGGATTATCTTTTTTATTTTTTAAATGAAGAAATTCATTGATGAGTTTTTGATTTCCTTCATTAAAATAAAATCGATTCATATGTATTTGTTCGATGGCTTCAAATAGTTCTTCTTTATCGGTATACTTCGGTAAAAAACCAGAAATACCATATTTAATCATATACCCATACATGGATGGATTATACATGGATGAAAGCACTAAAATTTTAATTTCTATTCCTTTTTCTTGTATACGATCTAATACTTCTAATCCATTAATAGGAGACATGTTTAAATCCAATAAAAGAAGATCAGGGATTTGTTCTAGTTTTTCTAATTCTTCTAAAAATTCAATTGGATTAGTATTCTTCATACATACTTGAAAAGTTGGATTAAGAGATAAAAGAGTACTAATCGCATCTACCAACAATTTTTCATCGTCTAAAATTCCAATTTTTATGACTTCATTCATAAGCTGATGATTAAACGTGTCCCTTGACCTGGAGCTGATTTATATTTATAATGTGCATCAATAGCACTTAAACGTGTTTCAGTGTTATTAATACCCAACCCATGATTTATTTTCGTTAAATCAATACCAACCCCATTATCCGCAATTCTAAGATACAGTTTCTCCTTTATGGATTTAAGATGTATAGTGATTTCACTTCCTTGGGAATGTTTTATTGAATTGGTTATAAATTCTTGAATCACACGATATAATTGATGTTCCACTAATTTTGAAGGGAAATGAATTTCTTCAGAAGCATATAAACGGATAGAAAATTCGTTGCTCGTATAGCACATTTCTTTTAAGCAAAGCATTAAGCCTAAATTATCAATCTCCACTGGAAATAAATAATGGGTCAAATCCCGATTTTTTTTAATTAAATTTTTAAGGTCATCCCGAATAATCTTTAATTCTGTCGGATAAGATTCAGGTTCTAAAGTGTTTAATTTTAATACAATCAAATTCAGTTTATTACTGATCTGATCATGTAACTCGGATGCAATCATTTTTCGTTCATTCTCTTGGGTAATAATAATTGCTTCTTTTAATTGCTTTTCGGTTTTTAATCGTTCTTGAAAAACAATTTCATTTTTTTCAATTGTCTTTTTAAAATTAAGTTTGATTAAATAACTGATAAATACGACTAGGATAATCAGTAAGAATAGCGTTATAATAATCCAAAGTAAAATTACTTGAGGGTTTTGCCATTTTTCCATATGTATGATAATAAATAACCGTAAAAACAAGAGATATTAAGTATGTTAATCAACCAAATCAATAAAATTAAAAAATCATCGTAATTAATGATGAAATTAATCGGAAGGTTTAGAAAGGTTCTAAAAACTAAGTATATGCTGAGGTATACAAATATGTTCTTCGAAAATTCAATTTTATCCGATTTTAATTCCTGAACCATTTGGGACAAGGATAATATTAATAAAAATATGGAGTTTACAGTATTGGAATAATTTTGATATTGGGTATGATCAAGGTATTCTGTCGTGAAAAATTCATAGCTATTAAATCCTAAAATAAAAATGAATACCCCATAAATTATCGGATGAATTTTCTGGCTGTTTTGTCTAATGATTAAAAACAGAAAAATTAATTCGATGGTGTTATAACAATTGATAAAGAATAAGTTGTTTCCTACTTTGAAACCAAAATATCGACTGCAAATATCAATGATCAAGGAAAAGATGAAAAATATTCCAACTGTTCTTATCTCAAGGGGTTTAAATTTGAAATATAAGCATGAAATTATTCCTAAACTTAAAATCAATGGAGATAATAAGCTAAAATAACTCACGAAAAAATAAAAGTATTCCATTAAAATGAGGGTTTGAATGGAGGAACAGGTCGAGTCACATCCATATAGGCATCATTTATGGTAACTAAATCAATACGATTTTTATTATTTTTCTCCGTTTCGTTGTATAATCCTAAGACACATTTGTTTTTTGCATTCTTTTTAAAATTGTGAATATTTACTTCAAAATACTGCACCATCGTCCCAGCGTCTAATTGTTCATCAATAAATTGATTGCAATTTTTTAAATACATTTCAACACGTTTTTGATACGCTTCGAAACTAATTTCATTGGGATTAGAAAAATCAACTAATCGTAAAGTGTTTTTTGCTTCTACTTTAAATGAGGCAAACGGCGCAATGAAGTATTTCATTGTCTTAGCAGTTGTTGCATTAAATTCACCTTTTCCTAAAACGAGTATAGCATACAGTTGCTGTGCATTATAACCCAAAAAAACACGTGCTAATTCACCTGCAATCTTCGAATCATAAGTGATGTCATCAAAATTTGCGGCTAACGATTGATTCAATACGTCTTTTAATTCTTTTGATTTTTTATTTTTTAGGAGTTGAGAGTAGTTGTTAATCAGTAAAATTGGATCCATAAGTTTTAATATTAGAATAATTAATTAGTGTTGTTGTAAAATTAACGAAATTCGTTAAAATTTGATTGATATTAGGATGAATATTTTATCATCAATTCCAATAAAAAAAGCTACCTGTGTGGTAGCTTTAATGTTATCAATATGAATTGATTTGGTGTTGTATTTATGCCATCACATCAAACAATTCTTTTTGGGCTTTGTATTGCGTAATGGGCATATCGTATAACCACGAATATTTTTCTTCTTTTCTTTCCACATAATGCACAAACGAAATATGATCTTCTACAATATGGATGTTATCTGCAGGCGTAACCACCAATAATTGTAAGTTCAATTGCTCACATAGACGCAATAGATACTTCGCTTTATCTTCATCTTGAGCTTTAAATGCTTCATCAATCGCAATAAAACGGAACGTATTTGCTTTGTCTTTTCGCATTAATCCAAATTGATAGGCTATTGCCGAACCTAAAATCGTATATGTTAATTGGGCTTTTTCTCCACCAGAAAGCGCTCCCATATGTTCGTGGGTTTTTACTTTTTCGTTCGTATCACGACGGAATTCTTCGGCTTTGTAATTAAACCAATAACGTACATCCATCACTTTCGAACGCCATTCTTCTTTATTTAATTTCTTGATTAAAGGCGCGATATGATCGTTAAAATGGTCACGTTTTTCTTCAAATAACATCAACGCATCATTTCCATTGGCAATCGCACGATTCAATAATGCTTTGAAATCTTGAATTTCGGCTACATAATGTGGATTCGCAACCAATTGAATATAGGTTGTATATTCTTTTGTGTTGTAATCAATTTCAGCAAGTGATTCGTTTAATAAACCAATGTTTTCCTGTATATTTTCAGCCCAATTCTCAAAGAACATTCGGAAATCTCCAATTTTATTGATGATCGTTTCTTGTAAATACGATTCAAATTTCGTTTCGAAACGTGGTAAATTATCTTCGCTTAATCGCTGATAGAATTCTTGGTATTCCGAAACCAATTCCAAATGCGTCGAATCGGGTAGAGCAGAAGCGTCCGAACGCCAATCCTTGTATTTTAAGATGATATCTTCTTTTGGATTTTTGAATTCGTTGATTTTCTGTTTGATTTTATCTTCCGCTAATCGTTTCGAATACTCAAAACTTTTGATTTGCGTTTCTAATTCTTTCTGGAATTCCGTTTGTTTCAGCTTAATCGAGAAATAATCAATCGCTAGTAAATCCTGATGTTTTTCTTCGAATTCATCAATTGAAACTACATCCAACGCTTTTAAGATCTCTTCGTTACGTTTGATTTCTTTTTGGATCTGCTGAATTTGAGTCTCCACTTTAAAGGTTTCACGGTTTAGATTATGAATTTCCTTTTCAGACAATAATTTCAACGTTGCTTGAACTTTCTCTAATTCGTTTTGTAAACCTTCCGTACGATTGGAACCTGAATTTAAAACATCAATTAAATGTTGTTTTTGAGCAATTTCTTCCTCGATTTCTTTGGTTTCGATAATCGCGTAAGAAGTGAAAGTATTTTCTACTTTCGAAATCGTTTCTTTGATCTTCTCAATGAATTGAATCTTCTTTTGCGTTTCATGGATCAACAATTCATTCGCTTCAAATTCTGCTTCAAACTCTTTTAATTCTTGATAAATCGCTTGAATTTTAGAGGTATTTTCCCAACCTAAAACAAAGTTTTCCTTACGCTTGGTTTCAGTTCGTCCATCTTTTTGGATATTTCCATTCGCAAAAACGATCGTTCCCTCTTTTAAAACGGTATTTACATTGGAAATGATTTCATCAGAACAAACAAAATCAAATTGTTCTTCGATCGTTTCTTTGATCCATTTGGCGTAAATACTTTCCGTTTTAAACTCTAACTGATTCACCAAATGATTATCTGCAACAGCAGGTTTCAAACCTTCCATCGAGGTAAATCCTTTGTACGCTAAAATCTGAACAAATGCTTCTAATTGATTGGATTGAATGTATTTTTCGACCTCTGTCAAATATTTTTCAGGAACTACAATTTGATGTGCAAATTGATTTAATATTTGTTCAATTGCTGTTTCCCAACTTGGATTTTTAACTTTAATTAATTCAGCAACAAAAGGAATTTCAGCTTGTGTCGCATTGGTAAGTTGTACAATTTCATCACGAACCGTCGCAATTGTTCCAGTAATATTATTTTGATGTTTCGTTAAAAAATCAATGGTTTCTTGAGCTTGCGTAACTTCCGCTTTGATTTGATCCGCCTGATTCTTTAATTGACGAATTTCTTCGTGTAAAACTTCAACATTTGTATTGCTTTCATTTTTGATTTCTGCAATTCGCGAGATGTTTTGATTAAATTCTTCCGCAGTTGGATTCTCAATTAAACCTAAAATCTGAATCAAAGTATTATATGATTGACGTTTTTCTTCAATCACAGCTTTTGATTTTTCCAATTGAGCCAAATCAATTTTGATTTGTTCCAATTGTTTCCCAATATCATCTGATTTAATCTGAACGGTTAAATTCGTTTCTTGATTTTTTAACGATGTTTCTTTTTCTTTTAATTTATCCAACTCTTGCTGAAATCCTTGGAAAGAAGTATTGGCTTTTGTTAATTCTTCTTGTGCTAAGTGTAACCCTTTTTGTGCAAACCAATAAACGGCAGTTTCTTTGGAATGATTTAAGGTTTCCAGCTTTCCGTTTAATTCAATGATTTTGTTGGCGTGTTCGTTAATCGGCTCTAAATATTTGATTTGGTCCTTGACCTTTTCAATATTAATTTTGGCTTCCATCAACGTATTGAAACTTTCTTTCAGCTGTAAAAATTCAGCTTCAGCGTTCCATTCTTCCAACATATTGGTACGAATAAATTCGTCTAAATCTTCCAAAACCTTTACACCAACCACTTGATTGAAAAGCGTTAATGATTTGGAAGATTTCATTCCAAATAAATCGGAGATTCGATCACCATAGGCAATCGGACCGTCCATCAATTCGATTTTTTTCTTTGTCGAATTTGAATTGTATTTTTTATCTAGTGTCTTTTTCCAGTTTCCTTTTTGATCGAAATGAGAAAAGTCGTTTTCGATTAATAAAGGAACGTGCGCAATTCCAAACGTACGTTTTAACTCATCACCTGAAAACCAACGCACTTGGAAAATCGTAATTTTCTTTCCGTCTTTGTTATCAAAATGTGCTAAAATGATCGAGTACGTATTTTTATCACGCAACGATTTCGTCATCGTACCCAAATCACCTTCACGCTGAATGTGGGCATAATTCCCTAACACATAGGTCTCTTCCGTACGGTCACCTTTTTTATCGACACCAGAAGATTGGTTATAAAAACGGTCTTTTTTTGCCGGAACCAACAAGGTTAAAAGTGCATCGATAAACGTACTTTTTCCAGAAGCATTGGCTCCCGTTAACAACGAATTATTCCCTTCGGGCTGAATTCGGAATATGCGATCGGTGAAAGTTCCCCAGTTGAAAACTTCCATATATTGCAGTCTGTATCCCGATTCTTCGGAAGTTGTACTAAATAGATTCAACATATTCCTCTAATTTGTTTTTAAATTCTTGTAATTGGTCCAGAGACACTTTTTCTTTGATGATACGATGAATTTGGTATTTAGTTTCAAATTCGTTTTTATCAATTTCTTTTAAATAACCTAAATCCACAATTCGACGAATGTTAAGATCTAAATCTTTTAAAAGTTTGACTTTGTTGTATGTTTCGGGTAAGAATAATTCGACTTCTTCTTTGATTTCTTGATGCGTAATGAATTTCTCACTTACATCAAATTGCGTAGGATTTTGATCGAACTCTTCTAAACTTTGGCGTAAAACCACTAAGATAATCGAAGCTTCGAATCCAATTTTACGTTTCGAAACCAGACCTAAAGTATTGCCTTCACGGTCTTCTAATTCGCGTAAATAAGCAAATCCTTCGTCTTTTTTTACCACCAATTCTAATCCAATTAAATTCAAGTAATTTTGAATCTCCACTTGGTAGTTTAAAACATCTTGCCAAAGGGATTGATGATTCTCTATCGGCTGTTTTAAAAGCTTTACAATCGCTTTAGAATAGGGTTTGATATGTTGTTCTAAATTACTCATGCTTTAAGGTAATTGTAGGAATTTGTATTGATTTTTGTTCTGTTTTGTTGAATACAATTTCTTGTAATTCTGCATCGTTTTTGTCGTGATTGTACTCGTTACTTAATGCGATAAAAGCAAAAAGTTCGGGTAAACCTTTTTGTAAACCACCTGAATTTTCAATGATTTGATTTAAATCTAATTCAGAATACGTCGCTAATTGTTCGTTAATACGTTCACGAATCACTTGTTTATCAATTGCGTATTTATTGAAAATCTTTTCTAAATGTTCTGATTTTGAAATATCTGATTCAGCAACTTTTGGACGCGCATCATAAATTACTTCTTGGGTTTGTTCCATCGTTAACTTACGGTCAAAAGGCAAATGGATATTAATGCCATCGTCCACGATTAACGAAATATCTGGCGATTCTTTATGTTGACTAATTTTAATCAATGATTTTTTGATGTCCTGAATCGTTTTCTTCGTGGCTTTTGCATTGGAAACTTGCGTTTCTCGAATTACTTTACTCAGTTTATCCGCCATTTTATCGTTGGCTTTGTACACTTTTTGTCCAGCCGCGTGCAGATGCTTTTTCATATTTTTTAGATAAGCATCCTGAATTTCAATTTCTTTTTGCGATAGGGTAGCGTACAACTCTTGCGTTAATTTATCCCATTCGGTTTGAAGCGAAGGATTCAATAAGAAATTCCAAAAGGCATAAAAACTTTTTCCTTGTGGACTTTCTTTTAAACTATCCAAAGCGTTAAACGTAAAATCTAAAATTTCAGATTTTGATAACGTTCCTTCATTATGACGTTGGTAAATTTCTTTTGTAATGGTTTTAAAATTATCTTCCACTTCTTTAAAGTCAGAAAGTAATTCCTTTGCTGCTTGTGTAATTTGATTAACACGTGGAATTATCTCGAAATCTTCGTATACTTTTAACGATTCACCCAAACGTAAATGCATCATTTCTTGTTCGATTTCTTTCTTACGATTTTCAAGAATTTCTAAACGTTGTTCTTTGTTATCGTTTGATAATTCGACCAATTCCTTCAGTTGGGTTACTATGGTTTTGAATTTCGATTCCGTTCCGACATATTCGTCTTTATCTAAACTGTTGATCCAATCCAACGTTTTACTTGTATGGGAAGAAAGTTCGTAAAAAACTTCTCCATTTTCGGTTTGAAAGTTGGATAAAAAGCCACGATTGGTCCAATCGGTAATGTATTTTTTAGCCTTTAATTCGTATGAATCAAAAACCTGAATGTCTGTTTCTTCGTCATTTTCAACTTGACGATATTCCAAATAATCCGTTAAACGAGAATGTATAATCTCTGAAGATAAAATGCGATGTTTCTCTGCGAATTGATCCGCCAAAAAGACTAAAATCAATTCTCTATTTCGCATTTTTAGCAAATCCACACTTGGTGAACGTTGTAAAATGGATGAAATTTTTGAACCGTCTAACATATAAATGATTAATAATTAAAATCTTAGCGTATACATGCTAAAATAGAGGATAGACGGGCAATTTAAGTTTTTATAATCGTTTTTTAAAACCTAGAAACCGTTAAAATAAAAAGACTTATAAACAAGAATATTATTCGATTTTTACGTTAAAAATATCCAATAGACCCAAACAATTTTCTTTAGAAAATTTAGCATTTTTGATTTTGTTTTGCGTTGGATTGATAGAAAAGTTGAAAGACGAGATTAGATTCGCTTTTTCTAAATTGGTTTGCTCAAAAATCGCATTCTTCAAGTTGCAATTTTCAAAGAAGGTTTGTGAAAAATCAGCGTAAGCGAAATCGACATGTTCTAACGCACAATCTTTAAAATGAGTTTTAGGAAGTTGAACTTCGTAAAAGGAAGAATCATTTAGTATACACTGATTGAACTTGACTTTTAAACCAAATTTATTACTCGTTTCCAGATTGAAACCCATCATTTTACAATTGGTAAAATTCACCTCTTGAAAGGTAGTCCCATTGATTTGAGCTAAACTCAAATTACATTCAACAAATTCACAATTAATGAAATTAAAATCATTTAAATCAACTCCGTTGAAATTACATTGTATAAAGTGGCATTGCTCAAAATCACCGAAAGATAGAGGAGAAGTTGTAAAATCTATTTTATCAAATCGTTGGTCGGCAGTGTAATTCTTCTGCATAAAAAAATCGTATTCTCTCCAAATGTAGGAAAGAATACGATGAATTTAATTTTTTATCTTGAATTAATCTTCGTCTCCGTAGTCAAATTCGATGGCTTCCCCGAATTGTAAGATGTAACCATTATTGTCTTCGATGGCAAATTCGCGCATTCCCCAATCAAACGTTTCGATTTCGTAAACGACTTTGTTGTGTTTTAATTCTTCCCACGCTTCATCCGCATTTTCAACATTAAAATATAATGTTCCTGTAAATTGAGGTTTTTTGAAATCAGCCGCCGCTTCTGGATTAGCGATATTGATTTCGATATCCCCATTTGTCATGTTTGTCCACACTAATTCATCGTTTTCATCATTGATTTTGAATCCTAACTTTTTGTAGAAAGTCGTTGTCGCGTGAATATCTTTTGTCCAAATAATTGGTACTAATTGGTTTATTTTCATCTTAAATTATTCTTTAATCAAAAGAAATTGTTCATCCAAATTGGCTTGAAAGCCAGCATTTGGAGGCATTATTTCTTGATGGGTTAAAATTAATTGATTTTCATTGATTTTTAAAGTTGTTCTTCTTTTTCCAATGGTATATTCAAATTTTGGTGCTTTGTAAATAAAATGCTTATTTTCAGATTGTTCACCAAAATAGGATTCGGAAAGAATTAAGTTTTGGTTTTCCATTGACCATTTTCCTCTTAAATATTGATAGAACATACCATCAAAAGTTTTGTATTGGAAATAGCCGTTAGCAGATAAAATCAATTTCGATCCAGTTGCATTATTTTCATAAGTTGTGTGGCTTAATTGTGCTCGTGTGAATGAAATCATGCAAAGGAGCAACATTAAAGTCAACGCATTTTTCATATATATCCTGTGTTAATTCATTTGCTTTACCATAATTTCCACCATTTCTTTTTTGGTACGCAAAACTGTACTTTTCCCATAGAATGCATATTCTTAGCGGGAATATTGGTCTTTGCGAAGGCTATACCATGTGGTTCAACAGGTATTAATTCTTCCAACTCTTCAATTTTATACGTTTGTTTGTTCGATGTGATGGCGTATAGATCATTTTCGATATAATAAAACTTATATTCGACAGAAGGCATGGTAAGGTAACCTTCTATGATGGTAGTACGTTCATTGGTTGGAGTGTTTAAATGAAAAGTATTGATCCAATCGAGCAATTCTTCAATGGCTAAGTCTTCATTGAATTGAATAAAGTGCGTTCTTGAATTTTTCATTAAAATCTCAGCTGTCAGTTGAGAATCTTCGTTGTAATTGGCGTTAAAATATTCTTGAGCGATTGTTTGGATCTCTTCAAGATAAAAATTTTTGATGTAAATGTAACTTGACATTTTTTGTTGTTGTGTTGTTTGTATAAAAAAAGCTCCTAAGAATAGGAGCCTCAAATTTACGGATTATATTTTTTGTTTAAAGCTTTAATTATAGCCCATGTTTCAACATCCAACATTCCATCATATTTGATCGGATTAAAGTGATATTGAAAAGCTTGTGTCACTTTTTTAGTTTGCTCATCCCAAATTCCGGTTGGTTGTACATCATATCCATACTTTTTTAATTCTGTCTGAAATTCTTTAATTATAATTTCGCCATCAAAAATAAAGGGAGCAGTTGTGATAAAGTTTTGTTTATCGGCTTCTTCGTACCAAGCACCTACGCCATATTCATCATATAAGCGTTTCCAAGGGAAAAGTGGACCTGGATCGTGTTTACGACCAGGCGCAATATCAGAATGTCCAACCACATTGATTGGTAAGATATTGTAGCGTTTAACAATGTTTTGCGTTAATGCACCCACTTTTTTAAACTGATGTTCAGGGTAAGGATAGTGTGTTTTTACTCCAGCATTTGTAGTATAACCTTGATTGACTATTTCAATACCAATAGAAGTGAAATTTAAATTGTCTAAATTTTTCCATTTGCTTACTCCAGCATGCCAAGCTCTTTTTGTTTCATCCACTAATAAATGGATTTGATCATCGTCGATGTCATTGATTAGGTAATGAGCACTGACTTCTTGTTGCGTTAAAACGCGCATCGATGTTTCGTTATCTAAGGCTGTATAATGCAACACAAGGAATCTTGTACGCTCGTCTTGCCCCACAGCAGGATAATTATCACTATTGATTTTGTAATTTTCTAGTTTTGCCGCACGAGTCATTTCGTACTGGTCAGTTTTAGAATTTACGATAACTGTATCACGAATTATCTTCGTAATGACTTTTTGAGGAATGTTTTTCGAACTTCCGCAGCTGGAAAGTGAAAAAATTGATAAAATTCCTAAAAACACTAATCCTTTAACATTCATTTCTTTACTTGTAATTTAGCTAATGTAGGGCCAAAATTACGCCAAAATTTTTAAATTTTTTTTCAAAAAGACTTGCGTAAACTGAAAAGCCGTTCTATATTTGCAACCGCTTACAACAAGTAACGCTTGTTATTTGAAGCTAAGTTAGGAGAGGTGCCAGAGCGGTAATGGAGCAGATTGCTAATCTGTCATCGGGAAACCGATGCCAGGGTTCGAGTCCCTGTCTCTCCGCAGTAGTTCATTAAAAAATAAGTTTATTTATCTACGAGAATTCGGGGTGTAGCGTAGCCCGGTCATCGCGCCTGCTTTGGGAGCAGGAGGTCGCAGGTTCGAATCCTGCCACCCCGACGAATTTTAGTAATAGAATTTTGGATTGGTCCAGTAGCTCAGCTGGATAGAGCAACTGCCTTCTAAGCAGTAGGTCTCAGGTTCGAATCCTGACTGGATCACAATCTAACGTAGATAAACATATAATTCGAAAGAGTTAGGAGAGGTGCCAGAGCGGTAATGGAGCAGATTGCTAATCTGTCATCGGGAAACCGATGCCAGGGTTCGAGTCCCTGTCTCTCCGCTTTTTTTGAATTTTTTACACCTCGGGGTGTAGCGTAGCCCGGTCATCGCGCCTGCTTTGGGAGCAGGAGGTCGCAGGTTCGAATCCTGCCACCCCGACGAATTTTAGTAATAGAATTTTGGATTGGTCCAGTAGCTCAGCTGGATAGAGCAACTGCCTTCTAAGCAGTAGGTCTCAGGTTCGAATCCTGACTGGATCACTGATCAAAATTAAAACCCATACTTTTTAAGTGTGGGTTTTTTGTTTTATATTGTATTGATAAAAAAAACACCATTAACAGGTGTTTTTTATTGTAATGCTTTGCGCCCTTTCTCGCTTAATTGCTTATAGTTGATGACAGGTTTTTCTAATTGAATTTCAACACTTGGAGTTTCGAAAAAGTCTAATTCATATAAGCCATCTTGAATGTCCCAGTCCGTTTCTATTAAATCATAAATTTTATAAAAGGTGGGTTTGCGCTCAATTTTTACCTTTCGATTTCCATTCATATCCGTGTATACTTCAGCTTTTCTAGTATTTGCCATTTTCTTTGCTTTGTGTGCAAAAATAAAGAATCGGTGGATAATTGATCGTGGATATTAGGGTTTAATATCAAATTTTTATATTTTCGTTTCAGAATACATTAATTCCATGAAATTTTTTGTTTTAGCACTTTTGTTTGCATTTGCAGCTTGTACTTCATCAGTTACAATTCCAACTTCTCCGGCTGTATCCACACGAGTAGATGTTTTGGATGGGAAATGGAGTCATCCAAAAAATGCGACAAAAATTTATTTTGAAGAAGCGCTTGAAAAAGTTGTTCTTACCGATGGTTGTCAAGTGGTTTCTGCAAATTATAAACGAATTGATCCTGCGATTCACTTTTTTAACATTATAGCAACACATCAATCATGTGAAGGGGTAACGCTATCGTTAGAGGATTTGCTAAAGCAAACAATTATTATTAAGCAGGTTACAAAAAATCAAATTGCCTTTTATAATGCCGAAAATCAGAGCTTATTAATTTTGGATAAAAATTAGGAAAACCTTCTGAAATTCATCATTTGAAAAGATTATATTTTACTTAACTTTGAGGAAAAATTAACATTGAAAAAGATAATTGCAATACCATTCACGATCATTTTTTATGTTTTATATGGTTTAACGTTATTAATCATGCACGTAGTGCAATGGTTAGCGTATAATTTAGGAGGCTACAGTGCTCATCATCAATCCGTAAAAGTGATGAATGGTCTATTAGTAGCTTGTACCAAAGTGTTATTTACAACCTATAAATACACGGGAAGAGAAAATTTACCTAAGGGTGTTCCGATCATTTTTGTGGTGAATCATCAAAGTATGTATGATATTTCGCCATTGGAATATGATTTAGCTGATTTACACCCAAAATTTATTTCTAAAATCGAACTAGGTAAAGGTTTACCAAGTATTTCGTATAATTTACAAAAAGGAGGGTCTGCTTTGATTGACCGTAGTAATGGTAAACAATCAATAGATGCCATTAAAAAATTAGCGTTATATATTCAAGAAAATAATTACTCTGCAATTATATTTCCTGAAGGAACGCGAAGTAAAGATGGAACCCCAATTCCATTTAAAGAAAGTGGGTTAAAAGTATTAGCAAAATATGCTAAAGGAGCTTATGTTGTTCCAGTAACGTTAAATAATACATGGGAAATTACCAAATGGGGTGTTTTTCCATTGCATATTGGAACAAATGTTACCATAGAGTATCACCAACCATTAAAGGTAAGTGATTATAAATTTGACGAGCTGTTTGAATTGACAGAGCGTGCAGTAAAATCTAAAATAATCTATTAATAATAAATTATGTCAATACAAAATATCCGTTTAGAAGTAATGCAACTTCTTGAAAAAGATGTTGATTCTTTCATGGATAAATTCTTGGTTCCAGTTGAAAAAATTTGGCAGCCAACGGATTTCTTACCTAATTCTCAGACTGATTCATTTTTTGATGAGATCAAAGAATTACAAGAGGTTTCTAAAGACTTACCAAACGATTTTTGGGTTACCTTAATCGGAGATGCTGTTACAGAAGAAGCATTACCAACTTATGAATCTTGGTTATTAAATATGCAAGGTGTTGTTGACGAAGAGGGGAAGTATTTAGAAAATGGTTGGGCAAAATGGATTAGACATTGGACGGGTGAGGAAAATCGCCACGGAGATGTATTAAATAAATTCCTTTACTTATCAGGGCGAGTAAATATGCGTGAAGTTGAAATTTCAACACAGCATTTAATCAATGATGGGTTTGATATTGGGACATCTCATGATCCTTACCGTAACTTTGTATATACAAGTTTTCAAGAATTAGCGACCTATATTTCACATAATAATGTGTCAAAAATTGCAAAAGACTATGGTGCGAAAAAATTAGCACGTATGTGTAAAATTATCGCTGGTGATGAAATGCGTCACCACTTAGCTTATTCTGAGTTTGTACGACGTATTTTTGAAGTGGATCCATCAGAAATGATGTTAGCGGTGCAATATATGTTCAAATTAAAAATTGTGATGCCTGCACACTTCTTAAGAGAAGCAGGACAAACCAAAGGAAATTTATTTGAACCTTATTCGGATGCTGCACAACGAATTGGAGTATATACCGCTCAGGATTATGTGGACATCATGAAAAAATTAATTGAAATTTGGGATATTGAAAATATCACTGGTTTAAATGATGAAGCAGAAAAAGCAAGAGATTATATTTTAAAGTTCCCAGCACGAATGGAACGTATTTCTTCTCGAATTGTTATTCCAGAAGAAAGCTATGATTTCAAATGGTTAATCCCAGCGACAGGAAAAAAATAATTAAAATCATATTTTTTAAAAGGCATTTCGGAAACGAGATGCCTTTTTTATTTCTAACTTTAAGCAACACAAATAACAACAAAAAACGTTTTAAACTATGGACGATTTTATAGCGGCGCGAAGTCAGATGGCACTTTCGCTCGCCTTTCACATTGTATTTTCATGCGTTGGAATGGTTATGCCTTTTATGATGGCTATTGCCCATTATAAGTATTTAAAAACAAATGATGCCTTGTATAAAGGACTCACTAAAGCATGGAGTAAAGGTGTTGCAATTCTATTTGCGACAGGAGCTGTATCAGGAACAATGCTTTCATTTGAGCTAGGGCTATTGTTCCCAAAATTCATGGAACATGCTGGGCCAATTTTCGGAATGCCTTTTTCTTTGGAAGGAACAGCTTTTTTTATCGAAGCTATTGCTTTGGGGTTTTTTCTTTACGGCTGGGATCGATTCAATAAATGGTTTCACTGGATTTGTGGTGTAATTGTAGGAATCTCAGGATTATCCTCTGGAATTTTAGTTGTTGCTGCTAATGCATGGATGAATTCGCCTGCAGGATTTGATTATATTAATGGAGAATATCTGAATATTGACCCTATAAAAGCTATGTTTAATGAAGCATGGTTTTCCCAAGCTTTACATATGACCATCGCTGCATTTTGTGCAACGGGTTTTGCTGTTGCGGGATTGCATGCTTATTTGATTTTAAAAGGAAAAAATATAGCCTTTCATAAAAAAGCTTTTAAGATTAGTGCGTCGATGGCAGTTATTGCTGCTTTGCTTGCTCCACTAAGTGGAGATATTTCTGCAAAAGATGTTGCTCAACGTCAGCCTATTAAATTGGCTGCTATGGAAGCGCATTTTGAAACAGAAAAAAGTGCTCCTTTTGTATTGGGTGGAATTGTTGATCAAGCGAATGAAACCGTAAAGTATGCCATAAAAATTCCTGGAGTATTGAGTTTCTTGGTTCATTCTGATTTTAATCAAGAAGTGCTTGGATTGAATGAATTTCCTAAAGACGAATGGCCACCTGTACCTATTGTTCACTATGCTTTTCAAATCATGATTACTTTTGGAATGCTGATGATGGGAATAGCAGTTGTATATTTATTTGCTCGATTCTTTAAAAAAGAATGGCTGAATAAAAGATGGATGTATCAATTGTTTATGATTGCAACACCATTTGGATATATCGCTTTAGAAGCTGGATGGACGGTTACAGAAGTTGGACGTCAACCGTGGATAATATACGGAATTATGCGTACTGTAGATGCGATTACTCCAATGCCAGGAATCCAATACTCATTTTATATATTTACCTTGGTATTTGTATCATTATCCATTGTTTTGGTTTTCTTAATGAATCGACAAATTCAGATGGTCGCTCAATTATATGATCCCAACGATCCTAATTATAACCCTGAAAAACACTAATTATGATTTTTGTAGTAATTGCATTTTTATGGACTGCTCTAGGAATGTATGTGATTTTTGGAGGTGCAGATTTTGGAGCAGGTATTGTTGAATTTTTCTCTTCACGCGATTTTAAGGAAAAGACGCAACGTATTATGTATAATTCGATTGGACCAATTTGGGAAGCGAACCATATGTGGTTAATCATTGCGATTGTCATCTTATTTGTTGGATTTCCTAAAATTTATGCTGATTTATCCAATTACCTTCATATTCCTCTAACCATTATGCTATTGGGAATTATTGCTCGAGGAACATCGTTTACGTTTCGTAATTATGATGTTATTAAAGATAAATGGCATAATCTGTATGCCCATATTTTTACCTTTTCGAGTATGGTTACGCCTTTCTTTTTAGGTATAATTGCGGCTGCCACTGTATCTGGTACAATCGATTCGAATGCAACAGATTTTTTATCAGCTTATATCTTTTCATGGTTAAGCTGGTTTAATGTTTCAGTAGGTATTTTTACAGTTGCGATTTGTGGAATGTTAGCAGCAGTTTATTCGATTTATTCAGTCGAAAATGAAGAAGATACCGTTCATTTGAGAGGATTAGCAAAGAAATTTTCAGTTGCCATTTTTATCACGGGTGGAATTGTATTTGCTGTTTCGATTTGGAAAGATGTACCTTTATTGCGTTGGATATTTAGTGAATGGTATGGTTATGTAGCGGTTGGTCTTGCGACATTAAGTTTTATCGCATTATACTATGCTATTGAAAAACGATATGATATTACCATTCGAATTTTAGCGAGTTTTATTGTATTGATGATTTTGTTTGCTGTATCCTATTCACATTTTCCAAATTTAGTTTTGTTTAAAGATGGAACGTACTTATCAGTCATGGATATTCAACATTCTGAAAAAACCATTGCATTGTTAGGGTGGGCATTACTTTTAGGAAGTGTATTTATTTTACCATTTTTATTCTATCTCATTTATTCTTTTAACAAAAAAGATTTGAATCCCCGTGTATAATGGTACGTTCTTTGTGTTTTTGAATAAAAATATTAAAAAGAATGAAAAAGATCTTACTCGCAGGACTATTCTTATCATTCATTAGCTGTAAATACAAAGAAAATAAAGCAACGTATACGATTATAGAAGAGGATACAATTGCCATAGATAAAAACGTTTTACAACCTTCTGAAGATAGTTTGAATCGAAATTCAGTCGATGTAACTCGTACTGAATTCGAATAATTCTTAAAAATAATGAAAGCAAAAAAGCTACTTCAGCACAAGGCTGAAAGTAGCTTTTTATATAAATAGATGAAAGGGTTTTCTATTATTTTATTCTCCTAAGTATTCAACAGTTTTTGAATCACCGTTTACATTTACTTTCGTTAAATTGTATTTGGCTAAGTTTTTCATGGATTTGTCCCATTTTTTTCCGCTTAAATCCGATTGCGTTTTTAGCTCAGCTAATTCCATATTATTATTGGCTTTTAATAACGCAATGATTGCATTTTCTTCATCCGTTAATTCATATGCCGGAGCAGCTTTCTCTGGACGCATTTGAGGGAAGAATAAAACTTCTTGAATCGAAGGATTATTTGTTAAATACATGATTAAACGGTCCATTCCGATTCCTAAACCACCCGTTGGAGGCATACCGTACTCTAAAGCACGTAAGAAATCTTGATCGATAAACATGGCTTCATCATCACCTTTTTCCGATAATTTTAATTGCTCTTCAAAACGTTCACGTTGATCGATAGGATCATTTAACTCTGAATAAGAATTAGCAATTTCTTTCCCACAAACCATTAATTCAAAACGCTCCGTTAAGTTTGGATTATCACGGTGTTGTTTAGTTAAAGGAGACATCTCTTTTGGATAATCTGTAATGAAAGTAGGTTGGATGTAATTTCCTTCACATTTTTCACCAAAGATTTCGTCAATAAGTTTTCCTTTACCCATTGTCTCATCAACCTCGATGCCCATTCCTTTTGCAGCCTCGCGTAATTCGTCTTCCGATTTACCTTCAATATCAAATCCTGTAAAATCGATAATTGATTGACGCATCGTTACACGTTTATATGGCGCTTTAAAGTCAATTTCGTGTTCACCAAATGTTGCATTAGAAGTTCCGTTTACTGCAATTGCACAGTGCTCTAATAATTGCTCTGTGAAATCCATCATCCAATTGTAATCCTTATACGCTACATAGATTTCCATACATGTGAACTCAGGATTGTGCGTACGGTCCATACCTTCGTTACGGAAGTTTTTAGAAAATTCGTAAACACCATCAAAACCACCAACGATTAATCGTTTTAAGTATAGTTCGTTTGCGATTCTTAAATATAATGGAATGTCCAAAGCATTGTGATGCGTAATAAATGGACGAGCAGCAGCACCTCCTGGAATTGATTGTAAAATAGGTGTTTCTACTTCCATGTATCCACGTTCGTTGAAGAAATTACGCATAGCGTTGAATAATTTAGTTCTCTTAATGAAAATTTCTTTCACTTGAGGATTAACAACTAAATCAACATAACGCTGACGGTAACGTAATTCTGGATCTGTAAAAGCATCAAAAATGTGACCTTCATCGTCAGTTTTAACGATTGGTAAAGGGCGTAAAGTTTTTGATAACAATGTTAATTTCGTCACGTGTACAGAAATTTCACCCACTTTCGTTTTGAATAAATAACCTTCAATCCCAATGAAATCTCCAATATCTAATAATTTTTTGAAAACGGTGTTGTATTCTACTGCTTCTTCTGAAGATGAAATATCTTCACGAGCCACGTAGATTTGGATTCTTCCTTCCGTGTCTTGTAATTCAGCAAAAGATGCTTTACCCATAACACGTACACTCATCATACGACCTGCAAGCTTCACAATCTTACCTTCTTCGTACTTTTCCTTGATTTCTTTCGAATTAGAAGTGACTACAAATTCTTCAGCTGGATAAGGCTCGATACCTAAATCTCTTAATTGCTGTAATTTTTCTCTACGAATAATTTCTTGTTCAGACAATTGCATGATTGTTATGATTTTTTTAAAATAGACTGTAAAATTATGAAATTTAATTCGGATTTCCGAAGTAAATTATTGCTAAAATATATGATAAAATAAGGGTTTTATGTGAGGTGATTTTAATCTAACTCGATACGACGTTCTAATGTATAATCGGTATCTTGGAAATTAACTTTCTTCGTTTCAATACTGTAAGAGATCCAGCCGTTGTCTTTGATTCTCGAGTTTGTTGTTACATGGTAGATGATTTCATCATTTAAATGTGATTCATCAGGGGCTTCAGAGCCTAATTTTTCGGCTAATTCTTTTAAATAATTATACCATGAATTGGCTAACCATTCTTTATCTGCTTCTTGATAACTTTGCATGATATAGTTGGTTCCTGTAAATGCAATTTCATTCAATTTAATGGTTGTTTTTGCTGGAGTAGGGGCATTCGTAAAAAGATTGTCCATATACGAGTTGAATTCTAAGGCATTCATTTTTGGAATAAATTCTCCGGTACCAAAAAACAAATGAAATTGTCGAATATCTTTTTCAAATATTTTCATGATGTTTTCTTTATTCGCAAAACGTTTCGCTAAATCGCTAATTCGTTTAAACGTTTCTTCATCATCGATGTATTTATTTTGAATTTTTTCAGTAGAAAGAATAAAGGCCTGAAGTGTCGCGTTTAAATCTTCATAACGCAGAAAGCGTCCATCCGCATCCACCACAAATTTCACGGGTATATTATGAACTAAAAATAGAGGATTGTTAACGAATTTATCTGAATTGAAATTTACATCCGAATAAAACCACGAAATTGTTCGTTCATCTTCAAATATATTTTCCACTTTAATGTTTACACGATAAGAAATTTCTTCTTGAGCGGTAGATTCTTGTGTTTTTCGAATTTCTTTGGTCGTAATTCGATATTCTTTTGTATCATCTACATTCCAAAAAGCTTTGACATTGACCAAAGAGTCTTTTTCATTGATTTGTCCAAATCCTACTAGGAAAGAGAGTGTAAAAAGTATAAGAGTAAATAAATGCTTCATGAATCGATATCTAATCATTAACCAAAAATAAGGAAATAATTAAAATACCCATCTATAAACCATTAAGACACTGATAAAGTTCAGTTTGAACGTTTGATATTCAAATGATTGATGGTTTTTTTCGATCCAATATTTAATACAAATCGGTAATCAGACTCTAGTAAGATGGCATTTTTATCATATTTAGAAACGTAATCAACGTGAAGTTCTACAGTTTCAGAATATTTTTTGATTTCTTTTTTGATCTGATCTTGAGAAAGTTGAAGATTTTTATCATTCAACATATAATATGCCATTTCTTCCCATAATTTTTCAAAATCATCCTTGCTTAAATTTTGGTTTGAAATGACCGTAAAAGTTTCATTTTTCGAATCAATTTCTTTTAAAAAAGTAGTTGTTGTAGAAGAAATAGGGAAACCAAAAATGTTATCTTGTACAGATTTACCAACATATTCTTCCCCAAGTTTTAAATAATAACCATTAAAAAAATTTAAAACTTGTATTTCTTGTTCAAATACGTACGGAATATAGCTTTCTGAATTGATCATATTTTTCAGCTCGTCTATATTCGCTTTGTATTCATCAGATTTTCGTTTTTGTTTGCTTAACTTATCAGTTACATTTAAGAAACTTTTACGAATTTGATCGATATTTAACAATTCTAAAAATTCACCAGAAAGATTCGTTGTGAATTGGTATTTAATCCCTTCCGACTGGTTGATGAAGTCACGGTAAAATTCATCTGGATCCGTGGAATTATTTTTACCATTGATTAATTCTAACTTATATGCAAAATTATTTTTGTCCAATACATTTAGTGTTTTTTGGGCAATATTTTTTACTCTCATTACGGTATCGTTTACAGAAATGGTTAAATTTTCGTCTGTAAAGTCGTAGTGATAGCTTTTATTTAATTCCCAATTAGGTTTTACTTGGACAGCATTATTTTGGTAATCGATTTGGGCAAAGGTACTTGCGCTAATCAATAAGGTTGCAAAAAGTAAAAAATTCTTCATTCGTCATTTAAGATTCCGCAAATATAGGGCGATTATTGATAATCTTGCTGATTAATTGCACGAATCATTGTATCTATAGGTTTAGTTTCAGTGATTTCTTTCTCCATTAAAGTTCCTCCAATCTCTTTCAGCTTTTTCACTTGAGGGATAAAACGACTTTCTAATGAACCAATAGCATTATTATAGCTTTGTGTTGCTTGATTTAAATTATGTCCTACTGTCGTAAAATGTTTAATTAAGACATTTACACGATTGTACAATTCAATTCCTGCATCTCGCATTTGATATATATTCTCAGCCACGTGTATTTGTTGCCAACTGAAAGCAATAGTACGAAGCATTGTAATTAAAGTAGTAGGAGTTGCTATAATAATACGATTGTTAAGTGCATCTTCTATCAAAGTTCGGTCCAATTCTAATGCTGAACCAAAAGAACTTTCGATTTGTAAATACATCACGACATAATCAGGAGCGTCTTGATACTGATTCCAATAAGCTTTCGAACTCAAGTTTTTTAAATGTTCGCGTACAGCTTTGGTGTGATTCATCAAATGTTGCTTTCTTAAATCTTCATCTTCCGTCTCAAAAGCTTGCATGTATTGGTTTAACGGAACTTTAGAATCAATAATTACTTTACGATTACCCGGTAGACGAACAATTAAATCGGGACGAAGTAAACCATTTTCCCCATGGACTGAAGTTTGTTCTTCAAAATCGCAAAAGGAAGACATACCCGCAAATTCTACCACCCGTCTTAGACCTATTTCACCATATTTACCACGAGTATGAGAAGTTTTTAAAGCAGAGACTAAGGTATTTGTTTCTTTTTGTAATTTTTCGGTAGTGCCTTTCATTGCATCTAGAAAAACTTTTATTTCAGAATAAGCGCCTTCGCGTGCTTTTTCAATTTCTTGAATTTTTCCATCAAAACGATTTAAGCTATCATTTAAAGGTTTAACAATTGAATCGATGGCTTGTTGACGTTTATCAAGATCATTTTTGGAGTCTGATAAATGTTTTTCTAATGTTGTCTTGGCTAAATCTAAAAATTGTTGATTATTGTTTTGTAAAACTTTAGAAGATAATGCTTCGAATTGATCTTTTAATTGTTCATTCGTCGCATTTAAATATTGTTTTTGCTCTTCAATAGCTTTGATTGCTTCAGTATATTTAGTGGAAAGTTCTGTGTTTTTTTCCTTTTCCTTGAACCATTCCCGTTGCAATTCATTTGCATTGTCGCGTGCTTCCGTTAATTCTTGTTTTAATTGAATGTTTTGTTTTTCAATTTCTTGAAAACGGACTGTGTTTGCAACTTGTTCAGAAGTTAATTTACTTTTTGAAAATAAATAGGCAATTACAGCTCCAATGATAAAGCTTACAACAGCAATGATAAACATAGTTCCAGTCATAGTCGTTCAATTTTACTACAAAGAAAGGAAATATATCGTCAAAAGATGTCGCTAAAAAGTGATATTTATCGTTTAATTTCTTTTAAGAATGCAGCTAATTCATCAGCTTTTCGGGTCCCAAGAAGAATGTGATTTCCTGATTTTAAATGGATTTTCAATCCTTTATCACCGCTCGGGTTGATGGCTTTCCCTTTTCCTCTTACACGATATCCCCATCCACCATATTCTTTGATGGCAGAATATTGAACCACTTCTACTTTTCGAACTTCATTCCAATAAATGGTTTTGTTGAAAACATTAAAAGGTGTAATTCTTATTTTTATTGCTTCACTAGTAATTTCTGAATGTACGCGAAAAAATACAAATAAGGCTATGCATAAAAACAAGATGACCACAGAAAAGTAAGACATGCTTTGAAAACCATCCGTAAAACCTGTATATAGTGTTTTTCCTAATAAAGCTACGACTAATAATATAATGATTTTATTGAATGTTGAATCAAACATTCTTTGGCTTTCAGTAAATATCTTCATGGTGTAAATTTTCTCTAAAAGTAGAAAATTTAAATCATTTCTTCCGATACTCCTTGGTCTTTTTCGCGCAAAATATCTTTGGACTCATACAGCATATTTTTAATATAATCTGCCGATTCAATAAGATAAGGATACAATTGACTTTCGTCTTTTACCTCTTTGAATCCTATTTCTAAAATGGGATCGATGTAAAACAATACTGAAGATGCCAACAGGAGTAAAATAACTAAACCTAATCCAGCGCCAGCTAATCGATTGATGATTCCGAGCCCCATCATTTCAACCAATTTTTGAGAAAGTGAAGACGTAAATTTAATGGCAAAAAAGGCAATGGCAAATGTCAATACAAGGGATACAATAGAGACTAAACCATCCGCAACAACATTTTGAGCACCAATAAATATTTCGACAAATTGATAAAATTTAAAGCTGATCCAAATGGCGATAAAGAATCCAAATAAACCGATTAATTGTGAAATAAAGCCTTTAAAAAATCCATTGATCAATCCAAATGCTAAAGCTATGGCGATGATAATATCCAAAGTATTGAATGTTGACGCTGTCTCCAAGAGTTTAAATTTTAAAGCGCAAATATATTCAATCTCCTTGTTAAATAAATTGTAAATTATGAAGATATGGATTATAAAAAAAAGCCTCTATTACTAGAGGCTGTGCATTATGATACGACTTCGTGTTTTTTTGAAATTTTGACTAACGTCTGTACTAAAGCATCGATGTCTTCTTTTGTGTTTAAATAACTAAATGAAACGCGTAAAGGTGTCATTTGGCTAATTTCTTCATCTGTATATAACGTTTCCATTACCTTTGAAACTTTAGCAGCTCCAGAACTACAAGCTGAGCCTTGAGAAACCGCAATTCCAGATAATTCTAATTCAAATCCAATTAATGGGTCATTAAATGGTAATTTAATACTTAATACTGTATATAAACTTTTTTCAAAATCAGCACTTAATCCATTAAATCCGACACCAGGAATATTTTCTTTTAATTCTTCGATGGCATAAGCTTTAATTTCTTCGATGTGTTTCTTGTGATGATCTAATTCGGCTAAGGAAATATCAAGAGCTTTTGCTAGACCAACAATTCCATAGATATTTTCAGTCCCTGAACGTAAACCTCTTTCTTGTCCACCACCAGCAATTAAGGGTTTAATATGAGTTGATTTACGTGCGTATAAAAATCCAGCCCCTTTTGGTCCATGAATTTTGTGAGCAGAACAAGAAGCAAAATCAATTCCTAAGTCTTGGCAATCGATTGGATAATGTCCAACAGTTTGAACTGTATCCGTATGAAATAACGCTCCGTTTTCTTTGCATAAAGCAGAAATGCGTTTAACATCTAATAAATTTCCTAATTCATTGTTCGCATGCATTAAAGAAACTAAAGTTTTTTTCGATTGATCTTGTATCAATTCTTCAAATTGATTATAATCAATCGTTCCATCTTTTGCAATATTTAAACGAACAACTTCTACTTTATTTCGAGATTCTAAATCATTTACACTTTCCATCACACATTTGTGTTCCAAATAAGTTGTAATGATACGAGTAACACCTAAATCGTTTACGCAAGATCTAATAATGGTATTATTCGATTCAGTTCCGCAAGATGTGAAATAGATTTCTGCAGGAGTTACATTTAAATGCTGAGCAATTTTTTTCCTTGAAAGCTCTAATAACGCCTTGGCTTCTCTACCAAAAACATGTGTAGAAGAAGGGTTTCCATAACAATCTTTCATAACAGTAACCATTTCTTCAATTACTGCAGGATGAATCGCTGTTGTTGCAGCATTATCTAAATATACTTTTTGCATGATTATATTTTTTCCAACCCAATAAAGGGATATTTATGTGTAAATTTTGATTGTACAAATGTATTAATTCAAATAAAGAATATCAATAGTAAAAACTTATTTAAAACGCATCAAATCATTGGGCATAAACCGCCATTCGGGCGTTACAATGGGACCGTCTTTTAAGGGATACCAAGGATTAATAACATCATTCTCTAAATTTGATGCAATGTAAATGTCTTGGCCGGGATAAAATGCGTGTGCCAATAGAAATAATTTGTTGCCATTATTGTCCGACGCCATATCCATCACAATTGCGGCATGACCACGACTTTGAGAACGTTGGATCAATACATCTCCAATTTGCATTTCTTTTAAAGGAACACTGATTAAATGATGATGCAAATGACTCGGATTGACATTGTATAAAAGATATTCAAGATATTCATTAAATTTTTTTGATGAAAGATCATCACCCGCGAATTCAAGAAAAGATTTTAGTTCTTGTCGAGAACTTGTTTTAAAATTAATTTTATCGAATTGTTTGGTTTTATATAGAAATTCAGCTCTTAATCGTAGAATGGCATTTCCATTATATTGAACATTATTTTTGGGTTGGGGTAAATCTAAAACGCCAACATATACATATTCATTCAATTTTTCAGTGCCATCGTATAATCGAGCCTTTAACTTATCACTTTTTAAAGGTAAATGATTGATAAATGATGCAAATTCATTAAACGGTTTGGTACGAATAAAATCCTTTGGAGTTTTATATTTCGTATAAATCGTCTTTTTGTTTTCGCTGATCAATGAAGTTAAAGTTACTTCATTTAAATTTTTATTTTCTAAAATTTCATTATCTGAAATATAAGCATTGCATCCCATTGATAGGGGTAAGCTTAAAAATAATGCTAATTTTATTAATAAATACCTCATTTTAGTGCCATATGTTGTATAAAGGCTCTAATTTACTTTAATTTTCTTTTAAAAGCTTTAATTGATCACGAATTTCAGCAGCTTTTATAAAATCAAGATTTTTAGCAGCATTTTCCATATCCTTTTGTAATTTTTCAATTAATTTCTCTTTGTCTTCTTCAGAATAGGATTCTCCTTTTTCAGCAGCTATCGTAACAATTGATTTTTGTTCATATGGATTGTTTTCAAAATCTGCTGCGGCCAAACTCAATTTTGTAATCTTTTTATTTAATGCTTGTGGCACTTTACCATGTTCTTCATTGTATTTGATCTGGATTTCACGACGTCTTTCAGTTTCATCGATGGTTTGCTGCATACTGTCCGTGATTTTATCAGCATACATAATTGCTAAACCATTCACATTACGGGCAGCACGACCAACCGTTTGTGTTAATGATCGGTTACTTCTTAAAAATCCTTCTTTGTCGGCATCTAAAATAGCTACTAATGAAACTTCTGGTAAATCTAATCCTTCACGAAGTAAGTTAACTCCAACCAATACATCAAATAAACCAGTTCTTAAATCAGCCATGATTTGTACACGTTCTAAAGTATCCACATCCGAGTGAATATAACGGCATCGAATCCCATATTTGGTTAAATATTTTGTTAATTCTTCGGCCATACGTTTCGTTAAGGTGGTTACCAGAGTACGTTCATCTAACTCGACGCGTTTATTGATTTCTTCCATTAAATCGTCCACTTGGTTTTTCGTCGGACGGATTTCGATGATGGGATCCAATAATCCTGTAGGGCGAATCACTTGTTCTACGACAATTCCTTCTGATTTTTCTAATTCGTATTGTGCAGGAGTTGCAGAAACGTGAATGACTTGATTTTGTAAGGCTTCAAATTCCTCAAATTTTAATGGACGGTTATCCATAGCTGCCGGTAATCGAAAACCATACTCGACTAAATTTTCTTTACGCGAACGGTCACCACCATACATGGCATGTACCTGCGAAACGGTCACGTGGGATTCATCGATAACCATTAAATAATCATCCGGAAAATAATCCAAAAGACAGAAAGGACGTGTGCCGGGCTCACGACCATCCAAATAGCGTGAGTAATTCTCGATTCCTGAACAATATCCCAATTCTTTAATCATTTCCAAGTCAAATTCAGTACGTTCTTTTAAACGTTTCGCTTCTAAGAATTTTCCGATTTCTTGAAAATAGGTTTCTTGTTTTCCTAAATCGGTTTGAATATTTTGAATGGCCCCGTTCAATGTCTCCTTCGAAGTTACGAAGATATTGGCAGGATAAATGTTGATTTTGTCTAAGCGAGATGTTGTTTCACCAGTTTCCGGATTAAAAATAGATATCTCTTCAATCTCATCTCCAAAAAAACTAACACGAATTCCATCGTCCGCATAGGCTGGGAAAATATCTAATGTATCTCCTTTGATTCTAAAATTACCGCGTTGAAAGATTCCTTCTGTACGTGAATAGAGCGCTTGAACCAATTGTTGCAATAACATGGTACGAGCCATAATTTGACCCGTTTCTATTTGTATTACATTTTTATGAAACTCTTTAGGATTACCAATACCATAAAGACAGGAAACAGAAGCAACCACTAAAATATCACGTCTTCCTGATAGGAGAGAAGAAGTTGTGCTTAAACGAAGTTTTTCAATTTCTTCGTTAATGGATAAGTCTTTCTCGATATATGTTCCAGATGAAGGGATATAGGCTTCTGGTTGATAGTAGTCATAATAAGAAACGAAATATTCTACCGCATTATGAGGAAAGAATTCTTTAAATTCCATATAAAGTTGTGCGGCCAACGTTTTGTTATGTGCTAAAACCAGCGTAGGGCGTTGCACTTCTTGTACTACATTGGCTATAGTAAAAGTTTTACCTGAACCTGTAACACCTAGTAACGTTTGATATTTTTCTCCATCTAAAATTCCATCAGCAAGTTCACGGATTGCTTTTGGTTGATCTCCAGTCGGAGCAAATTCTGAATTTAGTTGAAATTGCATAACTACAAATTTACAAAATTTAGAAATACAAGATGATACGATATCGGTTAGGTCTCGTAAAAGCTTTGTTAAAATGTTGTATTGAAAATAAGATTCGGAAATCTAAAAATGAAGTGATATTTTTGCTAATGGATTTGATAAAAAAAATAAAAAGGCGACATAAGTCACCTTTTCATCAAAACCACAAAAAAATGAGAAAACTGTTTACTTAGTAAACAAACTTCCTTCCATTATTACAAGCTATTGCCCGCTATAACCATTGCAAATATAGGCCTGTTTTTTTAGCCAGCGCAATTAATTTCAATACTTTATTTCATCAGTGTATATAAAAACTATTTATAAAGTTTGTAATGTGCTGAAAATAAAGGTTGTGCTTTTGGTGTGGTGTGAATGATGGTGTTTGATAGACACTAGCGAATTTTCGCTAAATTCCATAAATTGTCTAATTCGTTTAAAGGTATTTCTCCTAGAATATATCCTTTTTCTTTTGCTATTTCCTCCAGTTTTTGAAAACGATGAATGAATTTTTTGTTGGAACGTTCCAAAGCATCTTCTGAATTAATTCCTACAAATCGTCCGTAATTAATCATTGAAAATAAAATATCTCCAAATTCCATTTCACGATCGGATGGGTTTTCTTCTTTTTTGAACTCTAAAATTTCTTCTTGAATTTTATCAAAAACCTGATTGGCATTTTCAAATTCAAATCCGACACCTTTAACTTTATCTTGAATACGATAAGCTTTAACCATAGCAGGAAGAGAAGAGGGAACTCCAGATAGAACGGATGTATTGCCTTCCTTTAATTTGATTTGCTCCCAATTTTGAAGAACTTCTTCTTCTGAATTGACAGTTGTTTCTCCGTAAATATGTGGATGACGATGAATTAGTTTATCGCACACGCTATTTAAAACATCAGCAACATCAAATGAATTGTTTTCAGCTGCAATCTTAGCATAAAACACAAGGTGCATAAAAACATCACCCAATTCTTTTTTAATTTCTAATGAGTCTTTTTCAAGAATTGCATCCGATAATTCATAAACTTCTTCTATGGTCAATGTACGAAGTGACTCCATGGTTTGTTTTCGGTCCCATGGGCATTTCTCACGAAGTTCGTCCATGATGTCTAATAATCTTTCAAATGCTTGTATTTGCTCTTTACGATTGTTCATATGGGGAAGGTTATAATTAGAGATAAAAAAAGCCTCTTTAAAAAGAGGCTTAAGATGATATAACGATTATTTTTCTTCGTCTTTCTTCTTTGTTGTTTTCTTTGCAGCAGTTTTTTTCGCTGGTTTTTCTTCAGCACCTTCTTCTGCTTTTGCTTTCGCTTTTTTAGGAGCAGCTTTCTTTTTAGGCTTCTCTTCAACAACTTCTTCAGTAGCAACTTCAGCTTGTGCTGCTTCGATTTCAGCTTGTTGAGCAGCCATTGCAGCTTCTACAGCAGCTAAATCAATATTTAATAATCCTTTAGATTGTAAAATGTTATACCATTGGAATAACTTTTTTAAATCAGAATCATATACTCTAGAATCGTCGTATTCTGGTAAAACTTGTTCCATGTAAGCACGTAATTCAGCACCAGAAGATTTGTGATCGATTGCTTCACCACCGTTTTCTTTTTTGTAAATTCTAAAGAAAACCTCTGCTAAAGGATATTCTTGTGATACACCGTAGATTGCTACGTTATCTAATAAACTTACATTGTAGTTAGCAGCGATAGAAACTTTTTTTCCTTTGTCTAAATCTTCAACGATGAAACCATTTCTTGTTTGAGAAACTAAACGGTATAAACCTGGTTTTCCTGAAATTGCAATAACTCTTGATAAATCCATATTTTACTTTATGTTTAAGGGACTAGATAGGGAATTTCATCTTATAAGATGTTTTCACGTTCCCTTTTGTTATGTTTTTTAATTTATTACTAATTAACTTCTTTTTGAAGCTCGAAATATAATCAATAAAAAGTTTTCCTTCCAAATGATCATATTCGTGTTGAATCACACGTGCGCGAATATCTGAAAAAGTTTCGGTATGTTTAACCCAATTTTCATCGTAGTATTCTAAAGTGATTGATTCGGGACGAGAAACTTCCTCGTGTACATGAGGGATAGATAAACATCCTTCTGCAAACTTCCATTCATCACCTTCTGATTCACTGATTTTTTTAGGATTGATAAAAACTTTTTTGAAAGTTTCTAATTCTTCTTTAACGTCTTCGTAATCCTCATCTTCAGCAAATGGACTACAGTCTACTACGAATAAACGAATGTCGCGACCAATCTGTGGCGCTGCAATACCTACACCATTTGAGTCGTACATCGTCTCAAACATGTTTTCGATTAATTCGTTTAAGTTCTTGTAATCCTGATCTATATCTTGTGAAACTTTACGAAGTACAGGATCTCCGTAAGCTACAACTGGTAATACCATTTAATTTTATTTTTTATTAAATAATGGGCAAAGATACAATTGTTATAGTTTATGCGATAAAAAAGATTGTAAAATAATTACAGCACTTACTTTATCAATCATGCCTTTTTCTTGTCTTTTTTTCTTTTTCATTCCTCCTTCAACCATTGCTCGTGATGCCATTTTAGAGGTGAACATCTCATTTTCGCGATGGATTTTAATGTTGGGATACTGCGCAGAAAATTTTTCGATAAATTTTTTGATTTCAATTTCGATATCGTTTGTTTCGCCTGAAAATTTTAGCGGTAACCCTACGACTAAGTCTGAAACATTTTCTGTAAATAAATAGTTTTTGAAAAAATCCATTAATTTACTGGTGTCAACAGTGTCGACCGGAGATGCTATAATTTGTAGTTCATCCGTTGCTGCAACACCTGTTCTTTTCCCTCCAAAATCAATTGCTACGATTCTTGCCATTTTGCAAATTTAGATAAATTCACCGAATAAAATTTTTAATATCTTTTCAATTCCTGAAATTCTTTAACGATAAAAAGATGATTTTATGTTATCCTTCTTTTTTAAACGTTTGGCTATAAATATGTTTATTAAGTTATAAAGAATATTAATTGGGATAAATCATTAAAATTTTATTAATTTCTATATTTGTAAATCAATTTAATGTCGAAATGGAAAACTTAAGAAATATTATAGAAAAGGCTTGGGATAACCGCGAGTTATTACAAGAAGATGCTACACAAGCTGCAATTCGTGAGGTAATTGCGCTAATTGATAATGGTCAATTGCGTTGTGCTGAGCCTGTTGCTGATGGATGGCAGGTTAATGAGTGGGTAAAAAAAGCAGTTGTTATGTATTTTCCAATTCAAAAGATGGAAACATTAGAAGCTGGAATTTTCGAATACCACGATAAAATGGAATTAAAACGAAATTACGCTGAAAAAGGGATTCGTGTCGTTCCTAATGCTGTAGCGCGTTACGGTGCTTATATTTCATCAGGTGTTATTTTGATGCCATCTTATGTTAACATTGGAGCATATGTAGACGAAGGTACGATGGTTGATACTTGGGCTACAGTTGGGTCTTGTGCACAAATTGGTAAAAATGTTCACTTATCTGGTGGAGTTGGAATCGGTGGCGTTTTAGAACCTTTACAAGCTGCGCCTGTAATTATCGAAGATAATGCATTTATCGGATCTCGTTGTATCGTTGTAGAAGGAGTACGTGTTGGAAAAGAAGCTGTTTTAGGTGCGAATGTTGTTTTAACAGGATCTACAAAAATTATTGATGTGACAGGGGATGAGCCAGTGGAAATTAAAGGATATGTTCCAGAACGTTCTGTTGTGATTCCAGGTTCTTATACTAAGAAATTCCCAGCGGGAGAATACCAAGTGCCATGTGCTTTAATTATTGGTAAACGTAAAGCAAGTACAGATTTAAAAACATCATTAAATGATGCATTACGTGAGCATAATGTTGCCGTGTAATCATTTTATTGAACAATATATTTTAAAAGGAGTTGAGTTTCAACTCCTTTTTTTATGCGCGATAATTCAATTTTAGACTTTCACTAAAAAGCCTTATTTTTGCATGACTTCTGCACTATAGAAGATAACTATGACGAATTTGGATAAGAAAAGGATACTTGTTATCCAACATAAAATGATTGGTGATGTTTTGGTGACATCTTTGTTGTGTGAAAATTTAAAAAAAAGTTTTCCAAACGCTACCATCGACTATCTAGTGAATTCAAATACATTACCTGTTTTAGAAAACAATCCATTCATTGATCATATTATTGTGTTTGATGAAAATAAAAATAAGGGATTACTAAATTTAATCCGATTTTCTAAATCTGTTGATGAAAAGAATTATGATATAATCATAGATGCTTACTCGAAGTTACAAAGTTGGGTCAATGTATTAATGAATAAAGCACCCCTTAAAATTTCATACAAAAAATCAGGTCGTACATTTATCTATACACATAATGTGGTCAAACATGATTTTCCAAAATCTTTTTTAGGATTATCTATAGAACATCGTTTATCGTTGTTGGAACCTTTGGGAATTTCAACTCCGATGGCGACAGAGCCGAAATTGTATTTGACAAAAGAAGAAATTTCGAAAGCACAGCAGCTTTTTAAAAAGCATCAGGTAGATCCGCATCGTAAAACGGTAATGATTAGTTTATTGGGTTCAGATGAAACAAAGACTTATCCTTTAAATAAAATGGCCCAATTGGTGAATCATATTGGCGAAAATTATAACGTTAATATTTTATTCAATTATTTTCCGAAGCAAAAAAATCAAGCCCTTGATGTGTACAATCAGTTGTCCGATCTTACCAAATCAAAAGTTTATTTTGAACTTTTAGGTGATGATTTACGTTCATTTATTGCCATTGCCAATGCCTGTGATCTAATTGTAGGAAATGATGGAGGAGCGATAAACATGTCCAAAGCGGTAGGAAAAAAATCATTTATTATTTTCTCCCCATGGATTGACAAGGAAGTTTGGGCTACATTTGAAGATGGGATGAATCATGTCAGTGTACATTTAAAGGATTATTTCCCAGAAAAATTCAAAAATTTAAATAATCGTGAAATTAAAAAAGTAGTGGATGATTTTTATTCATTATTTGATTTTGAATTATTTAAGTCCAAATTTGATGATTTTATGAAAAATCACGTAAAATAAATCCCTTTAAATTAAGTTATCAATTACAGTTAATCATTTATTAAATTTTATATTTGATAGACGTTAGCCTAAAAACAAACGAATGCAAAAAATATCAGCTCTACTAATTACATATAATGAAGAAAGAAATATTAAACGATTTCTTGAAGATTCAGTTTATGCTGATGAGATCATTGTAGTAGACTCATATAGTACCGATAAAACGGTTGAAATTGCTCAATCTTTTCCTAAGGTTAAAGTCTTTCAGAGAGAATTTAAAAATTTTACGGATCAAAAGAATTTTGCAATTGAACAAGCTTCATATGAATGGATTACATTTTTTGATGCCGATGAGCATATTCCTCTAAAACTAAGAGAAGAATTAATTGCGATAACTCAAAATGCAAATGCTTTAGATGCTTATTATGTGGGCCGACGATTTTTCTTTAAACAAAAGGTCATTCATTTTAGTGGAATGCAAAATGATAAAGCAATTCGTTTATTTAAAAAATCGAAAAATCGCTACAAAAATGGACGTTTAGTGCATGAATTAATCCATTGCGAAGGAGCGGTGGGGAAATTAAAAAATAAATTAGATCACTATACGTATAATTCTTCGGATGAATACCGCCGAAAATTAACTTCATATTCAAAACTTAGAGCAAAAGAATTAGAACTTCGAAATTTGAAACCTAATTTCTTTCACTTTAAAATCAAACCTGCCTACCGATTTTTTAATCATTATATCATTCGATTAGGATTTTTGGATGGGAGAGAAGGATTTGTTGTTTCCAAATTACATGCAGAATCCGTATATCAACGTTATGTATTCTTAAATGAAATTTACGAAGCAAAAGACACACAATTTATTAATAAAAACGTATAAATCACAATAATGAAAGCTTATGTTTTTCCAGGTCAAGGTGCTCAATTCACAGGAATGGGTAAAGACCTTTATGACAATTCTGTAGTAGCAAAAGAATTATTTGAAAAAGCGAACGAAGTTTTAGGATTTGATATCACTAAAATTATGTTTGAAGGTACTGCAGAAGACTTAAAACAAACGAAAGTTACACAACCTGCTGTTTTTTTACATTCAGTCATTTTAGCTAAAACCATCGAAAATTTTGAACCTCAAATGGTGGCTGGTCACTCTTTAGGTGAGATTTCAGCATTGGTTGCTGCAAACGTATTGGATTTTGAGTCAGGTTTAAAATTAGTATACAAACGTGCACTTGCTATGCAAGCAGCTTGTGAAGCACAACCATCTACAATGGCTGCTATCTTAGGATTAGAAGATGCTGTGGTAGAACAAGTTTGTGAAGAAATTGAAGGTATTGTTGTAGCAGCAAATTACAATTGTCCTGGTCAATTGGTTATCTCAGGAGAGATTGAAGCAGTTAATGCAGCATGTGAAAAATTAAAAGAAATGGGAGCTAAACGTGCTTTAGTTTTACCCGTGGGTGGAGCTTTTCACTCGCCATTGATGAAACCTGCTGAAGAGGAATTAGCGAAAGCAATTGAAGAAACTCCATTTAATACGCCAATTTGTCCAGTATATCAAAATGTAACCACTACTGCAGTTACTGATCCTTCAGAGATCAAAAAGAATTTAATTGCTCAATTAACTGCTCCTGTAAAATGGACGCAATCCGTACAACATATGATCGCTGATGGGGCAACTGAATTTATAGAAGTTGGTCCTGGTAATACTTTACAAGGTTTAGTGAAAAAAGTAAGTAGAGAAGTAACGACTTCATCTGCTACACAAATTTAAAAAAATGAAGAAATTCCGTTCCAATGGTAAATTATTCCTGATTGGGGAATATATTGTAATGGATGGAGCCAAAGCATTTGCATTGCCCACGAAATATGGGCAATGCTTATTTATAGAAAATTCATCGCAAGAAAATTGCATTGAATGGAAAGCTACAAAATTTGACGATTCGATATGGTTTGAAGTTGTGTTTTCATTGGATACGCTCGCGATTATTTCTTGTTCTAATGACGCTTTAAGTGAATCCCTACAAAGAATATTGATTCAAGCTAAAAGTTTAAATCCTGCCTTTTTCCAAACATCACGTGGCTATTCATGTATAACAAAATTAGAATATCCACAAGAATGGGGATTGGGAAGTAGTTCTACATTAATTGATTTGATTAGTCAATGGGTTGGCATCGATCCATTTGTTTTAAATCATTTAACGTTTAATACCAGTGGATATGATATTGCATGTGCGCATCATGACAAACCTATTTTATTTTCGAATCAACCAACTATAAAAGTTGAAGAATTGGAATTGAAATGGGATTTTACAGATCAATTATATTTTGTGTTTTTAAATCAAAAACAAGATACACAAGCAGTGGTGGGCAATCATTATAAAAATAAACCCAAAGATTGGGAGATGATTCATGATTTATCAGATTTGGTTTTAGCTGCAAGTCAAGTCAATACATTAGAAGCGTTAGAGTCAATTCTGACCACATATCAAAATCGTTTGGAAGAATTCATGAAAATTGAACAGCCTAAAGCAACTTATTTTCCCGATTATCAAGGAGTAATTAAAAGTTTAGGAGCATGGGGCGGTGATTTTGTATTGGTCACTTACCGTGAAGGGATGCATGAATATTTTAAATCAAAAGGTTATCATACCATCCTACCATTTGAAGAAATGATTTTATCATAAAAGAAAAGCACTTCTATTGAAGTGCTTTTTTATTTTTTGCCAATCAGACTTTTTAATTTTTTCTTACGTTGTTGTTTTAGATGAAATTGTTCTTGGAATTCGGTTGTTTTATTCCACATTGCATCAATAACTTCTTGCTCAGGTTTTCCAATTAATTTCGCATATTCTTTAGCCATAATTTCAACCATTTCTTGATGAGGTGTTAAACGAGAAAAATTTTTCATTCGTGTATCAAAATCCATTTCATCATGGAAATTCATACGATTTAAATCTACCAAATAAAATTCATATTTGTTCTCCTCGACTTGTTTTATTAAAGTATTACCAGGAGAATGATCTAAAAATTCAATTCCAGCCTCATGAAGTTCGTAGGTAAAACGAGTAAATTGTTTAAGAATTTCCGTACGGTTGGGCCAATGTTTATCGTGAACCATTTCGCGATACGTTAAATCCGCTTCAACCATTTCACAGAAATAATAACTATTTAAGAATTGAAGGGGCGTGGTTTGTTCAACATAAGCAATTGGATACGGTGTTAAGAATCCTAAATCAATCAATTTCTTAGCGTAATCGTAAGATCGTTGAGCTTTTGATTCTCTAAAAAAGCGATATACGAACTTGTTAACGACATTGGGAATCTTAAATGATTTTATTGTTGCAGTTTGTTTATTTTCTAATGCAATTTTCTTAATCGAATTACGATCACCTTTGGCTACATACTCTTGAATCGAATCAAAATTATCGATAATCATTTTTATTTCCTTTTCAGTCGTTTGATACGTTGGATTTACAACAATTTTCTGGGTCATTCATCTTCAAATTTCGTTCGGAGTAATGATTTATGTAGATATCATTTCCGATTGACAAAGATATGTTTATTTTTGTTGACATTATGATTAATACCAGCTTAGTTTTATCGACTTATAATTGGCCAGATGCTTTAGAACTGGTTCTTAAAAGTATAGCAGCTCAAACTGTACTTCCTCAGGAGGTAATTATAGCGGATGACGGTTCAACTTCCGATACAAAACTTCTTATAGAAAACATTCAAAAAGATTTTCCAACCGTATTAAAACATGTATGGCATGAAGATGAAGGAAATCGTAAGGCTAAAATTATGAACAAAGCGATTGCTCAAGCTCAAAATGAATACATCATAAGTATCGATGGTGATGTGATATTGCATCCTAATTTTGTGGAAGATCATTTGCAATTGGCTGAAAAAGATGTGTATTTGTATGGTTCTCGTGTTAATATACAGGAATCAGCTCTCTCTTCATTATTTCAACATAAATCCATTGCGTTTAATTTCTTTTCAAAGGGAATTAAAAAAAGAAGTCGCACTTTGCATTTTTTATCCCTTGCAAAAAAACAAAAGAAGCATGCGAATTATTCATCTAAAATGAGAGGGTGTAATTTTTCATTTTGGAAGTCAGACTTTATTAGAGTGAATGGATATAATGAAGAATTTACAGGATGGGGTAGAGAAGATTCGGAATTAGTTTTACGAATGCATCATGCTGGTATTTATGCGAAACGCCTGAAATTTGCCGGTATTGTTTATCATATTTATCATCATGAACAAAGCAAATCTTTCTTGGATCGTAACGATAAAATTCAGCAAAAAACAATTGCAGAGAAATTATCTTTTGCTGAAAAAGGCATTAATCAATATTTAACTCCTTAGGATTCATAAATCGTAAGAATTTGTTGTGCAATGTTTTTCGACGTGAAATTGTCTAGAATAAATTGATAATTTTGATCTGTCATATTTTTTCGTTGCTCTTCATTTAAAGAATACATCGCGAAAAGAGCATCTGCTAATAATTCAGGTTGATTCGGTGGACAAGTAAAACCATTTTTACCGTTTACAATTACTTCTGGAATTACACCCACTTGCGTTGATACCACAGGAGTTTGGTATAACATAGCTTCTAAAGCAGAAGTTGGGCCCCCTTCGCGTGAGGATGAAACAACAAATGCATCAAACATATGGTTCAATTGCATGGCGTCTTCAATTTTACCGGTTAGAACAAATTCATTTTCTACACCTTTTTGTTGAATAAGTATTTTAAATTCATCGGTAAGTTTTGAATATTCCCCTACTTGTATCAATTTGAAATTGGATAATTGATATTTATTCTTCAAGATGGAAACAGCTTCAATTAAAGTTGGTAAATCTTTTGCTTTGGTATGATTGGCAATGGATCCCATAAAATAAGATGCTTTGATATCGCTGAAACGATTCATTAACTCATCGCTTATTTTAGGAAATGTTTGTTCCGAAATACAATCATAAACAACAGTTGTTTTAAGCTTTGTCTTTTCATTCAACATGGGTTTAAAATTGTCTTCCACACTTTTGGAAACACATATGATGCGATGCAAAAAAGAAGCATTGTATTTCAACTTGCTTAAAAAGCTACTACTTCCTCCAATCCCTTTTTTACTAAAAATGACTTTGGCAGGAATAGAATTTAATAAGGAATAGAAATACATTAACGTTAATGCATCACTGGTATGAAGATGAATAACGTCGAATTGATATTGTTGAATGAGATCTTTGAGTTGTGCAACATTCCCAAACTTTGAAATTTTGCGCGATTTAGATGCGATAAATTCAATGTTGTGTCTTTTTGCACGTTCATGCAATGGTGTATTTTCGATACCAAAGATAAAATTTTTAGTCTGCAGTTGATTTAATTCGTTAATATTCAGAATTAATTGCTGTTCATTTCCACCCCAGCTTCTAGCACCAGAAATATGCAAGATTTTCATGATAATAGTAATAGTTTTATGTGACCAAATTTATGGATTTAATTCATACCTTTCCTCCATAGTTTATGATAATAACTTTCATGGGGTGTATTGAAAATTATTATGATGATTTGAATAAAATAAGGATATTATTTTGAAATTTGCACCCAAGTTAAAAAATAAATCTTTTAACTTAGATTAATAACATACAGTAATGTCGAACATTTACGATATAGTTGAACAACTAAAAGAAGGTAAAACCATGTTATATCCTACTGATACCATATTAGGTTTAGGGTGTGACGCAAAGAACGAAGGAGCAATTCAAAAAATTTATGAAATCAAGAATAGGCCTTCGTCTAAATCTTTGATCATTTTAGTTGATTCACCTAAAATGTTACAAGATATTGTAGAAGTTCCAGAATTAGCTTGGGATTTGATGGAATATAACGAAAAACCAATCACGATTATCTATGACAATCCAAAGGGTTTACCAAAATCATTAATTGCAGAAGATAATACGATAGCGATTCGTTTAACGGATGATTTATTGTGCAAAAAAATTATTGGGCGTTTAAACGGGCCTATAGTATCCACTTCAGCCAATTTATCGGGTGATCCATCTCCAAAAGTGTTAAAAGAAGTACATCCTGAAGTAATTAAAGGCGTAGATTTGGTTTTAGATGAATGCGAAACGTTTGAACCTCAGTTTACGGCGTCTACAATTATCAAATTAGGTTTAGATAATGAAGTAAAAGTAATAAGAGAGTAGTTTTTTTAGTCAAATCTTTTACTTTTGCAAAATGAAAATCCAAGAAGCTGTAACATTACCACTTTTTTCAAACGTATGTGAAGTTGCTGATCAAATTAATCAGGAAACTTATGTCGTGGGTGGTTTTGTACGCGATTATTTATTAGGTCGAGGACGAAAAAAAGATATCGATTTTGTAACGGTAGGAAACGGTATTAATCTTGCAAAAGAAGTTGCAAAATCATTAGGAAATACATCACAAGTTTCAGTATTTAAACGTTTCGGAACAGCAATGTTTCGTTACCAAGATATAGAATTGGAATTTGTTGGAGCGCGAAAAGAAAGTTATTCAGAAGATAGCCGTAAACCCCATGTGGAAGATGGTACGATTGAAGACGATCAAAAGAGACGTGATTTTACCATTAATACATTAGCGATATCGATGAACAAAGCCACATTTGGGGAATTGATCGATCCATTTAATGGAATTGAAGATTTAAAAAATGGAATTATTCGTACGCCATTAGAGCCTAATGTTACGTATTCTGACGATCCTTTACGCATGATGCGTGCTATACGTTTTGCAGCACAATTAAATTTTGTGATTGAAGAAAAATCTTTTCAAGCCATTATTGATAATGCAAAACGAATTGAGATTGTTTCTTTCGAACGTGTGATGGATGAATTCCAAAAAATCATGATGACAGACAAACCTTCTTTTGGGTTAAATCTGTTGGAAAAGGCAGGATTATTGCAATATATTTTACCCGAATTGGTCGCTTTAAAAGGGATTGAAGAGGTTGAAGGACAGAAGCATAAAGATAATTTTTATCATACATTAGAAGTTGTCGATAATATTTCTGTTCATACAGATAATGTTTGGTTACGTTGGGCAGCCTTATTACATGATATCGGTAAAGCGGTTACGAAACGTTTTGATAAAAAAGTAGGTTGGACATTCCATTCCCATGAATTTGTAGGATCTAAAATGGTAGTTAAATTGTTTCGACGTTTAAAATTACCTCTAGGACCACAAATGAAATATGTTCAGAAATTGGTCATGATGAGTTCACGTCCAATTGCGGTTGTGGATGATGATGCAACAGATTCGGCATTACGTCGTTTATTGTTTGATGCTGGTGAAGATTTCGAGGATTTAATTACGCTTTGTAAAGCGGATATTACGACGAAAAATGAACGCAAGCAAAAACGATTCAAACAAAATTTTGAATTGGTTGAGCAAAAAATTAAGGATGTTGAAGAACGTGATCGAGTTCGTAATTTCCAACCACCAATTTCAGGTGAACAAATCATGGAAATGTTTGGTTTAGCACCTTGTAAGGAAGTTGGAATTATTAAAAATGCCATTAAGGAAGCCATTTTAGAAGGGGAAGTAGAAAATAGCTACGAATCTGCTTATAATTTTGTGGTAGAATTGGGAAAAAGTTTAAATTTAGAATTGAAAAATAGTTAAAAAGTGATATATAAAATTCGTGTATTCCTTGATGCAAAGGAGGATGTTTTCAGAGATATTGAAATTAAAGAAAAGCAAACATTATTTACTTTATACAAAGGGATTATCAGTGCTTTCAGTTTACAAGGTGAAGAATTAGCATCATTCTATGAAATTGATGAAGATGGTGTTGAGTTAAAAGAAATTCCATTGGAAGATATGTCAGACGATGGTACTGATGAAACAATGGCTGATTTCTACATCAAAGAAGTTTTCAATGAACAAGGAGATCGTTTAAAATTTGTTTACGATTTCATGGAAATGTGGACTTTTGTTGCTGAATTAATTTCGATCGAAGATAAACCAGCAGTATTAAATTATCCATTAACTGTTTACCGTTTCGGATCAATGCCATTAAAAGCACCAAAACGCGATATGGAAATCTTAGATTTAGACGGTGATGATGATATTGATTTTGCAGAAGATGCAGGATTAAATGATTTACAAATCGACGAAGATTTAGACTTAGAAGATTTATAAAAAATACAATTTTATATATTTAAAAATCCGAATGTTAGACATGCATTCGGATTTTTTTATGCACTATAAACAACCTTTTATCACTAAATTGCATCTATACTACAAATACTATTCTATGAGATTATTTTCTTACATATTAACTTTTCTTATTCCACTGTGTGTTATGGCTCAGAATCCATCCATCGTACAGCAATGGAAAAGGATTGATCAAGACATTGCAAATGGTCAATTTAAATCCTTGCAACCCAAAATTGACGAAATAAAATTGTTAGCCAAAAATTTAAATGATGATGCCCATTACATTAAAGCTTTATTCTATGAAGCAAAAATAAAAGTTGCCACAACAGACGATACCGATGATGTTAACTTTGTTTTTAAGACATTCAGTAAAGAAATTAATGGGAAATCTCAAGTGCGAGATGCGATTGTACAAATGTATTTGGCGAAATTATATTTTATTTATTATAGTGAGAATAGTTACAAAATAGAATCAAGAACCGAAGTAGAAAATCAAAATTCTACTGATGTTCGTTTTTGGACCTATAAAGCATTTAATTCAAAAATTGATCAATTATTTAAAAAATCTATTCAACCAAAAAATGAGTTGATAAATGAAGATATAAATGATTGGAAACCTTTATTTGTACAAGATTTTAATGATCAAAATTCTTTTATTAAAGCAAAAGAATTAACACCTACGCTTTATGATATTCTTGTGCGTGAATACATCAATTATTTAATCAATGAGGAAATAGATTTATATACAAAATCTGCAGAAAGAAGTCAGGAAGCAAATCAATATTATCAAGAGTTAGCTAAATTGAATAGTGATAAAGGAAATTTTAATGCTTTCTTGTACAATCAACATCAGCAATTACAGAATAGAGCAGCAACGATAAATAAATCAGAATTATTGAAAGAATATGAAAATTTAGCTGGAATTTATTTTAAAGAAGCTGCATATAGTACTAGAATTTACGAAGACTATGTACAAAGGTTAAGTAATGAGGAAGAAATTAAAAAAGGAAGTTACAAAACCATTTTTGAAATTGAAAAAAAGGTAAAAGCAACATATCCAACTCTTGTCTCAACAAAAAATATCATTTCTATTGCGGATCAAATACGCGCTAAAAACATAGAAATTAAAACGGACGAATATATTTTACCCCAAACTTATATTCCGTTAAATGTGACACATAAGAATACGTCAAAAATTTATGTTAGATTATTTGATTATCCATTTAATGAGAAAAATGAAAAATTAATACAGAATTACAATTATCAAGATTCAGTAGAGACGACTAAAAATTTTAACGCAATTAATAAATTAAAGAAGATTGATGAATATAGTATCGATTTAAAATCTTTTGATGATTATCAATCGCATTCGTCAATCTACAAATTAAATCCATTAAAAGCTGGTCGATATATCGTTCTTTTTTCAACGAATCCAGATTTTGATTTTAAATCAGAATCTGAACAAGTTGTGTGTAATCAAATTTCGGTAACGCCATATTTAATTTCTATAGATAATAAAAATATATACGTTACTGATCGCGAATCTGGAAAACCAATAGAAAATGCAGTAATCGAAATATTTGATAGATATAATTCGTCTGTTATTACAAAGGATATTAAATCGGATTCTAATGGAATTGCAAAACTTGATTTGTCTAATCGTTCGATTTCATATCGTGTAAAAAATGATGCTGCAGTTTATTCAAATTATATTTATAAGGATTATTCAAATTCGAATGAAACGGTTAATAATGTTGCAAAAATATTGACAGATAGAGCAATTTATCGTCCAAGTCAAACCGTTTATTTTAAAACAATTCTATACAAAACGTACAAGAAAGAAAGTGAAATTTTAGCTAATTCTAAAATTCAAGTTCTTTTGAAAGATGTTAATGGAAAAGAAGTTGCTAAAATAGATGGTACAACTAATACATTCGGATCCTTTAATGGACAATTTCAGTTACCAGCCTCAGCATTAACGGGCAATTTTCAGCTTGTTATAATCGGATTAGATGGAGCACAAATTTCGAATGGTTATCAATCAATTCGAGTTGAAGAATATAAACGACCAAAATTTGAAACAAAAGTTGATCAATTAAAAGAAGTTTATCAATTAAACGATAAAATTAAAATTTCTGGTAAAACGGAAGCTTTTTCTGGTGCAATGATAGATAATGCGAATGTAAAATATCGTGTTTATCGCCAAGAATTATTTACATATTGGCCATGGTATCGTCAAATTCCTTACGGTAGATCAAATCGTGAAGTAATTACTTTTGGTGAAACTAAAACGGATGCCGAAGGTAAATATTCTTTCGATTTTATTGCAAAACCAGCAGAAGAACGAAAAGGAGTCGATCGTTTATATAATTATACAATTGAAGTTAGCGTAACTGATATTAATGGAGAAACGCAAGCAACGACTTCTTATGTAAAAATTGGAGATCAACGTTTAGTTTTAAACGTTAATTTAAATGATAGAATATCAACAAAAGATTTAGAGAAATTTACAGTTGGAATTACTAATCTTAATGGAGTTAAACAGGAGGGAAAAGTACAAATAGAAATTTACTCTTTACAATCTCCGAAGCAAGTTTTAAGAACTACTCGTTTTCATACAAATTATAATTATTATTCTGAAGAAGAATTTAGAAAGCTATTTCCAAATTTACCTTATGGAGATGAAATCATTCCGAAAAATAGAAAATTAGGCCAGAAAATTTTTGAGACGACATTTGATACTAATATTTCAAACGAAGTTAAATTTCCGAAGCCAGATCAATTAGAAGAAAATTATTATATCCTAAAAGGTTTTGTATTTGATGGGAATCAGAAAGTAGAAATTGAACGAATTGTTTACATTGAAAATCCAAATAAAATCAATCCTTCGACTTTATTATCGGTTGTTACGGATAAGGACAGTTATAAAGTAGGAGATGTTGCAAAGATAACTTTCAAATCTGCTGAAAAGGGTGGATACGTATTTTATAAAGTTGGTACAAATAATAAAATTTATAAAGAAGGTGTTCTTAATTTAGATAAATATAAAACGGTATCAATTCCAATTGAGAAAGAATATTTAGGAAACATAGGAGTTAGTTATTTTATCGTTAAGCACAATCATGTTTTATCAGATGTAAAAACGATTAACGTTCCAATGGAATCAAAAGATCTTAAAATTTCAACCGAAGTTTTCAGAGATAAATTAAAACCAGGACAACAGGAACATTGGAAAATTAAGATAGAAGGTAATCAAAAAGATAAAATTTCTGCTGAAGTTTTAGCAACAATGTATGATGCTTCTTTGGATAAATTCGTAGCACATAGTACTCAATTCAATCCAAATAACAATCGTACAAATTACATTCGTAATTCATTTTCTAATTTAAATAATGGAATTGGTTTTTCAGATTCGTATCGATTTTATTTTCAAAATTTATTTGAAGATCATTATGTAAATGATTATACAAATAGTTTGAGTTTTTCATTGTTTAATTTTTCCTTTAATGGAGGAATGTATGATCGATTTTGGCGTTCCAAAGATATGGTTTTACAAGAAGCGAATGTAAGGGCAGAAGGTAAAGTTTCTACTGCAATGCAAAAAAATGTTATACCAACTCCTTCTGCTCCAAGTGCTATTACACAAAGTCCAATGGTTTTACCAGAAGCAAAAGTTCAGGAAATTGAAGAACAAATCAATCAAGTCCAAGCGCGTAAAGTTTTAAACGAAACGGCATTTTTCTTTCCCAATCTTAAAACAGACGCGGATGGAAATGTTATCATTGAATTTACAGCGCCAGAATCGTTAACCGAATGGAAATTGATGACATTAGCGCATACAAAAGATTTAAAAGTTGGGTATTTAGAAAATCGTGTCAAAACCCAAAAAGAATTAATGGTTGTTCCGAACGCACCACGATTTTTAAGAGAAGGTGATCGCGTTTCAATTTCAACGAAGATTAATAATTTATCAGAGCAAACATTAAGTGGAACAGCAAAATTAATGTTATTTGATCCGTTTACAAACGAACCAATGGATGCGAAATTTAAGGTGAATCAACCCACACAAAATTTTACTTCAGCCCAAGGAAGTTCAGATCAAGTGACTTGGACACTAGATGTTCCTAAAAATGTACAAGCAGTTGTTTATCGTGTGGTTGCTGTTGCAGGTGAGTTTTCGGATGGAGAAGAATCGGCTTTACCCATTTTAACGAACCGTATGTTGGTCACAGAAACGATGCCGATTTACATCAAGGAAAATCAAACGAAAACATTCAATTTTAAAAACATAGAACAGAATAAATCAACAACGCTAGATCATTTTAAATTAACGTTCGAGATGACAGCTAATCCAATTTGGAATGCGATTTTTGCTTTACCGTATTTACGCGAATATCCGTACGAATGTGCAGAACAAGTATTCTCTCGCTTATATGGAAATATGGTTTCGGAAAAAATTATTAACTCGAATCCAAAGATTAAAGCTGTATTTGATCAATGGAATGCAAAAGGGGAAGTAAAATCGAAACTACTATTGAATGCTGAGTTAAAAAATATCATTTTGGAAGAAACGCCTTGGGTACGTTCTGCAGAAAACGAAGACACGCAAATGAAGCAAATTGCGACTTTATTTCAAATGAATCAGATGCAAAACGAAATGCATTCAGCATTTGAGAAATTAAGTGCAAAGCAACATGAAAATGGTGGATTTGCTTGGTTCGATGGCGGTCGTCCGAATGAATACATTACGACGCATATCATAGCTGGTTTTGGAAATTTGAAGAATATGAATGTGAATTTCAATGCCATGAATATTCAACCCAATGAATTAATTAGACGTGGAATTCAATTTATAGATCAAGAGAACATCAAACGCTATAATGAATTCAAAAAAGATTTAAAATCATTTAAGAACATTACCTATTCAGACGGAATTCATTATTTATATGCCCGTTCATTCTTCTTGGATCAATTTCCGATGGATAAGAATTTAGAGGAAATGAAAAATGTGATGTTAAAAAATCTAAACGAAAAGAAATTAGATTTATCGCTACAACAAAAAGCTATGGCCGCTTTAGTTTTAAAACGTTTCGGGATGGAGTCAGCAGCGAAACAAGTGTTGATTTCTACAAGAGAAACAGCTGTACTTTCGGACGAAATGGGCATGTATTGGAAAAACAATCAAGCGGGATGGTTCTGGTACGATGCACCCGTAGAAACTCAAGCTTTATTGATTGAAGCGTATGATGAGGTTCTAAAGGATGTGCAATCAGTTGAGGAAATGAAAGTTTGGTTGCTAAAAAACAAACAAACGAATCAATGGAATTCCACAAAAGCAACGACCAAAGCGGTTTATGCATTACTGAATACTGGGAAATCTTGGTTGGATGCCGAAAAAGGAGTTAACGTGACGATCGGAAATGTTCCTTTTGATATTGAGAAAAATTCACAAGCAGGTTCGGGTTATGTCAAAACAGCGTGGAATGCTTCAGAGATTAAACCTGAATTCGGAAAAGTTGAAGTTTCTAAATCCTCTCCGGGTGTTGCTTATGGTGCAATGTATTGGCAATATTTTGAAAATTTAGACAAAATTCAATCGGCAGAAACGGGGATCAAATTCAATAAGAAGTTGTATGTGAAAATGAATACAATGAATGGACCAGTTTTAAAAGAAATTAATGCTCAAACGCCTATTCAAGTTGGAGATGTTGTAACGGTTCGTTTAGAAATTTCGATTGATCGAAATATGGAGTTTGTTCATATTAAAGATATGCGAGCGAGTGGTTTTGAGCCTGTTAATGTATTATCAGGTTACAAATGGAAAGGAGAATTTGGATATTATGAAAGTACGCGTGATGCATCAACCAATTTCTTTGCTGATTATATGCGTAAAGGAACATATGTATTTGAATACGATTTAAAGGCGAATAATGCGGGAAATTTCTCCAACGGAATTACATCGATGCAAAATATGTATGCACCTGAATTGAGTGCCCATAGTGAAGGAATTCGTGTAGATATTAAGAATTAAATCAAGAGATATAATACACGCCTCAACGAAAGTTGAGGCGTTTTTTATTTGCGTAAAATTTTAATGCGATCCAATACGAGATTGATTTTGTCCGTTGCAATAGGAATCTGAATATCATTAATTAGAGATAAAGTTCCACCATTGGTTTTATTGATTGAAGTAATGCAATCATAATTTACGATATATGATTTTTGAACCCGAATAAAATTTTCATTTTGACTTAGAATTTCATCAAAAACTTTTAAATTTTTACTGACTAATATACTTTTTTGATTTTTAAGAAATATTTCAGAATACGCGCCTTCTCCTTTGATGTATATAATGTCCTTAGTTTCTACGAACAATAAATTATTCCCACTAGGTACAGCAATTTTATCCAATGACGAATTTCCAATCACATTTAGCTGAATGTCGCGAAGTTTTTTAATTCGATCCAAAGTTTCTATTAATTCTTCTGGATTAATTGGTTTTAATAAATAATCTTTGGCATTGAGCTTAAACGCTTTTAATGCGTGTTCTTGATATGCTGTGGTAAATACCAAATCAAAGGTTATTTCGCTTTCATCCATAAAATTATGTATTTCCAATCCATTGTATTCAGGCATTTCAATGTCAAGAAATACAACATCTGGCTGTAATTTTCGAATGGCTTTTACTCCTTCGGGTAAATTTTCGCAAGAAGCCACAACAGAAACATTTGGATAAAATTCGTTAAGAATAACTTCTAAAGAAATTCTTGCTCTTTGTTCGTCATCAATGATTATTGCTTTCATAAGGTTGTTTGGTTAAAGAAATAATAACTTTTGTCCCCATTGGAGATTGATTGTCATGATAGAGATCGATGTATTCTATTTTTAGATTTAAATTATACGTTTGATTCAAAATATTCACCCTATTTTCTAATGCTTTTGTTGCAAAAGGGGTATGGTTTTTACGATGTTGGTTTATTTTTTCACTGGCTACACGTCCAATACCGTTGTCTACGATGCAAACTTGTAATTCTTCCTCAGTTTGTTTGATTGTAATAATCATTCGTTTCTGCTTTTTGAGATGAAGCAGTCCATGTTTAATTGCATTTTCGATGATGGGTTGAAGGAGGAGCGAAGGAAATTTCCAATGGCCTAGATCAACCCCCATATTATTAATCGTGTATTCGAAATCATCATTAAATCGCGCTTTTTCAATTTCAAGATAGATTTCATTAGTCTCAATTTCTTCTTTTAAACTGATAAAATCTTTTTCACTAAGGTTTAAGATTTGACGGGTTAATTTTGAAAATTTCGATAAATAAAATAGTGCCAACCGTTTATCATTGGTTAAAATGTAGGATTGGATGGTATTTAACGCATTGTAAAAGAAATGCGGATTCATTTGAGATTTGATGGAAATTAATTTCTGAATGTTTAATTCGTTCTGCAATTCAAATTGTTGGATAATCTTCTGATTTTTACGTTGAATACTATTGACTTTTTTACGGGATAAAAAGTAAGCCAATGCGATGATCAATGCAATACATAACGATTGATAAAACACATTTGACCAAAATGGTTTTTGGATGCTGAAATGAATTTGTTGTTCTATTCGATCATTAAAATTACCTTCAATACGAATTCGAACCGTATAATCGCCTGGTGCTAATGATTGTAAATTAAGTTCTCGGGATTTCGAATCAATATAATTCCAATCTTCATGATTAATTTTGTATGAAATTTTATAATAATCATTAGGAGTTGAACTAAATATATAATAGCGGATTACAAAATTGTTCTGATGATATGAAAACACGTTGTTTTCATGAATATTCACCAATTTACCATTCACGAAAACATCATTTAGTTTAAGTTGTGGAACGTGATTATACTTTAATTCCTCTTTCTTTTTTTTGAGCAATCCAATGCTTGTTGCAAAATATAGCGTATCTCCAATTTGTTCTACATCATTGGCATTAAAATGAGAATTAATATTCAAAAGTTTCATGAATTTATGATTTTCTAAATCATAAAGATGAACAGCTTTTAAGGTGTGGATATATAAATTATTTTCCGATTTTTTAATGTTCGTTATTCCGTTTTCTTGAATGATTTCAGGAAGTTTAAATTTTTCAATGGTATGATCCGAATAGATGCGAATCAATTGTCCAAAATCTGTTAATCCAATCATATAATTGTGATGGTAATCGATTTTCTTGAGATAAATATTCTGTCCATTTTTATAAATGACTTTAGACAATGATCGATTTTTCATTTGATATAATCCATTTTTACTCGCGTAATAGATAATGTCTTTTACCGCATTATAAGTCACAGAAACACCATTTAATTCTTGCGAAAAAATCGTATAGTACAAGCCATTTTCCTCTCGGGTTATATGTTGTGGAAACTTAATTTTATTTTGTTCATGAATAGTTGGATCATTGGTCACTAACCCGATATAACGACTGGCTGCAAAAGCGTAATTGTTTTTACTAATCGGTACAATGTCTTTAATAGAAAATAGTGCTTCGAATAATTTATCTTCTTGATACCATCTGAATTTTGAAGAAGCTCCAATGATCGAATGGTTAGAAGGATCTGTTTTTAAGAAAATATAGGCATGATTTGCAGGAGATTCTAGAAGAGTGGATAGCTGACCATTTCGATAACGATAAAGCCCATCTTTCGAATTAGAAATGATGAGTTCTCCATTTAATTTTGCCAAATGGTTGGGTTGTAAGTTGGTAAATGTAATCTCTGAATTTAGATTTTCAACATATAAAATTCCCTCCGTTAAGGTTGTAATCCAATAATTGTGTTTTTGATCTTTATAAATGGTCGAAATATTTTTATTCGAAAAATATTTCTTTTTTTGCTTGGTTAATAGGTTATAACTGATAATTCCTGAAGTAGAACTGATCCATAGCGTAGATCCAAAGTGATCCAAATTTTGTTTAAAATCAATATCAAAAAATTCGTGATGTTCGAAAAATTGTCCTTTTGTAAACACAAAAAATGTTTCTTTGTTGTATTTATCAAAAATGTATACTTTATCGTCAATTACAGTAAGTAAGGGACTGTCTATTGCAGCACTATAATTTGGTGGTACATGATATGTTTTTTTTCCAATAACAATTTTGTTTTCAATAATGTACCCTAATTCATTATTCAAAACAAACGTTTCTTTGAGTTCTCGCGTAATATGATGAGGTAAATTTCTGCCTTTTAAAGTTTTCAAATCAATTGCTGCAAAATGATTTTGTAGTGGCAAATAAAGAACATCATTTGTAATTTGATATTTATAATACCCTTTTAATTTATAATTTGAAAGTTGTGTAAGTTTTTTGTTTTCGTAGTAATATATATGTCCATCAAAATCCTGAAACCAAACCCGATTAAAACGATCTATCTGAATATTGTGAGCTCCTGTATTGAAATGTAAATTGACTTTACGTAGTAATACACCATCGTATTTATACATTCCTGTTTCGGTAGCAATCCAATAAAATCCATAACGATCTTGGGTGAAATCGTAAATGGTATTGTGATCTAATCCGTCAGCAGTATTGATGCGATAATAGAAGGGGGTCTTAGCCCAACAAAACAAAATTTGTGAAAAAAATAAAAGGAATAATATGTATTTTTTTAGTTTCAATATACTAGTGTTGACACTTGTAAATTTAAGTTTTTTTCATTGGTTAAAGTAAAGTTATAAAGTAGATTTGTATATTGAAGCAACACTTTTATTAAGCGAGCATATAAAAGTACTGCTTATGAAGCCTGAATATTCGTATGAAACAAGAACTTAAAAATGCAATTGAACAAGTTATTGCAGATAAAATAAATTATTTAGAACATTTAATTGATGACTTGCGTGCATCGAATACGGAGACGAAAAGTAGTATGGGCGATAAGTATGAAACTTCTCGAGAGATGTTGCAACAAGAAATTACACGCATTCAAAATCAATTGAATGAAGTATTAATGCAGCAAGAGTCTTTTTTAAAGATAGGAGTGAAGGAAAGTCAAATAATCGTTGACGGTTCTTATATCGAAACTTCGTTGGGTAATTTTGTGATTGCTTGTAGTTTAGGAGAAATAAAATTTGAAAATCAGAAAATATTTGTTTTGTCTAAGCAGACTCCTTTAGGTCAATTGTTATTAGGTAAGAAAATAGGGGATGTGATAGAGATGAATGGAAAATCCATTATAATTAATGGAGTAAATTAATACAAATGGCGTTTATCTTTAACTTCTATCTTTTTTATTCTAAAATAGAATAGCAAATAAAAAATGATTTGAAAGATAGCATAAAACCATAATGCTTTATGGAAAGGTTGATCATTTAAATATAAAAATAGGACATGATTTAAGAAAAGTACAAGTGTACCAACGATAAAAAAAATTAGTCGATATACATTGTCTTCATTTGAAAATCTTAGATTTTTAAAACGATATTGATAAAAGAATAGAAATGCAAACGCAATAGAACTACCGATTGGAAAAAATAAATTAAAAAATACTGTAGGAATATGATCTGTAAATATTATACACAAAAGATTATTTATCCATGCAAATGAAAAAATAAAAAACGTAGAATATAATACGAATGGTTTAAATATAATTGATTTTTTTTCTTGATCGGTAAACATGCTTTCAAAGATAAAAAAAAGACCGAGGTTGCAGCTCGGTCTTTTTAATTGAAAAGTATGCATTATATTTAGTGGAACTGCGCAGTCTCCGTACTTTCAGCCATAGCCGTAGTAGAAGATTCTCCTTGTTGCACTGTGTTTTGTACGTAATCAAAGTACTGTGTACCAACAAATGATTGGTGTTTCACTGCTGCGAAGCCTTCTTGTTGTAAGGCAAATTCGCGTTCTTGTAACTCTGAGTATCCTGCCATTCCTCTGGCGTTATATGCTTTTGCTAACTCGAACATTGATGTGTTCATCGCATGAAAACCAGCTAACGTGATAAATTGGAATTTATAGCCCATAGCTGCTAATTCTTCACGGAATGTTTCCATTTCAGCGACTGAAAGATGTTTTGCCCAATTGAATGATGGTGAACAATTGTACGCCAACATTTGATCTGGATAAACTTCTCGAACGGCTTGAGCAAATTCTCTAGCCATTCCCAAATCAGGATTCGATGTTTCCATCCAAACCAAATCCGCATAAGGTGCATAACTTAACGCACGATCAATCCCTTGTTCTAGTCCATTTTTTACAGCATAAAAACCTTCCGATGTGCGAGAGCCTTCAATGATAAACTTATGATCTCTTGGATCGATATCAGAAGTAATTAAATTAGCCGCTTCAGCATCTGTACGTGCGATTAATAGCGTAGGTACTCCACAAACATCGGCAGCTAATCGTGCCGCTAATAATTTGTTAATGGCTTCCTGAGTTGGTACTAAAACTTTACCACCTAAGTGACCACATTTTTTTGCTGATGATAATTGATCCTCAAAATGAACGCCAGCAGCACCTGCCTCAATCATTTGTTTCATCAATTCATATGCGTTTAAATTTCCTCCAAAGCCTGCTTCTGCATCGGCGACTATAGGTGCAAAATAATCGATATTGCCTTGTCCCGTAATGGATTGGATTTCATCGCGACGACGTAAAGCATTGTTGATTCGTTTCACAACCATCGGTACTGAATTGGCAGGATAAAGCGATTGATCAGGATACATCTCAGCTGATAAATTAGCATCTGCTGCGACTTGCCATCCTGAAAGGTAAATGGCATTTAAACCTGCTTCAATTTCTTGAATGGCTTGATTACCATTTAATGCTCCTAAACCAGCCATGTATTCTTTCGAATGTAATCCATCCCAAAGCTTTTGTGCCCCGTTTTTAGCAAACGTATATTCTATATCTAAAGAACCTCTCAGTTTGATGACATCTTCTGCCGTGTAATTTCGTTTAACATTTTTCCATCGTGGATTTTGATCCCAATCCTTTTGGATGGCCATAATTCGCTCTAAATTTTTTTGACTCATAATAATAGTTTTTTTGTGTTTATTGTTGTTTTTTTGTGAACAAAGGGGCTTTTATTAGTAGAGAGAGTCTTTTATATTCTAGATGTACGGATAGGCGCTTAATGTTAAAAATTCTTTGAACTCTTGATTTAGCACCAACTCATCAAATAATTGGATGGCTAAGTCAAATTTTCCTTTGGTATAATTTTCAGAACCAATCATTGCTTTAATTTTCGCAACTTCATCAGTTCTTAATTGTTTGTATTTTTCACAATTAAATTCAGATCCATCTTCTAATCGGATGTGATTCTTCAGCCATTGCCAGACTTGTGTTCTTGAAATTTCAGCAGTTGCAGCATCTTCCATTAAATGATACAATGCAGCAGCTCCTTTTCCCGATAACCAACTTTCTAAGTAAAGAATACCCACATTAATATTCTCACGAATACCTTTTTCAGTAATGGTTCCTTTCGGAAGTTCTAATAATTTCTCTTCCGTGGTTAATACGTCTTCACGTTTCACATGGATTTGATTTGGTGTAGGCATATATTCATCAAAAATAGCCATGGCTACATCTACCAATGCAGGATGAGCAACCCAAGTTCCATCATGACCATTTTTTACTTCACGAAGTTTATCCTTTTTTACTTTAGTAAAAGCTTCCTCGTTTTTAGCCTCATTATCCTTCACAGGAATTTGAGCTGCCATACCTCCAATTGCATGTACATTTCGTTTATGACATGTTTGAATCACAGCTAATGAATAGGCTTCCATAAATGGAGATATCATAGTTACTTGACTACGATCAGGAACGATAAAATGGGGATGATTTCTGAATTTTTTGATATAAGAAAAGATGTAATCCCATCGACCACAATTTAATCCTGCCATATGATCTTTCAACTCGAAAATGATTTCATCGATTTGGAAGGCTGCAGTAATGGTTTCAATTAATACAGTAGCTTTAATTGTTTGTTGAGGGATTTGCAAATAGTCTTGTGCGAAAACAAAAACATCATTCCACCATCGGGCTTCTAAATGATGTTCAAGTTTCGGAAGATAGAAATAAGGCCCACTTGAATTGGAAAGTAACGTGTGTGCATTATGGAAAAAATATAAACCAAAGTCAAATAGTGAGCCTGATATTTCCTCTTTATGTATTGTGATGTGCTTTTCATTTAAGTGTAAACCGCGTGGTCTCACTAACAAAACAGCAACATTTTTATTTAATCGATAGGTTTTATTTTTTGATTCGTCCGTATACGAAATGGTACGATTTATAGCATCTCTAAGATTTTGTTGACCTTGTAAATTATTATCCCATGTAGGAGAATTACTGTCTTCAAAGTCTGCCATAAATGTTTTAGCTCCAGAGTTTAACGCATTAATAACCATTTTGCGATCCACTGGTCCGGTAATTTCTACACGACGATCCTGTAAATCCGCTGGAATTGGCGCAGCAACCCATTCACTTGTTCTAATTTCTTTCGTATTCTGTTGAAAACTTGGAAAGTTTCCCAGATCAAAAAACTTTTGACGAGCATCACGCTCGGCCAATAATTCAAGGCGTCTTGAATTGAACTTCTCATGTAAAGCCAGCAAAAAATCGATGGCTTCAGGCGTCAAAATATCGGAATACGTATTCTGAACTTTTGGCGCTACAATAAATTCATTAATAGCGGTTCTCATAGGTTTGTGTTTTTTTGTGTAATTTTGGTTTGTTTGTAAGCGGAAATATACTTTCAGCGAACGTTCGCTAAATTATAAAATTTCGTTTAGATTCACCAAATAATTTTTTAAAAAAATGCAAGAAGATTATATAAAGTTAATTTTTGGACTAAAAATTAAGCAGATTAGAACAGCTAAAGATTTATCACTCTTTAAGTTATCGAAGATGACAGGTTTATCGAAGTCCTATTTAAATGAGATTGAAAAAGGGAAAAAATATCCAAAGACCGACAAGATTATTCTATTGGCTGAAGCATTTGATGTTTCATATGATGAATTAGTTTCTCTTAAATTGGATAAAAATTTGGCTCCAGTTGCTGAAATTTTACAATCTAATCTTTTGCAAGAAATTCCATTAGAACTTTTTGGTATCGAAGAAAGAGATTTAATTGAGATTATTTCCAATGCTCCTATGAAGGTGAATGCCTTTATTTCTACATTGATTGAAATTGGTAATAATTATAATTTAACTCGCGAATCTTTCTTCTTAGCCTCGTTACGATCTTTTCAGGAGGCCAATGATAATTATTTTCCTGAAATCGAATTGGCGGCTAAAAATTTCATGAATCAATATTCAACCAACAAGGAAGGTGAAACCATCACAGATGAATTGATGATGGAAATTTTAAAAGAAGAATTTAATTATGAAATTTATATAGAAGATTTTAAATCCTATAAACGTCCTGAATTAGGAAAATTACGTTCAATTTTTATTGAAGAGAAAAAACATTTGTACATCAACAGTGATTCGGATCTTGATCAAAAGCGTTTTATTTTAGCAAAAGAATTGGGGTATAATTATTTAAATCTTAAGGAACGATTAAATACCTATTCATGGGTTTCTTTTGAAAATTTTGATCAATTGTTGAATAATTTTTATGCTTCTTATTTTGCAGGTGCACTGCTTTTACCTGAAGATGAATTGATTCAGAAATTAACAGAATTATTCTCATCAGAAGAGCATGATACCAAAAACTTTTTAAAATTATTTGCAAACTATACCGAATCTCCAGAAACGGTTTATCAGCGAATGACCAATTTATTACCTAAACATTTTAATATTCGCGATTTATTCTTCTTAAGATTAACAACTAAAAAGGGTTCGGGTAACTTTAAATTGACTAAAGAATTGCATTTAAATCAACAACAATCGCCTCAGGCGAATGAGACAGACGAACATTATTGTCGTCGATGGGTTTCACTTAATGTGTTGAAAAAATTGGAAGAAGCTGAAGATTTAGAGGAACAACATATAATTTCTTCTCAAATCTCAATTTATCCCTTCAATAACAACCAAAAATATTATGTGATTTCTTCCGGTACACGTGATCCTTTTAATCCGGATTATTTGAGAAGTGTAACAATTGGGATTTTATACAAGAGTGCTCAACGAAAAGTTAAGTTTTTATCAGATCCTACGATTCCTGTGCGAGAGGTGGCTGTGACATGTGAAAATTGTGGGATGGAGAATTGTGCTGAACGCGTGGCTCCACCGAAGCGATTTGCAAAAGATGTTCATTCAAAACGCATAAAAGTAATCGTAAATGAATTTATAAAAGATAAAAGTCAATAATATTTTATAGATTAGTGTATAACCACAAATTATATGCTAATCTTTTTTTTTATCGCAATTCTTACAGCTTGGATATTTTATGTTCGTTTAAAACTAAAAGGGCCAAGTTTACGCGCGTTAGTATTAAAAATGCTGACGACGCTTTTCATTATTTTTTTTGCTAGTACCATTGTGATTCAGCACCCCACTTTGCTTGAAGTAGGATTTGTTGTAATCATTGCACTAATCTTTGGATTGATCGGAGATATTGTGTTAGATTTAAAGCTCATTTATCCGCAGCATAATGATTTTTATACCTATTTTGGTTTTACTTCCTTTATTTTGGGGCATTTGGTATATATCGGATATTTCTTATTAAATTATCCATTAAATACCATTTCGTATTCCTTTATTTTTGGATTTGCAGGAATGAGTGTTTTTATGGTTTTAATGACTGAGATTCCAATGAAATTAAATTTTGGTAAATTTCGAATCATTTCTTCGATATATGCGTTTATTCTAACGTTTATCATGTGTTTAGCATTTTGGATAGGAGGTATGTATTCTAATCTCGGACTATGGATGTTTGGGGGAGGAATGGCTTTATTTCTTATTTCAGATTTAATTTTGAGTCATTCATATTTCGGTGAACAAGAAAAGCCATGGATGATCATAGGGAATTACCTTTTCTATTATAGTGCTCAATTGACGATTGCAGCAAGTATGTTATGGATATAAAAAAAGGAACTCAATCGAGTTCCTTTTTGTTATTAATGATTAAAGCTCCAATCAGTGGCAAAAACAGCCTGTAAAGCTGCTGTTTCTGTTCGAAAACGTTGTTTACCTAAGGTAATCCCTGTAAAAAGAAGATCGTAGGCTGCTTTAATTTCTTCGCGTGAAAAATCGCCTTCTGGTCCAATCATAACCAATATTTTTTCAGGAGTATCCTTTAAAATTGTAGTGAATGGTGTACGTTCAATATCACTTTCACAATGGGCGATGCAGGTTTTATAATCGCTGAAATCGCGTTGAATAAAGTCATGAAATTTCACCAAATCATTCAGTTTTGGTAAATAGGCTTTTAAGGATTGCTTCGTCGCAGATTGTACAATTTTTTCTAAACGTTCAATTTTAATGTTTTTACGCTCTGAATGAAAAGATTGTATAAACGTAATTTCATCAATCCCGATTTCAGTGGATTTTTCTAAGAAAAATTCAATACGCTCAATATTTTTTGTAGGTGCAATTGCGACATGCAAATAATATTTTTTCTGTTCATAATTTTCTTGAAGATTTAAAATTTTACCTTCAACTGTTTTTTTTGAAACAGAAATAATTTCACATTCTGCTAAACGACCATCACCATCTGTAATGTTGACAATATCTCCTTCAGATCCTCTTAAAACTTTAGCAAAATGCTGACTTTCATCTTCATTTAAAAAGGCGCTGTCCCCTTCAAATGATCCAAAAAATAATTTCATATTAAATGTGATATTTAGCAACAGATTTGGCCGTACGTTCTGCAAATAATTCGCGTTCATACTTCAATTGTCCCACAATGGCAATCATAGCTGCATTATCTGTCGTGTATTCAAATTTTGGAATGTAAGTGGTCCAACCGTATTGGTTTTCTCCTTCTTTTAAACGTGCTCTAATTTCTGAATTCGCTGAAACCCCACCGGCAATGGCAATTTGTTTGATGCCTGTTTCATCAGAAGCTTGTTTAATTTTAGCCATCAATATTTCAACAATGGTACGTTGGATAGATGCACATAAATCATCGATGTTTTCTTCGATAAAGTTGGGATTGTTTTTTACTTCTTTTTGAATAAAATATAAAATCGAAGTTTTTAAACCTGAAAAACTAAAATTCAATCCTTCAACTTTTGGTTTCGAAAATTTAAATTTAGTCGGATCCCCAATTTTAGATTTTTTATCGATAATTGGCCCTGCAGGATAAGGTAAATTTAAAATTTTACCAGCTTTATCAAAAGCTTCACCAGCAGCGTCATCAATCGTTTCACCTAAAATTTCCATATCCAAATAATCATTGATCTTTACGATTTGGGTATGACCACCACTTACCGTTAAACATAAAAATGGAAATGTAGGTTTCACTTCATTCGCATCCTCAATAAAGTTTGCTAAAATGTGACCTTGCATATGATTTACCTCAATCAGAGGAATATCTAAACTTTGCGAAAAGGATTTTGCAAAACTACCTCCAACTAATAAAGAACCCATTAATCCTGGTCCTCGCGTGTAGGCAATTGCTTTTAATTCTTCTTTCGTAATATTGGCCTTTTTTAAGGCTTGATCCACGACAGGAACGATATTTTGTTGATGTGCTCTGGATGCTAACTCGGGTACTACGCCACCATATTGTTCGTGCACTTTCTGACTGGCAATCACATTAGAAAGAATTTTGTTCTCTAATATCACTGCTGCTCCCGTATCATCGCACGAAGATTCTATGGCTAAAATGTAGTTTTTAACGCTCATAAATCCTTGTAGAATAAAATTTATAACTATTTTTACATTGCAAATATCGTAATTTTAAACCATTGAAAATAGTCAGAAGAATAGGAAGAGTAATTTTAGTATGTATTGTACTGATTATAACACTTTTACTGAGTGTTTCTATTGCTATTCAAATCCCTTCAGTACAATCCAAAATCGCTAAATTCGCTTTAGAAAAATTAAATAAATCGCTGAACACAAGAATGTATGTTGATTCAGTGGACATCGATTTCTTCGGGAAAATATATTTAAATGATATTTCGATCAAGGATGATCATGATCTTGATTTTATTACTGGTCGTCAACTTCAAACGACATTAAGTATATGGTCGATTGTTGCAAATCCAGATTATATCAATTTGAAAGAAGTCAAATTGGTACAACCCCATATTCAAGTGATCACGTATAAAGGCGATTCCGTAAGTAATTTTATTAAGTTTGTAAATGGTTTCAGTTCGGATAAACCAAAAGATCCAACGCGTACATTTAAATTAGATGGTGATTTTTACATTAAGAATGGGAAAGTTTCTATTCTGAACCAAAATTCTGGAAATTTGTGGTTAAATGCACAAAATGTGCAATTGCATGTCAAAGACTTTAAACTTGTAGACAGTGACATCACAGCGCAATTGAGTAATTTTTGTTTTTCAGCGGATCGCAATGGTGAAAAATATACTGTCAAAAATTTTACCGGTCAATTTCATTATTCTAAGCAAGAAATCCGTATTGATAATGTAAATCTTCGTACCGATGATTCGACACTCAATGGACATTTTTTGTTGAGTTATGACAAACCATCTGATATGTCCGACTTCAATAATAAAGTGCGATGGGATGTGTTCTTTGATCGTGGGTCTATAATTAATTTTAAAGATATTCGATATTTTACGGATTTATTTGATAATAATTCTTCAGTAGCAGTATTTGGTAAAGCGAAAGGAACTTTAAATGATTTAACATTTACTGATTTTGAACTGAATGGAGGTCAAACCTATGCTGGTGCAAATCAATTAAAATTGACAGACATGATGAATGGGGATCTAAAAATCTATTCAAAAAGTCTAAAAGCAACTACTTCATACGATCGACTGCGAAATCTTTTACCCACATTTGTTTCGAAACGAATTCCAATCTTCATCGATCGATTTGGTGTAATGAATTATCGTGGAGATTTAAGTTTAACTCCTTCTCAAATCGATTTAGCAGGTTATGCCGTAACGGCATTAGGAGATGCGGATATTCGTGCCAATTTAAGAAATTATAGAAATCCAAAATCCATGATATATTCAGGGATTCTTGATGCTAAAAATCTTAATTTACAGCAGATTACTGAAGTGAAGGATTTGGGTTATGTCAGTGGGCGTGTTAAATTTAATGGGGTAGGAACAGATATCTCCAAAATGAATATTGATTTGGATGGTAATTTACGCTACATTGATTTATTAGGGAAACGTTATAATAACATCACCGTAGATGGTGTCGTTAAAGACTATACATTCAATGGATTATTTGACATCCAAGATCCGAATCTTAATGGACAATTGGTTGGAAATATTAATTTTAGTGGAAAACCATATGTCTTTAATTTTACGTCAAATCTTCGTCAAGTCAATTTGGATTTTTTAGGCATTACTAAAAATATGAATGCAATCGTTCGCGGTGATGTAGTGGGAGAATTTTCCTTAACAAATTTAAATGATTTACGTGGGAATTTAGATCTTAAGAATGTGTACTATCGTTCAAAGAGGGATACGATTCAATTTGATCACGTGACTTTAAATTCAACCGTTGATGGTAATCATAAACGAATGGAATTAAATGTTCCAGATTATATGCAAGCGACTTTAGATGGTCAATTTAAAGTAACAGAAATTGTAAATGTTGTAAACAATGCTTTGGTACCATTGGTACCATCATTTAAAGCAAAGAAAGTGAGTTCTGGTCAAAAATTTGATTTTGATATTTTCGTTCAACAAAACTTATTAAGTTATTTTGATCCTTCAATTAAAATTGAACCGGATACTCGTTTGAAAGGATACATTGATTCTGATGCAAATGCATTAAGTGTCGATGTGGATACTCCCGGAATGTCCTATGCAGGCGTGGAATTGTTCCGTTCAAAATTATATCTGAATACTTTAGAAGAAACCAATAAACTTAATGCACAAGTGGATAGTTTAAAGGTCAGTGGAGTAACAATTCGCGAAATTGATATTAAATCTGTTCCTAAAAACGATACACTATTGTTAACGACAGATTTTAAAATAGGTCGTAAAAATCCAGTCGATTTCAATTTAAATTTATATCATACTTTAACTCAAAATAAAGACTATTATATTTTCGGATTCTCACCATCGACGATCCAAATTGACTCGACGCGTTGGGCAATTAATCCTACCAATAATTTAAAATCCAATCGAATGATTCTTAATCCTAAAAAGAAATCATTTATGATTCAAGACTTAGTTTTGGAATCAGAGGATCAACACTTGGATATTAGTGGAGTGTTCTATGAGAAAGAGAATTATAATTTCGATGCGAATTTTACAAATTTAAATTTGGATAAAATTATCCCGAAAGCAGTTCTGGGTAAATTAGAAATCGAAGGGATTGCCAATGGAAAAGTGCATGTTTTACGTACAAAAGAAAAGTTAGAACCAATATTAGAAACGAAAGTAGATGGACTGGCCTTAAATAAATTCCTTTTGGGTGATTTGACCTTAAATGGTGGCTATAATGTGGAAGATAATATTTTCAATTTTGATATGAGTTTATTGCGTGAAAACATTGAGTCGGTTATTGCAAGAGGTGATATTATCAATAAACCTACTGGTCCAGAACTGGATATCTATGCGAACTTAGATGAATTCCATGTGGATTTCTTAGAAGGGTTCTTGAGTACCGTATTTTCAAATATTCGCGGAACCATGTCGGGAGATGTGCATATCAATGGTCCATTGAACTTGCCAAATATTAATGGTGATTTAATCGCTAAAGACTTAGGTATGAAGGTAAACTTCCTTGGTGTAGATTATTTATTCGAAGGGGAGAATAATTTATTTGTTTCGAAAGAAGGAAATCGACAAGGGATTATCATGTTAGATGAAGCGCGATTTAAAGATACGACATATCAAACAACAGGTGTTGTGAATGGTGCCATTCTTTTCCGTAACGTTAGTGAATGGGGATTAAACTTGCAATTTGATGCCGATAACCTTTTGGTGATGAATACCAATATTAAGGATAATGAGCTATTCTTTGGTAAAATTTTCGCCAAAGGTGATGTGCTGATGATGGGACCTGTTGAACAATTAGGAATCTATGGGGATGCTACAGTAGTAGGAAATTCAGAATTGACGATTAATACCGGTAGTACAACGGTAGAATCAGAAAGTAACTTAGTGCGTTTTGTACCAAATCAAACGAAAAATGTAGAAACGGATAAATCTGAAAATCGTCCAAAAGGAATGACGATTGATTTAAATATCAATGCTTATCCAAATGCACAAGTGAATCTGGTGTTTGATGCAACAACGAACGATAAAGCATCAGCACGAGGAACTGCTGAGAATTTACGTTTTGTCATGAATAATGCTGGTTTAAGCTTAACAGGGGTATATAATATAGAAAGTGGAACCTATGAATTCCGTCAAATTCCTTTAATTCCTAAAGATTTTAAAGTGAAAAAAGGATCAGCTGTTCAATTTTCTGGAAATCCAATGGATGCCACTCTTAATATTAACGCGGTTTACGAACGTACGGTATCGAATGTGGGGGATTACTTAGGTATTGGATTTTCACAAGTATATGATACGGAACTTTCGATCAATATTTCAGAGACATTAGCACGTCCACAAATTGATTTTGGGCTTACTTTACCAAATGCTGGATCTGATATTAATTCGCAATTACAATCGAAATTTAGAGCAAATCAAGAAGAACAAATGCTTCAATTCTCCTATATCTTATTGACGGGTAAATTTGGAGATGCGTTAGATATTACTTCAGGCGTTACAAGTACGGCAGCTGATATTGGATTATCAACCATTGCAGGAATGTTATCTTCGATTATTAATGGTGTGGACATCGATTTAGAATATATTGGAGGTAGTCAACAGTCCAGTACCAACGATAAAGTTCGATATTCGTTGAGTTATCAAATCAATGATCGACTTCGTATTCGTGGAGCCTATGGAATGGCCTTACGTAATCAGTATGTAGAAAATTTTGATGGAAATTTAGATTTATCTTATGATATTTCGAAAGTCAATAATGGATCCTTAGTGTTGCATGCCTTTACAAAACCAACAACATTTGGTTTACAACAATTCACAGGAGGTAATACTATGATGAACCAAAGTTATGGTGGAGGGATTACTTATAATGCTTCATTTGATAATTTCAAAGAATTTATTGGAGCGAAACAAAAAGAGAGAAAAGCCAAAGCAGAATTCAAAACGCGTTCATTATCAATCGAACCGCTTCAGGAAGATTCAGTTCGTCAAAAAACATCGGAGCAACCAGTGTCACATAATGCACAAGATACATTAAGTCATCGCGCCGTATCGAAAAATGAAAAACCACGAGAAAAACCAGTGGAGAATAAACCACAAAGAAGAGGGTTGGTGCGTATAAAATAAAAAAGAGTTTATTGTTGGTTAGACAATAAACTCGCGCAAACAAACAAAAGTGATTCGTCCTTAATATTTTAGGACATCATTCAACAAAACTAAAAATATTAAATAAATCATTAAAAAATATTTTGAGTATTGTGACTATTATTTATATTTTTGCTAAAAATTAATCATATTTTTTGTTAAAATAATAATAATAGGCAAAAAGAGAGAAAATGAATTACATAATTGATGAAGTTGATAAGAAGATATTAATGTATTTAATTGATAATACAAGAATGCCTTTTACTGAAATTGCGAAAAAAATGAATGTATCTGCTGGTACAATTCATGTGCGTGTAAAGAAGTTAGAAGAAGCTGGTATTATTAAAGGAACGACTTTAATAACTGATTATGATAAAATGGGGTACCAATTTGTTGCTTACGTGGGGTTATTGTTAACAAAAACAAGTAAAACTCAAAAAGTAATTGACGAATTATACAAAATTCCTAATGTGACTGTGGTTCATGTTGTTTCAGGAAAATATAATATTTTTTGTAAAATACGTGCCAAAGATACTAGCGACGCGAAAGAAGTTATCTATCGAATTGATCAAATTGATGATGTGTTAAGAACAGAATCGATGATTTCTTTAGAAGAATCTTTCAACGACAAAAACCGATTGATGCATTCAATCTTTCAATAAAACATAAACCTTATACGAAATCGTATTACTCCTTTTCCACAAAATGACAGCAGAAGAAAAAGAAAAATACTTTCAAGTTGCCCTTTGTTCAAGTCTGGTTTTATTCGGATTTGATGGTGAAGAACTTAAAGTTTTAGTATATAAAAAGCAAGGTGATCCTTTTGAAGGGGCATTGGTTTTACCAGGTAAATACATTGCACCTTCAGTAAGTAATGATCAAGCAATTCACGAATTGTTAACGGAAAAAATTGCCTATAATGAACACGAAACATACATCGAGCAATTAAAGGCCTTTACAAAAGTTTTCCGAAACCCAATGGGACGTGTAATTAATGTAGCATACTACGCTTTAGTAAAATTAACACCAGAAATTGAAGAAAAGGTGAAATTACAAGGTGGATGTTGGTATGCATATGATCGTATTCCTGATTTGGCATTTGATCATAATGAAATCATTCAATATGCAAAAGAGCGTATCAAAAGACGTGTAAAACGTCGTCCGGTTGGTTTTAATCTTTTACCTGCAGAATTTACAATTGCGCAGTTACAGAGTTTATACGAAAAAGCATTGAATCGTGAATTAGATAAAAGAAATTTCCGTAAGAAAATCTTTAATTCTAATTTAATTATTGAAACAGGAAATACAACTGATCCTAAACTTCACCGTAAAGTATCGAAGTTGTATCGTTTTGACGAAGAAAAATACGAGAAGTTAAGTTTAAAAGGATATGATTTCCTTTTCTAATCTTGAAATAAGATGACAAATCAAAATAACGACATCGAAAGAGACGATTTGTTTGATCGTAACAATTTAATTCATCCCAAAAAAGAAGACCGTAACGTTTTTCATGAAGGTGATGGAAAATCCTTTTGGTTTCATTTAATGTTTATAATGATGTTATTCATCATTTTAAGTTTATTGTACCGTGGATATGTTTTATATGATACAAACGATTATTTATTTCGATCATTTTTAAATGAAGACGCTCCAGAAATGCCTTCGTGGTATCCGATCACTACAATTGGATTATCCATCTTGTCATTGATTGGAATTGTCTTAACCTATATGTTCAAAAAAGTTGGTCCTTATTTAGTCGGTTCAACTTTATTCATCGCTTCAGCTGTTCAACCTGAATTTATGGCCGATGGAACATTATATACATTATTCGCACTATTCGTATTCATTGGATATGGATTAGCGGTAATATTTCCTTATTGGAAGAAGTTTAAATAAAATTTATACGATAATCCAAAAAAAGGCTTCATTTGTTTGAAGCCTTTTTTTTGTTGTATAATTATGACATTGAAAGTGATAGCGGTTATTTGTTTACGTATTCTTAAAATAAAAACATTAAAAAATGAATATGTCAAATTTCCATCTATCTTTGTTTTTGGAAAAAATATAAATCAAATTGAATTATGGAATGTATTTCTGTTTTTGATATGCTGAAAATAGGGATTGGTCCGTCGAGTTCTCACACGCTTGGACCATGGAGAGCAGCAGAGCGTTTTATTAAAGAAGTCAAAGACCTTCAGCTTTTTGATCAAGTATCTCATGTAAAAGTAGATTTGTTTGGATCTTTATCTTTAACAGGTAAAGGGCATGCCACAGATTATGCAGTTATGCTTGGGTTATCAGGAGCTGATCCGGAATATATTCCAGTCGATGCTATCGATTCTTCTATTCAAACCATCAAAGAAAATAAGCAATTAAATTTTGGTCATGATAAAATCATAGATTTTGATCCAGAGGTAGATATCGTATTTAATCGTAACTTTTTACCCTATCATGCCAATGGATTAAAATTTACAGCAACTCTTGATGACCGTATCTATGAATCTACGTTTTATTCCGTGGGAGGAGGTTTCGTTACAAAGGAAAATGAAGATTCATTGGTCTCTGAAATGTCATGTGAGTTTCCTTATTTGTTCAATACATCAGACGAACTATTAGCTTTCTGTAAACAAGAAAACAAATCGATTTCCGAAATCATGTACGAAAATGAAAAATCGATTCGTACTCCAGAAGAAATTGATCACGAATTAATGCGTGTTTGGAACACCATGTTAGAATGCATGTACATTGGTTGTCATACTGAAGGCACTTTACCTGGTGGATTAAATGTAAAGCGACGTGCTTACGATATGCATCTCAATTTAAAAGGAGATTTACCTTATGAAACACCATGGGAGTGGTTACAAACCATTCGTAAAACGAAAGTATATTTCCGACAAATTTTAAAATGGGTTTCTTGTTTTGCATTAGCAGTCAATGAAGTGAATGCTTCGTTAGGGCGCGTAGTAACAGCTCCTACGAATGGGAGTTCAGGGGTAATTCCTGCTGTTTTAATGTATTATTTAGTCATTGAAAATCATAAAGCGGGTGAGAAGGAAATCAAACAATTCTTAATCACTGCTGGAGTAATCGGTTCGATCTTTAAAAAAGGGGCTACCATATCTGCTGCAATGGGAGGTTGTCAAGCCGAAATTGGTGTTTCTTCTGCTATGGCAGCGGCTGCATTATGTGAATTAATGGGTGGAACTCCTGCACAGGTGACAATGGCGGCAGAAATTGCAATGGAACATCATCTTGGACTTACATGTGATCCAATCGGTGGTTTAGTTCAAATTCCTTGCATCGAACGTAATACTATGGGTGCAATTAAAGCCATTAATGCGGCAGAGTTAGCATTAGATACCGATCCATTGAACGCGAAAGTACCCTTAGATAAAGTGGTGAATACCATGTGGGAAACGGCTAAGGATATGAATAACAAATACAAAGAAACATCAGAAGGAGGGTTAGCCGTAGCGGTTAATATTGCTGATTGTTAATTTTCAATAAAAGTAATGACGAAGTTAGGGAATATTTAAAATAGTTTTTTAATTCAAATATATTCCTTAACTTTGCACAGCTTTACATAAGGGTAAAGTACGGATGTAAAAGAATTCATTTAGGGATTTTTCGGCTGCTCAGCCATTTAATTTTATTCTTTCATATCTGTTGGTTATAATATAATATTAAAATAAACCGAGGTATGGAAAACATAAATGAATTTTCATGCTCGGTCAATTATCTAACATGATTACATTCAAAGAATTAGGTCTTCAGGAAAACATTTTAACTGCAATTGAAGCGATGGGATTCGTTAGCCCATCTCCAATCCAAGAAAAAGCAATTCCACAAATCTTAACTTCAGATCAAGACGTTATCGCATTAGCGCAAACAGGTACAGGAAAAACAGCTGCCTTTGGTTTACCAATTTTAAACAATTTAGACAGCACTTCTCAATCTGTTCAAGCGATTGTATTATGTCCTACTCGTGAGTTATGTTTACAAATTGCAAAAGAGTTAGAATCTTTTTCTGCAAACATGAAAGGTGTACGCATCCAAGCGGTATATGGTGGTGCTGACATCTCAAAACAAATCAAAGGGTTAAGAGATAATCCACAAATCGTAGTTGGTACTCCTGGACGTACAATGGATTTAATTAAACGTAAGGCTTTAAAAATTCACGATATCACATGGACAGTTTTAGATGAAGCTGACGAAATGTTAAACATGGGATTCCGTGATGAAATCGATTCAATTTTAGAGACTACTCCAGAAGAAAAACAAACTTTATTATTCTCTGCTACAATGCCAAGCGAAGTTCGTCGTATTGCATCTGAATACATGCACAACCCGATCGAAATCGCAGTTTCTAAAGTTAACACAGCATCTAAAAATATCGAACACCAAGTTTTCTTAGTTCGTGCTTCAGATCGTTATTTAGCTTTAAAACGTTTAGCAGATTATTACCCAAATATTTACGGTATTGTTTTCTGTAGAACTCGTCGCGAAGCGAAAGAAGTTGCAGACAAATTAATGCAAGATGGTTATAATGCAGATGCATTACACGGAGATTTATCTCAATCTCAACGTGACCACGTAATGGAGAAATTCCGTAACCAAAATATCCAAATTTTAGTAGCGACTGACGTTGCCGCTCGTGGGATTGACGTGAACGAATTAACGCACGTGATCAACTACAACTTACCAGATGATCCAGAAGTTTATGTTCACCGTTCAGGTCGTACAGGACGTGCAGGTAACAAAGGGATTTCTATCATTATTTCGAACAACCGTGAAGGGCGTAAGATTAAAGAATTAGAACGTATTATTGCTTCTAAAATTGAACATAAAAATGTTCCAACTGGACAAGAAATTTGTGAAAAACGTTTATTCAATTTAATTGAAAAAATTCAAAATATTGAAGTAAACGATGAGCAAATTGATCCATACATGGCAACTGTTCAAGAGAAATTAGCAGATTTAGATCGTGATGATTTATTAAAGCGTTTCGTAACAGTAGAATTTAATTCATTCTTAGAATACTATAAGGATTCTAAAGATATCAATACAGATTCTAACGATAGAGAAAGAGGTGATCGTTCAGATCGTCGTCGTGGAGGAAGAGATTTCACACGTTTCTTTATTAACATTGGTCAAAAACAAAACTTACGTGTTCCTAACTTAATTGGTTTAATTAACGAACAAACACGTAACCGTAACATCGAAATCGGAAAAATTGAAATTTTACGTAATTTCTCTTTCTTCGAAGTAGATACACAATTCGAATCATTAGTAATGGAATCATTCGCTAATGCACAACGTGATGGTGTTGATTTAGATGTTCAAATTTCTAAACCAGAACCAGGACGTGACGGTGGATCTCGTGGTGGATCTCGCGGAGGTGATCGTCGTGGAGGCGGAGGTTTCCGTGGAGGTGATCGTCGTGGTGGATCTCGTGATGGAGGTTCTCGTGGAGGTGATCGTCGTGGAGGTTCTCGTGATGGTGAACGTCGTGGCGGTGAACGTCGTGAAGGTTCTCGTGACGGAGGATTCCGTGGATCTCGTGATGGAGGTTCTCGCGGTGGTGAACGTCGTGGTGGAGAGCGCCGTGAAGGTGGTTTCCGTGGTGGACGCAACAGAGACTAATTTTAAATTAGATCAAAATATTCAAGATGGCTTTTTTCGAAAAGCCATCTTTTTTTATTTAAAAAAACACTATTTGTGGTTGTTGTGAATTAAAAATTTATATATTTATTATTCAAACCACAAAATAAATGACAGAAAATCAATTGTTTCATTCGATTCGTAATGCAATCGAATCAGAAAATTATGCAGAGTTAACTCAAATCCCCATCACTAAGCCCGAAACATTCAATTGGGTCAGTGATTATTTTGAACCGTATAACGTTCAACAGTTAGGCGAGCAAGTTGGATTGATTTGGAAATACAATCAAGAGGAACAACAATTTACTTATCGCCAATTAAGTGAAAAAAGCAATCAATTTTTAAATTTCTTACGTCGACATGGTATTCAACAAAATGATATTATGTTGTCTCAAATTCCGTTGCTACCCTCTAGTTGGATCAGCTATTTAGCCTGTATCAAGGGTGGAATCATCGTTATTCCTGCCGCAGTAACCTTAGAAGCAAGAGATCTAAAATTTCGTTTTGAATCCGCATTTCCTCAAGTAGTATTAGCGGATCCTGCCAATGCCGATAAGATTGATGCCGCTGAAGCTCAATTTGATCAAAAAATTAAATTGAAATTAATTACAGAAGGTGAACGCAAAGGTTGGGTTAATCTATCAATGATGGATGATGAATCGAAGTTAGCGGAAGCTGCTTTGACCAAACCGGATGATAACCTATTCTATTTCTTTACTTCTGGAACTACAGGAATGCCGAAAGTAGTGGTTCATACGCATTATACCTATGCCTTAGGTTCTTTTACGACTTCCTCTTGGGTTGGTTTAAAACAAGGAGATGTTCATTATAACATTTCTCAACCAGGGTGGGCAAAATTCTTTTGGAGTTCTTTTTTTGCGCCTTGGAATATGGGAGCTACCATTTTAGGTTTTCACTGTGATCGATTTGTACCCAAAGAGCAATTGCAAGCCTTAGTGGATTATAATGTGACTACATTTTGTGCTCCGCCTACTGCATTACGTGCATTAATTTTAGAAGATTTAGAAGCATTTCATTTTAATTTACGTCAGTGTGTTGCGGCAGGTGAACCGTTAAATCCAGAGATTATTGAAGTTTGGAAAAATGCAACGGGAATCACCATTCGTGATGGTTATGGTCAAACCGAGACGACTGCTTCTATTGTCAATTTACCGCACGATCCAATTAAATATGGTTCGATGGGTAAGCCTACGTTTCTATATGATGTTGTCATTGCAGATGATCATGGAGTTGAAGTAGGAATTGGAGAAGAAGGGAACATTTGCATTCGATTTGATGAAAATACAGTGAATGGAGTGTTTAAAACGTATTTGATCCAATTGGATAAAATGAAAAAAGTGTTTAAACACGGCTTGTATTACACCGGTGATAAGGCGTACAAAGACGAAGAGGGGTATGTATGGTTTGTGGGTCGAGATGATGATGTGATCAAAGCTTCCGATTTCCGTGTAGGTCCTTTTGAAGTTGAAAGTGTTTTATTGGAACACGATGCAATTATCGAAGCTGCTGTTGTAGCAAGTCCCCATCCTACGCGTAGTAATGCCGTTAAAGCTTTTGTAATTCTTAATAAAGAGGTTGAACCAAGTCAAGCATTAGCAGAAGAGTTGTTTCAATTTAGTGAAGCGAATTTAGCCCGTTATAAGATTCCTCGAATTATTCAATTTGTGGACGCGTTACCAAAAACCATCTCTGGAAAAATTAGACGTATAGAGTTAAGGGCAAATGAAGCCATGAACAAGCAACAAAAAAATACATTAGAACACGAATATTATCACAGCAAATATTAAAACCAAGCATCTATCATTTTGATAGATGCTTTTTTGATGCCTATCCATCCGATTTTAACGTTTTTATAAGGGAAATTGCTGAATTATCTTGGAGTTTTCATAATTTAGAACAAGATTTAATGAAGAATGAGTTTATTAAAAAACATAAAATATTCAGTTTTAGACTTGGCTGTGGTTCGTAAAGGGGATACGTTAACCGATACGTTCCAAAATACAGTAGACTGTGCTAAAATTGTTGAAGATTTAGGATATACACGTTACTGGTTATCAGAACATCATAATATGCCCAATGTGGCAAGTTCAGCGACTGCCATTTTAATTGGACACGTTGCTGGAAATACGACAAAAATTAAAGTAGGTTCGGGTGGGATTATGTTACCGAATCACACCGCTTTAAGTGTGGCTGAACAATTCGGAACTTTAGATGCATTGTATCCGGGGCGTATTGATTTAGGTTTAGGTCGAGCACCTGGAACAGATCAATTGACCGCTTCTATTTTGCGTCGAGGTGATAATTTTGCACACTATAATTTTGAATTGGAAATCAAAGAATTGCAACGTTATTTGAATGCTGAAAATTGTAAAAATAAAGTACGTGCTATCCCAGGTGAAGGTGCGAATATAGATCTTTACATTTTAGGTTCTAGTACAGAGAGTGCGTATTTAGCGGCAGAATTAGGGTTGCCTTATGCATTTGCAGGGCATTTTGCACCTCAGCAATTTTATGATGCTGTAGCGATATATAAACGAAATTTCAAACCTTCGATTTATTTAAATAAACCATATGCAATGGTGTGTGTGAATGTAATCGCAGGGAATTCGGATGATGAAGCACACTTACTTTCGTTATCGATGTTTCAAAGTTTCTTAAATATTATTACGGATCAACGTTCTGCTTTAGTTTCCCCAGAAGAAACCAATTTACAAGAAGCTAACGAACAACAAAAATATGTTTTAAGAGGAATGACAGCCTTATCGTTTATTGGATCTAAATCCACGTTATGTCAGAGCTTAACCAAATTCGTTGAAGATTGTGGAGTGGATGAAATCATCATCAATTCAAATATCTATGATCAAAAAGCCAAACGCAAATCGTATCAAATCGTCAGTGAATTGTTTCGATAGATGAAAAAGAAAAAATCGTTCAGTAAAGTTGACTATGCTTTAATGCTTTTTGAAGAATACAAAGATCAGTTAACGTTGGCTTATGGTTTGAATGTAGCGATGAAGTATGCCATTACTCATTTGATTGTCCTATTTCCTTCGGTTTATTTACGATATAAAGGTACCGATTATGCCCATAACTATGTTCAATATCAATTTGCAGATTTCAATGAACAAATGGGGTATATGTTTGTAGGGGCATTAATCCTCCATGGTATTTCCTATAAACAGAATAACAAATGGATTTTTCTCATCATTAGTACTATTTTATTGCTAGTATCCAACGGCTTTTATTTTCTTTTTGTATTCGAGGATTTATTGGTTTTATTGGAGCGACTGTATTTACCGTTTATTGTTACCCTAATCGGACAATTTGTATTTAACATGATTTGGCTGAATGAAATGTATCAGCTGATTCGTAAAAAATAAATTACGTTTACTGAACGTACTTAATTATATTTGCCTAACTAAATTTTTTAGAAAGAAACTATGTACTCATTTGATAAATTTCACGACTTAATTGCACAAGGACTTCAAGATAATTCATTGATCCAAAATCCAAAGGAATTATACGAACCAATGGATTATATTTTAAATATCGGAGGAAAAAGAATTCGTCCAGTCATTGTTCTTTTGGGTGCAGATTTATTCGATGGTGATTTAGAAAAAGCTTTAAAACCATCGTTGGCCGTTGAATTTTTTCACAATTTCTCGTTAATGCACGACGATATTATGGATGATGCACCGTTACGCCGCGGAAAAACGACCGTTCATGAAAAATACGGCATCAATACAGCCATTTTATCCGGTGATGCATTATTGATTAAATCGTATGAAATGCTGGAAGATTTAGAGCCTGAATTATTTAAAAAGGTTACTAAATTATTCACAAAAACGGCGAAAGAATTATGTGAAGGTCAGCAATGGGACATTAATTTCGAAACGCAAACCAATGTAACGTATGAAGATTACATCAAAATGATCTCATTCAAAACAGGAGTATTGGTAGGAGCTTCTTTACAAATTGGAGCAATGATTGCCGGAGCAAGTGAAGAAGACGGTGAATTAATTTATCAATACGGATTAAATTTAGGTATTGCGTATCAATTAAAAGATGATTACTTAGATGTATTTGGTAATTTAGAACATTTAGGGAAAAAACACGCGGGCGATATTTACGAGAATAAAAAGACCATTTTATACATTTCAGCTTTAGAAGCAGCAGATGAAAGAGATCGTGACGAATTATTGTTCTGGTACAATATGAATACAGACAATGTCGATAAAGTGTACGCTGTGGAGAAAATTTTCCGTAAACTAAATGTCAATAAAAAATTATCAACGTTAATTCGTGAATATACCAATAAAGCTCATCAATATTTAGATAAGATTAATGTTGCAGAAGAGAAAAAAGGATATTTACGTGAATTAAGTGAAGTTTTAATCGACCGCCAAGGATAAAATAAAATGCAGTTTCGTACTTCTTTTACCATACCCGAGTCACCCTTCAAAATTAATCATCATCATCAGTTGATGACCATTGGATCCTGTTTCTCTGACGAAATCGGAAATCGATTAATTGATTTAAAATTTATGGGTTTAATTAATCCATTTGGGGTTATTTTCAATGCCCACTCGATTCAGGAACTGATGGAAAGAAGTATTCACAAACGCTATTATACGATAGATGATGTACATCAAAACGGAGAACAATTTTTCTGTTTTGATGTACATTCATCATTTAATGCCTTATCATCCCACCAGGTTTTGGAGGGAATCAACCCAACCATTGATCAAGTTCATCATCAACTTTTAACAGCCGATGTCTTGATGCTAACATTAGGAACATCATGGGTTTATCGTTGGAAAGAAACCAATCATATTGTGGCGAACTGCCATAAAGTGGAAGCAAAGCAATTTGAAAAAGTACTTTTATCGACAGAAGAAAATTTTAAAGCATTGGATTTAATTGTTTTTGATGTGTTAAAAGTCAATCCAAAACTTAAAATTATAACGACAGTTAGCCCAGTACGTCATACCAAAGATGGCATGATTGAAAATAATGTCAGTAAAGCACGATTAATTGATGCGTTATACCAACTGAATCTGAAATATGATCAAGTGGATTATTTTCCATCGTACGAATTAGTGCTGGATGATCTTCGAGATTACCGTTTTTATAAAGATGATTTGATTCATCCTTCCATTCAAGCGGTAGAATACATCTGGGATAAGTTCAGTGAAACGTATTTCGAAGATTCAACCCGAACAATTATTCAAAAAATCAATAAAATAAGAGCTGCATTGCAACATCGTCCTTTTAATGAAACAAGTGAAAATCACCAGAAATTTCTAAAGAAAACACTTCAGATGATGGAAGAATTAGAAAAAGGACATCAAGTAGATTTCAGTGCAGAAAAAGAATTTATATTCTCAAAATTAAAACCATGTTAATCGATACACATACTCATTTATATTCAGAACAATTTGCAGAAGACATTACAGAAGTCGTTGCACGAGCAAAAGCAAACGGGGTAGAGCGTTTCTATCTTCCGGCGATTGATCAATCTTATACTGAACGAATGTTGAATTTGGAAGCGCAATATCCAAATGAAATGTTTGCGATGATGGGGTTGCATCCTTGTTCGGTTCATCCCGATACTTTAGCATCAGAAATGGCTCATGTTAAAGAATGGATTGATAATAGAGAATTCAAAGCAATTGGTGAAATCGGAATCGATTTATATTGGGAAAAAGCGTATCTGAAAGAGCAACAGGAGGCTTTTAAAACGCAAATTGAATGGGCAAAGGAAAAGAATTTACCCATCGTGATTCACTGTCGTGATGCGTTTAACGAAGTGTTTGAAGTTTTAGAAGAGGTGAAAGATGAAAAATTATTCGGAATATTTCACTGTTTTTCTGGTACAAAAGAGGATGCACAACGCGCCATTGATTTCAATTTAAAATTAGGAATTGGAGGAGTAGTCACTTTTAAAAACGGAAAAATTGATCAATTCTTAAATGAATTTGAGATCAAACATATTGTGTTAGAAACAGATTCTCCCTATTTAGCTCCAGTTCCATTCCGAGGAAAACGCAATGAGTCGAGTTATTTGAAACACGTAGCTGAAAAGTTAGTTGATGTGTATCAACTGTCTGAGCAAGAAATTGCAGAAATTACAACAAAAAATGCATTAGAAATATTCGAACGTTAGTAGAATATTAACAGATAAATTATATTTGCAAAAGAAAACCTTTGAAACAATGAAATACAAAAGAGTACTACTTAAATTAAGTGGAGAGGCACTAATGGGGGATTTACAATACGGAATCGACCCAAATATGTTAAAACAATATGCAGAACAAATCAAAGAAGTTGTTGATTTAGGATGTGAAGTGGCAATCGTAATTGGTGGTGGTAATATTTTCAGAGGTGTTCAAGGTGTAGCTTCAGGTATGGATCGTGTACAAGGAGATTACATGGGAATGTTAGCGACTGTAATCAACAGTATGGCTTTACAAGGAGCATTAGAAGATGCCGGATTAATTACACGTTTACAAACGGCAATTCGTATGGAGCAAATTGCTGAACCTTTTATCAAACGTAAAGCAACGCGTCATTTGGAAAAAGGACGTGTCGTGATTTTTGGTGCAGGAACAGGAAACCCATATTTTACAACGGACACAGCAGCTGTATTACGTGCAATTGAAATTAATGCAGACGTGATTTTAAAAGGAACACGTGTAGATGGTATCTATACAGCAGATCCAGAAAAAGATGCTACAGCGGAGAAATTTAATACAATTTCTTACCAAGAAGTATATGACAAAAACTTAAAAGTAATGGATATGACAGCCTTTACTTTAAGCGAAGAGAATAAATTACCAATTATTGTATTTGATATGAATACAAAAGGTAACTTAAAAGCATTAATAGAAGGAGGTAACGTAGGTACTCTAGTAACAAATAATTAAATCTCAAAATGGAAGAATTAGATCTAATTTTAGACACAGCTAAAGAGCAAATGCAAGGGACTGTAGATCACTTAAACGTTGCTTTTGATAAATTAAGAGCAGGGAAAGCTAACCCAGCAATGTTAAGTTCAGTTCGTGTAGATTACTATGGAAGTTTAACTCCATTAAGCCAAGTTGCTAACGTAACTACTCCAGATGCGATGACTTTAAGCATCCAACCATGGGAAAGAAACTTAATTAATGAAATCGAAAAAGCAATTGTTAATTCTAATTTAGGATTTGCACCTTCAAACAATGGAGATTCTATTATTATTAGTATTCCTCCAGTAACAGAAGAGCGTCGTAAAGAATTAGTAAAAATGGCAAAAGCGGATATGGAAAATGCAAAAGTTTCTATTCGTAATGCTCGTCAAGATGCTAATAAGGCGTTAAAATCAGCTAAAGATGTATCGGAGGATTTAATAAAAGATTATGAAACTCGTGTACAAGGTTTAACGGATAAATTCTCTAAAAAATTAGAAGAAGCATTAGCAAAAAAAGAAGCAGAAATTATGAAGGTTTAATCCTTTTTAATTTTCTTAAATAAAATTTAAAGCAGCGTTAATATCGCTGCTTTTTTTGTTAAATTGCGGTTCAATTTTACAGCATGAAAAAACTTTACTGTTTTTTATTTTTATTACTATCCCTTTCAATATCAGCACAAATAAAAGTTCGCGTATATGACTCTCGCGACGAGTTTAGACTTCAAAATGCGAAACTAACGACAGAAAACAATTTAACCATTGGTTTTACTGACGAAGTTGGTGAATTGACGATCGCAGATTCGATAATTGTATTTAATGTCGAAAGCGAAGGGTTTATTCCTCAAAAAGTAAAGCGCAATCAACAAGCTTTAGTTGAAATTTTCTTAGAACCTTCTACAATTAGTTTAGGTGCAGTAGAATTTTTTGCTAATGATTCGATTGCCCGTAACTATGTTCGTAAAGTGATCAAACAACAATCTAAAAACTCACTAAAAAAATCAGATTCTTACTTTTTTCAGTCGTATACCAAATTCTGGAGTACCATTGAACAAGATTCTTTGCGTTTAATTCTTAATCCAAAAGATAAGAAAGATTCGTCCATCAATAATTGGAGAAGATTTTTAAACGAAAGTCATGTGTTTTTAAGTGAACGTGCCGTAGATCACAAATATTCAAAACGTTTTGGTACAAAAAATATCATCAAATCCTCTCGAATTTCAGGTTTACGAACACCAATTTATGAGTTGGATGCCATGCAACCGGTCTTAATTAATTTAGATCAATCGAAATTTGATTTCTTTTTTCGTGGAATTGTGAATCCGATTTCGAATGAAGGGCTTGGTTATTACCGATACAAAATCATAGAAGATTTTGACTATAATGGTAGAGCAACTCGTATCGTTGGTTTCACACCTATTCAACGTCTCAATCAGCGCCAATTGCGTGGTGAATTTTGGATTGACGAAAAATCGAAAGCTTTGGTAAAAATTATTGCTGAAAATACGGATGAACAATTTTATGCGGATTTTGATGCAGAATGGAAGTTGATTGAGAATCATTGGTTTCCATTGTATCAAATTTACCGTATGGAAAGTGGTTATTTAGGAATGGATGGAATTAAAATTGAAGTAGATAAAGAAGAACAAGATGAGGCGGAGCGTTTATGGATTTTTCATCAAGTTCAGTTTAAAAATCATAGCACACCTGTTCAATACAAACGAAATGAATTTTTAGGTTATTCGACTGAAGCAGCTTTTGAAACGAATACTGTAGAGAAAGCAGAAGAAGTGATGTCACAATATCGAGATCAATTTACTGCAAAAGATACGATGACGTATGTTAAAATGGATAGTATCAGTCAAAAATACAATTTAGAAGATAAGTTGAAATTGATGCGAATTATTCAGAAAGGAGGGAAAGTAGATCTGGGGAAAGTAGATTTAGATTTAACAAAATTATTTAGCTATAATAATTATGAAGGTTTTCGTTTAGGAGCTGCATTTAACACCAACGAAAAATGGAGTGATAAATATTCAGTGAATGCGTATACAGCTTATGGATTCAAAGATCAAACGTTCAAATTTGGATTTGGTGGAGATTATTTTGTAAATAAACCCTACTCAGGGAGAATTTACGGAACATATGCTCAAGATGTAAGTGCTTCAGGACATTTGCCTCAATTGCTCCAAAGTAATTTTACAAAATTTATTAATGGTACGGTTAAGAATTTGTACAATGATCAATATTATTCTTATAAAAGATATGCCATCGGATATGAGCAAGATATTTATCGTAATGTTACTTTTAATGTGTCGATGAATTATGAGAAGCAGAATAATGAATTTACGTATCAATACGAAAACCATGAAGGTTGGTTAGATTTATACCATACTCAGCTTGCTGTTCGTTGGGCACCGAAAGATGAATATTTGAGAACTCCTTATGGAAAAGTCACTGTAAAGCAAGGACAGTCTGTTTTTTATATTTTGGCGAACAAATATTGGACGATTGGAGATTCTCCATTTGATGCATTTCGATTGAATGTGAATTATTCGGATATTTTTGAAACGAAATTGGGGAAAACGAAATTCAACGCTTCTGTAGGTGCTGTATTTGGAGAGATGTCGTTGATGAATTTATTTGAAGGAATGGGTAATGCCAAGAATAAACCGGTATTCAAAAACTTTGGGATTGCAACCGCTCAGAACTTTGAAACGATGTTACCTGGGGAGTTTTATTCGGATCGTTACGCTTCGTTCCAAATCAAACATATTTTTGCGGGGATTCGCTTTGGACAACATGTCGTATTGCCACAATTGGTTTATCGAGGAATCTTAGGAACAATGAGTCATAAACAAAACCATCAGCAATTTGAGTTTAAATCACCGAATCATTATTTTCATGAAACAGGATTTGAAGTGAATAACATCCTCTTAAAGAATTTTGGTATTGGTGTTTATTATCGTTTAGGCGCATACAGTTTCCCACGCTTTGAAGATAATTTACATTTAAAACTAACGTTTAACCTGAATGTATTTTAAATAATATACAACACTATCATTGAAAAATCCGTGATGAAACTTCAGTTTCATCACGGATTTTATTTTTCACAAAACTTTTTCGCAAAAATTATGCCTTTAGTTTTTCTAACATAGAATATTAATTAAATTTGTAAGGATAAATTAAAACAATATGCAATCGTACGGAATTAAAGCCTTATTAGAAAAAGGCAAAGATTTGTTACTACAAGAAGTAGTTGTTAACGGATGGGTAAGATCATTTAGAAGTAATCGTTTTGTCGCTTTAAATGATGGATCTACAATTAATAACGTTCAAGTTGTAATAAATTTCGAGAATTTTGACGAATCAATCATAAAACAAATCTCTACAGCTGCTTCTTTATCTGTAAAAGGTGAAGTTGTAGAAAGTGAAGGTGCGGGACAAGAAATTGAAATCGTAGCAAAAGAAATCAAAGTTTTAGGATTAGCTCCATCAGAAGATGTTCAAGAAACCATCTTACAACCAAAGAAACACTCGTTAGATACGTTACGTGAACAAGCACACTTACGTTTCCGTACCAATTTATTCGGAGCCATTTTTCGTGTGCGTAACTCGTTAATGTTTGCGATTCACAAATACTTCAATGAAAATGGATTTGTTTATGTGAATACGCCTATTATTACAGGTTCTGATGCTGAAGGTGCAGGGGAGATGTTCCGTGTAACGAATTTAGATTTAAACAATTTACCAAAAACTGAAACAGGAGAAATTGATTATTCTCAAGATTTCTTTGGAAAATCAACAAACTTAACGGTTTCTGGACAGTTAGAAGGTGAAACTGCAGCGATGGGATTAGGAAAAGTTTATACGTTTGGACCAACATTCCGTGCAGAAAATTCGAATACTTCTCGTCACTTAGCGGAATTCTGGATGATTGAACCAGAAATTGCATTCTTCGATTTAGATCAAAACATGGATTTATCAGAAGATTTCATGAAATACGTGATTTCTTATGCCATGGAAAATTGTAAAGATGATTTAGCCTTCTTGGCACAACGTTATGATCAAGAACAACAAGCGAAACCTGCTGCAGAACGTGCAGAATTAGGTTTAATTGAACGTTTAGAATATGTTTTAAACAACAAATTTGTTCGTTTATCTTATACAGAAGCCATCGAAATCTTAAAAGAATCTAAACCTAATAAAAAAGGAAAATTCAAATATCCAATTGAAGGTTGGGGAGCGGATTTACAATCAGAGCACGAGCGCTATTTAGTTGAGAAACACTTTAAAACGCCTGTGATTTTATTTGATTATCCAGCAGAAATCAAAGCCTTCTATATGCGTATGAATGACGATGGTAAAACTGTTCGTGCAATGGATGTTTTATTCCCAGGTATTGGAGAAATCATCGGTGGATCTCAACGTGAAGAACGTTTGGATGTTTTAGATGAAAAAATGAAAAAATTCGGAATCGATCCTGAAGAATTATGGTGGTACCGTGACACACGTCGTTTCGGAACTGTTCCACACGCAGGATTTGGTTTAGGATTAGAGCGTTTAGTATTATTCGTTACTGGTATGGGGAACATTCGTGATGTAATCCCATTCCCTAGAACTCCGAATAACGCAGAATTCTAATCATTATAAAAATTAAATGGGTTTAATCAGAATTTTATTATATTTAAAATAAAGATTAAGCCCATTTTTAACGAAGCCCATATTTATGTTAAAGCAGGAACTAAATTTAAAATTACAACAGAAGTTATCGCCTCAGCAAATTCAATTAATGAAGTTAGTTCAGCTTCCTACGGTTGCTTTTGAGCAACGTGTAAAGGAAGAGTTGGAAGAAAACCCTGCATTAGATGATCAATCGTCTGAATATGATGACGAATATGGAATGGAACATGACGATTGGGATAATGATGGAGGAGAAGATTATGGTGATGACCAAGTAATCGATACGAGCGATATTAATATTGATGAGTATCTAAGTGATGATGATATTCCGAATTATAAAACCTATTCGAACAATTATAGCGATGACGACGAAGATCGTTCAGTACCTTATGCCCAAGGCGTTAGTTTTATTGAATATTTAAAGAGTCAAATTTATACTTACCGTTTAACAGATCAACAGTTTACCATTGCCGAATTTATTTTAGGAAATATCGACGATGACGGGTATATCCGTAGAGAACTAAAATCATTAGTCGATGATTTAGCCTTTACACAAAATATTTTTGTATCACATGAAGAGGTTGAAAATATTTTGTTGAATTATATTCAAAAATTAGATCCAGTAGGTGTAGGTGCACGTAATTTACAGGAATGTTTATTGATTCAATTAGAAAATAAAACACAAACCCCAGCGGTTGAATTGGCTGAAAAATTGATCGATGAATCATTTGATGCTTTTACAAAAAAACATTATTCTAAGCTTTTAGCGAAGTATGATGTGGAAGAAGAGGAACTGCGTGATGCAATCTATGAAATTGAGCGTTTAAATCCAAAACCAGGTAAATCATTCTCTTCAAGCAGTAAAATTGTGGAGCAAATTACGCCTGATTTTACAATTAATATTGTAGATGGTGATTTAGAATTATCATTAAATGGTCGCAATGTGCCTGAACTTCGCGTTTCGAATACATTTGCCGAAATGTTAGATACATATAAGAAAACAGAGAAAAAATCGGCACAACAAAAAGAAGCTGTACTCTTTGTGAAGCAGAAATTAGATTCAGCCAAATGGTTTATTGATGCTATTCAACAACGTCGTAATACGTTAATGTATACGATGGAAGCCATCATGAAATTTCAGAAAGAATACTTCTTGACAGGAGATGAGACTAAGATTAAACCGATGATTTTGAAAGATATTTCTGATCGTATCGGAATGGATATATCAACAGTTTCTCGTGTGGCCAATTCGAAATATGTAGCAACACCTTATGGAACATTTTTAATTAAAGATTTATTCTCTGAATCATTAACCAATGAAGATGGAGAAGAAGTTTCAACACGTGAAATTAAACGTATTCTTCAAGATGTCATTCATGAAGAAGATAAACGCAAACCGTTAACGGATGAAAAATTAACGGAAATCTTAAAAGAAAAAGGGTATCCAATTGCGCGACGTACAATTGCTAAGTATCGCGAACAGTTAAATATTCCGGTCGCAAGATTAAGAAAAGAAATTTAATTATACTTTTAATCCTTTCAGAAATGAAAGGATTTTTTTATGATTTAAACCCGTTAGTCATTGCTTTTTGAAGATTTTTCTTTTTAAAATGAATACATTAAAGATTTAGTAGAAAATACTTCGATTCAGGATAGATGGTTTGTGAAATTAACCTGAAATTATTTTTCTCTAATACTTTACACGAAGCAATATTTTGGTTCAAGACCCAAGCTTCTATGTTTTTAAATTGTCTATTTCTTAAATGATGAATCATCCAATCCACGACTTCGGTGGCATATCCATTTCCCCAGCTTTCTTTTGCAAACGAATAACCAATAATGGCTTTATAAGAGACAGGTTGATACATCATTGTGCCAATTAATCGCATACTTGATTTTTCAACAATTCCAAAACGAATTTCGTAATTTGATGTTCTTACTTCTGCATCTCGTTTTAGCATTTCAAAGGAATCATCTATTGTTTGATGATGTGCAGATTGTCGGTATTTCATTGCTTCTTCATCGGAGTAAATTTCAAATAATCGCTCTGCATCACTCATCGTTAATTCGCGAAAAAATAATCGTTCAGATTCCATTTTTATTCTATTTTTGAGAGACTTAAATTAATACATTATTAAAAGTAAATGAATACAATCGAAAAAAACAATCCAAGTCTTATAAGAGCATGGGTTTCTTATGATTGGGCCAATTCTGTCCATTCTCTTGTAATTGCATCTGCTATTTTTCCCGTTTATTATACGGCAATGACACGCGGTGAGGATGGAAATCCCATTAAATTTTTAGGACTATTACCCGAATCAGCTTTTAATTTCTCATTAGCGATTGCTTTTTTCTTTGTCATTGTATTATCACCAGTTTTATCTTCAATTGCGGATTTAATCGGAAATAAAATTAAATTCTTACGATTTTTCTGTTATTTGGGTAGCTTATCGTGTATCGGAATGTTCTTTTTTACATCTTCTGAACTCACATGGTTAGGTTTGTTGATGAATATCACCGGTAGTATTGGATTTTGGGGAAGTTTAGTGTTTTATAATGCTTATTTACCGGAAATCGTCACCGAAGATAAAATGGATAGTGTATCGGCCAAAGGCTATATGTTTGGATATATAGGCTCGGTGGTATTATTAGCCATTTGTTTAGCCTTAATTCAATTTGCTCCTGAAGATTATACGTTAATTCTGACTCGTGTAAGTTTTTTATTGACTGGACTTTGGTGGATGGGATTCGGCCAAATCGCTTTATCGAAATTACCCAATAAAAAAGTAGACAGAGAAGTACCGAAAGATATCTATAAAAGTAGTTTTAAAGGACTTTCGAATACTTTCAAAGAACTAAATCGTTTTAAAAATATTCGCGTCTTCTTGGCTGGATTTTTCTTTTATAGCCTTGCAATGCAAACCATTTTCTTGATGGCGGCCATGTTTGGAAGTTCAGAAATTGGAATGGAAGATTCAGAATTAATCATGACCATTCTTTTAATTCAAATCGAAGCCATTTTAGGCGCATGGTTATTTTCATTTTTATCGGGAAAAATCGGAAATAAAATTACACTTTTGATCGGAGTTTTCATTTGGATTATGACCTGTATCATTGGGTATATGATTCAACCGAATCATCCCGACGTCAAAATGCATTTTTATGGGATGGCGGCTTTAGTGGGATTGGTAATGGGTGGATTGCAAGCTTTATCTCGTTCGACTTATGCAAAGTTATTGCCCGAAACCAACGATACTACAACATACTTTAGTTTTTATGATATCTTCGAAAAATTCGCCCTTTTCTTAGGATTAGTGATTTATGGGGTATTGATAGAATATACGGGTGGAATGAAAACATCCGCTCTAGCCATGGGAGTTTCTTTTGCTATTAGCTTTGGGATTTTATTATTCTATAAAATGGAGAAGAAGTAATGGTTCTTAGGTACGAATTTTATAATTAGTATATGAAAATATTATATTATAAATCCTTACGGATGAATCCAAAATAATCAGATTGATTTAAACTATTCCTGAAAAAATAAAAAAAGCGACTAATTATTTAGTCGCTTTTTGTTTTATGAACGGTTCAAATTTTAAATCAGGAATATCATATGGATTAAATCCGTTAAATAAATGGTCAATTAAATTTCTTACTTGAAAGTAATTGAACAATTTATAGTACGAAGCATCTTGATCATACACTGGTATTTCGACCATAAACAAAAATCGGTCGTATTTAGAAATCTGAACAGTATTGCCATCTTGATTTACAAATCCAATAAAACTACCATCATAATCGGGTAAATTATGGAAAATATCGACAGCTTGTTCTAAACTTCCTTCAAGAGGAAAGTCCGTTTCGACGAATATTTCGTCGGCGTAATTTTCAAAGAATATTTTCACACTGCAAATTTAAGAAATTTTAATCTATTTTACCGAATCGCTTTTATTTCGTTTTAGATTTATTAAATTAGCGTTCAAATTATGGAAAAAATGAGTTACGACATTATTGTTATTGGAAGCGGACCAGGTGGATATGTAGCGGCAATTAGAGCTTCTCAGTTAGGAAAAAAAGTAGCAATCGTTGAAAAAGCAGAATTAGGAGGTATTTGCCTAAACTGGGGTTGTATTCCGACAAAAGCTTTATTAAAAAGTGCTCAAGTATTCAAATACTTAAATCACGCGGAAGATTTTGGTTTAAATAAACCATCAGATATATCATTTGAATTCGGGAATGTAGTGAAACGTTCACGTGGTGTTGCCGATCGTATGAGTAAAGGTGTTCAATTCTTGATGAAAAAGAATAACATCGAAGTAATCCAAGGTGCTGCGAAAGTATTACCAGGGAAAAAAGTAAAAGTAACTGCAGCAGATGGAACTTCAAAAGAAATCAGTGCAGAAAATATCATCATTGCAACAGGAGCTCGTTCTCGTGAATTACCAGCTTTACCACAAGATGGTAAGAAAGTAATCGGATATCGTGGGGCTTTAGCCATGGAAAAACAACCAAAATCGATGATTGTTGTGGGGTCTGGTGCGATTGGAGTAGAGTTTGCTCACTTCTATAATACTTTAGGAACACAAGTAACAATTGTAGAATATTTACCACGAATTGTACCTGTTGAGGACGAAGATATCTCAAAACAATTGCAATTATCGTTAAAGAAGTCTGGAATTAACATATTAACAAATGCTGAAGTTACAGGTGTTGATACCTCAGGAGACTTAGTGAAAGCAACAGTTAAAACGGCTAAAGGTGAAGAAATTTTAGAAGCTGAAGTGGTATTATCTGCTGCTGGTGTTGTTCCAAATACTGAAAACATCGGATTAGAAGAAGTAGGGATCGCGACAGAGCGTGGAAAAATAATCATCAATGATTTCTGTGAAACTTCTGTTAAAGGATACTATGCGATTGGAGATGTCGTAAAAGGAGCTGATTTAGCACATTTAGCATCTGCACAAGGAATTTTATGTGTAGAACACATCGCAGGTGAAAAAGTGGAAGCGATTGACTATGGTAATATCCCAGGTTGTACATATTGTTCACCAGAAATTGCATCGGTTGGTATGACAGAAGCACAAGCAAAAGAAGCAGGTTACGAAGTGAAAGTGGGGAAATTCCCATTTTCAGCGAATGGTAAAGCTGTAGCGAATGGAGCAGCTGATGGATTCGTAAAAGTAGTATTCGATGCTAAATATGGAGAATGGTTAGGATGCCATATGATTGGAGATGGTGTAACAGAAATGATTGCGGAAGCAGTTGCTGCTCGTAAGTTAGAGACAACAGCACATGAAATCATGAAATCAGTACATCCACACCCAACAATGTCAGAAGCGATTATGGAAGCAGTTGAAGATGCTTACGGACATGCAATCCATATCTAATAAATAAGAATTAACATAATTAATACTAATACATTACAATGAAAAAATTATTCGGAGTTCTATGTGCAGTTGGTGTAACGGCATCAATCTTAAGTTTCAATCACAATGAAATTTCTGATTTCGAAGGTACAAATGCACCAGATTTAGCAAAAAGCCATGTGACATGGAAAGGAACTAAATTTGATCAAACACAAAATAAAGACAAATCGCATAACGGAACAGTGAAATTGAAAGATGCGAAGGTAAGATTAAACCAAAATACACCTGAAGCTGTATCTGTAACGGTAGATTTAGCAAATATGACGAATTTCGACTTGCCTGAAAATATGCAAGGACGATTAATTTCTCACTTACAATCTGCAGATTTCTTCGATATTAGTGTTTTTCCAGATGCAACATTTACATCAACTAAAATCACAAAGTTAACGAATGATAAGTTCCAATTTAATATGGAAGGAAATATTACAATTAAAGGTATTTCTAAACCTCTTTCTGTAAATGGACACATTGTAACAATTGATGGTAAAAAAGTATTAGAAACTGAAAAATTCGCTTTAAACGGTGAAGAGTTTGGTTTTATTAAACCAGGTGGAGGATACAAAGATGTTAGTTTAAGAGTTCAAATTGTTTTAGACTAATAGCATTAATTCTAATAAAATGAAGCGATATCGTAAGATATCGCTTTTTTATTGGGTATAATTTTAATGAAAAGGTAATATGTTGTATATTAAAGGATTAATAAGCTTTATTTATGAAATGGATAACAACGTTAAATCTTCTACTAACAAGCTTTATCATCCAAGCACAATATGACTTAAAATCAGTTGAAAAGTTTCGTTGTACTTCAGAAATTCCAACAGAATTCACCGTTTATGATGATCGAAATTCAAGTCCAAGCTTTCATTCTTTGGCTTTTGATTTTTTTCAAGAATATGCTGAATATGATTCGAGATATTGGACCATTAGTCAATACATTTATCCAACAGCAGATGATGCCTTTCAAAATACAAATGCTTATCCAAGAGATCGCATTGCACGTAGTGTAACGTTTGATATTTCCAATCCAGTAGTATTTTATTTACGGATCAATGAGAATGTTACGAATGAACCAAGAATATTAATCGTAAAATACGCCATTCAATTTAGCCTCAAACCTCCTGGGCGATATGATTTTGAAGTATTAGGTTGTCCATCCGAAGGAAATTATACATTTGATTTACTTCAAGCTTTATATCATCTCTATGGTGAGAATTACATGTATGAATTTTCTTTCTTTTCATCACAAGAAGATGCAATAAATAATACCAATTCTATTCCAGAATCGGAATGGTCGAATTATATCACTCCTCATTCACAAACAACCCTCTTTTTAAAAGTTGCATTTAATGAATTTTACGGAGAAGCAGAGTGTTTTTCCATCTATCCATTAAATTTAAAAGTGCCTACGTTTGAAGCCTTCATCGATCAACAAAATTTAAAGTTTTGTGGGGTGCCGTATCTTCTTCAAGGCCCTTATGATCCAAATAATATTTACCAATTTTCTAATTTTGAGTGGTATTTTAATGGTATTATAAAATCTGAGGAAAAAGATGTTATTATTGATGGGGTAGGAGAATGGACTGTTTTTTTTAATATAAATAATGGATGTCGAAATTCAATGCGTATAAATATTGTTGAAGAAGATGGGAATGGATATATTAAAAATGTACGATCAACAATGAGTCAAGTAATTATAGAACCTATGAATGATGAAGAAATTTTGGAATATTCTACAGATGGCATCCATTGGCAACCTTCAAATATTTTTAACAGTACAGAAGAATTAATTTTTACATTTTATTTTAAAAACAGATTGGGATGCATTTTCGGACCTTTTACCTATGATATTTCCAATTTTTTTAATTTTTTAAGTCCAAATGGAGATGGTATAAATGATACGTGGGATATCCGTACATATTTAAAACAGACGGATGCCGTTATCTCTATTTTCGATCGTTATGGTAAGTTAATTACAACAGGGAGAATAAATGAAATATTGCCGTGGAATGGTATGTATAACAATCAGCCTTTAGCAGTAGGTTCATATTGGTATAAAATTTTGTTAAATGATCAATTAATAAAAGAAGGAAATATTTTATTAAAAAGTAATTAGGTTTTTACACAATAAGAAGATTAAGATAAGGTTAATTTTTTAAATATTAAAGTTTTTTTTTAGTTTTTTTTCAAATTAAAACTATATTTGCACGCAATAAAACTTAAATAGAAAACTTTAAAAACAATATATTTTATGAAAAAATTCTACTCTTTAGTGGCTGTAGCAGCATTATCTTTATCTGTAAATGCTCAATTACCTGCAATTTCTGGTCATGATTTCGAAGATTGGACTGCATTTCAAGAAGGATTAAATTCATTTGGAATTAATCCAGACGTTCCTGCAACACAAGGAATTGGAACTGGAATGAATGGTTCTAATTCATTAAAAATTAATGGTACTGTAGATGCAAATGCTTTTATTTTTACATCTGTTTTACAAGAATCATTAACTAACTTTACTCCAAAAGAAATTACATTTTGGTTAAAAGGAACATCTACAGGAACAAGAGGATCTTTATCTGTAAATGTATATAAAGCAGCTTCTGGATATCACACATATAATTTAGCTTCTGTAACAGGAAATAAAATTATTAATGGATCATCTCAAAATGATTATAACGGTCAAATCAATACAAACGGTGAATGGGTTAAAATCACAATCAACTTACAAGGGAAAAATGATTTAAACTTATCTACAGTAGGTAATGATTTCTTCGCAATTAAAATGGGAAGAGAATCAAATTTTGACATTGAAATTGATAACATTGAATTATGGGATATGAACATGAATTCAATTGAATTAACTCCAGTTAAAGCTATCCAAAATACAGTTTGGACGAATACAGCAGCATTCTCTACAAAAGCAAATGCATCTGTTGAAGTTTATAATGTAAATGGACAATTAGTAAAATCATTTGAAGTTAACGGTAATAAAAACGTAAACGTTTCTGATTTAGCTGCTGGTGTTTATGTTGTTAAATCAACTGAAAACGGTAAAACAACTACAACAAAAGTTGTAAAAAAATAATTGAATTCAAATTCAATCTTAATAAACCACTCCATTCGAGTGGTTTTTTTTGTTTATTTAACATTAAAGAATATGTGTTAAAATACTGAATATTAAAAAGATAGAGTTGGTTTGGTTTAAATTTACTATTATATTTGTACTATTAACCATACACAAACTTTTTTATTATGAAAAAACTTTATTCTTTAATTGCTGTAATTTCAGCATCTTTAGCATTTGGTCAAACCAATTTAGTTCAGAATCCTGGTTTTGATAATAATTTATCGAATTGGGAAAAAGGGCCAACAGCTTCTTATACTGTACCAACGATCTTTGAAGAGGGGTATCAAAGTTCTAACAGTGCAGGTTATGTAAATCCTTCTTCAACCACAGGTTTTTTTCAAAATGTTTCTATTGAGCCTGGTGTGACATATGTATTATCTTTTTGGTACAAAGCAACTGGTGATGGAACCGACGCACGTTTATGGTCATTTTTAAAAGATGAAAGTGGTGCCAATGTATATTTATGGGATACAGTAGGAGAAGATCCCTTACGCACGAATGATGAATATTTAGCTCCTGCTAATGATTGGACCTTACATACGGTTGAATTTACCAATACCAATGCGGTTTCTTTACAATTAGCCGTAAGATCATACTCGAATTCGAATACAGCGTATGATGAATTTTCACTTGTTAATAAAGCTGAGTTAGGATTAGGTGAAGTGGTGAAATCGAAATATACTTTGGTAGCAAATTCAATTGTATCGTCTGAAATTCTATTTGCAGCAGAAGCTAAAAACGTTCAAATTTTTAATTCGAATGGACAACTCGTTCAAAAGGCTTCGGTTGTTGAAGGAACGAAATTAAATGTATCGTCCTTACCAAAAGGAGTTTATGTTGTAAAAGGCGAAGTCAATGGACAAGTCGTGGTTCAAAAAATTGTAAAAAAATAAGGCTCAATCTTAAAGTTAACACACCAATAAAAATGTTTTATTTATAAGAATACGTATTTTCCAAAAAAATAATTTAGAAATCTTATAAAAAGGTTTACTTGTAAACTTCTTAATGTAGTCTCAGGTCTTACTGAGACTACTTTTAAGGTATACCAACCTGTCTACTGCTGCTGAATTGCAAGTAGTTGTTCTATAGATACCAATTATAATGTCGCTTCTATGCCACCTCTATGTCGCCTTTATGCTACGTTTATGCTACCTTTAAGTCGCATTTAATTCACACTTTAAGTTGAGTTCATACCATCTTTCACTATACTTTAGCAGTTTAAAAAAGATTCCATATTTTAACTCAAATAAAAAAAGCCATTCCATTTGAATGACTTTCTATTAATGTATTTAATCGATTTTTTGAATTTTAAAACCTGCATCTGTTACAGCTTCTACAACATCATCCACTTCTTCTGTTGTATTAACCGTTAAAATTTTATCAGGATTTTCTGTATCTACTGACCAATTTCCTTCACCTACTGTTTCGTCTAAAAACGGTTTAACCGATTTAATACAACTTCCACAATTTATATTAGTTTTGAATTTTAATTCTGACATATCCTTCTATTTTAAACCAAAGTTATAGAACTTTCATCAAATAAAAAAGCACCCTCTGACGGATGCTTTTTATGATTTATTTTCTTTTCTTTTTCGAGTTTTGTTTTAATTGACCACGATTTTGTGTCTTCGTCTTTGGTGGTTTACGTTTGGTTGGTCCACCTAAATTCACTTTTTTGTTTTTGTCCTTTTTCTCGTGGAATGCCGCACCTCGTTCTGTATCGATTTTTACAGTCGTAGGATTTTTCATTTTAACGACATCTTTCTCAAAATCTCTTTTCGATTGATTTACTTTCACGTTGTCTGGAAAAGCAATCATTTCGATTTCTTTCCCCATTAAGTTTTCAATCTCGATTAACAAGACTTCTTCTTTTTCAGAGAAATAAGAAATGGCATTACCTGTACGATCTGCACGTCCTGTACGACCAATACGGTGAATGTATTGTTCTGGAACTTCTGGAATTTCAAAGTTGATCACGTGAGAAATGTCTGGGAAGTCTAAACCACGGGCCATAATATCTGTCGTTACAATTCCTCGGATTTCATCGCGACGGAATTCATCCATTACACGTAAACGATAGTTTTGAGATTTGTTTGAGTGAATGACACCAAATTGTTCAGGATAGAATTCTTCGATGTGTTCAAAAATCGCATCCGCGTGTTTTTTATTGTTTGCGAAAATTAAAAGTTTCTCAATGGATTCATCTTTTAATTGTTCCACGAGCATATTCAACTTCGTATTGAAGTTTTGAACAGGAATTGCTGTTTGTGCAATTTTTTCCACTGGAGTTCCTGAACGCGCTAACGAAATTTCTTCTGGTGCATTGAAGTACTCTTGCAACATATCATCCACTTCGTCTGTCATTGTAGCAGAGAATAAGATGTTCTGACGTTTTTCACTCATCATCGAGAAAATGTTACGCAATTGCGGTTTAAAACCTAAACTTAACATTTCATCAAACTCATCAATCACCAATTTCTTTAAATCTTTAAACTGTAAATCGTTGTTTAAAGCTAAATCCATCACACGTCCCGGAGTACCCACTAAAATGTCTACCCCTTCGTAAATTAATTCTTTTTGCGTATTGATATTAACACCACCGTAAATTCCTAAAACACGGACGTTGATGAATTCTGTTAATTGATCTAATATATCGGTTACCTGAACTACTAATTCTCGTGTAGGTACAAGAATCATAATTTTAGGCATATGTGATTTCGAGAATTTATACTCTTTTAATAAAGGTAATAAATAAGCTAACGTTTTTCCAGTCCCTGTTTGTGCAATACCCATTATATCGCGTCCAGACAAGATTGGTTTATACGTTTTCACCTGAATTGGAGTAGGTGTAGTAATGTTTAGCTTTTCTAAAGCTTCATTTAATTGCTTGGGAAAATTAAAATCTTCGAATGTAATATCCATATTATCCATGGTGCAAAGATATAGTTTTCTTCATAAATTGTTTTTGTATTCGGCAATAGATTAATGGAAAAGGAGAATTTTATGATGCTTTGACCTTGTTTTTTTCGTACTTTTGCACTCGATTAATAAACAAAAAGAAATGAATTTAAAACAACAAATCACGCAATACGTTTTAGACGCGATTCAAAATGTCTTTGAAATAACTCCTGAATCTGTTGAAATCCAATTCACAAGGAAAGAGTTTGAAGGTGATTATACATTAGTTGTTTTCCCATTAATCCGCGCTTTAAAAGGTAAACCAGAAGATATTGGAGCTAAAATTGGTGATTATTTAGTAGAAAACGGAAAAATCACGGCTTACAATGTTGTCAAAGGTTTCTTGAATATGAGTATGAATACTGCTGAATTTTTAGCAGATTTTACTCCGAACGCATCAAATGAAAATTACGGAATCAATGTACCAACAGCTGAATCTCGTTCAGTGATGGTAGAATATTCTTCACCAAATACAAACAAACCTTTACACTTAGGACACGTTCGTAACAATTTATTAGGATATTCTGTTTCTCAGATTGTAGAAGCGGCAGGTAATAATGTAATTAAAACACAAATTATCAACGACCGTGGGATTCACATCTGTAAATCGATGATCGCTTGGCAACGTTACGGAAATGGTGAAACTCCAGAAACTTCTGGGTTAAAAGGGGATAAGTTAGTTGGTAAATACTACGTGGAATTCGACAAACATTACCGCGCTGAAATCAAAGCATTGGTTGAAGGTGGAATGGCTGAAGAGGAAGCGAAAAAACAAGCGCCTATTTTCTTAGAAGCGCAAGAAATGTTACGCCAATGGGAAGCACAAGATCCTGAGGTGATCCAATTGTGGGAAACGATGAACGGTTGGGTATATGCTGGTTTTGAAGAAACATACAAACGCTTAGGAGTTGCTTTCGACGAGTATTTATACGAATCGAATACATACATCTTAGGGAAAGACATCGTGGAAGACGGTTTAGCAAAAGGAGTTTTCTACAAAAGAGAGGATGGTTCGGTTTGGATCGATTTAACTGCTGATGGATTAGATGAAAAATTAGTGTTACGTTCAGATGGAACTTCGGTTTATATCACGCAAGATTTAGGAACTGCAGTTGAGCGTTTCAAAAATAATCCAACGTTAGAAGAATTAACTTACGTCGTAGGGAATGAGCAAGATTACCACTTCAAAGTTTTATTCTTAATCTTGAAAAAATTAGGTTTCGAGTGGGCGGATGCTTTACATCACTTATCTTACGGAATGGTTGATTTACCAAACGGTAAAATGAAATCGCGTGAAGGTACTGTTGTCGATGCAGATGATTTAATGGAAGAAATTTACCAAACGGCGAAAGAAATTTCGGAAGAGTTAGGGAAATTAGACGGTTATACTGAAGAGGAGAAAGCCGCTTTATACGAGAAAATCGGAATGGGTGCTTTAAAATATTATATCTTAAAAGTAGATCCGAAGAAACGTATTTTATTTGATCCACAAGAATCAGTGGATTTCAACGGAAATACAGGACCTTTCATTCAGTATGCTTATGCGCGTATCCAATCGTTATTAAGAAAAGAAGCGCCACAAGCTTTTGATATCAATGCGATTGAATTAAATCAAGCGGAAAAAGAAATTATCCGTGCCTTAAATGATTTTGAAGATACAATCAAAAAAGCAGCAGATGAGTTATCTCCCGCTTTAATTGCGAATTATGTGTACGAATTAGTGAAGTTATTCAACTCATTCTACCAAAATAATTCAGTATTAAAAGCAGAGGATGAAAACGTGAAAAACTTCCGTTTATACTTATCGCAATGGGTTGCCAATACCATTCAATCAGCATTACGTTTATTAGGAATCGGTGTTCCAGAAAGAATGTAAGATTGAATATTCTATAACAAGTAGTAATGAAATACCTCATCAGTTTTTGATGAGGTATTTTTTTGTTTTAATTTTTTAAAATATTTAATATTATGATACATTTATGCATTATTGAAATTTATTAAAATGTTAGATATAATAGGGGATATCCACGGATATTCAGATCATTTAGAAAAACTTTTACAAAAATTAGGGTATAAGAATACCAATGGGTATTATAGCCATCCTGATGAAAAAAGAACAGTATTATTCATAGGAGATTTCATTGATCGTGGTCCAAAAATCAAAGAAACGTTAGAATTGGTAAAAGCCATGGTTGATCACGGATCAGCGAAAGCTTTAATGGGAAATCACGAGTATAATGCCATTCTTTTTCATACGAAACATCCAAAGGGTGGACATTTAAGAAAGCACAGCATCCAAAATATCGGTCAGCATTATTATACGTTAATGGCTTTCAAAAATAATCAGAAAGAATACGAAGCCTATATCGAATGGTTCAAAACATTGCCTTTGTTTTATGAAGAAGACAACTTTAGAGCTGTTCATGCAGCTTGGGACTATGATAGTATTGATTATTTAAAAACTCGTTTAGAGCATAATCGACTATGCGAAGATTTATTAGTGGAGGCTGCTGATAAAACCACTAAATTATATGATGCGATTGAAGTAACTCTAAAAGGAAAAGAAATGGCTCTACCTGAAGGTGAAACGTTTAAAGATAGCGACGATAATGTTAGAAATCATATTCGTATCAAATGGTGGGTAAATCAAATCGGAATGGATTATCAATCAATTGCTGTTCATCCATCAAGTAACATTCCAACAATTAAAATTAAGGAAGAAGCATCGTTTTATGATTCAAATGATAAACCTATTTTCTTTGGGCATTATTGGTTAAAAGGAGAACCAAATTTGTATCAAAACAATATTTGTTGCGTAGATTATAGTGTGGCAAAAGGAGGGAAATTAGTTGCTTATACGTATTCAGGAGAAACGGAATTAGATAATTCGAAATTTACATGTGTATAAAACAAAAGCTCAACCAATGGTTGAGCTTTTTCTATTTTAATCATTTATTAATTCTTCTGCATATTGGTTGTATGCTTCCGCTTTTTTAATTTGATTTAATTTCCAAAACCAAATTATAGCCCCGATAGGAATCGAAAGAAAAACATTTGAAAAATAGGTTCCCAACGCATCGATTCCGAATCCAAAAAATTGAAATTTAAAAAATTGAAAATCTAATCCCGTGGTAGTATTATAAATAAGTGTAGGAAAATTAAGAAAAATAATTCCGATGTAAGCTAACCATTTTCGTTTTATATTACTTTTCTTTATGTGTACTATCATATAAATATTGAATGCTAATATTATAAATCCAATTATAATGAATAAATAATGCAAAGTCATCGAAGGAATTGGTTGTTTTGCATAATCAGGCGCTACATTAAGAATTTTACCCGTATTATCATCATAAATAAATTCGACTCTCCCATAATCCGTTTCATTTTCAAAAGCAATATTTAAAACCGTAACGTTCGGAAATTGTTGTTGCTGTGTAGTATAGGTTGTTTTTGTGGCTCCTAAAAATGAAAATTCAATATTTTTACCGTATTGTGAAATCATTTCTAATCGAAATTGATATAAACCTTCTTTTAATAATTCCTTATTTACATTATCAAATGCTTTATTGTCTAACGCAAATTGGTTATAGCTTTCATCAATCTTCCCATCTAAAATCTGTTCTAAAAATTGAATGGAGTTTTCGCTGTATTTATTGGTGTTCGAAATAAATTGACACGAAGTAGTAAGTAGTGCTAATAAAAGAATTATCGCAAATTTTTGAAGTGTTAATTTCATGTGTTGATTTAGAATTTGTGGACTAAATTAATGAAATATTTAAATATTATTTGAACCATAAATTTCAATTTAAATTTAAAATGTGATTGAAATCGTATCTTTGCACCTTAACAAAATGAAAGACGAATGAAGTTAGGTGATTTATTACAAAAGAAACCGAACGATCGATATAATTTACAACGTTTCGAGAACGCACAATCGTTTGTGTACGATGAAGCATTAATGGAAATTCATGCTGGAAAAGTGCAAACCAATTGGGTGGTTTTTATGTTTCCACAAATAGAAGGTTTAGGAAAAAGTGATTCATCGAAAGAATTTGCAATTGCGTCAATAGAAGAAGCAAGAGCATTTACACAAAATGAAGAATTATGGGGGAATTATTTAGAACTTTTAGAAGTTTTGATGATGCACAAAGGAACTTTACCTCAATTGATTTTTGGTAAAAATGACGCCATGAAATTGAAATCAAGTTTGACATTATTTAATTTCATCAAACCCAAAGAACCGATCATCAAAAAAACTCTCGAAACATTCTATCAAGGGCAAACGGACAAAAAAACATTGGAGTTAATCAAAAAGATAAAACAGAAAAAAGGTTAAGCTATTGCTTAACCTTTATATTTTAGCTTAAAGAAATAGGATAATTTGAAGCTGTTTCTAAAATGATATTCTTATTGTTTTTTATTAATCGAATCAAACGACGTAATTGTTCAGCATCTTCATGATTATCAAACATATCATCATGCATAAGAATAACCAAATGTTTTTCTTTAAAAGTTTCTTTATTTTCTAGACGCTTTACAATTCCATTATAAATATCTTGAGGATTCTTTAAAGGATGATTCTTATGTGTTTTATTCCATTCATAATCCCATCCTAAAATATAGTATTGATTTTTTGCTAAAAAGTCACTGGATAAACGAGAGCCAAGATCATGATCATTTTTTAGATCTTTTCCTAATCGCCAAACATTTCTTCCTGGTAATCGTACAAATCGATTCTTAAACCGATAAATACTATCATTCCTTTTTACATCGCGTAATACGAATTCTGGCTGATCATAATAACTTTTAAATCGGTTACGATTAGCATGTGAATACGTGTGATTAGATACTTCAATCAAATCATTTTCTTCGTAATCTTTTAAATATTTTTGAAGTGTTTGAGTATAAGCATTCATTCCGACAATAAAGACGGTTGCTTTCACTTGTTCTTCTTTAATGATTTTATTGATTTTTTCACTTCCTTTAAAAGGGCCATCATCAAAAGTCAAATACACGTAATTTTTCGTAGAATCAATCGGTAATTGGTGTGGGATAGAATCAACTTTCAATTCGTTTGAGTCCAGAGGAATATCCGTATGTTGACCTTCTGGTTTGGATTTTGTAATAGGACTTGAAATTTTAGTTGGAATTACCCGTTCTATTGAATTTTCAGGGAAATAATCACAACCTATTATCCCTTGTAATAAAAAGGAAAATGCAGTGATTTTTAAGGTTTTATAAAGGCATTTCATAGTAGTAGGACTTTCGCACGAAAGTAATGAATAGATTTGAATAAATTGATGTTAAAATTTTGATTTAACATTAAAATTATCCGATATAAAAAAGGAGCTTAAAAGATTAAGCCCCTATAAATTATAGTAAAGTTTTTAGAACTTGTAAGACGCCATCTTCATCGTTTGTAGGAGCTTCAAAATGGGCAATTTTTTTGACATCAGGATGTGCATTTTTCATCGCATAACTGTATTTTGCTAATTTTAGCATTTCGATGTCATTCATATAGTCACCAAAAACCATGGTTTGCTCTGGCGTGATTTGAAGTTGATTTTGTAATTCCTTTAAGGCTTTTCCTTTGTTCGTATCAATATTCATAATATCAAGCCATACTTCACCAGAAATTACAATCTTTAAATCATTTTGATCAAATCCTTTTAAATAAGGATAAATATGCTGGGCTGAACCATGAGGATGATTGATAGCAATCTTAATGAATTGCTCATTTTCGATTTTTGTTAAATCTTCCACACGAATATTTTTGGTATAATAATGCTGAAAATATGCAATAAACTCTTCATCATTTGACTCAATATAAGCGGCATTTTTTCCAGCTAATACTAAGTTAGCTCCTGGTATTTCTCTTGTCTTGCGAATGATAGTATGAACCGTTTCCAAATCCAATTCATCCACAAATACCTCTTCTCCATGAAAAGTTACATAGGTTCCATTTTCTGCAATAATTGGCATTGAATCTTTTTGTTCTTCAAAATAACTGGTAATACTATAAAATTGTCTTCCACTTGCAGGAACAAATTGAATTCCCTTTGCTTGTAATTGGTTGTAAATGGTATAAAATTCAGGGTTTAATTCGTGGTTCGAACGCAATAAAGTTCCATCCATATCAGATACCACTAATTTAATTTGATCTAAACTCATAAGAAATAAAAAAGACCTCCGAAGAGGTCTGTAAAATTATAAATTTTTATTCTGTTCATCCGCATCTCCAACAATGTTTCGTACCACTCCTGGATTACTATGGTTCTTCTTCATCTTAAGATTTAAGAATTCCACCAAAACAGAGAATCCCATAGCAAAGTAAATGTATCCTTTTGAAATGTGTTGGTCAAATCCTTCCGCTAATAATGAGACTCCGATAAGTAATAAAAACGATAGTGCTAACATTTTCACAGTTGGATGATCGTTTACAAATTTTGAAACTGTAGAAGCAGATAACATCATTACTGCAACAGCAATCACTACGGCAGCAATCATTACTTCAATTTGGTCGGCCATTCCTACTGCTGTAATTACTGAATCCAATGAAAACACTATATCTAAAATTAGAATTTGTACAATGGTTCCAGCGAAAGAATGCACTTTAACTTTTCCTTCTTCTTCTACAACGCCTTCAATCTTATGATGAATTTCAACGGTTGATTTATAAATTAAGAATAGTCCACCGATTAATAAAATTAAATCACGACCAGAAATGGCTAATTTTTCCAACCAATCCGGATCTGAAATCCCCACTAAACTTCCTAAATTGAACAGTGGAGTGGTAAGACTCATGACCCAACTTAATGAAAATAATAAAATGACACGAGTAAACATGGCTAAGAAAAGTCCTAATTGTTGAGCTTTCTTTTGCTGATGTTGAGGTAGTTTACCAGCTAAAATTGATATAAACACAATATTATCAATACCTAATACAATCTCTAACATTGTTAAGGTAAATAATGCAACCAATGCATCGGGTTGTAAAAAAATTGTAAAATCCATATGTTGATTTATAGAGTAGTAAAAATAATGTTTAAATAAAATTTGATGATTTAGAATCAAAGATTTAATGTTAACTTAATATTGCATTACCATCACCAATGGATGCGAATATTCTTATTTTGGATCATAGCATTTCAGTTAATTTTAAATAAGAAATCGTGGAGATGATTTGTAGATGAATTAAAGGAAAGTTATAGATGTTTATACTATTAATTTCAATTTTTAATCCAATAGAAGTTTATATGCTCCATAACTTGTAATTTAGCCCCAATTAAATTTACAATTTATGCTTTCTAAAGTCCAGCTCCGACTTCAATTTTTAGTATTATTATGGGGTTTTACAGGATTATTTGGTAAACTTGTTACCATTTCTTCATTACCTATGGTATGGTTTAGAATGTCAATTGCAGCAATCGCTATTTTTATCTATATCCAATACACTAAAAAAAGTATTAAAATACAAAAGAAATATATTATTCAATTATTAGCGATTGGAGGAATTGTAGGATTGCACTGGTTTACATTTTATCAATCGATTAAAGTATCCAATGTAGCCATCGCCTTAAGTACACTTTCATTAGGAGCTTTATTTACTTCCATCATCGAACCTATTATATTTCGACGTAAAGTTGTCGTATCAGAAATTGTGCTTTCCTTGATTGTTTCTGCGTGTATTGTATGGATATTTCAAGCCTCACCAGAATATAAATTGGGAATCATATATGGTGTTATTTGTAGTTTTCTATCGGCTTTATTTTCTGTCCTAAATTCTACTTACAAGGAGAAGGTCAGCTCTTCAAGCATTACATTTTATGAAATGGTTGGTGGTTTTCTAACCATAAATCTCATCATGTTTGGATTAGACACGAATTTGTTTCAAGAAGTTGTGCATGTAGGATGGAGTAATTTTTTGTGGCTGATTCTTTTAGGTGTTGTTTTTACAGCTTTTGCTCAAATAGAAGCGGTTAATCTTTTTAAATATTTTACACCCTATACGATATTACTGAATGTTAATTTAGAACCTGTATATGGGATAATTTTAGCAAGCATTGTATTTGGTGAATCAGAGAAAATGCATCCTGAATTTTACATTGCTACAGCCATTATGATTCTTTCCATCATCGCCAATGGTATAATCAAAAGTCGAATCAATAAGACGGCTAAATAATGCTATAAATCTAATGAGGAGATATTTTTAGAGTGTATTTTATACATGAATTAAAGAAAATTCTATATTTGTAGGAATTGAAAAGACGCAAAAGAATGATAAACGCTATTATTACAGGTGTTGGACATTATGTCCCAGAGCGAGTGGTTACTAATCACGATTTGGCTAAAGTGATGGACACGAATGATGAATGGATACAGGAACGTACAGGTATTGTTGAACGTAGACATATCGAACCAGGTTCAAAAATTTCTTCAACTGATTTAGGAGTAAAAGCAGCAGAAAATGCTTTAAAAGATGCGGGACTTACTGCACAAGATATCGACTTTATATTATTCGCTACATTATCACCCGATTATTATTTTCCTGGAAATGGAGTATTAGTTCAAAAAGCATTGGGGTGTAAAACCATCGGAGCTATGGACATTCGTAACCAATGTTCGGGATTTGTGTATGCTTTATCTACGGCAGATGCTTTTATTAAAGCCGGAAAATATAAGAATATTCTTGTCATTGGAGCCGAAGTTCATTCATTTGGATTAGACATGTCTGATGAAGGTCGTGGCGTTTCGGTTATTTTTGGAGATGGAGCAGGAGCAGTAATTGTATCGGCTACCGAAGAAGATCGTGGAATTATTTCAACCAATATGCACTCGGAAGGTGAATATGCCGAAGAGTTAGCAGTGACTTTCCCAGGGACAAAATTAGGATGGTCGGATTTGTTATTTGAAGAAAATCATGGGATTACCAAAAAAGAATTATATCCACACATGAACGGGAATTACGTTTTTAAACATGCCGTAACTCGTTTCCCTGAATCTATTGTAGAAGCATTAACAGAAGCGAAATTAAAACCTGAAGATGTTGATTTATTTGTTCCACATCAGGCGAACTTAAGAATTTCGCAATTCGTGCAAAAACAATTGGGATTTCCAGATGAAAAAGTGTTCAATAACATTCAGAAATACGGGAATACTACAGCCGCATCTATTCCAATTGCATTAAGTGAAGCGAAAGCTGCAGGAAAAATAAAACAAGGTGATACCGTTTTAATGACAGCATTTGGTGCTGGATTTACTTGGGGATCAGTATTAATTAAATGGTAAATTATTTCCTATAATCCATCAATTCCTTTCTCGTCGGAGAAAGGAATTTTTTTTACGAAAATAGTTCGCGTTTTATCAAAATGATTTGTCTCATATAAAGAAACATTTTCGCTATCTATTAAAATAAGTCACACAATGTTTTGATTTTTAATGCTTAAATTAGAGTGTAAGAATAAATCTTAACAAGATAAAATTCAGTGATTTTATTATCACAATTCTTTATAGATGCTTTATATTTGTATCGTTTTAATAAAATTTATAAATTAAATATAAACTATATGAGTTCTTATGATGTTGCCGTAATCGGTGCTGGACCTGGTGGATATGTTGCAGCTATTCGTTGCGCACAGTTAGGATTTAAAACTGCGATCATCGAAAAAAATAAATTAGGTGGTACATGTTTAAATGTTGGTTGTATTCCATCAAAAGCTTTATTAGATTCTTCTCACCACTACCACGATGCAGTGAAGCACTTTGCTGAGCACGGAATCGAAATCGAAGCGCCTAAAGTTAATTTTGGACAAATGATCACTCGTAAACAAGGAGTTATTGATCAAACAGTTTCTGGAATTAAATTTTTAATGGACAAAAACAAAATTGATGTTTTAGAAGGTACAGGTGCATTCAAAGACGCAACTCATATTGTGGTTACTGCAGCTGACGGATCTACTCAAGAAATTGAAGCGAAAAATACAATTATCGCTACTGGATCTGTATCATCTGAATTACCTTTCGCTCCAACAGACGGTAAAAGAATCATCACTTCTACAGAAGCGTTAGAATTACCAGAAGTTCCTAAACATTTAATCGTTATCGGTGGTGGTGTTATTGGATTAGAATTAGGTTCTGTTTACTTACGTTTAGGAGCTGAAGTAACTGTTGTAGAATATGCTGACCGTGTAATTCCAGGAATGGACGGAGCATTATCTAAAGAGTTAACTAAAATCTTAAAGAAACAAGGAATGAAATTCCATACTTCAACGGGAGTTACTTCTGTAACAAACAATGGAGATAATGTAACTTTAACGGCTACATCTAAAAAAGGTGAAGAGTTAACAATCGAAGGAGATTACGCATTAGTTGCTGTAGGTCGTCGTGCGTTTACAGGTTCTTTAGGTTTAGAAAATGTAGGAATCGAAGTAGACGAAAGAGGTCGTATCAAAACAAACGGTCACTTACAAACAAATGTGGCAAACATTTACGCTATTGGTGACGTTGTTGCTGGTGCAATGTTAGCACACAAAGCGGAGGAAGAAGGTACTTTAGTTGCTGAATACTTAGCAGGTCAAAAACCTCACATCAACTATAACTTAATCCCTGGTGTTGTTTATACTTGGCCAGAGGTTGCAGGAGTTGGACAAACAGAAGAGCAATTAAAAGAAGCTGGAATTGAATACAAATCTGGATCTTTCAAATTTGCTGCTTTAGGACGTGCTCGTGCTTCTATGGATACTGATGGTTTCGTTAAAGTATTAGCTGATAAAAATACAGACGAAATCTTAGGAATGCACATCATCGGTGCTCGTGCTGCTGACTTAATCGCTGAAGGAGTTACAGCAATGGAATTCCGCGCGTCTGCAGAAGATATCACAAGAATGTCTCACGCTCACCCAACGTTCTCAGAAGCAATTAAAGAAGCTGCTTTAGCTGCTACAGGAAACCGTGCAATTCACGCTTAATCATAAATATTTGATATATTTCAAAGCGACTTCTTTAGAAGTCGCTTTTTTTATGCTCAAAACTTTGCACATTTTCAATAAATAATCCTTTAGACCAACTATTTTTGCACCTTCAATCATACAACTCAACGACTACTTTTCGCTATGCGTTATTTTTCCAAACGATTAACGGCTAAATCCATTTACTTTATTATTTTTCTAATTGCCGGAATCACATTATCGGCACTCGTTATATTAAGTTACTTGTTGACCCAAGAAAGCATCAAAAATAACGAGGAATTTACACGTAAAAGTTTTTTAAGCAAATACGAAATTGTTCAATTTGAATTTAATCGTATTGTCCAAGAACAAAAAATGGTTCATCATATTCTTGAAAATGAGACTTCGAATTGGGCTCAAAAACAAGAACAGTTAAAGACGATAAATCAAATTCAATTGCAACATCGACTTCCAATTCAACATTGGTGGAAGAATAAACTAGAATTTAAACATAATATCTATACGGAGCAAAATGCATTAAAATGGAGATTGTACGATTCTTTACGTCTAGAGGATGGTCAAATCATATATTACGGTTTTGATTTGAATCTTTTCGATTTGCACCAATACTTTGCGGAAATTAATCAGAATAGCCAAAATTATGTATTTGTGTTCGATAAAGATGGGATTTGTATTACTCACCCCGATGAAAATTTCATTGGTAAAAATGTATTTGATTTTACATCCATCCAACCTCAGGATACGATGATTACGAATAAAACGTTTGCATTTTCCGAACACAAAGCTATCTCAGAGTTTTTAACCAATACAGCGATTACTCGATTTATAAAACCGCTTCAAATCCCAGGGTTTGATGGTTATGTCGCTGTGGCGCATTTGGATTTTATTGTTGATGAAAATGTACGTCCCACACAACGTTATGTTTTGATTATTTTCGCAGTAACAATCTTTCTGGTGAGTATTATTTTAATCTTTTTTAATGTGGTAACGCGTCAAGCGGATAAGGAAAAGCAAACCATTTTAAATGAAAAAAATGCCCTTTTAATTTCACACGAAAAAATGGTGAAAGAAAATGCTTTAAATCAATTGGAGCAATTAAAGAATCAAATTCAACCGCATTTCTTATTCAATTCATTGAATACATTATACATGATCATCTCGATGGATCCCAAAAGAGCACAACGATTTACAATGAATCTTGCACGGATCTATCGTTATTTGATCGTGCCTCCAAAAGATCATTTGGTAAAGGTTGAAAAAGAACTTGATTTTATTCGCTATTATTTAGCCATTCAACAAGATCGTTTTCAGGAAGAATTAAGTTTTGAAATCAACATTCAAGATCAAGAATTATTACAAAAAAAAATTCCCTATCTCGCTTTACAATTGGTCATCGAAAATGCCATCAAACATAATATTGCGACGGTTGCTCAACCGTTAGAAATTTTGATTGAAGGAAACGGAAACCAAATCATAGTGACCAATACCTACCAACCCCTTCAATATTCGGAAAATAACGTGCAATTCGGAACCGAATATTTGAATGAATTTTATCGTTTTTTTGGAGAAGAAGCTTTTCAAAACAAGATCGTAAATGGGAAATTTATTTGCATTCTCCCACTTTTAGAGTAACGATTATCCATTCACTCCCCAAAATAAACCATTCACTCTGTAAAAATTGACGTATGATTTTATTCCTCTTAAGTTTAGACCATACAAAATAATTTTTGCAAGTCGAAGCATATGAAGCCGATAAGAAATTACCACTATCTATTGTGTTTAGGAATTCTTTTAAATGCTGCAGGGGTAACTGCACAAGATAAAGAGGGAAAAAGTAAAGACAAAGATCCAAAAGAAAAGACCGAAACCAGTTCTAAAAAGACCAAATCAATTGACGAATTAGTCAAAAAAGGAACCTATAAAAAAGGTCTTTTTAATGTCATTGAAGTCAACACGGATATCTATTTTGAAATTCCAGACAGTTTAATGGGGAGACAGTTTTTGGTGGTCAATAAATTATCGCAAGTTCCAATGCAAGTGAATGAAGCGGGATTAAACAAAGGGATGAATTATGAAAATAAAGTCATCAGTTTTTACAAAGATACCAAAGCCAAAAAGATTTGGGTAAAAACCATTAATCCAATCGCATCATCTCCTCAAATGGATGCTATTACAGCTTCCGTTAAAGATAATTTTTCGGAATCAGTGATTGAAGTTTTTGACATTGAAGCGCAAAACAACGATTCGACAGCAGTTGCGGTAAAAGTCAATAAAATTTTTGATGGGAACCAAAAAAGCTTTAATGATGTATTATCGAATACGGGATTAGGAGGATCCATCAAATCCAATTTATCCTACATCGAAAAAGTTAAAACGTTTCCAGAAAATATTGTTGTGAAATCACAATTAACAACTTCGGTGAATGAAGGAGGAACTGATTTAGCAGTGACTTTAGGGGTTACCAGCAATTTAGTTTTATTACCAGAAGTGCCGATGCAACCTCGTTTAGCAGACGCTCGAGTGGGTTATTTCACAGAAAAACATTGGCATTTCAATGACCAACAACATCAGATGGAAGACCAACGTTTCATTACCCGTTGGCGTATGGAACCAAAGCCAGAAGATGTCGACAGATATTTAAACGGAGAATTGGTAGAACCAAAGAAACCAATCATTTATTATATCGATCCTTCGACACCTCCACAATGGAGACAAAAAATCATTGATGGTGTTCACGATTGGCAAATTGCATTCGAACAAGCGGGATTTAAAAATGCCATCCAAGCCAAAGAGGCTGATCCAAACGATCCTGATTTTGATATTGATGATGTTCGCTATTCAGTTATTACGTATGCAGCATCACCAAAATCAAATGCAATGGGGCCTTCGGTAGTGGATCCAAGAAGTGGTGAAATTATCGAAGCAGATATCATTTGGTGGCATAATGTAATGACTTCTTTGCACCAATGGATGCGTATTCAAACTGGTCCAATTGATCCAAAGGCCCGTGGTAATAAATTTAGCGACGAGCATATGGGAGAAGCGATCCGTTTTGTTTCGTCACACGAAGTAGGGCATACGTTTGGGTTAAAACATAATATGGGTTCATCTTTTGCCTATCCCGTAGAATCTTTACGTTCAAAAGAATTTACGGATAAAATGGGTGGAACAGCACCATCTATTATGGATTATGCACGATACAATTATGTCGCACAGCCTGAAGATGGAGTGACAGCTATTACTCCTAAAATTGGTGTATACGATAAGTATGCCATTGAATGGGGGTATCGTTGGTATCCAAATACAGAAAAAGAGCAAACAGCTTTAAAAGCCATGATTGAGAAACATCAAGATGATCCATTGTATTTCTACGGAGAGCAACAAAGTTACACGAATACAATCGATCCTCGTGCTCAATCTGAAGACTTAGGGAATGATGCCGTTTTAGCCAGTGAATATGGAATGAAAAACCTAAAACGTGTGGCTGAAAATATTTTAAACTGGACACAGGAAAAAGACCAAACTTATATTGATGCAGGTAAATTATATTTTGGTACGATTGGGCAGTGGGATACGTATACGAATCATGTGATGGCCAATGTTGGTGGGGTATACTTAAATCAACCTGTTTTTGGGGACCAAAAGAAAGCGTACGAACCCGTAAATGCGAATATGCAACGTAAAGCAGTGGATTACATTAATCGTCACGTGATGAATATTCCAAAATGGTTATTCTTTAATGAGGTGATCGAGAAGACCTATGCCATCAAAAATTCGCCTATGGGTCCCTACGAACAAACCCCTTACACATTAGCGCGTGAAATGCAATACAGCGTGATTTACGCTTTATTTAATGACGAACGTTTACTTCGTTTATTGGAAAATGAAGTGTATCACGAACAAAATGCAGCTCAATCGGAGATATATACGGTCGAAAATTTATTTGATCAAGTTCGAACTGAAGTTTTCAAAAAGAAATCCAATTTGGACATTTTGGATCGCATGACTCAGAAAAATTATGTGGATGCATTAATTGTTTCAACCAATAAATTATTTGAAAAAACAACTGTTGTAGGTTTAACGGTTAACGAAAATTTACAAACCCCTACACTTTGTAACCATTTACACGAAGACCGTGCAGCACGAAACATTAACTACACGTCGATGAAACGTGTTTCCGAAGTTACGACCTACAAAAGAGCGGAGTTGCAACGCGTTCTTGAATTGGTTGAGAAAAGAAAGAATAAAGGAAATCAAGCAACAAAAGCACACTATACCGACCTAATCATAAGAATTAAAGAAGCTTTAAAGTAACACACATGAATAAAAAATTACTCTTACTACCTCTTTTAGCTGCAAGTTTATCGTTTGCACAAGAGAAAAAAGTGATTACGGGAACTGTCCAAGATGAAGAAACTTTCACAGGGATTCCAGGTGCTTCGATTAAGGTTGAAGCCCAATCTGTTTCAACACAAACAGGACAAAATGGAATCATCGAAAGTGTTACAGTAGGTACAGTAACCGACGAATTAGGGAATTTTGTTTTAGAAATTCCAGCCAATACATCATCACTTTTAATCAGTTATTTGGGATACGAATCACGTTTGATTCAACTTTCAACAGACGAAAAAAATATTACCATCAGTTTACGCTCTGTCGAACAACTTTTAGAAGAAGCGAATGCTTTACAAGAAGTGGTTTTAACAGGGTACCAAAAAATTGAGAAAAGAAAATTAACTTCTGCCATAGAAACGGTGAAAATGGACGACATTCAACAAGCAGGTGTTGCAAGTGTCGATCAATTATTAGCCGGTCAGATTGCCGGAGTAGCAGTTACGCCAGAAACAGGTTCTCCTGGGGGAGCAACAAAAATACGTATTCGTGGTACGGCTTCATTAAATGGTGCTCAAGACCCTTTATGGGTAATTGATGGGTTACCATTAGAAGGTAGTGATGTGCCTAATTTTACGGATAAAGACAATATCGATCAATTGCAGAATTTCTCAATTGCTGGATTAAATCCAAATGATATTGAGGAAATTACCATTTTAAAAGATGCTGCAGCAACGGCAATTTATGGAGCGAGAGCAGCCAATGGTGTAATTTCAATTACTACGAAACGTGGGAAACGTGGAAAAATGCAAGTCAATTTCTCTGCAAATACATTCATCAATGCCCGACCAGATTTTGATCGTTTAAATCTTTTAAATGCTTCTGAAAAGGTTGATTTAGAATTAATGTTAGCGGGCCGTAATGATTTAACGTATCGTACAGATAAAGGGGAAGTGATGCGCATCTTACAACGCAACAACCAATTGGACGCCTACCGCTCGGGTGGATTAGCAGGGATTGATGGAGCAACGTTAAATCAAATTAATGCTTTACGTCAACAAACGACGGATTGGGGTAAATTACTTTATCAAAATGCCATCAACCAACAGTATGGTTTAAGTGTTTCAGGAGGTTCTGACCTTTCCGATTATTATGTGTCATTAGGATATTACGATGAACAAGGAACAACGATTGGGACAGGTTTTGAACGTTACAATTTAACGATAAAAAATAATTTTAATGTATCCGATCGTTTAACGGCAGGAATTTCGTTATTCGCGACTTCAAGCGATCGTAATTCATTTTTAACGGATGCTGATGCAGCGATTAATCCGATGAATTATTCGCGCAATGCAAATCCGTATTTATCACCTTACAATGCCGATGGAAGTTACCGCTACGATCAAGACATTGATGGTTACGAAGACCGATACATTCCTTTTAACTTTATCGAAGAACGCAATAATACACGCCATACCTTAAAAAATAGAGCATTAAAAGCTATTTTTGATGTCAATTATAAAATTGCAAAAGGATTAAATGTAAGTTCTCAATTTGGTTTGCAATACGACCGTAACAATACTGAAAAGTATGCGGCTCAAGAAACGTATTATACACGAAAATTGAAAGAAAATTCGCGTTACTACCAATCGGGTTATCAATACTTTTTGCCGGATGGAGACGTCAAACAGAATTGGAATAACGAATATTTTCAATACAATTGGAAATTACAAGCAACATACAACACAACATTCAATGATCGTCACGAGTTGGATGTCATGGCGGGAACAGAATTAAGAAGAACAACGGATCAAACTGTATTAACACGTGCTTTTGGGTATAATCCAATTACACGAGAATCTTCTCCAATTTTATTTCCAAATTCAAGTTCAGCAACTGATCCTCGTTTCAAAACGTATGATGAATCACCAGCGGTCATCAATGCTTATGCCTCAATGTTTGCCACGGCAGCGTATACTTTAGATAAAAAGTATACTGTGTTTGGAAGTGTACGTTATGATGGAACAAACTTATTTGGAGTAGATAAAAAATATAAATATTTACCAATTTGGGCAGCTTCGGCTTCTTGGTTAGTTTCGCGAGAAGAGTTTATGCAAAATCTTGATTTTATCTCCAACTTAAGACTTCGTGCATCGTACGGATTACAAGGTAATATCGACCGCAATACTTCACCTTTCTTTATTGGTGAATATGGAGATGCTACAATTTTACCAGGAGGAAAAGAGTCTACCATTGCAGCTTTAAATCCACCGAACAACAAGTTACGTTGGGAAAAAACAACCAATGTGAACTTGGGGATGGATTTAGGCATGTTCCGTAACCGCATTAATTTAACGGTGGATGTATATGATCGTAAAGGAACAGATATGATCAGTATGAGAGAAACGCCGTTAGAAACAGGTTTTGCTTATACAATGGTCAATTGGGGAGAAATCTCAAACCGTGGATACGAAATTGCTTTAACGACACGTAATATTGATCACAAAAATTTCAAATGGACCACAACCATTAATTTTACTCATAACAAAAGCGAAGTTTTACAAGAGAATGTAAGCGCTAACAGCACATTGCCATCGCGTGTTGGTTTACCGGTGAATGCGGTTTTTGCTTTAAAAACAGCAGGATTAGATGCCAATGGTAATCCAATGTTTTGGAAAGGTGATCAAAAAATTTCAGCCAATGAATTCTTTAAATTATATGATTTGTATGCAGATTTCTTCCCAGGAGAAATAGCAGAATCTAATTTATCAAGTGAAGAATTAAGAGGTTTGTTTACGTATATCGGAAATAGAGATCCAAAATTTACAGGAGGTATTATCAATACGTTTAAACTGCATAATTTTGATTTAAATGTTTCGGCAGCTTTCAATTTTAAACAAACCATTATGAGTTCGCCTGCATACCGCGGAATGGAAGTAGATCCAGGTAGAAATTATACACATGCTATTTTAGAAGCCGGTCAGACCTTACCAGGAATTACGAGTCCTTTAATGGGGGATGATGATGCTTGGATGACCAACAAATGGTTTGCTGGAAACCGAGCAAATGCATATAACTTATTGGATATTTGGGCAAAAGAAGTAAGTTATTTACGCATTACAAGCATCCGTTTAGGGTATAATTTGCCACAGCGTTTCTCTGAATCGATTGGAGTAAAAAGTTTAAAATTGAGTGTAGAAGGACGTAACTTATTTGTCATCAGTAATGGGTACAATGGCTATTTCGATCCAGAAACGTATGGAAACATATATGCTCAACCCATTGCAAAATCAGTAACACTAGGATTTAACCTAACATTTTAAGAACTAAGATGAAGAAATTAATTGTTTTATTAAGCGTTGTAGCTGTAAGTTTTTCAACCATCAGTTGCGATGATTATCTTGATATAGAACCAGACGGAAAAGTCATTCCAAAATCGGTGGAAGATTACCGCCAAGTATTGACGATGGCTTACTCTAAATATCCACAACACAAGTCATTAACGGCCATTCGTACCGATGAATTAATCTTGGATGAATATTCAAGTGATTTTATTTCTTACCGTGAAATTGCCATGTGGAAGGATGTAAATCCGGATCAAGCGACTACTCAATTTCAATGGGAGGCGTTTTATTCAGTTATTTTTTACGCGAACCAAATTATCAATGAAGGGGTAAATACAATGGCTGATTCGGCAGAAAAAGATCAAATCTTAGCGGAAGCTTATGCATTACGTGCGTATGCTTATTTTGATTTGATTAATTTATACGGTAAACCCTATAACGCGACTACGGCTGCAACAGATCGTGGGGTGCCGTTGGTTTTAGCATTAAATTTAGAAGCAGCAGTTGCTCCCTCGAGCGTGCAACAGATTTACGATCAAATTCATGTTGATATTGAAAAATCTTCAGCTTTAATGGTTGAGGTGCGCCAAACGTTAGGCATCAATTATCGATTCTCGAAACAAGCACTTGAAGCTTTTAAAGCGCGAATTTATTTATACCAACAAAATTGGGAAGAGGCATTAGCCAGTGCAAATCAAGCTTTAAACATTTCCGATGAACTAGTTGATTTAAATGCTGCATCTTCTTTACCAAACCATTATACTTCAGTGGAAGGAATTATGGCATTGGATAATAATTTCAATAGTGCATTAAAATATATGGCTACAGCTTCTCCTGAATTGATTGAAAGCTATGATCAAGCTACGGATTTACGATTCAGTGTATATTTCGAAAGCAGTTGGGATGGCTATAAAATCTTAAAAGGAGGAAGCTCAGATTACCGAATGTCTTTCAGAGTCAGTGAATTGTATTTGATTAAAGCAGAAGCTTTATTGAAATTAAATCAATTAACGGAAGCCAAAGCAATCTTAAAACCATTTTTAGCTAAACGTTATACTGGTGAAGGATTTGAAACAATTCAAGCTTCAATCGAAACAATGAACGATTCTGCGTTGATGGATTTCATTTTGGAGGAACGAAATCGCGAATTTGCTTTAGAAGGGCATCGTTGGTTTGATTTAAGAAGAGCCAATCAAAAACAAATTATTCATATGATCAGTGGTAACGAATATATTCTACAACCGAATGATGTTCGTTATACCATCGAGATTCCACAACAAGCGAAATTAAATAACCCAAGTCTGTAACATTTTTATAAAAAAGCGTCTAGTAATAATTATTAGGCGTTTTTTTTTATTTTTACGTCGATGAGAATTGCGATAGTAGAAGACGAGTTATTAGCAGTAAAATATTTGGAACATTTGCTACACCAACAGCAAATTGTTGCGATCGATGGGATACATATTTTACGTTCCAAAGAAGAAGCGATTCAATTTTTCACGAAAGAACACGTGGATTTGATTTTTATGGATATCCATTTAGGCGATGGAAAAAGCTTAGAAATTTTTGAAGCGGTAGAAATCAAATCACCTATTATTTTTGTGACGACATTTGATGAATACGCGATTAAAGTGTTCAAACATTTTACAATTGATTATATCCTAAAACCTTATGAGGAAGAAGAATTGTACCGTGCATTGAATAAATACCAAAGCATCCAAGCTTCATATTCCAATTCATCAGCTCTGAATTCCTTGGTAACCCTTGAGAATAACTTAAAAACAGAGAAAATTAATAAGTTAGTAGTGACAAATGGACAAAAAATTATTGTTTTAAATGAAGAGGAAATAGCCTATTTCTTTGCATCAGGGAAACATCTATTTGTCAAAACAATGGATGGTCGTACATTTATCTACGATGATACTTTAAAAGAAATGAGTTTTAAACTCAATACCGATCGATTCTTTAAAATCAATCGAAAATACATTGTGAATCGCCATTCGATTCAAGAAATCATTAAACATTCCAGTCAAAAAGTAGAAATTCATTTGATTCCTGAACCTGAAATAAAATCAGAAATATTAATCAGTAAACCTCAAATTGGAGAATTTATGCAATGGCTTGGAAAAGAAGTAATATCCATATAAAATCAAAAAATGCGAAAATTTAATCAACAAATAGTTCTTCTTTTTCTTCTTATTTCAAGTTCTTCTTTTGCTTGTTTAAATGGATTAGAATATCAACTTTCGACTGGGACGACAGTTTACATCGATCACGATAATGCTGTGCCTTATGGTCACGAATTTTGGGTGAATGAACCTGCAACAGAAATTCGAAAATTGGACAGTTTATATCAAGTCAAACCTCATGTAGATTACTTGAACGAAAAAGGGTTAGTATACATCATTTCGAAGGATTATCAAAAAGCGATTGATTTATATTTAGAAATCGAAAAAAAGACGCCAGGTTTATATGCGACAGCTTCTAATTTAGGTACAGCTTATGAATTATTGGGCGACAACGTAAATGCGCTAAAATGGATCGAGAAAGCGATTGAAATCAATCCTAATTCTCATCATCATTCGGAATGGATTCACGTGAATATCTTAAAAATTAAGTTAGGGCAAATGCCTTTATCGTCAACAAATTTAATTGGTGTTGATTTTGGAAAAGAGGATCGTCCTGTAACGAAATTATCGCCAAAAGCGTTGGAAGAGTTATCGGAACAACTCTATTTTCAATTGAATGAAAGGCGTTCTTTTGTGGGACCAAAAGATGAAATTGTCGCACAATTGTTATTTGATTATGGTAATTTAATGCTTTTAAGAAACTTGAATCAAGAGGCTAAAGAAGTTTACGAAACCGCCATAAAATATGGTTTTGACCCCTCTTTCGTCAACTTAAGGATGGCTCAACTTAAAGACAGCAACGATCAAAATGAAGCATCGTTATTCACTAAAATCAAAAATAATTGGGATACGATTTTAATCTCAATCCTTTCGATGATCACTTTTTTATTGATTTATGGAAGGAAAGAGCGAAAGAAAAGAAATCGTTAATCCTTAAAATAAAGAGGATTTGGATGAATAAATTGGTAATTCAAGGTACGGATGAGTTTCTCTGATGCAATTGTTTTACCTTTTTTTGTGATCGAATGAATCACTTCATCATGGAGTTGATAAGTTAATACTTCTCTTTTGGTAGGATGTATAGGGGCAACCACATTAATGATTTCACCGCGTACATTATTTTCAATACACATTTTAATCACCGTTAAGATGTCTTCATAATGGATATGATTCACCACTTCATCAAGACCTTCTCGTTCCAAATTTAAATACTTGGACAAATAGCGATCATCACCCATAATACCACCTAATCGTAAAATTGTGACTTGTTTTAAATGTTCTCGAACTAAATGTTCAATGCTATGATAAGGCTCGTTTAATTCTTGCGTTAAAAAAGTTTCTTCTGTAACAGCTCTGTTTACATCAGGATAAATTCCTGTACTTGAAATCAGAATAATCTGTCCGTCATATTTTGGACCAATAAATTGAATAATGTGTTGAAAACGAGTTGTTAATTGGGCTAAAGTATTTCGTCTTCCAAACGGGACAGTAATCACCACAAAATCGAAGGCTTCGATGTTTACGAAAGGGGAAATAGGTTGATCAAAATCCACAGCGATACAATTGTCAGCATCCGAATGTCGTTTAGTCGTTTGTAAGTTATATTCATCCTGCAACACACGTTCTAAGCGACTCCCAATCCATCCTTTTCCTATAATTAAACCATTCTTCATTTCACATCAAATCATTCCATAAAGATACGAATAATAAATTTTATTTACAATGAGTAATGTTATTATAAATTAAACTTATTTATGATAATTTTAAGAAAATTAATCAAGCTATGAGCAATAAAACATTACTTAAAATCGCCTTGGTTCCGGTATGGATTGCCTTTTTATTGTTTGCAATTCAATACATTTTTGGACTCATCAGTGAACCCAATACGCTTTCGGTTATTGGGGGTGTTTTATTATTGGCCCTTTTAATTTTCATCACCTTATTACTATTAAAAAAAATCTATTTTACCCATGAATAAAAATTTAATCAAACTTACTGCTGGAGGAATTGTGACATTTTGTTTATTCTTATTTGCGCTGGCGTGTACAGAACGCATTGATGCTGGACATGAAGGACTTCTTGTAAAGATGTACGGTTCGGACAAAGGAGTACAAGATGTAGCATTGGTAACAGGACGTGTATGGTATAACCCTTTAACAGAGCAAGTTTTTGAGATTCCAACTTATGTACAAACGGTAAACTATGAAGCATTTACAGTAAACGCTAAAGATGGTTCTGTATTTACAGTCGATCCAACAATTTCATTGAAAGTTATTGACGGTAAATCGCCTCAAATCTTTAAAAAATACCGCAAAGGAATTAATGAAGTGTTGCAAAATACACTCTATAATCACATCAAAGATGTTTACCGCATCGAGTTCAATAAGTTTACAACGGATCAAATCATTAGTAGCCGCGAAGCGTTTGAAAATGGGGTTCAAGCCAAAATGATTGCGTTCTTAAAAAATGAAGGGTTTGCATTAGAACAATTAACAAGTGGAATTCAATATCCTGAAGCGATTACAAAAGCAATTAATGAGAAAAACGCAGCAATTCAAGAAGCGCAACGTGTAGAAAATGAATTAAAAGTAGCAGAAGCTAACGCACGAAAATTAATTGTACAAGCAGAAGCAGAGGCAAGAGCCAACGAATTACGTAAAGTATCTTTAAACCAATTATTAATTCAACAGCAATTTATTGAGAAATGGGATGGGAAAACAGCCATTTATGGTAATGCTCCTTCATTCTTTAAATCGGTAAATTAATTGGATAACATTAATGTGTAAAAAAGAGATTCGATTCCGAATCTCTTTTTTTATTTTTGTCCGATGTTAGAAATTCTTTACCAAGACGAATACATTATAGCCATTAACAAACCAAGTGGGTTATTGGTCCATAAATCCTATTATGCAAGAGATGCAAAAGAATTTGCAGTGCAAGAATTAAGAAATCAAATTGGAGGTCAACACGTTTATCCCATACATCGATTAGATCGTAAAACGTCGGGCATATTATTATTCGCATTGGATAAAGAAACTTTAAAAGTGATGAACGATCGTTTTGCAACCCGTGCAGTAGAAAAGAAATACTTAGCCATTTTACGTGGCTGGGCACCAGAAGAACAAACCATCGATTATGATTTAACCAACGATGATGGTGTAAAACAAAATGCAATCACCTACTTCAAGCGTTTACAAACAGCTGAAATTGAGTTGGAATTCAATAATCATCCAACTTCAAGATATTGTTTAGTGGAAGCAATTCCAGAAACAGGACGTATGCATCAATTAAGAAAGCATTTTCGTCATATTTTTCATCCCATTTTAGGAAGTCGTCCTCATGGGTGCAACAAACAGAATAAGTTGTGGTTAGAAACGTTTGGCTTAAAAGGTATGATGTTGCACGCCTATGAATTAATTTTTGATCATCCCATAACAAATGAAAAGATGGTGTTGAATGCCAGAACTAATGAAGAATTTAATCGAGTAGGAGCCATCTTAGGATTGGATCTAAATCAATACACTTAGTGATTTTATTTAGGGTAAAATGTTGATTGGTAATAAAATAATCACTATTTTAATATCAGAAAACCAATTCAACTATGATAAAAAAATTACTTTATTTCCTACCATTAGCCTTATTTATAGCTTGTAGCGAGCAGAATAAAAATGCCGTCACAGAAAAAGAAGAAGTAGTCGAATCCATAGATTTGAGTGCAATTTCTAATGAAAAAAAACAGTTGGTAAAGGAAATTATTCAGCTTCAAAAAGATATTGAAGAACGAAAAACGGATCGTGTTGCTGAGTACTTGGATTCTCCAAAGCGGGTGGAAGAAATTGAATTAAGTCTGCAAAATACGAAAATACGAAATGCCATCGAATCGAATTCTTCGCGATTATCCACTGATGTTGTAAGAGAGCAATTTGATTTACTTTATACTGAGATGGATTTAAACATTCTTCATGATGCTTTAAAATCGATGACAGAAAATGAATTATTAGTACAAGATAAAGTTTCCACGCAAGTGGTGGATGAAAATTGTAAGTATAATGTTGATGTTCAAATGAATGGAAAAGAAGTGAAATTCAATATTAAAACTGAAAATGAAACGGATACTTGTAAAAAAGATCAACAGTGGAAATTTAATTCCAATGGAGAATATTTAGTATTAGATCGAAGATATTATTTATAAAATAGAAAAAAGGAAGCTAATTACAGCTTCCTTTTTATTTAATGGTTTCTAAAAAATTGTAGCCTAAGTCGTAATACTGTATGGGTTGATTTTTGAATTTGATTTGATAGCGTTGTCCATCGGTTTCTATTCCTTCAAACAGTTTAGTATTTAAAGCTTTTACTTTTGGTCCCCAATAATAATTATAACCTTTTTCGTTTATTTTTTTGGTTTTATTTTTAAATTCAAACGGTTGTGTTGGTTGTTTCATTAGCTCTGTCCATAAATAAAATTTTTTGTATTTATAAAATGGATGCTCATCTTCATCATTTACAAAATTGAGATTGGCCAACGTCGAAAAATAATCGTTTTGATTATAGGGTTTGCTATTTTCGAAATATTGATCCATTATTCGTAATTGATCCAAAACTTTTTTAACTTGATGAGGTCCATCATTGAGGTAAAAACCAATTCTTTTAATTACTTTTTGATCTTTGATAAAAACAACTTCTTCGTAATTACCATCTGTAGCGCTGAATTTATACTCATCTTCCAAATTTACAACATCAATTTGGTTTAAACTTTTTAGAAAATAATTGAAGTAGGCTGAATTGATTTTTGCTTTATAAACACCTTCATATTTTGTATATGCTTCACCTGCATATATAATAGTTCCATCAGATTCTAATCGATAATTATAAATTGGACATTCTCCGTAACAACCGCTACTAGTTACAATAATCGCATCAAAATCATTATTATATTGTTTGTATTGCTCACGTACCAGTTTAAAATATTCAAAGTAAATCGTGTCTTTCGTTAGTTTTTTGACTTTACCAAAATCAATATTCGTTTTACTTCCTGTATTCTTCCAAGTGACCAAAGAATCTTTCACATAGAATTTTGCTTTATAATCGAGATAGTCTAAAGTCTTAGTTTGTTTATTATAATGCGCAAAATGATTAGCATCATAAATACTATCGTTTTTGAAACTGTATAAAACGTTTATGTTGAAAAATGGTTCAGGTTCAGTTTCATCATCGGGTTTTATCTCCTTTGGATAAAATTCTTTTACCCAATCGCCTTGGATTTGTTCTATAATTTCTTGGTCAAATTTATTTTGACAACTTGTAAAGTTTAAAAGAGTCAATAATGTGAGTAGAGTTAATCGCATAATTTGTGTTATGGATTAAATATAATAAAAAAAGCAACTCGTTGCAGTTGCTTTTGTATTTTAATGACTGTGCATGTGCATCGAAACAGTGGCATAAGCCAATAGAAATCCGAAGACTATAACACCAAATTTTTTAATGTTGAATTTGTGGCCTTCGTTAGCTTCAAACAAAATTACCGTAGAAATATGCAAGAAGATTCCAGAAACTATCGCGCTAATTTCTAACGTATAATTTGAAATTGCTGTGTGTTTTCCCAATAAGAAACCAATTGGAGCGGCAATCGCAAATAAAAACATAAAAAGAAATTGTCTCAATTTCGAACTGGTATGATGAGATAATGCCCCATACAAAATCATGGAAACGGGTATATTATGAATAAATATCGCCCACATAAAATCGTGTGAATCTGCATTTGCTACTGGAATTCCTTCAATCAAAGAATGCAAGAACAATCCGCCAAAAATTCCTAATGGAAATTTGTTTTCGTTGTGGTGCAAATGCACGTGTCCGTGTTCAACTCCTTTACTAATCGTTTCTAAAACGTATTGAATGATTACACCTGCTAACACAAACAATCCAATCGTATGATGTGAATGCTCATTTTCAGGATGTCCATACACTTGCGGTAAAATTTCTAAAACGGTCATCGCCAAGAAATACGCTCCACTAAACGTCAGTAATAGTTTTGAATTTTGTTTGTTGCGAAGGATAAATTGAGAGCATAGTACACCCAAAATAACACTCGCTAGTAGAATACTAATCTCAAACATTCTTTAAAATATAAATTAAACGATCTGATGAAGAATCATTGAAAAATGAACCTAATTGATAATTTCCAAAAACTTGTTGGATTTTAAAACCCGCTTTTTCAATCATCTCATCAAAATCTTTTTTGTATAACACTTTCACATATTCTTCAAAATGCCAATCTTGTCCATCCGCGGTGAAGTCGATTTCTTTTTTAATGAAGTTTTTCTCCGTTATGGATTTTGTAATCTTGAATAAAATGCCGTCAATTTCTTTTTCCTCGTATGGAACTAAATTTTTGACAATTTTCTCTGCATTTAAATAATCAAAAACGAAAATTCCATTCGGTTTCAATTGCTTTTGGATAGCTTCAAAAACTTGTGCATTTTCTTCGTCGTTGTCAAAGTATCCAAAACTTGTAAATAAATTGAAAATCGCCTCAAATCCATTGGCTTGATAGATTTCGCGCATATCGTGCACATCAAAATGCAGATGCTCGTTTTCGAATTGTTTGGCGTAAGCAATGCTTTCGTCGGATAAATCCAAACCTAAAACATCGTAACCCAATTGATTTAAGGTAATGGAATGGCGTCCTTTTCCACAAGCCAAATCCATGACTTTTGCTTTTTTAGGAATCTCGATAAATTTCGTTACATTTTCAATAAATGTACGCGCTTCTTCGTCGTTTCTGTTTTTGTATAAAATATGATAATAGGGGGTATTAAACCACGCTTTGAACCAGTCCATAGATTTATATAATAGTTTTTTTACATTTTGGGCAAATCCCAGTGATAACACAATTGTAGTTTTTCATTTCATAGCCTTCCGGAAGATTAAGATTTACTTCTTCTTTTAGGCACGTTAATTCGTTGCATATCTCGCATTGAAAATGAAAATGATTGTGATGATGATTTTGATGTTCGCACGATTTGCATTTAGCATAATAGGCTACACCGTCATCACCTAATACTTTATGCAAAATTCCATCCTCACAAAAACGTTTTAAAATGCGATATATCGTCGCACGATCCATTTTACCATGTAATTGTTTTTCAATCGCTTCTTGATTGTAAGCACTCGAGCATGTGTCAAACAAATCTAAAATCGCTTGTTTTTGGGGTGTATTTCTGCGTTTCATTTCTTAATGCAAATCTGTTGCAATAATACAAAATTAATTAGTGAATTCGAAAATTTGTTGATGGGTTTATTATATCTGTTCCTATTAGCAATCTCACTAACTACACAATTATTAGATAATTTCAGCACGAGTTAAATTCGCGAAATGATGAGGTTTTATAATAAAAGCCTTACTTTTGTAAAAAATTTGATAGTTGGAAAACTTTAGAATGCAGGCGAAATCTTTTTATGGTTTCGAGGAGATATTAGCGCAAGAATTAAAGGCTTTAGGAGCAGCGGATGTAAAAATTGGAAATCGTATTGTAGAATTCTATGGAGACTTAGGATTTATGTACAAAGCGAATTACAGTTTGCGAACAGCTTTAAGAATCCAAAAACCAATTACGACATTTTCTGTCAAAACAGAGGACCAATTATATACGCGTTTAAAAAAGTTTCACTGGGAAAATTATTTAAATGTCGATCAAACGTTTATGATTGATCCAACTGTTCATTCAGATTATTTTACGCATTCTCATTATGCAGCTCTAAAAATGAAAGATGCGATTGTTGATCGTTTTAAAGAAAAATTGGATAAACGTCCAAGTATCGATAAAGACCATCCAGATGTTCGTTTTAACTTACATATTTCTGCTGATAAAGTAACTGTATCTTTAGATTCTTCTGGAGATTCGTTACATAAACGTGGGTATCGTTCAGAAACGGGTCCTGCGCCAATTAACGAAGTATTAGCTGCAAGTTTATTGTTAGCTGCGGGTTATGATGGAAAAGGTAATTATTTAGATCCAATGTGTGGTTCGGGTACAATGTTAATCGAAGCTGCAATGATTGCGAATAATATTCCGGCTCAGATTCACCGTAATCATTTTGCGTTTCAAAATTGGCCTGATTATGATAAGGAATTATTTACGCAAATCAGAAATACACGATTAAATCGAATCAAAGAATCTGAATATAAAATTGTAGGTTACGATATTTCGCCGATGATGGTGAAAATTGCCGAAGAAAATGTACGTTCTGCTGATTTATCAGAATTTATAGAAATTCGTCACCAAGATTTCTTTGAATCAAAAAAAGAAATGTTTCCAGTATTATTGGTATTCAATCCACCATATAACGAGCGTTTAGAGAATGATAACCAAGTATTTTATAAGAAAATTGGAGATACATTAAAATCAAGTTACCCGAATACATTGGCTTGGTTTGTAACATCTGATTTATCCGCCAAAAAATATGTAGGATTGCGTCCATCTCGTAAATTAAAAGTATTCAATGGGAAATTAGAATGTGATTTCTTACAATACGAAATGTACGAGGGTACGAAGAAATTTAAAAAACAAAACGATTAAAAAAAAACAATTTGGATACTAAAGATTTTATCGAACAAATCATTGCGAATCAGAAAGTTTATTTATTGACGTCTGAAGAAGGCTTTGCAGTTACTTTTTCAGAAGAATTCGAATATGAAGATGGTTCAAATTTAGAAGTGATTTGTTTTTGGTCTTCGGAAGAAAAAGCAAAAGAAGCAAAACAAAATCAATGGGAAAATCATACCATTGAAGCCTTGGATCTCAATGTATTTTTAGAAGAATGGCTTTTTGGTATGATTGAAGAAGTGGCGCTTGCCGGTTTAGATTTTAATGCTGAACCGAAAGGACTAGAGCTATCACCAATCGATTTAATTATCGAAATTGCGCATACCATTAAACAAACCAATGCGAAATATGTTCCATTACACAGTAAAGGTGCTGGAAATATCATGCAAGTCGCATTAGAGATTAAAGAAAGTATCAACTCTTAATTATAAAATTTGAATCCAATCGAACTTCAGTTATCCATTATTGTCGCTGTTTATGAACGTCAAGATGAATTAACAGAATTACTGAGCAGTTTAACCAAGCAATCCAACTCCAATTTTGAAATGATTATCGTGGACGATGGATCAAAAAATAAATTGGATACAGTATGTGCGAAGTTTAAAGATCAGTTGGATATTAAATATTATTACAAATCGAATTCTGGTCCAGGAAAATCAAGAAATTACGGGATGGAAAAAGCCAATGGTAATTATTTTATTTTCTTAGACTCAGATACCATTATTCCTCCAAGTTACATACAATCGGTTTACGATGAATTAACTGCTCATTATGTGGATGCGTTTGGAGGTCCAGATGATGCCGACGAATCGTTTAATACTTATCAGAAGGCGATTACATTTTCGATGACGTCATTTCTTACAACTGGAGGAATCAGAGGAGGGAAGAAGCAAGTAGGAAAATTTCAACCGCGTAGTTTCAATATGGGAATTTCTCGTAAAGCCTATGAAACAACCGGTGGTTTTGCAGCCATGCGAATTGGTGAAGATCCAGATTTATCCATGCGATTATGGGAAAACGGTTTTGAAACACGTCTGTTTCCAAATTCAAAAGTAATCCATAAACGACGTACCTCATTAAAAAAATTTGCCAAACAAGTCTATCAATTTGGAGTGGCAAGGCCTATTCTGAATCAACGTCATCCCGATTATGTAAAACCAACCTTTTGGTTTCCAAGTTTGTTCTTTTTAGGAACGTTAGTCGCTTGGATAACGTTTATTTTGGGATTTGTGTTTTTTGAATATATTTTCGAACTACATCTTCCGATGATACTTTGGCTTTTGTATATGTTGTTAATTTTCATTTTTGCAACCCTACGATTCAAGTCATTAAAAGTTGGGATATTAGCCATGCAAACAACCTTAATTCAATTCTTCAATTATGGGTATGGCTTTTTAGAAAGTCAATTCAAATTGAATGTGTTGAAAAAAGATCCGAAAAAAGCATTCCCATCACACTTCCATGTGGAAGACTAAAGATATAAAATATAAACCTCATCATTTCGATGAGGTTTTTTTATTATGTACTGCAAATATAGGGTGCAAATGGATTAATAGTAATTTATCCCTTTTTTAACGTTATTGATTAGTTTTTCAAAATCAATTCCATCAGGATAGATTTTAAGGTTTTGGTAAAGATTATAAAGTAAATTTCGAGCTTCCTCATTATCATTTACGGTAGAAGAATATACCAATCGGAATAATTTACTGTCCATCGAAAAATCTAAAAAATACATGGCTTTAACGGGATTTGATATCTCTATATTACTAATTTTAGGAAAGGTAAGCTTCCAGAAATTGGTTTCTCGATTTTGGATATTCTTTATTTCATTGAAACTAAACGTTAATCCTTTCATCGACTCAATCAAGTAATCAGATTCCCATTTCATATAATCGAGTAAAAGATGATTAGGATTAAATCCCATTGTATGAATGTCTTCCATTCGAAATTGAAAGGTTTTTCCATTCTGATTAAAAAGCGGGAAATAATCAATGTTTGTATCGTTCTCTAAATAAAGTGTATAACTTTCTTTTTCAAATTGATGAAACACTAGAATACCATTTTTAGTACGGATGGCACCTTGTTCGGGCTGCGCAAAAGTGATTATAGAGATAAAGAGAATAAATAAGGTAAATATTTTTTTCATAAAAGTGTTATTTCACACGAAGATAGGAAGGAATGATTTCAATCCATGTATTTTCCTTTAAACACCTTAATTTAATTCGATTCTACCAATAAAATTCGTAAATTTGCAGACTTAAATTTTAGCAATGCGTACAAAATCGGTTGGAAAAAAGAAAATCAACGTTATTACATTAGGATGTTCAAAGAACGTTTATGATTCAGAGGTTTTAATGGGACAATTAAAAGCCAATGGAAAAGAAGTAGTTCACGAACAATCTGGTGATATTGTCGTAATTAATACTTGTGGGTTTATTGATAATGCAAAAGAAGAAAGTATTGATACGATTTTAGATTATGTTCAACGTAAAGAAGACGGTTTAGTTGAAAAAGTTTTCGTGACAGGATGTTTATCTGAACGTTACAAACCAGATTTATTAGAGCAAATTCCGGATGTTGATCAATATTTCGGAACACGCGAATTACCATTGTTATTAAAAGCTTTAGGTGCAGATTACAAACACGAATTAGTTGGAGAACGTTTAACAACTACGCCACGTCACTATGCCTATTTAAAAATTGCAGAAGGGTGTGATCGTCCTTGTTCTTTCTGTGCAATTCCATTAATGAGAGGAGGAAATGTTTCTCGTCCAATTGAGGATTTAGTGACAGAAGCTGAAAAATTAGCGAAAAACGGAACGAAAGAGTTAATCTTAATTGCACAAGATTTAACGTACTACGGTTTAGATTTATACAAAAAACGTGAATTAGCTCGTTTATTAAAAGAATTAGTAAAAGTAGAAGGGATCGAGTGGATTCGTTTACACTATGCATTCCCAGCTGGTTTCCCAGAAGATGTATTAGATGTAATTCGCGAAGAGCCGAAAGTGTGTAATTATTTAGATATTCCGTTACAACATATTTCGACAAACATCTTAAAATCGATGCGTCGTGGAACTACAAAAGAAAAAACAAATGCTTTATTAGAAGCGTTCCGTTCTAAAGTTCCAGGGATGACAATTCGTACAACGTTAATTTGTGGTTATCCAGGTGAAACGGAAGAAGACTTCCAAGAAATGAAAGCGTGGGTACAAGAGCAAAAATTTGATCGTTTAGGATGTTTTACTTATTCTCACGAAGAGAATACACACGCTTACAACTTAGTAGATGATGTACCTGAAGAAGTAAAACAACGTCGTGTGGAAGAAATTATGGAAATTCAATCTCAAATTTCGTACGATTTAAACCAAGAGAAAATCGGTCAAACGTTTAAAGTTTTAATTGATCGTAAAGAAGGGGATAACTTCGTTGGTCGTTCTGAGCACGATTCTCCAGATGTAGACAACGAAATCTTAATTTCTGCAGTAGATACTTATTTACCAATCGGAAGTTTTGTAAACGTTGAAATCATCGAAGCTTACGAATTCGATTTAATTGGTAAAGTGATTGACTAATATTTTTTTAAAATATTTTTAAAATAAAAGCCCTTATGCATTGCATAAGGGCTTTATGATGATAGATAATTAAGAATTATTTCTTAATAACTTTAAATGTTTGGTTCGTACCATCTGCTAAAGTTGCATTTACAATGTAAACTCCTTTAGGTAAGCTCGATAAATTAACTGAACCATCTGTTTTAACTTTTGTAGTCATCACTTTTTGACCAGTTAAGTTAAATACATCAATTCCTTCAACTGCTAATTTATGTTTAACATATAATACATCCGTTACTGGGTTTGGATAGAATGATAATTTAGAAACTTCAATTACTTGGTCATTGATAGATAATGTTTCACATTCTCCTTCGATTGAGAATACACCATCAAAATCTGGATTAGTTAATTCAACCCATCCGTTTGATCCATTAAATTTCGTTCTATATAATGTATTAGAAACATCAGAAGTAGCTTCCCAGAAAGAGCTAGTTCCACTTAATACTGATAATCCAGAAACTCCTATCCAATATGTTCCCACTTGATCGGCAGGTGCTTCTAATAATAATGGTTCTGGTAAAGTAAATGTATAAGATGATACATCAAATCCAAAAGCAGTTCCTACATTTTGTCTTTCAGGAGTTGCTGTGAATGAATAGACTTCATTTCCAGGGATGCCATCATTGTTTTCATAGATTTTAATAGTTCCAGAAGTTGCTCCAGTTGAAGTCATCAAATTAACCTTAATTTTTTGTAAATTAAATGAAGTATTTGCTTCAATTTGGAAGTCATTACCGATTTCTGCCGTAATTAAGTTACCAAATCCATTTTCAAAGTTATTTGAAGGAGTGCTTTGTTCACAAGAAGTTGGAAGATCTAAAGGACTACATTCTCCTACGATTGTAAATACACCTTCATTTGGTAATGATTGCCATTGATTAGTATCAGGGTCAAGTACGATCATTGGGTATTCTGAAGCATCCTCAGATGTTACCTCCCAATAAGCATTAGTTCCTGAATCTGGTGTAACACCTTCGACTTTTAGCCAATAAGTTTTATGTGTGTTCGATGTGTTTTCTAAAGTAAGCACTTCAGATAAGTCGTAAGTGTATTTATCGAAGCTAAATCCGAAGTTTGTACCAATATTTTCAGTCGCTGTAGGTGCGCCAGTGAATGTATATAATACATTATCCGTTGGTGTGCCGAAATAATCCTCAACAATCGAAATAGTAGCAGAAGAAATTCCTCCCGCAGCCGTAATTAAATTGAATGAAACTTGTGAAATATCAATTTTAGACCCTGAGTTAACTCTGAAATCATTAGCATATGTGAAATTGATTAAGTTACCAATACCATTTTCCATGGCATTCGAAACATTGTTTACACCACATACTTCTGGAAGTGGATCTGCAACACCTGCTAATACTTGTACATCATCTAAAACATTTGCATATCCCCAGTTGTTAATTCCTTCAAAAGCAAATTGCATTTCTCTAGTAACAGTTGGAATATTAACTTGTTTTTGAGTCCATGTATTTACTGCTGCAGAATTTTGGAAAATCAATTGCCATTCTGAAGATGGATTTGCACGATAATAAACTTTCAATGCATTAATATCACCCGCATAGTCTTGTTGACCATAATTAAATTGTAAAAATGCACTTGTCGTATTTCCTCCATCGATAATTGGTGTAATTAATCGAGTAATTGGTGAATTTGTTCCACTACCTGAATAGAATCGGGCATTTAATGTCCCATTATTTGCCGTTGTAATATCTCCATTTCCAGCTCCTGTTGCAAAAGTCCAGTTACGGCTACCTACAACATTTTCTTGTGTCCATCCTGGACGAGTTGTTGAATCGTCTTCAAAAGTTTCATTAAATGGTAGAGTCGTAACCATTGGAACTAATCCAGGGACTATTTTCACATCATCAATAACGTTTGCACGTCCGAAATTGTTAATTCCTTCAAATGCAAATTGCATTGTTTGCGAAACTGCTGGCAATTGAATTTGTTGTTTTGTCCAAGTTTCTACAGGATCTATTTGTGAGAATAATTCTACCCAATCCGAAGTCTCGTCTAAACGATAATACACTTTTAATGCATTTACATCGCCTAACCAATCTGGATTAGCATGGTGGAATTCAAGATAGGCATCTGTGTTTGATCCAGCGTTGATTACAGGAGAGATTAATTTCGTAATAGGTGAATTTGTACCTGATGTACTAACAAATCGTGCATTTAATGCACCATTATATGCTGTCGTTAAATTTCCTCCTGATGACCCATTATTATAAGTCCAATTCGCTGAACCAACAACATTTTGGTTTGTCCAAAATTGTCTTGTTTGTGAATCGTTTTCAAATGTCTCTGTAAAAGGAATATTTTGGGGAACATTTTCAGGTGTCTCTTCAACAAAGATATCATCAACCAGTAACATGAACATATCATTTGAGTTATTAACCCAAGCGATTCGAATCGATTGTCCCGCATATTGCGCTAAACTAAAAACTCTTTCTGTCCATGGTTTACCTTCGTGTGAGTTTTCTGCGGTAACAGAAAATAACGTATCCGTAAAGTCTGCTGCTGTATTTCCACCATTTGGTGCAACTTTTAGTAAATATCCATCGCGAAAAGAAGAGTCTTGTGATTTTACGGAATATCTTAATCGTGGATTAGTAGCACTTGATAAATTGATTAATGGCGTAATTAACCAATCATTTGATGCACCTGCAGGAAGGTACCAAGATGTACTTGCTGCTGCATGATCTCCTGCTGGTCCTCCAAAACGTCCATTATCTCCATCTAAATCAATTACATTCCACCCATTCGTGATAAATGATACATTTGGGTCTGGTGTTTTATTATCCAAATCAAGGACGGTCCATGCACTTATACCAGGCCCATTTCCATCAAAATCCTCAGAGAATATCTGAGCATGTGTCAATGTACTTAAAGTCGCCAAAGTGGCTAAACTTAGTAAAGTTTTTTTCATATTATTTCTATTAGTGTTGTACAATAAATATAATAAGAAAAATCATTAAAAAAAATATAAATAATAAAAAATCAAATAGTTATAGTTTTTATTTATTAAAATCCCTCTCAAATAAAGGATTTGAGAGGGATTTTAATTTCATTTTATTTTGTTACGCAATCGATTCATTGTGCTGAGAAAGATCCAAGCCTAATTCTTCTGAATGATGGGAAACACGCATGGGAATAATAAAGTCTGTTATTTTAAATAATACGATTGATCCAATGAATGTTAAGATAAATACCAAACAAAGAGCCATCATATGATGACTAAATATTGACCATCCTCCGTGCAGTAAACTAGCGTTGTTGCCATGGGCAAAGATGGCAGTTAAAATCATCCCCATAATCCCTCCAATACCATGGCAAGCAAATACGTCTAAAGAATCGTCAATTCTCTTTAAAAATTGCCAATGCATGCATAGATTAGAAATGATAGCTGTACTAAAACCAAAGAAAATACTTTCTGGAACCGTAATAAATCCAGCGGCCGGTGTAATGGCCACTAATCCTACCACAGTACCAATGCATGCTCCTAAGGCAGATACTTTTCTTCCATTCACGCGATCAAAAAATATCCAAGTCATCATTCCTGCAGCGGATGCCGCAGTCGTTGTAGCGAAAGCTGTTGCAGCTATGCCATCGGCCGCTAAAGCAGAACCTGCATTAAAACCAAACCATCCAAACCATAACATTCCTGTTCCTAATAATACAAAAGCAATATTGGTCGGTTGATGTTTAATTGTCTTACGCTTTCCTATAAATAATGCACCTGCTAGAGCTGCTATACCAGCACTCATATGAACGACTGTACCTCCTGCAAAGTCTTTAACCCCAAAATAACCTCCTAATAAACCGTCAGGATGCCATACAGCATGACATAAAGGTGTGTAAATAACAATAGAAAATAAACAGATGAATAATAGATAGGAAACAAATCGTACACGTTCGGCAAATGATCCAGTGATTAAAGCTGGTGTAATAATGGCAAACTTCATTTGAAACATAGCGAATAATATAAATGGAATGGAACTCGCTATAACTTTGTGTGGATATAATCCGACTTGATCAAAAAAAGCATATTGATGAAAGTTCCCAATTATTCCATATGTTGTACCATCAAGCGTTATCGTAAGACTTGAATCGCCAAAGGCTAAACTGAAACCAAAAGCTATCCAAATCAAAGAGATGACACCCAAACAAATGAAACTTTGTAGCATGGTAGAAATTACATTTTTGCGTCCCACCATTCCTCCGTAAAAGAAAGATAAGCCTGGTGTCATTAATAAGACAAGACAAGAAGAAGTTAGTAGCCAAGCGGTGTCGGCTTTATCAATAAGGTCAATGCTATTAAAAGCAATAGCATCAAAAGAGGAATCATGTTTCCAAAATAATCCGAAGAATGATATTAAGGTAATCATTGCAAAGGCGATATGCCATTTGATATGAACTTTCATAAGTTTTTAGTATTTATAGTTTGATATTAGTGATTAGAGAATCAAAAATAGTATAAAAAAACAAAATCACCCCTAAAAATATAGGGGTGACTACATGAATTTATGATATTTATAAAATTTAACCTCTTAAATTACCATCTCAGGAATATCACCTTCAATAATAAGCTTACCAGCTGTTGCTTTTTTAATTTCTTCAACCGATACTCCAGGGGCTCTTTCCAATAATCGAAAACCTCCTTCAGGTAATATTTCTAAAACGGCTAACTCAGTCACAATTTTTTTGACACATTTTATCCCCGTAAGCGGTAATGTACATGCGGGTAATAATTTCGATTCACCTGCTTTGTTGACATGTTGCATAGCAACAATAATATTATCGGCAGAAGCAACTAAATCCATAGCACCACCCATGCCTTTTACCATTTTTCCAGGAATCTTCCAGTTCGCAATATCTCCATTTTCGGAAACTTCCATTGCCCCTAAGATGGTAAGATTAATTCTACGTGCTCGAATCATACCAAAACTCATGGCAGAATCAAAGAATGAAGACCCTGGTAAAGTTGTAATGGTTTGTTTTCCTGCATTTATAAAGTCGGCATCTTCTTCACCATCAATAGGGAAAGGACCCATTCCTAAAAGTCCATTTTCAGATTGAAGCACTACATTCATCCCATCTGGGATGTAATTGGCAACTAAGGTAGGGATACCAATTCCAAGATTGACATAAAATCCATCTTGTACTTCTTGAGCTATTCGTTTTGCAATTCCATTTTTATCTAGCATGGCGATTCATCTTTTTTAGGTTGAACAGTTCGGTTTTCAATACGTTTTTCATATTTCGCGCCTTGTATGATTCGATTAACGTAAACTCCAGGAGTATGAATTTGATTGGGATCAAGTTCACCCACTTCGACCAATTCCTCCACTTCAGCAATTGTAATTTTACCACACATGGCTGCCGGATGATTAAAATTGCCCGCTGCACCACGATAAATAAGATTACCCGCTGTGTCACCTTTCCATGCTTTTACGAGTGCAAAATCAGGTTCAAAGGCTTTCTCCATTAAATATTCTTTTTCGACACCATGGAAAGTAAATTTGCGAACTTCTTTTCCTTCTGCAACTTCAGTCCCTACACCAGCTGGCGTAAAAAAGGCTGGCATACCATATCCAGCTGCCATTAATCGTGTGGCTAATGTACCTTGTGGGATAAGTTCCACTTCCAATTCACCCGAAAGCATTTGACGTTCAAATTCTGCATTTTCTCCAACATACGAAGAAATCATTTTTTTTATTTGACGTTTTTGCAATAATAAGCCTAATCCAAAATTGTCAACCCCTGCATTGTTTGAAATACATGTTAATCCTGTTAATCCTTTATCGACTAATCCTTGAATTAAATTTTCTGGAATCCCACTCAGTCCAAAACCTCCAAAGGCAAGTGTCATCCCACTTTCTACTCCTTCTAAAGCTTCTTCAATTGAATGTACCGTTTTATTAATCATATTTTTGTGGTTTGTATTGATGTGATTTATAAATTAAATATAATAAATTTTAGTAATGTTGTTCTAAAATATTAATTATTTACCGAAATTTTTGATGGTTTCACCTCATTTTAGGGATGGATTTCATCGATTACTCTACTTTTGTACATTAATCGTTGGATTATTTATTCCTTTTGAATTAAGACTATGAATCATATTAAAATTTCCAAAAAGGAAATCATTAGCTTTAGTGTGCTATCTATCCTTTTTTTGAGTATACCTTTTATCGTGACATCTAATATTCCTTCTGATCGTAATTTTTTCGAAATGCGTTTCTTTTGGAAAATGATGTTTGAGTATTTTATTTTATGGGTGTTCTTCATGGTAAATTACTTTTATCTGATTCCCCAGTTTTACTTCAACAAAAAGTATATATTCTATTTTATTTCTGTCATTGGTTTTATACTGATGTATCTCAATTTACCTGGAATAATCATCGAGTGGTTACCGTTTGAATCGATGAATCGTTCGTTCGGTTCGAAAGATAGAGGAATGCGACGTTTTCCCATTTATCTGATTTGGACTTCTAAAATCTTAATCTTTGCATGTACATCATTTGTCGCCTTATTTTTAAGAAATAATAAAAGATTGCAAGAGGTTAAAGAAGAAAAACAAATGTCAGAAATTGCTTATTTACGATCGCAGATTAATCCTCATTTTTTGTTCAATACATTAAATAATATTTATGCTTTAACGCTTCAAAAATCAGATGCTGCTCCGGATGCAGTGTTGAAATTATCCAAAATGATGCGGTTTATGGTATCAGAAAGTTCAAAAGAGGAAATTGACCTTCAGCAAGATTTAGAATATCTTAAAAATTATATTCAATTGCAAAAAATGCGTCTAGCCGATACTTCAACAATTCAATTTTCAATCCAAGGAGCAACCAATGGTCTAAAAATAGCACCATTATTATTAATCAATTACATTGAAAATGCATTTAAATATGGTGTAATTGATGAGGTAGAGCATCCAATCGTAATCCAAATTTTCATAGAAGATGATCAATTGCTATTAGAGGTAAAAAATAAAATATCAGATCATGAGCTAAGAGCAGACGAAAAAAGCATGACCGGATTAATGAATGTGAAGAAACGTTTGGATTATTTGTATGCAAATCGTTACGATTTAAAGATCAATGAAACCAACGATTTTTATGAAGTAAAACTAAACTTAAAATTAAATGATTAAAGCCATTGCAGTAGATGATGAACCATTAGCATTAATGGTCATTGAAAATTATTGTGCACGAAACGAACACGTTGAATTAGTAAAAACATTTTCGAACCTAAAAGATGCACAGAAATACATGAATCAATTTCAGATTGATTTGTTGTTTTTGGATATTCAGATTTCAAGATCCAATGGAATGGATTTTTATAAAGGATTGGAACATAAAGTTCCTGTAATTTTTACAACCGCGTTTTCAGAATATGCCATAGAAGGATTTAATGTCGCAGCCTTGGATTATCTATTAAAACCAATTGAATACGAACGTTTTGATGAAGCAATTCAGAAAGCAGTATTAATTATTGTCGATAAAAAACTTGCAGAGGACCAAAATTTCTTAACGATTCGAGCGGATTATAAATTAAATAAAATTCCATACGATGAGATTCTTTATCTGGAAGGATTAGATGATTATGTTAAAATACATTTAAATGATGGAAAAAAAATTACGGCAAGAATATCCATGAAAGGAATGCAAGAAAAGTTACCTGACCATTTATTTTTGAGAGTACATCGTTCGTATATTGTACCATTAAATAAGATCAAATCATTTCAGAATAAAGTTTTATCTTTGGGTGAAATTGAGATACCAGTAGGTGATACCTACAAATCAATTGTAGCAGAAAAATTAATACGATAAACAATGGAGAAAAAAATAAAACATCGAGTCATCGAACATATTTTTTTCTCCAATTTTTTTATTGGAATAATGGCTTTGGGATTAAGTTTTGAAACCAATATAAAAATGGGACTACCATTAAATGCTTGGGATTTCTATGCTTTTATTTTCTCCATTTCCATTCTCTTTTATTTATTTGCTTATAACGTGCCAATAAATCTTGCGCAATCATCCAATATTCGTACTCAATATTATATCAATCAACGAATACCGATAATTTGGTTTAACATAATATTATACCTTGTAGCGATTTGTTCAGGTTTAAGTATTTTGATCAAATCATGGAATCATCTCTGGAAATTGGATGTGATTCATTATCTTATTTTAGGCGTGACGCTAATTTTAAGTACCAGCTATTACAATTGGAAATTCGGATTATCATTACGGAAATATACTTGGTTTAAACCAACATTAATTGCTTGGACGTGGGCGATTATCTCGGTTTATTTTCCAGTTTTAATGTTGCAATTGGAAGATGGAAAACCTTTTGAAGTAGATGCGCGATTTTACTTCCTTTTCTCTCAAACCTTCATGTATTTTATTGTAAATGCAATTATGTTTGACATGAAAGATTTTGAAGATGATAGTAATCGCAACATCAAAACATTTGTGGTACGTTATGGATACAAGAAAACGTTGTATCGAATTATCTATCCATTAATTATTTTAGGTTTTATATCCTTCATCACATTTGGAATTTGGTATGATTTGCCTTGGCATCGTACGATACTGATGTTATTTCCAATACTATTATTGTTTTATTTCGCCGTTCGATTAAATCGACCAAAATCCATCTTGTATTATTTAATAGCCATTGATGGGTTAATTGTTATAAAAGCTATTTTTGGAATTTTAAGTGTGTTATTATTCGAATAATGAATTATAATTATATCGCCCCATATTATGATGTGTTAAGTCGAATGGCTTTTTGTAATCGGCAACAAATGGCACATAAAGTCATTTTAAAGCATTTGCATGCGAAGGACAAATGGTTATGGATAGGAGGGGGAAGTGGATGGTTTCTTAAAGAAATTGATGCGTTGAACCTTCCTCTCGAAATAGATTACATCGAGTTTTCAGAAGTGATGATCAACCGAGCCAAGAAAATCCCTTTGCATCATATAAAAGTAAATTTTATTCATGCTGATGCATTCAATTATACGTATGCAAAGGCATATGATGGCATTATCACGGCATTTTTCTTTGATCATTTTAAAGAAGAGCAGTGTCAATCACTTTTCAAACGTCTTGATCAACATTTAAAACCGAATGGATTATGGTTTTACGTGGATTTTATTCAAAACCAAAATTTGGTTCAGCAGTTATTAACCCAATCGATGATTCTCTTTTTTCGATGGGTGGCAAATATCAAAACCACGAATTTTCCAAAAATTGAAGCATTGTTTCATCCGTATGAATGCGTTGAAGTTCAGTATTTTTTTGGACGATACATCACTTCAAGAATTTATAAGAAATAAAAAAAGACCTCAATAGAGGTCTTTTTCATTACATATAATCGGTATCTAATTTTCCTTTTTTGTATTGAATGATATTCAATTTCTCCATAATTCGGATACATACAAACATCGGGTCAAATTCAAATTTCTTTACCGCAAAGTTTGGTCTTCCACCAAATTTATGGTGATTATTGTGTAAACATTCTCCCCACATTAACCAGTCAACAGGCATTAAGTTTGTTGAAGTATCTTTTACTTCATAGTTTCTATAACCATATTTGTGTGAGAACCAGTTAATAATCGCTCCGTGTAATGGACTCATTAAAGAGTGCATTGGAATAAAGACAAAGTATGCCCACAATGGAGCGTCAACTAACCAATACAATAGGATATAGACTCCAACCCACGCTGTTCGAGTGATATTATGTTCTGCAAATTTGTCCCAAGCACGCCAAGAAGGTACTCCTTTAATGTATTTCGGGTCAATATCTTTTACTCCACGATCAACTTCATTGTAGAAACGACGAGTATTCCACATCATGTTCCATAAATTTTTATCGTATATCGGTGAGTGAGGATCCTTTTCTGTATCAGCATGTGTATGGTGTAAACGATGCATTACCCCATATGCATAAGGGCTTAAATAAGATGTTCCTTGGAAAATCCAAGCTAAAACATGAAAAATTTTTTCCCACGTTCTCGACATTGTAAACATCGCATGCGATGCATAACGATGATGGAAGAACGTTTGAAAGAATAACGATCCGTACCAATGAAGGACGAATAGTATAATAACTCCAATCATTTAAATAAAATATAATTTTTGCAAATATATAGTTTACCTTTATTAAATTGCCAAATTAATATCATAATTAAACCACAAAATACTATTTAAAATGAATAAAGAATTCTTTCGAAATATAATTTCGACGCAAATTCCCATTGCTTGGATTGCAGGTGTCCGTCTACACGAATGGAAAGAGAACACTGTTTCTACGAAAGTGAAATTGGGTTTATTAAACCAAAATCCTTTCAAAAGTATGTTTTGGGCAGTACAAGGAATGGCAGCAGAATTTTCATCGGGACTTATGGCTTCGGCAAAAATTCAACAATCAGGGCATAACGTTTCAATGTTGGTGCTAGGGATGCAATCTCAATTTTTAAAGAAAGCTGTTGGTAAAATTATTTTTACGTGTGACCAAGGAGCTGAAATTGAAGCAGCCATTCAAAAAGCCATTGAAACCAAAGAAGGGGTTACATTAGTAGTCAAAAGCCAAGGAGTCGACGAACAAAACGATATCGTTTCGGAATTTGAATTTACATGGACTTTCAAAGTAAAATCATAAGACACTAAAAAAACTTCCATTAGGAAGTTTTTTTTAAAACACATAATACATATATTTGAATGAATTAACACTCAATTCATTATATGAAACACTATTTACTTTTGCTATGTACCATCTTTTCTGGATGGGTACACGCACAATCTTTTGACCAATACGAAAAAAAATGGGGGACGTATTATGGACCTCCAGCATTACAGGAAGGAAATACGATAATTACGAATGATAATAATTCTTCTTATATCGATCCGGAAGGAAATATCATTTTACTGAATGGTAAAATTGACCCAAATGGTTATTTCAGTAACCCAATTTATTACAATTATTTCAGTACATTTCGTATCCCAGAGGATAACCCCATGATGTATAATACAGGTGATCGGTCAGTAACTTATTATACGAAGTTTTCTCCAACTGGAGAAGTGTTAGCAGCGGGCTATTTGCCCATTAAAATTCGTACCATTACTTTCGATCACGAAGGAAATATTATAGGCTTAGGGAGTAGCAGTGATGTAAATTATGCCACTTCAGGTACATGGTTTGATACCTTGGAAGGTTTTAGAAACCGTACAAACAATGTAATCATTTTTAAGCTAGATGCTAACTTTAATAAAATTTGGGCCTCTTTTTTACCTGCTTCCGACAGTATTGATAAAAACCACGTGCTTACAGATGCTGACGGTTCAATTTATTCTTTTATACAAACGTATTTAACGGATGGAGTGACAACACCAAATGTTTTTCAATCCGAATTCATTTATAATCAATTTGGCTTAAACAGTAGAAATGGTTTATTATTTAAATTGTCGAGTAATGGAGAAATCATTTGGTCAACGTATACAGGAAATACGTTGATAAATAGTGTCCATTTGCATGGTAATGATTTATATGTTTTACAAGATTTAAGTTATTATTTCAGAAACGACGAAGATTTATACCCTTCCAACGATTTTTACCTTACGGAAAATGCGCAACAACGAAATAGAGGCCAAATTCTTATTTCAAAATTCAGCAAAGCGGATGGTAATAGAACGTATAGTTCATTTTTTGGGCAGTTAGAAGGACCTTTTTTAGATTATGATTCGGATGCAATTCTGGTAGGAGATAAAATTTATATTGCAGGATATACTGAAGATTTAGGAAATAATTCACCTTTTATTTCAGAGAATGCGAATCAACCCCATTTTGGTGGTGGCTATATCGATACTTATTTAGCGAAATTGGATGTGACGCAAAATGCAGCTTTCGATTGGGGAACCTATATTGGTGGTAATGGAATTGAAGGTGAAATATTATTGAAATTCAAAGAAAATAATCTTTATCTAGCGATGATAACTAGTAGTCCCGATATCTCATTTCCAGAGGATCAATCTTCTTTTTATTATGGAGGAAATTACGATGGCATATTATTGAAATTTAATTCTAATGGTCGAATGATATGGGGGAATTATTTAGGCGGTGAAGGGGATGAATTTATTTTCAATTCGTTATTAATCGAAAATGATCGTAGTTTATTTATCGGTGGATTAACAAATAGTTATAAGAATATTTCAACCCCTAATAGTCATCGCGAAAATTATTTAGTTTATCCTAATCCTCAATACCAGACAGTGTATAATTATTATTTAATGCATTATGGGGAAGGGGAGAATTTAGGATCCAATGATTCTTTTTTTAGTCCCATCCAAGTTTATCCTAATCCTGCAAATAATCACCTGTATGTAAAAGGAATTTTTGCTCCAGATTCTTTACTCGAAATACATAATCTCGTTGGCCAAAAGGTTGCTTCCCAAAAAGCGACAAACTTTAATACCATTCGTTTTGATATTTCTATTCTTCCAAAAGGCGTTTATCTCCTTTCAGGAAAAGATAGTTCTGGTAACTTAATCTCACGAAAATGGGTGAAAGAATAATATATAACTCCGGCTTAAAGTCGGAGTTTTTTTAGTTGTAAATCCACACAAGCGCTCAAAATATCCACCACCTGATCAATTTCTTCATCTTTCAGTGTTCCAAATCCAATGCGAATGCCAGTTAACTTTTTAGTCTGATACAGCAAATGTTGTGGAATCACTAAACCTTTCTCAAAGGCATCTTTTTTCAGTTGCAACAAATTCAGAGGGATTTTCCATTCCAACCATAACCCTAATCCCATCAAGGGCATTTGTAATTGAATCGAATCCCCAAAAGTTTGTCGTAACCGATTGCCTAAACGTTCGCGTCTTTCACGGTAGATCTTGCGATGCTTTCGTTCAATTCGTAAAAGTTCTCCTTCTTTGATTAATGTACTAGCGGTTTCCAACAGGAACGGATCAAGAGCTTCCTCATAAATGCTGCTTAGTTTTTTGCATTCTGCAATGAAATCAGATGGACCAACGATATAATTCAAATGAAACAGAGACGGTAATCCATCACCAATCTGCCCTAAAGTGATGGTTTGATCATTCGGAAATTGCGCATTGATCGAAGGCAATGGACGATGGGTATAATAAAAAGACGCATAAGGTTCATCTTCTATAAGGGCAATCTGATGTTCTTTTGCTAAGGCAACCAGTTCTTTTAGCGATTGTGGAGGTACAGGTTGGGCCGTAGGATAAAGATGCAAGGGAAGAAGATAGATCGCTTTAGTGGTAGCATTCACCATCATTTCTTCTAATTTACTTAAATCAAATCCATTTTCGGAGAGCTGTATAGGGTATAGCTTTATCCCATGGGTTTGAAAGATAAGATTCGAGAATTGTTCATTCATCGTATGTACACCAATTTGATCTGCTGGTTGAAACAAAAGTTTTGAAATCAAATGCAACGACAAAGCACGATTGGATACAAAATGGATTTGATCTTCGTGAAGGTACATTTGGCGACTAAGGGCTAAATAATTGAGAATTTGTTTAACAAAATAGCGATGCGCATTGGTGTCTTGTTGAGGTTTCCCAATCTTACGTTTTGCAATGTGATGATACGCTTTATAGGCTTCGTGATATTGCACCAAACGTGGATCAGGTAAACCCTGATTCAGATGGAGTTGAGTTAATGCACTTTCACATTTTTTTTCTTGATCCAACAAATAAGAAGTGTAAATGGGAAAACCCGCTTTTTGACCATTACGATCATCATTTTTCTCCGTCTTCAAATGGGCAATTTTCTGGGATTGATTTCGGATATAGGTTCCTTTATTCGGCCGAATATCAATCCATCCCAATGCTGCTAATTCTTCTAAACTTTTAACAACCGTATTGCGATTTAATCCCAAGTCTTTAGCAAATTGTCGTGTTCCAGGCAATTGATAACCGTGAACAAAATGCCCCAATTGAATGGCCTGAATGATTCCATCCACCAATTGAAGATAAATTGGTGTGGATGAATTTTTATCGAGATGCAGAAAAGGAAATGGGGGATCAACCGGACTATTCATAATTTAAAATCTGGACTATTGTAAGGAGTCGGTAAGATACTACTTTTGGCTCAGATTTCACAATAATTAAATGTGTAGACAAATGAAAAGAATCTTTATTCTAATCAGTTTCATCGGTTATGGAAGCTTTGCGCAAGAGGTTAAAGACACCATTGCTATAAACGAAGTGTCCTTATTGGACAACCGATTAAATACTGCAATTTCGAAGGAAAATCGTAATGTATATGTCGTCGATAAAGCACAAATGGATCGTTTACCGGCAAAAACCATCCAAGAAGTGTTGCAATATGCTTCGGGCATTGATTTGCGCCAACGTGGTCCATTTGGTGCACAAGCCGATGTTTCAATGGATGGAGGCAGTTTCGAACAAACCTTGATTTTGTTGAACGGCACAAAAGTAATTGATCATCAAACGGCGCATAATGCATTGAATTTACCCATCCCTTTGGAAGCAGTAGAACGCATCGAAGTGATTCGTGGTCCTGCCGCACGAATTTATGGGAACAACAGTTTAACAGGGGTAATCAATATCGTCACGCGTCAACCGAAACGTAACGGGTGGTATGGGCATGCCTATATCGGATCCAATTTTGAAAAAGATCAAGAGGATACAAAGGATATATTTTCAAATCGAGGCATTCAAATGGGTGGGACAATCGCCAAAGAAAATCACCAACACCAATTGTTCGTAAGCCACGAAACCGGGAACGGGACACGTTACAATACAGCGTTTGAAAACAATAAACTGTATTATCAAACCCATTATCAATTCAATACCAAACATCAAATCACGGCTTCTTATGGTTATGTGAAAAATGCCTTTGGGGCTAATGGGTTTTATGCGGCACCTGGGGACAAGGATTCAAAAGAAATTGTCGAAACTTCGATGGTGATTCTGCAAGCTAAAAATCAACTTTCGGACCGTTGGAAAATTCAACCCCGCTTCAGTTACCGTTATAATTTTGATGATTACCGTTATTTTAAGCAGGATATTAGTCGAGCGCGTTCTAAGCATTATGCCAATGCATTTTCGGGTGAATTGAATGCAACCTATGATGGGAATGCAGGTAAATTAGGTTTTGGAGCTGAATATCGTAATGAACAAATCAATTCGACCAGTATTCAATCGCATACCCGCGATAATTTAGGATTATATGCTGAATACAAAACAGATCTGACGTCTAAACTTAATGTAAATGCAGGGGGCTATATCAACTATAATTCCCAATACCAATGGCAGTTCTTTCCAGGAATTGATGCCAGTTATAAAATAGGATCTCATCTTAAAATTGTAGGAAATGTAGGAACAAGTCAACGAATCCCTTCGTTTACAGATTTGTACTTAGACCAACGTCCAGGTAATATCGGTAACAGCGAATTGAAAGCCGAAAAGGCAATTCAAATCGAAGGGGGAGTCAAGTGGACGAAGTCCAATTGGAGTGTAAATGCTTATTATTTCTACCGTAAGATCGATCATTTTATTGATTGGATCAGACAAACAACCGATCAACCGTGGCAAGCCAATAATTTTGGAGATTTAAAAACAAATGGACTGAACGCCAAAGTCAATTATCACTATGCTTGGAACAAGGAGCAAATGGTAAAAGTAGGATTGAGTTATGCATATTTGGATCCTAAATTCAAGCAAACCAATACAGAATTGGCTTCTAAATACCGCATCGAATCATTAAAACACCAATGGATCAATACAATCGATTATCAATACAAAAATTTTACACTATCCCTATCAAACCGATACTTAACACGCCAATCGTATAAATCGTACGCCATTACAGATGTTCGATTCAATTATCGTACATTTAAAAATACGACCTTCTATATGGATATTCAAAATGTAATGAATACGTCTTACAACGAGGTAGGCGCAATACCATTACCCAATCGTTGGTTAAGTTTTGGAGTGAAGTTTATAGGGATTTAGATCGTCCTTTTAGTTTATATGTAATGCGAAATCAGCCATTTTTACTGACATGAAAATGGCTGATTAATTTTATTGGATAGAAAAACGAACCGGTAACTGATAAGCTAAATCCATAGCTTTTCCTTGATGGTCTTTTGCAGGGGCTATTCGCAAATGATTCTCTTTTAATTTAGTATTTAATCGATGGATAGCACTTTCTACGGCTGCACTTAATTGATGATCTCCTTTAATCTCCACATTTTCAATCATTCCGTTCGAGCGAACAACCAAATGAGATACAGATACAAAATTCGATTGGATGTCTGAATTCACTTTATCCGCAAAATCTTCCAGTTCTTTTGCAATATCTAAATACAAACTTTTTTTGAAGCAAGTTGAGAGTTCTTCATTCGTTTGATGAGCATCACATCCTGGATAAACGGGCATTTTAGCTACATCTTCCGTTGCGTTTGTTTTGCTTTGAGCAAAACCAAAAGTACTACAAGAAAGAATTAGGGATAAAAAAAGTTTTTTCATAAGAATTGCATTTATCTTTCTAAGATAAGTAAATAAATTGATAATCAGTACGATAAAGGTGTAATTCGTTGCTGAAAATAAATTTGCATTATCTTCGAAGGTGTAATTACTTTGCCATCGTTTATATTTTAAGCATGGAGGATTTAAATAAAACAATTGGAGGAGTATTAAATCAATTGAATGAATTATCGTTTCAGGTGAAGGAACGAATAGAATTAGATAAAATAGAACGTTTAAAGCAGCAGTTAATAATTTATTTTCCACAAAGCGATCAAACCATTCAATTTAAGGGGAAAATTGAAAATATTCTGATTGAAATGAACCATAAATTTTCTGATCGGATTCAGCTTTTGGAAGAGGAATATACCATTTTAATGAATGTATATACGGCACATCAAACGTCTATTCTGATGGGAGATGTACAACAATTACAAGATGTGATTCAATTGGCTTATCCTAGGAGTAAGTTTGCATTTGAAATTTTAAAAACGGATGCAATAGCTTCAGAAGAATTCTTAATCATCCTTGAATTTAAATCATAAAAATTCCCTTGAACAACATTGGACAAGGGAATCGATTTATGGATTTAATCTTTTTTTATTTCGTTCATCCAAGAGCGAGGCTACGGCCCATATCGAACAAGGGATCCATCCAATAAGTGTAATTTGTAAAATAAAACATAAAACAGCAGTGAGGATTTTTCCTCTTAACAAAAAGGATAATGCCGGAAATAAAACAGCAATTAAAATCATAAACAACGTTTTAAATTTCCATTAATAACCAAAACCAAGCACTTTGCACATCGCCTTGGTCTAACAACTTGGCTGCCACTTGATGACGTACCTCTACCGGTTTGAATTTTTGAAGATCCAACCTTCCGGCCAATTGTTGTTTAAAATTTTCAATCATTTCTGCCGGTGGTAAAGCTTCCACATTGCCCAATTGACCCAAATGATTTCCCGTTAAAAACTTAGAATATTTAACGGCTTCGGGCAACGAATCAATGCCTAATCCTATCGTACGGGTTGGTTTTTCAACTTCAAATATCGATGCTGGAATCACACGACAATAAAAGTCTTCTCCCATACGCGCTACCAAATCCAAATCGTAGGGACTCACATTATCTTCTTCGTTCAAATACTGATCTTGAACGTGCATTTTAACAATCTCAGCAATAACCAAATTGGCAGCGCCCGGTTGATCTGAAATGGAAATAACATCGCGAACTTTACATTCCAATTGGAATGGACTTTCAGCGACACGAGGCGGTTGAACCAGCTCCGATGCAATAGGCGTTAATCCGGCTTTTATAAACTCATCCACACCTTTCGGGTATTCAACACTCGCTAACGATTGTTGTTGAACCATATCATAATTCACGATATTGATCACACATTCGGGATGCTCCCAGACATTTTCTAATGTATGTTTGGTAGACCCATCACGCATTTTACGCAATGGTGAAAAGACACAAATCGGAGGGTTTATGCCCATTATATTAAAAAAGGAAAATGGACTTAAATTCACGTTCCCCTCTTTATCCACCGTACTTGCAAAACAAATAGGGCGTGGAGAAATGGCATGTTTTAATAAGTTGTCGAATGATTTCGTATTGGGTTCGAATGATTTCGTTTTTTGCATGGTCATTTTAATTGGCTTGATAAAGATGAACAGAATTTGTTAATTTTCCTAATCCTTTTATTTCCATTTCAATGCAATCTTCAGGTTGAAGCCATTGCGGGATATAATTTTCGTCTTTTCGTTTTCCTGTTCCATTCAATTCCAAAAAACATCCTGTGCCAACCGTTCCCGATCCAATAATATCACCTGGATATACTTTTACACCGTACGAAACGCGTTCAATGATTTCTGCAAACGTCCAATGCATATCTTTGAAATTTCCGCGAGAGACTTCAACAGAATTCACACGACAGATCATATCCAAATCATAACAATTGCCAATATGTCCATCTTTTGGAGCAACTTTATACGCATCCAATTCATCGGGCGTAATCAAATAAGGTCCCATCATCGAAGCAAAGTCTTTTCCTTTGGCAGGTCCAAGATTCAATTTCATCTCTTGCATTTGCAAAGCGCGTGCACTCAAATCATTTAAAATCATAAAACCGCCAATGTATTCGTCAGCTTCTTCAGCTTTGATATTCATTCCTTCTTTTTTGATGACGATAGCAACTTCTAATTCAAAATCCATTTGATGAAAATGTTCCGGCATCGCATACACTTTTCCTGGGCCTTGAATGGCTTGATGATTCGAAAAATAGAAAACCGGAATTTCATCAAATTCAGGGATCATTTCTAATCCACGGTTTAAACGAGATGTCTCCACATGCTGCCGAAAGGCATACGCATCTCGAAAACTTGGGGGATGGGGAATAGGAGCTAACAATTGCGGATTTTCCACAATGCTATGTTTATAATTTCCACTTGCGATCTCCTTCTGAATTAACTCAATCAGGGGAAAATTAAAAGCCGAATCGGCTAATAATTCAATCAGCGTAGAAGGTAAGTGAGGATTAATTTGGGCTAAATCATAGACCAAATCATTCACAATGATGCCTACTTTTTCTTGGTGTTCCTTTACGTAAGTAACGAATTTCATTTTGTTTGTCGTTTGAAAAGTGAAGATACAAAATAAAAGAAAGCAAAAAAAAGCCCCGAAGATAGTCGAGGCGCTAAATGTTTTCACAACGGAATAATCCTTATTGTGAATTCCTTTCAATATCAAATTTAATACTATTTTTTAAATTTCAAATAATATTCAATTTTATTTTATCACTATATTGTATTTAATAAAACTAATGAACACATATGAAAAATATATTAGGGCTAGACCTTGGAACGAATTCTATTGGTTGGGCGTTGATTCAACAAGATTTTAGCAATAAACAAGGAAATATTCTTGGAATGGGAAGTCGTATAATTCCGATGTCTCAAGATATTATTGGTGAATTTGGAAAAGGAAATTCTATTTCTCAAACGGCTGAAAGAACGGATTATCGTGGCGTAAGAAGATTACGTGAAAGACATTTGTTACGTAGAGAAAGACTACATCGTGTATTAAATATTCTAGGATTTTTACCAGAACACTATGCCAATCAAATTGATTTTACAAAACGTTACGGGAAATTTATAGAAAATACTGAACCTAAAATATCCTTTGATAAAGAATTCCTGTTCAAAGATTCTTTTAATGAAATGTTGAACGATTTTAAACAAAATCAACCAGAATTTTTAAAAAACAAAGATGGTGAAGATAACTTAGTGCCATATGATTGGACAATTTATTATTTACGAAAAAAAGCATTAACCCAAAAAATATCGAAACAAGAATTAGCCTGGATTATTTTAAATTTTAATCAAAAAAGAGGATACTATCAATTACGTGGCGAAGAGGAAGAAGAAAATTCAAATAAATTAATCGAATTCCATTCGTTAAAAATTATCAATGTTGTACCTGATGATGAAACGAATAAAAAAGGTGAAAGATGGTATGCCCTACATTTAGAAAATGGTTGGGTCTATAGAAGGTCATCTAAAATCTCGTTAGAAGATTGGAAAGGCAAAACACGTGATTTTATTGTAACGACTGATCTGAATAGTGATGGTTCAGAAAAAATAGATAAGGAAGGTCAAGTTAAGAGAAGTTTTAGAGCTCCAAGTGCAGATGATTGGACTCTATTAAAAAAGAAAACAGAACATGACATTGAAAACAGTAATAAAACAGTAGGTACATATATTTATGACAATTTATTATTAAACCCAAAACAAAAAATTAAAGGTAAATTGGTTCGTACCATCGAACGTAAATTCTATAAAGCTGAATTAGAAAAAATTCTTAAAAAACAGGCCGAATTCCATAGTGAATTTCAGAATGAGGAATTATTAAATTATTGCATAAGAGAATTATACAAGAACAACCTTCAACATCAAAAAAACTTAGTTTCTAAGGACTTAATTCATTTGTTATTAAATGATATCATTTTTTACCAAAGACCATTAAGAAGTCAAAAATCGTTAATCTCTAATTGCAGCTTAGAAAGTAGGATTTCTAAAGATGAGAATGGTAATGAGGTAAATCGCCCATTAAAAGTAATTGCTAAATCTAATCCTTACTTCCAAGAATTTAGATTATTGCAATGGTTACAAAATTTAGAAATATACACGACAGAAGATGATCAAAAAGTTACAAATCAGCTTATTTCATCGATAGAAGATAAAGAAGCATTATTTGATTTTCTGACAACAAAAAAGGAAGCTGAACAAAAACACATCATTGAATTTTTATTAAAACTTAAAAATGGTGGAAAAAAATTAACTAAGGGAGAAGTAGAAAAATACCGTTGGAATTATGTACAGGATAAGAAATATCCAATGTATGAAACAAGACATATCATCCAATCCAAATTAGATAAAGTAAATAATCTACCTACTAATTTTCTTTCGTTTGAGATTGAAATGGCTTTATGGCACATCATCTATTCTGTGAACGATAAGATTGAATACGAAAAGGCTATTGAAAAATTTGCACTCAAACATAATTTAGATAGAGATAGTTTTATTGAAGCATTTAAAAAAGTTCCTCCGTTTAAATCTGAATATGGTGCTTATTCAGAAAAAGCAATAAAAAAATTATTGCCTCTAATGCGTTTTGGAAAATATTGGAATTATGAGTGTATCGATAAAGATACAATCATTCGTATTGAAAATATCCTTTCTGGTGAATACGATGAAAATATTAAAAATCGTGTACGCGAATTAGTCGAAAAACAAGAAATTAAATCTGAATCAGATTTTAATAATTTACCGATGTGGTTTGCTCAATACATTGTGTATAACCGTCATTCAGAAGCTGCTGTCACAAGAAAATGGAATAATGTTTCTGATTTAGAAAATTATCTGAATGATTTCAAACAACATTCGCTTCGTAATCCAATTGTAGAGCAAGTAATTACAGAAACACTTCGCGTGGTAAAAGATATTTGGCAACAATTTGGGCATGGCGCTAAAGATTATTTCTCAGAAATCCATATCGAATTAGGTCGAGAAATGAAACATACCGCTGACGAACGTAAACGTTTGTCAACTATAGTTACAGAGAATGAAAATACCAATTATCGTATAAAAGCTTTATTAGCGGAATTAGCATTAGATAATTCTGTTGATAATGTACGACCTTATTCTCCTGTACAACAAGAAATCCTAAAAATTTATGAAGAAGGGGTTTTAAAAGCACAAGAAAATATCGAGGACGATATTTTAAAAATCAGTAAGACAGCTCAACCGTCAAGTGCAGACCTAAAACGTTATAAGTTATGGTTAGAACAAAAGTATATGTCACCTTATACAGGTCAAATCATTCCTTTAAACAAATTATTTACGCCTGCTTATGAAGTGGAACATATCATCCCTCAAAGTAGATATTTTGACGATAGTTTAAGCAATAAAGTTATCTGTGAAGCTGCGGTTAATAAATTAAAAGATAATCAAATTGGATTAGAATTCATTAAAAATCATCATGGCGAAAAAGTAGAATTAGGAAACGGTAGTGTAGTTTCTATTCTTGAGGTCAACGAATACGAAAATTTTGTAAAAAGATATTACAATAACAATAGAACAAAACGAAATAAATTATTGATGGAAGAAATTCCAGAAAAAATGATCGAACGACAATTAAATGATACAAGGTACATCAGTAAATACATTTCTCAATTATTATCGAATATTGTTCGTAACGATAAGCCAGATTCAAAAGATGACGGAATCAATTCAATAAATATTCTTCCTGGTAACGGAAAAATCACTTCTCAATTAAAACAAGATTGGGGATTAAATGATGTATGGAACGAATTAATTCTTCCACGTTTCGAGCGTATGAACGAATTAACCAAATCAACAGATTTTACATCGCTAAATACAAATGGAAAATTAATTCCTACTGTTCCGTTAGAATTATCAAAAGGCTTCAATAAAAAACGCATTGATCATCGTCATCACGCTTTGGATGCATTAGTTATTGCTTGTGCAACTCGCGATCACATCAATTTCTTAAATAACGAATCCGCTTTACCAAGAAAAAATAAAACAATAGAGGAACAACAAGCATATCGTTTTGATTTAAAAGCAAAATTATGCGATAAAAAATACAATGACAATTCGACATCCAATTACAAATGGATATTCAAGAAACCTTGGGAAACCTTTACGCAAGATGCGAAAAGTAGTTTGGATAAAATCATCGTTAGTTTTAAACAAAATATTCGTGTTATCAATAAAGCAACGAATTACTTCGAATCTTATCGGGACGAAGACGGAAATATTCGTTTAGATAAAGAAGGTAACCCACAAAAAGGTATAAGAAAACAAGTTGGAACAAATTGGGCTATCCGAAAATCATTACACAAAGAAACGGTTTCAGGTAAAATACAATTAGATCGTGTAAAAGTTGCAAAAGGTAAAATATTAACGGCTACTCGTAAAAATTTAGATACTTCTTTCAACGAAAAAACAATAGCTTCAATTACCGATACGGGTATTCAAAAAATTTTACTAAACTACCTAAAGGCTAAAGGTGGTATAAGTGATATAGCCTTTTCACCAGAAGGGATCGAAGAGTTAAACAAAAACATCAAATTGTACAATGAAGGTAAATTCCATCAACCGATTTTAAAAGTTCGCGTTTTCGAACAAGGAAGTAAATTCCAAGTAGGACAAACCGGAAACAAATCAAAAAAATTTGTAGAAGCTGCAAAAGGAACTAATTTATTTTTTGCAATATATCAAGACAAAGAGGGTAAACGTAATTATGCGACCATACCTTTAAACGAAGTCATTGAACGCCAAAAACAAGGTTTAAATTCAGTACCTGAAACAAATGATAAAGGACATTATTTAATAATGAGTCTATCACCAAATGATTTGGTCTATGTACCTTCTGATGGAGAAATAGTGGATTTACAAAACTTAAATCTAGATAATATTTATAAAGTTGTTAGTTTTACAGGTACTAGATTGTACGTATTACCAATATCTTCCGCTACTACTATTGTTAATAAAATTGAGTTTGGATCTCTTAATAAAATTGAGTTTACTAAAGAAAAAGAAAAATTAATTAGAGTTAAAAATGACCGTTTAGGTAATATATTAAATTAATAAACTATGCTAAAACGTACCATTTACATTGGTACTCCTACTTCCTTAAAATTAAAAGACAATCAACTCATCATAGGAGATCCTTTAACCCAACAGGTTAAAGGCTCAGTTCCTATGGAAGATATGGCAGTTTTGGTCCTCGATCATTATCAAATTACCCTTTCTCATCAAGCCATGGTATTGCTCCAACAACACAATGTCGCCATTATCAGTTGCGATCAATCCCATTTGCCGCTTGGTTTAATGTTACCACTGAATGGACACGTGACCCATTCCGAAAGAGTCAAACTTCAAATCAACTGCTCAGAACCGTTAAAGAAGCAACTCTGGAAACAAACCGTAGAAGCCAAAATCTACCAACAAAAAGCCTTATTGGATAAATTAGGAAAAGTGTCGACTTCCATGGTAAAATACTTCAACAATGTCAAATCTGGAGACACCACTAACATGGAGGGGATCGCCGCTCAATATTATTGGAAACAATTGTTTGAAGATTTCACCAGAGAACGATACGGAGATGCACCGAACAATTTTTTAAATTTTGGATATGCCATACTAAGAAGCATGGTGGCACGTGCATTAGTTTCATCGGGACTAAATCCGACCATCGGAATTTTTCACCGCAACAAGTACAATGCGTATTGTTTAGCCGATGATATCATGGAACCTTACCGTCCTTATGTGGATGAAATGGTATTGGAATGGATCAATAAGCCTTTCCAACCCACAGAATTAACGAAAGAATCAAAAGCTTTTTTATTAGCCATCGCAACCAAAGATGTCGTAATGGATGGATTAACACGCCCACTAATGGTAGCCATTAGTTCGACCACCAGTTCACTGGTAAAATGCTTAAGCGGAGAACAACGTTTAATTCGTTATCCGGAATTGAGATGAGTTTTTCACGATATAACGCATATAGAATCATGTGGGTATTAGTATTTTTCGATTTACCAACCGAAACCAAAAAACAGCGCAGTCAAGCCACACGCTTCCGCAAAGAACTTTTAGATGATGGATTCAATATGTTTCAATTCTCCATCTATCTCAGACATTGTCCCAGCAAAGAGAATGCGGAAGTCCACATCAAAAGAGTCAAAAAAGCTTTACCCCAATACGGTAAAGTGGGGATACTATGCATCACCGATAAACAATTTGGGATGATGGAAATATTTTTTGCAAAATTAGAAGCGGATTTGCCCAAAGGACCTCAACAATTGGAACTTTTTTAGAAATGAAAAAAACCGATAAGTAGCTTTAATAAATCTCTTATCGGTTTTATTTTTTTAATCCTAATCCTTGGTCCAAATCCCTTTATCAGAAAGGCTTCATCAAAGATGAGGTTGTAATTGCTTCAGTAAAAATACCGAAATGAAAGGAATTCACAACGATTGAAGAGAGGATAATAGATGGCCTGCTGTTGTAATTGCTTCAGTAAAAATACCGAAATGAAAGGAATTCACAACGTTACGTTTCGCATAATAACTTTAGTGCAGGTTGTAATTGCTTCAGTAAAAATACCGAAATGAAAGGAATTCACAACGGTTTAAATGATGACTTTAAGAAGTTGTTAGTTGTAATTGCTTCAGTAAAAATACCGAAATGAAAGGAATTCACAACCGTTTTAAAACTTTTAAAAGTTCACCTTTTGTTGTAATTGCTTCAGTAAAAATACCGAAATGAAAGGAATTCACAACTGGGTAAGACCAGAGAATAGATTGTTGGATGTTGTAATTGCTTCAGTAAAAATACCGAAATGAAAGGAATTCACAACAACGACCGCGATTAATAACGATGATTTATTGTTGTAATTGCTTCAGTAAAAATACCGAAATGAAAGGAATTCACAACGAAGCCAGTTGTTGAAACGGGTTTGTTTGAGTTGTAATTGCTTCAGTAAAAATACCGAAATGAAAGGAATTCACAACTAAATAATGTATAGAACCTGAAGATTTATTGTTGTAATTGCTTCAGTAAAAATACCGAAATGAAAGGAATTCACAACTTTTTTAAAATTTGAATTGCATTTTATCCGGTTGTAATTGCTTCAGTAAAAATACCGAAATGAAAGGAATTCACAACTTAATTTCAGACATAATTTCTTTTTTTAATGTTGTAATTGCTTCAGTAAAAATACCGAAATGAAAGGAATTCACAACCATATCTAATTTAGTAAACCATTCGTATTCGTTGTAATTGCTTCAGTAAAAATACCGAAATGAAAGGAATTCACAACGATTTAGAGCAAAAAATAAAACGCGGTTCTGTTGTAATTGCTTCAGTAAAAATACCGAAATGAAAGGAATTCACAACAACTTCTATTGGCGTTGGGTAAAAGTCTTTGTTGTAATTGCTTCAGTAAAAATACCGAAATGAAAGGAATTCACAACTATATAAAGAAGCACTAAAACCAAAATATTGTTGTAATTGCTTCAGTAAAAATACCGAAATGAAAGGAATTCACAACGAAGTCCAACAGGGTTTAAATCAAAAAACGGTTGTAATTGCTTCAGTAAAAATACCGAAATGAAAGGAATTCACAACGTAAAGGTAATCCACATCTTCCTCTTTATAGTTGTAATTGCTTCAGTAAAAATACCGAAATGAAAGGAATTCACAACGGACATACTGATCAATCTCTATCTTCGTAAGTTGTAATTGCTTCAGTAAAAATACCGAAATGAAAGGAATTCACAACGAGAAATAAAACGTTTACAAGCTGAATTATGTTGTAATTGCTTCAGTAAAAATACCGAAATGAAAGGAATTCACAACGAATATTTAAAATAAAACTTAATGAATCCGGTTGTAATTGCTTCAGTAAAAATACCGAAATGAAAGGAATTCACAACTACAAATCCTAACGCTAAGAACTTTTCATCGTTGTAATTGCTTCAGTAAAAATACCGAAATGAAAGGAATTCACAACTCAAATTCTACCGTAACATTAAACTGGTCCGTTGTAATTGCTTCAGTAAAAATACCGAAATGAAAGGAATTCACAACGTTCATCACGCCACTTTTCAACACATTTTAGTTGTAATTGCTTCAGTAAAAATACCGAAATGAAAGGAATTCACAACAGGTTGAAGATTTTCCTTTAAGTAATGTAAGTTGTAATTGCTTCAGTAAAAATACCGAAATGAAAGGAATTCACAACTGATTTTATGAATTGATCCTTTTTCTCTTGGTTGTAATTGCTTCAGTAAAAATACCGAAATGAAAGGAATTCACAACTCTCAATACTGTCAATGGCTTCACCGACATGTTGTAATTGCTTCAGTAAAAATACCGAAATGAAAGGAATTCACAACAAAATGGACTTTGTTGAAATAAAGAAATTAGTTGTAATTGCTTCAGTAAAAATACCGAAATGAAAGGAATTCACAACACAATTACTTGTGGATTTGATTCGGAACACGTTGTAATTGCTTCAGTAAAAATACCGAAATGAAAGGAATTCACAACGTCGAAAAACCTAAAAAAAATAGAATAGTGGTTGTAATTGCTTCAGTAAAAATACCGAAATGAAAGGAATTCACAACTGAGTTTCTCCATTTCTTTAGTTATAGAAGTTGTAATTGCTTCAGTAAAAATACCGAAATGAAAGGAATTCACAACTTATTTAATGATCGTGTTTGAGTTGTAATAGTTGTAATTGCTTCAGTAAAAATACCGAAATGAAAGGAATTCACAACCAAGTGGAGAGAGTGTCTTAAGCTCATCTTGTTGTAATTGCTTCAGTAAAAATACCGAAATGAAAGGAATTCACAACCGTTCATGGTGGTGTCCCTTGGCTTTTCGCGTTGTAATTGCTTCAGTAAAAATACCGAAATGAAAGGAATTCACAACAATGTCGTAATTTTGCATTTACATGGTGGAGTTGTAATTGCTTCAGTAAAAATACCGAAATGAAAGGAATTCACAACAATCGTTGTTTGAAATTCTAATGTGTTTAAGTTGTAATTGCTTCAGTAAAAATACCGAAATGAAAGGAATTCACAACTGGTTGATCTCAAATTTAACCATCTTATTTGTTGTAATTGCTTCAGTAAAAATACCGAAATGAAAGGAATTCACAACGGTGAATTATACCAAGAAGGTGTTAAGGATGTTGTAATTGCTTCAGTAAAAATACCGAAATGAAAGGAATTCACAACGCTTGAAACATCTGAAAAGGATTATTCGGAGTTGTAATTGCTTCAGTAAAAATACCGAAATGAAAGGAATTCACAACGTATTCTTCCAACAATCGTTTCGCATCCATGTTGTAATTGCTTCAGTAAAAATACCGAAATGAAAGGAATTCACAACGAAACAATGATGAATGAAACGCATTGCGCTGTTGTAATTGCTTCAGTAAAAATACCGAAATGAAAGGAATTCACAACGTTTTTCGATTGGTTGGTAGTGGGTTAATTGTTGTAATTGCTTCAGTAAAAATACCGAAATGAAAGGAATTCACAACAAGGGCCTATATGCTCAATTTGTAGCTTTAGTTGTAATTGCTTCAGTAAAAATACCGAAATGAAAGGAATTCACAACTCGATGCTTCAGTTGAAGAACAAATAAAAGGTTGTAATTGCTTCAGTAAAAATACCGAAATGAAAGGAATTCACAACAATCAACAAAGATTCATCTACAACGATAAAGTTGTAATTGCTTCAGTAAAAATACCGAAATGAAAGGAATTCACAACTACATTGAACTCATTTTGTAATGACGTTCCGTTGTAATTGCTTCAGTAAAAATACCGAAATGAAAGGAATTCACAACATTCACCAAGGCGTTGATACGTCCAAACTTGTTGTAATTGCTTCAGTAAAAATACCGAAATGAAAGGAATTCACAACAGGATCAAACACCAAAACATCTTGCCATATGTTGTAATTGCTTCAGTAAAAATACCGAAATGAAAGGAATTCACAACATGCGCCACCAAACCAAAACCAACCGAAAAGTTGTAATTGCTTCAGTAAAAATACCGAAATGAAAGGAATTCACAAACAGTAAGTCGATTGATTGTAAATGGATATCCGTTGTAATTGCTTCAGTAAAAATACCGAAATGAAAGGAATTCACAACTGGAAATCAATTAGTTGAGTGGGTATGCACGTTGTAATTGCTTCAGTAAAAATACCGAAATGAAAGGAATTCACAACAGTGTCATCTTCGTCTTGTATTTCTTCGAAGTTGTAATTGCTTCAGTAAAAATACCGAAATGAAAGGAATTCACAACGATGAATACATGAAACAATTCCAATCGGAAGTTGTAATTGCTTCAGTAAAAATACCGAAATGAAAGGAATTCACAACTTAGATACTCATTTTAATTATATACCTTAAGTTGTAATTGCTTCAGTAAAAATACCGAAATGAAAGGAATTCACAACTATGATAATGTGCCGTTACGAGCAAAAGATTGTTGTAATTGCTTCAGTAAAAATACCGAAATGAAAGGAATTCACAACTTCTTCTTGGATAAAAAACGTGGAACTCCAGTTGTAATTGCTTCAGTAAAAATACCGAAATGAAAGGAATTCACAACTAGGTTGCACACGTCTAATGGTTGCAATCAGTTGTAATTGCTTCAGTAAAAATACCGAAATGAAAGGAATTCACAACGATGTATATGGTGTAAATAACAATACCTGTGTTGTAATTGCTTCAGTAAAAATACCGAAATGAAAGGAATTCACAACAGGTTCGGTAAACTCAATTGGTTCGAATGAGTTGTAATTGCTTCAGTAAAAATACCGAAATGAAAGGAATTCACAACAAGGGCCTATATGCTCAATTTGTAGCTTTAGTTGTAATTGCTTCAGTAAAAATACCGAAATGAAAGGAATTCACAACTCGATGCTTCAGTTGAAGAACAAATAAAAGGTTGTAATTGCTTCAGTAAAAATACCGAAATGAAAGGAATTCACAACAATCAACAAAGATTCATCTACAACGATAAAGTTGTAATTGCTTCAGTAAAAATACCGAAATGAAAGGAATTCACAACTACATTGAACTCATTTTGTAATGACGTTCCGTTGTAATTGCTTCAGTAAAAATACCGAAATGAACTAAGCGCTAGCGTCTCATCGAATACAAATTAAAATAAAAGCATTATGAGATAAAGGAATTCACAACTAGTTTTTTCCTACTATTAAAGTGTATTTAGTTGTAATTGCTTCAGTGGCAACTACCGAAATGAAATCAATTCACAACTGCGAGATTGACGTCGATGAAGTACTTACAGTTGTAAATACTTGAATAAAAGTACCAAAATGAAATCAATTCACAACCAGTTCCAACGTTAGTACCGTTGTTAACAAGTTGTAAATACTTGAATAAAAGTACCAAAATGAACTAAGCGCAGCGTCTCATCGAATACCAATTTCAAATAATACTTCATGAGATAAATCAATTCACAACTGCTCAATGTATTGAATCACTTCTGGTATAGTTGTAATTGCTTCAGTGGCAACTACCGAAATGAACTAAGCGCTAGCGTCTCATCGAATACAAATTTCAAATAACACATCATGAGATAAAGGAATTCACAACACTCGCGGTCACGAAGTAATGGTAGTGAAAGTTGTAATTGTTTCAGTGGCAACTACCGAAATGAACTAAGCGGAGCGTCTCATCGAATACAAATTAAAATAAAATAAAATATCATGAGATAAAGGAATTCACAACCGTAATGTAATTGTTTGTGGTATAAACTCAGTTGTAATTGTCTCAGTGGTAACTACCGAAATGAACTATGCGCAGCGTCTCATTGAATACAAATTTCAAATAACACATCATGAGATAAATCAATTTATAACAGCAATTCAGATCCTGAAGCAATAAATTCGGTTGTAAATACTTGAATAAAAGTACCAAAATCAATGAAGTGAAACAAATCATCGAATTCTTGATAAATATAATATAAATAAGATCAATCAATTGACAATAGGATACGGAGCAACAAATTTCATTTTGTTTGTCGTTTGAAAAGTGAAGATACAAAAGTTCTTTTAACATTTTGAAATTCGGATAAAGCGAGAGAAGGTTTTATTTTTAGGAAAATCAAACCCATGAATCAAGCATCTTCCTCGAAAAAGAAAACATTTTACATAGTAGACATTGTCGTAATCGGAGCAGGACAAGCCGGTTTATCGGCTGCCTACTATTTGCAAAAATTCGGCATCCAAGCAGGAAAAGGGTTTGTGGTTTTAGACGATGAAAACGGAGCAGGAGGAGCATGGCAACACCGTTGGGACAGTTTGACGTTAGAAAATGTGAACGGAATCAATGATTTACCTGGACTTAGTTTTGAGGAGGCAATGAAAGAAAATCCAGAGGCTATTCGTGCCAATCAAGCTGTTCCAGCCTACTATTGTCAATGCAACAGGGACATGGAAAACACCCAATATTCCCCATTTACCGGGGTCAGAATCATTCAAAGGGCTTCAATTGCATACCAATGCATATAAAAAAGCAGAGGATTTTAGAGGAAAGCACGTCATTGTGGTAGGTGCTGGAATATCAGCCGTACAATTATTGGGCGAATTAGCCAAGGTTACAACGACCACTTGGGTCACGCGACGCCCTCCAGATTTTCGTCCTTACGAATTTAATCCCGAACATGGGCGTGAAGCCGTGGCCATGGTCGATGAACGTGTTCGATTGGGTTTACCGCCCAAATCCGTGGTTTCAGTGACAGGTTTACCCATTACACCTGCGATTGAAGAAATGTTAAACAACGGTATAATGGATCGTTTACCAATGTTTACCGAAATCACAGCAGATGGGGTGAGATGGGAGGATGGCCAAGAAATGAAAGCGGATGTAATCTTTTGGAATACGGGGTTCAAACAAAACATCGACCATTTGAAGGAATTAAATTTAGTCAGTGAAAAGGCGGTGTAGTGATGGCAGGTAAAGCAGCCACACAAGTGCAAAAAGATCCTCGCATTCACTTGACAGGTTATGGTCCTTCCGCTTCAACCATAGGCGCAAATAGAGCAGGAAGAGCGGTTGCGCGTGAAATCATCGCTACTTTAGGGTTGAAGAAAGCATAAATGGGATAATTACCGTATTTTTGCACAAATTCTACATTTTTGAAAACGGATCTTTTATTAATTACTCCTCCTTTTACCCAATTAAACACACCTTATCCAGGTACAGTTTATCTAAAAGGATTTTTAAACCAATTGAACTATACGACATTTCAAGCCGATTTAGGTTTAGATGTTATTTTACAATTGTTCAGTAAAAAGGGTTTAACGGATTTATTTGAATACATCGAAAATTCAGGCATTGCATTAGGTGAAAATAGTTTTCGCATCTACACGTTACGCGAAGATTATATCCATACGATCGATCCGGTGATCCGTTTTCTGCAAGGCAAAAATTCAACGTTAGCCGATGCCATTGTCCAAGATGGGTATCTACCCGAAGCTTCTCGTTTTGCAGAATTAGACGATTTAGAATGGGCGTTTGGGACCATGGCATTCCAAGATAAAGCCAAGCATTTGGCGACGTTGTATTTAGAAGATTTATCCGACTTAATCATCGAAGCCGTAGACGAGAATTTTGGATTCAGTCGATATGCTGAACGTTTAGGACGCTCAGCAAATTCGTTCGATGAGATCTATGCCGAATTGCAAAAAGCTCCTACTTACATCGACCGCATTACATTATCAGAATTAGAAAAATTAATTCAATCGACAAATCCAAAAATGATTGGGTTTTCGGTGCCATTTCCAGGGAATTTATATGCTGCTTTCCGTTGTGCCCAATACATAAAAGCGAATTATCCAGAGATTGTCGTGGATATGGGAGGTGGTTTTCCAAATACGGAATTACGTTCGCTATCCGATCCTCGTGTATTCGAATTTTTCGATTTTATTACGTTGGACGATGGAGAAGCGCCAACGGAACAATTACTTAAATACATTCACCAAGAATGTGATCGTTCAGAATTGAAACGTACGTTTACATTGGTGGAGGGAAAAGTCGAATACATCAATCATCCTTTAATCAAAGACTACAAATTCAGTGAAGTAGGAACGCCAGATTACACCGATTTACATTTGGATCAATACATTTCAGTTATTGAAGTCGTAAATCCAATGCACCGTTTATGGAGTGATGGTCGATGGAATAAATTGACGATGGCACACGGTTGTTATTGGGGAAAATGTACGTTTTGTGACATTTCATTGGATTACATCAAAGTGTACGAACCGATTGCGGCCAAGCAAATCGTGGATAAAATGGAAGAATTAATTGCCACAACCAACAATACGGGATTCCATTTTGTAGATGAAGCGGCACCACCAGCTTTAATGCGTGAGGTAGCTTTAGAGATTCTACGTCGTAAATTAACGGTATCGTGGTGGACCAACATTCGTTTCGAGAAAAGTTTTACACTGGATTTATGTCGTTTATTGAAAGCTTCTGGGTGTATTGCCGTATCCGGTGGATTAGAAGTAGCTTCAGATCGTTTATTACAATTGATTGATAAAGGGGTAACCGTTGATCAAGTAGCGGTCGTGAACCGTAATTTTACCGAAGCGGGTATTATGGTACACGCGTATTTAATGTACGGATTCCCAACACAAACGGAACAAGAAACCATCGATAGTTTAGAAATGGTGCGCCAGATGTTCGAGTTAGGGATTCTTCAATCTGGTTTTTGGCATCAATTTGCGATGACAGCGCACAGCCCCGTGGGTTTAAATCCAGAAGAATACAATGTAATCAACCACAGTACTGAATTGGGATCATTTGCAAACAATGACATGGTGCACGAAGAAAAATCGGGATTGGATCATAGCCAATTTTCGTTCGGTTTAAAGAAATCGTTGTTCAATTACATGCACGGGGTAGGCTTCGAGATTCCATTACACGAATGGTTTGAGATGAAAGTGCCCAAAACGACTGTTCGACCAAATTACATTGAATCGATTTTAAACCAAGAAGTATTTGTAACGCATAAACCAACTCAAAAAGTCGTTTGGTTAGGCGGAATTCCAACGATGGAAATTCGAACTAAAACCAAAAAAGGTAGAATGTTTGAAAATGCAGTTTTAACCTTCCATACCAAGAGTAATTACTTAGAAGTAATGCTGGAAAAAGAAGAAGGTGAATGGTTAATTGATTTCATCAAAGCACTAAAAGAGGCTGAAAAACCTATGACCTACTTAAAGATGAAGCAAAGTTATGAAGAGGCTACACCTACTGATTTTGAAGTCTTCATTTATTCGAAAGCCGCGAATCAAATCAAAGAAGAAGCGTTATTGATCGTCTAAACAAACAACAATTGTCAATCATTCATACTTCTAGCCTACTGAATGGATACTGAAAGGACACACAAACCGCGTTGGAGAGGCCTCACTCATAAGGTATTGAGGGGGTGCAAAGGCGGTAGAAGGCGGCATTGAAGTAGCATAAAGGTAGCATAGAGGCGGCATAGAACATTCCTGAAAGATGGGACGGAAAAAGTAGACATCCGTTGAATGAAAAGAATTGAAGTGGTATAATTCAGATCAACACAAAAATAAAAAGGGGAGACGATATTTCAAAAAAATAAACATCCCCACCAAGAAAGATAGGCGAGTAGATAAGACTCGCCTTTTTTTGTGGTAAGGTGCAAGCTAAACATGCTATTTTCATTTCAATGAGATTTTTCGGTTTCAGGAGAGAACGTCGATGATGAAAGGGAAGCTGATGGTTTTTGGATCGGAAAAGTTAGCGGAACATCAACCCTTTCAAATGCATATAAATTCCCTTATTCTTCATCAATTTTTAGGACTAGCATTCAAATCATAACAGAAATAGTAATCGTGCTGTGCATTTGTCATCAAACTTAGATTTTAAAAGTATTCATAATTGTTTGTGGTGTATTTTGTACAATTCAAATTCTTTGTTATCTTTGAATGAACCACAAAGAATAGTGAATCAAATGAAGGAATTACTAAAACCTTTATTTATAGGAATGAATAAGCTAACCATAGCTTTACTTTCTAAAATCGTTTTTGCACAATACTCATTGTAAGTAGTGCGGTTCGGTGTTATCCAATACCGAGGATTTGACTATTTTCATTTTTTCATCAAAACACAAACAAAAGTTATATGCCACTGTATCACGCTTTGGGAACTTTCCCACAGAAAAGACATACAGTATTTCGAAAACCCAATAGAGAACTCTATGCGGAAGAGCTGGTTTCTACCCACGGATTTTCGAGTACGTATTCCAATGTCTACCATTGTTATCCGCCAACGTTGGTCAAAGAAATCAATGAACCATTTTCTGTTGAACCAAAAATAGCTCGCGCAAAACATCTGAAGCATACCTCATTAAAAGGTTTTCGAGTACAACCTACGGATGATTACATCGCATCTCGAGTTCCTGTATTGGTCAACAATGATTTGCACATATCATTGGCTGCTCCTAAAAAGTCGATGACCGATTACTTCTATAAAAATTCGATGGCGGATGAAGTCATTTTTATCCACGAAGGATCAGGTATTTTAAAAACAGGATATGGACAAATCCCGTTTGAATACGGTGATTATTTAGTGATTCCGCGCGGAATTATCTATCAATTGCATTTCAACGATGAACAGAACCGATTGTTCATTACCGAATCGTTTAGTCCAATCGAAACGCCTCGTCGTTACCGCAATCATTTCGGTCAATTGATGGAACATGCGCCATTCTGTGAACGTGACATTAAACGTCCACAAGATTTAGAAACGCACGACGAACACGGTGATTTTAAAATATTAATCAAGAAAGAAGGCTTAATTTATCCGTATGTATACGGCACACATCCTTTTGATTTCGTGGGTTGGGATGGTTACCACTACCCATGGGCTTTTTCGATTCATAATTTTGAACCCATCACCGGACGTATTCATCAACCACCACCAGTACATCAAACATTCGAAGGTGCAGGATTCGTGATTTGTAGTTTCGTTCCTCGCTTATTTGATTATCATCCGAATGCCATTCCGGCACCGTATAATCATAGTAATGTGGATTCAGATGAAATCTTGTACTATGTGGATGGGGATTTTATGTCGCGTAAATCCGTGGAGAAGGGACAAATTACCTTGCATCCGGCCGGAATTCCACATGGTCCACATCCTGGAACGGTAGAAAAATCCATCGGAGCCAAAGAAACCCACGAATTAGCGGTAATGATTGATCCGTTTCGACCATTGATGTTAACGGAACAAGCGCTAGAATTAGAAGATCCTGATTATTATAAATCATGGTTGTATTAGGTTTGTTCTAAGTTCTAAGTTCTAAGTTCTAAGTTCTAAGTTCTAAGTTCTAAGTTATGAATGATGAATGATGAATTCTAAATCTAACATCTAACATCTAGTATTTAGAATCTATCATATAAGTCCAGCGTGTCATCCTGAACTCGTTTCAGGATCTCATCGTACTAAAACGTACAACGTAAAACGTATAGCATACAACGTATAACATACAACGTAAAACGTACAACGTACAACGTATAACGTAAAACGTACAACGTATAACATACAACGTAAAAAATAACACATTATAAAAAATGAGCACACAAACATTTGCTGAAAAAATCGCACAAGCACAAGACTTTCTTCCGATCAACGGAACAGATTATATCGAATTTTATGTCGGAAATGCCAAACAATCGGCACATTATTATAAAACAGCATTCGGGTTTCAAGAAATTGCCTATGCTGGACCAGAAACAGGCGTTAGAGATCGTGCTTCTTATGTTTTACAACAAGGAAAGATTCGATTAGTATTAACTTCAGGGTTAAAATCAGATTCTCCAATCTGTCAACATGCAATGAAGCATGGAGACGGAGTTAAAGTCTTAGCCCTTTGGGTGGACGATGCATTTGATGCCTTTGAACAAACGACAAAACGTGGGGGTAAAGTCTACTTAGAGCCAACAACAATTTCTGATGAATTTGGGGAAGTGAAAATGGCCGGAATTTACACCTACGGAGAAACGGTTCATATGTTCATCGAACGTAAAAATTACAACGGTCCATTTATGCCAGGGTATGTGAAATCGGAATCGGCTTACCAACCTTCAGATTGTGGATTATTGTATGTCGACCATTGTGTGGGGAATGTAGGATGGAACCGTATGAACGAAGTGGTACAATGGTACCAAGACGTGATGGGGTTTGTGAACATCTTATCGTTTGATGACAAACAAATTAATACCGAATATTCGGCTTTAATGTCGAAGGTGATGAGTAATGGAAATGGTTACTCTAAATTCCCGATTAATGAACCGGCAGAAGGAAAGAAAAAATCGCAAGTAGAAGAATACTTGGATTTCTACGAAGGAGAAGGGGTACAGCACATTGCCGTAGCCACCAAAGACATTGTGAAAACAGTAACGGAATTAAAAGCACGTGGTGTAGAGTTTTTATCGGCTCCACCTGAAGCGTACTACGAAATGATTCCAGAACGTGTCGGACAAATTGATGAAGACATTAAAAAATTACAAGACTTAGGAATTTTGGTGGATTGTGATGAAGAAGGTTATTTATTACAAATCTTTACTAAGCCCGTAGAAGATCGTCCAACGTTGTTCTATGAAATCATCGAGCGACATGGTGCCCAATCGTTTGGTGCTGGAAACTTTAAAGCATTATTCGAAGCATTAGAACGTGAACAAGCCCGAAGAGGAAACTTATAAAATGAAACCCGTTGATTTTCAACGGGTTTTTTATATACCTAATATTAATTAACGGAAATAAGGGGTTGTAATATTTCACTAATTGAGTGATTTCTTTTGAAAAGATAGTATCGTAATTTTGAAAATAACTAATCATTAAAATCACAAATTATGAAAAAGATTACTTTATCACTTCTAGCATTGTTTGCTGCGGGATTTGCCTTTGCTCAGTCAAATGATGATGTTACCATTCAATTGGGGATGGGAAATGAAGCCTACGTTACTCAAATAGGATGGCGCAACGATAATGACATTACCCAAATTGGAATGTCAAATGATGCCTATGTTTTACAGTTAGGCAATCTTAATAAAAATACAACCTTAAGTATTGGGGATAGCAACTTAAGTTTAGTAAGTCAAATTGGAGATGGCAATACGAATTCAACGTATCAATTTGGAAATGCTAATACAGGATGGGTTGATCAACTCGGAACATCCAACCAATCAACACAATTACAGGTTGGAAATAGAAATCTAGGTTATGTCGACCAAGATGGCTGGATGAATGTTTCTGCTCAAGTACAACTTGGAAACGCTAACCAGGCTTACGCACTTCAAAATGGAATTTTAAATATTTCTACTCAATACCAAGATGGAAATGTAAATTATGCTTTAGCTGATCAAGAAGGAATTTTAAATATTTCTACTCAAACACAGTTAGGAGACCAAAACACTGCAATTGCTTCTCAAACTGGAATCTTAAACCAATCGGCACAATATCAAGATGGAAATTGGAACGAGGCTTATGTAGAACAATTAGGATTATTCAATACTTCAGAACAGACACAAATTGGTGGAGGAAATAATGCCTATGCACTACAAATCGGGATTAATAATTCTTCAAGACAAGAGCAATATGGAAGTCTGAACGAAGCATATGCTTTCCAATTGGGATATAATAATACTTCATCGCAATTACAAGCAGGTTGGTTGAATGATGCCTATGCTACACAAGTCGGGAATAATAATACGTCAACTCAGGCTCAATTAGGAAATTTCAATTTTGCCTATGTGAATCAAGATGGATCTTATAATTCCGCTTTACAACTTCAATTAGGAGACAGCAATACGGCTTATATTCATCAAGATGGAAGCTATAATGGGGCGACTCAATTGCAATTTGGGTATAGTAATACAGCAATTGATTTACAGTATGGTTATGTGAATCAATCCACAGTTATGCAGTTAGGAGCGAATCATTCACATTTCGGATTACAAGCTGGAGCACTAAATACTATGGTGGTTTATCAATCAAATTAATCGTATAGAGGGAATATTATTCCCTCTTTTTAAACGTTTATTATGAAATATTTACTCATTTGTTTTATTTCATTTTTAGGTTTGGCACAAGATTTTAATGCGCTAAATTCAACTACAGTTTTGGATTATTTTTCAGCCCAACAATCCTTTTTACCCCAGTCCTCTACCATTGTTCAGATGGGGAATTCGAATGAAGTATGGATCAATTCTGGTTATGATTTTATGAAAATTAATCAAATCGGGCATTTCAATGAACTACGTGTTCATCATGAATCATATAAAAGTTCTAGTCTTCAAATTCAAATGATCGGACAGTCCAATGAAATTCAGATTTTTGGGATGAACGGAATGAGTCGTCAAATGAGCATTGACATCATAGGAAATGATCGTAAAATTTACATGACCAATAGCCGATGAGATGCATAACTTTTATTTTAATTCTCTTCATCGGTTGTAAAGTCTACGCTCAATCCTCGATTGAAGCTAAAATTGACTATTCGCAAGCTGAAAACCGGATCGTACTAAAATCATTTGCAAAAAGCACAGATGATGTCTTCTATGATTTGAATTATTTGTTCATTGCCATAAAACAAAATGAAAATAAAACCTTGTCCAATCATCAGCAACAAGGAAAAGTGATTATCAATCCATATGAGCAACAATTCTTGTCTGAAATCCGAATCAATTTGAATGGGAATGATGAACTCAAAGCCTATTTATTTCTTCGCGATGATGATAAGAATATACTTTATGCCAAAGATTCGATTCATTTAAAACACGATGGTCAAGATATAGTATTCCATAAAAATGAGAATCATTTAAAATCCATTCCTCGTGACGAGTTTGTATTAATGGGGGTTATTATTGATGAAACCAAAACAAAAGGAGGTAAAGATTTTTTTGATTTGTTCTATTCCTTGAATCAATTGCGTAATGAACAATTTCCTTTTATTACGACCATCAGTGAATTGCCTGAATTTGGACGAACTTCATTTATTCAAATTCAAGACCGCGATAAAATTTTATACAAATTTCGAGTGGTGCCCAACGAAGACTATCTGAATCAGCAAGCTGAAATTGTATTTAAAATTTTAAATCAATACCGAAGTGAACAAAATCTTTTACAACGTGAATTAAATGCCCCTTAAATGAAATATGTATGAAAATAACCGTATCAATTGTCCTGTTTTTTGGATTTGGATGGATTAATCTTTACGCACAACAACTGGTCTATAAACCAATAAATCCTTCTTTTGGAGGGGATACGTTCAATTACCAATGGTTGCTTAGTTCGGCAGATGCCCAAAATCCATATAAGAATAATTCTTATCCTGATTTTAAACCGACAACTGCGATTGGAAGTTTTGAAGATACACTCAACCGACAATTACTCAATCAGATTTCAAGAGGACTCTTTGGATCTGATTATGAAAACGCACAAATGGAACCTGGTGTTTATAATCTGGGAACCATGAATATTAAAATTACAGAATATTTTGGTGGGGTTAATATCCATATCATTGATATCAAAACAGGAGAGCAAACCAATATTAATCTTCCCAATACCTAACAAAATCAATTAAAAATGTTTTTATTAAAATGTAACCGAATAATAAAACGTTTTTTCTTTTTAATTGTTATTTACAGTATCCTTAGTTGTAGTGCATTCATTAAAGCACCAACAGGTCAACAATCTTCTACACTAGGAGAAGTCACTGCTTATACGCAAAAGTTAAAAGCATTGCCAGAACCTAAAGAAAAAGTAGTCGTAGCTGTCTATAAATTCAAAGACCAAACGGGGCAATACAAAGCCTCTGAAAATAATGCCAATTGGAGTACAGCTATTCCTCAAGGAACAACTTCAATTTTATTGAAAGCATTAGAAGACAGCAAATGGTTTACAACAATTGAAAGAGAAAACATTAGTGATTTGTTGAATGAACGACAAATTATTAAATCAACGCGACAAGAATATGCGACCTACCAAAATCAAAATGCAAACCCACAACCTCTTCCTCCACTTTTATTTGCAGGAATTATCCTAGAAGGTGGAATCGTCTCTTATGATACAAATATTATGACCGGTGGAGCGGGATTACGGTATTTTGGCGTTGGAGGTGGAACTCAATACAGACAAGATCGAATTTCAGTCTATTTAAGAGCAGTATCAACGAATAATGGGAAAATTCTAAAAACGATTTATACTTCGAAAACCATTCTATCTCAATCAATAAATGGGAATTTTTTCAGATATGTCGATCCAGACCGCTTATTAGAAGCTGAAATAGGGATTACCAAGAATGAACCTGTTCATTTAGCCGTGAAAGAAGCAATCGAAAAAGCGGTGTATACCCTTATTATTGAAGGTTCAACTGAAAAATTATGGGATGTTTCAACTGCTGAAGAAGATCAATTTAAAACTTTAGCGCATCAATTGATCCAAGAGGATTCGATTAATAATTTACGTGTCGATAACCGTGTGTTATTGCCAAGACGTGGGAAGTTCTCTATCAACGCAAGTGCAAGAGCCTACACCATCAAAGGTGATTTAAGAAATAGTGAAACGAATTTTGGATTTCAAGTGGGTGCAAAAATGTTTTTATCTCAGCATTTCAATATCAACGCGTCATTTTCCAATTTTAAACTTTCCAATGCCGATACGTTCCTTGAAAATTTTTATAGTGTAGATGCCGATTTAGAATTTGTCGCTATGCCCAATGATAATGTATCACCCTTTATTTATGGTGGGGTGGGTATGTTACAATCCCATCGTAATGATTCATCCGTACGTGCTAAAGCGAATGTAGGGTTAGGGATCGAATTTTTACCCATTCCTTCTGTAGGCTTAAGAGCATTTGGAGAGTATGATTTTGGTTTCAATGATGATTGGGATCATCATATCGGAGGAAAAAGGAAAGATCATCTGATCACCTATGGCATTGGAATACAGTATTATTTTGGTAAAAAAATAAATCCACAAGACAAATGATGAAAACACTTAAAAAATGCATACACTATCTCTTGATTATCCTTACTGCAGTTTTATCGATTCAATGCAGTGAAGATCTGATTGAAGTAAATAATAAAGGCGTATTAAAAGGAATTGTCGTTAAACATCGCACAAACGAACCCTTGGCTCATGTTAAAATAAGCACATCTCCTACCACTCAAACCGTGTTCACAGAGAGTGATGGTACGTTTGTCATAGAAAATATGCCTTTGGGCGATTATTCTGCAAAAGCAGAATTACAAGGATACTTAATGGAAATTGAAGGAGTGAATATGATAGAAGATGGTCAAGAAGTGAACATTGTTTTTGAAATGAAAGACGATGCATCATTAAATTCTCCTCCATCTGTTCCGGAACTGATAACTCCTGTAGACCAAACAATGGATACGGAACGGACTGTTCCTTTAACATGGAAAAGTATTGATCCTGATGAAGATGAATTGACTTATCATTTAGTCGTAAAAAATGATCGTAATGATGTGGTCGTAGAGGTTCGTGACTTAAGGGTCCCAGAATATACTCTAGAAGAATTAAATTATGGGACAAGTTATTTCTGGCAAGTAATCGTTAGTGATGGTATTAATCCAGAAGTTTATAGCCCGACGTATAAGTTTACGACTAGTCGAATCCCTCAGAATCGTTACCATTATGTCACCATGGATGGGTTCAATCATGTAATTTATTCCTCGAATGAGCAGGGAGAAGCGTTTCGATTTACCCAAGGATCGGTGAATTCGATACGACCTCGAAAAAATAATGCAGCAGGTTTAGTGGCATTTGTGAGAATAACGGATGGTAACGCCCATCTTTATACTGCTAAATTGGATGGGAGTGATGCTTTTCGAGTAACAGAAATTCCATTAGCTGGATTTAATATTAATGAACTTGATTTTGCATGGAGTACGAATGGAAGTGAATTTATTTATCCCCATTTTAATAAATTATACCGTGTCAATAAAGATGGTTCGGGTACTCAATTAATTTATACAACAGGTGATGGAAGTTTAATCACCGAATGTGCATGGAGTACTGATGGAACAAAAATCGCATTAAAAACGAATGGGATGGATGGATACCAATCCAAAATTACGTTAATTGATAGAGCAGGAAATACCATCCAAACGATTCTTGAAAATGTAAATGGTGCCATGGGCGGTTTAGATTTCTCAACGAACGGGCAAAAACTTCTCTATACCCATGATGTATCCGGGTATCAAAGTTCAAATTATCGTCAATTGGATACAAGAATATTTATTTATGATTTGGCAACGAATGAAACCGTTGACTTATCAGAATTATCGCAAAAACCAAACGGGTTTTTAGATCTCGATCCTAGATTTTCTCCGAATGATGCTGAAGTCATTTTTACGCAAACATCAAACGATGGTTTATCGGAGCGATCGATCTATAAGCTTTCCATTGCAGAAGAAAGCAATAGAACACTATTGTTTTCAAATGCTTGGATGCCCGATTGGGAATAGGTTACATTTTTAATAAGGAAACCCTTCAAAACTGAAGGGTTTCTTTATGTTTTATTCAATCAAATCGTGCTTTATCGCAAATCGGAGCAATGCAATTGAATTTTTGATTTTTAATTTTTGAAAAATTCGTTTTCGATGGGTTTCTACCGTATTGAAACTAATGAATAATTGAGAAGAAATCTCTTTGCTGTTCCATCCATCACAAATCAATTTAATAATTTCCAGTTCCCGATTGGTGATATTGTTTAGAATTTCATTGATGTTTTCACTTTCTTGCGGTTTTGACTGACTAAAATTTTCAATAATTTTATTTCTTAAATCTTCTCCAATATAAGATTGACCTCTTTTAATGCAATTCAAGGCTTCGATGAATTGCTTGGTTTCATTATGTTTTTCAATAAAACCATTTACACCCAATTTAAACAATTCCTGAATTTTCTTTATGCGATTGTCGCCTGTTAAAATTAAGATTTTGATTTCTTTTTTGTTTTTACGCAGTGTTTTCAGAAGTTCTAAAGCATCATCATTGCTGAATACAACTTCTGTAATGAGCAAGTCAACATCATTTTCATTTAACCAGCTAATCGCATCAGCTATATTAGTCGCATAGCCTGTTACATTGAACCCCTTCCTTTTGTTGAGGATTGCAATAAGACCATCTATGACTATTTTATGCTGGTCGAGGATAAAAATATTCATATGTAATAGGTTTGGTTAGTTTAGGTTTTGTTATGTGTAGTAAAGAGTTTACCTAAATTTAAGAAAAAGAAATTGAAATAAAGAAAGTTAAGTAATTAATGTTAAAGAATTAATCAAACTCCATATTGATCAGTAATTCCGTTTTTAAACGGGATTTATAATTGCAATCGACACCATTCAATAATCGATCAACCACTTCGAAAATCAGTTCACGTGTAATGTAATTGACTTCAATAAGCTGGGGCTGCGCAATAAAATATAAATCTAAATTTGTGAAATAACCATTGACTTCTAAAACATGGAAATGCAGAAGATTTTCTACACTCTCAAAGAAGTCACTAAAGGAAGTTAAATTAATTCGACATTCCTTTATGTCATTTTTTTCTTTGCAAGCGTATTTGATAAAAAGATCTTCGATTTCTTCATTAAAAAACATCACAATAAAATGATTTAAATCAAATTCGTGAAGATTTAAATTGTAACGATCTTTTTTTTGATAAAGCTGAAATTGCCGATTAAATTCTTGTATGCTAATTTCAAAACTCATAGTTTATTTATTGGTTATATTAAAAATAACATTTTTTTTGATATAGCCAAAAAAAATAAGGTATTAAAATTAATACCTTATCGTTCTTATAGTGTTGGAAATGGGTTCTTCATGCTGATTGGCGTATTGAGTTCTTTTGGTCCAATTGCCTTTTTCATCATATTCATACAGGATACGATTATTGGTTTTTAAACGTCCATTCATATCATATAAGTTTTCTTCTACGATATTGTTGTTTTCATCAAATCGACGTCTTTTTTTAGAAATGGGTTTATTTTTTAAATCCACAATGACATCTTCAATTAATTGCCCTTTTGCATCATACTTATAGGTGATAATATGACCATCTTTACCATACGTTACTTTGGATTGGATGAGTTGATCGTTTTTGTACGTATGAAAACGCTCAGTGATCTGATTCCCTTGATGAAAAGCAATTTCTTTTTCACTTAAAACTTTACCACTTGAATCAGTTGTAAATTCGATTTCCTTTACAACGACCTCATTTTCACTGGTGATTTCTTTATATCCATCGGGTGAATATTCATAATCCTTAATGATGGTAAGGGTTTCATCAGGATTAATACCTTCAATCATCATCAATTTCCCTTGTTCGTCGTACGTATATTTTTCAGTAAAAGCTAAATCACCCTCACTTGAATAATGCTCTACCGTAGCGATGGATTGATTCGAATTGTACATTGTTTTTGTATGATATTCTTGGATATAGTCTTCGATGATATTCGCTCGAATAATGGCTTTCGAATTCGATTCTTCAATCGTTTTAGGCGAATTCTTCAGTGATGTGTCAGAAACGCTAATCCCTTGTCCAAAAGCTAGAGTACTAATCAAAATACATAGTGCACTTATTTTTTTCATCATTACAGTAATTTTTATCGCATCATAAATGTAAGAATTTATAGGATTAAAACGGCATTTTTAATTTTGTATGTCTGATTTCGATATATTTGATAAAAAATACAACATGAGTACAAAATTTTCTTTGACTGGAAATCAAACAACTGCCATTGATTTATCGCTTTTATTTATTCGAATTGCTGCCGGAGGTTTTATGCTAACACATGGGTGGGGCAAGTTGGTTAAACTTGTCAATGGAACCTTTGAATTTGCAGATCCCATCGGATTAGGAGTAGAAATGTCATTAATTTTAACCGTTTTTGCAGAAATACTGTGTGCCTTTTTTATTCTGATTGGGTTATTTACACGGTTAGCGGCAATACCCTTAATCATAACGATGATAGTTGCTGTATTTGTTGTTCATCTTGATCATGATTTTAGTAAAAAAGAATCTGGTTTATTCTTCTTAATTAATTATTTAGCATTATTTTTATCAGGAGCTGGAAAATATTCAATCGATGCTTTAATTCGAAAAAAATGAGAAAAATCGTAACCCTTTTTCTTTTTTTCAGTTCAGTTGCCCTTATTGCTCAACCTATGACACAAGACTACGAAAAACTGACAAAAGATGAAATGGCTTTAATAAAAGCTAAATCCAGTAAAACACCCATGCGTGTTTTACTTACAACCTCCGCTTCAGATACTAAAATTTTAAGGGATGTATCCAAAGATTTAGACCCCAAAGATCCTTTGACATTACTTCTTTCAGAGCGAATGTATGCAACGGTACAAGACGAATTATCAAAAGGTGTTGGAATTGCTGCTCCTCAAGTAGGAATTAATCGAAATGCCATTTGGGTTCAACGTTTTGATAAAGAAGGACAACCTTTTGAATTTTATATTAATCCTAAAATAACTTGGTTATCGTCGATTATGCGTCATGGTCGCGAAGGATGTCTTTCGATTCCGGATCAATTTGGTAAGGTCTACCGTAGCTTGGCTCTTCAGTTGAATTATTTTGATTTGGAAGGAAATCAATATGAAGAAATCATCGAAGGCTTTACAGCTGTAATTTTTCAACATGAATATGATCATTTGATTGGGAAATTATTTCTAGATCGAATAGAAGAACAATCAAAAAGCGAGTTTATAAAAGCTACCGATGTCAATGAAGTTTATTATCAAAAAAAATAAACGAAAATTTACAAAAAGGTTTACTTTTTGTAAGGTAGAGGTTGATTTTATCTATTAATTAACGCAAATAAGAACTTACAAATTTGTTAGCACATACAATTTATAAGCATGTTTCAAGCCAAGATTGGGTAACTTTTGTTCATGGAGCAGGAGGAAGTTCTACCATATGGTTTAAACAAATACGAGAATTTCGTAAACATTTTAATGTTTTGATGGTGGATTTAAGAGGACATGGTCGATCAAAAAATAATTTAAAGTCTTTGTTCGAATCCCGTTATACTTTCCAATCGGTATCCAAAGATGTGATTGAAGTTTTGGATCATTTAAACATTGAAAAGTCCCATTTTGTAGGCATTTCTTTAGGGACGATTATTATCCGACAAATCGCGGACGATTATCCTCAACGCATTCTATCCATGGTCATGGGGGGTGCCGTGATGAAAATGAATACGAGAGGTCAATTTTTAATGAAGGTGGGTAATCTCTTTAAAAATGTCATCCCTTATTTATTGCTTTATCGCATTTTTGCTTTTGCCATTATGCCTAAACAAACGCATAAGGAATCTCGAAATCTATTTGTTAATGAGGCTAAAAAACTCTATCAAAAAGAGTTTTTAAAATGGTTTAAATTAACTGCTGATATTAATCCGTTATTGAAATGGTTTAGACAAGTGGAAATTAATATTCCTACGTTTTATATCATGGGGGATGAGGACCATATGTTCTTACCGACTATACAGAAATTGGTCAAAGAACATTACCAATCGGCACAATTGTATATCGTTGAAAATTGTGGGCATGTCGTGAATGTGGATCAACCGCAGATATTTAATGAAAAAGTTATCGATTTTTTACATAAAAATTCAATAAAATTTACCACATAAAAAAAGGCTAACGTTAATCGTTAGCCTTTGTTATTTCTTCAAAAAACGTTTTAGAGTCTTCATCAAATGTTGGTTTTTGTAACAACAATTGAGAAATCTTAACGATTTTGTCATAATCATTTTGTGTAAAGTTTTCCCCGAAATGTTCGTGGCAGAAATCCCCAATATTTCCTAATACTATACTTACTTCTTCTTCCGTTAATTCCCCTTTTTGTTGCCATCGTATGCGAAATAAACTGGCAGCTAAGTAAGATGCAATATCAATTAAATCATCCAATGATATGTTTCCATCATTTTTTAATTTCGCCATGATTAAGGCATCCATATCACGGTAAATTACATCTCGAATTGTTAATTTATTTTCTTCCATTGTCCGTATTATCTTACAAAATTAGAGATTAAAATTTGGTTCCACCTGAAATTTCATTAATTCTTTTGTCTTGGGGTGCGTAAATTCTAAATATTCGGCATGTAAATGTAAACGATTGGCTTTTGTTCCGTATAGGTCATCACCGACAATAGGTGTATTAAGTCCTAAATGATGCGAAGCATGCATTCGCAATTGATGCGTTCGACCCGTAATTGGAAAAAACTGAATCAAAGTTTTATGGTCTTTGCGTTTTAAAACTTTATACTTGGTTTTTGCAGGTTTTCCGTGTTCATAGCATACCATTTGTCGAGGGCGATCATCCAAATCTACACGTAATGGAAGTTCAATCACTCCTTCGTCTTCTTGGACAATCCCATCCAATAAAGCGATATAGCGTTTTTCGACTTTGCGTTTGATGAATTGCTGTTGAATATGTTTATGACTTTCTTTATTTAATGCTAAAACCAAAAGACCTGAAGTCGACATGTCCAAACGATGGATAATCATAGGTCCAGTGGCTTTCGGAAATTGATATTTGATTCGGATGTATACCGAATCTTTAATTTCAATCCCAGGAACGGATAAAAATTCTTCCGGTTTATTGACAACTACAATATCATCATCTTGATAAATGATTTCCAATTGATCCCCTGTATCGCACTGTTTGATAAGTGGATTTTCGTCCATTTTCATTCCTTCTAACATATGACCTAAAATGGGTTCACATTTTCCGGTGCAGGCAGGATAATAGTGTTTATGCTTGCGAACTTCCGATTTTGGCGATTCTCCCCACCAAAATTCAGCCATACAAATGGGGTTTAAATCATGCTGAAAAGCATATTGCAATAATTTTGGAGCTGCACATTCTCCAGCGGCAGCAGGAGGTTGTTGAAAAGCCGTTTGGGCAAAAATAGCGCGTAAACCTTTTTTCTTTTTATATTGATTTAGAAACTGATATTGATCAAATAACTGATTTTGTAAAGCATTAGATTTTGTTTTACGCTCTTCTTTTAAAGCTGAGATTTGATCCTCAAAAGCTTGGATTCGTTGAGTTAACCGATCTCGTTCTTCTTCAATTTCTTGATTCAGTTTTCGAAATTCGTATTTGTCCCTTAACGATTGCTTTATTAAATCTTCTTCATACGCTATAGCTTCTTCTTCTGAAAGGGTAGGGATGATTTGATCGCGTTGATTTTTACGGTCCTTTTTATTTGTTTTTAAAAGCTGTTTCCCTTCTGCAATTTTATGTAGGGCTTCTTCATGGAAAAGATTCAATTGCTTTTTTAAGTGAAGATAATCGGGGTGAGATTCTAAGTCTTCTAACATGCGATTAATTTCATTCAATCGTTCTTCTTGGGCTAAGAAAAATCCATCCTTGTTCAACATATCGAACACGGGCGGAACAAAATATTGATGTTGGTTGGTATTGGCTAATTTGCCTGAAAATGCCGCGATATAACCAATTTCTCCCAATTGATTCTCACAGACTAAGACCCCAAACATTTTACCAATGGCATTTTCTTTGTCTTCTTTCGTTAAGCCAAAATGATGTACGAAATCGGTTTGATGTTCTAAATAATCCTGTAGTTCCTGACACGCGAGAATAGCAATCGGATGAGGTTTATAATAGAAAGGATAATCAAATGATTCAGGAAGTACATACTCTTGAATGGAATGTTTAAAATGATGAAAGAAACTTGACATAGCAATGTATAAAATGGGAGCAAATTTACTCAAGTTTTATGAAACATGAAAGCGCAAAAAAAACCGAAGACTTTGCTTCGGTTGCTCACTTATTTTGAAAAGATTTCTACAATTTTTTGATTGAAGGCGGGTAAATCTTTAGGTACTCTTGAGGTAACTAAACCTTGATCTTCTACGACCTCTGAATCTTCCCAAAGTGCTCCTGCATTTTTTAAATCCTGAGCAATGGCTTCTACAGAAGTCATTTTTTTCCCTTTCACGGCTTCGGCATTAATTAAAGTTTGAGGGCCATGGCAGATGGCAGCGACTGGTTTTCCTTTTTCGAAAAAGTGTCGTACAAATTGGATTGCTTCATCATTTACACGTAATAAATCCGGATTTATAACTCCGCCAGGCAATAATAAAGCATCATAATCTTCCGCTTTTGCATCCGATAATTGTACGTCAACAGGGTAATCTTTCGACCAATCATCCCCCGATTTAGCTTTTACCTTTCCCTGTTGGGGCGAAATAACCGCTGTGGTAAATCCTGCATCTTCTAACGCTTGTTTGGGGCTGGTTAATTCAATTTCTTCAAATCCTTTTTCGGTTAAAATGGCTACTTTTTTATTCATTTTATAAAGTTTATGGGTTGATAATAAATTTATTAAAAGTGAAATTAAATTCTGTTAAAGAAATCTTATATTATGGAAATCATTGTAAGAAGAAATTGGTTATTTTTGTCTAAATCAATTTGAACTATGGCTTCAGGAATATTTGCGATTCTCGATGATATCGCAGCGCTTATGGATGATGTAGCCGTTACCAGTAAAGTGGCAGCCAATAAAACGGCTGCAATCCTTGGTGACGATCTCGCAGTAAATGCTGAAAAAGCTACAGGTTTTGTATCTTCACGTGAAATCCCAGTTTTATGGGCTATAACAAAAGGGTCTTTAATTAATAAATTAATCATTGTTCCTATCGCTTTATTGTTAAATGTATTTTTGCCCGACTTAATTGGTTATATATTAATTTTAGGAGGATTCTATTTGGCATTTGAAGGTGTAGAAAAAGTGATTGAGGTCCTTTTTCATAAAAAACATGAAGATACGAAAAGTCGAATGTTAGAAAATGATCCAGCAGCGGAAAAAGCGAAGATTAATGCTGCTGTTACCACGGATTTTATTCTTTCTATTGAAATTGTGATCATCGCCTTAAATACGGTATTGGATCAATCGTTGATGATTCAAATTTTTACAGTCTCTTTAATTGCGGTATTAGCCACTGTGGGGGTGTATGGAATTGTCACTTTAATTGTTCGCATGGATGATGTGGGGTATAAGTTAATTCGAAAATCAAAAGGGGAAGGGATATTATTCCCGTTAGGAAAAGGATTAGTGAGAAGTTTACCGGTTGTGATTAAAGTTTTAGGATATGTGGGTACTGTTGCTCTATTTATGGTAGCCGGAGGAATTTTCGAGCATAACGTAGGATTTTTACACGGCGTTTGGGATAATATTCCAGGCTTCCTTAGACAAATATTATTTGCAACCATTGCGGGATTAATCGTTGTCATTTTAGTGACAGGATTTAAATCGTTATATCGAACAGTTGTCAAAAAATAAATAAAAAAAGCCCTTGAGATTTCAAGGGCTTTTTTAATGGGTTAAATCCATTCGTCGTCTTCAGAATCGTCTTCTAATTCAGCATCAATAAATTGGATGTAGAAGGCCACAACTTCACCAGCTGCATTGTATCCAAAGTATGATGGATATACACCTTCACCAAAACCAGCTTGAAAAATTGGAACAGTATATTCTGTATTTTCAATTTTCCAATTGATCCATTCTCCGTCTTCTGATTGATATTTTGGATTATTTTTTACATTTTCTACGAATAATGGTGCAAAATAATCATCGTATAAATTTTGATCTTTCGCTTCCACTTCATCAATAACTTTAACAAAAGCATCTCTTGCTTCTGCATCAACAATTGTCGCTAACCCACTTTCAGAAGCAAATCCAAAGAATTCTCCTTCATTTAAATCTTCAATGGATTCAATTCCTTTTAAAGCTTCTTCATAGCGAACAGGTTTTTCATCTGTAAACGCAATTTTAACACAAGCAATTAAATTTTCTTCTTCACCATCATCTTCATAAGTAATGAAACTGGCCTGCATTGGAAAATTTCCTTTTGGTGTCTCTACAAAGTAAGGATGATGATCTAAAGCTAAATATTGTCCTAATGGATCATTCACAATGATTTTACCTGATGGTAAAGAAATGTTCCCTAAATCAACTTGGTCAACTTTGATTTCGTTAATTTCTTTTTCTGTAAAGTATAAATCTAAATCGTTAGGAGCTACCGTAAATTCACGTTTTTCTTCCCAGATTTTTAACCATTCTGCTGTTGGTCCCATAAATATTCTGATTAATTTTTATAAATTTAAGGATAAGGTGAATAGAATCAATGCGTTTATCGTTTGATTAACGTTTGCGCTCAATCGATTTTTTTAATTCATTCTTATCAATGTCGTATTCTATTTTTAAGAGGTTAACCAAATCATCAAAAGACAATTTATCTTGGAGATGATAGGCAATCAAAATGGATTTTATTTTTTCCATTTCATTTTCTCTGTTCTGTTTGAAATCGGTTTCAATAAATTGCTTTTGACCTAAATCTAAAATCAATTGATTATTTACCCCAAAGGATCCTTGCTGTTTTTCAAATTCGCCAAATTCTTTTTCTTTTTTACCGACATAATCCTGATTATGAATGGTAATTTTTTGAATGGTATTTAAAGCATAGGAATCCTCTCCAATTATTATTTCATGTGGAGTAAAAGTAACTTTCCCTTCAAAATATCCGTTCAATTCCTCTTTTGGTGCTTTAAAATATCCGTTGAAATAGGCTACCACCGTCGCAAACAATCCAATGAAAATATAATAGGCCGTTTGATTGTTTTTAAATACATCCGAATAGATAAACCCATAACTTACCGCGGATACAGCAAGGAATGTGATGACTAATCGAATGATCTTTTTCTTTTTGTTTTGATTCTCTTTTTTGACGAATCGGTCAAAACTATATTTATCCATTTGATGCAATATCTTTTCTTACTCGACTTAAACTTTCTGGGGTAATTCCCAAATAGGATGCAATCATCCATTGGGGTACACGGGCTGTAATGTTTGGATAAAGTTTGATAAAATCCAAATATCTTTTTTTGGCGGTATAGCTTAATAAAGAAGTAATGCGATCCTGCATGTGTCGGACATGATTTTGTAACAATAAGACTTGACTCGATGCATAATTAGGATTTAATTCTTGCAAGAAAGTATTCAACTCTTCAGTAATTAAAACGACTTCAGATTCTTCAATGGCTTGGATGTAGAATTTTGCTTCTTTTTTACATAAATAACTGTTGCGATCACTCACTAACCAATTTTCTGTTCCAAATTGAATGACATGTTCCTTCCCATTTTCATCTATCGTGTAGGAACGTAAAACACCTTTTTCGACAAAGTAGACATCACTCGATACATCGCCCATGCTTAAAAGCATTTCATTGCGTTGAAAAGTTTTAACGACTAATTTCTCTTTGATTTTCTCGATTTGTTCTTCCGTAAGATCGATTTGATTTTTTAAGTGTTGGATATAATTTTGCATAGATCGCATGTAAAATGTACACAAATATAGCTGAATATTTGGTAAAATTATTAATGTAACAAAAATTGTTACATTAATAATTTTTTATATTTTTGGGATAACAAATAAGTAGTTGATGAATAATTTAAGATTTGCAACCCTCATCCATATTTTGGTTTTGGTCGATCAGTTTAAAAATCAAATCATTAGTTCTGATTTTATTGCTGGAAGTATCAATGTAAATCCTGTGGTTGTGCGTCGTGAAATTAAAGCCTTGAAAGACGCAGGAATTTTAAATTCAAAAAAAGGTAAAGAAGGCGGTTTTTTTCTGTTCAAAGAATCTTCGGAAATTACTTTTGGAATGATTTATCAAATCATTCATGCCGGACATTCGTTTGCCAAACAAAATCAGACCAATCCGAATTGTCCCATAGGTTTACACATGAATAAGGAATTGGATCATATTTTTTCAGGAGTAGAGCATACGATTATTGATCATCTTAATAAAATCACATTAGCTGATTTTTCAAAACGATTTAAAACTTCAAACAATACATTATGAAAGTAGCATTAATTGGGGCCACAGGTTTTGTAGGTTCTGCCATATTAAAAGAATTAGCCGATAGAAATCATTCCATCAAAGCATTTTCGCGTTCGATTGCATCAGATGTTGGGTACCGAAATGTTGTAGGGGTCGCATTGGATGTTCATGATATCGATGCTTTGGCTGCAGATTTAAAAGGAGCAGATATTGTAGTATCGGCTTTTAATCCGGGATGGACCAATCCAAACATTTATGAGGAGTTTTTACAAGGGTATCAAAACATACAAGCCGCTGTGAAAAAGTCCGGTGTCAAACGTTTTATCGTAATTGGTGGAGCAGGGAGTTTATATCTAGACGATACAACGCAAGTGATCGATACTCCTCAATTTCCTGAAGAAATAAAACCTGGAGCATTAGCGGCAAAAGAATATTTGAATATGTTGCAAAATGAAACAGAATTGGATTGGGAATTATTTTCTCCAGCCATTGAAATGCATCAAGGGACATCTGGTAAACGTACAGGGAAGTATCGTTTAGGTTTAGATCATCCTGTAATTGATAAAGAGGGAAGAAGCGTGCTATCGGTAGAAGATGTGGCAGTTGTCATAGCTGATGAAGTCGAGAAACAAAATTTTACACGCAGACGATTTACTGCAGGTTATTAAAAAAATCATAAAATACTGAGTATGAGTTGAAATGGAATACTTTTGGAAATGGATCTTGTAAAAATAAGTTATGAGATTTTATGCAGGTATTTCCATTTTGATTTTAAGTCTCTTATTATTACTATTTACAATTTTCTTTTTTGATTTTACAATCTTATTTGAGAAGTTAATTGCAGCATCTTTTTTCATTTTTGCAGCAGTTTTATTTTTATATGCAATTAAGGTTTTATCGATATATTATGATTACAAAAGAGTAATGAAAAGTGGCATAAAAGCTAAAGCCAAAATTATTCACGTTAGTCGTGCGTTAGAAGAGTTTAGAGATGCACCCGATTATATATTGGAAGTGATTTATGAGCACCCTTTAACGCATTCCAAGTACAAAACCATTGTGGATGCAATGGATTGGAATAAATTAAAAAAATCACCGAAAGTGAATGAAAATATTGAGGTCATTATTGATCCGCATGATCCTACGATTGCACTGTATCTTCAATAAAAAAATCCGGTCACGAATGACCGGATTTTTTATGCTTATAAATAACGCTCTTTAATTACATTGATATGATGAATGGAATGTCCTGCAATAATATAGCCGATTTTTTTTACGGTATATTCCGAATCGCCTATGAATGCACTTTTTTCAAGGGTTGATGGACTAAAATTCTCAAATTGAAACATAGTTGCATTCATTAGATGTAACCATTCTTTCTTCAATTTCATGGGCTGTAAAAAATCAATATTTAAAACATCAACATATGCATTTTGATCGAATGTATTCATCTTATTTTGATCATTTCGAGCAATATGTAAAGCTCGAGCACTAAAAATACGTTCGCAATCAATACAATGTTGTAAGACTTCTTTTATAGTCCATTTATTTTCGGCATAGCGATAATCCCATTTATTTAAATCATCAACAAGTTTTAATGTTTTATTGATCTCCTCAATTCTAATTTCTAAGGCATCATTCACGGTAATTCCATCGTAGCTGGAAATATAATCATTGTGGTTGTAGTTCATAATTCTTTGGTCTAAAGTCTAAATATAGTAAAACCTTATCAGATTATATTATTGATTTAATAATTTATCGAATATTTTTTTTCATTACAAATGATTTTAAGGTGAAAAATTATTAATTCTGCAAATGAAAGCTCATTTTAAGGCAATAAGAAATCATGAATTGAATTTGTTTTTATGTTTGATTTGCAAAAAAAAGAGAAAATATAATTGTTAACACTATGAATTCAAATCTTTCATATGCGAGTGGAGCATCTAAATATCCACTGTTAGGTGAAACTATTGGAGAAAATTTAAAAAATACAGTCGCTCAATTTCCACAACAAGAAGCGCTGGTGAGTATTGCTCAAAATTACCGTGCAACGTATACTGAATTTTATTCCCAAACCGAAGAAATTGCAAAGGGACTCTTAGCGATGGGGCTTGAAAAAGGAGATCGTGTCGGGATTTGGTCGCAGAATCGTGCCGAATGGACATTAATTCAATTTGCAACAGCTCGTGTAGGATTGATTTTGGTGAATCTAAATCCTGCATATCGTGAACACGAATTAGAATATGTTTTGAATCAAGCCGAAATACGGGTAGTTTTTGCTTCATCCTGTTTTAAATCATCCAATTATAAACAAATGTTATATTCGGTTCAACCACGTGTAGAATCGTTAGAACAAATTGTAATATTTGAGGAAGATTGGACTGCTTTTAAAGCGCATGGTGAAGCCGTTTCGCATCAAACGTTAGTATCCATTGAACAAAGCATACAGTTCGATGATGCCGTGAATATTCAATATACTTCGGGAACGACCGGATTTCCAAAAGGGGTGACGTTAACCCACCATAATATTTTAAATAATGGTTATTTTATTGGTATTCGATTAAATTATACCCAGCACGATCGGGTTTGTATTCCGGTTCCTTTCTATCATTGTTTTGGCATGGTAATCGGAAATATGGCATGTGTTTCACATGGTGCTTGTATGGTGATTCCTAGCGAAAGTTTTGATGCAGAATTGACCTTAAGCGCTGTAGAAAAGGAGAAATGTACTTCTTTATATGGAGTTCCTACCATGTTTATTGCTGAATTAGAATTACCCAATTTTGAACGTTTCGATTTAACATCGCTACGCACAGGAGTAATGGCGGGTTCTCCTTGTCCGATAGAAATTATGAAAAAGGTGCAATCCCAAATGAATATGAAAGAAGTTTCGATTTGTTATGGAATGACTGAAACTTCGCCTGTATCTACACAAACAATTATCGGTACGCCTATTGAAAAGCAAGTTTCTACGGTTGGAACTGTTCAAGATCATTTGGAAATAAAGATCATCGATCCTGAGACGGGGGATATTTTGCCGAGAGGTATTTCAGGCGAATTATGTACGAGAGGATATTCGGTTATGCAAAAATATTGGAATAATCCTGAAGCAACCGCTTCAGTGATTGATGAAAATAATTGGTTGCATTCGGGAGATTTAGCGACCATGGATGCTGAAGGTTATATCAACATAACAGGACGTATTAAAGACATCATTATCCGAGGAGGAGAGAATATTTCGCCAAAAGAAATTGAAGATTATTTATATACTCACGAATGTATTTCGGATGTTCAAGTGATTGGAGTTCCCAGTGAAAAATTTGGAGAAGAAGTGATGGCATGGGTTAAAGTGAAGGAAGGAGCTGCTGTGACTGAAGATGAATTAAACAATTTTTGTTTGCAAATGGCTCATTTTAAACGTCCCAAATATTGGAAGTTTGTGACTGAATTTCCAATGACTGTTTCAGGAAAAATACGAAAAGTGGAGATGAAAGAAATTTCGACGAAAGAATTAGGCTTAGAATATGTGAAAATGATTAAAACTTCTTAAAATACTCGATTTATTTTTAGTCGGAATTCAAATAAAATCGACTATTTTTGAGTTTAAAGAATATAAGAATCAAAAACTATTATGTCTAAAATACTATTAATTGAGGACGAGCAAGCTATCCGTAATGTTTTAAAAAGCATCCTGATGGACGAAGATCCAAAATGGGAGGTGGATGAAGCAGAAAATGGAGTAGTTGGTATCGAAAAGATAAAGCAAACCGATTATGACTTAATTATCAGTGATATTAAAATGCCTTTAAAAGATGGAACGGAAGTTCTTACAGAGGCCATTGAATATAATCCTGATTTACAATTTGTCATGATTTCTGGACATGGTGATATAGAAATTGCGGTTGATTGTTTAAAGAAAGGAGCCTTTGATTTTTTATCGAAACCACCCGATTTAAATCGCTTATTAAATACTGTTCGTATTGCTTTAGATCATAAATCCTTAAAATCGTCTAATAAAGCGTTAAAGAAAGAAAATAAAGAGCTCAAAAAGAAAGTCTCGAAAAAATATACCATGATTGGAGATTCACCTGAATTGACACAGGTGAAAAACATGATTGATAAAGTGGCAGGAACAGATGCTAGGGTGTTGATTTTAGGTCCAAATGGTACCGGGAAAGAATTAGTCGCTCATCACATTCATGAGAAAAGTGATCGAAGTAAAAAGCCTTTAGTAGAAGTGAACTGTGCTGCAATCCCAGCAGAATTGATCGAATCTGAATTGTTTGGTCATGTGAAAGGTTCATTTACGGGTGCGGTGAAAGACAAGCAAGGTAAGTTTGAATTGGCCGATGGAGGAACTATTTTCTTGGATGAGATTGGAGATATGAGCTTATCGGCTCAGGCTAAAGTTTTACGTGCTTTACAAGAAGGTAAAGTATCGCCTGTAGGATCTGAAAAAGAGATTAATGTAAATGTTCGTGTTTTAGCGGCAACGAATAAAGATTTACGCAAAGAAATTGATGAAGGTCGATTCCGTGAAGATTTATACCACCGTTTAGCGGTCATTATTATTGATGTTCCTGGATTAAATGATCGTAAAGAGGATATTCCGGCATTGGTGGAACATTTTGCGGTTGATTTTTCGCAAAATTTAGGTTTAGAAAATAAAGGATTTGATCAAGGCGCTTATGAAGCATTAAAAGCCATTGATTGGACAGGAAATATTCGTGAATTGCGTAATGTAGTCGAGCGCTTATTGATTTTAGGATCTTCACCGATCACCGCCGAAGATGTAGCATTATACGTAAAAAAATAGTCTGAATGAATCCGAAAACTTGGTTAATTTCTATTCTTTTGATTGGAATGATCTTCAGTTGTAAAAAAGAAGAAAAAGATAAAAGTTACGGGTCCTTAACGCATGAGGATGTAGAATCTCTAGAGCAAAGTTCATTGAGTACCTTAGATCCGATTATTTATAATGGACAATTCAAAGGCGATTATAATGGATCAGAAATCGCTTTAGAATTAGATGAGGATGGGGATTTTATCGTGTATTATAAAGAGAAGAAAATCAAAGGAGAATGGTTTAAAAAAGATGATGGTTTTTTAATGGAATTGGATTCGAAGAAACAATTGCCCTTTCAATTCTTATTATGGTCAGATAATACCACAATTATGATTCTTAACTCGGATGGTACAGCCGATGATGAAGGAGGAAATTACTTAACACGAATAGAGAAATAATGAAATTTAAAATCTTATGCATCGCAGCTGCAGGATTATTCTTCAGTTGTCAAAATAATGGATCTTCTAAAGCTGAAGATACGGCTCGAAAATATTTTGAGGTGTATTCGGCTCGAAAAGATTACAATCAAATGAAATCGTTTTATAATGATTCCGTTGAATATGAAAATGTGATTCAAAATACAAGTACGATAAAGTTCGAAACCAATTATTTATTAAATACCTTATTTGCTTTTAACGATAAACAATTGGTTTATGATAAAGGAGAAATGTTTAACGTGAAAGAAATTATTTCAAACGATACGTTAGCCATTGTGAATGGAGAATTTAATTCCTATACCTTCAATGGATTTACATTTGCTCCGATGAAATTTACGACATATTTGTATTTTGATAAGGATTTTAAAATCAAGAAACAAGTGGATTGGTTCAATTATCCTATTGGAGATTTGATCGAATTGTACCAATTGGAACAACAAAAAGGAATTAATACAAGTCCTACCGATTCCATACAATAACAAAAAAGGAGCTGTTCAGAGCTCCTTTTTTATTTCCTAATCTTCTTTATTGAAGAATACTTTATAGTAATACATCTTTTTTTCTTCATCATATCCACGCTCCAAATGTTCTTCAGCCGCATCTGGGTCTTTGATGTCTATTTTGATGCTGATATTGGTATCCAATTTGATTTCCGTTTTGATCTTTTTCGATTCTTTCGCCAATGTAGGAAAGGAAACTTCAAAATTCTCGACAAAATCCACCTTCCGTTCTTCAGCATACGTTTTCTTAAAATCTTTGAACTCGTCAATCAATTCAAACGGTTTAATGATTTCTTCTTCGATAATATCTGGCGAAATAAAATCATTGTTTTGTAGAACTTGAATAGAATTTGATATGAATTCTGCTTGGTTTTTGCGATCGGTTTTATCCAATACCACTTCATTTGAAAAATCCTGAATCAATTCTAAGACTTTTTTGGTATGGTATGAATTATTTTTAATCATCTCAATTTCTAAGAAATTCTTTTTCCAATATTCTGATTCTTGGTGTTGATCATCAATGGAGAATACTCGAAATCCTTCTTCACGATATACATCTAAGATTAAACAAGCTTTGTCAATCCCTTCTAATTTATATCCTTTCCAGATGTTATAATCGATTCCATTGGATTCATCAAAACGTAAAAATTTCTTTTTATTTTCGAGTTTATAAATCCCAATTCCACGGCAAGGAATTTCTTCGAACATCATATTTTCAAAAAGCACCATAAAAACTTCACCACTTTTAATTTGTGGATGCAGTGATTTCTCATATAAGTGACTTAAAGTATCATTGGAGAAATCAACAAAGTCAACTTCTTCATCAAACACGGAGATGGCAGCATTATGCAATACATTAAATTCTAATTTATCCGTATAATGATAAAAACGATAAGGATCTAAAGTTTTTCGAAATGGCGCTAATAAGAAGGGCACCAATTCTTCCTCTTTTTTCTCATCTACCGGTAATATTTCTTGGGCGAAAATATTCGCTTCTTCTCGAATTTTATGTCCAACTTTTTGTAAAGTGATAAAACTGATATAGGCGTTTTTTACGTCGATCATATGTATATTCTAAATGCGGGATAAAATTAGTTAAACTTTAAGGAGTAAACGAATAATTTTTTTGACAATTTTGTTGAACTTTTTTGTTGAATCAACCCTTTGATAATCAGTCTTATGTGAATTTTAAAGGATTGTAAGTTTAAATTTTCAATAGAATTGCAATAAATAGATGACGATTTTGGCACAGAAATAGTATTAAGGTTAATGTCTTTAATATATTTTAATATAAAGGTTATGAAATTAATACGATTTACGCTTTTAGGTTTAGTATTTACTACAGCATTAGTATCTGGTGTAAATGCACAAGAGAGAGGAAGAGGAGAGCAAAGGCGAGAATCTTCAAGACCTGCACACGAAATGAGATCAACTCCATCACGTAATGAGAGAAGTTCTCAACGCGTTGAACGTCCACAACGAGAGGTTCAAAATCATCGTGTCGAACGACCTACACCCAATAGAGGTCGTGTAGAAACTGTACGTCATCAACCCGAGGTAAGCAAACCGAAGGATAATCACCGTGTGATTCAACGTCCAGATCAACGCCATACTCAGAAGATTGAAAATCGTAGTCCGCAACGTATAGACAATCATACTGTTCGTAGAGAACCTATAAGAATAGATCATCGTAAACATAACACGCATTATAGTTATAGTAAACCGATTCATAATTTTGACAAACGTCATTATGATACGTATCGTTATAATAATATGAGTTTCTATGGTCGTGATGGAATATTCTATAGACATTATAACAACAATTATGTACGTTTTATGCCACCCATCGGATTTAGAATTAATATTTTACCCGTAGGTTCAATTACCATCAATATTGGAAATCGTCCATATTATTTCTACGAAGGCGTTTATTATGAAAGAAGAAATTCTTCTTATTATGTCGCAGAACCACCATTGGGAGCAATAGTATATGCTTTACCAAGTGGATATGAACGAATCGATTATAATGGAGAATATTTGTACGAATTTGCAGGCGTACTATACGATAAAATATACCACAGAGGTGAACGAGTTTATCAGGTGGTTGGTTATTTAAGTTAAGCATTTTTCGCTTATTGGTTGGATAAAGAAAAACCCAGTACATGAGATGTACTGGGTTTTTTGATGTAGCGAAGAGCAGAATCGAACTGCCGACCTCAGGGTTATGAATCCTGCGCTCTAACCATCTGAGCTACCTCGCCATTTTCTTTGGTTTGCAAATATAAATACTTTTTAAAATATTCGCAAAGTTATATTTCATTTTTCTTTGGAAAATTCATTTCATTTTATATCTTGCGACCACAATAAATAAGAATTATGCCAAGAAAGAAATATCAAATTGAGTTTTCAATTAACGCTTCTCCTTCGTTGCTATATAACTATATCTCAAATCCTTCTGGATTATCAGAATGGTTTGCTAACAATGTAAATTCAAGAGGTGAGAAATATACATTTATTTGGGATGGACAAGAAGATTCTGCCTTTTTAATGAAATCGAAACAAGATTCTTATGTTCGTTTTCAATGGGAAGATGATGAAGACACAAAATATTTCTTCGAATTAACGATCGTTGTAGACGAATTAACAAATGATGTTTCGATTGTTATTACCGATTTTGCGGACGAGGATGAAATTGAAGAATCAAAAGAATTGTGGGAAAGCCAAATTGAAGATCTTAAAAAAGTTTTAGGATCTAAATAAGAAAATCAGACTTAATACTACTGTTTTGAAAATAAATGTTGGGGGATTAATCGTAGAAAAAGTAAATGCAACTGTTTCGATTCAAAACAGAGCATTTTTTAACGGAGATTCGGTTAAAGAAGTTTTACGTGTTGTACATGGTGAAATTGTGGATTGGGAAGATCATTATTTTAATTTAATGGCCTCAATGCGAATTTTTCGTATGAATATTCCATTATCTTTTACACCAGAATTTTTCCAAGAACAAATTCATCAAGTGATAAAAGCGAATGAGGTGACAAATGGTAAAATAACTTTTTTTGTCTACCGTCAAGCGAATGAACATTTAGTTGATGCTTCTATTGATTACATCGTACGAGTTGATCCTTGCGAAAACGCTTGGGAATATTATAATCAACCGTCTGAAATTGATGTATATAAAGATTATGCCATCAATCCATCCTTCTATGCATTAGTGAATGCACAAAAACCTGAAGAATATATTGCTGAAATTTACCAGTTAGAGAACGATTATGCGGATTTGATTTTACTAAATCCAAATAAGCGAATGGCTCGAACATTAAAAGGGAGTATATATATTCTGAAAGATGGAATCATTAAAACACCAAAAGCGGAAGAAGGAGTTATTACCAGTGTTATGCGTAATAACTTTATCAAAAAATTAAAACAAAGTGATTCTTATGAAGTAGAGGAAATAGAAATATTTCCATTTGAGATTCAAAAAGCAGATGAACTATTTGTTTTAATCGATGGTGAGGGGATTTTATCGATTACTCAAAACAGAAAAAAAATATACACAACAACTGAAACCGAAAAATTATTTCATCAATTTTTCATTTGATTTTAGTTCAGTGAAGGGTCTAAGGGGGTGTTTAACCATATCAGGTTATCGCCCCCTAATTTTTTCATCACACTTTTCCATAATTGATGATCATGAGGTCTGAAAATATCAATGGAGTGCTCCGGGAGAATATCCCATTCGTTATATTTTTCAATTTCTGTTTCCAATTGATTCTTTGCCCAACCAGTATATCCCAAAAAGAATTTTATTTCTTTCGAAGTGATTTCACCCGATTTCATGTGACGTTCAACATCTTCAAAATTTCCTGACCAGAAAAGATTTTTAGCGATGGGTAGACTATTTCGAATCAAATCCGGTCTTTGATGAATATAATAAATGTTTTTCTTATCGACTGGGCCGCCTTCATAGACCATATCTTCAATCGGTAAATCTTTTGCTAAAAGACGCATCGGAACCTCAAGCGATCGGTTGATGATAAAACCAACCGTGCCATTTTCATGGGTTTCGGTGATTAAGATGACTGATCGATTAAAAATATCAATGTTTAATGACGGTCGAGCAACTAATATCGCTCCTTTTTTTATACTTTTGATGGACATATAAGGGAGAATAAATGAAACACTGTTCTTCTTACCAAGACTAAAAATAATAAAATATTATGAAAGAGGATTTATCTTACCACCGTAAATCGTACGAAAAAAAATCAATGAAATTTGATGATTTAAAGGAAAATCCAATTGAACAGTTTCGCGATTGGTTTTTACAAGCGGAAGAATGTGATGGGGTAGATGAAGCAAATGCCATGTCTATCTCTACCATTGGATTGGATGGATATCCACGAACACGAGTTGTTTTATTAAAACGATTTACAGATGAGGGATTCATATTTTATACCAATTACAACAGTCAAAAAGGCGAATCCATATTGGCAAACCCTAAAGTATCCCTTTCATTCTTCTGGCCATTTTTAGAACAACAAATTATCATCAAAGGAATCGCAGAAAAAACATCTGAGAATACATCCGATGGATATTTTGATACACGCCCAAGAGGAAGTCAAATCGGGGCATGGGTCTCAAAACAAAGTCGTGTAATAGATGAACATGAAGATTTAGAAGCGGAAGTAAAAAATTTAGAAACAAAATATGAAGGGCAAGATATTCCTCGACCAGAACATTGGGGAGGATTTTTAATCCGTCCTGTAGAAATTGAATTTTGGCAAGGTCGCCCGAACCGTTTACACGATCGTGTTCGATATGTCTTACAAGAAGATTATGATTGGAAAAAGGAACGTTTAGCCCCTTAATCTGAAAGCTATAAAATAGAAAACCCACTTCTAAGGAAGTGGGTTTTTTTTATGATCTAATCGTTTCGATTATTTCTTTTTCTTTTTTGTATCAACTGCTTCAGATAATTCTGATCCAGCTTTGAATTTTGCTACTGTTTTAGCAGCAATTTTGATTTCTTTTTTAGTTTGTGGGTTGATACCAGTTCTTGCAGCTCTTTCAGATGTTGAGAATGTACCAAATCCTACTAATGCAACTTTGTCTCCAGAAGCTAAAGCTTTTGTTACATTTTCAGTGAATGAATTTAATGCTTTTTTTGCAGCTTCTTTAGAGATACCAGCGTCAGCTGCGATAGCGTCAATAAGTTCTGATTTGTTCATAGTCGTAACTTTTTTATAATTAATTTATACACAAATATACTCTTTCCCTTTATTTGTGCAAGTTTACAAGCCTAAAAAATTCATTGAAACTAAAAAAAAAATCAATTTTTTAAAGGATTTAGAATTATTTGACAAAAATTTTAGAATCCGATTGGCTTCCATTAATAAAATCTTTGGCATTCATTCTTCTTTTGCCTTCAGGCTGTAATTCTAAGATTTCATACATTCCATCATTCAAATGAACATATAAATTATTTTTCGTACGAACCAATTCAAATAATTCACCTGTGACTTCTAAATCTGTTTTTAAACCCGCATATATTTTTAAATTTTTATACTGGTCCTCTGAACCATAGGTCGTCCAAGCACATGGATAAGGAGATAATCCTCTGATTTTATTATGAATGGTACTCATGGATTGATTCCAATCGATTTTACAATCTTCTTTAAAGATCTTTGGTGCATGCTTCAATTCAATGGTTTCGTCTTGCGGATGAGGTTTTAATTCATCTTTTTCTAATCCATCCAATGTTTTCACGACTAAACGCGCTCCAATTTCCATCAATTGATCATGAATAACGCCTACAGAATCATTTTGACCAATCGCAATTTCATCGGCTAATAATATGTTTCCCGTATCGATTGCTTCATCAATTAAAAATGTCGTTACACCGGTTTTGGTATCTCCATTCATTACCGCCCAATTGATTGGGGCAGCACCACGGTATTGTGGTAATAAAGATCCGTGTAAGTTAAATGTTCCTTTTGAAGGCATAGACCAAACCGCTTTTGGTAGCATACGGAAAGCAACGACTACAAACACATCAGCATTTAGTGCCTTTAACTCGGCTAAGAAATTTTCATCTCTTAACTTTTCAGGCTGTAAAACAGGTAAGTTATGCTCTAAGGCATATTTTTTTACATCGGATATGTTCAATTTCTGTCCACGACCGGCAGGCTTATCAGCTACAGTAACTACACCTACGACTTCGTGTTCACTATTGGTATGGATTTCGTTTAAAGAAGCCGTGGCAAAACCAGGCGTTCCCATAAAAACTACGCGCATATATTAAGTAATTATTTGATTTTATATCGATCTAAACCTTGCACCTCGATTTTAGAGTCATCGATGAGTTGTTGTAAGATTTGGGTGATCATTTCTTTTGGCGAAGTTATGAATTTCGTAAGAATTTCTTCGTTTGATTTTTCTCCAGTTGCAATAAATGCGTAGAGTTTTGATTTTAAATCAGCCCTTTTTTTCTTTTTTTGACATACATCACAATGGCCACAATTTTCTGTCGATTTTTCATTAAAATAGGCTAAGAGCATACGTTCACGACAATTTTCCGTTTGTTCGGCATAGTAGCCTACAGCTTGTAAACGTTTCCATTGGGAGATTTGTATGTTTTCAAAAATTGTCCAAAGTTTATTGGAGAATAAAGCTTCTTCTCGCGGAACTAAGAATCGAAAACGAGCCAAATAACGATCAGAATATTCGAGAATCTGTCTCTCTTTTAACTCATGAATTTTTTGACGTACTTCAGTAATACTTTCTCCAATCTCATAACTGATTCGTCCTTCACTAATTTCACGATGTTGCATGAAAATTCCAGGGGAGGTACGTTGTAAAAAATCAAGGATAGGATGATTCATTCGATCTGCAGTTTGCGGACTAATGTTAATTTTTAAAGTGCTTTGTTGTGCAAAATTCTTTTGATAGATGACGCCTTGAGTGTTTAAGAAATCGAGGAACATCACCATCGTTTTTGCATTAATTTTATATTTTTCTGAAAAACTAGGGATATCTAACGTATAGTCTAAATTGTGCAATTCCCCTTCGCCAATAATTAAATGGCTAAACAGCGCATTGGCGATGCGTAGAAATTCTTTCTTTGAAGGTAAATTGGCCTTGAAAATATTTTCCGCATGGATTTGATCTTCTTTTTGATACAAATAGATCCCTCTAGCTTTTAAACCATCGCGTCCTGCACGTCCTACTTCTTGATAGTATGATTCGATACTAGGCGGTAAATCCATATGAAAAACAGAACGGACATTGGCCTTATCAATCCCCATTCCAAACGCATTGGTTGCCACCATGACTTGGGTATCGCTTGCTGTCCAATGGTTTTGGCGTTGTTCTTTTTCTTCTTTGGATAATTTAGCATGAAAATAATTGGCATCAATCTGATGACGCAATAAAAATTCAGCGATTTCCTGCGTTTGTTTTCGATTTCGGGCAAAGATAATTGCACTTTCTTTTCGTACTTTAAAATAACGCAGCAGGTCGCCTAGTTTATCTTGTGAGGGTACCACATGATAAGATAGATTCTCTCTTTTTAATGTGGATTGAAACACTTGGGGTTCAAACAATTGTAATTTTTGTATAATTTCTTGTTTGATCAGTTGAGTCGCAGTTGCGGTCAGGGCTAAAATTGGAACACTTGGAAAGACCTGTTTAATGCGAGCGATTTTATGATAAGCTGGTCTAAAATCATGTCCCCATTCCGAAATACAGTGTGCCTCATCAATGGCAATTAAGGATAATAAAATGGAACGTAAATGTTCAATAAAGATGGTGCTCTGCAAACGTTCTGGCGAAACATATAAGATCTTTACATTCCCTTTTTTTGTTTCATCTAAGATTTGAGTGATTTCATGTTGATTGAATTCACTTGAAATTAACTCCGCAGGTATTCCATTGGATTTTAGTTGATTGACTTGATCCTTCATTAAAGCAATCAAGGGCGAAATCACCAATGTTACGCCAGGAAATAACAAAGCTGGAATTTGATAACACAATGATTTTCCACCTCCTGTTGGAAGAACAGCTACTGTGTCTGTTCGGTTCAATACAGAGGTGATAATTTCTTCTTGAGGTGATCTAAATTCCTCGAATCCCCAATATTTATTTAAGATCTCTTTTGCTGTCAAATCGTGGTAGCTTTTGGTAAAAATAAGGCATTTCAACGACATATAATGTCAGTTGATTTATTTTTTAAAGGTCCATCGTAATGCTTTTTCTTTGGTAGCTCTAAAAATAGTATTATGCTTTTCATAGGGTTCATCCGAATATTGCCAAACTAAATTGGAATTTGGTTGATTTTTTAAATTCTGAGCTAATTGTTGAGTATATGGATTAATATCACTCGTACTTGAACCCGCAAACCATAACCGTACAGTTCTATTTTGGGAGAAATTCATCTTGTTTGAAGACTTCTTTACTAAAAATTGATTATTCCACCATAAGGAAGGGTCAAAAACAATATAATCATCGAATAAATCAGGTTGATCAAGTAATGTTTCTATTACAAATAACCCAGCAACGGACTCCCCAATTATACCTCTTCGTGCATTTGTTTTATATTTTTGATTGATAAGAGGAATTAATTCATCTGCGATAAAAGACCTGAAATGAGATGATCCACCAACCTTAGGCGCTATTTTTTTGTCTTTTTTTACTTGGGTAAAACCCGTAAGATCACGCCTTCTTTCAGTATTCTCAATGCCAACTAAAATTATTGGTATGATTTGATCTGTCTTTATCAAATGAGCAATCGTATTGGCGAGATGAGGGAAATCTTCATTTATTCCACCGTCTAACATGTATAAAACAGGATAAGTATGCGGTGTAGTGGAATAATGCTCTGGTGTCCAAATCGTGATTACTCTCTTTTCGTTTAATTTCTTTGAAAAGATTTCTATCGTTTGATAATCTGGAATTGCATCCTGAGCATTAATATGACTGTTTGCAACAAATAGAAAAAGGATAATATTTATAAAAAATTTAATCATAGGTAAGTATTTGGATATGATAAAATTAACTCTAATTTAGAACAAAGTCAATCCTTAGCAGTTATTATTAAAATTCGAATATGAAAATGATCCGTATAATCATATGGCTGTTTCCTTTTATCATCTTCGCGAAAGAGGAAAAAATTATGCATTTGTTGGAGAATTGATTGATAGAAGAGTAGAGTAGATGTTCAAGTACATTATACGTTTAATGAAGACACATCTCCCGTTTAGTTTAATCAAATGATTGTTGTAAAATATAAAATCATTTTTTATATCCTGATACGCATTTTGAAATCAATTCAAATGGGCCATCTTTTTGAAAAGAAATGATATTTATGATTTTGCAGAAGTGAGAATTAAAAAGATAAATAGCCAACTCCTATGGAGTTGGCTATTTGAATTTTATGCTGTAATTCCTTCTAGTAGAAATAAGAAAGCATCTTCTTTTGCATCTTCCTTTAAGGATTCGAAACGACCAGAAGCACCACCGTGCCCTGTATCCATATTGGTATCTAAAAGTAATATATTGTTGTCAGTTTTTAACTCACGTAATTTAGCTACCCATTTCGCTGGTTCCCAATATTGAACTTGAGAATCGTGTAACCCAGTTGAAACATACATATTTGGATAAGCTTTAGCTTCAACATTATCATAAGGCGAATACTCTTTCATATAGAAATAGTATTCTTCTTCATTTGGATTTCCCCATTCGTCGTATTCTCCCGTTGTTAATGGAATTGTATCATCTAACATTGTTGTTACCACATCCACAAAAGGAACTTGGGCAACGATTCCGTTGAATAATGTAGGTTCGTAATTAATAACAGCTCCCATTAATAAACCACCGGCAGAACCACCCATTCCGTATAAGTGTGGAGTAGAAGTATAGCCTTTTTCAATCAAGTATTTCGCACAATCAATGTAATCGAAGAATGTATTTTTCTTGTCTAACATTTTTCCATCTTCGTACCATTCACGTCCTAAATATTGTCCACCACGGATGTGTGCAATAGCGTAAACAAATCCACGATCCAATAAACTTAAACGAACAGAACTAAAGTTAGGTTCAATCGTATAACCATAAGATCCATAAGCGTATAATAATAAAGGTGTATCCGCAGATAACTTAGTATCTTTGTGATGCACTAAAGAAATTGCAACTTTTTCACCATCACGTGCTTCTGCCCATATACGTTCAGATACATAATTGTCTTTGTTAAAATCACCTAAAACTTCTTGTTCTTTTTTTACTTCGAACGTTTTGTCCTTCATATTGAAATCAATGACTGAAGTAGGAGTAGTTAATGATGTATACCCATAACGTAAGATATCGGTATCAAAATCTGGATTTGTACCAACACCTGCAGTGTACGTTTCCTCGTTGAAAGGCAAATAATAATCTTCCGATCCGTCCCATGCTTTAATGTTCATTTGCATTAAACCATTTGTACGTTCTTCAATCACCAAATAGTTTTTGAAAATTTCAAAACCTTCGATAAATGTTTCCTCGCGATGTGGTATAACTTCAACCCAATTTTCTTGTTCAGTTGCTTCAACTGAAGTTTTCATTAACTTGAAGTTGAAAGCATCATCTTTGTTGGTTTGAATGTAAAATTCATTTCCAAAATGTTCAATTGAATATTCTAAATCACGCTCACGTTCTTGGAAAATTTTAAATTCAGCATCAGGAGTATTAGACGAAATAAAACGGTATTCGTCTGACACAGTTGAAGAAGAACCAATAATGATATATTCTCTTGATTTTGATTTATATACATAAACAGAGAATGTTTCATCTTTTTCTTCAAATACCAAAACATCCTCTTCTTGAGATGTTCCTAATTTGTGTTTCCAAATTTGGTAAGCACGTAATGTCTCGTCTTTTCTTGTGTAGAATAACGTTTTGTTGTCCGCAGCCCAAACTGAACCTCCTGTTGTATTCTCGATTTTATCCCCTAAAATTTCACCTGTGGTTAAATCTTTGATTTGGATGGTATAAATTCGACGAGAAACGTTGTCTACTCCAAAAGAACATAAGCGATTATCTGGTGAAACAGATAAGCCACTTAAATGATAATACGCATGACCTGCAGCCATGGGATTCACATCAAATAAGATTTCATCTTCGTTGGCTAACGTATCTTTGCGACGTTTATGGATAGGGTATTCTTTTCCTTTTTGAAATTCTGTTAAATACCAATACCCATTGATTTTATAAGGGACAGAAGAATCATCTTCTTTAATGCGCGATTTCATTTCTTCAAATAATTTCGCTTGAAGTTCTTCTGTAGGTTTTAAAACAAATTCAGTGTATTTGTTTTCTTCTTCTAAATACGAAATCACTTCGGGATTTTCGCGTTCATTTAACCAATAATAGTTATCGATGCGTACATCTCCGTGTTTTTCTAATTTCTTTTCTATCTTTTTAGCAACCGGTGCTTGCATAGTCATATTTTTAAAAGTGCAAATTTAGAGCTTTTTTATTTGCTCTTAAATTCAGTTTTAGTCCAAGTTTCGTTTCCAGTTTTAAACTCAATGAACAGATTTTGCCCCTCGACATAACCAAGGGTATTGTAGTTTCCTTGATCAGAAAGAACTTCAACATGCATAACTTTATCTTTACTCGATGGATACAGCATGGCGATTACTTTTTGTTTCTGTACATCCATTAATTGCGCTTTGGTTTTAGAAAGTTCAATTAATTGATAAGTACTCCCTTTAGAGTCAAATAAGTATGCTGTATTTTTCAGGTTAGATGAATTAATGGGGATTTTTATTTCTCCATTGACTTCTTCTGTCACCGAGCTTGTTTCAGTGTTTTTAAAACTCGTTTTTGTGGGAACTTTAGCATTTTGTAAAGGCAATTTATTCATTGCAAGATGTAATGCATCTTGGTAACCTTTTTCAAAATCTTTTATTTTTGATGCTCCATGATATTCTGAGCGAATTTGTTGATGACAATCCGTAAACACTACATTCAATTTATTTTGAAATGAACTTTTAACCGCTTGAATATCTGCTCGAAGTGCTAAACATTGATCTTGTGTGATCTCAAGCGGAATATTCGTCGCATTTTCTACCACAATTTCATATTTCTTTTTACGCAATAAGGTTTTTAAAAGTGTATTTAACTGATAATCTTCTTTTTCAAAATCTTTAAATGATTCAGGAACAATAATATATTTGTAATCTGATGTTGATTGTGCTTTACCAACGCTAAGCGCACAAAGGAAAAGGCCGGCTAATATTTTCTTCATCTTATTTGAATAATAATTTCACTTCTTTCCAAGTATTTCCTTCTACCACTTCATAAGAAATTCCATTATTATTTTGATATCCAATGGTATGAAGATTCTCAGCCATAACGTGAACACGATACACGTTAGGACGTAAAGTAGGTTCAAATCGGGCGATCACTTGTGTTCCATTTTCTGACATAATCATAAATCCACCGTTTTGTAAATCCACTTTTTGGAAAAGGGTTTTACCATCCGATAATTGATTCGTATTCATTACTGATGGAACGCTTTTTTGAGTAGCAATTTCTTTATTTTCAATGATCTCCGCTTGAACTTTATTCGGTTTTATATCGTTGGGAGCAATCGTTATTTCTTTTGGATGTGATACCGGTAATTTCTCTATCGCTTTATGAATAGCATCTTGGAACCCCGCTTCAAACTCTTTGATACGTGAATTACCTTCCATCGTAGCCACCACTGCATTTTGACAATTTTTGAATTCGACTTCAATACGATTGGTCATCATGGATTTGACACGTTTAGCATCGACAGTTAGCCCTAAACATGGATTTTGTCTTAAATCTTCAGGCCAATTGGCATTATTATATGAAATGGTTTTATAGTTCTTATCCTTAAGTAACTGATTTAAATGATTTTTAATTTTATATTCATTGTTTTCAAATCCTGTTAAATTTTGAGGAATGATAATGTAGTGATAATCGTTTACCTCTTGCGCTTGAGCGATCCCGATCGCCGATAATAATATGGTTGTGAAAAATGATTTCATTGGAATTGATTTTATGCTCAAATTTAAAGGATTTTATATGAATACGCAGTGGCGATCCCCTTAATCTTTAAATATATTTTCTTTAAGTTCTAGGGTAATTCTTTCCACCAGATGAGTGGATGAATTTCCAATGGCAAAAGTGTAAGTTCCCTTGTTTACTCTCCAATGTTGGTTTTTCCAATCAAAATCAGCGATTAAACGTGGATCAATTGCAAAATGAATGGTTTTCGATTCACCTGGTTGTAATTCTACTTTATCAAATGCCACTAATCTGAAACGATGGGGCTCATTCCATTTTTCTAAATATAATTGTGGCACCTCAGCGCCTTTCATCGCACCAGTATTCTTCACTGTTACACTAAACTGTAATTTATTTTTATGCTCAATTTTAAAATGAGATATTTCAAAATGAGTATAACTTAACCCATAACCAAAAGAAAACATGGGAGACAATTCACGGTTAGCGTACCATCGGTAACCTACGTCAGCACCTTCGTTATATATGATTGTGGTTGGAGTACCCCATGGTGTTCCTAGACCTGCTAATAATGGACGTGGGGTTTGATCTAAATCTGTTGGAAAAGTTAATGGTAATTTTCCAGAAGGATTTACTTGACCCGTTAAAATTTCAGCTATCGCTTGTGCGCCCCCTTGTCCTGGAAACCACGCTTGAAGTATAGCTTTTACCTTATCCTTCCAAGGCATATGGACAGCATTACCCGTCTGTAACACGACAATCGTATTGGGATTAACTTGAGCGATTTCATCAATCAATTGATCTTGACCTTGGGGTAACGATAAATCCACTAAATCAAAACCTTCGCCTTCCACGCGTGAACCAAAGGCAATGACAATGTCTGCCTGCTTGGCCCATAATTTAGCTTCAGCAATGGTGTAGCCAGGATCAAAATCGATGGTAGCATGGGGTAGTGCTCTTTGTAATTCGGAAAGGGGAGAAGTTGGAATCAAATATAATGTTCGTCCTCCACTCATTATTCCTGTACCTCCAATATTAATTTTTGCAGCATATCCACTTTCGGGTAAAACAGCTCCAGAACCGGATCCGCAATAAACTCCCAAATGGGCATTGCCTCCAATGACAGCAATTTTCATTTTTTTATTGGGATCCAAAGGAAGGATATTTTGATCGTTTTTGAGCAAAACCATTCCTTCTCTTGCGGTAGCCAATGCAATCTGATGATGAGCATTTGTATCGACCTTGATTTTCTCCTTCCAATCCATAACGCCAACAGCATACATAGCATATAAAATACGTTGGACCATATCGGATAATCTTTCTTTGGGCAAATGATCGTTTTGGTAGGCATGCCTTAACGAATCCGTAAAAGCTTCTGCTCCCCATTGCATGACATCCAATTGAATCCCAGATTCTTGATCTAAACCTTTTAACGCATAATCCCAACTGGGAACTGCCCCCAATCGGACATCACATATCCCTTGTATTTCCAATCCCTTTTCAGTAATTCATTTAATAAATAATGATTTCCACTGGCATATTCCCCATTGATTTTATTATATCCACCCATAATTGAACCAGGATTTGATTTTTCAATTGCGATTTAAAATGCCAATAAATCTGATTCTCGATGGGCTGCAGGATCAATGATAGCGTCCAACCAATGGCGATTGGTTTCATTTGAATTAAGAGAATAATGTTTTAGTGTTGAGATTACTTTTTGATGTTGAATTCCATTAACTGCTGCTGCTCCAAATAATGCCGTTCCCCATGGATCTTCTGAATAATATTCGTAATTGCGTCCATTTCGAACATCTCGTATCAAATTAATTCCACCGGCTAAAAGGACATTAAATCCTCTGATACGTGCTTCTTTTGCAATGGCTTCACCTACACGATATGCCAATATTGGATTAAAGGATGAACCCACCAAAATGGCGGAAGGCATAGCCGTTGCTCCTTTATCATTTGGGCGATATCCTGGATTGGTAACCCCCATACTAGCATCTGTACTTTGAAGGTTCGGTATCTTTTGCTTTTTTTTCAGCGAATGTATTTTGAGCATGAAGTGATAATGATACCATAAAGGTGAAAATTATGATCCCGTTGGATTTACGATGTACCATTCAATATGAAATTAGTTTTTGATGGTAGAAGGAGTGCATTAAAAATACAAAAATATTGTTGTCTTACCGTTGGTTCAATTAATATAAATTGAATATAAATAAACTTAAATTACTGATATAGAATGCGAAATTTGGTGTTTAATTTCTTATTTTAGAGAAAGTATAAAAAGAGAATCAATATGAGATTATTGGAAAATAAAGTGGCACTGGTCACAGGAGGCTCTTCGGGTATAGGTAAAGCAATTGCTGAGGCATATGCTAGAGAAGGCGCAAAAGTCGTGGTATCAGATATTGATGATGCGCGTGGACATCAAGTTGTCGAACAAATTGTAGCGAATGGAGGTATTGCATCTTATTTCCATGCCGATACGTCGACTGCCGAAGCGAATAAAGCGTTGGTAGACGAAACTCTTCGACTGTATGGAAAATTAGATATTGCTTGCAATAATGCTGGAATAGGTGGGTTAGCTGCGATAACTTCCGAATATACTTTAGAAGCTTGGAAGAAGGTGATTGATATCAATTTTAACGGGGTTTTCTATGGGTGTAAGTATCAATTGGAAGCCATGGAATCCAATGGAGGTGGTTCGATAATTAATATGGCATCGATTCACGGTACAGTTGCTGCACCGATGAGTTCTGCATATACCTCATCAAAACATGGAATCGTTGGGCTAACGAAAAATATTGGTGCAGAATATGGACCAAAGAATATTCGATGCAATGCCGTCGGACCAGGCTATATCAAGACACCTTTATTGGATCATAATTTGACACAAGAACAATTGAATTTTTTAATCACAAAACATCCTATGGGTCGACTAGGTGAGCCTGAGGAAGTTGCAGAATTAGTGCTTTTTCTGAGTTCTGATAAAGCTTCTTTTATGACAGGAGGTTATTATCTTGTAGATGGTGGATACACAGCAGTATAGCATTAATCATTATTTTTCTTTCTCGATTTAAGCGAGATTTAACCGATTAATCCTTAATTTTGCAAAAACGTAACACAACAAACAATGAAATTTTTTATCGATACAGCAAATTTAGCTGATATTAAAGAAGCTCAAGATTTAGGAGTATTAGATGGTGTAACAACCAATCCATCATTAATGGCAAAAGAAGGAATTGCAGGTACTGAAAATGTATTGAACCATTACAAAACGATTTGTGAATTAGTTGATGGAGATGTTTCTGCTGAGGTGATTGCAACAGACTTTGAAGGAATGGTAAAAGAAGGTGAAGCTTTAGCCGCTTTACATCCTCAAATTGTTGTAAAAATTCCAATGACTAAAGATGGAATCAAAGCTTGTAAATATTTTTCAAACAAAGGAATTCGTACGAATGTAACATTAGTTTTCTCTGTAGGACAAGCGTTATTAGCAGCGAAGGCAGGAGCTACTTATGTATCACCTTTTTTAGGTCGTTTAGATGATATTTCAATGGATGGTTTAAACTTAATTGAAGAAATTCGTGAAGTGTATGATAACTATTTATTTGAAACACAAATTTTAGCGGCTTCAGTGCGTCATACAATGCACATTGTGAATTGTGCTAAAATAGGAGCAGACGTTATGACAGGACCATTAGCGGCGATTTTAGGATTATTAAAACACCCTTTAACTGATTCTGGTTTAGCTCAATTTTTAGCAGATCACGCGAAAGCCAATTCATAATTCGTTTTCGGACTATACTACGCAAAAAGACAAGTTTATATATTTTTAAAGCCACTCTTAGGAGTGGCTTTTTTATTTGAATTTACATATCCAATAGTTAATGCTTCTGTACGATTATCAACTTTTTAGGATAGATAAGTTGGTTCAAATTAATCAATGTTATATAAAAAAAACCGAAGAACATCGTTCTTCGGTTTAAAGCTTTATTTCTATTGTAAATTTTATTTAATGACAATTTTTCGGTTAATTTCAAGTCCTTTGCCCACCACTTTTAGGATGAAAATTCCTTTGCTCGGCAATTTTATTTCAATTTTTGATTGTCCTTTAGCATACGAATTTTTTTGTACCATTTGACCATTCATGGTGTAAACGAATACTTGATCTATGGATTTCGATTGATTCTTTAATGCTATCACTGCCGATTGATAGTTTGTCGTAAAAACATCAATATCCGTTCGTGTTTGATAATCAAAATCGTTGGCGATTAAGTGACTTCCCCAAATTTGTTCAACAAATTCAGGATGATCGATGTAAGGATTTCTATTGCCTTGATATTGATAAACTAAATCATTAATATCCAATTCACGTTGAGAAACAGGATCTTGAATATGCCAAGTGATCAATTGACTTAAAAACTCATTTGAAATGGCTTGATTTCGTGAACCATCAAACATTACTTTTGAATTGCTTCGAGTTGTACGATAAAAATCGCCTAATAAATCTTCGTATCGAGTAGCGAAATAAAGAATTGCTCGCGCAATATCACCTTTAAATTCATCGATTGGTTCAACAACAGTAATGGAATTATCATAGATGTATTTCCCTTTTGTTGTCCCATTTAATGATTTGCAAGGCATATTGGTTGCTCCACTGTTGCATGGACTTGCTGCATTGCGATTGGTTACGTTTCCGAACGCAAAATTACTTCTCCATCCGTTTACTTTCCCATCTGTAGGCCATACATGAAATGCATCTGCTTTCATAGGACTCGTACGGTATTCATCAAAGAAAGATTGGGGTACTAAGTGTTCTCGATTAAAACCTCCACCTTCTTGACCTGCACCTAAAGAACTATTGGGATTATAATTGTATGGATCACGTCCGTCTGGATTTTCAGAATAGATATCCAAAACAGTATCATCGTTTTCGTAATATTTATCACGAAACCCGTTGATGGGAGAATTATCTTTGTATAAAACTTTTAAGCGATCATATCCTCTGTCGGTATGATTGGTTTTAATGATTGAATGCAATTGTGTTTTTAAAGTGTATCCCGAACCTGTTGCATTGTCATAATAACCATCTGGAGCTTGTGCATGTAGTGCTGGACCAAATGCAAAAAGTAGTAGTAAGCCGATTGATTTTTTCATGGTTATTTTATCACAACTTTTTTCGTTTCATCGATTTTATCTCCTTCAATTTTTAAGATATAAACTCCTTTAGGATTGTTTTTAATTTCGATGTTTCGTTGATTGCTGGCGTTATTAAAAACCTTATTTAATTGTCCGTTAGAAGAATAGATTGAAACTGTTTGAATTAAAGCATTTGCAGACTGAACTAAAATTGAAGAACCTTGTGTTGCTACTTTAATTTCGTTTGACTTTACAGTATAATCTACGTTTGATAAATTCCATAAATCTTGAGCTGCCGGACCTCCCCATATTAATGTAGCTAAATAAGGATTATCGATGAATGGATTACGATTTCCTTGTGCATAACCATTAGATCTATCACCTAAATATTCGTTACGTTGAATTTCAAGTTGAGAAACTGGATCTTCTGCGTTCCAACGTAAAAATAAATCAATCATATCATCTGGTGTATTGGCTGTACTACCGATTCCAACACGTGTAGGTATACATTGGTCTCCATAACGTAAATACATGTACATCATCATACGTGCAACATCTCCTTTCCATTCGTCTCCAGGATACCATCCATTTCCAACATTACGTGAAGTTCCAGATCCATCGGCGAATTTTAGATTTCCACGATTTGAATTTCGTTTTACATCTGAAGCACGTAAGTGGTGTGCATCAGCTCCTGGACCTGCTTGACCTAAATTTGGATTTCCTAAAGATTTGGCAAATGTATGCTCACGATTCCATTGTCCATTGTTTCCACCATTGTTATTTACACTATTGTAATACGCATCATCACCAGAAGAATTAGGATTATACCCATAGATTAATACCACACGGCTTGAATTTGTAGGGTCAAGATCCGTTACTTTTAAAGCATTCCATACATTCGAATAGCTTAACGTTTTTGTATGAGTTGCGGTAATTAATTGAGCTAATTCTTGCTTTAATGCTATCCCGCGTAAATTAAAGTTTATGCCATTATAGTAGGCTTGTTGAGCTGTTGCTACGATAGCCATCATAGCAAACAAAAGAGAGTAAAATTTTCTCATAATTATTAAAGAGTGAATTGTTTAGTTTTTAAAATTTTTAAAGGGCAACAAAGCTAATAAATTAATTTGATATGTTTTCTAATAATTTATTGTTGTTTTACTATTTAATAATTAGTTAATGTGAAATTAGCAATGAAAGAGGCGAAATTGGTATTTTATTTGTTTAAGTTGTTAAAATTTTGAATTAAAATATGCTTAATGTTTAAAAAATAAATAAAAAAGTGTTAAATAATTTAAATTATGGCTTTCATTATTAATATATCATCAAATTTGCTGTACAAGGAAAAAATTATTTGAAGTATGAAGATGTTTTTACTATTACTCGTAGTGTGCTTAATTCCAATATTATTTATTGTGATGCTTTTTGCATCATCTTTCTATAAAGGTTACGGTAAGATTAACCACGACTAAAAAAGGCTTTACATTACGTAAAGCCTTTTTTTATTGATAGGTTGCGAAACAAACATCTATTAATTGATCATCGAAATTACAATTGGAAATCGTTAGAACAACCTCATTTTGTCCTGGTGTGATTTTTATTTCTTCCGAATTAAGATTATAATTTCGTTTATTGTTTTTAAAAGTTAATACAAAATGTCCTTCCATAGAAGTATGAGGATTTTTATATTTTATCGAATACTTACAATCACTGTTTAGTTTACCGAATTGTATGATATCAACCCAAGGATAGCATAAATAGGTTTTAATGTGATCATCCTCTTGTGATAAAATGAAATCACAAGATTGCAAGAATACTATAGATACAATTATACTATATTTTATATACCTCGTTAACATTTATTTGTGTTGTAAATAAGCCATAATTTACAAAAACCGTATCTTTTTTGATTTTATCAATGGTTCCCACAGATGATGAACCATGGATTTTTACACGATCACCCACTTTTAGAGCTTCAATTTTCTTTTTGGTTTCTGCTTTTTCTTTTTGTTCAAGCACATCTTTTTGTTTTGAAATTTCAGTAGCATTTTGTTTTAATTCACGTTGCACTTCTTTTTCAATGATCTTTTCAATCTTCTTATATTGCTGTACTTCTTTGGTTTTCTTGGCATTTTCCATTTCTACCATTTTTAAGAAATTAGCAATTAATTGTTTTTTGTTCTTAGACTTAAGATAAGCATCCGACATATCTACAATCCGTTTTCCCAGCATCATCGTTTTTTGTTCACGGTCGTACAATTGCTGGAAATCATATAATTTCTGCTGAATTTTCTCTTTGGTCAATTCCAACTCTTCATTGTTGATCAAGTTGGTTTCTTTAAGTTCTTCGACTTGATCTTTTGTTTTTTGAATTTCAAATTTCTCTTGCTGAAGTTTTAGAATGGTTTTATCCAAATTGACTTTATCACTTTCCACTTTTTTCTTTGCGCGATTGATTAATCGAAATGGAATTTTATTTTTCTCCGCAACTTCAAAAGTAAATGAACTTCCAGCTTGTCCAATTTCTAAACGATATAAGGGCTCTAATGATTTTTTATCGAACAGCATACAAGCATTTATTGCTTGTGGTAAACTTTCCGCACTTAATTTAATGTTGGTATAGTGCGTTGTGAAAACCCCAAACGAGTTACGTTCGTAAAATTCTTCAAAAAATACTTCAGCTAAAGCTCCTCCTAATTCGGGATCAGATCCTGTCCCAAATTCATCGACTAGCAATAAAGAGTGTTCATCGGCTTGTCTTAAGAAATAAGACATTTGTTTTAATCGATAACTATAGGTCGATAAATGATTTTCGATGGATTGATTGTCACCGATATCGGTAAAAATCTGTGTAAAAAATCCAAATTCACTGGATTCATGTACGGGTACTAAAACCCCCGACTGAACCATAAGTTGCAATAAACCAATTGTCTTTAAGGTAATGGATTTTCCTCCAGCATTTGGACCAGAGATGATGATGATGCGACAATCTTTATCAAGTGTAAGACTTTGTGGAATTGTTTTTTGTTGATTTCGCAAATTATTTAAATACAAAAGGGGATGATAAGCATCCACCAATTTAATTTTTAAATCGCCTGTAATTTGTGGTAATACCCCATTGATGGCATGCGCATATTTTGCTTTAGCTTGCGTAAAATCAATGTACTCTAAAAAAGTCTGATATTCTTCTAGATTTGGTTTAAAAATTGCAATTTTAGCCGTTAAATCCAGAAGAATTCGAATAATCACATGTTTTTCTTCTTCCTTTAATTCTTCAAATTCACGGCGTGGACCTTGTACACTTTCAGGCTCAATGAAAGTAATTGATCCTGTTTTAGAAGTTCCTAAAAATTGTCCTTTAACACGTTTTCGTTGAAATGATTTAACAGCTAATACCCGACGATTTCCAATAACTGATTCGCGTATATCATCCAAATAATCCGAGTGATAAGCCATGGATTTGTTGAACAATTCCGTAATTCTTGAATTCAAATGACGTAATCGGTCACGAATAATCTTCAGTTCCGGACTCGCATCATCTTTCACTTCACCAAATTTATTGAAAACAGTATCAATGAGTTTGACAATCTCTTTTTCATATTTAATGGCCGAAGCTTTTTCAGTTAAAGCAGGGTAATATTCCTCAAAAGCGGTGATGTGCTTTAGCACTTCTTTCACTTGTAAGGTATTCGATTTAATTTTGAAAAATTCCTCTGCAGGCAGATAATAATTTTCAATTTCTAATCGTGTTAAATATTCATCTAGTATAAAGTATTCAGAAAATGGGAATTGATTTCCACTTTCAATACTTGTTAAATATTCGTTGGTTGTTTTTAAATCTTGGATTAAAGCAGTTTGGTCTTCATACGGGTGTAATGTTCGAATGAAATCTTCTACTTTTTCTGTATACGCAAATGCTGCTATTTCTTCTTGAACAGCATTAAACTCTAAATCCTTTAAGGTTTGTTTTGATATCTGCATTAATACTTTCGTACGTTCTTAATCGTGAGAATTATAATAAGATGGTAAAGATACAATTTTCTGATGAGTCTTATTTAATTCTACCCATGAAGGATAGGGTAAATTTTAACGTTTTTCGCCTATTATGTTAAATAAATGCTTTAAAAATGGATTTACTCATTATTTGTACGTAAATTTGCCATCAAATAGGAATGAAATTCATTTTGTTGTAATCCACCTGATTGACTTCCCAGTTAAACTTTTTATCTCTTCATAGATTTTCAAATCGTTTATAAACTGCTTAACCATCGATGTTTTTTACCTCAAATTTAGTCATGATCATATCAGATCTTCATTCAAAATTCACAATACAACCACGTTTGGTTAAAATTTTATAAATAATATGGCAGATTCTCAATCTAAAAAAGAAAAGAATAAAAAGAAAGATTTAAAAAGAAAAGAAAAATTAAACAAAAGGGAAGAGCGTAAAACCAATAATAACAAAGGGAAATCGCTTGAGGATATGATTGTTTATGTCGATGTTAATGGGAACTTTACAGATGTACCACCACATTTACAAAACCGCGAAGAAGACTTGAAAAAAGGTGGTCGTAACCGCGATATGGATACATCATTCGAAGGAGTGATAGCGACATTTAATACCGAAAAAGGTTTTGGGTTTATCAAAGAAGAAGGTGAAAAAGAGAATATTTTCTTCCACAATTCGCAATTAAAAGAACCGATTAAAGTGAACGATAAAGTGACGTTTGAAAAAGAGATGTCCGATAAAGGCTTTAGAGCGGTGAATATCAAGAAAAAATAATTCAATCGAATTTTAATATATCTCAGGAGTTTGTTTACAAGCTCCTTTTTTTATGCGATATAATGGATAAAGGCCTAATAATTGCTTATTTTTACCATTTAATAATCGATCATTATGCAAGTAAATATAGAAGAAAGTTGGAAAAAGGTTTTAGCATCAGAATTTGAGCAACCTTATTTTGAATCTTTGGTTCATTTTGTTAAAAACGAATATAAAACAAAAACCATTTATCCACCTGCATCAAAAATATTTGCAGCTTTTGATCATACGCCTTTTGATGAAGTGAAAGTGGTGATCTTAGGACAAGACCCTTATCATGGACCAGGTCAAGCAAATGGCCTTAGTTTTTCAGTAAATGATGGGATTCGTTTTCCACCGAGCTTACAAAATATCTATAAAGAGTTAGAAGATGATTTAGGAGTTTCTATTCCATCATCAGGCGATTTAAGCCGTTGGGCGTCCCAAGGTGTTTTGATGTTGAATGCAACTTTAACCGTTGAAGCATCAAAAGCAGGATCGCATCAGAAAAAAGGTTGGGAAACTTTTACTGATGCGGTTATTCAAGCATTGGCTGAAAAAAAAGAAAATATCGTGTTTATTTTATGGGGAAGCTATGCTCAGAAAAAAGGAAAATCCATTGATCGTACCAAACATTTTGTAATTGAAACGGCTCATCCATCACCTTTATCTGTATATCGTGGATTCTGGGGAAGTAAACCATTTTCCAAAACCAATGCATTTTTACAGTCAAAAAATAAAACACCAATTCAATGGTAATAAAAAAAGCTCTTCTACTTTAGAAGAGCTTTTAATTTAGGCATAAATCTCCTTATGACTAAAGAGATTTATGAAGGAATTTTAGAGTGACTCATGAATTCCTTTAGCAATATTATGGATTAAATCTTCAAAAATTTCGTTATTTTCTAACGTGTCACCAATAATTTGCTCTACACTGAAAATTTCAGTTTCATTCTCAAAATTCAAATCATTAAAATTCGTTGATTCAAATTCAAAGAAATCAGTTTCCATTTCATTCATAAATATAAATATTAAACGACTAAGATAGGAATAATATCTTATAGATGGTCTAATTTGATGTTAAGGATTTTAGAAGTTCAGAAAAATCCATTTCGAAATTTCGACAAACACAATAAAATAATAAATCGGAAATATGCTCAGTGCTGTGATTGTATCGATGAATCGGTGATGAAAAAAAATAGAGCACAATTGAATAAACATACATCCAATCAGTAACCAAATGATAGATTCTTTTGTACTGATAGAAGTTGGCTCTGTTGTGTCTTGAAAGGATACGAAGAGTATTTTATGAAAGATTTTAGACTGATGTAAAGTGAAAGGTGTTCCTTCAGGTAAATTAAGAATTTCTTTCGGGAAACGATCGAGCAGTATCTTTTGATCATTTTCGGTGTAAATCACATCAAAAGCTTTCACGATACCTCTTCGTTGATGATCATATTGTGTATGTACAAAAGCTATTTTTTCCGTTCGCTCATTGGGTTTTAATTGACAAATATCAATTAGAAATAACACTACCAATAAGATATTAAAAATGGAAAAGAGTTGAAATTCGTTTAATTTTTTACTTGAAGCAAATACAAGTTGTTTCGTTTTCATAAGGTGGGTGGTTCAGTGTTATTTATTTCCGCTTGATTGATACAATTTATAGTTTCTTCTCATTATAGTTCTGGTTTGATTATGGCAAATAGGTATAATTTAAGATTTGCATAACCTTCCAAATGATTTAAAATTTTTCGTAAGATTCTTTTCCTCAGTTGAACTATTGTTACAAGCATACTTTCTAATTCAAATGTTTCCCTTACAAAGGGTTTTATTGTTTTACAACCCACTGTTAAACCCTCAAAATGCCAAAACGTTGAATTGAATGGCATCTAATGGGTTGTATAGGGCTAAAAATCATTTTTATCTTCCTTTATCCGATAATGATATGAACAAAGGATTGGATTACGTTTAAAAATTCGAATCTTCTAAAATGTTTCTTTTATGATATTGCCTAAAATAGGTTAAAAAAGAGGAAAAATTTTATGCGCTTACAATTTATTTTAAATGTACTAATTAATTAAATATCATCCTTTTTATTTAAATTGAATTTTATATATTCGTATTTATCAAAACAAACAAAAAAATGTCAAATCATACTAAAACGCAAGACTCAACTACGGTTGATCCTCATGCAATGCCTGCAATTTATCAACCAAAGAATAAAGTTCGAATTGTAACTGCAGCGGCCCTTTTTGACGGCCATGATGCAGCAATTAATATCATGCGTCGTATCATCCAAGCAACTGGATGTGAGGTGATTCACCTTGGACACGACAAAAGTGTGGAAGATGTGGTAAACACAGCTATTCAAGAAGACGCAAACGCCATTGCCATGACGTCTTACCAAGGTGGACATAATGAATATTTCAAATACATGTATGACTTGCTTCAAGAAAAAGGAGCAGGGCATATCCGTATCGTTGGTGGAGGTGGAGGAGTAATCCTGCCAACTGAGATCAAGGAATTGATGGATTATGGAATCACACGTATTTATTCTCCTGATGATGGTCGTGAAATGGGATTACAAGGAATGATCAATGATATGGTTCAAAAATCTGATTTCCCTACACCTGATTTGACTTTGCCTGAAGGAAAAGATATTTATCAATCCTTATTGGATAAAGATATCACAACAATTTCACGTTTGATTTCCTTAGCAGAAAACCGTGAAGAGGATTTTCTAAACCTTTTTGATTTTAATCAAGTTGCAGACCAATCGGCACCCGTTCTTGGGATCACAGGAACAGGAGGAGCGGGTAAATCTTCCATGGTGGACGAATTGGTTCGTCGTTTCTTAATTGATTTTCCTGAAAAGCAAATTGCGTTAGTTTCAGTGGATCCTTCAAAGAAAAAAACAGGTGGAGCCTTATTGGGTGATCGTATTCGTATGAATTCCATTAATAATCCTCGTGTTTATATGCGCTCATTGGCTACACGTCAATCGAATTTAGCTTTGTCGAAATATGTGGAAGAAGCCATTCAAGTTTTAAAAGCAGCGAAATATGACTTAATCATCTTGGAAACTTCTGGAATTGGTCAGTCGGATACAGAGATCTTGGATCATTCAGATGCTTCTTTGTACATCATGACACCTGAGTTTGGTGCCGCAACACAGTTAGAGAAAATTGACATGTTGGATTTCGCTGACATTGTTGCGATTAATAAATTCGATAAGCGAGGAGCGTTGGATGCTTTACGTGATGTGAAAAAACAATACCAACGCAATCATAATTTATGGGATGTTAATCCAGATGATATGCCGGTATTTGGTACAATTGCTTCTCAATTCAATGATCCGGGAACCAACCAATTGTATAAGGCAATCATGGATAAGGTTGTAGAAAAAACAGGTGCTGATTTAAAGTCGACATTCGAAATCACGAAAGAAATGTCTGAAAAGATTTTTGTGATTCCACCAGCTCGTACACGTTACCTTTCTGAAATTGCAGAAAACAATCGTGCTTATGATGCGAAAGCATTGTCGCAAAAAGAGGTTGCTCAAAAATTATACGGTATCTATAAAACGATTGAAACGATTACTGGAAAAGCGCCAAACTTGACGCCACACGGAATTGAAATCGTTGGTACTGAAGGTGCGGATTTAGCCAAATTATTATTAGCTGAATTCGACAAATTGAAAATGAATTTAGATCCATACAACTGGGAGGTGATCACTACTTGGGATGCAAAAGTAAATAAGTACAAGAATCCAGTGTACTCGTTTATGGTTCGTGATAAAGAGATTAAGATTCAAACGCATTCTGAATCATTGTCTCACTTGCAAATACCGAAAGTTGCCTTGCCGAAGTATGAAGCTTGGGGTGACATTTTACGTTGGGTATTGCAAGAAAATGTTCCAGGAGAATTCCCATTCACATCTGGTTTATATCCTTTCAAGCGTGAGGGAGAAGATCCAACACGTATGTTTGCCGGAGAAGGAGGTCCTGAAAGAACAAACCGTCGTTTCCACTATGTTTCGAAAGGAATGCCTGCCAAACGTTTGTCTACAGCGTTTGACTCGGTAACGTTATACGGAAATGACCCAGGTCACCGTCCAGATATTTACGGTAAAATTGGTAATGCTGGTGTATCCATCTGTTGTTTGGACGATGCGAAGAAATTATACTCAGGTTTCGATTTATCGCACCCTGCAACATCTGTATCGATGACAATCAACGGTCCAGCACCAATGCTGTTAGGATTCTTCATGAATGCAGCGATTGACCAAAACTGTGAGAAATACATCAAAGAACACGGTTTAGAGGCAGAAGTTGAAGCTAAAATCGAAGCGATCTACAAGGAGAAAGGTGTAGAACGTCCACGTTACAACGGTGAATTACCAGAAGGGAATGATGGATTAGGATTGATGTTGTTAGGTGTGACAGGTGACCAAGTTTTACCTGCTGACGTTTACGCAGAAATCAAGAAAAATACATTGGCTCAAGTTCGTGGAACGGTTCAAGCAGATATCTTGAAAGAAGATCAAGCACAAAACACATGTATCTTCTCCACAGAATTTGCATTGCGTTTGATGGGTGACGTTCAAGAATATTTCATTAACCAAAATGTGCGTAACTTCTATTCAGTATCTATTTCCGGTTACCATATTGCAGAAGCAGGAGCAAATCCAATTACGCAGTTGGCATTTACGTTGGCCAACGGATTTACATATGTGGAATACTACTTGTCACGTGGAATGGACATCAACGCGTTTGGACCAAATTTATCGTTCTTCTTCTCGAATGGTATTGATCCAGAATATGCGGTGATTGGTCGTGTAGCTCGTCGTATTTGGGCGAAAGCTTTGAAAAACAAATATGGTGCAAACGAACGTGCACAAATGTTGAAATACCACATTCAAACATCTGGTCGTTCATTACACGCGCAAGAAATCGATTTCAACGATATTCGTACAACTTTACAAGCATTGTATGCGATTTACGACAACTGTAACTCGTTACACACGAATGCTTACGATGAAGCGATTACAACTCCAACAGAAGAATCTGTACGTCGTGCGATGGCCATTCAGTTGATCATCAACAAAGAATTAGGTTTAGCGAAAAACGAAAACCCAATTCAAGGATCATTCATTATTGAAGAATTGACAGACTTAGTGGAAGAAGCGGTATTGGCAGAATTCGACCGAATCACAGAGCGCGGAGGAGTTTTAGGAGCGATGGAAACGATGTACCAACGTTCTAAAATCCAAGAGGAATCATTGTATTACGAGACATTGAAGCATAACGGACAATTCCCAATCATTGGGGTGAACACGTTCTTGTCTTCAACAGGTTCTAAGACTGTAATTCCAGCGGAAGTCATTCGTGCAACGGAAGAGGAAAAATTATTCCAAATCAAAACGAAAGAAGAATTGAACAAAGGAAATGCTGCTGCAGTTGAAAAAGCGTTGGAAGAAGCGCAACAAGCTGCAATCAACAACAAAAACATCTTTGAGGTATTGATGGAAGCAACGAAAGTTTGCTCTTTAGGTCAAATAACATCAGCTTTGTTTGAAGTTGGTGGACAGTATAGAAGAAATATGTAAGAAGTATTACTTCATATCCAATAAAAAACCTGCATTTTTGCAGGTTTTTTTTATAGCGTTAATCGAGTTCCAATGTAAAAATTTGTTGTAGCCGCCGGATTATAGAATCGATTTCCAAAAGCATTCAAATCATATCCTGCGCTATATTTCGCGTTATAAAGATTTTGAATCCCAGCATAGATGGATAGGTTTAATTCATTGAATTTAAATGTTGAATCGACATAAAAATTTCCAATTAGATAATCTTTTTCTTCGATCGAATTGGCATCATTCAAATAAAATTTAGAGTTAAAGTAATTACTCCAAATAATATGGAATTGATCCCATAACTCTATCGTTATATTATTTTGAATGGAAAATTTAGAAACTCCTGGGATCAGATGATTTGAAAAATCATTGGATCCTGATTGGTAATGATCGTATTTGAAATCATACAAATGTCCTGAAAAAAAGAATGATCCTTTCGTGAAAATGGGATGATTAAAATGAAATTTTTTGGATTGAATAGTCCATTCCAATCCTCGTTGTTTGGTGCCACCTGAATTAACAAAATAATCGTTTCCCGCTTCATCTTGGCGTTTCACTATAGCTTCTCTCAAATGATAATCAAATGCGGTTAGTTCAAAAAACCATTGATTCACCGCATAACGAATGCCCATTTCTTTATTCCAACCGTATTCAGCAGTTAAATGTTGTTGAATTTCTTGGTTGGATGAACGAACTTCTTCTGTTGTTGGAGACGAAAGCCCTTTCGCAATTTTGCCTCGAATACTCCAATTGGAATTCAACTTGTAAGTTGTTCCAAGTTGAGGTAGCCAATGGGCTTTAAAATTTTTTTCTCCTAATTCTGATTCTGGGAAAAACGATTCCCATTGCAATTTCATTGCATTTAAATTCAAGGATGCATCCACAAACCATTTATTCGCATATGCGATTTGTTGATTGAAATAATAGAAGGATTGAAATGTTTTTAAATCATCAAATTTCTGAGGATTACCTCTGTATCCACTCAGGTTATCAAAATTTCTAAATTTGGTTTTATTTATTCCTACTTCTGTTCCAAATCGCGTATTTATTTTCCATGCGCGCCATTGTTTTTCATAATCTAAATAAAAACGACCTTGTATATTGGTTTCTTGGCGTTCTTCGAAATTAGAAATGAAAGGATTTTTGAAGTCGGTATAAGACGATTGAATCAAGGCAAAATTTTTCCAATTCGAATCGATTTTCCAACTATGGTTAATTCCTCCAAGAAAGGTCTTATTTCTGATGCTGGAATTTTGTTCTTCCGCACTGGGAAGAGTAGGAGTCGCTAACCGAGCTTGTCTTCGGTCACTTTCCATTTGCTGCAAAGTTAATCCTCCAGGTGTTTCGTAATCTAAATCGGTGTAAACCAATTTTAAATTAAATTCATTGGTCTTGGAATATTTCCATTGATCATTCAAAAATATCGATTTTCGTTTCACAGCAGATTGTTTACGGTAGCCATCGGATTGGTATAATGATTGTCCCAATTGGACGTGATGCTTTCCAAGGGTTTTATTCCATTGGATATTTTCATGCCATTGATGGAAGCTTCCTAGCCCCGTAGATGCTTTTAAGCCCTCTTTTTTAAAGGTTTTCAATACTGCAACCCCACCTGTTTCAATTCCATATTCACCACCTTGTGGACCTTTGAAAACATCTATGGAAGAAATGAATTGAGGTTCGATTAAATTCAGGTATGAATTACCAGTGGCATCGGTTAAAATAAAATCATCCCAATATAGCTTCACGTTTCGTACACCAAAAGGAGAGCGAATGGTGCTTCCACGTAATGAAAGACGATAACTTCCTGGTGATCGTTCTTCCATTTTTACACCAGGGACTGTATTGAAGCTTTCTACCAATCGTTCAGGATGATTCAGTTTCATCTGATGTTCACTGATCGGATGGCTGGACGTTGTTGACTGGAGAATAGGCGTTTTACGTTGAAATGATTCAATCACAGTTTCTGAAAGAAGAATACTGTCATGCTCTTGCGCTGTGGACATACCAAATGGTAATACCAAAAGAAGGGGTAAAACAATTTTTTTCATGGCAGTTAAGGGAAAAAGGTTAAAAAAGAGGTTATTTAATAACCTCTTTTATTCATTTATTTTTTAGCAATTCGGTACAATTTACCATTATCACCAACAGCATATAAATGTCCATCGGTACCAGTAACCATATCGCGAATACGATCTTTCTGATCTAATAACAAATGCTCTTCTCCAACTACTTTATTGCCTTCAATTACTAGACGTACTAAAGCTTGTTTAACCATTCCACCAACGAATAAATTTCCTTTCCACTCGTCGATAGAACCTGTATAAAATTCAGCTCCACTTGGAGCAATTACAGGATCCCAATAATAATTGGGTTGTTCTAAACCTTCATGTTTGGTAGCGCCATCAGAAATTTTTCCACCGGCATATTCAATTCCATACGTAATTAATGGCCAACCGTAATTTTTCCCTGGTTGAATTAGGTTTAATTCATCACCACCGCGAGGACCATGTTCAATTTCCCATAATTCTCCTTTATCATTGAAAGCTAAACTTTGAGGACTACGGTGACCTAAACTATAGATTTCTGGTAATGCCTCTTTATTTGATGCAAATGGATTTCCTGGAGCAGCTTTTCCATCTGTAGTGATTCGAATAATTTTACCTAAAGGAGTTTTTAAATCTTGTGCATATTTACGCATTTCTTCATCCGAACGTTCCCCAAATGAAGCGTATAAATAACCATCCTTATCAAACACTAAGCGGCTTCCGTAATGTAAACCACTATCATGCGAAGGGAAAGTTCGATAAATAATTTTTACATTTTCAACTTTTGTTTCATCTGCAGATAAAATTCCTTTCGCAATCGACGTTTGATCCTTTTTACTTCCATCAGTGGCCGGTTCGGAAAATGTCCAATAAATGGTACGATTTTGTGCGAAATTAGGATCTAAGATAACATCTAATAATCCCCCTTGGTTGTATTGATTGACTTTTGGTAACCCTGTTACTTTCTTTAATTCATAAGGCTTTTGTAGATCAATAATCATCATATAACCCGATTTCTCAGTCATTAACAATTTACCATCAGGTAAGTTGACAATCGCCCAAGGTAGCCCTAGATTTTCATTGACTACTAGCACTTCGTAGCTACTTTTTGTTTTGATGTAATTTGCTCGCGTTTGACCCTCAAATGCAGGTTGATATTCTGTATTGGCTTTTTCGGTTTCTTTAGCAATACTATCGTTGGTCGTTGGATCAGAAGTATCAGTCGTTTTCGTATTATTGGAACATGATAATATGAAAAGCATTGATAATGTTAAAGTTGCAAGATTCTTCATGGATTAATATTTAATACCAATTTACCAATTTATTTTAAATTAGATCAATGCCATTTATTTTTAGCGTTATCGTATTCATAATAAATGCATTAAAAAAAGTTTAGAATTGATAGAAGAATTAGGATATTTGTCATTCTTATTTTACACACATGAAATCCTTTTTACGTAAGAAAAATGTAGAAATTTCTCCTAAACGCTATTTTGTAGATGCCATGGGAGCGATGGCCTATGGTTTATTTTCAACGCTTCTTGTCGGAACAATTTTAAAAACGTTAGGTGAAGAATTTAATCTTTCATTTTTAAATGAAGTTATTTGGCCTGTAGCGAATCAAGCCACAGGACCTGCCATAGCTTTAGCCATAGCTTATAGTTTGAAGGCACCACAATTGGTTATGTTTTCTAGTGCGGTGGTAGGAATAGCATCTTATCAATTAGGTGGTCCATTAGGGGTGTTTTTAGCGACCATCTTAGCCGTTGAACTCGGAAAATTAATATCAGGAGAAACCCGTTTAGATCTTGTTCTGACTCCAATTGTTACGGTATTTGTAGGTGTTGGAATGGCTCAAATTTTTGGACCAACGGTTTTACAAATTATGAAATGGATCGGAGAGGTAATTATGATGACCACTACGACTAATCCGCTACTGATGGGTGTATTAATTGCTGTTATTGTAGGAATTGTTCTTACATTACCGATATCCTCCGCAGCATTATGTTTAATGTTAGAATTGGATGGTCTAGCTGCCGGTGCAGCGACCATAGGTTGTTGCGCTCAGATGATAGGATTTGCTACCATTAGTTTTAAAGATAATGGGATAAAAGGCGTGTTTGCACAAGGGTTGGGAACAAGCATGTTGCAGATGCCGAATATTTATAAAAATTGGAAAATATGGATACCACCTACACTTGCTTCAGCGATCATTGGACCTTTTGCGATTATTTTTTTTGGTATGGAAAATTCAGCTTTAGAATCTGGAATGGGGACCTGTGGATTAGTTGGGCAAATAGGAACATATAATGCCATGAAACTTCATCAATCTCCAACGGAACTTATGTTGAAAATTATTGGGCTCCATTTCATAGCACCTGCTATTCTTTCCTATGGTTTTTATTGCCTCTTGAAACATTACCATTGGATTAAGGATGGAGATATGAAAATTTAAAGCTTTGGTGCTATAAGTAATACTTCAAATAAATAAAGTGTTTCGATTAAAACGATTGATATTGTTTCATCTTTTCCAATGTATGATTTCATTTGATTTACACGTTTTATATTAACTAAGATTGATTAATTTTGTGCAAACATCTACAGAAAATAATCCGATGAGTCAGGAAAAAGACAAGAAAGTAATCCTTGCCATTAACGAAAAACCAACGTTAGGGCAAGGATTTTTATTAAGTATACAACATTTATTTGCAATGTTTGGAGCCACTGTATTAGTTCCGGCATTAACAGGGATGAATCCTTCTATAGCACTTATATCAAGTGGTTTGGGAACATTAGCCTTTATTATGATTACTAAAGGTAAAGTTCCTTCTTATTTAGGTTCATCTTTCGCTTTTATTAACCCTATAATTGCATTAAAAGCTTTAGAAGCTGACCCCACAAGTGATATTGCTACGGGGAGTTTTTTAGTGGGCAGTTTTTTAATTGGGATTATATATGCGTTTATGGCTTTGATTATTTCAAAGGCAGGAACAAAATGGTTGATGAATTTACTTCCTCCCATTGTCGTGGGACCAGTAATTATGGTGATTGGTTTGGGATTAGCGAATACAGCTGTCGGAATGGTCACGACAAATCCATCAGGAGTGTATGATATGACCTATGTAACGATTGGAATAGTGACTTTAATTATCACGATTATCACAGCTGTTTTTAGTAAAGGATTTTTAAGTGTTATTCCCATTTTGGTTGGAATAATTGGTGGTTATGTTTTTTCGATCATCATGGGAGTTGTTGAAACAGAAGCAGTGGTGAATGCACAATGGTTTCAAGTACCCACATTTACGATGCCTTTTGTTGATTATACACCGACAATCAGTTGGTATGTTATTTTCTTAATGGTTCCAGTAGCAATAGTTCCTATTGCAGAACATATAGGACATCAATTGGTTTTAAGTAAAGTTGTAAATTCTGATTTAATTAAAAATCCAGGTTTGCATCGATCGATGTTGGGTGATGGGATTGCTACGATGCTTGCTTCCGTAATAGGAGGACCACCAAATACCACTTATGGTGAAAATATTGGGGTATTAGCCATAACGAGAGCATTTAGTATTTATGTATTTATCGGGGCAGCCCTTTTAGCTATACTATTTGGATTTTGTGGTAAAATTTCAGCCTTATTAAGTACAATTCCAAGCCCTGTAATGGGAGGTGTTTCCATTTTATTGTTTGGAATTATAGCATCGAGTGGTCTACGTATGTTGGTAGAAAATCAAGTGGACTTTAAAATCAAACGTAATTTAATCATCTCTTCTGTCATTTTAATCGTTGGAATCGGTGGAGCTGCCATCCATATTGGAGATTTGTTTTCTTTAGAAGGAATGGCATTAGCATCCCTTGTTGGAATCGTATTAAATTTGATTATTCCAGGAAGGGAAAAAATTGATTTTGAACAAATGTTTCAAGATGAATCATGAAAAAGGTGGTTACTCCACCTTTTTTTAATGATCATAATCCCATGTTAATATTTGCTAGCCATAAACTAGATTTTATTATTTTAGCACCTTACAACTGAAAAATCAATATGAAATTCAATTATAGACATCTATTTTTAGCAATGGGAGTGATATCCCTTTCGTTCACTGCATGTTCTACGAATACTTCTTCAAAGAAAGTAGTGTACAAAAAAGTAGAAAAACCTGTAACGAAACCAACAGCTCCATTACCAAAAACTCCAGTTACTCCACAAAAGGCATCAACTCAACCCGTAGAGGAGGCTTTTAAAGTGACTTTACCCGAAATTAAACAAGAGTTTCGTGCCGCATGGGTAGCGACTGTAGCCAATATCAATTGGCCATCAAAACGTAATTTAACGACAGAACAACAAAAAGAAGAAGCAATCAAATTATTGGATGTATTAGAGGCAAATAATTTCAATGCTGTTATTTTTCAAGTGCGTCCTTCAGGTGATGCTTTATACAAGAGTAATTATGAACCTTGGTCTTATTTTTTAACGGGTGGGACAGGAAAAAGTCCATATCCTTATTATGACCCATTAGAATTTTGGGTTGAAGAAGCTCATAAACGTGGCTTAGAATTGCATGTTTGGTTAAATCCATACCGTGCTCATCACTCGAGTGGAGGAGCTGTGACCAGTGAGTCTATGGTAAAGAAAGCTGCAGATCATGTGGTTCGATTAAAAAATGGAATGTATTGGTTTGATCCCGCAGATACTCGCACTCAAAATCATGTATCAAATGTGGTGAAAGATATTGTAAAACGTTACGATATTGATGGTGTACATTTTGATGATTATTTCTATCCTTATGCTTCCTATAATGGAGGTGCGGATTTTCCTGATCATACGACATGGGCAAAATACCAAAATAATGGCGGGAAATTGTCTCGTGCAGATTGGAGAAGAGAAAATGTAAATACGATTATTGAACGTATTTATCGCGAAATTAAGGCTGAAAAACCTTTTGTGAAATTTGGTATCAGTCCATTTGGAATATGGAAACCAGGTTATCCTGCAGGTATTACGGGGTCTTCACAGTATGATGAATTATATGCTGATGCAAAATTATGGTTGAATAAAGGATGGGTGGATTATTTTTCTCCTCAATTGTATTGGCCTATAGCTTCTAAAGGACAACCCTTTCCTAAATTATTGGAATGGTGGAAATCTGAAAATACTCATAATCGTCATTTGTGGCCTGGTTTAAATACTGTAGAAGTGAAAGCTACTGATCGTACATCTGAAATTTTAAATCAAGTGAAAGTTTCAAATGAGATTTTAGATCAGCATCCCGGAGTTATACATTGGAGTATTGCTGGATTAACAAAAAATCCATCCATGCTTCAATCCCTTAAAAATGGTCCGTACAAAGAGAAAGCATTGGTTCCTAAAATGGATTGGATTAAAACTGCTCGTTTGAATCGACCAAAAATGTTAGTAACCAATCAACCCAGTGAAGTAGTTGTCAATTGGAAAGAAAATGATTCCAATGTATCACAATGGATTTTACATAGCCGATACAATGATCATTGGGAAACACAATTTTTAGACGCTAAAACCAATTATAAAGCGCTTCCTAAACAAAAAAATGGAGCCCATTTGAATGCAGTCGCATTAAAGGCCGTTGATCGTGTAGGAAATGAAAGTGATTATATTGCGGAACGAATTAAATAGACATAAAAAAAACCGGGAATTACCCGGTTTTTTTATTTTATAATTGAGAAGGATTTTTATCGTTAATGTTGTAGTAATTGATTACAGCATTATAATCATTGTAATCTAATGGAGTTGCACTTCTACCGTAATTCGCTGGAACAACAACTACACGAAATGTTTGATTTTTAATGTATTCTGAATTCGCTAAATCAAATGTTGCATCTACATAGATTTGGACATCATTTTTAGAAAAATCAAAGGTATAATCCAATTCGTTTCCATCGTTGAAATAAATTGTATTGGGTAACAACTTCCAAACTGGTTGGCTGTTTGCTGCATTCGTTTGACGGTATACTAACACTACATCTGAATCATATAATGGACGAGTGAAATTTCTTAATAGGTAATACCCTTGATCATAATCAAAAGATACATTTTTCAAATCATATACATCTGAAATGGTATCATTATCCACATAGGATACTCCATCATCATCCGTACAACTTACCGTAATAAATACCCCCATAAGGGCTACCATAAAAATTGATAATATTCTTTTCATAATTGATTCGTTTTATTTAACCATTCATTCAAATGCTATACCAAAGAATAAATGTTTAAAATTTCATAATTGTTTTTTCTCGTCAGTAAAAATATCATAAATTGGAGTTACAATACAACACATATGAGATTAATTTTAATTTTACTATCAAGTTTATCTTTTGCACAAACTTATAAAGTAATTAATGAGGAAAAAAATGATGTAAGCTATAGGGGCCTAGCTTTTGAATCAGCTAATACATTTGTGGTTTCTGGGTCAAAAAATACCATTGGGAAAACCACAGATGGAGGTAAAACCTTTCAATGGATCAATCCTACAGTCGTTCAAAACAGAGATTTTAGGGATATTGAGGTTTTATCAAAGGATCACTATTTGGCAATGAGTATAGATGCTCCAGCATATTTGTTATTAACAAAAGATGGTGGTACAACTTGGAACAAGGTGTATGAAAATAAACAAAAAGGGGTGTTTTTAGATGCTTTATATGTGGATCATAAATCGAAGAAAATTTATGCTTTAGGTGATCCTATAGAATCAGGTAAACCTTTTGTACTAACGTCTTCTCTTGCCAATCCAACCCAATGGGAAGTTGCCAAAACATTAATGAATCAAGGATTGCGTCTAAAAAATCCAAAAGAAGCATTTTTTGCATCGAGTGGGAGTAATCTTTATGCGGATGATAAGCAAGTTATCATTGTAAGTGGTGGAGTAGCTTCTAATGTTTATCGTTATACACCAAAAGGTGGACAATTGTATGGATTGGATAAAAGTGCAAGTGCTACGGCTGGTATTAATGGAATGGCGTATGACGCCGTCAATAATGTAGGATATATGGTTGGGGGAGATTACACTAAACCAAATGATTCAAACTATAATTTGTATAAGTTTAAAATCAATACCAATAATCAACTTCAATTTATCGATTCATGGAAATATCCAGAAGGCTACAAGTCTGGAGTAACCATATTAAGCAAAGATCGAGTAGTGGTTTGCGGATATTCAGGTGTAGATTATTCAGCTGATGGAGGTCATAATTGGAAGAATCTAACCAAGGACAGTTATAATACTTGTATCGCCTCTCCAGATAAGAAATCGGTTATATTAGTAGGGAATAAAGGTAAAATTGGAAAAGTTACTTTCTAATTTTAGTGATAAAATTTAATCCAGCTTGCATGCTGGATTTTTTTATTTTAAAAATGGAGATGATTTGACTTTCCATAATGGTTTTGAACCTTATTTTTTCTAAATTAGAAGAACAAACTCAACTTATTTTCAAAATATGATTATTAGTGGTTAGTTCAATTGTGACATTAAAAATGACCTTAAATAATGGAAAAAAACCAAATCATTTCGGTAAAATTCTTTGGTCTGATTTAACCGTTGAAAATGCTGAAGAAATCAAAAATTTCTACAAAGAAGTCGTCGGTTGGGACGAGAAACATGTACCAATGAAAGATGGTGAGGAAGATTATGTTGATTACGGTATGGGGTGTAATGAGGAAGGAGTGGCCGGAATTTGTCATAAACGAGGGCGAAATCGCGCAATTCCTTCTCAATGGATCATGTATATTCAGGTAGAAGATGTAGCCCATTCATTGAATAAAGTGCTTGAATTAGGAGGCAAATTAATTCATGAAGCTCGTAAAAAGGATGGCTCATATTTCTATGTGATCGTTGAAGATCCTGCTGGAGCTGTGTTTGGATTAGGAAATTTTAATGCTTAATTGATGAACCATACGTTTTCAACCATCGAGGAATATATTGCTACATTTGAAGGAGAGAAAAGTAGAATTCTTCAATCGCTTTCAGATTTTATTCAAATAATAGTTCCTGAGGCTCAGCCTACCATCAATTATAAAATGCCATCATATAAATTGAATGGTCATTTGATTCATTTTGCAATGTTAAAAAATCATGTCGGGATTTATCCAGGTGAAGATATGATTAATCGTTTTATAGAGGATTTAAAACATTATAAGACAACGAAAGGGACTATACAAATCCCATTGGATGAAGCGTTACCTTTTGATACCCTACAGAAAATAATTCAGCATAAAGTAGAACTCCTTAAAAATAAAAAAGTAAAAGATTGGAAAAAATACCACGATCAATATGCTGAAATTACAGAAAAATTAGAGGAAATTGTTGCCAATACAGATTTAGTGAAAGCCTTTAAATGGGGTGGAGATGTTTATACCTTCAATGGTAAAAATGTCTTAGCTTTTCACGGGTTCAAGAACCATTATTCCTTATGGTTTTACAATGGCGTTTTTTTGGAAGATAAAGCAAAAGTTTTAATATCGGCTAATGAAGAAAAGACAAAAGCATTACGGCAATGGCGATTTCAATCCATAAAAGATTTGGACGTTAAATTGATTGAACAATATATTACGGAAGCTATTCAGATGGCTAAAGATGGAAAAGAATTTATCGAAGTAAAAGTTCCTCCTCAAGAACCACAAGGGATTTTAAAAGATGCCTTGGACATGGATTTCGATTTAAAACATGCATTTTTTGCTTTAACTCCGGGGAGACGCAAAGATTACATGGAATTCATCGACGATGCAAAGCAAGAAAAGACAAAAGTCAAACGTTTAGAAAAAATAAAACCCATGATTTTACAAGGAAAAGGATTAAATGATAAATACAAAAAGTAATGCAAATTTCTGTAAATAATACCCAAGAATACTTTAATGAAATTCCAGAAGAACGTAAAGCAGGATTTAAGAAACTATATAATACCATTAAAAATAATTTACCCATCGGTTTTACCGAAGAGATAAGTTATGGTCATTTAGGTTTTGTGGTTCCATTCACGACATATCCAAAAGGCTATCATTGTGATGCTTCACAACCCTTACCTTTCATAGGAATTGCATCTCAGAAAAATCATATCGCCATTTATCACATGGGAATCTATATGGACCAAGACGTGTTGGATTGGTTTGTAACCTCATTTCCTATTCATTCTAAAAAGAAATTAGATATGGGCAAAAGTTGTATTCGTTTCAAAAAAGTTGAGGATATTCCCTATGATTTGATTGCAGAGTTGTCGACTAAATTTACTGTAGAGCGCTATATTCGTAAGTATGAAAGTCTTCTAAAATCTAAAAAATAGATCATGACAAATTTTTTTGAATTTTTACACCAACTAAAACAAAATAACAATAGAGAATGGTTTTCAGCGAATAAATCCATTTATGAAATGGCTAAAAAAGAAGCTGATGCTATTTTCGAATTGGTATATGCTATCTTGTCAGAACAAGAAGCATTTCATCCTTTAAAAAAATACCGCATTTACCGTGATGTTCGTTTTTCTTTGGATAAAACACCATATAAAACACATTTTTCTACATTTATTGGTCGTAAACAACCGCATCATAGAGGAGGTTTTTATATTCATTTTGAACCTGGGAATTGTTTTATTGGAGGTGGTTTCTGGGGGCCCGAAAAGGATGATTTACTACGCATTCGTAAAGCAATTGATGCGTCAGATGAATTAGAAACGATTTTAAATGATCAAAAGTTAATTTCTTCTTTTGGTCATCTCCAAGGGGAAGCGCTAAAAACTGCTCCTAAAGGTTTTCCGAAAGATCATGAACGAATAACGTTATTACGAATGAAGCAGTATCTTTTGATCAAAAAGTTTGATGATCACGATGTTTTGGGAGATGATTTCCCTCAAAAAGTACTCGAAGCCTATCAATTACTCTTGCCATTTTTCCACTATATGACAGAAGTTTTGACAACGAATGAAAATGGAGAATATATATACGAATAAATCCTTAAGTAACTTTCCTTTTAATTTTTGGTTTTTGGATGGTTTTATTCATATTGATTAAAAACAATTTTCTTTAAGATAAATCGCGATACAAATGCTTTTATACGTTCCAATAATTCACGAAATTTGATTTTTATTGAAATCACAACATGAATAGACCAACCCGCGTATTTGATTTGCCCCGTTATCAATTAGAGACCTATCGACCAATTGAAATTTTTTCTTCCAAAAAAGAAGGGCAATGGAAAGGGATTACGACTCAGGATTTTATTAATCGCGTCAATAATATTTCAAAAGGTTTATATGCCATAGGAGTTCGTTCAAACGATAAAGTTGCAATGATTAGTGAAAATCGTTTGGAATGGAATTTACTTGATTTTGCGATTCAACAAATAGGAGCAGTCGTTGTGGCTGTTTATCCCAATATTTCGGATGATGATTATAAATTTATTTTTAATGATGCCGAAATCAAATTATGTTTCGTTAGTAATGATTCGTTGTATCAACGGTTATTAGGGATTAAAGATCAAATTCCTACTGTAGAACGCGTTTATACCTTTGATTCCTATCCTAATATTCCCCATTGGTTTGAAATGATTGGTGAAGGAATTACAATTGCGGATGAAACAATAAATCAATTGATGGAGGAGGTATCAACCGATGATTTGGCCACGTTAATCTATACGTCTGGAACTACAGGTCAACCTAAAGGAGTGATGTTATCGCATAAAAATTTACTTTCCGATGTTTACAGTTCTGAATATTCATTTCCTGTTCAAGCGTATGATCGAGCATTAACGTTCCTGCCTGCATGTCATGCCTATGAACGTTGTTTTCAATACGTATATATTTTTATGGGACTTACGATATATTATGCCGAATCCATGGATAAGATAGGGGATAATATGAAAGAAGTTAAACCACACATCTTTTCAGCAGTTCCTCGAGTGTTAGAAAAAGTTTTTGATAAAATTATGGCAACCGGTGAACAATTAACGGGATTCAAACGAAAACTTTTTTTCTGGGCAATTGGTCTTGGTGAACAATATGATGGAGCGGATGGTCAATATTCAATTGCTTATAAAATACAATTAAAATTAGCCCAAAAATTAATATTTTCGAAATGGAGAGCGGCTTTAGGAGGCGAAATCAAAGGTATAGCATCTGGAAGTGCCACTTTACAAGAACGATTATTGCGAATTTATTTGGCTGCAGGAATTCCTATTTGGGAAGGATATGGGTTGACCGAAGCAGGTCCATGTGTTTCAGTTAATTGCATTAAACGAGGACTTAAAATAGGAACTGTGGGTATACCATTAATTCATATCGATGTAAAATTGGCTTCCGATGGTGAAATTTTAGTCAAAGGGGATAATGTCATGCAAGGATATTATAAAAATCCTACCGCAACGAAAGAAGTCTTGATTGATGGTTGGTTACATACAGGAGATATCGGCGTTTTTGAGGGGCAATTTCTAAAAATAATAGATCGTAAAAAAGAAATGTTCAAGACATCAGGAGGAAAATATATTGTACCTCAACAATTGGAAAAGAAAATGGTTGAATCCCAATACATTGAACAAGCACTAGTAGTGGGAGAAGGAAAAAATTTTCCAGCGGCATTAATTGTTCCAAATTATACGAATTTATTGGATTGGGCAAAGAGCTCTAGTTTAGAAATTTCAACGCTAGATAAAAATGAATTCCTTCAACATCCAACTATTATTGAAAAAATTCAGTCAGAACTTGATCATTCCAATCAACATTTTGGCAATTGGGAGAAAGTGAAGAAATTTGTACTGTTACCCGATGAATTTACGATTGAAACGGGTGAATTAACTCCTACACTCAAACCGAAACGAAAGATTATTCAACAAAAATATCAATCTGAAATTGATCAAATGTATCAAATATAAAATCCAAAAGCTTCTTTAATGAGGCTTTTTTTAATGACTGATATAAATAAAATGTTATGTATATTATTTTATTCATATATTGAACATAACTCCCTTTATTTTTATGCATTTAGAATAAAATCGATTAAAATTTTAAAAATTTATTATTCTTGCATAGGAAATTTAAAATTTTAGTAGATATTTGTTTTTATCAAAACCATAAAGAGAATACTATGCATCAACCAAAACGATTGTTTGATTTACCCTATCGTCAATTAGAACTATTTCCCAATCTGAATATGCTGAACAAAAAGGTAAATGGGAAATGGGTTGCTGTAACTTCACAAGAATTTATTGATTTAGTGAATGAAGTTTCAAAAGGATTAATTGCGTACGGTGTACAACCGGGTGATAAAGTAGGGCTTATTTCAGAAAATCGGTTAGAATGGAATGTGATCGATTTTGCTATACAGCAAGTTGGTGGTGTAGTTGTTGCCATTTATCCAAACATTTCAGATGCCGATTATCAATATATTTTTTCCAATGCGGAGATTAAGTTATGTATTGTAAGTAATGAAAACTTATATCACCGCATCGAATACTTAAAAAAAGAGTTACCCACGCTCACTCATTTATTTATGATTGATGAAAAAGTAGGTTTATCCAATATTTCTGTTTTAAAAGAAGCGGGGAAAAATGTTGAACAAAAAGAAGTTGATACCTTAAAAAATGGGGTGCATGAAGACGACTTGGCGACATTAATATATACATCCGGAACAACAGGGAACCCGAAAGGGGTAATGCTAACCCATAAAAATATTCTAAGCAATTCAATTGCTGCCGATCGACCAACGCCCACAAAAGCGTATGACAAATCTTTAACGTTTTTACCTGCGTGTCATGCCTATGAACGGATGATTCAATATTTGTATATGTACAAAGGGATGCAAGTGTATTATGCACAATCCATGGATACGATAGGGGAGGATATCAAAGAAGTTGAACCCGATATGATTTCAGCTGTTCCCCGATTGTTAGAAAAGGTATATGAAAAAATCATGGCCAAAGGAAATGAATTAACAGGTTTTAAACGCCAGTTGTTTTTTTGGGCTGTTCAAATTGGGGAGCAATATGATCCAAATCCATCACAACGATCGTTAATTTATAACATTAAGTATTTTTTTGCGCATCGTTTGGTGTTATCCAAATGGAAACAAGGACTAGGAGGTCGTTTAGGTGCCGTTTGTTCAGGCAGTGCCGCACTGAATCAACGCTTAATGCGTTTGTATTTTGCTGCAAAAGTAAATGTATATGAAGGCTATGGATTAACAGAAGCTTCTCCCTTAATCTCTGTGAATTCCTACCAAGATGGTGTTTTAATTGGATCTGTCGGACCAGCAATCCCAGGAGTGAAATTCAAATTGGCTCCAGATGGTGAAATCATGGTGAAAGGTGACAATGTCATGAAAGGGTATTATGAAAATCCGGAAGCAACAGCAGAAGTCATAAAAGATGGCTGGCTGTATACGGGTGATATAGGTCAAATTATCGATGGCAAATTCCTTAAAATCGTTGATCGTAAAAAGGAAATGTTTAAAACATCTGGAGGAAAATATATAGTTCCTACGCAGATTGAATCCAAAATGGTCGAATCTGATTATATTGAACAGTTCATGGTAGTAGGGGAAAACCAAAAATTTCCTGCAGCGTTAGTGGTACCATCTTATCAAAATTTAAAAGATTGGGCCAAAGATCAAGCACCATCTCTTTTAAATCTTTCCAAAGAAGAATTTCTTCTGGCTGATGAGGTAGTAAAGAAAATAGGGGATGAAATCAATCGATTCAATAAAAATTTTGGGAATTGGGAAACCATTAAGAAATTTAAAATCGTTCCTAATGAATTCACGATTGAAGGGGGCGAGTTAACACCAACACTAAAGCTTAAGCGTAAAGTGATTACTCAAAAATATGAACATTTGATACAAGAAATTTATCGTTAACATATAGATAAGTATTTAGAGGTTAAAAGTGGTTTGAATATGAAAATTCAAGCCACTTTTTTGTTTAACTGTTTGATAATCATTTAAGTCAAGTTAAAAATTCAAAATTAGAAGGTTATTAATAAAAAATTAACGAAATTTGCACTCTTTTTAAATTAAAAAATAAAACAGTTGAGTAATCCGAAAAGAATATTTGATTTAGCATATGATCAAGCGGAATCCTTTCCCGATCATCATATGTTTGCTACCAAAATAAATGGAGAATGGAAATTTAAGAAACCAGCTGAATTTATTCAACAAACTATTGACGTCGCTAAGGGACTTGTCGCTTTAGGAGTAAAACCGGGAGACAAAGTAGGCTTAGTTTGTGAGAGTCGCTACGAGTGGCACGTGATTGACTTTGCAATTCAACAAATCGGTGCAGTAGTTGTCGCGATTTATCCAAATATAACAGACGCAGAATACCAATTTATTTTTCATGATGCCGAAATTAGTGTGTGCATTGTGAGCAATAAAAGTTTATACCAAAGAATCTCGAATCTCATGGATTCGATTTATGATTTAAAATATATTTTCGCCATTAATGAGTTTCCAAATTCTAGAAATTGGAAGGAGTTAATTGAAATTGGGCAAGAGGTTTCCGATCTTGAAATTGCAGAACGTAGTGCTAAAATCACTTCAGATGATTTATTAACGTTAATCTATACTTCAGGTACTTCGGGAAAACCAAAAGGAGTAATGTTGTCACATAACAATATGATGTCGAATGTTCAAGCATCGAATGAATTATTGGTATTAGATCATGGTTCGCGTGGATTAACCTTCTTGCCACCTTGTCACGCCTACGAACGCATAGTAATTTATTGTTATTTAAACTTAGGAATTTCAATTTATTTTGCGGAAGGATTAGAGAAAATAGGTGATAATATCACGGAAGTTAAACCGCATATTATGACTGCAGTACCTCGTATCATGGAAAAAGTATACGAGAAAATTACCAAAACCGGAAGCAATTTAACGGGGTCTAAAAAGAAAATTTTTGATTGGGCGATAGAAGTTGCCTCTCAGTATGAACCTGATGCAAGTAAACGATCAGTGGTATATAATATGAAGTTGGCCGTGGCTCGTAAATTAGTATTGAATAAATTTTACGATGCATTAGGTGGAAATTTCAAAAATATTGTTTCCGGAAGTGCCTCTTTACAAGATAAAATTGCTCGTGTCTTTATGGCAGCTGGATTACCATTTTATGAAGGGTATGGAATGACGGAAACTTCACCATTAATTTCTGTAAATAATCCTTACAAACAAGGAATTCGTATCGGTACAGTGGGATCACCTATCCGAGGAGTTCAAGTGAAACTTGCAGAAGATGGAGAAATTTTAGTAAAAGGACCAAATGTAATGCTGGGTTATTATAAAAATCCAGAAGCTACTACGGAAGTGATTAAAGATGGTTGGTTACATACAGGGGATATAGGAACTTGGGTAGAAGGAGAAGGTAATTTCTTGAAAATCATTGACCGTAAAAAGGAAATGTTTAAAATTTCAGGTGGGAAATATGTTGTTCCAGCACCAATTGAAAACAAGTTAACTGAATCGGAATACATTGAGCAAGCAATGGTTGTGGGGGATGGAGAAAAATTTCCTTCGGCATTGATTGTTCCTAATTTTTCTAAAGTTAAAGAATGGGTAACTGCAAATCATCCTGATTTAGCGGGTTTATCCAAACATGAGATGTTTGCTTCAAAAGAAGTTCATAAATTAATCCATACAGAAGTACGACAAGCGAACCAATTCTTTGGCAATTGGGAACAGTTAAAAAAATGTATGATTATTGATCATGAATTTTCAATTGAAAATGGTCAATTAACTCCTACGTTAAAAAAGAAACGTAAAGTAATTGCAGAACATTACAAAAAAGAGATTGAATCGATTTTTAAATAAAGGCGTATACAACATTTTTATCTATTGAACTAAAGAATAGCTTTTAGGATTACTTTTTAGGTTTATTTAAAATATTTTATAGGATTTGGAGTCAATAATTCTTCAATAGAAATAAATAAGCGAAATTTGTAAGCTTTTTAGTGGAAAAAAAATATAAACGAACGAAATGAGTAACTCAACAAGAATATTTGACTTAGCATATCGTCAGGCGGAATTGTATCCAAATCACGATATGTTTGCTTCTAAAATTGACGGTGAATGGAAGTTCACAAAAACAGAAGAGTATATTCAGCAAATACGACAAGTTTCTAAAGGATTATTAGCCTTAGGAGTAAAACCAGGAGACCGTGTTGGTCTTGTGTGTGAAAGTCGTTATGAATGGAATGTGGTTGATTTTGCAATTCAACAAATAGGAGGAGTAGTAGTGGCAATCTACCCAAACATTACGGATGCAGAATATCAGTTTATTTTTAATGATGCGGAAATACAAGTTTGTATCGTAAGTACAAAAAGTTTGTATACACGTATCAATAAAATGGTTGAATCCATTTATAGTTTACAATATGTTTTTGCAATTAATGATTTCCCAGAATCGAGAAATTGGTCTGAGTTATTCGAAATTGGACAAGACATCACTGAAGAACATTTAAATAATTTAAGCAGTGCGATTCGTTCTACGGATTTAGCTACTTTAATTTATACTTCGGGAACAACGGGTAAACCGAAAGGCGTGATGTTATCACATAATAACTTAGTGGCAAGTTATAAGGCTGGTCGTGAAGTGACAAAATTAACGCATGGTGCACGTGGATTAACATTTTTACCTCCATGTCATGCTTATGAGCGTATGGCGTTATATACTTATATGTATATTGGGATTACCATTTATTTTGCGGAAGGTTTAGAAAAAATTGGTGACAATATCAATGAAGTCAAACCACACATCATGACTTCAGTTCCACGTTTAATGGAAAAGGTTTATGAAAAAATCTTAAAAACGGGAAGTGGATTAAAAGGCAATAAAAAGAAAATATTCGATTGGGCTGTTGAAGTTGCTGCACAATATGAACCAGATCCTAAAAAGCGAAGCTTAGCCTATAATGTGAAATTAGCTGTAGCACGTAAATTAGTATTAAACAAATTCTATGATGCCCTGGGTGGACATTTTGAAAGTATTATTTCAGGTTCAGCTTCTTTACAAGGACGTATTGCACGTGTATTCTTAGCTGCTGGATTACCGTTTTTTGAAGGATATGGTATGACAGAAGCTTCTCCATTGATCTCTGTAAATAATCCGAATAAACTTGGATTACGTATTGGTACAGTAGGATCTCCTGCATTGGATGTCGAAATCAAAATTGCGGAAGATGGAGAAATCTTAGTCAAAGGTCCAAACGTCATGATGGGATATTATAAAAACCCTGAAGCTACCGCTGAAACGTTGAAAGATGGTTGGTTACATACCGGTGATATAGGAATTTGGGAAGAGAAAAATTTCTTGAAAATCATAGATCGTAAAAAAGAAATGTTTAAAATTTCTGGTGGAAAATATGTCGTACCTGCTCCAATAGAAAACAAATTAGTAGAATCTAAATTTATTGATCAAGCGATGGTTGTAGGTGATGGACAAAAATTCCCATCCGCATTGATTGTTCCAAATTATGCAAATTTAAAAGAATGGGCGAAAGATGCTGCTCCAGATATTGTAGCCTTATCGAAGGAAGAATTTTTGAAGCATAAAGAGATTCAAAAGAAAATTAATCAAGAAGTTCGTCAAGCCAATCAATTCTTTGGAAATTGGGAGCAGATTAAAAAACCTGCAATCATTACGCATGAATTTACCATTGATGGAGGTGATTTAACACCTACATTAAAAATGAAACGTAAAGTGATTGCTGAAAAATACAAGCAAGAGATTGAAAATATCTTCAAATAATATGAAAACCCACGAATCTCGTGGGTTTTTTATTTTACCCGTTTTGAGGAGAAATATGCTTACCTTTGCAAAATAGTCGAATTAATCCAAATTCATGACTTATTTTCAATCCATCGATTGACTATTAAATCAATAATTAGAATGAATTTCCAAGAAATATATAAAAATTTAGGCATTGAAGATATGAATGCCATGCAACGTAATGCTTTTGAATTTTCAGGAGATAATCAAGATATTGTTTTACTTTCGCCAACAGGTTCAGGTAAAACATTAGGTTTCTTATTTCCTGTTGTTCGTGATTTAGATCCGAATGTAAAAGGAGTACAAACGTTAATTATGGTGCCAGCACGAGAATTGGCTTTACAGATTGAAGAAGTGTTCAAATCTATGAAAACAGGTTTTAAAGTCACTTGTTGTTATGGGGGACACAATACTAAAATCGAACAAAATAATTTACTTGAAGCCCCTGCTGTTTTAATTGGAACACCTGGACGTATTGCTTATCACTTACGCAACGAAAATTTTGATCCCACAACAATAAAAACATTGGTGTTAGATGAATTTGATAAAGCTTTGGAGTTTGGTTTTCAAACGGATATGTCATCGATTATCAACGAGATGAAAAATCTTCAACATCGTATTTTAACGTCGGCTACCGAAATGAAGGATATTCCTGAATTTACAGGCTTAGATAATCATAAGGTCATTAACTTCTTAAAAAATAAAGAAGTTAAACCGAATTTAAAAATGAAACAAATCAATACCATTTCTGAAGAAAAATTGGATTCATTATTCAAATTGATTTGTAAGTTAGGTACGCAGCGTATGTTGATATTCTGTAATCACCGTGATGCTGTAGATCGTATTAGCGAGTTATTACGTGAAAAAGGAATTGCCCGTGAAAGTTTTCATGGAGGAATGGAGCAAGATGAGCGTGAACGTGCTTTGCTAAAATTTCGTAATGATTCCGTTCGTGTTTTAATTACAACTGATTTAGCAGCTCGTGGTTTAGATATTCCAGAAGTGGATACAATTATTCATTACCAATTGCCTCCGAAAGAAGACGCATTTATTCATCGAAATGGTCGTACAGCTCGTATGAAAGCAAAAGGAACGGTTTATTTAGTGATCAGCAACGAGGAAAATTTTCCATTCATCGATAAGAAATTAGAAGTGGAAGATATTTCTGGGGAATATCCTATTCCAGCACGTACACCTTACCAAACGATTTATATTTCTGCTGGAAAAAAGGATAAAGTAAACAAAGTTGATATTGTTGGATTTTTATTCAAGAAAGGTGAATTAGAGAAAAATGATGTTGGAATCATCGAAGTGAAAGACACAACTTCTTATGTTGCGATTAACCGTAAAAAAGTGCCTGAATTATTAAAGAAACTGAACGGTCAAAAAGTAAAAAATAAGAAAGTGAAAATGCAAATTGCTTACTAATTATTCAACATAAAAACAAATTAAAATGTTAGCACACCATGTATTATTTTGGTTAAAAGATGACGCAACAGATGAAGAAATAAAAACATTTCATCAAGCCTTATTGGATTTAAAACCCATTGCGCCTTCAGCATTTTTTCATGTCGGAACACCAGCTGATATCGAAAGAGATGTTATCGACGCCTCTTATTCTTTTTCGTTATTTGCCGCTTTCGAAACCATGGAACAATTTGAAACATATCAAAAACATCCAGAACATATCGCATTCTTAAATGGACCGAATAAATTAGCAAAACGCGTTTTAATTTACGATGCAGATTAAAAATACAAACTCCGTCTATCAGACGGAGTTTTTTATGCTTTATATATTATTTTTTACCCAGTACATCATTACAATCGAAGGTATTGTAATGGAAAACCAAAATTCATTTTGATAAATTCTCTACTTTTTCGCTGTATCATTTTACTGATATATTTTTTGATCATAATAATCTAATCCATAGTAAACATTTCTTTAATCGCTTCTTTTATTTCAAATTGTTGTAATTTATTGTAATCATTTGGTGATACTTCATCTAATTCGCGATTGTCTTCACCTATCGTAGTCGAAATAAATACGTTTTGAAGAAGTGAAGCAAAAATCAATTAACTTTTATTTAATTCAGGATTACAATCACAGGAATTATATTCTTCGCAGTTAATGTAATTTCGTTTAAATAGGGTGCAGGTTTACCCGTATAAAAGGTATCAACTTTAATGGTATCTAAAAATATTCCTGCTGTAGAAATATGAGTATAGGATGAATTGACACGATTTACTTCTCCTGTAAATAGGATGTCGTATGTTTTTTATGATTTTTTTTAAGTGGGTACGATACAATCGTAAGTGAAAGATTAGAGCGAGAAAAGAAGTAGTAATAACGATTGAAAGTGTCTCATTTGTAGCATTTCGGGTCGCGTATTTACCTGCGGTGCTGCTTCGCGGTGCGAAAAACGGGAGGGAATTTGAACGAAGATTAAATTCGTACGTCCAAGCTAATTGCTTGGCTGAAACTAAATTAGATTAAAGTTTTTAAAAAAGCAATTTTGCGAGCGGAAAAAGATGGGCTGAAAGTTGGATTTTATCTTGAGCTTGTCAAAGGGTTCATCCTGTTTTTTCGCCAATACGATGTTAGCTGAGGTTTTATTTAAAATATGCTCTTAGATAATTCATTGTTCTTACATTTTGTCCTGAAATTTTACCAGGAGTCCATTTATTATATTTCTCAATTAATTCTTCTTTAGCAATATCAAATAATTTTAATTTATATTTTTCATTATTTGGATATTGATTAATCCAGTCATCTAACTCAATATTTGAAATTGTTCCATCTTTTTCAATAATAAATTTCAAAGTTATGTACATTACTTTATTAGGTTCAAAATCTAAATTTAAGTTTGTATGAATAATGGGCATAACTCCATCATTTAATAAGGAAATATTTTGATTAATAAATTTAGGAGAATCTTTATAATTTAAATCGTAAAAGTCAGCAACACTGTTATTTTTAAAGAAATTATGTTCAGCTTGATCAACAATTTCTTGATAATAATTTTTGCCAAATTTTTGTTCCATAAGATACTTAACATAACTGGTATAACAACCTTCAGTTTGATTCTGGTATGTTACACAAATTTCTTCATTAATATGAAGTTTGAATTTTCTTTTTGAAATAATTTTTTTTATTTCATTTAAAAATGGCTGATTAGGGCATTCATAGCATTTTGAATGAGTAAATACACCTTCATATGTTTCGAAATCAGATTTAGCTTTTTCAACAGCGTTTATACACATTGTATCATTTCTATCTGGATTTTTTAGATAATTAATATCTTCATTTCGGTATTCAATATGTTCATATTCGATGATATTACTATCATCTAAAGTACTATCATCAATAGAGTTATTTTTATTATTACAGCTGAATAATATCGAAAAAAAAATAATCAATAAGATGAGAGTTTTATGCATAAAATATCAGTTAACGAGTCGAGTATTTACCTGCGGTGCTGCTTCGCGTTGCTAAAGCGTTAGCTTCGGCGAAGCCAACTAAGGGAGAGAACTTCAATGTTAGTTGAACTCCGTCCGTTCAAGCAAATTACGCTGCCTCTAAAACTAATTTAGTTTTAAGTTTTTAAAAAGCAATTTTGCGAGCGGAATATAACGGGATGAAAGTTGGATTTTATCTTGAGCTTGTCAAAGGGTTCATCCTGTTTTTTCGCAAATATGATGTTAGCAGTAGTCTTATTTATTCAGTTTTAATTTCATCATAATATCAGTCTGTTCATCATTTCCAAGTTTGAAAATATGTTTATCAAACTCTTCAAATCCATTTTTCTTATAAAAATTAATTGCTCTAAGATTTTCTTCCCAAACTCCTAACCAAACATAATCAAGCTTTTTCTCTTCTGCTATTTTCAACGCTTTTTCGAATAGAAGTTGTCCAACTTTTTTCCCGTGAAATTCTTTTAAAACGTAAATTCTCTCAATTTCAAGAGCTTTCTGGTCTTTCAATTCTGTTTGCGAATCTCCAAAATTTAATTTTAAATAGCCCAAAATATTTGCACCTTCTTTTGCGAAATAGAATAGTGAATTTTTATCATTAAATTCTGTTGTAATTTTCTCAAGAGAAAAATTTTCGTTGAGATAATTATTCATATCATTTTCAGAATTTGATGCTGAAAAAGTTTCTGAGAATGTTAGTTTTCCAATTCTTCGTAAATCTTGAATTTCATCAAGTACAACTTCATTAATTTTAATAGATTCCAATTTTAACGCAATATTTTTATAGGCGGTTTCAAGTTGCTCATGCAACGTTTGTGTAAAAATAGTAAAAATTTTGATTATTTGATTTGTTGAATAATCATCCGATTAAAAACTTGTGCTGGCGAATATCCATCAAGTACTTTTCGAGGTCTTTCATTAAGTTCACGTTGCACTTTTTTAAGTTCTTTTTCAGAGTAAATCGACAGGTCAGTTCCTTTGGAAAAATAATCTCTTAAAAGCCCAAGCGAACAAACATGTTCTCTTAGCCGCTCTTTGCTATAACCTGAAGAAATACCTGAAATTTACACCTAAAAAGTCTAAATTACTAGCCCAAATCTGTGCCTTACCAAAGGTACAGCATGCTATTTTTAAAACAGGTGAATTAGACTTTAATATCGGGTTTTTAAAAGCATTTTATTTTTAACTCATTTGCATTTTAACCCAAAATAAACCTCGTTTAAAAAGGCTTAAAACGAGGTCATATATGATTTTATTTTGTTGAGTTTTGAGTTGTGCAACGGTTACCTATGTTACATGCAGTAATAATTATCCTTTTTGTGGAGAATATTTAAAGATTTTGCCTAATAATTCAGTTGCTTTAGTTGTATTATTTTCACCATATTTTTTGTCACTTGTAATTGTTAATCCAAACCAATCTGTAAATCGATATAAACTTCTTAATTCATAGCAATTTGAAAATTGTATTTCTGGATTGGAATAATCAAAATCAACAAATAAATCAAGAAATTTTTCAAAAACTATTAGATATTTTTCAGTATAGAATTTATTTTCTCGAGATACGTTTCCGTATTTTAATAATAAATAAATAGTGTATAAATTTCCATATTGCGCGATTGGTTCATCAGGGTAGCCATCATTTACTGACCAATTGAAATCAAAAGCAAAAACAGATAGAATCAGCTTAAATAACGATTCTCTATTTTCAAGTGATTTTTCTCCATTTTTAGTTAATGTCAATTTTCCATCTCTCTTTTTTACCAATTTTGCAATTTCACAAACATATCTCGCATTTTGAATTGCAATAGAATCTTGCTCCCTAGAAAGTTTTGAAACTCCAGATTCTATCAAACTTTCTGTGATAAACTTATAATCGTACAACTCAACCATTACTTTTTTAGGTAAAGCTCCAAGAGGCGTTAATTTTATAAAATTATCTCGTTGTACAATTTTTAGAAACTCTTCACAAATTCTAAAGAATGGAATTAAATTGAGAGTTTGTGAGTCAATATTATCTTGAATTTGAATAGGACTTTTTATTCCAAACGGATGATGAATAATTTCGTGCAATTCAAAAGGAGAAAGGCCTGAAAATTTTTCTTCAGATTTATTATTATATTGATAAATTAAATTTTCGATCTCTTTTTCATTCATTGACGTAATGTTCTCTGGCGGTTTCAAGTTGCTCATGCAACGTTTATATAAAAATAGTAAAAATTTTTATTATTTGATTTGTTGAATAATCATTCGATTAAAAACTTGTGCTGGCGAATATCCATCAAATACTTTTCGAGGTCTTTCATTAAGTTCCCTTTGCACTTTTTTAAGTTCTTTTTCTGAGTAAATCGAAAGGTCAGTTCCTTTGGGAAAATAATCTCTTAAAAGCATAAGCGAACAAACATGTTCTCTTAGCCGCCCTATGCCATAATCTGAAGAAATACCTGAAATTTACGCCTAAAAAGTCCAAATTACTAGCCCAAATCTGTGCCTTACCAAAGGTAAAGTATGCTATTTTTAAAATAGGTGAATTAGACTTTAAAATCCGCTTTTTAAAACCACTTTATTTTTAATTATTTTGAATATACTCCAAAAATAAACCTCGTTTAAAAAGGCTTAAACGAGGTCATATATGATTTTATTTTGTTGAGTTTTGAGTTGTGCAACGGTTACTGCTGTTGTACGCAGGCATTTTAGTATTCTATTTTATTTTCTGGTCGTTGTTGCCAAATAGCCAAATATTGTCCTGTCGACATTTTTCGAGCAGAGTTTTTAGCTTTGTCGGCATATTCTCCTTCATAAAGTTCGTCAATAGTCTCAAACCAAATTTGCAACCATCTCCCAAAATGCTTTTGTTCAATGCTATAATTTAAATTTTTGTCAACATTCATATGCTTTTGCGTTGGGTTTCCTTTGAATTTTGCAACTCCAAACAAATTAGTTTCCCAAAAATCAGTCAATTTATCAAGGTGCTCTGGCCACTTATCATCTGAAATGTGAGCATTAAAAATTGGCCCCAATAGTTCGTCTACTCTTACTTTTGAATAAAAACTATTCACTAAAATATTTATGTCGCTTCTGTTATCAATTTGTCTCATTGCGAATCAATTTAGTTTTCAAGAACACTTTTAACTCTTTCTACTTTATCATGTTTTGATAGAGTTAGGCGTACAATTGAATCTTCAACTGCTATTAAATTGTGAGGAATGTTACCATCCAATGCAATAATATCGCCATCTTTCATATCATACATTTCGCTTTGCACACCTAATTTTAAATTTCCCTGTATTATGTGAATTATAATTGGGAAAGGCGTCTTATGCTCTTTCATAACCTGTCCACTCTTTATAAGAATTCGTATTTCTTTTGAAAATGAAGTTTCAACAATAACCTTTGATGTAACATGGTTTTCGTTAAATTCAATTTCGTCGTTAAATGATAATTTGTCCATATGGTCTGTTTTTATGCTTGCGTACAACGTGCCGCAGCTTGGCCTTTACTTTGTTTTTTATTAAATTACTTATAAAAAAGGATTGTAGAAGTGACCTATCGGCTTGGCAAGATTTCGAGATCTATACTTCGCATTAGTCTTCTACAAATCCTTTTACAAAAGTTGATCAGCTTCAAATAGAATGAGAGACATCGAGGTCTACTAAAGGCTATAAAGTAATCAACTCCTTTTATAAATCTTAATTTCAAATGTATGAAAAAGTATTTGTATTTTATTGGTATTGATGTATCTAAATTAAAATTAGATGTAACGATTTGCAAAGAAAATGAACTTCATCAATCCCATCATTTTATCGTAACAAATGATAAAAAAGGATTAAAGGAGCTTTTACAGTTTTTAAAAAAGAGAGAAATTCACACATCAGACGTACTTTTTAGTTTTGAAGATACCGGTGTGTATTCTATGCCATTGTGTTGTTTTTTATCGGATCAAGAGTTGGATTATTGGATGATTCTAGCAATTGAAATCAAACGAAGTAAAGGACTTGTACGTGGTAAATCAGACAAAGCCGATTCGAAGGATATTGCCATTTATTCTCATACACATTTTTACAAATTGAGATTAGGTAAAATTCCAGAAAAAGATCTTTTAAAACTTCGCTTATTATTTACAGAACGTGAGAAATTACTTAAGGCCATCAAGGTTTTAGACAGTACAAAAGAAGGTATAGAATATTTACCAAAAGAGGTGTTTTCTGAGATAGAGCGCGTGAATAAATCGACCATAAATCACCTAAAGAAAGCCATTGAAAAGATAGAAAAACGAATGCAAGAAATTGTAAAAATGAATGATGAATTGCATCATCAAAATAAACTCATACAAAGTATTCCTGGCTTAGGTCCGATGACATCAATCTATTTGATATTAGTAACCAAAGGATTTACAACCTTTAAAAATTCACGTCAATTAAGTTGTTATGCTGGCGTAGCTCCGTTTGAATACAGCTCAGGAAGTTCAATCAAAGGACGAACGAAAGTAAGTCATTTTGCCGATAAAAAACTAAAATCATTGCTTAATATGTGTGCAATGAATGCAAAGAAATGTGATCCAGAATTAAAGCTCTATTACGAAAAGAAATTGGAAGAAGGGAAATCAAAAATGTTGGTTCTAAATAATATCCGATGCAAACTATTAGGAAGAGTATTTGCAGTAATCAATCGTGGATCTGCTTATGTAAATATTCAAAAATTTGCAGCATAAAAAAATAGAAAAAAAACATAAAAAAGGTTTGTTTTTATCCATAGAATGCGAAGTGGCGAACTAAATCGCATAAACTTCAAATATTCCCAAAACTGAGCAACGCATTTTTATTTTTTTAAATTTAACAAATTAAAAAATAAAAATAGTGATTGCGACAAAAAAAGTAAAGACTTTAAATTTAGCCTTATCTCGCTATTTTGCCAAACTGTTGTTGTAGGCAGTGCATTATGGTTTGTATGGTTTCTCTTTTTCGTTGTCTTTATAGTATTCGGATATGATTGAAAACTGTTTATCTGTTAAAAGTATTGTGTGTAAATCATTACCACCATAAAGCAAATAAAATTGTTCGTCTATATTTTGTGTTTTTAGTATTTCATTTATTTTACTAAAAAAGTTTCTTGGTGCAGTTTCCCAAAATGTTTGATTATCAAGTTCTTTTTTTGTGAAAAGGTTTGATTTTACTCCATTGATTATTACGTCATTAGTTTTCTCAAAATCATTTGCCGATTGTACGGTTAAACTCACGTTTCTTTTTTCCAATATTTTATTTAATTGCGGTAGAAAAAAGTCAAAACTAAATTCGGCAAGTTCTTCTGCGTCAATATGAGCTATTTTGAGATTATCGTCATTGTAAATGTCAAAGTTACTTATGAGTTGTGCTTTTAAACTATCAATTTTTGAATTGTCAGCATATTTTAAGAAGTCACTCTCAATAAGCTTTTTTCCATAAATACTGTCGGACTTTTCTATATTCATATTTGGCTTACTGATATTGTGTGTTTCTACTTTTTGTTGGCAACAAATTAAAAATATCGAAAAAAGTAAAAGCGTTGATTGTTTCATTCGGTTTCGTTTTTAGCATTGCCTACAACGGAAAAAGTATTGGCGAAGTGCGGGGATTTTTAGCACTAAAGTTCAATCGAAGAACGAATGTTGAACCTTGTACAAACGTCCAATCGAAGCTGTTCAGCCCCGCTTTTGGCAATACCTTGTTAGCGGTTCGGGCTTCATTTGTCAGTTTTTTTTTTAGTGTTGTTTGTGTTTCATATCATACATATCAAATCCGTCTGCCTAACAGTTGTTTTTAATTTCAAACAGTTCAAAACCTTGCTTTTCATAGAATTTGTACGCAATCTGTGAAGTTCTATCAGTATTTTTTTGAATACTATCAATTTAGTTAAGTATGTCAATTCTGTGCTTCAATTGTTTTGTCCGCAAAGATATTCCTTGATAGTCAGTATGAAATATGTGCCAACTAATTTTGTCCAGCCCAATTCATTTTTCTTTATACAACAGTCTTTTGATGTTTAACTGTAAAAACAACTCCTAATATCAAGAAAGTCAAGAATACTGGATAAAGAGTGAAAAAGACAGAGTGAATTGAGGTCAATGATAAGCCTAAAGCTAAAAACATATGAAGGCAGGCGGTTACAATCATTCCTACTGTTCCGATGGTGAAAAATGGATGAAATTTTTTCATTTTACTGTTATTTTATTTGTTAATACTCATTTTAAGTTCGTCCGTTCAAGCAAATTGCTTGGCTAAAACTAAATTAATTGAAAGTTTTTAGAAAAGCAATTTTGCGAGCAGAAAAAGATGGGATGAAAGTTGGATTTTATCCTGAGCATTCTAAGATAAAAACAAGTAATCAATCAATTAATTTTACAAAAGGTTCATTTCTTTTCGCGACGGCAAATATTCGTAATACAATTTTGTTTGCAACAGCATTTAAAGCAGTAAGCTTATGCTTTCCTTTTTCTAGTTTTTGTTCGTAATTTTTTTTTAGTTGCGGATCGTGCTGAATGGCACTTCCTGCTGCTTTAAATAAAATGGATTTTAGTGTTTTATCCCTCAAAAAGTGTGTTTTTGTCCGACCTTTGATACTACTGTCTGACTGATAAGGAAATGGAGCTAAGCCACAATGACAATTAAATTTGCGGGCATCGGTAAAGCGGGTAAAATTATCAGTTTCTATAATGCATTTAATTGACGTAATGGCACCAACACCTATAACAGAGGATATTTTTGTGTAGGTGGTGTTTAGATCCTGACTTGATTTTACTATTTCCATCATTTGTTTTTCTAAATCTTGTATCGTGTTTTTGATGGATTTTAATTGTTTTTGCTCAAGCTTTATTAATTGTTTCAATGCTACTTTTTCATTTAGTATCATTTCCGCTTTTAAGCTATTTTGTATTTGTACTGACATTTTTACGTATCGTTCACGTGCTGTCATAAGTGCTTTTAACTTTCTTAATGATTCACAAGGCAATTTAAAAGGTGATAGTTTATGGTGACTTGTTATGATATAATCAGCAATTCTATAGGCGTCCACTACATCAGATTTTCCACGCTGTAGTCCTAATGACCTCTGAAGATCTAATGGGTTGATCAAATAGTAAGTAAACATATGCTCTTCTAAAAGCCAAGATAATAGTGCTCCGTAATGTCCTGTATGTTCAAGGGCAACAACTACATTCTCTTTGTCAATATTTTTCAGCCAAGTAAGAATTTCTCTTTCTTTGTTCGCAATCACACCTTGTTGGAGTTTTCTACGGCTGTCTCTTTCCAACATACAGAAATCAAGTGTGTCTTTAGAAACATCGATACCAATGATAAATTTTTTCATAAATTTGAATTTAGGAAAACAATTCTGACACAACCTAATTGGTTTAATTACTAACGCTATTAATAAGCCTTTATGCTTAACATTCTAAATGGTACTTAAAACCAAAGAGGAGAATAGGACTAATGCTCAGGATAAACCACTACGTTTAAGAGTCGAACTAGTTCACCTATTCCCTCTGGTTGTTCAGAAATTATCTTCATTAATAATAACTGAATTTATTAAATACAAATCTAATAGCATGTCGAAGGGTCGAAGGGTTCAGCCCGTTTTTTGCGAAAATACAATGTTAGCGACAGCTATATTAATAGAATTTTAAAAGCTTTTTCAATTCTTCTTCAATTTTCGGATGACATAAATATTCTGGTTCACCATACATCAACTGGAAATTAAAATGAGTTGAAATTAGATTTAAATGAGTAGTCTTTGCTTTAATTTCTCCTTCAAACCAATTACTCCAAGCTAATTGAATTGTTTCATTATTATTATCGAATTGATAAAAGTCAAAATCAATTCCTTTGTCAAAAATTTTGTCATCATATTCAATTTTTAATTTCCAATTTTCTTTCTTCAAGAAAGCTATAATTGAATAAAAAGTTTTAGTTTCAATACTTGTTGCTATTTTTACTTCCATCAATTGATTCCTCTAATTTAAAATTTCAACAACTAATTTTTCTGAGTTAAATTCACTAGAATATAATCCATACATAATTCACTTTCTATTATTTTCTGTATTTTACTCACTTCTTGTTCTTCAATTAAGCTATTAAGTATTTTTTCTGCAAATCGATAAAGATCACTTTTGGATAGAGAATTTGTAAGATTCCAATCAAAAATTATGTTTGATAATTGAATTATATTTTCGTTATAATTATAAATCAAATATGAATGTTTTTTGTTTAAACACATAGTTTGTTATATAATTGCCGCTAACATTCAAATATATGAAATAATAAGGTTGAATTCATGTATGGATAAATATTTGATATTGAAGAATTGATGCTAAATGTTTCGCTATGAGTTATTCAACAAAAAAATATCATCAACTGTTACCTGTTTACATTTTGGATTTATTGCCTGAACAAAAAAGAGGGATTTCAAGAGATACCATTGCTGTATTTGAATCACCACAATCTGATTTGTTATTGCATTATGAAAATTTTAAAAATCGTTTAGAAGACATCAATCATTGGTTTCATTATGCTTCAATAACCCATTTGAATTTTCAAATTTTAGACGCTGATGAAAATCCTGTTCAACGCAAGGTGAGAATTGGTGATTTAATTAAGATAGAAATGAAACGCCAAAAGCCTATTCCTTTATTTGGGAACATGATGTCGGATTGGGTGCATGTAAATGAAATGATTGAATTTATTCACGATGAAGAACGTTTTTTTAGTTTACAACTTATTCCTATAGAATCACCTAAATTGAATGAAGTCAAACATTTTTACAATGAAATGGCGAGCAATACGTTTATAATCTATCAATGCAAAAATTTTATCAGTCTTTCTATTCATGGACGAAACGAATTCCCAAATTTGATATCAAAGAGTCGTTTTCGTATGTTACGAAACATCATGATTGCGAATTTAAGTTTAATAGGAGTGGATAATTTTTTATGGAATAACTTTGCGACTAACCTTTTAAAACCTTAATCATGGAGAGATATAATCAAGTCGTTTTATATGATGGCGAATGTGGATTTTGTAGTTTTTGGGTCCAATGGCTGTTAAATATGGACAAGCAAAATACATTGAAATTTGCCTCATTACAAGGTGAATATGGACAGTCATTTTTAAAAAATAAAGGCTTAAATGTTACTGATTTTGATACCATTTATTTTATAAAAGATAACGAATATTTTTACGAAAAATCGACAGCCATTATTCAGATTGTTAATTCATTAGGGGGAATCTTTAAACTAATTGTATTGTTATACATTATCCCACGATTTATTCGAGATGCAGTATACATGGTTATTTCTAAAAATCGAAAGAAACTCATCCATAATAATTGTTTATTTCCAACGCCCAAACAACGCCAACAATTTATCGATTAATAAAGTTTATTGCTCATTGACAATGATGAAACGCTGAAATAGCTGTAAATTTGCAGACGATTTCCCAATGAAATCAAATTATTAAGCAATGATTATAGAAACAGAAGAAGAGTTAATCGGTATGAAAGCGGTTAGTGAAGCCGTAGCTGTTACTCTTAAAGAGATGAAAGATTATGTAAAACCAGGAATGTCTACATTAGAATTGGACCAATTTGGAGCACAAATTATGGCCAAATTTGGATGTAAATCGGCTCCGTATGAGACATATAAATTCCCTGGTTATACTTGCTTAAGCGTGAACGAAGAAATTTGTCACGGAATTCCAAGAGCAGATAAAATTTTAAAAGAAGGCGATGTTATTAATATCGATGTCTCAGGAGAATTGAATGGTTTTTGGGCTGATAATGGAGGTTCAATCGTCGTAGGCGAAGATATTAATGGGTATCAAAAAATTGTAGATGCCTCAATTTCTGCATTACAAAAGGCCATCGGTGCCGTAAAATCAGGGGTTAAAATTGCTGATATCGGTGGAATTATCGAAAAAGAAGCAAAAAAACACCGTTATTCCGTAATTGAAAATTTAACAGGACATGGCGTAGGGCGTTCTTTACATGAAGAACCTTTGGATTTATTGAACTACCGCGATCCAGATGATAAACGCCGTTTTCGCAAAAATTCTGTCATTGCATTAGAAACTTTTATTTCTGAAAACTCATATGAAGCAATTGAGCAAGCGGATGGATGGACTATGATTGGAAATGCACCAGGTGTCTTTGCTCAACATGAACACACAGTACTTGTAACTTCTGAAGGTCCTATGATCTTAACGCATATGAATGGAAATTGGTAAGATTAATATGAAAAAAAATACATACGAACAAATCGACCGTGAAATTGTAAAGCAAATGAGTGCTGATATCCAGGCTTATTTAGTAGAAAACAATTTAGCGCGTGTCAAATCAAAAGATATGATGCCCTTTTTAATCGAAAAGGGTTATTTTCCACATGACCGTAAAAAAGGATATCCCTTACGTCAGGTTATGACCGATTTAAAAAAATCAGACGAATTACATTTAATACCCCAAGCTCAACCAGAGATATTAGAAGTTGAAAATAAAAAAACTTCGACGTATTGGTATTTTAGTCCTGTAAAATAATTGAATAGCATCTCCTGATCGAGATGCTTTTTTTATTGTGTTGATTGCTCGTTTTTTGGAATGTTAGTTGATGTAATTGAATGCATTAGAAATTAATTTGAAAATAAATCTCTTTCTTATCCTAAATCAATTCATAAGGTTCCAAAGCCTTATACATTTGTCTTATCAAAATATTAAAAAATGAAGCATATGAAAAAATTATTATTATCTGCAGTAATCACTTTAGCATCAGTTTCTGCATTTGCACAAAAATATACTAACGATAAAGCTCACTCAAAATTAGGATTTTCAGTTCCCCACATGACCATTTCAGATGTTGAAGGTGAATTTAAAAATTTTGATGTTCACTTAACCTTCACGAAAGAAGATTTATCAGATGCCAAATTTCATGTAGTAGCAGATGTTAATTCAATAAATACAGGTATTGATGCTAGAGATAATCATTTAAAATCTCCCGATTTCTTTAATGCTGCTAAAAATTCAAAATTAGAATTTACGTCTAAATCAGTATCTAAAGTGAAAGGTAATCAATTCAAATTAGCGGGTGACTTGACATTAAATGGTGTAACTAAACCAGTGGTTTTAAATTTACTATATAATGGAAGTGTAGATAACCAAGGCGTTAAAACATACGGGTTTACAGTAAAAGGAAAAATTAAAAGAAGTGATTTTGCAGTGGGTACTTCTTTCCCAGAAGCAGTTGTAGGAGAGGTGGTGACATTAACTTCAAACCTTGAATTTGCAACTCCAAAATCAAAATAATTAAAAAATCAATCTTAAATACATATAAAATGGCCAATTGGAATTTAGACCCTTCGCATTCAGAAGTGCAATTTAAAGTGAAGCACATGGTAATTTCTACCGTTACAGGAAGTTTTGATCAATTTGATGCACAACTTACAAGTCAATCAGATGACTTTTCACAAGCGAAATTTAGTTTTACGGCTGAAGTTTCATCGATTAATACAAAAAATGGTGACCGTGATGGACACTTAAAATCAGATGATTTTTTCGCTGCAGATCAATTTCCTCAAATAAAATTTGAATCCACTTCTGGAATTCAAAATGGAAATATTACAGGAGAAATTGAAATCAGAGGTGTTCGTCAACCCATTACATTATCAGCAGATTTTGGTGGTGTAATTACCGATCCATGGGGAAATCAACGTGCAGGTTTCGAATTTGAAGGAGAATTGAATCGTAAAGATTTTGGTTTATCTTGGTCTTCAACTACAGAAGCTGGAGGATTAGTGGTAGCAGATAAAATCAAGCTGATCATTAATTTAGAATTTGTACAAGCATCATAAAATCCATTATAATCTATCCTAACGCGTCAAATGACGCGTTTTTTTATTTTTAATAGGTATTATAGCTTTCGAACGTCTATTTTTGTTGAAGAAAATATTCCTACTATGAGAAAAGTATTTTTATTATTATCGGTGATCGGTGTCTATGCGGTGCAAGCACAAGATCTTGAAACACAACCGTTGAATACTGATGCACAATTGATGAAATTATTAGAACAATATCGTAATGAAATTAATCAACTGAAAAATGATAAAGAGTCGTTGCAACAGACGATTAAATTGCACGAAGATTTGATCAATTCCATACAAAGTAATAATAATTATACAACGAATACAAAATGGAATACGATTACCAATAATCTAACTTATGGAATGGAAAGTTATCGTCAATTGAATGATAAAATTCAAATGTTGAAAACTGTTTCTAAAACTGCTACCTACGTTAGTTATACCAATTCTTTGAGTGGAATATCGAATAATCCGTTGGGGTTTTCTTTTGAAGAAAAAATCCTTAGTTCTTATAAAAATAATTTTAACGATAAGAAAAAAACACCAAAATTTGCTCAGATTATTCAATCAATTACTTCAAGTCCATTGGTGCAATTGGTTCCGATTGCATCCCAAGCTTCGACTATTACAAGTTCGGTTTTGAATATTTTATATACAAATGAAACAACGAACAGTAAGTCGAGTGAATTAGAAAGTATTCAAAAATTCGAAAAAGAGTTAAGCAAATATTTGAAGTACTTTAATGATATGAATGTACAAAACCAACAATTGAATACCAATAACGAACAATATGTCAAAAGCTTGGAAGAAATTCAATTGGATATGGTTAAAGATTTGATGTTAATTCGTCAACAATTTGGGTTACAAGTCAGAGAGCGAAACGAAAAAACAGAATCGATTGATGCCTATTTGAATTATTTGCTGAATGATTTAACTTCTGAATATGTCAATCAATACATTAGTTCACTAAAATCAAAACATAAAAATAACTACGATAAATTATTACAATCTGAACCTAGTATTTTATCCATCAATAATAATTTGGATGATTTAGAGGATTATGCTCATCGTTTTAAAAATACTTATGATTTTTACACTAGTTTTAATAAAAGTTATGTGAGTAACCTAACGAAAGTGGTGAATGACGCTAAAGCTGACGCTATTATTGAAGCCAAAAACAATAAAACAGCGGATCAAATTCACCAAGAGGTTATCAATAAGTTAAATGCCATTAGTGATGATTATCTTAAACAATTGGATGAAGCTATTAAAGTCAATCAATTGAATAACAGTATTAATAAAATTAATTACATTAAATTTTTGTAATAAAAAAGACATACAAAAAGGGATTTCGTATCAAAGAAATCCCTTTTTTTTATGATTCGATTGAATGATTTATTTTTTCTTTGTCCAGAAGTCAGCATTTTTAATTCCTGCTTCTTCTGCGTCGAATGTAGGGTTTAGAATGCCTTGTTTCTTTTTATGGGCATAATCTTTCCATACTTTAATGGCAACTCCACCTAAAAGTATGATGGCGATAATATTTACCCATGCCATTAATCCAACACCAATATCTCCAATGGCCCATGCTGTTTCCGCTGATTTCACAGTACCAAAATAAGTGGCAATTAAAAAGCCAATGCGTAGAATCCAAATCACCACTTTTGTGTTTCCATTTTTAAAAATGTATGTAATGTTGGTTTCTGCATAGTAGTAGTACGCCATGATGGTTGTAAAAGCAAAGAAAAACAAAGCAAAAGCAACGAATCCATTTCCAAATGCAGGAAAATGATGCGCGACTGCTGCTTGTGTAAATCCAGTATAATCAATACCTGCAACGTTTTGTACGACAAACTGACCTGCTTCATCTTGTACATTGTATTGCCCCGTAAATAAAATCATAAAAGCAGTGGCTGTACAAACAAATAATGTATCAATATATACTGAAAAAGCTTGAACTAATCCTTGTTGAGCGGGATGCGAAACTTCAGCTGCTGCTGCTGCATGAGGTGCCGTACCTTGTCCTGCCTCATTCGAATAAATACCACGTTTTATACCCCAAGCGATTGCCATACCAAAAACACCACTGTATAAGGATTCCATATTAAATGCACATGAAAAAATTAATTTTAGTACCGATGGGATTTGGGAAATATTCATACCAATAATTACTAAAGCCATTAAAATATACGCTCCTGCCATAAATGGAACAATAAATTCAGATGCTTTTCCTAAACGTTTTACTCCACCAAAAATGATAATGGCTAATAAAGCAATTAAAATGATGCCCATATAGTTCACGGGGATTCCACCGAATTCTTGCGTTGATATTTGAAAAGCATTGTTCATGGAAGATGCAATACTGTTACTTTGTACACCTGGTAATAAAATACCTGTACTGATGATGGTCACTATAGCAAATAAAACGGCATACCATTTTATTCCTAACCCTTTTTCAATATAATAAGCTGGACCTCCTCGGTATTCACCATTAATTTCTTGTTTGTAAACTTGACCTAAAGTAGCTTCCACAAATGCTGATGCTGAGCCGATTAAGGCAATAAACCACATCCAAAAAATTGCTCCAGGTCCACCCATTGCAATTGCCGTAGCAACTCCTACAATATTTCCCGTACCTACACGACCTGATATTGCTAAAGAGAAGGCTTGGAAAGGGGTAATTCCTTTATCTGTTTTTTGACCAGAAAAGAGTAACCTTACCATTTCCTTAAGATTTGTAAACTGAAGAAATCCCAGTCGAACAGAAAAATAGATACCTGTTAAAGCGCATAATCCTATTAATGCTGAAGACCAGACGTAATTGTTAATCGATTGAATAATCGTGTCCATGTGTTTGTTTTGTAATTTGTGATGCTAAAATCATTAAAAAATATCTAAATTTCACTAATTCACTTGATTTTTTTTTAACAAATGAAAAAAAAGCATACAATATTTTGTATGCCTTGAGATATAAATGATGGTTTATTTTTATGAAATAATCTTTAATTTGGCAAAATTTAAAAGAAGTTTCTTTTCTCCTGCCGTATCAAAATGGATAATCGCTTTCATATCTGATGGATCACCCTGTAAATCTTTTACAGTACCACGACCAAAACGATCATGCAATACACTTTGACCAATTTGTAATCCTAAATGATTGGCTGTATTAGCTGCTGAGGATTTAGTTTGATCTACAGGTTTAAAATTAGCCTTTGGAGGAACTGCTGCTGTTCGTCTCACATTAGGATTTGAACGTGCTGAACTTCTTTCACGCGGTTGATCCTTAAATCGAGCAGGAGTAGAGAAATCATCTCCAAATAAATCAGCAGATAGTCCACTATTATTTGCATTGCGTTGATTTGGAATATGTAGATTTTTCCAATCCAAATAGGTATCTTCAATTTCTTCCAAGAAACGTGAAGGTTCACAATCAATAATTTTTCCCCAACGGAAACGGGATACAGAATAGGTTAAATAAGCAACTTTTTCTGCACGTGTTAATGCTACATAAAATAAACGACGTTCTTCTTCTAACTCGGCACGTGTATTAACGGCCATCATTGAAGGAAAAAGATTTTCTTCTAAACCAGCGATAAATACAACAGGAAATTCAAGACCTTTGGCCAAATGCACTGTCATTAAATTTACTTTGTTATCGTCTTCGTCTTCATTGTCAGCATCTGTTGCTAAGGCAATGTTTTCTAAGAAACCGCCTAACGAAGCATCTCCATCTTCTAATTGTTGTTGCTCTTCTACATACCCTTGAATCGAGTTCAATAACTCTTGAACATTTTCTAATCTTGAAATTCCTTCCGGTGTCGAATCTTCTTTTAACGTATTTAATAAGTTGGTAGCTTTTGCCATTTCCATTGTTACTTCATACACATCATGTGTTTTAAGCATCACTTGGAAACGTTTTATCAGTAAGGCAAAATCATTTAACTTATTCGATGTTCCGGCATTGATTCCAATACTTGGGGCATACATCTGAATATTTTCAACCAATGAAAATAAGGTTAAATTCTGTTGATCGGCAGCGACCAATAATTTAGATAACGTAGTTTGTCCGATTCCACGGGCAGGATAATTAATGACACGTAATAAAGCTTCTTCATCATTTTGATTAATCAAAAGTCGCATGTAAGCAACCATGTCTTTAATCTCTTTGCGTTGGTAGAAAGATGTGCCTCCAAACACACGGTAACTAATACCACGTTTGCGTAAAGCTTCTTCTAACGCACGTGATTGTGCATTGGTGCGATATAAAATGGCAAAATCTTTCGCTTGTAAATGCTCACTGATTTGGCGTTCCCAAATTTGTGAGGCTATGTAACGTGCTTCATCGGCATCAGATAATGCACGATATACGGCAATTTTTTCACCTTCTTCGTTCGACGTCCATACATTTTTTTCCAATTGATCTTGGTTATGAGCAATGATATTATTAGCTGCTTGTACAATCGTATTGGATGAACGATAATTCTGTTCTAATGGATATAATTGAGCGTCGGGATAATCTTGTTTAAACGATAAGATATTACGAATATTAGCTCCACGGAAAGCATAAATGGATTGCGCATCATCACCCACCACACAAATGTTTTCGTAACGAGAAGCCAAAGCTTTAACGATTAGGTATTGTGAATGATTGGTATCCTGATACTCATCCACCATAATATATTTGAAACGATCTTGGTATTTGGATAAAACCTCAGGGAAACGGGTTAAAATCTCATTGGTACGTAACAAAAGATCATCAAAATCCATGGCACCCGATTTAAAGCATCGATCCACATACGCACGATAAATGTCCCCCATACGAGGTTTCATCGCTTCTGAATCAGCTTCAATCAATGCTTGGTTGTTATGATAAGCCCGTACTGTAATTAAATTGTTTTTGTATTGAGAGATACGCCCTAATACTTGTTTGGGCTTATAGATGTCTTTATCAAGATTCATCTCGTTGATAATTTTGGTCATCACCGAAACAGCATCTTGTTGATCATAAATGGTAAAATCTGATGGATAACCTAATAAAGGAGCTTCCACACGTAATAAACGAGCGAATACAGAGTGAAACGTTCCCATCCAAAGATTTTTAGCTTCAGATGCTCCAACCACACTTGCTACACGATCTTTCATTTCTCGTGCGGCTTTATTGGTAAACGTTAAGGATAAGATGTTAAAAGAATCTACCCCTTTATTTAGTAAATGTGCAATACGGTATGTTAATACACGCGTTTTACCAGAACCTGCACCAGCAATAACCATTACTGGACCTTCTGTCGCTTCTACCGCCTTACGTTGCGGTTCATTTAATAATTCTAAATAATTTTCCATCGTATGCAAATTTAGTAGTTTCAAGATGAATTAGCGAATGAACCACATTTTTTTTAAAACGTAAGGGTATTTAGAAAAATCCGTTTAAATTAGTATTTGATAATACACTAATTATGAGAAATATACTTTACAAATTAAGTTTTGTTTTCCTACTAGCAGGTACTTTTAGCTCTTGCTCAACTTACGCAGATGATTTATTATACGATGAGGTAGGGGTTGAAAACCCTAGTGTAGGACAACATTACTTTAATCCACCGACTTGGATTCAAGGGAAATGGAAAGATGATTTGACACGATATGATTATTTTTATGATTTCCTTCGTAACGACTTTAGAGAGAAATTAAATGATTCAATGATCAAAAGTTATAACGCTTTAATTCTTGAAAGTTTAGATATTCCAAATCAAGCGCTTTCCGTAGAAGAAATTGTTATCTCTGATTCAATTTATGAATTTAAATTAATGTCTGAAGTGGGTTCTAATGTACATTACCATTTTAAAAAAGTGGATAACAATAATATGATCCAAACCTATATTACGGTAGAAGGAGCGCCGAATGTAGTAAGTGCATTTGAGCGAGTACCATAATCTTAAAAGCTTCATATTCATAATGAAATAAATATTTAATAAACATTTTAATTTATTGCATTTATGTTGTTGTTTTAATAGAATGTTTTTTTATATTCGCGCCGATAACACTCAATATGAAAAAAACAATTTTAAGATTAATGTTTGCTGCAGCACTTACAGCAACATTTACAGGCGTTACATCTTGTAGCTCTGACGACGCAGAAGAATTCTCAATTAGCGACCAAAAGCATTTTAACCCACCAACATGGATTCAAGGAAAATGGGGAGATGAATTTGATGAAGGAAATGAATATTCATATGAATTCAAAGCTGATAATTTTATCATAAAAATTTCGAACGGATCGCAAGACTATAATGCATTTATTAATTTAGCGAATGCAGGTGGGATGAACACCATGTCTGTTGTAGAAGAAGTAAATACATCAACACGTTACAAATTCATCATTAAAACAATTGGTGGAATGGATACGACACATGATTTTCAACTTCAATCGGATGGATCGATGAAAGATATGGAAAGTGGATTATCTGGTTGGGTATACACGAAAAGACCTTAATAAATAGAATGAAAAAGCTAATCAAATTTGATTAGCTTTTTTTGTTTTCCGATATAAGTTTTAATTATTCTTGGATAGAAGAAACATTGAGAAAACGTGATAAATACCTATCTCGTAATTCCGTTTTAATTCCTATATTTACCCAAATTTTTTTTATGACAGAAGAATCAGTAAAATTAAGTAATTACGAAACAGTAAAGCAGGTATTTACTAAGTTCTTAGAGGATAATGGACATCGTAAAACACCTGAGCGTTATGCTATTCTTGAAGAAATTTATTTTACAGATGATCATTTTGATATTGATATGTTATACATCAAAATGAAAAATAAGAAATATCGTGTGTCTCGTGCTACTCTATATAATACAATCGAATTATTAATGGATGCTAAATTGGTTCGTAAACATCAGTTTGGGGATCAACAAGCACATTATGAAAAATCATATTTTGATAAAAATCACGATCATATCATCTTAACGGATAGTGGAGAAGTATTAGAATTTTGTGATCCTCGAATTCAATCCATCAAACAAACGATAGAAGAGATTTTTGATATTAAAATTGAAAATCATTCGCTTTATTTCTACGGTAAACGAAACAAATAAAATTGTAGATGCAATATCGAATTTCAATTTTACTTCTATTATGGTCTGTTTTGTCGTGGGCTCAAGTCAAACCTCAAAAACCGAGATTAAACTTAAAGTCCAATGATTTAGCGCAATTGATACGTGGTAAATATGACGGAAATCCCCTAATTAATGGGAATGTATTGTTTGAATATAACGGGGATTTGATTTATTGTGATAGTGCAGTATTCTATCAAAACCAAAATAAAGCTGTGGTATGGTCTAATGTTCGATTAGTGAGCAAAGATAAAACCATTACGGCTAAAAAAATGGAATATGATGCGAATACAACAATCGCGAAAGCATGGGATAATGTGAAATTTGTGGATCAAACTTCTTCTGTGGATGCCGATTTTATGGAATATAATCGTACGACACAAATTGCTCATGCCTTAGGAAATGTAGTTGTTCGTAGTCCCAAATCAAACGTCGATACCAATGAAATATTTTATAATCAATTAACTGAAACAGTAACTGTTCCAGGGAATTATAAAACCATTGATGCCGATGGTACAATAGTCGAAGGAAAAGATGTTATTTACAATGTAAAAGACAACGGAGCAATCTTTAATTCAGAAGTCTATATTACATCGAAAGATTATTTGATCTATTCGCGAAAAATGACGACCAATGATAAAACGGGATTAACTACATTTAGAGATTACTCGAAAATTACTTCTCGAAAAGATCCCTCGCAATACATCATCACGAAGAATGGTGATTTTAATCAAAAGAAAGGGGAAGCTTGGTTGAGAGATCATTCTGAAGTTTTTTATAAAGGAAAAAAATTAACTGCAAAAGATATTTATTTCAACGAGAAAACAGGCTATGGGAAAGCAGAAAAAGATGTTTTCTTAGATGATCCTGAACAACGCATGTTTATTCGAGGAGACTTCGCAGAAGCATTTCGCGATAAAGACTCTGCATACGTTACCAAAAATGCTTATGCAGTAAAAGCCTTTGAAAAAGACTCGTTGTATATTCACGCTGATACCTTAATGGCCGTGCGCCGTAAAGATAAGGATTCTACAACCTTAGTTCGAGCATATCGCAATGCTCGTTTTTATAAATCAAACTTAAATGGAAAAGCTGATTCGTTGGTGTATAATCGTACCAAAGGTGAAATGGAATTTTTCCGTGATCCAATCATGTTTTCAGGAGAAAATCAAATTTCTGGTCGATTTATTAAAGTTTATACCAATCCTAAAACGGACAAAATTGATTCGATTAACGTTTTAGATAATGCTTTTGCAATCGCTAAAGTTGATTCGTTAAAAGACAACGAATTCAATCAAATTAAAGGGAAAGACATGACCGCAATCTTTTACAATGATGAAATTGATTTCCTTCGTGTCGTCGGAAATGCAGTAGCGTTAAGTTATATGGATGACGAAGATCCAAAAACGAAAGTTAATGAACGTTACGGAATTGATATAACTTATTGTGGAATTATTGAAGCCGATGTGGTAACACGAGAAATGGAATTGGTGGCATGCAGAGTGAAAGCTTCAGGAAAAACTTATCCCGAATCAAAATTTCCAGAGGAGTTAAGATATTTGCCTGATTTTAAATGGCGTTATGCTGAACGTTTAAAACAATGGCGCGATATCTTTATTACCCAATCTGAATAATTTCTATATTTGAGATTATTAGCACTATACTAAACATGAGAAAATATACCTTACTACTATTAACAGCTACGCTTTTTGCAAGTTGCTATACATACAAAACGTATGATCCTTCATTGGATTCTGCACCTGTCGAATCATCGGATAATGCGAAAAATAGAGCAATTTCAGTAAGACAAGCCAAAAATAATCCCAATTCAGATGAATCAACAATGCCATCTCGCGTGGATGTTCGCTCGAAAGTCATCGAAGAAAAATCAAAAAATTCCAATTTATCGGGTCCATCGGAAGAAAACAAAGCGATGAAATCTGAGGAAGAAATTGTTGTAAAACCTCAATCGATTATCAAAGAGAAAGGGTATTACCAAATCGATGTTTTTGATAAAACACATACCATAGAAGCTGTGAAATGGCAAGGGGATACATTAATTTCTCATGTAAAGGGTCAACCCAAAAAAGAATTGAAATTTCACGAAAAAGATATTCAAAATTTAAAAGTAAGACAATTTTCAAAAGGTAGATCAGATGCTTTAACGGTAGCAGCGTATGCTACTGCTGGAGTAGGACTGTTCTTATTATTAAAATAATGGAAACATTAAAAGAAGGATTTTTTAAATACCAAGCCCAAACCACTAATTTTGCCTCAGGATTTGAAGTAGATTATGCCAAAGGATCATACATCTATGGTAAAGATGGAAAGGCGTATTTAGATTTTGTAGCAGGAGTTTCTGTCAATACCTTGGGGCATAGCCATCCAAGAATCAATCAGGCAATTATCGATCAGGTGAATAAATACATGCATGTCGCTGTTTATGGTGAATATGCACAAGAAAAACCGGTGGAATTGTGCCGTAAACTAGTCGAAATGACGCCTGAAGGTTTAGATCAAGTTTACTTGGTGAATTCAGGTACAGAAGCCATTGAAGCTTCTTTAAAATTAGCCAAACGTTCAACTGGACGTCAAGAAATTATTTCATTCCGTAATGCCTACCATGGGAATACGCATGGATCATTAAGTGTTTCAGGGGATGAACGTAAGAAAGCGGCATTTCGACCTTTATTACCAGAAGTTTACTTCATTGAATTTAATAAAGAAGAAGATCTACAGCGTATAACGACAAAAACTGCGGGAGTTATCGTTGAAACCATTCGTGGTGCTTCTGGATTTCGAGTGCCAGAAAATGATTACCTAAAAAAATTAAAAGCGCGTTGCGAAGAAGTAGGAGCTAAATTAATTTTTGATGAAATTCAACCAGGTTTTGGTCGTACAGGAAAATTATTTGCATTTGAGCACTACGGGGTTACGCCAGATATTTTAGCCATGGGGAAAGGAATGGCAAGTGGTTTACCAGTAGGAGCTTTTATGGCCTCTAATGAAGTGATGGAAACGCTAAAAGCCAATCCACATTTAGGACATATTACGACGTTTGGAGGTAATCCAGTAATCGCAGCAGCAGCTTTAGCGTTGTTGGAAGAATTGGAAGAAACTAATTTAATGCAAGATATCGATCGTAAGGAAGCATTATTTCGTGAACATCTACAACACCCAAAGATTAAAAAGATTTATGGACGTGGCTTAATGTTAGCACCTGAGCTTTCCTCTGCCGATTATGCATTACGCGTTCAAGCAGAATGTATGAACCGTGGTTTGATTTTGTTCTTTCTGATGTACAGCATCGAGAATTTGCGAATCACACCACCAATTAATATTTCCGATGAAGATATTATTAAAGGTTGTACAATTCTTAAAAACGTTTTAGACGATTTAGAGGAATAAATAGATAGATAAAAAAAACGGACTTCATTTGAAGTCCGTTTTTTTATTTATTAATCACTCGGAATAGAATCCAACGGGACTCCAATATAAAGTTGACTTTCATCAATTTCCTCAATGTATTTTTTTGTCATTCGATCTTTAAATAGATCTTCCATATATTTTGTGCTATAATCTTTTAAGATGTTCTGTAAGTAAAAATAGTTCGGATCCTTTAATTGATGGATATTATTGGTATTCGTTAAAGCTGTAATGATAAATTCATCTATTTTAAACGATGGAATATTTAGTTCTAATTTAAAATATTTATCCCCAAAATAAGCACGAATTTGTTTGATTTGATAACTCTGTGATTCGAAATCAAACACAGCTTTTCGTTTGCGTAATCCTCCAGAAAATGCATCATAAATTCGTCCTACATCCATACGTGTCAACGAGATATCACCATTGAACAATCCAGCTTTTAAAGCTGAAGTATCTTTAATCGGATTAATATCAGGATTCACATTGAGTAATCGATACAAACGAGTAACATCATCTTCTTTTTTACCCAACACAACATCTTTTTCCAATATTCCTGTAAGTTTTTTTGAAATTAATGCTTCGCTTAAATTGACGGTTTGAATGCCTAAATGGATTACAATTTCGTCTTTATTAAACAGATGAGGCCTTAAAATTAAGTTCTTATTTTCATACCATTCTGAACGAATTTGTAAGGTATCGTTTACCTTGGCTTGAATAAAAAAGACTCCTGTGAAATTTGATTTCGTGGTGTAATTGGTCCTTTTATTGGTGATAAAAACACCTTCTGCTTTTTCATCGGTATGATCGATGATAATATTTCCTTGTACCCATTTAATCTGTGCATAAGTTTCAGAAGTGATGAGACCAAAAAATAGGACAAGTAGTGATAAAATAGAATGTAATTGGTTAGTCATTCGACGTATTGTCATTGATTTTACAATACGAATATAAGTTAAAGCCAAGAGAGTTTATAAATGTTAACGTTTTTTTGGCAAATCACGTAGCATTAGAGCTTATGAATTGGAATTCCCTTTATTTAATTCTTTCAAATACATATCAGCAATAGGCTCTAATTCCAAACCAATCAATTCGAATTGTCGGTTCATTACACGAGATTTTAGATCAATTTTTTTATCTGCATACATCAAAAATTCTTGAACTTTATATTCCGGAAGTTTTAAAGTATCGATAAAATATTCATCGGGAAAGAAATTTATAATTTCATTGAGAATATTTTGATTACGTTCAAATTGTTGAATGCGACGTTGTTTTTTATAATACCCATTGACATGTCCAATCAGACGAACAGGACTTAGAATATCTGTGGCTTTAAATTTAGAAATATCTTTTTTTGGTTCTAAATCACGTAATCGTTGATCCAATCCAATGGAATTGTAGATATCACCTTTTAAGTCACGACGATATCGTAAGTTTTTCTGAAAATCTTTATCCAATTTACCGATCACTGCTTCTGATAATTCGACTGTTTCAACATCCAAATGAACTTGTAAAACGGCTTTTTGATATAAATTTTCAGAAATCACGATGCGTCTGGGTACGACATAGCCCGCCGTAAATTCTAGTGTATCACCTACGATCACTGGAATGGAATAATTTCCTTCTGCATTAGTAAACGTTTTGGCATACGAACGTAAATTATCAATTCGGATACCACTACGCGGCAAATCATCTACATTATCGATCATAACGGAACCTGTAATGATTTTGGCTTGTCCAAAAATCAAAACAGAACATAACAGTAAAAATATCGAAAGTAGATGTTTCATATGGATGTGGCTTTAAAATAATTTTTGTTTCATTTTGGCCCAACGGAAGCGACGAATAAATCGTTCTTGTTCCTTATTCACCATTTTAGGTTGAGCATTTTTCCAAGCTTGTAAATATCCTTGGATATAATAGATAATATAAGATAATTTCTTTTTTCGTAAAGCCAATTTAGTACCGGCTATACATGTAATCCAAAATCCATACCCTAATGCATAATATGCTGTCCCTTGTTTATAAAGCGCACTTTTCGAATACACCGCTCCTGTAGGTTTGAGATGTTTGATGTGTAAAGATTCATCAGTAACAATTTTCCAACCGTAGAAACGACAAAGCAATTCATCTACAGTATCCCATCCCATGTGTGGACGTAATCCTTCAATTTGATCATACGTTTCTTTACGATAAGCTTTAAATGCTCCACGGATATGATCTTTATCGGTAAGATTTTCCAATATCCATTGCCCATTTTTTTCAATATAGGCAAATCCACCCACCATACCAATGCGTGAATCTTGATGAAAATGGTTGATGATTGTTTCAAAATAATGAGAGGGAATATCTAAATCAGCATCAAGTTTAACTATAATATCAAAATCTTTTTGAGCAATTTCATAACCCGCTAAAAAAGCATTGATGACTTTACTTCCCGGTTGATGCTCACCTTTTGAGATACGATCCAATCGTTTCATCCAAGGATAGCGTTCTACATATTCTTGAATAATGGCTGGCGTTCCATCAGTTGAATTATCATTTACAATGATAACTTCATGGGGAATAAGCGTTTGTTGTACAAGGCTATCTAACGTAATGCGTATAAATTCTTCCTCATTATGAGCAGGAATTACAATGCTATATTTATTTAAATTCGTATTCGTTGTTTCGTTCGGCGTAAACGGCATAATATCTTGGTGTAATCTTTCTTAATAATGGTCTGAAGCCTATTTTGTTGCTTCCATGAGTCCATTTGTGACGATGAATAATTTTCCAACCCGCTTTCTCCAATAACATATCAAATTGCCAATCTTCAAATTCGTGATAATGCACGTCCCTCGGATCAGTTTTGCTTTTGTAAGCGGAAGAAAACCATAAACGCATAGGTACGGTAGCTAATAATTTATCACCTGGCAAATTTCGTAAAACTTCCATGGGATTAACTAAATGCTCTAATATCTCTAATGCGGTGACAAAGGTAGCATCAATATTTTTTAATTGATGAAAATGATAGTCTAAATCTTCTCCTGAAGTATTCATAATTTGAAAATGATGTTCTTCCATAACTTCTGAAAATGGATTACGGATGCCTAAATCCAAAATTTTATCGGTTGGTTGTGCAAAACGCTTTAATAGCGCTAAAGTTTCGTTGTATCTTTTCTCAGGATAGATTTTATACATAGTATATTGTGGTTATTTGAAATAAAAATAAGGGATTATTCGAAAGTTTTAATTAGATTTTTAAATTATTTTTTTGTCTTGATTGAATAAATGTAATCTTTTCATAAAATTTATCTTCTTGATATAGAAAAGAATGAGGGAAATTTATTATGCATGAATAACGACTCTTACAAAAGGATAAGGTTACTTTGAATATTTCTCTTACATTTGAAATGCAAAAAAAAATACTATGTCATACGGATTACTTAAAGGAAAAAAAGGAATCATTTTCGGTGCATTAGATCAAAATTCAATCGCATGGAAAGCGGCTGAAAGATGTCACGAAGAAGGAGCAGAATTCATTTTAACAAATGCACCAGTTGCATTACGAATGGGTGAATTAAATGCTTTAGCTGAAAAAACAGGTTCTGAAGTAATTGGTGCTGATGCAACATCAATGGAAGATTTAGAAAAATTATTTGATGCTGCAATCGCTAAATTCGGTAAAATCGACTTTATTTTACATTCAATCGGAATGAGTGTGAACGTAAGAAAAGGTAAACACTATACAGATTTAAATTACGATTGGTTAACAAAAGGATGGGATATTTCATCTGTTTCTTTTCACCGCGTAATGAAAACAGCTTGGGATAAAGATGCAATGAACGAAGGGGGATCAATCTTAGCCTTAACTTATATCGCTGCTCAACGTACATTCCCTGATTATAATGATATGGCAGATAACAAAGCATATTTAGAGTCTATCGCTCGTAGTTTTGGTTATTTCTGGGGGAAAGAAAGAGGAGTACGTGTAAACACAATTTCTCAATCGCCAACGCCTACAACAGCTGGTAATGGAGTAAAAGGATTCTCTGGATTTATGGGATTTGCCGATAAAATGTCTCCACTAGGGAATGCAACGGCTTTAGATTGTGCAAATTATATAGTAGCCATGTTCTCAGATTTAACAGCTAAAGTAACATTACAAAACTTATTCCACGATGGTGGATACAGTAACACGGGTGTATCACAAGAAGTGATTGAAGCCATGGAAGCAAATAACAAAGAAGATTAAGATCTTTTTCATCAAATACAACAAAAAATTAGCCGGACGTGTCCGGCTTTTTTTGTGCCTTTTTTTTTAGAGTGGATAATAATGGTTTGGTTAAGTTTTTGTTTGACGATTGTATTGAATATGCATCGTTGATTTTTTATGTGGTTAAAAATCAACTTTTTAGTTGGTAATTAATTAAATTTATTTAACTTAAACTTTAAACAGAATTATAATAAAACAACATTAACGAAACCTAAACAAATGAAAGAAAACCCTAAAACTAAACAACTGGATGAACATATTGTAGATGCTTCAAATCAAATGATGACAACGAATGATGGTTCTCCAATTCATGACAATAATAACACGCTTAAAGCTGGAAATCGTGGTCCATCATTATTACAAGATCATATCTATTTGGATAAATTGATGCATTTTGACCGTGAACGTATTCCCGAACGTGTGGTGCATGCCCGTGGTTCTGCCGCTCATGGTGTGTTTGAAGCGACCGCTGATATTTCCAATTTAACCGTTGCTCAATTCTTAAAAAAAGGGACTAAAACTCCTGTTTTTGTGCGTTTTTCAACTGTTGCAGGTTTCAAAGGTTCAACAGATTTAGCACGTGACGTTCGTGGCTTTTCAGTGAAATTTTACACTCAAGAAGGAAATTATGATTTAGTAGGTAACAATATCCCGGTATTCTTTATTCAGGATGCTATGAACTTTCCAGACTTAGTGCATGCTGTAAAACCTGAACCTCATAACGAAATTCCACAAGCGGCATCTGCTCATGATACGTTTTGGGATTTTATCTCTTTGATGCCTGAAGCAACTCATATGGTGATGTGGGCGATGTCCGATCGAGCGATTCCTCGTTCTTTACGTATGATGGAAGGTTTTGGTGTGCATACATTTAAACTGGTAAATGCCGAAGGAAAAGCCACATTTGTTAAATTCCATTGGAAACCGAAATTAGGTGTTCATGGGGTGGCTTGGAATGAAGCTCAAAAAATTTCTGGTTTTAATTCGGATTTCCATCGTCAAGATTTATGGGAAGCTATTGAAAAAGGGAATTTTCCGCAGTGGGATTTAGGAATACAAATCATTCCTGAAGAAGATGAATTAAAGCATTCTTTTGACATTCTTGATCCTACGAAATTGGTTCCAGAAGAACTTTATCCTGTAAAAATCATCGGAACAATGACCTTAAACCGTAATCCTGAAAATTTCTTCGCGGAAACGGAACAATCTGCATTTGATCCTGGTCGATTAGTTCCTGGTATTGATATTTCGAATGATCCACTTTTACAAGGGCGTTTATTCTCTTACATGGATACCCAAAATTATCGTTTAGGTGGGCCTAACTTCCATGAATTGCCAATTAATCGACCAATTAATGGGAAATATAACAATCAAAAAGACGGATTTGCTCGTATGGATATTCCTAAGGGTGATGTGAGTTATTTTCCGAATAGTAAAGCCAGTGGATGTCCATATCATGCCATGTTAAAAGGAGAAAAAGGTTTTCAATCACATGAAGAAAAAATTGATGCTTCTAAAGTTCGTCAACGTTCTGATTCATTTGCGGATCATTTCTCACAGGCACGTCTATTTTTTAATTCACAATCGAAACCTGAACAACAACATATCATCAATGCCTTTTCATTTGAATTAAGTAAGGTGAATGATCCAAAAATTAGAGAACGAATGTTAGCCAATTTGAATCAGGTCAGTGAAGAGTTGGCAACAAAAGTTGGAGAAAATTTAAACATAAAGCCTTCAAAAAAATTGGATGAATTAACATTGAAATTTGCACGTCAAAATCATCCAAATTATCCAATTCAACCGAAGAAATCAGAAATTGAAAAATCCGAAGCTCTTTCGATGAAGGTCAAACCTCATGAAGGGACAATCGAAACCCGAAAAGTGGCCTTTTTGGTGGAAGATGGTGTTTCGAAGAAAAGTGTGGATGAACTAAAAGCAGTTCTAGAGAAAGAAGGGGCTGAAGCGGTTTTAATTTCTGGAAAAGTAGGACCATTAAAATTTAAAGAAGGTGGAACGGAAGAAATTCAGCATACCTATAAAACTGATCCATCCGTTTGTTATGATGCGGCCTATACTCCCGATGGAGATTCAATTGCTAAATTAAAAGATACGCCTGAATATTTTCAATTCATTGAAGAAGCTTTTATGCATTGTAAAGCCTTAAGTTTCGGAAAAGAAGCTATAGCATTAATGGAAATGTCTAATGTAAAAAAAGATAAAGGTGTAATTACAGCAGAAAACAATAATTGGCAACAATTATTTGTAGATGTAATGAAATTACACCGTGTTTGGGATTTAGAAGAGGAGCGTAAAAACCCTTCTTAGTCTGTCGTAAATTGAGTGTTTATACGGATAATTTGAGTCATCAAATTATCCGTTTTTTTCTTTTCGCCTTCTAAATTCCTTCCTACTTTTGTAAAAATTATTGTTATGTACATTATTGATTCTCCTTCTCAAGATGCGTATTTTAATATCGCTTTAGAAGAATATCTATTATATAAATATCCGACGCAAGATATCTTTTTGTTGTATGTCAACGCCCCTTCGATTATTGTAGGGAAATTTCAGAATACCTTAGCTGAAATCAATTTGGATTATGTTGAAAAGCAGAATATTAAGGTTGTTCGAAGAATGTCTGGGGGAGGTGCAGTCTATCATGATTTAGGAAACCTTAATTTTTCATTTCATACATTATTAGGGGGTAATGATTTTATGGACTTCTCAAAATTCACTGAACCTGTGATACGATTACTAAATGAACTAGAAGTTCCTGCAAAATTAGAAGGGCGAAATGATTTGTTAGTGGACGGAAAGAAATTCAGTGGAAATGCAAAATTAGCACGAAACGGAAAAATGATTCAGCATGGAACAATTTTGTTTAATTCTGAAATGTCGGTTTTGGGAGATGCTTTGAAAGTAAATCCTTTAAAGTTCGTGGATAAAGCAGTCAAATCAAATCGTGCGCGTGTTACAAATTTAGCACCTTATTTACCAGAAGGTATGATTACCGATGATTTGAAAGAGTTATTGATTGAAGAAATACTAGAGCTGAATGAAGGTGCTGTGATTTATCAATTAACGGAAGAAGATAAAAAAGGAGTTGAACAATTAATTGAAGAAAAGTATAAGACGTGGGATTGGAATTTTGGATTTTCTCCAAAATATAATTTTAAAAATGCAAAGAAAATTCCAGCCGGATTTATTGAAGTGCATTTGGATGTAGAACGTGGTGGACAAATCGAAAAAGCGAAGATTTTTGGTGATTTCTTTGCGTCTAAACCAATTGAAGAATTGGAAGAGATGTTAGTGGGTAAGAATCACGATATCAATGAATTAAATGCATTTTTTAAAACAATTGATTTAACAGCATATTTTGGGAAAGTAACCCCTTCCGAAATCATCGAATTATTTAAATAGAAAAAAGCCTGAGCGATTGCTCAGGCTTTTCATTTGATAATGGATTAATCCAATTTTCCGCCTAATGCTTTAAACAATAACACATTATTACGGGTATTTTCATTTTTGATTTGCAATAAATCCAATTCCGCTTGTAGTTTATTTTTCTGTGCATTAATTAATTCCATATAATTGGCATATCCCGTGATATACAATTCATTGGAAACCTCAACTGCATTCTCTAAATAAGCTACTTCCTCGGCTTTTAGGTTCAACACTTTCTCAAAAATAGTGATCTGTTTTAAAATGGCTTGTAGTTCATTAAACGATGAGGTCACGGATTTTTGATAATTTAAAAAGGCAATCTCTTGTTCTTTAGAAACGATATTAAATTCGTGTTTTAACTGACCTTTATTAAAAATTGGAACCATTAATCCTCCTAACAATTGTCCGGCTAAAGAACTAGGTTTAAAAAATGTTTCAACAGAAAATGAATTTAATCCTAATTGAGCATCGAAACCTATTTTAGGATAAAATGCGGCTTTTGCAGCTTTAGCATCGGCATGAGAAGCTTCTAAAACCAAATAATTAGCTGCTACATCTGGACGAGCGTGAATGACATTTTGAATATTAATCTCTTTTGATAAAATCTTTTTGTTTGATTCCATCAAATTAGTCCCACGCTTCACTTGACCACCGTAATTTCCTGTAAGCGTTTGAATAGCTTGTTCTACAGAAACAATTTCTACTTTAAGGTGCTCAATTTCAGCTAAGATATTTTTGTCCTGTGCTTTAAATTGTTGAACGGCTAATTCTGTTGCCTTTCCAGTAGCACGTTGTGCTTTAATAATCTCAAAAGCACGTTGTTGTAACTTGTAATTTTTTTCATAAATCGCTAAACGCTTATCTAATGCAACAAGCTGATAGTAAAGATTTGCGATATCAGTGAATAACTCAACTTTTAATAAATTAACGCCTTCAGTAGAAGCTAGGAATCGTTTTTGTGCTGCTTCTCGTTGATTTTTTAATTTACCCCAAGCATCAATTTCCCAACTGCTTCTTGCACCTAACCAATAATTTGGTGTTACATCAGTTCCAACTTTTTGGTCTTCACTGATATTGGTCGATTTATTGGTATCAAAGTTTCCAACTCCGTCTATGGTATATTTACCATATCGTGTACCTGAAGCAATAGCACCAATCTCTAAAGAAGGTAAAAGTTCCATCTTAGCACGTTGTAAATAGCTATTCGCCATTTCTACACGTTGTTGCGCTATTAAAATATCAGGATTAGCCGCAACAACCTGATCAAACAAATGAATTAGCGCAGGGTCATTAAAATAGGTTCTAAGATTAACTGCATCAAAATCATTGGTTTTACTTTCTTCATTTATAACAGAAGGAAGTGGTTGAGCATCTTTAATTGATGAGACTTGTGGTACAGTACAACTTGCTAAAGCAAACGCTAAAACACCACAAGCAATTGTATTTGGAATGAATTTATTTTTCATTTTTTCTGTTTTCTAATTTAGCGAAGAAGATGTATAATCCAGGAATAATGACCAATCCGAAGATAGTACCGATTAACATTCCACCTGCTGCTGCTATACCAATCGATTGGTTACCAACTGCACCGGCTCCAGAGGCTACACATAATGGAATTAATCCAGCGACGAAAGCAAAAGATGTCATTAAAATTGGACGTAAACGTTGTTTTGCTCCTTCAATTGCTGCAGGAATAATAGCATGTCCATCTTTATGACTTTGGATGGCAAACTCTACAATAAGAATCGCATTTTTAGCCAATAAACCAATCAGCATGACTAAGGCGACTTGCGCGTAAATATTGTTATCTAATCCTACTGCAACAAGCGAAATATATGATCCAAAAATACCTGTAGGTAAACTTAATAATACTGGTAAAGGCAATAAGAAGCTCTCGTATTGAGCGGCTAATAATAAATAAACGAATAATAAACAAATTCCGAAAATATAAATCGTTTGATTTCCAGACAGGATTTCTTCACGTGTCATACCAGACCATTCGATTGTGAATCCACGTGGTAATTTCTCTTCTGCAATTCTTTCTACAGCAGCAATAGCATCTCCAGAACTATATCCATCTGCAGCTTCACCATTAATCATGGCAGACATATACATGTTGTAGCGCGTTAAAACTTCTGGTCCGTAAACGCGTTCAATTTTGATGAAAGTAGAGAATGGAACCATTTCTCCATTTTCACTCTTCACATATAAATTCAAAATGCTTTCAGGGGTGTCACGATGTTCTGGACTTGCTTGTACCATTACTTTATACATTTGACTAAAACGAATAAAGTTAGTAGCATAGTAAGATCCTAACATTGTTTGTAAAGTAGACATTGCATTGTCAACTGAAACACCTTTTTTCGTTGCTAAATCGTAATCAATATGAATTAAATATTGAGGGAAAGTAGCATCAAAACTTGTAAAGTTATTTTTTAATTCTGGTGCTTGATTTAAGGCTTCCACAAACGCTTTCGTTACTTTATCCGTATTTTCAATTGAACCACCTGTTTTGTCTAAAATACGTAATTCATATCCACTGGTGTTTCCAAATCCAGGAACTGTTGGTGGAGCAAAGACTTCGATTTGAGCATCTGCAATACCTTTTGTTTTCTCAGATAATTCAGCAATTAAATCATTAACCGATTTATCACGTTCGTCCCAACCTTTCATGTTGATCATGGCCATTCCATACGATGAGCCGGCAATTTCAGTCACAATACTATAACCCGCTAACGTTGTTACGTTTTCTACTCCATCAATTCCTTGTGCAATTTTAGTGACTTCGTCCAATACTTTTTCAGTACGTTCAACCGTTGCACCTTGTGGTGTAGTTACACTGACATAAGCCATACCTTGATCTTCCATTGGAATAAATCCTCCAGGTAAAATTTTAGACGTAGCGAATGTTAATCCGATAAATAAGAATAAGATTCCAAACGTTACGGTTGTCTTTGTGGCAAAACGAGATAGGATAGAAGTATATCCACGCGTTACTTTTTCGAATGTATTATTAAATAATTGAAAGAAAATATCTAAAATGTTTTTCTTCTTGTTGTGATGGTGTGGTTTTAAAATAATCGCACATAATGCAGGCGTTAGCGTTAAGGCATTAATTCCTGAAATTACAATACTGATGGCTAATGTTAGAGAGAATTGTCGATAGAATACTCCAACAGGTCCGTCTAAGAAAGCGACTGGAATAAATACGGCAGACATCACAATCGTAATGGCTACAACCGCACCTGCGATTTCTTTTGTTGCTTCGATTGTCGCTTCTAAAGGTTGTAATCCTTCTTCCATTTTCACATGGACGGCTTCCACTACAACGATAGCATTATCGACCACAATACCAATGGCTAAAACTAAAGCGAATAATGTTAATAAGTTAATCGAGAAGTCTAACATATCCATAAAAGCGAACGTTCCAACTAATGCAACAGGTACGGCTAATACAGGAATTAATGTTGATCGCCAATCTTGTAAGAAGATAAATACAACAATACCCACTAAGATAAAAGCTTCTATTAATGTTTTCAATACCGCACTTATCGATGCATCTAAGAATCGAGAAACGTCGTACGCTAAATTGTACTCCATACCAGGAGGGAAAGAAGTTCCTTGTAATTCCTCCATTTTCGCTTTTACGTTTTCAATTACTTCAGAAGCGTTAGAACCTGGACGCTGTTTCATCATAATGGATGCCGATGGTCTTCCATTTGTTTTCGAAACCATACCGTAGTTCATGGCACCAAATTCAACTTTCGCAACATCTTTCAGTTTTAAAATAGTTCCTGTTTGATCAGCTCTAACCGGAATATTTTCGTACTGTTTAGGATCAAAGAATTTACCTGTGTATTTGATAACATATTGCAATTGACTTGATGTTTTACCAGAAGTTTCACCCACTTTACCAGGTGCAGCAGAAATATTTTGTTTTTGAATCGCTTGTATGACCTCATCTGCAGATAAGTTATACGAATTCATTTTTTGAGGATCTAACCAAACTCGCATCGAGTATTCTTTTTGCCCCATAATTTCGGCACGACCTACACCATCAATACGTTTTAACTCTTGTAAAACGTTGATGTCTGTAAAGTTGTAGATAAACTGTTCGTCTTGGCTTTCGTCTGTACTTGTAATATTCAAATACATTAACATTGAGTTTACCTCTTTTTCAGTGGTTACTCCGGCACGAATAACCTCTTCTGGTAATTCGTCTAAGATGGTGGTTACACGGTTTTGTACATTCACGGCCGCTAAGTCGGGATCCGTACCAACTTCAAAGAACACCTGAATTAAAGTTAAACCATCATTTGAGGTAACAGTCGACATGTACGTCATTCCTGGAACACCATTGATGGCACGTTCTAAAGGTAGCGCAACGGCATCAGCAGAAACTTCAGCATTGGCACCAGTATATTTCGCCGTTACAGTAACCGAAGGAGGTACAATATCGGGAAATTGAGTAATGGGCATTTTAAATAATGCCAATACTCCAACCAAAACAAATAGGATGGAGATGACCAACGAAAGAACCTTTCGTCGAATAAACATTTCTACCATAGCGATAAAATTTTATTGATTTAAGGTTATTTTTTTGTTTTTACTTTGATCGTTTCTCCATCACGAACCGATTGTGTTCCTTCATAGACAATCGTTTCGCCACTGTTTAATCCGTTGGTTACAATGTATGATTCTCCAATGGTTTGTGATGTTTCGATGTTTTTCATCTTCACTTTATGCTGTTGATCTACTACAAAAACATATGTTTTGTCTTGGATAGAGAACGTAGATTTTTGAGGAATGATAATCGAATTCGATTGGTATTCAGAGATTTCTAATTTACCTGAAGTCCCGTGTTTAATTAACCCTCCTGGATTGGCGAAAGCAACTTTATATCGAATAGAACCTGTCGTTGGATCAATTTCACCTTCTGCTGTTTTTAATGAACCTTTGTATTGATGTTTTGATCCATTTGGTAACACCAATTCAATTTTGTGGTGCTTGCCAATTTTATCCTGCGCTAACAATTCAAAATAGCGATTTTCAGGAATAGAGAAATAAGCATAAACTTCGTCCAATTGAGATAAAGTTGTTAATAAATCTCCATCTGTCACTAAACTTCCTTCTTTAAAAGGAATCATATCAATGACACCATCAAAAGGAGCTCTTATATTTGTAAAATTAATCTTTTGTTGAACCGCTTGTTTTTCAGCAGATACAAACGAGTGTTTTGCACGGGCTGCAGCTAATTTTGCTTTGGCTAAATCCAATTCGTTCGTGGCAACAAATTGCTTATCATGTAGACTTTGCAATTGTTTTACTTCAATTACGGCAATGTGGATTTCAGCATCTGCTTGTTTTAGAGTCGCATTGGCTTTTAACAATTCCATCTGTAATTCGGCATCGTTAATTTTAAACAACAATTGCCCTTTTTTTACGAATTGTCCTTCGTTCACGTTAATCGATTGGATTAAACCTGTCATTCGTGAACGAATTTCGATATTCTTTTTGGCTTGGATATCTGTTACATAACTATGGGTTACTAATGTATCCTTTTTGTTTACCGTGAATACCGGCAATGTTTTGGATTCTTCTTGCTTTACTTCATCCGTTTTTTTGCAGGATAAAGTCAATAGTGATGCTGCTAAGCATACCATAAGATGTTTAGAATTCATATATTAAATAATTTATTATCAATAAAGAGGATAGGTCTAAATTGGTGTTAAATTATTTTTCAGTATAATTGAAGAAGATGCAGGTAGGATCTTACCTTATGGGTAATAAATAGCGGTCTAATGCTACAAATTTCGTAGTAATGAAAGACAGTGTTCGTAAAATCAAATGTATAGTCTTTACTATTGATTGATCTTACTTCATTTTGTTTGGAGTTTCTAGTTTTATTGAGACGAAGTATATAAGAATTTAATTCTTGTACTTTGTCAATTTGAGTTAATTTATCTTTGGCTTTAGATTTATCGACAAATGGGATATTCCAATCTAATCCTTCAGAAAAGAGTGTAATACCTAAAATTAAAAATAAGATGTAGCGCTTAAAAATGCTCATTTATTATTGTCGATAGATAGAGGTGCAAAAATAGAAATGTTTTTTTTATAATGATACAAACCTTACAAAAATCACATCTAACAGATATTTAATTCTTTAAAATCGATTTGAACTGGGAAAAAAACAAACGACTTATGCTAAAAAAATAAGTCGTTTGGTATAATTCACTAACGTAATATTTTATCTGCCGTAATGGGTAAACTTCGAATTCTTTTTCCAGTGGCGTTATAAATGGCATTGGCAATGGCAGGTGCTGTTCCAATAATGCCTACTTCACCAATTCCTTTGGCTCCATTTTGATTGATATGAGGATCGGGTTGATCAATAAAAGCCACGTCAATTTTTGGACCATCAGCATTCACAGCAAAATGATAACCGGCCAAATCATATCCGACCAAAGTTCCCAATTGTGCATCCACCTGCTGTTCTTCTAAAAGGGCCATCCCAATTCCACCAAATGCGGCACCGATAATTTGATTTTCAGCAGCTTTAGGGTTAATGATACGGCCTCCATCAACAACCGCAACCATCTGATCGATAACGACTTTACCCGTAAAACGGTGAACTTTAAGCTTACAGAAATGTGCAGCAGAAACCGCAAATGCCCATTTTTCTCGTTCATTTCCTGGTCCAGCAGTTGCTTCCATTTCAATTTTTTCAAGCTGATTCTTTTCAAACAGTGTGGGTAAAAGAATCGACGTTTGACCAATCACCACATGTTGATCGTCAATTTGAATCGTTTCCGCATCTTTCGCTTGTAGCGAAGGATTGATCTTTTGGGCATAATCAAATAGGGCTTTTTTAAAGTCTTCCCCTAACAAATGTACGGCTCCAACAATAGATGCTAAGCCTGTACTACCTCCTTGATTTCGAGCAGGAGGTAAATCCGAATGACCCAATTCTACTTTGATGCGGTGTTTTGGAAATCCAGTCAATTCATGCATCACATTCACCATCGCCGTTCCTGTACCGGTTCCAATATCAGTCATGGCAGTGCGGAGTATTAAATCGCCTTGAGGCGTCAACGCTAAATTTGCACTCGCTTGTTGACGACCAGCATGCCACATGCCAACCGCCATTCCATAACCTATTTGCCAATCTCCTGATAATAGGGATTGAGGTTGGGGTTTTCGATGGTGCCATCCAATTTTTTCAGCTCCCATCGAGAGCGCTTCAGTAATAAAATGACTAGACCAAGGCAAACCATTATCTGGATTTTTATCCAAGGCTAAATTCTTTTGACGTAATGCAATGGGATCAATGTTCAGTTTGTAGCTCAATTCATCGATAGCACATTCAATGGCAAAATCGCCCGTCGCATCTCCAGGTCCACGTTTCCATGTGGGGGCTGCTAAATGCAAAGGAACAACAGCTTCTTCTGTTTTAAGATGGCCAAAGTGATAAATCAAACGGGACACACGTGTGATACGATCATTAAAGGGATCATACATCGCGCAATTGTTTTTGGCTTGATGAATTAATCCGGTAAATTTTAAATTTTGATCAACGCCTAGTTTTATTTTCTGCCAAGAAGATGGTCGATACCCTACAGAGTAAAACATCTGTGGTCGTGTCAGCATTAATTTTACAGGACGTTTAACTTGTTTGGCAGCCATAGTTGCCGCTAAAACATGGGGCCAAACTTTTAAGCCTGAACCAAATCCACCTCCAACAAATGCACTGGTTACTTCTACATTTTGGGGTGGAAGATCGTACAACGCAGAGATGGTTTTTTGAACGGTTAATACGCCTTGATTTTTATCAAATAAACGTAAACGATCGTTCCCCGTCCAATGGGCGATAGTGGCGTGCATTTCCATGGGATGATGCACCTCCATTTCAATCGTATATTCTTCTTCTACGAAAGTGGTGGTAAGATCCCAATTTTCCACGTTTCCATTTTCTTTTCCTGCAGTTGCTAAGGGAACGTGTGGATGCTTTTGATGAAAATCCACTTCATATGCCGAGGCTTGGTATTTAACTTCAACCAATGAAGCAGCATATGTTGCATCTTCTAGCGTATTTGCAATCACCATGGCAACAGGTTGTCCTTTGAAATAGATGGCATCCGTATGAAAAATAGGTAAACCAAATTTCGATGCTTTGATCTTTTCAGCTGTAGCCAATCCAGGAACTGGCTGTTTATTAAAATAGCTAATGACGTCTAAAACGCCATCCACTTGTCGAGCAATTTCGGTTTGAAGGGATAAAATTCTACCGGCTGGAATTGGACTGTCCACCAAGACAGCATAACACATCTGGGGTAAATCATATTCTGCCGCATATTTTCCTTTTCCGGTTACTTTCGCAATGCCTTCAACACGTCCTTCATTTGAAGTTCGTTCAGCAGTTGTTTCATCAAAAAAAGCCATAGTTAGTTTGATTTTGAGTTAGGATTTAAAGCATTTTCTAACGCCACAAGAACAGCGCCTTTTAACAAATCAATTTTGTAGGCGTTTTGCGACAAGGGTTGAATATCTTGTGTAATAATTTCAGCAGCTTGTATAAAATTTGATCGCGTAGGGGCTTTACCGTTCAAGAATTGCTCTGCTTCCAACCATCGCCACGGTTTATGGGCAACGCCACCAGACGCTAAGCGAACATTTTTCATCTGATCGCCATTCAATTGAAACGCTGCAGCAACTGAAACCAATGCAAATGCATAAGATGTTCGGTCTCGTAATTTGACATACGCATAGTGGTGTTGAAGATTTTCTTTTGGAATTTCAATGTGCGTCACAAGGGCATCCGCAGGTAAATTATGATCCAACCACGGAGTTTGATCAGGGAGTTTATGGAAATCTTTAAACGGGATTTCAATTTTGGATTGACGGTTTGAGGTAGCATATACCTTAGCATCCAAGGCCACTAATGCAATGCAAAGATCAGATGGATGTGTCGCTACACAATTCGAATTATAACCGACAATGGCACTCATACGATTTTCGCCTTTCAAAGCACTGCACCCCGATTGTGGTGCTCTTTTGTTACAAGGTGTTGTCGGATCATAAAAATAAACACAGCGAGTGCGTTGCATTAAATTTCCCGCAGTAGAGGCCATATTTCGAATTTGTTGTGATGCACCCGCTAATACCGCTTCTGCAACAAGTGGAACATGCTGTAAAATAAGGGAATGTTCGCCTAAAGTCGCATTCTTAACATTTGCACCAATGACAATATGCTTTTTTTCTTCTTTGATATCCGTCGATAAAGCATGTTGCAGGTCAATCAATGTTTCAGGTTGTGCGATGTGCTTTTTCATCAAATCCAATTGATTGGTTCCGCCCGCAATAAAATGTGCACTTGAGTTTTTTAAACGCAAGGCTTCTGCAATCTTTTTGGGATGTGAAATTTCAAATGGTCTCATACGTTTGCAACTTTTTGAATCGATTCAACAATTCCATTGTAAGCACCACAACGGCATAAATTACCACTCATAAATTCTTTGATCTGCTGTTCGGATTTGGTTTTTCCTTTGTTGACACAAGCAATCGCCGACATAATCTGTCCAGGGGTACAATAGCCGCATTGGAAACCATCACAGGCAATAAAGGCTTCTTGCATTGGATGCAATTGCTCACCAGTAGCGAGTCCTTCGATGGTGGTGATTTTTTTACCGGTCACCATATGGGCTAAGGTCAAACAACTCAAGGCTGTTTGCCCATCAATATGAACCGTACAAGCTCCACATTGCCCATGATCACATCCTTTTTTAGTGCCTGTTAAATGCAATTGCTCACGCAAAACATCCAACAAGGTAGCACGGGTGTCTGCTGGGATCGAATGGGGTTGCTGGTTAATATGGATTGTAATGGGATGAACTTTCTTTTGGGGAACAATAATTTTTTTTACTTCTTCGTAAAAAGCTTTTACCGATGTCGGTAAGGCGGAAAAAAGGGCAAAAACCCCACTTGTTTTGAGAAATGATCTTCGACTAAACTTAGATTCGTTTTCCATGGTTATGCATTGAATTAGTGATAATTATAAATTTAATTATTCTTCAGCAGTTTTTAACACGTTGTATTCAATTTATAATTAATCTAAAGCTTGAATGAAATACTGTATTTTTGAGAAATGAGAACAATACTAGCAATAGGATTAACACTATGGTCTTGGGGAGGGTTGAATGCACAGCAATTCAAGGTAAAGACGTTAAAGAAACATTTCTATGCATTGGCAAATGATCAAATGAAGGGGCGTGGGACAGGAAGCAAAGAGAATGAAAAAGCAGCACAATACATTGCTAAACATTTTAAGCGATATGGTCTAAAACCATTAGGGACAGACGGTTATTACCAAGCGTTTCAAGCGCAAATCAAACGAGTGAAAGTGCCGGACAGTATTCGTACAGCCCGCAATGTCATTGGATGGTTAGACAATGGTGCAGCGAAAACGATTGTCGTCGGAGCGCATTATGATCACATCGGAGAAGGGAGACAAGGCAGTTCTTTGGCTGAAAATAGTGTGGGAATGATCCATAACGGAGCCGATGATAATGCTTCTGGTGTGGCAGGTTTATTGGAATTGGCGCGAATTTATGCTACAAATTCTACGACAGAAAATTACAATTTCTTGTTTATTGCATTTGGTGCTGAAGAATTAGGTTTACTCGGTTCTCGTCATTTTGTACAGCATCCAACAGTGGACTTATCGACGATTCATTGGATGTTGAACATGGATATGATTGGACGATTGAACAAGGAAAATGGGGTGTCCATTATTGGATATGGTACTTCACCTCAATTTGAAAAGATTTTTGCAACAATCGATCCTTCCAAGTTTGTCAAGCATTACACCGGTTATGAAGGACGAGGTGGTTCGGATCAAACGTCTTTTTATGAAGTAAACATTCCCGTGCTCTTTTTCCATACGGGCGGACATCCAGATTATCATCGTCCTACCGATGATCCCGATAAAGTGGATTATGCGGCGTTGAAACAAATTCTTGAATTGGAAAAATACATTCTGGACAGCAGTTTACAATTGCAAGCAATGCCTTTTCGCAGCACAGACAAGGAATAAGAATATTAGTTGTTTAACAAATATTTATCGTCTGAAGAATCAGTGAGGAATAGTTGTTGCCTGGGTTCAACCATAACCAACAAAATCAATTATGGGAAAAAGTATTTCACCAACAGAAGACTTAGCTGGAAATTCAGCCATTGAAAAAATCAAATCGATTGCAGAAAATGCAGGAACGTGCTTTTTTAGTACCAATGTCAAAGCAGAAACCAATAGTCGTCCGATGGCGCTACAAGAAGTAGACGAAAATGGAAATCTATGGTTCTTGAGTGATGTTACAAGCGATAAAAACAAGGATATAGAAAAAGATCCTGAAGTCGAATTGTATTTTATCAATAATTCGAAATATGAATATGTTTTTATCAAAGGAAAAGCATCCATTACCCAAGACAAAGCATTGATCGATAAGTATTGGACAAATTTTGCAAATGCTTGGTTCGACGGAAAAGATGATCCGAATGTCAGCTTAATTAAAGTGGCGGCAACCGATGGCTACTATTACGAAACCAAAGAAAATAAATTGGTAGCCATGACAAAAATGCTTTTTGCAGCAGCAACGGGAGCTAAAATGGAAGATGGAGGAGTAGAAGGTAGCTTAGACGTTTAAATCAACTGAAATCCATCTGTACTAGGTGTATAAAAAATAAACCAAAGGGTTGGAATGTTTGTGCTTTCCAACCCTTTTTTTTGTGTAGGCTAACGAATGTGTAAACATCAAAGTGAAGCGATGAGATGCATACCCTTACCCAAAGGATACAGTTGCACCGAAGAAACACCACACCAAGCACGCGTATAAGGCGAGTGTGAGGAAGCGATAAGGGCTTATTAAGGTAGGAATAAGGCGACAAAGAGACGGCATTGAGGCGCCATAGAAGAAGGTAATATCAGTGGATAGAAACTGTTTTAAAATGCTGTACTAAAATACAAAAAGATCAGTAAATGATCCCTTTAATGCCGTAAATCAAATCTATTTTTTGTTTTAAAGATGCACCACAGATGGGGATGAAAGGACATCGCTTATTCCTGATCGTTTTGAAGGAATTAGGGAAAATAACATGATAGGTAAAAAATGGGCGGACTGAAGGAAAAACTTGGAAGATGCCTATCGTAAGGCATAAGACGGATCGACTTGACGGTGAGCGTACAAAAAAATAAGGTGCGTTGAAAAACGCACCTTATTCCTCTTTTATATCATCCATGAAGGATTGAAATTCCTTAAATGGCTTGGGTTTTTGCTCTTAACCACGTTTTTTCATCTTCCGATAAATGGCTTTCCAATTGGTTATATACCCATTCGTTGTACTGGTTTAACCAATCAATGTGCACTTGATCTAATACTGATTTATCGACTAAATCGGTTGCAATATAGCAAATTGTTAAGGTCTCAAAATCCATAAAATCCCCATAAGGTGAAGATTCTAATTCTTTTGCTAATACTAAGTTTTCGATACGAATTCCGTATTCTCCTTCTTTGTATAAACCAGGTTCGATTGAAGTAATCATTCCAGGTTCAATGGCAATATCTGTTGCTGTTCCGTTAAAAACGTGAGGTCCTTCGTGTACATTCAAGAAGAAACCAACCCCATGTCCTGTACCGTGTCCGTAGTTGCGTAACGTTTGCCACATCGGACGACGTGTAATAGCATCGATTTGGTAACCGCGTGTTCCTTTTGGGAAAATCGCCATCGAACCTTCGATAGTTCCTTTTAACACGTAGGTATAATCTTCTTTTTCGGCTGCTGTAATATTTCCTAATGAAATAACACGTGTAATATCCGTTGTACCCGTTTCATATTGTCCTCCTGAATCCACTAATAATAAACCGTTTTGTTCCAATAACGAATTACTTTCTGGTGTAGCCGAATAGTGAGGTAAAGCCCCGTGCGCTTTGTAACCGGCAATTGTTCCGAATGAAATATCTTTGAAACCAGGTTGTGCTGCACGTAATTCTGCTAAATAATCTGCAATTGAGATTTCAGATAATTCACCAGATGCTACATTTTCTTCTACCCATTTAAAGAATTTCGTTAAAGCCACTCCATCGTTCACCATGGCATTGCGTGTATGCGCAACTTCTACCTCATTTTTGATGGCTTTCAATAGGGTTGAAGGGTTCATGTCTTCAATGATTTGGACTCCTGCTGGAATCGAATCATACACCGCAAAACATGTACGTTTTGGATCCACTAAAATTGAAGTGCCTTCTGCTAACCCTTTTAATTTGGCATAAACTGCTTCGTAGGGTTGGATTGAAACACCGTATGCATTGAATTCAGCCATTGCTTCTTCTGATAATTTACCTGCCGTAATGTATAAAATGGTTTCGTTCTCACTGATGAACGCAAACCCTAACACCACAGGATTACAAGGCACATCTGTTCCACGAACATTCAACGCCCATGCTAAATCGTCCAAAGACGAAATTAAGTGTGCATCGGCACGTTTCGTTTTTAATTGTGCTTTGATGGCTGCCAGTTTATCAACCGTCGATTGTCCTGTCGTCGAAACAGGTAATGTATACGCTGGATTTACCGGTAATGTTGGGCGATTTTCCCAAATTAGTCCTAATAAATCCACGTGTCCATCGATGGTATACCCCAATGGTGCTAATGTATTTTTGATGGTATTGGCCACTAATAATGAAGCTAAATTCCCATCAAAAGCTACTTTTGCACCCGTAGGCAAATGTTCGCTTACCCATTGAACATACTCAGGGGCGTGTTGCACTTTTAATTTCACCAATTCAAAACCGCTTCCTTCTAATTGCGCTTTGGCTTGAACGAAGTAGCGTGAATCTGTCCATAACCCCGCAAATTCTTGTGTAATCATTAATGTTCCGGCCGAACCTGTAAATCCAGACGTCCATTCGATGCATTTGTAATGATCCGGTAAATATTCGCTGATGTGAGGATCTGAAGATGGTATAATATAGGCGTCAATGTTTTGCTCTTGCATGAAAGAACGAATCGCTTGAAGCTTTTCTAAATGTGTCATTGTATGATGTATTTCTAAAGCTAAAGGTATGAACATTGTACGGAAAAGCCAAAGAATCGCTTGCCTTCTTTTTACTAGAATAGAAATCAAAACGGAGTGAAATTGAAACTAGCTCAAAATCAATTGGATGATAATAAGCTGTTTAACGGAAGATAACATATGAGGCATTCTGTTCGTGAATGGAACAAAGAATACAATTGGATAGGGTTTATAAAAAAATAGTATTCCTTATCAATAATCCCTCTTGTAAAGCATAAAAGTATTGTATTTTTGCACTTTAATTATACATATGATTCAAGCAATAAAAAATCATTTCTTGGTAAATGAACCCATCAATTATAAAAATGAAATCTTAGCCGGTTTAACGGTAGCGATGACGATGATTCCTGAATCCTTATCCTTTTCAATATTAGCTGGTTTGGGTCCATTAGTGGGATTGTATGCTGCTTTTATCATGGGATTGGTTACTGCTATATTGGGCGGTCGTCCTGCAATGGTTTCAGGAGGTGCAGGAGCAACTGTAATTACCTTGATTGCTTTAAATCAGTTGCATGGTGTTGAATACGTATTTGCTGCGGTAGCTTTAGCGGGTGTATTTCAAATTTTAGTTGGTGTATTTAAGTTAGGAAAATTTGTCCGTTTAATTCCGCAACCGGTGATGTATGGATTTCTTAACGGTTTAGCTATCGTGATTTTTATGTCTCAATTGGAACAATTTATGACCGTTGAAAATGGAGTCAAAACTTGGCTATCAGGAACACCATTTTATACGTTGTTGGGATTAACATTATTAACGATTTTTGTCGTTTATTTTTTTCCAAAAATTACGAAAATGATTCCAGCTTCGTTGGTCGCAATTATGGTTGTATTTGGGGTAGTATTAGCTTTCGGAATTGATACCAAAACAGTAGGGGATATAGCCGCAATTCAAGGAAACCTACCATCTTTCCATATTCCAATGGTTCCCATGACCTTTGAAACATTAGAAATTATCTTGCCTTATGCCATTATTATGGGGTCTGTGGGGTTAATCGAAACTCTTTTAACATTAACATTGGTGGATGAAATCACCAATACCAAAGGACATTCGAATAAAGAAGCGATTGCGCAAGGAACAGCCAATATAGCCAATGGATTTTTTGGCGGAATGGGAGGATGTGCAATGATTGCACAAACGTTTGTGAATTTAGAAGCAGGGTCACGAACACGTATCGCACCTGCGATTGGAGCGATTACAATTTTAGTCATTATTCTGGTTGGAGCACCTATCATAGAAAAAATTCCTATGGCTGCGTTAGTAGGTGTGATGATGATGGTAGCCATTTCGACCTTTAAATGGAGCTTTTTTAAATTAATTACTAAAATGCCGAAATCGGATATCTTAGTCGTAATTGTAGTGGCTGGAATTACGGTAGTCTTACATAATTTAGCGTTAGCCGTATTTGTAGGGGTCATAATGTGTGCCTTAATATTCGCTTGGGATAATGCAAAAAGAATTCGTGCTCGGAAATCCATGGATGAACATGGGCGTAAGGTATATGAAATTTATGGACCTTTGTTTTTTGGATCTGTGACAGCATTTTACGAAAAGTTTGATGTGATTGATGATCCAAATGAAATTATCATTGATATGAAGGAAAGTCGTGTGGCAGATATGAGTGCAATCGAAGCACTTAATGTGATTACTACGAAATATGCTAACCGTAACAAGAAAGTTATTTTACGTCATTTAAGTCAAGACTCTATTCAATTGCTAGATAAAGCACATAGTGTGATTGAGATCAATATTGAGAACGATCCGACTTATCGTGTGATGCCGAAAGAATAATTAAATTAAAAAAAAATAATTCCATACAATTCATAGAGAATCATATATTTACAATTCAATCAATCTAACGTATGAATAGAAATGTCGAACTAAATAAACTTTCGCTCAATTTAGCTACGAGCTTATTGGCCATTGTTTTAATTGTATTTATATTATGGGCGACGCAGACCGTTGTCATTCCCCTTTTGTTTTCAATTATTTTAGCGGTGATGGTATTTCCCATCGCGCGACTAATGGAAAGAATCGGTATGAATCGCATATTTTCAACCGTTTTGAGTCTTTTATTTGCGATTTTAATCTTTGCTGGTTTAAGTTATCTGATTGTGATGCAGGTTATTGATATTTCGAAGGATGCCGCCACGATTACGGTTAAACTTGAAAAATTATTTAATGAAGGCTTACGATGGGTGACCAGTACTTTTCACATTTCTCAAAATGAATTGTCGGATAAAGCGTTAAAAGAATTAGAAAGTGCCATGTCAACGATTAGTAAATTTGCGATGAACTTTTTTTCTTCTTTTGGAAGTGTTTTAACTTCTGGAATTTTAGTACCTATTTTTGCTTTTTTCTTTTTGTATTATCGCGATTTTTTCAAGACATTTTTTTTCAAAGCTTTTAAATCATCACCGCGTGAAAAAATTGAAGAGACGTTAGAAAAAATGTACAGTGCGCTTCAAAATTATATGGTAGGACAAATCACTGTCATGTCTATTGTCGCAGTTTTAAATACCATAGGTCTTTATTTTATTGGAGTACAATATGCATGGTTTTTTGGTGTATTAGCATCGTTATTAATGATTTTACCCTATGTAGGAATTGCGATTGGGTCAATTTTTCCAGCAATATTTGCTTTAGCCACTATGGATTCGCCTTATTATGCTTTAGGAATTGTGGGGTGGTTTCAATTTGTTCAATTTCTAGAAGGTAATTTTATCACACCGAATATTGTTGGAAGTAAAGTTTCTTTAAATCCTATGGTGTCTATGTTGGCCATTATCCTAGGCGGTATGTTGTTTGGCTTTGCCGGTTTTATTTTAGCATTACCTATTGCAGCAATCTTAAAAGTGGTATTTGATTCCATTCCACAATTGGAATCTTTTGGGTATTTGTTGGGTGATCCTGAGATTGAAAATAAAAAGTTAGCCCAAGAAGAAAAGTCATCTACAACAGAAGATCAGCTTGAGGATGACGAGTCACAAGATCAGCAGAACGATTAATTCTTTTTCATTATAAATAAAAAGCAACTCGAAGAGTTGCTTTTTTTATCTTAAGTGATCCAAGAGCATTTCTGCAGTAGCAGGGTTAGTGGCTAATGGTACATTATGAACATCGCATAATCTCAGTAGCATATTGACATCGGGTTCGTGAGGATGTTTCCCCATAGGATCGCGAAAGAAGAAAACCATATCGGTTTGACCTTCAACCACACGAGCCGCAATTTGTGCATCACCACCTAGTGGTCCTGATAAGAATTTTGTGACAGTCAATCCCGTTTGTTCTGCATATTTTCCAGTGGTTCCAGTGGCGATAAAAGTAATATCGTTATTTCGTAAAGCCTCTTTATGTTTCATCAAAAAGTTGACCATTTCGGCTTTTTTTCCATCATGCGCAATTAAAGCAATTTCCATAGTTGTAATTTATTATTTATCGATAAAATATTACTTTTGTACAAATTTAATCAAGATATTAATATAAGTATAATTTGAAGACCCTCATTTTATACCGATTTAAAATAGAACGAATTCAATGAAATTTCATTTATTAAAAATAAAAGCCATCCATCGTCTAACTGCCGATTCAGTTCAAATTACATTTGATGTTCCAACTGTATTGCATGAAGAATTTTCATTCGTACCCGGACAATATATCACTTTAGATATTGATGGAACAAGACGAGATTATTCGATTTGTGAATCACCAAACAATAAAGAGTGGAGTATAGGGGTAAAAGCCATGGAAGGTGGGAAAATTTCAACCTATTTAGTAAATGATTTAAAAGTAGGCGATGAACTAAAAGTCTCAACACCGAATGGTCGTTTTACAATTCCTTCTAAACCGAATGAAAAACGTACGTTGATTGCTTTTACTGCGGGATCAGGTATAACGCCTATTATGGCGATGGCAGAGTATACTTTACAAACCGAAGAATGGGTGAACTTCCATATTTTCTATGTGAATAAAAACAGTCAATCGGTAATGTTTCAAGATAAATTAAATGATTTATCGGCCAAATATCCTCAAAACTTACATGTTCATCATTTTTATACTCAAGAAGATCAAGAGAATTTTATATACAATGGACGCATCGATGAAAAGAAATTTGATTTAATTTTAAATCAATTGATTGACATAAATGAGGTGGATGAGGCCATGGTTTGTGGACCAGAAGAAATGATTTTTACGTTAGCCAAAAAAATCAACGAAGCGGGAATTGTAGAAAAGCATATTCATTTTGAATTGTTCACCACTGCTGTAAAACCAGAACAAGTTTTTGAGAAAACAGAGGATGAGGTGCAGGAAGTGAATGTAAAAGTCACATTAGATGGTGAAGAAATGGAATTTGTTTGGAACCGTGAGAAAAATTTAATCGATGCGATGTTAGATCATGATATTGATGCGCCTTATTCGTGTAAAGGAGGTGTTTGTTCATCATGCATGTGTAAAGTCACAGAAGGAGAAGTGAATATTGGGGAAAATTTTGTGTTAACCGATTCGGATTATGAAGACGGAATGACATTAGCTTGTATATCACGTCCGAAAACTGCACATCTTGCTATTGATTTTGATGATGTTTAATTGAAATTTAATATAAAATGAAAAGCCACTTCTTTTAAGGAGTGGCTTTTTTATTCTAATATTTTGTGAAAATACTGAAAAATGAGGCGTATATGGTCTTTTGTTTGATATATTAAAGCATTTAGATGATTATATTGATTTATGGTACGATAAGTTTTAATTATTCTATAATGATTAATTAGTTCTGTTTAAACCGAACTAAAGTTATATATTTGCACCTAAATTTAAATTTATGAGTGAAAATCTGTGTCAGAATGATTCAACATTGTTTGAAAATTATACCGCGCATTTGGAAAAAACTTACAATTTTCCACCTTTGTCGGCTAAGATTCAGGCATATTTGGTTTTGTACTCCAAAAATGACGGGTATACCTTTGATGAATTTTTAGAGATTTTTAAAGTCAGTAAAAGTTCATTATCCACTTCAATCAATTGGTTACTCTCATTAAATCAGATCGAATATTATCATAAAATTGATTCAAGGAAACGATTTTTTCGTTTAAACTTGAGTTATCTACCCGATAAATTGGAATTCTTACACGGTATCGTTACCCGTGATTTATCTTTTACCAAAAAAATCAGTGATTATAAAGCGAAAAATAATTTAGCGAATTTGTTAAAAGAGGAAGGGATTCTTGACGTGTACACAGAATATTTAGAAAATTCTGAAAAATTATTAAAAGAAACAATAGTTAAAATAAAATCAATTCAACTAGAAAATAAATAATATGAAGAATATTAACGTGATGGTAGTTGGTGCTCTTGCGGTAGCACTAAGTTCTTGCGGTAAAAAGGATGGACAAGGTGCGCAACAAGCGCAAGGTCCAATGCCTTATGATGTAGTAGAAGTTCCAACCAAAGTTGTAACGAGTTATGATGAGTACACAGCCAATATCGAAGGTGTAGTCAATAATGATATCCGTGCAAAAATACAAGGTTACATTACACAAGTTTTTGTAGATGAGGGACAATTTGTATCTGCAGGTCAACCGTTATTTAAATTAGAGACGAATGTATTGTCTCAGAATGCGGATGCTGCAAAATCGGGTGTTGGTGCAGCTACTGCTAGTGTAAGTGCGGCTTCAGCGAATGTAAATGCTGCAAAAGCAAATGTTCAAGCCGCTCAAGTTGAAGTCAATAAATTAATTCCTCTGGTTGAGAAAAATATTATTTCGAATGTTCAATTAGAAACAGCTAAAGCGAAATTGGCACAAGCGAAGGCCGCACAAGCTCAGGCTCAAGCTGCCTTAAGCCAAGCACAAGCTGGTCAAGCACAAGCTCAAGCAAATTATAAAGGGGCTCAAGAAAATGTTAATTATTCGGTAGTAAAAAGTCCAATTTCTGGAGTGGTAGGTTCGATTAACTTCCGTCAAGGAAACTTAGTTGGTCCAACAGATCAAACGCCAATTACAGTGGTTTCGAATACAGATAAAGTATACGCCTATTTTTCGATGAATGAGAAAGAGTATTTAAACTTTATTTCGAAAACAGAAGGAAATACGTTAAAGGAGAAATTAAATAATATTCCACCTGTTGAATTGGTTTTAGCCAATGGAGATGTATATCCTGAAAAAGGAAAAATCCAAACGGTGACAGGACAAATTGATCCGGTCACAGGAACAATTCAATTCCGTGTACAATTCAATAACGCGGCTAAAATTTTAGCCAACGGAAATTCAGGTAAAATTAGAGTTCCTAAAACTTACGTAGATGCCATCGTTGTTCCAGAATCTGCAACTTTCGAACAACAAGGTATGGTCTACGTGTATAAAGTAAGAAATGATTCTGCTATTGCTACTCCAATTTCTGTCGTTGCAAGAGCTTCAAATATGGCGATTGTACAAGAAGGGGTGAAAAAAGGAGACAAAGTCGTGGCTTTAGGAGTAGGTAAATTACGTGATAAAACACCAATCGCGCCTAAGCCAGCAAAATTTGAGCAAATTGTAGAATCAACAAAACCAATTTTCTAAAATTAAAATATGTTAAAAACATTTATTGAAAGACCCGTACTGTCTACGGTAATTTCTATTATCATATTTATATTGGGGATACTGGGATTGACGACTCTTCCAGTGACACAATATCCAGATATCGCTCCAGCAACGGTTAAAATTTCGGCTTCATATCCAGGAGCGAATGCCAAAACAGTGATGGAGTCGGTAATTATCCCAATCGAAGAACAAGTGAATGGGGTAGAAGGAATGGATTACATCACTTCGACAGCTTCGAACAATGGTTCGGCTTCGATTGATGTTACATTTAAACCAGGTGTAGATGGGGATATTGCCCAAGTAAACGTACAAAACCGTGTGGCGCGTGCTACACCGTTATTACCTGCAGAGGTAACGCGTTCTGGGGTGGTTACGCAAAAGCAACAGACATCAGCCTTAATGTTCGTATCGTATCGTTCAACAAATCCAAAATACGATGGGACATACATTCAAAACTATTTGAATATCAACATTATTCCTGAAATAAAAAGGGTAAATGGGGTTGGGGATGCCAGTGTATTTGGAGCTCAAACCTATGCGATGCGTATTTGGTTGAAACCAGAACGTATGGCAAGTTATGGATTAGTCCCTTCTGACGTTCAATCAGCTTTAGCACAAGAATCGTTAGAAGCGGCAGCGGGTTCATTAGGAGAAAACTCAGGGAAATCGTTTCAATATACGATTACTTATTCAGGTCGTTATAAAACGGAAGACCAATACGAAAATATTGTCATTAAATCTTTACCAGGAGGTCAAGTCCTTCGTTTAAAAGATGTTGCTGACATTACCTTTGGAGCACAATCTTATTCAGGTCGTTCAGAAATGGGCGGTTATCCTGCAGCAGCATTTGCGGTTTATCAAACACCGGGATCAAATGCCCAAGAGATCAATAAGGCTTTATATGAGACGTTAGAAAAAACTTCAAAAAACTTACCAGACGGTTTAGAATATACCGTTTTAATGGATACCAATAAATTCTTAGATGCGTCGATCGACAAAGTAGTGCATACGATGATTGAGGCCTTTATCTTAGTATTCATTGTAGTGTACATCTTCTTACAAGATTGGCGATCTACATTAGTCCCTTTAATTGCGGTACCGGTATCGATTATTGGTTCGTTCTTCTTCTTAAATTTAGCAGGATTCTCGTTAAACTTATTAACGTTATTCGCGTTAGTATTAGCGATTGGTATCGTAGTGGATGATGCGATCGTGGTAGTAGAAGCCGTACATGCACGTATGGAAGCTCATCATGAATCGCCTAAAGATGCAACGAAAAATGCAATGGATGAAATCTCGGGTGCGATTATCTCGATTACATTAGTAATGTGTGCGGTATTCGTTCCGGTAACCTTTATCTCAGGACCTACGGGGGTATTCTATAAACAATTCGGGATTACTTTAATCGTTTCGATTTTAATTTCGGCATTAAATGCCTTAACATTATCTCCTGCATTATGTGCGTTGTTCTTAAAAGATCATGAGGAGACAGCAGGTAAGAAACGTAATTTTATTCAACGTTTCTTTGATGGTTTTAACCACCAATTTAATCGATTAACCAATCAATATGGTAAATCATTTGGTTTCTTATTTCGTCATAAATGGGTAACCTTGATTATTATTGTTGCAAGTGCTGCAGGAATTGTTGGAATTAATAAAATGATGCCAACTGGATTCGTTCCATCGGAAGATCAAGGATTTATTCTTGGGAATGTGGAATTACCTGCTGGTGCATCAATGGACCGTGTGTATCAAATTCAAAAACAATTTGAAAAACAAGCGTCACAAATCCCAGGAGTAGATCGTGTAACGGTAATTTCTGGAAACTCGATTATTTCTGGTTCAGGATCAAACTACGGGATGGCGTTAATTAAATTAAAATCATTTGAAGAACGTACATCGGAGGATACAGCAATTCAAACGATTATCGGTAAATTATTCGGTGTTGCCGCTGGATTTACTGATGCACAGATGATTTTCTTCCAACCACCTGCGATTTCAGGATTTGGGATGTCTTCTGGTTTCGAATTAAAATTATTGGATAAGTCAGGTGGAACAATCAATGATTTTGATAAAATGGCCAAAGAGTACTTAGGTGCTTTAATGCAACGTCCTGAAATTATGTATGCACAAACATCATTGAACACGAATTTCCCACAATATGAAATTGATGTAAATGTGGAACGTGCAAAACAAGCAGGAGTTTCTGTAAGTACCATCTTTTCAACTTTACAAGGGTATGTTGGAGGTTTATATGCGGCTGACTTTACGCGTTTTGGTAAACAATACCGTGTGTATGTACAAGCAGATCCAAATGATCGTGTGGATGAAATGAGTTTAAATAAAATGTTTGTAAAAACGACAAATGGAACAATGGCTCCAATTTCACAATTTATCTCTTTAAATCGTGTATATGGACCTAACTCGATTAACCGTTACAACTTATTTACATCAGCAAATATTCAAGGTGCGGTAAATCCAGGTTTCTCAACTGGGGATGCAATTACAGCCATTAATCAAGTATCTGATCAAACATTATCTTCAAGTTACGGAATTGACTTTACAGGTTTAACACGTGAAGAGATTAAGTCTGGTTCGCAAACGGTTGTAATTTTTGCCTTATGTATCTTATTCGTGTACTTTATCTTATCGGCACAATATGAATCGTATGTTTTACCATTAGCGGTATTATTATCTGTGCCTTGTGGGATCATGGGGGCTTATTTATCCCAATGGTTAGCAGGATTAGAAAATAACATCTATTTTCAGATTGCGTTAGTCATGTTAGTTGGATTATTAGCTAAGAATGCCATTTTAATTGTAGAGTTCGCTTTACAAAGACGTCAACACGGCATGTCTATTGTTGAAGCGGCAGTTGATGGAGCGAAAGCTCGTTTACGTCCAATCTTAATGACATCATTTGCGTTCATTGTTGGTTTATTACCATTGGTATTTGCAACAGGTGTATCATCAGTAGGTAACCGTTCAGTAGGTACTGGAGCAGCCTTCGGATTATTAATTGGTACAGTCTTAGGAGTTTTTGTAATTCCAGTATTATTCGTGGTATTCCAATCGATTCAAGAGAAGATTAAACCCGTTAAATTCACTCAAACAGAAGAAACAAAATCAGTTCACTAATGAAGAAATTTAGAATTTTAAAAGTTACGTTGATTGCTTTTGGATTATTTTCGATTCAATCGTGTTTTGTGGCGAAAGATTACGAACGTCCAGCAGGAGTAGAGCAAGAAGCACAATTCAGAACTGATATTGTGGCTGCACAAGATCAAACCATTGCCAATGTATCATGGCAAGAGTTTTTCTCTGATCCTACCTTAAAAGCATATATTACAAAAGGTTTACAAAATAATTTAGATATCCGTACGGCTTTGCAAAACATTGCTGTAACGGAAGCCTATATGAAGCAAGGTAAATCAGGTTATATGCCTACTTTATCGGTTGGGCCTGGTTATCAATTTACCAAAACATCTGCCAATACGCAGTTTGGTCGTGTGACAGGATCTCAATCATTATCTCAATATGATATTACTGGGAACTTTTCTTGGGAAGCTGATATTTGGGGAAAAATTAGAAGTAACTATCGAGGAGCAACAGCCAATTATTTACAAACGGTAGAAGCGCATAAAGCGGTTCAAACCAATATTGTTTCATCCATTGCCAATACCTATTATCAGTTGATCGCGTTGGATGAACAGCGTAAAGCCATTATTCAAACCATTGGTTTCCGTGAACAAAGTTTAGAAACCATCAAAGCATTAAAAGTCGCAGGTAACGTGACTGAAGTGGCGGTTAATCAAACGGAAGCGCAATTATATAACGCGAAAGCATTATTAGTGGATGTGGATGCTAACATAAAATTAAATGAGAATATTTTAAGTGTATTGTTAGGGGAAACACCAAAAGTTATTGAACGTGGTACGATTGATAATCAACAATTGTATTCTTCTTTAGCTGTTGGTATTCCAGCTCAAATGCTTGAGAATCGTCCTGATGTTAAAGCAGCAGAATATGCATTGATCAACGCATTTGAAAACGTTAATGTAGCCAATGCAAATTTTTATCCTTCTTTAACGTTAACTGCTTCAGGTGGTGTACAAGGAATTGATATCGATAAATTATTTGACGCTCAATCATTATTTGCAAGTGTTGTAGCACGTTTAGCTCAGCCCATCTTACAAAGACGTCAAATCAAAACGGCGAAAGAAGTGGCCTTAGCTAATGAAGAAAAAGCATTATTAGCCTATAAGAAAACCATTCTTACAGCAAGTAAAGAAGTTTCTGATGCTTTAGCGCGTTATCAGGCGGCAGATGAAAAAATTCCATTAAAAGATAAAGAAGCTGCATTGTACAATCAGTCGATTGAATATTCAGAAGAATTATTAAATTATGGGATGGCCAATTATTTAGAAGTCATTACGGCTCGTGAAGCGGCTTTAAATGCTGAATTAAATGCGATTAATGCGAAACTAACAAAGCTGAATTCTGTAGTAGAATTATACCGCTCTGTTGGTGGAGGATGGAAATAATTGCTTCATTTATAAATTAAAAGCACCTCTTTTAAAGAGGTGCTTTTTTTATTTAATATAATCCTTTTTGATTGGTTTGAATCGTAAAACGCCTTAAAATTTTACTGAGGAATTTCTCCAATGATCAGCCCAAACAAGAAATTCTACTACGTGATATTTGAATAAGATTTTATTCTCTTGAAAGATTTTCCGTATAGTACAATAACTTTTCAGTCTGAAAGTTGAAAATTAAATCTGATTGAAACTATTGGTTTACTTTAAATGGGTTGTTTTGAGACACATCATATCTTTTCTACTGACCAATGGATTTTTTGGTGTTCTTCTTAAACTCATTTAAGAAATCAATATTTTCAAGCCTGAATGTTTTGTTTTCGAGAGCTACTTGTAATGGATTCGTAACAATCAATGGTGCACATATAAAATTGAATTAAAGTTTTTTAAGAATTCGTTCAATGCCAAATACGCAAAGTAATGCTATGCATGCAATTGTTCCCAATAGACCACCTAAACCATCAAAGTAGTGTGAGGTATTGGAATAAAGGGCAACAAAAATAAACGTAGAAATGATAAAATCGATGCGTTGGTGTTGATGAATATTCGATAACATTCCCATAAAGGTAGCGCCCATAGCGATTAAAAAATAATGCTTCGTTTGATCAATAGTTCCATCATTTTCAATCAAGATTTGATAAATTACTCCAATAATGAGTGCTAATGTAGAAGATGCTTTTACGGCTCCCCATTTTTTTTGATGGTGCAAAAAAAACGTCAATCGATAGACTCCATAGCATACGATCAGTTTAATTAAAATATCCATTTAAAAAAGCTTTATACATTAAAACTCCAAATAATACAGCGGCAAAGGCAATTGTTCCTAATTTACCACCAATACCACCATAAAAGTTTTTTCCAAAATAAAATAGAATTCCAGCCATTAAGCCATTGAAACTCATTAACCATAACGGTAAAGAAAGTGATGGATTGGTCATTCCTACAAATGCACCGCAGTAAATGGGGATGGCATATTTATTTAATGGTGGAAATAAAGTGGATGTAAACCCAACGATTCCTGCCGAAAGAATAGGATTTATGGAAAAATAATATTGTAGACAATACGTACAAATCGTACCTATGACCACAAATGGTATGGTCTTTAATTCGTCTTTTTCCCATGCAATGGCATAAAATTGACGTTGCGTAATGCTTACCATTAGTAATACACCAATGATGCTTATGAATAATATTTTTGGAAATACTTCCATCTGATCATTACCTGATATAATGAGTAACAAAATGAATGGAAGAATAAATAGGAATTGATAAATGTAGGTGTATATTTTCTTCATCATAAAAAAAGCCTTATAAATAATGCTTCATGATTTTATTTTGTTTTAAATTCTTTTAATAACATCGCATGTACAGCTGTTTCATAATATAAGATCGCACATACTTGCAAGTATTCAGCATGAGTATAGTTCTCGATCACTTCATCCATTTTAAAATGATAGTAAGTTTCAATTAAATGAGAAATAGAAGCTTTAAAATCTTCTCTTGTCACGGTTTGATCTTTCAATTCTTTCATGGCATAATTATCCGATTGCAAAAAATGCGTACGATAATTCCCAATAATAGTCTTGCGAATATTCATGGCATTATGCATAATTTGTGATAGAATAATTCCACGCTTTTCCTTCTCAAAATTCCATTCTTTGCGTAAGTTTCGAGTACCAGGTTTGTAAAATAAGTGATTATGGTATTGATGCACATATTTAGCAATATCCGTATTGGCTTCACGGTAGAAGAATTGTAAAATGGAACTGAATAAATGGTTCGCATTTAATTCTTGTGGATGGTACGAGAACAAATAAGGATACGTGAATAATGTTTTGAAAAGAGGCGATAATGAATCAAGAATAGTAAGATTTAAAAAATTCGTTCCTTCAAAATCAATTTGCTGATATTTTTGATAAAAATTGATTCCCGCCACATAACATTGTGTATGATCCAATTGCAAAGCTTTTAAATATTGCCCAATGTATTCAAAAAAACGTTTATTTAAATCATGACAATTCGCTAGAGTATAGGTTTTATTTTCAAAATCTTTAGCCCAATCTTCAATCAAATTAGCATCTGTAATAATGCTGGTTTCATCCAAATGATCGGTAACGTATTCTGCAATCTTATTTTGCTGACCTAAAAATTGATGTAAAACAATATGATTGTATGTCAAAATAGCCGAAGAGATAGGAGTCGTTTCGATGGCATTAAAAGGATCATATGCTTCGTTCGGTTTTGCATACAATCGGATGATGCTATGCAATTCTTCATTAATTCTTTCTCCTTCTTTAAATCGCGCGATTACTTGATCTGTATTCGAACTTATGATACTTGCTCCAAGAAAGAAAATGATTCCTTTTTGCATTTCTTCATTAAATCCACAACGTTCTAGCGTTTGATCAAAATAGGTTTTAAAAACAGTATCTGTATTGGTTAAATTTTCCATTGTATTTAAGTAAATCGAAGTAAAAATAATTGAAATTTAATTCCTATTAAAACATTCAGTTTGGATTATGATTCGGAATAAATGTTAAAAGTGTTAACTAATTGAAATTTAATATTTAATAAATAAAAACTTCTCATAAAAATTATACATTTGTGATATACTTTTATCATGAAAGTATTAATTAACCAATCTATAACTTACATTAGCTTATCATTTGCATGATGTAAGTTATTTTTATTTGACTTCATTTTTTTTACGATACATCTTCTTGTTGATTATAATATAGGTCATTAAACTTATGATGGCTATCCCAGAAGCAGTCAAATACATATTGGAGTATCCAATTATAGATGCAATAATTCCTAGGATAAAAGATCCAATCCCAATCCCAATATCGTACAATAAAAAAAATGTTGCCGATGCCGTACCTGCTCTTTGTGGACTAGCTACAGAAACACTTAATGTTTGATACGCTGGAAAAATAGCTCCATACCCTAAGCCGATTATTCCTGCTGAAATTAATATGGTCCAAAGGTTAAATGATAAAGCAAGTCCGATTAATCCAATGACTAATATAATAGTACCTGGATATACCAAAGCATTTGCTCCTTTACGATCAAATAATTTACCGACGTAAGGTCTAGGTATGATAATTAGAAAAGCTAGAACAATAAAAAAGAACATGGATGCTTGTGGGTACCCTAGTTCAATCGTATAAAGTGCAACATAAGATAATAAAGAACTATAGGCTAATGCAAGAAGAAAACCAGCAAATGAAAATGGTAATGATTTTCGTTCAATATATTTATCCCAACCTGTATAAACTGTTGGCTGTTGACTTTTTTCCAGTTGAGTTGAAATTTCAGACGTAAAGAAACTAAAAATTAGGGCTAAAATGGCAAATCCTAAAGCAAATCTTAACACCACTTGATACTCGAAATTATTTGTAAGAAATAATCCCAATGCAGGACCAATCACCATTGCCAAACTCATAAAAAGACTAAAATAACCAATTCCTTCTCCTTTTCTCGATTTCGGAATCCAATCCATTGCTAAAGCCGCTGTAGAAGTAGTAGTAACCGCAAATCCAAATCCATTAATAAAGCGTACAATTAATAAAGGTACAATAGCATCAGTACCAAAATAAGCCAAGTTACATCCGATAAATAAAAGTAAAAAAGCGATTGACATTTTTCGTTTACCGAAACGATCGGCCCAACGACCTGAAAATGGTCGTAACAACACTGTTCCTAAGATATACAATGAAATGATTAAACTAATATGCGTCGCGCTACCACTTAAATCCCTTTTTACATAAATCGGCATTGTTGCGGCTAATAAATAAAAATTGGTAAAAATAAAGAACGAACTAAAGCAGACGTTGAAGAAATTTCGATTCCAAAGTTTATTGCTTGACGTATTTTGCATAAATAGGTAATTTTTTTGCAAATTTCGGACATTTTAATGGGAGTGTTTTTATGATTATAGCCATGATTTTGTTTATTTAAGACGAAAAAGCCTTAAGAATTTCTAAATGGTATTTATTTTGAATGACTTATGAAAAACGGCTATGGAATGGGATATTATTCTTCGAAATTGGGAAAATGAAGATTTTATAAAAATTCTTCTTTCTTTAGTTGCTGGGCTACTTTTAGGTATAGAACGTGAGGTAAAAGATAAAGCGGCAGGCTTTAAGACCATAACGATTATTTGCTTAGGGAGTACGTTATTTACCATATTGTCTTATAAAATGGGAGCAGGTAATTCGGAAGACGCGACGCGTATTGCTTCCTATGTCGTTAGTGGGATAGGATTTTTAGGTGCTGGTGTTATCTTTAAAGATGGAGTCAATGTCAATGGATTAACAACAGCTGGAATTATTTGGATTGCTTCAGCGATCGGAATGTCATTTGGTTTTGGAGAATATTTAATAGGCCTTGTATTTTTAATTTGCAGTTATATGGTCATCCTTTTCGGAAACTATATTTCTAAAACATTCATTAATAAAACCAGTTATAAAAGCTTTAAAGTTACCTATTTAAGAGATCATTCGGAACTTAAAGAAAAGATAATTAATGATTTAAATCCATCGTGTTTAAGTATAACTTCAAAAAGTTCAATTTTATTGACCAATCAAATTACGACAACATTTGAAATCAAATATCGTACAGAACAATTGGAAATGATCGAATCACTTCTGATTCAAAATCCTCTAATTTTAAAGTTTGAATTTTAAATGGACATAAAATCTTGTTCCAATAAATCATCTAATGGACTTTGAGCGATGGATGTGGGTAATGTTCGTAAAGCAAAATTACGAGCTGACGTTAATATTTTATGTTCAAATTGTGCCACTTTTCCTGCCAAACGAGAGGTATGAATAATATATTGGGTACGTTTTAATCTTCTCTTGTTAAAATTTTCGAATGCGATTCCAATATTAGTAGGGTATCGTTCCAATTCATCCATCAATACACAGACATCTTCAACCGCCATACAAGCGCCCTGTCCCATATTGGGTGTCGTCGCGTGTGCAGCATCTCCAATCAATAAAATGCGATTAAATACATAACTATCCAATGGTTTCAAATCCATAATGGGAGTAGTAATTAAATCTTCGGGCTTAGTTTTTTGTAGGGTGGAGCGGATTAAACCTGAATAGAGCTTAAAATTATTTTTAATGTCCTTTAAATCCCACTGATATACCGCACTGTTTAGCGGTGTATTTTTACATGCGTACCAATAAATTTGATTATTAACCAATGGCGTTAAACCAAATCGTCCTTGTGGACCCCATGTTTCAATGGATTTTTTAGATGAATAATTTGGATCTTTAATGACACCTCTCCAACAAATGTATCCTGCATATTGTGGCGATGAATTTTTCAATAATTTTTGACGAATAACGGAATTAATTCCATCACATGCGATTAAATAATCCGTTTCAATGGATGGTTGTTGATCAAAATGCAGAACGACCTTATCATAATTTTGTTGAACATCAATTATTTTATGTCCAGTCTTCATGTTTTCGGTTTGAATCGATTGATATAAATAGCGGTGTAAATCGGCACGATGGATGGCAAAATTATCGGTATTATAATTTTTACGTAAACGGTTGGTATCTGCTTTTAAGATGGTTTTCTCTTTCCAATCTTGAATTTCAAAATCATCCAACATATGTCCCAATGGAACAATTTCATTCGCATAGCCTAAAATTTCAAATGCTTTCATGGCATTTGAAGCTAATCCAAAACCTGCACCAATCCCACGGACTTGTTCATCACGTTCAAAAAGGGTGTACGAAATACCTTTCATTTCAAAAGCTTTCGCTAAACATAATCCAGCGATACCTGCACCAACTATAGTAAAATGTTTATTCGTCATAAGGAGGTTTAAAAAATGCCTTAATTTTAATTAAGGCATTTATAAAGATGGAATAATAGTGTATTAAATCTTACTCTTCTGTATAATATTTAAAGAAATATGGAATGGTTTCGATTCCTTTATAGAAATTGAACAATCCATAATGTTCATTCGGTGAGTGAATCACATCGGAATTTAAACCGAATCCCATTAATACAGATTTTGTACCTAATTCTTCTTCAAATAAAGCGACAATCGGAATAGAACCACCTGCACGTTCAGGTAAAGCTTCTTTTTCAAAAGTTTGTGCTAATGCTTTCTTTGCAGCTAAATATCCTTTATCTGTCGTTGGTAAAATGTAAGGTTTCCCTCCGTGGTGAGGTTTTACATTGACTTCTACAGAACTCGGAGCAAGCGTAGGGAAGTATTGAACAAATTTATTGGTAATATCATCAGGATCTTGACCTGGAACTAAACGCATCGAAATTTTAGCGTAAGCCATTGATGGAATAACAGTTTTAGCTCCTTCACCAATGTAACCACCCCACATTCCGTTTACATCTAAAGTTGGACGGATAGAAGTTCTCTCGATCGTAGAGTATCCATTTTCTCCTTGAATATCAGCAATACCGATCGATTTTTTATAATCTTCTACATTAAAAGGAATTTTAGCCATTTCAGCTCTTTCCTCTTCTGTTAATTCGATCACATTATCATAGAAACCTGGAACTGTGATTTTCCCTTCCTCATCGATTAATTTAGCAATCATTCCTGCTAAAACATTCAATGGATTCGGTACTGCTCCACCGTATACTCCAGAGTGCATGTCGCGATTTGCACCTTTCACTTCAACTTCTACATAAGATAATCCACGTAAACCAACAGAAATCGATGGTTGATCGTTAGAAATCATAGAAGTATCCGAAATTAAGATGATATCGTTTTTTAATTTTTCTTTATTGTTTTTAACGAAACCTACTAAAGATGGAGAACCAATTTCTTCTTCACCTTCAATCATGAATTTAACGTTACAAGGTAATTCGTTTGTTTTGTTTAAAGCTTCAAACGCTTTAATGTGCATAAACATTTGTCCTTTATCATCTGCAGCACCACGTGCAAAAATAGCTCCATCGGGGTGGATTTCTGTTTTTTTGATTACAGGTTCAAAAGGTCCTGATTCCCATAATTCTAAAGGATCAGCAGGTTGTACATCATAGTGTCCGTACACTAATACCGTTGGTTTTGAAGCATCAACGATTTTTTCACCGTAAACAACAGGGAAACCTTCAGTTTCACAAATTTCAACTTGATCAGCACCAGCTTCAGTTAAATATTTTGCGATTAATTCAGCGGCATTATTTACATCTTGTGTATAAGCTGTATCCGCACTAATTGAAGGGATTTTTAATAATTCGATTAATTCATCAAGAAATCGTTGTTTATTTTCTTGAATAAATTGTTGCGTATTGTTCATTTTTGGTTTTTATGAATAATGAGATAAAGTTAAGAATAAATATTAATTCGAACATGAAAAATCCGATATATTCCGTTTGAAAAAGAAGAGTATCTTTGCAAAAAGTACAAATATGATATTATACAATACCACTTTTGTTGTGGAGGATAGTGTAAATGAAGAATGGTTAGCTTTTGTAAAAGAGGAACACATTGATGATTACTTAAAATCAAATTGTTTTTTAGGTGCAAGAATGGGAAAAATTACTTCACATGTTGAACCAGGTATGCAAACCTATTCCATTCAATTTTTTACCAATGACGATTTAACGTTGGAACAGTTTAAAAATAATTTTTTACCAGAACTTCAACAAAAGTCCCTACAAAAATTTGGAACTAAAGTTTTATCGTTTGCAAGTGAAATGGAACATTTAGGTGATTTTAGCTAGATATAAAAAAAGAGTAACCATTCGTTACTCTTTTTTAATGATTGATATTTTACGTTTATCGTCTTCCTGCTAAATAAATTTGGAATCCAACGGCTACACCTAAACCATTTTGAGCTTGTGCAGATGCATGATTGGATTTCGAATAATTGTATCCACCGGTAATTTCTAAAGCGACACTGTTCGAGATGAAATGGGCATAACCTGCATTAATTCCAAAACCGAATGATGTATCCGAAACTCCACCACTTTCAGCACCAGTAATCCCTGCTTCCAATTGTCCAAAGAAACGTCCCGTAGAGCTTGCTCCTTCTGGAAAATAATAACGTGCAAATGGCATTACTTTGTAGCTCCAGATGTTATCTCCATCTTTTACTGTTTGTAATCCAACCCCTGCGGCTAAACCAATGGCAATACCATCTGATACAAAATATCCCGCCTGTGGATTTAAATTGATGTTAAAATTTTCTCCTTCAAAAGAATATCCAATGGATCCAATAGAACCTCCTACTAACCAATTGCCTTGTTGGATTGGACGCGTGCCCACTGAAGCTGAAGTTTGAGGAGTTGTTAAATCTTGTGCAAATACACCAGTCGTTCCTAGTGAAAGTGCTAATAAAAAAAGAATGTTTTTCATGGTTAATAATTTGGTTAACAATTTATTAACAAAGACTATTCCATTATTGAATGGATAAAAAAAAGGATGAGTGTTATGTCTCATCCTCTTCGTATATTGCTCGTTGATCTGTTAGATTTCGAAAGATCGAACCGCATCTAATGTTTTATTGATTTCAGCATCTTTAATGGCATCTGAAATAAACCATGTTTCATAACCCGATGGTGCAATGTACACTTCATTCGTTAACAAATGGTGGAAGAATTTGTTGAATATTTCGTGGTTACATTTTGTTGCAACGTCTTCAAAATTATTGATTTCATTGGCTTCCGTGAAGAATACCGACATCATTGAACCGAATTGATTGATGTGATTTGCAATACCTTTCTCGTTTAAAATCGTATGGATTTCTTTTGATAACGTTTCAGTTGTTGCATCAATACGGTTGAATAAATCACGATCATTGTTAATGATGTTTAAAGTCGTATAACCGGCACGCATTGCGATTGGATTCCCAGATAATGTTCCGGCTTGATACACTGGTCCAAGTGGTGCTAGATGATTCATGATTTCAGCACGAGCCGCGAAAGCGCCTACAGGGAAACCACCACCGATCACTTTACCAAATGTTACAATATCAGCTGCAATGTTTAAACGTTCTTGTGCACCTCCCATAGCTTGACGGAAGCCTGTCATTACCTCATCAAAAATTAATAAAGCTCCGTTTTTTGTACAGATTTCTCGTAACCCTTGGATAAATGCTGGTTTTGGAACAATACATCCCATATTCCCCGCAATAGGTTCTACAATAATGGCTGCAATTTCACCTTCATTTTGAGCAAATAACGTTTCAACAGATGCTAAATCGTTATAAATTGCCAATAACGTATCTTTTGCTGTTCCTTGTGTAACACCAGGAGAATTTGGATTTCCGAAAGTCGCTGCTCCAGATCCTGCTTTGATTAAAAATGCATCTGAGTGACCGTGGTAACATCCTTCAAATTTTACGATTTTATCGCGACCTGTATATCCGCGTGCTAAACGAATTGCCGACATACAAGCTTCTGTCCCTGAATTCACCATACGAACCATGTCAATATGAGGAACAACTGAAGTAATTAATTTGGCAATTTCAGTTTCTAATTCAGTAGGTGTACCAAAAGAAAAACCTTTTTTCATTTGCTCGACAGTCGCGTTTAAAACTTCTGGATGCGTATGGCCTAAGATCATTGGTCCCCAAGAGTTAATATAATCGACATAAGAACGTCCATCTTCATCGTGGATGTAAGCTCCTTCAGCTTTTGAAATAAAAATTGGCGTACCTCCAACTGATTTAAATGCGCGCACTGGAGAATTTACTCCTCCAGGTATATAATTTTGTGCATCTGCGAATAATGCACTACTTCTTTGATACAACATAATTTCTTTATATATAGCTAGGCAAATTTACATTAAGTCTATTGATTTAAGAAATCAAAAGAGGGGAGAATTGAAAAATCTTTTCCATATTAAAATACTTATTTTTAGGTATTTTAATTTCGATGTTCATGACTAAATTTGTCACAACTAACTTAAACCTATTTCTTTAAAACTATTCTTTTCTTCTAAGTAGTCACATAATGCTTTAAGAATAGTGTTTTCTTTTAAAATTTGATCATTTCCGATTAAAAATAATTGTTCTTTCGCACGCGTTAACGCTACATTTAGTTTTCGATCCACTGTTCCTTCATCGTTCATATTAATCAAAGCATTCAATTGATGGTAATGGGTTACCGCAAAGCTATAGATGATAATGTCCCGTTGACTTCCTTGGTATCGTTCAACGGTGTCCACTGTAATGCGATCAAAGTCTTTGATCCCCGCCAATTCCAATTTTTGCTTGATTAAAGCAATTTGATTTCTAAACGGAGCAATGATTCCAATGGTCTTTTGTGCCGCAAATGGTTTCGAATTGAAATTGTATAATCGAATAATCTCTTTGACCATTTCGACTACTAAATCAGCTTCTTGAACATTTGTCGAAGGTAAATAGGGATTTTCTTCCACACGTAAAAAAGCAAAGCGTTTTGAAGAAAGAATTTGTTGTAAAGGATTATTTTCTTCAAATGCTTTTAAATTGAGTGTCGCGCGTTGACGGGCTAAACTTTCTTTGGCTTCATTTTGTAAATGGGATAAATCATAGGCTACATTTAACTTTCCTTCATAAAAATGCTGATTTGGAAAATCTGCAATTTCAAAATGCATTCGTCCTTGATACGTTAATTGATCGTAGGCATGTTGGTAATTGTTTTGTTCACAAAAGGTATATAATCGTTCGAATAAAGAATTCTTACGGTTATTCAGTCCTATTTCTTCCAGTAATGGATGATTGGTTTTCGCCAATTCTGGTGATTGTAAAACAATGGCTGGTAATTGTTTGTGATCCCCAATCATAATAAAACGTTTGGCTTGAGGTAAAATCCCAATGATTTGAGGCTCTAAAATCTGAGATGCTTCATCAATGATAATGGTGTCAAATTGCTTTAGTTTTAGAATATCCGCTTTATTGGAAATAGAGGCTACCGTTGAAACAAAAACACGTTGGCTTCTGATGATTAAGTCGATGGTTGCGCGACTGAATTTTTTACCTTTAGCTTCTAATTCACGCGCTTTTTCTCGAATAATCACATTTAAGATATTGTGTTGATGTTCGGGGGCACAACTCAATTCGCTCCCAATACGGATAAATTGATGTTCCACATCGTCTGGAATGGCAGTTGAAATACTTTCGCATAATTCATCGACCGCACGATTTGTATACGCCAACAACAAAATATCCTTTGTGGTATTGGCGTACATTTCTTTGACCAATTCATGAATGATGATGGACGTTTTCCCTGTACCGGGAGGTCCATTCAATAAGAAATAATCACGCGCGGATAAGGCTTTGCGTAAGATTCGATTTTGTTCAGTCGATAAATAATCTTTGTGGTAATTGGATTCAAATAATATTTCTGGAGCTCTTTGATTCAGTAAAACTTCTTTCGTTTCCTTTTTACTTTTAATGAAGGCGTATATGTTTCGATACATGGACGTAAACGAATTGTCCATAAAATCGCGCTCTAAAGCCCATTTACTGTCTGGTCCTAATTGGTCAAAGAAATTGGTATTGGGTTGTTTATGTCTAAACTGTAATACAATGGTTTCACGGGTAATGGATTGAATCGTACATTTAAAAATTTGATTCGTTAAAACCGTATCCTGAGGGTTATTTCGGGGGTATAATACACAAATGTCTCCTTCGCGAATGGAAATAAAATCATTCTTCGGATTGGTACGGCGTAATACGATTTGTTTCTTTTCTAAATGAATCGCATTATCAATGATTTGAAGATCATAAATGATTTCAAAATTCTTATTTTTTTGATCGAAATTGTTCAACCATAAACTGGCTAATCCATTGTTCGAAGTGGATTGTCCTAATCCTAATTGTGCCAAATATTGCTCTTTCGCAATAAAATTGGTAAACGAGAAAAAGTACGCTTTTTCTAACGGTGTACTGGTTTTGATGGGGTATTGAAAACCACTGATTTGTTGTTCCAGAATTTCTCTGAACTTTTGATTGATGTTACGTTTCGAGATTAAATTACCCGGATTGATATGGTTCATCAAACTTTCAGTCTGTTGTACATCATCCATGGTCAACAAATGTTCTTGTACGATGATTTGATTGCGTAAATCTAATATCGTTTGCACACGCGAAAGGTTAGGTTTATCGTAACGAAGATTACCTTGGTAAACTTTAGAATACATGATGTATCCTTCCGTATTGTTGGCCATTTCTTTGAACTCTAAATCGGCTAAAACGCCAATGATTTGATAATACAAAAACAGCTGAACGGCATGGTTTTCTTTGATTTTCTTTCCATCGTCCGGATAAGGAGCACTTCCAGATTTAAGCTCGATAATTTTATATTTTCGATCATCGGTTAAATCCAAAATATCCAAACGTCCTTGAATTCCATATTGTTCACATAAGAACGACGGTTCAAGTAAAGCACGATCCAACGAAATATCATAGGTTTTAAAATCTTCTTCAATCGTACGTTTTAAACGATCAAAATGTCCTTTGGCTTCTTGATGATATTCTTTGAATTTTTGAGGATCTTGTAACTCTTGACATGTTGTAAATTCTAATGGATTGGATTTAAAATCCTCTGTAAAAATGGTGTTAAAATCCACTTTATCCGTTCCTTCCGTCGTAAAATGATCAACGACTTGATTGGCAAAATTTCCTAATCGAATAGGCTTGGTATTGGCTACGGCTTCGAATTTACTTTTTAAATAGTGTAGAGGAGAAGTTCCATAATCTTGGAAACATTCGGCAATCGAGGAAATATTGATTAAATAATCCGGTTCTAAAATGATAAAACGTGGATGATAAATGCTTTCTTCGTCTACTGTGACGTGAATCAAATTCAATTGTGCACCAACCCAAAAGTTTTTAACGGATTTAAATTTTTCGTTGATCCCATCTTCATCAATTTGTACAAGAATAGGTTCACCGTCTTCCACCTCTTCATAATCACAAATCAAACAATCGGTTTTGATTTCAATGATTTGTACACGCATTTTTTTAATGCGTTCTTTGATGATGAACTTGTTCGAATAATAGTCTTTGGCCGGAAAGAAATACATCAATTCGGCTGGGGTCAAGACTCCATATAAAGAAGCAATAAACTCCGCTACATATTTTAAGTGGGTATAATATTCGAGTTCTTCAGGTTGATAACGATGATTTTCAACTTTTTTCGCTGTCGCACGAAAGGCGTGAATCTTAGTGGATACCTTATAAGTATTACAAATGAAAGATAATTTTGAAAACAGATTGGAGAATTGAAGCGCTTCGTTTTTAGTGCATTCAAAGGCTAAATTTTCAATCACGCGTTTCAAGTCTAAATACTTAGAAACAATGGGTTTATTGGATTGCTGTATGGCTAAAACTTCTTCTAAATATCGCGTTCCTTCTTGTGGATTCATGCACGTACAAATTTTGGCAAAATTAAGGTTTAAATTACAAATTTACTCCCAAGTTTTCCAATCTTCGCTGGTAAAATGCCCTTCAGGCGTAATGATATGTCCAACTTTAACTTTTGTGATGCGGATGATGAGGGGTGTCTTTTATGACGCATTCCATAACTTTAGAATTGATTTTACTTCTATAAAATGCGTTCCCTTATCGTATTTTTTTGCGCCATTGATTAAAGCTTTTGCCAAATCTTTGACGTGAATCACGTGGTAATTTTTAAATAAGCCCACTGCATTTAAACCACTTACGAGTGCCGTCATGACCTTTTCGCCGAGACGATTGGATTGGGGACGTTTTAAACTGGCTGGTCTAAAAATTAATAACTTTTCAAAATTGAAGGGTTGAATCGCGACCTCCAATTCGCCTTTCATACGACTGTAGAAGAGGGATGAGGTAGGAGAGGCTCCCACAGCAGATAACAGCACAAATGTGTTTACCTTTTGAGCTGCACAAAGCTTCGCAAATTCGTATTGATACTCATAATCCACTTTCCATTGTGCCTGTTTCGATCCTGCATCTTTTAAAGTTGTTCCCATTACAGAAAATGCAACATCAGCGGAAACGGAAGCTTTATACTTTTCTAATTGATTGAAATCGACCACCACTTCCTTTAATTGTGGATGAGGTGCAAAGGATGCACGTCTTACAAAGACTGTCACTTCCTCAAATTGATGATCATGGATTAATTCTTGGACCAAATATTTTCCGGTGGCACCTGTTGCGCCAATAACAATTGCTTTCATATTGGAATGGATTGGTTCTAAGATAAAAAAAGCTCCCACTTTGGGAGCTTTGTCTTTTATTTCTTTTTTAATAAATCGGGACGTCTTGCTTTGGTGCGTTCAACGGCTTGATCGTGTAACCATTCTTCAATTTTCGGAAAGTTTCCCGATAATAATACTTCGGGTACTTTGTGTCCTTTATAATCGGATGGTCGTGTATAAACAGGAGGCGCTAATAAATTGTCTTGAAATGAATCGGATAATGCTGATGTTTCATCTCCAATGACCCCTGGAATTAAACGAATAATAGCATCGGCTAAAATAATGGCTCCAAATTCACCTCCCGAAAGGACATAATCGCCAATGGATACTTCTTTCGTTACGTGCATGTCGCGAATACGTTGGTCGATTCCCTTATAATGTCCACAAATCATCATTAAGTTGCCCCCTAACGATAAATCATTGGCCATGGCTTGGTTTAAGGTTTCTCCATCAGGTGTTAAATAAATGATTTCGGCGTAATCATTTTCTTCTTTTAATTTAGAAATCATTTGATCCAAAGGCTCACACATGATGACCATTCCAGAAGTACCTCCATAAGGGTAATCATCCACGTGACGGTATTTTCCTTTTCCGTATTCTCTTAAATCATGTACATGAATTTCAACTAAACCTTTGTCTTGTGCACGCTTCATGATCGAAGCCGAGAAAGGACTTACTAATAATTCAGGTAAAACCGTGATAATATCTATTCGCATGGTGCAAAGATATTTTTTAATCTTTTGTTTCACAAATTCACTTCATAAATTTGTAACGAGATTCAACAGTTGTTTTCAAATCTATACCAGAATGGACAAAACTAAAATAACCAAAACCAATGCTGCCCGAGTTTTAGAAGCAGCTAAAATACCTTTCGAATTACGTACATATGAAGTTGTGGGAGAACATCAAACTGCTTTGGATGTCGCCAATGCCATTGGTGTACGTCCAGAAATGATTTATAAAACCTTGGTGCTGAAAGGTCAAAAAGATCCTTTTTTGGTGGCGGTAATACCGAGTGATGCTCATTTAGATTTAAAGAAAATCGCGAAGGCCTCTGGAAATAAAAATTGTGAGATGTTGCCGATGAAAGATTTATTGCCGACGACGGGATATATTCGAGGGGGATGTTCACCGATTGGCATGAAGAAACCATTTCCGACTTATCTTGAAGAAATGGCATCATTAGAAGAACAGATCATCATCAGTGCAGGAAAAAAAGGCGTGCAATTGGTTATTTCACCTGAAGATTTACAACGTGCAATTGGGGCAACATTGGCTGATTTAGTTTCTTAATGCAGGGTTAGATGATTTTTCAATAAAGTAAATGAAATCATAAATATTATTGATATTATTCATTGCTCAACTCCATTCGAAATTGAGTAACTTTGTCTTAAATCTAAGAATAAAAAAATGTTCATTCATAATAGACATAGAAGACTTCGTCAAAACGAATCTATTCGTAGTATGATTCGTGAAAATCATTTATCAACGAATGATTTTATTTTACCATTATTTATTGCAGAAGGAAAAGACGTTCGCGTTGAAATTCCATCCATGCCAGGTATTTATAGAAATTCGTTAGAGAATGTGGTAAAAGAAGCAAAAGAAGCTTGGGATTTAGGGATTAAATCAGTCAATTTATACTGTAAAGTAAGCGATAGCTTAAAAGATAATACAGGAAAAGAAGCATGGAATCCGAATGGATTAATGCAAAATACAATCAAAGCGATTAAAGATGCTTGTCCAGAGATGATTATCATGCCAGATGTTGCGTTGGATCCATATTCTATTTACGGACATGATGGTATCGTTGAAAATGGACGTGTAATCAATGATGCGACGGTTGACGCGTTGGTTCGTATGTCCTTATCTCATGCCGAAGCTGGAGCTGACTTTTTAGCACCTTCAGATATGATGGATGGACGTATTGGTGCGATGCGTGATGCATTAGAGGAAAACGGTTTTGATAACGTTGGAATTATGTCTTATGCAGCAAAATATGCCTCTTCTTTTTACGGACCATTCCGTGAAGCATTAGACAGTGCACCAGTGGATACAATGGATATTCCGAAAGACAAAAAAACGTATCAAATGGACTTTCATAATGCAGAAGAAGCTTTACGTGAGGCTATTGCTGATGTGGAAGAAGGTGCTGATATTTTAATGGTTAAACCAGGAATGGCCTATTTAGACATTGTTCGTTTGGTCAAAGAAAATTTACAAGTTCCTGTTTCAGTTTATCAAGTTTCAGGAGAATATGCGATGATTAAAGCAGCAGCAGAAAAAGGATGGATTGAACACGATAAAATCATGTTAGAAAGTTTAACGTGTATGAAACGTGCAGGTGCTGACTTGATCACAACATACTTCGCAAAAGAAGCCGCTCGATTATTAAATGATCGTTAAAATATACGCTTCTTTCGAAGCATTAAAAAAGGATGAATTCAATAGAATTCATCCTTTTTTTATTATTTACGAATTGGACTTCCAGGCATAGGAGGTGGCACATTTTCAGATTCCTCTTCATGGCTCCAACCTTCATTATTCTCTTGATTTTTTTGAGGTTCCACTGTTGGGAAGTTTTCCTTCGTTGGATTTTTTAATTTTTCAAGCAATTGTTTCGCGCGTTTGGCTTCATCTGTTTTATCATAAGCTAATACAACAATTTCTAAGGCACGTTCAAAATTTTCCTTCGATTCAGTCTTCGACACGGCAAATGCATTCAACAATGCGAATTTTGCAATGATAATCTCTGTTGGATATTTCTCAATGGCTTGAGCAACACGAGCTTTGACTTCTTCGTATTTTTCGTCCTTATACAATTGGTAAGTTGCTTCGTAATCTGCCAAAGCTTCTTTCGTTTCGGCTGTAATAAAATCGACTTCCGGATTTAAAATATATCCTGCATAAATGGTATTTGGATATTTTCCTAGAATCTCGTTTTTGTATTTTTCTTCAAGAACTTTATCACGATCCTTATGAATACGATACAATTGATACATGGCTTGTACTTCAATTTCTTTTTGTTTAGGCGGTGAAGCTACTAATTTCTCTAAAGTTTCAGCTGAAAGTTTTGTATCATTGAAATGATCAAAATAACCCGTACCCAATGCTAATTGAGTCGTATCACGTGTAATTTTAAGATCGTTTAGTTCTTTAACTGATTTTGGTATTTTTTCTAAATAATAACCTAATTCAAAACGTCTTGGATCTCCTGATGCGATATTTCCTTTTAATTCATTTTCTTTATCTTCCAAGGTTGGACCTGGAATTGCTGAATTTCTCCAATTGTCCTTTAAGGTTGGATTATTCCAAATGCGTTGGAATTCAGCTAACCCTGAATTTTTTAAACTTTGGTTGTAGAAATAGAATTTATTTGAATTCCCTTGATCAAAACTTGATGCGAATCCTGTTGTTTTACCTCCCAATTGGAATTCTGACATTTCTTGTTGTTCCTTCACCAAACGAGCTTCTTCTTCCTTCTTTAGTTTTTCAATATGGGTTGTAAAGAATTTTTCTTGCTCTTCTTTAGGCAATTGGGCAATGCGCAAAATACTATCGTTACGTTCTACCAAATAATGCATCTGCATTAAATTTTTTAGAATCGTATTTTTCTCATTGATGCGGTTTTTATCTTTTTCTTTGGCATACGTTGTGACCGCGGAATCATAATAGGAAGTTGCGTAGACGTAATTTCCTTTGCTAAAATGAGCATTCGCGAAATTTTCATAAGCTTTTGCGCGAATATAGGGATCAGATACCGGCTCCTTTAAACTGAGTTCAGAATATTTGATGGCTTCATCATAATTTTGATTTTTATATGCCATTTCTGCTACAGCATAATAAAATTCGTTTTTCTTTGATGTATAAATCCCTTTCTTACTTTGATCTAAGATATGTTCCTTGTATGATGAGTAATTATTGATTTTAGGATCAAAATTTGAAGCGATAGCCAATTGAGATTTGACTTCCATATCAAATCCGGGACGCATTTTATAGACTTCAGTAAAGGCTTGTCCTGCTTCTTCTTGTTTTCCTAATTTGGAAAATACTTGACCCAAAGCAAATAAGGTACGTGCTTTATCTGTTGAATTTCGGCTGTAATAATGTGCTTTTTCTAATGGCTCTAAAGCTTCTTCATAGAGTTCATTTTCAACCAAGAAATCGGCATAATTGGCAGCCACAAGGTATTTGATCTCTTTGGATACATTTTCTTTTTCGTAGAGTTTTAATAATTTCTCTTGACCATCAAAATAATTTCCGCCTTTAATATCGGCTAACGTCGTATATAATAAGGCTTCGTCGTAATATTTGGATTTAGGAAAATTCTTCGTTACATAATTCAAAGCATCTAAAGCTTCAAAATATTTGCCTGAAAAAAAACGTGATTTACCAATTAAAAGATAAGCACGAGCAATCATTAAATTACGCTCTGAACCACTAATCAACATGGAATGTTTTTCAATGACTTTATTGGCTTTTGCTTCTACCGCTTGATAACCCGTTGGTTTTTGGACATTCGAATTATTCGAATTATTCGAACTTCCACCACCACCGATGCTGTTATTCATCAATGCTAATCCAAAATCTTCTTCTGTCGCGTTTTTATCTTTAAAATAATTCACGCCGATCGGAAGAACTTCTCCATAGTCTTCTACATAGTTTGTTTTAAGTTCTGTATGTTTTTTATCCAGTTCTTCTTCCGCATTAAAAATTCCATTGAACCAAGACGTCATCTTATGATAACTCCTGTTTTGGAACGTATCTTTTCTGGTAGAACATCCGATTAAAAGACTTGCAGCAACTAAACTAAAAGCGTATTTTTTCATAGGGATCAATATAGACAAATCTACAATAAAACGAAAGAATACAAAAAATCTTGTATTCAGAAAAAGTTTTAGATATTTGTAAAAATTGTACAGGAAACGATAAATGCTTTGAAAATTTGTCGGGAATGGCGATTTTATCAACGGGTTTACAAAATAACTTATTGATAATAATTGAATTGTGCAGAAGGATTGTATTCTGCAGGATTTGATGTAATAAATGGGAATAAATTATATGAAGGCTTTTTTAGCACAGCTTTTTGCGAAATATATCGTCAATAAAGATCAAAAATGGATTGATCGTCCACAAGAAACACAAGAAAAAATCTTGATGAACCTGATTCAATCGGCAAAAAATACCACTTTTGGTCGAGATCATCATTTTGATGAAATCAAATCGTATGATGATTTTAAGCAGCGTGTTCCAATCCGTGATTATGAAGGATTGAAACCGTATTTTGATGCGATGGTAGAAGGTAAAGCTGATGTTTTATGGCCTGGTCAACCCATTTATTTAGCGAAAACATCCGGAACTACATCTGGTACTAAATATATTCCGTTAACCAAAGAATCAATACCTTATCATATTAATTCTGCTCGTAATGCTTTATTGCACTATATCCATGAAACAAAAAATGCTCATTTCTTAAATGGTAAATTAATTTTTTTACAAGGAAGTCCAATCCTTGAAGAAAAAAATGGATTGAAATTCGGTCGCTTATCAGGTATCGTTGCCCATTATGTACCAAAATATCTTCAAACCAATCGTATGCCTTCATGGGAGACCAATTGTATCGAAGAATGGGAAACGAAAGTAGATGCAGTTGTAAAGGAAACGATTCCCGAAAACATGACATTAATATCTGGTATTCCACCATGGTTAATCATGTATTTTGAACGTTTGTTGGAGGTGTCTGGAAAAGAAAATATCCAATCGTTGTTTCCAGAGTTACAATTGATGGTTACAGGAGGAGTTAATTATGAGCCCTATCGTGACAAAGTAAATCAGCTTATCGGACATCCTATCGATTGTATTCAAACTTATCCTGCATCAGAAGGTTTTATTGCTTATCAAAACACCCAAAAGGAAGAAGATCTTTTATTATTGTTAAACAATGGAATGTTTTATGAATTTGTTCCGGTAGAAGAATTCTTTGATGATCATCCTACTCGTTTGTCTATCCAAGAGGTCAAAGTAGGGGTAGACTATGTTTTGATTTTAAATACCAATGCAGGTTTATGGGGATATAATATTGGAGATACTGTACGTTTTACTTCAACACATCCGTACAAAATAGTGGTTTCTGGACGAATTAAACATTTTACTTCTGCTTTTGGAGAACATGTAATTGCACATGAAGTAGAACAAGCTTTACAAAAAACTTTAGCCCAATATCCCGCCAGTGTAAACGAATTTACGGTGGCTCCTCAGGTTAACCCATCACAAGGATTACCTTACCATGAATGGTTTATAGAATTTGAAACCTATCCTAATGATATGAAGGCTTTTTCGAAGGAGCTAGACGAACAAATGCGTTTACAAAACGTATATTACAATGATTTAATCACTGGAAATATTTTGCGACCGTTAGTTCTAACTACTTTAGAAAAAAATGCTTTCCAAGTGTATATGAAATCCATTGGAAAATTAGGTGGACAAAATAAGGTTCCTCGATTGGCCAATGATCGTAGTATCGCGGATGAGTTTTACCGTTTGAATCTCACAAATAACTCACAATAAAACTAAAATGATTTACAAAACAGTAGAAAGTTCATTGATTACTTTCTCACAGCTGATGCTACCATCGCACTCTAATTTTTCTGGAAAAATCCATGGTGGATATTTATTGTCCTTAATGGATCAAATTGCTTTTGCATGTGCCTCGAAATATTCAGGAAAATATTGTGTCACAGCATCAGTAGATCGCGTAGATTTTTTAACGCCGGTAGAAGTAGGAGAATTGGTAACACTTAATGCTTCTGTTAATTATGTTGGAAATACCTCAATGGTCATTGGAATCCGCGTGGATAGCCAAAATGTACAAACAGGAGAGGTGAAGCATTGCAATTCGTCTTATTTTACAATGATCTGCAAGGAAGAAAATGGAGAAAAAGCAGAAGCGCCGAAATTAATTTTACGCTCAGCGACGGAAATTCGTCGTTTTTATAAAGCATTGCATCGCATAGAAGAACATAAAAAAGCGGCTATGCAGGTGAAAGATGCCATGGATTATCATTCGCCCGATTTAATTAATTTTCTTTTAGAAAATTACAATGTTAAAATCCATCTTGATGGGTAATTATAATTAAAAAAACCTCCATTTGTGGAGGTTTTTTTAGTTATACAAGTTCCGTTTCTTGGGATGGAATGAATTGCCTTAAAAATTGATTTTTTTGATCAAATAGCATAGCATTTGAAAAACCTTCCAATAAGTTGATGGCTAAAAACAAATCACTTACTTCTTGATTGTTATAACCTTCTAGATAAAACAGTTGTTCACAATGAATAAATGATTTTATATGATCAATTTGTTCTTTTGTATAAAATGTTATGATTTTTTCGAATGTTATGATTTCTTTTAAACGTGTTTTTAAGGCCTTATTTTTCTCGTGTACTGTTTTTAAATTTTCTATAATTACATTTTCATGATTTTGTTCAAAAATCCAATTCAAACTTTCTCTAAATTCTGCAGCAAATTCTAGATGAGATTCTAGTTGTTTTTCTTGGTCAATCAACTCTTTTAACTGATTTAATTTTTCTTGATCCATATTTGATTTGAAATAGGAAGCAATCGTTTTTTGTATTTCATCAATCGCGGGTTGATAAGATTCAGCTTCGGTAGTTAAAATCTCAAACAGTCGACTCGATTCTTTCTTCAAGTTATAGTATTTCGTTTCAAATTTGACTTTTTTGAACTCTTTTTGTTGCAACAAATGATGTAACAATTGAATTTCTTTATAGGCTCTATTTTGTTTAAAAATAGGTTCAAAATAAACAACATTAAACACATCATAAAAATTTGATGAACAATCATCAGGAATGTTGGAATTCAAAAGGGATTTTAATTCAAATGCTATTTCATTAAAATAGTTTTGAAATTCGATTGGAAAAGCGTAATGTTTTTCATCCGTAACAAAAAGGGAAATAAATTGATCGTTTGAAAGTTCATTCTTACGCATAATGCTGGAATGGATGAACATATCTTCTGTTAGCGCTTCTTCATAATAGTCTAAATTTTTGATGATGGTTGTCGCTTTAGGCGTTTGATCAATTGGAGACACCATTCCTAATCGTTTGATGTTTTCTAAACGTTCTTTGGTTTCGGGATGGGATGACCATAAATTTTCATATTCAATGCGTAATTCATCATAGGAGTTATCATTGTTTGAAAGGTCAGCTAATCCTTTGTATGTTTTATAGTTATAGGATTGGATACGGTATTCAACGACCTGATTAAAATTGGTGTAAATGTTTTTGGTATAGAAATGTTCATCGATATGTACGGCATAAAAATTTTTAGTATCATTCCAACATTCATCATAAAATCGACTTCGCGTTAATGGTCTTTCGTACGTTTCATAACCAACGATTGTAGCTGCTATCTCATCAGCATTGAATTCCATTTCGCGCGATAAAGCTAAATTTTCTATTTCTAGTTGTTGATAGATTTGCTTCAGAAAAAAGCTCATCATTTGTGTATATAATATGGCACCTTTACAAATGAATGAAATGATGGCATTCCATCGAGCGATATCTTCTACCGTTTCGTGGATTGAATTTTCATTGTAAAGGACTTGATGGATTGAACGGTTGATGTTGCCTACATAGTTACCAATAGCCATTGATTTTTGTGAAAAATGTCCAAACTCGTGGGCTAAAATTCCTTTTAATTCTTGTTTCGTCAACATATGCAGTAAACCGATGCCAATATTTAAATTTTTTGGTGTCGGTATGAATAAACTTCGAACATTATTGGAATAATAGACCGAGGCATTGATATCTTCAATAAAGTAAACTTTATTCGGAAATTTAATGTTCATTTCACGAACGGTTTCTTCAATCAACTGAAATAATTCAGGTTCATCCGACGAATTCGTTTCAATACCTTGGGGTTCATGGTTTTGGAAAAAATGTAAAATAAATTTAAGATTAAAAAAGACAATTAATCCACCTGTAAGAATTAAACCGACAGCTCCAACCAACGCGATCCACCCCAAGCGGAAGAGTACTAATAAGCGATAGGCTAAATAGCCACAAAGTCCAAAAATAACGAGTGACAATACGATTGAAATAAACATGGTGATAAAAAAGATGATGATCCAAAGAATGGATGCTTTTTGCGCTTTTTTATACTTTTTAGAGATGGTAATAGCTATTGACATAAATAAAAAAATCCTGAAGGTTAAACTTCAGGATTAAGATTTTATTATAATATCAATTAAAATTCATGAGCTGTTTTACGAATGATGGCAATGCATTCCATTAATTGCTCTTCATTCATCACTAAAGGTGGAGCAAAACGAATGATGTTACCATGAGTAGGTTTTGCTAATAAACCATTTTCCATCATTTTTACACAGAAATTCCAAGCAGTGTCTGATTCAGGTGTATCATTGATTAAAATTGCATTCAATAAACCTTTTCCACGAACTGCTTTGAAAATAGGGAATTCTTCAATCATTTTATTGATTTCGTTTCTGAAGATTTGTCCTAATTTTTCAGCATTATCTGCTAATTTTTCATCTAAAACAACTTGTAAGGCTTCACGTGCGACAGCACATGCTAATGGATTTCCACCATATGTTGATCCGTGTTGTCCAGGGTGAATCACATCCATCACCTCATTTCGAGTTAATACTCCTGAAACTGGATACGCTCCACCTGATAAGGCTTTTCCTAAGATTAACATATCCGGCTTAATGTTTTCATGGTCGATGGCTAACATTTTTCCTGTACGAGCAATACCTGTTTGAATTTCATCAGCGATAAATAGAATATTATTTTCTTGACAGATTTCGTAACATGCTTTTAAATAACCTTCCGCCGGAACATTTACTCCTGCTTCTCCTTGGATCGGTTCAACTAAGAATGCACAAATATTTGCAGCTTTTTCAGCAACGACTTTTCTAAAATCTTCTGCATTGCTGTATTCAACGGCGATAAAGCCAGAAGTATAAGGATCGAAATGTTTACGGGCATCTTCATCATTGGAAAAAGAGATAATGGTTGTTGTACGTCCATGGAAATTATCTTTACATACCACAATGATTCCTTCACCCGCTGGAATTCCTTTTTTCTCATACCCCCATTTACGTGCAATTTTTAAAGCTGTTTCTACCGCTTCTGCTCCGGTATTCATCGGTAAAATTTTATCATAACCGAATAATTCAGTTACAAATTTTTCATAAATTCCCAATTCAGCATTGTAAAATGCACGAGAAGTTAAGGTTAATTTATCCGCTTGTTCTTTTAATTTGCTGATGATTCGTGGATGAGAATGTCCTTGGTTTACAGCAGAATATGCTGATAAAAAGTCAAAATAACGTTTTCCATTGACATCCCATACATATACTCCTTCACCTTTTTCTAAAACCACTGATAAAGGGTGATAGTTATGTGCTCCATGTTTTTCTTCTAAACCAATTAATTCCTCTGCAGAATAAGTTGTACTCATGTTTGTTGTTTTATTTGTTTGTAATGTTTTTATATAAAAAAACCGGACAATTATAAAGCCGGTTGTTGATCTAATCTTTTTTCGATTAAATGAATATCTTTTCCAAAAAATCTTTTCGACACTTTCAAGAAGTTATCCGTATAGTCAGACAAAAAGAAATTATATGTTGCTTTTTGATCAGGAGAAGCTAATTTACCTTCACGATCCAATAAATAAATTAAATGATTGACCACGATTAAAGGAGAATTAATAATGTTCACTTTTCCTCCAAAGACTTGATTGATTTCTTTTTCAACCAATGGATAATGCGTGCAACCTAATATAATCGAATCAATATCCTCAAATTTTTTATGATTGAGATATGTTTCTAATACAGCTTTAGAGATAGGCGTATTGGCATAACCTTCTTCAATAACAGGGACTAATAATGGAGTTGCCATTTCGATTACTTTCACATGTTTGTTGAATTTTCGAATGGAACGTTTATATGCTCCAGAATTAATAGTCGCTTTCGTTGCAATGACCCCAATTTTTTCACGTAATTCAAAAGCTACTTTTTCCGCTACTGGTGAAATCACATCAATCACAATAATGTCATTTCCTGCGGCCTCTTTAATGGCATCTATAGAATTTGCTGTTGCCGAATTGCAAGCCACTAAAATAGCTTTACAATTATGGGACTTCAGAAAATTAGTAATATCAACCGAAAAACGAGTGATGGCTTCTTTCGATTTTTCACCATACGGTAAATGCTGTGTATCGCCAAAATAGATGATGCTCTCATTTGGCAATAAACGTTTAATTTCTTTTGCAAAAGTTAATCCACCTACACCAGAGTCAAAAACTCCAATTGGTCTGTTATCATTCATATCTGCAAATTTATAAAATTAATCGACGTAAAATAGGCGAGAAGCAATGCCATCGGCGAAAAATTTTGCTTCTTTGGTTAAAATAATTTTACCGTCAATTTGTTGCACTAAATTTTCGTTGATTAATTCTTTTAATTCGTGTTGAAAATAATCATTTATTTTTAAACCATAACGTTTTAAAATAATGTTTGGGTCTATTCCATAAATGGTACGAAGACCTATCATAACCTGTTCATTGTATTGATCGATTAGGGATAAATTTTCGATTTCGATGGGCAACTGATTGTTGGATATTGAATGGATATATTTGGCATTGTTTGCTACATTCCAAGCTCTTTGATTTCCTTTGTATGAGTGAGCTGAAGGTCCAATTCCGATATATGGTACCCCTTTCCAATAGTTGGAATTATGTTGCGAAAAATAGCCTGGTTTTCCAAAATTTGAGATTTCATACTGAATAAACCCTTGGCGTTCTAAAAATTGAACCAAGTCATCGAATTGTTCGGACTGGTGTTGATCGCTAATGGGTTTCCATTCACCTTTTTCAATTTTATGATCCAATGTGGTTTTTTCTTCCACTGTTAAAGCATAGGATGAGATATGGTTAATCCCTAAATCTACTGCTTTTTGAAGATTTTGGTGCCACATCTCATGTGTGGTCGTATTTGAACCATAAATCAAGTCAATGGTTAAATTATCAAATCCAAAATCCTGTGCCATTTGGATGCAATTTTCTGCTTCTTGAGCATTATGCGCTCGATTCATCAGTCTTAAATCTTCTTCAAAGAAGGATTGTACCCCAATCGAGAAACGATTAATTGGAGTGGATTGAAAGAATTTTAATTTTTCTTTCGTTAAATCATCGGGATTAGCTTCCAGCGTTACTTCTTTGATTTGGGATAAATCATACTGTTGATGGAGTGCATTAAAGATGGCATCCAATTCATGGGATTGCAATATCGAAGGAGTTCCACCCCCAAAATAAATGGTTTCAATGGGTGTAGAAATTTCATTTTTTCGCATTTCTAACTCTTTGATAATTGCTTCAACCATAGTTGATTTCGAACTCAAATTTGTTGAGAAATGAAAATCACAATAACTGCATTTCTGCTTGCAATAAGGGATGTGGATATAAATTCCTGCCAAGACGATTGTATTTTAATGCAAAGTTAATTTTAAAAACTTTAAAAAATCAAGCTTATGTTTTTGAAATTTTGAAAAAAATATTTCTAAAAAATTGTGATTTATAAAATTTATTATTCTATCTTTCACCAATAATTTAGAATATCATGAATAAAGGAACTGTAAAATTCTTTAATGAAGAAAAAGGATTTGGATTTATTAAAGAAACAGAATCAGGAAAAGAGTTTTTTGTACACGTTACAGGTTTAGTAGACAAAGTAAAAGAAAACGATGAAGTTTCTTTCGACTTAGCTGAAGGACGTAAAGGTACAATGGCTGTAAATGTTAAGACAATATAATCATACCATATTTCTTAAATGCAAAACCACTTCGAATGAAGTGGTTTTTTTTATTCATAAAATTCGACTTCTTGAAATAAATCATCCACAAAGTCATTTAAAACCTGTAAATGTTCTTTTGCTAAATTTTGTCCAATTCGGGTGGCAATATATGTACCTATACCAATACAAAGGGCAACCGGAACACTCCAAACCCAATGACTTTCACCATTGACGATATATTCAGAAAGGGCATAGGAACCTAAAGTTAAGAGCAACGCTCCTGATAATCCATACATAAACATAAAGAACGTCCATACATTGGGACGAGGACCTATAATGCCACGTACTACAGTGTGCTGTATGTTATCCTCATCTTGTTCCCATCGTATTTGTAATTGTGGGGCCCAGAATTGTTCTTTTTCCTTCCTTAAACGTACCATAGCAAATTCTTTATTCGCGTAACCGCCAATTGCTTTTGAATTGTTTTCTAAATGTTTTTTGATCAATTGAATTAATTCTTCTTTAGAAGCTTTTGTATAAACTTTAAATCGAGGACGGCTTCTTAGGGTTTTAATTCGTACTTTGTTGTGCATAGGCGCTAATGGTTTGTCTTAAATTTACAATAAAAATCAACATCATGAATAAAGAAGTAAATAATTCCTACGAAGAAATTTATCAAATTGTAAGAGCCATTCCTAAAGGAAAGGTTTGCACGTATGGAATTATAGCCCAACTCATGGGTAGTGGATTTTCCGCTCGTGTGGTAGGTTATGCTTTAAATCAAGTTGTTTTGGAAGATCAAGTTCCTGCACATCGTGTGGTGAATCGAAATGGTATTTTAACGGGACGTCATCATTTTAATCCACCGGATCAAATGCAAGGCTTATTGGAACGGGAAGGGCATAAAATTATTGATCATAAAATAGTGGATTTCAAAGGTGTGCTTTGGGATCCACGTTCAGCGGAAGATTTTTTGTAACAATAATACACTTCTTCTTACTAACTTTGCAAATTCAACGAAACATCAACATGGAATACTTATTACAAGCAGAAAATTTAACACGTAGATATAAAGATAAAGTTGCTTTAAATAACTTTAGCATTAATATTCCACAAGGTTCTATTTATGGTCTACTTGGGCCGAATGGAGCAGGGAAAACGACTTTTATTCGTATCGTAAATCAAATTACTGCGCCTGATGAAGGTAAGATTTTCTTGAATGGGGAACCTTTAACCAAAAAATCAATTGCACAAGTCGGGTATATGCCTGAAGAACGTGGATTGTATAAAAATATGAAAGTGGGTGAGCAGGCCATTTATTTTGCTCGATTAAAAGGACTTTCTGCGCATGAAGCTCGAATTCGTACGACATATTGGTTCGAAAAACTAGGCATCATGTCCTGGTGGGACAAAAAATTAAGTGAATTATCCAAAGGAATGGGACAAAAAGTTCAATTTGTCGTTACGGTAATTCACGAGCCTTCATTACTTATTTTCGATGAACCCTTTTCAGGATTCGATCCTGTAAATGCTCAAGTGATTGCCAATGAAATTTTAGAACTGAGAGACAAAGGCACAACCGTTATTTTCTCAACTCACCGTATGGAATCGGTAGAAGAAATGTGTGATCATGTAGCGTTGATTAATCAGTCCAACAAAGTTTTAGATGGTACGATTGAAGAGGTGAGAAACCAATTTAAATCAGGAGAATATGCTGTTGGAATTGAACACCTATCGGCTGAAGGACTTCAAATGTTAGAAAAGAAATATCACATCCGAACAATTGAGAAAAAAGGGAACTTGACTTCTTTTCAAATGATGATTGATAAAACATTAAATTCTAATGTTGTATTGAAAGAATTAATTGAAATGGGGCATATATCACAATTTAAAGAAAAAATCCCATCGATGAATGATGTGTTTTTACAAGCCGTTAAACAATCCAATGCCAACGCCAAATAATTATTACTAATGAAAAATATTATACTTGTCGCATCGCGAGAATTTTTATCACAAGTCAAGAATAAGGCCTTTATCATCATGACGATTTTGTCTCCACTGCTACTTGTGGGTGCAGGAGGATTTATTTTTTGGTTGAATTCAGCCAATAATTCAGAAGTAAAAAATATTGCTGTTATTGATGAAAGTGCCCAATTTATCACAACTTTTAAGTCAGATGAAAATATGATTTTCAATATCTATACTCCATCTGAAGCAAAAGCGATTAAGGATACATTGAGTGGAAGCGAGTATTTAAGCGCATTATTAGAGATTCCTGCAAATACGGATGGAAATTTTGAACATATTGAAAAGAATACGAAAATTTCAACGAATGGGAATTTAGGAATTACCAATCGAGAAAAAATTGCTGGAATGATGTCGGATTTCATCGAAGAATCCCGTTTAAAACAATCCGGTATAGATCAAACGGCATTAAAAAATACCACTTCAAATGTGTCTCTGAATGTGTATAATGTTAAAGAAGGGAAAGAAGATAAAGGCTTAGAATTAAAAATTGCTTTAGCTGGTGCTTTAACTTATATCATTTTTATGTTCATTATGATTTATGGTGTGAAAGTGATGCGTTCTGTGGTAGAAGAGAAAAACAATCGCGTAATTGAAATTATTATTTCATCAGTTAAGCCTTTCGAGTTAATGTTGGGTAAAATTTTAGGAACAACGCTGGTTGCCGTGACCCAATTTTCCATTTGGATCGGGATGACCATTGGTTTATTATCCATTTTTCCAATGTTAGTATCTAGTCGAATGGATATGGCTCAACAAGCTTTAGATCAGCAAGAATTAATGGAAGCGAATCCTGATTTAATGCAAATGGCCGCTGAAACGAGTGAAGTGTTATTGTCGTTTAATTATCCTTTGATTATCTTCACTTTTATCGTGTACTTTATTCTAGGATATTTATTTTATTCTTCAATTTTTGCAGCTATAGGATCTGCGGTTGATAATGATACCGATACCCAACAATTTACATATTTTCCATTAATTCCTATGAGTATTGGATTATATGGCGCATTTACGAGTTTACAAAATCCTGATGGTCCAGTTGCCTTTTGGGTATCAATGATTCCATTAACATCCCCGATTGCAATGATTACACGTGTCCCTTTTGATATTCCGATTTGGGAACTCGCATTATCTATTTTTATTCTTTTGTTGAGTACTATTGGAATGATCTTATTGGCTTCAAAAATCTATCGCATTGGAATTTTAATCTATGGTAAAAAACCAACGCTAAAAGAAATGTTGAAATGGATTACATATAAAAACTAAAAAAAGAGACTCCATGGAGTCTCTTTTTTTTATTCATTCTCACCACTGTTTTTCATTGCGGTCAGTAATTGGTAAGCTCCTTTGTCCATGATATGTTCGTTAATCGTTTATGAATGTAAATGCTATCATTACCGCAAATACATTGTACTTTTAATAAGTATTGAGGATTTTATAGCAATGATTATTGTTGAACATTTCATGTCCTCTAAGATAAAGCAATAATGATTTTATAATTCCAATTAAAGTGGTATAAAAATTACGTTAAAAGGATATTCGTTTTAACTTTGAAAAAACTATACATATGATTAATCCAAATTATCGTTTACTTGTCATTAGTACAAGTACAATTCATGGTAGTGGATATTTAGAATATATCAGAGAAGAAATTATTGATTTTCTACAGACTGATGAATTATTGTTTATTCCATATGCACGTCCTTCTGGAATTACACATGACGATTATACATCGAATGTTGAGCACGCCTTACAACCATTTCATATAAAGGTTACAGGAATACATACGTATGAAGATCCAAAAGAAGCAATTCGTCAAGCAAAAGCAATATTCATTGGAGGTGGAAATACGTTTTTACTTTTAAAAACATTGTACGAATTGGGATTGGTTGAAGAACTCCGTGATACTGTAACGAAGGGAACACCATATATGGGAAGTAGTGCAGGAAGTAATATGACAGGATTAACGATAGGTACGACGAACGATATGCCGATTGTTTATCCACCAAGTTTTGATGCGTTACAATTCTTACCTTTTAATATCAATCCTCATTATTTGGATCCAGATCCAAACTCAACACATAAAGGTGAAACGCGTGAAACGCGTATCCATGAGTTTCATCAATTTAATTCCCAAACAGTCATTGGATTGCGTGAAGGAAGTTGGTTACGTGTAGAAAATGGATCTATAGAATTAAAGGGTGTATTAACTGCACGAATTTTCAAACCGAATCAGGCGCCTGTTGAAATTCCCTCAGGAATTTTAAAGGAGGAAATTTATTTATCATAAAAAAAGCGACCTCTTCAGGTCGCTTTTTTTTAATATTATGATGTTTATTTTATTTCTTTTTAGAAACCATTTGATCTGCTAGTTGAACAGCTTTATAAGCGTCTACGACTCCACCGGTAACAGAAATTTCTTTTAACTGATCATTTTTATTAACTGATTCCATAATGATTTGTTTCACTTGAGAAGCCGTTAAACTAGGATAGTGTGACCAAATTAAAGCAGCTACACCTGCTACGACAGGAGATGCCATAGAAGTTCCAGAATTTGATTTGTATTTTCCATCACGTGTTGGAATGGCAGAATAAATTTCAGAACCTGGAGCAAAAACGTCTACTGATTTTTTACCGTAGTTTGAGAAACTTGATTTTAAGACTAATGGATCACTTGTAGAAGATCCCACCGTAATCACGTTATTTGAAACAGCTTCCCCTTTGTCGTTATAAACTGTAGGGTAGTGAATATCTACATCAATGTTTAAATCATCGTTTCCTGCCGCTTTAATCAATAATACTCCTTTCTTTTCAGCATATTTAAATGCATCCCATACGACTTCTTTGTCTGGAGAATAGGCTTTACCGAATGACATATTTAATACTTTTGCCCCTTGATCTACAGCATAACGAATCGCATTGGCAACATCTTTATCACGTTCATCACCATTTGGTACAGTACGAACTGAAAGAATTTTTACATTTCCATCTCCAGCAATTCCATCCATTCCGATTCCATTATTACGCTTTGCAGCAATAATTCCAGATACATGTGTTCCGTGGTTTGAGTCAGGTCCATCAACATCATTGTTTCCATAGATGTGTTCTTTGATGTTTTCATAATTGTCACCTACAATTGCACGTGGATCATAATCTAGGTTTAAGTGATAATTGACCTGATCTTCGTAATGCTTAGCGACTTCACCAATTTCACTCATTACTTCAGCACCAAATTCTGTCATGGTTTTCCCTTTCCATGCTTCTGGCGGAACCATCGCAAATAACATCATTCCTTGTTTTGAAACTTCCGATTGAGGTTGGAAAGAAAGCATGAATTCTTCAGTCAATTTCTTATCTCCAATTTCTTTTACTAACGCATCAACAGGTGTTTTTAAATTATCATAAATCATACGATATTGACTTGCGTTAGGTTTAGCCTCCGCTAATTTTTCTTCGTATTCTTTTTTCAATTGTGTGTATGATTCATATTCCTTCGTGAATTTTGTTTTGTTGGATTCAGCATTTTTATCTGTTTCAAACATTTTTTTGTATTTCACTAAGAGACGAGTTAATTCCATGGTATCAGCATCGACATTCTTTCCATCTTTACCACCAATAAAATTCCATCCATGGAGATCATCAATGTATCCATTTTTGTCATTATCAACCCCATCTTTCTTTTCTTTAGGATTCACCCACACATTGTCTTTTAGATCTTCATGCGTTACTTCAACTCCTGAGTCTAACACTCCAACCACAAAAGGTTGAGCTTTGATTTTTTTATCTTTTAAAAATTGTAAGGCTTTATCTGTGTTTACTCCATAGATTCCTGACTCTTCGAATGACATATGATGCCATTTTGTTAAATCAATATCAGTTCTTGGAGTTGTTTCTTGTGCGATAGAGATAGTAGATACTAGTAAAGCAAATGCTAAACTAAATAGTGTTTTTTTCATATTTATTTTGAGTTTAATTCAATCGATCGACGAATGGTATTTCTTCTTTCGAAATTACGAAGTTTATTTTAACAAAAAAGGCTCCAAAATGAATTGAAGCCTTTTTTTATTTAAAAAATTAAGATTATTTTAATTTTCGTTGTTTGTAAATTTCTTCAGCACGTTGAACTGCTTTGTATGCGTCAACAACACCACCAGCAACAGAAATATCTTTTAATTGCTCGTTTTTGTTAACGGTTTCCATTAAAATAGTACGGATATCAGCTGCTGATAATTTCGGATAATGTGACCAAACTAATGCTGCTACACCCGCTACTGCAGGAGAAGCCATAGAAGTTCCGTTTAAGAAACGGTATTGGTCACCTCCTGGATAAGTAGCATAAATTTCTGCTCCTGGTCCAAAAACATCTACTGATTTTTTTCCATAGTTAGAGAATCCTGCTTTTAATTTATCCGCCACGCGAGTTGAAGCACCAACCGTTAATACGGCATTTGATACCACTGTTCCATCCGCTTTAAAGTTCGTAGGGTAGTGGATGTGTTGATCAATGTCTTCGTTGCTGTTTCCTGCTGCTTTAACAATTAAAACACCTTTATCGGCTGCATATTTAAATGCATCCCATACGATTTCTTTATTTGGAGAATAAGCTTTTCCAAAAGACATGTTTAAAATTTTAGCTCCATTATCAACAGCATAGTAAATAGCATTGGCAACATCTTTATCACGTTCGTCTCCATTTGGAACTGTACGAACTGACATAATTTTCACGTGGTTACCACCTGATGTCCCTTCGTTTCCGATTTTGTTCCCGCGAACTGCTGAGATAATTCCTGCTACGTGTGTACCGTGTGAAGACTCAGGTCCATTAGAATCGTTGTTCCCGTAGAATCTCTCTTTTAAATCATTTGGATTGTCTACATCTTTACGATCCACTAAATCTAAGTTATAGTGAGATGTTAATGCGTCACCTTTTGCTTGACGACGTGCCATTCCTAAGTAAGAATCAGCTACCTGTTTCATGGTTTTACCTACCCATTGTTCTTCTTTTAATTCACCAAAAATCCATAACGATTCGATGATTTGAGAATCTGTTGGTTGATATTTTGCAATGATGTCTTTAGACAATTTTGTATCGCCAAATTCTAATACCATTTTATTTAACCCTGGCTCAATTGCATTTAAACGAGCTTGAGCAACTTGTTGGTTGTATTTTGCTTTTCCAACAGCGCCTAAATATTCCTTTTTAAGGTTTAAGTATTCAGCATATTCTGTTGGATTTTTAACGATGGCATCATGATTTTTTTGTTGATCATATGTCTCATATTTCTCCGCTAATTTTTTATAAATGCGCGTTAACTCAACAGTATCATCATTGTAGTTGATTCCTTTCGCTGTTCCTAAGAAAGACCAACCATGTACATCATCAATGTATCCGTTTTTGTCGTCATCGATTCCATTTCCTGGAATTTCTTTTTTATTAACCCACATGTTGGCTTTTAAATCCTCGTGAAAATGTTCCACACCAGAATCTAATACACCAACCACTAAGTTTTGTGGTTTTCTCTTTTTATTTTTTAAAAATTCTAAGGCTTTTTCTGTATTTACTCCGTAAACACCAGTAGTTTCAATATCGGCATGATACCAAGATTCTTTTGGTACTTCCACTGATTGAGCTTGAGCAAAACCAATAGAGAAAGCGAACGATAATGCTAAAACTAATTTTTTCATTCTTTATGTTTTTTTATAAATTTTTCAAATAGATTGCAGCGTGAGGTCCTTCACTAAATAAAATATCCAAGATGCTTAATCCTGGTGTGAATCCAAATTTTTCATCAAATACTTGAACATATTCAGGGAAGTGGATCGCAGGTTCTTTTTTAGCACTGTATTTATTTCGGAAATCAAAATCAGTTTCTAACACTTGAAATGATGAGGTATGGGTTACCGTTGTATCGATTTTTAATTTCGATAAAATAAATTCAATTGTGCGTAAATTCAGATCCAATAAGAATTTCTCCTTTCGATCATAGAATGTTGCGATCTCATCTTCGTAGTATTCGAAATAAGGTGAGCTTAAATACGCTGAACGTAATGACTTGAAATGTTCTTTTTGCCAATTGTGATCGTAAGATGGTTTGATGTCTTTCATGTTACGCGAACCATCATGATGCATTGGAATGGTTAATGGTAATTTTCCATTTGCACCTAAAATATTGCATCGGTTACGATAAGTCTGTTTCTGAAAATTTTCACATACTTCGATCTCAATCGTTTCACTTTTTACCATATCAGCATAGTAATCAATCGGTCCAAAGTAAAAAGCTGGAAATGTATTTTTCATTTCAAATGTATTCTAATATTTATTTTTTTGTTTTTCTTTTCTTGCTTTCCAAATGTCATATCCAATCCATCCGATAAAAGCAATTAAGACATAAATTCCGTATGAAGTTTTGTTAGGATTATCATTGTTGATCGATGTAAAGAAACGGCTCCAAATGAATTTTTGAGGGGCATCTTCAAACATTCCATTCATATTGGCCCAAATTAAAATTGGTCGACCAATGATATGATCTTCAGGAACGTAACCAAAGAAACGTGCATCTAAGGATTGGTTTCTGTTGTCTCCCATCATAAAGAAATAATCCTGTTGGATTTGGTATTTATTTGTCTTTTGATCGTTGATAAAAATATCGTATTTACCATTGGTAGAATCTACTTTTAGACTGTTCTTTTCGTACTTACGAATTACATTGATGTATTGAGGTAAAGTTTCTTTGTTGATTTCTACAATATCTCCTTTTTTCGGGATATATAATTTCCCGTAATTATCTTCGTTCCAGTTTTTATTTACAGGGAAAATCGTATAAGTACTATCGATTTGGTTTCCATAACGGATGCGTTCAGTTTTCTTCCCTTTTGGCATTAAATAAGGCTCAACTGATGTAATGTTTGAATTTCCTTTAAGTGATGTTACATGTTGATCAGATAATGCAGCGAAATAATATACATATTCGTTTCCTTCTTGTGTTCCATTATAGTCTGATGGTATTAAACCATACTCTTGATACAAAATTGAAGGCGATAATTGAACTTTAGAAGTGACTTTGTAAGCGTGTTGAACATGTGCATCCAATTTAGGTTGGAATTTTTTACCATTAACATATAAAATTCCATTACTAATTTCTACCGTTTCACCCGGCATCCCCACAAGACGTTTCACATATGCATCTTTACGATCAATCGCTGTGTAAACCGAATCGGTAGGGTAGTTGAATACAACAATATCATTTGATTTTAAATCTCTGAAACCAGGTAAACGCATATAAGGTAAACGTGCTTTATCCACGAATGCATTACGATTGATAAACTCTGAAAAGGGAATACCAATAGGCGTTACAGGTACGCGTGCTCCATAACTTACTTTTTCAACAAATAAAGCATCTCCAATTTTGATGGTATTTTCCATCGATCCTGTTGGTACAATCATAGGCTGAATGAACCAATTGTGAACTAAAGTTGCTAATACCAAAGCGAAAATAAGTGAAGAGACAATTGTTGAGGTACGTTTCTCTGGACCTAAATATTTTGGATGATCTTGATAGTTGATGGCAAAAATGTATAATCCTAAAGTTAAAACCATAATGATTTTATCTTTCAATTCGATTTTACCATAAGAATCCGCTAAATCTACATAAAGTACTAGCCAGAAAATTGGCCCTACAATCGGTAGATAAAATAATATAATCCACCATTTCGGGCGTTGGATAATTTGCAATCCGTTCCAGATGTTAAGAAATGGAATAAAGGCTGACCATGCGGGTTTACCTGCATTTTTGAATAATTTCCAAGTTCCGGCTCCAAATAGAATATTATAAAGAATGAAACCTATAATCCAATAAATGATTAGTGACATAACGTGTTGTTATTAGTAGTTTTTAATTAAGTTCTAAAACATCTTTCATGGTGTAGATCCCTTTTCTGTTCCAAATCCATTCTGCAGCGATCACTGCTCCAAGCGCAAAACCTTTACGTGAATGGGCGGTATGAGAAATTTCGATGGTGTCTACAGCACTTGTATATTGTACAATATGAGTTCCTGGAACATCTTCGATGCGTTTTGCTTCGATCGAAATTGTAGATGGTCCTTCTTGATCCATAGACCAATTTTCATACGTTGAGTTATCAATAATACCTTCCGCAATTGTAATCGCTGTACCCGATGGAGCATCTAATTTTTGAGTATGATGAATTTCTTCTAAATGGATATTGTATTCATTTCTGTATTTATTCATCATACGGGCCAATTGTTGATTTAATTCAAAAAACAAATTAACACCCAAACTAAAATTAGAAGCATATAAAAATGCAGTATTATTGGCTAATGCCATTTGATTAATTTCTCCTTGTTTATCTAGCCAACCTGTTGTACCACAGATGGTTTGAATACCTGATTCAAGTAATACTTTAAGATTATCGTATGCATATTCAGGACGAGAAAATTCGATGGCAACTTCGACGTCTTTTAATTCTTCAACGGTAGGAGTATGAGAAATCTTCAACACGACTTCATGTCCTCTTTCTACCAATATTTCTTCAATGGCTTTACCCATTTTTCCATATCCAATTAAACCTACTTTCATTGTGTGTTTTTTTTAAAATTTAAAATTGATGTTTAAACCTATTGCAGGTTGAAATGACATTTGATCCTGAATTACGGTGGGTTGAAATGTAAAATCGGGATCATTTTTAATGCTAAATAAATGTGCGTCGACTGTCGCATCGACGATATTTAAAATATACGCAAGAATGGTCAAGGCCATAGCATAATCACGGTTTCGTTTGTATTCATCTTGATAAACTGCTAATTGTTCTGCATTTAATATTCCTGAATATTCATGCGTTCGACCATCTAATTCAGCCAAATAAGCGGATCTAAATTTGTTTTGTAATCCGTTGTAGTATGATGTAAAACCAATACCTGTTCCTATAAGTCCCCATGCGATTGGAGCCTTCCACCATTTTTTATTATAGATTTGACCCGCACCTGGTAATATAGCAGAGTATAAAGATGCACGAATAGGGCTTTTATCTTTAAATTCGAAATTTAATTTCTCTTTTGTTGCAATGGTGTCTACAATTATTGCTTCATCCATTGTAATTTGTTGTGAAAACCCCAACTGAGCCATCAGAACAAATGCGATTGCTAATCCTTTAGTTTTCATTCAAAAAACTTCTTAATCGTTCAAATTCTTCATCCGAAGTAAAATCAATAATGATTTTACCCTTTCCATTCTTAGCACGTTGAATTTTCACATTGGTATTTAAACGTTTTTGGAACGTATCCAAAGCGGTTTGATATGCCGATGGTAACTCAACTTTTTCTTTTTCTTTAGGATCAACTTGTTCACCTGATTTTATGGCTTTAATCAATTTTTCGGTCTCTCGAACGGATAAATTATCTTTAACAATACGTTCGTAAATATCAAATTGAACATCAATATCTTCGATTGCCATTAATGCACGACCATGTCCCATTGATATCATACCATCACGAATACCAGTTTGTATAATAGGGTCTAATTTTAATAATCGTAAATAGTTGGTAATCGAAGAGCGATCTTTTCCTACACGTTTGCTTAGTTCTTCCTGTGTTAATTTGATTTCTTCAATCAATTGTTGGTAAGATAATGCAATTTCTATCGCATCTAATTCTTGGCGTTGAATATTTTCCACCAATGCCATTTCCAACATCTCTTGGTCGTTCGCTAAGCGAATATATGCAGGAATAGTGGTTTTATGAGCCAATAATGAAGCACGAAAACGACGTTCACCAGAAATTAATTCGTAAGTGCCGTCGTTCTTTTTGCGTACAGTGATGGGCTGTATAACCCCTAATGCTTGTATTGAAGTAACTAAATCTTCTAAATTTCTTTTATCAAAGTTCGTTCTTGGTTGCCAAGGGTTAGCTTTGATTTTATCTAATTCAATCTCAATAATATTTCCAACTAACTTCTGTGCTCCAGCATCAGTGGCAGATTGTATGGTTGGTTCATCTTTTAAAAGAGCAGATAATCCACGTCCTAAACGATTATTTTTGATTGGTTTTGCCATTTTTAAACGGTATCGTTGTTATTAATTAAAAATTCACGGGCTAAATTCAGGTAATTTTCGGCACCTTTACTCCCCGCATCGTACTGAATAATTGTTTCTCCAAAGCTTGGAGCTTCTGACAAACGTACATTACGTGCAATAATTGTTTTGAATACCATTTGTGGGAAATGATTATTGACTTCATCCAATACTTGATTGGATAAGCGCAAACGTGAATCATACATGGTTAATAATAAACCTTCGATGTCTAATTCTTTGTTATGGTGCTGCTGTATTCCTTTAACCGTATTTAACAGTTTCCCTAAACCTTCTAATGCAAAATATTCGCATTGAATTGGGATAATGACTGAATCAGCAGACGTTAATGCATTTAGGGTGATTAATCCTAATGATGGTGCACAATCAATAACGATATAATCAAATTGGTCGCGAATTTCTGATAGAGCAGTTTTTAACATGTACTCTCGATTTTCGTAATCGACAATTTCAATTTCTGCCGCAACTAGATCCAAATGCGCAGGCATTAAATATAGGTTGGGAGATTCCGTTTCGAAAATAGCTTCACTTGCAGGTACTTGATTTTCGAGTACCTCATAGGTTCCGCATTCTATTTCATCTAAATCAAATCCTAATCCTGATGTCGCATTTGCTTGTGGATCAGCATCGATCAATAAAACTTTTTTTTCTAAAACTCCTAAGGAAGCAGCAAGATTAACCGAAGTTGTGGTTTTACCTACGCCACCTTTTTGATTACATACTGCAATTATTTTACCCATAAATTACATTCAAAACGATTTCAAAAATACAATAATTCGCTTATCAAGCGCCCAAGATCAATAGAAATTTATGAAGAGATTTCAACAATCTGAATCTGATATATTATTATGTGCTGGTTTTCAAAACTTAATTATAAAGTGAATGTAGTTAAAATTTACGATTTATTTATCACGTTAAAATGATTAAATCTCTATATTTGCATTTGTAAAAGTTTTTTAATTATTAATGGGTGTTGACCTTTTATTCGGGGGGACAGAGAGCGGAAAGAATCTTTGTTTTCTTGCTTTTCAAAAAAGTAGCGGATTAAAAAAATCATCTTTCCATTTTTTACTTCGTCAAGTAAGTTATGCTATACGTGTTTAATGGTTATTCTTTTTTTAGAATAAACCACACATCCTATTTTATATACACGTAATACTTTAAAAAAAAATTAGCATAATGAAAACTAAATACATTGACTTAATTACTCAATCTTTTGACTTTCCACAAGAAGAATTCACATTAGACGGTGAATGCTTAAAATTTCATGGTATAGATTTGATGAAATTGGTAGAAGAACATGGTACGCCATTAAAATTTACATATCTGCCAAAAATTTCACAAAATATCCAAAAAGCGAAAGGATGGTTTGAGAAAGCACGTCAAGAATTAAACTACGAAGGATCATACAACTATTGTTATTGTACGAAAAGTTCTCACTTTAAACATATCGTAAAAGAAGCTTTAAAAAATGATATCCATATTGAGACATCATCGGCTTATGATATTAATATTGTCGAGAGTCTTTTAGAAGAAGGTTTAATGACGCATGATCAATATGTTGTTTGTAATGGTTTTAAACGTGAAGAATATGTTGATAATATTGCACGTTTAATTAACAATGGACATCGCAAGACGATTGCAGTGATTGATAATTACGAAGAAGTTGATTTATTCTCAGAAGCGATTGAAGGTGATTTTGAAATCGGAATTCGTATTGCATCAGAAGAAGAACCAAAATTCGAGTTTTATACGTCTCGTTTAGGGATTGGGTACAAGGATATTGTGCCATTTTACCAAAATATGGTGAAACCGAATGATCGCATCAAATTAAAGATGCTTCATTTCTTTATTAATACCGGAATTAAAGATAATTCATACTATTGGAATGAATTAACGAAATGTTTACGCGTATACGTGAACTTAAAGAAAGTTTGTCCAGAATTGGATAGTTTAAATATTGGTGGTGGATTCCCAATCAAATCGTCTTTAACATTCGAATATGATTATGAATACATGGCCAAAGAGATTTTATCTCAAATTCAATCCATTTGTGAAGAAGAAGGAATTCCAGTTCCAAATATTTTTACAGAATTTGGTTCGTTTACAGTGGGTGAATCTGGAGGTGTAGTCTACAAAATTTTATACCAAAAGAAACAAAATGATCGTGAGTATTGGGATATGATTGATTCATCTTTTATGACAACATTACCAGATGCTTGGGCAATTTCAAAACGATTCATTATGTTGCCTGTCAACCGTTGGTACGATAAGTATGAGCGTGTTCTTTTAGGAGGATTAACATGTGACTCTGACGATTACTATAATTCAGAGCAGCATACAAACGCTATTTATTTACCAAAATATGATTCTGCAAAACCATTATACATTGGTTTCTTCAATACCGGAGCTTATCAAGATAATATTGGTGGTTTTGGAGGAGTGCATCACTGTTTAATTCCTCAACCAAAATACGTGTTGATTGATGAGAATTATGATGCAAAAGTATACTCTGAAGAGCAGGGGTATGAAGGTGTTTTAGAAACTTTAGGATATACAGTTAAAAAATAAAATTATTATAAAATGAGCAAAGGGCCAATTAGTCAATTTATTGAACATAATTATCGTCACTTTAACGCTGCAGCATTAGTTGACGCAGCTAAAGGTTACGAGCAACATTTATTAGAAGGAGGAAAGATGTTAATCTCTTTAGGAGGTGCAATGTCTACAGCAGAGTTAGGTGTTTCTTTAGCTGAAATGATCCGTCAAGATAAAGTTCATATTATTTCTTGTACAGGTGCAAACTTAGAAGAAGATGTGATGAACTTAGTCGCTCACTCTCACTACAAAAGAATTCCAAACTATAGAGATTTAACACCAGAACAAGAGCGTGAATTATTAGATTCTCACTTCAATCGTGTTACAGATACTTGTATTCCAGAAGAAGAAGCTTTCCGTCGTTTACAACAACATTTAGAAGATGTTTGGCATGCAGCAGAAGCGAAAGGAGAAAGATATTTACCACACGAATTCTTATACCAAGTGGTTAACTCTGGAGTTTTAGAGCAATACTACGAAATCGATCCTAAAGATTCTTGGATTGTTGCGGCGGCAGAGAAAAACTTACCAATCGTTTGTCCAGGATGGGAAGATTCTACAACAGGTAATATTTTTGCAGCTAATGTAATTAAAGGAAACTTAAAAGCATCAACTGTAAAATCAGGTATTGAATATATGATTTACTTAACAGAATGGTACCGTGCTAATTCTGAAGGTAAAGGTGTTGGATTCTTCCAAATTGCAGGTGGTATCTCTGGAGATTTCCCAATTTGTGTTGTTCCAATGATGTACCAAGATTTAGAGTGGGAAGATGTTCCTTTCTGGTCTTACTTCTGTCAAATTTCTGACTCTACTACATCTTACGGTTCTTACTCAGGAGCTGTTCCAAATGAGAAAATCACTTGGGGTAAATTAGATGTAGATACACCAAAATTTATGATCGAATCTGATGCGACTATTGTAGCACCATTAGTATTTGCTTATATTTTAGGTCAATAATCAAGAGATCTTTTTATATATTATAAAGCGGTTACATTTTGTAATCGCTTTTTTTTATATCTTCATATCATATTTCGAATATGGTTGATGATGATTGATCATGGATATTCAATTATTTCAAATGAATGAGATAGTTGTTCATTTAATTAATCCTTAGCATCTCATTATGGAGATGGAAAAAAATGTCATTATTTATCTTTCATGATATGTATTAACCTGAACCAATGTATAATGATTCAGCATCCAAACATTTGGATTAAAAAAGCGTAAAAATCCTTTAGATGAAACAAAAACTTAACGTTAATCAAATCCCCAATTTAAAACAAGAAATTCTTGATTTGCCCGAAAAGGAAAAGAATCAATTGTTGATTCGCTTAATCAATAAGGATCAAGTGTTAATTGAGCAATTGCATTTTCGATTGTTGGAAAATGAGTGGGATCTTATACAACGTTTTGAAGCGTTGAAAGAAGAAATTTTGGAAACATTAAATTCAGAATTTAAAAAGATAATCAATGCTCCATATACTTCAAAAGGAAAAGCCTATCTCCGATTGATACGAGGGTTATCATCAAAAATTACGCATTTTGCAAAAGTTACCAAATCGACTTCATATGAATTGGAACTTCGTACGTTGTTGTTAATCCATTCATCTAAAATTTTTAAATCGGTTCAGAACGAAGATTCTGTATTTGGTTATAAATCACGCGCGTATCAAGTCACTAAAATTAAATCGATCCTAAAATTGTTGGAGAAAATGCATGAAGATTTACGTTATGATTTTTTGTTTAATTATTCCGATGATTTAGAACTCCATGTCTTTTTACCATTAGAGATAGAAATTGGATTAGCAAACCTGAATATTGAACCGCTAAGACGTACATAGTTTTTAAAAATCCTTATCTTTGGCACTTTATAGATAAGAATGGCAGATATTTTAAATTTAGGAGAAGAATATATTCGTATTAGTCAACAAGTATACGGGCAGATTGAATATTCAATCAGTAAAGGTAGAACTTGGAAGATGAGATACAAAGGAAGTTACCAAATAGGCGAATTTAAAGATTTATTGGATTTAGGATCTGTAGTTTTGGCGATTACTGAAAGAGGAATTTTCTGTAGCAGTGATAATGGTTTTACGTGGATTAAACGTTTTACTCCAAACGCATTTACTGGGGATTTTATTAAATTCAATTTTAACGGTGTACAATTATCTGCCGAAACAACAAAAGGAATACGTTATTCTCCAGATGAAGGACGTCGTTGGGAAAAAAATCCACGCTAAATATGTACCAATTATTTCTCATTTTCATTTTATGTTCCTCACAACTTTTGGGTCAAATTAATAGGAAAGAGGTTGAATTGATTCAGTCTTATAAAACCTATTTGGTAGAAAAGGATTTGGAAGGAACGATTCAAAGTTTAAAGGCTTTGATTGCATTGAAAAACGGAAATACACAATACCAAATTTCTCTTGGTTATATTTATCAACTGCAGGGGAAAAATGAATTAGCAAACGCTCATCTTGGAAAAGGTCGAGCGTTTGTTTTACAGCAACTCGAAACAAAAGCTTTGAATCCAAAGCAAACCATTGATCATATTGTAGCTCTGTGTTTCGCAGGGTTTGAAAAAGATTGTTTAAAGGCATACAATCAATCGGCATCGTTACTTCAATCCGATGCATATTATTCTGACTATGATTTTGTGGCCATTCAACAATTGGCGAATCAACAACGACAAATCCTACAATCTTATTTTGCACCTTCGGCCAATAAAAAAAGATAATACCTATTCAATAGCATCATCCTTTTTTATTATAAAATCAAGTGATAACATTTTAAATTGCAACTTTATTCACTTCAGTTGTCTGCTCATGAATCGTTGACGCTCTTCCTGAGGGATCTTCATTTTCTTGCCATTTTGGTATCCATTTTTTAACGGTTTTTGCTGCTGTATCCGAAGGAAAATGTGCATGGAAAATTTTGCGCATATACATGGCTTCTTTTGTGGTTGGCGGATTAATTGGAAATAATGTTTCCGCTTGTAACATTTCTTCATCTGTAATTTGATTGGCACAATAATCCACTAATTGATCAATCCACGAGTATCCAACCCCATCTGAAAATTGTTCTTTTTGACGCCATAAGATATCTGCTGGTAACCAAGGATTTTCTTGGTCATCAAAAGCAAGGCGAAGAATATGCTTTTCCATCTTTCCTGCTGAACGGTCTGGTCTTTTAAAGGACGGATCGATCTTCATTGCGACGTCTAAGAAATGGCGATCCAAGAAAGGAACACGTGCCTCTAATGCCCATGCCATGGTCGATTTATCTGCGCGTAGACAATCTGCTGTACTTAATAATTGTACTCTTCGAATGGTTTCTTTCTGGAATTCTTCATCACTGGGAGCATTATGGAAATATAAATATCCTCCAAAAATTTCATCTGATCCTTCACCTGATAGTACGACTTTAATGCCCATGTCTGTAATATATTTCGACATGATGTACATGGGAGTAGAAGCCCTTATTGAAGTAATGTCGTACGTTTCAAGATGCCATATCAATTGATCGATGATGGCAAGACCTTCTTCAAAAGAAAATTGAATGGTATGATGTTCTGTTCCAATAAATGTAGCAACTTCTTTGGCTGCGATTACATCGGGAGCATTTTCATCTAAACCAACAGAGAATGAATGCAATGTTTTCCCTTCTTCTTTTAATATACGTGCTGTAATTGAAGAAATTAATGAACTGTCTAATCCACCCGAGAGTAATACCCCTAATGGGACATCGCTCATTAAACGTTTTTGCGTTGCGTCAATCAATGCTTCTCTTAAATGCTCTAAATTTAATTGATCGTGACAGGCCTCTACATCTTGCCATTCTGGTTTGTAATATTGTACAAATCCTGTAGTTGGCGTAAAATAGTAACCTGGAGGGAAGGCTCTTACTTCTTCGACTTGATCTTCGATTACTTTCATTTCTGATGCAAAATAATAGGCTCCTTTTTGATCTTGACCATAGTATAAAGGCTTAATTCCAATAGGATCTCGAGCAACCATATATTGGTCACCATCCATGATAATAAATCCAAAAACGCCATCTAATTTATTGCAAATGTCTAAACCATATTTTTCATATAATTTTACGATGACTTCGCTATCGCACGTTGTTCTGAATATATATTCTTTTAATTCGTTTTTTTTCAGTTGGATATGGTTATAAATTTCACCATTGTGCACGACGTAGGCTGTTGTTGTGCCTTGTATGGGTTGTTTACCTGTATGTAAGTCGATGATGGCTAATCGCTCATGGGTAATTATTCCTGTTTTAGAATCGTTGACTTGATAATCTTGCATATCAGGTCCACGATGACTCATTCGTTGACTTAATGCTTGTACATGTTGTACTTCTAAATCGTTTTTTCCGAAAATTCCTAAGATTCCGCACATATCTGTATTAATTAATTTATTAATTACAGCAAATATGTGTGTTGTATTGTTTAAAATGAATATAAAATAAATAAATACTTTATGAAATAAATTATAATAACAAAAATGGTTTAAAAAATAATATTTATGACAAAATTTCATTTATATTAATATGAAATTTAAATTTCATCAGTTGGCATATTTTATGCATTCATTCGAGAAAATAAGCTACAATGAGTGATATGAATATCAATTTCCAGAATATTAATGATGGAGATCATTTAAATAAAGAAGATTTTTATGTAAAATTCAAAGAAAGATTAGATGATGTAACATCTTTTCCTGCAGATTATACTTTCAAATTTATTTATCCTACAAGTGAAGAAACCATGGTAAAAATCAAATCGATTTTTGATCATTCCAATCCAACATTTGATTATAAAGCATCAAAAAATAGAAAATATACCTCTATCTCTGTGCAAATCTATGCATTAGATTCAGACCAAGTCATTCAATTTTACCAAGAGGTTGCTACTATACCCGATGTAATAATGTTATAAAAAAAGGAGTTCATGATGAACTCCTTTTTTTTATGCGACAATTTCATAGAAAAGACGTTTTCCAATTTTTATTTTCATGCCAATCGTTAATGCTATATTCAAGTAAGGATCTTGTATTTTTTCTTGGTTGATTTGAACCGCACCACTTTCAATTAATCTTCTAATGGCTGACTTCGTGTCAGTGTTTTTTAAAATATGGCAGAAATCGACGAGTTTTATATTCTTTTCATCGAAGTGTACTATTGATATTGGTTCAAATGCTTTTTCTTCAAATTTTTTATTTTGAAACTGATTCACAAAAAACATTTCAGCTGTTTCAGCTGCAGCTTCATTGTGATATTGTTGAATGATGTTTTTAGCAATTACCTTTTTCACATCCATTGGATGTGCACCGCTATGTAATTTTTCAATCCATAATTGTTTTTCATTCCAACTAAAGTCTGTAGTATATAATATATATTCTTCAATTAAATGATCTGGAATTGACATGGTTTTTCCAAACAAATCATTGGGTTCGTCTGTTAAACCAATGATGTTGTTCAAGGATTTACTCATTTTTTCTTTCCCATCTAACCCTTTTAGTAAAGGCATACACATTACAATCTGTGGTGATTGATTAAAATGTTCTTGCAATTGTCTTCCCATCGTACAATTGAACATTTGATCAGTTCCACCCATTTCGATATCTGCTTCAATTTCTACAGAATCATAGCCTTGTAATATCGGATAAACTAATTCGTGCATGGCGATTGGTGTATTTTCAGTAAAGCGTTTATTGAAATCATTTCGATGCATTAATTGAGCGACGGTAACTTTCGATAAAAGCTGTATAACTTCTGAAAAAGGGATAGCATCTAACCAATCGGAATTAAAAACAATTTTAGTTTTATCTAGGTCTAAAATTTTAGAAAGTTGATTGATATAAGTTTTCGCATTGAGATTCACCTCATCAATACTAAGGGGTTTTCTGCTTTTGTTTTTACCTGTTGGATCACCAATACGAGCAGTAAAACTTCCGACTAAGATTATCACATGATGACCTAAATTTTGAAATTGTTTAAGTTTTTTTAAGACGACTGCATGACCTAAATGTAAATCAGGTGCAGTAGGATCAAACCCAAGTTTGATGCGTAATGGACGATTTTCTTTTTCAGCTAAACGTAACTTTTCTTCCAAACCATTTTGAGGTAAAATGATTTCTACATTTTCTTTTAAAATGTTTAATTCTTTCATAAATTTTGAGCAAAAAAAAACCGAACAAGTGGGAACTTGTTCGGTTTTATGATTATATCTAATAACAGTATTCTATAAAAATAAAATTTTAAAAATAGGCATAATCTTTCCGAACCATTATTGTGAAATAATAGTCATTAAAAAATGGAAGACGTAATATGCAATTTAAAAATTTCATTTCGACAAAGATATAAACAAGTTTTTCAATCTGCCAAATCTTTATGATTTTGCATTATTTCTTCTTTTTTTCTTTTCTCTGTTCTGTCTCTTTAATAAACTATGTTTTGGACATTTTAATTTCTCAATTTGTTCTGCTAAATTAAATTCTTTTTGTGTCATTGTCATCTTGTTTAAGGTTTGATTTTTAAATATATAAAATTAAAAAAAGCAAAATGATTAAAATAGTGTTAAATGTTCTTTTATTCATTTTTTAAAGCCTTTAAATTTGTGGAAATTAGAATTATGAATTTTTTTGCACCCATCCAATTAACATTTGGTTCGTATGGTCATACCTTACATCATTGTCAAGTTGTTTCTCCCGATAATCAATGGGTTGTGTATGATACCCGTAATGAGGATTCTGCCATTGGAACAACGACTCGCATCGAAAGGGTTCATCTCTCTACATTAGAAACTGAAGTTTTATATGAAGTACAAAACCCCAATGAATTTGGACCTGGTGTTGGAGCTGTTACCTACGCACCTCATAAGGAAATGGTATTATTTATTCATGGTCTTATGAATGCCAATGAACACAAACCTTATGCGTTGGATCGACGAAGTGGTGTAGGAATTGATCTTCTTAATAAAAATCTGCCCATCCATTTTGATGCACGTAAAGTTTCCAAACCCTACATTCAAGGAGCTTTAAGAGGTGGTACTCATTCTCACTGTTGGCATTCATCCGGAGATTTAATCAGTTTTACATATAATGATGAAGTTTTATCCACTGAGCGTATGGTGGGTGTAATGTTTCCTAAGTCTGTTGACGTTTATCCTGAAGATGCTGAAAATTTCTCAGGTACACACTATGCTGTAATAGTCAGTCAAATTACTCCTAATGCGGCTCCTGGTTCGGATGAAATAGAGAAAGCTTTTGATGAGTGTTGGCTGGGGAAATCACGAATCCTTGCATTTCAAGGTTGGGTAAGAGATTATGCTGGAAATCGTAAAACGGAGATTTTTACCATTGATTTAAATGATATTGAAAACTGTGTTGATCGATTTGATGAAAAAAGTTTATCGTTTGGTTTATTAAATCCGCCTCAAGGTATTTTTCAAAAAAGAGTAACTCGTACACTAAAAGGGGTTTCTAGCTTTAGGCATTGGCTTCGTTCATCACCCGATGGTTTATACGTTTATTTTATGATGGAAAATGAGGATGATGTACGGAATATATATCGTGTGCAACGCTTCAATGAAACGGTAGAGCAAATAACATTTCATGAAAAATCGATTGATTCTCCTTTTAATATATCTTCTGATGGACATCGCTTGGTCTATTTTTGTGATCATTCACTTATAGTTTATGATATGATTAAACGTTCGTTTAAATGTTTGATTACCGATGAGATAGGGTTGTATGGTATCCCCAATTTTGATCTAAATGATGAATTTATTCTCTTCAATCAATATGTTCACGAAAATTTAACTTCAAAATTCCTTCAAATTTTCAAAATAAGGCTATAAAATTTTCTATCATGCGCTCCTTGGAGCGCTTTTTTTTATTGTCTGATTTGAACAAAACTAACAAAAATAGGGTTTTAAGGAATGAAGGAAGGTGAAAAATTATCTTATTTTGATTAAATATCTATTTTTTTATTATTAGTGTCAAAAAAACACTAACGAATGCTTGTTCGTGAAATTTATTTGTATAATTTTAACACATTATCACAAATAAAATGAGGAGAACATTATTTACTTTATCCCTTGTAGCCATGGCTATGAGCGGACAAGAAGCTTATGCTCAAAATTTAAATACTTCAATTAAAGATTCTTTACAACCGGTGGTTGTAACTGAACCTACTAATCAAAAAGTTCAAGTTGATTTTTACGGATTTATTCGTAATGATGCATTTGTAGATACCCGTCAAAATATTGGAGCAGGTGAAAATGCAGTAATGCTTTACCCAAAAGATCGTGTTTTAGATGCCAATGGGGAGGATATTAATGCAACTGGGAAATTTCATATGCTTTCAATTATTTCTCGTGCGGGGGTTACTTTAAAAGGACCTGAAATTTTAGGCGCTAAATCTTCTGGAATTTTAGAAGGTGAATTTTTCGGAGCTACTGAAGGAGGAATAAATGAATTTCGTTTGCGTCATGCTTATGTGATGTTGGATTGGGAAAATACACAATTGGGTATTGGTCAATATTGGCATCCTTTTGTAGTAACAGAAGCGTTGCCTAATATGGTTAACTATGGGACGGGTGCACCAGTTTATGGATTAAATCGTAATCCACAAGTTCGTTTGACACAAAAATTATCGGATCAATTCAAAGTCATAGCAGCAGTCCATTCGCAAAGAGATTTTACACCGAATACTGAACCTTATCGCAACAGTGGTATGCCAGCTGCCCATTTACAAGTGCAATATAAATCGAACAAATTCGTAGCAGGTGTCGGAACACAATATGAAAATTTGAAACCTTCTTTAGTTTCAAATGGATTAAAATCCAATGAACGTGTGAATAGTTTTTCTGCAATGGCTTATGCCAAATTTATTGCAAAACCTTTAACAGTTACTGCAGCAGCATATAAAATGCAAAACGCAGCATCTTTTGTGATGCTTGGTGGTTTTGTAGGTTATCAATTACCTAATGAAGTAGAAACATACAAGCCTATTGATACCGAAAGTGTATGGTTGGATATTCAGCAAACGACTTCAGGAAAATGGTCATTAGGGATGTTTGCTGGAGCGGTATACAATCGAGGGGTAAAAGATCCTGTAGAAGGTGCTACATCAACAACGTATGGTGTAACGACAAGTTGGGGAGCATTATCAGCAAATCCAAATGGAGGTCGTACAGTTAATTACTTGTACAAAGTTGTTCCAAGAATTGATTTTACTCCAAGTAAGTCTTTAAAATTTAGACTTGAAATGGAGCGTAGTTCAGCACGTTGGGCTGATGCAACAAATGATGCAACAGGATTTGAAAACAAATTTTTAGCAACCAACTATCGTTTTCACTTGACAAGTTTATTTAGTTTCTAATCATATAATCAAAAATATCTAAAAAATACATTTATGGAATCTGCAATTCATACAAATACTCAGGAGAAAAATAATATTCTTCAGGTGATTATTGCTTCATCAGTGGGGACATTAATCGAATGGTACGATATGTTTTTGGCCATTATTTTAGCCAGTGTTTTATCAACTCAGTTATTTCCAAATGACGGATCATCACACTTCTTGGAAACATTAGCTGTTGTTGTTTCATCGTTTATGTTTCGTCCAATTGGTTCATTAGTTTTCGGAAGTATTGGAGATAAAATTGGACGTAAATATTCCTTTTTAGTCTCATTAATTATGATGGGATCAGCAACCTTTATGATTGGTTTAATTCCGACATTTGAATCAGTCGGTTGGTTTGCACCGGTCTTATTGTTAATCTGTCGTATTTTTCAAGGGTTAGCCATTTCTGGAGAATATGCGGGTGCAGTTATTTATGTAGCTGAACATGCACCTACTGAAAAACGAGGGCACTATACAGGATTTATTCAGGCTACTGTTCCGTTAGGATTATTAATCTGTTTATTGGTTGTATTCTTAACGCAATCATCGATGTCAGAAGAAAGTTTTAATTCTTTCGGATGGAGAATACCATTCTTATTCTCTGGAGTATTGGTTTTAATTAGTTATTTTATTCGTAAAAAACTTCACGAAAGTCCAGTGTTTGAACAATTAAAGAAAGATGGTAAAACATCTAAATCTCCAGTAAAAGATGCGTTTACTACACCTGGAAATGTGAAAATCATGTTGAAAGCAATTTTTGGAGGAAATGCTGCGCAATCTACAATTATGCAAACAACATTATTTGTCACGTTATTTTTCTTGCAACGTGCCGTGATGTTACCTTACGAAACAGTTTTAATAATTGTATTAATAGCAACATTATTCAGTTCATTCTTCTACCAATTTTTTGGATCATTATCTGATCGCATTGGACGTAAACCAGTGATGTTAGGGGGGATGATTGCTTCTTTAGTTTTAATTCCTTTGTCTTTCTATGCATATATGTCGATTGGAAATCCGGAAGGGTTAAAAGAAATTCATTCGATTGGTACACCAGCGATTTTAGCCATTGCAGGAATTAGTTTAATTACATCAATTGCTGGAGCGGCAACTTATGGTCCATTAGGAGCTTTCATGTTAGAGATATTCCCAACTAAAATTCGTTATACGAGTATGGGATTTGCTCAAAATATGGGGAATGGATTTATTGGTGGAGCAACAACATTTGTTACGGAATTAATTAAATCAACTTTAATTGTTTCTGCTGCGATGTCTCCTTATATTGGGTTGACTTATCCATTAATCTTAATTGTAATTGCGATTTGTGTTAATTATTTTACAATTCCAGAAACATACAAGACGGATTTAACAGAAGACTAAACCCTTTTGTTTTACGTTATCATATCAAGGCTCATATTATTTGAGCCTTTTTTTTAATATTTTAATTTGAAGCCGTTTATAATAAAAATTATTAATATCTTCAATTTTCAAACTGCAAACAACAAAATGAAAAAAATTGAATTAACGATTCCTAAACTTGGGGAAAGTGTTACTGAGGTAACACTCTCTCGATGGGTCAAAAACGTAGGAGAGTCTGTTGATGTTGACGAAACTATTGCTGAAGTTTCGACGGATAAAGTCGATTCAGAAGTGCCTTCACCTTCTGCAGGTACTTTGATTGAACTAAAATATCAAGAAGGAGACACTATTGCAATCGGTGAAGTTTATGCTATACTTGAAGTTCATTCGGCGGATCCTACGATTGTGGATGAACATCCGACAGTGCAAAACAACGATGATATTATTTCTAAAAATACGATTGCATCACGTTCATTAAAATCCGATCAGTTTTTATCTCCTTTAGTGCGTAAAATTATTCAAGAAGAAAATCTTCCGATGGAAGAAGTCCTTAAAATTAAAGGGAGTGGACATAATGGGCGTATTTCAAAAAATGATATCCTAAATTTCATAAAAAATCCTCTTTCAACTTCAGCTGAATCAACTGTAAACGTTGTGTCATCGCGTTCAAGTAATGGATCAAGTGAAATTATTGAAATGGATAAAATGCGCCAATTAATTTCAAAACACATGAAGAAGAGTAAACAAACTTCACCTCATGTAACGGCGTATGTTGAACCAGATGTTACCAACTTTGTTAAATGGCGTGAAGCCAATAAAAAGGCTTTCGAAGAAAAGTATCAACAGAAATTAACGTATACGCCAATGATTGTTGATTGCGTAGTTCGAGCGATCAAAGATTTTCCAATGATAAATGTATCTGTGGATGAAACAGAAACGAAAATTATTAAACATCATGATATTAATATCGGTATTGCGACTGCACTTCCAAATAATAATTTAATCGTACCTGTGATCAAATCAGCCAATATGCTTAATCTTGAAGGTTTGGCGAAAGGAGTGAATGGATTGGTCGATAAAGCACGAAATAATCAGCTTTCTCCTGATGATATCTCCGGTGGAACGTTTACCATTTCGAATGTCGGAACATTTGGAAATTTAATGGGAACTCCGATTATTAATCAGCCTGAAGTTGCCATTTTAGCTACGGGTGTCATCAAGAAAAAACCAGCTGTATTAGAAACAGAATATGGTGATCTCGTTGTTGTGCGTCAATTTATGTATTTGTCGCTTTCCTTTGATCACCGTGTGGTGGATGGATCACTTGGAGGAGTATTTTTAAAACGTATTTCTGATTACATCGAAAATTGGGATATCAATCAATCCATTTAACTTTAACATCTCAAACCAATGGAAATTCAAAACAATCAAACCAATATAGATTTACTTAAAAAAGCTTTTCGTCTATTAGTTACCGCTAAATCCTTAGCTGAACTTTATGAAAGTGAAAAAGCTATCACGGGAAAATATGTGCATGCGACTTCTCGAGGGCATGAAGCTATTCAGATTGCGATGGGGCTTCAGTTAACGCCACAAGATTATTTGAGTGCCTACTATCGTGATGATGCGATGCTTTTAGCAATTGGTATTACTCCATATGAGTTAATGCTTCAGTTATTAGCCAAACGCGATGATATTTTTTCTGGAGGACGAACGTATTATTCGCATCCAAGTTTAAATCATCCCAACTATCCAAAAATTCCTCATCAGAGTAGTGCGACTGGTATGCAGGCGATTCCTACTACTGGGGTTGCAATGGGAATTCAATACGCCCAACAAATGGGAATTCTAAAAGATGAAAAGCCGATTGCGGTTTGTTCACTTGGTGATGCATGTTGTACGGAAGGTGAAGTTTCAGAAGCGTTGCAGATGGCTGTGCTAAAAAAATTACCCGTTCTTTATTTGGTTCAAGATAACGAATGGGATATTTCGGCATCTGCAGATGAAATCCGTGCTCAAGATATGGCGCATTTTGCTAAAGGATTTAAAGGGTTAGAAGTTTTTTCAATTGATGGAACAAATTTCCTTGAATCGTATGAAACCATTGAAAAGGCAATTGCTATCATTCGAAATGAAAATCGTCCTGTATTAGTTCATGCGAAAGTTCCTTTATTGAATCACCATACATCTGGAGTACGTAAAGAATGGTATCGCGATGATTTAGAAGAAGCTCAGATGCGTGATCCTTATTTAAGACTAAAGGAAACATTATATGCCTATGATATAGAGGTCGATGAAATAGAAACCATCGAAGCAGAAATTCGTGCTTTGGTAAATGCTGATTATGAAAAAGCGAAAGCAGCTGAAGATCCTCGCCCAGAAGATTTATATGATCATGTTTTTGCTCCAACACCGATTACGGAAGAAAAAGGGAATCGTGAACCTGAAGGGAAGCAAAAAACGGTGATGGTTGACTCGGCTTTGTTTGCTATTCGTGAAATCATGGAAAAGCATCCCGAGGCCTTATTGTATGGACAAGATGTAGGAATTCGTTTAGGAGGTGTTTTCCGTGAAGCAGCCACTCTTGCACAACAATTTGGTCAGCATCGTGTCTTTAATACACCTATACAAGAAGCATTTATTATCGGGTCAACTGTAGGAATGTCTGCTGTAGGTTTAAAACCAATTGTTGAGGTACAATTTGCCGATTACATTTGGCCAGGTTTAAATCAGTTATTTACTGAAGTGGCTCGATCAAATTATTTATCGAATGGAAAATGGCCTGTATCGATGATTCTTCGTGTGCCTATTGGTGCTTATGGTAGTGGAGGTCCTTACCATTCTAGTTCAGTGGAAAGTGTATTGACTGCAATCAAAGGAATTAAAATTGCTTACCCTTCGACAGGAGCTGATTTAAAAGGTTTGATGAAAGCGGCCTATTACGATCCAAATCCAGTTGTCATGTTAGAGCATAAAGGGTTATATTGGTCTAAAATGAAAGGAACTGAAGATGCTGCAACTATTGAACCGGATGAAGATTATGTACTTCCGTTTGGAAAAGCACGTGTTGTACAAAGTGTACCTATTAGTGATCAAAAAAACACTGTGACCATAATTACATATGGTATGGGGGTATATTGGGCGAAAGAAGCTGCGAAACAATACGCGGATCAAGTTGAAATTATTGATCTTCGAACGTTAGTTCCTTTGGATGAAGAGTCTATTTTTGAATCAGTTAAAAAGCATGGTCGTTGTATTGTGTTGACAGAAGAACAAGTTTCTGGATCATATGCACAAAGTATTTCTGGCTTGATTTCGGAAAAATGTTTCGAATTTTTAGATGCGCCTGTTCGAATTTTAGGGGCGAAAGACATGCCAGCGATCCCTTTAAACAGTAATTTAGAGGCTGAAATGTTACCATCTTCAAAAAAACTTCAAAATTTAATTGACTCACTATTAAGTTATTAAGCTTGAATTGTGGTGTTTGGTGTAAAAAAACAATAAAAATTACTAACGAATGTTAGTTTGTTAAATATTTTTTTCTATTTTTGGATTAACGTATTTCAAACACCACAATCAAGATATGATCTTTAACACGGATATGGAATTGATGCCAATTGATAAATTGCGTACAATTCAAAATGAAAGATTAGTAAACACGCTGCAACGTGCTTACAATAACATTCCTTTTTACAAGGGATTATATGATCAAGCGGGGGTAAATCTTAACGAGATTAAATCGGTTAATGATTTACATAAATTGCCATTTACGAAGAAAAATCACTTACGTGAAAACTATCCTTTCGGAATGCTTGCTGTACCACAGACAGAATTGTCACGTGTACACTGTTCAAGTGGAACAACAGGAAAACCAACTGTTGTTGCATATACTAAACATGATATTGAAATCTTCTCAGAAGTTGTTGCCCGTTCGTTAGCTGCAGCTGGGTGTAAACCAGGAATGAAATTGCAAAATGCTTACGGTTACGGACTTTTTACTGGAGGTATTGGTATTCACTATGGTGCTGAAAAATTAGGAATGACAGTTGTTCCAATTTCAGGAGGTGGAACTGAAAAACAAATCATGTTATTGAAAGATTTCCAAGCGGAAGCTTTAACAGCAACTCCTTCTTATGCTTTAACGATTGCAGAGGAGTTAAAAAAGAGAGGTGAAGACATTCGCGATTTTAATTTAAAAGTTGCCGTTTTAGGGGCTGAGCCATGGTCTGAAGCATTACGTAAAGAAGTTGAAACAGGGTTAAACTTATCTGCTGCTAACATTTACGGATTAAGTGAGATCATCGGTCCTGGGGTTTCAAATGAGGATTTCGAAGAAAAAGGAACAGGAAGCTACATTTGGGAAGATCATTTCTATCCAGAAATTGTAGATAAAGTGACTGGTGAGCCATTGCCTTATGGAGAGCCAGGAGTTTTAGTCCTTACTTCATTAACAAAAGAAGCTATGCCAATGGTACGTTATTGGACAGGCGATATTACTACATTAACGTACGAACACTCTGAAAAGAGAACACATATCAAAATGGGACCAATTATCGGTCGTGCTGATGATATGATGATTATTCGAGGAGTGAATTTCTTCCACACTCAAGTGGCTGATATTTTACCAGATTTCCCACAATTATCTCCAAATTATCAAGTGGTATTAACTCGTCCTAAAAATATGGACGCTGTTGAGGTAGGAATTGAAATTAATCCTAATTATTTCAATCATTATGGAATTCCAACTCACGATTTAAACGGTGGTGCACCTGATGAAGTGAAAAAATTGATTTCTAACGTTCAAAAGAAAATAAAAGACAATATTGGACTTGGAATGAGTGTAAAGCTTTATCAAAACGGTGAATTACCGATGAGTGATGGCGGAAAATTAAATCGAATTGTAGATAAGAGGGAAGCATAATTTGAATGGCGAAACAGAGTAGAAAAGAACTAATCATACAGCAAGCTGCAATTATCTTTAAACAAAAAGGTTATTCGGCTACCTCGATGCGCGAATTAGCAGAAAAGGTAGGAATCGAAGCAGCAAGTTTATATAATCATATTCGTTCAAAAGATGAGATTTTAGAAGAGATTTGTTTTAGCGTTGCTCATGAATACCTTTCATTTATCACTGAGATTGAAGAAGCTCAAAATTCACATTCTGAAAAACTATCACGATTGATAGAAACTCATGTGAAGTTGATGATTGAAAGACCGAATGAAGTTTCCGTAGCAAATAATGATTGGAAGAACTTATCAGAACCTAAAAAGAAATTATATAAAGAAGTTCGTAAAGGATATGAAAATCGTATTGCTAACATCTTAACAAAGGGTATGCAAACGGGAGAATTCAAAGAAATTAATGTTTCTGTTGCTCTTTTCACTTTATTATCATCATTACGTTGGATCGAATTATGGTATAAACCTAACCGAGAAATCTCACCAGAGGAATTACAAGCCGATTTGACCACGTTTTTAGTAAATGGATTAAAAAAATAAGCTATGGCTATCAATTTTCATAAATTAACAGTTAAACAAATAAAGCGCGAAACACCAGAATGTGTCTCTGTTGTGCTTGATGTTCCAGCTGAATTACAAAACGATTTTAACTTTAAACAAGGACAGTATTTAACGTTTAAAGATATCAAAAACGATGAAGAGATTAGACGTTCTTACTCGATCTGTTCAAGTCCATTGGATGGAGAGTTACGTGTTGCAGTAAAGAAAATTGCAAATGGTATATTCTCTACATATGTCAATGACAACTTACAAGTTGGTGATGCATTAGATGTAATGACTCCACAAGGAAATTTCTTTACTGAAGTTGATGCAGCCAACAACAAATTATATGTTGGTATTGTCGCAGGATCTGGGATTACACCAGTATTATCGATTATTAAAACAGTTTTACAAACTGAACCCAATAGTAAATTCGTATTAATTTACGGAAACAGAAACAAAGGAACGATCATCTTTAAAGAAGAAATCGAAGCATTAAAGAACAAATACATGGAACGTTTAAGCGTTTACAATATTTTAAGTCGTGAGACGGCTGATGCAGAGATTTTAAGTGGTCGTATTACCAAAGAAAAAATTGAATATTTCTTACAACATGTTATCGATCCAAAAGAAATTGGAGAAGTATTCTTATGCGGGCCTGAAGATATGATCTTAGGTGGACGTGACGCTTTAGTAGCTGCAGGAGTAGATGCTAAAAATGTTCACTTCGAATTATTCTACAGTGCATCTGCTGAAGCGAAAAAAGCTGAACGTCAACAAGCAGTCGAAGTATCTGATGATACGATGAGTAAAGTAACGGTTAAATTAGATGCCACTTCTTTACAAATGGATTTAGGATACAACGGGGTTACAATCTTAGATGCAGCTTTACAAAATGGAGCCGATTTACCTTATGCTTGTAAAGGTGGTGTTTGTGCCACTTGTAAGTGTAAAGTTTTAGAAGGTGAAGTGGAGATGGACATCAACTATTCATTAGAGCCAGACGAAATCGCTGCAGGATTTGTATTATCATGTCAAGCGCATCCACGTTCTGCGAATGTCGTAGTAGATTTTGATGCCAAATAATTAATTCTAAAAACAGAAAAAAATGAGTGCAAAAGAAATCGATTTTCAAGCCATTTTCGATGAAAAAATTGAAAATGAAGTTCGTATCGAACCAAAAGATTGGATGCCAGAAGCATACCGTAAAACATTAATTCGACAAATATCACAACACGCTCACTCCGAAATCGTGGGTATGTTACCAGAAGCCAACTGGATTACAAGAGCACCTTCGTTAAATAGAAAGAAAATCTTATTAGCGAAAGTACAAGATGAAGCAGGTCACGGATTATATTTATACTGTGCTGCTGAAACTTTAGGAGTTTCTCGCATTCAAACGTTAAACGACTTACACTCTGGGAAAGCTAAATATTCATCGATCTTCAATTACCCAACTTTAACATGGGCAGATATCGGAATGATTGGGTGGTTAGTAGACGGTGCAGCGATTTTAAATCAAGTTCCATTATGTAGAACTTCTTATGGACCTTATGCGCGTGCCATGGTACGTGTTTGTAAGGAAGAATCATTCCACCAAAGACAAGGTTACGAATCATTAGTGGTTTTATCTCGTGGTTCTGAAGAGCAAAAAGCAATGATGCAAGATGCGATGAATCGTTGGTGGTGGCCAACATTAATGATGTTTGGTCCAAAAGACGAAGAATCTTCAAACTCAGAATTATCGATGAAATGGAGAATTAAACGTTTCTCTAATGACGAATTACGTCAACGTTTCGTCGATATTTCAGTTCCTCAAGCTGAATATTTAGGGTTAACTATTCCTGATCCTGATTTAAAATGGAATGAAGAACGTGGACATTATGATTTCGGTGATATCGATTGGGAAGAATTCTGGGACGTTGTAAAAGGAAACGGTAAATGTAACAAACAACGTTTAGATGCTCGTCGTAAAGCACACGAAGAAGGAGCATGGGTAAGAGATGCTGCAACAGCTTACCACGAAAAAAGAAAACAAAGACAATTAGAACAAGAACAACGCAAAAACGCATAAAAAGATGGAAAATAGAGATTGGCCTTTATGGGAAGTATTCATTAGAAGTAAACAAGGTTTAGATCATAAACATGTCGGTAGCTTACACGCTGCAGATGAAATGATGGCTTTAGAAAATGCTCGTGATGTCTATACGCGTCGTTTAGAAGGTGTTAGTATTTGGGTTGTAGAATCTAAACACATTCATGCTTCTAACCCAGATGAAGCGGAACAATTCTTTGATCCAGCAGAGGATAAAGTGTACCGCCACCCAACTTTTTATGATGTACCAGAAGAAATCAAAAACATGTAATTTATGACAGCAACAGCTTATCAAAACAATCAAAATTACATCGATTTTATCTTGCATTTAGCCGATACAAATCTGATTTTGGCACAACGTTTATGCGAATGGTGTGGTCACGGACCAATTTTAGAGCAAGATATCGCCATGTCGAATATGGCTTTGGATTTATTGGGTCAGACTTCAAACTATTACAATTATGCGGCTGAAATGATCGGAAATGGAGCAACGGAAGATACGTTAGCGATGTTACGTGAAGAGCGTGAATACAAAAACTTATTGTTAGTTGAGCAACCAAATGGACATTTCGGTGATACTGTAGCGCGTCAATTCTTTTACGATTCGTTCCATTATTTCTTATTAGAGCAATTCTTAAAAGTCAAAGACTTAAAGTTACAATCAATCGCAGAGAAATCATTAAAAGAGGTGAAATATCACTTAAAATGGTCTTCTGAATGGATGATTCGTTTAGGCGATGGAACACCAGAATCTCACGATAAAATTCAACAATCAGTTAATGATATTTTACCTTATGTGGGAGAGATGTTCATTTTAGCACCTTACCAAAAAGCATTAATTGAAGCGGGATTAATTGATAATCCAAATGACTTTAAAGCCGCTTGGTTAGCTAAAGTGAACGAAATCTTAGAAGAAGCTACAATTGTAGCAGATGTAGAAAATACATTTGCACAAAAAGGAGGAAAAGAAGGTATCCATACAGAACATTTGGGATACATCCTAACTGACTTACAATACATGCAAAGAACATATCCTAATTTACAATGGTAACAGAAAAAGAAATTTGGCAATATTTGGAGGAAGTTCCTGATCCTGAAATTCCAGTGATTAGCGTCTTGGATTTGGGAGTGGTTCGTCAAGTAGAAATTAAGGAAGATGAAACTGTAAATGTTACCATTACTCCAACTTATTCTGGTTGTCCTGCAATGAGTGCTATTTCAATTTCGATTCGACTAAAATTAGTAGAAAAAGGATTAAAAAATATCAATGTCATCCATCAGTTGAGCCCCGCGTGGTCAACTGATTGGATGTCAGAAGAAGGAAAACAAAAAATGAAGGCGTATGGAATTGCGCCTCCTACAAAAACTCCTTCGAGCGACGCGCTCTTTTCAGACGAACAAAATATCGAATGTCCACAATGTGGTTCACACGATACGCGTCTCATCAGTCAATTCGGTTCGACTGCCTGCAAAGCGATGTATCAATGTAATGATTGTCACGAACCGTTTGATTATTTCAAATGTCATCACTAAAATATTATGGAAAATTCAACATCAATCCTATACACACAAGAAGGAGGAATTGCTACGATTACGTTGAATCGTCCTTCGGTCTTCAACAGTTTTAACCACGAAATGATTCATTCACTTCAACATCATTTGGATGTTGCAGCTCAAGATTCTTCTGTTCGTGCAGTCGTATTAACGGCTACAGGAAAAGCATTTTGCGCTGGACAAGATTTGGGTGAAGTGTTAGAAGAAAAAGACATCGACTTCAACAAAATTGTAACAGAAAATTACAATCCATTGGTTCTAAAAATTAGAAATATGGATAAACCAGTTATTGCGGCAGTAAACGGTGTAGCGGCTGGAGCAGGTGCAAATCTAGCTTTAGCATGTGATATCGTTGTTGCAAAAGAATCAGCAAATTTTATACAAGCTTTTTCAAAAATTGGTTTAATTCCAGATTGTGGAGGAACTTATTTCTTACCTCGTTTAATTGGAATGCAACGTGCATCTGCAATGATGCTATTAGCTGACAAAGTTTCTGCGGCTCAAGCCAAAGAAATTGGAATGATATACGAATTCTATACCGATGATTCATTCGAAGAAGAAGTTTCAAAATTAGCTTCAAAATTAGCGAACTTACCAACGAAAGGTTTAGCGTACACGAAGAAATTATTGAACCAAACGTTCCAAAATTCAATCGAAGAACAATTAGTACAAGAAGGGATTTTTCAAGATAAGGCAGGTAAAACTTCAGATTACCAAGAAGGAGTTGATGCATTCTTAGAAAAAAGAAATCCAGTATTTAAAGGAGAATAAGAAATGAAAAATATAGGTATTATTGGTGGTGGAGCCATGGGTTCTGGAATTGCTCAAGTATTTGCACAATCAGGACATTCCGTTGTTTTATACGACACCAATCAAGACGCATTAGATCGTTCAAAACAAAACTTAGCAAAGACTTTCGAAAAGTTAGTGGCTAAGGAAAAATATACTGCAGAAAAAGCACAAGAAATTCAAAATAACATTGAATATGCGGGTGATTTAAATGCTTTTGCTTCATGTGATTTAATTATTGAAGCAATCATTGAAAATTTAGAGATTAAAAAAACGGTTTTTAAAAACGTAGAAGAAATTGTTTCTGAGAACTGTATTTTAGCCTCAAACACTTCCTCTTTATCTATTGCTTCAATTGCTTCTGCATGTGCAAAACCTGAGCGTGTAATTGGAATTCATTTTTTCAATCCAGCACCATTAATGGCTTTGGTTGAAATTATCCCAGCCGTACAAACACGTGAAGGGTTAGCAGAAGAAATTAAAGCATTAATTCAATCGGTAGGTAAATTACCTGTCATCACAAAAGATACGCCTGGATTTATCGTGAATCGTGTAGCGCGTCCATTCTATAGCGAAGCTATTCGTTTATTAGAAGAAGGTGTTGCTGATGCCGAAACCATTGATTATGCGATGACTTCTGTCGGAGGTTTCCGTATGGGACCTTTCGAATTAATGGATTTCATTGGTCACGATGTCAATTATCGTGTAACTGAATCGGTATTCGAATCATTCTTTTACGATCCACGTTTCAAACCATCGTTTTCTCAAAAACGTTTATTCGAAGCTGGATTCTATGGTCGTAAATCTGGACGTGGATTTTACAATTATGCAGAAGGTGCAACGAAAAATGAACCTTCTCAAGATCAAGCATTATTAGAAAAAATCTTTAAACGTATTTTAGTGATGTTAATCAACGAAGCAGCTGATGCTTTATTCTTAAACATTGCGACGAAAGAAGATTTGGATACAGCCATGACAAAAGGCGTGAATTATCCAAAAGGATTATTACAATGGGCCGATGAATACGGCATCGAAAATGTACAAAACGATTTAGATGAATTGTACAATTATTACCACGAAGACCGTTACCGTTTAAGTCCTATTATTCGTAACATGGTAAAAGCTAATCAAACATTCTACTAAAATTTATCACATTCCAAAACCACAAAAAAATGGATTCTCAAAAATTATTAAATGCAATGCTTGACCACGATAAATTTAGTGAATGGTTAGGATTAGAAGTATTAGAAGTAAAAGAAGGATATGCTAAATTACAAGCTAAGATTCGTCCTGAAATGATGAATGGTGTTGGATCTGTCCACGGAGGTGTAACGTTTGCCATGGCGGATTCAGCTTTTGCTTTTTCTTGTAATATGTACAACAATATATCTGTTGCTTTAGATGTTCATATTTCATTTACCAAAGCGGGTCGTGAAGGAGATATTTTCACGATTGAATCGCAAGAAGTTTCTTCAACGAAACGTACTGGTATTTACGATATCAAAGTAACAAATCAAAACAATGAGTTAATTGCTTTATTTAAAGGAACTTGCTTTAGAACAGGTAAACCTTTGATTGAAGAATAAATTAAGTTTGAAGTTATACGTAATACGTTTTAAGTTTTAGAAACGTACTACGTAAAACATTTCACGTAAAACGTAAATAAAATGAACCAAACATATATTATTGACGGAGTAAGAACTCCAATTGGTAAATTAAAAGGTGGATTAGCTGCTGTACGCCCAGATGATATGGGAGCAATGGTTATCGCAGAATTATTAAAAAGAAATCCATCAATCGATCCTGCTGCATTTTACGATGTAATTTTCGGAAATGCGAACCAAGCGGGAGAAGATAACAGAAATATCGCACGTATGTCGGCTTTATTGTCGGGATTACCTTATACGGTTCCAGGTGAAACAGTGAACCGTTTATGTGCTTCAGGATTATCTGCAGCCATTGCAGCATCACGAGCGATTCAAGTAGGAGATGCGCAATTAATGATTTCTGGAGGAGTAGAGTCGATGACGCGTGCCCCTTTAGTGGTTTCAAAATCAGCTTCTCCATTTGGTGGGGATGCTCAGATTTATGATTCGACGTTCGGATGGCGTTTCATCAACCCTAAAATGAAAGAAATGTGGGGTGTTGATGGCATGGGAAATACAGCAGAAAATTTAGCGGAACGTGATCATATTTCTCGTGAAGATCAAGATTTATTTGCGGTATGGTCTCAACAAAAAACTGCGGCTGCTCAAGCCAATGGTCGTTTAGCCAAAGAAATTGTTCCAGTGGTTATTCCTCAACGTAAAGGTGATCCAATCATTTTTGATACGGATGAATTCCCTAAGAACAATACAACAATGGAGATTTTATCAAAGTTACGTCCAGCTTTTAAAGCAGATGGAACAGTAACTGCTGGAAATGCTTCTGGGTTAAATGATGGTGCTGCAGCGAATATTTTAGCATCAGAACAAGCGATTAAAGATTTTGGATTAACACCAATGGCAAGAATTGTTTCTTCTGGTGTAGCTGGAGTTGAACCTCGTATTATGGGTATTGGACCAGTAAACGCTTCTAAAATTGCTTTAGAAAAAGCTGGATTAACAATCAATGATATTGATGTCATCGAATTAAACGAAGCTTTTGCTGCACAATCTTTAGCATGTACGCGTGCTTTAGGATTAGCAGATAATGATCCTCGTGTCAATCCAAATGGTGGTGCAATTGCTTTAGGTCATCCACTTGGAATGTCAGGAGCGCGTATTTTAAACTCTGCAGCTTACGAATTACAAGCGACAGGTAAACGTTATGCATTGGTAACAATGTGTATCGGTTTAGGACAAGGATATGCGGTAATTATTGAAAGAGCGTAATAATAGTTGATAGTTATCAGTACTTTAATTCGTCACTTCGAATGATTTTTAGTCTATCTAAAAATTGTATCGAGAAGTTAGACGAAAGGATTTGAAAAACATCTTATTTCTCGATACAAATGTTCAATTTAAAAATTAAACATTCACTCGAAATGACGTTTTTCAATACTAATAACTAACATCTCAAATCTAAATAATATGATTTACGAATTCAAAGGATACAAACCAGTCGTTCATCCAACGGCTTTTATTCACCCACAAGCAGTGGTGACAGGTAATGTGATTATCGGAAAAGATGTATACATCGGTCCAGGATGTGCGTTACGTGGCGATTGGGGACAAATCATCATCGAAGATAATTGCAATGTACAAGAGAATTGTACGATTCATATGTTTCCAGGAACAACGGTTCGCTTAAAAGAAAAAGCCCATATCGGTCACGGTGCCATTATTCACGGTGCTACTATTGGTCGCAATTGTATGGTTGGTATGAATGCGGTTGTCATGGATAATGTGGTAATTGAAGATGAATGTATCATTGGTGCTTTAGCTTTTGTAAAAGCAGATACACATATTCCAACACGAAGTGTAGTGGTGGGTAATCCGGCGAAAATCGTAAAACAAGTTTCAGATCAAATGATCGAATGGAAAGATCAAGGCACACAACAGTATATGCAATTGCCTAGCGATTGTCATGAAAGTTTAAAACCTTGTGAACCATTAACCGAAGTTCCAGATTATTATTACGAGTCGATGGCGAGTAATTATAAGACGTGGAATGAAACGAAATAATTGTATTATGTAAAATGTATCAAGTATTATGTTATTCTGAAATGGTCACTGAACGCAGTCGAAGTACTACATTACATCGTAACTGTTAGATTGTGAGATAATTTAAGAATGACAAGACATAATACTTACGACTTAATACTTAAAACTAAACACAACAAACAACATAAAAAATGGCTAATCAATTAGAAAATTATGCTTTAGGACAATGGATAAAAGGTTCGTCTGAAGGGCAAATGTTATATAATGCGATTACGGGTGACGAAATCGCAACCGCATCATCGGCAGGATTAGATTTCGGTGCGATGATGGATTATGCGCGTACGGTTGGAGGACCAAAATTACGCAAAATGACTTTCCAAGAAAGAGGATTAATGTTAAAGAAATTAGCGTTATACCTAATGGAAAGAAAAGAGGAATTCTACACGGTTTCTTGGGCAACTGGAGCAACGCGTGCAGATTCTTGGGTGGATATCGAAGGGGGTATCGGTAACTTATTTGCGAACGCATCGTTACGTCGCCAATTCGGAGATCAACCTTTTTATGTAGAAGGAGAAACACACAAAATTTCTAAGAATGGGACATTCTTAGGAACACATATCTTAACACCAAAACGTGGGGTGGCGATTCATATCAATGCCTTCAACTTCCCAGTTTGGGGAATGTTAGAAAAAATTGCGGTTAACTTTTTAGCAGGTGTACCAGCCATCGTTAAACCAGCAACTATTACTTCTTTCTTAACGGAAACTGTAGTTCGTGCGATTATCGAATCAAACATTTTACCAGAAGGTGCTTTACAATTAATTACAGGTTCTGCCAACGGAATTTTAGATCACGTGGAGTCGGAAGATGTAGTCACATTCACAGGTTCTGCTTCAACAGGACAAATGTTAAAAGCTCACCCAAGAATTGCTTCGGAAGGTGTTCCTTTCAACTTAGAAGCCGATTCATTAAATGCGTGTGTATTAGGAGAAGACGTAAAACCGGGTTCCCCAGAATTTGATATTTTCATCAAAGAGGTTACTCGCGAGATGACAACAAAAGCGGGGCAAAAATGTACTGCTGTTCGTCGTGCATTAGTTCCTGCTCATTTGGTTGAAGATGTACAAATTGCTTTAGGACAACGTTTATCTACAACGACAATTGGAGATCCAAATGTAGAAGGTGTTCGTATGGGAGCTTTAGCAGGTGCTGCGCAAGTGAAAGAAGTGCGTGAAAAAGTAGAAGAATTAGCCAAAACACAAGAAATTGTTTTTGGTGATTTGGATAATTTCGAAGTAAAGGGAGCAGATAAAAACAAAGGTGCTTTCATTTCTCCAATTTTATTCTTGAACAACGATCCATTCAATAAGACAGATGTTCACAACATCGAGGCATTCGGACCAGTTTCTACGATTATTCCTTACAACGGAACAGCGGAAGCAGTAGAATTAGTTCGTATGGGAAAAGGATCTTTAGTATGTTCAATTGTAACGGCTGATAACGATATTGCAACAGAATTTGTTTTAAATGCAGGTTCATTACACGGACGTATTGTGATTTTAGATGCAGAATGTATCAAAGAATCTACTGGTCACGGTTCGCCTTTACCATTATTAGTACACGGAGGTCCAGGTCGTGCCGGAGGTGGAGAAGAAATGGGTGGAAAACGTGGGGTTTTACATTACATGCAACGTACGGCCATTCAAGGTTCACCAAACAAATTAACTGCTGTTACTCAACAATACCAATACGGAGCAGATTACATCGAAGAAGATAAACATCCATTTGCGAAGCACTTCGAAGAAGTTAAAGTTGGAGATACGTTAATTACAGCAAAACACACGATTCAACAATCGGATATTAATGCATTCGCGGCTTTATCTGGAGATAATTTCTATGCACACGTGGATGCGACTTCATTAGAAGGAACGATTTTCGAACGTAATGTAGCACACGGATATTACTTATTATCAAAAGCGGCAGGATTATTCGTTTTAGCGAAAAAAGGTCCAGTTTTATTAAACTACGGTTTAGATGAGTGTCGTTTCGTAAAACCGGTTTATCCAGGATCAACTATTGGTGTTCGTTTTACTTGTAAAGAGAAAATCGATCAAGAGAAAAAAGACGAAAATGATATCGCCAAAGGGATTGTTCGTTGGTTAGTAGATATCTACGATGAAACTGGAGAAACAGTGGGTATCGCGACAATTTTAACGATGGTTAAAAAATTAAATCAAGACTAATTTTATTAATTATATAATGTGATAATTCGTGAATTAGCCCATAATTTTCAAATTATCACCTTCTCACATTAACAAATTAAGACATGGAAGCTTACGTAAAATCAGAGATACAAAACGGAATTGGTACAATTGAATTTTACCACTACCAAAGTAATTCAATGCCAGGAAGTCAATTAAGAAATTTGGCTGCTGAAATTGAAAAATTAGGAAACGATGATGCTGTTAAAGTGATCGTTTTAAAAAGTGCAGGAGAGCGTACATTCTGTGCGGGAGCATCTTTTGATGAATTAATCTCCATCAAAGATCGTGAAACAGGATTAGAATTCTTTTCTGGATTTGCTCATGTGATCAACGCGATTCGTAAAGCGCCAAAATTCGTATTAGCACGTATACAAGGAAAAGCTGTTGGAGGAGGAGTTGGAATTGCATCTGCGGCAGATTATACTTTTGCGACACAACATGCTGCCGTTAAATTATCAGAATTAGCAGTTGGAATCGGACCATTTGTGGTTGGACCAGCGGTAGAACGTAAAGTAGGTACTTCTGCTTTTACGCAAATGGCAATTAACGCTACAGAATTCCAAACGGCTCAATGGGCAAAAGAAAAAGGATTATACGCTGAAGTTTTTGAAACTGCTGAAGATATGGATGCAGCAATCGAAACATTAGCCACAAAATTAGCTGGATCGAATCCAGATGCGATGAAACATTTAAAACGTGTTTCGTGGGAAGGAACTGAAAATTGGGACGAATTATTAATTGAGCGTGCGAAAATATCAGGTGAATTGGTTTTATCTGAATTTACGATTAACGCAATTAACAAATTCAAAGCAAAATAAAAATAAGATATCCACTTATTGATTGTATTATTTATTATGAGAAAAAACCACTTCAAACGAAGTGGTTTTTTTATTTAAAATTTTATAAAATAATCTAAACATGAATTAGACTCTTATATTTAGAGAATTGTTGTATGATTATATATGTTTTTTATTCTGTCAATTTTTAATGATTAATGGAATCATTTTTAAATTATCCGATTAAAATTCTTATGCTGAAATAAATCCTTAAATAGATCTTCAGTTAACTCATTGACTTTAGCTTGTACTTTATTACCACTACTGATTCGATGTACTCCTAAAGAAGCGATATGATCGTAATTATTCAATTTTGGTGTAAGAAATACGTTTAACGCAATGTCTACAGTATCTAATATCGTTCTAATTTCATGATCATCTTCTATCAGAGGAATAAAAACACCATCTGCACCTGCAGCTTCATAAATTTGAGCACGATTTAAAGATTCGTTAAATGCTTCTGGATGTTTTGTGGTATAGGTATCTATACGTGCATTAATAAAAATATTTTTATTTTTTGAATTCAAATACGTTTTAATTGATTGTATTTTTTTTTCAAGAATTGAAACATCACCTAATTTTCGTTCTTCACCATTGGTTATACCATCTTCTAAATTAATACCACAGACTCCAATATCAACTAATCGTTCAACATAATGATTTAAAATGTCATTGTTATTGGTATATCCAGCTTCAATATCTACAGAAACATGGAGTGGTGTAGATGCTTTAATTCGTTTACTAATAAAAAAGATTTCATCAAAACTGATGTTTTGACCATCTTTATACCCAAGCATATCCGCAACCGGATGACTGGATACATTAACAACTTCATATCCGGCTTTTTCACAAGCTTTAACGCTTATGGCATCCCAAACATTACCGATTAATAATGGTGAATTGGCATAATGTAGTTTTTTAAATTCTTCGTAATGATTCATATTTTAGGTTTTGATATTCAATATACTACAAATATTATGCTAATAATATACAATATAAGAACAATATAATCTATCGTAATACTAGAGTAAAATTATTAATGAAAAATAAATTAACAAAAAAGAGGGCGAAATTCTGTGTTTGAACAAAAAAAAATCGAACAATTAGTTGCTCGATTTTTTATGATTGATGTGTTGTATGATAGGATCTAGATCAAAGGGTGAAAACCATTGAATGGTTTCATCTTTTTTAAACCAAGTCATTTGACGTTTTGCAAAACGACGTGTGTTCTTTTTAATTTCTTCAATTGCAAATTCTTTTGTTATACTTTCATCAAAAAAATCAAATAATTCGCGATAGCCAACAGTTTGCAATGCATTCAAATGTTTTACATTTTCTAAAGCTTTTACTTCTTCAATTAAACCTTCGTTTACCATAATATCTACACGACGATTGATACGATCATACATTTCTTCGCGCGGTAATTCTAAACCTATTTTGATGATTTGAAATGGGCGAGGAGTTAGCTTTTGATTACGAAACGATGAAAACATTTTTCCTGTTCCACGTATAATTTCCAAAGCACGAATAACACGTTGTTTATTATGAATATCCACTTCATTAAAATAATTTGGATCTTTTAGCTGCAATTCTTTTTGAAGCATTTCAATTCCGTGATCATTTAATTCTCGGTTTAATTCTTCGCGAATCTTTGGATCCACATCTGGAAATTGATCAAAACCTTCCGTAATGGCTTTTTCATATAATCCAGATCCACCCACCATTACACAAATGTTATTTGATTTAAAGTATTGGTTAAGAAAAGCTAAACCATCTCTTTCGAAATCTCCAACAGAATAATTGTCATGAATGGATAAGTTTTGGATAAAATGATGTTTGACCTCAGCCAATTCTTCTTTTGAGGGAACAGCAGTTCCAATGGTCATTTCTTTATAAAATTGTCGGCTATCACATGAAATAATTTCGCAACCAAAATGTTTGGCTATGCCTATGGCTAGTTTTGTTTTACCAATTGCTGTTGGTCCAACGATACTGATTAATGTTTTATTTGGTATGGCAGTTTGCATGAAATTCTTTGATTGAATCAGGGTGCAAGATACTTCGATATTTTATGAAGTAAAAAAATTATCCGAAAGGGATAAAAAAAACTGCCGTAAAGGCAGTTTTTCTGATGTTTTATTCTTCGATGATTTTAGCATCTTCGATGTCTTTGTATTTTTTTTGATTGAACTCCCATTGCAAGAAATTGATGATTTCTTTATCAAAATATTTCATTCCAAACATTAGAATCCCAAAATCATCGATTAAACCAAATGGTCCAAATAATGCTTCTGGAATAATGTCGATAGGAGATAAAATATAGACTACAGCTATTATTCCCATGAACAAATTGGATAGTTCTGGTTTGTACTGTTTTTTTCTGAAAGCTGAAATCAATCTTGGAAAAGCTTTTACTTTTTCAAAAAAAGATTTGTCTTGTTGTGCCTTCATCGCAGCAGCACCTGCTACTTTAAAAAACTTTGATTTATTCATTTTTAAATAAAAATTGATTGATACGTACTATGTAATACAAAGTATATGCCAAACCAAAATTTAATATCAATCCATTGCTTCATCTTCCATATCTGGCTCGAAATCCTCTTCAACAAATTCACCAGAATCATTTTTTCCAAAGGCTTTTCCAATTTCTTCTTCTAGATAAGGAATTATACTTTGGTCATAATGAGCAATTGTATTAATATTCATCAATGAAATGTTATTTTCTTGATCCAAATATTCCTCTGATTCATCTCCTGCAAAAAAACGCCAGCCACTGTCTTGACGATTATCAGGGTTTTCTCGGTACATATAACCTATTGGCAAACCATCTACCGTTACTCGATCTGAAATTAAACCATATCCCATTGGAAGAGTGATTATATTTTTGATGTCCTTTTGATCTAATAAATAATTTTTCATGCTAAATAATTAGTTGTAAATATAATGAATCCCATTCAAGAAATGAGTATGGCTTATTTTTTGGGATATGTATAGTACGATATCACTCATAATAATTTTGATAGGTCTTTTACAAGATTTTAAAATTTAAGAAATCCACGTGAATGTTCAATTTTTGAGTAAACTCATATGCTATCATTTTTTCCAATGATACCACCTCAACCATTAGAATTCATTAGTCTATTTCTAAATTTTGAAATTGATTTTGTATAATTTTTATTTAACCTATAACCAAATAAACCGCTTATGTTTCCACAGTTACAAGAATTTATGGCCTCAAGTTTTTATATTTTAGCTACCATTGCATTACTCATTGGTGGAGTCATTTTTATGATGGTTTGGATGAGTAAAAAAAGAAAAAAATAATTAAAGGACTTAACGTCCTTTTTTTAATTAAATACATCAAAATTTTCTCCATCAAAAGAAGCATAGACCATCGTAGGATGACTTTCATAATGATAAATATTCCCTTTATAATCTATCCCAATAGCTCCGGCGTAGCCATTAATTTCTTTTAATTCTTTAAACGATTTGATAAAAGCGTTCTCAATACTCATACCGTCTGAAACTCGTGTTACAATTTTAGCAGCCATTCCACCATTTATTATATCTTCTCCAACTCCCGTTAAACTTACTCCACAAAAAGAATTGGCATAATTACCCGCAATAGTACAAGAATCAGATACTCGACCTGGAATTTCAAATCCTTTACCACCAGTAGAAGTTCCTACAGCAATTTTATTCTCGCGATCCAAACATACACATCCAACCGTACTTGTCCTTGTGTTCTTAATATTCTGCTCGTATTCTTTTCTTCGTTGGGGAATTTCAGGATTGTAAAAGGGAATAGAATTTTTATCCGCAAATGCATTTGCTCCAAAACTACTTAAAAAACGATCTTCATAGTGTTGCAAGAGACGAGCTACCTTGATTGGATTTCGAACATTTTCAATATTGAATACAAAAAATTACCATTTTAAAAGGTCCGAATATTTGGAGTAACCATCGCAAAAAGTTGATTCAAATGCGTCTAGATTTAGAAGAATTAGAATTTCAACCCACTGATAAAATCCAAGGTTTTTACGAACGAATTCAAGAAAAGATTCCCACGTTATACAGTCATCGATGTTCAGAAGACCACGAGGGTGGTTTTTTTGTGCGTGTAAAAGAAGGGACTTGTAATTGAACATATTGCTTTAGAAATTCAAACATTAGCCGGTATGGATTGTGGATTTGGTCGAACAAGAAGTACGAAGGAATTGGGCGTATATAATGTTGTATTTAATTATTTGGATGAAGAGGCAGGCGTAGCTGCAGCGAAATTGAGTGTAGAAATAGCCCAAAAACTTATTGATCATGTGGATTTGAATTGAATGATTATATCCAACCTTTACATGATATTTATTGTAAGAATAAACTTGGTCCATCCACACAAAACATAGTAGATGCTGCCATTAGTCGAAATATTCCATGGAAAAGGGTTAGAAAAAATTCTTCGCTGATCAAATTAGGTTATGGTAAATTTCAGAAATCCATTCAAGCTACAATCACCAGTCAAACTTCATACTTTGGTGTAGAAAATGCTGGAAATAAACATTATACGAAAACATTATTAAATGAACATCATATTCCTACACCTCAAGGGTTTAAAATCAGAACATTAGAAGAATTACATCACGCGCTTAACCAACTGACTTTTCCTGTCGTTATTAAACCATTGGATGGAAATCAAGGAAAAGGAGCAACGATAAATATAACGAATAGCCATGAAGCAGAAATTGCTTTTCAACTGGCACAAAAATTCAGTCAAGAGGTAATTGTTGAAAAATACATCAAAGGTTACGATCACTGTATTTTAGTGATTAATAAAAAAGTGGTTGCTATCGCCCTTCGAAAACCAGCCCATGTAATTGGAGATGGCGTACATACGATAGAACAATTGATTGAAATAGAAAATCATAACCCGCTATGAGGGGAAGGACATTGCAATGTTTTGACTAAAATTTCTATTGATCATGACACCATGCAAGTTTTAGAAAAACAAAAACAAAATTTATCGTCTATTCCCAATTTGAATGAAGTCATTTACTTAAAATCTACTTCGAATTAAAGTACAGGAGGTTCATCAATTAATGTAACTGATGTGGCTCATCCAAACACAATTCATATGGCTGAAAAAATAGCTCATATTATTGATTTAGATATTTGTGGGATTGATATCATTACGGAAGATATTCGTTTACCTTTTGATCAAACCTCTTCTGCAGTACTTGAAGTGAATGCTGCACCCGGATTTCGAATGCATTCGCATCCTATGGAAGGTGAACCTATTCATGTGGGACAACATGTGATTGATTATCTATTTCCTGATCCTCAAAAATCTAAAATTCCAATTATAGCAGTAACGGGTACGAATGGAAAAACAACTACAACACGATTGATTGCTCATATCTTTCAACATACTTATCAAAATGTTGGGTTTACGACAACAGATGGAATTTATATCAATCAGCAATTGATTGAAAAAGGGGATACGACTGGACCAATTAGTGCTTCTAAAATTTTATTTGATCCAATAGTGGATGTGGCTGTATTGGAAACTGCTCGAGGGGGGATTTTACGAGAAGGTTTAGCTTTTGATCAATGTGATATTGGGGTAATTACTAATATTGAAGAAGATCATTTAGGTTTAAATGATATTGAAACTTTAAAAGACCTTACTCGTGTTAAAAGTTTAATTTTTGAAAATACCACACCTGATGGTTGGCTGATTGTAAATGCTGATAATGAACCTTCATTATCCATTAGTCAAACATTAGAAGGGAATAAAGCTTATTTTTTTGAAAATAGTTCAAATCCTTTGCGACTTGAATTGGAGGAAAAAGGGATTGTCCATATCTATCAAAAACACCACGAGATCATTCTTTTTGATGGAAAAGTCAAAACAGTATTATGTACGCTTGATCAAATTCCTATTGCATATTCAGGAAAAGCAAAATTTATGGTTTATAATGCACTTACCGCTATACTCACTGCATTTGTTCATGGAATAAAACCTGAAGTAATTGTTAAAGCGATTTCATCTTTTCATCCATCGGTAGAACATACGCCAGGAAGATTAAATATTTTTCACGTTAAAGATTATCACATTTTAGTCGATTATGCACATAATCCTTCGGGATATTTGGCAATTAAAGATTTTCTTAACGATTGGAAATGCAAACGAAAAATTGGAATTATATCGGGTATAGGTGATCGTCGTGATCAAGATATTGTAAAATGTGCTCAAATTGCAGCTTCGATGTTTGATTATATCATTATTCGTCAAGAACATCATTTGAGAGGACGAACAGAAAAAGAAATTTCAAATTTATTAATCAATGGAATAAAATCAATTGATCCGAATATCCCCATTCAAATGATTCCTCATGAGGTAGAAGCTTTTGAATATGCATTAAAAATAGTTCGTAAAGATGAATTAATTGTTGCATTATCGGATGAAGTTAGTAGTGTTTTAAATAGCTTAAATCATTATTTAATTCAGAATAAACAAATGGCGTAGTTTAATTTTAAATTATATTTGTAGACACATTTTAGAGTTAACAATGGATTTACAATCAAAAATTTATCAATATTAATTAGAAACCCCGCAAAAGTGCGGGGTTTATTTTTTTAAATCTATGCTATTAATTGGGCTTACTTGCTGGTGTATTTTCTCGATTTAATAAATTCGATTACTTCTTCTTCGAAGTAAAATTTAATTCGAGATTTACCAACTTTGTGAAACGGAAAACCATTAATCTCTCAGTTTCACAGTGTGTTTTGATCTATATTTAACATTTTACACCCTTCATTCGAGTTCATAACTAATTTAAACAGAGATTAATAATTTTGATATTAATGTATGGCAATTCGTAGGATTACCTCTGAATTACATTGCAAACTTAAGGGCTAAATTTTGAAGAAAAAAATAGGATTTCAACTTATTTTATCTTATATTATATTGACAAAAATAGTACTATTTTTGTGACAGAATAACTACATCCAATAAATTTCTTCGCTTCACTTTATATCCGATTGTAATTTTCGTATTTTCGAACAATAAGATCCATAGAATATAAAATGACACACCAATCACATAATAAATTAGTTAGCTTTATTTGGTCAATCGCAGACGATTGTTTGCGTGACGTATACGTTCGTGGAAAGTACAGAGATGTAATTTTACCATTTGTCGTATTACGCCGCATCGATTCCCTATTAGAACCAACTAAAGATAAAGTTCTTGAAGAAGTAAAATTCCAACGAGAAGAGTTAGGACAAGTTGAGTTAGATCCACAAGGGTTAAGAGATGCATCGGGTTATGTATTTTACAATACCTCATCGTGGACTATGGAAAAGCTAAAAGGAACGGCTACCAATTCTCAACAGAAACTGATTGCTAATTTTGAAGAGTATCTAAACGGTTTTTCGTCTAATGTGAAGGAAATTATCGAGAAATTCAATTTAGTTGCTCAGGTGCGCCATATGGCTTCTAAAGATGTGTTATTAGATGTATTAGAGAAGTTTACTTCACCATATATCAATTTAACACCTTTTGAAGTAAATGATCCAGAAGGTCGTCCGTTACCCGCTTTGTCTAATCTTGGTATGGGGTATGTTTTCGAAGAGTTGATCCGTAAATTCAACGAAGAAAATAACGAAGAAGCTGGGGAACACTTTACACCACGTGAAGTGATCCAACTGATGACTGCTATGGTTTTCGAACCTATTAAAGACAAATTACCTCCTGTTATTACGATTTATGATCCATGTTGTGGTTCTGGAGGAATGCTTTCAGAATCAGAGAATTTCTTAATCGAAGATAGTGGTATCAGCTATGCTGGTGATATTTATCTGTACGGTAAAGAAATTAATGATGAAACCTATGCGATTTGTAAATCGGATATGATGATCAAAGGAAAGAATCCAGAAAATATTCGTGTCGGTTCTACTTTGTCAACGAATGAATTTTCGGGTGAGAAATTCGATTTTATGCTATCTAATCCACCATACGGGAAATCGTGGGCTTCGGAAGTAAAATATATCAAGGATGGAAAAGACATTATCGATAGCCGTTTTCAGTTTAAATTAAAAGACTATTGGGGAAATTGGGAAGTAGTGGATGCTACACCAAGAACTTCTGATGGACAATTATTGTTCTTAATGGAAATGGTGGATAAAATGAAAGCACCAACTGCCAATAAAATCGGAAGTAAAATTGCTTCGGTTCACAACGGTTCTTCTTTATTTACTGGTGATGCAGGTTCGGGTGAATCGAATATTCGACGTTACATTATTGAGAATGATTTATTAGATGCCATTGTACAATTACCCAACAATATGTTCTATAACACGGGGATTACGACGTATATCTGGTTATTGAACAATAATAAACCAAAAGAACGTCAAGGATCTGTACAATTGTTAGATGCTAACAATTTATTCCAAAAATTACGTAAAAATTTAGGTTCAAAAAACTGTGAATTAACGCCAGCACAAATCCAAGAAATTGCTCAAGCTTATTTAGATAACTTAGAAGAAACGAAAGAAGGTTCTGATTTAAAAATCAAACGTTTTAAAAACGCTGATTTCGGTTATTATAAAGTAAACATCGAGCGTCCAAAACGTTTACGTTCTCAGTTTACGAAAGAAGCTTTAGAAACTTTACGTTTTGATAAAGCTTTGGCTACACCAATGCAACTAATTTACGATACCTACGGGGATTTAGCGTATGTAGATTTATCATCGAAAATAGAGGAAATTTCTAAACGTGCCGAAAAAGAAGATTGGGGTTTAAATAAAAAACAGATTGCTAAGTTAGTGGATCCTGCTACTTGGCAAAAACCAAAAGCTATTTACGATGCTGCGCTAGCTTTATGGAATCACGTTGGTGATGATATTTTTATGGATTTTAACGCCTTTAGTTCTTTAGTTGATGAAATTGTTAAGAAACATAAATTAAACCTTTCAGCAGCAGAAAAAAAGGCAATCTTAAATGCAATTTCAAATTACGATGTAACAGCAGAAAAAGTAATTAAAAAGATTGAAAAACTTTCAGGCGATAAGTTAGATCAATTAGTGGATAAGTTAGGGTGTACGGTTGAAGAATTACCTTACTTTGGTTATTATCCAACAGCTAAAGCTGGTGAATTTATTACGTATGAAACCGAATCTGATTTACGTGATAGTGAACAAATTTCATTGAACGAAGAAATCCTAACGTATTTCCAACGCGAAGTGATTCCTCACGTAGAAGAAGCTTGGATTAATCTAGATTCTGTAAAAATTGGGTACGAGATTTCGTTTAACAAGTATTTCTACCAACATACACCTTTGCGTGCAATAGAAGACATTACAGCTGATTTATTAGCCTTAGAGGAACAAGGTGATGGTTTGTTGGCAGAAATCCTAAAATTCAACTAATTATGACATCTAAATATGCCGTACTTCAACAACCTGTTGAAACTTTATTAAGTTGGATCAAATCTGGAGATATTGCTATTCCAGAAATTCAACGTCCTTTCGTTTGGAAAGCATCTAAAGTTCGTGATCTTATCGATTCGTTATACAAAGGTTATCCTGTTGGTTATATCATCACGTGGAGAAATCCAGATATTCGATTAAAGAATGGCGAACTATCTCAAGGTAAACGAATTTTAATTGATGGTCAGCAACGTATTACTGCATTAACGGCTGCTATTATTGGTCAACGCGTTTTAAATGCAGAGTATAAGGAAGTCAATATTCGAATTGCTTACCAACCATTGGATGAAAAATTTGATGTCTTAAACAAAGCTTACGAGAGAAGTCCTTTGTGGATCAATGATATTAGTCCAATCCTGAAAGGTGAAATTTCAATTTCAAAAGCGCGTAGAGAATATTGTCAACTAAATCCAGAAGTGGATGAAGATTTGGTGGAAGAAAAGTTAGAGCTACTGAAACGTATTTCTAACCAACAAGTTGGAATTATTGAGTTGGATGCTTCCTTAGATATTGATGAAGTGACCGAGATCTTTATTCGTATCAACCAAAAAGGAGTAAAGTTAAGTAATGCCGATTTCGTGATGTCGAAAATTGCTGCGGACGAAGAACATCAAGGAAATAAAATGAGACGAATGATTGATTACTTCTGCCGTTTGGTGGTAGATAAATCATTCCATAAACATATCGTAGACAACGATCCAGAGTTTGTGGCGCATCCTTATTACAATACGATTAAATGGATGGCTACAGGTAAAGATCATTTGTATGAGCCTGATTATACAGATGTGCTGCGTGTAGCTTTAACGTATCAATTTAGTCGTGGGAAGTTTAGTGATTTAGTTGCTTTACTTTCAGGACGTAATTTTGAAACCCGTCGTTTCGAAGATGAAATAGCATCTGATAGTTACCAGAAATTAGAGAAAGGATTATTGGCATTTTTTAATCAAACCAATTACCAACGTTTCTTGATGTTGGTGGATTCGGCTGGTTTAATTCGTCCTCGATTAATTGTCGCTAAAAACAGTCTGAACTTTGCCTATGCCTTGTATTTGAAATTGAAAGACGAAGGCTATGCTGAACCTGATATTCAGAAATATGTGAAGCGTTGGTTGGTCTTTTCATTACTAAAAGGGCGTTATTCTGGTTCTGCTGAATCGTGGATTGATCAGGATATTAAACAAGTGAACGAGCGTAAAATTGAAAACTACTTACCAATCATAGAACAATCGGAATTAAGCGATTCGTATTTCGAATTTGGGTTAGTGAATGATATGCAATCTCAATCGAAAAATAATAACGGCTATACCATCTATTTGGCAGCGAAATGCAAAGCCAATACGCGTGCTTTCTTGGCTAAAGATATGACGATTAAAGCATTGATAGAGCAACGTGGAGACGAACATCATCTGTTCCCGAAACGTTACTTAGAAAAGAATAATTTTAGCCAAAAGGAATATAACCAAGTGGCGAATTATGTCTACACCGAACAATACACCAACATCCGTTTAAAAGATACAGAACCGAAACAGTATTTTGCAGAGTTGAAAGCAGCTATTGAGGCGAAAAAGCTTAAAATAGCAACGGTTGATGACTGGAATGATTTATTGGTGAATTTGGAAGAAAACGAAATCCCACAAAGCATTTTAGAAGGAACTTCAACCGATTACAATGATTTCTTAACGGCTCGTAGACAATTGATGGCTACAGCGATTAAAAACTATTATTACAGCTTATAATGATGCAAACATACGAACAGTACAAAGAAAGTGGTATCGACTGGATTGGACAAATTCCAGCGCATTGGGAATGTAAACGATTAGGAAATTGGTTTGAAGAAAGAAGAAAAAAAGTTTCAGATAAAGATTTTGCTCCATTATCAGTAACTAAAAATGGTATTGTTCCACAACTTGATAGCGCTGCAAAATCAAATGATGGTGATAACCGTAAATTGGTAATTGCAGGTGATTTTGTTATTAATAGTCGTTCTGATAGAAAAGGATCAAGTGGTCTTTCATATTTAGATGGATCAGTTTCATTAATAAATATAGTAATAAAACCAAGAGGGATTTACCCTAAGTTTTCTGAATTTTTATTAAAATCAAATGGTTTTATTGAAGAATTCTACAGAAATGGTCACGGAATTGTTGCTGATCTATGGACTACAAGATACGATGAAATGAAATTCATTTTTTTGGCTATTCCCCCAATCCACGAACAAGAAGCCATTGCGAAATTCTTAGACGAAAAAACAGCGAAAATTGATGCGTTGGTACAAACCAAAGAACAACAAATCGAAAAGCTAAAAGAGCTGCGCCAAGCCAAAATTCATCAAGCCGTAACCAAAGGTTTAGATAGCAATGCACCTACAAAAGATTCGGGGGTTGAATGGATTGGTGAAATTCCTGAACATTGGGAGGTGAAGAAAGTAAAAGAAATTTGTACAATGAATGGTAGAATTGGTTTTAGAGGGTATAGCCAATCTGATTTAGTTTCTGAAGGTGAAGGTGCAATCACAATTAGTCCAAGTAATATTTTTGAAAATCAAATGTTTTTTGAAAAAAACACTTACTTATCTTGGGAAAAGTATTTTGAATCACCTGAAATTATGGTGTCAAATGATGACATTTTAATAGTTAAAACAGGTTCAACTGTGGGTAAAGTAGGAATAGTAAAAAATCTTGATATTGAAGCAACAATAAATCCTCAATTATTGGTTATTAAGAATATAAAGGCAAATATTCAGTTTACATATGAATATTTACATTCTAACATTTTCTATGACTTTGTTAAATCAAATGCCATAGGAAGTACTATTCCAACTATTTCGGAAACAAAAATTGGGAATCTACCTTTTATTAATCCCCCAATCCAAGAACAAGAACAAATCGTTGCTTATTTGGACGAAGTGACAGGAAAAATAGACCAAGCCATTGCCCAAAAACAAGAACAAATTACCAAACTAAAAGAATACAAACAAAGCCTTATCAACGACGTGGTTACGGGGAAGGTGAGGGTTTGTTAAACATCACCAACCACAAAACATGATCCACGAGAAGTAGAAAAACTATTGATAGCAGAATTTGTATTACAATTTAACCAAAGACCTTTTGCTAATTTAAAAGGTTAAATTTATATTAAACAACATAACTTAAACTATTATAAAATGCAGGTTATATCTTGCAGAATCTAAACGATACTATGGCATATTCATCATATTTATTAGAACGTTTTAATACAACACACGAAAATATTTTCTTTCGTAAGATAAACGAAGAATTAAGAAATATTTTTCAAAATCAACATGGAGAACATATCTTGATTGGTAACATTAGAGTACAGGGTAATGCCTTAGATGCTATATTTATTAAAGCGGGAGCAATCATCATTATTGACTTTAAAGATTACGAAGGAAGAGTTACTTTTTCTGAAAATGGACCTTGGAAATTAAAGACGAAAGATAATAATACAGTGTTTGTTGCTGGTGGTGCTTTAGCAAGAAATCCATTTCAGCAAGTAAATGCCTATCGTTTTGGTTTGATGGAGTTTATTAACGCGAACGAGAATAAAATTGTTGAGTCCAATCATACCAACATCAATTGGTCGCATATAGCAACTATGGTGTTGTTTCAACGTAAAATAGTTTACAATCAAGATGAGATTCCATCAAAATTACAACGCTATTTTCATATTACAGACAATGTAAATTTTATCAACAAATTAAATGATATTCATAGTGATAGTTTGGTATTATCAAATCAAGAGATTCATCGATTTTTAGATAGTCTTAATATCACTTCAGATCAAATTTATAATCCTTTAGAAGCAAAAGATGATGTAGAGAATAAGGTTGATATAAAATTTAATCCAGATGTAACTGCACGTATCGATAAGTTGTTAGAAAACACGCCAAGGGCTACTATAAACCAAAAGGTAATATCTTTTTATAATACCATGATTTCTATCGAGCGTTTAAAAGAAGTTTCCTTATCTAATACCTCAACAGTACCCTATCAATGGGGAGAAATTATTCCAACAGGGATTAGTTTAAATTTAGCACATTATACTCCCTTTTATGATGTTTTTAAAAATGAAAAATTCGAAAATTTCCCTAGAGCATTATTTATTGGGGTTAATGCAATTGTTTTAGATAAAAGTATTCCTTTGTTTTATCAATCGGTACAACAGAAAGACATATTAGATGATCGTGCAATCAAAATTAATTTAGAAACATTAGAATTGTTTGTTCCTGAATTGGTAAAATTAAATTTACCTGAAGATATTCTTGAGGATATTTCAGGGAAAATTAACGACACCAAAGGCTTAATTAAGAAGCTAAAAGAATTGGAATCCATTCTTGATATGGAAATCAAGCTTGATGATAAATTAACTTTAGGATTAAGTACAGAAAGTTTATATACAGCTCAGCTTCAATCAGAAATAAATAGTATACTGAAAGGGAAAGTAAGTTCATTGAATACTGATTCCGTATTCAATACTGTTATCGGTTTTAAAAATTCTAAGTTCAAAAAAATTAAAGAACTTAAAAAATTCATACCAATTACCAATTTAAATGATTCACAATTAAGAGCTGTAGAATCTGCATTCGAAAATCACATTAGTGTCATAACTGGACCTCCTGGTACTGGGAAATCTCAGGTGGTGTTAAATATAATTGCTAATTGTATAGCCAATGATCAAAAAGTAATTTTTGCAAGTCGAAACAATAAGGCGGTAGATAATGTCTATGAAAGGTTTAATAGTTTATTGCAGACAGATTATTTTTTACGATTTGGTGATAATAAAACTAATGCAGAATTGACAGAAACCATTAAGAAATTTAAAGTTCCGCAAAATGCTGATGAAATTACATCAACTTATGTTAAATTAAATGGAGAGATCATTCAATATTCAGAAGCAATTAGATTAAATGAAGAGAATATTAAAAAAATCGATTATTTAGAACGCATACTATTAAATAAAGAAGAAGAAAAGTTAAAAGCTCAGGAAGAATTTGATCGTTGGAAAAACTCTGTTGATCATCAATTGTATGATTGGTTTGTTTCTAAAAAAATGGTGTTAAATATCTCAAACACTGAAGTGAATGAGTTACTTAACATGTTTAGTGGTACAGATTCTTTTATAGGTAAAATTATATTCAATCTTTTCAGAAAAACGAAAGCATTAGCAATCGCTAAAACGATAAACGCTAAATTACCCGAAGAAATTAATCGCTATATTGATAAAAACTTTCCATTAGTTTCTGTAAATAACAGTGTAATTGTTTCAATTCCAGAAAACGTTAAAGAAATTTATAGACTTAAAGATAAGCAACAGGAAATCATTTCTAATCATTCGAGATTAGCTATCAATCTGGAATTAACAGAAAAAGATCATAAAGAAATATACAATCAATACCAATTCGAGTTGATGATGAAATCAACGTACGAAAATCAGATTGAATTAAATAAAAATAAGATAAAGCATATTGCTGTTCCTTATTTAAAAAGTGTGATGAAGTATAAAATTCATCACAGTTCTGCAATTGCGATAAATGAATATTCAGGTTATTTAGTCAAAGGAATGCCTTGGAAGTTAGAAGATATAGTAAGAGCTACAAATACTGTTGAAGAATTTACAGATAGTTTTAATGCTGTTTCAGTAAGTAATCTGACTGTAAAAAAATCTTTTCCTTTAGCAGAGGATTTTTTTGACTTATTAATCATTGATGAAGCATCTCAATGTGATATTGTTTCTGTATTACCTTTAATTTATAGAGCAAAACGAGTTTGCGTATTAGGTGATCCATATCAATTAAAACATATCACATCCGTTGATAAAGCTGAGCAGCAATATGTGTTGGATAAGCTTAATCTACCTATGGATACTTATGATTATAAGCATAATTCATTATATGATGTAATAGAAAAAGTAGCAACTATAAATAACATTCAACCAATATTTCTTGATGAACATTATCGTTGTCATCCAGAGATTATAGGTTTTAGTAAAAAGTATTTTTATAACAAGAAAGCTGGTCAAAATTTAAAAATAAAATCGGATATATCATCTTTTAAAGTTGGGAATGTTGGTTTTAATTGGGTGGATGTAAAAGGAAAAGTTTTACCAAATAAGAATTGTAATTTATATGAGGTAGAGAAGTGTGCAAATTTATTGGAAGAATTAATTCAGAAATATCCAAAAGCTTCTTTTGGTATAGTAACACCATTTAGATATCAAAAAGAAGAATTACAAAGAAGAATAAAATCTATTCCAGCTATTTCAGAAAATGAAGTTGATATCGTAGTTGATACAGTACATCGTTTTCAAGGGGATGAAAAGGATATTGTTTTATTGAGTTTAGTTATAAGTAATGAAGGTAAACCATCTTTAGAGAATTTTATCAACTTTCATTCACCATACTTACTAAACGTAGCTTTAACACGGGCGAAAAGTAGTTTATATGTAGTAGGTGATAAAACATATTGCAGAAAGTTGATCAACAATCATGGAAAAACTTTGTTAGCTCACTTGGCTGATTATGATCGAGAAATCAAAGGTGAAGTTATTGTTGATGAAGTAATTCCTAAAAAGGAAATCAAAACAACACCATCAGAAGTTATACCTGATGTGGTTATTAATGATAATGTTTTACTTGATGTGATTTCTCCAGAAAATAATGATTTAATTAATCCTGCAACAACATATGAGACAATTAAAGTTCTGATTAATGAGGCGATTAAAACAGAATCAACAATTGAAATTTATTATCAAAATTTTGATGGAGAACAAAGTGTAAGAAAAGTATCTAATATCCTTTATAACCAAGATCATTCAATTGATAATCATATTAAAGGTTACTGTCATAACCGAAATGAAGAACGTACATTTAGAATTGATAAAATAAGCAAAGCAACTTTACTAAATTAACACAAAACCAATGTCAACTCACTATAACGAACAAGCATTAGAATCTTCGATAGAAAAATACCTTGTTGGTGTTTCCTTAGAAGATTTAAAAAACGAAGGGAAATCCTTATCTGTATTTAACGAAGAAAATCAAGCCTATATCACTGCGAACAAATATTATATAGGTTCGCCAAGTGACTTTGATAAGCGATATGCGATAGATACAATTCGTTTTTGGAATTTTTTAGAAAGTACACAGAAAGAAGAATTAGAAAAACTAAAAGTTTCACCAGATTGGCAATTAAAGATACTGGAACGTTTCGAGCGAATGATTAAGAAAAATGGATTGTTGCATCTACTTAAAAAAGGATTGGATGTCGACAATGCTCACTTCACTTTATTCTACGAAGCTCCAAGTGCAAGTAGTGCGCAATCGATCAAAGATAACTTCAAGAAAAATCATTTTTCAATTACGCGTCAATTAAGGTATTCTTCGATAAATACGGGTGAAGAAATTGATATGGTAATTTTTATCAATGGTTTGCCGTTTTGTACGATTGAACTTAAAAATCCTTGGACAGGACAAACAGCTGCTGTACAAGGAATTCATCAATATAAATTTACACGAGACTTTAAACAACCATTATTAGAGTTTGGTCGTTGTTTGGTGCATTTTGCTGTTGATACAGACGAAGTGTATATGACAACAAAATTACAAGGGAAAGATACGTTTTTCTTACCATTCAATAAAGGAAATAATTTAGGAAAAGGAAATCCTGTGAATCCAAATGGTCATAAGTCAGCTTATTTGTGGGAAGAAGTTTTTCAAAAAGAAAATATTGCCAAAATTATTCAACATTTTATGTTGTTGGAAGGTGCAGACAAAGATCCGTTAAGTAAAAAGTTTTACATCTTTCCTCGTTATCATCAGTTGGATGTGGTATCCAAATTAATTGACGATGTACAAACTAATGGCGTAGGTGGAACATATCTTATCCAACATTCTGCTGGATCTGGAAAATCAAACTCAATTACTTGGGCTGCATTCCAATTAATTGAATTAGAAAATACAGATGGCAATCCAATGTTTGATTCTGTTATTGTAGTAACCGACAGACGAATATTAGATAAACAGCTGAGAGATAATATTAAGAGCTTTTCAGACATTAAAAATATTATTGGAGCTGCTTATTCATCCAATGACTTAAAACTCGCTCTAGAGGGCGGAAAAAGGGTGATTATCACAACCATCCAAAAATTTCCACATATCATAGACAGTGTAGATGAAATGAGTGATAAGCGATTCGCTGTCATTATTGATGAAGCCCATTCGTCTCAAGGTGGAACTGCTGCGGATAAGATGAACCAAGTTCTGGGGAAACTAGAAACGAATGAAGATGGTGAAGTGGATGGACAAGATTTAATTCTTCGTGCAATGGAAGCCAGAAAAATGAGATCTAATGCGTCCTACTTTGCTTTTACAGCAACGCCTAAAAATGCGACTTTAGAACGATTTGGGGTTAAACAAGATGATGGTTCATTTAAGCCTTTTCATTTGTATTCGATGAAACAAGCGATAGAAGAAGGTTTTATTTTGGATGTTTTATCTAATTACACAACATACAGAAGTTATTATCAACTTCAGAAATCAATTGAAGACGATCCTGAGTTCAATACAAAAAAAGCCCAACAGAAATTAAAAGCTTTTGTGGAACGTGATGAGCGTACGATAGAAGCAAAAGCTCGTATAATGATTGATCATTTTGTTCAACAAATTTATGATCGAAAATTATTAAAAGGGAAAGGGAAAGCAATGGTAGTAACACAAAGCATTGAATCAGCTATTCGTTATTACAAAGAGATCAAGAAAATTTTAGAAGAAAAAAATAATCCATTCAAAGTGGTCGTTGCATTTTCTGGAACAAAAATGATTAATGGTGTTGAGCATACAGAAGCTGGAATGAATGGATTCCCTGATACGGAAACGAAAGATAAATTTAACACGGATGAGTACAAGATATTAGTGGTTGCGAATAAATACCTTACAGGTTTTGATCAACCTAAATTAACTGCCATGTATGTGGATAAGAAACTACAAGGAGTTTTATGCGTTCAGGCTTTATCGCGTTTAAACCGTTCGAATCCAAAATTAGGTAAGAAAACAGAAGATTTATTTGTGTTGGATTTCTTTAATGATTCGGAAGATATCAAACGATCATTCGATCCTTATTATACCTCAACATCGTTGTCTAAAGCAACTGATGTGAATGTGTTACACGAATTGAAAGAAGAACTTGATGATTCTGGCGTGTATGAATGGTATGAAGTGGAAGATTTTAATACCAGATTTTTTAAAGGTGAACCTGCGGAATCGTTAAGCCCAATAATTGATGTTGCTGCTCAACGTTTTAATAAAGAGTTAGAATTAAGCGATGATCAAAAAGCTGATCTGAAAATTAAAGCAAAGCAATTTGTTAAGGTGTATGGACAGGTAGCTGCAATTATTCCATTCGAAAAATTGGAATGGGAAAAATTGTTTTGGTTTGCCAAATTCTTAATTCCTAAAATGATTGTAAAGCGCAAGGAAGACGAGATACTTGATGAATTATTAGAGTCAGTTGATCTTGCCACTTATGGTATCGAACGAGTTAAATTAAATGAAAAGCTGGAATTAGATGCTGATGAAACCACATTAGATGCAACAGGTAATTTACCACGAGGTGCACATGCTGATGATGACAAAATGAGATTAGAAGAAATTATTCGTGATTTTAACGAACGTTGGTTTGCGAATTGGGATGCTACACCAGAAGATAAACGTCAATTATTTTTTACATTTACGGATAAAGTTGTCACTCATCCAGATTATGAAACAAAATATCTCAACAATCCAGATGAACACACTAAACAATTGGCGTATAAAAAGATATTTGATGAAGTTGCATTGAGTATGCGTAAATTCCAAATAGAATTTGCAAAGAAGCTAACTGATGAGCACTTCAAACAAGATATGCTGAATAGTACACAAAGATTTTTAAGAAGATAATTGAAGCAGGACTAGTTCCTGCTTTTTTAGATTTGGATTTTGTGAGGGTCTCTCTAAATTTGTCTATATTTATGTGAATTGTAATACTCACTTAAGACCTTTTAAAATGAATAAAGACTCAGATCTACTAAAATTAGAAGAAACTAACGTTCTTAATCGTTTAGCAAAATCTGCATCTCAAACTGCGATCAGAGTTTCGGAAGCATTAGATTTATCGGTTCAGTATGTTCAAGGGAATCGCATTGTTGAAAGACAGCCAAATGGTGAGATTAAATTCATAAAAACGATCGACCGTGTGAAAGCTCCAAAAGAATTAAAAAAAGGTGCTAAATTATGTCTAAAATAAAACGTTTACGCGTTTTTGCTGGACGTAACGGCTCTGGGAAATCTACACTATTCGAAACTATTTCGTCTAAATTTAATGCAGGATATTTCATTAATTCTGATCTTATCGAAAAGGATATTTCATCAAAAGGTTTCATTGATTTGGATCGCTATGAATTAAAACTTACCGAAAAGGACTTCGAAGAATTTAAAACTGAAACGGCATCAATTTCTCTTTTTGATAAAGCTAAATTAGAAGGAAAATCAATTGATGTTATATTTAAAAATAATGTTTTAGTCGATAAGTCGAAGTCTACACATAGAATAGGGTAGAAAATGGTGGACATCCTGTGCCAGAAGAGAAAGTTGTTAAACGATACCATGCAACGTTAAATAATTTATCTCCAGCACTAAAATTGGTTGATAAAGCCTACATTTTTGATAATTCGACTAAAGAAATGAAGCTTTTCGCACAAGTTAAAAAAAGTGAATTAGAAATCATGGATGATAAAGTACCCAATTGGTTTATCCAATTATTATAAAAAATTAAGCAGGACATGTTCCTGCTTTTTTTATACCCCTACCATAGGGAGTCCTCCCTCCGTATCCTGCTAATTACTCCTCCTTACCTTTATAACTAAAATGGTGAGCAGATTGCTTCAAAAAATTTTGGAAAATTTTATTAACACAAAAATATATGAATCAATTCAATATGTGTTTTCAAATGGTTTTAGAATTTAATTTGAGTAATTTTTTTAAAGAAAACTAAGTTTTATGAAAATTGTAGGGTTTTTATTGTAGTGAAATAAAAAACAACAAAATGCATAAAAGAATTTTAATTCGTAAAGAAGCATAAGCTTCAATGAAGAATATTTCAATGTCAAAACTTCAAAAAATAATGAAGAGAGGAGAAGTTGTGTTTAGAAAATACCCTAACAAAAGAGTATTATTACCACTTTAGTATTCCAATACTCTTATTTAGATCTTCCCTGTGGAAGTCATCCATTAGGATGCAGTTACGGCTCGTAATTGATCATAATAACCAAAGCTAAGTGATGCTGAGGTTGCCTTATGGCAAATTATAATATCTTAAAGATGTTAAAGAAAAGAATTTATCCTAAAGAAGCAAAAGCTTATTTTGGAATCAAGTCTGATGGCGCTTTACACAAGCGCGAAAAAGAAGGGCTAAAAGTGAGAAAAGATAAAGGATCAAACCGTAAATACTATTACGAAGAAGATTTAATCAAATTTTCACAATTGTAAAAAAAGGGATACGAAAGTATCCCTTTTTTTTATCTTTGTATTAACCACAGAAGTTGAATGTTGGGTTCCCCTTTTAGTTCCCCTTTTGATTTTTAGTGTTTAATAATAGTTGAATATCAATAGATTACAAAAACAAAAAATGGATTTACAAGATCAATTAAAAAATTTATTTCCCGATCATATTCCTACACCTGAAGAAGAAGTAGAAGAACAAGCCCACGAATTATTTATTCAAAAGGAACCATTAATTTGTAAATTCGAAAAGCGAAAAGGGAAAGTAAATACCATTATTGAAGGGTATGAAGGAGAGACGGAAGATTTTAAATTACTAGCCAAAGAAATCAAAACATTTTTAGGTGTAGGGGGTAGTTTTAAAGCCGAACAAATCATTATTCAAGGGGATTATCGTGATAAAATTATGTCCTTTCTGAAAGATAAAGGATTTAAAGTGAAACGAGTAGGTGGTTAATAAAATAATTTGCCAACTGTTAAAAAGCATTGTATATTGCTTGTTTATTTTTAATTAAAAGTACTATGAGTAAAGCAGCATCAGAGTTAATTTTAAATGCAGACGGAAGTATTTACCATTGTAATATTAGACCAGAACATCTTGCAGATATTGTCATTACGGTAGGTGATCCTAATCGTGTGGAAAGAGTATCACAACATTTTGATACAATTGAACATAAAGCTTCTAAAAGAGAAATCGTTACACATACTGGAACGTATAAAGGTACACGTATGACCGTTATTTCGACAGGTATGGGTACAGATAATATTGATATTGTATTCTCAGAATTGGATGCTTTAGCAAATATTGACTTGGAGTCAGGAGAAATTAAAGATGAATTTCGAAAATTATCTTTTATTCGTTTAGGAACTTCAGGTGCTTTACAAGCGGATATTCCAGTCGATTCATATGTCATTGGATCTCATGGATTAGGATTAGATGGCTTGTTACATTATTATAAAAATAGTGAAGAAGTTATGATGCCTGAAGTGGAAGATGCTTTTATTCAACATGTGGATTGGTCGCCTAATAAGACTCGTCCCTATTTAGTTGAAGGTTCTTCTGTATTAATGAAGCAATTATCTTCTGAAAAAACAAAACAAGGAATTACTGCAACAGCTTGTGGTTTTTATGGACCACAAGGGCGATTTTTACGTTTAGAACCCAATCCATCTGATATTAATGAGCGTCTTACATCATTTCAATTCAATGATTTAAGAATCACAAATTTTGAAATGGAAACATCAGCAATTTATGGTTTAGCTAAAATGATGGGACATGAGGCATTGTCATTAAATGCTATTGTGGCGAATCGAATTTTAGGTGAATTTAGTCAGAATCCGTATCAGACGGTAGACGAAATGATTGTTTATGCATTAGACAAATTAGCCCAATAAATGATAAATTTGAAACCGATATTTTATATCGGTTTTTTTTATACCCTATGACCACGACTAAAGAACAACTATGGACAAGCAGCTTCATCTTTGCTTGTATTGCTAATCTATTGACAGGTATTGCATTTTACCAAATCAGTGTCACTTTACCATTTTTTATTATTGAAAAATTCGATGTGGATGTTTCCAAAATGACGATTATTCATTCAACTTATGTCTTATCTGCTTTATGCATCCGTTTTTATTCAGGATATTTGGTCGACAATTTTTCAAGAAAGAAAATTTATCTATTATCATTCATCTCATTTGTTTCATTATTTCTAGGATATACTATAGCCAGTACCATTTTTTTTCTTTTTTTACTCCGAATATTTCATGGAATCACCTGGGGAATAATTACAACTTCAAGTAATACATTGGCTATTGATTTATTACCTTCCAAAAGAAGAGGAGAAGGGATTGGCTTTTATGGCTTAATGTCAACTTTAGCCATGTCCATTGGTCCAATCATTGGGATGTACATTTATGATCATTATCAATTTGATTATATTTTTTATTCCGCCTTAGCATTCGGAATCATTGGAATTTTATTTGCGCTTTTTATAAAAGATCCCAATAAAAAGCCAGTGAAAGAAAAACGAATTAAATCTCCAATAACCCTTGATCGTTTTCTTCTGGTGAAAGCAATACCACTAGCGATCAATATTTTATTTTTAGAAATCACCTATGGTGCACTCTATACATTTGGTGTTATGTATGGAAAAGAACTTAAAATTGAAGGAGCAAGTTATATGTTTCTGAGTATTGCAATCGGAATTGCATCATCACGTATCTTTAGTGGTAAGTTGATTGATCGGGGATGGGTCAATCAAATTAATATGGCAGGAATTTTTTCAATGATGATCGGGTATTTTCTTATTGCTTATCCCCATTGGGATTGGTTTTATTTTCTAGGTGCCTATTTAATTGGATTAGGATTTGGCGTTTCAATTCCAGCATTTCAAACTCAATTTATGAATATGACAGTTCCTGAAAAAAGAGGTTCGGCTAATTCAACTTTTTTTATTGCAATTGATTTGGGATTAGGTATTGGAATGGTTGCAGCAGGACAATTGGTATTGCAAATGGGATTTCAAAATTTATTTATGCTATCCGGAATATTATCAATTGTAACTTTATTTTATTATTATGCAATTTCTTTACCTACGTATAATCGACATAAAATCATTTAAATATAAACGTATTGATTTAACATAATTCATTTATTTTTATAAAAAGTGAGGCATTTAAGCCTCATTTTTTAGCTATTTCATAGGATGAATTCATTCATATTCTATATCTTTCTGAATTTCAATACGCTAAGATTTAATTAATTTTTTGAATTATTAATGATTGCTAAACTTATAACGATAGAATTAGAATTTGCCGGAAATAATACAAATGGATTAGATTGATTCATAATTCAATCAAATGAATAATGGACAGATAAATATTTAATACGGCATATTTTATTTAACATAATCCAATAAATTTTATATAAAAAAAACCGCAATATGCGGTTTTTCTATAATGACATCAATTTTTTTGCTTGGTCTATGGCAGCATCTGTGATATCAGATCCTGAAATCATCTGTGCAATTTCTTCTAAGCGCTGATATTCAGTAAGTTGAATAACATTTGTTTTTGTATTATCATTGACCACTTCTTTATACACTTTTAACTGATGATTCCCTTTAGATGCAACTTGAGGTAAATGTGTAATAACTAATAATTGCATATTATCTGCCATTGTTTGCATGACTTTCCCCGTTTCATTTGCCACTTTTCCAGAAATACCCGTATCAATTTCATCTAAAATTAAAGTCGGTAGGTGAGTATGCGTTGCTAATAATTTTTTGATGGCTAACATCAAACGCGATCTTTCACCACCTGAAACTGATTTTTCAAAAACACGAGGTTCCATTCCTTTATTGGCACTGAACAAGAAATGTACTTGATCTTTACCGTGAAGATTAAATTCAGGAGTTTCTTCTAGTTGTATTAGCAATTGTGAATTTTCCATTCCTAATTGTGCCAATGTAGATAGAATATTTTCTCGAATGGTATCAATTGAAGAAAAACGATTTTTTCGAATGCGAACAACATATTTTTCGAGTTCATCTGTCACTACATTTAGTTGTTTGGTCAACTGAATAATCAAATCACTCAGATTATCAAAACCAGAGGTTTGAGTTTCCAATTGATCGCGAACTTCAATTAGTTCAGCAATGGTATTCACATTGTGTTTACGCAATAATCGGTGCAACAAATCAAAGCGTTCGTTCAGCTCCATTAATTTTTCAGGATTTAATTCTGTAGCATCAATTTTCATTTGTAATTCGCTCGCAATATCATCCAATTCAATTTTAGATGAAATCATACGTTCATACAAATCTTCAAGATCTTGAGAAAATCCTGTAATTTTATTTAATTTATTGCTTGCTTCATTTAATTGTGAAACGATACCCATTTCAGGATGATCTAAAAATTGATAAGCTTCTCCCAACGTAGCTAAAATTTCCTCTACATTGGATAAGGCCTTAATTTCTGTTTCCAAAAATTCAAGTTCATCTTCTCTTAAATTCGCATTACTTAATTCTTCCCAAAGGTGTAATTTATAATCTAAGTCTTGGGTTTGATTTTCTAACGAATACTGAGCCTCTTTAATTTTCTTTTTAATGGCTACATATTCATGATATGATTTTCGATATTTTTTTAAAAGATCTTTATTTTCACCATAAATATCTAACATGGATAATTGAAAATCATGTTCAAATATTTTTGGTGTATTAAATTGAGAATGAATATCGATCAATTGTTCCGACAACAAATGAAGATCTGTAATTTTTACAGGTGTATCATTTATAAAAGCACGGGATTTACCAGAAGGTAATAACTCACGGCGCAATATTGATTCATCTTCATAATCTAAATCATGTTCTTCAAAAAATTCTTGAAGTCCTAAATCTGCAATATCAAAAACAGCTTCAATAATACATTTTTCATCACTGTTTTTTAATGCTTTAAGATCAGCTCTTTCACCAAGGACTAATTTTAAAGCACCCAAAAGAATTGATTTTCCAGCACCAGTTTCACCTGTAATTGTGGTCATACCTGGTTGAAAATCAATTTCCAATTGATCAATAATTGCGAAATTATTTACACGTAATGTTTTAAGCATTTCTATTTTTTCAAATTATTCCAAATCGATGAATTCTTTGGAGAAATTGAATTTAAAATTTCTTTTAATTTTTCAACATTTGCAGTTGATACTTGACCACCACCAAAAATTTTTCCAATTTCATCTTTTTTAGCAGTCATAAAAATATCCAACGGATAAAATTGTGCGAATGATCCTCTGGTATAAAATTCCAATTGCATTAAAGCAGTTCCAATTGCATTTTTACCACGTAGTTCATTATCTGCCATAACGTCTAATCCATTGCGATGATATTGATATGCTAATGTACGTAATGTTTTATTGTCTGCTTTTAAAATATTGTTAATCAACATTGAACGAGATTGTAATCCATCCAAATCACTCCATCCCGAAAAACGAGAGCCTTGTCCAAAAGATGAAATTCGTTGTGCTGTTTTAAAATACTCTGTTCCACCATCACGACTAAATGTGTCGGCATCATATCCTAAAATTAAATAGACATAAAATGTAATTACATCCGTTAAATTTTTACCACTAAATTTACGTTCATTGAAGATTAGTTCTTCAAACTCAGTGTATTCAAAAGTAAAATTGGTATCATTTAAATTTAAGACTGGAGTGTAATAGGTTGAATTAAAAACGGGACGTCGAGACTGGACTTGTAATGTCGCAGTAAAACGATTGTTCTCACGTTTAGAAACTAAGATTAGAAAATTAGCTTCAATTCTTTCATGAGGTTTTAATCGATCTTCAGTCCATTTCGTTGAATTGATAAAATTCGTCAACGAACGCTGTAAGGTTTCATACACCTGAGTATTAGAACTTTGAACTTGGGAATAATCCACTTTCACATCAGCCATAATACTTTGTGAATATGCCATTGCACAAACACAAATTGAAAAGAATAGGGTAGCTAATTTTCTCATGTAATCTTTTATAGTTTTTTTAGAACAACATTTAAAATGTCTTTTGCAACATCCGCTTTAGATTTTGCATCAAACGTTTCTAAAGATAAATCTTTATCAATGATGGTTATTTTGTTGGTGTTTTTTTGGAAACCTGCTTCTTTATCCTGCATTGAATTAAGAACAATAAAGTCTAAATTCTTTTTGGCTAATTTTTGTTTCGCAAATTCCTCTTCATTATTGGTTTCTAAAGCAAAACCTACTAATAATTGGTTGGTTTTAATTTCTCCTAATGATTTTAGAATATCGGGATTTTTTACCAATTCAATGGTCATATCCTCATCATTCTTTTTAATTTTTTGAGTGGCCATCTCTTTTGGACGATAATCTGCAACAGCAGCTGACATCACCACCACATCAGCATCAGTAAATTGTTGGTGCATGGCCTCATACATATCTCGAGCTGATACCACATTGATGCGTTCAATTGGATATCCATGACAACTTTCGTGGCTTGGACCTGAAACTAAAGTTACCTTTGCCCCAAGGCGAGATGCTTCTTTTGCAATCTCAAACCCCATTTTACCCGAAGAATAATTACCAATAAAACGAACGGGATCAATGTTTTCGTATGTTGGACCAGCAGATACAACAACCTTTTTTCCGTATAAAGGTAAAGTAGATGCTATATGTTGCTCCATGAAAGTGATAATGTGTTCAGGTTCAGCCATTCGACCTTCACCCACTAAACCGCTCGCTAATTCACCACTTTCTGCAGGAATTAAAATGTTTCCATTTTGAACCAATTGTTGGATGTTTTCTTTTGTCGTTGGGTGTTGATACATATCTAAATCCATGGCAGGTGCGAAATATACTGGACATTTCGCTGAAAGATAGGTCGCTAAAACAAGATTGTCGCATGTTCCATCGGCCATGTGTGACAATGTATTGGCTGTACATGGAGCAATAATCATATAATCAGCCCAAAGGGCATATTCTACATGATTATTCCAATCTCCTTTATCACCAAAAAATTCCCATTCTACTGGATGTTTTGATAAAGTGGAAAGCGTAAGTGGTGTAACAAAATGTTGAGCATCAGGAGTCATGATGACCTTAACTTCTGCACCAGCTTTGATAAGTCCTCTTACAAGAAAAGCGGCTTTATAGGCCGCTATTCCGGCAGAAACTGCCAATAAAATTTTCTTACTATGTAAAACAGACATTATTTATCCTCATTTGGATTTCTGTAGTAAACATCGTTATCTAACCATTCTTTAACCGAAATTGCAGTCGGTTTTGGAAGTCTTTCGTAAAATTTAGAAACTTCGATTTGCTCTCTGTTTTCAAATACTTCCTCTAAAGAATCTGTATGTGCAGCAAACTCATCTAATTTCTGAATTAATTCAGATTTCATTTCTTGATTGATTTGTTCTGCTCTTTTTCCCATAATCACAATCGATTCGTAAATATTCCCAGTTTGCTCTTCGATTTTATTACGATCGTAAGTTTGTGTTGTTGGTGCAGCACCGATATCTTTGAAATTCATATCTAAAGAATTTAATATAATTAACTTAATTTATTTATTATTTGCATTGGCTAAGGCAGCCGCTCTTGCTTTTTCAAGTTCTTCTAAATCAGCTTTTACTTTAACCATCTCGTTTTCGATGTTTTTTAGTAATTTATCAGCTTCAGATTTATACGTTGTAGAAGGGTAGTACTTTAATAATTGACGGTACTGTGTTCTTGCTTCTTGTAAACGTAAATCTTTGCTTTCTAAACGGCTAAAATTCAATGCTAATTCAGCTTTAGAACGTAAAGCATACATCATGGCTTCTTCACGAAATTTAGAATCTGGATATTCATCCACCATGTTATCAAAAGCTACAGCAGCAGCTTTATACTTCATTGTTTTATAATATACTTTTCCGATTTCAAAAGCTTTAAGCTCCAATTTCTGGCGAAGTTCTGTGATGTATTTATTTGCGTTACTAACGTGTACAGATTCAGGATAGGAATTGATAAAGTTTTGTAACTCATCAATTGCGATATACGTACTGGTTTGATCTAAATTAAACTTAGGCGAATCTTTATAATAAGAAAACGCTGAGTTATATAAAGCTTCTTCCGCACGTTTATCTAAAGGATAAGAACCAGCAAAGTTCTTAAACATGTGACCTGCTAATTTATAGTTTTCGTCTTTAAAATGAGCATCTGCTGTATTAAACGCAATATCCGCCGCATGTTCTGTTCCAACAAACGAAGTTGAAATTCGTTCATATAATTCAACAGCTTGTACATATTTACCTTCTTCGTATAATTTAGTAGCAATAGTAAATATCTCGTCTTTATCAGTACTCTTCATTGCTTGATTATACATCTTGTTACAAGATGATAATGAAGCACCGATCAAAACTATTAAGGTTAGTTTCTTTAACATTCTGCAAATTTAATAAAAAAGAATTCTAATGTAAAGAAAATTTACATTAGAATCCTATTATATGGTAAAGTTTTTTATTGTTCTGCTGAAACATCTAAGGTTACGATATCACGGTCAAATAAATATAATCCGCCTTTATCGTTTCCAATCATTTCCAATTTATCTAAGATATTTCGTGCTAAACGTTCTTCTTCGATTTGTTCAGATACAAACCACTGTAAGAAATTATGAGTCGGGAAATCTTTGTGTTCTAATGTTAAGAAAACAATTTCATTAATAGATTCCGACACAAAAATTTCATGTTTTAAAATGGCTGTAAAAACTTCTTTTAAAGATTCAAATTCTTGTTTTGGCTCTTCAATTTGAGGAACAAATGCTTTTCCACCACGTTCGTTCACAAATTTGATTAACTTCAACATGTGTGTTCTTTCTTCATCTGCATGAGAATATAAGAAATTTGCTGTTCCTTCTAGACCTTTGCATTCAGCCCAAGAAGCCATCGCTAAATACAATTGCGATGAATCTCCTTCTAATTTGATTTGTTTATTTAAGGCGTTTAATACTTCTTGCTTAATCATTTTTTTATTATTTAAGATTAAAATTGGTTTAATAAATCTGCAATTTTCTTCGTTAAGTTTTCAGTTGCAGGAACTAATGGTAGACGAGTATACGGTTGACAAATGCCTTTGTGTGCTAATACCGCTTTAATTCCTACAGGATTTCCTTCTTCAAAAATTGCACGAGTAATCTCTACTAAATTATAATGAGCTTGGTAAGCTGCATCCACATTTTTATTTAATGCTTCACGAATCATTCCTGTAAAAACGGTAGGTAATCCTTGTCCCATTACAGAAATTACTCCTTTACCACCAGCTAAAGTCATTGGTACTGCAAATTCATCATCTCCTGATAATACAATAAAATCTTCACGTGTATTCATACGAATAATATTTGTTGACTGTAAAAAGTCTGGAGACGCTTCTTTAATTGCTATAATGTTTTTGAATTCATTTGCTAAACGAATTGTTGTTTCTGGCGCAATATTAGATCCTGTACGTCCTGGGACATTGTACAAAATAATATTCGCATCAGTTGCAGAAGCAATTGCTTTATAATGTTGATAGATTCCTTCTTGTGATGGTTTATTATAATATGGAGAAACCGTTAATACGGCAGTATAATCTGATAAATCTGTTGTTGCATATTCTTTTAAGACCTCTGCAGTATTGTTTCCACCAATACCTAGAACCATTGGAACACGTCCATTGTTCACCTTCTTAATCGTAGCAACAACTTCTTTCTTTTCTTCTTTTGTTAAAGTAGCTGATTCGGCAGTAGTCCCTAATAACACAAGGTATTCTACACCACCGTCAATACTATAATTAACTAAATTTTCCAATCCGTTGTAATCAACGCTACCATCTTGGTTAAAAGGTGTTACCAATGCTACACCAGTTCCGAATAATTCTTTCATTTTGATAATAAGAGTTATTATTTATATTTCTTAGTTAAAGGTCGTAATTAAATCTTAATAATTCAAACCTCAACATTTATTTATATTTTGATTTAAAAAAAATTAAAATAAGCGATAATTCAAAAAAAAATACCTCAAATTTGCAGTAATAATTTAAGTTTATCACTTTTCAAAAGTAATCAATAATGAAACTTTTAAAAAATAATATTCTTGCTATTTCTATGATTTTGCTTACCTCGTGTGGGACAGCATATCATCAACTAGCACCAGAATATAAAGCCAGTACTTCCATTGATTCTAGTATCGCTTCAGATTCTACAATTATCCAAATGATTCAACCTTATAAAACTGATATGAAATCCAAAATGGATCGTGTGTTAGCCTATGCACCGATGGATTTGCATAAAAATGGATATGGAGCACCACTTTGTAATCTAGTAGCCGATGTTACATTTGAAACCATCGATGAATTGTATCAAAAACAAGGAAAAGGTCATGTGGATATCGTTTTATTAAATTATGGAGGCCTACGCCGAACTTTTACTGCCGGAAATTTAACAGTAGGTAATATTTTTGAATTAGCTCCTTTTGATAATGAAATTTATGTTGTTCAACTAAAAGGTGAGACCGTAAAAGAAATGGTTGCATTTTATCTTTCTTTAAATTTTGGTCATCCCGTATCTGGTATCTCTGCGACTTCTGTTGATGACATAAAAGTAGGAGGTCAACCATTGGATTTGAATAAGGTGTATCAAGTCGTAACAAGTGATTACTTGTATAATGGTGGAGATAATATGTTTTTCTTTAGTAAAGCTTTAGATAAAGATATTGTTAACATCAAGCAAAGAGATCTTTTATTGGATTACTTTGAGAAAATTGATACCGTTCATGTAAATACTGATAAAAGAATATATAAATAATGGAAAGAAGAGATTTTATAAAGAAAACATCTTTTGCAGCAGGTTTAACGTTACTACCAACGCTTCCATTATTTGCAAATGATAAAGATGTAAAACGCATTACGATCTTACATACCAATGATCAGCATTCGCGTATCGAACCTTTTGAAACATCAACAAATCCTGTGACTTCTGATAAAGGTGGTTTTGCACGACGCTCAACTTTAATTCATAAAATTCGTCAACAAGAAAAGAATGTTCTTTTACTAGATGCTGGTGATGTATTCCAAGGAACTCCTTATTTTAATATGTTTGGAGGGGAGTTGGAATATAAATTAATGACTAAATTAGGGTATGATGCTGGTACCATCGGAAACCATGAATATGATAATGGATTAGAAGGTATTAAAAAAGCTCTTCCGCATGCTGGTTTTGATATTCTATCATCAAATTATGATTTTTCGAATACAATTCTTGATGGGGCTATTAAACCATATAAAATTATTTTAAAAGATGGAATTAAAATCGGAATTTTTGCTGTTGGTGTTGAATTGCATGGTTTAGTAGATCCACGCATGTATCAAGAAACAAAATATCTTGATCCGATCGAAATTGCACAGCATTATGCGCAAAAATTACGTCACGAAGAAAAATGTGATTTAGTTATTTGCTTATCACATATTGGATATGATTATAAGGGTTCGGATCAAGTGTCTGATCGTATATTAGCTCGTAAAACAAAAGATATTGATTTTATTATCGGTGGACATACCCACACATTTTTACCTGAACCAGAAGTGCATTTGAATGCTGATCAAAAACCTGTATTAGTAAACCAAGTGGGGTGGGCAGGACTATATCTTGGTCGTGTAGACTTTAATTTTCATAAAGGGAAACTAAAAGGTTACACTTCGTATAAATTAAATGAAATGGAAATCAACGAATTTGTATAATTTACTTTTCATTCTAATTCTCTTAAAGCCATTCTTCATAGGAATGGCTTTTATTATTTATAGCGCTAAACTTCGGATGAAAGATATAGACAACGAAATAACATTCGGAAATATTTCCTTTTTTATTCGGAAAATTTGTATCTTAGTATAAATAATTGGACTATGGCTACTCTTGAACTGAAACGACGTAAAAAATTAATTGATGATTTGCCTGATGTAAGTGATTTTACCAACATCTATCATTATGTTAATCATCATACCATTGATCAAAGTTATATTCAAATTTTGGATGAACTTTCTGGTTTAAAAGATGATATTATTTCAAAATGGCTTAACATTACCACACGTACTTATCGTACGTATAAGACAAAAAATGTTTCTCTTAAAGATAATACGAAAGAACATATTGTTCTTTTGCTATCATTATATAAACACGGTCTTGAAGTATTTACGACTAAAGAAGAATTTGAACAGTGGTTAACTACACCTAATTATCTATTGGACAGTAAAGCTCCTATGGAATTTTTAGATACCATATCTGGACTTAAGTTTATAGACAATCGTTTAACTGCCATCGAATTTGGTGAAAATGTTTAAACATGCACGTCTATAACATTCGAAAAGAAAAATATGCGAATAGCTTAAGAGCCTCGGGAGTTGCCAATCGTTGGAACAAAAACGATGAATTTGTAATTTATACAGGAAGTTCCCGATCATTATCAACACTCGAATTAGTTGTACATCGCAGTGGAATAGCCATTGATCATTCCTATAAACTTTTGGTACTTGAAATCAATTGTACAACAGATGAGGTACTTGAAATTACATCTAAAGATTTACCCAAAAATTGGCGTACGATAGAAGCTTATCCAAAATTGCAAGAAATTGGGTCTAAATGGTATCAATCCTATCAACATTTGGTGATGAAAGTTCCCTCTGCTGTCGTTCCAAAAGAATTTAATTATTTGATTCATACGAAACATCCTGATTTTGATCAAAAAGTTAAAATTTATGAAATTGAAGACTATCAATGGGATAAACGATTATTATAAAAAAGGCTAAACAAATCGTTTAGCCTTTTTAATTTTATATTTTTCGATAATTGAGTAATATACTGTTTGTTACCACACTAATACTACTAAATGCCATTGCTGCTCCTGCGATCATAGGATTTAATAAAAACCCATTGTATGAAAATAAAACTCCTGCAGCAATAGGGATTCCAATTACATTATATATAAACGCCCAGAATAAGTTGAAATGGATTGTTTTTACCGTTTGTTTCGATAAATGAATCGCCTGCATAACTTTATTCAAATCACCGTTTAAGATGGTAATTTGAGCAACATCCATCGCGATATCTGAACCGTGTCCCATCGCAATCGAAACATTTGCTTTTGCAAGCGCAGCAGAATCATTAATTCCATCACCAACCATCGCAACCAATTGGCCTTCAGATTGAAGCTTTTCAATAAACGCTAACTTTTGATGAGGTAATGCATTACCTATAACATGTTGAATTCCTACAGCATGAGCGATACGTTCACCTGCCAATTGATGGTCACCAGTTAGCATATATACTTCAATGCCTTGTTTTTGGAAATGTTGAATTGCTTCACGAGCTGAAGTTTTTATTTGATCTGAAATTCCAAATATTCCAATTAATTGATCATCTTTAATAAAAACAGAAATAGAATAATGATTTTCTATAAGCTTTTTTAGAATTTCTTCTTGATGAGGTTGAACCTTTACATGTGAAGAAAATAACCAATCGGATTTACCAATTTTGTATTCAGAACCGTTATAATTTCCTTTCAAACCAAAACCAATGATTTCCTCAATATCCAATAAAGTTAACTTTTCGGAAGATGCAGGAATGACATCTAAAATGGCTTGAGCCAATGGATGATTAGAACTTTCTTCTAATGATTGAAGGATTTTATAATCATCAGCATTTCCATACCATTCAAATTCTTGAACTTTTGGTTTTCCTTCGGTAATTGTACCCGTTTTGTCCAATACGATGGCATTTACTTTATTGGCTTGTTCTAAACTTTCAGCATCTTTAATGAGTATTCCATGTTTTGCACCTTTCCCCATAGCCACCATCAAGGCTGTAGGTGTTGCTAAACCAAGTGCACATGGACATGCAATCACAAGGACTGTTATTGAAGTTAATAAAGCAATATTCAGATTAGATGATGGATTGATAAAATACCACACCAGAAAAGTGATTAATGCGATACCCAGCACAATAGGTACAAAAATACCTGCAATTTTATCCACCAATTGCTGAACCGGTGCTTTTGAAGCTTGTGCCAGTTGTACTGAACGAATAATTTGAGCCAAAATAGTATCATCGCCTACTGAAGCTGCTTGGTATTGAATACGATGCGTTTGATTAATGGTTCCTGCAAATACTTTTTGCCCTACAGTTTTATCCACAGGCAGTGGTTCACCCGTTAAAGTACTTTCATCTACCGAGGTATTTCCAGAAAAGATGATTCCATCGACAGCAATTTTTTCGCCAGCATTTGCAATCAGTATATCATGAACTTGCACATCATCAATGGATTTTGTTTTTATCTCATTTCCATCGAGATAAGAAACTACTTTAGGTTGTAACTCCATCAAATCTTGAATGGCTTGAGACGTCTTAAATTTGGCTTTTTCTTCTAAATACTTACCAATTAAAATAAAAACAACAATCAAACCAGCCGCTTCAAAATAAATTGGGGCATGCTGTGTTCCTTCTTGATGTAAGGCATGGGGAAACAAATAATTAAAACAACTAAAACCATAGGCAATACCCGTACTTAAAGCAACTAAAGTATCCATATTTGCTGTTTTATTTTTTAATTGTTGAAGTGCTCCAACAAAAAACTTTTGGCCAAAAATAAATAGGATAAACGTGCTTAATAACCACATGGTGAAATTTGCCCATTCCCATGACATAAAGAACATTCCAATCACAAAAAGAGGAATACCTAGCGCTACTGCACCCATGGTATTGTTTCGTTGTAACTGTAAACGCAAGGCCATCATTTCATCAAATGGCATCAAATCATCATCATCTTCAATTGGAATTACCAATTCGAATCCGATTTCATTTAATTTTGTTTTTAATTGCTCTGGATTGGTCTGTGACGGAGCATATGTAATTGTACCCGATGTACTCGCGTAATTAACATCTGCTGATATTACTCCTTCTTGGCGTCGTAGAAATGATTGTGAACTTGATGCACATGAAGCACACGTCATATTTAAAATTGGAAACGATTCAGTTTTTGATTCATATTGAATTTCAAACTCATCTAAAGCTTCATAAACGAAAGCTTTAATTTTAAATATTTTTTTACTTTCAATTTCAAGACGTTGTTCTTGTGGGTAGATTTGAGCATTCGATATTAAATCATTGGAATTTAAATGATGTATTAATGCGTCATAATCATTCTGCTTGTTATAATTTAAGAGATTTATATTGAGCGTAGGCATGTTTAATTTTATATAAAGTTCAGCGATTTAGGAATAGATTCCAATACCATTGGATAAGTTAAAAATTATTGATTCCTTCTTTGTATGTACTAATAGCTCTTTGTCTTGCAAAATCATGAGGTACGATAGGTGGAATATAATGATTTGGATCAAATCTTGGTATCCATCGTTTGATGTATTGAAATTGTGGGTCAAACTTTTGTTGTTGCAAGGTAGGATTAAATACTCGAAAATAGGGCGTAGCATCACAACCTGAACTTGAAGCCCATTGCCAATTTCCTACATTTGAAGCCATTTCATAATCATTTAACTTTGATGCAAAATCGGATTCTCCCCAACGCCAATCAATTAATAAATGCTTGCATAAGAAACTTGCAACAATCATACGGACACGATTGTGCATAAAACCTGTTTCATTTAATTCAATCATACCAGCATCTACAATAGGATAGCCTGTTTTACCTTCACACCAACATTGAAACTCTTGTTCATTATTTCGCCATTGGATTGCATCATATTTCGGTTTGAACGCTTTCGTTGAAGACTCTGGAAAATGGGCTAAAATTTGAATAAAAAACTCTCTCCAAATTAATTCATTTAACCATATTTCAAATCCATTTTCTACAGCTGTCTTTACACAAGATCGAATAGATATTGTACCAAATCGTAAAGGCAAACTTAATTTTGTAGTTGCATCTAATGCTGGTAAATCTCGAACTTCGGCATACGAATGTAAATCATCGAATGGAATAGAAGGGATTTCAAATTTTAAATCTGTCGGTTCAAATCCAATGTGGTTCAAATCCAAAACATCAGATGTAAAAGAGTATAAGTTATCAAGGTTAGGGATGTAAGTTTGATAACGCTCTGGGACTAATTTCAATTTCCATTGTTTGCTATAAGGTGTAAAAACCGTGTAGGGTGTAGCATCTTTTTTTAAGATTTCATCGTATCGAAAGATAACATGATCCGTAAATGATTGCATTTTGAAATATTGACGAACTTTTCTATCCCGATCAATACCATAAGGTTCAAAATCTTCATTGCAGTAAATGGAATGTATTGCATATTGATTTTTTAATTTCAATAATTCTTCTACTGGATCACCGTATAATGTAAGAATGGAACTATTATAATGCGATAATTCATTGTTTATTGCCATCAACGCCTGATGAATATAATCCACTCGTCGGTCTGTTTTATTTTCTAAATCATCAAGGATATTCGTATCAAAAACAAAAACAGGTAGAACTTTACATTCTTGATTTAAGGCATGATATAAGGCTACATTATCATGTAATCGTAAATCTCGTCTGAACCAAAATAGGATAATTGAATCATTATTTTCCATACGTATAAAGATACAAAAAAAGCGATTCTTGATGTAGAATCGCTCTTAGTTTATCTATAAGCTCGAATTATTTGGGTAATTCTGGAGCTCTCATTTTATATTGATTTTGTTTTAAACTCATTAAAAAAGCTTCTAAAGCATCCAGTTCTTCGTTATTCAAATTGATTTTTTGAATCAAAGGTGAAGTTTTAGGGAATAATGAATCATTCTTTTGCTTTTCGTTGGGTTGAAAATGGAACATTCCAGCATTGTACATGTTTAAAACTCCTCGGATATTTGGAAATAAACCATTATGCATATAAGGTGCATTTTGAGGAACCTCTCGTAATGAAGGAGTTTTAAATTCTCCTACATTTTTAGCCAATTTAGTTGTGTTATAAAATCCTAAATCTTCATATTCACGACCATAATAGGTTAATCCAATATTATGCATCTTTGAATCAGAGAATAAAGCGGTATTGTGACAATTGATGCAACGGGCCTTAGTACGGAATAAATGTAATCCTTGAACTTCCTGATCCGTTAATTGTTTCGAATCTCCTGATACAAATTTATCAAATCGAGTTTTTGGTGATAAAATCGTACGTTGAAAAGTAGCTAATGCTTTTACAATTCGCTCATTCGTTACTTTACCATCACCATACGCCTCTTTAAAAAGTTTTTTGTACCCTTCAATTTGACTTAATTTTTTTGTCGCGAAATCAATATGATAATTCATTTCTTTTTTATCGCGAATAGGAAATTCTGCTTGTTCTTCTAAATTCGCTGCACGTCCGTCCCAAAACATCACTTTTGTATAAGCAACATTCATTAAACTCGGTGAATTTCGGCTTCCTAATTGACGATCTTCTCCATAAGGCACTCGTCTTCCGTCGCCCCAATTTTGTTCTGGATCATGACAATTGGCACATGAAATTTGATTGGAATTGGATAGGCGAGGATCAAAAAATAAAACCTTACCTAAATCTGCCTTTTCTTTTGAATAAGGGTTTGATTCAGGAAATGGAACTTTACCTAAAACACCAATATCTTCAAATCCTTCTGCATAAACAGAAGAATCTACTGTTGGAGTGGGCCATTTCGATTGGTCACCACTTGAATATAATGTTCGCAATTGATCAATCGTATAGCCTTGATCGATCACTTTATTAGGTTTTAAGGCTAATAAAGTAAAACTAACACCTAGTGCGATGAAAGGAATTGCTTTCTTCATTCTTTATGTTTAATAATTCAGTTGAATACCTACGTTTACTTGATACGTTGTTTCGGTATTGATATCGACTGGTTGATTTCTATTTTTATCCAATGCGAAGATACTTCTTAATTGTGTATATACGACAACGTTTTTATTATTTTTAACAGGTAAAACGTAGCGTACATCAGCCTTAGCATCCAATTTATCCATAGCATTGTAAGTGAAATCATGCGCAATTACTTCACGGTATAAAACATTATCTGTTGTTCCTGATAAATTTAGATAATCCAATTCAGATTTTAAGGCTGTATAATAATTGAAGGCTAAACCAACATTAAATTTTGAATTATTTTTGATTTCAATATCGCGATTTGCATAGATACCAGCCGTTAATGAATTAATTTTTTGATCTACATAACCTAATTGGTCCATATAACGATTCTGATTATAAGCCGCTTGTAATCCAATATAATATTTCACCACGTGTTGGCGTTGATTCAATAAATTGATATCCCACGTAATATTTCGTTGTCGGTTCATATAATTTGAACCTTGTGACGTTACATCATAATTCTTAGAAGTCGTTTTGAACCCAGATAATGTAGATCTTAACGTTTTATTTCCCATCAATTGTCTCCAACGGATTGCTCCACTATGAGTAATGGTTTGATATTGAAATTTCAAGTATTGATCATCTAAAAAATCTTCATCATAAAAGTTTTCTAAATTCTTTTGATAACTGTAATTACCAGATATTAATGTTTTCGCTAATTGAAGCTGATATCCACCACCTAATTTTTTATAAGTAGTACGGGAAAAATAACGATTTGCGGACTTAGATTCGGCTGAATTTAAATAAGGCTGATTAATTACTCGACCAAATCCAGAACTGAAACGCAAGTATGTTTCAGGATATGCAATATTATTTAATTGTGTATTGTTATAATAATACTTGTAGTCTTTATCTTTTACACCATAACCAGCAAGTGCAAAGATTTGATGTGCTCCAAATGTATAACCAGCTTGCAATTCACCATTTAATTTACGGTTCGAGATTTCAGGTCGTGGATCTACTTGACGAGCTAATTTATTCGCATCTAAACTTGCTTTAGCCACAAGATTTAAATCCCCAAAACTCTTTATAATTCCTGCATTGATACTGTATTGTTGATTATTCCAATCTGCTGCACGAGGTACAAAATAATACATCGGGTGTAAAACTTCTATTTCATCAGTACGGGTATCATCCAACGTGTAGCTCAAATCTTTTTCAAGATATTTTTGCAAATCAATGGAACCGAAAACTTTCAAATCCGTTTTGATGTTAAATAAACCCTGGCTTCTAAAACCATAACGTGAAGTTTCTGCAGCAGTCTGACGACGTGCAAATTCGTTTTTCTTAAATTGATAATATACTTCAGTATGAGTAAAATCCTTGATTTCACGGTTTGCAAAAGTCACAGGTAAATGATTTAATTCCGAAATATCGTTTTGATACAACGGATTTGTATCGACCTTAATTGTATCTTCTGTCTGTGCAAAAACAATTCCTCCTAATGACGTCGCCAATAAGAAGAAAACCTTGTTTGTCTTTTGACGTACAAACAAGGAGATATCGTATGAATTTAAATCTATAGTAGATTTCATTCTATCATTAAATTTAATTAGCAAAAGCTCGTGGTGAAGCCCAAATATTGACAAAATCTTCTGTCGAGTTATTGGTATCTTTTAGAATAATTCGTCCATTCACCACTTTTTGAGTTTTACGGATCACTGAATATGAACTAAAAGCACCAGTCTCTAAGAATGTTGTACCTGCATCGATGGAAACATTCAGTTTTTTAGGAACGAAATTATTTCCTAGATCTTTTGTTGTATCAACCCCGTCTATGATTAAACGATTTGGGATTTGTAAGTACAAGTTATTGTTGGCATTGCTTGGATTTTTTAATCGATCAAAAGAAGCAATTTCTTCTGGTGTTGCTCTAAAAATCACATATCCATCACGCCCTTGATTATCTAATACCATATCTGATCCAGACACCCAATGTACAATTTCTAAATCAGGTACGTTAGGATTTTGAATATCATAACGGTATTGAGATCCTGTGTAGGCTGTAAGATTAGCTTCAAAATCAGCGTTAGATAGATCAATTGTTAACGAAGGATCTTGTATGCTTACGGAGTTCCCATTATTATCTGTATAATTGGATTGGTGATTAATCGCAGTAGCTGCAATAACAATACTTTGCCCAGGCTGAATAGGATATTGCTGTCCACTTCCAGGAATACGATAAACATTATCCGCATAAACATAATCTGTATTTGCCGCTTCGCCTTTTGTATTGCCTTCACTCATTGCCCAGTTCAATTGTCCTGTAGCGGTATGATAAGGCGTACTACCTACCGTATTATTACCAAATAATTGAGCAAAAATTAATCCATCAGCAAAAATCACTTCCGAAGAATTATTATAAATCTCAACAAATTGATCTCTGAATGATGCACCACGTGTGGTGTGCGAACCTCCATAATGGATTTGTTTGATGACTAATCCTCCAATGGTATTCGCTGCAAATAATTCAATGGTAATTGTTGTACCACTTGTTAAAATATCGATATTTTGTGCTACACCATTGAATGTGATAACATCTTCTGATCCCGATTCATATCCGAAATAATCTTCAAATTGATCTGGGGTTAAAGTAAAAGTTACACTTGCAGTATATTTACCCGGTAGAATGGCTGGTAAATTATATATCCCATTTTCATCTGTTCTTCCAACATATTCAACACCAGTATCTGCATTTCGTAACGTTACACTTGCGTTTACGGCTTTTTTAGTCGTTTCAAAATCTCCACCAAATTTAACTTGTGTGGTAAGATTCACTGGTGATAAATTCATTCCTCCAAAATCATCATCCATACATGAATTGAATAATAATCCTGCGATAAAAGGTGTTAAAAGAAGTAACTTTTTATACATTCTATTGATATAAGAGTTAATTAAAATGAATACTCTAATTTTCCACCAAGAGAAAATTGAGCGATAGGGTACAATAATTTTACCCCATTTGAATTGTAATACGTCGGTTTAAGACCGAATACATTCGTGGTATAAACCGAAACTTTAAAACCATTCATAAAGTCTTTCGAAATTCTTAAATGCATATTATGAATTGCATTTTGTAAACTTTGATCCCCTTTAATTGGCGTACTTATTAAGTGTCCATACTTATCAGTATTGGTTTGATCTGCTTCTGGAATGGCATGATATACCATTTGCTCATCTAAATATCCTACTGGAAAACGATCTTGATTTCGATTATGATTCATCAACAAAATATGTTCCGTTCTTAGTGAAAGAAGTAAACCCACTTTGCGTAAATGATAATTGAAATTAGAACCCATTGTGAATTGCTTTGTTTTGGATTCTAAAGCATTGTATACAGCATATTTTTCTGGTTCAGTTAGAACAGTAGAAGCAGTGTACGTATATTTATTTGGTGTATTTTTAGTTTCAATGTATGAGGCATTCAACTGAATATCTAAGTTTAATGGTTTTATACGGTTGAATGTCATAAAGGCTTCAGCACCTAAATCTTCAGTCGTTAAATTGTTCATTAACTGAGAGCTGAAAAAACCGATATTTTTTTGTCCAACCACTGTATACGTTGCTGGATTTGTGGTATTATTTAAAGCAATTTCTGCAACAGTACGATAGAAGGGATCTTGCACAGAAGATATTCCATCCGTTAATTTGTTGTAAAATCCTGTCAGATTTAATGTACCAAATTTAAAATTCAAATCTGTACCAAATTCTGTGTTCATGGAACGGATAGGTTTTAAGTTTGGATTATCGCCTGGAAGTTCAAAACTTTGAATCCATCCAATTAAACCAGTACCAGGGACAGAATAAATTCCTTCACCTAATAAATAATCATAATAACGGTTACCTGTATACAATTGATTTAACGATGGAGTTTTGCTCGCCATTCCGAATCCAGCTCTTACCCTTAAAAATTTATTAAAAGCATATGACGAATTTACACGAGGTTGGATTGTTGAAAATCCCAATTGATTTTCGTAACGTAAACCTAAATCCAACTTAAGAACTGTATGGTCTTTAAAATACTTTGTGATTTGGTCTTCTGCATATGCCGCAAATTGGAAAACAGTTTTTGCATTTCTAAAGTTATAATCACGATAACCTAATGATCCACCTGAACCACTTAAAGTTAGATAATTCGGTACATTATTTCCTGTAGTATAACGTCCTTTTCCTTGATTAGAACTTGTTCTCGTAGAAATACCTGCAGAAATAGTATGAATCCATTCCTTTTTCGTCGTAATGGATTTATTCCCCTCTAAATTTAAATAAGTAGAAATCGGAATTCCTTCCACATTCATGTTATAAAAATATTGAGCTGGAATTATAATGGCTTGGTGAATACCTTCAGAAGTAGCATCAGTTACCGCTGCATTACCTTGGTTACGCCATTCTTCTTTATATGAATTTGATTTTTCGTAATTGAAATTCGCATCAATATTAAATGTATCAATCCATGATTTTTTCAGATTCCATTTGAAATTATCTGAAATTTTTATCGAAGTACGATCATCTTTAACTTTTGCATCTGCAAAATCATCAGGGTTCGATTTCAATTGATCAGCACGATAACCAATATTCGCGGTTAAGGTATTCGTAATTGTGGCCGATTCATTATTGGTTTTCCATGAAAAATTACCGTTTAAACGATTGTATTTCGTTAAACTGTTTCGAGGATCAGAATTTGATTGCAAGAAATTAACTTGTGCATTAATGAAATTATGCGCATTTAATTTAAATCCTTTAGTTAAATTATACTCTGTAGTGGCATCACGCATTGAGATCGATGCACGTAATGGTGATTCTCCAACTTTGGTTTGAATTAATACCAAACCAGATGTCATATCCCCATATTTAGCAGGAGCAACCCCTTGAATCACTTTAATTTCCTCGATGTTATTCGTTGCTAATTCACGTAAATCATACCCATAATTGGCATTAGAAAACGAGTTATCTGCACCATCCCCAAACGAGTTTCCTGAGTTATACCCAAAAGGACTGGATGTGTTAGGAGAAAAGGACTGCATATTCTCGTTATTTGATAAAGGAATATCATTTAATACAATCGATGTCCCAAACGCACGATTGGCAAAGTAATCTTGTCGGTCTTGCGTTCCATTTGTGATTTTAGCAATATTCATATTATTATTAGCCGTACGGAAAACAATATTTTTGAATTGATTGTTATTAAAATCTGGGGTAAACTGTCCTGGTAATTGTTCTAAAACCTCATTAACAGAGAAAGCTTGTACATTTTCGACTGCTTCTTTTCCTAAAACAATCTCTGAATATTCTTTTTTACGCTTTGGAAAAATAACGACTTCCTCTAAACGTAAATTTTGTGTAAAAAGGGTAGTGGTCTGCTGATTAAAGGTTTCATCAACTATAATTTCTTGGATATCTTTACCCAATTGAGATATAATTAAAGTTGTTTGATCGGAAGAAACCTCAATAGCATATGTCCCATCTTTTTTCGTATGTGTCCATTTTTTACTAATTGGTTCTTGAACCAATACATTAGATAATGGTTTATTGTTCTCATCAACTATTTTTCCTGTAATAATTTTCTGAGCTTGCAAACTAGTAATCGTTCCTAATAATAAACCTAATGTAATAAACCCTTTTTTCATAGTATATGAATTCGGGTGCAAATTTATTTTAAATTAATCTAAATAGCAATAGAAATCGTTAAAGATTTATCGTTTAAGTAATGATATAAGTAAGGTATTTTAAACGTTCTTTATTATGTTAAATAGATAGTGGATTTATAATTCGGATGATAATCATTCACCAAAATTAAGGTATCCAAATCCGATTAGTGTAGTAGAACTTTATTTCTTATAATTTCAAAATTGTCGATGTAATCGATTAAATGTGTATAATAAATATTAAACTTAAAGTATTAATGAAATCAATTATAATTCAATAGCTATCATTAATCGATAGATTAGAAATGATCATTACATTAAGAATGAAAATCAGAAATAAAAATTAAGTATTCATTGATTAAGACTTTTCGTTGAATCATGACAATTCCTCTTTAGACAATTCATTTATAAGATGACCAAACATTAAATTAATTATTACGATCAACATATAACTAATAGAGGAATTAAAAACTCTTACTTAACATAATATATATTATAATAATAAAAATAACTTTGTTATTTTATTATTAATAATCTTTATTATGTTAAATGGGATAATTATAAAGCCCTATTATAATAGTAATTATATAATTCTAAGAATAGTTTCAGGTACTATAGGTTTACGATATGTTTCAATTAATTGAATGAATACAATTGATTGGTTTATTTTCTCGAATATATTTTAGAAATACATAATCTGTAATCATAATTCATGTTGAATAATTACGTTGGTAATAAATTGTTGTAGGATTATTATTAACGATTGCTTTAATGAATACAATTTGATGACCATATGCATTTGCATTTACACGAGCGCTATCTGTCTTTAAATTTTCTTTCGTAAGCTTTGATTGAATCATTTGAGATTGAATCATTTGATAATGTTGAACATCTCTTGCATTTAAATTGAATTCATAACCTCCTGCATATTTTGTAGTAGTAAATTATTCTTATCCTTATTAATCATTGCTGTAGAATCAGTTATTACATTAATTTCTTACATAATCGATTTTCAGAATTAATAAACTCTTACCTTACATCGATTGAATTAATCACATCACTATTTATACAATTTATAAGACATAAAGTAACGATTACTATACCTATTTATTTTAATCTATTCATTTACTGCTAATTAATTAAAACATAGTGAAAAATTGAAAATTTACCCTTTCCGTTCGATATTAAATATTTAACACCGCATTCTATTTAACATAATTAAAACCAATATAAAATAAAAAAACCTCCAATGACTTGAAGGTTCTTTATACTATTGTAGAATCAATAATTACATTTTAGGCATTCCTCCTGGCATTCCAGGGAAACCACCAGCTGGCATATTTTTAGCCATTTTCTCCATCATTGATTTTCCTTGAGAAGAATTCATGAATTTCATCATTTTCCCCATTTCAGAGAATTGTTTCAACAATTGATTTACTTCTTGTAATGATGTTCCAGATCCTGCTGCAATTCTTTTCTTACGTGAATTGTCAATGATGTTAGGGTTTTGACGCTCTTTTGGAGTCATTGAGTGGATAATCGCTTCAACACCTTTAAAGGCATCGTCATTAATCTCTACATCCTTTAATGCTTTACCAGCACCTGGGATCATTCCGATTAAATCTTTCATATTACCCATACGTTTGATTTGTTGAATCTGTTTTAAGAAATCATCAAAATCAAAACTATTTTTAGCAATTTTCTTTTGTAAACGTTTAGCTTCTTCTTCGTCGAATTGCGCTTGCGCACGTTCTACTAACGATACAACGTCTCCCATCCCTAGGATACGATCTGCCATACGTTCAGGGTAGAAAATGTCTAAAGCTTCCATTTTTTCACCAGTCGAAATAAACTTAATTGGTTTATCAACCACTGTACGAATTGTTAAAGCAGCCCCACCACGCGTATCACCATCTAACTTTGTTAATACAACTCCATTGTAATCCAATACATCATTGAAAGCTTTTGCTGTATTTACAGCATCTTGACCCGTCATTGAGTCCACAACGAATAAAGTTTCTGTTGGTTGAACAGTTTGATGAACACGACGAATTTCGTCCATCATTTGCTCATCAATTGCTAAACGACCAGCAGTATCGATAATAACGACATTATTACCATTTTGCTTTGCTTGAGCTAATGCATTTTGAGCAATCTCTACAGGATTTTTATTTTCTAAATCAGCAAATACATCGACACCAATTTGTTCTCCTAATACCTGTAATTGATTAATGGCAGCTGGACGGTAAACGTCACCAGCAACTAACAATACTTTTTTGTTTTTAGAAGTCTTTAAATAATTGGCTAATTTACCTGAGAAAGTTGTTTTACCAGATCCTTGTAAACCAGCAATTAAAATAATGGCAGGATTACCATCAGCCACTAAATCAGCTTGCTTTCCTCCCATCAATTCAGTTAATTCGTCATGAACGATTTTAACCATTAATTGACTTGGATTTAACGAAGTTAAAACGTCAGCACCTAAGGCTTTTTTCTTTACAGTATCTGTAAAATCTTTCGCCACTTTGTAACTAACATCGGCATCCACAAGGGCTCTTCTCACCTCTTTAATCGTTTCAGCAACGTTAATTTCTGTAATCTGTCCTTTTCCTTTTAAGGTATGTAAAGCTTTGTCTAATTTATCTTGAAGACTTTGAAACATGTCTATATTGTTTTTTATAAAGGTTTACAAAGATAATAAATTCTTTCTATAAGTTTAAGAAGTTATTTGTTTAGAAATTTCAATTTTAAATGTTATATTTAATTATCTCATTCTTAATTAAATACCATGAAAAAACATTTCCTTTTTTTTACTGTAGCATTTTTTTTTGCTATTTCTGCCTTTGGACAAGGTAATTCAAACCCTAAAATAGAGAAAACAAAATTTTATTTCTATACTATTTTTTATGGGTTTAAAAAAGATGTGTATATCTCTGAAATATATGATTTAGATATAGGGAGAAATGATGTGTTTAAGGAGTCCAAAAATCGTTATGAAAATGTAAAACAATTTTTAATGAGTAATTTGGGTTCTTCTGAAATCCAATCCGGGTATGAAAAGAATTATTATCAACGTAATCAAGCAGAAAATGAAAGAGATTATATTATGAAACAACTCAAAAATCAAGAATACAAAATCATTAGTTTTAAATATAAATAAAAAAAGCCGTTCCAATGGAACGGCTTTGTATAAGTGATAAATTTCTTCTTATTTTAAAGAACCAACCATATCTTCTGGTTTAACCCATTCGTCAAATTCTTCCGCAGTTACATATCCTAATGCAATTGCAGTTTCTTTTAATGTTGAGTTATTTTTGTGTGCTGTTTGAGCAATCTCAGCTGCTTTGTAGTATCCAATTTTAGTATTTAAAGCGGTTACTAACATTAATGAATTATCTACTAATTCTTTAATACGTTTATAGTTTGGCTCAATACCTTGTGCACAGTGCTCGTCGAAAGAAACACAAGCATCTCCAATTAAACGAGCTGATTGTAAGAAATTAGCTGCCATTAATGGTTTGAATACGTTTAATTCGTAGTGACCTTGTGTACCACCAATTGTAATAGCAACATCGTTACCCATTACTTGAGCAGCAACCATTGTTAAAGCTTCACATTGTGTAGGGTTAACTTTTCCTGGCATGATAGAAGATCCTGGCTCGTTTTCTGGAATTAAGATTTCTCCAATACCTGAACGAGGTCCTGATGCTAACATACGGATATCATTCGCAATTTTATTTAAAGAAACTGCTAATTGTTTTAATGCTCCGTGAGTTTCAACAATCGCATCGTGTGCAGCTAAAGCTTCGAATTTGTTTTCAGCAGTTACAAATGGGTGACCTGTAAATTCTGCAATGTATTTCGCTACTAATACATCATAACCAGCAGGTGTGTTTAATCCTGTACCTACAGCTGTACCACCTAAAGCTAATTCAGATAAGTGAGCTAATGTATTTTTTAACGCTTTTAAACCATGGTTCAATTGCGCTACATATCCAGATAATTCTTGACCTAAAGTTAAAGGAGTAGCATCCATTAAGTGTGTACGACCAATTTTTACAACGTTCATGAATTCAGCAGATTTTTTTGCTAAAGTATCACGTAATTGCTCTACACCTGGAATTGTTACTTCTACAACAGCTTTGTAAGCAGCAATGTGCATACCTGTTGGGTAAGTATCATTAGAAGACTGAGATTTGTTTACATCGTCATTTGCTTTTAAAACTGGCTCACCTTCACCAATTTTACCACCAGCTAATACTTGAGCACGGTTAGCAATAACTTCGTTCACATTCATGTTTGATTGTGTTCCTGAACCTGTTTGCCAGATTACTAATGGAAATTCACCATCTAATTTACCTGCTAAGATTTCATCACAAACGGCTGCAATTGAATCTCTTTTTTCAACTGGTAAAACACCTAATTCAGCATTTGCGTAAGCAGCAGCTTTCTTTAAGTATGCGAACCCTTCAATGATCTCTTTTGGCATTGAAGCCGATGGACCAATTTTAAAGTTATTTCTTGAACGTTCTGTTTGAGCACCCCAATATTTGTCAGCAGGAACTTTTACTTCCCCCATGGTGTCTTTCTCAATTCTATATTCCATTTTTTTGTAAATTATTTCGTTATTGAAATCTTATATGCTTACAAATTTAAGCAGAAGAATTGTTAAAGAAAAGTGATAATTATTAGTTTTATTCCTAAAAATAATATCTTACTTTTGTAATACTAAATTATAGGTCATGGCACAATTCTTAGGATTTTTAGCGTGGTTATTTATGGAGTTTGCAGGTTTCTGGTGTATTGCTTTCTTAGCAACTATTCCATTCATCTGGATTCCGATGTGGTTAAACAATACTCGCAAAGAAAAAGCAGGTATCGTTACAGCAGAAGAACCTCGCCAAATTTTACCAAATCAGGAAGGAATTACAGTATTATTTAAAAAGTAATTCATTCATTTTTTCGAAAAAATAAAAAGGGATTCAGACGTGAATTCCTTTTTTTATTTCTATTCCTTGTATTCGACATATTCGCGAAGGGCAATTTCTAATACTTCTTCCCATCCTGCCTCAAAACTTGCATACGAAAAATAAGGATCGTTCGCTGGAAATGTAGCGATACCGTCATGAATAAGTTCTAATTGGGTCTTTTCTCCATCATTAATTGGATTTAAAATAAAAGTCACCGTAGATTCTCCGGGATATACAGGATATCGCCACGAAAATATCAATTTATGGTACAAAAAAATGTCTTTAATCTCACACTCATGCAAATATTTCCCAGCATAGAATTCAAAAACATCTCCTTGAACCAATTCAAATCCCTTGACTTCAAAAAACCAATCTTTTAAAGCTTCAGGATTAGTTAATGCATACCATAATTCTTTGATGGTACATTTGTACTCTTTTGTCTTTGTAACTGTATTTCCTATCATTGTTTTATGTTTTGATTCTATGATAGACTTCAATTATAATTCCAAAATTTAATGTTGAGGTGATATTCATTCGATAAAAATATGAGTAAATTTGACTCATCTAAAAATTATACCATGAGATTGAATAAAACATTTTTAAGTGTTTTAGGACTTTTTGCAAGTTTATCCGCTTATGCACAAACACCAACAGAAAAACCAAAGTTAGTTGTAGGAATTGTTGTTGATCAAATGCGATGGGATTACCTGTACCGTTATCAAGACCGTTATACAAATGATGGTTTTAAACGACTGTTAAACGAAGGGTTCTCCAATGAAAATACCTATATTCCTTACGTACCTACTTATACAGCAATTGGTCATAGTACCATCTATACTGGCTCTGTTCCAGCGATACACGGGATTGCAGGAAATGATTTTATCATCCAAGCAACAGGACAAGATATGTATTGTACACAAGATGATGAGGTAAATGGTGTAGGTGCTACTTCCAAAGCAGGAAAAATGTCACCTAAAAACCTTTTGGTTTCTACAGTCACGGATCAATTGAAATTATCCAATAACTTTCGATCGAAAGTTTACGGTGTTTCTCTAAAAGATCGTGGTGGAATATTACCCGCCGGTCATTTTGCTGATGCCGCGTTTTGGTTTGATGGAGAATCTGGAAATTGGATTACAAGTACCTTTTATATGAATGAATTACCGAAATGGTTAAAGAAATTCAATGAAAAAAAATTAACTGAAAAGTATTTGGATCAATGGAATACTTTATATCCTATTGAAACTTACCTACAGAGTGAAAAAGATGGCAATACTTATCGTTCTGCATACAAAGGATTGGATCAAATGAAATTTCCTTACGATTTAAAGAAACTTAAAAAAGAAAATGGATTAGGTTTAATTCGTTCTACACCTTTTGGAAATTCACTAACAAAAGATATTGCCTTAGCCATAATTGAAAATGAGAAATTAGGTCAAAATGAACATGGTGTGACGGATTTCTTAGCCGTTAGTTTTTCATCGACGGACTATGTAGGACATCAATTTTCTCCTAATACGATCGAAGCTGAGGATACTTATTTACGTTTGGATAAAGATTTAGGTGAAATGTTTACCTATTTGGATCAAAAAGTAGGCAAAGGACAATATTTAGTATTTTTAACGGCAGACCATGGAGGTGCTCATAATCCAAAATACTTCCAAGATAAAAAAGGGAATGCAGGCTACTTCCCTACTTCAGATGTTAAAAAGGCATTAAATGCAAAACTGACAAAAGAATTTAAGGTTGATGATATTGTACGTTCGTTGTCCAATTATCAAGTGCATTTAAATTATTCTGTTATTGCTTCTAATGATTTAGATGAAGACGAAATTAAAGAGGAAATTGTAAAGTTTATGCGTAAAGTCGAAGGCGTTGCATTTGCTGTAGATATGGATCGTATTGGAGAAGCTTCTATCCCAGCACTGATTAAAGAACGAATGATTAATGGATATAACCGTAAACGTTCGGGAGCTATCAATTATATCCTTGAGCCTCAATGGTATGGTGGAAAACAAAATGCTGGTGGAACTACACACGGAACTTGGGGATCTTACGATGCGCATATTCCTTTTGTTTTAATGGGTTGGGGAATTAAGCCTGGAAAAAACTATAATCCAGTGCATATGACCGATATCGCGCCAACTGTTGCAGCACTACTTCAAATTGAAGAACCAAATGGAAATATTGGAAAACCAGTAACTGAAGTTTTTAAATAATAAATAAAGCGACCCGATGAGGTCGCTTTTTTTATTTTACCAAAATATCTACATATTTTAACGATTTCATTAAGATACATTCCAACATAAACTTCCTAACTTTAAGGTATAAAATAGAATTTATGCGCTTAAAAGATCATGCTATCCTCCTATTATTTTCCTCTTTATCATTTTTAGGATGTCAAACAAAATCCAATCCTAAGCCAATAACAGAACAAAATCATCCCAGTATTGGTCCCGAAGAAAATGTTCTCTATTTTGCAGGAGGATGTTTTTGGGGAACTGAACATTTCTTTAAACAAATTGGAGGCGTAATTTCTACAGAAGCAGGATATGCCAATGGAAAAATTCTAAATCCAACATATGAAGATGTGACCTCAGGAAATACTGGTTTTGTCGAAACTGTTAAAGTTACTTTTGATCCTGCATTAGTGAAACCAGATGTACTGATTGATTTGTATTTGAAAACAATTAATCCTTTAAGCCTAAATCAACAAGGTAACGATAAAGGCACACAATACCGTACCGGAATATATTATTCTTTTCCATCTTATCAAACCATGGTACAAAATAAATTGGTTGATTTAGGTAAAGTTTATAAAGGAGAAATCGTAGTTGAAAATAAACCAATACAAAGTTTTTATCCTGCAGAAAGCTATCATCAAGATTATTTAGAGAAAAATCCAAATGGTTATTGCCATATTACCCCAGAGATGTTCGAAATGGCTCGAAATGCAAATCCGATATCAAGAAATTCATACGTTAAGAAAGATCAGAAAATACTTCAAAAAGAACTTACTCCCTTACAATATGAGGTTACGCAGTATGGATTAACCGAAAAACCATTTGATAATGAATATGATCAAGAATTTCGTGAAGGAATTTATGTTGATATTACGACAGGTGAACCTTTGTTTATTTCCACTGATAAATATGATGCGGGATGCGGTTGGCCATCATTTTCAAAACCTATTGATAAAAAATTGATTAAAGAAATTGAAGATCATTCCCATGGCATGAAACGTATTGAAATTAAAAGTAAAACGGGAGATGCTCATTTGGGACATGTATTTGATGATGGACCGAAAGAAAAAGGAGGTTTACGTTATTGTGTCAATAGTGCAGCTCTAAAATTTATACCTAAAGAAGAAATGAAAATAAAAGGATACGAAAAATACATCCCACTTTTAAAACAAAAATAATAAGAGCGACCCAATAAGGTCGCTTTTTTTAAATCAAATTTCAATTCAAAAATCAAAATATAACCGTTTATTAAATTGGTAATTTATTCTATTTTTACAAAAACACTAAAAATGAAATTTACACATCCTATTATTTCTATTGACGAATTACAATCCATTCTTCAAGATCCACACTTAATTCTTTTGGATTGTTCTATAAATAAAGTCAATCAAAAATTAGATGAGAATAATATTCAATTAATTCCTAATTCTTATTTCTTAGATATTGAACATCGATTTTCTGACCAAAAATCGGATCTACCCCACATGTTAATTGATGAAATTAAATTTACGAAAGAAGCTCAATTCCTTGGAATTAATACCGATAGTATCATCATTTGTTATGATCGTTGGGGAATATATTCAAGTCCAAGAGCATGGTGGATGTTTAAAGCAATGGGGCATCCAAATGTGTATGTTTTAAATGGTGGATTACTTGCATGGAAAAATGCTAAGTTACCTACAACAAAAACCTATTTACCCATAGAAAATATTGGGGATTTTCAAGCAAAATTAGATGAGCAATGGTTAGCTAATGTAAACGATGTCTTAGACGCCATTGATCAATCTTCAATCAAAATAATTGATGCACGTTCAACGAAAAGATTTAATGCTGAGGTTGATGAGCCACGTCCAGGTTTAAGAAAAGGACATATTAAAAATGCTGCAAATCTTCCTTTTGAAATGGTTTTAAATGATACCTCTTTTAAATCCGAACAAGAATTAACTGAACTTTTCAAAGAATTTCATACTAAAAAAGAATTAATTTTTTCATGCGGATCCGGAATTACTGCTTCTATTCTAGCTTTAGCGAATCATCAAATTAATCCAAAACAAATGATAAAAGTGTATGATGGTTCTTGGGCTGAATGGGGAAAAGATCCTGAATTACCTATCGAATAAATAAACTACATCATGAAAAAACAATCATTACTATTTTTTACCCTCTTTTCTACTGCAATATTCGCACAAGAGAAAAATTTTATCGATCAACCTTTTATTGAAACGGCTGCTAAAGTTGATACTTTAGTTAGTCCAGATCGTATTTATTTAACGATTATTTTATCTGAAAAAGACTCGAAAAACAAAATTTCTGTAGAAGAGTTGGAAAATAAAATGGCATCGAAGTTAACGAGTTTAGGTATTGATTTGAAGAAACAATTATCGATGCAAGATTTATCAAGCAATTTTAAAAAATACTTTTTAAAACAACAAGATATTGTCAAGTCGAAATCTTATTCTTTATTGGTTTATGATACACAAACGGCGAGTAAAGTAATTGTAGGTTTAGAAAACGAATCCATTTCTAATGTTTATTTGGACCGAACTGAATATTCGAAATTAGAAGAATTGAAATTAGATTTAAAATCAAAAGCAATTCTTAAAGCAAAAACTATTGCCAAAGCAATGACTGAGCCTATTGGACAAAAAGTTGGTTCAGCGATATATATTTCTGATCAAACGACAAGCAATTATGGACTTGCTGGTACAGCTCCTGGAATAGTTGTTAGAGGAATGTCTAAGATAAAAGTAAATGAAACCTATCAACCCTTAGATATCGAGTTTGATAAAATTAATGTAGAAGCCAGTGTAAATGCAAAATTTAAAATTGAATAACGAATTGTTTAAAAGAGATAAAAAAATATTTAGTATCGCTTTTAAAACATTTTTTATCGTTTTAATACTTCATATTTTTTTTCATTTTATAAATATCAAACATTTTATAGTCGATATTATATTAGATAATTTGATAAGGATTTCTATTAGTTTTATGATCTTTCTAATACCTGTTTTTATATTTCCTAAGACAAGAAAATTTTTCTATTTAATCATTTATTCATTGATAGCCTATTCTATTTATTTAAGTTTTTAGCCATGTTAATCTATAAAAACTACGATGAATCCAAAGCTCAGTTACATCGGTCAATTATATATGTAACTTATGGATGTTCATTCCTTTTGATTCTTATTCTGTTTTTTCTAATATATATGGGTTTTGATATTGACTTATTTTTTCTGTCATTCTTGATATTAATTCCATATGTTATTTTGCTTCATCATCGGTTAAATTCAATTCATTTATTTGAAATACATGACGACTATATTTTAACCAAAAATTATTTACAATTAAATTGGAAAAAAACTTCTATTCATGAATCTTCGTACAACGAATATTATGACAAGGAAGATGATTATTTAGATTTTCATGTTGGTTCATCTAAATTAAAACTAAATACGAATGATTCGAGTAATCATAAAACCATAGAAGCGTTAAAAGTCAATATTCAACACGATTCATATTATATTAAAACATGGAAAAATTATTTAAAAGCCGGATTATTAGTTATCCCTTTTTTGACATTGTTTTATTGTAATTATAAAATTGGAAATTATAAATCAACTTTAGAAAATGATTCTATCGTAAAGTATGGGCTAATTCCCATTAAAGATAAAATTATAAAGATTGAAATTTTAAGTAAGAATTCTACTGCTCGTATTGAATTGAAAAAGCACAAACAAATTTCTTTTGAAACAAATAAGGATTCTATAAAATTTCATAATCTTAAAACTTCTGATTCTGTAAAATTATATATTTCACCTTACGAATACGAAAGAAAAATTTTGAAAACTGTACCATTAAATTGGTATGATAAATACTATAGATACAAGTATATATCTATTAAAGAATTGAATTAATTATTTAAAAAAACTTTTTTGAAAAATTTGAGTGATTTCCACCCTTTTCTTTTATATTCTTTTTAAATTTACATATTCTCTAGTAATACTATCGACTATATTATTTATATATTATATGAATGGAAAATTAAAGGTTAAACTACACAGCTTAACCTCTTTATGTATTATTTTCTCAAATGTCCAAAATCTAGTCTCATCGAAAAAATATTTGAGTACAACCCAAGACCTTGATCTCCGAAGTTTGTCAGCGCATAATCGATTGATATACCTCCAAACTTAAAACCAACACCTACATTAGGTTGTATACTTGTCTTTTTTTCTCCATTAAATTGTTCTAATTGTTGTAAATTATTTAGACCACCGCGTACAAATACCATATCATCATATCCTAACTCAAGACCAATCATAGGATTAATCGAAAAATTCCCCATGGATAATGCAGCGTTAGTTTCTTGAAATTCCATGCCTAGATCAACTTCTCCTAGCAATGACCAGCGATCATCAAACTGAAACTTCTTCCCTATTCCAACTTGTAATTTAGGCAATGTTAATTCTGTTCCTTCTGCAGGTAAATCGTTCAAAATGGTTTCATTTGAATCTGCTGGACCATCCACAATAATTGGTTTTAATTCATCATAATTAATCTTCCAAGCATTAAATGTTGTCGTAATATCACGAGCCATGGCTCCGATATACCATCCATCATCAGTACGGTATTGCATCCCTAAATCCAATCCAAAACCGATTCCTTTAGCAAATTTCCCAATATGACGATAAACCACTTTAGCATTTGCACCAACTTGAATATCTTTATTACCTAAAAAGTAACCTGCATATGACATTGTTAGCGCATAGTCTGCTGTAGAAAACTTAGTAATTTTATCATAATTGATATTTCCTTGATTATCGATTAATTCCGTTGTATTTAGAATATCATCCACACCAAAACGCATTAAAGAAAACGCGACAGTGGAGTTTGATTCACGTAAAGGAATAGCTACAGCCGCATAATCAAATTTTGCTATGGATTGAAAATATTCAGCGTGCATAGCCGTTGCATCAACACCCCAATATACCTCCGTTAAACCAGCTGGATTCCAATAACTCGCATTCGCATTACCAATATTGGCTACAACAGCATTTCCCATGGCAAACGAACGAGCGTCAACACCAATATTTAAAAATTCATTGGAGTATTTACGAGCCGTTTGTGCACTAATGTTAGCAGTAGTTAATACACTTATAAGGAAAACAATTTTTTTCAAAGGTCAATAATTATGAAATTAGAACTCAAAATTAAATGAATTATTGTATTTTCTTTACTATAAACGCTTTTGTTTGTACTTTTGTTTTCGAAATTTATGAGCATGAAATTATTTACTATTCCTAATTTACTGACATTACTTAACTTATCGTGTGGAGTTTTATCATGCGTTTTTATCGCCTCAAGCAGTGGAAATGTTACACCACAAATTGTTACCATTGTAATGGTCTTTATGATCATTTCTTTAATCGCTGATTTTTTAGATGGAATGGTTGCTCGATTATTAAAACAAAGTAGTCCAATTGGTGGCGAATTGGATTCTTTAGCTGATTGTATCTCTTTTGGAATGGTTCCAGGATTGATGTTATTTTCAATTTTTAACAATAAGGCTACTGATTTTTTATATGATTCTGAGACATTAAAGTTTTCAGCCTTATCACTAGTTGCATTATTAGTACCTGCTTTTTCAGCTTTACGATTAGCAAAATTCAATCTAGATGATGAACAAACGACGTATTTTAAAGGTTTAGCTACTCCTTCTAATACATTGTTTATTTTCTCAATATTTTCGATTTATTTTAATACAGGTCGAATTATTGACCCATCAATCGATACGTATTTACTCATCGGAATTTCAATCTTATTCAGTATTTTATTAATTATTGATTTACCTTTATTCGCTTTCAAATTCAAAGGATTGGGTTGGAAAGAGAATAATTACAAATACATCTTTTTAATTATTACACTTGTGTTATTGGCCTTATTCCAAGTTGCTGCCATTCCATTTGTAATCTTAATTTATGTAATCATTTCAATTTTATTCAGAAAAAAAATTACAAATGAACTTGACTAAAAACATCTGTTTCTTTGATTTAGAAACAACTGGAACAAATATCGCCAAAGATCGTATCGTAGAAATCTCTATTGTAAAAGCTTTAACGAATGGTGAAAAGGAAATAAAAACATGGAAAGTTAATCCAGGAATTCCAATTCCACCCGAAACCACAGCAATTCATGGCATTTCAGATGAGGATGTAAAAGATGCACCATCTTTCAAAGAAATTGCACCTCAAATTATGGAAATGATCAAGGATTCGGATTTAGCAGGATTCAATTCAAACCGATTTGATATTCCTCTATTAGCTGAAGAATTAATCCGTAATGGTTTTGATTTTGATTTAACAAAACATCGTCCAATTGATGTCCAAGTGATTTATCATAAAATGGAACCTCGTAATTTATCAGCGGCTTATAAATATTACTGCGGTAAGGATTTAGTTGATGCGCATTCAGCAGAAGCAGATACCTTAGCAACGTACGAAATTTTTAAAGCGCAAATTGAAAAATATGACGAATTAGAAAATGACAATCAATTTTTGAGCGAATTTTCGAGTCAACGTCGTACAGCTGATTTGGCAGGTTTTATCCATATCGATGAACAAGGAAATGAAACCATTAGTTTTGGAAAATATAAAGGTCAAAAAGTCGCGGAAGTCTTCCAAAAAGATCCAGGGTATTATGCTTGGATCCAAAATGCAGATTTTCCATTATATACCAAAAAAGTTTTTACACGAATTAAATTAAAATCATCGTTCTAAGGATATGAAAATTATATGTGTTGGTCGCAATTACGAAGAACATGCGAAAGAGCTAAACAATGAAGTTCCTGATGCACCAATGTTTTTTATGAAGCCTGATTCGGCTATTTTGAGAAAAAATTTTCCTTTTGTCATACCGACATTTACTAAAGAAGTCCATTTCGAAACTGAATTAGTCATTAAAATTGATCGCGTGGGTAAAATGATTCAACCCCAATTCGCAGATCGTTATTTCTCTGAAATAGGTTTAGGAATTGACTTTACAGCACGTGATGTTCAACAAGAATTAAAAGAAAAACGATTCCCTTGGGAAATTGCCAAAGCATTTGACGGTTCAGCTTTTGTTTCAGATTTCTTCCCAAAAGAAAATTTCGATTTAGAAAATCTTAATTTTTCAATGAATAGAAACGGAGAACAAGTACAAACAGCGAATACAAAAGATATGATTTTTAATATCAATACATTAATCGCTGAATGTTCTAAATATTTCACATTAAAGAAAGGGGATTTAATCTATACAGGTACCCCTGCAGGCGTTAATAAAATCAACTCGAAAGACACTTTAGAAGGTTTTATCAACGATGAGAAAGTATTTGAAGTAAAAGTATTATAAATTAAAAGCGTTCCAAATGGAACGCTTTTTTTATATTTAAGTTTTAATACTCTAAATGAATAAACTTTTATTAGCTTCTCTTTTACTCTTTGCTAACTATAATGCTAAAGCTCAAATGCCTGTCAATTTAGCACGAATCGATACATTGGCAAACGATGTCAATAATTCTGAATTTCATTTCGAAACATTAAAAGAAAAATTTAAAACAAGTCCACAAGAACTTAGTCATCATCAATTACAAGTTTTGTACTATCAGCCATTGAATAACATGGGGAGTTTTCAATATGATATATCATCCGCACAAGCTTACACAAATTTCAAATCTTTAAAGTTTAAAAAATTGATCACCTACGCAGAGGAAAAATTAGAAAAAATGCCTGCAAATTTAACGCTGTTATTTCTATTATCTCTTGCTTATGGCGAAACAAAAGATGGCATAAGCAAAGCAAATGGATATAACAAAAAATTTAAACTCGTATTAGAAAGTATAATGGCTAATAGAAGTTTAACAGACATAGATCATTTAATCGAATTGAATTGTATAACTGATCAATCGATCATCCTAAATGTGTTGGGGATTGATTCATCTAAAATGAAATATTCTTCTCAAATTGTAGAAGGTCATTGGCTGAATACATATGAGAAAAATAGCGAAAAAATTCAATTCAGAATATTATTGAAGCAAAAAATTTAAAAAGGAGCTATGAAAGCTCCTTTTGTTTTATGATAAATGTTGAATATAATTTGCATCTATTGCATTAAAATCATCACAAATCCAATTGGCTTTCGACAAATCTTGTCGTTTGGTATTTTGACTAACATAACCCAAAACACGAATATCCGCACGAACCGCTGCTTCAATTCCATTGGTTGAATCCTCAATAACAATACATTCTTTTTTCGTTGATTGGACTAATGATGCTGCGTGAAGAAAGATGGCAGGATCTGGTTTAGACTTAGGAAAATCTTCTCCAGACACTTTTGCCTTAAAGTATTGGTTTAAGTCGAATCGATTAAAGACGCGATCAATCGTCGATTTCGAAGCTGATGATGCTAATATTAATTCAAAACCATTACGATGTAAATCTTTAATTAAATTTTCGACTCCAGGTATTAATTCTAAATCGGGTTTTGTATCAAAAGCTTCATTAAATATGCTACGCTTACGCAAAACCAAATCATTTACTTCATCCTTCAAATGAAATGTTTCTTTTAAAATTTGATACACATTTTTAGTCGATTGACCCGTAAATGTGGCAAATAATTCAGGAGTGACTGGAATATTTAATTCTTTATAATGTTCGTGATAAGCATAGTGATGAACGGGTTCAGTGTCTACAATTACACCATCCATATCAAAAATTACAGTTTTTATCATTGTGTTTGTTTGTACAAAAATAATAAACTGTAAGATGTAATCCTCACTTTCATATTTAAAAGTAAAGTATTATTATTTAAAAAATATTATTCAATAAAAAAAGCAATTCAAATGAATTGCTTGCTCTTATTTTACGTCTTGATATTCAACTTTATTAGGAAGGTTCTGATCGACATTAGCTTCTAACTTTTTATTGTATTTCTTTTGAATATAATCTGCGGCTAAGCTTACACCAATTCCTCCAACAATACCCCATATCGAGCGTTTGCCAAAGAATTTTGCGACTGTAATACCAGTCGTCGCTGCAGTTGCTAATAATCCAATTTTTGTTCCTTTAGTTTTAGAATTTGATCCTAATAATTTTAAAATAGTGCTCATAGTTGATTCGTTTTAAGATTATTATACAAACAATATTCCAAAATAAAAGAGCTTATTTTCAGATAAGCTCTATTTTATATTAATATTGAATCAAAATGAAATCAATTTGTTTTTTCAATTGAATAAATTCAGTTAGTAATTGTTTATCCAATTCCTTATCTTGAATGTATTGATATAATTTTTTCTCTACTTTAGCAGCGATTTGTTTTTTCTTGTCTTTTTTAGACTTTTTATCATCTTTTGATTTCTTATTTTTCTTTTTTGATTTTTTCTTCGACTTCTTCTTTGATTTTTTGTCTTTCTTTTCCTCTTTTAGTTCTTTTTTAGCCGCTTTTCGTATTGAATCCAACTCTTCTAAAACCTCTTTAAAAGCTGGTAAATCATCAATTTGTTCTTCCAATAATTCATCGATATCTGTCGTAGATGCTAATGTGACTAATTCAGCATATCCATGATCTAAGACAATTGGAATCGTATCAAATTTAAGTTGATGAATATTTTCATGATCATCCGCTTCTTCGTCATTGTCGGTTGCTTCATCTTCAATCACTAAATAAGAATCTTCATCGTCCAATGAAATATCATCATTTAGTTCATATTCTTCAATGACCTGGTCTCCATCAATCACAATGTAAGAATCATCGTCTTCTAAAGAAATCGAATCGTTTTCTTCATATTCAACTCCTTCTTCTTCATCTAATTCTTCAAATTCATCTTCAATTTCTGCGGGTTCTACCACAGCATAGGCAATATCGTCAACACGTACAAATAAATGATCGTTTTCATCAGTAAAAAATGCTTGAACTTTAGAAAATTCCACGGTTGAAGTCACTCCATCCTTTTGAACAAAAATAATTAAACGTTCTAAGGCTTCTGCCACTAATTCATTTGAAAAGTTATAATCTAAATCATCAAATAATTTCACAAAAATAGAAGCTAGAGGTCTTAATTTTTTATCAACTTCAATAGAAGCTACACGCTCTTCAACCAATTGAAAAAGTTGAGATGTGATATAATAAGAATGGATTGTACTCATAATAATTTATTGTTTGTATCAAATTTAACGAAACTCTTTATGAAAAACAATTGAAATATCTTAACATCAATTTAAATACCACTCACACAATACATTAACTATATAAAATAGTTTATATCTTTACACTATTACTCCATAATGCTCCACTATGTTCCACTATTTAGTATATAAATATATTTAAATTCATTTTGAATTTTATCAAATTTTAACTTATTTTAGATGAAGTAATTAGCACGAATATGGCACGTATCGATAAGGATGGATTAATTAGAGGAAAAATTGGTGATTTTATTTACCGCAATTATCGCGGCAAGCAAATTGTTCAACGTATCCCTGATGAAACAAAAACTTCTGAAAAAGTAAAAAAGAATAATTCTGAATTTGGTTATGCAAGTTCAAAAGAATCTGTAATCCGTAACTTCTTTCTCGAGCAATTGGATTTGATGAATGATGGAAATTTACATAACCGCCATCGTAAAGTTTTATATGAATTATTAATTCATAACCATTCGAAAGAAGCTCATCAACGCAAGATATTGGATGGAAATCCGAAACAATATATTGGTCTGAACTTTAATGTTAATTCGAAATGGGAAGATGTAATGCCATATTACCTTGCAATTAATGAAGGAGAAAATAAACTAACTGTTTCAATTCCTGAAATGTACGCGAAGTCATTTCAACAAAAAGTAAAAGATATGGCTTTTGATCACCTGAAATTGAGTTTAGTATTATGTTCAATCGATCCGGACTTAGAGCAACACCCAAATGCCATTGTCTACAATCAGCGCGAATTTACGGTGTATCAAAATCAAAAATTAGAGGCTACGAATTGGGAGATACCGAACCTCCCTCCTAACCGATTTTTACTGTTAATTGGAAAAATAGAATATTTTGAAATGAATCCAGTTTTCGGTCTAAAAAGTTTAAAATCGAAAGAATTCTGTCCAGCTTGTGTTTTGTATGGTGCAAAGTTTTGATTAAAATTCACTTAACCAAACGATCCTAAAATAAATTCAGGATAACGAACTTCTAAAATCGTACGATCTCAGATTCACACAAAACAATTGTCATTCTTGGTCAGTCGAAGAATTTTAAATAAAAAACCTCATCAATACAAGATCAATGAGGTTATGGTTGTTTATTTATTTTTGATTAAATCATTTTCAGAATAATTCTTACACTGGCAATGATCACTAATGTTGCCACTAAAATATAAGCTACTTTTTGTGGTAATTTCCCAGCTAGTTTTGCGGCAAAAGGTGCGGCGACCATTCCTCCTACAATTAATCCTAAAACGATATACCAATAATCGACACCTAAACTGGTAAAGAATGTCATGGTTGCGGCAAAAGTCACAAAGAATTCAGCTAAGGAAACCGTTCCGATCACATATTTTGATGGTCGACCTTTGGTCAATAAAGTGGAAGTGACAATTGGTCCCCAACCTCCGCCTCCAAAAGCATCAAAGAAACCTCCTGAGAATCCTAAAAATCCTAAACGTTTAATTTGTTTTCGAACGACTTTGTTTTTAAAAGCCAAAGCCAATAACCTCAACGCAATCGTGATTAAGTATAAAGCGACAAATGGATAAGCGTAATATTCGTATTCTTCGCCAATGTAAATGACAAACAAAGAACCTAAAATAGAACCAACAACACCAGGAATGGCTAACCAAATCAACATTTTTTTGTTGACGTTCCCGAACTTATAGTGCGAAAATCCACTAACAGCACTCGAAAACATTTCGGCTGTATGAATACTTCCTGAAATGGCCGGAAGTTTAACTCCAAACGACATCATAGCCGAAGCACACGTAATACCATAACCCAAACCAAGCGCTCCATCAACCAGCTGCGCAAAAAATCCAACAGCAAGCATAATGTAAAATTCATTTGGAATTTGAGTGACAAACGAACTTAATTCATCATACGAATAATAAGTCGCCAAAGCATAACCAAAGAAAAAAGATAGGAATATTGCACTCGTCCAACTAGCAAAGCGTTTATATCGATGCGTTGGATTGGCTTTTTTACGTTTCAGATATTCATCGATGATGGCCGACTTCGTTTCTTTTGGAATGTCATTCAGGTTATAATCATTCATAGGATTATCAGTTTATAGAATCATTAAAGCTCCAACCGTGTTATGTGTAGTTTCATCCACAAGAATTGCATTACCGGTTTTATTATTCGTTAAGAATGCATCATAAACTAAAGGCTGATTCGATTGTAGCTGAATTTGAGCAATATCATTTAAGCCAATTTGATCCGTATCTTCAAAAGTCCAATGATTCACATCCCAACGTTGTTGAATCGCTTTAATTTTTACACGTACAGATTTAAAACGATGTTGTAACAAATAAGGTTTCCCAAGTTGTAGATGTTGATGATCAAGCCAACAAACCCAAGTGGTAAGTTTATTATTTTGTTGAACCTCATCATTGGCAAGAATAAAAGTATCACCACGAGAAATATCCACATCATTCGCTAAATGAATGATCACATTATCTCCAGCAACAACTTCATTAACATCAGTAAGATCACGTTCAAGACGAGTAATTGTTGAAGAAATATTTGCAGGAAGAATGGTAATTGCATCACCAATTTTATATTTACCACTTAGTACAAGACCTGCATAACCACGATAATCGTGTAAATGATTTTCTTGAGGTCGAATGACATATTGAACTTGAAAACGAGAAGGTAAATTTTCTTGCGTATCAATTTCAACAGTTTCTAAAAGTTCTAGAATAGAAGCACCTTTATACCAAGGTGTATTATCAGAATTAGAAACTATATTATCACCAACTAAAGCTGAAATTGGAACATAATGCACCTCATCATAATGGAGTTGTGGTAAAAGCGCTTCAAAATCCGTTTTAATTTTGGTATAAACTTCTTCTGAATAATTTTTAATATCCATTTTATTAATGGCAACAATTGCTTTCTTAAGTCCCATCAAAGAACCAATACTTGCATGACGTTTTGTTTGAGTGGTTACACCATTTCGAGCATCAATCAAAATAATAATCAAATCAGAATTAGAAACACCAGTCACCATATTACGTGTATATTGTTCATGACCGGGCGCATCAGCAATAATAAACTTACGTTTTTCTGTTGCAAAATATTTATAAGCCACATCAATTGTAATGCCTTGTTCACGTTCGGCACGAAGTCCATCAGTTACAAGGGCTAAATCAATAGCACTATTTTTTGAAATATTTTTCGATTGTTTTTGTAAAACACCTAATTGATCGGTATGTATAGAATGTGAATCATAAAGTAAACGACCAATTAAGGTACTTTTACCATCATCAACATTTCCGGCTGTTATAAATTTTAATGTATCCATTTTTTTAAGTTGTAAGTCATAAGTTGTAAGTTTTAAGTTTGCTTAATACTTATGATTTGATGTAAATTGAATTCAACTTTTTAAGTTAACTTTCATTCTGAATTTATTTCAGAATCGCATCGTAAAGTTTATAATGATGCGATGTTGAGACGATTTCAGAATGACAAATCGTATCACGTTAAACGTACAACGTATTACGGTCCTTAAAAATACCCTTGCTTTTTACGATCTTCCATAGCGGCTTCTGAAACTTGATCATCTAAACGCGTTTGTCCACGTTCTGAAACTCTAGTTTGAATAATTTCTTCAATAATTGCATCAACAGTTGAAGCCGTTGAAGGTACAGCAGCTGTACACGTCATATCACCCACTGTACGATAACGCACAGTTTCTATACCATAACTTTCTCCTTCTTGTGGTTGAATAAACTGAGAAGTCGCAACTAATCGATCATTATACTGAATACATTCACGTTCATGCGCAAAATATAAATTCGGTAATTCGATATTTTCTTGTTTAATGTAATTCCAAACATCAAGTTCGGTCCAATTGCTTAAAGGAAATACACGAACATTATGTCCTTGATCGATACGACCATTTAAGATATTCCACAATTCAGGACGTTGAAGTTTTGGATCCCATTGACCAAAATCATCACGAACAGAGAAAATACGTTCTTTTGCACGTGCTTTTTCTTCATCACGACGCGCTCCACCAATACAGGCATCAAATTCATTTTCTTCGATAACATCTAAAAGAGCATACGTTTGTAATGCATTTCGAGAAGGAAAACGACCGCCTGTTTCTTTTAAATTATATTTCTTAATCGCATCTTCTACAGAAGCCACAATTAATTTTTCACCAATTTTATCGGCTAAATAATCACGAAATTGAATCGCTTCTGGAAAATTATGACCTGTATCCACGTGAACCAATGGAAATGGAAATTTACCTGGACGAAAAGCTTTTAAAGCTAAATGAACTAAAACGATCGAATCTTTACCGCCAGAGAATAAAAGTGCTGGACGCTCAAACTGAGCAGCAGTTTCTCTGAAAATATAAATTGCTTCGTTTTCTAATTGTTTTAAATAACTATTTTGAGTTGACATATGCTTAAGGTGTTATTTGGCGTGTAAACCACATTCTTTTTTACTTTCATCTTCCCACCACCAACGACCGGCACGGAAATCTTCTCCTTCTTTAATCGCTCTTGTACAAGGCGCACAACCAATACTGATAAAACCTTGATCGTGTAATGGATTATAAGGCACTCGATTTTCTTTCAGGTAATGGAAACAATCTTCCGTTGTAAAATCAATTAATGGATTAAACTTAAAGAGTTGTCGATCTTCATCAAATTCAATTTCATGCATGGAATGACGATTATTCGATTGATCAGCACGTAAACCTGTAATCCAAACAGAGGCTTCTTTTAAAGCTCGATTTAATGGAATGACTTTACGGATGTAACAACATTGTTTACGCAATTCGACAGAATCATAAAAAGGATTAATTCCATTTTCTTCAATGAAGGTTTCAAGATCTGAAGTTGGCGGATAATAGGGTTTAATTTTTTGCTGATATTTCAGTTCGGTTTTATTCCAAGTCGTATAGGTTTCTGGAAAAATACGCCCCGTATCTAACGTAAAAATTTCGATGTTGCTAAGATTCTGACTCATAATTGCATGTGCAATGACTTGGTCTTCGAATCCAAAACTTGTCGAGAAAACAATTTTTTCTTGCACGTTATCGTTCAGAAATTTTAGTTTTTCTTCTAAGGTCTTCTGCGCTTTTACGTGTTGTAAGGTATTTTGAAGATGGTTCATTTTGATTATCAATACATTCTCTATTGGTTTAATAGAGTTTTATTCAGAACCAAACTTAAAAAATAAGATTTCAAAAACAAAGGAATTCCTCTACTTTATTTATAGAGCTTATAGATGTATAATTGATAATTGTTTTTCACTTATGAAATCAATAAAATATTGACGATTATTTTAAATTTTATCTAAACGGCTTCGAGAGCGAATTACGAATACGATAATAAATGTTAAATTAAAGGTGTTTTAAAGGTGTTTTGTGTTTAAATGATCTTAAAATAAGAGGATTTCAGGGTTAAAATTCTACATTTTTATATATTTAATAATTATTTGTAATATTTTTTACATTCTATCTAAACCTCATCGAGTACAAATTATAAAATTCGTAATAAAAAAAAGTCAAATCGGTTAGATTTGACTTTCTGTATTTTTAGTTTTTATAGGAATGAAATGGTACAATAGGATACATATGGATGATACCAACCAAAACCAATATCCAAATAAAGGGAAATCATAATCAGAAAATTCAATTATTTTTAATTGAAGTAAATGATCTATCCCATAAATTGACATTTGAATAACTGCCAATACATTTAAATACTTGCTTATAGGGAATCGATAAAAAATCCAAGAAAGTAATAATGTAAAATTACCTGACCAGCAAATAAAATCAATTGGTAATTCTAAAATTGTTAGATAGCCCATTATTAAATAGAAATAACCCAAGTTTTCCGGATTATCTGTTCTATAATAATCAATAAAATGATCTCTACTTAATATAACGGGTAATACCAAACTGATACTAAAAAGAATGATACTCGCCCAAAAGAAATATTTACTTTTCAAACTGAGCCTCTAATTTCTCGATTTGCTTTTCTAACTTTAGTTTTTCTTTTTTCAAACGACTTTTTGGACTAAACATGGCATAAGCTAATAAACCAATTCCGATTCCAACCACTGCTCCTAGCTTTTGGTTCTTTTCAATGGCTTTTGCAACAGCAATTCCAGCGGCGGCTCCAGTTGTTACAATCGAAACCGTATGTTCAAATTCTTTCGATTTTGTATCTAATGTATCGAATAAATTATTCATATATATTTTAGTTTAAATTTTATAGGTTAAAAATAGCATTTATGGCTTAAAATTGAATTGAAAATTTAAATATCGAAATTTAAGCGGAACAAACTTCAAATCGATCAATTCCTGTCAAAAACCAATTTCCTTGATATAAGGTTAAATATAAAATTAGTTCAGCACCATCTTCATTAATTACAACTACTTTTTTACTTTGCTGTTCTATTTGATGTAATTGATTAATGTCTTCCAAAGACCAATCATTAAGTTCTAATAATTTTTCCTCTTTTGCAACTTCAGTTCGTTTTTTATCTCCTCCAAAATCAGAAACATAAATACCCTTTCCTATATTCCAAGATTCTTTTTCACAACTATATTCTGGGATTATATTATAATTGATTGGTAAGCTTTTCTGAAAAGATAATTTCTCATATGGTAAATATTCAGGAATTGGATGATTGAATTCAATACTATCCTGAATTGAAAGATTATCATGTGCACCTCTTCTAAATAGAAAATAAAGCTTTAAATCTTGATTGACATAAAGATTAAGGCTCTTCTGATTCTTAGCATTATACAAATCTAAAACACGATAAACTGTATTTTCAAATGGATCTTTATCTGATTCATTTTTAATATTAAAACTATTAGTACAATTTAAATTCAATAATAAAATAAAAAGTAAGAATCTGTAATGCATAACATCTATTTGATAAATATTTCTCAAATAACATTCCTAAATTATAATGATTGGAAATTAATTGAAATAATTGGGCTTATTAAAACTACGAATTATCTTTGCTTGCAAGTAAAACGACTATGGACATTCAAGAAAGAATATTAGCCTTACGCGAAGAATTAAATCAACACAATTATAATTATTACGTTTTAGATAACCCTACGATTTCTGATTTCGAATTTGATTTGAAATTAAAGGAATTAAAAAAGTTAGAAGACGAGAATCCGATCTTTTTTGATGTGAACTCTCCTACGCAACGTGTCGGAGGTTTAGTAACAAAGAATTTCCCGACTGTTCAGCACGAGTTTCGAATGTATTCTTTAGACAATTCCTATTCGGTTGAAGATTTACAGGATTGGGAAAAGCGTATTGAAAAAGCTTTAGGAGAAAAAGTAGAATTCGTATGTGAATTAAAATATGATGGAGCTTCGATTTCGATTTATTACGAAAATGGGGAATTGAAACAAGCCGTTACCCGTGGTGATGGTTACCAAGGGGACGAAATCACGAATAATATTCGAACGATTCCTTCGGTTCCTTTAAAATTAAAAGGAAATTATCCGGACAAGTTTTATATGCGTGGAGAAATTACGATTCCGTTGAATACGTTTAAAATGATTAATGAAGAACGTGCAAATAATGGATTAGAATTATATGCGAATCCTCGAAATACAGCTTCAGGTTCATTAAAGCTTCAAGACAATACCGAAGTTGCTAAACGTGGGTTACAATGTTTCCCTTATTATTTTATCGGAAATAATTTGCCTTATGCAACGCAATGGGAAATGTTAGAAGCTGCGCACGAAAATGGTTTCAAAGTTCCAAATACGTCTAAATTATGTTCTTCTCTAGAAGAAGTTTTAGAATTTGTGAACTATTGGGATGTGGAACGTAAAAATTTACCATACGAAACCGATGGAATTGTAATTAAAGTAAATTCGTTTGCGCAACAAGAAGAATTGGGTTATACAGCAAAAGCTCCCCGTTGGGCCATGGCGTATAAATTCAAAGCTGAAGCTGCTGAAACTGAATTATTAAGCATTGATTACCAAGTGGGACGTACAGGAGCCATTACACCTGTAGCAAACCTTGCGCCTGTTTCTTTAGCAGGAACAATAGTAAAACGTGCATCGGTTCACAATGAAGATATTATCAAGAAATTGGATATCCGAATTGGTGATATGGTTTACGTGGAAAAAGGTGGAGAAATTATACCAAAAATCGTTGGGGTTAATACCGATGTTCGTGAACCAGGAACCCAAGAAATTGAATTCATTAAAGAATGTCCATCTTGTGGAACTGCATTAATACGTAAAGAAGGAGAAGCACAACATTATTGTCCAAATGATACCGGTTGTGAACCACAAATTATTGGAAAATTAGAACATTTTATTTCGCGCAAAGCAATGGATATTGATAGCATTGGTGGTGAAACTGCTGCGTTATTGTATCAAGCTGGTTTAGTGAATAATGTTGCTGATTTCTATACGTTACAAAAAGAAGATATTTTACCGTTGGATCGTATGGCAGAAAAATCAGCTCAAAATATTGTGAATTCTGTTGCTAAGTCTAAAGAACAACCTTTTGAGAAAGTGCTTTATGCCATTGGAATTCGACACGTCGGTGAAACCGTTGCGAAGAAATTGGTGAAACATTTTCAAAACATCGACCGACTAATGGCTGCTACAATGGAAGAATTAGTTTCGGTTGGTGATATTGGAGAAAAGATTGCGATTTCGATCAAGGATTACTTTAGAAATGAAGATAACTTAGCTTTAATTGCTCGTTTACGTGAATATGGTTTACACTTCGAAATGGGAGAAGCTGAAAAACCTCAATCGGATGTTTTAGAAGGAAAGACTTTCTTGTTTACAGGAACGTTAACGAAATTCACGAGAACGGAAGCGCAAAAAATGGTGGAAGCAAACGGAGGAAAAAACATTTCAGCCGTTTCTAAAAACTTGAATTACTTAATTGCAGGGGAAAAAGCCGGAAGTAAATTAAAGAAAGCCGAAGAAATTGGAACCGTTATCGTTTTAACGGAAGATGAATTCTTAACAATGATCAACGGATAATGGGTGCTGGATTTTCAGTGATTCTTTTGGGAATCATTATACTATTATTAGTTCCATTCATCTATTTTGGGATTCGAATGGCGGGTTATCCAAAAGCTGCGGTTGGAATTAGCTTCGCAGTTTTCTTCATCGTATCAATTCCTTTGCTGAAATTGGCCTATCGAGGTCAAATGTACAGCAAAGAAGATGCATTGGTTGATTTTAATGAAGCGAATCTCCAAATCAAAGGTCCAATTCGAGTATTGGAAAATGAGATTTCTGGCTTCAAATCAGTTGAACAAAATGGAATATTTATTTTAGACTCTGTTGAAATCAATCAAATCATTAAACGAATTGAAAATCGACCAGATTATTTGATTTCTCCGACCATGTTAAACTTAAGAAAAGAAATGGAAAGACGACCTTCTGGTAAAATCGTCAGAAGTTTTAGACATAAAGATCAATATGTGGTCGAAACTTACCAACCAATTGATGAATATACGATACGAACATCTTCTTTTGTATTTAAAAAAAATAACGATACCGTTCGATTTGAAAAACTAGAAGATTATTAAAATAAAAAAGCGACCCGTAAAGGTCGCTTTTCTATTCTAGTAGGTTTGATGAATCAGGTCAAACTGATCAGAATCTTGTATTTCGTTTAAATGAAAATAAGAAGAATTTAATTTTTTAGGTCTATATAATTTTACGCGATAAATAGAATGATCATCATACCAATCATAAGCTGTCTTAGGTATTGTATTTTGATAATCGTATATTTTTATATTAAAAAAAGATCGATTAACAACTCCAAAGTTTTTAAATTCATTCTTATTATCATAAGTAGAATAAACTAAAAAATCTCCATCTTGAACTTCATCCAACAGATAATAAAAATCTCCATATCGGTCTTCTTTATCCATTTGATAGAATCCATAATTTATAATACCAATGAGAGCAATTAACTTCACAATGAAAATTGATATAAACCATTTATATTTATTATAATTCATTAATCGTATAAATTTTAAAATATGATTTTTTAGATTGTTCAATTTTCTGTTGCACAAAAATAGAATCCATTTTGGAATCAAAATCATTTGCTGTTTTGGGATGTGTCAAATACATTTCTAAAATAGAATCTTTACGATTAATTACACCATATTTAAATTGCTTGATTTTAGTTGTATCCAAAACAATAGTATCATTAGTAATACTATAGTTTCCAACATTCCGTCTAGATCCAAAACAAAAAGATTCCTGAATATAAATCCCATTCTTTTTGAATGAAAATGAAGAAGAACAACTTGCTACACCTTCTTCATAAGCATACATAATATTCTCACCATAAATCATTTTATCTGTGATTAATCCGAAAGGTTTGTAAATGATTAGTCCTAATAAAATACTACTTATCCATAAAACAATTTTATGCGACCGCTTCGGATTATTCATCCATTTATATATTCCAATAAGTATCATGATTAGAACGAAAATTAAGATGAAAATCTCGATGATGTATAATAGAAAAGAAATAAAGTCTAAATCAAAATAACGTTGAAATTGAATAAAGAGAAATAAAACAATTGAACACCCTAATAGGAATTTAAAGAATTTAGACATTTCGTATTATTTTAAACAAACCGAAGATCAAACTGACAACCATCAAACCGAAGCCTATATACATTACAATAAATCCTATAAATAGCGTTGTTTCATTGAATTTAAAAGGTAAATGTCCAGCCCACATCATTTCATTTAAGATCCATCCAAGAATCATGAATAAAATTGATAATAGAAATAATTTTGTAAAGGGATAACTTTTAAACATAAAATATAAACGTTTGAAATATAAATCTATTGCATAAAAAAAGCGACCTCAACGGGTCGCTTTAAAATATTTTTATTCTATTTTATTTTGAAGTTTCGTGATAACGATTGGCTCTACGGAAAGTTCCTAAATCATTAAATCGAACACCATTAGCTTTCATTACTTCATGTGCCTTTTTACGTGCTATATGACGAACATAAAACGTTTCATTAACCACAAAATGGTGAATCGCATGCGTCCATCCAAAGAAAAAACAAAAGATTTGGAAAGGGAATGTCCACCAAACTGTAAGAACCTGTGTTTGTTCAGTTACATTACCTTTCTCTACATCTCCAAAGTAATGTAAGTTTGATGTAATAAAGTGTAATGAAAATTGACGCAATAAGTTTGGTAATAAAACAATATAAATAATTGGATTACTCCATTGCAAAACGCTATCAATCCAAGTAGGTAATACAAAATTTGTATCGAAAATTCCATTAATGAAATTCACTACAGCATCGGCTGAATAAATGTATAATAAAACGTGTGCAATAATAGTCAACGGAATTAAACCGAAAACACCGTATAATTTCAATTTATTTGCAACCTCAAATTTAAGATTACCATTTTCAACTTCTCTTTTAATATCCCCAAAAAGCCCTACAACACGTAATAAATTCCCTACGACTAAATCAGGTAAGAATAATAAACGTTTAATCGACCATTTTTCTCCATTCGTTACTCCTCTTTCTTCAACATCATGTAATGTTCCAGAGAAACGATGATGATGGAAATGTAACGTTCGACGAAACCAAGGATTTAAAGTTAATGGACGTAAAATCCAAATCCATCCCAGCATAAAATTATGTACTGCTTTATTGCTTTTAAAGTACATATAGTGAATTAAATCGTGCTCTAATTCGTGCAATAGACCAAATAAAAAGGCATTGACAGGAATTAAAACCCAAGCCGAAACCATCCCTTGGTACCACAGATAGCCCATCAGTAAACTTACGATTACTGCGAAGGCAAATATGGCAAAACCAATAGCATTTTGATGCTTCAGAATAGGGTATTTAGCTTTAAGATCTTTATAGGATTGAGAGATCTCTTTACGAATAATACTTGTTCTTTGTTGATGCGTCACTTTCTCAATTTTCTTAATTCTACGCAATTTAGGCATTTATAGCCAAACAAAAGAATACATTGGTCATCTTAACTTTTTATTGAATGATAAATTTTATCTTCAATCTAATATTGACAAAAGCTTAAAACTTATCTATCAATACAGTATCTAAAGCACTCCCTAAAAAAAATAAGAGAAAATTTTTTCTCTTATTTTTATTTTTTAAACCACTTGAATTATTGTTTCAATCGTGTGGCCTTTTTCTAATAATTTATGAACTGGACAAGCATTGGCAATTTTATCGATTCGACCACGTTGTTTTTCATCAAACTCCCCTTTTACACGTACAACCCGTTGAAAGGTGGTAGGTAAAGTGGTATAATCAAAATCAACATCCACCTCAACGGATTGATAAGACCAACCTTTATGGTTAAAATACATTTGTAATGTAATAATCGTACAAGATGATAAGGCTGCCCCAATCAATTCCATTGGAGTCATAGCAGTATCTTTTCCTCCTTTATCGATAGGTTCATCTACAATTAAAGATAAACCTCTTGTTTCTAATGATGTAATAAAAGCTTCATCAGATGAAACTCCTTTAATGTTAACTGACATTTGTTATTTCTTTTTAGTATAATCAGGCATAGGAACATAATCGTCATCTCCTGGAACACTTGGAAAACGATGATTGATCCAATCTTCTTTGGCTTGTTCAATACGTTCTTTCGAAGAACTTACAAAATTCCAATAAATAAACCGTTCTTCTGGAAAAGCATCACCTCCAAAGAGGTATAAAGTTGAATGGGCTTTTATTTCTAAAATACATAATGATGGATTTTTTGCAACTAAAAGTTGCTTTGGTCCATATATTTCACCTTCATCTTTTACTTCACCTTCTAAGATATAAAGTGCTGATTCTCCATATAATCCATCTCCAAAATTTACCTTCACATCTTTTGTAGCTTTAATTTCAATGTAATACAATGGAGAATACACTGGAACTGGAGATTTAAATCCCTTATACTCACCTGCAATTAATTTAAAATCAACTCCATCTTCAGACCACGTTGGTAATTCGTCTGCTTCAATATGCGTAAAATTAGGTTCAATTTCCTCCAAATGTTTTGGTAAAGCTATCCAAATTTGTAAACCATGGAGAGATTTATCGGTCGTACGTAAATATTCAGGTGTACGTTCAGAATGAACAACTCCACGACCACCGGTCATCCAATTGACAGCTCCAGGTTTAATCTCTAAATTATTCCCTAAACTATCCTTGTGTTGTATAGAACCTTCAAATAAATAGGTTAATGTGGATAAACCAATATGCGGATGAGGGCCAACATCTAAATTCTGATAATCTTTCATATGAGCTGGTCCCATATGATCAATAAAGACAAACGGTCCAACTGCTCTTTTTTGATTAAATGGTAAAAGGCGCCCCACTAAAAAATTCCCTAAGTCGGCTGCTCTTTCTTCTATAATTAATCCTACGTTTGACATAATCGTATTTTTTACGAAATTAAGGTTATGTGATGCAATAATGCTTGATGTAAGTTAATAAAAAAAAGCCAACCGTATGGTTGACTTTTTAGATCTCTTAAATTATAATTTTAGTAATCGTATGAATTTTGTGTTTCTCCACCAAAGTTCCAAGATACTCCAAATCGTAATGTATTTTCTAATGCATTATTCGTTTTAGATGTTGGAATTAAATACGAGAAATCAATTCCAAATGAATTATATTTCAATCCAGCTCCTAACGTTAAATGTTGACGATCACCTTTCATTTGGTTTTCGTGGAAATAACCTGCACGGATAAATAATGCTTCATTATATGAATATTCAGCTCCGATAGAATAAGTAATTTCTTTTAACTCTTCTTTCCCTCCACCTGGAGCGTCTCCAAATGAACTAAAAATTCCATCAATAGGTCCTTTATTTGGGATATAACGGTAACGTACATTACCTTCTTCATCAAATTCATATTGAGGTGTTGGAACTAATAATTTTGAAAACTCTGTAGAAATTGCTACTTTATTGTAATCATCGAATTTAAAATCATATCCTGCTCCAATTCGTAAGTTTGTTGGTAAATATGATGAATTATCTTCTTGATTTGAATAATCCAATTTAGGTCCAATGTTAGAAACTTGGAAACCTGCACGGAATTTACCATCAAAATTATTCGTACTCATTGTTTCAGACTGGTAGAAACCTGCAACGTCCACTGCAAAAGTGTTCGCAGGTTGAACAGTCGCATCATTTAAACCATTGTATAAATCCGAACGAATAAAACGACCCGTAACGGCCATCGAATAATTATCAGTTAACTTTAAACCATACGATAAGTCGATCGAAAATTCATTGGGCTTAGCTAAACCTTCATTAACAATTTGTCCAGTTGCAGCATTTAAACTATTTAATTCGATTTCACCCATATTAAAATAGTAAATACTAGCGCCTAAAGTACTGCGTTCTTCTGTACCTAAGAAAGTAAAATAGTTCGCATTTAACAAAAATACATCACTTGTTAATGAACTCATATAAGGTGTATATGTAAATGCCACACCTGAATAATCTTTACTAAATGCATATTTAGCCGCATTCCAGTATTGTGAAAAATTATCCGCTGATGTTGCAACCCCTTGATCTCCTAAAGATCCTGCACGGGCGTCTGGTGAAATTCTTAAGAACGGTGCACCTGTTAAAATTGGATTCGGTTCATTTGGGATTTCCTGTGCAAATAACGCCACAGACATTAACACCATTAAGCTACTTGTAATCTTTTTCATTCGTATCTTATGTATAGTTTTGTTATAGTTTTTAAGTCAAAAAAGTCTGTAAATATACACTCCTTTTGTAATATTGTTTCGTTAAGTTAACAAACTTTTTTAACAAAACTATAATTTAGGTTAGTATTTCATTGGTTATGAGTACATCTGTACATCATATTTGTAACGTGATTTTATTTTTATTATTGTTAACCTTCATAAAATCATTTATTTTAAAATCACAAGGCGTTCAATAGCTGTCGCATTCCCTTTACATAATTCTGAGTTCACTCCTTTTACATTCACTTTATACAAATAGGTTCCTTTTCCAATTTTGTCTCCAAAATCGTCTAAACCATCCCATTCTATGGCATATTTACCTGTTCGGTAACCTTCACGAAATGGTTCTGCTGAAACTGTTTGACGTATTGTTTTTACCAATCGACCCGATACGGTAAAAATTTGAACCATGACATCCAATTCAGTATCACAATTATGCTCAAAATGGAAGAACGTATTGTGTGTAAATGGATTTGGCCAATTTAATAATTTATCAATGCGTATCTCATTCGATCCATTTTCTAGAACAACAAAATCTAATGTTGCGGTATTCGAATTATTATTAATATCCCAGAATTTCATCTCTATTTGATGCTGACCTAATTCAAGGTTTTTTAATTGATAAATTACTTGGCCTTTTTGGTAATCGTCATAATATTTATTGACACATGGATTACTGTCACCTGACTCAAAATATTCATTCAACACATAAGCTTCCTGAATTTTACCATCCAATGTCGCTACGATATCATGCCCAATACTAGCTCCAGTAGCATTAATTCCTGTATTATCTGTTAAACACCCAATCAAATATGGATCACGATCTGTAATACCACCATTGGCGAAATTTAGATTATTCATGTAAAGTTTTCCTTGTGGTACCTCATTATCATTCAAACCATTTTCATTCAAGCCACCTACTTTTACTTTGGTATGCATCACAGCATCAGATTGTTCACTATAAGCATAAAGCACCAATTTACGATCGCCTAATTCATAATTGATATCTTTCGGTACATAATATTTAATGGTAAACTTCCCATCGGTTACTTTAGATGTCCCTTTGTATATGGTTTTAAATTCTTCCGTAAAAGAATAAGGTGTAAAATTCGCAAAACCTTTGTTATTGCGTAGAGGTTTTGTAACAGGCTTTTCGTATAAAATATTTTGAATATTTCCTGTAAAAGTTTCATCCAATTGAGCATTTGGTTTTAAAACTTCACCCTCAATTTCGATGAAATCTAACGCTTTAATTTGATGAGAATTGAAATCAACTTCTTCACCATTGACTTTGAATCGAGTAATCTGAACATCTTGTTTTGGACGCGAAACGGCAACCATTGGATCTCCTAATAAATTGACCTTACTGTGATCTAAGGATGTCACATTATAATTTTTCTTCGCCTCCATTAATGCTTTACCGGTTGAAATATTTTGGTGATTATTTTCACGAAATAATTCATTCAATAAATAGGAGTTGAAAGCTGATCCATAGATGGTTCCAATCGGACGATTCGTTGTTAGCATAGATAATGCTCCACCATTGGCATTTTTTAACATCATTTCTCCTGCAGAATCATATTGAGGCAAATCCCAAACCGTAAAATCACAAGTTATGGTTGCTACAATAGGTACACGAGAATAGGTATTCGTAAAATTCGTCAGATTGGCCAATTCTTCTCCAGTAATAATACGTTCCTGCGCCCAAGATCGTGGACCTCCGTGACCGTAATACATCATAAAATTAGTCCCTAACTCCAGGTTATTGGTTATCGTTTGATTAATGACGGGATAACGCAGACCAGCTGAAGTTTGTTCTGGTTGATAGGCATCAATAAATAACTTATTAACTGCATAAAACTTATTTCGTTCTTGATCAAAAACAGTATTAATGTCGCGATCAAACTTTGGTGTATTAATTTCTATGGATGCATATTCTGGATCATCTGAAATGGCAACAATTTTAGTACGCCAATCACCATAAGAATTTCCTTTATTAGGAATCTTTTGATAATAGGAAATAATTTTATCCACCATGGTTTTAGCTTCCGAAAGATTTGTAGAAGGGATACGACCAATGGCTAGTTGCAAATTATTGGCATTGTAATCATAGCTTCCATTCCCCGCATTCCCCGCAAAAACTACTCCGTCACCTATCATCGTGAAATAATCATCCGAAGTACTTGAATTTTCTAAAGATTCTGAATTTAAATTGTAAAAGGATGGAACTAAATTAATATTCCCTTGTACACGGTCTTTCGGATCATAGGTCGTTGCTCCGAATAAAATCGCATATTCTAAAGGATTTCCGTTATCCTTTAAATGTTTGAGAAAATCACGAATCGCAATAGGATCTTTACTTCCCGACGAAAAATCATTATACACTTCATCAGTTGTTACAACTGCTGCTTTAATACCATTGTATTCTTCTCTAAATCGAGCCAAACGTAATGCTTGTTCCTTTAAACTCGGATGTGTAATGATGGCTAAAGTAACATTTTCTAAATTTCTTATATTCTGATTATTTACACGCCCCACATAAGCCACATCATCATAAAGATGCTCTGGTTTAAAAGCCACAAATTCATTGAAAAAGTTTGTAGCGTTGGATTGATATTTATAGGTGTTTTGAGTTTTTGATAATGCGTTGATCGAAGAAATATCAGAGACATCCCACACTTTTACACCTGTATCATTCGTAAAATTAAATCCGTATACTGCACCATCATTTAGATTCGTCAATTGTCGAAATTCAAATTGTTGATTCAAATAGTGAAGTTGATCTTTATATTTTAATTCGAAATAATCAATAAACGCTAATCCCGCAGGATTTGATGAATTGGTATATGAAACATCAACGTTAAATTCATTACCATTTACTGGAAATTGAATTTGCCCTGTTCGAACGATTGAATGTACCAGTAGAGAAATTAATCGAATTTGGATTTGCACCATTAATGGTAATATTAGCCACTGTATTTTGAGCATTCTTACCAACGATGGAATAATTTAAAAAAGCCGCTTCATTTACAACCGCTTGATTGGCTTTAAAGTTCTTACGAAAAGAATTACTTCCATTCAGCATTTCACCAACCCATTGACGCCCCACTTGATTGATATTTAAAGAATCTTTTTGGTGAAATTGATAAGCATCAAATGTAGTAAAGCTACGTCTTACATCTCCTGAAGTTGTACTTTCGGCAATACGTTTTCCCGCATTCCCATCAAATGTGATATAATAATAAGAATAGTCATCATACGTATTAAAACGTAAAAATACATCCGCTAAAGTTGAATTGGCTTGTCGATACCATTGATGAGGGCCTTTTGCATAAAATGCAATATAATCTCCTTCATCAAATGAATTATCTTCACTTCCTACAAATTCGATAGGAGTTTCTTGTAAAGCACCATATCTAAACTCAGTTAAATTTTCATGCAAACGACCATTTCCATTACCATATATCTTTAATGTCGATAAATGATATCCTGTTGTTGGAATTCCATGGGTCGTAAAAAAACGTTTGTCCAATTTAAAGACACCTGATTTATCAACCTTAATTTTATACCAGTTTCCATTCGCTAAAACACTTTGACGTGAATCATCAAAAATTTGACGATTTTGATTTGATCTTAAATCTATATTGTTTTTAACGACAGAAAACGCATCTATTCGATGGATAACTCCCCCTTTTTTAACAAATGGAAAAACATTTATGAATGTTTTTTTAAGATTTTTTTCAAAAAAAATGGAACTTGAAAAATTAATTTTTTCGCTCACTAATTCATACCCTCTAAAAGTGATTAATTCTTGAGCCGATAATGGAGAAGTTTGCACATTCTCAATTGAGACTTGATTATACGCTTCATTAAAAATAATGGTATAATTCGGCATATAATACTCATTTAAAGCATAATGAGCTGAATTATTAAAAAATGGAACTTCAATTTTTTGTCCATTCGTTAATGAGTATTCTTGATTTTTTTCCCAATTAATTTTATAACTTTGAGAAAATAAATGACCATAATTTAACAGTGTAAGTGCTAATACAAAGTATCTCTTCATTGTAAGAAAACGTATATTGAACAAATATATTTTTAGATTTATAAAATAAAAAATTAAATATTTCGTTTGAGTTAAATAAATGTAGCAAACAGCTTTGTTAAATTGCTGTTAAATGCTTTTATTTGCAATAAATTTAATATTTGAAAACCATAAGTATTCTATGAAAATGAATAAAGGACGTATTTTTTCTTTAGTACTTGCTGCAGCTTCTTTAACTTTTGTGAGTTGTGCATCAAGTGGTGGAAAGAAAAAAGGTGGTGGAACAAAAAATTTCACAAGCCGTACAGGTTGGAAACCAAATGATAGCAAAGGATGGTTTTTTTCCGGGAAACAACAAAAAAATATTAAAGGATGGCCTGGTATGGTTTACATTGAGGGAGGATCTTTCACAATGGGACTTACTAAGGATGATGTAATGCGTGATTGGAATAACTCTCCAGTACGTATGCAAGTTAATTCCTTCTTCATCGGTGAAACAGAGGTAACAAACTACGAATATCGTGAATACTTAACTTGGTTAAAAGTAGTTTTCCCACCGGAAGAGGAATTATACAAAGATATCTACAACAGTGCGTTGCCTGATGAATCAATCTTTAACAACTCATTATCACGTGATAACTTCTCTACAGAAAGTTACATGTTTTCACAAGAGTTTAGCTATTATCCAGTGGTTGGAATCACATGGTTACAAGCAGTTAACTACTGTGATTGGTTAACAGACCGTGCCAATGAGAAAGCGTTAATGGATAAAGGTATCTTAGCAAAAGACTATTATTCAAACGAAGAATATAACTACGGAGAGAAAACATTCAATACTGAACAGTATAAAAAGAATGATTCAAACGTAAGTGAAGCGATTGATTCGACAAAATTATTAAAGACGTATCAAATTAAATCGACTAACACACGTATTCAAAATGCTAACCGTTTAACACGTTCTAATGATGTTCAAGAATTCCGTTTACCTACTGAGGCTGAATGGGAATATGCAGCATTAGGTTTAGCTGGAAACCGTGAGTTCAACCAAAACAAAGGAAAAGAAGTTAATCAAAACAGTTTCCGTACAGAAAAAGGTAAAAACCGTGGTCAATATTTAGACAACTTTAAACAAGGTCGTGGAGATTATTCTGGTATTGGAGGTTTCGGAAATGATGGATCTGCAATCACTAATGATGTGAAGAAATTTGCTTCAAACGATTACGGAGTTTATGGTATGTTAGGTAATGTTGCCGAATGGACAGCTGATATCTACCGCCCTATCATCGATGATGAAGCAAACGATTTCAACTACTTCCGTGGAAATAACTACAAATCAACAATTGATAATGGTAACGGAGGTTTTGTTAAATATGATGCAACAAACATGGAATACGATACATTAAATAATGGTCGTTTAGTTTACAAAGGTTTACCAGGTTCTTACAAAAAAGAAGTGGTAAAAGATTATAGTAACTTCCGTGATGGTGATTCTTCTTCTTCTTTAATCTTAACGAATAGTGAAGAAAAATCTACTGATGATATGTACAACTCTCCAGTTCGTCGTTTTGTTGTAGACGCTAACGGAAAAGTAGTCTTAGAAAAAGATGGTTCTCAAAGAACAACTGAATTATCAGATGAGGTTCGTGTTGTAAAAGGAGGATCATGGAGAGATCCAATTTATTGGGTAGATCCAGGTCAAAGACGTTATATGCACCAAGCTGAAGCTACATCATGGATTGGATTCCGTGTTGCTCAAGACTTCAAAGGTACAAAAGAGTCAAAACGTAAAAGAAGAGGTGTATAATCTCAAGCAATATTTTCTAAAAACTCGGTTCATTGAACCGAGTTTTTTTATACCTTTAGTTCATGAACACACAATCTATTTTCGAGTTATTTTTAAAATACAAAAAGGTAACTACTGATACTAGAAAAATCGAAAAAAACTCAATCTTCTTCGCATTAAAAGGAGCAAATTTTAATGGAAATCAATTTGCTAATCAAGCAATTAAGGAAGGTGCGATTGCTGCCATTGTAGATGAAAAAGAATATGAAGATGCCTCAAAAAATATTTTTTATGTAAACGATGGTCTTACTGCTTTACAAGATGTAGCACGTGCCTATCGTAATTATTTGAAAATCCCATTCATTGGATTAACTGGTTCAAACGGAAAAACGACAACGAAAGAATTAATTGCCGCTACGCTACAAGAAAAATATAAGGTTCATTATACATTTGGAAATTTAAACAATCATATTGGTGTACCATTAACTATTCTTTCTATTCCTTCTGATACTGAAATTGCTGTCATTGAAATGGGTGCGAATCACCAAAAAGAAATTGAATTATTGTGTACAATTTCACGACCAGACTATGGTTATATTACCAATTTTGGGAAGGCACACTTAGAAGGATTCGGCGGTATTGAAGGCGTAATTAAAGGAAAATCAGAGTTGTATGACTTTTTAAGAACGAAAAATAAAACCGCTTTTGTCAATCTTGAAGATAAAATTCAAGTTGAAAAAACGGAAGATTTTAATCGTATTACTTTTGGCATCCACTCGGGACAATACATCATTACTCCTATTCAAGAACAATCCGATTATCTAGCGGTTGAAGTAAATGGAATTCGAATTCAAACCAATCTTACAGGTTCTTATAATTTTAGTAATATTTCTTGTGCTATTGCAATGGGCCAACATTTTGATTTGACTTTGGATCAAATTAAAAAAGGAATTGAAAATTATACGCCAACAAATCATCGCTCACAAATCATCGAAAGAGAACATTACAAAATTGTAATGGATGCTTATAATGCAAATCCATCGAGTATGGAAGCCTCATTAAAGAATTTTTCAACGTTCGAAGGCAGTAAAACGGTAATCCTTGGAGATATGTTTGAATTAGGAGCATCTTCTGAAGATGAACATAATAATATTGCAAATCAAGCAATTAACTATGGATTTGATCAGATCTATTTATTAGGTCAACATTTTATGAAAACAACGGTTACATCAGATCGAATTAAAAAGTTCGAAAACCGTAAAGATTTTGAAGATTATGTTAAATCCAATTTTGAATATTCAGACAATGTTTTAATCAAAGGCTCACACGGGATGCGCTTAGATTTATTAACGGAAGTGTTTTAATTCAATAGATAATAAATCGTTAGAATATGAGTTATACAACTATACTTGACATTAAATTATGATTATCACTTTAGCAACATTATTTTTCAGTATCATTCAACCCATAACAGTTGATGCACAGCAAACGAAAGAACAACCAATGATTGATTGGTCTGAAAAGAAATTAACTTTTAACGATTTTAAAGGAAAAGGAAAAGTTACAAAATCTCCAGAAGGCGAATTTGCTTCAAAAATTTCTTGGACAATAACTGAAGAGACGGGCAAACTTCCGGTTTACAAAATTTACAATCGCATGGATCCTTCGCACTCTTGGATGTCAATTAAACACGATGAATTATTAAAAGAATATCAATTCGTGTGGAACTTACAAGAATTATATGCCAGAAAAGCAAGAAAGGATGTTGAAGAATTAAACCGTAGAAAAAGTAAAGACAAAGATGCTTATCGTAAAGTCATTACAAAACAAGTGGCCTATTTTCAAAAAGAACGTTTAAAGTATAAAGGGATTTTACAGAATCAACCTGATTTATACCAAATGTTAGAAAAACAATATAAAGATTCGTTACAACAATACAATAAGTATAAGCAGAATTACAAATAATAAAAAAAGCGTTCAATGATTGAACGCTTTTTTTTCTAAAATTCGATTTATATTTTTGGTAAGAATACTTCTGCCATCATACAACGTGCAGATCCCCCTCCTAATTTTTCAATTGTATCTATTTTTACAGGTAAAATAGGATTATATTTTTCAATTGCAGATTTTTGATCTTCAGTTAAAGAATCATAAGCTGTTTGCGACATCACTAAATACGATTGCCCCATCCCTCCTACTTGCAACATATTCCCAGCAAATTGATGCATTTGCTCTTCACTGATTGCAATAATTTCTTTGCCGTAATCTTTTAAATTTTCGACTACATTTTTACGTTCCTTTTTATCATCAATCGTACTTAAACAAATAATGGCATATTGATCCGCAATACACATCATAACGTTGGTATGATAAATGGGTAATCGTTCACCATTTACCGTTTGATTAGCCGTAAAAATAACTGGAGTATATTCTAATTCCTCACAAAATTCTATAAACAATTCTTCATCAGTACGTTGAGAGATTGCTGCATAAGCGATATCATTTTCACGATCCAGAATTATACTTCCTGTTCCCTCAAGAAAAATGTCTTCTTCTTCAGCAGTTGTAAAATCTAAAACATCCGTTATGTTAAATCCCTTTTCCTCTAAAAATGATAAAACATCCTCCTCTCTGCGTTCTTGTCTTCTATTCTCCGCATACATAGGATATAAAACAACAGTTCCGTCTTCATGGAAAGAAATCCAGTTATTCGGAAAAATTGAATCAGGCGTATGTGGAATTGGAGTATCCTGAATTGTAAGCACTTGTATTCCTTTCGAACGCAAAGTAGAAACCATCGTTCTAAATTCGGTTAAAGCTTCTTGCTGAATAGCATCTGCTTCTTCGTTCGCTTCTTGTTGAAAATAATTATTTACAGCAGTCTGTGGATTATAGTTAAAATTCACAGGCTCAACCATTAAAATGGTATTTGTATATTGTTTTCTTTTCATGTTATTCTCTAATTAAAGGCATAGTAGAACATCTTAATAAACCACCCATCTTAGAAATATTTCGGTAATTTATTGGCTCTACATGTATCCCCCATCTATTTTCCAAATGTTCGGCTAAACGTACAAAATTCTTTTCAATTACCACCACATCAGGAGAAATTGAAAATACATTTGGACTCATCCAATACATTTCTTCTTTAGTTACTTCAAATAAATTTTCTTTACCAAAAATATCTACCAATTGCTGATAATCCTTTTCAAACAAAAAACCATCTTTATAAATAATGGCTTTATCAATTCCTACAGGTTGAAATGTACAATCTAAATGTAAAATTCCTTCATAAGGATTGGTATCGTGTTTTTTCAAATCAAAATTCAATACCTTTTTATTTGGAAATTTATGACGAATAAAATCAACAAATTCTATATTCGTACGACCAGTTTTAAAATTTTTAAAATCCGGTTGATTGTACGTTCCTACAAAGATATAATCATTATAAAGAATAACATCGCCCCCTTCAACATAAATGTGTTCTGGTAAATATGTAATTTTATTGCCTGCAAATTTCTCTTTGATATGTTGATAGGCTGCTACTTCAGGCTCACGATCCGGAATAATATTCGAGACAAAAAATTCATCATCAATAACAAATCCCACATCTCTTGAAAAAACTTGATTGCAATTTTCAATTAAACTTGGACGTAATACTTCAACATCGTATTTTTTAAGTACCTGTTCAAATTCAGCCATTTCGCGAATTAAATCTTCATCCTTCGGAAAATCATTATTCAATACTGATTCATAGGATTTCGCATCAAATGTTTCCTCTAAAGTTGGTACCGGACCATTCGATTCTGCTCGACCAAGAACAACTGATTTTAATTTAGACGATTCATTTTTAACATTTAATTTCATCATGTAGTAATTTTAAGATTTTCCAAAAAAAATCCCGCATAAAGCGAGATTATTAAATTTCTGTATAAATATACATTTTATTTTTGAATTCCTAAGGCTTTTAATCCATTATCCGTTGCAATTTCTGCCAATTTATCTACATCATAGAAATGACAAGATTCTAACATCACTCGTAATTCTGTCAGTAAATGCCCATCAGAGAATGGTTTATAGATATCGTTAATGTTATCTGTACCAAAAGCGACGTTAATTCCTCTTGGAATCATTTCATCTACTGGTGTTACTGAATTGTGAGATGGCGCTAAACGTTCTGTACGGTTGTGATCGATCCAAGCAGTTGGACAAGAAATGATATGCATATCTGCTTGTTTGATCAACTCGTATAATTCATAACGGTATTTTCTTGGATGTGCAGCTACAGAAATAGAGTGTACTGCAGATACTTTTCCTTGCATCCCGTGTTCGATGGTTTTACGAGCCAATTGTTCGGTCTCTTTCTCTTCATCTGTATTGAATTGATCCACATGTACATGAACCAACTTATTTTTAGCTTTTGCAGTTGATAATAAAATATCCAAATGCTCATCTTCACGACCAAAATCTTTCGCAGGCAAACCTCCAATGATGTCCACAAAATCCGCTGATAAATCAAACCACTGACGTGCTTTAGGATCAATTACTCCTTTTAAAACTTGGTTCGCGAAACGAATCTCAATGTCTTTTCCGTAATTCTCTTTTAAACGTTGTGCCGCTTGAATAGAACGATCTTCGATAACTTCATCACAATCAATGAATGATCCAATGGCTTGTGCCCCTTGCTCTAACATGTAAGTAATCGCTTTCTCCATACGGAAATAAATATCATCTACTGACGATTTACGTTTCATGTCATCTACTAAATGCCATTTTTCTTTTAAAAATGAATTGGATAAAGCAAATGTATCAGAAGTTAAAGAATAAGCACGATCTAAATGAGAGTGAGCATTTACCCAGCCTCCTTTCGCTTTTACTTTTTCTAATACTTCTTCGATGGGATTGTAGTTCTTTGAGTTCATTGTGTGTTGTTTGTTTTCGGGGTGTAAAATTAATACGGATTTGCCTTATTTCTTAACGAAAATCATACGATTTATTCTAAAAGATTTCTGTAACTTTGTGCCTTTATTACTTGTCTCAACAAAAAAGTCCAACGCATTCATTGGACTTTTTTCATTCTTTTTTCATTGTAATTTTTACCAATCCATTTGGGTAGTTTGGATCTGTTTTTACAATTTCTATTGTTTTAATTAAATCGAATGTAATTTTCACGGTATCCTTCAAATCTTTAAGAACACCATCAACCATAAATGTAGGTGGATTAACTTTTTTAATTTGATTTGATTGTTGTAACAATGATTCGTTTTTAATCTCTTTTTTTAAGGGATTTTGAGCAAAAACTTGTAAGTTACAAATCAAAAATAAAACGACTGAGAAGGATTTCATTTCTTAATTTTTATAGGTTCTTTTTACCGTTTGAATACCATCTATTCGTTCCAATTCTTTCATAACATCTTCTAACTGCGATTTATTTTTGACAGAAAGGGTGATTTTACCATTGAAAATTCCATCTTCTTCTGAAAGATTGATGCTATGCATATTTAAAGAGTTGTTCTTAGAAACGACCAAGGTAATATCAGAAACCATCCCAGGACGATCAATTCCTTCTAATTCCACAAGGGCTTTAAATTCTTGAATCGTCGAATCAATCCATTTGGCCTTAATGATTCGGTAAGCATAATTGGCTTGTAAAGAAACTGAATTTGGGCAATCCACTTTATGTACTTTAATCCCTTTCGATACGGTGATAAATCCAAACACTTTATCGCCTGGTATAGGATTACAACAAGATGCAATCTCATAATCTAACTTTTCTTCATCATTACCAAAAACTAAACTATCTAGCTTTGATTTATCGACTACGGGCTGTTCAGCTCTCGGTTTTGGCGACGAAGTGAACGTTGTTTTTCTTAAACGATTAAATAACCCTGTAAAACCAGTGTTTTTATCGGCAAAGCGTCGTAACTCGTTGTTATCGATGATTCCCATCGCAACATTGTAAAATAAATCCAAACTTGAACTTAATTTGAAAAATTGTTGCAACTGATTGACTGTTTGTTCTGAAAAATCAACTTTTAAATGACGTAACTTACGGATCAATACTTCTTTTCCATCTTCCGCTACACGACGCTTATCTGAATTTAAAGACGCTTTAATTTTACTACGTGCTTTAGATGTAATGGCATAATCCAACCATTCTAATTTTGGTTTCTGTTGCGAAGATGTAATAATTTCCACTTGATCTCCTGATTGGAGCTTATAGGATAAAGGAGATAATTTTCCATTGACTTTTGCACCTAAACATCGATCTCCAACATTGGAATGGATGGAATAAGCAAAATCCAATGAACTCGCTCCTTTTGGAAGGGAATGTAAATCACCTTTAGGCGTAAAGACATAAATTTCTTTCGAATACAAGTTGAACTTAAAATTATCCATAAACTCGATGGCATCTTTCGTATCCTCTTGCTCAAGCATCTCTCGCACTTGGTGAATCCATTCGTCTACCTTGGTATCTTCTTCACTATAATTTTCTTTGTATTTATAATGGGCAGCAATCCCCATCTCAGCAACCTCATCCATACGTTCCGAACGAATTTGAACTTCAATCCAACGCGCTTGTGGGCCCATCACAGTTACATGTAAAGATTCATAACCAGTAGTTTTGGGTTGTGTAATCCAATCACGCATTCGTTTGGGATTAGGAATGTACAAATCGGTAACCATGGAATAGATTTTCCATGCTAAAAATTTTTCATTTTTACGATCTGAACGATAAATGATCCGAATAGCAAATAAATCGTAGACGTCTTCAAAGGGAATTCCTTGATTTACCATTTTACGATAAATCGAATTAATCGATTTAGAACGTCCTTTAATTTCAAATTCTAAACCTTCCTCATCTAATTTCTCCTTTAAGGCTGAAATAAAATCATTAATGTATTTTTCACGTTCTTGTTTCGTTTCCGTCAATTTGCGCTCAATACCATAATAATCTTCGGGTTTAGTGTATTTTAAACTTAAATCTTCTAACTCAGATTTGATGTTATACAATCCCATTCGATGAGCTAATGGCGCATATATAAAAATGGTCTCTGAGGCAATTTTTAGTTGTTTATCCTCACGCATACTTTCAAGCGTACGCATATTATGAAGACGATCGGCAATCTTAATTAAAATAACACGAACATCTTCTGATAAGGTTAACAATAACTTTTTATAATTCTCCGATTGAATCGAAACATCTTGTTTATTTAAAACGGAAATCTTCGTTAAACCATCGATGATTTTAGCAATTTTTTTACCGAATAACTTTTCGATGTCATCTAAAGTATATTCTGTATCTTCTACAACATCATGCATCAAGGCAGCAGCAATTGATGTAGCCCCCAAACCAATTTCATCAGAAACGATTTGCGCTACCGCAATTGGGTGATATATATAGGGTTCTCCCGTTTTACGACGTTGATCTTTATGTGCTTCAACAGCTAAATCAAACGCTTTACGGATTAACTTTTTATCTTCATCAGACAAACTTACATAGGTGTTTTTCAACATCTCTTTGTAACGTCTTGTAATCTCAATATTCTCTTGCTCAAGTTGCTCTTGAGTAATCACAAATGGAGTAGCCATAAGTTAGATGTTAGTTCGATTAAATATTTTCTCTTGAAAATTATATTTCTTTAGCTAAATATACGTATTCTCAAAAAAATCAACAATCGAAATGTCTATTATTTATCGAATTGATTAATTAAAAATCAGTCTAAAAAATAACTAATTGATTTATTGATTTTTATCAAACCTCCATTAATTTAACTTCTATTAAAATTTCTGATAATTAATGTTTATTTCCATATATAGTTGTATAAATTTGTTATTTAAAAACATTTTTATATGTCCCAACAATCTAAATCTTTAGATGACGTACACGAAAGCGTTGACTTAACAAAAAAGAAATCAACTATCAAAAGAATACTTGGTTTCTTTGGTCCTGCATATTTAATAAGTGTTGGTTATATGGATCCTGGTAACTGGGCAACAGATTTAGCAGGCGGAAGCCAATTTGGATATGCATTACTTTGGGTTTTGTTAATGAGTAATGTTATGGCTTTGATTTTGCAAAGTCTATGTACACGATTGGGAATTGTAAGAGGAAAAGATTTAGCTCAATGTAATCGAGAAACATACCCTAAATGGGTAAATTATTTTTTATATGGATTGGCCGAAATAGCTATTGCTGCCTGTGATTTAGCTGAAGTATTAGGAATGGCTATCGGATTAAAATTACTATTTGGTTTAGATTTAATTTATGGGGTGACTATAAGTTTCTTAGATACTTTTTTATTGCTATACCTGCAAAAATTAGGGATGCGCAAAATGGAATTATTTATTATCGGATTAATTACATTAATTGGTTTATGTTTTTTAACCGAAATGTTTATTGCTCAACCTAATTTTAATGAAGTGGCCAAAGGTTTTATTCCATCATTACCAAATGAAACTGCTTTATATATTAGTATAGGTATTATTGGAGCTACTGTAATGCCTCATAATCTCTACTTGCATTCGGCTCTTGTACAAACAAGAAAGATTAAACGAGACAAAAAATCTATATTCAAAGCTTTAAAATATAATTTTTGGGATAGTGCAATAGCATTGAATTTAGCATTTTTAGTTAATGCAGCTATTCTGATTTTAGCGGCTACAGTTTTTCATCAAAACGGAATGAATGATGTAGCAGAATTAGAAGATGCATATAATTTATTAGGAACAATGCTAGGTACAGCTTGGGCGTCAAAACTATTTGCAATTGCTTTAATTTTAGCTGGACAAAGTTCTACGGTTACTGGAACACTTGCTGGGCAAATTGTGATGGAAGGTTATTTACACTTACGAATTAATCCTACACTAAGACGCATACTTACACGTTGCATTGCTATTCTACCTGCAGTTTTAGTCATATTAATTGCTGGGGAAAGTAAGGTAGGGGAATTATTAATCTTTTCTCAAGTTTTATTAAGTATGCAATTAGCATTTGCGGTAATTCCTTTGATACATTTTGTGAGTGATAAAGAGAAAATGGGTGAATTCGCAATCAAACCCTTACTGCAAATCAGCAGTTGGTTAATTGCAATAATAATCTCTATCTTAAATATTAAATTGGTCTACGATGAAGTGTCGAATTGGATTACTGATTTAAATTCTATTTGGATAACTATTTTGTTGATTTCAATTTCAGCTGCACTTTTAGCCCTTTTAGCTATAACAATCATCTATCCTTTAGTCAGTAAAAAACAATTCAACCATCATCATATTCATGATTCTGCATTAAATATCGAAAAATTATCGGCTGAACCAATTCTGTTTAAAACAATCGTCGTTGCTTTAGATTTTTCTACTTCTGATTATAAAGTTCTTAAATACGCTAAACAACTTTCTAAGGAACAAACTAAATTAGTATTAGTACATGTTGTAGAAAATGCACAAGTTAAATATACAGGAGAAGAAACCAATGACGCAGAAGCTAAATCTGATATGGAACGGTTATTAAAATATGCTGACTATTTCAACTCTATTCATCATCCAACAGATGTAGAGCTTGCCTTTAATAATCGAATAGAGAAAATTACAATGATTTGTAAAAAACACGATGCCGATCTATTGATTGTAGGATCACATGGCCATAAAGGCGTAAAAGATTTTGTTTTTGGTGAAACAATTAACAAATTAAGACACGAAGTAAATATTCCAGTGTTTATTGCGCAATAAAAAAGGTGAATTAATTATCCACCTTCAGTTATTTTAAGAATTTTAAAATTTCGTTATTCTCTTGTAGGATAGCGTGATCTTTAGCAGTTTTACCACTATTATCTTTGATAAATAAATCAGCACCAGCTTCAATAATCATTTTCGCAATTTCATTTTGACCAAAAGTTACAGCAAAAATTAAAGATGATGCACCATTGAAATTGACTTGATTAACATCTGCTTTATGTTCAATTAACAATTTAGCCATTTCTGGATAACCCCTAAATGCTGCCCCCATCAATGCATTATTTCCGGATTGATCTTGTACATTGGGATTTGCCCCTTTCTCTAATAATAATTTTACAGCCTCTTTATTATTGTTATAAACGGCTAAAATCAAAGGTGTAAATCCTCTATTATTAGCTTGGTTAATATCTTGACCATTTTGAATCAATTGTTCTATTTCAGTAACGTTATTTGCTCTTGCTGCAGCGAATAAATCTTGTGCATTAACAAAGTTAAAAGTTAATGCGAAAGCTAATGATAAGAATATTTTTTTCATGATGATTTGATTTTGTTGAAAGTCATGGAGCCGAACTCAATCGACTCCAATCCACTTGAAATTATTTTGGTAAGTATTGTTTTACATCGTTCATAGAAGTATTAGTCGCCTTCATTAAACGAGTTCCATACGCTGTATTTGCTTGGTAGAAGTGAGCAATCATTTTGTGAACGATTACTTTATTCTGAACTGAATTTAAAGCGCCTGATAAGTTCTTGATTAAATTATCTTGATCTTTCTTAGAGAATGATTTATATAAATCTCCCGCTTGTTTAAAATTGTTTTCTTTATCAATAGTCGCTTGAGCAGTTGTTGTTCCTGCTGGGAAAACTGATTTAGAATATTTGAATTTAGCGTTATCTTTTACCTCTGGTAAATTTGTAGATGGTTGATAGTTTACATCCCCTTTTTGCTCAAGGATAGACATGTAACCATCTTGGTTGTACGTCTTCACATTGTTCTTAGGCGCGTTTACAGGAATTTGTTGGAAGTTCCCCGTTAAACGGTGACGTTGTGTATCAAAGTAAGAGAATAAACGACCTTGTAATAATTTATCTTCAGATGCCTCGATTCCAGGTACTAATGTACCAGGTGAGAAAGCAGCTTGCTCTACTTGTTGGAAGTAGTTCGTTGGATTTTCATTTAAAGTCATGGTACCAACTTTCACGAATTTCGCTACAGATTCTGGCCAAACTTTCGTTACATCCACTGGGTTAAAATCTAATTGATCAAAATCTTCACGCTTTAACATTTGAACGTATAAATCCCATTTTGGGAAATTTCCTTTTTCGATTTCGTTACGTAAGTCTAATGTAGCGTGTTCGATTGCAGTTGATTGGATTTTATCCGCTTCTTCTTGCGTTAAGTTCTTCACCTCTTGTTGAGGAACCCATTTATATTTAACGTAAGTTACTTCTCCATTCGCATTTACCCATTTGTAAGCGTGAACCCCGTTACCTTCCATTTGGCGGTAGTTTGCTGGAATTCCGTAATCAGAGAATAACCAAGTTAACATGTGTGTTGACTCTGGTAAATTAGAGAAGAAGTCAAATACACGGTTTGCATCAGACGCTCCATTTGTAATTGGAGATGGTTTGAATGCGTGTACCATATCTGGGAATTTAATCGCGTCACGAATAAAGAAAACTGGTAAGTTGTTTCCAACTAAATCGTAGTTCCCTTGTTCTGTATAAAATTTTACAGCGAATCCACGAGGGTCACGATAAGTTTCTGGAGAACCTTGTTGGTGCGTTACTGTAGAGAAACGTACAAATAAAGGTGTTTTTTTACCTGCTTGAGATAAGAAATCAGCCATGGTAACATCTGAAAAATCAGCAGAAGCGACGAATTCTCCAAAAGCACCAGCTCCACGTGCATGAACAACACGTTCTGGAATACGTTCACGGTCAAATGCAGCTAATTTTTCAATTAAATGAATATCTTCTAATAAAACTTGTCCATTGTTTCCAATAGTTTTAGAATTTTGGTTGTCCCCTACTGGCGCTCCTGTATTAGTCGTTAATTGTTGAGCAAATCCAATTGTAGATAAAAATGCTAACCCTAATACTAAACTTCTTTTGATCATATTAATAGATTTATGTATTATTTATTTTTTCTGGAACAAATGTAGAATCAGAAGAAATATAAATCAAATCTATAATATCTATGAATTATAATATTTTTTTATGATAGTTGATTTTAAAGGCTTTAAAGTTATAAATGTATAGGAATCGAATATTTAGATAACATTATAAAAATTAATGATCATAGAAAGGTCAGTTATATCAAACTTCATATCATAAAAAAAGCGAAAAATAATTGATTTATTTTTCGCTTTCACTTTAAATTCTTCATAATATACAATTTATCTGGCTCTTTGAAACATCATATTTGGTTTTGATGTAATGCTGTGATTATTGGCTAGAACCATTAAATTTTGGTGGTGATTAAAAATCCATAATGAATTCCCTTCCACTTCAACACCCTGTAACGATTTTACATCGATTGTATTAAAATACTTCATCATAATTAATAGTTTTAATTAAATAAATGTTAATATTAAAAACAAATGTTAAAATATATTAAACGCTTATTTCAGTAGATCTAAACCTTCCATTTATTCAACATTATGCTTTACACTTTTATATTAACATATATTATGCCAAAATATTATAATCGGTGTTAATTTTAAGAAATATTGCTCCAACCCACCTTTTCTTTAAGATTTTCTAAAAAGTAATTTTTCATGGATTGATGAACAGGTAAATTCATTTCAGGATCACTTTTTAGAATATGCTCAACGCATGTTCTCGCGGCATGTAAAATCTTTTTGTCTTTGGTTAAATCGGCAATTTTAAAATCTAAAACGCCACTTTGTTGCGTCCCCATCATATCACCAGGACCTCTTAATTCCAAATCAATTTCAGCCAATTTAAACCCATCATTCGTTTCACACATGGCTTCAATTCTTCGTTGTGAAATTGGATTTAATTTTCCTCCAACCATCAGAATACAATATGATTGTTCAGCTCCACGTCCTACTCGTCCACGTAACTGATGCAATTGAGAGAGACCAAATCGTTCAGCATTTTCAATAACCATTACACTTGCATTTGGAACGTTAACACCGACTTCAATAACTGTCGTTGCAACTAAAATTTGGGTTTCTCCACGTTTAAATCGTTGCATTTCATATTCTTTATCCGCGGCTTTCTGTTTCCCATGTACAATTCCTACTGCGTATTTCGGGAGAGGAAATTCTCTTGAAATACTTTCAAAACCATCCATAAGATCTTTTAGATCAAGTTTTTCCGATTCATCAATTAATGGATAGACAATATACACTTGTCTACCCTTTTCAATTTCCTGACGCATAAAACTAAACAACTGTAAGCGATGCGCATCTGTCTTAGAAATGGTTTTAATCGGTTTTCTTCCTATAGGAAGTTCATCGATTATCGAAACATCCAAATCGCCGTACATGGTCATCGATAATGTACGAGGAATAGGTGTAGCCGTCATCACTAAAATATGAGGGGGTAATTGGGCTTTACGCCAGAATTTGGCACGTTGAGCTACGCCAAATCGATGTTGTTCATCGATGATGGACAAAGCTAAATTTTTAAAAACTACAGTATCTTCTAATAACGCATGGGTACCGATAATAATTTGCAAAGTTCCATTGGCTAAGTTTTCCAAGATCGGTTCACGTTTTTTCTTCGTTACTGATCCGGTTAATAGGGCTACTTCAACCTTCATATCTCCTAACATTTCTACAATACTGTTATAATGTTGTTGAGCTAAAATTTCGGTCGGTGCAATTAATGCCGCTTGGTATCCATTATCCAATGCAATAAGCATACTTAATAAAGCAACCATTGTTTTTCCAGACCCCACGTCTCCCTGTAATAAACGATTCATTTGAGCAGGATGCTTGAGATCACTTCGAATTTCTTTTATCACACGCTTCTGAGCTCCAGTAAGTTCAAAAGGCATTCGTTCTTTATAAAAAGTGTTAAAATAATCTCCAATTTTAGGAAAAGCAAATGCTCTATTCTTCGCTTTATTTTGGATTTTTTTAGAAAGCACACTTAAATTTAAAAAGAAAAATTCTTCAAATTTCAATCGATTTTCAGCACGTTTTAAATCATCTAAATTTTGAGGAAAGTGAATTGTTTTATAAGCTTGTTCACGCGACATTAATTTAAAATGATCGATCAAATGTTGCGGAATATTTTCTGGGATTGAAATCTGCTCTGCAAATACAGCTGCGACCATTTTTTGTAGGATTCGATTGGTAATTCCCTTTTTCTGTAACATTTCTGTACTTGAATATACCGGAAATAAACCTTGTGGAATTTTCTTTGCATCTTCTACTGTATCGATTTCAGGATGAACAATACTATAATGCCCATTAAATTCGTTCAATTTTCCATAAACGACCAATTCTTTGAATAAATCGCCTTGCAATTTTTCACGTTGCCATTTGGTCACTTTAAACCAAATTAATTCAATTGTACCTGTACCATCTTGAAATTTGGCGACCAAGCGATTCACTTTCCCTTGTTTTATTTCTTGCATCGCCACCATTTGTCCTTTCAGCTGAATCTCAGCTGCTGTAGAACGAATTTCTCGAATCGTGTAATATTTCGAGCGATCGATATAACGAAATGGAAAATGATTCAGTAAATCTTCATATCGAAAGATACCCAATTCAGCCTGTAAGGTTTTGGCACGTTCTGGCCCACAACCTTTTAAATACTCTACAGTTTTTTTCAGTGGATTACGATACATAAAATGGCATTTACACTTGCGAATTTAAAGATTTTTAACGACATGATATGTCACAAAACATATAAAGTAAATAAGGATAAAAGTCTATCTTTGTGAAAATAAATGGAATTTTATGTCATTACTAAAATACATCCAAAACGGATATCATTTTGAAGATTATCTTGAACGAATTGAGGATGAATTAGAAGCACAAATTGAATTAGATGATCCAAAAGAGTTAGTTCCTCTTTATGCGATGAATTTAAAACAAAGTAGAGAAATCAGAAAGAATTTTCGATATAATCCCGGAATGGAGAAAAAGGCTAAATCCTATCAAGCAGATTTAAAATTTTTAATCATTTCTGAAGGTTGGTGTGAAGATGCGGCACAAATTGTACCCATTGTAGATCGACTTGCAGAAACCATTGGTGCTGAATGTAAAATCATTTTACGTGATGAAAATTTAGAATTAATGGAAGAATATCATACAGATGGTTCTCATTCTGTTCCGATGATCATTGGAGTTACCCCAGAAGGAGAAGAAGCCTTTCGTTTTGGACCACGCCCTTCTAAAGCAATGGAATTTACCAATCGTTTCAAAAAAGATCCAGACAAATACTCTAAAGATGATTTTATCGAAGATTTAGACCGTTTTTATTTGGAAAATCATGGACAAGATATTATATCAGAAATCATCGAATTAATTGAAGACTATCAATCAGATATACAAACTGAAGAGGATTAATTTCCTCTTTTTTTTGTTTAAAATCTAAACAACGATTCATAGATATTTTTAACCATTTATAAAATACTCATTTACTTTTTCTTTACATTTGTTGTACTTAGTACCACAAATATGAGTAGCCCATCTAAAATAAAATCCGATTGGGATTTTTGGTTAAATTATCCAAATAATTTACAAAAAACCGAAAATCATCAACCGATTATTCATCCAAGTTATTATTATATATATAACTGTGAAACGAATGAAATCCTATTTACGAATGACAGTTTCGAGAAAATTTTAGGTTATACGAAAGATGATTACTCTTTTATCGAAATTATGACATTTTTGCATCCTGAAGATGTAAAATATGTGATGGAATGCGAACGAAAAGCTATTGAGTTTACAGCGAAATTATCCGTTAGCGAATTAAATCGTTTTGTCACGACGTACACCTATCGTGTAAAAACAGCATAAGGCCATTATATACGTCTAAAACAAAGCTATCAAGCCTTAGAAGTCAATGAACTGGGACATATGAATCGCGCCATTGTCTTTCATGAGTTCATAGACTATCATCAGCAACGCGAAAAAGATGATTTTAAAATATTTGATCGTCAGTCCAATCAATATGTACATGCTGAGAATCGTTTTAATCTAACAAAACGGGAAAAAGAAATTTTTGAATTGATTAAAAAAGGGCATACCAGCATTGAAATTTCGGAAATGTTGCATCTAAGTAAACTTACTGTGGACACGCATCGAAAAAATATTTTATCCAAAACCAATTCTAGAAGTTTCATGATATTAAACCATCAATCCAATTGATGTGCATTAATATTTGTGGAATCTAAATTTTGTTTTCATCTTTGCTATTGATTTTAAATTATACGATTTAAGAATTTTTTACCCATGAAAAAGAATAATCAAATCATTTTAGCTGTTGTTGTTGTAATAGGATTAATTGCAATCATGTTTACACCCATTGGGACAGCAATAAAAAATATGATTGAAGGTGAAGATCATTTGGTGGCAGTACGAGATGAAAATTTAAGTGATAGTGATTTCGATATTGATCTGTTAGGACACAACGGAGCAAGTAATTCAAATTTAGTTGATTTTAAAAAATCAGGAGAAGTCGTATTTATTAATTTTTGGGGAAGTTGGTGTCCTCCATGTGTTGAAGAAATGCCAAGTATCCAAAAATTGTACGAATCGAAAGGACAGAAAGTAAAATTTGTCTTAGTGGCTATACAAGATAAACCAAAAACATTCAATGCGTTTTTACAAAAGAATGGATATACCATGCCAGTTTACGAACCGACGAGTCCAATCTCTGTAAATATGATGCCTCATGTTTTTCCAACGACATATATCTTAAATAAAAAAGGTGAAATTGTTTTAAAAGAAACAAAAACGAGAGATTGGAATGATGCCGAAATCAACACTTTATTGGAAAAATTAATTAAAGAATAATCTTTTATACTTATTATAAAAAAATCCCATGGCTTGAATATCATGGGATTTTTTTTTTGGACGATTTTATAATTTATCTTTTAAAAATTGACCTGTAAATGATTCTTCGACTTTTGCTACATCTTCTGGAGTTCCCTCAGCCACCAAGTAACCTCCTTTTTTACCTCCTTCAGGACCTAAATCAATGACCCAATCGGCAACTTTGATAATATCCATGTTATGTTCAATGACAAATACCGAATGTCCTAAATCAATTAATGCTCGTAAGGCTTTAATTAATTTTTGGATATCATGAAAATGCAAACCTGTTGAAGGCTCATCAAAAATAAAAAGCGTTTTATCGGTTGTTTCCCCTTTCGTTAAAAAGTAAGCTAATTTTACACGCTGAGCTTCTCCACCCGATAATGTACTTGATGATTGTCCCAATTTTACATAACCTAGACCAACATCTTGTAAAGGTTTTATCTTATCCACAATCTTTTTTTGTTGATGTTGACCAAAGAATTCAATGGCCTCATCAATGGTTAAGTTCAATACATCAGAAATGGAAAGACCTTCATATTTCACTTCCAATACTGACTTTTTGAATCGTTCTCCATTACATTCTTCACAAACTAATTCTACATCAGCCATAAATTGCATTTCAATGGTAATTGTACCATCACCTTTACACGTATCGCAACGCCCTCCATCCACATTAAAAGAGAAATGTTTTGCCTGGAAGCCATTCAGCTTACTTGCTTTTGTATTAGCAAATAGCGTACGGATATCATCATATGCTTTCACATAGGTGACAGGATTAGATCGTGTTGATTTACCAATCGGATTTTGATCAATTAATTCGATGCCTTTCAATCGGTCTAGATCACCAATTAATCCATCATGTTCCCCTATTCGATTTCCAAATATTTCGAAGTGACGCTCCAATGCAGGCGTTAGAATTTCTTTCATCAGTGTAGATTTCCCTGAACCCGAAACTCCTGTAATCACCGTAAGCATGTTTAAAGGAAACTTAACATCAATGTTTTTTAAATTATTTTCGCGTGCACCCAGTACTTTTAAATAATTTTGAGGTTGAATTCTTTTCTTTGGAACTTCAATTTCTAATTTTCCATTCAAATATCCTGCTGTTAACGTATCCGCTTTCAATAATTCTTCATAAGTACCTTCAAAGACAACATGTCCGCCATTAGTACCTGCTTCTGGACCAATATCTATAATATAGTCCGCAGCTTTCATGATATCTTCATCATGCTCTACTACAATTACTGTATTTCCTAAATCACGTAATCGCTGTAAAATCGTTACAAAACGCTCCGTATCTTTTGAATGCAAACCAATCGATGGTTCATCCAAAATATACATTGACCCCACTAAACTACTTCCCAATGAAGTCGCTAAATTAATACGTTGTGATTCTCCTCCCGACAAAGTATTAGAAGCACGATTTAGGGTTAAATAATCTAAACCTACATCCAATAAGAATTGTAAACGAGAACCAATCTCATAAATAATACGATTCGCGACCTGACGATCAAAATCTGAGAATACAATTGATTGAAAAAAATCATTCAACTCATTAAGAGGTAAATCCACCAATTGCGAAATTGAACGATCATTAATTTTTACATAATCTGTTTCTTTACGTAATCGTCTCCCTCTACACGTTGGACATGTCGTTTTCCCACGGTAACGCGACAACATCACACGGTATTGAATCTTATAGGTATTTTGCTCTACCATGGCAAAGAAACCATCCAATCCTTCCCATTTTCCTTGACCTCGCCACAAAATATCTTTTTGCTCATCGGTTAATTCAAAGTAAGGCTTATGAATTGGAAAATCGAAGCTGGATGCAAATTTCATAAAATGCATTTTCCATTCGCTCATCTTCTCTCCTTTCCATGCGACAACTGCATCTTCATAAACAGAAAGCGCTTTATTAGGAACAACCAAATCCTCATCAATTCCAATAACCTTCCCATATCCCTCGCATGTTGGACAGGCACCATAAGGGTTATTAAAACTGAAGAAGTGAGTATTAGGTTCATTAAAAATCATTCCATCCGCTTCAAATTTATTTGAAAAAACTTTTTTAATATTTTCCTCTAAAATTTGAAGTTCAATTTCACCTTTCCCTTCGAAAAATGCAGTTTCTATGGAATCAGCTAAGCGATGATAAAAAGAATCTTCAGCATCCACAGGAATCGAAATACGATCGATCACAAGATGAACTTTATTTTCCGGTTGAGGTTCAAAGTTAAACGAAATCAAATCTTCGATTTTAACGGGATTATCATCCACCGACAAACGAGTAAATCCTTGCTGTTGTAAAATTCCTAAATGCTCTGAAAAAGTACGCTCTTCAGGAATATTTAATGGAACACGTAATATGAACTTTGATTCAGCAGGGTATGATTTCATAAAATCAATCACATCGGTTACTGAGTCTTTATGAACCAGTTCACCCGAAATTGGTGAGTATGTTTTTCCTATTCGCGCGTATAATAATTTCAGATAATCATAAATTTCGGTTGAAGTTCCTACTGTTGAACGCGGATTGGTAGAATTCACTTTTTGTTGAATGGCGATTGCTGGTGCAATTCCATGAATATAATCGACTTGAGGTTTATCTAATTTTCCTAAAAATTGACGTGCATAGGAAGATAAACTTTCGACATATCGTCTTTGCCCTTCGGCATAAAGTGTATCAAATGCTAAAGTCGATTTACCGGATCCTGACATCCCTGTAATCACAATTAATTTGTTTTTAGGAATGGCTAAATCAATATTCTTAAGATTATGAAGCTTAGCTCCTTTAATCAGTATATATTCCTTTGGATTTAATTTGCTGATATCTTTTTTCATGGAACGGCAAATTTATGATTTTTTGATGGCTTCTAAACTATTTGAAAGCTTAAAAAAATTAATGTCAGCCTATTGAAATGACAATCTAATTCCGATAAATAGGCAATTCCATCATTAAAATGTATCTTTGTTCAATGACAATTAAAGGAATTCAAGACCGATTATATACTGAATTGGCTTCGCTTTATGATAAAGACGAAATTCAAGCCATTTTTAGATTTTATGTTGAAATACGATTCAATATATTAGATTCATTTTGGTTCAATGATGATACAAAAGAATTTGAATCCCCCTTTCTTGAAGCCGATATACAAGCCTTAAAACAAGGAAAACCTGTTCAACAAGTGGTGGGTTATGCTTTCTTTTATGATTATTTCTTTAAAGTCAATGAACATACATTAATTCCTCGTCCCGAAACTGAAGAATTAATTTATTTGATCACTGAAAAATTCCCGAAAGAAGCTTCATTAAAAATAATTGATTTTGGTACCGGAACAGGTTGTATCCCGATCACCTTATCCAAATTATTTCCAAATGCAGAAATATTTGCAGTAGATGTTTCAGAAGAAGCCTTAGAGGTGGCAAAATTCAACAATGATTATCATGGCACAAACGTTCATTTTATTCATCATGACATGTTAAAGGACTTTGATTATGGTCAAACGTTTGATTTGATTATATCTAATCCTCCATACATCCGTGAATTAGAAAAAAGCGACATGCATCAAAATGTATTGGATCATGAACCCCATCTGGCTTTATTTGTATCCAATGACGATCCATTGTTGTTTTACCGTCGCGTTTCTGAAATTGGCTTAAACCATTTAAAACCTAATGGAAAGTTATTTTGTGAAATCAATCAATACCTCGGCGAAGAAACAAAACATATGTTTCTTGAAAATTATTCAAATGCTGAAATCCATAAAGACATCTCAGGAAATGATCGTATTGCAGAAGTTTGGTTTTAAAATGTTAAATTTTAACTTTTTATGCAAATAATTCAATTTATTTTATAAGTTTAAGTATACGAAACAAAGTATCATTTTTAAAATGGTTTAATTGTTGTTTGTATGTCAACTCAAAACTTAAATAAAAAACGAAAGAATTATGAAAAAATTATTTGTATTAGCTGCAGTAGCTGGTTTAGCATTTGTATCATGTAAAACAGAAACAAATAAAACTGTAGTAACAGATGGTGATAACGATACAGTTGCTGTTGTTGAAACGACTTCAACAGACGGTGTTGTTTTAACTGAAGCTGAAGCTAAAGCTAAAGTTGATCAAGCACAAAAAGATTTAGACGAAGCGATAGCTCGAGGAGATAAAGCAGCTGAAGAAGCAGCGCGTAAAACATTAGATGATGCAAATGTAGCTTGGGAAAATGCTAAAGCTGCCGTTTCAAATGCTGCTCAAAATGTAAAAGAAGGTGTTAATAATGCTGCCAATGCTGTTGATGCGAAAGCAAAAGAAGTTGGTAATGATATCAATAATGCTGCGAAAGACGCAAAAGAAGATGTAAAAGAGGCTGCACAAGATGCGAAAGAAGGTGTGAATAAAGCAGCTGAAGATGCAAAACAAGGAATTAATAATACTTTAGAGAAAGCTAAAATTAAATAATTTTAATTTCAATAACGTTTAACGAATGCCTTGAATTCTTTCAAGGCATTTTTATTTTACAAATGGAATATACGATACGAAAAGCAAACCGTGAGGAGGCTAAAACCATAGCCGATCTAATGTTTTTTGCCATGAAAGATATTGTTTTTGATTTTATCGGTGAGCAAAATGAAGAAAAATCAAAACAATTTTTAAGTGAATTAATTGCTCAAGAAAACAATCAATACAGTTATCAAAACAGTTGGATTCTAGAATTTGAAAATCAAATTGCTGGAAGTTTTACCATTTACAATGGGGAGCAATTGGATGAATTACGTCAACCGGTAATAGATCTCTTAAAAAACAAATATAATCGCGTTATACATCCACAAGATGAAACGGAAGCAGGTGAATATTACATCGATACCATCGCTATTTTTCCAGAATTCAGAGGAAAAGGTTTTGGAAATAGTATTTTGGATTATATCATTGAAGAATTCGCGAACAAAAAAGGATTGACTTTAGGGTTACTCGTCGATTTCACCAATCCCAAAGCAAAAAAATTGTATGAATCGAAAGGTTTTAAAGTCGTGGGCGAAAAACAACTGATGAGTGAAAATCATGAACATATGCAATATAAAAAAGGAGCATAACGCTCCTTTTCTTTATTTCATCACATTGATTTGTTTTAAGATCTTCTCTTCGTAAGGATCAATCGTAAATTGTTCAAATGGAACAAATTCTTTCATTCCTTTTAAATAGCCCAATTGATAATTTTTACGGATTACAGGATTTCCTTCGAAACTCTCTAATATAGGTAATTCAGAAATTGGCTCCAATATCATTTGATTATCGCTGGTAATTAAACCAAAATTCATCAAATAATTATCTTGGGATAACATGTAAGGAAAATATGCTAATATATCAGGACGTTCAACTTTTAAATCGGTCGCTTGACCAAATGTGATAAAATTTTCGTCCACTGGTGTAAGGTATTCATAGTGATAATCAATAATCAATTCATTTGAGGTATTGATTAATCCCCATTTTTCATCCATAACTACCCCTGCATATCCTGCACGAAAATCAGTACACCCATCATACTGCAATGGAATGACGATTTGATTCAACAAATCGATAAATCCCCATTTTCCATTCAATTTGACAGCACAGAAGTTTTCAATAAAATCGGATACTAAATCGTATTCTATTGGAATTAAAACGTGATGATTTTTTGTGATAAAGCCCCATTTCCCATCTTTTGAAACACTATAAGCATTTACAGTAGAATTCGCAATTGACTCATATTCAAAAGGGATCACTACTTCACCTAAAGGATTGATTAAACCTACTTTATTCTCAATGCTTACGGGTGCTAAACCATTTCGATCAAAAGTTGTTACCTCATCAAAACGAGTATTTTCGTTATGGATTAATTCATCGTACTGATCAATATCTTTTATCGTAATCTTCATTGTATATCTTTTCGTCAGCTCAAAAGTAAAAAAACATACAGTAATTTTGAATAATAATCCATAAAATATTAATAACTTACATTAGATATCTCATAAAGATTTGCATTTATTTCTAAAAATAATCTTAAATTTGTGAAAATACTTAAAAAGTAATACCTATGAACAGCTTAAAGAAAATTTTACTAACAACAGCCATAGTAACAGGTAGTTTAGCCTATGCTCAACACACTGTAGTAATCAAAGATTTACCTGCTACATACAATAAAAATTACGAATTTAAAGGAAGTTGGAATATTAAAAGCGATGACATGAATAATTCATACATTATTCTTGGTAGCCAAATTATGAACAACACAAATTTAAGAAGTAATGATTTGGAATTAACTGTTCATTTTGTACCAACCCAATCTGTCTATAAAATTAGTGAGTTACCCAATAAATTAAATCGAGAAACAGCATTAGGGCAAATTGATGGAAACAATACAAGTTACAATAATGTTCGAATCCAATTCAGTCAAAAAGAGTTAGAACATCTTTCACCTGGTGTTTATAATACAGTTGTTGTATTACGTGATAAAAAATCTGCTCAGATTTTAAATTACCATATTTTAAATAATACCTTCCGTTTTGTAGACAATCAATTTCGTTTAGTTGATGAAACAAGTACAAATTATTTATTAAATGGTGAAAAAGCAGATAATTCTTTATCTAATGTTTATTCTACTGTAAAAAGTTCTTTAAGTTTAGCATATACACCCAATCAATTGGTATTAGCAGGTGATTGGAAATTGGATGTCGATTTTTCAACATTAATGGTGAACATTACCGGTGATAATAATGCGATTCAAAATAAAACTTCAAAGCCTAGTAATAATTTAAAATTATTGGTCTATTTTTCTGAAAATCCTGCAGAAGAATTCAAAACTGTTGAAGGATATGAGCTATTAAACGTAGACATCAAACCAATTTCAGCATCTGCAGAATTAAAGAATCCTAAAATCTCTACAAACATCACAAAGACAATCCCAAGTGGTGAATATTATCCAATTTTAGTCTTAACTGAAATGGATGAAGAGGGGAATTATAGAGTTAAATCTGCCATTCGATACAAAGAAACATATAAATTATAATCCATTTAATAAGGCTAATCTAAAGATTAGCCTTTTTTGTTTTATAATAATATACGAGATCAATATATTTTGAATAAGTAATAATTCCTTCTTGATTATTGGCTTTCAAAAATTGATTATTCATTTCAGAAAAAACTTCACTGGTCTTCCCTTCAAACTGTTGATAATATTTAATCTCACCTTTCCGGTCATTTTGAATGGATTCAGGTAATTGATTCAATTGAAATTCTACAAATAACGGATCAGCAAGGCGTAAGGCCGATAAAATGGAAAACATCAATTTATAATTTGCCGCATATACCACTTCACTGAATTTCGATTGATGACTAAGATAATAGGCTATAAAATTCGCTTCATTTTCTGAAGAAAACCCCATCTGATGCGCTAGTTCATGATTTATCGTATATGCATGTTTTAAATCGGTGTTATTTCGATTGATATTACTTTCTATACTAAAAGGATTATAATAGCCTAGAATACCCAGATGATTCATTAAAGATGAAATAAATGATAGTTTAGCGATTGGTTGTTCAATCATATGGTAATTTTTAATCCATTTTTCGTGTTGAATCGCATATTGTCTAGTTCCAAATTCACTTAAAATATCATTTGTATTCACCTCAAACTTTATCGGTTGATGAGATGCATTAAAAGATTCACGATGATGAATGGCTTGTTCTAAAGCCTCACAATACAACTCTTTTAAAATCTCAGGGTTAATCTCTTGCTTTTCAACGATGAAATTCTCTTTATAATACATAAACCCCCAAACGGAATTATACCACAATAAAATATAAGTGAATACTTTAAAGCATAAATTCAACGAATAATGATAGGATTTTGATCGTATGCATTGAATGAAAACACATAAAATAAAAATGATGAATAATCCATAGAAAATTTCACCCATAGGGATTGTCACTCCAGATGTAATCGAATGAATGATCTCATAGTACAATTGATAGGGATAATTAAACCAAAAATCATTAAATGTTGGAAATTGAAATAAAAGCTTCCAAACCATCCATTGAACGATAAATAGTACAATCCATTTATACCACTTGTTTTGCATATTGACTTGCTTTATAACTAATGAATAACAACTGAAACGTATGATAAATCATAATCGGAAGTAAGATAAAACCGATTTCAGATCCAAAAAGTATACTCCCAATAACGGATCCATGAACCAGCGATTTTTTAGTACCACAGAATTGTAAAACAATAAAATCTTCCCGTTTAAATTTCCAAAATTTATCGTTTAATAATTGTATAAGATAAAAGACTATAAAAAATAATAGGATCACTACAATCGTCATCACCAGTATTTTTTTAAAACCAAAAACGTGCAATAATCCTTCAGAAAAAGTATGACTAAAACTTTCGTATACAATTAGAACAATGGTAAATTTATCTACGTTACTTAACAATTGTTTGTATTTATCGTAATATTTACCCAAATAGGGTTGTAAAAATGCACCCACTACAACGGGTAAAATCACTTTTAAGACCAAATCTGTCACAATGGAAAATGAGTCGACCTCACCATCTTGATGGATAAATAAGCTCATCCATAAAGGGGTTAGAATAATCCCAATTAATCCCGATAGACTGGCATTAAAAATAGCAGAAATCATATTCCCTTTTGCAATGGAAACCATGACAACAGATGATGAAACTGTACTAGGCAAACAGCATAAATAAAAAACAGCAAGAAACATCATTTGATAAGAGGAATCGACTTTAGTTAACGGGTAAAAAAGCAAACCAAGTAAAGGAAACAAAAGAAATGTAATCAATTGAATGCGGAGATGCAATTTCCAATTCATTAAATCTTTGAAAACTTCACTCCATTTTAATTTCAAACCATAAAAAAAGAAAACGCAAATGACTCCAATATTGATGATTTTACTTAACGTAATAGTGTAGACATTAATGTAACTCAATTGTGGAAACACAAACGCGAAAATAAGCGCTAAAATCAAATAAAAAATTAATGGATCAGGAAATATCTTTTTAATGAGAGACATAAAATTTTTCAATAAATATAGCTAATTCTCAAACGATACACTCAAAATAGATAACTTCTAAGTGCTTATTTTCAATAGATTATACTTAATTTAGTAATAATCAATTTATTATATATGAAAAAACTTATACTTTCGATAGTTACTTTCGGAAACTTTATTTTGAGCTATGCACAGGCCCCTGAAGGATATTATAATTCAGCCACTGGAACGGGCTATACTTTAAAAACACAATTGTATCAAATCATTAAAGGGCATCAAGCCATGAGTTATGGTAATTTATGGACACTGTATACAACCAATCCTCAAGCCTATAACGATAATTGGTATGATCCTACGGATTCGAATAAAATACTAGATGTTTACAGCGAAAACCCCAATGGTCCAGATCCCTATACCTATACCCCTGGCACAAATCAATGTGGAAACTATAATGGAGAGGGTGTTTGTTATAATCGTGAGCATATTATTCCTCAAAGTGTGTTTAGTCAATCTGCACCGATGGTTACGGATGCCTTTCACATATGGCCAACGGATGGATATGTCAATGGTCGTCGCGATAGTTATCCTTTTGGAGTCGTGAACTCCCCTACTTGGACTTCTCAAAACGGATCTAAATTAGGGAGTAATTATAATTCGGGATATTCTGCCGGTTATTCAGGAACAGTGTTTGAGCCTATTGATGAGTTTAAAGGTGATTTTGCACGAGCTCATTTTTATTTTGCGACACGATATCAAGAAAATAATATTCAAAATTGGAATTATCCGATGTTTAACGGCACAAAAGACAAAGTGTTCACCGATACATTTCTTCGAATTTTAATGACTTGGCATGTCAATGATCCGGTTTCACCACGAGAAATTGCTTTAAATAATGCCATCTACAGCGTACAAAATAATCGAAATCCATTTATCGATCATCCAGAATTCGCGCAACAAATTTGGGGTGAAAATTTAGCTTCAAATGAATTTGAATATCAAGAAAGAGATCAAATTAAAATATTTAAAAAAAATAAAACAACATATACAGTAAAAGCAAATCACAATAATCGTTTAATAGAAAAAATATACATATTCACAATAGAGGGTAAACTTATAAAAGAACTACATAACAATACCTCTTTAACATCAATAGATATCTGTATTACTACTCCGGGGATATATATTATTAAAGTGTTGGGAATCAATTATGAAATTAATCGAAAAATAGTTATTTAAGTGGTTATAAATGATTAATAAATTAATACCTAATTATAGGTATTTTTACGTTAGAATTAAAAAATATTTTTTTGCAAATTAAATATTTAATAATTTTGTCGTGTAATAACCTAACTAGATAACCAATGAATAATTGCATGCAATGCGGGCAAACTCTTTTCGGAAGAAGAGATAAAAAGTTCTGCAATGACTTTTGCCGTAACACGTACAATAATCACTTAAACAAAGAAAATGTTGAAGTGATTCGAATCACAAACAACAAACTAAAAAAGAATCATAAGATTCTAAAAAATTTAGTTGAATTAAGTAAATTAAGTGTCACTCGAACGGAATTAGAACTTTTAGGTTTTGATTTTAATTTAGTCACTAGCTTCGACTTTAGCGATGGAGTTATATACCGAAAAGTATATGATTATGTTATCCAACAAAATGCGGATAATTCGATGATTATTAAACAGATTGCATAATTAAAAAAGGTTCCATCATGATGGAACCTTTTTTAATTTATTTATTTTCTGAATGATACTTTTCAATTCCTTTATTAAGCCAATTTAAATATTTCTCGATATCTAATTCTGCTTCTAAAGGCGCGGTGTAACGTTTCAGATTCTTATCGACTATAATATAATAAGGCTGTGCATTAGCATTAAAATTCTCCATTTCAAAGGCAGTCCATTTGTTGCCTACTGTTTTTAACTTTCGATTTAATGCTTTAGAAAACACTTTTTGATCTTCTGGTAATTCTTTTTGATCATCCACATACAATGATACCAAAACCACATCCTTCGATAATTTATCTTTAATGCGTTGATCCACCCAAACACGCTCTTCTACTTTACGACAATTGGCACAAGCATGACCTGTAAAATCCAATAACAAAGGCTTATTCGTCTTTTCAGCATATAAAACGGCTTGATCGAAATCTTTAAATGTTGGAATTCCATGAGGACCTGCGACCATGTTAGGATCTTCAAAGGCATTTGATTCTGTTGATCCTGTAGATGCCCCTTCATGAAAACCTCGAGGAGATTCAGAATACGTCATCGGTGGCGTTAAGCCACTTAATAACTTTAATGGAGCTCCCCACAATCCAGGGACAATATATGCCACAAATGTAAAGGCGAGTAATGCAAAAAATAAGCGTGGTACTCCTATAGTTTGCGTAGGTGAATCTAATTCTAATCTAAATTTTCCTAATAAATACAATCCTAATACAAAGAAGATGGCGATCCAAATCGCTAAAAAGATTTCTCTTGGCAACCAATTCATTTGCCATACCAAATCAGCGTTTGATAAGAATTTAAAAGCAAATGCCAACTCAATGAATCCTAAGGACACTTTAATGGTATTTAACCACCCCCCTGATTTCGGTAAAGAATTCAACCAACCTGGGAACATTGCAAATAAGGTAAATGGAATCGCTAATGCTAACAAGAATCCAAACATTCCGATCACCAATGACAAATGGTTTCCTTCTTGTGTAGCTTGCACTAATAAAGAACCAATAATTGGACCTGTACAAGAAAATGATACCAATGCTAAAGTAAACGCCATAAAGAAAATCCCGATTAATCCTCCTTTATCAGCCCCTTTATCAGCAGCATTCACCCATTTACTTGGTAATGTTAATTCAAAAGCTCCAAAAAATGACGCTGCAAAAACGATGAATATGATAAAAAATCCAATGTTAACCCATGGATCTGTCGACATTTCATTCAGTACAGAAGGACCAAACAGTAGTGTCGCTAACAAGCCTAGTAGGACATATATAACAATTATCGAAATACCATAAATAAACGCTTTTCCAACTCCCTCACCCTTTGATTTACTTTGTTTCGTAAACATACTTACCGTTAAGGGAATCATCGGAAATATACATGGCATCAGTAATGCAGCTAAACCACCTAAAAATCCTAATGTAAAAATCTTGAATAAACCATTATTCTTGTTTTCATTTTCACCGAATAATTCTTCATCCAACTGATTTGAAACTTGAATGTTATCTTCCTTTATCGTATCATTTGAAATCGAAAGTGAATCTTCAGCCATATTTACCACTGAATCACTACTGATTTCTGAAGATTCTATTAAAGATTCATTTGTTGGAATTTCATTTTCTACAGATTCTTTTACTTCTACTTTAGCGGTAGGCGTAAGTTTTATAGTTCCTGAAGCTTCATCCGGTGGCAAACAACGTTCAGCATCACACATCTGAAATTCAATCGTATAGTCTACGGTCGAAGGTTGATCACCACTAAGTTTGACTTTTTGAACAAATTTGACATTCTTTTCGTAGTATTTTTCATCTTGTTCAAATACAGTACTGTATTTGTCAATACGTTTCCCTACCTCTTTGTAAGAACCAACCAATTGAGCACCTTTAGCAGCTTTAAAACTAGCTGATGCAGGTATTCCAATACCTCCATCTGGATGTTTGGATGAATACAAATGCCAACCCGCATCTATTTTTCCAATTACCTCTACTTCAAATTCATTTTTACCTAAATCTTTTACATTAGTCGACCATTTTGCCGGCGTAAAAAATTGAGCTTGTACTAAAATTGGAAACAAAAAGAGAATCCAAAGTTTTTTTAACATACAATAATATTTAAAAAGTTCATACTATGTTCTTTTATTCGAAAACGATGATCTATTCGATGATTTACAACCCAAAGAATTTGGTCTTGATTATCGACTAACAACCATGCATCTTCTTTTTCAATTTTTGAAAACTTTAAATCTTTAAAAAATTTACTGATTAGTTTACGTTTACCGTTCATTCCTAATGGATAGAAGAAATCCCCTTCTTTTGCTTTACGCAATCTTAAAGGATATTGAATTTGATCACCATCCAAAATTTCAGAAGCATTATCCAATCGTCCATTTGAACAAACAAACTTCAAATTTAGTGAATTGATTTTTACTTCTTCTTGTTCTATGATAATTTCATCTGAATCGATTTCCGAAAGCTGAGTCAAAATCAGATATTCTCTCTCTTTTATTAATCGATGCGTTTTTGATCTTAACTCACTACTATTATCCGATTGCTTTAACTGATTAATTAAATCAACATCCTTAAAACCATAATAATCAAACAAATAAAACTGTATAAAGTCTTTAGGTTTTAACTGATCTAAAGCAGAAATTTTAATCTTACAGTTAAAATCATGAGGAATCAAATCATTTCGAATACTTTGAATTTGATTCAAAATAAAATCCTCTGTATCGGATAAAATATTTAAAGTATGTTTAAAATTGGAATCAAATTGAGGATGTAGCTCACGTAATAACGGCGTAATATGGTGTCGAATTTTATTACGTGTATAATCATCAGTGCCATTGCTGCTATCTTCCCTCCAATGAATGCTATTTTCATGTGCATAGGTCAATAAACATTCTTTTGTAAAATTAAGTAAAGGACGAAATATATTTTGATGGGATAATATTTTCATGCCACGTAGTCCACTTACTCCCGTTCCACGCGATAAATTAATCAAAAAGGTTTCAATATTATCGTCTAAATGATGAGCAGTCACAAGATAATCCAAGTGATTGACTTGCATGATTTCGTCAAACCAACGATACCTCAACAAACGACACGCCATTTCAGTTGAATAATTTCCAGTCGCTTTAAAGGCTTCTACATCAAAATTAATGGTATGAAATGGAATTTGATGTCTTCCACAATACTGTTGCACCATCAGTTGATCTTGAATGGAATCATTTTCCCTCAACTGAAAATTACAATGTGCCACTTGAAATGACGCAACGGAATGACGAAATAAATCCAATAGAACCATGCTATCTACACCTCCACTAATGGCTAAAAGGTATTTAAAACCTTTGGTGTTATGATTCAATAAGATACGTTGAAATTCACTTTTCATACTCATTCTCATCTGCTATATTCCGTATTATCCAATTATATTTGCCCCTCAAAAATAAGGGATATTAATGAAGAAGATACTATTTATTATCAGTTTTTCAGCATTGGCTTTGGTACAAGCACAGATGCCTAAATATTATAAATCAATTCATTTCGATAAGAAAGGGAATGAGTTGAAAAATGAATTAGCACAACTTATAAAATCTACGCATAAAAATCAACTGACCTATAAAGAATTATGGAAAGCGTTAGCCATCACAGATGCTGATCCTAAAAATTCAAAAAACGTATTGATGATTTATGGTTATGATGATGGAGCACGTGAAAAAGATGTGCATCGTAGTCGTGATAAAAAGAAATCGGGTGGTGAAAAAGGATTATGGAGCCGTGAACATGTATATCCTAAATCTTTGGGGCAACCGAATTTAGGACAAACTGGACCAGGTGCAGATGCCCATATGTTAAGGCCAGCAGATGTAACACGAAACACGAAACGTAGTAATTTGCCATTTATTGACGGCACTGGAAAAGCTTCTAAACGAGATCAAAAGGCGTGGTATCCTGGAAATGAATGGAAAGGTGATATTGCACGAATTATTATGTATATGTACGTGCGTTATGGCAATCAAGCACATCCTAATCGTGTGGCTAAAAGTAAAAATACATATCATAAAGATATGCCCGACTTATTTTTAAAATGGAATGCAGAAGATCCCGTTTCAAAGTTTGAAATGCAACGTAACGAATATTTAGGTAATTTAGCCAATACATTTGGGCAAGGCAATCGAAATCCATTTATTGACAACCCTTATTTAGCCACTAAAATTTGGGGTGGTCCAAAAGCCCAAAACAGATGGAAAGAAATTAAATAATCACTTCAATAAAAACACATTATAACATTATATTTCAATGAAATACAACTTTATTATATTATCCATTTTTATCACGACAATAAGCTCAACTTATGCTTTTGCACAAGATTTATCTTCATATCAGATTCAGATGGATACACGAACAATGGAAGAAAAATATCCTGATGTCTTTACAAAAACAAAAGCGAATCATCCCGATACAGCATATGAAATTGGACGTAAAACCAAAGGTTTTTCGAGCGATTTTATAGGAGATCAAGGAAAATTACAATTTTATTTGATCTATGCTCAACATCTACAAAAATTAAATACTGAAAATCCTTATTCGACGTATCGAAAACAATTCATTGCTTTGTATCAATCCATCAATCATGTGAATCAATTGATTGATACACAAATAGGATATTACGAACAAATGCAATCGATGCTTATTGCATATGCGGAATATTCGATCTATGAAATCAATACGATTGATCAATCGCGATTAGGTCCAATTGATGTCGATAAACAAAAAAAGTTTTTTATCAAAAGTATTCAGCAAAAAATTAAGACTAAAAATCAAAACCTTCATTTAAATAATTTGCCGAACTATTCGAAAAATCAGAATCGTCTTGCAGAGGAATTAAAGAAAATTGATGAGTTAATAACTGATGCATACAGTTTAAAAGTTGCACAGGTTTTTCACTATACCTACTATTAATCAAAAAGCCTGTAATTTCTTACAGGCTTTTTTTTATCGTAAACTCGCTAAAGATTTATTTTCTAGAATCTCTAGGGTTGAATCTCTTAATTCTGTCATGACTTTGTTTAATTGACAAACACCTTCATTTGGACAATCATCACATTTTTCATAGTAGTTTTTACTTACACATGGTAATAAAGCAATTGGTCCTTCTAACACACGAATTAAAGATGCTAAGGAGATTTCTTCTGCAGGTCGTGCCAAATAATATCCTCCACCTTTTCCTTGTTTTGAATTGACAAACCCTAATTTTTTTAGATCCAATAAGATAGCTTCTAAGAATTTTTTAGGAATCGATTCAACATCAGAAATTTGACCAATTAAAACAGGCTTATTACTTTCCTGACGAGCAAGATAAGCCATTGCTTTTAAACCGTATTTCGTCTTTTTTGATAGCAATTTCGTTTCTTTTTAGTTCAACAAAAATACTTCTTGCCTTTGTATTTAGCAAATCAAAAGTGTTTAGAACGATTCTATAAATACTTCATCATAAAATTTACAATTTTTTGAGTAAATCCTGTATAGGGATAATTAATAAATTTTGTTGGTGAAAACCATTGGTTAACTTGTAATACCGGCTTGGCATGAGAAAAATCTTCAAACCCGAAACGTCCCGTTGAACAACCTATCCCTGAGTTATTTACTCCACCAAATGGTAAATTGGGATGCATGATATGCAACAAAGTTTCATTTACCAATACGGCTCCAGAGGAAGTGTTATGGACGATAAAATCAATCAATTCTTGATTTTTTGAATAGATGTAAAGCGCTAGAGGTTTTTCTCGATCATTAATAAATTTTGTAATCTCTTGAATATTTTGATAAGTAATCATTGGAAAAACAGGTCCAAAAATTTCTTCAAACAAGATCTCAGCATCATCAGGAATATCGGTAAGAAGCGTAGGTTTAATGTATAATTCTGATCGAACATATTCGTTACCATAAGGACAATTGGCACCACCATCTATCGCATTCTCCACCAATGATTGAATGCGATCAAAATTTCTTAGGTTAATTATGCGCGCCAAATCCGGACTTTCCATCGGATTCTTTCCAAATGTTTTTTCCATATGCTGAATAAAAGTAGAAATAAACTCTTCTTTTAATTCTTCTTTAATCAATAGATAATCTGGAGCGATGCATGTTTGTCCGTTATTAATTAGTTTTCCCCAAATTGCTTTTGAAACAACGGTTTTCATATCCAATGTACCATCAATGATAAGTGGGGATTTCCCTCCCAACTCTAACGTAACCGAAGCCAAATGCTTTGCACCTGCAGCCATTACAATTTTACCTACTTTAGGTGAACCTGTAAAATGGATGTGATCAAATTTCTTCGATAACAAATACGTTGTTTCCTCTACTTCTCCATAAATCAATTGGACATGATTCGATTCGAAAACCTTTCCAAAAATGGAATTTAATACTTGATTTGTTGCAGGGGCAAATTCTGAAGGTTTTACTATAGCCGTATTTCCAGCAGCAATACATGCGACCAAATGAACTACCGCCAATTGAAAGGGATAGTTCCATGGGGATATGATCAAACAATTTCCTTTTGGTTCGTAAACTAGTTTTGCTTTTGATCCAAAAAAAACTAAATTATTTGATACCGATTTACTTGCAGACCAATCTTTTAGATTTTTGATGAATAAGCGAATTTCAGAAAGCACAGGAAATAGCTCTGTCGATTCAGCTTCTATCTTACTTTTTCGAAAATCTTTATGTAATGCATCTACAATTTCATCTCGAGCAAGAAAAATTTCATTTTCTAATTTTTTTAACAGTTGAATGCGTTCTTTGATCGTTGTTCTTTGGATAGCTAAACGATTTTCACGTTGCAAATGATAGATGTGATCAATATATGGAAATTCTTTTTCTGACATTTTAAATGATTTAGGTTAAATATAATTATTTTTAGACATATTTTAACTGCTATGAAAAACAATACGCTAAAAATCATCGACAAATTAAACCATATTAAGCATCTCGTATTATTAGGAAAAAGCGATCATAATTTATCTGAAATCGAAATCGATATTATTACTCAAATCGCCAGACATCATAATGTAGGCATTAAAGATATCGATTACATTATGTCTAATTCAGATGACATCCCTTTCACCATTCCAGAAACATTTACAGATCGATTGGCAACACTCTACGATTTAGTGGTTTTAATGGTTTCTGATTTAGAGATACATCAAAATGAAATTGATTTTTGTACCAACCTAGCCAAAAAATATGAGTTTAATCCACAAATTGTAGATGAATTAATTGAAGATGTTTTAGGCTTTGTCATGGACGGTAAACAATGTGATGATGTCATGGAATATCTTACAAAATATGCGCATCCGAAACGAAACTTAAATTAAATGAAGCTTATCTACACTTTTATTTTAATCGGCTTGTTATTCTCCTGTTCTAATGATTATAAAAAATATAGAGATATAGGAGTTTTTCGTATTTATGAATTACAATGCGATGGAAAATTTTATATGACCATTGAAGATTGTTCGTGTGAAAAATGACCTCAAAATTACTTTATTCCCCAAGGAAACAAAAACGATAATTTTTATGAATTTTAGGTGAAGACCGAGAATGGCCGTCTTAAAATCTATGCTTTATATGATGAGTTTGAAACCTTTGGACATATAAAATCCAAGATTGACTTTATTGTAAGTCAAAATAATGCAGACTTTATCGAATGGATAACAGCTAATGATGTAAAAGTCTTTAGGGGATATTCTAACGGACAAATAAATCCGTAATTATTTTAATAACTGATAAATCGTTAATAAAGAAACCACACTGGTTACGCCACCAATAACGTAATTAATATGCTTTAAAATAAACGAATTCTCTTCCGTTTTCGAACTGAAAAACTTTAAGTATAAGCTAAAAATAATCATCGAACCAAGGACAACACCTAATGCAAAAATGGAACTGTTGGGCTGATTGAAAACAGAAATATGGTAAGATTTTAAGGTGGCACTTAAGAAAACATAAAAGGGTACGGGAAAAACATTAATCGCGGATAGAATCACCCCATACATAAACTTATTTTTTTGCTGAACCTCTCCGATTTGTTTTTCTTTTTTTCGTTTCTTCTTTTGATCTTGCTTTTTAGCGAAAAATAAAAAATAAATGGTAATCAATAGGAAGACAGCTAAACCTACTTCTCTAAAAATTTTCGTTACTTCTGCATTAAAATTGATGAATTTCGCCAAAAAAATGGCAATATAAACTTGTAAGGCAATAGTTACTGCCGTTCCCGCCATAAAGGTATACGCACTTTTAGAACCTTCTTGTTTTCCAATTTTCACCACTGTCATATTCAAAAGACCAGGAATTGCAGATCCAATAATGGCTGTAAAAATTCCAATTAAAATAAGTTCTAAATAGTGCATGTAACCGTATAATGACTGCAAAAGTAAGCATTTGACTTTGGAAAATAAATGATATTATTCGGTAAAAATAAAATCAAACAAGAAGCAACGGTATCCATTTTTACGTTCTTTGTACATTGCTAAAATTACCGTAAATTTATACAACCCTTTGAAATTGTACACGATACCATTCAGCAACAATGGTGTATTCTTTACCCATGCGTTAAGCCTTGATCGGTACACAAAATTCGCAAATGTTGCTTCTATTTTCAAGGCTTTGATCCTCTAGACTCCCATTTCTATGCCGCTTCTATGCCGCCTCTATGCTACCTCTATGCTACCTTGATGTCGCCTCAACTAGGCCCTAACAAGCGATCATCTCCGTACTTCCTCCGTACTTTCGCTATCCCAACTGTATACTTACTTCGTATCTATTCCCTCCCATCACCCATAAACAACTCAAACTACCGCCCCACGATCGTCACTCTTTTTCTATACGAAAACTCAATGACTCAAGAGGACTTATACCATTCATAATCACAATTTTAAACCGTCGAATTGATATAAAATGCATAATTTTATTTAAATGGATTCGTAATGCTATTGATTTTTATACAATTACAATCCGCTAAAGTGTAATTTATATAATTGTAGTGCAGCCTAAAAACATAAACCTATATTCTTAAACATGACAACCAACCGATTAGAAGCTTTTAGTGATGGCGTATTAGCCATTATTCTTACCATTATGGTCTTAGAATTAAAAATACCTGTAGGAGATGATTTAAATAGCTTAAAACCATTTATTCCACACCATTGAAAGAATTAGATAAATGAACATTATGGAACAACTTAGTTAAAATGTTTAGGTTATATTTGCAATAATTAATGCATAATTGTTTCTTTAATTCAAAAAGAAATTCACCAGAAATCCTTTCTTATTTTTTTGGATACATCCAAATGATGGCTTGCTTCAATGTTCGTTTAAATACGCTAAAATGAGTTGCTTGAAGATCATAATGAAAGTGAATACGTGATGTATCTATCTCTTCCTGTTCCACTTCAATTTCTATCTTTTGAATTAAGTTTTTGATTGTTTTGGTTTTAGAAGAAGAAAACCATAACTGACTATAATTCAATTTATTTGACTTTACTACCTCAACAAATGCTTTATAATATTCATTTTTATTCCACCACAACGATGGATCGATTGAAATATAACGTTTTAGGATCGTATGGTGCTCCAGTAATAGATTAATGACCAATAAGCCTCCAAGAGATTCACCTATAATTCCAAAATCATGCTCAACCATATATTGATCTTGAACAAACGGAATTAACTCATCGACAATAAATCCTTTAAATTGAGTAGCATTACCTGTATTCGACACCCATTTCAAATCTGATAATTCTTGTGTTGGCGTTGTAAAATCAAAATTACGATCTACATTTTCTATCCCGACAAGTATAAACGGTTCAATTTGATGCGTCGACAACAACTCCGAAACTTGATCCAATATAAAATGTAATTGTTCTGATTTCCCTCCATCTAATAGCATCACAACCGGTAAGGGTTGATTGCGATAGTCAACAGGAATACTGCAATTAATCCTTCTCACTTGATTCAAATGAATCGAATCAATTTCAAATTCTGAAATAGTATGCATGTTGTCAATTAGTTTTCGGGACGATCAATGACTTCTCCAAAGCTATAACTTGCAAAACGACCTGCATTTTTTTCGTTCACTAAATCCATTTCGGTATCACCCCAAGGCCAACCACCAAATTCAGTACGACGATATTCCGCAAAGGCTTCTTGTAATTCCAATTCTGTATTCATCACAAAAGGACCATAAGCCGCAACGGGTTCATTGATTGGTTCACCCTCCAAAATTAAGATTTTACTTTTAGCCGTTCCATTTTTAAAGGTAATTGCTTGATTGCCGTATAAATCCAATAAATGATTTACCTGAACGGATGCATCATCCACTTGAATCTCTCCTTCTCCATCATAAAATAAGACAAAACGCGACAAGGATTCAGACACAACTGGTAGCGTGAACTCTGCATTGGGATCTAAATCAACCAATGCAATCCCCATATGATGCGCGGGATCTGCTGCCCATGAGTTTGGTAAAGGATCAACTGCTTTTACTCCCTCATATTCTCCCAACACCACTCTAATACGAATAGAATTTCCATCAGCATCTTCAAATGATTTGATTGGTACATTTTCTTTCCAAATCATTTTATAATCGGGAGGTGTTAATTTACTTCCACTTGGTAAATTGATCCAAATTTGGAACAATCGTAATGGATTTTCCTTGTCATCATAGATTAAAGGAAACATTTCGGAATGCAAAACCCCTGCGCCAGCACTCATCAACTGAATATCACCATCACCATAACGACCTTTTGAATCAAAATGGACCGCAAAACCTTCATCAACTATCGAACAAATTTCGAAACCACGGTGCGGATGATGTGGAAATCCAGGCACTTTTTCGCCGTGATACATTCTCCATTTTTTCGTGGGATCGAAATCATTTCCTATTCTGCGATCGGAGATATCTTCTGATGGTCCCATATTTCCATTTCCTTTTGGATAGATGTCATAATGATGAACGCCCATGATGTAAGGATCTCGAATCGGCATTGGACCATTGATGGGTATAATTTGTTTGATTTTCATAGTAGTCATTTACACTTATCTTATCAAATAATATTCCTTAATAATTAAATCACCATCACAAAAAAGCCACTCCAAATTGGAGTGGCTCATTCTATATACTAAAATCTAATCTCTAAATACGATTTATAATGCTGCTAATTGCTCTTCAATTTGTGCAATTTTAGCTAAAGCATCTGCTTCTTTCTTACGCTCTGCATTAATTACCTGCTCTGGCGCACCAGCAACGAATCTTTCGTTTGATAATTTTTTACGAACTGAGTTTAAGAATCCTTGGTTATACTCTAATTCTTTTTGTAATTTTTCGCGTTCAGCTTCAATATCGATGTTATCTGACATTGGAATCATAAATTCTAATGTACCTACACGGAAACCGAAACCTTTTTCTGGTTTATCTCCTGTATTGAAGTTCGAAACGTTTCCTAATTTCGAGAATACATCTACATAGATTTCATTCGCTGCTTGTGCATCAGCAAAAACTTCTAACGCTTCTTTTGGAGACATTCCTTTTTCTGAACGTAATCCACGAATAGCAGTCGTTGCTTCTTTTGTATTTTCGAATGCCTTAATTACAGTTTCGTCGAATGAAGTAACTTCTGGATATTTCGAAATAATTAAAGCTTCATCTTCTGTACGTTCAGCAATTAAGTGCCAAATTTCCTCTGTTAAGAAAGGCATAAATGGATGTAACACTTTTAATACATTTTCTAAGTAAACGATTGTAGCCTCGTATGTTTTACGATCGATTGGCTCACCAAATGTAGGTTTTATCGCTTCTAAGTACCAAGAACAGAAATCATCCCAAATTAATTTATAGATCGCCATTAACGAATCTGATAAACGGTATTGGTCGTAATTGTGTTCAATATCAGCTAACGCTTGTTGGAATTTATTCTCGAACCAGTTTACCGCTTTTGCTTGCGCAGAAGTTTGCTCTAATTCGTCGTTTACTTCCCAACCTTTAATTAAACGGAAAGCATTCCAAATTTTGTTGGCGAAGTTACGTCCTTGTAAACATAGTTCCACATCAAATGGTAAGTCGTTACCTGCAGGCGCTGTTAATAACATTCCCATACGTGTAGCATCCGCTCCGTACTCGTTCATTAATTCGATTGGATCTGGAGAGTTACCTAAAGACTTCGACATTTTACGTCCTTGTTTGTCACGAACGATACCTGTGAAATATACATTTTCGAATGGTAATTCGTTGCGGTACTCGTATCCAGCAACAATCATACGTGCCACCCAGAAGAAGATAATATCTGGACCCGTTACTAAGTCTTGTGTTGGATAGTAATAATTGATTTCTTCGTTTTCAGGATTATTGATTCCATCGAAAACTGAAATTGGCCATAACCAAGAAGAGAACCACGTGTCTAAAGCATCTTCATCTTGACGTAAATCTTCGATTGTTAATGCTGCATTTCCTGATTTTTCTTGTGCTAATGGTAACGCTTCTTCTTTTGTTAATGCAACAACGAAATCTTCGTTTCCATCACCGTAGAAGAATGCAGGAATTTGGTGTCCCCACCATAATTGACGAGAAATGTTCCAATCTGTTACATTTTCCATCCAGTTACGGTATGTGTTTTTAAATTTCGCTGGGTGAAATTTAATCGTATCGTTCATTACGTTATCTAATGCAGGTTTAGCTAAATCTGTCATTTTTAAGAACCATTGGTTCGAGATTTTAGGTTCGATAACCGCTCCAGTTCTTTCAGAAGTTCCTACATTATTTTTATAATCTTCTACTTTTTCAAGTAAACCTTTTTCTTCTAATTCTTTCTCAACTTCTTTACGCGCTTTGAAACGATCCATTCCAGCATAATGCATTCCGTAATCGTTTAATTTCGCATCATCCGTAAAGATATCGATGAATTCTAAGTTGTGTTTCTTTCCTAATTCGTAGTCATTCGTATCATGTGCTGGAGTAACTTTTAAACATCCAGTACCGAATTCTAAATCCACATACTCATCTTCGATGATGTTTACCTCGCGACCAACTAAAGGAACAATTACTTTTTGTCCTTTTAACCACTCGTAACGTTCATCGTTTGGATTGATACAAACTGCAGTATCCCCAAAAATAGTTTCTGGACGAGTTGTCGCTACAACGATGTATTTATCAGAACCTACGACTTGGTATTTTAAGTGGTATAATTTTCCGTTTTTCTCTTTGTAAACCACCTCTTCATCAGAGATATTTGTTTTTGCTTCTGGATCCCAGTTGACCATACGGTAACCGCGGTAAATTAATCCTTTGTTGTATAAATCGACAAATACACGTTGAACAGATTCAGATAAATCTGGATCCATCGTGAATTTAGTACGATCCCAATCACAAGAAGCTCCTAATTTTTTTAATTGATCTAAGATGATTCCACCGTGTTTATGTGTCCAATCCCAAGCATGCTCTAAGAATTTTTCACGTCCAATATCAAATTTAGAAACACCTTCTTCTTTTAATTTCGCAACGACTTTTGCCTCAGTTGCAATTGAAGCGTGGTCAGTTCCAGGAACCCAACATGCGTTGAATCCACGCATACGCGCACGACGAATCAAAACGTCTTGAATCGTATTATTTAACATGTGTCCCATGTGTAAGACACCTGTGACGTTTGGTGGTGGAATTACAATTGTGTAAGCTTTTCTTTCGTCTGGTGTAGATTTAAAGTATTTTTTCTCCATCCAGTACTGGTACCATTTTCCTTCAACCTCTGTCGGCGTATATTTCGATGCGATTTCCATTGTATATTTATTCTTAAAAACAAATTTGGGCAAATTTAATCAATCTGCCCAATATATTGATGTATTGTAACTGCTAATTTCAGATCGTTTTGAAATAATCTTATAATATATTAGAATTAAACTCAATCTAAAATTTTGAATCTAAATATTCTTTACAATATTTCATAATATTATTTAAATGCATTTCTATTTCATCATTATGTTTTGGCAATTTAGGAATCATTTTAAAACCAGATTTTAGATATAAAGAATCGATCAGTTCTGGATGTTGATTTTGATAGGGATAAAGGGCGATTGTTATTTAATTTTTCTCGAATAATAAATCATATAATAATACTTCGTTAAATCAAATATATCTCTATTGGAATTCTTTACTGCTTTAAATCCTGATTTGATCTCATGATGATTAATATTTTCTGCATGATACCCTTGATACACATAGCGATCAATCAGCATCTTATTAATATTTAAGGGATCAACATCACATGATACATCATAATTCAGTATCACTCGATAAGGCGCATGAAATAATGTTACGTTTTGGTATTTGACATCCATTTTCTGTGGTTTCAAAAGTTGTTCGAATGCATAGGGTTGCATCAAACGTGCATAACTAACTTTATTATGATTTAAATTGGGATAAAGGATTAATATGAATGCTGAAATAACAATAAAGGGTTGAATCACTTTCAATTGAATTTTAAAATTCCATAAAAAAAGAACTCCCAAAATCACTATTCCATCTAACAAAAACCGATATTGTACAGTAATTAATGCAAATAAAATTACTTTTAGAACCCATAATAAAGATAATAATTTCATAGATCCCTGTGTCATAAATTGATGGATAAAATATATGATCATTAGACAAGAAAATGCAAGAAATAAAAATATACTATAATGCATATTTTCAAATAAATACATGTAATATTGCTTTAAAGACAATGTTTTAAACCATTCCATATTGATATCCCTTACATGTTTAAGAGTGACCAACCTTCCATCAATGGCTGATATATCATAAATGGATTCAGGGATCGAATGCGTTAACGATTTAATATTCCCTATTTTTAAAGGAAATATAAGATTAGCCGTTAAATAAATGTTTTTAAACAAAAATAATAACGCTAAAACCAAAACAATTCCATACGCATTCTTATGATTTTTCCATTGTTTTATTGAAATAATGAAGATGTATACCGGTAATACGAAGGCAATTGGTTTTATTAAAATAAGAATTGCACTATAGATTAAATTTTGATGGAGAATGTCCTTATGAGAAATCAACACTTGAGAAATCATAAGGATTGAAAGCACAAACACCGCTAAATCTGGTGAAGGAGATGTAGTAAATAAAAAAAATATTGGTAGAATTAGTAAAAGCTGAAAACGTTTTATTTCAATAACATATAGGATATAAATAATCATTAAAAAAACATTGATTTTGTAATATCCATCGATACTCTCATTAAAAGAGGCTTGAATAATATGCCATAAAGAATGTTGCCCTAAATTAAAATCAAAATTAGCTATTCCTTTTACTAACCCATATTGATCTAACCATTTGATTGTCGGTAAATAATACGAATAGGTATCAAACATAAATGCATTCATACTTCCGACTAAACAAATAGTAGCGAATATAATCAAGAATGATTTACCCCTCTCCCATGATGTTTTCCATCCTTTCTGAAGAATAAATAATGTAATTCCAATGGTCAACAAAATAACCTCGTAATAAATATTTAATGGTATGAATATTGCAAAAATCAAGGATAGAATACCTATTGAGAATAGTCCATTGATTAATCGAATACTCAATAATTGGTTTTTATTCATCAAAGGATCCATTAATTTTCCAAATCCGTATGAAACGATGAAATAAATAATGGATGATATAATTAGATAGAGCATGTATCGGTGTTAGATTGCCAATTTAACAATTTGATTAAAATTTTGGAAATTTTTAATGGGTAATCAAAAAATGTTTTTATAAATTTGATTAAGAAATTTAGACTCAATTATGAAAAAAATAATGTTATTAGGTGCTTTTGCAATGGGTATGTCTACTTTATTTGCACAAGAACTTAAATTAGGATCAGAAAATTTAGAATTAGGAGATGTTAAATTAGGAACAACTGTGAATTCAGTGATGAAAGTAACCAACACAGGGAAAGAGCCATTAATCATTAAAAGTGTAGTGGGTTCATGTGGATGTACTGTTCCAGAATTTCCAAAAACTCCTATTGCTCCAGGATCAACTGCTGACATTAAAGTGAATTATTCAGTAGGTTCTGTCGCAGGAAACTTTAATAAAACAGTTACAATTACATCGAATGATGTGAATGCATCTCGTACAATCTTTAGAGTTAAAGGTACAGCAAAATAATATGTATACATTTAAATAAAAAAGGAAGTCCATGGACTTCCTTTTTTTATTTCACTAATAATTTATTTGTAACCATTTGACTTAAAAATTCATGCTTTTGATTTTTTAAGAAAATAACTTCCATGGTTCCATCAAAATTTTCAATTGTCTTGATTTTTAATCGATCACCTAATCGTAAATCTTTTGAATTCAGGTAAATTAAAAATTCCTCTGAAGAAAATGTAACTGCAGAGAATTCTACTTCATCCCCTGCCTTAAATTCTGAAAGTTTTTTATAATTTATGGTTTCAAATCGACCTTCACGGTCCGGAATTGGAGATCCATGCGGATCAATTTTAGGATAATTTAATAATTCATCCATTTTATCAAAAAACAATTCACTGTTAATATGTTCAATTTGTTCTGCTATTTCATGAACATGTTCCCAACCAAATCCCATTTTATCGACCAAAAACATCTCCGTTAAACGATGTTTACGCACAATAAGCGCTGCTTTAAGCACCCCGATTTCAGTTAATCGAAGAGGTTTATACGATTCATAATGAACCAACCCCTTTTCAGCTAATTTCTTCATCATACTATTAACTGTGGGCATTTTTATTTCTAAATGTTGACTTAATTCTTTAACGTTTACATCACCAACTCCATTTTTAGAAAGATGAAATAAAGCTTTAAGATAGTTTTCTTCAATCAATGAATTCATATAACAAATATAAACGATTCTTCCATAACAAATTGTTTTTATTAAATTAATATTTTGTTAGATTTGTCTAACTTTTATTTTCAACTTAATCATCTATTTATGTTTAAACAATATACAACGACATTCATCTTAGTATCAACATTTGGAATGGCACAAGAAATAAAGATTGATTCCGTACAATCAGAAGATAATGGATTGTTAGAAGAAGTGGTTTTAACGGGAACAATGAAACCTGTATCCCGAAAAGAATCTCCTGTTCCGGTGGAAGTTTATACACCAAAATATTTCAAAACTAATCCGAATCCATCATTATTTGAATCCATCGGGATGATTAATGGAATTCAACCTCAAATCAATTGTAATGTATGTGCAACTGGTGATATTCATATCAACGGAATGGAAGGTCCTTACACAATGATATTAATTGACGGAATGCCAATTGTATCTGCCTTATCAACAGTATATGGTTTAAATGGTATTCCAAACAGTTTGGTCGAGCGTATCGAGGTTGTGAAGGGTCCTGCATCATCATTATACGGAACTGAAGCAATGGGTGGTTTGATAAATATCATTACTAAAAATCCCGCCAAGACCAACACATTTCATGCTGATTTGTATACAACTACATGGCTAGAAAATAATGTCGACTTAGCTTATAAATTTAAAATAGGTGAAAATGTAAATAGTTTATTAGGTGTTAATTATTTTAAATACGCTAATAAACAAGATAAAAATAACGACAACTTTACAGATATCACGTTACAAGATCGTGTATCGATTTTTAATAAATGGAATTTTGAACGTCAAAGTAACCGTATTGCTCATCTTGCAGCTCGTTATGTGTATGAAGATCGTTGGGGAGGTGAAATGCAGTATAATAAAAAAATACACCGAGGTGGAGATGAAGTCTATGGTGAAAGTATTTATACCAACCGAGCCGAGGTAATCGGTATGTATCAATTACCTACCACCGAAAATATTTACACACAATTTTCTTACAACTACCATGAGCAAGATTCTTATTATGGCACTGATTATTACCATGCAAAGCAGCACGTTGCTTTTGGGCAAATGTATTGGGATAAAGTAATTGGAAAACACAGCCTTTTAACTGGTGTTACCTTTAGATATACGTTATATGATGATAATACCATAGGAACATTAAATCACGATGGCACGAAAAATATGCCGATGGAAACTCCATTACCAGGAATTTTTGTACAGGATGAGCTTACGTTTAATCCAAAGCATAAATTATTGTTGGGGTATCGTTTTGATTATGATAAAAACCACAAAGGCATACATTCTCCACGAGTAGCTTATAAATTTGCACCCCATAAAAAACATACTTTCAGAGCAAGTTTTGGCACAGGATTCCGCGTTGTTAATTTATTTACAGAAGATCACGCGGCTTTAACTGGTTCACGAGATGTCATCATTAAAAATGATTTAAATCCAGAAAAATCTTACAATGGTAATTTGAATTATGTGTACAATAAAACGTTTGGTTTTGGTCATTTTAATTTAGATGCTACAGCTTTCTATTCTTACTTTACGAATAAAATTATTGGAGATTTCGAAACGGATCAGGATTTAATTATTTATGATAACTTAGATGGACATGCAGTATCACAAGGCGTATCGTTGAATGCAGATATTGTTTTCCAAATTCCTTTACGTGTAAATGTTGGTGTTTCTTACATTGATGTTTATAGAAAAGAGCGTAATGAGGAAAGTATTTTAGAAAAAACTCAACAATTACATTCACCAAAATGGTCAGGGAATTATACCGTATCTTATACCTTTCCTAAACGTTGGAAGGTTGATTTAACAGGAAATTGGTATGGTAAAATGCGCTTACCTATTTTAGAGAATGATTATCGCCCAGAATATTCTGATACCTATATGCTGACCAATATTCAGGTAACTAAATCTTGGAATCAATTTGAAATATATGGTGGAGTTAAAAACTTATTCAATTTTATACCAAAAGATCCATTAATGCGTCCATTTGACCCATTTAATAATGATGTACTTAATCCTATCACTAACCCGAATGGATATACATTCGACACTGCATATAATTATGCTCCATTACAAGGGGTAAGAGGTTTTATTGGTTTAAGATATATGATTCGATGATGAAACATCTATTGGCTATACTTTTTTTTATTTTTTCGTCTTCCACTCAAGCACAAATCAGTCTTACGGAATTCAATTTCAAATTTAAAGAACAGCCTAAAATTATCATTTTATATTTCTATACTGATTGGTGTAACATTTGTAAAATTCAAGAGACGCAAATTGAAAAAAATGAAAAAATTCTTGAGTTCTTACAACAAGATGTATATTTTTTAAAGTTTAATGGAGAATCTGAAGATCCCATTGATTTCTTGGGACAGAGATACATTCCTATTCAAAAAGTCAAAACACATCCATTTGTAATCGAATTTATTTCACAACATGAGGTTTCTTATCCTTTATGGATTGTATTAGATCATAATCTCGACGTTTTAGGTAAATTTTCAGGACTGATTCAGAAGAAAAATTTTGAAAAATTAATGCTTCAAATAAAAAAGAGTAATCCTTAGATTACTCTTTTACACCACAAAAAATTTACTCAAAAACGATGATGGATAATTGCGGATGATGGATGAAATCCTCTTTCTTTAATTCATCAAAAGATATCTTCCCAATGATGTAATGATATCCTGCACCATCAAAACGTTCTTCAATATGTTCTAATTTATTGGTTATAAAATCTAATGAGAATTTAGAACCGATATATATTTTTCGATAACCGTTTTGATTATATATCAAAGGTTAATCCAATTTTTTACGCACTTCATATTTATAATCATACTGTAGAGCAGATATATCACTTAATACAGCCGAAGAAGTTGGATAACGTCCTGCCCCTTTACCATATAAAAATTGTTCATCAGATAGCGAACTTCCAATTAAAACACCATTGTATTCATTATTCACTAAAGCTATGGTCTGATCCAATTGAACAAACGTGGGTAAAACTGTTGCTTGTAATTCGTTGGTCTCTTTTATGATTTTTGTATTGGCAATTAATTTAATCGCAAACCCTTTTTCTTTCGCATATACAAAATCTTTTTCTTGTAATGCAGTTATACCTTTACGAATTACTTGTAAAGAGTCAATGGTTGTTCCAAAAGCATGCAATGTAACAATCGATAATTTTTGAGCTGCATCAAATCCTTCTACATCAGCAGTGGGATCAGCTTCAGCAAATCCATTCACCTGAGCAGATTTCAACGCATCTTGATAGGATGAATTTTCTTGCGCCATTTTAGTTAAAATATAGTTCGTCGTACCGTTAACAATTCCTGAAACATAGTTCAATAAATCATTATCAAAATACTCTTCTAAATTTCGAATAATCGGCACTGAACCACAAACTGAAGCTTCATACAAGAATGAAACCTTATTTTTTTCTTGTAATACTAACAATTCTACATGATGTTCGGCAATTACTTTTTTGTTGGCACTCACAACATGTTTTCCATTTTGAAGTGCTTTTTTTATAATGTGATAAGCTACGTCTGCATCAGAGATTAGCTCGACAACCACATTGATTTCAGGATCCTCTAATATTGAATTAGGGTCCGTAAAAAATAGTTCAGAAGGCGCATTTCGTTTTTTTTGCGCATCCTTGATGACAATCTTTTTGATGTTTGCGTTTAATTGAGGTTTTTCTTCTAAAACTTTATAAATACCTTCACCAACGATTCCAAATCCAAATAATCCGATGTTTAATTTCTTCATGGTAGTAAATTGTAAGAATGATTAAACATTAACGAATTTCAATTGGGCAATAGCTTGTTCGATGTCCTGCTTTAGATCCTCTACGTTTTCAATTCCTACGGATAAACGAATCAATGAATCTTGCACGCCCAATCTTAAGCGTTTTTCTCTCGGCACAGAGACATGCGTCATTTAGGCGGGATGACACTATAAACTCTTCGCACCCCCTAAACTTTCTGCTAACTTAAAATAATGTGTACTTGTAACAACTTTAACAGCTGCCTCTATAGAATCTTCTTTTAAGGTAAATGATATAATCCCTCCGAAAAGGTTATTTTGTTGTTTTTTGGCAATGTTATGATTTTTATGATCATTCAATCCTGGATAATAAACTTGATCGATTTGTGGTATACTTTTCAAGAATTGAGCCAACTCTAATGCATTTGATGAAATTCTTTCATACCTTAATTCTAAAGTTTCAATCCCTAGTATCGTTAAAAAGCAATCCCAAGGGCCTAAAATTCCTCCAGTGGCATTTTGTATAAATTTGATTTTTTCACCCAACTCTTTAGTTTTTGCGACCACAATACCTGCGACTAAATCCGAATATCCAGCAATGTACTTTGTACCTGAATGTATTACGATATCCGCACCTAAAGTAATAGGATTTTGTGCTACTAGACTTGCAAATGTATTATCAACTACCACGAGAGCTCCATTTGCATGAGCAATGTTAGCAATAGTTTCTATATCCGAAATTTTTAACGTTGGATTCGTAGGTGATTCTAACCAAACTAATTTTGTACGCTCTGTAATGAAATCAATAATATTCGTAGCATCTGATGTATCTACGAAATGGATTTTAATTCCTAACTTTTCATATACCTGTGTAAATAAACGATAGGCACCTCCATAAATATCATCCACAGCAACAATTTCATCACCTGTTTTCAACAATTTTGCAACAGCGTCTATTGCTGCTAAACCTGTTGCAAAGGCATAAGCCGAATGACCACCTTCCAATTGAGCTATAATATCTTCTAAAGACTTGCGAGTTGGATTATTAGAACGTGCATAATCGAATCCTTTATTCAAACCTGGAGCTTCTTGTACAAAAGTAGAAGTTTGATACACTGGTACTGAGATGGATCCTGTCAATTGATCAACAGGAATTGAATGTAAAATTTATGTTGCTTTACTCATAAAATGATTGTTTTAAAAACAATTATCAAGTAAAGAAAGTGGGTAAAAAAAATATTGGTTCAACCATGTCAGTGAAAACATAGCTGAACCAACATGAGACTGTATAATAATTGGTTGGTTACAAGTCTTTCACTCATCTTTCCTATTATAAGGATGGAATTAGCACCTTGATCCGTCGATCAGGTTGCTAAAGTTTCACAGGGCCATATCCCTCCACTTTTCTTGATAAATTGAAAATTTTAATGAACTATTTCTGGAAACAAATTTAAGTGAAGATGGTTTGAATATCCAAACATTTAAAATGTTAAAATTAATATTTTTTCTATTTTATTAATTTTTTAGTTATTTTATATTTATATTATTCTATTAATATATTTTTTATAGATTTTTATTCCGATTATTCTATCAGAAGTAAAAATCATTTTATTCTTGATAAACTCTACAAGTCCTATAGCATTTTTAGAAAGATGATTTATTTTCTATAAATTTTAATTCCAAATTAAAATTATACAGATTAATTAGAAATTATTTCATTTAATAGAGGTTTAAGCTGTTAAATAATTAATTTTAATCTTACTATTAATTCACTATTTAGAAAATTTTTCGGATTATGATTAAAATTGATACATTTGCACTGACCTTATGACGAAAGATGGAGGGAATAGGCCCGAAGATATCTTAGCAACCCAAATTTAGTTGGGTGCTACATCCTACTCTACTCAAGAGAAAAATAAGGAAATGGAAATCACTTCTACTTTCGCTCATAAGTATAATCAATTTATACAATGACTTTAAAAGATATACTAAAAGAGCGAATTGCCATTTTGGATGGTGCGATGGGAACCATGATCCAAAAGTACCATTTACAGGAAGAAGATTATAGAGGTGAACGATTTAAAGATTTCCACACTTCATTAAAGGGGAACAATGATTTATTAGTTCTTACTCAACCTCAAATCATCAAAGATATTCACCGCGAATATTTAGCTGCCGGTGCAGACTTAATTGAAACCAATACCTTCAACGCCAATATCATTTCGATGCAAGATTATGATATGGTGGATTTAGTCGATGAATTAAATCGTGAGGCCGTTCGTTTAGCAAAAGAAGCTTGTGCAGAATATTCTACACCAGAGAAACCTCGTTTTGTGTTAGGTTCTTTAGGTCCTACGAATAAAACAGCTTCTATTTCACCACAAGTCAATGATCCAAGTTTCCGCGATATTGATTTTGATACCTTAGCGCATGTGTATTATCGTCAAGCAAAAACGATGATCGAAGCAGGTGTTGATGCACTTTTAGTCGAAACTATCTTTGATACGTTAAATGCCAAAGCTGCATTTTACGGAATTCAAGATGCATTAGAAGAAACTGGAGCAGCTATTCCTTTAATGGCTTCTGGTACCATTACCGATAAATCAGGTCGTACGCTTTCAGGACAAACAACAGAAGCTTTTTTAATTTCATTGGAGCATATCGATTTGTTATCGGTTGGTTTAAACTGTGCATTAGGCGCAACAGATTTAATTCCATACTTAGAAGTCTTAGCAGATAAAGCGCCATTTTATGTGAGTGCTTATCCCAATGCCGGACTGCCAAATGCGTTTGGTGGATACGATGAAACCGCAGAAATGATGCGCGAACACATCAAACCGTTTTTAGAAAAAAAATTAGTGAATATCATCGGAGGTTGTTGTGGGACTACACCAGATCACATCCGTATGATGGCCGATATCGCCAAAGAATATGAACCAAGAAAAATCGCTGTACAATGTCAGAAGTAAAAATTCAATTAGCCGGATTAGAACCTTTAATTGTACGTGAAAATTCAAATTTCGTAAACGTTGGTGAACGTACCAATGTCACAGGTTCGAAAAAATTCTTACGCTTAATTAAAGAAGAAAAATACGAAGAAGCGTTGCAGGTTGCCCGCGACCAAGTCGATGGTGGAGCACAAATCATTGACATCAATATGGATGAAGGAATGATTGACGGTGTAGCAGCAATGACGAAATATTTACGTTTAATCGCTTCAGAACCGGATATTTCTCGAGTTCCCATTATGATTGATTCTTCCAAATGGGAAATTATCGAAGCGGGTTTAAAAAACGTTCAAGGAAAAGCAATTGTCAATTCAATTTCCTTAAAAGAAGGAGAAGAATTATTCATTGAACACGCCAAAAAAATCAAACGTTTTGGTGCTGCTGCCGTCATTATGGCTTTTGATGAACAAGGTCAAGCGGATAATTACGACAGACGTATCGAAATCGTGAAACGTTCGTATGACATTTTAGTGAATCAAGTCAAATTCAATCCCAAAGATATCATTTTCGATGTCAATATTTTCCCTGTTGCAACGGGAATGGATGAACATCGTCGTAACGCGATTGATTTCTTCGAAGCCACTAAATGGATCAAAGAAAATCTTCCACACGCTTTAGTATCGGGTGGCGTTTCAAATGTCTCGTTCTCGTTCCGAGGTAACAATGCGGTTCGCGAGGCCATGCATTCGGCTTTCTTATACCACGCGATTCAACACGGAATGGATATGGGTATTGTGAATCCAGAAATGATTGAGATTTACGATGATATCGATCCTCAATTATTAGAACATGTAGAAGATGTTTTACTGGATCGTCGTGAAGATGCCACAGAGCGCTTAATCGAGTTTGCGGAAGGATTAAAAGGCATTACGAAGGAAAAGAAAAAAGATGAAGCATGGCGCGAATTACCACTGGAAAAACGAATCGAAATTGCTTTAGTCAAAGGTATCACAGAATACATAGATGAAGACACTGCTGAAGCGTTAGAACAAATCGGTTCTCCCCTACGCGTCATTGAAGGTCCTTTAATGGATGGAATGAATGTCGTTGGAGATTTATTCGGAAGCGGTAAAATGTTCTTGCCTCAAGTTGTAAAATCGGCGCGCGTAATGAAGAAAGCCGTGGCTTATTTAACGCCTTATTTGGAGGAGGAAAAATTAAGAAATAAAAGCGATAAAGAACCTGCCAAAATATTAATGGCCACTGTAAAAGGAGATGTTCATGATATTGGTAAAAACATCGTTTCTGTTGTTTTAAGCTGTAATGGTTTCGAAATTATCGATTTAGGGGTAATGGTTCCACCTGAACGAATTTTAGAAGAAGCGCAGAATCATAACGTTGATGTTATTGGACTTTCTGGTTTGATTACGCCTTCATTGGATGAAATGGTGCACGTAGCCAAAGAAATGAAACGTTTAAACTTAGAGATTCCATTAATGATTGGAGGTGCAACCACTTCTAAAGCGCATACAGCGGTGAAGATTGCTCCTGAATACGATAAAGTAATTCACGTGTTAGATGCTTCTCGCTCGGTTACCGTTTGTCAGAAATTAATTGGACAACAACAAACTGAATTATTAGAAGACACACAAAACGATTACAATAAAATTCGTGAAGGATTCTTTAATCGTGCTGTTGCCAAAGATTATCTAACAATTGAAGAAGCGAGAGCCAATAAATTAAAACTTGATTTTAAAGAAAATGCGCCTTTCAAACCCAATCAATTGGGTGTGTTTACGCACACAGCAACTGTAACTGATTTAAAGAATTACATCGATTGGACGCCATTTTTCCAAACGTGGGATTTACATGGGAAGTTTCCAGCCATTTTAGAAGATGAAGTGGTTGGAACTAATGCGAAGGAATTATACATCGACGCTTTAGCAATGTTAAATAAAATTGAAGCAGAAAATCTAGCAAAGCCTAAAGCGGTTTTCGGTCTATTTAAAGCGAATACAATCAACGATGATACGATTGAATTAGCAGATGAACATGGAACCAAAATCGATGAATTTTACACCCTACGTCAGCAATCGAAAAAATCGAAAGATGCTCCTAACCTATCCATTGCTGATTTTATCGCTCCGAAAGATTCAGGAATTGAAGATTATATCGGATCATTTGCGGTTACAGCTGGAACGGAGATTGAAGATTTCGCGAAATCATTTCAAGATAATTTAGATGATTACAATTCGATTTTAGTCAAAGCGATAGCCGATCGTTTAGCGGAGGCTTACGCAGAATTTTTACATCAAGAAGTTCGAACGAAATATTGGGGCTATGCAGCAGAAGAAAATTTAGAAAATTCGGAACTAATTGCTGAAAAATACAAAGGAATTCGACCTGCGCCTGGTTACCCTGCTTGTCCTGACCATTTAGAAAAACAAACAATTTTCAAAATTTTAGATGTGGAGAATAATGCTGGAATTCAATTAACGAGTTCATTGGCCATGTATCCAGTATCTTCGGTTTCAGGGTACTATTTTGGAAATCCAAAAGCCAAATATTTTGGGGTTGGAAAAATCAAAATGGATCAAGTGGAAGATTTTGCACAACGCAAAGGAATTGCTATTGAAGAAGCGGAACGTTGGTTAAGTCCGAATTTAGCGTAAGAAAGTTGTGAGTTTTGGGTTGTAAGTGATGAGTTTATCCTTAAAATCAATAATACAAGATTCTTTGACAGGCTTAAGATGACAAAACACGATTAGTCAAGCTGAATTTAGTTCAGCTTCTCATCAAAATGAATTAATCAGGATGTGATTCTGAAACAAGTTCCTTTAGATTTGAAAATCTTAAATTGTAGTATAAAAAGAAGAGAAAAGAGTTTGAGTACACTATAACGAGCTCAGAGCTATATAATCTCATATTCTGATTAAGACTCAACTCTTTCTTATCAAATTCTCAAATAGAAATTCGGGTTAAAAACCCATTAGTAAGGAATCGAGTTATTGATAAGTTTCTCTTCTCATTAAATTCAAATTTATGGAAAAAATTGTTATCGGTATTGATGTGAGTAAATTAACTTTAGACATCTGTATTCAAGAAAATGGAGTGAATCGTTTTGAAACTATTGCTAATACTGAAAAAGCTATCAAATCTTTTTTCAAACAATTTGTTAGGAGACAAAATGTTCTAATCGGAATGGAGAATACTGGAAGATTTAATGCTCTTCTTTACAATGTATTAATTCATCATTCTTTTGCCGTTTATGTTATCAATCCTTTGCATTTGAAAAAAAGTATGGGTTTAGTTAGAGGTAAAAATGATAAAATTGACAGCGAACGTATTGCTGTATTTTTACTAAAGAATTATATGGATCTTGAGCAATGGAAACCTAATTCGAAAGTCATTGAAAAAATAAAATTATTGAATGCAGAAAGAAAACATCGTGTTAAAATAAGAGCTGGATTATTAGCTCAAACACAAGATGAACAATTCTTAAAATCAATTATGGATAAAGCTGTTTTACGTTTAAACTCTAAGCTTATAGATGTCTTAACCAAACAAATTAATGAAATAGAAGACAGAATCTATCAATTAATTTGTGAAGATGAACAACTTCATAACCATTATAAAAGAATACAATCAATTCCTGGTGTGGGAAAAGTTTTAGCTTTTAATATGTTGATAAAAACAGATGGTTTTACAACCATAAATTCTCCTAGACAAATGGCTTGCTATGCTGGAATAGCTCCTTTTGATTTTCAGTCAGGAACATCCATAAGACGAAAACCTAAGGTTTCTTCAATGGCAGATAAAGAGTTGAAAAAATTATTGCATTTAGCTGCAATGAGTGCTATTCGACTGGAAAATGACTTAGCTATATATTATCATCGTAAGGTTGAAGAAGGAAAAAATAAAATGTCGGTTTTGAATGCTGTTCGAAATAAAATTATTCATCGAATTTATGCGCTAATTAAAAATCAAACGATTTATAAAAATAACTTGGTTTTGTCATAGAAATCAGAATGACAACATTCCGACTTAGTTCTCGATACAATGCTGAAACATCACTAGAACTGACGAAAACTTAGAATTAAAAACAATACTAATAAATGCGTTAGGGGTTGAAGTGAAAATCCTTTGCTGGTGGTTGAGCGGAGTCGAAACCAAAAGCAAAGATTGAAACGAAAAACCCGCCCGAAGGGAACGCCCAAATAAAAAAACACAAAAAACGAATTTCAATTTTCGTTAAACGATATACCATGAAAGTAACTCAACATATAGAACGTGCAAAAGGAAAACCATTGTTTTCGGTGGAAATTTTACCGCCTTTAAAAGGGCAAGATGTAAATTGCACCTTCAAAACTTTGGATCCTTTAGTGGAACTGAATCCCTCTTTTATCGATGTCACTTATCATCGACAAGAGTTTATTTACAAACAAAAAGATAATGGCTTATTAAAACGTTACCAAGTCAGAAAACGTCCAGGAACAGTTGCGATTTGTGCGGCGATACAGAATCATTATAAAATTGATGCGATACCCCATTTAATTTGTGGAGGATTTACCAAAGAAGATACAGAAGATGCCTTAATCGATTTGAATTTCTTAGGGATTGATAATGTTTTGGTTTTACGTGGAGATCCCATTAAAACAGAAAAAACATTTGTTCCTGAAGTAGGTGGACACGCGTATGCATCGGAATTAATCGAACAAGTGACTTCATTGAATAAAGGAAAGTACTTGGACGATGACATTCAGGAAACCCATGCGATGGATTTTTGTATTGGTGTAGCAGGTTATCCGGAAAAGCATTTTGAATCTCCGAATTTAGCGATGGATATGTATTACTTGAAGAAAAAAGTTGAATTAGGAGCCGACTACATTGTTACACAGATGTTTTTTGACAATCAAAAATATTTTGATTTTGTCAATAAATGCCGTGAAATGGATATTCATATTCCGATTATTCCAGGAATTAAACCATTAACAACATTTAATCAATTGACAAAAATTCCTCAAAATTTCTATATCGATTTACCTGAAGATTTAGCCATTGAAGTTCTAAAAGCAAAAGACAAAGAAGCAATCAAAGAAATCGGTTTAGAATGGTGTATCAATCAATGCAAAGAGTTAATTGACTTTGGCGTACCTGGATTACATTTCTATACAATGAGTAATTCATCCAATACTCGAAAAGTAGCTGAAGCTATATATTGAATAAGAAATCCTCATCAAATAGATGAGGTTTTAATCTATATCTTATTTCCTTAATTTTTAGTCGCTAATAATACATTTACATAAAAACTTCCTTGCCAATCACTGGTTGAAACGGGATAACCTTGTGCTGCATAACTTGAGGTATCACTTGAGTAATCACTTCTAACAATAGATAGTTTTAAGCGGGTTTTTCCATTTACCGTTTCAAAAGAAACCACATTCGCGCTAAAAACATCTCCATATTCTTTGGAATTATTTCCAGGAGTCACGATAGGATATACTTTAGTTGCATCAAACGGTGAACCTGAATACTCATATTCCACCAATTTCCTACTCGATGCATTAAACCCAGTAGAAGAATAATAATTCAAATCGGATTTGAAATTGACTTGACTAACGACATGCCACATACCATCTCCACCAGGAGATACAATTCCTAACGTTGTATTGGTTGTGTTTTTATAATTAACTCCTGAATTGTTATTGGCATGAGGCAATATAGGCAATGTTGTTCCATAAATCGAAACATTGGATTTGATACCACTACCTAGCGCCTTCCAATTTCCATTACTATAAATAAATTCTACTGCGTTGTTATTGGTAATGTAATAAGGTCCAACTTTACCATCTTTGGAAGATGTTGTATTATTTACGATTACCAATTTTTGTCCTGGAACGCCATTTGGTAAATTGATGGTAAATTCACTGGCTGGATTACCCGTTAATGATAATTGAGCTTATGTTATTGAAGGAATAGTTGTGTTAGAAGTTACATCATAAACTTGTTCATTATTCGAATACGTTCCATTCAAATCCAATTTGGTACGCGGATCATTTTTACCAAGAGCCAATGCTCCATTATCTTTTATTACAACTTCAGAACCTGCGGTTCTATTTTGACCAATGGATGTCGCAAACAATTCAACTCTTTGTTATGTTGAATTATTGATCCATGCATCATTTGTAGTATCGCCTGCAATTGGTTGCCAACGTTGACCATCAAAATAATAATAATAATAATAATAATAATAGCCTAATGTCTTAATATTTGATACTTGGTTAAGACTTGGACCTGAATTTACATTAGTAATTGTATCTACATAGACAATAGCCCCACATGGTCTAAAGCGTAAACACCATTCGCCTTATTGGCTAAATTTTGTTTAGAAATTCTTGGTACAATTACACCATCAGCAACATTAGATAAATTTGATTGTCCAACAATATGTTAAGAGGACTTCGGTTCGCTCGTACCAATACCTACTTGAGCAGAGACATTCATAGATGTAGAGATAGCACATACACTTAGAAATAAGATTGACTTTTTCATATAATTTATAGTTTGGTTTGGTTAATTTTGGAAAATAAAGATGCATACCTTTAAGTACATAAAAGCATGATACACTCGAAAGATCTATTGATTAGGTAGTAACAGAATCTTTGATGTAGAAGTTAGATTCTTCTTGAAAGTAAATATATGTTCATAAATTGATTTTTAGGTTGGTTCATACAATATTTGGTTAGGATATTGTTCGGCACAATATAAAATTATTGCATTATTGATAATATTAAAGTTTATATTTTAACATTTCTACTTTATATACCATTTTTTTTTAAGAATAATTTAATAAAATGAAAATTATTCTATCTAAGCAGTTATAAATGGATGTTACAAAGTAATATTTTTATCATCAATTAAGATTTAAATGTATTGTAAAAAAAAAATGGGAAATTCTTTCGAATCTCCCATTATATCTATAAAAATATAATTTCTATTCTATACCCTGATTTTTGAAAATACTTTTTGTAGCTATAGCATAAAAAGCCAAGTAAGCAAAACAAATAATACAAACAATATAACTAAAATGTATTGAAGTTAAATCTGCTATATACCCTTGGAAAATACTAACTAATCCACCTCCCATAATCATCATAATTAAGAATGAACTCCCTTGTGAAGTATTTTTACCTAAACCATTGATAGCTAAAGCGAAAATACATGGCCACAGTGTACTACAAAATAATCCAACACTTGTTAAGGCATAAATACTAACTAATCCTTTCGTATTCATTCCAATTAATAAAGAAATAATTCCTATAAGAGAGAAAGTAATTAACATTTTTGCAGGATTTCCTTCGGTCCAAATAGAAGCAATTATCATGACCAAAATAATCGCAGCATAGTAATAAAATGGTGTTAAATCATGACCTGCAATAAAATTAACCAATAAGAAAACTCCAAAAGCTAGATATGGAGCAATAAACTTTAAAGCTAAAGTCTTTTGTTTATCCAATCCAAATGCTTCGGCAGCACCACCCCAACGACCAATCATCATACTTGCCCAATACAACGATACAAATGGTGCAACTCCCGTTATGCTATATCCTAATTCCTTTTGCATATAATCCGGTAAGTTACTTACTGTTGAAACTTCTACTCCTACGTATAGAAAGATGGCAATCATTCCTAATACCAATTGAGGATATTTTAAAGCTGAATTACGATCTTTATGAACTCCATCTTCTACTTCCTCTTCCACTTCCGGATGATTTGGAATTTTTGAAAATTTCAAGAAAATACCGACCAATAAGAAAGCAACACCTAAAATCATATAAGGAATCTTAACGGCTTCAATACTTAAATTGGTATCTCCATCGCCAGCTCCACCAAAAATAGCATATGCTACAATCAATGGTCCGATAGTTGTTCCAAAATTATTGATCCCCCCTGCCAATGTTAAACGCTGTGAACCAGTATTTTTACTACCTAACGCAATAGCTAAAGGATTGGCAACTGTCTGTTGTACTGAAAATCCTAATCCTACCGTAAATAATCCAGCTAACATTAATGGAAATGATCCTATATTGGCTGCTGGAATGAAAAATAATGTTCCAATGGCTGATAAAATTAAACCAAAGGATAATGAATTTTTATATCCATATTTTACGATTAAATCTTGTTTCGCTAATAAAGAGATAAGCATATAGATGACAGCACCTACTGTATAAGCAATATAATAAGCAAAAGAAACCAATTGACTTTGTGCTTGAGTTAAATCGAACGATTTTTTAAAGACCGGGATTAAAATATCGTTACTCGCCGCAACGAAACCCCAAAAGAAAAAAACGGTTACTAGAGGAATAAATTGCCCCCAATTTGTTTTTTGTGATTGATTCATGTGTTTGTTAAATAGTGAATTAATATTTTCCCTTGTAATTCTTTTGAATTTGTTAAATATATGTTTAAATCATAGAATAAAACAAGTGGTATAACGGATAATTTCAAAAAATATTGAATCTTAATCCATAGAATTCATCTTCAAAAGGATAACAAACAACGGAATAAAAACAATAAAAAAAGGAACTGATTCTCAGTCCCTTTTTTAATTTATGATAATTTCACTTCAAAAACTTCTTCAAAATGCTTTTTAACAAACCCTTTCACCTCATCCATATCAACTGTTCGATTTAATTCGCGATCTAATGATGCGACTGCTTTATCTTTGATACCACATGGAATGATATATTCAAAATAACGCAAATCAGAATTAACATTTAACGCAAACCCATGCATTGTTACCCAACGTGAAGCTTTAACTCCCATCGCACAAATTTTACGGGCATAAGGTTTTCCAACATCTAACCAAACTCCAGTTTCACCTTCTGAACGTTCTCCTTTCAATCCATATTCTGCGATTGTTCGTATGATTACTTCTTCCAAATTTCGCATGTATAAATGAATATCGGGTTTAAATGTTTCCAAATCTAAAATGGGATAGCCCACCAATTGTCCAGGTCCATGATAGGTAATATCCCCACCGCGATTAGTTTTAACAAAAGTGGCCTGAATTTCATTTAATTTATCTTCATTCGCCAACATATTCTCTATGTCACCACTTTTTCCTAACGTATAGACATGAGGATGTTCTACAAAAAATAAATGATTTTTAGTTGCTTTAAAATTGGTTGAACCTTCTTTTTCTTGTGCTCTATTGTGTTGTTTAATGGCTACATTTTCTGCTAATAACTCTTCCTGCAAATCCCAAATTTCTTGGTAATCTCGATTTATACCCAAATCTTGGAAGAACACTTCTTGCTTCATTCAATAGTAATTTTGTGGTTCAAATTTACAAAAGCGAAATGGAACTAACACGTTTAATACGCTAATTTTACTTCTGAAACTTTACCTGAAATGATTTCGGATAATTTGAAATTATACGTTACAGATTGTCCATCTAAACTAAAATAATTTCCATTAATGGAAGACGTTTTAATTTTCTTGGGCGTTTTAATGGTTAATTGGTAATTGATTAAAGATTGAAAACCTTGAGGCGTTGTCATTTCATTAAAAATTTGATACAATTGATTCGAAAATTTCTCAATGGCTTTTCCATCAAAATGTACGGTGATCTGTTTGGAATCCGTGACTACTTCTTTTACCATATTCTCGTTTCCTAATGGTAACTCTGTCAAATAAATAATACCATTGAGGAAATCAAGAAGTTCTTTATTTTTAACATCGGAATGTGCACCAAAATCAATATGATATATTAGTTGATCAACATCAAACGTAATCACGATATCTTTATATTTATAGACCAACGATTGATTCTCTTTAAAGTAAGATATAAATTCTGGATTAAATGTTTGTTTTTGCAAATGGTCTTCTAATTCGGAAATTTTTACGCCTTTTTTCAAATGATGGCTTAACTCTTCTAACTCTGAAGTGAAATCTCGTGTCAAATCCTCCGGAAGAATCGGTTTCATATCATGTAAATCATACGTGATTTGACGTGAATAAGAATCACGATCTGTCACTTGATATTCTTCCGAAATTATACAAGATTGCAATCCTAAAAGGACTATACTTGCGAATAAAATCTTTTTCAAATTAATTGTTTTAAATGAACACTTCCTAATCTTCTAAAATCACTTCAAAATCAGTAATCTCAGGACGATTGAGAATTTGTTCTAATGTATATTCTACAACAAATGACTTACCATCAGCAGTTAACATGGCATCTTGGACATTTACTGATTTTATTTTACGAGGAAAAGTATATTTTGTTTTGAATTTCATTTGTTTTAACATTGAATTCATCATAGCTTTTTCTTCTTCGGTTTTAAAAGTTTCATCCATTGAAGCTCCCTTAAGGTATTTTACAGCATCTATATTTTTCTTAAAGGTTTTTCCATCATAAGCATATGTCATACTCGATAATCCCGACAATGGGTTATCACCAAATATTGATTCAATTTCTTCTCCTTTCTTTAGACGTTTTTTACGTTGTTTAGGTGTTTCTGCAGCTAATTCAGCCTCTACACGTGCATTTTCTTTAAGGTTTATTTGATCAAAGACTTCTTCAATTATGGTATTTCTTTGATTAAAATCATCTGTCGATTTCGAACGATTGATAATTTCAAATGCAAAATTATCACGTAAGTCTAACCTAAATTTGATAAAATCGATTGCATGTAATTCTTCTTTGTATAACATATACTTCTCCATTTCTGAAGTTGTTTTCGTTTCTCCAAACGACTGTAAGCTCATAATAAAGTCCAGATAATTATGTTCTGAATTGGAGATTTGATTGAATTGAATTTTATCTTCATCGCTCAACGCCCCCATCATTGCTGCTATTTGAGGAATTTCGATGCGTTGAACATATTCAATTTCTCCTTGTTCTGATACTGATACATTTTCATTAATAGTACATGATGTCACCAAAAAAATTGAACTTAAAAAAAGTAAAAAGTTTTTCATAAATGTTGTTATAATTATTCTAATAACGACAAAAAGGAAAGAAACGTATAAAAGTCTTCCCTCTACACTAAAATATGTATTTTGAAATGTTGATTATACACCATGAATCTTTTATATTTGAAAAGTTTATTTACAATAAAAGTTATAATCATGAAAAAAATGATGGTTAGAGGATCATTATTATTCGCTTTATTGGCAAGTTACATGGGATTTGCTCAACAAGGTGGAGGTATGTGGATTCCTACAGAGTTGAATGAAAAAGAAATGAAAGAGATGGGATTAAAAATTTCATCTAAGGATATCTTTAGTACAGGTGATAAAAGTATTAATAATGCCGTAGCCCACTTTGGTGGTGGATGTACATCGGAAGTTATTTCTCCACAAGGTTTATTATTAACGAATCATCACTGTGGTTATGGTCAAATCCAATCACACTCTTCATTAGAAAATGATTATTTAACAGATGGATTTTGGGCAAAGGAGTTAAAAGATGAATTGCCGAATAAAGATTTAACAGCAACATTTATTATTGATATAAAGAATGTTACGAAAGACATTTTAAAAGGTGTTAAAGATTCGATGTCAGAAGATGAGCGCAATACAATCATTAAGGCAAACATCGAAAAATTATCGAAAAACACTAAAACTTCAGCATACGAAGAGACATTTATTAAACCTTTTTATAAAGGAAACGAATATTATCAATTTACAACACAGACATTTAAAGATGTTCGATTAGTTGGTGCACCACCTTCTGCTATTGGTAAATATGGAAATGATACCGATAACTGGGTTTGGCCACGTCATACAGGAGATTTCTCGATGTTCCGTATATATGCTGATCAAAACAACAATCCAGCAGAATATTCGCCATCCAACGTACCTTATAAACCTAAACACTATTTACCCGTAAATATTGGTGGTATTAAACAAGATGATTTTACTTTCGTTTATGGCTTCCCTGGAACTACAGATGAGTATTTACCTGCCTCATCAATTGAACATATTAAAGAAGTACTTAACCCAGCACGTATAAAAGTACGTACGATTGCTTTATCACATATCGATGCTAAAATGCGTGAAGATAATGCCACTCGTATTGCCTACGCTTCAAAACAAGCGCGTATTTCTAATGCACATAAGAAATGGATTGGTGAAAACTTAGGTTTAAACCGTTCAAATGCCGTTGAAAAACGTAAACAATATGAAGCGGAATTCAATCAAAGAATTCAAAAAAATAAAAAATTAAACGAAAAATACGGAACGATTATCAATGACTTGAACCAAGTGGTAAAAGCCAATGAGCAATATAATTTAGCGTATAATGTGTATGCTGAAACATTTGGATCAAATTCAGAAACATTCCGTATGGCCTTAGCATTAAACAATGTTTTAAATGCTGTTGGACAACCTCAATACGAAGAAACTAAACGTCGTGTGGTTAATCAATTAGCAGGAATGCACAAAGATTATAATGCTGAATTAGATGCAGCTATTTCTTCGGACTTAGCTGATAACTATTTCCAAGCAATTCCAGCCAATTTATTACCAGAAACGACTGCTACTGCTATTAAAGATGCCTTGAAGAACTCTGTTGTAAATGGTACGAAAAAAGTTAACAATGCTTCATTTGTAGGTAAAATTCAAGATATTGCAAAAGATGACAAAGCATTTATTGCTGCTATTAAAGAAGATGCATTAATTAAAGAATTGCGTAAAGTATTAGAAGCAAACAACACGAAAGTTGCTCCAAATTACTTAGCAAATAATGCACAAATCAATAAATTGATGCGTACTTATATGAAAGGGCAAATGGAAGTCTTTTCAGATAAGAAAATTTTCCCAGATGCAAATTCAACATTACGTGTAACTTATGGTAAGGTGGATGGATATAACCCACGCGATGCTGTGCGTTACGAACCAATTACTTACATTGATGGTGTTATTGAGAAGTATATCCCAGGAGATTATGAATTTGATTTACCAAAACATATGCTTCATTTATACGAATCAAAGGATTATGGAAATTATAAAGATGAAACAGGTAAATTACCAATCAACTTTATTGCTACAAACCACACAACAGGGGGGAACTCTGGTTCACCTGCCTTAAATGCAAAAGGTGAATTAATAGGATTAAACTTTGACCGTGTTTGGGAAGGAACAATGTCAGATTTAAATTATGATCCAGAAATCTGTAGAAACATCATGGTGGATGCACGATACATTTTGTGGGTGGTTGAAAAATATGCTGGTGCACAACGTTTAATCGACGAAATGACCATTGTAAAATAAGATATTTTCAATTAACTTTAAAAAGCACTTACTTCTGTAAGTGCTTTTTTAAATGTTATACTGCATGATACAGAAATACATACAACTCCCCTTTTATGTGAAGTTAGCTTGTACGCTAATTTCGATATTGCTATTGGGATGGTTTGCGATTATTGGGCAAACAATCCTTATTCCTTTAATTTTAGGATTTTTAATTTCCATATTATTGGTTCCATTTTGTAATTTATTGGAACGATTTTTATTTCTGCCTCGTGTAGTATCCAGCATTGTGACAACCACTTTATTTTGTGGAATGATTGTCGGTGTATTCTATTTATTGATTAACCAATTATTGGACATCTCTGATGAATGGCCTGGCTTCCAAGCACAAGTCATCGAATTATTTGAGACTGTTCAACGATGGATACATCAAAATTTTGGGGTTAGTTCACGTATGCAAATGAATTTCTTAAATGAAAATTTAAGTAAAACATTTGATTTTGGAACTCTTTTTATCGAACGTATACTTGGTGGTTTAACCCGCTATTCCATCCTGATATTATTTACTTTTCTGTATGTCGTATTTATTCTGATATATCGGAGACATTTGATCCGTTTTGTTTTTTATATTTTTCATGAACGAAAACACAAACATGTTTTGTCTGTAATTTATACGACGCAAAATATGGTTAAACAATATTTGATTGGATTATTTTTACAAATGCTTATTGTCTTTGCATTAAGTTTTATTGCATTTTCTATTATCGGAATCAAATATAGTTTTGTATTAGCTTTAATGACTGGTATATTTAATATTATTCCTTATGTTGGGATCATCCTTTCTTTGATTATTTCGGTGATATTAACTTTGGCTACTGCTGCACCAAGTCAAGTATTACTTTTGTTGTTTGCTTTTATCATCGTACATGCCATTGATGGTAATATCGTCATGCCTAAAATTGTAGGATCAAAAGTAAAAGTCAATTCTTTAATCGTTATCATTGGTTTAGTCGTAGGCGAAATGACTTGGGGCATTATGGGGATGTTTTTATCGATTCCAATTCTTGCGATGATAAAAATTGTATTTGATCATATACCAGAATTAAAACCTTGGGGATTTTTATTAGGTGAAGAAAAATCTGAACGATTGAACCCCAATGTGGAGCAATATTTCAGAAAAAATAGACGATTATTCTTTAAAAAACAGAAAGAAAATTAATCTCTATTTTACAAACACATTGAACAGAATAAGAAATATTCCATATTCTATTTTACATAATTAATCGCTCATTATAAATTAAAAGGTCAGCATTTAGCTGACCTTTATATATTATCATTTAATTTTCGAGTTGCGATTGATATTTCAAAATAAGGTATTGATATAATTTTAAGAAAACGATACCAGCAACTATTCCAATAATAGATCCGAAAAAAACATCGCCTGTAAAATGTACACCAACATATACTCGACTGTAAGCAATCATCATTGCCCAAAATAATAAAATGTAAATCAAGTATTTGTAATGTTTTTTCAGTACGACTCCCACAAAAATTGCTACTGCTACATGATTAGATGCATGAGCGGAAGTAAATCCAAATCGACCTCTCCCCTCACATCCTATGGCACGAAACATTCCTTGGATATCAGGATTATGACAGGGTCTGTATCTTTGAAAATAATTTTTTAAAATATTTGTAAATTGATCAGCACAAGTAATCATTAATGCAATACAAATTCCAGCCACTAAGGTCTTTTTCCATCCAAATTTTAAATACAATAAAATCAGGAAAATTACATACAATGGAATCCAAGTTTCCTTTTCCGTAATCAATAACCAAAAAGCATCCCATTGTGGACTCCCTAAATTATTGAAATATAAAAAGATATTTACATCCCAATCAAAAAAATCTTGTACCATTATCGACTAACTGAACCTCCACTCCCTAACTCTTGCTCAGCCTGAATTTCAATTTCAGATTTCGCAATTTCGATTGTTTCTTTAATGTCTTTTACGGGTTGATCAGTTGCATTACCTTCTTGCTCTTCCATTCCCATCACTGATTTTTCAAAATCATTGATAGGATCTTCCAATGCACGTGTAATATCTTTTGAAGGATCGGCAGACTGAAACGCATCTTGGATTTGTTTGGTCGGATCCAAATCAGCTATCGTTTCACGAATCTCTTTGGTTGGATCTAAATCCGACACAGGGTTCATGATTTCTTGCTTAATATCTTCTGTAGCTTCTTTCATCTTACGGACAGCTTGTCCTAATCCTCTTGCAATTTCGGGAATTTTATCTGGGCCAAAAATAACAACGGCCACCACTAAGATGATCATAATTTCCTTAAATTCTAGGAAAGCGGGGTATATCACTAACATATTCACACTACAAATTTAAAGGACAAAGGTACAAAAACAAAAAAACCGCCAATAAACTTGGCGGTTTTTTATAAAATTATTTTTAAAATTAAGCTTTTGGCTTTTTATTTTCTCCTGTCATATCGTATAATAACGGTGATGCTACGAATAATGAAGAGAATGTACCGATAGCTACACCCACTAACATCGCAAACATAAATCCTTTAATTGAATCTCCACCGAAGATGAAAATACATAATACAATTAAGAAAGTCGATAAAGACGTATTAATTGTACGCGATAATGTAGTACTTGTAGAATCATTAATGATTGTATAGAATGCATCTGATTTCTTATATCCTAAATTCTCACGAATACGGTCTAAGATAATGATGGTATCATTTAATGAATATCCAATTACTGTTAAAATCGCTGCAATAAACGATTGATCAATTTCCATATTGAATGGCATCCACGTTCTTAAGAAAGAGAAGATACCTAAAACAATAATCACATCGTGTGCTAATGCTAAAATCGTAGATACTGAATACTGCCAGTTTCTGAATCGAATAAAAATATAAGTACCTGTAATTAATAATGCTAATGCAACTGCAATAAATGAAGCACGTGTTGTATCATCTGCAATTGTTGGTCCTACTTTCGCAGAAGACATTAAACCAATTGTTGCATTATCTTCAGAGAAATCTTTTGTCGATAATCCTTGTGGTAAATAAGGTTTTAATCCTTCAAATAATTTAGCTTTGATTTCATCATCTACCTCTGTACCTTCTTGATCCGCTTTGTATGAAGTTGTAATTTTCACTTGGTTAGCTCCACCATACGTTTTCACTTGAGGTACTACCTCTTCTCCATCAACAACAAATACTTTCCCTAATTCATCAGCAATTTTATTTGCTTCTACATTTTGATCAAAACGAACTGTGTATGTACGTCCACCTTTAAATTCAATCCCTAAATCAAATCCTTTTGTAAAGATTGAAAATAGTGATAATAACGTTAATATAAGAGAAATAACGTATGTAATTTTACGTTTCTTTAAAATATCAACATGAATATTTTGTAGCCAGTGCGCTGTAAAATTCGTGAAGAAAGCCACTTCTTTTCCTTTCGCCATACGAGACTCCACGAAATAACGTGTAATAAATATCGCTGTAAAAGTAGAAGTTAAGACCCCAATCATAAATGTTGTTGCGAAACCAACTACTGGCCCTTTCCCTAAGAAGAATAATACTAATGCTGTTAAGAATGAAGTTACATTCGCATCAATAATAGCGGATAATGCACCTTTCCATGAATACGCAAAATCAACTGCTTGACGTAATGATTTTCCTTTACGAATTTCTTCTTTTACACGCTCGTAAATAATAATGTTAGCATCCATACCTGTTACTAACGTTAAAATAATCCCGGCGATCCCTGGTAAAGATAAAGTCGCTTTTAATGATACTAAGAATCCTAATAAGAATAATAAGTTTACTACTAAAGCTACATTGGCATAAATACCTGCACGGCTGTAATAGAATACCATCCAAACCAATACAATAATAAATGCAGCAGCAAATGCAATTACAGAAGACGTAATTGCTTCTTGTCCTAATGATGGTCCAACCACCTCAGCCGAAACAATTTTAGATGAAGCAGGTAATGAACCGGCTTGTAAAATATTCGCTAAATCTTTTGCTTCTTCTAATGTAAACGATCCAGAAATCATTGAAGAACCTCCAGAAATTTTATCATTAATATTTGGAGCTGAATACACTAAATTATCTAAAACGATAGCTACCCCTTGTCCTAATTGACCAGGACCTGCAGGTTTTAATTCATCTGTAATTCTAGCCCATTCTTGAGCACCTTGTTGATTCATTTGCATTGAAACCACTGGTTCGTTCGCAATAGAACCTGCATTACGCTCACCTGAAGCAGATGCTACTTTATCCCCTGTTAATAAAGGTTCTTTAGTACCATTCGCTCCTTTTAAAGCGTATAATTCTAACATTTTAGTTCCAGGAACTAATTCTAATGCTTTATTAGAATATGCATATTTATAATTACGAATATTGTTTGGTAATTTTGTCATTACCTCTTTATCCGCTAACACTCGATTAACAACAGCCGTATCTGCAATACTAACATAGAAACTTGCGTTAGAACCTGCAGGTTGTAACACTTCTCCTAAGTTGGCATAAGGTTTCCCTGTCGCTTGGTTGATCACATTGTATTTATCTGTTTTAATTCCTAAGAAATGAGAAATAACCGTTTGATCCCCACGTACAGCTTGCCAGAATTCTAATTTTGCTGTTGATTGTAATAATTTTTTTACACGATCAGTATCCGAAACACCTGGTAACTCGACTAAGATGCGTCCGTCTCCTTCATCACCTAAACGTTGAATTACTGGTTCTACTACCCCAAATTGGTTGATACGAGAACTAATCACTTGGTAAGCTGTAGCAACTTTCGCTTCTACATCTTTACGAATCACTTCTTTTACTTGATCATCAGAAGCATTAAAAGCAATTTTATCAGCATTCGCTTTGTTCCCAAAGATATCTGGAGCTGCATATTTTGTTGCTCCTTTTAATTTATCAAATTCGTTGAAGAATAATTCAACATAAGGAACATTCCCATTTGATTTGTGTGCAACATCAGCATTATCTAATGCTGTTGTAAGCATAGGATTTTCTGATTTAGCTGCTAAATTTTCAATTAAATCACGTTCAGATACTTGTAAGATCACGTTGATCCCCCCTTTTAAATCTAAACCTAAGTTAACCTCTTTGTTTTTAGCATCATTGTAATCATATGTAATGATTCCTAAATCTAATGGGTGTTGTGCTAAACTGTCTAAAACGCGTTGTTCGTCTGCTGGTTTAGTTGCTAGACGCTTGGCTTCGCTCTCGACTTTGTTTGTATACCAAGTGTAGCTAAGCTGCTTGATACACAAAAGACCTAAAATAATTGCAAATATCGCAATCAGCCCTTTTCCTCGCATAATTGTGTCTTTAAAAATAATTTTTAACGGGCAAATATAATAGTCTTAAGAAAACTTTCACAATAAATTGTTAAGATTCTCGCGACATCTGACCGATTAATTTAAAATTGAGTGTTTATAATATAATTTATTGTTGATTTTATTGTATTAAGTCGAAATCATTGGTTAATTTAAGTTCATAAATTTTAGAATGGTTTAATAAAGCATCATCATTGTCTTCGCACAGTAAAAATGTATACCCTTTTTTTGAATGTGATTGTAAAGCTAATCCTTCGATTTTCTGCTTTTCAGAAATAATATGGTATTTTTCTATGGCAAATGTTTTGCGATTTATCACTCCAACAATGGATTCTTTTACTTCACCATCCTTTTGAACCGTGGATTCAGACTCTATTGTAGCCGTAAATATAATTTTATTCTTGACAATAATTGCATCTGAAAACGTAGTTAATTCATTTTTTATCGTAGGTAATTGAATTGGAATGAATACCGCTTGCGATAAATTTGTTTTATGAGGCAAACCTTCGAAAATAAATATTCCATTCCGTTTATTTTTTCCATTTCCACGATTAAACAAATAACTTTTTCCTTTGTGGTATGCAAAACCTTCGATATTAAAATCTTTAGCCTCGATGGCAAATGCTTCTCTTAATTTTTTATAAACTTCAGCCACCGAATAACGTGTCATCGTTTGATGATTCAAATCAAAATGGTGTAATTCATTTCGATTATCTTTCGAACCAGAACCAAGTGCATACAATGATCCTTTTATATGTACCAAAGACTCTAAATCTAATTTATCCTTACGGTTCATTTGATCGATAGGTATCGCAGTATCAAACGGAAAATTTTGTTGCATTCCAGTCTTTTGGTCATATTGATACAGAAATGCTCGATCATCGGCCACCACATAAACCTTTTGGTCGACCATTACAATTCCTGAAGCAGCACCTAAACCTTGCAGTGTAAACAGAATTTTGAGCAATAAATAATGAAACATAAACGGAAATTTTGAACTGATTTTCCCAAAAGTATAAAAACTAGGATTAAAGCACAATTAATCGAATGAATTAATAAAATACATCTTACTTTTGCAGCGCAAATCAATACTATGAATAAGATATTAAAAATATATGTAGATTCTTACAGTGGTTTATCGAAAGAATCGTGGATGTTGGCTATTGTGATGCTGTTGAATCGTACGGGTTCTATGGTTTTACCATTTCTTGGAATTTATTTAACGGATAAATTAGGATTTTCGTTAAAGGATTCGGGTATCGTATTAAGTTGTTTCGGAATCGGATCATTAATAGGGTCATTTTTAGGTGGTTTCTTAACCGATAAATTAGGGAATTTCAAAGTGCAAGCCTTAAGTTTATTGGTAAGTGCCCCATTGTATGCCATATTACCTCAATTTCAGACGTTGGAATCCGCCTCGATTATGATGTTGATTTTAAGCGCAATTACGATGGCGTTTTTACCTGCCAATTCAGTAGCGATTACCAAATATGCGAAAAAAGAAAATATTACACGTGCATTTTCCTTAAATCGTATGGCGGTTAATCTGGGATTTTCTTTTGGCCCTGCCATGGGTGGTTTTTTATCCAACTATTCATATGATTTATTATTTTATTGCAACGGTTTTGCTGCATTAATCGCAGGAATCGCCTTTATCGCTTTCTTTTATAACCGTAAAGAGCGTAATGAAGTGGATGATGTGCAAGAAGAAACGAATGCATCCGAAACAAAAGAACGAAATGCTTATACTGATGTCCCATTCATCTTGTTTACACTTTTCTGTTCTACATTCTGTATTGCATTCTTTCAAATTTTAAACACTTTACCACTGTTTTATAAAGAAGAAGTCCGATTAACTCAAAACGAAATCGGGTTATTAATCGGTTTTAGTGGATTCTGTGTATTTTTATTAGAGATGTTATTGGTGCATTGGGCAGAAAAGAAGTTTACAATAGTAGACATTCTTTTTTACGGTTCCATTGTCACAGCAATCAGTTATTCGATCTTCGGATTTACACATCATTTAATCATTATGTATATGGCCATTTTCTTAATGAGTATCGGAGAAATGTTGGTTTTACCATTTTTATCCACGGTTACAGCATTACGTGCAGGGATTAACAATAAAGGCGCATATATGGGATTAAATGGATTATCAGGCGCTTTAGCTTTTATTGTTTCCCCTTTTTTAGGAACAATTATCGCAACAAAATTTAATTTCGAGATTTTGTGGTTTGCCACAGCTATCGTCTTATTGATTACGGCCATAGGATTTAAAATTACAGTTAAGAAATTAATCGGGAATAAATAGTACATTTATCATTCAAACCCAACACCATGAAAATCTATACAAAAACAGGAGATAAAGGAACTACCTCTTTATATGGAGGAACGAAGGTGAACAAAGATCATATCCGAATTGAATCTTATGGAACAGTGGATGAACTAAATTCTTATATTGGTTTAATACGATCATATCCATTGGATAGCATTTTATATGATCAGCTGATTACCATTCAAAAAGATTTATTTAATATAGGTGCAGAATTGGCTACACCATCGGATAAAGTCATGTTGGCTAATGGTCAACCTCGATTGAAAGTAATGATTGATGAATCTGCAATTGAAACGATGGAACATTGGATTGATGCCATTGACGCAGAATTAGAAGTGATGACCCATTTTATACTTCCAGGGGGGAATCAAGCCAGTTCACATGCTCATGTGGCGCGCTGTATATGTCGCAGGGCAGAACGATTAATTGTGGCATTGGGTCATGAAGAAACGGTACGTCCTGAAATAGCGAAATATGTAAATCGCTTATCGGATTACTTGTTTACAATCGCACGAAAAATTGCAAAGGATAACGCACACGAAGACATTAAATGGATTCCTGGTGAATAAAAAAGTTATTTTGTTTCTCAACGGAGAACCTCCACTTGTCTTTCCTGAGTTAAGTGTATACGATAAAATTTATTGTACCGATGGGAGTTACACCTATTTGCAACAACATGGAATACAACCTGACATTTTATCGGGTGATTTTGATTCGATAAATTTAAAAAGTGTTGAGCATTCATTAAGAATTGTGAATACACCCAATCAAAATTATACAGATTTTGAGAAAGCCATGCAAATCATCGTTGATGATGGGTATAAAATTTTAGATGTCTATGGAGCAAGTGGCAAACAACAGGATCATTTCATTGGAAACTTAAATGCAGCCTATAAATTCAAAGAAAAATTAAAAATTAAATTCATTGATAATTATTCCACTTATTTTTTTGCTGAAAATCAAACGATTCTCGAACTTCCTGTTGGTAAAATTGTATCATTAGTTCCTTTTCCTAATTGTAAAGGGATTACCACCGATGGTTTATTATATCCATTACATCAGGAAGATTTATCTATAATTAATCGAATGGGGACAAGAAATGAAACCAATGCTCCTACAATAAAAATTACTTTTGAATCGGGGGATTTAGTTTTATTCCTTATGGATTAAAATTACCTATTTTAAGTGATAGATTTCCTGAAAATTTAATTTAAATTTAGGTTATAAATCAATCACTATGAATAAGTTTTCAGTAATTGCCACCGCTATTATTGCCTTCGCGCTAATAGTAGGTTCTTTCCTTATCGCAAATGCGTATAAGTACAAATTTACATCTACCCAAAATATCAACGTAACTGGAAATGCATTAAAAGACTTTGATGCCGATTACGTCAAATGGCGCGCTACCTATAGCCGAAATAATTTTGATTTAAAAACCGCATCTGATCAACTAAAAGCGGATCAAGTTGTGGTTCGTAATTTCTTGATTTCTCAAGGAATCAATGCGAAAGAGATTGTCTTTGAAGCGGTGAATATTACCAAGGATATCCAATATGGAACAGATATTCATGGCAATTCTATTTCACAATTTAATGGGTATATACTTTCCCAAGATGTTACAATAGAATCCAAGGATTTAGATAAAATTGACAAAGCATCGCGAGAGATTTCTAACCTTATCAGCCAAGGTATTGAATTAAACTCATCAAATCCTAATTATTATTATTCAAAATTAGAAGATTTAAAATTAGAATTAATTGCTCAGGCTTCTGAAAATGCGAGACAACGAGCAGAAAATATAGCCGAAAAATCGGGAAGTAAATTAGGCGATTTAAAAAAGGCAGATTTAGGAATTTTCCAAATCACAGGGAAAAATGATAATGAAGAATACTCTTATGGAGGAGCATTTAACACGACATCTCGCCAAAAAACGGCAAACATTACAGTAAAAACAAGCTATAGTGCTCAATAAAAAATAACCATTCCGTCGGAATGGTTATTTTGTAAATCTTTAAGATGTTGGTAATTAAAATGCATTAATTTAAAATAATGCAATTAATAATAAAAGAACAATAGAACAAACAATTAAAATATCAACTAATTTAATTTTGTAAAATCCGATTCCTCTTTTAGTAGCGTAGTTTTTCTTAGAGTTCGACATTTTCTTAATGTTTTCCATACAAAAACACCAATATTATGCCAACAAATGTTAAAATGTAATTTATCTCATTTTTTAACAAATAACACCCCTCGAAGATATTAGTGAAAGAATGATAAATTCTATAACTTTGTAACATGATCAATAACGATACAATTTGCGCATTAGCTACTGCGAACGGAATGGGTGCCATTGCCGTTATTCGAATTTCTGGTCCTGAAGCCATTTCGAAAGTAGCACAGATTTATCAATCCAAATTTAATAAGCATAAATCACTAAATGATGCTGACTCTCATACGATCCATTTGGGTTATGTGATGGATGGTGATACCATTATCGACGAAGCATTATTCTCTATATTCAAAAATCCACACTCTTATACCGGTGAAGATGTGGTTGAAATTTCGACTCACGGTTCAATTTACATCCAACAAAAAGTATTGGAATTATTGAACAAAATCGGAATCCGTAATGCCAATCCAGGAGAATATACTTTCCGTGCATTCTGGAACGGAAAAATGGATTTAACACAAGCAGAAGCCGTTGCAGATTTAATTGCTTCTGACTCGAAAGCATCGCATGAAATTGCCATCAAGCAAATGCGTGGAGGATTTTCGAATCAAATCAAAGATTTACGTGATCAAATGATCAATTTTGCGGCGTTAATGGAATTGGAATTGGATTTTTCGGAAGAAGATGTTGAATTTGCAGATCGTACACAGTTTTACGCTTTATTGAACCAATTGCAATCTATTCTTAAACGTTTAGCTGACTCATTTGCTTTCGGGAATGTGATTAAAAATGGTGTTCCTGTCGCTATTGTGGGAGCTCCTAATGCCGGTAAATCAACTTTATTAAATGCTTTATTGAACGAAGAGCGTGCGATTGTATCGGATATCGAAGGAACAACACGTGATACGATAGAAGAAACGATTTATATTGAAGGGGTTGGTTTCCGTTTTATTGATACTGCTGGGATTCGAAAAGCTGGAGATACCATTGAACAAATTGGAATTGAAAAGACATTTGAAAAAATCAATGATGCATCTATTGTCATCTACTTATATGATGCAAATATCACTTCTGATAATCAAATTGCTCAACAATTAGATGAGTTACAAGGTAAAGGAAAAATCTTGTTCAATGTTGCGAACAAAATTGATGTAACAAATAACGAATCAGTAATATCTGACGCGATCAAACAGGAATTTAAAGATATTGTTCATTTAGAAATTTCTGCAAAAGATCAATTTAACATTGATGCATTAAAAGAACAGTTGGTTTATCAAATGAAATTAAAAGGTTCTAATCAAGATGATACCATTGTAACCAATTCTCGCCACCTAGAAGCTTTGCAAAATACGTTGATTCAGATTGGTAAAATTAAACAAGGAATGGACCATGGACTTCCAGGGGATTTATTGGCCATGGATATTCGTGAGGCCTTAACTTATTTAGGACATATCACGGGAGAAATTGATGTGGATCAGGATATTTTAGGGACGATTTTTGGAAAGTTCTGTATCGGGAAGTAGAAAGGTTAATAAAAGATAACAACACCCTAACAAGTGCTTAATATAGTGATTGTTAGGGTTTTTTGTTTTAGTTTTGTTAGCAGTTGAAATGATGTTGTTAAGATATTATTTGTATCTCTACTACACCACAAATTTCATTTCTTTAATTAAGATGTAGAATTCTACACCTAACTGTTATCATTATGAAAATAAGCTTAAAACAAAAGAAACTTAACTCTGGCAAAATTAGTCTTTACCTTGAATATTACAAAGGATCATATAAAGATGAAAATGGAAAAGAAATTCATAATCGTGAATTTGAATATTTAAGTAAAGAAATTGGTTACTTAATTATCGATCCTCTTAGAGCTGATGAAAAGAAAAAGAATAAAGAAATTCTTGAATTAGCTGAGAATATACTTGCTATAAGAAAAAGTGAATTACTTCAAGGTAAATTTGGAATTGTAGATCGCGATAAATCTAAAATATCATTAACTGATTACTTCGATACGTTAAAAGAACATCGTTCTTCTTACTTATCAAACTATGGCACTTGGAAATCGGTTAAACGATATATAGACCAATATTTTCATTCCTCTACTACTCTATCCGAATTAACTGTTGATTCTGTGAATGGCTTCAAACGTTTTTTAGATAAAGAAGCTAAATCTAAACATGGATTACCTCTTAAACATGGTACAAAATATTCTTATTTTAATCGCTTTAGAGCGACAATAAAACAAGCGTATGAAGAAGGATATATTACAAATCACAAACTTCTTAAAATAAAATCCTTTGAAGAAAAAGAATCAAAACGGGAATATTTGACTTTTGATGAAGTTCAATCTTTAGCAAAGACAGAATGTAAATACGATGTATTAAAACGTGCTTTTCTTTTCAGTTGCTTAACAGGATTAAGATGGAGCGATATTTATAAACTACAATGGCACGAAGTAAGAGATGAAAATGAAGAGCATCGTATTATTTTCACTCAGCAAAAAACGGATGATTTAGAATATATGTACATCAGTAAACAAGCTCGTGAGCTATTAGGAGAACGAAATATGGGTAATCCAAGGGTATTTATAAATCTAAATTATGGCTCTGCCACCAATACCGAATTGTTACGCTGGTGCATGAAAGCTGGTATTACTAAACATATAACTTTCCATTGCGCCAGACATACTGCTGCTACACTTTTATTAGAAAATGGAGCAGATTTATATACTGTAATGAAAGTCTTAGGACATAAAGACATTCGAACAACCCAGATCTACGCTAAAATCGTCGATAAAAAATTAAAAGAAGCAGCTAATTTATTACCAACTCTAAATTTTGAATTATGAATACAGAAGAAACTATCGTTTTTATTATCAAACTCATAATATGCATAGGTTTAATATTATATGTTTATTTTACTTTAATAAAGAAATTAAGTAATAATTACAAAGTATTAGTCCTTCCTGCTATTACACTTATTAACAGTATTATTTTTGGCTATAATGCTTATAAAGTAGCTGATGATATAACATTAATTATTTGGATTATTATATTTTTAACTTCTTTACTTTTAATTGTATTGGTATTAAGAAAAATTTACTTAACTAAACAGATTTATCCTATAATTAATGAAAACTCTATAAATGAAAATATAAATGGGAATAAGATCACGAATAAGAGTGAAATAAATTTTCATTCTCAAAAAAAGAATATATCTATAGAATTTTCAGATAAAAACTTTAATCAAATTGAAGTTGTAAAACAACTTGAAAAAGAAAATATCATTTCTAAAAATGAAAATAATATAAAAGTTTTTAATGCTATTATTAATTTAGAAGAGATAGACTATAAAATCAAGTGGATAGACAAATCACCTACTAATTCAAGTTTAAATAATTTAAAAACATTAATATACTTTCTTCAATTGAATTATAATTTGAAAGGAATTGATTCCACAGTAGTTTATAAGTCAATATTTCTACCCTATTTTGATTTAAATAGAAAAGTATCAGAAAAAACATTTTCACAAACTTACTGTATTATACTACAAGAATTCAATAATGAAAATAATAAGTCTTTTAATAAAATTTCCGAAATTCTAAAGATTGATTAAAATTATCAAGTATTGATAAAGCTTTCAATCTTTGTTGAATATTCAACTTTGCTGGTATAATCATAAAAACGATATACCAATGGACAATTTAATTTTAGAAAAATTATTAAGTATTGAAACTTTATTACTTGATAAAAAGAAGGTAATGAATATTGATCAATTAGCTAATTATACTGGATATTCTAGATCAACTTTATACAAACTCGTACAAGGTGAAATTATACCTTATTCGAAGCCAAACGGAAAACATTTGTTTTTTGATAAGGATTTAATTGACCAATGGCTTCTATCAAAAGGGAATAAATCGAAAGATCAATTAAAATCTGAAGCTTATAAATATACAACAGTACATAGAAAATAAAAAAGAGCTTAAGTCTCAATTTAAGCTCTAATTCCTCATTACGTTATGTAATATCTTTAATCCTAGGCACAAAGATAAATCATAGCATTTAATCCAAAAAATTTAATATTATGAATTTAGATTCTGCCGAATTTATTCGAGTGGGCACATCGTATTTTGCCATAATCGAACGCCCTACTATCTCAAAAGACACCGAGAAAATAATGATTTCTTGGAATAAAGAAACTATTGTAAATGACCTAGGTAAAGATTACATTTCTTCAATCAAAAAGTATTACGGTTTCTGTTGTATCCCTCTGCACATTAATTATGAACGAGAGATTGGGGATTTTTATAATATCTATCATCCATTAGATTTTGATATTGATAACGAATCAAATATAGATTTAGAAGAATTAGAAATACAAATTCCCTACACCCTTCAATATATCAAACATATATTCGGAGAACAATATTTCTTAGGTCTAGATTATCTGAAAATATTATTAGAGAATCCAACACAAATTCTTCCAGTACTCGTATTGGTATCTTCAGAACGTGAGACAGGAAAAAGTACTTTTTTAAAATGGCTTCGAAAAATTTTCTCTTTCAATGCTACATATATAAATGCAGATTCGTTCGTAAACAACTTTAATTCAGATTTAAATGGAAAACTGCTTGTATTGGTTGATGAAATAATTACTGATAATCAACAAGTAACTGAACGTATTAAATTTCTTAGCACAGCAGATCGAAATAAAATTGAAAGCAAGGGAAAAGATAAAGAGGAAGTTGAATCATTTTATAAGTTCGTTATGACTTCCAACTTTGAAAAAAACTTTATTAAAATTGATAAAAAAGAAACCCGATTTTGGGTACGAAAAATTCCATCAATTAACAAGAATCCTGAGTTTGACAAACATTTGTACAAAGAAATCCCATACTTTTTAAATTATTTAGTACGAATAACATATTCGACTCCAAAGCAAACTCGTATGTGGTTTACTCCAGATCAGATACGTACAACAGCTTTAACAAGGTTAATGAATAATGAAGATGAAAATGCTAAATATAAAGTTTTTGAAATCTTAAATGAAATACACGAAAATTTCGATGAAAATAAAATACACATTGCGCCTAAAGATATTCAAGTAATTTCTAAACGAATTCATGGACGAAATTCACTTGAACTAAGTGAAATTAGAAATGTACTAAAATCACTAGATATTTTCCCTTCTACAAATTCAAACAAATACGAAGGTTATGAATATTTAACATACGGGGAATTCGTAAAAATCGATAGAAAAGGAAGGTATTATACAATCATTTTCAGCGAAATACGTCATTTTTTTGATGACAGTGATGACAACCTTATAACTATTTGATATTTAATAATATACTGTCATCAAAACCGTCATCAAACCGTCATCAAAAATTAATTTGATGACAGAAATTAGAAAATAAAATTTGAGTTTGATGATTGATGACAAAATGATGACAATGTATATCATTGATTTACTTTCGTTTACAAAACCACGTCATCAATCATCATTTTTTTTGTAAAATTTAAACCATTCAATAAATGAATTGTAAATTTTTAAACGACAATATTAAAATAACAGATTATTTAGCTCAAAAAAACAAATACCCAATATCTGTTAAACAAAATATTTATTGGTATTTAAGTCCTTTTCGATTTGAAAAAACTTCATCCTTTAAAGTTGATAATTCTAAGAATCTTTTTTACGATTTTGGAGAAGGATTCGGAGGAACTTTGATTGACTTAATTATAAAACTAGAAAATATAACAGTCAAGGAAATTATTTCTAAATATTCAAAAAATAATTTTTCTTTTCAAAAGCATAAATATAGTATCCAAAACCGAGAAATATTCAAAAGTAATATTTCAATTATTGAAGTAAAAGAGATCTTTAGTTATCCCCTCAAAAATTATTTAAAAGATCGAAATATTATATCCAATAAAGCTTACAAGTATTTAAAAGAAATCATTTTTAAAATTAATAATGGATCAACACAATTTGCTTTAGGATTTAAAAATATTGATGGAAATTATGAACTCAGAAACAAAATTTTCAAAGGTTGTACTGGTAAAAATTTATCCATGATTTTGAATAATGAGAATGAAAATCGAGTATTTATTTTTGAAGGTTTCTTTGATTTCTTAAGTTTTATGGAATTAAATAATTATCCAAATTTCAATATCATTGTGATGAATTCTATTACAAATTCTGATCGATTAATTACGCATTTAAACAATGTAAATTATTGCGAAATCCATCTTTATTTAGATAATGATGAAGCTGGTGATAATTGCACAAACAAACTGATAAATCAGTTTACTAATTCTGTAATAGATCACAGAATGGAGTATAAAAATCATAATGATTTAGGGGATTTTATTATTGAAAATCTAATAAATAGTAAGACTTAGTAATCGAGATGTGCCATTGTCAGTACAGATCGTTGATCTTTCTGACTAAATAGCAATCTCGCTTTTTCTCCTATACAGTCGCAAAAGGTTCTAAAAAGTATCTAAAATATTTACAAAATGAAGTCAAAAAAAATACAAATAAGAGTTTCAAATTCTGAATTTTATATCATTCATAAAAAAGCAAAACAAGCTGGAATTTCAACATCAGAATTTTTAAGAGCAATCGCTTTAGAATATAATTTATCTTATAAATTATCTCAAGAAGAAATAGAAATCTATAAAGAATTAAATAAGTATGCTGATAACTTTAGACGAATCGGAAATTTATTCAAATTGGGAGATTCAACCAAAGTCAAAGAAATTTCAATTGAAACTGCTCAACTTATTCGTGAACATTTAAATCGATTAAAAACATGATAGGAATGTGTAAATCAGTTTCAGGAGGAGGCACACTTTTCAATTATGTATGTAATCCTGAAAAAGGGTATGAAGTTGATCGAAATTTTATTTCTGGATCAAATTCTAAAGAGATATTCGATGATTTTAAACTTTATATTGAACAAAACCAAAGAGCTTCAAAAAAGATCTTTTCAATGGTTTTAAGTCCTTCAATTAATGATGGTAAAAAGTTAAATATTAAGGATTTTAAATCTTTGACAAAGGATTTTCTAAATGAATTAGATTTAGATTATAAAAATCAGCCTTACATATCTTTTTTACATACCGAAAAAGATCATTTTCATATCCATATATTATTTTCAAGAGTTAAAGAAGACGGAAGTTTAATAAAGGATAATCACATTGGTAAAAAAGCACAATGGGCTGCTCATCGTGTTGCTGAAAAAAGAGGATTAACTTCTGCAAAACAAGTAATGATTGAGACTATAAAATCAATAGAAGCAGAGAAAAATCAAATTAAATCAGTTCAGAAACAGATATTAAATGCTCATAAATCGATTACATCTTGTAATATTAATTATGAACAGTATAAACTAAAAATGTTTGAGCATGGTTTTAAAGTTAAGCCATTTCTAAATAAACAAGAACAGTTACAAGGGCATCGAATCATTGATTTACATACAGGGATTGACTATAAAGCGAGTGATATTCATCGTTCGTTAAGTTTAAGCAATTTGATAAAATCAGGAATTCTACCTGATAAGAATGAAAAGTTACACAAGACTTTAGAAAAACCTTATGAAGAAGGATTAAAACAGTTAAGTCTGTCGGAAGGTCAATCGACATCTTATAAATTTAAACGTTGATCTATGAGTTATAAAAAACAACAACCTAAACTTACAGATACTTTAGATGTTTTTATTGATCGAGTTGAAGCTATTGAAAAATCAATTTTAAAACTCGAAAAATTACATCAAAATATAGATAGTAAGAGCGTTAATTTTAATAATGAAATTGATAAAAAAATCTATCAATTAAAACAGTTGAAATTTGAAATTGACTTATCAAAATTAGTATCTGAAACGAAAATAATTAATCAAAATTTAATAGAAACTTCAAATGAAGCTTCTTTAAAATTAAAACAAGAAATTACATTTTTTGATAAGTCATTAAACAAGCTAACAAAATATAGAGTTGATTATGTTATTTATTTTCTGACAGGTATAATTGGAATTACGATTTGCTCTATGTTTTATGCAGGTAAATTATATGCTGAAAAGAAACGAGCAATAGAACAAAATGAACATTACATTAATTTTATAAAATCAAATAAAGAAGTGTTAGAAATTTATAACACGAAGTAATTGAAAAGGCAAGAGTAATCTTGCCTTTATTTTTTTCCAATAAGGAAGTGGCTTTATTCATTCCAGTTTTTAGCGAATTTAAATCAACATCGTGAAATTCAAGAACACGTAAATGAAAGGTATTTCATTCTTGAATTTTACTGCTTTTTGATTTTAGCATTTTGCAAAAAATGTTATGAAAAATTTGGCTAAATATTCAGCGAAGAATCGCTTAGAGAAAATGAAATTAAAATATAATAATAAAATTTCATGGCAATTATTTGCGATAAAAATTCAATTTAATATAGATTTTAGAAATCAAAAATTAGCAGAGCAAAAGTTTATCTGTCCAATTTGTGAAGAAGAAATATTTCAACATTCTACATTACATCATATCGATTATGACCATGGATGTCAGTTATATAAATTAAAAGGATTACAAGACTGTAAACGATGTAAATCAATCTGTCCAAATTTTTACATTGGTTGTAGTAAAAGAACAGTAATGGTTCATCACGAGTGCCATAAATATTTACATAACCGTAAGTATTTAAAATAAAACGGAGAATTTTAGGATTCTCAGTTTTATTTATAATTTAAGAATTTCTCTTCTCACCAGCTTCTATCCTATTCTATCTCTTTGTTATACATTTATTATCCAAACGACTTGTTTTGACGTTGTGAATATTTATGTTTGTTATTATCATTACAAATAGGTTTAATAGGAAGTAATTATCTTTTGTTATGATTTTATTAGCAGTAAAACGATTAGTATATTTACAACTTAAGTACAGAATAACAATATGGCTAAAAAAGTACAAACCAAAAGTACAGAAGAAATCCTTTGGGATGCAGCAAATAAATTACGTGGTTCGATAGAACCGTCAGAATATAAACACGTGGTATTGAGTTTAATCTTCTTAAAATTTGCAAGTGATAAATTCATCAAACGTAGAGAAGAACTTATTAATGAAGGTAAAGAAGCCTTCTTAGAAATACCAGAATTTTATCAGGCAGAAAATGTATTCTATTTACCAGAGGAATCTCGTTGGGATTACATTATCGAAAATGCCAAACAAGAAGACATTACCTTAAAAGTAGATACCGCACTTAAAACCATAGAACGTACCAACAAATCATTGGAAGGTGCGTTACCCGATAACTATTTCTCTCGCTTGGGATTGGATCAATCTAAGTTTTCGGCTTTATTGGATACCATCAACAACATCGATACGCTTCGTGATGAAGCACAAGATATTGTGGGGCGTGTGTATGAATATTTCTTGAGCAAGTTTGCCATTGCCGAAGGAAAAGGGAAAGGAGAATTCTATACGCCGAAGTCGATTGTAAACCTAATTGCCGAAATGATAGAACCCTACAAAGGGAAAATCTATGACCCTTCTTGTGGTTCGGGTGGTATGTTTGTGCAGTCGTTGAAGTTTATTGAGAAACACCAAGGTAACAAAAAAGACATTTCCATTTACGGACAAGAGTTAACGAATACCACGTTTAAACTGGCAAAAATGAACTTAGCCATTCGTGGGATTTCTGCCAATTTAGGAAATAAAGCCGCCGATACGTTTGGTGACGATCAGCATAAAGAACTGAAAGCCGATTACATCATGGCGAATCCTCCGTTCAACTTAAAAGATTGGCGCGCAGAAAACGAATTAACGGACGATCCACGTTGGACAGGTTACGAAGTTCCTCCAAAATCCAATGCCAACTATGCGTGGATTTTGAACATGATTTCGAAACTATCGCAAAACGGTGTCGCTGGTTTTATCTTAGCCAATGGCGCTCTTTCGGGTGGTGGTGAAGAATACAAAATCCGTAAACAAATTATAGAAAACGATTTGGTAGAAGCGATTGTGGTCTTACCAAGAAATATGTTTTATTCTACAGATATTTCGGTAACGCTTTGGATTTTGAACCGAAATAAAAAAGAACGCACTGTAGAAGTAAATGATGGTGTAAAAAACTATCGTAACCGCAAAGGTGAAGTGTTGTTTATGGATTTAAGAAAATGGGGAACTCCTTACGAAAAATCATATATTGAATTTATCGAAGAAGATATTAAAAAGATTGCAGGAAACTTTCATAATTGGCAACAACAAGATTATAAAACTACTTATCAAAATATACCCGAATACTGTTATTCAGCGACCATTGATGAAATTCGTAAAAATGATTACGCTTTGATGCCTAGTAAATATGTAGAATTTGTGGATCGAGATTTAGGAATTGATTTTGATACTGAAATGAAAAGAATTCAAAAGAAATTTAAATCTATCATTCAAGAGGAAAAAGAATCTCAAGAAGAATTGATTGCAGCATTTAAAACTTTGGGTTATGAGATTTGAGAAATTGAAAAATATTATTGAAGATATCGATTTGAAGAACAAATCAGGTGAATATAATGAGGTTTTAGGAGTAAATATTTTCAAAACATTTATGCCTTCAGTAGCAAATTTAACTAATGTAGATCTTACAAAATATAGAGTTGTATCGAAAGGTCAATTTGCAACAAATATTATGCACGTTGATCGAGACGAAAGATTACCTATTGCACTATATCAAAATGAAACATCAGCTTTAGTTTCTCCAGCATATAAAGTTTTTGGAATTAAACCAGATGTTGAAATACTTCCAGAATATTTAATGATTAATTTTTTAAGACCAGAATTTGATCGATACGCTTGGAATTTATGTGATTCAAGTGTTCGTGGAGGACTTGAATGGTATAGATTTAAGGAAATTGAAATTCCAATTATTCCATTAAATGAACAAAAGAAATATGTTTCCATTTACAATTCACTTTTAAAGAATCAAGCTTGTTATGAAAACTCTTTAGAAGATTTGCAATTGATTTGTGATGGTTATATTGAAAATTTAATTAAGTCTGAACCTCAAAAAAGATTAGGTGAGTATATTGAACCTGTTGATAATAGAAATACTGACTTTAGTGTTGATAATCTTTTAGGAATTAGTGTAAATAAAGTATTTATTCCAACTAAATCTAAAAAAGAAGATTTAAATCTAGTCAATTATAAAATAGTAAAACATAGAGAATTCAGTTTTGTAACAGTCACCTCTCGAAATGGAGGGAAAATCTCTATTGCATTACTTGATGGAAAGCCTGGTTTAGTTTCGGCTACATATAATGTTTTTAAAGTAAAAGATGCTAATGATTTATTACCTGAGTTCCTCTATTTGTGGTTCTCAAGACCAGAGTTTGATCGTTATGCAAGATTCCATTCTTGGGGAAGTGCGAGGGAAACATTTAATTGGGAGGATATGTGCGAAGTAATGTTGCCAATACCAACTATAGAGAAGCAAAAGGCAATTGTAACCATATATCACACATTAGAAACACGAAAAAAACTAAATGAAAAATTAAAGGAATCTTTACAACCACTTTGTCCAATTTTAATGAAAGGCGTGAGAGATTCTATTAATAAAAACTAAACCAACAACTCACTCAACTACAATCGTTATTGTTAAGTCGCTTGGCAACGTTGGAGGGGTAAAAAACTAAACTACTATTAACCAAAACTATAAATGACTAAAATTACACTTCCAGAGTTAAGGCTATCCTATTTTAATAAAGTAGGTGTGAAAAATACTGTTGAGCAAATTATTTCACAGAAAGATGATGTCGACTATTTTTTTCAAAATAGTTACAGAGGTTATGTTGTTGTCTTGGTTGACGGAACTCCAATTTGCATCACATCTAATAAAGATTTTGAATCTTCTAGTTATGAGTATATTATACTATCGAATAAAAAGCCAACAGAGCAATCTTTAGAAAATGAAGGTGAAATTGTATTAAAAAGATGGTTGAAGCATCCTTTGAAAAAAGAGTATTCTAATTCCGAAATAGCAAACTCATGGACAAGGAATTTCAATTTTTTAGAGGAAGATCTTGATGCTAATGTAAATGGTTTGCGAGAGCCTCAAATTGCAGCTCTTTATTCAATTTTAAGTCATTTAAAAGTTTCAGATGAAATTGGAACTGTTGTTATGCCAACAGGTACAGGAAAAACTGAGACTATGCTATCTACTTTGGTTGCCGGTAAATTGAATAAAGTTATTATAACTGTACCTTCTGACGCGTTAAGAACCCAAATTGCTAATAAGTTTTTAAAATTGGGATTATTAAAACAATTTGGAATTATCAATCAAAGTGTCATTAATCCTAAAGTTGGTATAATTTACCAAAGTTTTCAAAATAACGAAGATTTACTTGAATTTATTGAGAAGTCAAATGTCATTGTAACAACAATGAATATTTTGTCAAATTTTCAACCTAGTGTATTAGCAACCCTAAATTCGTTAATCTCTAATATTTTTATTGATGAAGCACACCATGTAGAAGCAAACTCATGGAAACGTGTTAGAAAAGCATTTGACAATAATAAAATTTTGCAATTTACTGCAACCCCTTTCCGTAATGACCAGAAACGAATAGAAGGAAAAGTAATTTTTAATTTTAGTTTGAAAAAAGCCCAAGAACAAGGTTATTTTAAGCCAATTAATTTTTTGCCAATAAGAGAATATGATCTAAATAAGGGTCACAGAATAATAGCAGAAAAAGCAGTTGAAAAACTTAGGGAAGATCTTGCAAATGGTTATAATCATATTTTAATGGCTAGATGCGTTAATACGGTTAAAGCCTCAGAGGTTTTTAAATATTACGAGGAATACGAAGATTTAAAACCTATATTGATACATTCGTCGGTCTCAGGTAAGAACGAAATTTTGCAAAATATAATAAAGGGTGAACATAGAATTATTGTTGCTGTAAATATGTTGGGCGAAGGTTTTGATTTGCCCCAACTCAAAATAGCAGCATTCCATGATATCAGGAAAAGTTTACCAATCACTTTACAGTTTGCGGGGAGATTTACAAGAACTGCAATAGATGACGAGCTGGGCAATGCAACCTTTATTGCAAATTTAGCAGATTCTGAAACCGAGAATGAACTTAGCGACTTATATGCACAAGATTCGGATTGGAATTCTTTATTATCAAAATTGAGTTCTGATGAGATTGATGAGCAAATAGATTTTGATGAATTTATTAATGGTTTTCAGCATTTTGATAATTCTAAAATTCCTTTTCAAAATATTAAGTTTGCGCTAAGTACTGTTGTTTATAAAAATTCAAATCCTGATAATTCTTTTAATTTATTAAATTTTAAAGAGGGAATTTCGGGTTATGATGAATTGGAATATAGATTTGATGATTATAATCCAACTGAAAATACGGTTGTAATTATTACAGCATCAAAATCAGAACTTGAATGGGTAAATTATAAAGAAGTTTTTGGTTTAAATTGGACATTGACAATACTATACTACAATGAAGAAAACAATCTGCTATTCATTCATAGTTCCGACAAATCTAGTTTATATGGAGATCTTGCAAAATCCGTATTGGGGGACCGGTATGAGTTGATACACAAATTATTAGTTTACCGTAGTTTCTATGATGTCAAACGTGTTTCATTGCAGAATGTCGGCTTAAAAGAATTTTTAAACCGAAAAATTAGATTTACAATGCGGGTTGGAACAGATATTCAAGATGCCCTTTCATTAGCAGAACAACAAAGAGGTGAAAAAGCTTTTGTATTTGGTTCTGGTTTTGAAGATGGGGATAAAATTACAATAGGATGCTCTTATAAAGGTAGAATTTGGAGCTATATGAGAAGTGATCTTAAAGGTTTCATTCATTGGTGTAATAATTTAGGAAAAAAGTTGATTGACGACAATATTGATCCAAATCAAGTTTTACGTGATACCTTGATTCCAGAGGTTATTACAGAAGTTCCTCATTTGTATCCAACTTATATTGACTGGGATAATAATTTTTATGATTTCCCCGAATCAAAAATTGAAATCACAATAAACGGAATTTTCAACTCTGCTTATTGTACAATTGAAGTAATCAATCAGAATGATCAAGGAATTATTGATTTTCAAGTTATAACACCTAACGGTACTGCAATATTCCGTAAAGAACTATTTATAGATAGTGATGCCGAGGGAAATGAATTTCCAAACTTTAGAATTATTCAGTTAGATACGGTTCAGAGCAACGTAAAAATTGCTTCAAAATCGTTTACTCTTCTTGAGTATTTCAATCAGTTTCCACCTATTATATGGTTCGCAGATGGATCGGCTTTGCAAGGGAATGAATATGTACAATTAAAGCAAATAATTCAACCGTATCCAACAGAAAGATTGATTGGTTGGAATTGGAATGGTGTAGATCTTAGTAAGGAATCTCAGGGAATTCATCCGTTAAAAACAGACTCTATTCAATATAAAGTAATACAGCATCTTATCGCTGAAGATGTTGATATTGTCTATGATGATGATTATTCAGGGGAAATAGCAGATGTCATTACTATAAAAGAACATGAGAATGAGATTAATGTACGGTTTTACCATTTGAAATTTGCGAAAGATGGTATAATCAACACTAGAGTTGATAATTTTTATGAAGTATGTGGTCAGGCACAAAAATCAATTCATTGGAAGCATAAAAGTGGATTTGAATTTTTTCAACATTTGTTAAGAAGAGAAATTAAGATTAGAAATGGTCATGAACGAAGTAGAATAGAAAAAGGCACTAAAGCTGACCTTGAAAGATTTTTAGCTATTGCAAAAAATAAAAAACCGATGAATTTTGAAATTTTCATTGTACAACCGAGTTTATCAAAACAAAATACTTCAGATTCTATCATGACATTACTGGGAGTAACGGCTAATTATCTAAAAGAGGTTGCTGATATTGATTTACGAGTAATTGTTAATGAATAAATAACCCAAACGCTATCGTTGTTAAGTCGCTTAGCAACGTTAGAGGGGTAAACTATAACTAAACTACTATTAACTTAAGAAACACTATGAATTATGATAAAAAGAATTAACATAAATAATTTAGGATTATTTAAGGCATTCAACTGGGATACCATTAGGGATAAAGGGAATGGTGTTATTGATTTAAAAAAAGAAAACATTATTTATGGAAGAAATTATTCTGGTAAAACTACATTGTCAAGAATAATTAGGGCTTTAGAAACAAAGGAAATTTCCTCAAGATATATTAATCCAGAATTTGAAATTGTATTAACAGATAATACTATAATTAATCAGTCTGATTATGATACAAACTCTCTAAATGTTAGATGCTTTAACGAAGATTTTATTAAAGACAATTTAAGTTTTATTATCAATCCCGATTCTGAGATTAAACCATTTGCTATTCTTGGAGAAAATAGCGAAATAGAATCACAAATTGAAGCAATCAAAAATGAATTGGGTGAAAATGAAGATGATTTAAAAACTTTAAAATATAAAGAGTTAGAAAATTTAACTGTGTTAGTTAAATCAAAACATACAGAGTTTACATCTTTACAAAGTGCTCTAGATTCTCAGTTATCTAATAAAGCAACGGGTGGAACACATAGTATAAAACAACAGCATTCAAAGTTTGGAGATATTAGCTATAATATTACAAAGTTAAGAAATGATATTAGTGAAGTACTTAAACAATCTTTTGTTTCAATTGATGCGAATAAAGAGGCACTAAATCAAAAACAAATTTTAGAAGTTCAAAAGGCGAACGTAAATCATACTATTAATTTTACAAATGTTTATGATCGTGAACTTTCAGCAATAACTAAATTGTTGAATCAAGGTTTATTAGATGGTAATAAAATTGCTGAATTATTAGCAAACTCTAGTTTAAATGAATGGGTCAAAAAAGGATATGAAATCCATACAGATGATAGAACATGTGATTGTAAATTCTGTGGTAACCCTATAACACAATCTCGTTGGGAACAGTTAGACAACCATTTTGATGAAGAGTCGAAAAAACTTGAATCAGCACTAATGGTTTATAAACAAAAAATTGAAAGTGAGATTGTTAATGTTGTAAATTATAAATTGGCAGGAATAGATTCATTCTACTTAAGTTTTAATGATGAGATTACAACGTGTACAATATCATTTGATGCTTGTATTTTAAAATATAAATCAGATTTAGAATTTTTAGTTTCTAAAATAAATGAACGTTTAGGTCAGCTTCATACTCCTGTTGTTTATAATTATACAGCCACATTTTCGGAAGACGAATTAAATGAGATTCTTGCGGTTTATGAAGATATTAAATCCAGAAATAATACTTATTCAAGCGAATTATCAGATAAAATTGATGAAGCAAAAAAGGAGCTACGGCTTTTAGAAGTGAAGCGTTTTGTAGATACAATTCAATATAATAACCAAATACAAAATATAGGAGATAAAGAAGCTGAATATTTAGCCAAAGAATCAGATCGAAAAGATTTAGCCGAATATATAAAAACAAAGGAAGCAGAAATAAATGATTTAGCCCGACAATTGAATAATGAGGAAGAGGGTGCCAGAAAAGTGAATGAATATTTGCAAAGTTATTTTGGTCATCAAAATTTAGAATTACAGGCAATAGAGGAAGAAATCGATTCGGATAAAAAAATAAGATTTAATATTGTAAGAAACGGAGATATTGCATATCACTTAAGTGAAGGGGAGTGTAGTATTATTTCATTTTGCTACTTTATGGCAAAATTAGATGATATTCATACTGCTGGACAAAAACCTATTATTTTAATTGACGATCCTATTTCTAGTTTAGATAGTAATCATATTTTTTACATCTATAGTTTAATAAACTCAGAATTGTTTTTAAAGGACAGATTCGAGCAGATTTTTATTTCTACTCATAATTTAGATTTTTTAAAATACTTAAAGAGATTAAAGTTAACTAAAAATCAACACGAATTTTTTATAATTAATCGATATCAAGAATTTAGTACAATTACCATAATGCCTAAATATTTAAAAGATTATGTTACTGAATTTAATTTTTTATTCGAACAAATCTATAATTGTGCTAATGCTGATGTTATTACAGATGAAAACCATCATTTGTATTATAATTTTGGTAATAATGCAAGAAAATTTTTAGAAGCATTACTTTTTTACAAATATCCTTCTAGAATTGATAATCAAACCACTAATGCGAATTCAAAACGTTTGTTAAAATACTTTGGAGGAGATCAGCAGGCAACTGTTTTAACAGATAGGGTCAATAATGAGTTATCTCATTTAGAAGAAATTTTCGATAGAGGTATGAGTCCAGTTGAAATTCCCGAATTAAAAAGAGTTGCTCAATTTATACTAGATAAGATAAAGGAGAAAGATGAAGAACAATACAATGCATTATTAGAAAGTATAGGCGTTGAGGAAACTGTTGTTCAAAATACTGATGAACCAATTTTAAACTAACAAATGAAATACACCGAATCACAACTCGAACAAGCATTTATCAGCCTTTTAGAAACAGAAGGCTATCACTATATTAACGGAAAAGAACTAACAAGAACTTCTAATCAAGAGGTATTACTTAAAGAAGATTTACGTTCTTTTCTTTTCAACAGCTATCCCGATTTAGAAGAAGTTGAAGTTGAAACGTTAATCAATGAGTTAGCTTTTCAGTCGACTTCTACTCTATACGAATCGAATAAAACAATTTGTAAGCTTTTGGCAGATGGTTTAATTTTCAAACGCAATAATCCTAGCAAAAAAGACTTGCATATTCGCTATATTGATGTAGAAAATATCCAAAATAATACCTTCAAGATTGTTAATCAATTAGAAATTCAAGGAACAGAATTACGAATTCCTGATTTGATTTTATACATCAATGGGATTCCTGTCGTCGTCTTTGAATTCAAAACAGCTATTGAAGAAGAAATTACCATTCACGATGCGTATAAACAGCTCACAACGCGTTATCGTCGTGATATTCCAGAGTTGTTAAAATACAATGTTTTTACTGTAATTAGTGATGGAGTGAATAACAAAGCAGGTACCATCTTTTCTCCTTACGAGTTTTATTACGGTTGGAACAAAATTACAGGTGACGAGAAAAAAGCTTTAACAGGTATAGAAACCACAACTTCTATTGTTCATGGAATGCTGAACCAAACAAGATTAGTTGACATAATACATCATTTTGTTTTGTTTCCTGATTCTTCTAAGAAAGAGCTAAAGGTTTTAAGTCGTTATCCGCAATATTATGCAGCCAATAAGCTGTATCAAAATATTAAAGCACATCGTAAACCAATAGGCGATGGTAAAGGTGGAACCTACTTTGGAGCGACGGGTTGTGGAAAGAGTTATACGATGCTGTATTTAACGCGTTTATTGATGCGTTCTACCGATTTTGCTAGTCCTACGATTATTATCATTTCAGATCGTACCGATTTAGACGATCAATTGTCGAAGGATTTTACGAATGCTAAGAAATTCATTGGGGATGAAAATATCATCAATATCGAATCAAGAGCCGATTTACGAGCTCGTTTAAGAGGCATCGAAAGTGGTGGTGTTTATTTAACGACGGTTCAGAAATTTGCTGAAGATGCTGAAATCTTATCCGATCGTACCAATATCATTTGTATTTCAGATGAAGCGCACCGTTCACAAGTGAATCTCGATTTAAAAGTTAAAATTGACGAAGAAAAAGGAGTCACTAAATCCTATGGTTTTGCTAAATATTTGCACGATTCGTTACCGAATGCAACTTATGTAGGATTTACAGGAACACCTATCGACAAAACGTTAGAAGTCTTTGGAGAGGTGGTAGATCAATACACGATGTTTGAATCGGTAAATGATGAAATTACCGTTCGTCTGGTTTATGAAGGAAGAGCAGCTAAAGTCAATTTAGATTACAATAAAGTTCAAGAAATTGAAAATTATTACGAAAATGCAGTCGCTGAAGGAGCATCTGAATATCATGTAGAAGCCAGCCAAAAAGCCATTGCCAAAATGGAAGTTGTATTAGGAGATACCGACCGAATTAAAGCCATTGCACAAGATTTTATTGCGCATTACGAAAAACGAATCGAAGAACGTGCTACTGTTGCAGGAAAAGCAATGTTTGTATGTGCTTCGCGTACCATTGCTTATAAATTGTACCAAGAAATATTAGCCTTACGACCAGAATGGGGACAAGTAAATATTTCGGATGGATTAACTGAAAAGGAACAAAAAGAAATCAAACCAATTGAACGTGTCAAAATGGTGATGACACGCAATAAAGATGATGAAAAAGAGCTTTGGGAACTTTTGGGTAATAAAGATGAACGAAAAGAATTAGACCGACAGTTTAAACAAATCAAATCCAACTTCAAAATTGCGATTGTGGTGGATATGTGGTTAACAGGATTTGATGTACCCTTTTTAGATACCATTTATATTGATAAGCCTTTACAAACGCATAACTTAATTCAAACGATTTCTCGTGTCAATCGAAAATACGAAGGTAAAGATCGAGGTTTGGTTGTAGATTACATCGGAATCAAAAAGAATCTGAATAAGGCATTAGGAATGTTCAATAATCAAACGGCAGATGACGATTTTGAAGATTTAAATCAAGCTGAAATCATCGTGAGAGATCAAATGGATTTATTACGTCAATATTTTCATCAGTTTGATGCTACTGATTATTACCAAGGAAATCCCGTTGAACGATTAAGCTGTTTAAACAAAGCTTCTGAATTGGTTTTACAAACTGAAGATTCAGAGAAATTCTTTGTTAATGTAACGAAGAAATTAAAATCAGCCTATAATTTGGTGAGTGGTTCTGAATTGTTCACGCCTAAAGAAGTAGATGAGATTCATTTCTATTTTGCGGTGAAATCTATTGTGGTAAAATTGACAAAAGGCGAAGCACCTGATACAGCTCAAATGAATGAGAAAGTAGCTAAAATGGTGGAAGAAGCAATAATTTCTGAAGGAGTAGAAGAAATCTTTAAACTGGATGATCATAAAGCCAATGCCATTGATTTGTTTAACGATAAATTCATTGAGAAAATCTCTAATCTTGAACTACCGAATACAAAAATTAAAATCTTAGAACGTTTATTAAAACAAACGATTACTGACTTTAAAAAAGTGAATAAAGTGAAAGGTCAAGACTTTGCTGATCGTTTAAAAAGCATTGTAGATCGTTACAACGAACGTAGTGAAAAAGATATTTTAGACTATGATGGTATTCAAGCTGATACAGCAGAACAAATGCTAGATTTAATCATCAAATTACGCACTGAAATGGCTTCATTCGAAGATTTAGGAATCGATTATGAAGAAAAAGCGTTCTATGATATTTTGGATGTCATCTGTAAAAATTATGGATTTGAATTCGATAAAGATAAAATGCTAGAACTAGCTCGTGAAATAAAAAAGATTGTAGATAACGCCTCTCAATACCCTGATTGGGCTGAACGTGATGATATTAAAGCTCAATTAAAAATGGATATTATTATCAAATTACATGAATTTGGTTACCCTCCTATTACACAGGAAGATGTTTATAAAAACGTGTTAGAACAAGCTGAGAATTTTAAGAAGAATAGATGATGAATTTAGATATAAAAAAGCGTATAGATTCTATAGCGCATCCTGAAGCTATCAAAGTATTTTTTAATTTCATCAATAAATTTATTAAAGACAATTCTATCTCTGAAAATGATGAAAGATTTGTATTAAATGTAAGAAATGATTACAGGAAGAGATTTTCTGTAAATTTGAATAGTCGACTGATTCTTTATATAAAAGATGGATATGAGTTTGGTTTTATGATCAATCAAGAAGACTGGAGTAATTTTCAAAATATTCCTTATATTAAAAAAGAATCGTTTGAAAAACATGATCCTATAGCATTTCTTGTTTCATTTTCATTTGATCACGTAATTGATAATATAGATTTATTTACAAAATATTGGCTAAAATGCTGTAAAGAATATCTACCTAGCCAACAAAAATCACAATACAGAATATATCATATTAATGAGTTATATCAAATTGCTATGGATGATGAATTATTAGATGAATATTTAACTATAGATGTAACTAATATGAAATTGAAATTTAGCCAAATTATTAATGAGTTAAAAGTTTATTTATTAGGTGAAAATAATATTCTTAAAGATTTTAAAATTTCTGAAGTAAAAGATAATTCTAAATGGGTATGGATATCAGATAATGAAAATCAAATTGGAGATTCGGTTGCTCATTATGAGATTATTACTCGAAAGAATAAAATTTATACCGAAATACATTTTGAAGGTAATAAAAATTCAAAAGATATTTTTTATAATGAAATAGAAAATTTACCTAATAATATTGAATGGTTTAAATGGCAAAAATCAAAAAGTATAAGATATAATACAGCTTTTGATATAAATGATGAAAATTTAGTAGAAAAGTTAGCTAAATCTTTACTCTATTTAGAAGAAAATATTGGAGATAAAGTTAGGGAAGTCAAAAATATGCTCAGTCCATTTATGACTAAACAAAAACAATTATACGTGAAAAACATTCCACTCAACCAAATTTTATTCGGCCCTCCAGGAACAGGAAAAACCTATCATACCATCAATAAAGCAATCGAAATTGCAAATCCTTCGTTTGATTTAAACCAAGATAGATCAATTGTTAAAGCAGAATATAATCGTTTAGTAAATGAAGGACAAATTGCTTTTACAACTTTCCATCAAAGTATGTCGTATGAAGATTTTATTGAAGGGATAAAGCCTGTTGTCACAAATGATAATGTTACTTACGAAATAATAAATGGTATTTTTAAAACCTTATGTTTTAAATCAAATGAAACAAAAGACTCATCAAATTTTGACGATTTATACGAATTATTCATTAATGAATTTATTGAAAATGAATCCATCGTTTTAAAAACTCCAACTCATAAAAAACCATTTAATATTAGAATAAACTCGAACCAATCATTTATCGTAATACCACAAACTGAAAAGGCAGCCGAGATGGTTGTAACTAAAAAAATGATTAGAGATTTTATATTTTATGGTAAAATTAGAGATTGGAAACCTTATACAACAGCAATTTGTGAATATTTCATTACTAATTATCCAATAGATTTAGTTGAAGATAAGAAAAAAAACCACGTCCTAATCATCGACGAAATCAATCGTGGAAATGTCTCACAAATCTTTGGAGAATTAATTACGTTAATTGAAGAAAGCAAACGATTAGGTAATAAAGAGGAACTAAAAGTTACTCTACCCTACTCTAAAGAAGAATTTGGTGTACCTAATAACCTTTACATCATCGGTACAATGAATACAGCAGACCGAAGTGTAGAAGCATTAGATACAGCTTTACGACGTCGATTTAGCTTCACCGAAATGTTACCAAATCCTGCAATTATTGATAGTCAAAATTTTACTGACTTTCCACGCGCTAAAATCATGAAAAAAATCAATGAACGCATAGAATTGTTATTAGATCGCAATTATATGTTAGGACATGCATACTTTATGAAGGATAATTTCAAACATTCATTCGAGAATGAAATAGTTCCTTTATTACAAGAATACTTTTACAACGATTATAGCAAAATTGGGTTGGTGTTAGGTAAAGGATTTGTTAGAATTAAAGCCACTTCATTACAAAATGTTTCTAATGTTTTTGCTGATTTTGATACTATCCATGACATTGATTTAATTAAAACATATGAATTAATTCCTTTCAACGAAATCAATTTTGAAGAAGCACTTTCTCTATTGATCCATTAATTTATGGCATATAAAAAATTTATACAGGTTTTTGAACATAGTTTTTTACCTCTTGATGAAATATTTCAGCATCAACATTTTGTTGCATTATCAAAGCTGAATGCCTTGCATCAATATGCTTATTTTGACTTGAAACACAATGGTGTCCTTTTCAAGCAATTTGTGGGTGTGTTACAAGTTGGTGATTTAACGATTGAAATATTACCAAAAATTGATCGTAACGAATCAGATTCACAAGCAAATAAGAATAAGTGGCAAAAGGCTTTAATTCAAATGTTGAAAGCAACACGAAAACTTAACATCCAACAAGTTGGAGAAGCAAATGTATCTAAACAGTCCATTCATTTATTGGATATCTATTTTGATTTGTTCTTAAAAGAAATAGAAATACTTCTTCACAAAGGGTTAATTAAACGATATGATAAAAAGTCGGGAAATGTAAAAGCCTTAAAAGGTAAATTAGAATTTAGCCAACACATTCAAAAGAATTTAGTACATAAAGATCGTTTTTTTACCACGCATCAAGTGTACCATGACGATCATCTGATTCATCAAATTTTAGGTCAAGCATTGTCTATTATTTCACAATTTTCTAAAGGAACATACAGATACATCAATTGTAAGAAAATTCAATTGGATTTTCCAAATGTAAAATCAATTGAGGTAAATGAATCTACTTTTAATCAAGTACCAAAAAACAGAAAAACAGAAATATATGATAAAGCATTATCAATCGCTCGATTAATACTTCTTAATTATGCTCCTAATATTAAAAGTGGTACTGAAAACATGTTAGCCTTATTATTTGATATGAATAATTTATGGGAGGAATATATTTTAGTTCAATTGAAAAAAGTTGCACCACAATATGGAATTGAGGTTTATGGGCAATATTCTAAAATATTTTGGAATGGTATTACCATTCGACCTGACATTGTATTAAGGAAATTAACTGATGGAAAATTGGAAGATGTTTTAGTTATTGATACCAAATGGAAAAATATTGATCAAAGTCAACCTTCAACACACGATTTAAGACAAATGTATGTATATAATGAATATTGGAAAGCTCAACGATCTATGTTATTGTACCCATCGAATGACACCAATTTACAGTCCGATCAATTCATCGAATTTGAAGATACTGATCATGCATGTGCATTAGGAAAACTGAGTATATTTACTTCAGATGGTCTATTAAATAATCAAATTGGTGAAAAAATTATAAGAATGTTTAATTAACAATTATGGATTTAAAAGATTTAATAGTTGAAGATTTTGATGAACCAACTCCAATTAAGATTACAAGTAAACTTAAAGAATGTACAAAATGTAAAGGTAAATTACTTAGAGTCATCTATGAAGAACCAACAGACAAAACGTGGGAACTTGTTGAAAATTAAAAAGTACTTTTAGGAGGTTGTTGTATTGCCGTAGACCAAAAAATATTATGGAAATGCGTTAATTGTAGAAAAGAATACAACGAACATGTAGACGATACAAGTGATCCTAATACATTAGAAATTTATTCCAATCTGTAGTGCCTGTAAATAATTCTTATATTCAACAAAAAATTAGTTATAAAAATGTAGCTTAACTTATTCTCCAATTTTTGTTTGCATTTCAAGTAATTTTTTAATTTCCTTTACGATAGAATGAATATCTTTTCCATTTATTTTAAGATATTTGTAATATGGATGGTAAAACAAGAGCAAATATAAAATCAGGAACACTGGTTAATATTGTATTGAAAAAGGATCAACGAACTGGCGAATTGACTGAGGGTGTAGTGAAAGATTTATTGACTTCTGCGCCTTATCATCATCGTGGTATAAAAGTTCGTTTGATGGATGGACAAATTGGACGTGTACAGGAAATTATTGAAGACGATTTTTAGAACGCATTAAACTATAAATTAAAAGCTCTTATCATTATTGATAAGAGCTTTTAACATTTTTATTTCTATTATTTCACTTATAAAATTACGTTGAAAAGAAGGAATAAACTATTCGATTGTTTTAACCTCTAATTTAATCTCCAATCCTAATGTATCACACAGCTTATATAGTGTTCCCAATGTAGGATTCCCTTTGCCACTTTCAAATTGTTTTATCGTACGTAAACCAACACCTGAAATCTCAGCTAATGTTTCTTGTGATATCGCTAAAACTTTACGTCTTTCTTTGATTTGATGAATTATCAATAGTGTCATATATTGCACTTTTATAGATATATTACTGTTTATTTAATATAAAGTGTAAAATTAGTGCTATATATTGCACTAATTTATTAACCTGACTACATTTTTATAATCATATACCTTAAAGGGTATAAATATAGTTATAAAACAAAATTTTATACCCTAAAAGGTATAATTAAAAATTATTTCATATATTTATACCTTAAAGGGTATAATATGAATTTATCAATTGCAGATTTTGTAAAACAAAAACGAAAAAGATTAAAGATTACTCAGCCAGAACTTGCTGAAAGAGCTGGTGTTGGTCTTCGTTTCGTTCGAGAATTAGAACAAGGTAAACCAACTTTAAGATTAGATAAAGTAAATCAAGTATTAGCATTGTTTGGATCTGAAGTTGGTGTTATTGATAAAATTGAGATATGAGAGAAGGATTAGTATACTATAAAGACAAATTTGCAGGTATAATTTCTGAAAATGAGGACGGGTTTATATTTAAATATGACATAGAATATTTAAAAGATGAAAATTCTAAACCTATTAGTTTAACCCTGCCAAAGCAACTTGAAAGCTATGAAAGCAAAATATTATTTCCATTTTTCGATGGTTTAATACCAGAAGGATGGCTTTTAAACATAGCTGTAAAAAACTGGAAATTGAATACAAAAGATCGATTTGGCCTGTTACTTTTACTTTGCAAAGATTGTATTGGTAGCATATCTATCATACCAAAAAATGAGAAATAATGAAAAAGTGTTTAAGCTGTTATAAAGAGCTGTCAGAAAACGAAATTGATTTCCATTCTAAATGTGCTAGAAAAATATTTGGTAGTCATACTCTACCACGAATTGATTTTGATAGTAAGCAAATTGAAGAATTAGCTAAGAGAATTATTAATAAAAGTATTGCACTAACAGGAGTTCAACCAAAGCTATCTTTAAATCTAATTAATAATAAAAATAAACAATCAAGATTTACAATTGTTGATCTTGAGGGTAATTATATTCTAAAACCTGCATCAAATAAGTATATTAATTTACCTGAAAATGAAGATTTAACTATGCATCTAGCTGATTTAGTTAAAATTAAAACAGCCAAACATACTTTAATTCGCCTTAAATCAGGTGAATTAGCTTATTTAACAAAAAGATTTGATAGAAAAGAAAATCAAAAAATTTCAGTTGAAGATTTTTGCCAATTGAGCGAAAATCTAACTGAGCATAAATATCGTGGGTCTATAGAAAAAATAAGTAAATTAATCTACCTATATACTAAAAACAGTGGTTTAGAGGCTCAAAGATTATTTGAAATCGTACTATTCAATTATTTAGTCGCTAATGCAGATATGCATCTAAAGAATTATTCATTAATTGAAAATGAATTTAATGAGTATGAGTTATCACCGGCTTATGATTTATTAAATACACTAATTCTTATACCAGATGATAAAGAAGAATCCGCATTGACAATTAATGGTAAGAAAAATAGACTAAAAATTGAAGATTTTGATCAATTAGCAAAATCGCTTAAAATCTCAGAGAAATCATTACAATCTATCTATAAAAAATTCGTCAAGGTTAAACCAAAATGGGATGAATTTATTCAACAAAGTTTTTTAAACGATGATGTTAAACTAGAATATCAAGAAATAGTTAATAACAGATTTAAGAAGATCTTCCAATAATTTCTAAGCAATAATGTTAAACTTTCAATAAAATCACTTCACCAAAACTACACATCATTATGTGTAAACACTTATATATAAAGAGTTTTACACATTCTGTATCGGAAAGTAACCTCATCTAAGTAAACCATAACAAAACATATAACAAACCTCTTAAACTAATTTAAGAGGTTTGTTATGGGTTAAAAATAGAATTTTATTGTGTAAAATGCTCCACAGAAATCCTAATCGATTTATCTACAACCGAAAAATTTTCAGTTGAGTTTGTTCGGTGTTTGTCCGTACTTCGTCCGGTGTTTAACCGGTGTTAACCATTTTAAAGGATTTTCTAAGCTATTCCATTCTAGTAGAATATTTTTCTTGGATATACGAAGGGTTAATGAAAATGGTTCAAATTAGTACCGTTCCATCTGCATCTGCTTTTATTACATTCAATTTTATAAAAGTAAACACGCAACTTTTATTGAGGCTTTCAACGAAAATTAAATACTTAACTTTTGTTTACAATTTTTAAACCGTTGTAAATTAAAGTTCTAAAAATGAGTAATTATGTCAAAAGTTGAAGCCTACATCCGAAGATTAGAAAAAGAATTACTTGCACAACCTATACATCGTAAACTATTTACAAATATAAATGATCAACTTTTACCGTCGAAACCATGTGTTTACTTATTATGGAAGCATCAACAGATCCAATGCATTGGACAAAGCTCCAATTTGAAAACAACTTATGCAATGATTTGTAATTTAGGAATCTCTATACCATCTAACAAAAAAAAGTTTGTTACAAATCTTCCCTTTAAACAGATCCCCCATTTAGATCTTTCCTACCATATCATACGTATAGGAAGGCAAGAATTAGTGGATCATCTCACATCCATCTACCATCCTCTTTACTATTTTAAAGAATTACCATCTTCTCCAACTTCAGTCTATTATTATATTACAAAATCAAAATATAAAAATGCTTACCAAAAATGGACAGAGGAGGAAGAAATGTTGTTGGTAAATGAGTTAGCCCAAGGAACAAGTATAGCTGTAATTGCAGAAAAATTGTATCGTAACCGAGGAGCCATATATGCGAGAATTCGTAAATTAGGCCTTATCCCCTATGCTCAGCTTTTACAAAAAGGAAACTAATGAGCTGATAAATTGACAAAACAAACATTAATAGAGAATTAATTGTATCCCTTAAAATGAATACATTTAAAACTGTTTAAAAACAAACTTATCTCAATAAGCTATAACTTGTTGAAAATTCCTTCTGAGTACAAAATTTCAAGAAGATTTTTCATTAGAACGAACTAAACTCCTTGCAAAATCAATAAATACCAAATAAGCTTTGGTAAATTGGTACGTATTGGATTTGGTTTGTTGAACAATATTACGTCTCATCATTTGATTCATTATCGATTTTAACCCCTCTTCCGAATTCAATTGGGGATTAATTTTGATGACCTCTTGCCAAGTTGAATGATTAAAAATTTCGACAAAATCAACTAAACTAAATTCATGTTCATTGAGTTCATCAATAAAATTTTTTCCTTGTTTATCCAATTCAAAACAAAGAATGGAGAAAAAAATTGAAAAATTCCTAGAAGTAGTTTCATTGGTTTCATTGGAAATAAGGTAATAAAATTCTTGTTGTGCATGTAAATCAAATCCAAATGATGATTTAAAAAAATTGACATAAAACTCTTCTTCCTTTTTCAGCTGATAAAATAAATCATCCGTCTGTGTGATGAATTTACCTTCCAATAAGGTTGTGACAATTTGTTGATGAAATTCTGGATACTTCATATGACTATTTAATTTGAAAATGTGGAACTTTCAATTCAATTTCATTTATAAAAATTTGAACATCTCCTTCTATATGTTCAATTTCTAATGTATTCTCGTACATCAATCCTGTTAAAAGAAAATAATCATCTAATGTAAAATCAGCTTTTTCCTGAGCAATTTTTTCCAAACACCATTCAAAAAAATTTAAAATCGGCAACTCTGATTGGAGTTTCAATAAAAAATTTTCTTTATTAAAAAACCAATGCTTTGTCGGAGACGTCTCTTCTTGGATGAACAAATCCTCTTCTTCTACGAATTGATCAAAATATTCTTTCGTCTCTTCATAAATAGATGGATTATAAACAATATTATTCCACTTTTTAGGTAAAAACGGTGGTTGAATCAATTTATAACAATTCCCTTGATTTAAATACATATAAAACCCTTTTAAATATTCACTTTCTGTTTTTATGCGCTCTAAAAATGGAATTAATTCATTGGTAATGATTTTACTTTCATGCGCTAAATCTTTAATGAGTTCGCTCGTTAGATGGTATAATTTTTCAAATTCATTTCTTAACGATTCGTGATTATAATCCAAGCGTCTTAGATTCGAATATTTAGATATCGACAAGAATAATTGATAGATGGATTGACTATGCTGCACATCCAACATTTGATTCAGAGGGACAATATAATGATCGATTAGAAAGCTAGCCGATTTTATCTTTTCATGATAAGTAAGATTGGCTAAATTGGCTTTGATTTTCTGTGTTTCCGCAAGTAAACTTTTTGTATTGTTTTGAAGTGTATTTCTAAACTTCAACAGTTGTTTCTTCAATGCATCAATTTGATTTAATGTTAAATTCTTGTCTTGATGACTAAAACCTTTAAGCTTTATTAGAATTCCGGATAATAATTGGTAATAGGATTCTATTTCCTCTGGTAATAAAGGTTTGAATTCTTGATGTATAAATTCAAATAATTGGTAATAAGTTTCATTCCAGTAATAGACTCCATTTTGGTCAATTAAAATCGCAAAATCTTGCAATTGATGTTCAATCATAACATCGTATGCCTCTAATTTTCTTTGGAAAATTTCCATTGAAATGAAGCCTTCATTGCATTGTACATCAAAAAGTTCTTTCAAAAAATCATAATGCTGATGTAAAAATCGAAGTATTGATTTTGGTTCTGCTTTAATCATATCTCCAAAACTGTTGTTCCAAAAATCGATTGGCTTTAGTTACACTATCTCTAATTTTTATAACTAATTCATCAGTTGTATTTTTTAATCGATGGCTCATTTTTGCTTGATTATTTTCTAATGATTTTGAATAACGTAAAAACAACTCCTCATAATTTTCAGGGACATATAATGTTGCATGCGGTTGACATGCTTTAATCCGCAAATATTCATCTAATCCATTGTAATCATAATCAACAAAAACTAATAATTCATCTGACTGAATGTATTGTATCGATTGTTTCCCAATTCGCCCATATTTGTGTACATAGACATAATCCAAACCGAATAAACGATCTGCAATAAAAAATATATCTAGGTTTTCTACAAGACATATTTTCTGAGCGGCAATAATTTTTGAATCACAACTAAATACTCCGAAAGTCTCATTCATCATTTGGAGATCCACTGACTGATGATTAACCTCCACATGTGTATAACCTCTTAATAAAAAGATATGCGATGAGATGGTTTTCTCAACTTTCGAATTGCGGTATTTTCGAACATTGTCGCTTTTATTTCCTATCACAATACTTTCAGGAAAATGAGTCTGAAAAAAGGATTCGAATAATTCTTCATGTTGTATAACATAACGAAAACCTCTCCCCGATTGAATTTTACCTAAAATTTGACTTTGAATTAAACCGTTAAAAGTGTCAGAATTCCGAATTGTAATTGGTACACGTTTTTCTTGCACATATCCATTCGATTTCAACGAATGATAAAATTCAAAATTTGTTTTATTCATCAGTTAACACTTTACGATGGATGACATTTCCATTGGACTTACTTAATACTATCTTACCTTCATTTCTTCGAATCAAATAATATTTATCAAATCCATCATATGGATGTAATGGAGCTGCTGAAATGGGAAGGAAATGATGTTCCACGCAAAAATCTAAAAGAGAAATACGGTTACTATCATCGATAGTTCCAATTTCATCGATAAACACTACAATTTTATTTTCGGGATCATTCACTACAATTTGATGAATAATAGACATTATCAAAACTAATCGAATCATACGATCTGTACCATCCGATTCGATTTGTTGTTTAAGATTAACTATTTTATGTTTGCCTTTTCGATATAAATGCAATTTAAAATCAAATAATTCTTCGAACCAAACGATTCGTTGCTGTTCCAAATACATGTTCAACACGTTTAAATTTTCAGTCTGTTCTTCGAAAACTAACTCTTGTTCTAAGTTTCGGATTTGAGCAATCTGTTGCAAATCTTTCAAGCATTTTTCATTGGGAATAATTTCAATCGATAACGCGTCTATATCCGATATTTTAATTTTTTTGATTTTAGTATTGAATTGATTCTGAATAAAAGCTTTAAATTCGTTCAATTTCGTCATTAAAGTATGACAAGGGATAGCAAACTGAGTCGATATATTCGTTAATAAATGTTCGATGCTTTTTTGCTTTTCATCAATAGCTGCATATTCTTGATCAAGTTCATCGATGAATGCTTGTTCAGAAGATAAATGAATTTGTAACTTCCATTTCAACTCATTAAAATCCTCTCGCATTTGTGGTTGAAGTTTCTGGAATTGATCCTTGTAATGAACAAAATTAGAATAAAGCTCTTTTATACTTTGATTTCGTATCGTTTCATACGGAATAAAAGTTGAAGATTCGATTTGGATTTTCCATTGCCCCAATTGTTGAATTTCTTGTGTTAGATGATCAAGTCTTAATTTTAAATGATGCTTTCTTTCCTGTTTCTCTGAGCGTTGGTTTTCTAATGCTTTTTGATTGTTTTTTAATGTCTCCTCTTTTGATAGGTAGGAGTTAAATTGGAATTCTAAATCTTTCAATTCTTTATCCAAACGTGGTAAATCAAGAACTTGCTTTAATTTTATATTCAGCTCTTCAATCGCTTTCTCAACTTGTGCTAATTCTTTTTTATATTGATCTAAGTCCTGAGCAACGTTCAACAAATGTTTTAAATGTTCAGCTTCTTTTACTGCATCAACTTTGCGTTGAATTAAAACTTCAATAGCATCTAGTGGTTTAGTTTTAAAATCATTCGGAAGCCTTATCTCTCCGTCAAATATTTTCAAATTTTGCTCTACATCATTTACCTTTTTAACAATATTTTCCTTGGACAAGTATTTAATCTCATCTGAAAGAATGGCATTTAAATATTCTCTTGTATTTAAATCGTTACTAATGTGTTGCACTAACAAAGAGTCATTGGATTGAATTTGAGTTTCGAGAAATTGAAGTTGATTTTGTAAAATTTGCAATTTTCTCGATAGATTCTGTTCATTTAGTTCTTGATATTCTATTTGCACCAATTTTGCTTCTAACTTTTTTCGATCTTCATCTAAATTGGCAATACTTTGACGCATAAAGTTTTCGGATTCATATCCTTTAATTTGATGAATCAATTGATACTGTTGATGTATTTTCTGATTGATTTGGTTTAAAGCTTCTGTAATTTTACCACTTTCAATAAGATGGTTTTTAATTTCTAGATTAAGTTGTTGAATGTTGTGATCAATTGTATGTAATTCTTGATTAATCAATTGAATTTCATCTTGTAAAAGTTTGAATTCAATAGGATAGCATTTATTGAAATTAAACACGACTTCTCCTATTAATTCCTTCAAACCTTCTAATTCAGTAAATGATACCTTAAAGCGTTCAAAAATAGGTTGAATTTGTTTTAAAGTTTTCAACTGTTGATTTAACAGTTGCAAATCCCTCACATCCTTAAGATTTTTCTTTGTAAACGCGATAAATTCTCCATCCTTATAATCTGCTATCATCAAAGCTTCTTTCAACGTTGTATGATTGATTAATTGAGAATGGATTAAATACCTGTATATTTTTGAAAAGTTATTGGATATCTCACGCTGGTCATTGAACACCTCATCTTTTAACCAAACCACTGCATTATTCTTTCGACCTTTTTGGTAGACAAAATTAAAAAGTTCTCTTCGGGTTGTAAATTTCTTAAATGCAATCCCTTGAGTCAACCATTCGGATTGCACCTTATCAAATTTTTTTAATATTTGTCCATCTGTCGCATATTCCAAGAATAAATCTTCTCGGTATTCATGGTCGATTTTATAATATTCCAATTGACCATCAAGGTTTTTCTTCACTAGAATACAATAGTATCGTTGCTTAAAAATTTCAAAGATGATGTAACTATTATTGAAGGTTGGGAAATAGTGATTAAAAGTTACCTTATCGCCTGAGCGATTCCCGCTAAATACCATTTTATTTCCTTCAATAATGTATAAAAAATTTAATGCGTATATTAAAGTACTTTTCCCAATATTATTAGGGCCAACCAATTGCATCGAATTGCAATCATACAATTCGATATCCGCTTTGGCATAGCTATCAGAATTCAGTATAATTAATCGATTTAACATGAAAAAAGAGTTGATTATATTCTATTCATTAAATATAAACATTTGATTAATAAACAACAACATGCTAAATGAATTAATATTTAGATAAAATCCGAATTTCTATACCGAAAATTTAATTACGTATTTCAATAATACATAAAATGAATTAAAAGATAGGATTTATCCAATTCGCTTTTTAGAATTTGATGCATTAAATGTTATAATTTTACCCTTTAACAAGTATAGAATAAACAAATTTATCATTGTAATAAAGATTTACTATTCTTAAATAATAAAGAGAAAGCGCTTCATCTACAGCTTCTTCTTAAAAATTATTTTTATTATTTAGAGTAACAAATTTCACTTGTTTATCTTCTTCATTTACATCAAATGAATTAAAAAAAAGAATAACCACAAGTATGTATTTAATATTTATGAATACAGAAGTTAGTGCAACTAAATAATACGCAAAGCAAAATAATATTAGAAAGTGTTAATTAAAAATAGTTCTATAAACTAAGTATATTAAACGTATAATATCGAAAAGACAAAATTTAAAATTGAAACAAAGCATTTGGATAGAATACTAAAAATACTTGAAAGCAATCATGTCAAGAAGCTATGTTTAATGCACTCTAAAGTTGGAAAATGTATTCGTAATTCTGGTAAACTTACAGATGTACAAAACAACAGATATGGATATATTGGAAAAATTGGAAAAGTATTGGTTTATGAAATGCCATTTCATAGTGCTTCTATAGCCAATAAAGAGCAATATTATCAATTGCTTATAGATGCTATTAAACCTAGACAAGAAATTAATTCAATACAAGAAACAAAAAAAGTTGCTCTAGAAATTAAACCTGAAAAAGAATTCATACTTCCAAGTCATGGAAATTCGATTACGGAAAATGATATTAAAAAAAAGACATTACGTATCACTGTAGATTTAAAAGATTATTTTCCAACTCGTGATGCTATCATAACCATCCAAATTGGAGATGAAAAATTTAACTCAAAATATTCATTAAAAGAAGAACGTTCATCCTTATTAAAATTAGATGAAGAGATGATTCGTCTTTTGAATCTAAAACCAAATCAACGATTAAAATTTGAGATTATATCAAAAAACAATCATTATATATTGAGTAAAATACAACATTAAAATACTATAAAAAATGAAAAACATTAATTATGCCTATGATTTAGGAAATTTATTTGTAGATATCTTAAATGCAAGAAGTCAACGTTTAAATAACAATGAAGAATTGGATGATGAAAGATTTATCTTTTTGCGCTTCAACGTTGATCATATCGCACAAGGAGAAGGTCCAGACGTTATGGCATTTAAATACGATGCTAAATTTGATGGTGACAAAGAATTAGAATTAACAAAAGAGGAAGAAACTAAAATTTGTCAAAAAACTTATGACACCCTTAAAGAAGTTTATCATGATGTAATTGAACTTTTACAATCATACTATCAAAAGAAAATTGATGAGGATCAATTACAAGAACAACTAATGGAAATTGCAGAAAAAGAAGCTGAATTACAATAAACCATAAAACCTCTATAATTATAGAGGTTTTTTATGATTATAAAGTTACTTATATATAATATTTACTTTTTTAATAACAAATCAAATAGAGCAGATCATAAATCAGGTAGCAATTCTAAATAATAAAAATGAAGAGATAACAAAAGCTTCTGGATCAAGATTTAATATGTTTAAAATTTGTGGAGTTAATCATTACGAAATACACAATCAGCACTTATTGCCAAGTTATTAAATCCTAACGGTTCTCATCGTTTAAAAGATACTTTCCTACAAGCCTTTAGACAACAGTTAGGAACTGATTTTACAATAAATAATTTCAACTGTAATCAAAAGCATAAATCAAGACTGAAATATCTTGCAATAATAGACGAAAAAAATTGAGATAAAAGACGAATTAGGTAATCTTATTATCTAAAATATAGATTTTCATGGTATTACATTATTTTAGTTTAAATATATCATACAATGATGCCATAATATATTGCGGAAATAATATTTAATTAAGGCATTTTAAGTCTAGATTTGAAAAGTATTTCTTTAATTTTCTTTCACTTCGAGAACCTCAGTGACCGAAAATTTAATAGCGTTCCATGAGCGGAGCTGAAAGGCGATATATAAAAAATTTTACTTTCTACGGTGGCTGAGGCTCTCGAAGCCACATTTTAACTTATTTCTTACCCTTCGAGTGCCTCAGGGTCCGAAATAATAGGAATTATTTCATTTCTTTAAATCTCTATAGGCTTTAGCTATTTCAGTCAACATATCCCTATTACCATTGATCAAAGCCTCTTTCTTTCTCCTACTCCAACCTTGTACTTGTTTTTCTCTATAAAATGCTTCATCAATTCGTGAATATTCTTCAAAATAAATTAATCGAACAGGCAATCTTTTTTTCGTATGATTCGCCCCTTCTCCATTTTGATGTTGTTCTAATCTTAATTCTAAATCTGTCGTGCTTCCAGTATAATAACTATTATCAGAACATAATAAAATATACATATAAGCCTTCATAACTATTTGGTTGATATCTTTAAGTTATAAATTTTCTATCACTTCGAGTGCCTCAGTGACCGAAAATTTAATTGGAAATGAGTGAGAATTTTAGGGTGGCTGAGGCTTTCGAAGTCACATTTTACAATTATTTCTTACCCTTCGAGATCCTCAGGGTGCGAAAAAAAAAGCCAATCGGTGGCTGAGGCTCTCGAAGCCACATTTTAACTTATTTCTTACCCTTCGAGTGCCTCAGGGTCCGAAATAATAGGAATTATTTCATTTCTTTAAATCTCTATAGGCTTTAGCTATTTCAGTCAACATATCCCTATTACCATTGATCAAAGCCTCTTTCTTTCTCCTACTCCAACCTTGTACTTGTTTTTCTCTATAAAATGCTTCATCAATTCGTGAATATTCTTCAAAATAAATTAATCGAACAGGCAATCTTTTTTTCGTATGATTCGCCCCTTCTCCATTTTGATGTTGTTCTAATCTTAATCCTAAATCTGTCGTGCTTCCAGTATAATAACTATTATCAGAACATAATAAAATATACATATAAGCCTTCATAACTATTTGGTTGATACCTTTAAGTTATAAATTTTCTATCACTTCGAGAACCTCAGTGACCGAAAATTTAATTGGAAATGAGTGAGAATTTTAGGGTGGCTGAGGCTCTCGAAGTCACATTTTACTCTTATTCGGTGGCTGAGGCTCTCGATGCCACCATTTTAACTTATTTCTTACCCTTCGAGTGCCTCAGGGTCCGAAATAATAGGAATTATTTCATTTCTTTAAATTTTCATAGGATTTAACTATTTCAGGCAACATATCCCTATTACCATTGATCAAAGCCTCTTTCTTTCTCTTACTCCAACCTTGTACTTGTTTTTCTCTATAAAATGCTTCATCAATTCGAGAATATTCTTCAAAATAAATTAATCGAACAGGTAATCTTTTTTTCGTATGATTCGCCCCATCTTCATTTTAAAGATGTTTTTAATCTTAATTCTAAATCTGTTGTGCTTGCAGTAAAATAACTATTATCAGAACATAATAAAATATACCTATAAGCTCAGAATATTTCAATTTTAATTGAAAACTAAAAAGCCTGTTTCTCAATGAAACAGCCTTTTATATCTTATGATAACGAATACCATTTTTCTTGGTAATAAATTAGTTCTTTTCCTTCGTTAGTATTTATAATTATAGAATTGGCTCCATTTAAAATGGTTAATGTATTCGTAGCTGAGGTATTTACAATGACTACACGTTGACCTACAACACCATCGGTTAAAGTTATGGATTGTGCCCCTGAATTAACACTCACAAAAACCGAACTTTTACCACGTACAGATAAAGTACTTGGAGAAGATACTGTTTCATTATTGATAGAAGTACCGGTTGATCCTTGTACATATAAATTGGTTGTTGGCGCAGAAGTGTTTATCCCCACTTTTCCATCATGTAATATCGACAAACGAGTTGTCAACGTATGGTCATTTCCTGCCCATTCACTAGTTTTAAAATAATAATCTGCCGAATTATTTTGATTACTCGATCCAATATCTGATCTGTATTTTACATCAATTTTTGCAGCTGTTAATGCTCTTGAACCATCATGATTTCCAAAGGCAGCAACATATTCTAATCCTCCCATCGAGTCATTATTATCTGGTTTTATCACTCCTCCGTTCCCTGTTCCAATTCCTCTTGCTTGGATCATTTTAATGATAGGAGCACTTTTTAAAGTGGTTAATGGATCACCTGCGAAAGATTCAATTGTTAGTATAGCTTTTTCAGCTATAACTGCAGTTGATGGTGATTCACTACTTTCCCTCATATTCGATAAATGCAACCTGGTACTTGGAGTATTAGTTCCAAATCCAATTCTTCCATTATCTAAGAAATTAATTTTTTCTCTTAATCCTCTTTCTTTACCATTACCTAAACTTTAAAGATATACACCCGATCGATTACCATTAAAATTTGTTAATGGAATCCAAGGGGTTTGAAATGGAATCCATTGCATACCATTAAAATAATAGTGCCCCGGATAAATCATTCGTTCTACACGGGGATCGGTAGAATTCTCCTCTACATTGGTGACATAGATAAGAGCTCCTGTTTGATTGGCAGTATATGCCGTTGGAGATTTACTAACTAAATTCTCTTTCGTTAATTAGGGTGGGATAATTCCATCAGAAATGGATGATTCGCTTGCTTGACCAACAACATCGAGAGTTGCTTTAGGTTCATTCGTATTTACACCTACTTGTGAGAATGCAGCATTATAGGATAAAAGTAAAAAAGGAATAAAAAGTTTTTTTTTATTGTGGCTCAATATTTTATTCGTTAATAAACACTTAAATACATGCATAATAATGGATTAAAGGAAATTATATTTTATTAATATACCATTAACTACATTCTCAATAAAAATAGCTACGCATGCGATTCGAAATTAACTCAAATGGATCCTCTTCCTTAAGATGTTATATCGATTTGTTCAAGTAAAGTATATTCTTAAAATGTATCACAACAAGCTAAATATTGCCTATTGACCTAAATCTGTAATCTTAACGTTTGAAATATAGATTTGGGCTGCATTTTTCTCATTTTCTGTTGCGATGTAAAAATATTTTTTTGAATTGGGATTACTCATCTCCGTATCAAGTATTTTATAGTCATTCACATAAACTTTCATTTGTTCACCAAATACCGAAATTTTTAACCTCATCACGTCATTGATGAAGTAAGACATATTACTTTTAAGTGAACTTTGTTTTTTTGATGACAATTCATTGCTCGTAAAATTAAACGAATCGAATTGGTAGGAAGCTTCTATGTTTAAAGGATTACGATCCGCTAAATAATAATGCTCATTTGCCGCTTTTTTATAATCAAAGCCGAAGTCTAAAGCGATTTTCTTTTGTCCATCATCTAATACTACGACATCTAATTCGATTGTAAAGTTGGATGGCAAACCATTTGAATTTTTTATTTTGTATGTATTTTGATCAAATAATTTCAACCAACGGCCAGCAAATCCATTGATTTCGGTAACCGATCCCGTTCCATTACTCGTCCATTGTTTTGCCATACTTCCTAAGGCTTCAGATGTAAAATCATCTGAAAAAATCATCTGTCCCGAACGAAAATCATTGGATTTCATCACATGGGTTGGAAAAGGATTATTCTGAACGGATGAGGAACTTGTATTATTCACTTGCGGTAGAATGTCTTTAGATGAATTTGGCTTTTTATGGATAATTTCATTTGCCTTTTTTTCTAATTTTCTTCCAATAGAATTTAAAATTTGAGCCTTTGATGGAATACACCATCCTATCAATGTGACTAAAGCTATAAGTCGTATAATGCGATGATTCATGGATTTAATTGAATTGGTTAAAACACACAAGTTAATGATTTATATACATTTAAACAATTCAATCTTTAATTTAAAACCATTCCATGCTTATTTTATTTCTAAAACTTTATTATCTATCCATAAATTAAAAAAAATCATTCCGACTATCCTTAAATGATAGTGAATGCTTAAAAGATTTGTATTCGAAACATACCATCATTTTTTTATGAATATCAAATTTCATTATGAAGTCGAAACGGCTTATGATTCTTTAATCAACAAAGTCACAATCCAATATTTTTCAGGGGATAATTTTTTACTGACACGAAAACTAACTTTTGATTATGCGCTAGCAGTGATGAATCACTTATTTTTGACACATGAGTTAGAAATTCATTCTGAAATGCAAAAGCACGTAATCCATTATTATAGGGAAAGTTATTACCAATCACATACCAACGTTCCCTACTCTCTTTAATGGCTAAAGGTTCAATTTGTCGAATTTCCGTTTGATTCGAATCATATTTAAGGTATTCGAACTGAATGACCTCTTGGTTCTTAATATGATTCACGACCTCTTAAATAAGGTGTACACCTTTCGGTTGGCGTTCTGATAATAAGAACATACTCGGTAAAGCATTGGTATGATTTAATACAGAAAAAAGTTCATAATAGTCCAAGCTTGTTTCAAGCTGATTCAATTGATCCAGTGAATTAATATAATACCCTTCTCTGCTATTGTATTCTAATGCAATCCCTAATTCTTCTTTGATTCGACGTTTATCCCGATCAAACATATGACATGAGTACTCATTATCAGGATATAGCATCGAAATAAAATGAAAAATGGATTGTTTATTCACTTTAACTTTAGAATGATTCTTGGTCTTAATGAATTGGACCATTCGAACCATTCGTAATAAGGGACTTGTTTTCGTCATACCTATTTTTTTCAGATTAAATACAATATAGCATTTAATCGCAATTTTATTTTAAAATAAACGAGGTATATAGCTCTCCCTAAAACTATACACCTCGAAAAAACAAAATTAAATTAAAGAATTCTCGTGAAATGCATCTAAATCAACGGACATCGATTTACAATGATTCAAACAGGAATATATTTCAATTAAAAGTTTTGCCGAAAGCATACAAGAAAAATTAACGGAAGAATATGATGCGTTACTTTTCTCATATCATGGGGTTCCTGAACGCCATATATATAAAACAGATCCAACGAAAACGTGCAATTTAAATGATTGTTGTAGTCGAACAAATAACCCAAGCCATTTCTTTTGTTACCGTCACCAATGTTTTGAAACAACCAATCAAGTCATCCAACAATTGAATTTACCTCGAGAAAAAGTGATTGTATCCTTTCAATCCCGATTAGGAAAAGACAAATGGATTGAGCCCTATACTGATGTAACCTTAGAACAATTGCCTTCAAAAGGCGTTAAAAAATTGGCTGTGGTTTGCCCCGCATTTGTTTCAGATTGTTTAGAAACTTTAGAAGAAATTGCCATGGAAGGAAAAGATATATTTTTAGAAAATGGTGGTGAACATTTTGAATATATTCCATGTTTAAATGCCAATGACGCATGGGTAGAAGTCATTCATGACTTATGCAAAGAAAAGCTAAATGAATTTTACTTAATATGATCGTTAAAAAACCTTAATCCAGCTTATATCCGATCGTTTATTCAAAAAAAGAGATGTCCAATTGATGTACATCTCTTTTTATTTTATGCATTTAATGAATCTAGAAAAGCTTTAATCTCTTCATTTTTAATTTTTCGATGAGATACATGATACACACATTTCCCTTCTTTAATAATTAAAATCTGAGGCGATTCATGTCTTACTTGGTAGCGCGCTTCAATGGCATTGGAAATTGGACGATAAGTTAATAAATCCAAATATTGCAGTTCCAAATCGCTCTGTTGTAATTGATTCCAAATCATTTGATTTAATTCACATGTTGTACTGTGTTTATATATGATTTGTGGTCTTTGAAATGAAGCTTGATCGATTTCATCTAATTGTTCAATTGTTTGAATATCATGTTTGGTCATGGTCGCTAATTTATCGTTACACTTTGATTTTTATCTTTCAAAGATACAACGTTATCTGTAAAATATACCTTCGAACAAATCAAACATTTGATTCACTTCTCTATGTAATGAAAGCTATTATTCTATTTTAGGAGAAAAGCTCTTTCATTCCCTTTTTTAAAATCGATTCATAAGAATTACTTTTGCAAAAAAGAATCAATTGAAAAAAGCAATCAAGAATTATATCAGTTGTACTTCATGCCATGGCAATGGTATGAAAAGTCAGGGGGTTTCGAAACGAAAGTTACAACGTTATGAATCCGCTTTAGCTCAATTGAAAAATGATCAGCCCATTCCAAATCATTTAAAAAAGCCAACGGCAACATTACAAATTTGTACCGCTTGTGAAGGAACTGGATTAATCGCCTGTGAAACAATTCCAGCATCGCAATCCACATATCCGCACGTGGGTATTATAGGAGCAGGAATTGGAGGAGTTGCTTTAGCCCTTGCTTGTTTGCATCGTCAAATCCCATTTACACTCTTTGAACGCGATCGTGCATTTGACGATCGTTCCCAAGGTTATGGTTTAACTTTACAACAAGCCAGTAAAGAAATGAAAAAGTTTGGGATTTCATCGCTTGAAGAAGGAATAGTTTCTACCCTACATTTAGCTCATACTCACGAAGGAGAAGTTATTGGTCAATGGGGATTACGAAATCTTACCGACCAACAAAAAATTGCCGAAAAAAATAAAAATCGTTCAACCAACATTCATATTGCACGACAAGCTTTGCGCCAGGCATTATTAGATCAATTGGGTGGTAATGATCAAGTCGTTTGGAATCATCGTTTGAAAAGTTTTCATACCGCCGATCAGGTTGAATTAATTTTTGATGTGAATGGACAAGATAAACATTACGAAGTGGATCTTTTGATAGGTGCTGACGGTATCCGTAGTGCAGTACGCCAACAATTGATTGCTGAAGAACTTTATCCATTGCGATATTTAGGATGTCTTGTTGTTTTAGGAATATGTTCTTTGGATAGCATACCTCTCCCACCACACGAGTTATTGGATGGTCACACCGTTTTCCAAACAGCAAACGGAACTGAGCGCATGTATATGATGCCTTATGATAGAAATTCCATTATGTGGCAATTTAGTTTTCCTATAACAGAACAAAATGCAAAAATCATTAGCCTAAAAGGTGCCATTGCCTTAAAAGAAGAAGTAATGAAACGTACGGCATGGCATACGCCTATTCCACAAATTATTGAAGCAACTCATCCTACAAAGATTACGGGTTATCCCGTGTATGATCGTGAAATTTTAAATCCTTCTTATTTAACACATGCTGGACCAGTCACTCTCATTGGGGATGCGGCACATCCTATGAGTCCTTTCAAAGGTCAAGGAGCGAATCAAGCATTATTGGATGCTCTGCAGTTGGCTCAAAAAATTAAAACAATTTACAGCCAAAAGCACGAGGCCATTGCAATTCGCGAGGCCATTTTACAACCTTTTGAGGAAGAAATGATCAAGAGAAGCAGTGTAAAAGTGAAGAAATCAGCAGAGGCAGCACAATTTTTACATTCTGAAATTGTATTAAAAAAAGGGAACGTAACTTTTGGATCTAAGTTCAATTCGAATAAAGATGAATTATAAATTCAAGACGATTAAGAAATTGAATTTAATTCTTTTTTCATTCGTGTAGGAGTTTCATTATACACTTCTTTAAATTTACGGTTAAAATGTTCAACATTATTGAAACCGCTCATATAACTGATTTCAGATATAGTTAATTGTTTCATATGGTTGGTCAACAATTGACGAGCAAACTCTAAACGTTTCTGAACAATAAAGTGATTTGGTGAACATCCAAAATTTTCTTTGAATTTTGAAAATAATTTGGATTCGCTCATGCATGCTATTTTCGCCAAATCACTGATCTTAATTTTTTCTTTAAAATTGGCATTGATATAATTAATGACTTCGTACAAAGGATTATTTTGAGCCAATGATTGATTTAAGATTAGTTTTCTCGCCTTTGATTGTAAAATTAAATAAGTTAATTCTTTCATTTTTAATTGAAAGATGTAATCCAAATGATTCATTTTCTCTTTGATGGATGTACGATCATTTAAAAGGTTGAAGAAACTATTAATCAACAAACCTTCTTCTGAGACAAAGTAGTTTAAAATTTCCTTTTCATCACCACCAATTACATCTAACCAATCTTTATTTTGTAAGCCTGTAATTTCATCATAAAATGAGCTCACAAAATCTTCATCAATGGAAAGTATGGCACATTTGATGGGTTGTTCATAGGAAGCTTCATCAATATCAACTGTTAGAATTTGTTTTTTTTCTGGAATTAAAATTTTTCGAGTTCCAAATTCAAAACATTCATCATTCCATTTTACTTTCTTTTCTCCTTGGATCATCATCGAAATGGATGGATGATCAAAATTAAAATTCATACCCTTAAACGGAACATTTGTTTCATATAAACAAATCTCTCCATAGGGTATACTATACACTGTTTTCTCTTCTATCTTATTCATATGGCAAGTTCACGATCATTTTTGTAGAATAAATCAAACCATTTGTAGAATAAATCAATCGATTACAACTAAAAATGGCAACATTTGGAATAATGAAATTACACAAAATAAATTACAATGAATACATTTTCTTATATCATTAATGGTGTACATAAAACATCTAACGAAATTATCGAAGTAAATAACCCAGCCTCAGGGGAGTTAATTGGAAAGTATTATGCCTCTACTATTGAAGATGTTGAAGAAGCCATTGCGACAGCTAAATCCCAACAAAAAATATGGGGAAAACTAAGTCAAGAAGAACGCGATCAATTCATCCTGCAAATTGCAGATGCCATAGGCTCAAATAAATCGTATTTGGCTGAATGGATTACAAAAGAGCAAGGTAAACCCTTAAATGGTCCTGGTGCTCAATTTGAAATAGATGCTTGTATAGGATGGACACAAGTTCCTGCATCCTTACAGCTTTCGGATGAAATCGTATTTGAAGATGATACCAGAAAAGATGTTTTGAAACGTCTACCTGTTGGCGTTGTAGCTGCTATTACGCCTTGGAATTGGCCATTAATGATTGCCATTTGGCAAATTATTCCATCGATTAAAATGGGAAATACAGTTGTTATCAAACCCTCTGAATATACAACCATTGCTTCATTAGAATTGTTCCGAATCATCAATGATATTTTACCGGCAGGAGTATTAAATGTTATAACAGGAGATGGAAAAATTGGAGCACACTTAACGGCACATCAGGACATTTCAAAAATTATGTTTACGGGTTCAATTGCTACGGGACGACGAATTATTGAAGCATCTACAAAAAATATGGCTCGCTTGACATTAGAATGTGGAGGAAATGATGCAGGAATTGTTTTACCTGGAACAGATATGCATCAAATTGCAGAAGGATTATTTTGGGGAAGCTTTCTAAACATGGGACAAACGTGTGCTGCTTTAAAACGCTTATATGTACATGAAGATGATTTAGATGCAACGGTGGAAGCTTTAACGACTGTTACCAAAAACATCAAAATGGGAAATGGTATCGAAGAAGACGTGTTCTTAGGTCCTTTACAAAATCAAATGCAATATGATAAAGTGAACACCTTATTAGAGCAAACCAAGAAAAACTCTAATGCTAAAATTATAATTCCAAATCCAGAAATTCCAACTCAAGGCTATTTTATTCCTATTACATTGGTCACTGGAGTAGATCATGGAGATGCTATCGTTGATGAAGAACAATTTGGACCTGTATTACCGATTATTACTTATACAACATTAGATGAAGCTATCCGTAAAGCAAATGAATTAGAAGTTGGTTTAGGCGCTTCTGTTTGGGGCACTGATGAACATACACTTGATTCAGTGGCTCAACAAATGGAAGCTGGAACAGTATGGATTAATCAACATGGTGCGATTCATCCATTTGTTCCTTTTGGAGGTGTAAAACAATCGGGATACGGAGTTGAATTCGGTATCGAAGGATTAAAAGCAGTTACGTTACCTAAAATTATTAGTTATAAAAAATAAAATCTAAACCAAAACCACATACAAATGAAAACATACGATTATATCATCATAGGAGCAGGATCTGCGGGTGCAGTAGTAGCTTCTCGTTTAGCTGAGAATAAAGAATTAAACGTATTGATTTTAGAAGCTGGACCTTCCGATATCGCTGAGGAAATACAATCTCCGGCACAATGGCCATTAATATGGAATACGCCTCGCGATTGGGCTTATCATACCGTACCTCAAGAACATGCTGGTAATGTGACAAAATATTGGCCTCGTGGTAAAACTTTAGGAGGATCGAGTGCCATTAATGGAATGATTTATATTCGTGGCGCAAAACAGGATTATGACAATTGGGCATATAAAGGATGTTATGGTTGGGATTATGAGAGCGTCCTACCCTACTTCAAAAAATCAGAAGCTTATGAATTAGGTGAAAACGAAATGCATGGAGGAAATGGTCCTATGACGGTTACGAAAATTAAAGAACCTAATCCGATTTCTATTGCAGCAATCAATGGTTGTAAAGAATTAGGATATCCAACCACAGATGATTTTAATACGAATATATGGGGTGCAGGTTTAAATGATTTGTCTGTAACAAAAGAGGGGATCCGTTGTTCAACAGCAGAAGCTTTCTTAAAACCTCATCTTTCGAGTGAAAATTTAACCATTACGACAGAAGCATTGGTGCATCGTTTGATCATCGAAAACCAACGTTGTGTAGGTGTGGAATATGAAAAAAATGGAGAAATTAATCGTGTATATGCACAAGAAGAAGTTATTTTATCTGCTGGAACCATCGGATCTGCACAAATCTTAATGTTATCAGGTATTGGTGATCGTGATGAATTGAAAGAAGTTGGGATTGATGCGATTCAACATTTACCAGGAGTTGGTAAAAATTTACAAGATCATTTGTTATGCAGTGTTATTTTCGAAGCCAAACAAACGATTGTTCCACCTAAAGCCAATTTATTAGAAGCACAAATTTTCTGGAAAAGTAGACCTGAAATGATTGTACCAGATTTACAACCTTTGTTTATGGCTCTGCCTTACTACGCTCCAGGATTTGAAGGACCTGAGAACGCATTTACATTTTGTGCTGGAATGATACGACCAGCTTCAAAAGGATTTATGAAACTTAAATCCAATAACCCAAAAGATTATCCGATGATCGATCCAAAATATTTATCTGAACAAGCTGATCTGGATGCTTTATATGAAGCCGTAGAACTTTGCCGAAAATTAGGACAAACTGAAGCTTTAAAAGATTGGATGAAAGAAGAAATTTATCCTGGAAAAGATAAATCCAAAGAAGAAGTCCTAGATTATATCCGCAAAGCAGCAAGCACATATCACCATATGACAGGAACTTGCAAAATGGGTATTGATCAAGATGCTGTGGTTGATCCAACGTTAAAAGTATATGGAATCGAAGGGTTACGCGTTGCTGATGCATCCATTATGCCTGATGTTCCTTCAGGAAACACGAATGCTCCAGCTATTATGGTGGGTGAAAAAGCTGCTGATATGATAATGGCAACCTATTCAATCAAACAACATGAAAGCAATCTAACACACGCATTATAATTAATTTATCATTATTAACTCAAACATTAAAAATCCCCAATGGTTATTCATTGGGGATTTTTAATGGATTCTAAATTAATTTATCATTCATCTGAATCAAAATTCTATTCTATTACTAACTGTTAATTGTATGACAGTCTATATTCCTATCTTTGAAATCTGATTATTTAAGAATTATTCTACTCGTGATTTATGAATTTTAAATCGATTGATTATTTGAGTAAAGGAAATCCTTTGCAAAGAAACGTTTACAAAACTTTAATAACGCATCAAATACTTGATAAATTGTCCGATTATAATCCTATTGTTGTCGGCACTATCCCAATTGATATTGCGATTGAAGGAAGCGATGTGGATATCATTCTCGAATGTTATGATACACACCAACTGGAATTAGAAATGCAATCTTTTTTTGGCTTTTATCCTCAATTTAAATGTAAACGAAACCATGAAAAACTTGTAGTTCAATTTACATGCAATGCTCTTCCTTTCGAAATCTATGCAGCTCCGATTTGCACGACAGAACAAATGGGATATTTACATATGGTGAAAGAACATCATCTATTAATTGCAAAAGGAGAAGAATTTAAACAAAAAATCATTCGTCAGAAATCATCCGGTTATAAAACGGAACCCGCATTTTGTAAAGCATTGGGAATAGCAGGTGATCCTTATCTCGAATTACTGAAATATAGCGGTTAAATTTTAGCTAAACCTTGACCCTTTCATCAATTTGGAACAATTGATGTTGATGATGAGGAAACGAAAATTCTATGAAAAAACATTTCTATTTATTGGATTCCTTTTTATTACTCCTTTTTAATACTTTATCATTATATGCTCAATCAACTAAAAAATTAAAATCTTTTCTAAATCAGGACAAGTTTCTTCTAATCAAGAAGTAGTACGGTTACCTTTAGAAATATGGAATGATATGATTCTGATTCATTTAAAAATAAATGGTCATCCTTCTACATTTTTATAGGACACTGGATTTACTGTTTCAGGGATTGATCAAACACTCGTTAAAGAATATGGGTTAAAACCGTTTGGATCAAAAGATAATTCCGTAACCTTACGAGATGGTAATCATCAAACAACTACAGGTCAATTTGCAATTGCCGACCTGATGGAAATAAATACCATACAAATAAAAGAAACACCATTTATCATCTTTGATTCAAAAGCATTAACAATGACAGAGTCGATTCGATTACATGGTGTTTTAGGAGGATCAGTGATTAATCAATTGAATTGGAATTTTAACTTTGATGAAAATTATGTAGAAGTCAGTCAAAAACCATTCGAAATCACAGAAAATTTCTTCAAGCTTCCGTTTGTTATTGATGATTATCAATTGCATTATATGCCCATTACGTTTTATGATATTCCAACTTATGCCCAAATTGATTTTGGTTCTAATGCAGATGAAATTGAAATAAATCTTCAAAATGCTTCAATTTTTTCACGTGCAAAAGCAACAAAAATTTTAGGCTTAAAAACCGTAAGCGTGACAGGTGTTGCTCCAATTGATACAGCATTTACAATTAAAGATCAATACCATTGGACTTTAGGCGGACAAACTTTAATCCAATAACCACGTCTCAATTTTGGTAAAACAAATCGAGAACTGGTTTTAGGCAATCGAATTTTTAGAGATCATTACAATTTGATTATTCAAACTTCTGCAGAAAGGTTTACGCACTTTCACCTCGCCAAAAACCATCAGCAAGTAACACAGATAAAGAATTTGGGTATTTTATATTGAAAATGGATCAAAAGCTAAAAATCGTTCAAATTATTCCAAACGACAATACGGTTAAATATGGCTTGAATCTAATGGATGAAATATTAAAATTGAACGGAAATACAGCAGATGATTTTAAAGATAACTACTCCATCATCAAATTACAACGCGATACAAAAAGCGAATAAAGCACTCCATTTAAAATTGAAAAATGGTAACATTATCGAGATGATTCAATCACCTCAACCATTTGAGTTTAAAAACAATCTTGAATTATGGAACTTATAGCAAAGGTTTTTCCATCATATTTCCAAATAATCATTTATTCCCTTTAATTTTGCAGGCATGAAACTTACACCAAATCCATCACCACAAGTCGAAATTGTAGACTCTTTTCAAGCATTATTTGATCTTGAATTTCATGATCAAGTAAACGCCATAGGATGGATTCGAAGTACTGATGCCGATTTTAAAGAAATTGTAGATCAATTAAAATTAGAAGAGGAAATTACCGAAGTGAGTATGTCCGATTTGTATGCATTGAATTTATCGGTTTCTGGTCAAAAAGCACGTTCCATTATTATCGAAGATTTCAAGAATTTAGAACTACAAGGAGCACAACCTAGTCTCAACCTATTAAAATCTTATCCCATCGACGATGAATTTGATTTTATATCTACTGATGTCTATTCTTTTCATGTTGATCGTTCTCCTGTACCAACAGATACCATTCTCTGTACTTATTATGGCGCATCGAGTGATATTATTCCAAATGAACATGTTATTTTAAAAAAAGATCATCCCGAAATTCGTCAAAAGTTATTGGAAATTTATGAAGGTGATGAAAGTGGGTTTGAATCGTTTTTAACTGAGAATTATTTTGATTTACATTATCATGAATTACCGCATGCACGTCCCTATAATCTCGGGAATATCCATCTTTGGCGTTTAGCGGTAGATCATCCCAATCAAAAAGTAAGACCGTGTGTCCATCGAGCTCCCAAAGAAAATGACAATGAATTGCGCTTACTAATGATATGCTAAGCATCCTCATTTAATATATTAAAGATGGTAAATCATTATATCATTTAATTTAAAACATCGCTGCTGAGCTGTATCATTGTTAATTTTCTTCATTCCCATGAAAACAATTTTTAAACTTTTAGTTAATTAATAGCTTTTATTTTCTGAATCAACTGATGCAATAATCGATCATCATATACTATTCCCAATTGATTTTGGTGTAAATCTTGAAAAAATTCTAATATTTTTTCATCATCTGGATTTTGTTTTAATAATTCGATCAATTGAAGATTGTATCGATAATATTCGTGTCTCGCACTAGTTCCATTAACACGAATTGGATCCCAGTCATTCCAAAGTATATCATCTAAGATTATAAATTTGCGCAAATCCTCGGAATTAGATATTATTTCTTTAATATTTGCTTCATAATAAAATAGGGTTAACGCACTTTCCACGTAATGGATAACGACCATTTCGGCACCATCTAAATAATCGAATAATTCATTTAATTTTTTGACTAAAATAAGACCAATTGAAGAATCTGTTGGGTTTCCCTTTATCATTTGGATAAAATCCAACCAGCTGCTTGTGACATCCAACTCATTTATAGTACGATTTATTGGAGTGTTTAATGCTTCTTTAATTTGTTTAAAATGAATGGGTAAGTTGGATGCGTATTTTTCCAAATAAGAAAATAATAACTCTAACCATGTTAATTTCAATGATTGTGGTACACTATCGTATATTTTCTGGATAAATATTGGATCAGAGGTAAAATCGATGCTTTTATTCATAGGATTAATTTTCATTAACAAAACTAATATACAATATAGCCAAAACATGACGCTAAATTTTATCTATAGTTATTATACATCAAAACTTCACGATTTGTTTTTGCCACAAGTACACTTTATCAAAATTTTGTCTTCAATAAATCATTCATCTAATGGTAGGATAAACCTATACTCCTACTATAAAACTCAATTTCATTAAGTAATCATAAAATATCAACAACCTCCTCTAAATCAACAGATCATATCATTATAAAATTGTATCTTAATACTTTCCTAAATCAACACAATGAAAATTAAATTACTTTGGGTTGCAGTTTTACTTCAGTTTCAACCCATTTCCGCCCAAGAAACCATTATCATTGAGAATGTACGCGTATTAGATCATGATACACAAACATTATCCTCACCGCTTTCCGTTTTGATTCGAGGCCAACTGATACAAAAAATAAGTAATTCGAAAATTCATATAAAAGAACAACCTGTCACACTGATTAATGGTCAAGGAAAAACATTAATTCCGGGATTAATTGATGTACATGTGCACTTAGTATTTGGTGCATTAACAATGCAGGAATTAATGAATCCTAATCTTTCAGAAAATGATATGATGCGAAAGGTTACTCATAATGCTGAAGCGATGTTAATGCGTGGTTTTACTAGTGTACGAGATGCAGGAGGTCCCATATTTCCTCTAAAATCACAAATTGATCAAGAGAAAATCAGAGGTCCTAAAATTTGGCCATCTGGAGCTACAATTAGCCAAACAGCAGGACACGGGGACTTTAGGACACCCAATGAACGTTCTAGACGATTTTTTGGCAAAGCTTCACGTGCAGAAGAAATGGGAGCGACATTTATAGCCGATGGTCGTGATGATGTCTTAACCGCAACGCGCGAAAATCTTCGTTTTGGAGCCAGTCAGATAAAATTAATGGCTGGAGGTGGAACATCTTCTGCATATGATCCTATTGATGTAACGCAATATACGCTAGATGAGATGAAAGCTGCTGTTGAAGCTGCAGAAGATTGGGGAACATATGTTATGGTACATGCCTATACTCCACGTGCAGTGCAACGCGCAATTGAGGCTGGTGTAAAATCGATAGAACATGGTCAAATGCTAGACGAAGAAACCCTACAAATTATGGCAAATAAAGGGATATGGTTGAGTTTACAAAACTTAATGGACAATCATGAACATATGGACCAATTAAGAAAAGAGAAACGTCAACCTGTTTTAGAAGGACAAGAAAAAGTTTGGCCATTAGCTAAAAAATTGGGTGTAAAACTCGCCTGGGGAACTGATTTTTTGTTTGAACCAGAAATGAATAAAGATCAAAATACGTATATCTTACGATTAAAAAAATGGTTCACGAATGCAGAAATATTAAAAATGATTACGAAAGATAATGCCGAATTGCTTCAGCTCTCAGGTCTTAGAAGTCCATACCCTGGACTAATGGGAGTGATTAAAGAAAATGCGGTTGCAGATCTAATTCTTGTTGATGGGAATCCATTAGAGCATCTGGAATTATTAACGCAACCCGAATCGAAATTCTTGCTTATCATGAAAAATGGAAAAATTTACAAAAACATCCTTCAAAAATAATAGCCTCTATTAAGAGGCTTTTTAAATGACTATTATGGGGTGATGCTCGATCTCAAAGTTGCATGAATTAGCTATAAAACACAATTGACGTGCTTCGCAATGCAGGGCAATCGCTTTAGCCCAATTCTTTTCATCTTTAATTGTAACGGTAGGATTTAAAATGGCTTTTATAATTTTACCACTTCCGTCAGGAAATACTTCTAAAATAGCTTCTGCATGATCATGATAATGTAAAACTTCAATTTGATTTCGATCACAACAATATAGATAAGACATCATGTGACAAGAGGCTAGACTACTAAGTAAAAGGTCTTCTGGATTATAAAGTGTTTGATCCCCCTTAAAAGATTTAGCTGCAGATATTGATAATGGAGTTTTATGCTCAATTTCAATCACATGATTTTTGATGGCTTTTCGGTTCAATTTCAATTCGAAATCTGATTTCTTTTTCCAGTCTAGATGGGCTGTAAATGTATGGATCACTTTGTAAACTATTTCTTTTCGAACAAATATAATTTCTTTCCTGAGTGCATATCGTTATTTATTAGATATCCTTCTAAAACTAAATTTTTATTGGAAACATCAATAATGGTGATGTAATTTTTTCCATTGTATTCGATGTAATTTTCTTTTTCACGTGTGGATGGATTTTTACCAAAATCAAATTTATATTTTACCCAATTTTCTTTAGAATCAGCACAATGCAAAGGCTGAAATTTATCTTTCTTGGATTTAAAAATTAAAATTGATTCAGTTTCATTACAAAACGATTGAAATGACACATTCGGTTGACGTTCATTAGAATATTCTTCAAAACTTCCGTTATAAATTCCGACCAGTTTCCATGTCCCATTCAATCGATCTTTGTCAATTTTCCCATTCGCTTTGCTTACCGCCCAACTAATTCCTTTCACCGTTCCTTTAACGACACCAATACCTGCTTTTGCAACAGTAGTTACCGCTTTAGTCGCTGTAGAAACGATACATGCTTGTAAGAAAACGCCCATCGTAAGGACAACTAATAATTTTTTCATACTAATGGTTTAAACCATAATTTACAAAAAAAATAGTAATTATTAAGAAGTTATTGAATTTTCAATCCTCTCCTTTGATTTTTTGAATTTCGTAAAGAAATAAATGTTCCATAAAAATTGAGCATATCCATAGACTGCATCTTCAATTGGAATAGTACCCATCCTAAGGTTTAAAAATTCATTGGAATTGTAATTAACAATGGGAGATTCTAATCCTGTACCTGTTAAAATACCATTAACAGGGAAAAAACCTAACATTAAGACAAAGAATATGAAGGAAGCTTGACCAATCCATTCTTGTTTAGCTATAAAATGAAAGTAAATGACTGAACAGATTGTTACAATAGCAGTGACCATTGTATACGTACGATCAAAATAAAGCAATGCCACAACTGCACAAACGATGGTTGTGATGAAAACAATAATGTTATTAAATGCATTGAATAAACTTAAATCGAAAAATTTCGTCAAACAGAAATAGGTGAAAACGCAAGAAAATGGAATACAAATAAAAAATAACCATTCCTCAAAGGGTAATCCTCCTATTCGCCATCCTATGACATAAGCATCATTAAACCACCAGACTCCTATTTTCGTAAAATAAATGTCCCATAGGATAAATGGAATTGCAACTATAATACTTGCTTTAGCAAAGGTTCCAAAGTGACGATTAAACTGAATTCTACGATCAAAAGAATAAATAAAACAAATGATTATCGTAAAAAAATTAATCAATAAATAGGTATACGGCTGCATATTATTTGGATGGTTTAAAAAACATTTTAAAATATTTTATTGGAACGAATAAGAATCCAAAGCATTCACCATCTTCCTTTCCTATGTATTTGTGATGTTGTTTGTGGGCTCTTCTTATCGCTAAAAAATAAGGATTTTGGGTATTTCTAAAAATTTTGATGCGTTGATGAATAAAGATATCATGTACGAAGAAATATGCCATACCATAGAGTGTGATTCCTAAACCAATATAAAACAAATAATTATACCCTTGTAAAGCACCAAAATAGAATAATGCAATTGCTGGAATGGCAAAAATAACGAAGAAGTAATCATTTTTTTCTAAATGGCCTGGCGTACTATGGTCATGATGATCCTTATGCAATATCCATAAGAATCCATGCATCACATATTTATGGATTAACCAAGTCATGGGTTCCATTAGAGTAAATACCAATACAACGATTAAGAAATTCATTTTAGAATTGATTTTATAGCGTTAGATAGTTCAGGAGATTGGACATTTTTTAAATGGTTTCTCAGAAAAGTTTCGTCTTCTTTGAGCTGTTTTGAATAGCCTAAAAATTGAGGTGCATTCTTTTGGATGGAATACCTTAAAAATCGAATTTCTACGACATTTTGATCCAATTGAATGGCATTTTCAAGATTATTTTTTCCTTTTTTAAATGTATTTAGTTTAGAAATTGGATTAATCACATGATTGGCCCAAATGGTTTGATAGGCACCTAAATAGGCTTGATATAAAGGCGTTTTATGATTATTTTCCAATTGCTTGATCATTTGCTCACAAACTGATTTATCATTTACAGCTTTTGTATAATTTGATCGAAGCTCATTTAATGTTTGTCCAAAGGCAACCAATCCAAAAAATAAAAAGGCTATTATATTTAACTTCATTGAATCGTATTTGCGATTTTATAATTTAAATAACATCCCAGCAGCATGGAAACTTTTCTTGAATCAGGAATACGAATTCGTTCATTCAATATCCTTTGTGCAGGTGTCGATTGAATCTTATTAAACAATGAATAATAATATTTATATGCTAAATATACACCAAATCGAGAGGTAATTGGTAACTTTTTAATTCCAACCAAAGCCTCATGAAATTCTTCTCTTATATCCGCTTCAATCGATTTTTTAATTCCATCATTAAATTGCGTTAAATCTACTTCTGGGAAATACGTACGGCCTAATACATGGTAATCATCTTTTAAGTCGCGTAAAAAATTAATCTTTTGAAACGCTGACCCTAATTTCATCGCATATGGTTTTAATTCATCGTATTTTTCTTTGTTTCCTTCTACAAATACATGTAGACACATTAAACCAACCACTTCTGCCGATCCTAAAATATATTCCTTGTATAAATCGCTATTGTATTCCAATTTCTGAAGATCCATTTTCATACTTTTCAGAAATTGATCGATCAATTGATACTCAATACCATATTGATGCACCACATCTTGAAAACAATTGATAACTGGATTTAAAGATATTTTACGATCCAAAGCCATTTTAGTTTCCTGTTCTAATTCATCCAATAATCGGCGCTGATCGTAACCATGAAAACTATCGACAATTTCATCTGCAATACGTACATATCCATAAATCGCATATATCGTATGACGCAATGTAGGATGCAATGCTCGAATTCCCATGGAAAAACTTGTGCTGTATTTTTTAGTAATTACTTCACTGGTCTTAAACGAGATATCATCAAATAATTTTTTCATAAGCTTTTATTTTGGGTTGATTTGGTTTGCGGCAATTTTACCTGATATTAAAGAAGGTGGCACACCTGGTCCTGGCACTGTAAGTTGACCTGCATAGACTAAATTTTTTAATTTTTTATTTCGAATAGAAGGTTTTAAAATAGCCGTTTGATTTAAGGTATTGGCTAATCCATAGGCATTCCCTCCAAAGGCATTGTAATCAGTTTTAAAATCTTGTATACAATAACTTTTTTTATAATCAATTTTAGATTTTAAATCTTTTATTCCCGTATGTTTTTCAATACGAGTAATCATTTGATCAAAATATTTTTCACGCAACTCTTCACGATCATCAATCCCAATGGCCAGAGGCATTAATAAGAATAAGTTCTCATGATTTTTGGGTGCGACATGGGGATCTGTTTTTGAAGGACAACACACATAAAATAATGGTTTTAAGGGCCATTTTTTATCGGCATAAATATCATTAATATGTTGATCGAGTTCGTTTTCAAAGAATAACGTATGATGTTTTAAATGAGGAACTTGTTCCTGAATTCCCAAATAAAAAATTAAACATGAAGGAGCAAAAGTTTTCTTTTCCCAATATTCTTGTGAATAATTTCGGTCTTTTTCATCCAATAAGGTTTCCAAATGATGATAATCTGAAGCACCAATTAAAGCATCGAAATTCAACATATGTCCTTTCACTTGGATGGCCTCCACCTTATCACCATTGGTAATTAATCGTTCCACTGGAGAATTGGTATAAAATTTTACCCCTAATTGAGTGGCAATTTTTTCCATCGCTAAAATCAGTTGAAAAAATCCTCCCATCGGATACCAGGTGCCTAAACGATATCCACCATAATTCATTAATGAATACATTGCTGGTATATTTTGCGGGGCAGCACCCAAAAATATCACTGGAAACTCCATAATGGATTGTAAAAATGGATGTTTAAAATATTTGGAAACATATGTTCTGAAATCTGTTAAAATATCCAGTTGAATCGCACTTTTAAGGATGGAAAATGAAAAAAATTCCAGCCAACTATGACAAGGCTTCTCAATGAAATCTTCCATGCCAATTTTATATTTAATTTTGGCTTTATCCATGAATCGATCCAATTGAGTAGAAGATCCTTTTTCATACGACTCAAATAATGCTTTAAGTTCATCGTAATTTGCGGGAACTTGCACATTCTCATTTTCAAAAATGATTTCAAATTGTGGATTAAGATTGATTAATTCATAGAAATCCGATGATTGGTAACCAAAATCCTGAAAAAAATTCTCCATCACTTCGGGCATCCAATACCAAGAAGGTCCCATATCAAAAGTATATCCATTTGGTGTTTTCATTTGTCTTGCACGACCACCTATCGTATCATTCTTTTCGAATACTTCAACTTGATATCCTTTTTTAGCGGCGTAGCATGCTGCAGATAAGCCAGCGATTCCTCCTCCAATAACAGCAACTTTAGTTACGCTCATATATAGAATTATATTTTACTAATTAAATATTAATATTGACAAATATAGTTCAAATATATACTATTAATATGATAAAAACAATCTGTTTTAAGGGTAGAAACAAAGATTTTAATGTATTTTTAAACTAAAAAAATCCATAACACTTTCGTATTATGGATTTTAAGATAATTCTATTTTTTTGAAATACAATGCGATATTTCGAATTTTATTTCAAGAAATCATTTTGAACGGTATCCAATAATTTTTCTGGATCAATATTTTTAGAATAGATAGGCCAATGAAACTCTTCTAATTTATTCAATAAATGAATCAACTGCATTTTTTCAGTCTCATTTAATTTCCCTGATACAATTGTCGTAGCTTTTCGAATATTAATCATGTATTCTTCCAATGTTTCTAAACCTAAAGGTGTAATCGATAAAATTTTACTTCGCTTATCTTTCAAGTCATTTTCTTGAATAACAAAATTATTGTGCAACAAGCGACTAATAATTTGCATCCCTCCTGGTTTATCTTGAATATTACGTTTTATCAATTCCATTTTACTCATGGGACCAAACGTTTTAAGTGTGATTAAAAATATATATTCTTCTTGTGTAGAAAATGGAGAATTAATAATAATTGATTTAGAATATAAGCGGGCATATCGGGCTAAATGAATTAATAACGTACTGATGACGCTATCCAAACTTCTTCCATTGATTTTACCTTCGTACTCAAAATTCTCTAAAGTAAATTCTGGATTGATTTGATTTATCATCCATTGTTTAAAACCATCTATAGTCACAGGATATTTTTCATTGGCATTTCCCTCTTCAAATTCCTTTACTAGTCCGACAACATCCTTTAAAACATTATAATACATAGATAGTATATTATTATACTACAAATATATAAAATAATTATATACGATTGTAAATTAAAAAATAATAGAATGATTATCAACTAGATGTAGAAAAAAGCCTAAACAGTTTTAGGCTTTTAATACGATCATACTGAACAAATTTCATGAATGTGGCATATTCAATGGCAATTATTGTTTCAGTAGAAACATAAATATAAACTAACGAAAAGAATATTTGTTTTTTTACGAATACTCTTACTTTGCAAAGTTATACTTATCCTCTTAAATCAAAAATGCTATAATTTCACTTAAAGATGTTTAAAAGTAATATATTAAGTTAAAAATTGCTTTCTATATTCACTTGGAGACATCTGTTCATGTTTTTTAAAGAAATGAGCAAATGAATATTGATCACTAAAATGAAGTTCGCTCGCAATGCTTTTTATTGGATTTAGTGTACTTGACAATTGGGCTTTAGCTTCATTCAAGATGTATTGAGTAATGATTTCATTCGGTGTGTTTCCCGATTCTTCTTTAATCACTCGGCTAAGGTATCGGCTGGTCATTTGTAATTTATTGGCATAAAATTCTACTGATTTTGTTTCTAAATAATGTGAAGCGACCAATTGTACAAATTCATAAAGTATTTTCTGATTTCGAGTAAGTTTATCAAATTCTTCATCATTCCCTTTTTCAACAATACTTGCCAAATGGTATAAAATCACAATAAAATGATGGTGAATGATTTCCAAATAATAGGTCATTTTCGATTCGCTTTGAATATATAAAACCAGCGCATCAATATTTCTGATCAATCGCGTCATTTCATACGCATCCAATAGAAATTTTCGTTTAAGTTGTTTTTTAAGATTATCATAGACCTTAATTTTATTTAATTGAATGGCAATTTGGTCCAAATAAGTACGACTGTAAGCTAGTAATCGTATTTCTAAATCCTCAGAAACTTCCAATACTTCGTACACACTGCTTGTATCAATAATCATCATCCAATTCTCATACAATGTATGTGTATTAATTTGTTCTTTAAGTACCACTGTACCTTTTATGACAAAAAGTATTGCTGGTGTCATTGGTCGATAAGGATGACCAAATGGGATGAAATCAAAAATATCATTTTGATTTCGTACGCGAATTTCATTGAAACTATCTGATAATGATGGATGCAAAATAGAAGATTTTAGAGTACAAAGGTAATTAGTTATGCCCTGTATTTTATGATTCTTCACTATTTTACCAAGAGATTTTTATACTTTTATTTTTTTTAATAGATAACAATGGATGTAGAATTATATGACGAAGAATGGGATGATTTTAAATTGTATTGTTTGGAAGGGGTAGATGATGTTGAAGAAGAAAGTTCCTCTATACTATTGGATTTTTTACAACATTTGGCAATAGAGAAAAACATTACCAATGTATATCAAACTTGTGATAGTTTTGAAGGATTTGAATCTTCTATCTCTAATTTATTGTTTCATGATAAGAACTTTAGAGATTATAAAATCCTTTATTTCATATTTAAAGGACCCAATGATTCCATCGAGATCGATGGTTATTACTATAGTTTAGAAGAAATAGCTGAATTATTTCAAGGACGTTTAACCGATAAAATTATTCATTTTTCAAATACCAAATGTTTGGATTTACAAGAAGAAACATTTCAATATTTTCTTGATGTTACTGGGGCAAAAGCGGTATCTGGATATGTTAAGAATGCACCAATATTAAGTACTCTGCTAGATCAACATTATTTTGAGATGGCAAAAAAATATGATGATGAAGTTGAAATTGTTGAAGCATTATTTGAAAAACATTCCAATTTATGCTTATCACTAGGATTTCGATTATATTATTAATAAAAAAGGATTGGTTAACCAATCCTTTTTTTATATGCGATCATAATATGCTTTGACAATTTCTTCTCTAAAATTAGGATGAGCAATTTCAGCCATAGCATTCACACGATCTTTAATATTTCGTCCGTATAATTTAGCAACACCATATTCCGTCACTATGTAATCGACTTGTGCTCGTGTGGTTACTACACCTGCACCTTCTTTTAAAAATGGAACAATTTTATTAACACCTTTATTGGTTGTAGAAGTAAGCGCTAGAATTGATTTACCGCCTTTACTTCGAGCTGCTCCTGTTATAAAGTCCAATTGCCCTCCTACTCCTGAAAATATTTTCGGACCAATCGAATCTGCACAAACCTGTCCCGTTACATCTACTTCAATGGCTGAATTAATAGAAATCATTCGATCGTTCATAGCGATCTTTTCCAGATCATTTGTGAATGCAGCAGTACGCATTTCGATAATTGGATTGTTATGGATAAAGTCATATAATTTTTGTGAACCATCCGCAAACGTAGATACAATTTTACCTTTTAAAATTCCTTTATGCTCTCCCGTAATGACACCAGATTCGACCAAAGGAATAATTCCATCCGAAAACATCTCGGTATGAATTCCTAAACCTTTATGATTGGTAAGATTTGATAATACTGCATTCGGAATAGAACCTATCCCCATTTGCAAACAGCTTTTATCTTCAATCAATTCTGCAATATAATTTCCGATCGTAATCTCTTCTTCAGTCGCTGTACCCATTTCCATAGTATATAAAGGCGTGTGATGCTCCACCAAATGAGTAAATTTACTAATGTGCACAAATGTATCTCCAAATGTTCTTGGCATATAGCGATTGACTTGAGCTACAATTGCACGAGCAGTCGTCATAGCCTCTTTTAGATTTTCAATAGATGTTCCTAAAGAACAGTAACCATGTTGATCTGGTTCTGAAACTTGTATAAATACTACATCAACTTTCAAATCTCCTTTTAACATCGCACGTCCCATCTCACTCAGAAAGATTGGTGTATAAGAACCATTTCCTTGTTTGATTGTATGTCTAACGTTTGCAGATGTAAACAATGAATTCACAAAGAATGAATCTTTATATTTTATATCGGCATATTTGGCAATTCCATACGTATGGATATGACAAAGTTCGACGTTGGAAAGCTCTTCATGGCGATCCGTTAATGCATCCGTTAAAATTGTTGGCGTAGCTGAAGCAGAATGTACATAAACACGATCTCCGGATTGTACGACTTTAACCGCTTCTTGTGGCGTTGTAAAATTCATATTCATTCGATTGATAGTAACAAAAATAGAGATTAAATTGGTCTAAACATATGATTTATTTGCATTTTTGCTATACGATAATTCAAATCGAAGCTTATGACAAACGAAAAAAGAGCTTTAATCGAAGCAAGTTTTAATCGCTCGGAAACTTTAAAATTTTATAACGCCACTTTGGTTGAACTAGATACTGATTATATTTCTATTCAGCTACCCAAACAACAGCATATGACTCGAAAACATGGGATGTTTAATGGTGCAATGATTGCTTCTTTGGTTGATGTTTCATCTGGATATGCAGCAGTAAGTCATTATGATGATGATTGCTATGTTGTAACTGTAGAATTAAAAGTAAATTATTTGCATCCAGCAATTGGAGAACACTTATTATCGAAATCATACGTGGTAAAAGGTGGGAAAAAAATCAGCGTGATACGAACTGAAATTTATACCACTGATCAACATTCAAGTCAAGAAAAACATGTTGCAACCTCATTGGTAACCATGATGCGAATAAAATAAAAAAAGCATAACAAGTTGTTATGCTTTTTTTTTACTATTGCAGTTAAGTTGATGTTAGTTAGAAAACTCCTTTTAATCGTAGCGGATTTCTTTCACGGATTTCTGTTACAAATTTGACTTTATATTCATTTTTTTCCTAATTTAGACCGTGTAGTTAAAGTATAGTTGTTCTACTACCCACATGGTAGCGTCTTTAATTACTGATTTATAATGTTTTAAATGATACATGTAAAAATAAAATTTCTGATTTTTAAAAGCTTTTTATTCCTATTAAGCTACTATTCTTATGCGAATACAATTAATTTTAATCAATTAAATCAAGAAATTACACAATCGAATGCATCTAAAAATTACCAACAAAGCATTCAACGATTAAATCAAATCCTTAATGACCCTAACGCCAATGCGTATGATAAATATGCTGCACACTTATTAAAATATGTAACATATAAAACATTATTCAATTACCCAGAAGCTGAAATTAATCTAAAAAAGGCTGAAGAATTTGGATTAAAATCTAAGGAATTAAATGAAGTACAAACACGTATAGCGATAGAAAAGGTTTTTTTAAAATTTGATCTTTTGCAATACAATGAAGCGAGACAATTGATCACATCCATTGCTGAGCAAGACTTGAAATATGTTGATTTTGAAACCCAAGGATTTTATTATTCCGTGCTCGGAACTTTTCAATTAATTGATCAAAATTATAAACAAGCTGAAGCCTATTATGATAAAGGGATTCGAATTTTAGAATTGGGGGCTCCTGAACATTTGGCTAATCTGTATCGTGCCAAAATGCGCTTATATGAAGAGACGAATAACCATGAAGCAGTAATAAAAGCTTTTAATGATGGTATTGCCTATGCTCATAAATACAAAATGGACGTCTATGTATTGAATTTATATGAGCAGTTAACGACTTATTATGCTTCTATAGAAGACTATAAAAGCGCCTACCAAAACCGGATAATCGTTAATGAATTAGCTTCTAAATATGATGCTCTAAATCAAAGCGGTAAACTTTTGATTTTGGAAAAAAATATGATGCAGGAACAAAATCAATTGGAAATAAAAAATGAACAAAACATTAGATTATTTTTGATTATTCTAACTGTAATTTTAATCGCATTACTTCTTGTATTATATCAATTATTCAAAATCAATAAGTATAAAAGAAAGTTCGTAGAATTAGAAAACAGTGAAATGCGTGCAGAATTAAAATCACTAAATTTGATGTTGAATAAAACGGGCGAAAACGCTTTGGATTTAAATCAATTCAATTTATCTGAACGACAAAAACAAATTATTCGACTTGTCGAACAAGGAAAAACCAATAAAGAAATTGGTGCTGCCCTTTTTATCTCTGAGAACACCGTGAAATATCATCTTAAAATTATATATAATACCTTGGGGATTTCCAATCGTAACTCGTTGATCAAAGAGTAATGTAATTCGATTTCATTATAAATAAATACAAGGTAAATAAATGTCAAATGCATAATACTTACCTTTGATTTATGAAAGAACATTTAATTAACGTGTACGATCCAAAAGAAGAACGGCTAAATGTGTATAGCCATTTGTTGGGAATTATTTTAAGCTGTATTGGTTTCGTATTTTTAATTCAAAAATCAATTGAAAATCAGGATTCCATTCAAACTCTTAGCTTTTGCATTTTTGGTCTTTCCATGATCATTTTATATACTGCTTCTACACTTTATCATCGTTCAACAACTCCATTAAAACGAGCGCGATTAAAAATATTCGATCATGTATCCATATATTTATTAATTGCAGGTTCGTATACCCCATTTACATTAGTTTCTTTAAAAGACCATGAGGGATGGATTATATTTTTCATTGTATGGGCATTTGCGTGCATTGGGATTATCATTAAATTATTCTTCACAGGACGTTTTAAAGTGATTTCAACGTTAATGTATGTCTTTATGGGCTGGATGATTGTATTTACATGGAAGGATTTAACCACAACATTATCAGAAGATGGTATTTACTGGTTAATTGCAGGTGGAATTTCATATACTGTTGGTGCCGTACTCTATAGCATTAAAAAAATTCCATTTAACCATGCCATTTTCCATGTGTTTGTTTTAATCGGTACTTTTTGCCATTATATTTCTGTATTTTTTTATGTGAAATAAATACCTTTGATTCATGAACAATAGAAGACTACAATTGATATTTGGATTCTTACTTCTATTCAGTGGTATCCATTTAACAGCACAAACGTATACTTTAAAATTTAAAACGAATTACGGCAAATTTGATGTAATGCTTTATGATTTCACACCGAAACACCGTGATTTAATTTTGAGTGAAATCCATAAGGGAACTTATAAAAATGCACAATTTAATCGTGTGATTAAGAATTTCGTTATTCAAGGCGGTGAATTAGACGAATCTATATTATCGCGTGAAGCAACACAATCCCATATTAAACCGAATCGTTTAGCGCCTGAATTTCATCCAAAAGCCTTTCATAAATTAGGTGCATTAGGTGCAGGCCGAGATCAAAATACAGAAAAAGGATCTTATTACAATCAAATTTATTTTGTAGTAGGTAAAAAAATAACTGCCCGAGAATTGGACGATTTAGAACAAAAAAAAGGGATAAAATTCACTCAAGAACAGCGTGAAACTTATTTAAAAATTGGTGGTCAACCCCGACTGGATCATGATTACACTGTATTTGGAGAAATTACGAAAGGGCTTAATGTGGTTTTAAAAATAAGCCATTTGGATACAGATGCTCATGATTTACCCGACGATATGGTGATCTTTAATATCAAAGCCAAACGCAACTTGCCTAAAAAAGTTAATCGTACAAGTATATCATTAGGCGCAGGATTTGCTCACTAATAATCAAAAAACTTCCATTAATTTTGCACCCCTAAAGATAATCGAAATGCAACCAAAAATTCTTTTAACAACACTTAATGCCAAATACATCCATCTCAATTTAGCCATTCGAATTTTATACGATCTCAACCATCATCATGGCAATATCGACTGGAAAGAGTTCACCATTAAATCTGATTTTAATGAAGTAGCCAACCACTGTGCGACCTATGATGTGGTATGTTTCAGTTGTTATATATGGAATATTACGCAAACTTTGGAAGTCGCACGCTTGATTAAGCAGATGTCTCCTCGAACAAAAATTCTATTGGGAGGACCTGAAGTGAGTTATGAAAATGATGAAATTATAGGAAATCCTGCAGTTGATTATATAATTGTCGGTGAAGGAGAAATCCCTTTTGAAGAATTTGTAACACATTATCCAGCGGTTGATCAAGTATCTAACTTGATGTATAAAGTAGACGAAAAAGTTATTTTCAATAAAAAGAATGTTACATTCGATATTATCAATTTAAAAGAGCGTAATCCTTACCAATACGATGATCCTGCTACATTGGCTCATCGTGTTTGTTACATTGAAACCTCAAGAGGTTGTCCTTATAAATGCGAATTTTGTTTAGCCAGTTTAGACAATAAAATGCGTTATTTACCTATGGATACTATTAAATCTAATTTATTGTATTTAATGGAGCATGGTAAAACGATTAAGTTTCTCGATCGAACATTTAATATCAAACGTGATTTTACAATAGAATTATTTCAATTCATTTTAGATCATCACCGTCCAGGAAATGTATTCCAATTTGAGATTACTGCAGATATTGTCCATCCTGATATTATTAAATTTATTAATGAAAAAGTTCCTCCAGGATTATTTCGATTTGAAATTGGTATTCAAACTATAAACCAAGAGAGTAACCGAGAAGTAAGTCGAAAACAAAATTTCGAAAAAACATCTCATGTTATTCACCAATTAAAAGACCGAATTGAAATGCATCTTGATTTAATTGTTGGATTGCCATTAGAATATATCGATGATTTAAAATTTAGTTTCGAATCTACATTCAAATTATATCCTCCTGAATTGCAATTGGGATTTTTAAAATTTTTGAAAGGAACACCCGTACGTGAAAAGTATGAAAATTACGGTTATGTATTTGACCCTCAACCACCCTATCAAATTATTAAAAGTAATTTTTTAAGCGAGGATGATCTTAAGAATATTACAAATCTAGAACATGCGTTAGAAATTTATTGGAATAAACCTCGTGCTGTTCATACCTTAAAATACATTTCGGAACATTATAGCATTTTTGAATATTTAAGAGATTTAGGGACTTATTTTGTTGCACGTAATCATTCATATAAATTTTCTGTAATTGAAATTTATGAAACAATCGTTGATTTCACGAAAGAATATTACCCAGAAAATCCAATCATTATGCAATTATTAGCTGTCGATTATTATGCTACACAAAAATCCAAACCTAAAGATTTATTTCAATTGGAATTAGAAAAATCTCAAGTTGAACAAATCAAAGAAAGTTATGGTATCAATACGCAACATCGAGTTGTAATTTTACCTTTAGACTTTGATTGGAATATGTGGTACAATCAATCGGCTCTTTTTTTAAATGAACAGTATTTGATTTTAGAATATCCTGGAAATCAGCTTCCAAATTATTATTCAATTCAAAAATAACTATTAGATCATAAAAAAGCCTCAACAATTGTTGAGGCTTTATATTTAGTCCATAATGGCTAATAAATGAATATCGAAAATCATTGTAGATTGCGGGCCTAATTCTTTTGAAATTTCACGGTCTTTATATCCCAAATGTGGTGGAACAACTAATCTAAATTTACTACCCACAGGCATCAACATAACTCCCTCTGCCCATCCTTTAATCACATTTTCTAAAAGAAAACTAGCTGGAACTTTACGTTGAACGGAGCTATCAAACACTTCACCATCAATATTTGTTCCGTGATAATGACATAAAACTTTATCTTTCATTGACGGTTGAGGACCATCAGCCATTTCAATCACTTCATATAATAATCCACTAGGTAATTCAATTACCCCTTCTTTTTTTGCATATTCAGCCCGAAAAGCAGCACCTTCATTTGCATTTTTTTCAGCAAGTTCTTGTTTACGTTTTAATAATAACTCTGCTACACCCATTTATAAAATTTTATCAAAAGTACAAAATAAAAAAAAGAGCTAGGGAATCTATACTGCAGTGGAAATTACAGATGAGGAGAAACCTTAACTCTTTATTGTTTTAGTTTTAAAAATGTATGCAAATTTAAATATAAACCGCATAAAAAGCGAATTGTAACATTAAAAAAACGTTAATTTGATTGATAAAATTCGTAACTTAATGAATCATAATTAATTTATTTCATAATTTTTAATCATTCAACGAAGAATATTTATTTCTTATATTAATAAATTATAACTTATTTTATCTAATTAAGCTACTATTTATTTGAAAAGCTGTATCAAGTTTAGAGATTGAAATTATTCCATGTATATTTGCTTTTTATAAAATTAAAACATTTAATATGTCTGAATTTGATCTGACAGCTGCTCTAAAAGCGTTAAGTAATGAATATAGCGAAGAGAAAGCTTCTGAAATTATTGAAACACTTTTATACAATCCAACAGAATTAACGGATGAAGATCATGATTTAATTGACCAATTACAAAGTCACTTCTTACGTACTGCTGCACAAATCTTTGTTGAGGATTTGGCGTATGATTTTAATACCTTAGTGAATTATTGGGAAGCATTTATTGGTCAGCTTACCGAAGAACAATCAGCGAAAGTATTAGAATATGCTTTGGAACAAACGGAAGTTGATTTTGTGGAGGATTTCATTATCGGTTATCGCAAATTTTATGTAAATCCAAAAGAATCAATTACATTCTTTTCTAAAATAGATGCTGAAGAATTTCATGAAATTAAATTTTTTATTGGACGTTGTTACGAAGCATTAAATGAATATCAACAAGCGATCAATTCGTATAAAGAATATTTGAATCATGATTTTTTCAAAGCAGAAGAAAATCGTGAACAAGCAGAGATCAATCGTTTTTACATTCATCACACCATTTCCTCTTTATATTTTAAAATGAATGAAATGAATAAAGTGGTTGAAATTGTAGATGATTTAATTCATCCGATGGGAGTAGAAAATTACCTAGAAAATTTTGCTAATCCTTCAGATGAAGATATTAAATCATTTTTAAACGAATATGCTACAGCTTTAGAAGAAACGAATCAAACGATTAAAGCCAACGCATTAAAAGAAAAAATTAAGACATTCTTTCAATAACTGAACATTTCTTTTATCTGTTATTGTTTTTAATAGATGAACGCATTATATTTGTGGAAATAAAATGTTCTCTGATAGATTTTCTATCATATGAATTCATGATATTTAAGGTTGGTTTATGAATGGTTTGAGCAATCAAATCATTTTTTATACTTAAAAATGAGTATTTTATAAATGAATTTTAACCCGTAATTTTAAACTGTAGATGTTTATCGTACGTATTAATTGTTCATGACATTCAAATTATATCTTTTATTCATTTTACCAATCTCATAATTTGAATGTCTTTTTTCACACAAGAGAAATAAAAAAGGGAAGCATTACTAGCTTCCCTTTTTTATTATTTTTTAAATAAGTATCCGATTCCAAATCCTATAATGGATGGGACTACCCAGCCTAAATCATATTCAAAGAATGGAATAATTTTCAACATTTCGAAAGTCGATGGACTTAGTAATCCTAAGACATTTAATAATCCTAAGAATCCAACCAATGTAGAAGCGATAACTGCACCAACATAGGGTTCTTTAGATGAGATTATTTTACCAAAAAAGACGATGTATATAACCAACGTCATTACAATAGGATATATAAAAGCTAAAGGTGGATAGGCAAATTGAATGATTTGATCAACTCCTTTAATTGATAATCCAAAAGAGATTATTGTACATAATATAACAATGGGAACATAGCCAATTTTGTTTTTCAATAAATCACTAAAGAAACTACCTACAGCAGAAGTTAAAGATATTGCCGTCGTTAAACACGCGAATGCCATACAAACAGCAATTGCAATCAGTCCATATTGACCTAATAGATTGGATGAAATTAAGATTAATAATTCAGAACGCTTGATATCAGGATTAGTAATTCCAGAAGTAGCCCCTAAATAGATTAAACCTCCATAAACGAACAATAAACAAACCGATGATAATATCCCCGATATAATGGTCACTTGGGTTTTACTTTTTTGATCTTGATACCCTTTTGCTTTCGCCGCTGAAATAATAATACCGGCAAATATAACAGATGCTAAGACATCTAAAGTTTGATACCCTTCAATAAATCCTTCGCTAAATGATTGAATCATGGACAATTCTGACTCTTTCAAAGCGCTTGTAGGATTTACAATTCCAATCGTAATTAAAATCGCTAATAAAATTAATAAAATAGGTGTCAAATAGTTACCAATAACATCCACTACCTTCGAAGGCTTGATGGCTAAGAATAAAGTGATTATAAAAAATATTAAAGATCCCCAAAATGATTGTAATTGAGGAAAAAATGGTTGAATCCCTACCTCAAAAGTTGTAGCCGCAGTACGTGGAATAGCAATTAATGGTCCAATACAAACCATAATAATCGTTCCTAAAATCGGTGCAATCCATGGATGTACACGATTCCCTAAATCTTTGAAACGATCTCCTGATTGTATAATGGATAAAATTCCTGTAAAAGGCAATAATATACCTGATAATCCGAATGCAACCATTGCAATAAAGAAGCTTGAGCCTACTTCTACTCCAATTAATGGTGGTAATAAAAGATTACCAGCACCAAAAAACATTGCAAATAATGCAAAACCTAACGTAAGGATATTTCCTATTCTCTTTTTATCCATTGTGTTCCCTTTGGAAATTATATTCAAAATTGTGGACGCAAATTAAAAAATAAACATATTTTAACATCATTTTAAACATAAAAGTTCTCTATTTATTACACTTTGATGAATATTCGGCAGTTTTAGATAAATTCAATTAAATTATCTTCATTATTTGGATGACATATTATGATAAATTTAAAACATTTTTTACGCTAGGCCTTATTAATGCTAGTATTTGGATCAGGTAAAGAATACACACGAATGAAGTTATTATACCATTCATAAGAAATGATAAAACAATAAGTGTAACACTCATTAAACTGATTATACCAAACCAAATGATCGTTAATATTGTACCTAGTAATCCTGAATATTTAAATATTACGTGATTATCTTCTTTTAAAAGAAGAATAGTGAAAACTGCAATTCCATTACTGCTTAACATATTGATTATAAACAATACAATTATTACATCTAAGGGCACTTCAAATTGATTAAATGCAATGACTAGATCCACATAACATGCAATTAAAAACAATAGATTTATACCGTTTAAACATATTATGCTTTGAGTAAAAGATTGAAAATAAAATTTTGATTTAAGAAAATTTCTCGCTTTTGTGAAATATAAGTACATAAAATAGAGATTTTAGTGATGATGATTCAAGAAATTTTGATTCCTCGAGGAAGTGCTACAAAATAGTGGTAAGTATAAACTTACCACTGCATATACAAATAACTCCAATTGAAATATTACTTTTTCGAATTCCATTCGATATTTCTTGAATACATCATGATGACCAATAAAATAAAGAACAATCCAATACTTCCCACTAAAAGTGCATGTTCTTTCAATTGGAGAATGCAATAAATGAAACTGTATAATATCACTAACATTCCCGTAATTTTAAAAGTTAGATTCCACGATTTTAAAAATCCATATACAAAATAGGTGATTAAAGCGATTGTAGCAGTTGATGAAATGATAAAGGCCCAATCAAATCCTAAATATTCAGAAATAGATAATAGCAAAACAAAATTTACACATATTGCGAACCCAACTAGAGCATATTGAACCAAATGAATATTAAAATTGTTCCTATTTTCGATAAAGAAAAATGCGACAAATGTTAATCCTATAAATAATATGGCATATTTTGTAGAGCGATATGTTTTTTCGTAATGATCATTTAATTGCAGAAATTCTATTCCAAACTGATAATTTTTTTGATCTACTTTTCCATTCCAATACTGCCCTTTCATTGGATGTTCTTGAAATATTTTCCATTGCATTGTTTGTAATTGATCTTTTTGGATGGATTGGATGGGCAATGCATATCCATCAAATTTATGATCCGACCAATCTGACGTTATTTCAACAAATGTTTCTGATGCTGATGGCATAAATTGTAAAGCTTTAGAACCTTTTAATTTTATATTCATGTTAAAAGATTGCATATTAAAAGCATCAGGTACTATTGTTGTAGATAATAGTGTTAAATTATTATTTTTGTTTTCTGAATCAATTTCTAGTTGTAAAGCATCATCTGAGTTCAATTCATAATTATTTCCATTGGAATGTAAAATAATTCGGTTTTCCATACCTTTTAAATCTTGTATTCCAAAAACTAGTTTTGTCGAAAGAACTTGAGCATTTTGGATGTTCAGGTGTTCTAAAATTTGTTCGTATTTCGGAAAAACTGATTGCAAATTGAGATCAGAATGGTAAACTACCGTTTCATACAAGCTTCTCTTTTTTACACTTGTATTTACATTCCCTTTCACTGCATTTGAATTTGCAGAAATAAATTTTGACTCATTTATTTCAATTTTTTCTCCTTTTTCATTTTCAGAAATTACTTTGTAATTCATCCATAAATAAGGACCATAAAGAACTTGCTCCCCACTCCATTTAGTTGAAATTTCGTTTACGACCTGCTCTTGATAATTCGACCGTTCTTCTATGATCGAAAGGATGATTGGAATAGGAATAAGCAGGATTAATGTTAAAATAAAGACGAAGAACCCTTTTAAAAGTGTAGAATTTGAAGCATTAAACTTCGTTTTTTCAATGGGTTGATGATGATTTTCCATAGGATGAATTTTAATCTAAATAATATTTAAAAGCACTTTGTTTTTCAAAGTTTAAATACAAAATTTTTTATTTAATATTTTTTATCAATTTTTCCAAATAAGCTAAATGCTCTTGAAAGGCTTGGCGTCCAAGTGGAGTAATTGCATAAGTGGTGTTGGTTTTACGTCCAATAAAACCTTTGTATACAGTAATATATTCATTCTCTTCTAAATTTTTTAAATGAGATGCTAAGTTACCATCGGTCAGATCAAGATACTCTTTCAGATCTTTAAATGATATTTCTTCATTCATCATTAAAGCACTCATAATCCCTACACGGATACGATTATCAAAGACTTTATTTAATTTATTCAAATTAAAATTCATGAAGCAAATTTAAGGTTTGTCTTTGTATTTATTGACCAAAAATACTCCAAAAAATAGATGAACAATTCCAAAACCAATCGTCCAAAATAATAATCCATTGTATATGAAGTAAAAAGCCAATAATCCCAATATAATCTCTACAAATGCAAGATATTTTAATTCTTTAATTGTATCTCGTTCAATGTATAGAAGTGCTAATCCGTAAAATAATAAGGTAGATGGTGCTACGTAAACAAAACTTAAATGATAATACAATAAACCACAAACTAGACCACCAATCCCTAAAATTGTAAGAAAGCGGATCAGAATACGCTTTGTGACCGAGTTTATAAAAGATTCACCATTTCGTTTTGATTTTTTTGCGATAAAATATACCCCTCCACTGCAAGCAACAATTAAAGTGATGATCAACATGAATGCTAATTTAGCATCACGAGATTCATCTGGAGCTAAACCATGCCATTGAAATGAACTTTCTAAAATAATGGAATAAACCAAATATGATGCAACTAAGCCAATTATACCTACCCAAATCCCACTCCATCCATTGATGGAAGAAAATTTAGTTGTCTTTTGCATCATGGATTTAATTTCCTCTAATTGCTCAAATGGATTAACTTCATTCATATTTAAAGTGCTTTGATTTTCAAAGTTAATAAATAAATTAAAACGACAAAATAAAAAAAGCAATCTTTAACAGATTGCTTTTTATTTATGATTAAGGGTTTGTCGACCAAATTGAAGCAGAAGCTAACATCGCACGTTTGTTGAATTTTAAAATGTCAACAATTAGTTCTGCGAAATCTTCTGGTTGTAAAACTTTTTCAGGATTACCATCTGTAATTTTTAATACGTCTTTTGACATATCAGACGCAATTGTACTTGGAGTTAATGTCGCTACACGAATATTTTTCTTTCTTAATTCGAACATTAATGATTCTGATAAACCAATTAAACCTGCCTTAGATGCAGAATATGCTGAAGTTACTGCATTTCCTTTTAAACCAGCAGTAGATGAAACATTAATAATGTCACCTCCATTCTTTTCAATCATTCCAGGAACAACAGCTCTAGAAACATAGTATGGTCCAAATAAATTTGTTTTCACAATATCTTCCCATTGATTTTCTTCCATTTCTAAGAAACCTCCAAAAGCGGCAATTCCGGCATTATTTACTAAAATATCAAATGTACCAAAGTTACCCGTAAGATTTTCGATACCAGATTTCACTTCATTTTTATCAGAAACATCAAAAGATGCATAAGCAGAATTCACACCTAAAGATTTGATTTCAGCCACTGTTTCTTCTAATGATGCAATGTTACGACCTGTGATCGCTACATTTACTCCTTCTTTTGCTAAAGCAATTGCTACAGCTTTCCCTAATCCACGGCTTCCCCCTGTAATTAAAGCATTTTTCCCTTGTAAAGATTGCATGATAATTTCTGTATTTTTTATTCTAATTAGACCCAAATTTAAGAACAATTATACAATAAAAAAAGCTACGATAGAGGTCGTAGCTTTATAGGTTTAGTTGTTGGGTTAAGGCCTTATCCCTTATAAGTTAAATTAATGTTTATTATAGCTCCATTACAGCTTGTTGGTATATTGTTGTTTACTGATGTAATTCAGAGATGCAAATATATAGCGGTTATTTGTCCTAATATAATAAATCATATCTCATTTCGTTAAATGCATTTTTCTAAAGGTGAATGTCGATTTTATTCGGGTGAATTTCATTTATAATTATTTAATTCAGTAATTTTATTTTCACAATAGCCCTTGTTCCCGGATTTTTTTCATGTATTTCTACAAAATTGGCATTTTCCTGATTGAATAATTTTAAACGATCTCGGATAATTTTTAATCCTTTAGATTCATGTAATTTATTTGATTTTTCAGACGCAATTAATCCTCGTCCATTATCATCTATAATAATGTGTAAATAATCTTCTTCTTTTTCAAAATGAACCGAAATGGTGTTGTTCTCTTTCGTGGTATCAAATCCATGAACTATTGAATTTTCTAATAAAGGTTGCAATAACATGGGAGGAAACATCACTTCATGCAAATGCATTTCAGGATCTGTATACACACTAAAATTAATTTTATTCTTGTATCTAAAATTCTCAACTTGTACATAAAGTTCAAGGAATTTTATCTCTTCTATTAATGAAATAGATGACTTGCTGGACAGATCTAACATTTTACGGATTAACGTAGCAAAACGACTTAGACATTCTAATGCATTATCGACATCGTTATCAATAATATAATATTGAATTGAATTTAATATGTTGAAGATAAAATGCGGGTTCATTTGACTTTGTAAAGCCATCAAACGAACTTCAGATAATTTTTTTTCTAATGAAATACGTTTTTTTTCAGCTTTATTAATTTCAACAATTTGATTAATTTTTAAATCATTGATTAACTTAATATTTTTAATCTTACGACGATATAACAATAGTAATATAAGTACAATTACTAAAATATTACCAGCAATAAAATAGATGTTCAAATAAAATGGAGGATCGATTTTAATCTCTAGCAATGGTAAAATGGTTTTAATTCCACCGGTAAGATCAGTAATTTCCAACTCAAGATGATAATTCCCATATTTTAATGAATTAAATTTAATGGATTCTTCGGTAAAATATTCACTCCACGCTTCATTGGGATTTAAACGATAACGATATTTATACTTGTAAGAATATTTCGGATTGATAATAATAAAATCTACAATAATATTGTTCTCATCGCTTTTTAATTTCAGTTTCCGATCAATTAAATTGAACCAGTGAAATTTACTACGAGCAAATTTGGCATTATTTATCGTAATCCCAGAAATATTAATTTGTGGTTTATTGCCTACATATTGTACCATTTTATGGATATTCAGACTATAATAACCTTCATCTGTCGCTACAATTAAACGGGTTCCTTGAATTGAAGAATAATAAATATTATTGTATTTAAAACCTTGTTCTTTATCCAAATAAAAGAATTGATCCCCCGAAACAATAATTGCATTTTTATTGGTCCCAATAATGATTGATGCATTTACTTCATTCAATAAAGAAATATTAACGTCATTAATTTGTTTGTGACTAATTTTTCGCTCTTGGATTAAACGGTCACCTATTGCTTTTAACACGTAAACATCTCCTGCTTCTGTAGCCACCAACAAACGACTATTTGAAATGCATTTTACAATTTTCAGTTTTGATTCTAAAAATTCGCCATCTTGTAAATAGGAGTGAAATTTTCCATTTTCATAGCGGAATAATCCCTCCAATGAAGATGCAAGATATACTGAACGAACATAGCTGCTTGTAGATACAATATTTGTAGGACGATTGGGATCATGTTTATCGATTTCCGAATAAGTCATTCGATCGAAATCATGAATAATCTTTACATCACGATAAGGATTTAAATCAATTAAAGCATTTTCTGTTACAGCAAATTTAAATCCATGAATCGGAATATATCCCAAAATTTGCCCCTGCATATCCAATCGAAAAATACCTATGTTGGATCCTAAATAAATAGAATCCCGGTATTGCTTTAGGTCATAAAGTTTAATATAATCGGAATTTTGAGAAAAATCAATCGGAAAAAATTGATCATTATTTTCGACTTTTGAACGATGTATATGCTTATGATTTTGATAATAGTCATATAATTCTTTCGCACCTATAATTCGTTTTGTTTGATGATTTTCTTGAATATGCAATTCTCTTGGAGTCAACAAATAATCCGTATAAGGAACAGAAACTACGCGAATAACTTGTCTTTTTCCAAATGGATAATACTCAAATGGCATATTCAATAACAAACGATACAATCCTTTATCCAACGTAGAAATATAGACCACATTATTGTATTTATCGTAAACTATTCCTCTTGGAAAATCGGACGATATTCCTACCTCTTTCGTAATGTCTCGAAATTCTCTTCCTACATTTTTAAATATTCGTCCAGTCCCTGAAATTAAATCTGAAGTGATAACCCATTTATTGTTAGGATATTTTACAGGGGAATAATCCCAGATAACAGGAAATTCTCTTTCTCTAAAAATAGTTTTATCGGTTAATAACTGATTTTGATTGAAAATGGTAACCCCTTTATTTGATGAAAATAGAATTTTATCATCAAATGAAAATGACGATAAGATAGGTGTAAAATAACTGAATTGATGGAGTCCATTCTCATCGACTCTAAACACACCATGATTTAAGGTCGTGATAAACAATTCACCCTTCATTTCAACAAAACTATTAATGTCTATCGTATGTTTAAACGATGGAGGAACGTGATAATTTTTTATTTCGAACGTGTTGGGATCAATAGATACAACGCCCTTATATCCACCAGCATAAATTTTATTTTTAAAAAGATAAAGATTTTGAAAGCGATTGGTAAGCAAACCATCTTTTTCTGTCAATAACTTTGTAACCGAACCATTAAAAAAAACAATACCGTGACCATAGCTTGCAAACCATAAGTTTTTATTTTGATCCTCTTTAATATCTCTTACGTTACTAAATTGAATTTCATTAAAACGGTCTATACGACGAAAATGATTCATATCCTTCACATAGGTACCATAGCGTGTAGTAACCCATAATGTTTGACGGGAATCTTGAAAGATTTTTAAAATTTCGTTCGAATCAAGTCCACTGTCACTGGTGTATTGATCGGCCACAATACTTTGAGCATATCCTAAATGATAAAAAAGAATACTAAAGAAAATGAATAATTTACGAAGCCACATGATTTAAAATCTTTAGACCTGAAGCTGTAACGGGAATTAAAATTTCTGTACTATTGCAATCATCCATCAAGAACAGCGTATTACTTTTTTTATCTAAACGAACTGCGTATTTAATATGCACCAAATAAGAACGATGTACACGTAAAAAAGAGGTACGATCAATCATTTTTTCCACCTCTTTCAAAGGTTTAGAAATTGTAAATAACTTCTGAGTAGTCTTAATTTCACAGTAATTGTCTGAAGCCTTACAATAAATAATCTCTTCAATTTTAATAAAAATCATTTCATTTACAGAAGCAAAAACTAATACACCATCTTGTTGATTTAATGTTTGTTTGATGGACTGTTCCTGATCATTTTCATCATCTTCAGACTCATCTAATTTTAAATCAATTGAACTTGAATTTTTTATTTCAAATCGATGAAGGACATTTTTTAATTCTAAAATGGAAATAGGTTTCATTAAATAACCTAAACATCCCCAATTATTAATGGCGTCCATAATATAATCAGAGTGAGCCGTAGTAAAGATGACATCAAAGCTTATCTTATCGAAATAATCAAATAATTTAAACCCATATTCATTAGGCATATTAATATCCAAAAACACTAATTCGGGTTGATGTTCACGAATAAGTTCTACCCCCTCATTCACAGAACTAGCCACCAGTATTTCTTTAAATAATTCCGGTTTAGAATGGTGGATTAATTTTTTTAGACCTTCCTGTGCAGGAAATTCATCATCGATAATTAAGGCTTTAAACACAATAATTAGTTAAGGTTTTATGAAATTTGGCCACAAATATAAAAAGAAAAAGTTGTGTGAGACCACACAACTTCTGTTGATATTGCTGAAGAAATAATATTATTTCTCGGGTTGTAACTTTAAAAAGATAAATGCGATTAAGGCTCCAATTAAAGCCATTCCTACTCCTACCCATAATTGGGAATTAAAGCCATATCCTAAAGCTATAGGTATACCTCCTAAAAAAGCACCTAAAGCATTTCCAATATTAAAACTGGCTTGCCCAGCTGCTGCGGCTAAAGTTTCAGAACCTTTCCCATTATTAATTAACATCACTTGAATTGGAGAACCAATGGTAAAGGCTACTAGTCCTGTAAAGAAAGACATTACATAAGCCATAGTTTTAATTTCAGAAGTAAAATAAACAATCAATAATGCAATACTCATACTCGCAAATGAAATAATTGTTGCTTTATTGGGAGATAATGAATCGGCAACCTTTCCACCTATCAAATTTCCAAAACACATTCCCAATCCTACTAAAATCATAATAATAGGAACAGTTTCTTTACTAAGTTTTGCAACTTCGGTCATTAAAGGTGAAATGTAACTGATCCATGCAAATAATCCTGCCGTACCAATAGATATCATTACAATCAACATCCAAGCTTGCCATTTTCTAAAAAACGACAATTGTTTTACTAGACTTCCTTCATTACTATTTTTAACATCTGGAACCCAAAATTGAATGGCCAACATCGTAATTAATCCTAAAGAAGCAATAATCGCGAAGGTATATCGCCAAGATAATACTTGACCAAGCCATGTGCCTAAAGGCACACCAACTAAATTAGCAACAGTTAACCCCATAAACATGAAAGCAATCGCTTGAGCTTCTTTTCCTTTCGTAGCTAATTGACTTGCTACAACAGAACCCACACCAAAAAACGCCCCATGAGGTAAGCCGGATAAAAAGCGAGCAATAATTAACGTTGTATAACTGGGTGATAGGACAAAAAGAGTATTAAATATCGCAAATAAGAGCATGAAAAACATCAAAACTTTCTTAGGTGAAAATTTGCTGGTAGCCATTATCAATGTTGGCGCACCAACCATTACACCCATGGCATACATCGAAATAAAATTTCCAGCTTTTGGAATTGAAATATTCAAGTCTTTAGCAAAATCTTCCAAAACGCCCATCATTGTAAATTCGGTCATCCCGATTGCTAATCCTCCTAATGCTAAAGCAACTAAACTTTTCTTAATCATTCTTATAATTCATATAATTCTAAAGGCAAACCATCTGGATCTTCAAAAAACGTAAATCGTTTTGAAGTCCATTCATCCACACGGATTGGCTCAACCTTAATGTTTTTAGATTTTAAAAAATCAATACTATATTCAATATCCTCCACTTCAAAAGCCAAATGTCTTAAACCGGATGCTTCTGGTCGCGACAATCGTTGCGGTGTGTCTGGAAATGAAAATAACTCAATAATGTATTGATTTTGCAAAGCTAAGTCTAATTTATAAGAATCTCTATCCTCTCGATAAACTTCACGAATTGTTTCTAAACCTAATATTTCCGTATAAAAAGCTTTAGATTTCTGATAATCAGAGCATATAATAGCGATATGATGAACTTTTTTTATACCCAACATTTTTTTTATTTTTTGGGTTTACTTCTTTCATATTGATTGGGCCATTTTACGTCTTTGTTCAATTCGATAGAAGCTTGAAGCGCAAAGTAAGGATTACGAAGCAATTCACGTCCAATAAAAATTAAATCTGCTTGATCTTTATCTAAAATTGATTCTGCTTCTTGTGGCGTTTCTATTAAACCGACCGCACCCACCTTCATGCTTGAAATTTCTTTAATGGAAGCTGCAAAAGGAACTTGGTATTCTTTTTTCACATCAATTTTTTGATGAGCGACTCCACCTCCTGTCGATACATCTATCACATCTACTCCATTTATTTCAAGAAGTAAGGCCAATTGCTTTGATTCTTCAATTTCCCAACCTCCAGGAGCCCAATCCGTCGCAGAAATACGCACCCATAAAGAGGAATTTTGCTTTACAGCATTAATGGCATCCACTATTTCCATTAGGAAACGCGTTCTGTTTTCGAATGATCCACCATATTCATCGGTGCGCTGATTAATGAGTGGAGAATAAAATTGATGGATTAAATACCCATGAGCGGCATGAATTTCTAATATATCGAAACCAGCTTGCACAGCACGTTGCGCTGCTCGTTTAAAATCGTCAATAATATGTTTGATTTCATCCACAGACAATTCTTGAGGAGGAACATCCTGTTCATAAAATGGTATTGAAGTTGAAGACACTGTTTTCCATCCATTGACTTCGTTGGGTTTAATTTGATGATAATCAATCCAAGGTTTACCACAACTTGCTTTTCGACCTGCGTGTGCTAGCTGAATTCCAGGAACACATTGGTGTTTTTTTAATTCTTCTATTAGATCGGAATAGGCTTCCATTTGTTCGTCGTTCCATATTCCTAAATCCCCATAAGAAATTCGACCTTCTGGACTAACGGCAGTTGCTTCTACTATTATGGCACCTACTCCTCCAATTGCACGAGATACATAATGCACGTGATGCCATGTATTAGGAAAGCCATCTATTGCAGAGTATTGACACATCGGAGACATGATGATTCTGTTCTTTAAATTGAGATTGGAATTAATTTCTATAGGTTCAAATAATTTTGCCATTTTTATAATATTTAGACTTTAAAATTAGAAATAAAAATGAGATGACAAAAAACTCCTAAAAGTCTTATTTTCCAACTTATTATCAATCAAAGCTGTAGTTGGGTATAATTAATTTATTTTCAAAAAAAAGCCAATTTTGTTGCATTATACTTGATAAACTTCGTAATTTTACAAAAAAGTGAATTTTGGAAAAGAAAAAGATTGTCATCGTAGGTGCTGGATTTGCAGGCCTTAGATTAGCTCGAAAATTAAAAAATAACCCAAACTTTTCTATTACACTTATAGACCGCTATAACTTTCATCAATTTCAACCTTTATTCTATCAGGTTGCCACTGCAAGAATTGAACCGAGTAACATCTCGTTTCCTCTACGTAAAGTATTTCAAGGAAGCAACAATGTTCAAGTTCGTTTAGCTGAAGTAACAGGAATCAATAAAGATAAAAACGAAGTTGAAACAACAATCGGAGATTTTTCTTACGATTACCTTGTTTTAGCCAATGGATGTACCACAAATTTCTTTGGCAACAAACAAATTGAAGAATTAACATTCCCAATGAAATCTACAGACGAGGCGATTACGCTTAAGAATAGATTGATCACAAACTTTGAGAGTGCTTATTCTGCAACTCCAGAAGAGTTAGAAGAAATCATGAACATTGCAATTGTAGGTGGAGGACCAACTGGTGTGGAGCTTGCAGGAGCGATTGCTGAAATGAAGACTAAAATTCTTCCAAAAGACTATCCTGATTTTGACTTTTCAGGATTAAACATCTACATTATTGAAGGTGGACCAAATTTATTAGGACCGATGTCTGATGCGTCTCACAAAAAATCTCGTGAGTACTTAGAAGAATTAGGTGTAAACGTTTGGACTGAAGGACGTGTAACTGGATACGATGGTAAAATCTTATCTTTAGCTGATGGCCGTGTTATTAAAACTAAAACTGTAATCTGGGGAGCTGGAGTAACAGGAAATGTTTTAGAAGGTACAGATAAAGAAATTTTACAACGTGGTAACCGTTTATCAGTAGACCGTATCAACCGTGTAAAAGGATCAGATAACATTTTTGCTATCGGTGACATCTCTTACATGGAAACGCCTAAGTATCCTCATGGTCATCCTCAATTAGCTAATGTTGCCATCAACCAAGGGTTAAACTTAGCTAAGAACTTTATCGCTTTAGGACATGGAACGCCTATTGAAAATTGGACTGAGTTCGAATACGCAGATCCAGGATCAATGGCAACAGTAGGAAAATTCCGCGCTGTTGTGGATTTACCTCAATTCTCATTCCAAGGATTATTAGCATGGTTTACATGGATGTTCTTACACCTAATGTTAATCTTAAGCGTTCGTAACAAGTTATTTATTTTCTTGAACTGGATGCAATCATTCTTTACAGATGATACATCTATTCGAATCATTACTCGTCCTACGAAAAAAGATTACAAACACAACATTAAGGATTACAGAAAATTCCCAAAAAATCGTAATAAAGTAGAAGCCTAATAGCTTCTACTTTTTTTGATTTATTCGATTTATCAAAAAAAGTCAATCCATAAAAAAACGCTTCCGAATAATCGGAAGCGTTTTTTTATATGATTTAGCGTTGATTATCCTTTGATAACTTCAGCCATTTTAGCTCTTTCTTCTTCAGCTAACTCTAAGTCAACTAAAATACGTCCAGAATGCTCATCAGTAATGATTTTTTTACGTTGAGCGATGTCCATTTGACGTTGTGGTGGAATTGTAAAGAATGATCCTGCAGAAGCTCCACGCTCTACTGGAACAACAGCTAATCCATTCTTCACTGAAGAACGAATTCTATTGTAAGCTTGAATTAAACGCTCTTCAATTTTAGCAGAGTATTCAGCAGATAATTTAATTAATAAATTTTCTTCTTTCTCTGTGTCTTTTACGATCGTTTCTAATTCCGCTTGTTTGTGAGATAAGTGTTCTTTCTTTGCAACTAAATTAGCTTCAGCCTCAGCTACAGCATGATTTTTTTGCTCAATTTTAATGTTAAACTCACGAATTCTTTTCTCAGCTAATTCAATTTCTAATCCTTGGAATTCAATTTCTTTAGCTAATGCGTCGAACTCACGGTTGTTACGCACATTATCTTGCTGTTTTGTATATTTCTTAATTAAAGCTTCAGCATTTTTAATTACCTCTTTCTTTAATTTAATTTCTTCTTCCAAACCTTTAGTTTCGTCAACGATTTTTTGAATTCTCGTTTCCATTTGAATCACATCATCTTTTAAATCTTCAACTTCTAAAGGTAATTCACCTCTTGTGTTACGGATTTCATCTAAACGTGAATCAATTAATTGTAAATCGAATAATGCGCGTAGTTTTTCTTCAACGCTCATTTCTTTAATATTTTTTGTTTCAGACATAGTTAACTATAATTAACAGGATTGGTAATAATTCCAGAATTAAAGACGACAAAATTACTAAATTTTTCTTTAAGATACGAAGAAATTAAATTAATTGTAAATTGTTCGGACTCGTAATGTCCAATATCCATTAAAATAATTTGATCTTCGGCTGAGAAAAATTCATGATATTTTAAATCGGAAGTAATATAAGCATCAGCGCCAGACGCTATTGCATTTGGAATTGCAAAAGCACCTGAACCTCCTAAAACCGCAACTTTCTTAATTGTTTTATTTAATAAACGCGAATGACGAATCAAAGGCGTATTCATTTTTTCTTTGACAAAAGCTATAAATTCCATTTCAGACATCTCATTATCAAATTCACCAATCATACCTAAACCGATGTATTGGTTTTTGTTGACCAATGAAATTAGGCTATATGCCACTTCTTCATATGGATGATTTTGGAACAATGCTGAAAGAACATGACGTTCTACATGTTGAGGAACAACAACTTCTATACGAGTTTCATTGACTTCTTCTAATGCTCCAATTGTACCAATGGTTGGATTTGCACCATTTAAAGGTCTAAAGTTTCCTTTACCCTCTAATAGAAATCCGCATGAATCATATAAACCTATTTTCCCCGCACCTGCTTCATATAAAGCTTTTTTTAGTTGCTCAGCATTTTCACTAGGTACATACGTCACTAATTTTTTGATGGCATCTTTCTTTGGAATCAATACTTGTGCATTTTTTAGCTGCAATTGATTTACAATTCCCCGATTTACCCCTTCAAACGAATTATCTAAAGCCGTATGTGTGGCGTAGATATTAATATCATTTTTGATGGCTTTCATCACCGCACGTTCGACGTATGTTTTTCCATTTAATTTCTTTAAACCAGAAAAAACAATGGGATGAAAACTAATAATCAAGTTTGCACCTTCTCGTATGGCTTCATCCACCACATCAGGTGTTGTATCCAAACATACCAACACTTTGGTAACCTCATCATGATAATTTCCGACCAATAAACCTACATTATCAAAACCTTCCGCATAATTTAACGGAGCAATTTGTTCTAATGTTGATGTAAAATCTTTTACTTTCATAACTGCTAAAATAAAGGATATTTGGTTAATTATGGTATTAAAACGTTTAAAGCTTGTTTTAATATTTTCACTTCTCCATTTGATTTTTCAAATGCAAAGGCTTCACCATCCATTTGCACAATCAATGGTCCATCTAACGATTTAATGGTAAAATGTTCTAATTGAAAAAATTGAGCTCGATTAAACTGATCTAAACTCTGATTAATCACATGAAAACCAAATTGAAACATTTCTAATAACGTTAATTTTTCAACTGCCACTAAATCTAATTTTCCATCACTAAGTGTTGCTTGTGGTGTAAACGTAATCCCGTAGCCTGCAACATTTGAATTGGAACACAATAAAAAGAACATTTCTTTCTCAATGTGTAAATGATGATCAATCGTTAATTTTAATTGGCGAGAATGGTATTTTTTATACGCATTAAAAAACGCTTTTACATAACCTGTTAAGGTGTGCTCTTCAGCAGTAGAATATTCGTTAATCACTTCTGCATCTAATCCAAATCCAATATTGCTAAAAAAATAATAATCATCAAATTGCCCCACATCAATCGTTGTTGTTTTCAATTTAAAAACATCTTGAATGGCAATCTCTAAATTTTTAGAAAGATTTAAATTCGTTGCTAAACCATTCCCTGATCCTATTGGAATTATACCTAGAGGTGTACTTTTCCCAATTAATTGTTGGGCCACTTCATTAATGGTCCCATCACCTCCACAAGCGACAATATAATCAGCATGTTTATCCAATGCTTCTTTTGTTAATTGAACTGCATGTTCTGCAAATTGCGTTTGCATAATAGTTAGTTCAAATTCAGGATGAGGATTATGCTTCTCTAGTAATTGTATTAACTTTTTTCCTTCTTGATTTCCAGAAACGGGATTAACAATAAATGTAATTTTCTTTTTTCCCATTTTATAATTTCATGCGAAGTTTTTCCGTAGGCACATCATTTTCTATACCTAAAAAATAAGATTCTAACCCATTACTCATTAATATTCGTTTCGAAGCAATATTCTCAGGATCGATGATTCCTATAATGTATTTTGCCATTTCGTTGATTCGTGCAAATTGAATTAAATCTTTACAAATTGTTTTCCCAAAACCTATACCCCAATAATCTTCCATTAGGATATATCCTACTTCTATAGTGTCTACTTCTTTATCGTAATATTCTAATTTTCCGAGTCCGATGACATTTCCGCGATCATAAATTTTAAAATAACCGCCTTTTACATGGTCTGTATTGGCTTTTAAAATACCTTTAAACCGCTTGATATTCTCTTCTCGTGATCGCGCTCGACCCGTAATATATTTCATAACTGAATCACTCGAAACGATTTTAAGGTAAATGTCAAGATCTTCAGGTTCAAATTTGATGTAATTTAATGAATGCATAATTCTTCTTCAATCGCTTTTAGCAAATTAATTTGATTAATCGTACGATCTAAATTTTGATTTTCTCGCGTCGTATGGTAGTAGATATCACCATTTAAATAATCTGTCAAAAATCGAATCGCTTGAATTAATATTACAACAAAAGCTGTTAGATCCGTTGCTTCGATCTCTTTTTCTGTTAAAACATCGCTCAAATGATATAAAAAACCATCTTTAACTGATTGATAATATGTTAACGAAAAATTATTCTTTCCTTCAGGATCATCTTCAACTTTTAAATTAGAGTAGGTACGAATCATGTCACCAAAATCACATAACACATTTCCCGGTAAAATGGTGTCCCAATCAATTAATGCAATAGGTTTCATCGAATCATTTGCATCGAATAAAAAATTTCCAATTTTCGCGTCTGCATGAACTACTCTTGTTGGAAATTCGATTTGAAGATATTCATCAATTAAAGAAAGATGAGCATTAATATAATCAATTTCAGCTCTTGCAATGTGTTGACGCTCTTCATTGGCATTTTTCAGAGCCAATTTAAAATCATTTACTCTTTTTTTATAATCCAAAAAACCTGGTATGGACGATTGTATACGATCCGTTGAAAAATCATTAAGTAAACGATGAAACTCACTGATACATTTCGCAGCTTCAAAAGCCTGTTCTTTAGACTGCACTTTATTAATACATACCGAATTAGGGATATATTTTGTCATGCGCCAGATTTCACCATTTGAAAATGTGATGAAATTTCCATTTCGATTCGGAATAATTTCTACCACCTCTTTTGAATAATTATTGTTTTTCAAATGTTGACCAATGGCCAAAGTATTAGAAATTATTACTTCGGGTGATTTAAAAATTGACGTATTAATCTTTTGGAGAATAAAACGATTAATTCCTAAACTTACTTGAAAAGTATCATTAATTAGTCCCTCAGTGATGGGCTGAACGAGAACATCTTCAGGTCGTTCAAAATAATAGGATAAAATATACTCCATTACCCCCACAAATGTTTAGGATAAATACCTTCTGAAATCTTTTCCATAATTTCATCTTGTACGATATGTTTATCTCCAGGGTAAGTCATTCCAAACCATTGATCTTTAGAATTCTCAACAATAACTTCAACAATATCATCATGAATTAATTGATTAATGACTTGTGGTAAAAAGAATTCTTTTTTTAATTCTTTGGAATTATGCTTCATAAATTCTTCGAACTGATATTCTAAGACTTTAAATACAGATGGATGCAATACCCAAAAATTCATAGAAACTGGTGTAGATTCATCCATTATACCTGAGATATTATCCTCTTCAAAAACAATGGTTTCACCTGAACGCAAGATATTGGTGTGTTCTACAACATCTTTTAAAATTTGATTCGAAATTTTACAAATTCCACGCGATACACTTCCATTCTCGCTTAACGTTTTTCCTAATTCGTAGGTTATAATTCCATATTTGTTAGGCGTTATATTCTCATTCGTAATGAATTGCATTGCCATTTTATAGGCATTCCGACCATAAAAATCATCAGCATTGATGACTATGAATGGATTTAGAACGTGGCTTTTAGCACAAAGTAACGCATGTCCCGTGCCCCATGGCTTTTGACGATCGATAATATTATCGAAGAAATCACGTGGAACAGCAGTGTATGTTGTTTGTAGAATAAACTCAACGTGTGCTTCTTTCTTTTCGATTAATTTTTGATAGTATTTTTTGGTTTCGTTATCAAAATTTTGATTCACGATAAATACAAAATGTTTTATCCCCACCTCCATCGCATCATAAATGGAATATTCCATCAATGATTCGCGATTAGGTCCAATAGGGTCTACTTGTTTCTGGCCTTTGTATCGACTACCCATTCCGCCAGCTAGAATCACTAAGGATAATTGATTAGATATTGTTTTCAAATCCAAAAATTGGTTTTCTTGTTTTATATTTTCCTCTTGTAAAATCAGGCATTTCTTGTGATGATCCATTTTCTGCAATAGATTTTTCACTTAATGGTGTCACTGCATACCAAGTGGCTAAATCATAAACATCAAATGGAAACTCACGATTATTCTTTATACATTCAATAAAATCATTAATTAAGAAAAAATCCATCCCGCCATGACCAGCGCCTTCAGCTTGTTTTTCATATTTTTTCCATAAAGGATGATCATATTGTTTTAAATATTCTTCAGAGTTCGTCCATTTGTGATTTTTTTCCATCTCATTTTCAAAATATAAGAATCCTTGATTAAAACCACCCGAACCGATATCTTGCCAAATTCCATTGGTACCTTGTACACGGAAACCTAAGTTATACGGACGTTGTAGAGAGGTGTCATGCGTTAATAAAATCGTTTCACCATTCTCGCATTTTAAAATGGTTTGTACTATATCCCCTTGCTTGAATTGTACTTTTGCATTTGGGTGATTTTCTCCCGCCTGTTTTACGATATAATCGGTTAATCCTGCTTGCTTAGAAGCCATTGCTGTAAGATGAGTTATACGATTGCCTCGATTAACATCCATCATCGTAGCTACTGGACCTAAACCATGCGTTGGGTATAATTCCCCATTACGTTTTACATAATGGTTGGTACGCCAAGCTGCCTCTGAAAAACCTTTATCCCCGAATTCAACTCCTCCACCATATGGTTGTTTACCATCGTTAAATAGTACGTTTCTTAAATCATGTTGGTAGCCTCCTTGTCCATGTACAATTGTTCCAAATTTCCCTTTACGAACCATGTTAAAAACAGATAATATATCACGTCGATAACAAACATTTTCCATCATAAAAATAGGAACTTTAGTTTCTTCATAACAATCCACGTATTTCCAACATTCTTCTAGATTTAATGCTCCACAAACTTCTAAGCCTACAATTTTACCCGCTTTCATGGATTCTAAAGTCTGAATTTCATGCCACTCCCATGGAGTCGATATCACTACTGCATCTAGATTCTTAATTTTTAACAAATTACGATAATCATATTCCCCTTTACTAAAATATTGAACCGGCTTTTTATTGTTACGCTCAAAAATCTTATTGCATCGTTCAATCATTCGAGAATCAGGTTCAGCTAAAGCTACGACTTCCACATCCTCTCGTTTCAATAATTCGTTTAAGTGAACTTGTCCACGCATTCCTACGCCAATAAGTCCTACACGAACTTTTTTAGATTGATGATTATAAGCAAACAACGATTGTGGTAAGATCAAAGCTCCAAAAGAAGCAATTGATGCATTTTGTAAAAATGTTCTACGGTTCATTAGAAATGTTTTTTTTTAGTATAGTTTAATATGTTTTGATTGTATCTTCTGGTAAAACTAACGTAAAATCAGTAAAAATAAAATTTTTAAACTCTTCTTTTTTTATCGCTAAATCCTTTGAATTAGACTCATAAATCTGAATCACTGCAACTTTTAAATTTGGTTTAAATTGCTTTAAATACCAATAAATTCCTCCATATTGCTTGGAATGATAATCCCCATTAAAATGTAAAAATAAGGTATTGGATTTATAATATTTAACGATAGATTCAGCCATTGTTGCATCTTTTATGGCTTGTGCCGCCACAAAATTTTCCGATCTTTTATCTCTATGATCCCCCATCATCGCTATCATTTCAGGGTAGCCTGGCGCGGAATAATCAATAGGAAAAGGCATTTCAACCATCCATTGTTTTTCTTCCGAACTATAATTCATTAATTCTTCTACTCCCTTTTTCGCAACTACTGAGGCATATTTCCTCGGAATATTCGTGGCTATAAATGGAATCTGATGAACTTTAGAAAAAGATAGTAAAGGATGATAATCTGTTTTATAATTCGACCATAAACGTACGTGATCTTTAAGTTGACTTTCATTAATTATACCTTTCAAATATTGATTTATCCCCTCTTGATTATCACGTTCAAACATTTCTGCTCCAACGATTAATTGACCTTTCCTTGCTTCAAACAAACTTTTTAATAATTGCAATTGCAGCCAATGATTTGTCGAATTATTATGATGTTCACCAAATAAAACCACATCATAATCAGCCAAATGATTCACCATTTGATGAAATTTAATGGGTTTACCCTTTTTATTATAAAATTGATATGATTTTAAATCTTGAGCATTCAATATAAAAGGAACAACCATTATAATGAACAAACTATATATTTTTTTCACGTTATTTATATTTAATTGTAACAAAGTAAATAAATCATCGACTAAATAAGAATAAAGATCTAAAACTATTATGCAAAAAATACTTGAAATAAACCATCTGACGAAAAAATTTGGTTCTTTCACAGCCGTAAATGACATAAGCTTTTCGGTAGAAAAAGGAAATGTATACGGATTACTTGGACCAAATGGGAGTGGTAAATCAACTACTTTAGGGGTTATTCTAAACATTATAAATCCTACACATGGAAATTGGAAATGGTTTGGTGAAGAACCCAATAAAGATACCTTAAAGAAAATCGGAGCCATAATCGAAAGTCCTAAATTTTATCCTTATCTATCAGCGGAAAAAAATTTAGAAATTGTAGCAGACATCAAAGGGGTTCCGTATTCTAAAATCGATGAGAAACTTGAATTAGTTAGTTTACTTGATCGTAAAAAAGATAAATTTCAAAATTATTCCTTAGGTATGAAACAACGTCTAGCGATTGCTGGAGCGTTGTTAAATGATCCGCAAGTTCTAATTTTAGATGAACCTACCAACGGACTCGATCCGCAAGGGATTATCCAAATCAGAGAATTAATTTTAAAAATTGCATCTTTAGGAACAACAATTATTTTAGCTTCTCACCTTTTAGATGAAGTTGAAAAAGTGTGTACTCATGTTGTTGTACTCAAGCAAGGTAAAATGCTCTTTGCTGGAGAAGTGGATCACATTAGTGCTTCTTATGGTATAATAGAACTGAATGCAAACAATAAAGATGAATTAATAGCTGCCCTTCATCAAATGCCTTATTTCTCTAAAATTGTAGAAAAACCTAAAACAATTGAAGCTGTATTAAATACTGAAGTATCAACTGTTGAAATCAATCAAAAATTATACGAACAAGGAATCATCCTATCCCATTTAGTCATGCGAAAAGATAGCCTAGAACATAAATTCTTCCAATTAATTCAACAAAACAATTAGAAATGAACAGATTATTACGTATCGAATGGAATAAGTTTTTTTACAATAAAGGAACTCGAATCTTCTTAATCTTATATTTTATATTGATTGGATTAATGGGGGCAGTTTTACCCAATATAAAACCTCAAATGAATGGAATTCAAGTAAATTTCATTGAAATGGGCGCCTTGAACTTCCCTGTTATTTGGCATAATATCACTTGGTTGATTGGATTTGGAAAACTTTTTTTAGCTGTTATCGTCATTAATAATATTTCGAATGAATATTCATTTGGAACATTTAAACAAAATACTATTGATGGATTATCACGTCTTGAATTTTTCTCATCCAAACTTTATATGAATGTTTTATTTGTTTTTGCCTCAACCTTATTGGTTTTTGGAATTGTCTTTGGATTGGGCGCAACATTCGCAGAAGTATTCGAACCATTTTCGGGAATAGAATTTCTATTGGGATATTTCGTCGAGATTTTAGCATTTGTTGCTCTAGCAATGTTTTTAGCCTTTTTATTCAAGAAAAGCACGTTTGCTATTTTAATTATTTTTGTATTATATATTGTTGAATTAATTTTAAAAGGGATCGAAGCTTTCTTCTTTTTTAAACCGTCTATTGATGGAGAAGAAAAATATACATTTATAACTTCTTATTTGCCATTAGCAGCCAATGGAAATATTATCGATTATCCTCCAGTAAGTTTAACGCAATACCTTACTTCAGGGAAATTATTTACTTCATCTGCTGTACATTGGGAATATTTAAGCATCAATATTTTTTATATTCTAGCATTTTTTGGATTGTCCTATATCTTAATCAAAAAAAGAGATTTATAGCTTTTTAATGCATGAAATACTTCTCAAAGGCTTGTATAATTCTGAATTGTACAGGCCTTATTTCTTTTTGAAAACGTATTGTATTTAACTTGTTTTATTATCTTTGCTTTATGCAAATGACGAATTTTGACGCTTTAAAAGAATTGTTATCGACACCAAAGAAGATTGCAATTTTACCCCATAAAAATCCAGATGGAGACGCAATTGGCTCAACATTAGCCATGTACCATTACTTAAGAAAACATCAACATACATGCAATATCGTTGCACCAAACGACTTTCCTAAATTTTTGAAATGGTTGCCTTCTGCAAAAGAAATTGTAATTGCAGATTATCAACCAAAACGCGCGGAGGCTATTATTCACCAAGCGGATATTATTTTTATTTTAGATTTTAATACAGTGACACGTATTGATGATTTAGGGAACTGGGTAGAACGATCGAAAGCTCCAAAAGTTTTAATTGATCATCACAGAGAACCTGATCAATTTGATTTTATGTACTCTGATATTGAAATGCCTGCTACATGTCAAATGGTTTATAATTTTATTGAAGCCATGGGTGACGTAGATTTAATTGATGATGTGATTGCTCCTTGTATATATACCGGAATGATGACAGATACCGGAGGATTTAGATTTAGAAATACTTCTTCATCAACACATCGTATAGTTGCCGATTTAATAGACCGTGGTGTTGAAGTGGATAAAGTGACTTCTTATGTTAACGATTCTCAATCCGAAGCACGTCTTAAATTATTATCCTTAACACTAAATAATTTAACATTCTTACCTGAATATCGTACTGCTTTTATGTTTTTAAAACGTGAAGATTTATTGGGAAATGGTTTTCAAAAAGGAGACACAGAAGGATTTGTAAATTATGGTTTAAGTGTAGAAAATTATATTTTCTCAGTTATTTTTATCGAAGATACTGTTCATAATTTTATTAAAATCTCACTTCGTTCAAAAGGTGATTTTGATGTTAATGAATTGTCTCGAAAATATTTCAATGGTGGAGGACATATGAATGCTGCTGGCGGACGATCTGACGTACCAATGGAAGAAACCATCCAATTTTTTAAATCGATATTACCAGAATATCAAGAAAGTTTATTAAAAGTTGAAATCTAATATGAAAAAATTTCTTTTTGCAACACTCGTTCTATTCTCCCTATGGAGTTGTGATAATCAGGTAGTACAATATCCTGTGAGTTATAATAATGATGATTTTATGCAACGCTCGCAAGAACGAGGAAAAATTTTATTGCAAGAAGAAGTCTCTTGGTTTAATGATTATAGAGCCAAATCAGATTTAAAATTTAATAAAACTGAAAGCGGAATTTGGATAACCAATGCGGGAGTAAAAACGAATACAACTGCCAAGGTGGGAGATTATATCAATTTCACTTATCAAGTATATGATTTAGATAATAATATCATTTATAATTACAATGAAATCGGTGAACAAAAAGTTATTTTAGGTAAAGCCGATATCATCAGAGGTCTACATTCCTCCTTACAATTAATTGAAGAAGGAACGCAAGCCCGTGTACTTCTACCCTCTTTTTTAAGCTATGGTGGAATGGGTGATGATGCTAAAATTGGACCTAACCAACCTTTAATTTTAGACATTAAAGTAAACACAATAAAGAAAAATTAACCATATATACTACGAAAAACATCTTTGAATAGAATTAATGAAAAAACTAGTATTAATCTTAACTATCATAACGACGTTAGTAAGTTGTGGTGTTAAAATACCAAAATCGATGAGTAAAGAAGAATTTAAAAATTTAGAAGACGGATTGTATGCTAAAATGACAACTAATCATGGAGCAATGACAATCAAATTATACGAAGAACAAGCACCTATGACGGTTGCTAATTTCGTGGGATTAGCTGAAGGAACAAAAGAAAACAAAGCTAAAGCTAAAGGTGTTCCTTACTATGATGGACTTGTTTTCCACCGTGTAATTAAAGATTTTATGATCCAAGGTGGTGATCCTGACGGAATCGGAACAGGAGGACCAGGATATGATTTTGAAGATGAATTTGATGCTTCATTAAAACACGATGGGAAAGGTGTATTATCTATGGCTAATGCTGGACCAGGGACAAACGGTTCTCAATTCTTCATTACAGAAGTGGCTACACCATGGTTAGACGGACGTCATACTGTTTTTGGTAAAGTAATCGAAGGATTAGATGTTATTGATTCTATTGCTAATGTCGAAAAAACTCCAAACGATAAACCTATTGTTCCTGTAGTAATTGAAAAATTAGAAATTGCTCGTAAAGGTGACAAATATGCAAAATATGATGGAAATAAAGCATTTGATGAAGCAAAAGCCAATCATGCAAAAAAGCAAGCTGAAGCTGCAGCAAAAAAGCAAGCTGAATTAGACGCCGAAATTGCTCGTCAAAAAGAGTTAGAAGCAAAAGCTACATCAACAGCTTCTGGATTAAAATATGTTATTTTAGAAGAAGGTAATGGTGAAGTTCCAACTCATGGAGAAGCTATTAAAACACACTATACATTGCGTTTAGCTGATGGTGAAAAATTAGATTCTTCATATGATCGCAATCAACCATTAGATGTTCAAGTTGGTGTGACTGGATTAATTCAAGGATGGATGGAAGCATTAACTTTATTCAAAAAAGGATCTAAAGTATTCTTAATTATTCCTTCTGAATTAGGATATGGATCAAGAGGTGCTGGTGGCGTTGTACCTGCTAATGCTACTTTATATTTCGACATGGAAGTTTTAAACTAATTACTTTTATAAATAAAAAATAAGCTGTAGATACTACAGCTTATTTTTTTGCAAATCATTCAAAAAACAGCCTTAATAAATTGTTAAAATTGTTAAAAATTAAATTTATCCACAACATAATTTTTCATTTTTAAAAATTCAAATCTATTATATATAGGCGACTTATGACCTCTATCACGAATTAAATAAATTAAATCTATTTCTTAATAAGAAAATTTTCTTATATTTATTCATTTCGGTTAAAATTTATCCCCAACTTTGCATCAGAAAATTAAAGGGATAATCAAATGTTGTTTGATTGTCGAAATGGAACCATTATCCCTTTGTTATTCATAGTGTTTTTTTATAGTAGTTTAGGTTGGTTAAAGGTTCAGTTTAGAACCTTTTCTTCCTTTTTATAGAAATCACAATTTATTCAATAGAAAGATTTTCTACATTATATTTTGGGGTTATTCCCAATTAATTCATAGTGTTTTTTATAGTAGTTTAGGTTGGTTAAAAAGGTTTTGCGTTTGCAAAACCTTTTTTTATTTCTTACATCCATCAATCTAAATAATTTTTTTTTACAATTAAATCTTATTGAAATATAATTAAACAAGCATTGCTACATAATCAAACCTAATCTCCTGAAATATAATAAGTTTAAATAATCATACTATAGAAAATTTCATTGATATTTATTAATTTAAGAAATTCAAAAGATTGAACTTTGTCAAAGAAAATTAAAAAGGAATAATTAAATGTTGGTATGATATTTAATGTTCAAGAAATTAATCCTTTGTCATTCATAGTGTTTTTTTTATAATAGTTTAGGTTGGTTAAAGGTTCAAAAATTTGAACCTTTTCTTCCCTTCTTTAGATGACAAATTTTACAATTCCATTGGCATTGCCAATGTGTACATAGTGTTTTTTATAGTAGTTTAGTTGGTTTGAAAGGTTTTGCAATTGCAAAACCTTTTCTTTTATCCTTCAACTATAAATGTTAAAGAAAAATTTAATTTACTAGCTCTTATATTATATTGATAAATTCAAAAACTTACATTATTGCTCTATTTCCTTATTTGATATTAGGAAATTATAAGTTTTGTTTATTTGTTAATAAGAAAATTTTCTAATTTTTATCAATTTCAGATAAATTTATTCTAGAAATTTGCATCAGAAAGTTAAGGGATAGAACCCATGCAATTAGATGATGATGTTCGATCGTTTTATCCCTGAATTTTCTAATAATGTTTTTCATAGTAGTTTAAGTTGGTTAAAGGTTCAATACTTTGAACCTTTTTTTCCCTTCTTTATGAATACATTCTAATTAAGTTTACATTATAGAAAGGGATGATATCCCTGATTATTCATAGTGGTTTTTTTATAGTAGTTTAGGTTGGTTAAAAAGGTTTTGTATTTACAAAACCTTTTTTTTTGTTCATACCATTGATTTCAAATGGATTAAATGTTAAAATTCAACACATCTAATAATCCTTTAATCCATATTGAATGTTTTTGAATCCATCAATTTTGCACATTCCAACATTAAAATCAATGGAATTATAAATAAACCTTATTTCTTAATATAATAAATTAACTATCAATTTATTAAACTTTAAAATTTTTACCCCAACTTTGTATCAGAAAATTAATTTTTTCATATTCATTCTAAAACAGTTTGATAAATTAAATATTATCAAGTTGTTTTTAATATTCATAGTGTTTTTTTATAGTAATTTAGGTTGGTAAAAGGTTCTTTTAAAGAATCTTTTATTTTTTAATAAATTCTTGAATTAACTCAAGAGGACGCCCTACAACTCCTTGATTATCTTTTAATACAATAGGACGCTGAATTAATTTTGGATGTTCAATCATAATTTTAATCAATTCATCATCTGACCAATCTTTCCCTTTAAATTGTTCTTTCCAAATGGATTCATTCGTGCGTATTAATTCGATTGGTGCTATTTGAAGTGCATCAAGAATAGATTTTAATTCCTCAAAAGACAGTTCATCTTTCAAATACTCACGAACCTGAAATTCAACACCTTGCTCTTCAAGGTAATTTACGGCATCTCTACTTTTTCCGCAACGAGAATTGTGTAATATGGTGTACATTTTGCTATATTTCTTTTTTATAAAATTAATAAATTTATTACGGATGAGATTAGCAATACTTTTAATTATCATAGGATTTTTGTCATTCACAAATTGTGCTCATCAAGTTGTCCAGAATCAACCCGATACGGAATCCAATAAATTAACTTTTAAGCCTGATGAAAATGGTGAATATGATATTATTGTATTTGACCCTCAATATGACATTTATTTAAAAACCCATGCTCGACCTCAAAATTTTCAATCCCATGAATTTTATAAAAATCGTAATCGATTTTATGTATCAATTTGGAATCAAAGACATATGATGCCCTCTGTGTATAATACAGATTTATATGCGGTCAGTATTGATTTGGACCCTAATATAGAATACGGACATGAATTTGAATATAAATTGTATCAATTTTTTAAGTTTATCGAGTGGAAATATAGAGTTCGTTTCATGTAAATTGAGCAAAATGCAATACATTTGCCACCTTATTTTATCAACGTATGAATCAATTCTCAACAGAAATATACCATCAGATAATTGCAATTTTTCCTCAATTAGAAGGTTTAAATAAGCAAGACACTGAATTACTTGAATTTGAATTAGAAAATGATAATCCTTCCGCATTAGGAAATTTATTTATCCAAACTTCAGAAGATGATCAAATTTGGATTAGAGCGACACATGCATTCACAACATATGCTGTCGATTCAGTAGAAGAATTAATCTATATCATTGGAGGTATCGTTTCTAATGAAATGTTTTGGGTTGTAGCATATGAAGATGATGAATGGGATGATTCATTCTTTGCAATTAAAGGACATGAATTACAATTAGAGGATTTTATCACGTATAAATTCTTATCGTGGGATGGTACGGAAGATCATATAATCCATCCTACTAACGCTTAAAATATTCTTATTATGTTTAATACAGATTTATTAAAAGACTTACAACAGCGCACTGCTGAATTACATACTTATTTAGAAATCGAACAAAAAGAAATCGAAATTCAGAATGAAGAAGAAACTGCTGCATCTCCTGAATTTTGGAACAATCCAAAAGAAGCAGAAGCTTTTATGCGTATACTTCGAGGAAAAAAGAAATGGGTTGATGAATACCATAGTATTGCTTCAGCCGTAAATGATCTTGAAGTTCTAGTCGAATTCAATAAAGAAGGTGATATAACAGATGAAGAGGTTGATGAACAATACAAAATTGCATTGGATTTAATCGAAGCTACCGAATTTAAAAACATGCTTTCTGAGGAAGGAGACAATTTAGGAGCTGTATTACAAATTACTGCGGGTGCCGGAGGTACAGAATCATGTGATTGGGCAAGTATGTTAATGCGTATGTACTTAATGTGGGCTGAAAAACATGGATATAAAGTAAAAGAATTAAACTATCAAGATGGTGATGTTGCAGGTGTTAAAACAGTAACTTTAGAAATTGATGGTGAATATGCCTTTGGATACTTAAAAGGTGAAAATGGGGTTCATCGTTTGGTTCGTATCTCTCCTTTTGATTCCAATGCGAAACGTCATACATCTTTCGTTTCTGTGTATGTTTCTCCAATCGTTGATGATACCATTGATATTCAAATTAATCCATCAGATATCGAATTACAAACTTCTCGTTCGGGAGGTGCCGGAGGTCAAAATGTCAACAAAGTAGAAACTAAAGTTCAATTAACTCATAAACCAACAGGGATTGTTGTTGTATGTCAAGTGGAGCGTTCTCAGCTTGCTAACCGTGAACGTGCCATGGAAATGTTAAAATCGGAGTTATACAAAATTGAGCTTGAAAAGAAAATGGCTGCTCGTAATGAGATTGAAGCCAACAAAATGAAAATTGAATGGGGATCACAAATTCGTAATTACGTAATGCATCCTTATAAATTAGTGAAAGACGTTCGTACAGGGCATGAAACAGGAAATGTGGATGCTGTTATGAATGGTGATTTGGATGATTTCTTGAAATCATTCTTAATGTTGATGGGACAAAAAGAAACCTCATCAAAATAATCGAATCTATTAATTTCTGCTTCACAGAATGAAAATAATTATCGGAGGCGCTGGGGAAGTTGGTTTCCACTTAGCCAAGTTATTATCCAATGAATTAAATGATATCATCATCGTTGATATGGATAAAGATAAATTAGCATTTATCGAAAACAACCTTGATGTAATGGCTTTCCGCGGAGATATTACTTCGTTTAGCGCTTTAAAAGAAATTAAAGCCGATGAGGCAGATATGTTTATTACTGTAACCCAATTACAGAATACAAATCTTACCAGCGCCATGATTGCAAAAAAAATGGGGGCTAAAAAGACGGTCGCACGTATTTCTAATCCTGAATTTTTGCATCGTGATAATCAATTATGGGTAAGAAGTTTAGGTATTGATGCCATTATTTCTCCTGAACAATTGGCTGCAAGTGAAATTTATTCCCTTATTCAACAATCGGCTTTCAATACAATGCATTCATTTGCTAATGGACAATTGTTTTTAGTCGGTACAGTTTTGGATCGTGATGCTAAAATTATAGGGAAACGATACAAAGACATGTATCTGACCTCGAAAGGCGGTTTTGAAAATTTATTCATGCCTATTGCAATTATCCGCAGCAATGAACGTGGAGAATACTATACCATTATCCCTGAAGATGATACCGAATTTCAATTAGGCGATCAAATTTATTTTATTGTCCGAAAGACCGGAATCATTGAAATCTATAAGATCCTTGGGAAAAAGCAAGAATACTTTAAAAATATTATCATTTTAGGTGGAGGAAGCATTGGAATAAAAACTTCTAAAATCTTAAACGAAAACAAACATAATGTAAAATTAATTGAAATTAATCGAGAAAAGGCTTTTGATCTTGCTGATGATTTAAGCGATATTCTTATCATTAACGGTGATGGACGTGATGGAGAATTATTGGTAGAAGAAGGAATTTCAGATTCTGACGCTTTTATAGCAGTTACAGGAAGCTCAGAAACCAATATCATGTCTTGTTTATTAGCTCGTTCCAAAGGGGTTAAAAAAACAATTGCTCTGGTCGAAAATATTGATTATATCCATCTTTCTCAAGAAGTAGGGATTAATGCATTTATCAATAAAAAATTATTATCGGCTGACAGTATTTTCCGATATATTCGTCAAGGTCAAGTTATGGATGTCACTGGAATTTCAGATTTAGATGCAGAGGTTTTAGAATTTAAAATTCATGAAGATTCGGATGCTGCCTATAAGAAAATTTCGGATTTCCCATACTCTAAAGATGCAGTAATTGCGGGTATTGTACGAAGAAATGAAGGTTGGATACCAACCAAAGACTTTGTATTAGAGCCATTAGATCGTGTTGTCGTTTTTAGTCAAGCCAATTTAATTTCAAAAGTGACCAAATTTTTCAAATAATGAAATCGCTCAATTATAAAGTAATCCTTAACCTTTCTGGCGTATTATTACTTTTAAATGCTTTATTTATGTACTTCAGTATGTTGGTCAGCATTTATTTTGGCGATACCCTTACCTATTCTTTTCTAATTTCAGGAACTGTTATCGGTCTTATTGGATTCTTAATGGTCTATTTTACCCGAGAAGGAAGAAAACATGTTTCCAAACGTGAAGGTTATATTGTAGTTTTTGTGGGGTGGTTATTTTTAATTCTTTCGGGGTGTATTCCCTATTTTGCTGCTTATTTTTATTTACCGGCAGAAGATTTAATCAATAACGAATTTAATTTCACGAATATATTTTACGAAACTGTATCGGGATATACCGCCACAGGTACATCAATTTTTGATGATCCACAAAATTTACCAAAAAGTATTTTATTCTGGCGTAGTACAACCAATTGGATTGGTGGAATGGGAATTATTGTATTAACGATTGCGATTTTACCATTTCTAGGAATTGGTGGGCGACAATTATTTTTAGCAGAAGCACCAGGAATATATACCGATAAAATTCATCCACGAATTACCGATACAGCGAAGAATCTTTGGATATTATATGTGGTACTAACATTAATATTTACCATCTTACTCTATTTCTCAGGTATGAATTGGTTTGATGCCACCAATCATTCCATGAGTGCAATTTCGACGGGTGGATTCTCCACCAAAAATATGGGAGTTGCTTATTGGGATAGTAATATTGCCGTCCAATACATTTTGATAATCTTAATGTTTATTGGTGGGGCTAATTTTGCTTTAATTTATTTATTGATTAAAGGTCAGTTTAAAAAAGTTTGGAACAATGAAGAATTCCGATGGTACATTGGTCTAATCGGTTTAATCACCGTGCTAATATTTACAGCACTATTCTTATTTGTCTATCCTAATAATGGATTATCTACATATAATTTATTAGGGGCTGAACATTCTTTTCGTATGGCATTATTCCATGTTACTTCGATTGTTTCAACCACTGCATTTTATATTGAAGATTACACCAGTTGGCTGAGCATTACCTCTCTAATGTTTTTTGCATTATTTTTTATTGGTGGTTCTGCAGGTTCAACTTCGGGAGGAATTACAGTGATTCGTCATGTTATCTTAATTAAAAACTGTTTTGCCGAATTTAAACGAATTTTACATCCTAATGCGATTATACCAGTTCGATATAATGGTAAATCATTACAACAAAGTGTTGTATTCCATGTTATGGCTTTCTTTGTCATGTATATGTTTATTTGGATTGCAAGTTCCATTCTATTTGCCTTATTCAATTATGGTGTCACGATGAGTTTACACGATATTTTAACTTCATTGACAATTACTGCATCAACATTAGGAAATGTAGGAAATGCTTTAGGAGAATATGGTCCAGGAAATTCAATCAATGATATCACAGATACAGCTAAATTTCTTTTATGCTCATTGATGGTATTAGGTCGTTTAGAATTATTTACAATTCTTATCCTTTTCACTAGTTACTTCTGGAAAAATAATTAAAAAAGGCGAAAGTAGTTCTTACGTTTATGAAGAGCCCCCTTTCGCCTACGGTTGGTTTGGTTGGTTGGTTTGTAATTTATTACAAACAAGAACTATACCAAAATAATTCTCATCTATAATTTATTTTAATTTATCTGCAAATCTTGCTCTAAATTTTTGAATTTTAGGTCCTACCACTCCTGAGCAATATGGTTGATTTGGATTTTCATTATAATAACCTTGATGATAGTCTTCAGCTGGATAAAATACATCAAACGGTTCAATCGTAGTTACAATAGGTTTGTCATAATAACCAGAAGCATCCAATTTGGCTTTTGCAGCCTCAGCTTTTGCTTTTTGCTCTTCATTTAAATAATAAATGACAGAACGGTATTGCGTACCTACATCCTCCCCTTGACGATTTAAACTCGTCGGATCATGTACAGTCCAGAAAGCATCTAATAATTCATCATAGCTTATGACTGATGGATCAAAATCAATTTTTACCACCTCTGCATGATTCGTTTCACCTGTACAAACTTCTTTATATGTTGGATTTTCTGTTGTACCACCTGAATAACCAGATGTTGCTAGTTCTACACCTTGAAGAAGATTATACACTCCCTCTACACACCAAAAACATCCTGCTCCAAATATTGCTGTCTCTTTCATTTTTATATTAATTGATATGATGTTTCATCTTTAATATCTCCAATCACAAACGTACTATGTGTACTGCCAATACCTTTAATCGTCGTTAATTTATTCACCATAAAATCTCGATACTCATCCATGCTTTCGAACGCCATTTTTACGATATAATCATAATCACCACTAACATGGAAACAAGCTTGGACTTCTTTTAAATTTTTAATTTCAGATTCAAACGAATTAATATTATCATGTGAATGTTGACTTAATTTGATATGGCTAAATACCAATAATTCTTTATTGATCAACCTTCTATTTACTAATGCTACATATTTATTAATTACACCCGATTTTTCTAATTTCTTTATGCGCTCATGAATTGCTGTAGAAGAAAGATTTAATTTATCGGATAATTCTTTATACGTAATCTTACTGTTTTGCTGTAAATGCATTAATAAGAGTTGATCTAATTCATCAATTTTCATAATAGGAGTAAATAATTTTTTTCTAATTTAAATAGATTTTCCAAGATTCAATGTTAAAATATTTACTTTTTTAAGCTACATTATAGAATTATTTTCTATAAATAAATTATTCAAGAGTAAATTTGATCAGATTTCTAAAATAGCCATGTCAGCACCATGAATATTTTTCTAAAAAAAAGCATAATACAAAAAATTCTTTTGTCTATTAGTTCACTAGATTATTAATAGTAAAATATTTTCAAAATGCCGATTTTGTAAGTTGAAAAGTTTTTAGATTCGGCTAGGTATCGTATATTTGAACCCACAAATTATCGAGAGGAATGATTTGACTGATTGCAACCTCATTAAACAAATGCTAAACCAGGAAACTTCAGTTGCTGCATTCTCTCTATTTTTCAAATAAAAAATATTAGTTAAATGTCATATTTATTTACATCAGAGTCTGTATCTGAAGGACATCCAGATAAAATTGCTGACCAAATTTCTGACGGATTATTAGATCATTTTATTGCTTTTGACCCTCAAAGTAAAGTTGCTTGTGAAACATTAGTAACTACAGGTCAAGTCGTTTTAGCCGGAGAAGTAAAATCAAAAGCCTATATCGATTTACAGAAAGTAGCACGTGATACGATTAAAGAAATCGGTTACACAAAAAGCGAATATATGTTCGATGCAAATTCTTGTGGAATCTTATCAGCAATTCATGAACAGTCTCCAGATATCAACCAAGGTGTAGAACGTACTTCTGAAGAAGAACAAGGTGCAGGTGACCAAGGTATGATGTTCGGTTATGCAACGAATGAAACGGATAACTATATGCCATTGGCGTTAGATTTATCTCACCGTATCTTGAAAGAGCTAGCTTATATTCGTAAACACGAAAACGATTTATTACCATACTTACGACCAGATGCAAAATCTCAGGTTACTATTGAGTATGATGATAACAACAAGCCTGTTCGTATCGATACAATCGTTATTTCTACGCAACATGATGATTTTGCGAACGAACAAGCAATGCAAGATAAAATCCAAAATGATTTAATTAACATTTTGATTCCTCGTGTTAAAGCTCAATTACCTGTTCATATTCGTGAATTATTTGATGAAAACATTACGTATCACATCAACCCAACAGGAAAATTCGTCATTGGAGGACCTCACGGAGATACAGGATTAACTGGTCGTAAAATTATTGTTGATACTTACGGTGGTAAAGGTGCACATGGTGGTGGTGCTTTCTCTGGAAAAGATCCATCAAAAGTAGACCGTTCTGCTGCATATGCTGCTCGTCACATTGCAAAAAACTTAGTTGCGGCTGGTGTTGCTGATGAAGTGTTAGTACAAGTATCTTATGCTATTGGTGTTGCGGCTCCAGTTTCTTTATTAGTGGATACAAAAGGTACAGCTAAAGTAGAGATGACTGATGGTGAAATTTCTAAGATTGTTTCAAACATTTTCGATATGCGTCCTTATGCTATTGAAACTCGTTTAAAATTAAGAAATCCTATTTACCAAGAAACAGCATCTTACGGACACTTAGGACGTCAACCAGAAACAGTAACAAAACGTTTTGAATCTGCGAATGGAATCGATGTTGTTGAAGTGGAAGTTGAATTATTCACTTGGGAAAAATTAGATTTTGTAGAGCAAGTTAAACAAGCTTTTAATATCTAATCTATATCATAAAAAAAACTCGACCAAATGGTCGAGTTTTTTTCTATTACTTGAATTATCTGGACGCATTTGCTGTCCACGTTTTCCCATCTACAACGTAGAAAATTTTTAAATCATTTGCATTAATACGGATATAAGATAAATCTGATCCATCGACATTAATGCTGTAATTCGCATCTTCTCTTCTAAATTCTACTCCTGTAATATTCGGAATACTATTCGAGAAAATAAAATTATACTTATTTCCTACTTTCACCACACGAACGTTTCCATCTGCATTAATCGTTGTATTAGCATCGGTATACCCTACAGTTCCTGTATAAGTTCCCACAAATAAATCATTATCTACAGGATCATCATCATCAGAACATGCAGCAAATACAAATAGTGCAAAAAATGTTACTAAAAAGAACTTCAATAATTTTTTCATAATAATTTTGTTTATAGTGAGATAATTACAACCTTAATACCAAATTTTCTTAAAAATTAAATTTTAAGAAATCCACATTCATTTCTTTCCTTAAGGTTTATATAAAAATTATTGTATTTTTGACACCTCTAAAGATCTTATTATATGAACTTATTACAAGGAAAAACTGCAATTATTACTGGTGCTACACGTGGTATTGGAAAAAGCATTGCTGAAGTTTTTGTAAAAAATGGTGCGAACGTTGTTTTTACATATGCATCTTCAGTAGAAAAAGCACAAGCTTTAGAAGCTGAGTTAGGACAATACGGAAAAGTAAAAGGGTATCAATCGGACGCTTCAGACTATGATGCTGCTCAAAAATTAGTGGAAGATGTTTTAGCTGAATTTGGACAAATTGATATTGTAATTAATAATGCAGGGATTACAAAAGATGGACTTTTAATGAGAATGTCTTCAGATGATTTTGAAAAAGTAATTCAAACCAACTTAAATTCTGCATTCAATTTAACAAAAGCTGTAATCAAACCAATGATGAAACAACGTTCAGGATCAATCGTGAACATGTCATCAATTGTGGGAATTACAGGAAATGCAGGACAAGCAAATTATGCGGCTTCTAAAGCAGGTCTAATTGGATTTACAAAATCGGTTGCTTTAGAATTAGGTTCTCGTAATATTCGTTGCAATGCCATTGCACCAGGATTTATTGAAACTGAAATGACTGAAGTTTTAGATCCTAAAGTCGTTGAAGAATGGCGTGCAGGTATTCCATTAAAACGTGGAGGTCAACCAGAAGATGTAGCCAACGCTTGTTTATATTTAGCCTCTGATTTATCAAGTTATGTAACAGGTCAAGTATTAAGTGTAGACGGAGGAATGCATACTTAATATCTTAAAAATATCATATTTATAAAGGGTTTTGTTTAGTACATTTGCTATTCAAAACCTTTTTTATTTAAAGACTTTTTACCTTGAGAAAAATATCAAATAAACTGAATGTACAATTAATTGCAGAAACTTTATTAGCGTTTGGAATTGATCATATTGTACTTTCTCCAGGCTCTCGTAATGGTGCATTAACCATGCAATTTGCAAACGATAATCGATTCAAAACATATAGTGTTGTAGATGAACGTTCAGCTGGTTTTGTTGCGCTTGGGATGGCACAACAGATCAAAAAACCTGTTGTCGTTTGTTGTACATCAGGATCAGCTACTGCGAACTACTACCCTGCTGTAACGGAAGCATTTTTTCAAAACGTACCTTTAATTGTTCTTTCGGCTGATCGACCAGAACATTTGGTAGATAATTTTGATGGACAAACCATTCGTCAAAAAGACTTATTCGAGAAACATAGCGTTCATAATGTTCAGTTGTCTGAAAGTGAAGAAACAGATGATTTAACACGCAATATGTTATTGACTAAATATGCATTAACCGATTGTATTCATAAATCGGCTCCTATCCATATCAATATGCCATTCTCTGAACCGTTATACGATTATGTGACAACACCCGATATTGTCATAGATAACATAACCATTGACGAAAAACAATATCCAGAAATTGATGTATTTGATTATATGCGTCGTTGGAATTCTTCATCGAAAAAATTGGTGCTAGTTGGAATGCACAGTCCAAGTAAAGCATTAAACGAATTGTTGATTCAATTAGCCCAAGATGACTCGGTTGTCATTCTAAATGAAGTCACTTCGAATATTCATCATCCAAGATTTTTTAATAAAATTGATCAAGTAATTTTTCCTTATCCTGATGAAGAATTGGAAGATTTAAAACCTGAAATTTTATTAACGATTGGACAAAATATTGTTTCGAAAAAAGTCAAACGTTTTTTACGTGAGCACAAAGCAGAGCAACATTGGCATTTAGATGAATATTGGCAACCGGATACGTATCAAGTTTTGACGGATAAAATTGAGACAAAACCAGAATTTTTCTTAGAACAATTAATTGGTTTTGTGAATCCAAAGGAATCCGATTACTTCGAGAAATGGAATACAATTCGTGTAAATAACGAGAAAAAACATGATGCATACATCCAAATGATTCCTTTCTCCGATTTAAAAGCATTTGACTCAATCATCAAGAATTATCCTGAAAATTGGCAAATTCAATATGGAAACTCCACAGTGATCCGTTATGGATTATTATTTGATCACAACGAATCAAATCCTGTGTTCTGTAATCGCGGAACAAGCGGTATTGATGGCTCTACTTCTACGGCAATTGGAGCTTGTATCGCATCTGGAGAAAATACAGTTATGATTACGGGTGATATTTCATTTTTCTATGATTCAAATGCCTTATGGAATGTAAATATGCCGAAGAATTTCAGAATTATCTTAATCAATAATGGCGGTGGGAATATTTTTAAATTTATTCCTGGACCATCAGAAACAGACTTGGTTGAAGATTATTTTGAAACAAAACATCATTTAACAGCCGAGCATTTAGCAAAAATGTTCAACTTCGAACATCAAATCGTTTCAAATTTGAGTGATTTAGAAAATGCTTATGCTAATTTCTATGCCGAAAGTGATCGCCCCAAAATTTTAGAAATTGACACGAAAAACGCTGCAAATGATAGTATTTTAAGAGCTTATTTTTCGAGTATAAAATAAGTGTTTACTCTAAATATTCTAACCCGGAAATTCGTTTTTCGGGTTATATTTTTTAAAAATTATTTCAAGGCTAACAACTTAAAAAAATAAATTGTAGAGTAAAAATGAGGATTTTCATAGGATTTAATCGTAAGATGATTATAATAATTCAGATATGAAATATAATTCTAAAAATAAAAAAAACTATATATGGACAAACAAAAATGACCATATTTGAAATATACTAACCTCAGTAAATATATATTTTTATATCAATTTTCGATGGCTATAAAATCTCAATTTTTTCTCCTAAAAATCGTGGCTTTACGTCTAAAATTTAATCAACAAAAACTTTTGTTCTCGCAAAATATTCACGAATACGAGTTTTCATTCCACCTCTAATATTAACATCAGTGGCATTATAACCATATGCTTCTATCCCATATTGACGCGCAATGAAAATTGCACGTTGATTATGAAACCTTTGTGAAATAACAATAAACTTGTTCTGCCCAAAAATTTCTTTTGCTCTCACCATCGAATCTAATGTTCTAAAGCCGGCATAATCTACATAAATACGATTAGATGGAATCCCCTTTTCCACTAAGACTTGTTTCATATAATCCGGCTCGTTGTAATCCTTTCGTCCGTGATCACCACTAACAATAAAATGGGTCACTTTTCCGGAATGATATAATCTTTCAGCTGCTTCAATTCGATAAGTAAAATAATAATTTGAATACCCATTAGCCAACTTGGGGCTTGTACCCAACACTACCCCAACTTTTATAGAAGGTAAATCTTTATAATCATCGGATACATATTCAGAGGTTGTAGCATTAATGCGATAATTACTCAACCAAATTAAAGCAAATACAACTAATATTAAAAATAAGCTGAATTTTAATAAAAATTTAAATGTCGATTTTATAAAAGATTTTCTCATATAAACATATAGAATTAGCCTATATGTTGAACTAAAATCTTAAGGTTTTAGTATACATTTTTCAGAATAAAAAAAGCCATCAAAAATGATGGCTATATAATATATTGATTGATCAATCAATTATTCTTTTACACGCTCTACGTAAGAACCGTCTTCAGTGTTGATTTTAACTTTATCACCTTCGTTAATGAATAAAGGAACACGAATTTCAGCTCCTGTTTCTGTTGTTGCAGGTTTAGTTGCATTAGTTGCAGTATCACCTTTTAAACCTGGCTCAGTGTAAGTAATTTCTAACACAACTGTATTTGGTAATTCAGCAGCTAAAGCAGTTTCGTCAGAAGCACGGAATAAGATTTTCACCTCATCACCAGCTTTCATGAATTGTGAGTTTTCGATTAAGTCTTTGTTTAAATAAACTTGAGAGAAATCGTCATTATTCATGAAGTGGAAACCATTATCATCTTCGTATAAATATTGGTAGTTACGCGTTTCTACACGTACTTCATCAATTTTGTGACCAGCAGAGAAAGTATTATCTAAAACTTTACCTGTAGTTAACGATTTTAATTTTGTTCTTACGAAAGCAGGACCTTTCCCTGGTTTAACGTGTAAGAACTCGATAATCTTGTATGTATCGTTGTTAAAAATGATACATAAACCTTTTCTGATATCAGCAGTTGTTGCCATTTAAGTTTGAGTTTTATAAGTTTATGATCCTGAGCTATAACCTTTCATTACACCACGTTCACTCGTATTGATAAATTCAATGATTTTATCACGATGAACTGATGGTTGAAATTTCTCTAAGATTTGCTCAGTTGCTTGTGAGACATTATTTTTTTGTTGGTATAGGATTCTGTACATCCCTTGAATTTCGTAGATTTCTTCTGATGAAAATCCTTTTCTACGTAAACCAATGGCATTAACACCTGCGTAAGCAACTGGATTTTTAGCAGCTTTAACATATGGTGGTACATCTTTACGAACCTGTGTAGCTCCGGCAATAAAAGAGTGTTCTCCAATTTTAGTAAATTGGTGTACAGCACTCATTCCTCCAATAAATGCATTATCTCCAATTTCTATGTGCCCAGCTAAACCACAACCATTTACAATAACAACATTATTCCCAACCACACAATCGTGTGCAATATGAGCCGTTGCCATAATTAAACAGTTGTTCCCAATTTTTGTATATCCTAATGCTTTCGTCCCCTTATTCACAGTAACACATTCACGAATCGTCGTGTTGTCACCAATAAAAGTTAACGTTTTTTCCCCTTCGTATTTTAAATCTTGAGGCTCTCCCGAAATTACTGTTCCTGGATAAATTTTACAATTTTTTCCAATTCTCGAACCTTCCATAATCGTTACGTTTGGACCAATCCATGTTCCATCGCCGATTTCAACATCATCCATAATTGTCGAGAATGGGCTTATTGTTACATTGTCACCAATTTTTGCATTTGGATGTACATAAGCCATCGGATAATTTACAATTTCCATTTCTTAATTATTCTTTAGTAATAACAGCCATCATTTCTGCTTCTACAGCAATTGTATTGTTTACATAGCCATACCCTTGCATATGTACAATTCCTCTTCTGATTGGCTCTAATAACTCCAGTTTAAACACTAAAGTGTCTCCTGGCACTACTTTACGTTTAAACTTAGCATTTTCAATCTTCATGAAGTATGTTGAATAATCCTGTGGATTTTCTAACTCTCCTAAGATTAATAAACCACCCAATTGAGCCATAGCTTCTATTTGTAACACTCCAGGCATAACAGGTTCTTTTGGAAAATGTCCCACGAAGAAAGGTTCGTTCATGGTTACATTTTTCACCCCGATTAATTCAGTCGCTGTTTTAGAAATTACTTTATCAATTAATAAAAATGGAGGTCTATGAGGTAATAATTTGATGATATCATTGATATCGTATACCGGATCAGCAGTTAGATCAAATTCAGGCACTTTATTACGTTGTGCTAATTTGATTTGTTTGCTTAATTTTTTTGCAAAATTTGTATTAGTCTGATGCCCAGGTTTTGTTGCAATAATTTTTGCTTTTAATTTTTTTCCAATTAAAGCTAAATCTCCTACAACATCCAATAATTTATGACGTGCTGCTTCATTTGGGTAATGCAACGTTAAATGGTCTAAAATACCATTAGGACGAATGGCTACATCTTCACGATTAAACGCTTTACATAAACGTTCTTTTGTTTCTGGAGTAATTTCTTTGTCCACATAAACAATCGCATTATCTAAATCACCACCTTTAACTAGTCCTGCGGCTAACAATTGCTCTAACTCGTGTAAGAAACAAAATGTACGGGCTTGAGAGATATCTTTTTTGAAATCTTTCATAGACGATAAAGTTGCATTTTGTGTTCCTAAGACTTTAGTCCCAAAATCAACCATTGCAGTAATTTGATACTCATCAGACGGAATTGCCGTTATTTCAGACCCTGTCTCAGGATCTACATAAGTAACAATTTCTTTAATTTTGAAATATTCACGATCTTTATCTTGCTCGACTATACCAGCATTTTCAATCGCTTCTACAAAATATTTCGATGACCCATCCATAATTGGTGGTTCAGCATTATCGATTTCGATGAAACAGTTGTCAATATCCATTCCAACAAGAGCCGCTAAGACGTGTTCTGTTGTATGAACTTTTACCCCTTTCTTCTCTAAAGTTGTACCTCGAGCAGTGCTTACAACATATTGTGCATCTGCTTCTACTTGAGGATTCCCTTCTAAGTCTGTTCTTACAAATACAAAACCTGTATCAGGCTCTGCAGGTTTAAATGTTAATGTTACATTATTCCCCGTATGAAGTCCGACCCCAGAAAGGACAGCTTCTTTCGCTAAAGTTTTTTGCTTATCAGACATTAACTTTTACTTTTGTTTGTTTTCTTTTTCTAACTGATCAATTCGTTTCACAATCGCTGGAAACTTACGGAAATGAACGTATGATTTTCTGAAATCTACCGCATTGATTGCTGGTGACCCATAAAGCTGTTGACCGTCTTTCACATCCGAATTGACACCCGATTGTGCTTGAATTTGAACAAAGTCACCAATTTTAATGTGTCCAACAATACCAACTTGTCCTCCAATCATACAATTACGTCCAATTTTAGTTGATCCTGCAATTCCTGTTTGAGAAGCAATCACTGTATTTTCACCAACTTGCACATTGTGCGCAATCTGAATTTGATTGTCTAATTTTGCTCCTTTACGAATAATCGTTGATCCCATTGTAGCTCTATCAATCGTAGATCCCGATCCAATTTCAACATCATCTTCAATGATTACATTTCCAATTTGTGGAATTTTATCATAAGTTCCATCAGCCTTTGGCGCAAAACCAAACCCATCTGAACCAATGACAACATTAGAGTGAATAATACAATTTGCACCTATTTCACAACCTTCATAAACTTGTGAACCCGAGTGTATAACTGTATTATCACCAATAACAACATTTTCTCCAATTGTACAATTAGGATAAATTTTCACATTATTCCCTAACTTCACATTCGAAGCAAGATAAGAAAAACTTCCCACATAAACAGATTCTCCTAATTGAGCTGTTTCTGAAATACGTGCAAATTCTTCAATACCTGTCTTATTATTTTTTATGGTGTTGTAATGATTTAATAAAATAGTGAAAGCATGGTATGCATCATCAACAACGATTAAATTCGCTTGAATTGGTTGTGATGGTACAAAACTTTTGTTTACAATTACAACGGACGATTTTGTCGTGTAAATATATTCTTCATACTTTGGATTAGCTAGAAACGAAATACTTCCTTCAGCACCTTCTTCAATTTTTGAAAGTGTCCAAATCTCTGCATTTTCATCTCCTTTTACAGACCCATTAAGTAATTTCGCAATTTCTGCTGCTTTAAATTTCATAGTCCGCAAAAGTAGTTATTTTTATTAAATTCTTCATCACTTTATTTCTAAAATTAACAATTTTGTCAATCTTTATTTCACTTTAATTGTATGGTAATGATACTTTATAATGGGTTGTTTTAAAACCTCGCGTAGAATACTTTGAGGAACATCCACAATTTCTTCTACATTTCCATTTTTGAAAGCGATAAGAATGGGATGTTTATCCGTTTGATATGGAGTGATCTTAATTTCAGATTGTTGCACAAAATAACTGGCATCATCAATCCCTAAAAGTTTTTTGATTCGTTCTTCCTCTTTTCTAATTTTAGTTTCAGGATTTTTTTGAATTTTGACTTCAGATTTTGGTAATCTTCGTTCAACAATGGCTTGTGCTAAAGTGGATAAAATGATATCTTGATGAAATTGCCATTCCTTAATCGCACTCAATACATCCGAATCATCCAGTTGAGCAAATAATTCCAATCCATGCTTCGATAACTTTCCTGATTCTTTTCCTTCCAGAAAATATTTGAATGCTGAAGTTGCGAATAAATCTTCTCCTTGACGTGTAAGTTCTTTTGCTCTTCGTAGGACTTGAATTAAATAGTTCTCTGCTGAAAATGACGTTTTATGAAGATACACATTATTATACATGAATATTCTTGCCATTAAAAATTTTTCAACTGAAGATATTCCTTTAGCATCAATAACTAACTCATTATTCTTTACATTCATCATCGAAATGATGCGTTCAGGATTAATATTCCCTTCTACAACTCCTGTAAAAAAACTATCCCGTTTAAGATAATCCAAACGATCTACATCCAACTGACTGGACACCAACTGGCTCAAAAATTTTCGAGGGTATTGCCCCGTAAAAATAGAGATGGCTAATGTTAGTTCTCCATTAAATTCACGGTTTAACTCTTCCATCATTTGCAAAGAAATTTCTTCATGATGTGAACCGTCAATAATTGAATATTCCAACGAGTGAGAAAATGGGCCATGACCTAAATCGTGAAGTAATATCGCAACATACGCTCCTTTTTCTTCCTCTGCAGATATTTCAACACCTTTTTCTTTTAAAACTTCAATGGATTTTTGCATCAGATGCATGCAACCTAATGCATGGTTAAATCGAGAATGTTTGGCTCCGGGATAAACCAATTCCGTTAAACCGTTTTGAGAAATTTTACGTAGTCGCTGAAAATAACGATGCTGAATAATAGAATAAATTAATGCATTTGGAATTGTAATAATTCCATGAACAGGATCGTTTATTATTTTAAACTTTTTCTTCATTCTCGAAGTTTATAGCGATATTTAGTACAAAGATAACACAATCAACGGTAAAAATTTGATACTTTATACTGAAAACCTTAACAAAGTATTTTGAAACGTTTTGAAATGAATTTATCTATATTTGAGTGAATCAGAAAGAACACTTGATAACATAACAATTAATTGTATGCCAATAAAAATATTATGGGTCGATGATGAAATCGACTTTTTAAAACCTCACTTATTATTTCTCGAAAAAAAAGGATACGAAACGTATACTTCAAATAATGCTACAGACGCCATAGAAATGATTGACAATGACAACTATGACGCAGTATTGATTGATGAAAATATGCCAGGTATGAGTGGCTTAGATGCTTTACCAAAAATCAAGGAAATTCGACCAAATTTACCTTTAATTATGGTAACAAAGTCGGAAGAAGAGCATATTATGGAAGATGCGATTGGGAAACACATTGCCGATTATTTAATCAAACCTGTTAATCCTAATCAAATCCTTCTAAGTCTTAAAAAAATCTTAGATAGTTCTAAAATCATTTCTGAGAAAACGGTAATCAATTACCAACAAGAATTTAGAACCATTGCCATGGATATTATGAATGCGCGTGATTTCGAAGATTGGCAAGAAGTGTACAAAAAATTAGTGCATTGGGAATTGGAATTGGAGAATATCGAAGACAAAGGATTAGTCGATATCATCGAAAATCAAAAAAAAGATGCCAACGCCGCTTTTTTCAAATTCATTGAAAAAAATTATGAAGATTGGCTTCATGATCAAGAGGATGCCCCTATCCTATCCCATAATGTCTTCCAACAATTGGTCAAACCACAAGTTACACCTAACGAAAAAGTTTTATTAATTCTTGTGGATAATTTACGATTTGATCAATGGAAAACCATCGAGCCCCTTTTTCATAAATATTATAATCAAGAAAAAGAAAATCTATACTATAGTATTTTACCATCCGCTACTCAATATGCTCGAAATTCATTCTTTGCAGGAATGATGCCGTTAGAGATTGAAAAAAAATATCCAGAATTCTGGTTAAATGACACCGATGAAGGAAATAAAAACATGTATGAAAAGGAATTACTTGGATTACAATTAAAAAAATTAGGATTAGGTGACCGAAATTTCAATTACTTTAAGATTTTAAATTCTGATTTTGAGAAAAAAATCGCAGATGATTTTAACAATTATAAAAACAATGACTTAAATGTGATTGTCTATAATTTTATCGATATTTTATCGCATGCTAAAACGGATAATCGCATTGTGAGTGAAATCATTCGTGATGATAAAACCTATCGTTCAATAACCAAACATTGGTTCGAAAACTCTTACTTGATGGATATTGTAAAAAAATCTGCGGCAGAAGGGATTAAAATCATTGTTACCACAGATCATGGAACAATTTACGTTAAAGAACCAACTAAAGTAATTGGGGACAAAGAATCAAGTACCAACCTACGTTATAAATTAGGACGTCAATTGCAATATGATCCAAAAGATGTTTTTGCTATTGATCAACCAGAAAAATTCTTTTTACCTAAGGTTAATGTGACATCTAAATATATCTTTGCAAAAGAAAACTTATTTTTAACGTATCCTAAGAATTACAATCATTTTGTAAATTATTATAAAGATACGTATCAACATGGTGGAATTTCTTTAGAAGAAATGATTATCCCACTGGTTGTATTAACACCTAAAAAATAAAATGGAATATCAAATTAATGGTTTAGATCAAATTCCGGAAGTAGCGGGAGAAATTTTAAAACAATTAGAGTATAAACTAATCTGTTTTGAAGGAGAAATGGGAGCTGGAAAAACGACATTCATTAAAGAATTTGTAAAATTATTAGGAACAGATGACGATATCTCTAGTCCAACATTTTCAATTGTAAATGAATATGATACAGAAAAAGGAAAAGTATATCATTTTGACTTTTATCGTTTAAATGATGAAGAAGAAGCTTTAGACTTTGGGATCGAAGACTATTTTTATTCAAATGCATATTGCTTGATGGAATGGCCATCACGCGTTGAAAATTTGATTCCAGAAGAACATCATATTATTACCATTGAAAATCGTGACGGAATTCGTTATTTAACTTTAAAATAAGCCAATCATTGCATGGAAGATCAGCCTATATTTACCCCTTTTACTCATGAGGATTTAATTCCTCAACCGGAGTGTTTAGAAATCCCACGTAAGAAGGAACGATTCAGTATCGGAATTCCAAAGGAAACCAATAATCAAGAAAAAAGAATTTCTTTGACTCCCGATGCTGTTGAAGTATTGGTGAATAATGGTCATCAAATTAGCATTGAATCTGGCGCAGGAGAAGGTGCAAATTTTACTGATCGCGAATATTCTGAAGCTGGTGCTGAGATTGTATACAGCCCCCAATCAATTTTTGAGAAACCCGTCATACTAAAAGTTGGTCCTGTTACCGACGAAGAAATTGAATGGTTGAAACCAGGAGCATTTTTAGTCTCTAGCGTTCCAACCAATTCACTCAACAAAAAATATTTTACAGAATTAACGAAAAAACGTATTACTGCAGTTGGTTTTGAATTTATTAAAGATGAACAAAACCAATTGCCTGTTTTACGTCTACTAAGTGAAATTGCAGGTACAACCGCTATACTTGTAGGATCTGAATTAATGTCTTCAGTGAATGGAGGTGTTGGTATTTTAATGGGTGGTGTGACAGGGGTTCGACCTACAGAAGTCGTTATACTTGGAGCAGGAACAGTTGCTGAAAATGCAACCCGTACAGCTATTGGTCTAGGAGCTTCTGTCCGTGTATTTGATAATTCGTTGTCACGTCTTAGACGTTTACAACAAAACATCGGTCAACGTATCCCTACTTCAACAATCGATCCTAAAGAATTAGGAAAAGCATTAAGAAGATGTGATTTAGCCATTGGTGCCCTTCGTGGCGACACTAGAACTCCTTGTGTGGTAACCGAACAAATGGTAGAACAAATGAAACCAGGAGCTGTCATTATTGATGTAAGTATTGATCAAGGTGGATGTTTTGAGACCTCAGAAATTACAACTCACGATCATCCGATTCGTGTAAAACATGAGGTTATACATTATGCTGTTTCTAATATTACATCAAGGGTGTCGAGAACCTCATCAAAAGCACTCAGCAATTATTTTTTATCCTATTTATTAATGATTGCCAATGAAGGAGGATTTTCATCCGTAGTTAAAACTGATAAAACTGTCAGAAATGGTGTATATTTGTACCACGGAAGGGTTGTAAAAAAGAACATATGCGATTGGTTTGATCTACCCTTTCACGATATAAATTTATTAATAGTATGACGTTCACACAACGATTATTAAAGTATTTGATGGGTGTATCTATCGGATTAGTGTTTGTTGCCATGGCTTTTGGTCCACGTGCATTTTCTTGTAACTATTTTCCAAATGCCCGTGTATTAGAAGAAGCCACAGCAAAGAATTTAAAATTCACTAATGAAGCAGCTGTGTTTTTTGAAACAGAAGGATTAGACTCTACCTTTTTAAAGAAAAAATTATTTTCTAAAAGTAAAATTGATTTTGATAAATCGGATAAAAATGGTGTTCCTTGCCGAACATATTTAGCCGATTACAAGGATGAATCTAAAAATTACGAAATGGTTTTCGAAATTTGTAAAGAAACATCTAAATTAATCTCCATCAAAAAGAAATAAAATGAAGCGTTACTTTTTGTAACGCTTTTTTTATGGAAAATTTTCCGAAAAGTTGAAAATCAACAATAAATTTTATAGGTTTATATAAAATCTATACCAACTGATGAACATAAATTACACACCATTTCATTCAAATTGGTAGAGTAATTGATAGTTTAACAAAAACATTATCGAATTATGAAATATAAAAATATGGCACTTGCTGGTTTAGCGCTTGGTGCTGCAGCCTATCTTATCAGAAATCGATCGGATAAGAATATTGCGTTCGAAGTTGTACCAAATTTTGATATTAATAAATATTTAGGATTATGGTACGAGATTGCTCGAATGGATTTTTATTGGGAAAAGGACAAAACCAATACAACCGCTCGTTACTTAATGAATGAAGATGGTTCGGTACAAGTGATTAACCGAGGATACGATGAGAAGAAAAAAGAATGGAAAAAAAGTAAAGGGATTGCCAAACAAACCAAACCTGGATATGGTAAATTTAAAGTTTCTTTCTTTGGTCCATTGTATTCCGCTTATAATGTGATCGACTTAGATGAACATTATCAATATGCTTTAGTTGCCGGAAAAAACACGGATTATTTATGGATATTATCACGTCAAAAATCTATTCCAGATGGGATTAAATCAAGATTCTTACAAAAAGCTGAAGCGTTGGGTTATGAAACAGATCGATTAATTTGGCCTACACACGAAAAAATTTAAAACTATTCATAAAAAAAGCACTTAGATCACTAAGTGCTTTTAATATATACTAATATTTAGTTTATTTCTGTTCCCAGTTGATTGGAAAATTACATGATTTATATTCATCTCCAATCTTTATAAATGCGTCAGGAATTTGCTTTTTCACCCAATCCACTAAAACGTCTTGTTCTTTGTAGCGAATTGCAAATTGTTTGATACGGTAATAATCATCCTCATAATTAATTTTATGTTCTGGATAAATTTTATTTACGCGCATTAATCGAACCACTTTTTTGTTTTGATATTCATCAGAGAATACATTTGATAATTCACCTTCTCCTAACGATGTAATAGCAGAGAATTCATTTAAAGGTAAATTGATTTTCTCAAAACGATCTTCCCCTGTTTGAGGACTTGTTAAATTTCCATCGTTATATTTAGTGTATTTATCATCTGAAAAACGAATCGCTGCATCTTTGAAAGTCATTTTACCTTCGTTGATTAAAATTCGAATCGAATCTAATTTTTCAATCGTTTTATTTAATTCCTCTTCTGTTGGTTTTAGAGTAATTAAAATATGACGTAAATCTAATTCTTGCCCTCTACGTTTATCCAATTGAATAATATGGTACCCAAACTCCGTTTTAAATGGATCAGATATTTCACCTTCTTCTAAATTGAAAGCTACGGCATCAAACTCTTTTACCATTTTCCCACGCGTAACTTTAAGGTATTGACCTCCATTATTGGCAGAACCTGGATCTTCTGAATATAAGATCGCTTTGGTAGCAAAAGATGAACCTTCTTCAATTTCTTGCTTGATTCCTTTTAATTCATCTATGACTTTTTGTTCATTTTCCGCTGATACTTCTGGATACATGATGATATGGCTCAATGTAATTTCCTCCTTTACATCAGGTAATTCCGTTTTATTTTTTTCAAAGAATTCACGAACTTCCTCAGGAGTTGCATCTAACCCTGCCACTAACGCTTCACGTTTACGACGAGAAAAGATGTTGTCTTCTACGATAAATTTCATCTCATTCTTCATTTCCGCCATTGTACGGAATCCAAAGAATTTTAAGACTTGTTCTTCGCCTCCACCACGTTGTTTAAAATCTTCAATTTGAGCATTTAAAGATCTCGTAATTTCGTCTTGTGTTACAGAAATTAAAGTATCTTGCTTTGCACGATCAATTAACATTTTTTCCATTAAAATGTCATTTAAAAATTCGCACTTATCGGCAACTTGTAGACCTTGTTGTTGTGATAAGATAAAATCTCTTTCTACATCAGAATCTAAAACGATTTGATCTCCAATAACTGCGGCAATACCATCTAATTTCACAGGTTTTGCAGTTTGCGCAACAGCATTTACAGTAAATAATGCTGTAAAAAACAACATCATTGATGCTTTAAGGTTCATATACTTTAATTTCATTTATTTTAATAGCTATGTTAACGTTGGTAACGTTGAGCAAATTTAACTTTTTTTGGTAAAGTGAAACACATTTACAATTCCTTTAACAAAAGAATATGCAATTACTTGCATTTTATACTAAACGGAACGTACGCAAAGCAACATTCCATGCCGATTCAAAGTCAAATAAATTTAGTCCATGCTTTTCTTTATGCTGATTCGCAAAACTAATTAATTTTTCAGTTGGCATATTTCCTACCATTTCACTTTTAGACATCGGACACCCTCCTAATCCTTTGATCGCTCCATCAAAACGACGACATCCAGCGGCATAAGCCGAATATACTTTTACATTCCAATTCAAATATTCGGTATGAAAATGTGCACCAAATTCAATTTCTGAATACTGTGGAATCAATGTACTATACAATTCTGTAATGACTTCTTTTTGAGCCACTCCAATTGTATCCGATAAATTAATGGTTTTTACACCTATATCCGCGAATCGCTTTGCCCACATTTTTACATCCTCTACTTGATAATCTTCTCCATAAGGATTACCAAAAGCCATTGAAAAATAAACCAACAATTCTTTTTCATTAGCAGCAGCCATTTCTTGTAAACCTTTGGCCATTTCAAACGCTTCCTCTCTTGATTTGTTGGTATTATAATGCTGAAACTTTTCTGAAATAGAAAACGGGTACCCTAAATAAGTTACCTTCTCGTGTTCTGCAGCTTTCTTTCCTCCACTTAGATTTGCAACAATTACTGACAGTTTCGATTTGGTATTCCCCATCTCAATTTGATCTAACACTTCTTGTGTATCAGCCATTTGAGGAATCGTTTTAGGCGAAACGAAGCTCCCACAATCAATTGCTTCAAATCCAACGGTTAATAATCGGTTTAAATAATCAATTTTCTGAGCCGTTGGAATGAATTCTTTAATTCCTTGCATTGCATCACGTGGGCATTCTATTATTTTAAAAGTTTGTTCACTCATTTTTTTGGTTATTTGCGCTTTAAAGGTATATAATTTACTAATTTTGACAAAAATTAAAACGCAATGCAAACAGAATGGAGAGAAAAGCTTGTAAAACGCTTTTTAAAATATGTAAGTATATACACAGAAAGTGAGGCTTTTGTAGACAGATTCCCAAGTACAGAACGTCAATGGGATTTAGCAAATTATTTGGTTGAAGAACTTAAATCAATCGGATTAGAGGACGTTTCAATCGACGAAAACGGATATGTTTTCGGTTATGTACCTTCTACAGTAGATCACGAAGTACCTACAATTGGTTTCGTTTCTCATATGGATACATCACCAGATTTCACTGCTGAAAATGTAAAACCTCAGATTTGGGAAAATTATGACGGTGGAGATATCCAATTGAATGAAAATATGATTTTATCTCCTTCAGAATTCCCAGAATTGAATTTATATAAAGGAAATACAATCATCACAACAGATGGTACAACTTTATTAGGTGCTGACGATAAAGCAGGTATTGCTGAAATTGTAACGGCTGCTGAATATTTGGTGGCTCATCCAGAAATTAAACATGGACGTATTGCTGTTGGATTTACTCCTGATGAGGAAGTTGGTCGTGGAGCTGATTTCTTTAATGTAGAGAAATTCGGAGCTGAATGGGGATATACAATGGATGGTTCTGAAATTGGAGAATTAGAGTATGAAAACTTTAATGCTGCTTCAGCAATTGTTACTTTTAAAGGAAAATCAGTTCATCCAGGTTATGCTAAAAATAAAATGATCAATGCTGCGAATTTAGCAATGGAGTTTGCTTCTCAATTGCCAAATGATGAGGTTCCTGAATTAACAGATGGTCGTGAAGGTTTCTTCCATTTAGCTAAAATGTCTGGTTCTGTTACAGAAGCACGTTTACAATACATTATTCGTGATCACGATATGGATCAATACGAAGCACGTAAAGCTTTATTTTTACAAATCGCAGAGGATATCCAAGAACGTTTTGATCATGAAGTGGTTGTAGCTACTGTAGAAGACCAATACTTTAATATGATTGAAAAAGTAAAAGAAAAATTCCAATCCGTTGAAATTGCAGAACAAGCATTAAAAGACTGTGGAGTAACACCAAACATCAAACCGATTCGTGGTGGAACTGATGGTGCACGTTTATCTTTTATGGGATTACCATGTCCAAACATTTTTGCTGGAGGTCACAACTTCCATGGTCCTTATGAATATGTACCGGTGGAATCAATGGAAAAAGCTACTGAAATTATCGTAAGAATCGCTGAAATTACAGCTGAGACTTCAAAATAATAATTTTTGTCATCCGACAAAACTTCTAAGTTTTCTTATTTTGGTTTGAAATTTGTAAATACTCAAATCAAAATTTGAAAACTTTTTTATTTATGAAAAATATATTCTTTACTGCCATAGCACTAATCGGTACACCATTCTCATTTGCACAACTTACTAAAAATGTAGGAGACTATAATTCTTTAAAAGTATACGATCGCATTCCGGTCGAGTTAATTCAATCCAATACCAATAAAGTTGAAGTCAGTGGTGATTTAGAAAAAGAAGTAGATGTTGTGAATAAAAATGGAGATCTTAAAATTAAGATGAATTCATTAAACTTAATGCAAGGTTCTAAAGTAAAAGTAAAAGTTTACTACAAGAATTTATACGATATCCAAGCAAGTCAAGGTTCAATGATCTACTCGGATGATAAAATCAAATCAAGTATTTTAAAATTATCATCAAACGAAGGATCTTCAATTAAGTTAGATATTGATACAAAGAAAGTGGATGCTAAAATCAATTCAGGTGCAGAATTAATTTTAAATGGTGATGCAGACGCGCTTACAGTAAATGCCAATTCAGGAGGTAAATTTTATGGTAAAACATTAAATACAGAAAATGCATCTTTAACAACGAACGTGGGCGGGATTATTGAAGCAAAAGTGAAAGAATCTGTAGATGCTAAAACGAGAGCTGGTGGAACAATTGATATATACGGTTCACCGAAAGTAAAAAACAATAAAACAATCGCTGGAGGAACAATTAATTTTAGAGATTAATCTCAAATCCGTGAATAAATTAAAAAATCCTAACTTCGAAAATGAGTTAGGATTTTTTTTATATTCTGAAATTATAAAATCTTATTCTATACCCTCCTCAATACGATAAGCTAAAATTTTATCAATTCGGTTCCCATCTTTATCAATAATTTCAAGGACTAAATTATCCACTTGTATTTTATCGCCTACTTTAGGCATCTCTTCAGTTTGGCTAAAGAATAATCCTGATACCGTTACATATAAATTTTCGACATCATCGTGAACATCCACATTAAAATAACGTTCAAATTCATAAATTGAAAATTGACCATCAATTAACCAAGAGCCATCTTCTCTTTCTATCACTTCATAATCTTCTTCCTCATTTTCAGGAGATTCCCCTATCAATTCATCCATAATATCATTTATGGTAATGATCCCTGCTGTTGTCCCATATTCATCAATCATTACAGCAAAATGTGAATGTGAATTCTGAAGGCGTTCAAGCAATGGATAACAAAACGAATTTTCGTTCACAAAAATAGCTTTACGCAAATATTTTTTTAATTGAAAATCTTCTTTCGATGTTCCAAATAAATCTTTTAAATGAATGACACCTACCACTTCATCCAAATTATCATTCTTAACAATTGGATACCCTGAATGCTTATTCTTTTTTATTTTATTCCGTACAACATCATATGGATCGGTAATATTAAGATAAACAATCTCTGAGCGATGAGTCGCTAGAGTATTTACACGTCGATCTCCTAACTCAAAAACACGCTCTACAATGTCATGTTCTTTTTCTTGAATTTCTCCCCCCTCCGTACTTTCACGTATAATTGATTTAATCTCTTCTTCCGATACTACTTCATTATTATCCTTAATGCCTAATACTTTAAGCATGATATTATTTGTAAAACTTAATAACCAAACAAATGGTGAAGTCACTAATGATAAAATACGCATGGGTTTAGAAACCGTTTTAGCGATCGTTTCAGGAAACGTTAAACCTATACGTTTTGGCAATAATTCACCAAAAACAATTGAAAAATACGTAATTATGATGATCATTAACACTGAAGCTACAGTTTCAGCGTACCCTCCTATCATTGGAATTTGACGTAATAAATCGGCCAAATCTTTTGTTAATGCATCTCCAGAAAAAACCCCAAGTAAAATCCCTATTAAAGTAATTCCAATTTGAACGGTAGATAAAAAAGTATCAGGCTTTTCAGCTAACTCTAAAGCAGCTTTAGCTCCTGAGCTTCCTTGTTTTTTCTCATTTTCTAATTTAAATTTTCGTGCGGAGACCAATGCCATTTCTGACATGGAAAAAACACCATTTAAGAGAATAAGAACGATTAAAATAATTATTTCCACTGATTATCTTTAAATTTGCTTAAAAATAAAGATAATTTCAATACAAAACTATGTTTATCAACCTTAAGCAAATGAATCAAACCTTTGCCCTATTATTCGGAATACTTTTAACTTCTCCTTTAATGGCGCAAACTGCTATAGAAGAAACGACCGAAGTAACATCTAATCATCAATTTACAACTTTAGACCTTATCGGTAAATCTAACCCAAATCTATCAAAAGGGAAGGAATATCGCGTTTTACCAGAAGTTGCTGTTGCGCTGGAAAAAATGAAAACAGATGCCAAGGCTGCTGGTTTTGATATCTGCGTCATTTCAAGTTATCGCAACTATGCTTATCAAAATGGAATTTGGGAAAGAAAATACAAAGCCAATTTGGCAAAAGGAATCAAAGGAATCAAAAATGTAGAAAAAATCATTGAATATTCCACGATTCCAGGTACTTCACGCCATCATTGGGGTACAGACATCGATATTATTGATATGACTAAAGGAATTCCATTAAATCCATTACATGAAAAACATTTTAATCCAGGAGGGCAAATGCATAAATTTAAATTATGGTTGGATGAAAATGCGCACAAATATGGTTTCCATTTGGTTTACACCAAAGATGATGCACGTAAAGGATTTAAATACGAGCCTTGGCATTTTACATACAAACCCATTTCTGATCGTATGATGGAAGAATATAAGAAATTGGATTTAAAAAAATTATTACAAGAAAATAAGTTGATGGGAAGTGAACATTTTACGGAAGAATTTATCGCAAAATACAGAACTGAAAATATCTTAGATATCAATCCTCAATTGGTTAAATAATACAAAAGCATCATTATTATGGTGCTTTTTTTATTTCACATTTCATTTGACGGAAGGTAAGATTAATGCGAAAGGACTTGATGCGTTTAGAAACTGGTAATTGATGCAACCAATAGGTTTGAGTTTCACCTTTCATTACCAACAAGCTTCCAGCGGGAAGATGAATTGAAATTTTTTCCTTCGTGATTCGATGTTTAAAATCAAACCTTCTTTCTACACCAAAACTCAATGAAGCTATAACTCCCTTATCTTTCAATTCTTTTTCAGAATCACTGTGCCAAGACATCCCTTCTTCCCCAGTATGATAGAGATTTAATAAACATGAATTATAATTTTCTTCTGTTATATTTTCCACCCTTTTCTTGATCTCCAATAAAATATCATTCCACACCAATGCTTTCTTCGTGATTTTAGAATAGGTATACTGAAATGGTAATTCACCAAACCAAGCATATTTGCGACGTGTTGTAATTAATTTTCCAAAAATTATCGCTTGATCGTTGGTCCAAGGGATTTCTTCCAACAATTTTTTTGAAAGATACAAAACTTCTTCATCTGAAAAGATTTGACCGTAATAATTCACTATTCCATCTTTTGGAAGAATATTTTCAGTACCATCATATAAATCATTAAACAAATCCATAACTTAAATTTAAGCAAAAAAAAAGAGCAATATTGCTATTGCCCCTCACAAAAAAACTATTTAAAGTCCCCATCTTATTAATGAAGCTCCCCAAGAGAAACCTGCCCCAAAGGCGGTTAATAAGACGAAATCTCCTTTTTGGAATTTAGAAATATTTTCCCACATACACAGCGGAATGGTTGCTGCTATAGTATTACCATATTTCTCAATATTAACCATTGTTTTATCTGGATCGATATTAATTCCTGCCCCCACCGCATCTATAATCCGTTTATTGGCCTGATGTGGGACCAACCACTTAATATCTTCTGTTGTAATCTTATTGTTGTTTAAAAGATCTGTGCACGTTTCACTCATAGCCGTTACAGCCTTTTTAAATACCACTTTACCATCTTGTTTGATGTAGTGTTTTTCAAGAGTTTCGATAGAAGCAGGGTACAACGAACCTCCACCTTCAATATGTAAAAATTCACGACCTTCACCATTACTGCGCAGTAATGAATCCATTACTCCATATTCATGATTTGGTTCTAATAATACAGCTGCTGCGCCATCACCAAATAAAATATTGGTTGAACGATCATTAAGATCAACATAAGAACTAATATTATCAGCTCCGACAACAAGAATGTTTTTATAACGACCTGATTCAATTAAACCTGAACCTACGTTTAATGCATATAAAAAACCTGAACATGCTGCATTTAAATCAAATGCCCAAACATTATGAATGTTTAATTTTTCACAAATGATATTAGCCGTGGCTGGCATCAACATATCTGGAGTCGATGTCGCTACGATTAACGCATCTACTTTTGATAAATCTTTATCATAGTTGTCAAAAAGGTTTAATATTGCTTCTACAGCCATATCTGATGTTGCTAAACCTTCCTCTAATATCCTTCTCTCCTTAATCCCTGTACGCTTTGTAATCCACTCATCAGATGTATTACATATTTGTGCTAAATCATCGTTTGTTCTACGACCTTTCGGTACAAAACCTCCTATAGCAGTAATATTTGCAAAAATGTTTTTTGTGGCAGTAAATTTCATTTCAATTTTTATGTAAGAAAATTCTACTTTAGAACCATCTTGTTTTGAACATCACAAAGTTCCGAAATCAATTCACAAACCTCTTGTTTAATAAACGTGATTATTTGTCAAAAAGACGCATTAAGAGTTTTTGTATTCTGTAGGTGATAATCCTGTAATTTTCTTGAAAAACTTATTAAAAATGGGTAAATCAAGAAAATTAAGTAAGTTAGCCACTTCAGAAATGGTAAAATTGGGATTTTTTAATAAAACCTTCGCTTCTAGAATGACCGCCTCAGAGATAATTGTCTTTGGCGATTTTTTTAAAACCTCTGTAATTACTTTCGTCAGATGTTTACGGGAGACAAATAATTTATCAGCATAAAACTGCACTTCTCGACTTTCCCTAAAGTGAGTTCCTACCAATAAAATAAATTGCTTAGCGAGTTCTTCTTTTCGATTTGGCTTATGACCATTGGTCGAATGAACCATATGATGGTAAAAGTTTCCTAACTCATACATTAAGATGGACAAATGATGGATCACCAATTCATCGGAAAACACATTGCTATTTTTAAAAATGTAAGTATATATTTTAGTGAAATTGTATTTTACATCACGTGCTGTTTTCCGATCCAAAGAAATAATTTTTGGATACTGAGGAGATAAAAATTCTATTAAGTTTTGTGATTTGATATGATAACCAGCTTCCACAATCATTTCAGAATCAACAAATACCGCTTTCACTTCAAAATCATCAGAAAATTGAATAATTTCAAAAATTTGGCTGGGTAAGACCACCATAATATCATCTTTAATGATACGTTTTTCTTCTAAATTTACTGTAATATCACAATATCCACGATAAACATGAATGATCCCTAAAGAAGAAAACTTGTAAGCTGTCTCTTTGGATAAATAACGACTATGCCATCGGGCTTTCAAATCAAACATAGTCACTTTTTTATGACATAAATTTTTTGGCCCTTGATCAATTAAATCACGAATCGAATATTGGAGAATAACATCTTTCATTAATATCCTCTTTTTAAATCAACCACATGTTGTAGTTCATTATTGGATTTAAAACGTTTATAATTTTCAATCACCAAATCGATGGCTGTGTCAGGATTGGTTATACTTGCAATATGCGGAGTGATATAAATATTCGGATGAGTCCAAAAGGGATGATCAATTTCTAAAGGTTCTTGATGAAAAACATCCAAATAAGCAGCTTTAAGAAAACCATTATCCAATGCTGTAACCAAGTCTTCATCTTTCATGTGCCCTCCTCTACCCACATTGATTAAAACAGGTTGATTTGCTATTTGTTGAAATAACGTATGACTCAATAGTTCTTTAGTTTCTTCCGTTAGTGGTAAAATATTCACAATAAAATCTCCAGTACGAACAGAATCAAATAAAGCATCACGTCCTGCAAAAGTTAAAATACCATCTATTTTTTTAGGTGAATTTGACCAACCTTGTACCTGAAATCCTAAATTTTTCAATTGTACAGCAACAAATTTTCCAATTTCCCCCATCCCTAGAATGGTAATTGTTGTAGAATGAATGCTTTCATAAGATTTAGGTAACCACGATCGGTTCAACTGATCTTTATAATATAACATCGTATTTTTCATCGACGCCATGATGCACATCAAAACATGTTCAAACATATCTTGTTTTAACGCAGGATCCACAATACGTGTAACTTTGATAGATTCTGGAATAGGCGTATGCAACAAATGATCAATGCCGGCACCGACGGACTGAACCACTTTTAGATTTTTAAATTCATTGACGTATCCTTGATGCGGTTTCCAAGTCAGCAAAACCTCTACTTCATCTTTGTTCTCGATAGCAGGATAAATTTCAATTTTCTCCTCTGGTAATTTTTCTTTCAATTGATTCATCCATACCAATGGATCCTTTTGATTAAATAGGATGGCAATACTCATAATGATAATTCATGTTTTAAAATTTCGGCTTTTAAAGCTTCACCCCAACGAAATCCCGATAATTTACCTGTTTTTTGCACCACACGATGACACGGTATCAGATATGCAATTTCATTCGCACCAATAGCAGATCCCACGGCGCGCGATGCACTTTTTACTCCCATAGTTTTAGCCAGTTCCGAATAGGTTGTAATCTGACCAAATTTAATTTTAGTCAACGCTCGCCAAACTTCATACTGAAAATCAGTTCCTTTTGCATAAATCTTCACCATTTCTGGCCACTGATTTTCTGTAACAATTCTTAACGCGATCTGTTGTTGATCTGTTTTTTCTTCCCGCAAATTGCAATCGAAAAAAAATTGTTTGAAATTTTCAATCGCTTGTTTGGGATTTTCTACAAAATGCAAATAACAAATACCATCTGACACGCTTCCAATGATAATATCACCATAAGGTGATGGGTACAAAGCAAATGAAATATAGTCCTCGCTATAATGTTTATAGTAATTCTTTGACTGAAAGCGATTATAATTAATTTTAAAATTTGTTTTTAAATCTTCTGATTCAGAAAAACGTTCCTTTAAAAATTGTGGTGTAAGATCAATCGACATAAAGTTAAGATGAAATTTAATTTGAATGACGGTTTGTCAGAAACTCCTAAATTGGAATTTAATTTGATAAATTTACACAAAATACAATTCAGAAATGATGAATAATCCATTATTAGAAAAATTTGATACGCCATTTGAAAGCGCACCATTTTCTAAAATCAAAATAGAACATTATCAACCGGCTTTCGAACAAGCAATTAAAGAAGCCAAAGAAGAAATCGATCAAATCGTTAATAATCCACAAGAGCCTACTTTCGAAAATACCATCGTTGCCATGGAACTTTCAGGTGAAAAATTAGGACGTATCTCTTCGATATTTTTTAATTTAAACTCTGCTGAAACGTCTGATGAAATGCAAAAAATAGCACAAGAAATTTCTCCTGCATTATCTGAGTTTGGGAATGACATCCGATTAAATCAAGCGCTTTTTCAACGCATTAAAGTTATTTATGATCAACGCCATACGCTAAACCTTACAGAAGAAGAAGCTTATTTATTAGAGAAAAAATACAAAGGATTCTCTCGTAATGGTGCCAATCTTAACGAAGACGAAAAGCTGAAATTAAGAGATATTGATAAAGAATTAGCGCAATTAACTTTACAATTCGGGCAAAATGTTTTAGCTGAAACAAATTTATATGAATTAATCATTACCAATGAAGATGATTTAAAAGGTTTACCTGATTATGCTATAGAACAAGCAAAAGCAGATGCCGAAGCTAAAAATAAAGAAGGATGGATTTTCACATTGCAAGCACCAAGCTATATTCCTTTTATGCAGTATGCTGAAAATAGAGCATTGCGTGAAGAATTGTTCCGTGCGAGTGGACGTAAAGCCTATCAAAATAACGAATATAACAACGAAGAAAACATCAAAAAAATTGCAAAACTTCGTTACGATCGTGCAAATTTATTAGGCTATACTACACATGCTGATTATGTTCTAGAAGAACGAATGGCAAAAACACCATCGAATGTCATTGAATTTTTAAATGATTTATTGGTTAAAGCACGTCCTTTTGCTGAAAAAGAGATTGAAGAACTTGCTGCATTTGCGAAAAAAACAGACGGTATTGACACATTACAACGTTGGGATCATGCCTATTATGCTGAAAAATTGAAACAAGTTAAATTTAATCTGTCTGAAGAAGAGTTAAAACCTTATTTCCAATTGGAAAATGTAACCCAAGGAGCTTTTAATGTCGCCACAAAGTTATTTGGAATTACATTCAAGGAAATAAATACCATCGACAAATATCATGAAGATGTGGTGACTTATGAAGTTTTGGACAAAGATGGAAACTTTTTAAGTTTATTATATGCAGATTTCTTTCCACGCGCAGGAAAACGTCCTGGTGCTTGGATGACAAGTTTTAGAGAAGCTTCAAATGTTAATGGGAAATCTATCCGCCCACATGTTTCTATTGTATGTAATTTTACAAAACCAACAAAAGATAAACCTTCATTGTTAACGTTCCAAGAAGTGACAACACTATTTCACGAATTTGGTCATGCGTTACATGGAATGTTACCTAATACCGTTTTTGAAAGTTTAGCTGGAACAAATGTCTACTGGGATTTTGTCGAATTACCATCACAATTCTATGAGAATTTTTGCTATGAACCAGAAGCTCTAGCTCTATTTGCAAAACACTATCAAACAGGAGAAATAATTCCTCAAGAATTAGTGGATAAAGTTAGAAATGCTTCAAGTTACATGGATGGATATCAAACTTTACGTCAAATTAGTTTTGGACTATTAGACATGGCATATCATGCCAATAATCCAAGCGAAATTCATGATGTACAAGAATTTGAAAAGATGGCTTTTCAACCTACAGAATTATACCCTCAGGTTCAAGATAATTTAATGAGTACTTCATTTTCTCATATTTTCCAAGGAGGATATTCTTCAGGATATTATTCCTACAAATGGGCAGAAGTATTGGATGCAGATGCATTTGCTTATTTTCAAGAAACAGGAATTTTCAATGAGGAAACAGCTCAGAAATATTACACTCTATTATCATCTGGAGGAACAAAAGACCCAATGGAATTATATATTGAATTCCGAGGAAAAAAACCGACGCCTGATGCACTTTTGAAACGTGCAGGATTAGTTGCATAAATACAAAAGCTCAACTTTAAAAGTTGAGCTTTTTTTATTTCAAATTATATTTTTTAGTCAAACGATCGTATTCTGCATGAGCATCATAAAAAGTTTGATATTTGGCTGGCACATCATTATACAATGCCACTTTTAATGTACTGCTATTAATTTTTTGCTTATTGATTTGTGTACTTTCTGAAACTTTACTCAAAACAACAAAGTGTTTAAATCCTTTATTTTTTGCAATTTCTGCTGCACGTAACATCGACAAGTCAAAAACTTTATTTTGATTCATTTTGACACCACGATATGTTACTTCATATTCGTTACCCTTCACGTGTTGATCAAAGTAACCTGACTGAAAATCACTTGAAATATTTTCAGTTGTTTGTTGATACACTGACTTATTGGATTGACAGCTAAATTGACCCATGGAAGCCAAGGCAAATGCTGATAAAATAATAACCTTTTTCATTTTAATAGTTTTGGTGATATTTAGGGTTATTACAAAATCAATACCATAGATGATTGGTAATCGATGAAAATTAACTTTACAATTATTTAACATTTCTAAAAAAAAACTTAATAAAAGAGACAATTTTGTTGGTCTTAAAGAGATGTAAAATATTATATTTATTTGATATACATCAACTTAATTAAATAACTTATAATGTAATATTAACAATTCATTAACTAAAATAGAATAACAAAAATCATTGATAAATTTGGTTGTTTATCCTAAGAACTCTAGTATTTTTGTAAATCAATTTTATAGCATGAACAAACTTGAAAAATATTTATTTTCAACACGTACCATGTCCGTTTTGTTACTGATTTATGCAGTTTCAATGGCCATTGCTACATTTGTTGAAAATGATTATGATACAGCAACAGCCAAAGCTGTAATTTACGAGGCAACATGGTTTGAAATTTTGATGGTTTGGTTGATTGTATTATTCATCGCCAATATCAAAAGATATCAATTATGGAGACGTGAAAAGTGGTCTTTACTTGTCTTTCACATGGCCTTTTTATTCATTTTTATTGGTGGTGCAGTTACACGTTACATCAGCTTTGAAGGAAATATGCAAATTCCAGAAGGTGAAACAACAAACGAAATTGTATCCTATAAAAATTACTTCAAATTAATCGTAGATGATGGTGATCAGCGTTTAGCATACGATAATCACAACTACGAAATGACTTATTTTGACCGAAAGGATAGCACAAATTCAATGTTCTATCGCAATTTCGAAGGTCAATATCAATTCAAAAATAAATTAATCACGTTAAAAACGTTCGATTATATCCCTCATGCTTTAGACACGATTGTTCGAAAATCAACTGGAAAACCGATCTTAGAATTGGTTACAATTGGACAAAATGGACGTCAATCTGTATTCATCAAGTCTGGTGAAATTAAATCTTTAGGAGGAACATTAGTTTCTTTCAACCGTCCAATGGAAGGTACTGTACAAATAATGGGTGAAGGTGAAAATTTAACCATCAAATCCCCATTCGAAGGAGAGTACGTCCAAATGACCGGACAGCAAATAGGTATTGTTACTGATGAAGCGAAATTAAAAGAATCAGCAGGTAAAGTAGGTTTCAATGTGATGGAACCTTTAAAATTACGTTCATTATATTCAATACTTAACGCCCAATTTGTAATTCCAAACCCTGCATTCTTAGGGGAAGTTGTATACAGTGAAGGGAATAAACATCATCCTGAACAAAAAGATTTACCTGGTGCAATTCGTGCCGAAGTGATTGTTGGAGACAAAAGAGATACAGTTACAATTGTTGGTGGTCAAGGTCAACAAAATTACACTGCCGATGTTTCAATCGATGGTTTAAATATTTCATTAGGATACGGTGCTCGTATTGTAAAAACACCATTTAGCATACGTTTAGATGACTTTATCTTAGATCGTTATCCTGGTTCAACGAATCCATCATCATTTGAATCTAAAATTACAGTGATTGATGAGGGAGTTGAAACACCTCAACACATTTACATGAACAATGTAATGGATTATAAAGGGTATCGTTTCTTCCAATCAAGTTACTTCCCTACAGAAAACGGTACTGTTTTATCTGTAAATCAAGACTGGTGGGGAACAAATATTACCTATGTTGGATATTTCTTATTATTTGGAGGTATGTTCGTATCATTATTCTGGAAAGGAACACGTTTCTTACAATTGAATGATTTATTAAAAAATCTACACAAAAAGAAAACTTTAATTTTAATTCCTTTCTTCTTCTCTATCTTAGCTTTTGGTCAAGCGACTGATCCTCATGCTGGTCATGATCATGCATCAGGAGAAGGACATGGAGAACCGGCAAAAGAGCAACAAATTAAAGCTCCTCATGCAAATCACGGGGTTTCGAAAGAAATGTCTGACCCGAAGACATTAGTACAAAACCTTAAAATTCCTGTTGAGCATGCCGATCGTTTTGGTCACTTATTGATTCAAGATATTGAAGGACGTATTAAACCAATTAATACACAATCTTTAGAAATTTTACGAAAAATCTACAAAAAAGATAAGTTTCATGGATTAACATCTGATCAATGGTTTATCTCTTTACAAATGGATCCTGCTTATTGGGCAAATGCTCCATTAATTAAAGTGGGTAGTAAAGGGGGTGATCAATTGAAACAATTAACAAATGCTAATGATGAAGGATATACTTCATTAATGAATTTAGTTGATCCACAAACAACACGATTTAAGTTAGATAAATTATACAGTGAAGCTTTTTCTCGTAAACCTGCAGAACGTTCTAAATTTGATGAAGAAGTAATTGCGGTTACAGAACGCTTTAATATTTTAGATAATACAGCAAAAGGATATCAATTAAAAATAATCCCTGTTCAAAATGACCCTTCAAACCGTTGGACATCTTGGATTTATCAAACCAATGAAAAACCTGTTGAAATTGATACTCTCGCTCTAGGAATGGTTTCAGTTTATATGAACATGGTTTCTGAGGGGATGAAGTCAGGTGATTTTACAGCTGCTGATAATGCCATCGATTACATCAACGAATACCAACAAAAATGGGGTAAAAATGTTGTGCCATCCGCACAAAAGGTAGAATTAGAAGTTTTTTATAACAAAGCCAATGTGTTCTTTTGGATAATGATTGCTTACTTCGTTGTAGCTTCTATCTTGATCATTTTAGCCTTTGTTCAATTATTTACAGAAAATAAATTTGTTAAATATGCCATTAATGTCGTTTTAGGTTTAACCTTTATCGTCTTCCTGGCGCATGCTACTGGATTAGGAATTCGTTGGTATTTAACAGGACACGCGCCATGGTCAAATGGATATGAAGCCATTATCTTTATTTCTTGGGTAGGTGTATTAGCTGGTTTAATTTTACATAAAAACCGTAATGCTTTTATTCCTGCAACGGGAGCAATGGTTGCTGTGATTATGATGGGATTTGCTCATGGTGGAGCTATGCTAGATCCACAAATTACACCTTTAGTACCGGTACTTAAATCATATTGGTTAATTGTACACGTTGCCATTATTGTTTCATCTTATGGATTCTTTGGATTAAGTGCAGTTTTAGGATTCTTTGCTTTAATTATTATGATGTTTAAACAGAATAAGAAAATTGAAGTTTCAATCAAAGAAATGTCTTATGTCTCTGAAATGTCCTTAACCATTGGGATCTATTTGCTAACAATTGGTACATTCTTAGGAGGAATGTGGGCGAATGAATCTTGGGGTCGTTATTGGTCTTGGGATCCAAAAGAAACTTGGGCTTTTATTTCTGTAATTGTTTATGCTGTTGTATTACACATGCGATTAGTGCCAGGTTTAAGAGGATTTTGGACTTTTAATGTTGCAGCAATGTGGGCCGTATGGTCAGTGATTATGACGTATTTTGGAGTAAACTACTATTTATCTGGTTTACACTCATATGCAGCAGGAGATCCAGTTCCAATTCCAGATTGGATTTATTGGACATTAGCGATGATGGTTATTTTGACATTAGCCTCTCGTTTAGTACCTAAATACTTGCATAAAAAATAAAATAAATTGCATATAATTTTAAAGCTCATACTTTTCAGTATGAGCTTTTTTTTATGATTCATAATTATTTATCTTTATAATTACCTATTTAACAACACAATTCCTTAAACTGTGAAAATTATTTAAAATTACTAATATTTAACTCGTGATTTACGAATAGAATGAAACAGCCAAAAAAATTTGATTATAAAAAAATTAAAGATGATAAATCTGAAAATAAGACAATCATTCGAATTCTACTTCTATTCGCATTGGCTTTAATTTGCTTTATCATTTATCTGAGCGGAGGAATTACGAATTTATTGCACTTTATAAAATGAAAAACATTTTTTGACGTATATCAATTTATTAATTGATCATATATTGTAAATTTGTTAGACAATTTATAGATATGAAATATTTAATAATTGCTTTATTAAGCGTTTTTGCATCCTGCAATGCACAAGAAAAGAAAACGAAAAAGCCCACAAAACCAACAACCACTCAAACTTCAAAAAAGATGAAATCAATTTATGATTATACGTTCGAAGACATTAATGGAGATCAATTTAATTTTGCTGATTTAAAGGGTAAAAAAGTCTTGATTTTAAATACCGCTTCTAAATGTGGATATACCAAACAATATGATGCATTAGAAAAAGTATATCAACAATACCGAAATGATGATTTTGTTGTTATCGGTTTTCCTTCGGATAACTTTGGAGGACAAGAATTTGAGAACAACGAAGAGATTGCTAACTTCTGTCGTTTAAATTATGGTGTTTCTTTTCCTTTAATGACAAAAAGTGATGTAAAAGGTACAGGACAAAATGAAATTTTTAAATATTTAACTCAAAAAGCTTTAAATGGGAAATCAGATTATGATGTTAAGTGGAATTTTACAAAATTCTTAATTAATCCTGATGGAACGTTAGAAGCTTCTTACCCTTCAAATGTAACACCAGACGATGAAAAAATTATCGCTTGGATTGAAAATAAATAAATCAAAATGAAATTAGATATTTTAGCTATTGGCGCACATCCAGATGATGTCGAATTAGGTTGTGCCGGAACATTAGCCAAAGAAATTAGCCTGGGTAAAAAAGTCGGGATCATCGATTTAACAAAAGGTGAATTAGGAACACGTGGAACAGATCTTACTCGTAAAGAAGAAGCAACTGAAGCAGCTAAAATTTTAGGTGTAACTGTACGTGAAAATTTAAATATTGGTGATGGTTTCTTTGAAAACAACAAAGAAAATCAAATGAAAGTCATCGAAATGATTCGTAAATACCAACCCGATGTTATTTTAAGTAATGCACCTTCTGACCGTCATCCCGACCATGGAAAAGGTTCAGATCTTGTCAACACCGCTATATTTCTTTCAGGATTGCCAAAAATTGAGAATGGATTACAACCATGGCGTCCTAAAAAACACTTCCATTACATCCAATGGCTACCATTAGAACCTAACTTTGTCGTAGACATTACAGGATTCTTAGATCAAAAAGTAGAATCGTGTTTAGCGTACAAAACTCAATTCTTTGATCCTAATTCTAAAGAGCCTGTAACACCAATTGCTACGAAGAATTTTACGGATTCTATACAATATCGTGCCATGGATTTAGGTCGTTTAATTGGAACGGAAGCTGGAGAAGGATTTATTTCGAGAAGTTACATCGCTGTAAATAATTTAGATTCTTTACTTTAGAAAAAACACTGATAAAATCAGTGTTTTTTTCTTAAAAAATGTTTGGAAATACGGATTTCAACACTATATTTGCAATCCAATTGAACCACTAATAAGTGGGAAAACAAGAGGAAAAATGGTGATTGTAGCTCAGTTGGTTAGAGCGCCGGATTGTGGTTCCGGAGGTCGTGGGTTCGAGACCCATCATTCACCCTAAACACTTTTCGAATTTTAGTTATAAAAGAAAAATTCAATAACTTGGTGATTGTAGCTCAGTTGGTTAGAGCGCCGGATTGTGGTTCCGGAGGTCGTGGGTTCGAGACCCATCATTCACCCTAAACACTTTACGAATTTTAGTTACAAAAGAAAAATTCAATAACTTGGTGATTGTAGCTCAGTTGGTTAGAGCGCCGGATTGTGGTTCCGGAGGTCGTGGGTTCGAGACCCATCATTCACCCTAAACACTTTTCGAATTTTAGTTATAAAAGAAAAATTCAATAACTTGGTGATTGTAGCTCAGTTGGTTAGAGCGCCGGATTGTGGTTCCGGAGGTCGTGGGTTCGAGACCCATCATTCACCCTAAACACTTTACGAATTTTAGTTACAAAAGAAAAATTCAATAACTTGGTGATTGTAGCTCAGTTGGTTAGAGCGCCGGATTGTGGTTCCGGAGGTCGTGGGTTCGAGACCCATCATTCACCCTATTAAATCTCAACTCTAATGATAGAGTTGAGATTTTTTTTATATCACTTCTTCTTCTCTATTTATATTACAATAATTTCAATCGTAAAGCTTTTTAAATTATTCATTTTGTTTATCTTAGATTTCGTAAGCTTATCCAACTAAAAAATGGTATTATAGTTGCGAGCTAACATTATTGTAACACAACCAAAAACGAACTAATTGAAATTCAACGTTAAAAAAATAATGAAACGATTGGGCATTGTAATTCTATGCCTTATTGTTCTATTAACTTTACTTATTTTCAGTTTAAGACTACCTGCTGTTCAAAATTTTATCAAGGATAAATTAATTGTTTATTTAGAAAATAAAATCAAAACAGACGTTGAACTTGAACGAGTATATATTGATTTTCCGAACAGTTTAGTGATGGAAAATTTGTATTTACAAGGGGAAGATATTGATACTCTTTTATTTGCTAAAAAATTAGATGTAGGATTAGATCTTTTACAGCTTATTAATAATAAAGCCGATTTAAAGTCAATTGATTTAGAAGGAACTACGGCAAATATTGTCCGTCGCAAAGATGGGTCTTTTAATTTTGATTATATCATCAATGCTTTTGTAACTGAAGAAAAAGAAGCCACTGAATCCAAACCTTTTATTATTTCACTGGATAAAATCAAATTAAAAAATATTCAAGCAAACTTTATCGATCAACAAGCTGGAAATTCTATAAAAGCATTTATCGGAAATTTTGATACACGGGTCAAAAAATTCGATTTGCAAGAAAATACGTATGCCATTGACAAGATTATGTTAAATGAGTTTCGTCTTCAATTAAAGCAAGACTTAGTTCAAGAGATTGCACAAAAAGTCGACGAAAAAGTCGATTCATTAAGTCAACAAAAACCTATGCAAATTCAATTGGGAGAAATTGATTTGTCCAAAATTGATATAGATTATGGTGATGATAATTCAGGGATGTATGCCAAATTAAAATTTGATCAACTCCAAACGCAAATTAAAACGATTGATCTTCAAAAAAACAATTATGCCGTTGGAGATATTCGCTTGCATGGATTAGATTTAGATTTTAATCAAAAAGTCGTTCAAGATCTACAACAAGTTTCAAATAACGTTGATTCAAAACCATCATCTGAACCAATAAAATTAGCTTTAGGTAAAATTAATCTGAATGATATTAAGATCAATTATGGTGATGCTAAAAGTAAAACCTATGCGAAAGTTAATCTGGATGAACTTGAAACTAAAATAAACGCCCTGGATTTAGCGCAAAACAAATATGATATTGAAGATATTCTTTTAAAAAATGCGACAATTGATGCCAATTTATTTTTAGATCAATCTGCATCCAATAATGAGTCGAATTCTGCAACAACTACTCCCCTACAGGTTCTATTAAACCAAGCTTCTTTAGAAAATGTAAAGGTGAAGTATAATAATACTGCAACACAACAAACTAATCGCGGAATGGATTTTAATCATTTGGATTTTTCCCAAATTGCTTTAGAATTACGCGATTTTAAAATGATGGATAATGCCATCAGTGGTCGAGTAAAAAGTGCTGAAATTAAGGAGGAAAGTGGTTTACATGTTCAAGAATTTCGAACTGAATTTTTATATGCTGCACAAGAAGCTCATCTCAAAAAATTGTATTTAAAAACACCACGAACACTTTTACGCGATGAGGTCATCGTAAATTATCAATCGTTAGATGAATTGGCTAAACGACCTGAAAATGCTATGATTCGTGCTAACATTAAAAATTCACGTATTGGATTTGCCGATATTCTTACATTGGTTCCTGATCTAAGAAATACCACACCTTTCAAGACCTATCCAAATGAAATCTTAGAAGTAAATACAAAAATCAACGGAAGCATCAATGATTTAAAGATTTCATATTTACAAGTAAAAGGCTTTGATGATTTGCATATAAATGCTTCTGGCATAGTGAAAAATGCAATGGATATGGATCGTCTAAATTACGATTTGAACATTAAGGATTTTTCGACCTCATCTAAAACAATTTATAAATTATTACCTCAAAATACAATTCCTAATAACATTCGAATTCCTTCTCGTTTAGCCATAAAAGGAAAAGCTAAAGGAACATTAGAGAATATTAATACCCAAGCACAAATTACTTCAACGTTAGGAAATGCGACTATTGATGCACAGTTGGATATGCGTAAAAAAGATACAGAGAAATATCAAATTGCAGCTGATGTTTCGCATTTAGATATTGGGACATTAATTAGCAATAATCAAGTAGGTAAAATTACAGGTACGCTACATGCAAAAGGGCAAAGTTTCGACTTAAATCAAGCGGTAGCACAAGTATCTGGAAATATTCAATCGGCTCAATTCAACAAATACAATTATCAAAATGTAAAATTAGAGGCTAAAATCAATCAAGGAGCATTTGATGCACATGTCGTTTCGAATGATAAGAATGCTCAACTGAATTTAGTGGCACAAGGCGAGTATAAAACCGATTTAAAAGATGTAAAATTATCCGGGACTGTAGATAAAATGGATTTGAATGAATTGGGATTTTATGATTCACCTTTAGCAATAGCAGGCGAAGTTGATGCCAATTTCGACGATTTAAATATTGATGCCTTAAATGGACAACTTTATCTTAAAAACTTTGCAATAGCGGATGATAAAGGTGTTCTTCCATTAAGCGAAATTAGTTTGGTTGCCATCTCTACTGCAGATTCCAATCAACTTCAAATCAAATCACAAGTTGCAGATGCGGAAATGAAAGGTAAATTTAAATTGACGCAAATCGCTTCAGCTTTAACACAAACCTTAAATCAATATTATCATTTCCAAAAGGATACCAATACAACTGCTATTGAACCTCATCAATATTTTACATTCAATGCCCAAATCAAAGATGATGATTTAATCCGCAAATTTTTACCGGAATTAACTCGTTTTGATAATATTACATTGAATGGAAAATATGACGCCGATTCTCAACAGATTTTCATCAACGGTGAAATTCCAAAAATTGTATATGGCGAAAATCAGATTGAAAATGGAGTTTTAACCATGTCAAATTCCGATGGACAATTGAATTATCAACTGAAAGTGGGAACATTAAACAATGAAAGTTTCAAATTAAATAAAATTGATTTGAATGGAGATATCGCCAATAATTCGATTAACGTTAATGCTTCAACGAAGGACGAAAAAGATCAAACGCAATTTTTAGTCGCTGCACAAGTCAATAGTTTAAAGGATTTAACCCAAATTCATCTGAAACCAAATGGGCTCATTTTAAATTATGATCAATGGCAAGTGAGTGAAGAAAATAGCATTAACCTACTTGCGAATGGTTTTGTTGCCAATGATTTTCAAATTTCCAATGGAGAAAGTCAAATTATCGTTAATTCAGAGTCAAATAGTCCTTCAAGTCCATTAAATATTGAAATCAAAGATTTTAAAATTGAAACCATTACTGAATTAATCAAAAAACAAGATCTTCCCGCTGCAGGAATTATTAATGGTACCGCTCAAATTCGAGACCTTAATACCAATATGACATTTAATGCCGATATCAACGTCACTGATCTTGAAGCATTTGGTCAACCTGTTGGAAACGTTACAGCCAAACTATTAAATTCTTCTGCAGAGAATATCAATGCCGATGTCAAATTAACGGGGAATAATAATGATTTGTCTTTGGTGGGAAATTATAATACCAAAGCGAGTGCATTTGATATGGATTTAAACATTCATCGACTAGAAATGAATACCATTCAAGGTTTTACCATGAATATGATTCATGATACAGAAGGACACATTTCAGGTCAATTGGATATAAAAGGATCTATAGACGAACCTCAAATTCGAGGTCAAATGAAATTCAATCAAGTAGGTTTAACACTAAAAGAATATGGAAGTAATTTTCGTAATATCGATGACGCAATTGATTTTACTTCAAAAGGCATAGAATTCAATCGCTTCCGAATCAATGATAATGATGGAAATACATTAACGTTGAATGGTGACATTTTAACGAAAAATTATTCAGATTTTGACTTTGATTTAACGGCAAATGGTCGTGATTTTAAGGTCATTAACTCTGAAGAATCAGCCGATGCACTAACGTATGGTGTTTTAGCAGTGAATGCTAATCTACAAATTAAAGGTAATCTCGATTTACCGGTAGTGAGTGGAACATTAGCTGTAACAGATGAAACAAATTTCACCTTTGTTTTACCACAATCGAATCCATCGTTAGAAGAACGAGAAGGAATCGTAGAATTTATTGATCAAGATAAAATTGCATTACAAGAAACAATCACTGAGAAAGAATTAAAAGCTGAATCGCGCATCAAAGGTTTCGATGTCAGTGTAAACATCGAAATTGATAAAGAAGCTAAAACGTCAATTGTAATTGATAAGGCGAATGGAGATTTCGTAGAGTTACAAGGAGAAGCAGAATTGACTGGAGGAATGGATCCTTCGGGGAAAATAACATTAGTTGGAGTGTATCAAGTCGAAAAAGGAGCCTATGAAATGTCGGTAAGCTTATTGAAACGTCGATTTGACATTCAAAAAGGAAGTACCATTACTTGGACTGGAGAACCTACAACTGCTACATTAGATATTACTGCCATTTATCAAACCAATGCGGCTCCGATTGATTTAATCGAGCAACAATTAACAGGTTTATCTGCTTCAGAAACTAATATGTACAAACAACGAATTCCTTTTAATACCAATTTAATATTGAAAGGTGAATTATTAAAACCTGAAATTTCATTTGATATTACCTTAAATGAGGATAATCCATCCATTGCAACAGCAGTGATTGACAATACCAAATCCAAACTAGATCAATTGCGAAACGATGAAGCTGAAATGAATAAGCAGGTCATTTCGTTATTGTTATTGAATCGTTTTATAGGCGAAAATCCGTTCCAAAGTCAATCGGGGATATCTGCAGAAACCATGGCTAAACAAAGTGTAAGTAATATTGTTTCTCAACAATTAAACAATCTTGCCGCGGACTTAATTACAGGCGTTGATATTGATTTTGGATTAAACACGGATGATGATTATTCAACAGGATCAAAAAATACAAGGACCGATCTAAATGTTGCGGTGAGTAAACGTCTTTTGGATGACCGACTAAAAGTATCAATCGGTAGTAATTTTGGATTAGAAGGTGACGCTCGAGAAAATGAAAACATGACCAACATTGCTGGAGATATTAGTGTTGATTATAGTTTATCACGCGATGGACGTTATATGATTAGAGCTTATCGTAAAAATGAATATCAAGTCGCTTTACAAGGTCAAATTATTGAAACAGGTGTAGGTTTTATCATCACCTTAGATTATGATCATTTCAAAGAAATTTTTGAAAAAAGAAAACGCAACCGTACATACCGTAAAATGAACGCAACTGAATCGAAATAATGAAAAAGAATCCAAATATATACCCTTCACTACTCCTTGGAACTTCTCTTCTATTGGGATTTTCGTCTTGTAGCAATACCAAATTTCTTAAAGAAGGTGAACAGTTGTACACTGGCGCATCTTTAGAAATCAAAGGAGATTCAATTTCTAAGAGCAAAAAGAAAGAACTTAAATCACAATTAGAAGAAAATATTCGCCCGAAACCTAACAGTAGTTTTTTAGGTCTTCGTCCGAAATTATACATTTATAACATCACCAAAGAACCGAAATCCAATAAAGGACTACGCCATTGGTTAAAATATAAAATCGGTGAAAAACCGGTACTTTTTCAAAGTGTAGATACTAACTTTAATGAAGAATTGTTAGAAAATTATGCTGAAAATAAAGGGTATTTTAATGCAAGAGCTACAAGTGATACGATAACGAATGGAAAAAAAGTAAAAGTAAAGTATCAATTGGAACCGAAACAACAATACAAAATTCGTAACGTTGAATTTCCTCAAGATACCATCGATCCCGTAAATATTGCTTTAAAAACAACAGCAAGACGTTCACTCCTTCGTAAAGGTCGTCCATTTGATTTGGATGTAATAAAACAAGAACGAGAGCGTATTGATAGTCGTTTAAAAGAAATGGGATATTTCTACTTTCATCCTGATAATATTATTGTTCAAGCGGATAGCACGGTAAGCAATACAACGGAAGTGGATTTATTCGTCAAATTAAAAGAAAATACACCTGAATTAGCGAAAAAAGCATATACCATAGATAAGGTTGTGGTTTTCCCGGATTATAATATTCGGGATGTCCGTCGAGGATTGTATCAAATTCCGATGTCAAATGACTCTTTAACACCCTATGATAAAGGCGATTTCTATATGATTGAACCCAACAATACGTTCAAACCTAAAGTATTTGATCGGGTGTTATATTTTAAAAAAGGCGACCTATACAATCGAAAAGATCATAATTTGACTTTAAATCGTTTAACAAACTTAGGTGTTTTTAAATTTGTAAAAAATGATTTTGTTATTTCAGATAGTGTCAACCAAAAATTTGACGCGTATTACTTGCTGACCCCAAGAGAAATACAATCTTTACGATTAGAAGTATTGGGGCGTACGAATTCTGCAAACTATGGTGGTGGTGAAATCAATTTAAACTGGACCAACCGAAACTTTTTTAAAGGTGCCGAACAATTAAAAACTTCTTTATACGGAGCATTTGATGTCCAATTAGGAGGCCCTAAGGACGCAAATAATATTTTTAGAGCAGGGATCAAAACCCAATTAACATTTCCACGAATTATAGCTCCTTTCCGTTTTAATTCATCGAGTGCATTTTTACCCCGAACGAATGTTGAGCTTGGGTATGAATATCAAAACAGAACAAAATTATATACGTTGCACAATTTCAACGCATCATTTGGATATTTATGGAAAGAAAATGCGCGCAAAGAACATGATTTAAAAGTAATTGATATTACATTAGTATCACCTGAAAAAGTAACGGATGAATATTATAACCAAATCTATGATCAAGAAGGAAATATACTTAACCCTTCTCTTAAACGTGTCGTGGATAAACAATTGATATTTGGGCCAACGTATGCGTATACTTATACCAATACCATGTTACCGAAACGAAATACAATGTATTACCGTGGTATGCTTGATTTGTCAGGAAATTTAACCGGCTTAATTTCAGGAGCAAATGCAAAAAAAGATAATCAAAAAGAAATATTTAAAATCCCCTTCAGTCAATATGTAAAAACTGAACACGATTTTAGATATTATTATCGCATTAACCGAAATTCTTCATTTGCTGCACGCTTTATAGGTGGTATTGCCCTACCCTATGGGAATTCAGAAAATATCCCATTTTCTAAACAATTCTTTGTAGGAGGAAGTAACAGTGTCCGAGCATTCCGTGCTCGTGCATTAGGTCCAGGAAGTTATGATCCCCGTACACAAAATGCTAATTTCTATTTTGACCAATCGGGAGATATTAAATTGGAATTAAATGCCGAATATCGCCTTAAATTATTTAGCTTTTTTAATATGGCATTCTTTGCGGATGCTGGAAACATCTGGTTAATTAATGAAGATGAAACCCGTCCAGGCGGGAAATTTTCGAAAGATTTTCTCGATGAAATAGCCGTAGGAGCTGGTATTGGATTTCGATTTGACTTTAACATCTTAATCTTCCGATTAGATGTTGCTACACCAATCCGAGTTCCATATTATGAGAAAGGAAATCGTTGGGCATTTGATGAAATCAAAATATCGGACAAAAAATGGCGTAAAGACAATTTGATTTTTAACATCGCCATTGGATATCCATTCTAAGCAAAAAGCCACGGTACTCGTGGCTTTTTACTTTATTTTTTCTTTAAATCTTGATCAATTTTAGTTTTTAAATCAATGAAATGCTGTGGGGCTTTCGGATCTTTAGCAATGGCTTTATTGATCCATTCTTGTGCCTTCTTTAAATCCAACTGATTTGAATAATAATAATTTGCTGCACCATAAAAATCCCGAGCAGATGATTGGTCGTTCAATTGCGTCTGAATATTTTGCATAGCAATTTGTTGTGTAGGTACATCAATTTTAAGCGCTACTTTGGTATTTTCCCAAGCAAGATACATTTTGGCATTGTTTACAGTTACCTCATCAAATCCAATCGTAAAACTTTCTACTTTTTCAGAAATTTTCTGAACAGGAACTTTTACAGTTAATGCAATTAAATCCTTATTCCAATCTTTTGGATTCCCCCAGTTATCAGTTTTCTTATAAAAGTATACTTCCCAAGAAGCATCTGATGGTAAGGTATAAATAGAATATTCTCCTTTTACCAATGGTTTTCCTTCAATTAAAACATCAGTATCAAATTGAATAACCGTATTATTATTAGCTCCTGTTCTCCATACTTGACCAAAAGGAACGATTCCACCAAACGCTGTACGCTGATTAAGGTTAGGACGAAAATAATCAACCTCAACTTTCGTATATCCAATCGTTTGTTCGATTTCTGATTTTGAACTGACTTGTGGAAATTGGATTTGTGCAAATCCAAACCCCGCCATTAATAAAGTAAATAATGTTACTTTTCCTTTCATATTTTATGTATTTTTCTTTTTAATTAATCCTGTTTTCTTGTCAAATCCATAAGGACAATGTTTGCAACCACTTTTACAACAATACCCTCTCCGCTTCAAATATTGAGCGGTAAATATGCGAAAACCTTCCGGGGATAAATAATAATCTCCTTCTTCAAATTTGCTCACCACATGATTTTTATACGTCTAATTTACGATTTAATCCTCAAAAAAGAGGACTCATAGGAACTAAATTTGGTTTATTAAATTTGATTAATTTTGTACTTCTTAAAACGCTTGATATGTTTGTAATTGCCTTACAATGGTTGTTCAGAAAAAATTTCGTCGGTATGGCGATATTCCCATTTATTCTTCTTCGAAATAAAGAAGACAAAAACGATATGCATTTGGTGCATCATGAACGCATACATATCATTCAACAAATTGAACTTTTAGTGATTCCTTTTTTTATATGGTATGGCTTTGAATATATCTATCGATTAATTCAGTATAAATTTGATGGACATAAAGCCTATCGTAACCTGAGTTTTGAACGTGAAGCTTATGCCAACGAACATGATTTGGAATACCTAAAAAAACGTAAATTTTATTCTTTTCTAAATTACTTATAATGGAATGGACGGCGACAAAAAGTATTATTCAGCCCATTGAACTGCCTCTTTTAGAAAAGAAAAGAATACACCTCTCAATTTTAAGAGAAGATTTACTACATCCTGAAATTTCTGGAAATAAATACCGAAAACTCAAATACAATATCCTTCATGCTCAATCTTTAGGATATCGTAAAATTTTAACTTTTGGTGGAGCTTTTTCTAACCATATTGCAGCTACAGCAAAAGCGGCTGCACTGAATAATTTAGAAGCAATAGGAATTATACGCGGAGAAGAACTTGAGCATCGCATAGACGAAAATCCAACGTTACGATTTGCTCGCCAAAATGGAATGCAATTTCGTTTTATTTCTCGAGAAACCTACCGGCAAAAAGATTCTATGGAATTCGTACATCAACTTCAAGTGGATTATCCTGATTATTACATTATACCTGAAGGAGGTACAAATGAATTAGCCATAAGAGGTTGTGAAGAGATCCTAAACGAGGAAACCAATTCATTTGATTATATTTGCAGTGCGATTGGTACCGCTGGTACAATTACAGGAATTATTAATTCAAAAGCTCAGAATCAAATGGTTTTGGGATTTTCTGCTTTAAAAAATATTGATTTTGAAGCAGAAATTTGTAAATTAACCTCTCATAAAGGTTATCAAATCATCAATGACTATCATTTTGGAGGATATGCTAAAATAAAAGATGACTTAATCGAATGGATCAATAGATTCAAAGACCATACAGGAATTTCTTTAGACCCAATTTATACCGGTAAAATGATGTATGGCATTTTTGATTTGATCCAAAATGATTATTTCGAATTTAACTCGTCCATATTAGCTATCCACACGGGTGGTTTACAAGGTATTGAAGGAATCAATCAGCAATTAATTAAAAAAAACAAAACGATTATAAAATGAGAATATTCCTATTCTTTTTTAGTCTTTTGACTTCAATGACAATTTATGCGCAAGAAAGTCGCGATATCACGTATATTCGAAATCATGCGTTGTATGCCGTACAAGAAATGCATTTGTACAAAGTTCCAGCTAGCATCACTTTAGCACAAGGTTTATTAGAAACAGGTGGAGGACAAAGCCGATTAGCTGAACATGCCAACAATCATTTTGGAATTAAATGTAAATCCGAGAATGAATGGCCTTCTCATAAACCTCGCATTTATCATGATGATGATGCCCGTGGAGAATGTTTTAGAAGTTACAAAAATGTACAAGAAAGTTACCGAGACCACTCCGAATTTTTAGCATTACGCCCGTATTATAAAGCTTTATTTCATTTGGATATGAAAGATTATAAAGCTTGGGCACATGGATTAAAAAAAGCGGGATATGCAACCGATCCAAGCTATGCGAATAAACTTATCTCTCGCATTGAAAAATACAACCTTGATCAATTTGATCATATTTCGGAAGATGAGGTATATGCTAAATTATATTTGCTTTATTCGAACGAACAAGATAAACATTTAGCAAGAAACTCTTCTAAAATCATTTCTGAAACCAAACGTGTAACAGAAAGAACGCCCAATCAAACTACCATTTCGCGTACAGTTATTAAAGAAGATAAAAATGTACAGTTTGAAGAAAAACAAACAACAACAATAACAAAAACTTCAAACGAGACTCGTCCTTCAATTACCATTGAAACTCGTAAGAAAAATCCTCAATTACGCATCAAACGTCACCCAAATAATATTGCATATGTGGTCGCTGAAGCTGGTGAAACTCTAGGAACATTGGGTAAATTATATAAAAAAACACCTTCTGAATTAGCGAAATACAATGAAATTAAATTAGGGTCTAAAATCAAAGAGGGACAGATTATTTTCTTTGATAAGAAAAAACCTAAGGGTTCTCAAAGTACTTATCGTGCCAATGCAGGAGATGATATGTATACCATTTCCCAAAAATTTGGAATCAAAATTTCAAACTTGTACAAATACAATAATATGAATCCTGGAGATCAACCCAAACAAGGTCAAAACATCTATTTACGCTCCAAAAAAGGATAATGAATATTAAATATTTAAAATCGTCATTAGAAATGGCGATTTTTTTTTATATTTAATAACGACCAAATACCACAATATGAATCGGTTTACTTTGAATCAATTGAGTTATTTATCGGGAATTCCTGATAAAACCATTATTTTTTGGATTAAACGTTATAACGTATTTTCTGACGTAACAAAAGAAACAGCCAATGAAGTTAAGTATTCAGTCAATCATCTGAATCGTTTAATTAATATTTCTACGCTTTTCCATTTGGATAAAAAATACGCCTTAGAAACCATTTGTCATTGGGAAGATGAGCAATTGCAAATCAAAAATGAAATTGAATTAATGGGAAATTTAATTTCGAAGAAGTTAAACGAAGATGTAATCAATCAATTGGTATCATCCTCTTTAACTTATAATGAAAAACGATTTAATCTCATTATAGACACCGCGTTAAAAAAGTTAACGCTTTCTGATTTTTACAATTTCATTATATATCCATTCCTTTTACGAATCTATGATATGTTTCAAGGATCGGATGAAAAGCCCGTACAATTTTATTACATGAAAAATTTACTGAAACGTAAATTTTATCATCTAATTAATTTAGAAGCCTCAGTTGTTGATAAAAAATGCAAGGTTCTACTCTTCTTACCTGAAAATGAATTCAATGAAATCGGAATTTTATTTGCCAATTTATTGTTGAAACAAAATGGATTTGAAACCTATTATATCGGTTTTAATCAAAATGAACGCACCATAAAACAAGCAATTCTGGATTTAAAGCCAGATTTACTTTTAACCTATTTACCTACAAACGAAAATATTAAAAGTTATACTGAAGCCTTTGATTATCTTGCTGATCATCTTGAAAATTTATTGGTGTTAGCCACCCCAAAAAATATGAAATACATCAAAACAAATAAATGTTTGAAAGCTGATTCAGTTGAAGGTTTGAATCAAATCTTAGAACAAATTGAACATAAAAAAACGGAACTTGCATAAGTTCCGTTTAATGCTTATTTTAATTTCTTTTCATAAATATAATCATCCATAACAAATCCATTTCCAATATCAAATGTCTCTGATTTAACATTTTGGAAACGATTTTTTTCATAAAATCGAATGGCTTTTTGATTATTTTTATTCACTGTTAAGTAGATGACCTCTAAGTCATTTTGTATTCCATAATCAATCACATGATTCATCATGACCTGCCCAAGTCCTTTATATTTCGGATCTTGTTTTAAGTAAATTTTTGAAAGGAATAATTTATTTTCCTCAATACGGTAATGAATATAACCCACCGGTTCATTATCCGCTTTTAAAATTTCCCATTGATCACCATTGGCTAGAGCTTCTTTAATTTTATTCGCATCATACATAGAGCTTAACATAAAATCAATCTGTTCTTGTGAAATGATATCTTTATAGCAATCATTCCAAATTTCCTTTGCCAATATCGGAATCCAATGCATATTGGAATCATTCACTCGGTGAAAATGACAGTAAAAATCAGTTTTCACTGGTATCGTCATTTGTATTTTCTGAATCGTTTCAACAACTTCTTGTATAATCGGTTCTTGTTGTAGGATGACTTCCTTTGTCCATTTACGTTTTAAAAAGTTGAAATAAAATACACCAATCAATAAGAACAAGATAATCTCGAAAATGATGGGAATATTTTTTTCAAATAAATATTCGTTTAAAGCGATCGTGTTTGGATTCTTCATATCCAGTTCAACAGGAAATACTTGCATCACCCATAAAATGGCTATGGCAAATGAAAACATAAAAACCGCTGCGACAAACATTCCAACCACTGTTAAAACAGTCTTTAGTTTATTCTTTTTGAAAACACGCGCTAAAAAATAATATTGTAATGAAATTATAATTAGTAAAAACACTTCTCTTTGGATTTATTCAACTACAAATTTAAGTAAAAACTAAGGGAAACAATTATATTTGTAGTAAACAAAAGTGATTTATTATGTATAGCAATAAATTTCAGAACTACTTACAAACCCAATTGAATGATTTAGAAGAACAAGGATTGTTCAAAAAAGAAAGAATCATCGCTTCTCCACAAAGTGCAGAAATCACCTTAGAAAACGGTAAAACATTATTAAATTTTTGTGCCAACAATTATTTAGGATTATCAGATAATGCTGAAGTTATTGCTGCATCACAAAAAATGTTAGATGACCGTGGTTATGGTATGTCATCAGTACGTTTTATTTGTGGTACACAAGATATTCATAAACAATTAGAAAAGAAAATCGCAGATTTCTTAGGCATGGAGGATACTATTCTTTATGCAGCAGCTTTTGATGCCAATGGTGGTGTTTTCGAACCATTATTTACAGAAGAAGATGCGATTATTTCGGATGAGTTAAACCATGCTTCTATTATTGATGGTGTTCGTTTATGTAAAGCTGCACGTTATCGTTATAAAAACAATAATATGGAAGACTTAGAAGCGCAATTGATTGCAGCTTCGGAAAAAGATCATCGTTTTAAAATTATTGTTACCGATGGAGTCTTCTCAATGGATGGAATTGTAGCAAACTTAAAAGGTGTTTGTGATTTAGCAGATAAATATGACGCATTAGTTATGGTTGATGATTCTCACGCCACAGGTTTTATTGGTAAAACAGGTCGTGGAACACATGAGCATAATGATGTCATGGGACGTGTGGATATTATTACGTCTACATTAGGAAAAGCGTTAGGAGGAGCCATGGGTGGATTTACTTCTGGTAAAAAAGAAGTCATTGAAATGTTACGCCAAAAATCTCGTCCTTATTTATTCTCGAATTCATTAGCACCCGGAATTGTAGGAGCAGCTTTACAAGTATTAGACATGTTACAACAAGATACGTCATTACGTGATAAAGTAATGTGGAATGCAGACTATTTCCGTAAAGGAATGGTTGAAGCTGGATTTGACATTCCAGATGGTGATGCGGCAATTGTACCCGTAATGTTATATGATGCTAAATTATCGCAAGTAATGGCAGACAAATTATTAGATGAAGGTGTGTATGTCATTGGATTCTTTTTCCCTGTTGTACCACGCGATAAAGCACGTATTCGAGTTCAATTATCCGCTGCTCATACAAAAGAACAATTAGATCATACCATAGCAGCTTTTACAAAAGTGGGAAAAGAATTAGGAGTAATTCAATAAAAATAATTTTCCATACAATAATACATGAGCGACTAAATATATTTAGTCGCTTTTTTATTATCTTTAGTCCATGTTCTCACAAAATCATTACTTTCAATTCGAAACGACTTTAACAGCTGATGAAGTTCACCAAATATTAGTTGAAAATACTGCAGAAAACACCTTCAGTTTTTTTCAACCTAATAAAGAATTTCAAGGTCAAATCAATAAAGAAACTTTTAGAATAAAAAAAATCTTAAAGTATAAAAATTCATTTAACCCAATAATAATAGGAACGATTAAAAATAGTGTTAACCAAAAAACACAAATTGAATATCAACTCAAATTACCCACTTTTATTGAAATATTTACAATCATTTGGTGCATATTTATGGTGATATTTTTTATTTCAGCTCTTCTAATTGCTCAGCCTATAGCAATTGGTATTGCTGTAATAATCCTACTCTTTGGGTTTTTATTATTTTATTTTTTACCTAAACTAGTAAAAGATACAATTTCTAAAACTTTTGAAAATCTATTTCATACGAATGTAATTCCACAAAAAAATAAATAATGAAACTAAAATTCAATCTATACTTAGGGGTATTTCTTATTACTTCATTGTTACAACTACAAGCCCAATCACACTATCAAGAAATTATTCGCTACGAGAATAAAAAGATTAAATCAGTATTTACATACAATTCGAACCATCAACTTGATGGTGAAACAATTCATTATTATCCCAATGGATTAGAAAAAAGCGTCATCAATTATAAAAATGATAAAGTCGATGGGGAAGTTATGAATTTTTATTCCAATGGAATGACAGAAAGTGTAGGTACTGTGACTCAAGATTTAGCGCACGGCCAATTCGAATATTTTCATGAAAATGGAAAGCCAAAACAAAAAATTGTGTATTATAATAATTTAGTGGTTGGTATTTTGGATTGCTATTTACCGAATGGAGATAAAGTATATTGTGGGGTGATTAACAGTGGAAATGGTTTTATTAACATCTACGATCGTAAAGGTAATGTCGTGGCAAAAGATATTTTTAAAGAAGGTAAAATGGTCGAACGACAGTATGTTGAATAATTTAAGCGTCATACTTTGTCATTCATAACATTTAAATTTACAACCATCTAATTTATAAACCATGTCGCATTTCATAGAAAAAGTAGTCCAAGATTTATTAAGCCAAAAAACCAATTTTCTTCAAACAACACTTGTATTACCGGGAAAACGTCCCATGTTATTCTTTCGTCAAGAATTTCAAAAACAAGCACATACCCTTCTATTACCAAAAATGAGCAGCATTGAAGATTTCATGAGTGAAGTGGCTCAATTGGAAGTGATTTCAGGAATAAATTTATGGTTCAAAGCCTATCAATCGTATAAGAAAGTGGTCGAAAAACCCGATACTTTCGAAGACTTCATCAAATGGGGACCTACTATTTTAAAGGATTTCGACGACATCGATTCAGCTTTAGTTGATCCGAAGAAAATTTTAGATTATTTGGTATCCGTTGAACGAATTGAAAAATGGGGAAAAGATGAAATCTTTGTCAATAAGAACGAAGTCATGCAAAAACACTTATTGTTCTGGCAAATTGTAACACGATTTTATTTCCAATTAAAAGAAGATTTACTCGCTCTAAACCAAGGATATGCTGGATTAGTTTTTCGAATAGCGGCTGACCAAGTGGATCATATGATTGAAAATCATCAACAAAACTATGTTTTTGCTGGATTCAATGCGTTGACAGAAGCTGAACAAAAACTAATATTCACTTTAGAAAAAAATAATATTGCCCAAATTTATTGGGATGCCGATCAATACTATCTGGATAATCCGCAACAAGAAGCGGGAGCATTTATGCGCCGTTACAAAACAAAAGTTAAAGAATGGAAATGGACATTTGATGAATTTTCAAAAGAAAAAAACATTCATGTAACAGGTGTTGCAAAACAAGTGGGACAAGCCAAATACATTTCTGATATCATTGCAAAAATGGATGAAGAGGAGATTAAGAAAACGGCTCTAATCTTAGCCGATGAAGCTATTCTCCCTGCAATTTTAAATGCCTTACCAGCTAATATTTCATATCTAAATATTTCGATGGGTATTCCATTGAAGACAGTTCCTCTAGCTCAATTCTTCAAATCGGTATTTGAATTACAAATGAACCGTGAAAAATTAGGAAAAGGAAAAGCATTTTACTTTAAAAATGTATTACAAATTTTAGAAAACCGAACGCTTTCGCGTTTTAGTACTCCATCTTCACGTGAATTATCGCATACCATTCGTATCAATAACCGAATTTTTAATGCGGAAAAAACATTACAAGAACATTTACACGATAATTTATTCCAAGGATTATTTTTTATTCCAAACTCACTAACAGAATTCGTTCACCAATTAAAAGATTGGACCGAAAACTTAATGAATCATCCTTCTTTAAATGAGGGCAACGATGCCAAGCATCTCCTTTTGAAAGAATATTTGTTTTTCTTCAAAAAAGTATTTGTTCAATTGCATGAAAACCTTACACAAGTGACGGATGTTAAAGATTATCGAACTTTATTCTTATTGTATAATAAAATTGTTCAATCTGAATCCATTGCATTTATCGGTGAACCTCTGAAAGGGTTGCAGCTTATGGGATTATTGGAAACGCGTTTAATTAATTTTGATAACATCATCATGACTTCTGCCAATGATGAGATTTTACCTTTAGGTCGTCAAAATAATACGTTTATTCCATACGATATTCGAAAAGAAATGGGATTAAATACATTCTCTGAAAATGATGCCATCTATGCTTATCACTTTTACCGATTAATGCAGCGCGCTAAAAAGGTACATTTGGTTTACAATACTGAGGCAGATGGAATGGGATCAGGTGAAAAATCACGCTTTATCGCTCAAATGAAATTTGAAAGTTCACATCAGATCCATGAAAATTTTGCTGCACCAAGTTTTAAAACGCAACCGTTAAAAGATATTGTGATTGAGAAAACACCTCAAACCATGGAAAAACTTTGGGCTTGGGCGGATTACGGTATTTCACCTTCTTCCCTATCCACTTACCTTAGAGATCCTTTAGATTTCTATGAGCAACGTGTATTTGGAATCGATGAAGTTGAAGAAGCTGAGGAAATGGTTTCTGCCAAAACTTTAGGAAATATTGTTCATGGCACATTAGAAGAATTATATAAGCCATTTCTTAATCAAATAATGATAGCGAAAGACTTTGATTTGATTCATAAAGTAAAGCACCAAGTGCTTCAGAAATTTTTCAAAGAAGAATACAAAGATGGTCATACCGACCAAGGTCCTAATTATTTGGTGTATAAAATTGCGGAACGAATTGTAAATGGTGTTTTAGATAAAGATAAAAAAACAGCACTAGCATCAGAATTCATACTCTTACAATTGGAAAGTAAATATGAAGTACCATTTCAACTCACAAATGGCAAAATGGTAAAACTTCGTGGAATCATCGACCGTATCGATCAAGTTGACGGACAAATTCGAATCATTGATTATAAAACAGGATATACCAAAGATGTAAAAATCGATTCTGAAAAAGTAAACGTCGTATTTGAAGAGAGTGATAAAGCCAAAGAACTCCAGTTGTCTTTTTACGCCCATTTATTTTATGAGAATCCAAGCTATAGCTCACGTGAGATTGAACTTTGTATCTATCCCATTAAATTCCCGAAAAAGGAATTATTAAAATTAAAATGGGATAAATCAACCATCATCGATCAATCCATTATCGAATTAACTCATGGCCCATTGAGTAACTTAATAGAGGAAATTTTGAATCCTAGTATACCTTTTCAAAAACGAGAGAAGTAAGAAGTACACTAAAATTTTGAACTAATTTATTATTAGTTATTCATTTAAAAATCTCTTCGGATGAAATCGATGGAATTGTAGGGAAATATTGTTAAGGTTATGCAAAAAAACCTTAGTTTTGGTACAAATAAAATTAATAATGAAAAACAATAAACTTTTCATCGCGATTATCATTGCGCTTGTATTAGGTGTTGTTCTTGGAGGATTCGTCCACTACAATACATCGCCGGAATTTATTGCTTCGTTTTCAACGAACATTAAAATCTTAGGTACAGTTTTTATTCGATTAATTCAGATGATTATTGCTCCTTTAGTTTTTTCAACTTTAGTTGTTGGAATTGCCAAAATGGGTGATATGAAAATGGTAGGACGTGTAGGTGGTCGTGCTATGGGTTGGTTCATTACAGCCTCTTTAATGTCTTTATTAATTGGGTTAGTTGTTGTAAATATTACACAACCAGGTGTTGGGCTCGATTTAGTTCCAGATAGCAGCTCAGCCGAAGATTTATTAAAAGCCAAATCAAACCTATCCTTACAACATTTCGTAGAACATATGATTCCGAAATCAGTGTTCGAAGCCTTTTCTACGAATGAGATTTTACAAATTGTTGTTTTCTCTATTTTCTTTGGTGTAGCTCTAGCAGCATTTGGTAAAGAAGGGGAAACTCTTACAAAAGCCTTAGATAAAATTTCACACGTTGTGCTTATCATGGTAGGATACGTGATGTGGACTGCCCCATTAGGAGTTTTAGGTACAATCGCAGCTGCCGTTGCAAACTATGGTTTTGGTATCTTTGCCTTATATCTAAAATATTTAGCAGCATTCACATTAGGAATTTTGTTGTTATGGATGGTTCTATTGATTGTTGGATATTTTATCATTGGTAAACGTTTATTTGACTTATTACGTCACATTAAAGCACCTTTATTAATTGCCTTCTCTACCACTTCATCTGAAGCTGTATTCCCTAAATTAGTGGAAGAATTAGAGAAATTCGGTGCACAAAAGAAAATTATTTCATTTACATTACCTCTTGGATATTCATTCAATTTAGATGGATCGATGATGTATATGACGTTTGCATCCATCTTCATTGCACAAGTATATGGAATTGATATGCCGATCGAGAAACAGTTGCTAATGCTATTGGTTTTAATGTTAACTTCTAAAGGAGTTGCAGGTGTACCAAGAGCTTCATTAATTGTTGTTGTAGCGACTTGTTCTATGTTTGGTATTCCACCAGAAGGTATTGCTTTAATTTTACCAATTGACCACTTCTGTGATATGGCGCGTTCGATGACAAATGTTTTAGGAAATGCGTTATCGACTGTTGCAGTAGATAAATGGGAAGGTCATGTGGCAATTGAACAAGAATTTGTTCATCATGATGATCCAAAAGCTTAAAATTAAAAGAATATATATTATAAAAACCGAGTATTGTACTCGGTTTTTTTTATACAAATCATTTTAATAGCTCCTTATAATTCACTAATCTTTGGAAATGTAGGATCAACGATACGTTTCCATTCTGGATGTTTTTTGATGTATGCAAAAACATAAGGACAGTAAGGATATAGTGTATAATCGTTAGATTCTAAATACATCAATGTTTTCTCGACCAAAGCAGCAGCTACTCCTCTTCCACCTTAGGTTTCAGGAACTTCAGTATGGATTAATTTAATCAACTGATCCTTTTGTTTAAAATCAATAAATGCTATTACACCATCTACTGTCAATTCAAAACGATGCGTCGTATCATTCTTGATTACATCTAAGGCTAAAAATTCTTCTTTCATAGTATTTTGTATTAATACTATAAAGTTAGTTCTATCAGAGCAATATATCCTTGATATACGATAAGAAAAAAGGCATCATAAAAAAAGATGCCTAAATATCATGTTGTATTAAGATTGAGTCAATTCAATGACAGTTATTTCGGGCCAAATCCCTACTCTTCCCGGATAAAAGTGAAATCCAAAACCTCGATTCACATTAATCCATTTATCCTCTTGTTGGTAAAAACCTGCCCATTGAGGATAGATGTATTGTGATGGACTCCATTTTAACCCTATAGAAGGAACTTCAATTCCCAATTGCATTCCATGGGTATGTCCAGACAAAGTTAAATCATAATGCAAAGAATGGTCTTTTACTTCTAAATTCCAATGGGATGGATCATGAGACATTAAGATTTTAAAAATTGACGAATCCAATCCTTCACTCGCTAAAGTTAAATCTCCGGCTTTTTTAAATCGAGCACCCCAATTTTCAACACCCACTAAAGCAATTTTTTGACCATTTCGTTCAATAATACGATTTTCATTCAATAATAATTCAAATCCGATTTGTGGAAATATAGCTTTGATTCGATTAAAATTATCCAATTTTTCCGCCTCCGTTTTCCAATCGGTATATTCTCCATAATCATGATTTCCTAATACCGCATAATTTCCTAACGGAGCTTTTTTTAGTTTTCTAAATACAGGTATCCATTGATCCATTTCCCAATGAAAATTATTCACAATATCCCCTGTAAATAATAACAAATCAAATTCTTGTTGATTAATTAATTCGATGGCCTTTTCAATCTTTGTTTTATTATCAATACTTCCTGAATGAATATCTGTAATATGCAAGATTTTAAGACCATTAAATGCTTGAGGTAATCGCTTAAATCTTAATCGTTCACGTATCACCTTATAATTGTATTTACCTAAGGTCATTCCATGAACAAGGCCTGCAAACAATAACGTAGCTAAACTTGCTGCAGTCATATAAATAAATTTTCGACGAGCCGGCAAATAGGTTCCTTCTTCGATTGAAGTATTTCTTAATTTATTGACAATCCACCCCATCAGTCGAATAAGATCATCAGTTAAAAAAAACAATAAGAAGATTACACGTGGGAAGGCAATAAGCATAAACAATCCTACACTCCACATAAAGAGTGGCGTTTGACCGACATTACGATCAAATGCTAAAAAATTGTAAGCCATAAAAGAGAGGACAAAAATCGTGGATAAGATACAACCAAATAAAATCAACTTATTACTAATAAAAGATTTGAAGGCGTAATACAAATAAACCTCAACAATTACCATAATAAGCAATAAACCAATCAAACTTCCTTGAAACATAATCCATTAAAATTTGAACAAAAATAATCGTTTCAAGATGGCAACCAAGCATTTTAGAAAAGACTTAACAGATATTTAAGGTTTATGCCAATTGAACTTTGATTATTCTTTAAATTTGCACCATATATTCATAGATATGATGCAAAATAAATTACCAGTAACCGTTCTTTCTGGATTCTTAGGAAGTGGGAAAACGACTTTACTTAACCATATTTTACACAACAAAAAAGGATTAAAAGTCGCTGTAATCGTTAATGATATGGGTGAAGTAAACATCGATGCACAAATGATTGCTCGAGACAATGATTTCATTCAATCCGACGAAAAATTAGTCGAATTAAGTAATGGGTGTGTTTGTTGTGAAATTCGTGAAGATTTAATCGAAAACATTCATGAGTTGGCACAAGCTGGTAAATATGATTATTTGGTCATTGAAAGTTCAGGAATTTCTGATCCGGGCCCTATCGCGCAAACCTTAGATTTTGTTTCTCCTGATGGAACGATTGATATCCCGAAATATGCACGTTTGGATACATTAGTTACTGTTGTTGATGCCTTAAATTTCTTTAGAAACTTCGGTACTGATGAAAATGTGTTTACCAGAGGATATACAGAAAATAATGAAGATGATCGTCCAATTGTTAATCTTTTAATCGATCAAATTGAATTTGCGAATGTGATTTTATTAAATAAAATTGATGCCATTGATGCGGAAACACAACAAAACATCGAGTCATTCTTACACAAATTAAATCCATCAGCGAAGATTATTCCGACTAAATTCTCAGAAATTGATTTAGCCGAAATTTTAAATACTAATCTTTTTGATTTTGAAAAAGCACAAGATATGGATGCGTGGGTTCGAATGTTAGAAGAAGAGGAAAAACAAAAAGAACATCAACACGAACACCATCATCATGATCATGAACATGGACATACTTGTGGACCCAATTGTACACATGATCACCACCACCACGTACAAGAAAAATATGGAATGACTTCATTTGTTTACCGTGAAAAAAAACCTTTTCATGCTGAACGTTTCTTAACGTATTTAAATGATTCATTCCCTCAATCCGTTTATCGTTCAAAAGGATTATTTTGGATGGCAAATCGTCCTGACGATGCGATTTTTTTAAGCCAAGCTGGGGGAAGCATTCGTATTGATCCTGCGGGAGCATGGTGGTCTGCAATACCAAAACATGAGCGCGAAATGTATGCGGCTTATCAAATGAATAAAGCCAGTATCGATGCCAAATGGTCAAAAGAATGGGGCGATCGTGTGATTGAAATTGTTTTTATTGGACAAGGAATCGACAAAGAACAAATCACGAAAGAATTAAATGCTTGTTTATTAAACGAACAAGAAATTGCCGAATGGCAAGCCAAACATAACGCATAACAAATACAAAATACAAAGCCAAAATGGATAGAAGAAAGTTCTTTAAAAAAGGAACATTATTAGCTGCTGGAGGTGCATTGTTCGGAAATCCCATCAGTGGATTAGCAACAACAATGGATTACGATTTATCTGTAAAAGGTAAACGCGCGAAAAATATTATTTTTATGGTTTCTGACGGAATGAGTACAGGAACATTAGCATTATCTGATCATTTTCAAAATCATATTTTAGGACATCGATCGGTATGGATGAGTGCTTATATGGAGAATAAAGTTTCTCGTGGTTTGATGGAGACTTCTTCAGCCTCTTCTATTGTTACTGATAGTTCGGCAGGAAGTTCTTCTTTTGGAGGTGGTGTTCGTGTTCCTAACGGTTCATTAAATGTTGGTGCAAATGGAGAACATTACTTACCAATTTGGCAAAAAATGAAACGTAAAGGAAAGAAAATTGGTGTTGTGACTACAGTTACAGCCACACATGCTACTCCTGCTGGTTTCAACGTCAATAATAATTCACGTTATGCGGAACCTCAAATTGCAATTGATTATTTAAACTTAGGTTTAGATGTTGTCATGGGAGGTGGAGACGAATTCTTTAACGGGGACAAACGTGAAGACAAAAAAGATGTATACAAAGCCTATGCTGAAAAAGGATATACAATTGCTAAAACTTCTGCTGAATTAAAGAAAACAAGTAAAAACAAACCTATTTTAGGAATTTTTGGCGAAGGTGCTTTACCTTATCAATTGGACCGCATCAATACACCTGAATTAAATTCAAATGTTCCTTCTTTAGCAGAAATGGCCCAAAAAGCCATTGAACATTTAAATACAGGAAAAGAAGGTTTTGCTTTACAAATTGAATCAGGTAAAGTAGACTGGGCTGCTCATGCAAACGATTTAGGAGGATTATTATTTGAACAAATTCAATTTGATGAAGCATTAAAAGTCGCTTTAGAATTTGCGGAAAAAGATGGTGAAACATTAGTAATCTTTACTACGGACCATGGAAACGCCAACCCTGGTTTAATCTACGGGAAAAACGCCAATAAAGATTTTGAAACGGTGGCTAAATACAAGTACACAAACGAATGGATTTTAAACCAAATTGATAATAGTTTTTCTCCAAATGCAGTTCGTGATTTGGTCTATACGAACTTAGGATTTGAAATCACATCCGCCGAAGCACACCATATTTTAGGATATTATAGCAACATTCAGAAGGAAGAACAAGGTTTATATAACTATAAACATTTGCCTTACGAAGGATTTGCCAACATGCAGAAAAAACACAGTTCAGTGGGTTGGATTTCGATGGATCACTCAAGTGATCACGTGGAAGTCGCAGCTTTTGGACCTGGAAAAGAATTATTAAAGCCTTTTGTAAAAAATACCGATTTACACTATTTGATGCTCCAAGCTGCTCAAATCGAAAATAAGTTTTAAACATCATTTCACATGAAATCCAATCAGGATTTTTATCGTGAAATAGTATGAAAAAGTGAAGCGACTTCCAAAAGAAGTCGCTTTTATATTATCCTATCATCGTTTCTTCATTTCAATTGAACAATTTTAGTTACATTGTACATCAAATAAACCAACCAATGAAAAAATTAATGATGTTATTTTGCTTCTTAACCACAAGTTTAAACGCACAATATAAATTAACCACTATGGTGAATCATCCCCTGCAACCTCATCAAAATAATAAACCTTTCCAGCCTCAATTCTTGATCCATAAACACAATGAAAAATCGCTATCGTATCAAATTCAAGGATTTATTTCATCGTTTGGACATTATAAAAAGTCACTCAAAAAAATTAAAACGGAGAACCATATTCATCAAAATACCTTGTACATCAAACACACGATTGTAACGAAAAAGGGCTTTGGAAAAGAAGGGGCATACATTATCGGTTACAATTTTCAACAACAGAAACAAGTGAAAATTCCAACATCCATTCAAACCATTATTTTAACCTTGCACAATGAGGAACAACAGATTATAGCAACTGATACTATACGTTTATAAGTCCATTTCGGAATTTATTCCATCCAAGCATATAAAGTCGTGCGATAACGCCATTCACCATCGACCAATTCCATTAAAATTAAATGACCATTACTACGCATATGTTGACAACGTTCTTCCACGTAAAAAAGGGCATAATTTTTATGTTTTGAATAGATAATCGTCGAAAATTGAAATTTTGTAGGCTTTTTTACTTCTTGTTCTAAACGATAATGATACATTTTATAATTGGACCATTCGATTTTATCCCAATTGAATTCAGATTGAACGAATTGGTATAAAGTGAGCTCTTCAGGATCTAAATCGGATGGATCTATCGATTGTAAATATTCATGCAGCAACACTTCTTTAAATCGTTCATTTGGTATCACTTTTCGAATCAGCTTGGATGTAATGTTCTGATCAATGATATAAGACTCGACCACTTCCACTGAAGATTGAGCATTCACGGTCTTAATCCCAAATAATACAAAAACAAGTGAAATAAAGATGTTCTTGATATGCATACGTTTTTATATTTTAGTTACGAGTGATTGAAAGTACTTTTATCTAAATGGAAATGTATAGAGAAACTAATGACAATTTATTGTTCAATAAAGAAATCTTCATCCAAATGTTTCACTTCATAAACTTGTTTAATTTGAACCCCAACATTATACTCATGCATCAAATCAACCAATTTATTTCCATCAATTAAAATGATTTTATGATGTGCATTTTTAGCTTTTTCAATAGCTCCTTGATCGAATAAAGAGGTTGTCACAAAAACACCTTTATTGGTATCTCCGCTCATAGCACCAATAAAATTTCGTATATCTTTTTCTCTTACTTTATTTTCATTAAATCGTTTTGCTTGAATATATATTTTATCTAAACCAAGTTTATCTTCATTAATAATTCCATCAATTCCACCATCACCAGATTTAGGGGTTTCCTTAAATTCTCCATATCCCATTTTCTTTAACAACTTCAAAACAACTTTTTCAAAATAATACGGATCAATCGTTTTCAATCTTTCTAATAATTCATTCTTAACATCTTTTTCTATTTGATCAAAACCTTCATCAATCAAATCTTGTGGTGAGGCATTAACAATTGGTGTTATATTGAAATTATTATTATTCTTATCAACTTCTGTTTGGTAAAAATCAAACATGGAGTCTTCATTTTCTAATTCTTTTAAGTTTAAAATTGATTTTTGATTTAAACCTTTCTCTGTGATTTGAACATGTCCTCTTGTAGGATAATGGATATAACCACCTTTTTTTAAATAAGATTTACCCCAAGCTATTCTATTATTAATTAAAATTTCACCAGATTTCGTTTTTGCTTCTAATACTTCAATTGGAAAATGGGAATAATATTTTTCAATTACTCTTTTTTGCATTTCCCTTGTGTGTATTATTTCTCTATTGGATAAAATATCTAAAATCGGATTAAAAGTTTCGTGAAATTTAGGTAATTCCTTATTCATAAAAAGTATTAATATTTACAATAAAGATATAAAAGAAATTGGGAACAAAAAAAGTCCACGCTTACGCATGGACTTTGAGATTATTTAAAAGCTAGAAATTAAGCTTCTGGTTTATCCTCTTTTTTAGGAGCTTCTTTTTTCTCAGGTTTTGGCAATAACGCCTTACGAGATAATTTCATTTTCTTTTTATCATCGTACCCTAAGAACTTAACGTCGATTTGATCTCCAATGTTTAATGCATCTTCAACTTTCTCTAAACGTTTGTGCTCAATTTCAGAAATGTGTACTAATCCTTCAACACCTTTAGAGATTTCTACAAAAGCTCCAAATGGTTTAATCGATTTTACAACAGCGTGGTATGTTTCACCAACTGTAGGAACGAAAGCAATTTGCTTAATGCGCTCTACGACACGATCGATGTTTTCTTGGATAACACCATTGATTTCTACACGACCAATTGTATCTTCTTCAGTAATTGCAATAACTGTTTCAGTTTCTTTTTGCATTTCTTGAATCACTTTTCCTCCAGGACCGATTACTGCTCCGATGAATTCCTTAGGAATTTCAATCACAACAACTTTAGGTGCATTTGGTTTTAACTGTGGACGTGGTGCATCAATTGTTTCTAAGATTTTACCTAAGATATGTTCACGACCTTCTTTCGCTTGTAATAAGGCAGTTTCCATAATCTCCATTGATAATCCTTGTACTTTGATGTCCATCTGACATGCCGTAATACCATCAGCAGTACCAGTAACTTTGAAGTCCATGTCACCTAAGTGATCTTCATCCCCTAAGATATCAGATAAAACAGTGAATTTTCCTGATTTAGGATCAGTAATTAATCCCATCGCAATACCAGAAACTGGTTTTTTGATTGGTAAACCTGAATCCATTAATGCTAAAGTTCCAGCACAAACTGTTGCCATTGAAGAAGAACCATTCGATTCTAAAACTTCAGAAACAATACGTACTGTATAAGGACAATCGTCTGGTAATACTTGTGCTAATGCTCTTTGAGCTAAGTTTCCGTGTCCGATCTCACGACGAGAAGTTCCTCTTAATGGACGAGCTTCACCTGTTGAGAATGGAGGGAAATTATAGTGTAAAAAGAATTTTTCGTCAAAGTTTGTAACAACCCCATCAACCATATTCGCATCTTTAGAAGATCCTAAAGTTACTGTAGCTAAGGCTTGAGTTTCCCCACGTGTAAAGATTGCAGAACCATGTGTAGATGGTAAGTAATCTACTTCCGACCAAATTGGACGAATTGTTTTAGGGTCACGCCCATCTAAACGAATTCCTTCATTTAAAATTAATTGACGAACCGCTTCTTTTTGTACATCGTGGAAGTATACGTGAGCAAATGGAGTTACACGTGCTAACTCTTCTTCGTCCTCCGCATACTGTGCTAAGAATTCAGCTTCTACTGCTGCAAACTTCTCACCTCTTTCGTGTTTCTCAGAAGGAGTTTTTGCAATTTCGTAGTATTTATCATAAGCATATGCCCAAACTTTCTCACGAATCTCTTCGTCATGTGTTTCATGGCAGTACTCACGTTTTGGGAACGCTTTAGAACCTACTTTTTCAGCTAAACGTTCTTGGGCTTCAATTTGTTTTTTAATTTCTTCGTGTGCGAATTGAATTGCTTCTAACATCTCACGCTCAGAAATTTCTTGCATTTCCCCTTCAACCATCACCACAGAGTCTTTAGACGCTCCAACCATAATGTCAATGTCGGCACGTTTTAGTTGTTCTATGGATGGATTAATCATTAACTCACCGTCTAAACGGATAACTCGAGCTTCTGAAATTAATGTGAATGGAATATCTGTAATTGCAATGGCTGCTGAGGCAGCTAAACCAGCTAATGCTTCTGGCATTACTTCTTTATCGTAAGACATAAGAGAGATCATTACCTGAACCTCTGCATGGAAATCTTCAGGGAACATCGGACGTAATACACGGTCTACTAAACGCATTGTTAATACTTCGTCGTCTGATGGTTTTGCTTCTCTTCTAAAGAAATTTCCTGGGATACGTCCTCCAGCATAGAATTTTTCTCTGTAATCTACTGTTAAAGGTAAGAAATCTACACCTGGATTTGCATCTTTGTTTGCTACAACTGTAGCTAATAACATGGTGTCACCCATGCGTACAACCACAGATCCGTTCGCTTGTTTTGCTAACTTCCCTGTTTCGATTGTAATTTCTCTTCCGTCTGAAAGAGTCACTTTTTCTGTGATCGCCTGTGGAATCATTCGTCTTCTTGTCTATTAAATTCGTCTAAAGTTAAAGCCGTTTGCTTTAACAAGTTATAAAATTAGGTTATTTTATCCTTTTTATAACAAAAAAAAAGGCAATTAATTTCAATTGCCCTTTTTTATACGGTTTTAAAATTACTTACGTAATCCTAATTCAGCGATAATCGCACGGTAACGTGTAATATCTTTTTTCTTTAAGTAGTCTAATAACGATTTACGTTTACCAACTAATAAAACTAAAGATCTTTCTGTATTGAAATCTTTTCTGTTCTTTTTTAAGTGCTCAGTTAAATGGTTGATACGGTAAGTGAATAAAGCAATTTGCCCTTCAGCTGATCCTGTATCTTGAGCTGATTTCCCGTGTTTTGCGAAAATTTCGCTTTTTACTTCTGATGTTAAGTACATGCCAATATTGTTTAATAATTATTATGTAATGAGCTGCAAAGGTACGATAATTATCGAATCCCACAAGGTAAAGATGAAAAGTTTTAGCGTTCTGAAAACACAAAAAGCGATTAGCTTTCGCTAACCGCTTTGGTGTCATTATTATTGTTTGTTGGATTATGCTTCTAAAACATCTAAAACATCTTGGAAACCTCCTCCATTATAAACATCTTCTAATCCTTGTGATTGTAAAAACATCGCTGCATTCGCAGAACGTTGTCCACTTCTACAAAAAACAATGATTGGGTATTCCATACCTTTAATTTCATCCACGCGATGAGGAACATCTCCTAATGGAATATTAATGGCGTTTGGAACAAATCCATCCAATTCTAATTCATGTGGCTCACGAACATCAATTAATGTCCCTTTTCCACTTTTAATCGCTTCTACAGTTGTCATACTTATTACTCTATTTCTATTTAAAAACCAAGCTTTGATTTTTTTAAACATATATTACCAAATTTTGATACGCTCTGATGGCGCTTTGTAAAGCTTGTCTCCTGGCTTCGTTTGGAAAGCTTCGTGGAATGCATCAATATTAATAATTGGCGCGAATGCACGATAATATCCTGGCGAATGAGGATCCGTTTTCACTTGGTTAATTAAAGCTTCGTTCGTAGCTTTCGTTCTCCAAATCGTTGCCCATGATAAGAAGAAACGTTGTTGAGGTGTGAATCCATCAATTGGAGCATATGTTCCTTTATCTTTTAAATACATTTGTAAAGCATCAAAAGCTACAGAAGCTCCTCCTAAATCTCCAATGTTTTCTCCTGAAGTAAATACACCATTTACATGTACACCTTCAACCGGTTGATAAGCATCGTATTGTTTTGCCAATGCAGCAGTTGCATCTTTAAATTTTTGCTCATCTTCCGGAGTCCACCAGTTCACTAAGTTACCATCTCCATCAAATTTCGCTCCTGAATCGTCAAATCCGTGTGAAATTTCATGTCCAATAACTGCTCCAATTCCTCCAAAGTTTACCGCTGCATCTGCACGATAATCATAGAAAGGCGCTTGTAAAATAGCAGCTGGGAAAACGATTTCATTATTCGTTGGGTTAAAGTAAGCATTTACTGTTTGTGGTGACATTCCCCAACGTGTTTTATCTACTGGCTTACCAAAATCTTTTAAATTTTCAGCAAATCGCCACTTACTAATGGCTAAATTATTCTCAATTAATGATCCACCTTCTTCAATTGATTTTACAGTTAAACCTGAATAATCTTTCCATTTGTCAGGGTAACCAATTTTAACCGTAAATTTATTTAATTTTTCAATGGCTTTTTTCTTCGTTTCTGCAGACATCCACTCTAAGTTATTGATGTGCATATCGAATGATTTAAACACATAACGAATTAATTCTTCTGCATCAGCTTTAGCTTCTGGTGGGAAATTATCTTTAACATAAATTTGTCCTAATAATTCTCCTACAGTTCCGTTGACATAGCCTAAACCTCTTTTATCTAAAGCACGTTGCTCTTTTTGACCCGATAATTTTTTACCAAAGAAATCAAAATTAATTTTTTCTAATTCGGTCGTAGAGCTATCTGCAAAAGAATTTAATAATTTAAACTTTAAATAATCTTTAATAATCGGTAAGTTCTCTGTATTGATGATTTGATCTAAATTTTGGTAGTACCCTAACTCACGAATGATAACCTGATCAGGATTGATTCCAAAAGATTTGACAAACTTTGTTAAATCAACGTTTTTCGTTAAAGCATCAGCTTCAGCCAAAGTCATTTTGTTGTAAGACTTATTCGGATCACGTCCCTCTTCTACTGTTTTGATGTATTTGGCCATCATTTTTTCAAAGGCAACGATTTTAGCTCCTTTTAAATCTCTTGTTTTAGCTCCTGTAAATGGAAACACTTGATCCACATATTGTGTAAATTGAGTCAAGGTTTCTGCATTTTTGGCATCTTCTTTTTGGTAATATGTTTTACCTAAAGTTAAACGAGCATTTCCTAAATAAACAGCATTTTCTTTACTGTTTTTCATGTCTGTAGAAACTCCAACACCGTAAAATGGATTTTCTCCAATTGGCGTAACTTCAATTAAATAATTTTGTAAATCTTTTAAGTTTTTGATGTTATCAATTTGCTTAAAATAATTCTGAATTGGAGCTAATCCCGTCTTATTACGTGCTTCTAAATTCGTGTAAGCATTATATAAGTCTGCAATTTTTTGTTCATTTGAACCTTTCGCATATTTTTTACCCAATAAGTCTTTAACCAATTGCAAAGAGACTTTATCTGTATTTTCTCTTAATTCATCAAAGCTTCCCCAACGTGCACGATCAGATGGAATTTCTGTGATTTTATTCCAGTTTCCATTTACAAATCCATATAAGTCATCTTGAGGTCGAACGCTCTTATCCATATAATTTGGATTAAACGCTTGATAAGGTGTTTGCGCATTAACCAATACCGAAGTACAAGCTACAGCAGCAAATAAAAAGTGTTTTTTCATTATAGTTAAATCTTTTATGTATTCTAATGCTATACATACAAATTTAATGAGATATTTTAAACACACGATACAAACCCTCAAAAAATAATTCAGAGGTTTCGATATTGAGGATTTATGAATAATTCAAAGATATTTTATTCTTTATTCGATTTAAAGGGGTAAAAAATCACAAGTTGATAAATGTTTTCAGAGACAATCCTTCGCTATAATTAAAATCTTAGTATCTTTGAAAGGCAAACAAATTAATATTTTTTGAATGGAAACCGAAACGATTTTAATCACCGGTGCATTAGGACAAATTGGATCTGAATTAGCCGAAAAGTTAAAAACCATTTACGGAAAAGAAAATGTAATTATCTCTGATATCCGTGATCCTAAAGATGTGAATTATGATGGAATATATGAAGTCATTGATGTATTGGATACGGAAAGAATTAAAGAAGTCATTGCCAAACACAACATCAAAACAGTCTATCATTTAGCTGCATTATTATCAGGAACTGCTGAAAAAAATCCAATGTTCGGATGGAAATTAAATATGGATACTTTATTAACGTTTTTAGAATTAGCGAAAGATAAAGTCATCGATAAAATTTTCTGGCCTTCTTCCATCGGTGTTTTCGGACCGGATACACCTAAAGATAATACCCCACAAAATACTGTACAAACACCATCAACGGTTTACGGAATTTCGAAATTAGCGGGTGAATATTGGTGCAAATGGTACCAACAAAATCATGGAGTAGATGTTCGTTCTGTTCGTTTCCCTGGTTTAATCTCTTGGAAAACACCTGCAGGTGGAGGTACAACTGATTATGCTGTTGACATTTATTACAAAGCGATCGAAGAAGGAAAATACACCTCTTTCTTAAAAGAAGGAACATATTTGCCGATGTTATACATGGATGATGCCATTGATGCCATTGTTCAATTGATGACAACTGATGCAGAAAAATTAGGTGAATTTAAATCGTACAACTTGGGAGGTTTAAGCTTTGCACCAGAACATTTAGCTGCTGAAATTCAAAAACACATCCCTACGTTTGAAATTGCCTACGAACCTGATTTCCGTCAAGCGATTGCGGATTCTTGGCCATCATCTATCGACGATACAGTAGCAAAAGCAGATTGGGGATATGCTCCAAAATTCTCGACAGAGAAAATGACAGAAACGATGTTAGAAAATTTACGTGTAAAATTAGCAACTGCTTAATTTTAACACAATATCATATTTAGGAATGCTCTTTGATTGGCTTTCGGTACCCAAAACGAAAACTATGTCAAGAGCATTTTTTAATATGGAAGGAATTTCCGCCCTACTCCAACAATTAGACGTCAATAAATTAGTTGAACTTTCTAAAAAAGTTGATTTAATCCAAATCGTAAAAAATTTAAATGCAATGGACGAAAATCAACTGAATGCATTGATGAAAATGTTCAACCAAAAACCGAAACATCGTGAACTTCCGGCGATTGATGGTGATTTTTACGACATTTCGCATAAACTAACCCCTTCTCAACGCGAACTCCAACTGAAAGTCCGCGATTTTATGGAAAAAGAAATCAAACCAATTGTTAATGATTATTGGTTACGTGATGAATTTCCTTTCGAAATTATCCCAAAATTCAGCGCATTAAACATTTGTGGGCTAACCTACGAAGGTTATGGATGTCCAAACCTTCCGTTTCTAATGGAAGGAATATTAGCGATGGAAATGGCTCGTGTAGATTCGTCTATCGCTACTTTCTTTGGTGTTCAATCGGGATTATCCATGGGGTCAATATACATCTGCGGTTCTGAAGAACAAAAACAAAAATGGTTACCACAAATGCAGAAATTTGAAAAAATCGGAGCTTTTGGACTAACTGAACCCGAAGTGGGATCTGGCGCTGCAGGAGGTTTAACCACGACTTGCAAAAAAACAGATAAAGGTTGGGTATTAAATGGACAGAAAAAATGGATAGGAAATGCTACCTTTGCCGACCTTATTATCATCTGGGCACGATGTTTGGACGATGGGGAGGTCAAAGGGTTTATTGTTGAAAAAGACAATCCTGGTTTTACTGTAGAGAAAATCAAAGGTAAAATGGCGCTTCGTATTGTGCAGAATGGTTTAATAACGTTAACCGATTGTATTGTACAAGAAGAAGATCGTTTGCAACATGCGAATTCGTTCAAAGATACTGCTAAAGTATTACAAATGACAAGAGCTGGTGTCGCTTGGATGGCGACAGGCTGTGCCAGAGGAGCCTATGAAAGTGCATTAGCGTATACCCGTCAACGTAAACAATTCGGGAAACCCATTGCTGCTTTTCAAATGATACAAGGACATTTAGTCGAAATGTTATCCAATTTGACAGCCATGCAAACGATGGTTTATCGTTTGTCTGAATTACAAGATGAGGGAAACTTAAAAGATGAACACGCTTCATTAGCCAAAGTTTTTTGTACAATGCGTACAAGAGATATTGTTTCTCGTGCAAGAGAAGTAATGGGCGGTAATGGAATTCTTTTAGAACATGATGTCGCAAGATTTGTTGCCGATTCAGAGGCAATTTATTCATACGAAGGAACAAAAGAAATTAATTCTTTAATTGTCGGAAGATCAATTACTGGATTTAGCGCTTTTGTTTAATTTTCAAATGTGGTGTTTGAAATACGTAAAAGGTCAACTTTGCAGAGTTGACCTTTTTATTTTATTCCTATTTTTCTTTCCATTCTAAAAAGTAAGATCCGTTAGCATTTTTAGCATCCCAACGAATAGTGTACTCGCCTTCATTTAATTTCAATTCAAAGTTTTCATCCTGATTTTGGGATAAATCACGTTGAAAAACAATATTTTTAGTAGCATCCATAATTTCAAATTTAATATGCCCTTCAAGTTTTACTTGATGATGAAATGCAACCTCAACTTTCTTCTTTGTACTGAGCTTAATATAACTCACACCATTGGCTTTTTTGAATTTTGCTTTTGTTGCATTGGAAGAATTTTCGTTCGACCAATCCGAATCCATTACGCCATTTTCAAAATAAGTTCCTTTTGTACGAATATTTGAATTATTATGATTCGCATAAATTTTATTCAAACCTTCTTCATATTAATTTTTACGCTAATACAAGAAGGAAACGTACAAACATCCATTACAAGCATACTATATTTTTCATCGTGGTGTTTTTAATAAAGATGCAGTCATCCCAAAAAGGTTACACCAAATTCATTTTTATGTGCAACTTTTTAGAAGTAAATTGCAGAAAAATCGAAAAGCGTGCAACCTAAGATCAATGACTTTTTAAACCAACATTATTCGCAAGAAGCCATCTATACCTTGACATTATTAACAGGTGGTGGATCTTCTCGTCGCTATTATCGCTTTCATGATCAAGGCGAATCCTATATTTTAGCAGAAAGCTCGAATGTGGATGAAAATAAAGTGTTCATCGAATTTTCTGAAAAATTGCAATCCATTTTACCCAATATTCCACAAGTGTTTCACATCAATGAAGACAAAACATTGTACACTCAAACGGATTTAGGGGATATCAGTTTAATGACAATCATTCAAAAAGATGTCAACGAAGCTCGACCATACTATCTAAAAATTGTAGAGCTTTTGGCTCAAGCTCAAATCGAAGGAGGGAAAATCATTGATTTTAATCAAACATTCTCCTATCCTCGTTTAGATAAGACGTTAATTTTAAGGGATCTTTTTCAGTTTAAATTTTACTTTCTAAATGCTTTGGATATCGATTTTAACCAAGGAAAATTATTAAAGGACTTTGACTTATTTGCCTCTCAATTTGAACGTTTATCACCCAAAGGATTTGTATTTCGTGATTTCCAATCGCGCAACATCATGATCAAAGATAACGAGCCTTATTTCATCGATTTTCAAGGCGGATTATATGGGCCTAGTTTCTATGATTTAGTTTCTTTGATTTGGCAAGCAAAAGCCAATTTACCCATGTGCATCAAAAAAGAAATTTACGACCACTACTTTGAAGCAGTCAAAAAATTAGATGCCAATTTAATCACCATAGACTCTCGTGTATCTTACGAATACTGTGTAGTCGCTCGTCTATTACAAGTATTAGGCGCTTATGGATTGCGTGGTCTGATTGAACGAAAACCACACTTTATTGAAAGTATTGCATTTGGAATCGAAAATTTAAAAGCTATTATCGACTATCCAATTTTACAAAATTATCCCGAATTAAAACATATTATTAAAGTACTGATTCAACCGGAAACAGTAGAACGTATAAATCAAAAAATAAATGGCGAAATTAAACATTAACGTACGTAGTTTTTCTTATAAAAATGGTGGTATTCCAGCAGATCCAACCGGTAATGGTGGTGGATTTGCATTTGACTGCCGTGGTATTTTAAACCCAGGTCGCATCCAAGAATACAAAACGCAAACGGGACGTGACGAAGCAGTAAAACATTATTTAGAAACAGAAACGAAAATGTTAGAATTTTTAAATGGAGTGTATCAAATTATCGATATTTCGATCGAAGATTATTTGAACCGCGGTTTTGAAAATTTAGAAATCAACTTTGGTTGTACAGGTGGTCAACATCGATCAGTTTACTCAGCCGATGCAACTGCCAAACATATTCAAGAGAAATTCCCTGAAGCACAAGTTACAGTTCAACACGTGATTCAAGAAGCGAAAAACTGGATCAACGAAGCCTATTAAGAATGAAAGCAATGTTATTTGCGGCCGGATTAGGGACGCGTCTTAAACCTTTTACTGAAAATCATCCGAAAGCACTGGCTCCTGTCAATGGAAAACCTTTGTTACAACGCAATATCGAGTATCTAAAGGCTTATGGATTTACGGAAATTGTGATCAATGTGTTTCATTTTGCGGATCAAATCATCGATTTCTTAAACGCAAACGACAATTTTGGGATGACGATTCATATTTCAGATGAACGTCCTGAAGTTTTAGAGACTGGCGGAGGTTTAGTAAAGGCTAAAGACTTTTTTACGGAAGATTTCTTGGTGATGAATGTGGATATCCTAACTGATTTGAACTTATCAGACTTTATCGTATCACATCAAGAAAATAATGCCATGGTTAGTTTAGCAGTAACCAATCGTGATTCTTCGCGAAAATTATTATTCAATACTGAAAATCATTTAAAGGGGTGGAGAAATTTAAACACCAATGAAGAAATCTTAGCGAACGATACAGCGAACGGTTTAAAAGAATTAGCATTCTCAGGGATTCATATCATCAAACCATCCATTTTTAAACAGATTCATTTTGAAGGTAAATTTTCAATTATGAAAGTGTATATGGAATTGATGAAAACTGAAACCATTATCGGATTCGACCATTCTGGTGGAATATTAATTGATGTTGGTCGCCCATCAAGTGTTTTAGAAGCTGAAGAAATATTTAAATAAGAGAAAAGCCGGATAAATCTCCGGCTTTTCTATTATATATACGTTATATTATCATTTATCTTGTGATTATTAACATTACCAATTAGTTCGTTAAATTCTTTAAATATGTTTTGATTCAATTCTAAAATTATTCCCCAAATAAACTCAAAATCACTAATTTTAGTTGGAATAATAAATTCAGTTTTTACTCCATCTAATAATAATGAACTAGAATTCTTTTTATAAATATGCGCAGATATATTATTTCTATAATTTTTTAAATCAGGATATTTAGTAGCTATAGTTTTAAATAAGAATTTATCATCTCTTTTGACTCTTTTAATCCTTTCTTTAATATCTTGCTCTACTGCAACATTTTTGATTATTTGATCATAAATTTCTTCAAATCTATTATACTGAAGTATTAATGAATCTACAAAAACTGCATAAGCTACATCTTCTAAATTAATATTGTTCTTGCCATCATTATAATAACCTAAAGATAAATCACTTTTACTCATTAAATCCTTAAAACATATCAGTTTGCGATAATAATCTGAAGAAATGTGACTTATTACTCTTAAGTTCGCTATAAATTCTTCCATATATAATTTTTGATAATAATACTCTTTTATTCTGTATCTTCAATTTATGAAAAAAAGAAATCCTGTATTTTTAATTCTAGGTTTAGTTTTCTTTATACTAAGTATTACAACCAAAAATTATTTTTATTTACTTCCAGCTGTATTATTTATAATCGCTAGTTTTATTCAAAATAAAAAAAGGAAGAGTAAATTGTAATTACAAATCAAATTTTCCATCCACATAATACCACTTCCCTCCTTCTTTTTGGAAACCTGATAGTTCTTCGTGTTCGTAGAAATCACCTAGATGATCTTGATAATACGCTTTAAAATGAACATAATTATCCCAAGCCTTTACAACTATTAATTTTAACCACGTATTTTGTTTTGACCATTGGTCAATTTCTTTTTTCGAATGATAAGGACGTTTACTCGGATGGGTTGTTTCCACCAAATAATCCGTTAAATTTAATGCAAATGCTGTATAACGCGAACGCATCAACAATTCAGGTGTTGCGGGCAACAATTCATCCAAATGATAAGGTTCACAACACATTTTATATTCTTTTCCTGAACAACAAGGACATTCCATTGAATAAAATTTTATTCCAAAGGTAAAAATTTAAACGGTCTGTATTACGCTTTATAAAAAGATTCCACATTGGACAGATGATAAGATTTTGATAATCTACGATTTACAATTTAAGGGTTAATTTTTTAATATTTTTTTACTCCATACTTCAAAATTTGAACGATTCTTGCTAAAATTCAACCATTAGACGACCCAACAAATGAAAAAATTATTTCAATTATTTACTTTATTTCTATCCATTTCTTTACTAGCCAATCCTATGCACGACAACAAGCGTATTGTGGTCATCGATCCAGGACATGGTGGTGTAGATTCTGGGGTAAAAAATGATGAATTCCAAGAAAAGGAAATTGTACTTGAAATCGCTCAATTAATTAAAGCACGTAACCCGTATCAAGACATCGAATTTGTCATTATTCGTACAGGAGATGAACAAATTAGTAACGAAAATCGTACGAAAATCATCAATTCGCATCAACCGGATTTAGTCTTGTCTTTACACATTCATTCGAATGTTAAATCAACAGTAAAAGGACTTGAAGCTCATATTTCTCCGATGAATCGTTGCCATGAAGATTCGGAAATGTATGCTCAGCGCATCAATCAAAAATTAATGGAATTAGGTTTTGAAAATCTAGGAATCAAAGAGAATAACACGAAAATATTGAGAGATCCTCAATCACCAACGGTTATGCTTCATATTGGACATTTATCGAATGATGAAGATAAAGAGTATTTATCCAACTCCGAAAATTATAGCAAAATAGCCGACAAAATTCTTGAAGGTCTAGAATAAAAAAAGCGATTCAGTTGAATCGCTTTTTTTTATTTAAATGATAATTTTAATCACATTGTCCATTCAAATCACACGAAACAGCATCGTCCTCATTTGATTTCAAATGGTCTTTTTCGTACGCTTGTGTTAGTGCTGATACAAAGTATTCTACTGGTTGTGCACCATTAAGGGCATATTTTCGATCAATTACGAAAAAAGGAACACCCGTTACACCAATATTTCGAGCATCTAAAATATCAGAAGCCACTTCGAACACAAAAGCATCTGATTGTAACATTTCAGAAACTTCCGTTTGATTTAAACCAATTGATTCACCAATGGCAACTAACGTCTCATGATCAGCCACATTTTTATTGTCCGTGAAATACGCTTTGAATAAAGCTTCTTCTGCTTCATTTCCTAAACCTTTAGATTGAGCAAATTGAATTAATCGGTGAGCTTCACCTGTATTAATCATAATATTACCTTCGTTAAAGGTAATACCGATCGCTTCACCCATCGCCTTTAATCGAGTTTTCATACCCGCCACTTGTTCTTCTGCATATCCTTTTTTAGCAAAATATGCTTTAGCTTCAATGGGTTCAACTTTACTCAAATCTTGATCCAGTTGAAAACTTTTCCATTCGACTTGAATTTTATCTTTATAAGGGATTTGTTCTAAAGCCGCTTCAAAATGTTTTTTACCGATGTAACAAAATGGACACATTACATCAGACCAAATTTCTATTTTCATAATGAATTATATTAGGGATTTATGGATAGGTAAAAATACAGCGAATAAATGGGGAGCACCTTGACAAATGATAAGAAATTCATCCGAATGAAAGGATTATCTACTCCTACTCGCGCAATTTCATCGTTACTTATTGTATAAAAAGTCTGTAAAAATAAGCTTTTATTTTGACCTACAACGGTTAATTTTTCACAATATTCATTTTATAATTTAGTACTCAATACACTAAAAATTTATCAACACATTTTAATAAGTTTTTTATGCGAATTGTACGATTTTAATTGGTTTAAAATAAGGTTTAAATTACCTTTGTAACGAACCAAGAATCTAGGAATTAAAAACATTTTTATTTTCCAAATTCAAAAATTTAACAAACAAAAAACAAATATGTCAACACACGTAGTTGTCGGTCTTCAATGGGGCGACGAAGGAAAAGGTAAAATTACTGATGTTTTAGCCGAAAAATCAGATTACGTAGTACGTTATCAAGGTGGAAATAATGCAGGACATACAGTATATGTCGGAGACGATAAATTCGTTTTACACTTATTACCTTCTGGTGTATTACAATGCAAAGGAAAATGTATTATCGCCAATGGAGTTGTTGTAAATCCTGAAGCTTTTTTTAACGAAATTGAAAAATTAGAAGCCAGAGGATTATCTACAGATCACGTATTTATCAGTAGAAGAGCGCATATCATTATGCCATATCACATTTTATTGGATGAATACCGTGAAGAATTTGCAGGAAAAGATTCACAAATTGGGACTACAAAACGTGGAATTGGTCCTTGTTACGAGGATAAAGTAGCTCGTGTTGGGATCCGTGCAATTGATTTATTAAACCCTGAGGTTTTAAGAGAAAAAATCAAAGAAAATTTAATTGTAAAAAATGCTTTATTCGAAAAATTATTCGAAAAAGAGCCTTTGAAATTTGAAGATATTTTTGATAAATATGTAGAATATGGTCAACGCTTAAAAGAGCGTATCATTGATACAGAATTAGAAATTAATCAAGCCATCGACGAAGGAAAAAATGTATTATTCGAGGGTGCTCAAGCCTTAATGTTAGACATTGACTTCGGTACTTATCCATTCGTTACTTCTTCATCTCCAACTACAGGAGGTGTTTGTGTAGGTGCTGGTGTACCTCCAACGAAGTTACAAAACTTAATTGGAGTTTCTAAAGCTTATTGTACTCGTGTTGGTAATGGTCCTTTCCCAACGGAATTAGACAATGAATTAGGTGAAAAAATTCGTCAAGTAGGACACGAATTTGGAGCTTCTACAGGTCGTCCACGTCGTACAGGATGGTTAGATTTAGTGGCTTTAAAACATGCCTGTATGATCAATGGGATTACTCACCTTGTGATTACAAAATTAGATGTATTAACTGGTTTAGGTACTATTAAAGCCTGTACAGGATACAAAACAGAAGATGGGAAAATCATCGATTACTTTACATCTTCTACAACAAAATTAGCCGACTACGAAGCGGTTTATGAAGAAATGCCAGGTTGGGAAGAAGACATCACGAGCGTAAAATCGTTTGATGAATTACCACAAACGGCACAAGACTATATCCACTTCATCGAAAAATATTTAGGAATCGAAGTGTATTTAGTTTCTGTTGGTCCTGAGCGATCTCAAAACATTATTAGAACAAACTTATTCTAATTTTTAATACAAATATTATAGTCCGACATTGTTGGACTATAATATTTTATAATTACTAATTGTCTTCTTTTTTTATGAATGAAATTTTAGAGCGTTTAAAGGCATTAAACTTAGGAATTGAGAATATTTTTCCCGTAAAAGGTGGAGATATCAATGATACTTACCGTATTGAATCATACCAAGATAAATACTTCTTAAAATTAAATACTGCTCAGAATTTCCCTCATCTCTTTCAGAAAGAGGCACAAGGTTTAGAAACCATTGCCAATACCGGATTATTCAAAGTTCCTCAAGTCATCAAATTCGGTGAAACAGATAATAATTTTCAATATTTAATTCTCGAATGGATGGATCGCGGATCTGCTCATCTGGACCATTGGCAAAAATTAGGTCATCAATTGGCTCAATTTCACCAAATTTCGAATGACCAATTTGGTTGGCATGAAGACAACTATATTGCCATTATTCTTCAACCCAATCAGATGAAATCCACTTGGGAAGATTTTTATGCCAACAACCGCATACTTCCAATGGTTAAACTTCTAGCAGATAAAAAACTATTCACTACGAAAGATGTAAAATCGGCTGAAGTCTTATGCAAAGAATTACCTTCTATTTTTCCAAAAGAAAACCCTGCATTATTGCATGGCGATTTATGGAATGGCAACATTCTACCGACAGCGCAAGGAGAAATGGCGCTGATCGATCCGGCCGTTTATTATGGACATCGTGAAATGGATTTAGCCATTGCCGATCTGTTTGGAGGATTCGACGAATCTTTTTTTAATGCCTACGAAGAAATTTATCCATTAGAAGTTGGATTTAACGAACGTAAACCGGTTGCTCAATTATTTCCTTTACTGGTGCACGCATTTCTATTTGAAGGGTATTACGTTAAAGATGTAAAAACCATTCTAAAAAAATACCAATACAAATTACAATAACAAAACAAACAAAATGAACAAATACCAAAATCCTTTAGAATCCAGATATTGTAGTGACGAAATGTTATACATCTTTTCTCCAGAGAAAAAATTTACAACATGGAGACAATTATGGATTGCTTTAGCAGAAATTGAAAAAGACTTAGGGTTAGACATCACAGATGAACAAATCCAAGAATTAAAAGATAATGCTACAAATATCGACTATGCCAAAGCAGCTGAATACGAGAAGAAATTCCGTCATGATGTGATGGCTCACGTTCATGCTTATGGAGATGTAGCACCAAAAGCAAAAGCTATTATTCACTTAGGCGCTACTTCTGCTTTTGTGGGGGATAATACTGATCTTATTCAAATTCGTGATGGATTCCAATTGATTAAAAAACAATTGATCAATGTCATTCATGGATTAGGTCGTTTCGCTCGTGAATACAAGAGTTTACCTACATTAGGTTTCACGCATTTTCAACCAGCTCAATTAACAACTGTTGGAAAACGTGCTACTTTATGGTTGCAATCCGTGCTTTTGGATTTGGAAGAATTAGAATTCCGTATTGAAACTTTACGTTTCCGTGGGGTGAAGGGTACAACAGGAACAGCTGCATCATTTAGCGAATTATTCAATGGAGATTACGACAAAGTAAAAGAATTAGATCGTCGTTTATCAGAGCGCTTCGGTTTTAATAATGTTTTTGCCGTTTCAGGACAAACTTATGATCGTAAAATTGATGCACAAGCATTAGCTTTATTAGGAAATATTGCACAATCTGCGCATAAATTTACCAATGATTTAAGATTATTACAGAACCTAAAAGAGATTGAAGAACCTTTCGAAAAGAACCAAATCGGTTCATCTGCAATGGCTTACAAACGTAACCCAATGCGTTCAGAAAGAATTTCATCGTTAGCAAAATTTGTTATATCTTTAACATCGTCTCCAGCCATGGTGGCTTCAACACAATGGTTTGAGCGTACATTAGATGATTCAGCGAATAAACGTTTAGCTATACCACAAGCGTTTTTAGCAATTGATGCCATCTTAATCATTTGGAATAATATTTTAGATGGTTTAGTTGTTTATCCGAAAATCATCGAAAAACATATTATGGAAGAGTTACCATTTATGGCAACAGAGTACATTATTATGGAAGGGGTGAAAAATGGTGGAGACCGTCAAGAGTTACATGAAATCATCCGTACACATTCTATGGAAGCGGCTAAACAAGTGAAAATGGAAGGTAAACACAATGATTTAATTGAACGTATCATTGCGGATGATAATGTCAAAATCGATAAAGATAAATTAGTGGAATTATTAGATCCTAAAAACTTTATCGGGTTTGCCGAAGAGCAAACAGAAGATTTCTTAAAAGATTTAGTAGACCCTATCGTCGAAAAATATAAAGAGTTTTTAGGTACAAACACAGACCTAAAGGTTTAAAATTAACAACAACTACTGAGGAACACAAAAAAGCATCTCGTATGAGATGCTTTTTATTTGGATTAAAATGATATCGTTTTAAATTTATAGAATAAATTCAAGCTGAAAGAGGATGTATTACCTTTCATATATTCACTGACATCAAATTTTGAATTCAAATTGTATCTCGCTTTAATTCCTAAATTTTTCCATTGATATCCTGCTCCTAAACTAAAAGAGGAAATATTATTAATATTGGATTTATTCGATTCAGAATATACCACTTCGGTATAATTAGAATCAGACAAATCAATTTTGAAGTTATAAAAAGCACCCACAAATAATTTATGCTGGGCTTCTTTCATAATATAATAGTTTAAACCAAGGGGTATTTCGACAATCTTTCGTTCAATCGCTAACCCAAAGCGAGGATTTGCTTGTATATCCTGACGTTTAAAATGAAAATAATTCGCTTCAACCGCCAAGGCATAACGATTTTTTAAAAATGGAAATTGATATTCAGCATTTATTCCGAAAGTAGGTGATGTCGCAGAAAAAGTATGTGCTGCGTTGTATACCGGATAATCGACATTATTCTTTTCCGAACGAATTCCTGCTTGAATTCCAAATTCAACTATACTTTTCGTTTTCTCAGTTGAATAACGCACATAATCAGCTCCTGACACACATTCATTATAAGTTTCAAAGTAGTTTTCTAAGTCAGAATATTTATATTTAACTTTATTAATTTCTTGGCCTCCACAATAAACGTTTGCTCTTAATTGATTTTTATACTGCTCATTATAAGCAGAATTTCCCATATCCGTTTTGTACATTTTATAAATCAGAGGACTTATTTCACCATCATTTAAATTATAGTAATAAGTTACTGCAGTATTATTGTCGTATACAAATAGACTTGCTGGCCCTTCAACTAATCGTTTCAAAAAAGTTGAAGTTTCCACCCATTCTGGTTGCTTATCTTCCGATAATCGATTGTAAAATTGACTGGATTGATCCACTTTTCCATTATAACTGATATAATAAACCCCATTATTCAATCCAAAACCTTTAATCTCTTTTGGAGTTTTTACATTTTTCTCCCCGTTGATTTTGAATTCAATAACATTAGGATTTTTAGCCCAATCTTGATATCGAATCATCGCTTCGACTTTATCACCATTTAATTGGATCACATAACCTTCTTCATAGTTGGACTGTGCATTAGCCGTGATTCCTGCTAACAAAGACAGCGATAGTAGAGTTAATTTCATTTGAGTAATTTATTTTATTTAGTATTGATATAAAGTTGGAAAATTTCTTCTAAATGTGGATTTATTTCACCCGATTGATGATCCATCGGGAATGGAGCTTGATCCATTAAAATATCCCCTTGAGAAGAAATTAATAAAAATCGAGGTATAAATTCGACTCCATAAGCCTCATCAAACCCAGATGTCTTCCCAGCGAATAACTGCACACCTTTCAATTGCTCTTCGTCAATCATTTTTTCCCATTGAGGTTTCAGATGATCGGGATCCACTGAGATGCTTAAAAATACGATGCCTTTATTTTTGTATTTTTCTTCAATGGCTCTTAAAGCAGGAAATTGTTGTCGACACGGACCACACCAAGTCGCCCAAATATCCATATAAACCAATTTACCTTTGAAATCACTTAAAGCTACAGCTCTCCCCTCACGATCCGATAAAGAAAAATCGGGTGCTTTCGGGTATTCGACTGCAAAATCTTCTTCCGATGACTCCGCGTTTTCTTCCTTCTTTAAATTTTCTTTTTCTGCTAAATTTTGATGACAATTTATGAAGGAAAGAATGATAAATAGGAATAAAACCATTTTTTTCATGCATCAAATATAATAGGAATCAACGATTAACAGAGATTATATGCAAATAAACTTGACAAAGGGGGTCTCGATGGCGTATATTTGCAAAAAATTCTGTAGTTATGAAAATGAAAACCTCCGATTTTGACTTTAATTTACCTGATGAACTATTAGCTGAACACCCAGCTGAAAATAGAGATGAGGCAAGATTAATGGTCGTACACCGTGATACTGGTGAGATTGAGCATAGATTATTTAAAGATGTTATTGAGTATTTCGATGAAGGAGACGTAATGATTCGTAACAACACTAAAGTTTTCCCAGCTCGTTTAATGGGTAATAAAGAGAAAACAGGTGCGAATATTGAAGTTTTCTTATTAAGAGAATTAGATGCTGAAACGCGCCTATGGGATGTTTTAGTTGATCCAGCTCGTAAAATTCGTATCGGAAATAAATTATTCTTTGACAACGATGATACTTTAGTAGCAGAAGTTGTCGATAACACGACTTCTCGTGGACGTACATTACGTTTCTTATTTGATGGTTCTTACGAAGAATTCCGTGCCAAATTAAAAGAGTTAGGAGAAACTCCACTTCCGAAATATATTACACGTGAAGTAGAGCCAGAAGATGCTGAGCGCTACCAAACAATTTATGCAAAACACGAAGGTGCAGTTGCAGCTCCTACTGCTGGTTTACACTTCTCTAAACACTTATTAAAGCGATTAGAAATTAAAGGTGTTGACTTTGCTGAATTAACTTTACATATTGGTTTAGGAACTTTTATCCCTGTTGAGGTAGAAGATTTATCGAAACATAAAATGGAATCTGAACAGGTGATTATTCCTCAAGAATCAGCTGATTTAGTTAATCGTGCAATTGATAACAAAAAGAAAGTTTGTGCCATCGGTACTACTTCAATGCGTTCAATCGAATCTTCTGTTTCAGCAGATGGTCATTTAAATGCATTTGATGGTTGGACAAATAAATTTATTCACCCACCTTACGATTTCTCAATTGCAAATTGTATGATTACAAACTTTCATACGCCAAAATCAACGTTAATCATGATGATATCTGCATTTGCAGGACACGAATTAACAATGAAAGCGTATAACGAAGCGGTAAAAGAAGGATATAAATTCTACTCTTACGGTGATGCAATGTTAATCTTATAATATTATCAAATTTGGATAATAATAAAAAAGACATCAGAAGATTATCTCAAGCTGAAATTGAAGATTACTTCAAATCAATTGGTGAAAAATCATTTCGCGCAAAACAAGTGTACGAATGGTTATGGAAAAAGAATGCCCACCAATTTGAAGATATGACGAACATCTCTAAAGCTTTACGTGAGCAATTAGGAGAGTCCTTTCAAATTCAGCCTGTTGAAGTTGATCTTTTACAAAAATCAAATGATGGTACCATCAAGAATGCTGTGAAGCTTCATGATGGTAACGTTGTTGAATCAGTTTTAATCCCTACAGATACTCGTACAACAGCATGTGTTTCTTCGCAAGTTGGTTGTAGTCTCGATTGTACATTCTGTGCAACCGCTCAATTGAAACGTATGCGAAATTTAACGGCTGCTGAAATTGTAGATCAAGTAGTGATTATCGATGAAGAAAGTAAACGTTATTTTAATCGACCTTTGAGTAATATTGTATTCATGGGGATGGGAGAACCTTTATTGAATTACAATGAAGTGATTTCTGCCATCAAAAAAATTACATTACCAGAAGGGTTAGGAATGGCGCCTCGTCGTATTACGGTTTCAACTTCAGGAATTCCGAAAATGATTGAAAAATTAGCCGATGAAGATTTACGTGTAAATCTTGCGGTTTCTTTACACTCAGCACGTGAAGAAGTGCGTAATGTCATTATGCCTTTCTCTGTTAAATTTCCTTTAACAGATTTGATGCAATCGTTACAATACTGGTACGCTCAAACTGGTTTACGCATCACTTTCGAATACATTGTTTGGGGTGGCGTAAACGATAAAAAAGAAGATATTGATGCCTTGGTAAAATTTTGTAAAAAAGTTCCATCGAAAGTCAATATTATCGAGTACAATTCAATTGATGACGGCATCTACAAACAAGCGTCTGAAAAAGCCATTGATGATTACATTCGTGCGTTGGAAGCGAATAATGTTGTGGTCAATGTAAGACGTAGCCGAGGAAAAGACATCGATGCGGCTTGCGGGCAATTAGCCAATAAGACTGGCGACAATTAATTATCATAACAATGAAAATACTACCTACACTCCTATCTTTATTTGTTTTATTGCAAATCAGTTGTGCACAACAACATCCAGTAAAACGAGATACGTTATCAATTGATGATATTCAATTTCATTCGACGGAACTTCCAAAAGAATTAGATGAAATATCAGCTCTAGCGTATGAAGATAGAGATAAGAGTGTAGTTTCTTTTTGGGGATTAAATGATTCTGGAAATTCATCAGAACTATATCGTTTTTCTCAAAAAGGTGAAATCCTACAAACCATCACCATTTCAAATGCACCTAATATCGATTGGGAAGAAATCGAATTGAGTGATGAATACCTTTTTTTTGCTGACTTTGGGAATAATCTAGGCAAACGTAAGGATTTGGCTATTTACTACATTAAACGTGATGACATTAACTTAAATGCAAAAAAACAAACCCTTCAAGCAGAAAAAATCGAATTTTTCTATCCCGAACAAGATACTTTTGGATACAAAAATTTGACAACCAATTGGGATGCTGAAGCTTTTTTTGTTTTTAACAATCAAATTCATCTCTTAACAAAAGAATGGACCAATAAAGCGACTTCCCATTACGTTATTCCAATCGATTCTTCGAAAAAACATGCCGCTAAAAAACTTGAAGAATTCCCAACCAATTATATGGTAACTGGAGCATATCTTTCCACTCATCCAAAAGATAAAGGATTATATCTGATTGGTTATACTTTAGAAACAATTGCCGTGATGCAATGGTTTGATTTACCAGAGAACTCGTCTGATTTAATTTTTACCGATAGTAAACACTCGGTGACTTTACCCTTAGGTTTTACAACCCAATTAGGACAATTAGAGGGAATTTCATTATCTTCACGCGAGCAAAATCAAATTTGCATCAGTGGTGAGGAGTTCAAGTTTAAAGGATTCCACGCAAAACAAATCTTACACTGTTTTAAAAATTTTACTAATTAAAAATATTCAAATTGGGTAACACTGTAGACTTAATAAAAGCTCCTATTGCTGAGGAGATGAAATTGTTTGAAAACAAGTTCTTCGAATCCATGAAGAGTAATGTCTCACTTTTAGATCGTATTACTCATTATATTGTCCGTAGAAAAGGAAAACAAATGCGACCAATGTTTGTTTTTTTATCTGCTAAAATGCTAGGACAAATGCAAGAACGTACCTATCGTGCGGCTTCTTTTATCGAGTTAATTCATACGGCTACTCTAGTTCACGATGATGTAGTTGATGATAGTCAATTACGTCGTGGATTCTTTTCGTTAAATGCGATTTGGAAGAATAAAGTAGCGGTGTTGGTTGGAGATTATTTACTTTCAAAAACATTAATCATATCGTGTAAAAATAAAGATTTTGATCTATTAGAAGTTGTTTCAACTGCCATTCAAGAATTATCAGAAGGTGAATTACTGCAACTAGAAAAAGCACGCAAATTAGATATTACGGAAGAAGTTTATTATGAAATTATCCGTATGAAAACGGCTACGTTAATTGCAGCATGTTGTAAAGCTGGTGCTTTATCAGTTGGTGTGGATGAGGAAACTGCAAACAAAATGCATCGCTTCGGTGAATTGGTAGGAATTGCATTTCAAATTAAAGATGATTTGTTTGATTATACCACTTCCAATGCTATTGGTAAGCCTGTTGGAATTGATATCAAAGAACAGAAAATGACTCTTCCATTAATTTATACGTTAAATCATGTGAGTGATAAAGACCGAAAATGGTTAATTAATTCCGTAAAGCGTTACAATAATGATAAAAAACGTGTACGAGAGGTGATCGAATTTGTGAAAGCAAACGGTGGAATTGAATACACTCGCACGACGATGGAAAAATATGCAAATGATGCATTAGAAATCCTTAAAGAAATGCCCGATAACGAATATCGTAAATCATTAGAGTTACTAGTGAATTACGTGATGACAAGAGATAAATAATATATTACATTAATTATAATTAAAAGCTCAACTTTTTAGTTGGGCTTTTTTATTTATGATATGTATGCTGATTATTTTTAAATTTTGGAAGTGTTAAGATTATAATTACAAATACAACGGAAAAGTATTGCAAACAGACTTAGACATTAACTTATACAACTACGGCGTAAGAAATTATGACCCTGCTATTGGACGTTGGTTTAATATTGACCCGCTCGCGGAGGAATCAAGACGTTTTTCTCCTTATACATATGCTCTTAATAACTTTGTATTCTTCATAGATCCTGATGGGATGGCTGCTGAGGATTGGGTTTTGTCAAATGGTAAAATGATATATGATAGCAGAGTGAAAAATCAAAACACAGCAACTTCATTATATGGAAGTGGTTCAAAACATTTTGCGAATGGAACGTCATATACAGCAGGAGATACTGGAAGAAATATTACGTTAGGTAATAATGGATATTATACTGCAAATGGTAAGTCGGAATCGGTACAAGATCAAGCATTACTTGCAATGTATGATAATCAAAGTGTTTCAGGTATTTCTACTCTCAATCCAAAAGACAATGCTATTTATTCGGGAGTTGCTCGACAAGCACTTGGAGAAGGATTACAAACAACAGATGAGTCACTTCAAATAGGTGGAGATGTAACAACAGTTACAGGGTTAGGAATGACCGCTACTGGTATTGGTGCTGAAGTTGGAATACCTACAGCGACAGTAGGAGCAACAGTGTCAAAGGCAGGATTAGCGATGGAAATTTCAGGTGATTTTATAAAAAATGGTATAACCAAAGAAACTATCATTAATAATTCCATTAAACTAGGATTATCTTTGGTTTTTGGGATCTTAAGTAAAAGTGGAATAAACGCAACTCGAAAGGTTGCGGGAGATGAGGCTGTAAAAGCTGGTCAAAATAAGGTTAGTGAAGTTATGATAGAAGGAACTGTTATGGGAGCAGAGAAAACTGCGGATCAATTCATAAAATATAAATAAATGGACATTGAGTTATTTGTTTTGTCAATTATTTTCTTATCTGTAGGAATAATAATAACTTTAAGGAATAAGTATTGGAAATTATCAGAAGACGATCCTAAAAAAGTTGTAGAAATACAACTTTTTTATTCAGGATTAATATCTACTGCATTAGGGATTTTAATTTTCCTGAAAATTTTAGGAGATTTATAGTTGGTAATAAAGTTCATGCTGCAATACCATTAATGAAATCTAAATAGAAAATGAAATTTAAAAATATATGGAAATTATATCCTATAGTTATTTTATTAATACTTTTCGGATATTTTTACTATAAAGGAGGAAAGCATAGAAAAATATTTTACAGATGACGAATATTTTGAAAATAGATATTCACATTATTTAGAAATAGGAGATTCTGTTTTCAAAGAAAAAAATAGTAAAGAATTAAAAATATACAAAAAACAGAAGTATAAATATATTTATGAAAAATCATTTTTTTATAAATTTTAAAAAAGTAGAATGTTATATGTGTTGTTAGAATTTTAACCCAACATTCACAATAAAATAAAAAGGACACTGTCCAAAATTTTGTGTAAACATATTTCAGATGGGTTTGACTATTTTATAGTTGAACCCTTTTTTCAAATATAGCTAAAAATTGATTTAAAATTAATCCCCAGTTTTGAATTGGTTTTGTCCATTTTTTGGATACTGCTTTCACTTTTCACTTTTAGCTATTCACTAATCTTTTTACATTTTACAAAAACCAAAACGTATTACGTAATGCGTAAGACGTAAGACGAAGTTAGAACAAAAGTAAATTTTTCAATTTTCACTTTTCACTTTTAGTTATTCACTAATCTTTTTGCTCAAAATTATTTATTCACATACAAAAATCGGTCACTGAGGTTCTCGAAGTGCCGATTTCCTTTGTCTTCGAGAACCTCAGACACCGGAAATCTTTCATTCAGCACGAAACATTAGCAAAGTAAAGATTTAAAGCCTATAGCATAAAGCCTACAGCTTATAGCATAAAAAAAAATCCCCAACCAAATAAATGATTGAGGATTTAAATAAAGACTGGCGGCGACCTACTCTCCCGCAATAGCAGTACCATCGGCGCTGAAAGGCTTAACTTCTCTGTTCGGAATGGGAAGAGGTGAGCCCTTTCGCTATAACCACCCTAATTTCTTAGTTATTTTTAATTAGGTTTGATTCCTAATCTATTTTTGACATTATTAGATAATTGAATACAAATACTCTTGCTTATACAATCCAGTATACAATTCAAATAAGATTAACTAACCTTCTCTATGACGGTTAAATTAATATTTGAAAAAGTTTATGGGTAATTAGTACTACTCGACTTTGACATCACTGCCTTTACATCTATAGCCTATCAACGTGGTAGTCTGCCACGACCCTTTAAAGAAGTCTAATCTTGCGGCGAGTTTCGCACTTATATGCTTTCAGTGCTTATCTCATCCAAACGTAGCTACTCAGCGGTGCACCTGGCGGCACAACTGATACACCAGAGGTTTGTTCAACACGGTCCTCTCGTACTAGAGTCAAGTCCGCTCAAACTTCTAACGATCACAACAGATAGAGACCGAACTGTCTCACGACGTTCTGAACCCAGCTCGCGTGCCACTTTAATGGGCGAACAGCCCAACCCTTGGGACCTTCTCCAGCCCCAGGATGTGACGAGCCGACATCGAGGTGCCGAACCTCCCCGTCGATGTGAGCTCTTGGGGGAGACTAGCCTGTTATCCCCGGAGTACCTTTTATCCTTTGAGCGATGGCCCTTCCATACGGAACCACCGGATCACTATGTCCTGCTTTCGCACCTGCTCGGCTTGTTGGCCTCACAGTCAAGCACCCTTATGCCATTACACTCTACGCACGGTTACCAAGCGTGCTGAGGGTACCTTTGAAAGCCTCCGTTACTCTTTTGGAGGCGACCACCCCAGTCAAACTACCCACCATGCACTGTCCTTCCTTAAGGAAGTTAGGCTCCAAGTAAATAAAGGGTGGTATTTCAACAATGACTCCACAAATCCTAGCGAACCTGCTTCATAGTCTCCCACCTATCCTACACATTATTTACCCGAAGTCAATACAAAGCTATAGTAAAGGTTCACAGGGTCTTTTCGTCCCGTTGCGATTAACCGGCATCTTCACCGATACTACAATTTCACCGAGCTCATGGTTGAGACAGTGCCCAGATCGTTACACCATTCGTGCAGGTCGGAACTTACCCGACAAGGAATTTCGCTACCTTAGGACCGTTATAGTTACGGCCGCCGTTTACTGGGGCTTCAGTTAAGAGCTTCGCCGAAGCTAACCCCCTTCCTTAACCTTCCAGCACCGGGCAGGTGTCAGACCCTATACGTCATCTTTCGATTTTGCAGAGTCCTGTGTTTTTGATAAACAGTCGCCTGGGCCTTTTTACTGCGGCTGACTTACGCCAGCGACCTTTCTCCCGAAGTTACAGGTCTATTTTGCCTAATTCCTTAACCATGACTCACTCGAGCGCCTTAGGATACTCTCCTCGACCACCTGTGTCGGTTTACGGTACGGGCTGCACATCTCGCTATTTCTTGGAACAATTTTCAGAGGATTATCACGCCACCCGAAGGATTTGTGTACTATCCCTGCTTTACGCAGGTTCAACGTGCTATTCCGTCAGCACGCACCTCCTACAATCATTCGTCACTTTTATTGAGTGCAGGTACGGGAATATTAACCCGTTTGCCATCCACTACCCCGTTTGGGTTCGTGTTAGGACCCGACTAACCCTAAGCTGATTAGCATAGCTTAGGAAACCTTAGTCTTACGGCGAATAAGTTTCTCACTTATTTTATCGTTACTCATGCCTACATTTTCTTTTCTAAAAGCTCCACCACCCATTACCAGGTGACTTCTGCGCCGTTAGAATGCTCCCCTACCAGTCATACATAAGTATGAATCCATAGCTTCGGTAATATGCTTATGCCCGATTATTATCCATGCCGGATCGCTCGACTAGTGAGCTGTTACGCACTCGTTAAATGAATAGCTGCTTCCAAGCTAACATCCTAGCTGTCAATGCAATCCAACCGCGTTTTTTCAACTTAGCATATATTTGGGGACCTTAGCTGATGGTCTGGGTTCTTTCCCTCTCGGACATGGACCTTAGCACCCATGCCCTCACTGCCTAGAAACATATATTAGCATTCGGAGTTTGTCAGGAATTGGTAGGCGGTGAAGCCCCCGCATCCAATCAGTAGCTCTACCTCTAATATACTTCACTAAACGCTGCACCTAAATGCATTTCGGGGAGTACGAGCTATTTCCCAGTTTGATTGGCCTTTCACCCCTACCCACAGGTCATCCGAAGACTTTTCAACGTCAACCGGTTCGGTCCTCCACTTTGTGTTACCAAAGCTTCAACCTGCCCATGGGTAGATCACAAGGTTTCGCGTCTAATACCACTGACTATATCGCCCTATTCAGACTCGCTTTCGCTTCGGCTCCGTACCTGAAGTACTTAACCTTGCCAGTGACATTAACTCGTAGGCTCATTATGCAAAAGGCACGCCGTCACACTTACGTGCTCCGACCGCTTGTAGGCGTACGGTTTCAGGTTCTATTTCAACTATCTATTCGATATGCTTTTCACCTTTCCTTCACAGTACTAGTTCACTATCGGTCTTTGAGGAGTATTTAGCCTTGGAAGATGGTCCTCCCATATTCGGACAGAATTTCTCGTGTTCCGCCTTACTCGTTATCAACCTTATAACACTTTCGCTTACAGGACTATCACCCTCTTCGGTTAACCTTTCCAGGTTATTCTGCTAGCATTATAAAGTCTTTAGGGCTAATCCGCGTTCGCTCGCCACTACTTACGGAATCTCAATTGATTTCTTTTCCTATTGGTACTTAGATGTTTCAGTTCCCAACGTTCGCTCTGCTTGCGCAGTGACATGTCTTCAACATGCCGGGTTGTCCCATTCGGAAATCTACGGATTAATGCGTATGTGCCGCTCCCCGTAGCTTATCGCAGCTTATCACGTCCTTCATCGCCTCTCAAAGCCTAGGCATCCGCCGTACGCCCTTAGTAACTTTTTTCATAATTTAACCGTCATAATAATGAGCGGTTATGTTAATCTTACTCGTTTTTGTTTAATTGTATACCTTCAATTTGCCGAATTAAATCGTTTAATTATTTAATTCTATATTGCTTTGATTAATTTCTTAATCTCTGTTTGATTGTATGTCGTTAACAATTTCTTGTTATCTTTTTCTAATAATGTCAATGAACTCTTCTTTTAGTCGTTAGAACTAAATATTGTGGAGAATATCGGAGTCGAACCGATGACCTCTTGCGTGCAAGGCAAGCGCTCTAGCCAGCTGAGCTAATCCCCCTCTTCTTACGTATTACGTAATACGTTAAACGTTTTACGTTGTAGTCTCAGGCAGACTCGAACTGCCGACCTCTACATTATCAGTGTAGCGCTCTAACCAGCTGAGCTATGAGACTCTTTAATACTCTTAAAGAGTGGTCTATATTTCTAGTTTTCAGTAGTTAGTAATGAGTACTTAGATTTTCTAATTACTATTTACTTTTTACTAATTACTAGTATATGACAGTAAAATAAAACCGAATTAAGGTCAATCTTCTATAAATAGAAGAAAATTCGTCGTTCTCTAAAAATGAGATGTTCCAGCCGCACCTTCCGGTACGGCTACCTTGTTACGACTTAGCCCTAGTTACCAGTTTTACCCTAGGCAGCTCCTGTTACGGTCACCGACTTCAGGTACCCCCAGCTTCCATGGCTTGACGGGCGGTGTGTACAAGGCCCGGGAACGTATTCACCGCATCATGGCTGATATGCGATTACTAGCGATTCCAGCTTCATAGAGTCGAGTTGCAGACTCCAATCCGAACTGAGATAAGTTTTCGAGATTCGCATCCTGTCACCAGGTAGCTGCCCTCTGTACTTACCATTGTAGCACGTGTGTAGCCCAAGACGTAAGGGCCGTGATGACTTGACGTCGTCCCCACCTTCCTCTCAACTTGCGTTGGCAGTCTCATTAGAGTCCCCGTCTTTAAACGCTGGCAACTAATGATAGGGGTTGCGCTCGTTGCAGGACTTAACCTAACACCTCACGGCACGAGCTGACGACAGCCATGCAGCACCTTGCATTCTGTCCGAAGAAATATCTGTTTCCAAATACGTCATTATGCATTTAAGCCTTGGTAAGGTTCCTCGCGTATCATCGAATTAAACCACATGCTCCACCGCTTGTGCGGGCCCCCGTCAATTCCTTTGAGTTTCATTCTTGCGAACGTACTCCCCAGGTGGGATACTTATAACTTTCGCTTAGCCACTGAACTTACGCCCAACAGCAAGTATCCATCGTTTACGGCGTGGACTACCAGGGTATCTAATCCTGTTCGCTCCCCACGCTTTCGTCCATCAGCGTCAGTTGAGGCTTAGTGACCTGCCTTCGCAATTGGTGTTCTGCGTAATATCTAAGCATTTCACCGCTACACTACACATTCCAGCCACTGCAACCTCACTCAAGACCAACAGTATCAATGGCAGTTCCATCGTTAAGCGATGGGCTTTCACCACTGACTTATTGGTCCGCCTACGGACCCTTTAAACCCAATAAATCCGGATAACGCTTGCACCCTCCGTATTACCGCGGCTGCTGGCACGGAGTTAGCCGGTGCTTATTCATATGGTACCTTCAGCTACTCACACGTGAGTAGGTTTATCCCCATATAAAAGAAGTTTACAACCCATAAGGCCGTCATCCTTCACGCGGGATGGCTGGATCAGGCTTGCACCCATTGTCCAATATTCCTCACTGCTGCCTCCCGTAGGAGTCTGGTCCGTGTCTCAGTACCAGTGTGGGGGTTCACCCTCTCAGGCCCCCTACAGATCATCGCCTTGGTGAGCCGTTACCTCACCAACTAGCTAATCTGACGCATGCCTATCCTACTGCGATAAATCTTTCAAAATCTCATCATGCAATGAAATTTATTATAAGGTATTAATCCAAATTTCTCTGGGCTATCCCTTTCAGTAGGGCAAGTTGCATACGCGTTACGCACCCGTGCGCCGGTCTCAAGATAGCAAGCTATCTCTACCCCTCGGCTTGCATGTGTTAAGCCTCCCGCTAGCGTTCATCCTGAGCCAGGATCAAACTCTCCATTGTAAATAATTTCTTTTAGCATTTCTGCTTATGTTTTACAACTTCGAATTTCCTTATGACTCTATTATTTAAGGATTGACCTAATTTATATTCGGCTTTTATTTCTTCTGTCTATATTGTAATTTCAAATGAACTTCTCTAGTCATGCAAACTTCTTTCGTTGTTTGCGGTTGCAAAGGTAATACTTATTTTTAAACTACAAAATAAATTTTCATTTATTTTTCTTCGTTATCAATTTCGGTCATTTACCTTGCGATTTCAATTTTCAATACTACTCTTCTTCCGTATTGTGAGTGCAAATATAAGACGCTTTATTTTAAACTTCCAAATCAAGTTTACAATTATTTTACATTTATCTTCTAAACAACTGATTGTTAGTTTTATATTTTTTGAAATAATTTTCAAGAAAGGTTTTTCAATGTATAAATATACAATTTGATGCACTATCCATACTTTATCTATACTGTATATAGCCTTGAGGGATGGGGATAGTAATTAGTAGTTAGATGTAATTATGAATTAGGAATTTTGAATTATGAATGATTGGTGAGAAGTAATGCGTAAGGCGTAATACGTAATACGTAATGCGAAATTAGAAATTAGAAATTAGAAATTAGAAATTAGTACAAAAGTAAATTTTTCAATTTTCACTTTTCACTTTTAGTTATTCACTAATCATTTTTCATTTTACATTTTACTTTATACAAAATAACCCAGAACCTACAACCCATAACAACTTAAATAAGACATAAGGATAAACTTGTCAAGCTGGACGCGTTTCAACTTCTTATCCTATAATAGATCGTATGGAATCCTGAGACAAGCTCAAAATGACCAAAAATTAAATTATAAGAATAGCATGATTATCTCATGCTCAAATTAACTCATTATCACATTCACCAAATTATGACATCAATACAAACTCCGGTTAAACCCAATACAAAACCTATAGAAGATCAATATAACGCCTATACAATTCCAATACAATGGCCATATAACCGCTATACAACATCAATAGAAATTCAACTCGAAAAGGTCAGTCAAAGGACATTTAAGAATTTAAGAGGACAACTATTTTGAGTCATTAATCGACCTGTTTCAAATTCCATATTGATCAGTTGTGATTCGTACATTTCTTAATGTATTGATAAGATTTATCGGGCAGTGAATCTCTTTGGTTATACTTCTTACCACTAATGTCTATCGTAAGATGTAGAATAACGATCCATTTCAACATTCAACACATCACCAATAGAACAAAAAAAGGAACCCTGATGGATTCCTTTTATGATTATTTGATCATGTTAACTTCTCTTTCGAGTGTAATATTGAATTTCGATTGAATATCTTGAATAATTTGTTCAGAAAGATCATAAATTTCTTTCCCCGTAGCTTTTCCATGATTCACTAAAACTAAAGCTTGTTTATCATGCACTCCGGCATCTCCAAAACGTTTACCTTTCCAACCCGCTTGTTCAATTAACCATCCTGCAGCAATTTTAACTCCGTTTTCAGTTGGATAATGCACCATGGTTGGGTGTTGAGCAATTACCTCTTCAAACTTTTCTTTCGAAATCACAGGATTCTTGAAGAAACTCCCTGAATTTCCAATTTGTGCGGGGTCAGGTAATTTCGATTCACGGATACGAATAACGGCATTAGACACATCTTGAATGGTTGGATGAAGAATTCCTTCCGCTTCCAATTCTTGTTGAATCGCACCATACCCTGTTTTTAATTGGTGGTTGCGTTTCGATAATTTAAACGTTACTGCCACTAAAACATATTGACCTCTCAATCCATTTTTAAAAATGGATTCACGGTATCCAAAATGACATTCTTCGTTTGTAAAGATTCGTTCATCCCCTGTTTCCAATGCTAAAGCTTGAACTTCCGTAATGGTATCTTTTGCTTCAACACCATAAGCACCAATATTTTGAATCGGAGCTGTTCCAACATTCCCAGGAATTAAAGATAAATTTTCCAATCCACCATAATCCTGCGTCAATGTCCATTGGATAAATTGATGCCAATTTTCACTTCCTTGCGCTTTAACCCAAACAAAATCGTCATCTTCCTTCACAATTTCGATTCCTTTTAAGTTTAATTTTAAAGCCAATCCTTTAAAATCATTCACAAAAAGCATATTACTTCCTCCGCCAATAAATAAAATTTCCAAATTCTTTTGACGACGAAAAAGCAATGCTTTTTTCAAATCCGTAAAACTGTTGGCTTCTACAAAATAATCTGCTTTCGCCTCTACCCCAAACGTGTTGTATAATTTTAAAGAAAAATTTTCGATGATATTCATCTTGTTCTATTTTATCCAATGAAAAATGATCCAAATGGACCCATGCATTGATTCTATTATTTCGAAATTATCTAATTGTACCTGGATATTGCTCTAAAGCTTCTTTTAAAATCGCCACTGAGCGTACCAAATCTTCCTCTTTTAAGACATATGCCAAACGAACTTCTTGCACCCCTGAATTTGGTGTACTGTAGAATCCAGCACCTGGTGCTAACATTACCGTTTCTCCATTTGAATTAAAAGACTCCAATAGCCAAATTGCAAATTTTTCGGCATTATCTACTGGCAATTGAATCATGCAATAAAACGCTCCTTTTGGATTTGGAACCACTACACCTGGAATTTCTTTTAATCCGTTCACTAAAACATCACGACGTTTTAAATATTCTGCACGACAATCTTCAAAGTATGTTCCAACATTTTGATGCGCTAAAGTCGCCATATATTGTGATAATTCCACTGGACTTAAACGCGCTTGTGCAAAACGCATCGCTACATTCATGAATTCTTGATTGCGAGTTACGATTGCTCCTGAACGCGCTCCACATAAAGAAAAACGTTTCGATTCAGAATCAATTACAATCGCATGATTTTTTAATTCAGGAAAACTTAAAATTGATGTAAAAGGTTCTTCCGTGTATAAATACTCGGCATATACTTCATCTGCAATTAAATAAATATCGTGTTCTAAAACAATTTCCTTTAATTGTTCTAATTCTTCTTTCGAATACACATAACCCGTAGGGTTACCAGGGTTACAAATTAAGATCGCACGTGTTTTATCTGTAATTTTTTTCGCAAATTCTTCTACAGGAGGTAAACCAAAGTTATTATCAATTGAAGAAGGAACTGGAACAATATTCACATCATTTTCACACGTAAATCCATTATAATTCGCATAAAATGGTTCAGGAATAATCACTTCATCACCTGGATTAGCAATAATACCGAAGATGAATAATAAGGCTTCTGATCCACCCAATGTAGCAATAAAATCTTTTTCAGTGACATCAATCCCACGATTATTATAGTAAGCTGCTAAGGCTTGACGGTATTCTAAAGTTCCTTCAGAATGTGTATAGGAAATAATGTTTGAAGGAAAGTTTTTCAAACCTTCTAAAACCGCTTGAGGTGATTCGATATCGGGTTGACCAATATTTAAATGATAAACTTTAGTACCTCTCTGTTTTGCAGCATCTGCGTAAGGCACTAACTTACGAATTGGCGACGCCGGCATATTTTGTGATTTATCTGATAAAACTAACATTTCTTAAATAATTTATTGTTTGCTTTAATTATTTGGTATTGTTTTTGTAATTTTAGAGTGTAAATATACAATTCGTTTAATCTATAAAAAAAACTTTGTTATGAGTAAATTAAATAATGCTACAAAATTATTAGCAGGATTAGCAATCGGTACAGCAATTGGAGCAGTTGTAGGGTTATTATATGCACCTGAATCTGGAGCAGATACACGTAAAAAATTAAAAAAAGAAGCTGATAAATACAAAAAAGATTTAGATAAATACGCTGGCGATTTTTCTGAGAAAGCGAAAAAAGCGAAAGCTGAATTAGAAGCGAAATTAGAAGAAGTAAAAGCAAAATTAGCTGAACAAAAAGATGAATTATTAGCAAAAGCTGAAGACGTCAAAGGAAAAGCTAAAGATAAAGCTAAAGAAGTCAAAGACGAGTTTCAAGAAAATGTAGGTGTTTAATCTACGAATTTGAAATAAACTTTTTTTAAAGATCTAATTCTAGCCAAGTCCATCATGTTCGGAGATTTAAAGACATACATTAATCAACGTATTACATTAGCAAAATATGACATTGTAGATTCTACAAGTAATATGCTTGCTGGTGGTGTTTACGTTCTTATCTTAGCCGTATCCTTATTATTTTTAATTTTATTAGGTAGCATAGCTGCTGGATTCCTTTTAGGAAACTATTTTGATAATAATGGATTAGGATTTTTAGCAGTTACAGGGAGTTATTTTCTATTTTTAATTTTATGTATTGTTTTCCGCAATAAATTAAAATTAATGATTGCGAATATCGCTGTTCAAAACGCTATGAGTGCATTAATTAACGATGAAGATGATGATGAAGACGATGAAGAATAATCAAACGTTAAAAAAGAAGCCTATTAGGAATTTAGAAGACCTAAGAAAAGCCAAACGACGCTTAAAAGCAGAAATGAGGCAATCGGAGAAAGTGCAAGAAAATTCAGTTGTAAATAAAGCGGTCAATATGATTAGTACATTTACGAATGATGCATCATTTGCCTCTTCTAAGATCGAAGATTCGCTTCAATGGTTAGGAAATCGAGCAAGTGAAAAATACCCGATGAAGGGATTGAGTAAAATCTTAATTTCCGGTTTAATTATGATCGCCGTTCCCATTATTACGGATAAGGTGCAGAATTACATCAAAAACAAATTATAATCTTCAGATTACAAATAAAAAAAAGACATCGTTAGTGATGTCTTTTTTTTATTTCAAAAATTTAAAAAATGCATGAAAGGTAGCTTCAAACGTTTCATAGGGTACGAAATGACCTAAACTTGAATCTTGTATCAATTGAAAATCTTGGGTTGAAGTATATCTATTCTCAAAGAAATCGATTTGTTTTAAAGGGTCCACCATTTCGTCTTCCATCCCTGTTAGAACCATTAGTTTTGAAGAATGCTTTCTCTTCAATGCTTCTTGAGGCAAAAATGGTTTGACCTGTTCCAAAGCTGTTACAGCAGGATTTAATAGTAAGCAAGGAACTTCCAGCATCATCGCGACATGATAGATTAATAAACCTCCAAGACTTGTTCCAGCCACAAAATCTAATTTTTGATCTTTAAACTGTTCCAACAATTGAAAAATAATGGTTGGCTGTTGATCATAATCTATGGTAGGCGCATAAATTTCCCCTAATCCTTCTAAAAATATTTTCTTTTCAGGAGTGACATACCCTTGATATCCATGCAAATAAATTCCTGTCCAATCTGTTTTCATAAAAAAAATCCATAACCTTTGGAGTTATGGATTTTAAATATATTGAATAAAATTGAATTAAGCTTGTTGTTCTTCAGCTTGCTCTTCTGATTTTTTCGCATTTGGTAATTCTCCTTTGAATAAGAATGAAATAATTTCCTTATTCACAGTATCTAACATGCGTTGGAAAATCATGAAAGATTCTTGTTTATAAACAATCAATGGATCTTTTTGCTCATAAACCGCATTTTGAGAAGTACGACGTAAATCATCCACATCACGTAAATGTTCTTTCCAGTTATCATCAATTAAAGATAAAACAATTGATTTTTCGAAATCTTTTACAATTGTTTTTCCTTTTGATTCGTAAGCTTCTTTTAAATCGCATACCACTGTCATTTGACGAATTCCATCTGTAAATGGTACTTGGATACGAGAGAACATATGTCCTTGATTTTCGTAAACCCCAGCAATAACAGGGAAAGCTGTTTCAGCGACATACTCCATACGCGCTTTATAATCAGCTAACGCTGCTGCATTTACAATATTTACCAATTCTTTTGCGCTTGTTGATTTGAACGTTGCTTCATCAACAGGAGTACCCATTGTAAAGTATTTGATTAAATCTAATTCAAATTGTTTGAAATCATCAAACTCTTTGTTTTCTTTCACAATGGCAGCAGAAACATCGAAAATCATATTTGCGATATCCACTTCTAAGCGATCACCAAATAAGGCATTGTGACGACGTTTGTAGATTACTTCACGTTGTTTATTCATTACGTCATCATACTCTAAAAGACGTTTACGAACCCCAAAGTTGTTTTCTTCTACTTTTTTCTGTGCACGTTCGATTGATTTCGTAATCATAGAGTGTTCAATTACTTCCCCATCTTTATGTCCCATACGGTCCATTAATTTTGCAATTCGTTCAGAACCGAATAAACGCATTAACGAATCTTCTAATGAGATAAAGAATTGAGAAGAACCTGGATCACCTTGACGACCCGCACGACCACGTAACTGACGGTCAACACGACGTGAATCATGGCGTTCAGTACCAATAATAGCTAAACCACCTAGATCTTTTACTTCTTTAGTTAATTTAATATCGGTACCACGACCTGCCATATTCGTTGCAATTGTTACTGCACCAGGACGACCAGCCTCTGTTACGATATCTGCTTCTTTTTTATGTAATTTGGCATTTAAGACATTATGAGGAATACCTCTCAATTTTAAAGCTTTCGATAATAATTCGGAAACTTCAACATTCGTTGTACCCACCAATACAGGACGTTTATCCACTTGAGACAATTTTTCAATCTCTTCAATAACCGCTTTGTATTTTTCACGATTCGTTTTAAACACTACATCGTTTTTATCTTGACGTAAAATTGGACGGTTAGTAGGAATAGAAACAACATCTAATTTATAGATTTCCCAGAATTCACCTGCTTCCGTCTCGGCAGTACCAGTCATCCCTCCTAACTTGTTGTACATACGGAAATAATTCTGTAATGTAACCGTTGCGAAAGTTTGAGTAGCTGCTTCAATTTTTACATTTTCTTTGGCTTCGATGGCTTGGTGTAATCCATCCGAATAACGACGACCATCCATAATACGACCTGTCGACTCGTCTACAATTTTTACTTCACCGTCTACCACTACATATTCATTATCTTTTTCGAATAATGTATAGGCTTTTAACAATTGAGACATTGTATGGATACGTTCCGATTTAATTGAGAAATCACGGAAGAAATCCTCTTTCATTTGCGCAATTTCCTCGATTGGTTTTCCTGAGTTTTCAATTGCAGCAATATTTGTCGAAACATCAGGTAAGATGAAGAAGTTTTCATCTTCCATACCTTTCGATAAATACTCAATTCCTTTATCCGTTAAATCCGATTGATTTGATTTTTCATCGATTGTGAAATATAAGTGTTGATCCACTTTAGGCATTTCACGGTTATTATCTTGAATGAAGTATCCTTCTGTTTTTTGTAATTGAGCACGAACACCGTCTTGCGATAAGAATTTAATTAAAGGTTTATACTTTGGTAAACCACGGTATACTTGGTACAACTTGAAACCACCTTCTTTTAAATCTCCAGCTTTGAATAAAGCTTTCGCCTCATTCAATGTTTTCCCTAACATTTCACGTTGGATGTGGTATAAAGTATCAATTTTTGGCTTTAATACATCGAATTCGTGACGATCACCTTGAGGTACAGGACCAGAAATAATTAATGGTGTACGAGCATCATCGATTAATACTGAATCGACCTCATCGACAATGGCAAAGTTTAACTCACGTTGAACTAATGCACTAGGCTCGTTCGCCATATTATCACGTAAATAATCGAAACCAAATTCGTTGTTTGTACCATAAACGATATCACATGCATAGGCGTTACGACGTCCTGGAGAGTTTGGTTGGTGATTATCAATACAATCCACTGTTAAACCGTGGAAGTTAAAGATTGGACGCATCCATGCCATATCACGTTTCGCTAAATAATCATTCACCGTTACTAAGTGAACTCCGCGTCCAGTTAAGGCATTTAAGTAAATTGGTAAAGTAGCCACTAATGTTTTCCCTTCCCCGGTTTGCATCTCTGCAATTTTACCTAAGTGTAATGCAGCACCACCAATGAATTGAACGTCATAGTGTGCCATGTCCCATTTCACTTTACGACCAGCAGCATCCCATTCGTTGTACCAAATGGCTGTATTTTCGTCTTTTAAAGTGACATAATCTACTCCTTGCTGTGCTAATTCTTTATCATAATCCCAAGCCGTAACTTCTAACTGTTCGTTGTTTGTAAAACGACGCCCCGTTTCACGTAAAACAGCAAAAGCTTCCGGAAGAATTTCTGTTAAGATTTTTTCTTCGACTTGATAAGCTTCTTTATTGATTTTATCAATTTGAGCATAGATTTGCTCTTTTTCTGTAAAATCTTCTGTTGCTTCTACTTTTTGTTTTAACTCATCAATTTGAGCAGTAAAATCAACAGTAGCATCTTTTAATTGTTTTTTAAAATGTAGTGTTCTACCTCTTAATTCATCAATTGTTAAGGCCTCTAAAGATGGGCCAAAACTATTGGCTAAATCTACGTATTTACGTAATTCTTTTACATCTTTCTCGTTTTTATTCCCTAAGAAACCTTGTAAAATTTTATTTATAATATTCATATGGTTGTTCGTTCTAATCCAAAAGAACCACTAAAAATGAAAGTGTTATCTTTTGGATACAAATATACATCAACTATGTTTGTAATAGAAGTTATAGAATTGAAAAAAGCCCCAATATGGGCTTTTTTATTTTAATATTCGTCTTCGTTCCAAAGGAAATCATCATCCGTTGGATAGTCAGCCCAGATTTCTTCGATACTTTCGTAAGAATCCCCTTCGTCTTCAATAGATTGTAAGTTTTCTACTACTTCTAAAGGAGCTCCCGTACGAATTGCATAATCAATTAATTCATCTTTTGTCGCTGGCCATGGTGCATCACTTAAGTAAGATGCCAATTCTAAAGTCCAATACATAGTTATATCTTTTTTATTGTTTAGTAGAGCAGAACTCTATTATTTTATTCAAAATTCAAAAAGCCCGAATCAAATAATTTGCCAAAGACAAACTGTCAGTTCAAACTTTTTCACCACTTCAAATACTTAATTATATTTTTTTTATTTTTAGCAACTAAATATAATAAAATGGACACGAATATAACAAAAATATTTGCAATAAAATATCCGATTATTCAAGGTGGAATGATTTGGAATAGTGGTTGGCGTTTAGCCTCTGCAGTCAGTAATGCGGGAGGGTTAGGTTTAATTGGTGCCGGAAGCATGTATCCCGATGTTCTTAAAGAACACATTATCAAGTGCAAACAAGCGACTAACAAACCTTTTGGGGTCAATGTTCCCATGTTATATCCTAACCTTGAAGAAATTATGGAGATTATTATTTCAGAAGGGGTACAAACAGTCTTTACTTCAGCGGGTAATCCAAAAACATGGACAGAGACTCTGCAAAAAGAAGGAATTACAGTAGCTCATGTGGTGAGTAGTACAAAATTTGCACAAAAATGTGTTGATGCTGGAGTTGATGCTGTCGTGGCAGAAGGATTTGAAGCAGGTGGACATAATGGCAGAGACGAAACGACTACCCTATGTCTTATTCCAAATGTACGCCAACACATCGACATCCCTTTAATTGCAGCCGGAGGAATCGCGACAGGTGCACAGATGCTGGCAGCTATGGCATTAGGTGCTGATGGAGTTCAGATAGGATCTCGTTTCGCGGCTACACAAGAATCATCTGCTTGTGATGCATTTAAGCAAGAAATTGTAAAGGCACAGGAAGGTGATACTCAACTTACGTTAAAAGAGTTAGCGCCGGTACGTTTAATCAAGAATCAATTCTATCATGAAGTTCAAGAAATGTATCAAAATGGAACGACACCTGAAGCATTAAAAGAACATTTGGGACGTGGACGATCAAAGAAAGGTATGTTTGAAGGCGATTTGGATCACGGTGAATTAGAAATTGGACAAGTATCCGCTTTAATCCAATCGATTCCTACTGTACAAGAAGTATTTGATGAATTAATTGTTGATTTTAACCGTGCAAAAGAACGAATTTCAAAATTATAATGGACGATTTTCATTAACTTTATCAGGACATCCTCAAAGGTGTCCTTTTCTTTTATGATGAAATTTTTAATCGTACTTAGTTTCAGTTGGATCTCATGGACTCAAGCACAATCTGTCGAAAAGCATCACAGCGGTGATACGATTCAATGGAAAAATTATATTTTAAATAATAATCAATGGGGACAATTTAAAATAAAGAAAGGAACGTATACCCAAACTATATTCACCTCTGATTCCATCGTTGGCTGGCGTTGGACTGTTCCTCAAAAATCTTACGGTGTTTTAGGATATCCGATGTTATCGCTCGGTGTCAGTCCGTGGGGAGATCTTTCCCAATTGCCGGCACCTAATTTTTATAAGAATCTTAAAAACCTTCAAGAATTTGAAGTAGAATATGATACGGATCTCCTAACAACAAAAGGTAAATATAATCTAGCCTTTGATTTTTGGCTGCATGATCAACCGAAGGTCGGATTTGAATCGATTACAGCTGAAATTATGATTTGGGAAGATTATCAAAAATTTAAACCCTTTGGGAAGAAAAAAGGTATTCTTTTTACTTCCGATGGAAATTACGAAATTTATATTGGCGATTTGTATAAGAAAGAATTGCAAAAAGGTTGGAAATACATTGCATTTGTGCGGCAACAAAAACGTACCAAGGGAAAATTAAATCTAATGCCTTTTATACACTATATCCTCAAACAGCCAGATATGACTAAGGCGATTTATCTTTCCTCTTTTGAGTTTGGCACAGAAGTTTTAAATGCATCAGGTCAACTTAAATTGTTCAACTACGATGTTAAAATTCAATAATGATGGAAAATCTAATCACGGGAAAGGATTATTTTCTTTATTTCACAAAACAATTGGAGTTATTAAACGATGAAGAACTCGCTGAATGCATCAACAACGCAGTAGGAATTCGAGCATTTGGAGTTTCACGACAAGGTTATTTATGGGCTATTCGTCATCAATTGGAGCTACGCCAGATTGATTACAGTGCCATTGAGAGCGAAGGAGGAATATCGTTTCAGCGAAAAGTGTACATCAACAATAAAAAACTACATCTTCTCCCCAAAATCAAATAAAGCTGTCCGAAATGGACAGCTTAGTATCTTTAAATTCGGCCTTGTTCTTTTAATTTCCAATAGCGTAAAAGACCATTGACTGACATCCAACTTGGATTGGCATACTCGTAGGTTTTGATTAATTCTTCTCGAACACCTTTCGAACGAAGTTGATCTTGCGTATACGCCATAAATTCTGGTATAATTGCTTCTACTGGCGTTTGCTGATCGAAATGAGGTTTGATGTAATTTGCCCAATCATCTAACATGATTTCTAATTCATCTAATACCTTATCTGGCTGTTCTTGTCTCCCATAATGGGTTAAGTACAACGCTGTAGGTCGTAGGCTTTTCAATTTCTTGATCGAATTTTTCCATACCTTCAGATTAATGTCTGGTGGCGGGCACGGTGGCACAATTGGTCCATCCTCTATTTTAACCCCTGCGACATCGCCTGTAAAAATTATATCATCGATTTGATATGCATTATGATGAATGGCGTGTCCAGGTGTATCTATTACCTTGATTTGAAACTCATTAAAATCAAAAGCATTTCCATCTTCAGCCGAGATTAATTGATCATAGGGGATGGATTTCATTTCACCCCATAAACGATCCATATCTTCTCCATAAATTTGGGCTGCGGAATTCCATAATTTTTCCGGTTGATGCAAATGAGGGAGGCCTATGGGATGAACATAAATTTTCGCTCCATGTTCGGCGAATTTCCAAGCGGCTCCCGCATGATCAAAATGGATATGCGTTAAAAACACGTGTTGAATGTCTTCGACTTGAAAGCCGATGGTTTCAATTCCTTTTTTAAGATGTTCAAATGTTGTCATCGGCCCCACTTCAACAAGTACAGGCCCTTTAGATGATTCGATTAAATACGCGGCAATTGAGTGATTTTCTTCTTGAAAAAATAAATCAATTGTATGAATTTTTGGCATGTTATAATATTTCTTCTATGGTATAATCAATTCCATTAAAATTAAAATGATCCCCTTCTTTTTTCCCCGACAATGCTTCAAAAATTGGTGCATTGGTACTGATTCCAACAAAATTTTCTTGATTCCATTGAAAATCTTTAAAAGCTAAACCAATCACAAAGTTCACTTTATTGGTTACCACCACATTTCCTTCTTGAATGCCTTTGGCATCATCCATTTGGATGTTTTTAAACCATTCTAGATTTTCTTCCGCTTGTTTGATACGGAATTCTAAATTCATGGCTGAATCTGTCGATTGACTTTGTTGTGCAAAATCATCATATCCAAGGCTCGACTCTTCATCCAAATCGGCACCATCGGAATAAATGCCATGAGAATGTTTCAGAGCGTCGATTTCATTTTGTTTTAACGTTGTTAAATGGGCAATTACTTCTTTTCGAATATGTTTCTTGTTCATATGTAGGTTTTTGGTTTGGTCTTTTAAACTTACAATAAATAAAAAACACTTGGAAATAATTCCAAGTGTTTTTTTCGTAAGTTAAAGGTATTGCACGGATTATTGTGCAAATGAATATCTCGCCCCTCCTGGGCTGAATAAAGATAACATTCTTGCTTTTTGACCATTGGTAAACATGTACAAACCTCTATCATCACTATAATCCATGTAATTCATGGTCATTTCGATAGGTGTACCTGAACACGTACTGTAATGAGGGAAAGTCGGTACTCCATAATTCGCCGTATTATGAGTTGGCGTATCCGCTACATAATCAGTCCCACAATTGGTATCTCCCCAAATGTGTCTTAAATTCATCCAATGTCCAACTTCATGCGTGGCTGTACGCCCTAAGTTAAATGGATAAGTTGCTGTACCTGTTGTTCCTAAATATTTTGAATCAATAACTACTCCATCCGTTGCAGAAGATCCTCCTGGAAATTGGGCATAACCTAGAATTCCACCTCCGATTGTACATACCCAAAGGTTTAATTTTTTTGTCGGTTCTAAAGGCGTTAAACCTGCCGATTTTTTCATTTGATCTGCCGTACCCCAAGACGTTTTATTCACGTATTTGCGACGCACTTGATCCAATTCAAATCGAATTCCAACATTGGCTTTTACTCCAGCAAACACTGATGGCACATTGGCAAAATCTGAATTTGCTGCATTAAAATCTTTGTTTAATACATCGATTTGGGATTGAATTTGAGCCACCGAAATATTTTCTGCATTCGTTTTATATAAAACATTAACTACCACTGGAATCACAATTTCACCATTCACTAAACGGGCTTCAGAAAGATCAAACTCTTGTGCTTGTTCTTCAATCATTTCCATTCGAGCGGCCAAAGCAGGATCAGCAGCTAATTGCGCTTGAAAAACCTCATCCGTTGCACAACCTCTTTTGTTGGCAACTTCAGTGGTTGGATCTTCCATTTGGAGTTGTTCTGCTTTATCATCTTCCGAACAAGCTGTGAACATCATTACTGCAGACAGTAACATTACAATTTTCTTCATATCAATCATTTATTAGTGTTAATTACTTAAAATTAATAAAGAAAAATCAAATAACAAATAGAATATACTTAATTTTTATACGATTTTTTTTCATTATTTTTAACAATAACTGTTAAATGATTAATACATTTTTAAAATAATATCCAATCTTGTGTGAATTTTTTAATTGAAAAAAAATAGGCTATTGAAAATCAATAACCTATTTCGCTTGTCTATTATAAACTTCTTATTTTTTAACCTTAATGGTACATCCAATTGCTACTGTCGTAGGAACGGCAATTTTTTGTCCATTTAATAAAGAATTGAGCGCATCTTGAACATAAAATTCGCTCACATCATTCTCATCTTCATAATTATTATCGATTGCGCCGATGTATCTAACCACATTTTTATCCTTTTCTTTATTTAAAATAAAGACATGTGGGGTTTTAGTCGCACCATATACGGGATAAATTTTTTGACCTTCATCCAATAGGTATGGAAAAGTAAATCCTTTTTCTTTGGCACGAATTTGCATTTCTTTAAAGCTATCTTGAGGTTGCACTTCAGGATCGTTTGGGTTGATTGCAATGACAGGATATCCTAGCGGTTTATATTTTTGATCAAGGGCAATGATGCGATCTTCATAGGCTTTGGCATATGGGCAATGATTACATGTAAAAATCACTATGAATCCTTTGGCCTGCTGAAATTGACTTAATGAAACCTCTCTTCCATCAATATTCTTCAATTGAAAATCCATGGCATTATCCCCTATCTTGTATTGGGCATACCCCATGAAGCTGATCAATAGTAAAGTTAGTGTTAGTAAAAGTTTTCTAGCATTTTTCATCCTGTTTGTGGTTTTATTGGTTCATATACATTTTTATCAATTGCTCTAATTCATCCTTTTCCATAGCAGCACCTACAAAATGTAGTTTTTCCTTATTTTTATATAATACAGTTACAGGAATATTACCATTCCATGTCGCATCTACTTTTGGAATCCATTCGTTCATACGTTTATTATCATCTAATAGTACCACTTCCGCATTAATTTTATAATCGTTGATGAATTGCTTTACTTTATCCACTTGTTTCGAACGATCCAATGAAACAAATAACAATTTAAAATTTTGTTGGTCTTTGTATTTCTCATTTAATTCTACAAAATGAGGCATTTCTTCAACACAAGGTCCACACCACGTTGCCCAAAAATTGACCACTATCAATTGATCGTTATCTTGTTGCGTTTTTTCGAACAATTGTTCGTATTTAATCACTTCGACATTTTGTGCTTGTAATGTTAGCTGCCCCAAGGTCATAATTCCTACAAAAGCTAGGGTTGAAAGTAATTTCATTATTTCTTTAAATTTCGATTAAAATTAGTCGATTTTCATCAACAGATAAAATAAACCGGTTGATTTTAACGCTTTTTTTGTAAATCAATTTAAAATTTCGAATTTTGCGAAAAAGAATTGATTTGTACTCAAAGGAAGAAGCATACCAAAAGAAAAAAGATTTTTGGATTTCGTACGGAAGTTATATGAAATTGCAAAAGAATGCGGAAGGAGAAAGCATTAATTGGATCAATTATAAGACTGGTGTAAAAGGAATTTATTTTCGTTCGAATGTCGATCGTAAATTTGCCGAAGTATACGTACAGATTGATCATCCCGATCCCGATTTTAATCATTTGATATGGGAACAATTTGAAGAATATGAAATTGTTCTTAAAAGTTATGTTGGGGATGAATGGGTATGGACAAAAGATGATTATGATGAAGATGGTAAGGCTATCTCTACCATTAAAATTCGTTTAGAAAATGTGAGCATTTTTAGGGATTCGGATTGGCCAACTATCATTTCTTTTCTAAAAGAACGCATGATGAATTTGGATGAATTTTGGGTGGATCATAAAGAAAGTTTTGAAATATTTAAATAAACGATAAAAGCTCATCTAAGATGAGCTTTTTTTATTATTGAATCACACATTCGATGGTGTCGATGGCAATTAATTCATTGGCTTCTTCTACCAATTGATCAATTAGATGGTTGGGTAATTTAAGTGATTTAAGATAATCTTCTTGATTTAAAATATCTTTCACCAATAAACATCCAGCATCCATCAATACTTTATGCTGCTCTTTGGTCAGAGAAGTTAGGCAAGTTACTGGATAGATGGCTAAATTATCGATAAGATATTTTAAACTCATTTGATCTGGATAATTCCATGAAATCATTCCAATGTTATAATGTTTTGCCCAATCTACTGAATCTGATGTAAAGTAGGCATTCGTTACTAAAAAACCTTTGGTTGGATGAAGTGTTTTCCCAAAATAGGTGAACGTTCTATTTTTAACATCAATCATACGTGACATAAAATACATGGGAGTTGTCACACTGATTTTTGCATCAATATCATTTCGAAATTTACATTCGCAGAAATACAATACTTCATCTTTTTGAGCAATGACATCAATTTCGTGCGTTACAGCATCCCCTTGAACGGTTTGTCCATTCACTGCTTGAAAACCTACACTTTCCATCAATCTTTTGATGTATTTCTCAAAATAATACCCTTCTGGACCGAGATCTCGTAAAGCTTTTTTAAGGCTATAACGTGCTGCATACGAATTTCGATATCGTTTTAAACTTTCAAAAGCAAGATTATACAGGTCTTGGGTACCTATACCATCGTAAATATCTTTAGACAATAATTCAAAAACCTCTTCGACTTCTTCTTTGGAAGCACCTGATTTGGTTAATGATATTTTTAATGCTTTTGGATTATAATCAACTAATTCGCCGTTATATTTGGTTACTTTCATTGTGGTAATTTTAAAACTCTAATTTATAGTATTCTATCGTGAAAGCGTAAAAAATAAAATAAAGTTTATCTTTGCAGCACTTATATAATCAATCATGAAATTAGAAACACTTTTACAAGAACGTAGCGGTAACCAATGTGAATTGAGTGGAGCGACAGGAAAATTAAACATTTATGAAGTTAATCCTGATGCCACAAGCAATCCCGATCGCATTATTTTAATCAGTGATAAATGTTTAGCACAAGTCGAAAAACGAGAAGAGTTGGATGCAGCATTTTGGGAGCCTATTTTATTAAGTTCAATGTGGAGTGAAGTGCCAGGTGTACAAGTTTTATCTTGGCGAATGTTAAACCGTTTTCGTCATGAGAGCTGGGCAGCCGATGCCCTAGATATGATGTATTTCGATGATGACACTTTAGAATGGGCCAAAGCTTCAGGAGATCATATCAATGATGGAAGCGTTCAATTGCATAAAGATTGCAATGGAAATATTTTAGCCAATGGGGATACAGTTACGTTGACAAAAGATTTGGATGTCAAAGGATCTTCTCTTAATGCTAAAATAGGAACAGCGGTTCGTAATATCCGATTAGTGCATGATAATCATGAGCAAATAGAAGGAAAAGTAGAAGGGCAGTCCATTGTCATTTTAACAAAATATGTAAAGAAACAAGCTTAATACTTGAATTAGGGAAACAAAATGGTTTCCCTTTTTTATTGTTCATGATCTAATAATAATTTTAGACATAATTGACTTCCTAAATCGACTCCTTGATTTAAAACTTTTTCAGCAAGTTCGGTTTCATCCCTCAACAAATGATACGAATACATTAACCCGTAGCCATCCGAATTCCCCAATTGTATTACGCGTTGAGCTAATTGAAATAGATTTGTCCAATAACCGTTGGAAGGGCTTTGAAGATTTTCATCATATTGCATCAATAAATACGAAAAATTTTGGAGACATCCTAAGTCTAACCCTTCCATACACAAGTGATGATTGATCTCATTCATGCGATTTAATATGTCCGAAATTTGTTCTTCCGATTGTTGATCTACAGTAGGAATAAAGTAATTGTTAAGGTAATAACTTTTAAGCCAATTGGCGCGTTGAGGATTCGGGAAATGTACCCCTTCTCCATCACGTGTTAATTTTAAGGATTCATTTTTCACCCATTGAGATAATCCTTTTAATTTGGCTTTTGAAATTTCATAGATTGCCACATCGATCCCTGTGAATATATACAGCGAATCATTTTCATGAAAATATTCCCCATTTAACGATTCATTGATCCGAACGTATCCATTACCTCTAAATTCAAACGAAGAATAGGTATTTTTTTTTCCTCCTTCGTAGATTCCAACCAAATCATTTTTGGGTTGAGCCCATCCAGTACTAGCTCCCCCAACGAATAAGAGTAAAAAACAAAAATTCAAATGCCTCATAGTGTGTGTTAATTCTTTTAAATATAAAAAAAGAGAATCGAATTGATTCTCTTTTAAAGGTTTAATTTTCAATTTCTTCCTCTAATCCTTTAAGAAGTTTGTTCATTTCTATTTCTAAGCACATTTTGCACCCCATTTCCAACCCTTGATTCAAGTATTTATCCGATTCCTCTTCATTTCCTAATACAAGATAATAGCTGGCAATTAATCCATATCCATTCGGATTACCAAGACGAATAATTTTTTTTCCTAAATCCAATAAACCTGGATCGTCTTTTACTTCTGCAGAAGATTCATTTAAAATACGATCTAACCCTCCTACCATATTGGTTAATCGATAAGCAAATTCTTGCACACAAGCTAAATCAAAATCTTTTGCACAAATTGCTTGGTTCTTCTTTTGAATATTTTCTATCAATTGCAAACGATCATCTGGTTGACTACTAAAAATTAAATTAAACGTTTCTTTAAAATTCAATTCATAATATTGATCTAAAAGTTTTAAATATTTCTCTTGATTTGGATTTATAGGTTCATCATCAAAACTCTTTGATTTGGATTTATACTTCACGTCTTTTACCCAATCGGATGTTCCTAATAACTCACCTTTCGATTTTTTTGCAAAAGTGAAAGACGTTTTATCAACGATAATATAAATTGAATCATTCTTTTCGTAAAAGATATATTCATCTTCATTCTCATTGACTTTAACTTTACCCTTCCCATCAAAATGAAAGGAATTAAACATGGTTGTTTTGTTATTCGAAGTATAGCTCCCTTTAAGATTGTTGGATAATGTTTGTGCATCTATTCCAATAGATGCCAATAAAGAAATTAATAGTAGTAAGTTTTTCATACAATTGATTTCGGTAAAAATAAAAAAAGCCGTTCAGTAATGAACGGCTAATTTGTATTTTAACGATTGGAATTACTCCCATTCTTCTTTGATTTGAACTTCTTCATAATCGGCTTTCATTTCTGCCTCATAATCTATAGGATCACCTGATGTAAATTTACGAATTAAGCTATCGAAAATAGAGTATACAACAGGCACGATAATTAATGTTAAGAATAATGATGAAATTAATCCTCCAATAATTACCCATGCTAAACCATTGTTCATTTCAGCACCGGCACCTTTAGCCATTGCAATTGGAATCATCCCGAAAACCATTGCAATCGTCGTCATTAAGATTGGACGTAGACGTGCATGGTTGGCTTGTAATAAAGCATTATAAGTAGTTTCTCCAGCATCCTTACGTTGATTGGTAAAATCGACTAATAAGATGGCATTTTTACATACTAAACCAATCAACATAATCATCCCTAGAATGGTAAATACATTTAAGGAATTATTGGTTAAGGCTAATATTACAAAAACCCCGATTAAAGATAATGGAATTGAGAATAATACCACAAAAGGATAAACAAACGAATCGTAAAGTGCTACCATCACTAAGTACACTAAAATGATGGCTGCTATTAAAGCGATTCCTAATGTTCCGAATCCTTCCGTTTGGTTTTCCATATCACCACCCCATGTATAATCAACTCCTGCTGGCTTATCCAATTTTTCAATTTCAGCCATCCATTCATTGGCAACAGTACCTACTGCACGACCAACCACTTGTGATTCGATCGATACTGCAGCAGTTTTGTCCCGACGTTCTAATAACGAAGGACCAGAACCTTGCACCACTTGTGCAAATTGACTTAATTTAATTTGTTGACCTGCATTGTTCACAAAAATAATGTTACGCACATCATCAATTGAACGACGGTTGAAATCATCAAACTGAATATTGATATCGTATTCGTATTCACCGGCGCGGAATTTACCATCCGTATTTCCAGAAAAAGCAGTTTGCATGGTTACCCCTACCGTTTGTAAGTTTAACCCTAATGCAGCCATTTTATCACGATCAACAGAAACGGTAATTTCTGGATTCCCATCTTCTGAGGTTAATTCTGGTTCAGAAGAGCCTGGAATTTCCTTTAAAATATCCAATGTTTGTTGTGCAAATTTTGCTGCCGATTCATAATCTGTCCCTGTTACCGTTAACTTTAATGGTGCATTTTCAGCTCCAATTAATCCCACAGGAACGGTTTTAATTTTTACACCAACAAATTTATCTTGTAATTCACGCTTAATTTTAGCGGCATAAATCGATGAATTATCTTCACGTTTAGATTTATCTACTAAGATCACGTCAATTTCAGACTGATATGCCGTAGCTTGAGATCCACCAAAACCACCTGATTGTTGTCCAACCGTTGTAATCATATCAACAATCTCAGATTTATCACGTAAGAAACGTTCTATTTCAATGGTTTTTTGATTGGTTTGTTCAATTGACGCATCTTTAGGTAATTCAATTTGGACTAAAAATTCACCTTTATCAATTTTTGGGAAGAAACCTGTTCCAATATACCCTAGCGGCACTAACATCACAGAAGCCACTAATAATAAAATTGCCCCAACAATTGACGCTATTTTTGTAAATGTATTTTTTAAACACCATTTCAATAAATCAGCAATCCAATGGGTAAAATTGTTTAAGATTTTTTCGAAACCTAAAATGAATTTCTCAAATAAATTTTTACCTGTTAAATGTTCTAATTTACCGAAACGAGACGATAGCCAAGGAACAATTGTAAACGAAGACAATAATGAGAGCATCGTCGCAATAACTACTGTAACACAGAATTGTCCAATAATCCCCGCAACTAAACCTGTCGATAAAGCAATAGGTAAGAAAACCACTACAATAACTAATGTAATCGCCGTTACGGTAAATCCAATTTCAGCTGCCCCATCATAAGATGCACGGATTCGTGATTTTCCCATTTCCATATGACGGTAGATGTTTTCCAAAACAACAATGGCATCATCCACCAGAATCCCTACCACCAAGGATAGTCCTAATAAAGTCATTAAGTTTAGGGTATATCCTAATAATTCCATTCCAATAAAAGTTGCTATTAAAGAAGCTGGAATTGCGACCATTACGATAAAGGCATTTCGAATACTGTGTAAGAACAGTAACATTACCACTGCTACTAACACAATGGCTAGCACTAAGTCGAAAACTACGGAATTGGCTGCGTTTAAGGTAAAGACTGAAGTATCATTCATGATACGAATCTTTAACCCTTCTTTTTCGAATTGAGTTTGAATTTCTTCTGTTGCTTGTTTAATTAAAGCAGAAACTTCTACCGCATTGGCATCCGATTGTTTTACCACTTGGAAGATGATCGACGGCTCTTGATTTAAACGTGCAACCTTATCCACTTCTTTTTGAGCATCATACACAAAGGCTACTTGCGATAAACGCACTTGGATACCGTTATTGGATGTAATGACCAAGTTATTTAATTCTTCTACCGATTTGTATTTTCCGGATAAACGAATAATGGTAGAATTTTCTCTTGTTTTAATGTTCCCAGTTGGGAAATCTAAGTTGGAAGTTAAGATGGCTTGTTGAACTTGTGGTACTGATAAACCATACCCTTCAAGTTTTTTAGCATCTAAACGTACTTGAATTTCACGTTCTTGTCCCCCAATTAAATTCACTTGAGCCACCCCTTTCACACGTGCTAAAATGGGTTCTACTTTTTTATCTAAAAGGTCGTATAATTCTTTATCATTTAATTTATCTGAAGAAACCCCTGCTGTAATGATGGGTAAATCTGACATGGAGAATTTACTTAATGAAGGTTCTTCCACGTCATCTGGTAAATCTGATACGATTTGATTGATTTTACGCTGAGCATCATTCAATGCAAAGTCGGCATCGGCATCAGCATTTAGGGTAATCATTACGATGGATAAACTCTCGTAAGATTTAGATTCGACCTTTTTTACATTTTCTAATGAGGATACGGCATCCTCAATTTTCTTGGTTACCGAATTTTCTACCTCCCCTGGAGACGCTCCTGGATAGATGGTCGATACAGTCACCACATTCACCTCAAATTTTGGGATTAATTCATACCCCAAACTCGAGTAACTTAATAAACCACCTAATGTCAGAATCGTAAACAATACGATAATCAGCGTAGGTCGTTTGATTGATATTTCAGCTAATTTCATTACACGCGATTATTTTACTACTCTCACTTTTGCTCCATCCGTTAAATTAATTTGACCAGAAGTGACCACTTCAGCCCCTTGTTTTAACCCTGATAAAATTTCGACTTCATCGCCAATCACTCGACCCGAAACCACTTTCGTTAATTTAGCGATTCCATTTTCTACTACGAAAACGGTGTTAGAAGATACACCATTGACAAAAGCAGAAGAAGGAATTACTGCTAAAGCTTTTGTTGCTGCGTCATCATTAGCTTGAGAGAAAACGGCTGTACCATACATTCCGGCTTTTAACTTATTGTTGTTAGAAACTTCCACTTCGACAGGGAAATTAAGTGATGCATCTGCTTTAGGAGCGATGAAGGTGATTTTCCCTACAAATTCGTCATCAGGTAAAACAGAAGCCAAAACTTTTACATTTTGTCCTAGTTTTAAGTTGACAATTTCGCTTTCGTTGACCGAAACTTTTAATTTTAAACGAGAAACATTTACAATATCAAACATTTGAGCACCAGGTGCTACAACAGATCCTGGCTCGATGTAACGTTTGTTTACGACACCTGCAATCGTTGCCTTCACGTTGGTATCACGTACACGTAATCCTTGAGCTTCTACTGCTGCACGTGCATTTTTTAATTGTAAGCGCGAATGATCCACTTGTTGTTTTGTTACACCTCCTGTTTTGTAAGCGTTTTCATAACGTTGATTATCAATAATAGCATTTTGTAAATTATTTTGCGCTTGCGTTAAATCTACTTCAATTGCATCCTTTTTGATGGTTGCTAAAGTTTGCCCCACACGCACATAATCGCCTTCATTTACTAACACTTTCACAATACGACCTGACATTTCAGAAGGGAACGTCATTTCTTGAATGGGTTCAAAATTCCCATTCACGACATAGTCCGTTGATAAGTCTTTGTATTGTAATTTCGCTGTATTCACAGCAATTTCTTCAATTTTAGAAGCCACAATAGCTACTTCGTTTTCTTGTTTCTCTTTATTTTTTTCGATAATATAATATCCACCTCCTAATATAAGAACAGCAGCTACGACCCAAAGTAAAGTTTTACCTAATTTCATTCTATGTATTTTACGTCGATTATTGTATAATTGTGTTTAATTCTCCTCTTGCTTTTAATAAAGCGACTTCAGCAACTTTGTATTCTAATAAGACATTTGAATAATTGTTTTTCGCCTCCGTAAATGCTTGTTCAGCATCAATCACTTCGGTTAAAGTGGCTAAACCATGCTGATAATTGGCTTGTGTATTATTAAATACTTTTTCGGCCAATGTGACATTCTCTTCTTGATTTTTAAGATTAACAATTAAATTTTCAATCTGAGTTTTGGCATTATTATATTCCAAATCAAGGCCCAATAACATGTCTTTGATATCGATATCTAAAGCATCAATATCCAATTGAGCTTGAGCAATTTTAGATTTGGTTGCTCCCCCTGTAAAAATTGGAATTTTTACTTGTAAGGCGAAATTGGCAACATTTGACCAATACGTTGAATTATGCAATGGAAAATTAGAACCAAAACCATTTACCCCATAATTTGCTGCTAAACCAACTGTAGGATATAAAGCTGCTTTAGTAGCTTCTAAATTATATCCCAACAATTCTTTCTGTTTTAACACAGCAGCAACTTCTGTACGTTTGGTATAATCAAATTTTTCTTCTAATAAGTATTCATTGATTTTCACTTCATCTTCAACCAATTCAATTTCAGTATCAATCGGCATTCCCATGTAAAACTTCAAGGCATTTTCCTGCAATTGTACAGCATTAAGAATTTGTTGACGATTTGATTGAATGTTTACTAATCCAACATTGGTACGATCTAAATCAATTTCTTTAGCCAATCCATTATCAAATAAACTTTTGATCACGTTTCTCACTTTCGTTGTATTTTCATACGAAGCATCTACGTTTTTTAATTTTTGTTCCGTTACAAACACTTGATAATAAGCTGTAGCTACACGTTCGATGACTTGTTCATCGGTTAATTGAGCATTGATTTGATAAAATTCTCGGGTTGATTTTGCTGCTTTTAAACCTGTAAAAACCCTTTGATCAAAGATATTTTGGTAAACGGATACCGCGGCGTTGGTATTCCATGGTTGTCCCATTTTAATAACCATCAGTTGATCATTCATTTGTAAGGCTGTTTCTTGTATGATAGCATTATATTGCAATGCACCAGAAGCTGATATTTGAGGCAATGCTCCTGCACGAGCTTCCTTAATTTTTAAATCTCCTCTTTGCACTTCTAATTTTGCCTTTTGTGCTTCCGCTTTGTTTTGCAATGCAAAATCAATTGCTTGTTTTAACGTTAGCGTTTGTTGAGCCGAAACGGTCTGAAAAAAAGCTAAAAGGACGGTAAGGCCTATCCAACGTAACCTTTTGGAACTATTGGTCATTTTCATATACTGTTGTTCAATTAGTTTTTAAATAAAGTTTTTAAAACAATTTCTTTACGATCTTTTAAAAGTTGTTGATATACCTCATCCGTAATTTGTAAATTCTCTTGTAACAACGGACGCATCGCCAATGGAAAATTAATCAAAGACACCATGTTCAATAAAAACTGAATGGGTTCCATCGGTTCGATAATCCCCTCTTCCATGGCTTTTTTAACATTTTTAAAAAATTCCTCTGATTGTTCTTTTACATTTTCTCTTTTATAGGTTAATCCTTGATTAATTTGAGAAACAATATAGGTTTCCAAATACGGATACTCATGATTCATTTCTAAACTGGTATCAATAAAATGTGAGATTTTTTGTTTGAAATCCAAATTGGATAACATGATGGAATCAATCTTACTCACTTCCATTTTTTTAGCTTCATCAAATACTGTTTTGAATAAATTATTTCGTGATCTGAAATAATAATTAATCAATGTTCGATTTACCCCTGCAGCATCCGCTATTTCTTGCGTTGTCGCATTAAATTTACCTTCTTTAAAAAATAAACGTTTAGCTGTTTCTTTGATAATATATTCGGTTTGATCTTTCTTTTCTATCATATCCAATCCTTGTTTTGACAAAAATGTTAAACAAAAGTATTAATACATATTCGTTTAACAAAATTGTCAAACTATTTTAACATAAATTCACGTTTCAAGGACTTCCATAGCCCATTCAATAATTGTACCTTTGATTATGATTTATGATGTAATAATCGTTGGTGGAGGTCCCATTGGTTTGGCCTGTGCCATAGAAGCGAAAAAAAATAATTTAAGTTATTTGATATTAGAGAAAGGGACATTAACCAATAGCTTGTATCATTATCCGTTGTACATGACCTTTTTCTCTACAGCAGAACGATTAGAAATTGGTGAAATTCCATTCAATTGCATCGCTCCAAAACCTGGGCGCCAAGAAGCATTAGAATATTACAGAAATGTTACGCGCTTTTTTGATTTGAACATTCATTTGCACGAAGAAGTAGTATCTCTACAAAAAACTGAACGATTTGAATTTGTTACATCTAAAGCACGTTACGAATCCAAAAAAGTGATTATCGCCACTGGTTTTTATGATGTCCCCCATCGATTAAACGTACCGGGCGAAGATTTACCGCACGTGCATCATTATTTTAAAGAAGCCCATCCCTATATCCTACAAGAAGTTGTGGTTATAGGTGCTAATAATTCAGCGGTGGATGCTGCCCTAGAATGTTACCGTAAAGGGGCAAATGTCACAATGTTGATTCGAGGGAGTGAATTTACCTCGAAGTTAAAATATTGGGTACGACCAGATATTGAAAATCGAATAGCAGAAGGAAGTATTAAAGCTTACTTTAATACTGAAATTGAAGCTTTTACTCCTACACATGTTAAATTTACCAGCAATTCGATACCACAATCAATTCAAGCGGATTCTGTATTGGCCATGACCGGATATGAACCTAACTTTCAATTTTTAACATCTGCGGGAATTACATTACAAGACGATCATTATCTTACCCCTACCTATAACGAAGAAACATTAGAAACAAATGTGGAAGGGTTATACCTTGCTGGAGTTGTCTGTGGGGGATTGCAAACCAATATTTGGTTTATAGAAAACTCGAGGGTACATGCTCAACAAATAATCTCGCATCTAAAAGAAGTGATTTAAATCGATAATCTTATTTTTGCAGCATGAAAGACTTATTTGGACAGGCCATTTTGGATTACCAAACGGAAAACCATCCTGAGAATTTATATACTGAAACATCTATTTCAGAATTAGATGTCATGCCTATTGACTATCTCTTTAGGGACTTTGATGAGATGCCCGCTTTTGAACAAAAAGCATTGACCTTAGCCCAAGGAAAAACGTTAGATGTGGGAGCTGGTGCAGGATCACACACTTTATATTTGCAAGATAAAGGTTTTGAAGTAAAAGCAATTGATCTTTCTCCAAAAGCCATCGAGGCTTGCCGATTGAGAGGTGTAAAGCATACAGAAGCCATTCATTTGTTGGATTTATCTACAGAAGAACGCTACGACACGATCCTTCTTTTAATGAATGGAACAGGAATTTTCCAAAATTTATTTGTTATTGGTGCCTATTTAGAAAAATTAAAAGCCTTGTTGAACGAAGGTGGACAAATTTTAATCGATGGAACTGATATTATTTATATGTTTGATGATGATGATGATGGTGGTAAATGGATTCCTGGGGACAAAAATTATTATGGCGAAGTAGACTTTATTGTCCATTATAAAGGCATGCAAGAAGAACCGATCGAGTGGTTGTATTTGGATTTTGACACTTTAAAAAATGCGTGCGAGCACCATGGATTGAAGTGTAAACGACTGATGAAAGAAGAGGATTCATATTTAGCTAAAATCACTATAAATTAAGCGTTAAACGAAAGTTTAACGCTTTTTTCATGTGCGTTGTCCCAATTAAAATCATTAAATTAGTGGGACTTAATCTAAACGCATATATGGAAGAACACTTGCCAAAAATAATTATCGACTTAGGTTTGATTTTAGGTGTAGGAGCAATTACCACTTTAATATTTAAACGTATTAATCAACCTCTTGTATTAGGATACATTATAGCCGGCTTTTTGGTTGGACCTCATTTCACCTATTTACCAACGGTAGCTGATGAACACAGTATTGAAATTTGGGCAAAAATTGGAGTGATTTTTTTACTCTTTAGTTTGGGGCTTGAGTTTAGTTTCAAAAAACTTCTGAATGTTGGAGGAAGCGCCTCCATTACCGCCCTTGTAGAAATTATTTGCATTATCGCTGTGGGATATTATGCGGGGCAGCTGATGGGTTGGTCGCAAATGGACAGTATTTTCTTAGGAGGATTACTGGCCAGTTCGTCTACAACTATTATTATCCGTGCCTTTGATGAGCTGAAACTAAAACGAAAGAAATTTGCAAACGTTGTTTTCGGAATTTTGATTGTGGAAGATATAGTGGTGATCTTATTAATGGTCATTTTATCAACGATGGCGGTTAGTCAACAGTTTGATGGCGCTGAAATGTTCAGTTCGTTGATTAAGCTTGGATTCTTTTTGGCGGTTTGGTTTTTGGGAGGAATCTTTGTTATCCCATCATTTTTACGTGCCATTAAAAAATATTTGGATGATGAAACGTTATTAATTTTATCCATCGGGTTATGTTTAGGAATGGTCTACATTGCTGATCGTGTTGGTTTTTCGATAGAATTAGGAGCATTTGTCATGGGATCGATATTGGCAGAGACGATTTATGCCGAGAAAATCGAGCATACTTTACAATCGGTTAAAACATTATTTGCTACCATTTTCTTCGTTTCTATCGGTATGATGATTGATCCTGCTTCTATGATTGAACATAAGTGGGCCATTTTAGTTGTGACATTGATTACCATTTTTGGAAAACTTCTTTTTACAAGTATTGGTGCATTATTATCGGGTCAACCGCTAAAGCAATCGGTACAAGTTGGGATGAGTATGGCGCAAATTGGAGAATTTGCTTTTATAGTTGCTGGATTGGGATTGTCTCTTGGAGTAACCAGTGACTTCTTATTTCCTGTAGCTGTAGGGGTATCTGCCATTACCACCTTTACTACCCCTTATTTGATGAAATCTTCTGAAAAAACGTATGAAATTTTAAACAAAATATTACCTCAAAAAGTTTTAAAATCAATTGATCGTTATTCATCCGATACGCAACATATTCAAGATGAAAACCAATGGAAAATGATATTGACTCGAACAATTAAAAATCTGGCGTTGAATACTGTTATTGTTATTGCCATTGCATTTTTTACCAAGAGTTTTATTTTGATCATGCTGTATGATACGGTAAGTCCCTTTCTTGCCAATTTAATTACATTGGTATTAACGTTCTTTATTTCCGCTCCTTTCTTATGGGCGTTGGTGGGAAATCGTGTTTCGAAACAATTGATGACCGATTTCTGGCATGAATCTAAGTACAATCGTGCGCCAATCATCGGATTATTTGCTTTAAGAATTTTATTCATATTGGGATTAATTGTATTTATCTATTATCAATTTTTCTCGAGTGAAATCGCGGTTGCCTTGTTGATTGTCTTTATATTAACGGCTTTGTATTTTTTATCGAAACATTTTAATACCATTTACAGCATTATTCAAAATCGTTTCCTTTATAATCTTAATGAGCGAGAAATCATTGAAGAAAAACGACAAGCACAACTGAAAGATAACTATCAATACACTTGGGATAATACACATATATCTGAGATGGAAGTTCCGCGTCATGCGAATTTTATAGGTGTGCCATTGGGCGAATTGAATTGGCGTACCAAATTCCATATTAATATTGCGTATATCAAACGTGGAGATCGTATTATCCAAATGCCAACGAGTACGGATGTACTTTATCCTTTGGATGAAATTGGAATTATTGGAACGGATGAGCAGATACAAAAATTTGAAAAATACCTAAGCATTATTGGTGAATCGATACCTACAGAATCTGTAAAAGATCGTATTGATATTACGATGGATAAAGTGGTTATCCCGAAAGGCGTTGCTGATGTAGCATACCAAGATGTGGGATGGGTAAAAGATACAACCCATGGTATTGTTGTTTCGATCGAAAGGGATGGAATGATTAGTTACAATCCTGATCGTGATGCCATTATTGAAGCGGGCGATTATCTAACCATTGTAGCTGATAAGAAAAAGTTAAAAGAATTTATCAAAACATATAATTTAAAGTAAGAGCTTATACTTTTGCATTCATGCTTCGTAAAATTATACATATCGACATGGATGCATTCTATGCATCTGTAGAGCAACGGGATCATCCAGCATTGCGTGGACAATGTATTGCAGTAGGTGGAAGTGCGGAACGTGGCGTTGTGGCTACTGCAAGTTACGAGGCACGTCGATATGGTGTAAAGTCGGCTATGCCATCTGTTGTGGCCAAGCGTAAATGTCCAAAGCTAATTTTCGTAAAGCCTCGATTTGATGTGTATCAACAGGTTTCCCAAGAAATTCGGGATATTTTCTATGAATATACGGATTTGGTAGAGCCTTTGTCGTTGGATGAGGCTTATTTGGACGTGACCGAAAATAAGAAACGGATGGGTGTTGCCACCGATATTGCGAAAGAAATTTTACAAAAAATATATGAACGAACACAGCTCACTGCATCTGCGGGAATTTCGTACAATAAATTTTTAGCTAAGATCGCTTCGGATTACCGAAAACCACACGGAATGTTTGTGGTAACTCCTAAAATGGCCTTGGATTTTGTAGCGGAGTTGTCCATTCGAAAATTTCATGGCATAGGAAAAGTTACAGCAGAACGCATGTCGAATATGGGCATACACAACGGCTATGACTTAAGGCAACTTTCGTTGGAAAAATTATTAAAGGAGTTTGGGAAATCAGGGCAATACTATTATCAAATTGCTCGCGGAGAAGATTATCGAGAAGTTAATGCCACACGCATCCGTAAATCGGTGGGTTCTGAAAATACGTTTACAGAAGATCTTACGTCGTTGAACCAATTGCAACAAGGAATTATTCCTGAAGTGGACGATGTTTGGAGATGGTGTTCGAGTCATAATGTGTATGGGCGTACTGTTACTGTCAAAATTAAATACAGTGATTTTTCTGTTGTTAGTAAGAGTAAAACATTGATCCACCCCCTTAAAAATGAATTATTGTTTCGTCAATTGGTGATGGATCTTATGGAAGATGCCTATGATCCACTACAATCTGTACGTTTGTTAGGCGTATCAGTTTCTAATCTTACGGATTATAAATTATCCGAAGGCCGACAATTAGAGATTAATTTTGAACCGACTGATTCATAAACGATCCAATGGCGATTGTATTTTCTGTAACGAATTTTTAGAAACATGTGTATACGTTAAAGTTGTTTTGATACTATTATGCCCCAATAATTGCTGAATTAGCGTAACATCTGTTCCATTCTCTAACAAATGCGTAGCAAAAGAATGCCTTAAACTATGTACACCTACCTTTTTCCGAGAACCACTTAATTCTAAACTCTTTTTAAAAATAGCCTGCACCGACCGATCGGACATTTTATTTCCGTATTTATTTTCGAATAAATAATCTTGTGGACGATAAATTTTGAAATATTCGCGTAAATGAAGTAATAAACTTTCTGGCAGAATAACTATTCTATCTTTTTTTCCCTTTGCAGATTTAATATGTACCAACATAACATTACTATCAATATCCTCGATCTTTAGATTAATCAATTCACTAACTCTTAAACCCATCCCATAAATGCATTTCAAAATCATTTGATGTTTAAAATTGGTTGTAAGATTTATTATTTTCCTCACCTCCTCAACGGATAAAACTTTAGGTAAAATTTTGGGCTTTTTTGGTCGAGGTATTTCAAAAAACATTCGGTGATAATGCAATACTTGCTCGTAGTAAAATTTAATTGCATTCATTCGAGAATTTATGGTAAATTCGGACAATTGCTGCACCTCTGCACAATACAATAAATATCGACGAATGAGATCTTGAGTAATCTCCTTTGGATGGTAATTCTCGAAAGTTTTGAAAAAAGGAATCAGTTCATTACTATACGTTTTGATGGTATTTGGACTATATGCTTTTAGTTTTAATGTTTGCAAAAATCTCTCAAATTCTATTTGATGAGTTTCGGGCAAATCCACAAAATTCTGAAACAACAAATCCTTTATCCCAACACGTTTTCTGTTTTGGTTGTGATCTTTGATGTACCACATTTTACGTGAAGCAGAATATTTTGTAGTTGTTATTTGCCTAATTGGTAAAATTGACGTTTTATTTTGATCAAATTTTACCCAAATAACTTTCTCTCCTTTATGCTCTCCTAATTCGAAAGAAAAATATTTTAAATTGACTTGATTCATAGATTGTCGAAGTTGGATTGTTCTATAAAACTGATTTTGATATAATTTACCAATTAAAATTATATCCCGCTAAATATTAAGTATTTAAATGTGTAAAACAATATTTGTATAGTAAAAATATAATACGTATATTTGAGTGTTAGCTGTAATATTTAATTCACTACTATGAAAATTTTGCATTTATTACTTACAACTATTTTATTCTTTGGTTGTCATGAAAATAAATCTAATAAAAAACTTACTTTAGATTTTGATAGTTTCTCAATTCAAATACCAGAAAAATGGCAAAAAGTAGAATTTCAAGGTGTAGATAGTGAAATTGGTGGATTTATAACTGAAAATAACGACACTATAAGATTTGATCTAGGCTACTATTCAAATAACCTTGAAGATAGAATTCCTATTTTAATGGATAGTGCATTATGGGAATCTTCAAGTGAGGAGATGAAAGAAAGTTATAAAAAAGCTAATTACGTTATGGTCAAAGATGTACATAAAGTTGATAACGATATTTTTAGAACAACAAATATTGCTTGGGATACAATTGATGGTTTAAAATGTAAAATTAAATATCCAATAATTAATGGAAAAGGTATTACAGGTGTATATTTTGACAGCATATCTCAAAGTGAATATGATAAGAATATTAAACTAACACTTTATGGAATTAACTTAAATGTGAAAGAACAAGAAGAGCTTCAAAAAGCTATTAAAACAATAAGGTTTAAAAAATAAATACTACAGCTAACAAAGTATTTCGCAAAAAACGGGCTGAAGGTTAACTTTTATATCATAATTTTCCCCTCGCAAAATTGCTTTTCTTAAAACAATACACTAATTTAGTTTTAGCCAAGCAATTTGCTTGAACGGACGTACTTGAGCTTTCGCTCAAATTCTCCCCGTTCTTCGCAAATACTCGGCTCGTTAGGTGCAATCATTATCAAAAACTCGTGCAGAAAAATATAAACATTTATGAACCTGAATTTGTAAAAAATCTTTTTAATCAAATGTCTAGTTCATACGACAGAATGAATTTTATTACATCATTTGGGTTTTCAATTTTATGGCGTAAACAATTTATTAATAAAATTGACCATTCGAATAATGAAATTAAAGTACTTGACTTATTGTCTGGACTGGGCGAAAATTGGAATATTTTGATTAAAAAGTATCCAAATGCAGAATTTATTGGTTTAGACTTTTCAGATGAAATGGTTACAAAAAGTCGAGAAAAAAGTCTGAAAAAGTTTGGTAATAGTTTTAAAGTATTGCAGCAAAATATATTAAAAAATAAACTTAGAAGTAACCAATTTGACAGGATTTATAGTGCATTTGGATTAAAAACTTTCAATGAAGATCAATTAAATATTTTAGCTGAAAACTTAAATAGGATTTTGAAAAAAGACGGACAATTTTCATTTATAGAAATTTCTAAACCCAAAAATCCAATCCTATTATTTTTGTACAGTTTTTATTTAGGAAAAATGATACCAATTCTTGGGAAATTGTTTTTAGGTAATCCAGATGATTATAAAATGCTTTGGACTTATACGGAAAATTTTAAAGATTGTACTGTTACTAAAAATATTTTTGAAAAACACAATCTCGAAATTGAGTATCATGAGTACTTTTGGGGTTGTGCAACTGGAATTACAGGAAGAAAAAATGACTGCACCTAACAAGGTATTGCCAAAAGCGGGGCTTAAGTGCAAAATTCAAGGTTCTACCCTACTATTACGCCAAAAACGAATTTTATTCGTTTTTGTATTGTAAATTTAACTCACAAAAATTCGTTTTGGCTCGCCTCGGTGCAAAATCGAAACTTACAGCTTCGATTTCCCCGCCTTCGGCAATACCCAAAACGTTAGCGGTAATTTTACCAAACAGAATGTTGAACATAAAAAAATATAATCCGATGAAGCTATAAGTAACTGTTCAAAATAAAAAAAGTGAAACTTTTTTATTGCTTTCAAAAAGCAGTGAGAATTTCTATTATCAACTTTTAAAAATTAGAAGAAATGACGCAGTTACAAATGATTAACAAAACAAAATCTATAGCTCAACAAGACGAAAATGTTTCCGCTGTTTTTATGTATGGTTCATTTACTAAAAGCGAAGGAGATAAATATTCTGATATCGAATTTTACATCTTTTTAAAAAATAAAGAAAATTTCTCGTCGGAAAAATGGGTAAATCAAATTCATCCTGTGGCTTTATATTTTACAAATGAATATGGAAGCGAAGTTGCTATTTTTGAGAATATGGTCAGAGGCGAATTTCATTTTTTAAAAACGGAGGAAATTGAAATTATCAAATCTTGGGACGGAATTGTTGCATTTAGCGATTTTGACCAAATGAACCTAATCGACAAAGACGGACATTTAACGAAAACACTAAATCAAATCAAAACGAAATCGCCCGAAAGAATAACAAATGAAAACATCTTGTGGTTAAGTCAATCATTACTGAATGTTATACTGACAACAAGCAACTTAATTAAGCGAGAAGAATTTGCTCATGCTCATCATAGTTTATCAAATGTTCAGAAATATTTGCTTTGGCTTATTAGAGCAAGAACAAACAAAACCCAACATTGGGAAAGTCCAACTAAAAGTCTTGAAAAGGATATTGATACGACTTGGTATTTTGCGTATAAAACAGTAACATCGGATTTAAATCCTAAAAATATAATTTTAGCTTTTGAAAACTCATTAAATTTATCGGAAAAACTATTTGACGAACTAAATATTGAACCAAAAATGAAAGAAATCCTACATGAAATAAGAAAAAACTACCGCTAACATCGGTTTGGCGAAATGGCGGGTTATGGGAAATATAGAAAGTTCGTACATTTTTTGTCGCAACAGCTTTTTATATTTCCTTTTTTGTTAATTTAGTAAATAATAAAAAGCTGTTGCTCAAGTTAGTGAAAGATTGAAAGTTTTGGCTTTCTAATCCGCCACTATCGCCAAGCCGCGGCCCGTTAGCTGAAACCGCACACAAAAATCCGTATGAAAATTAATATTCAAGAAATTGAAAATGTTTCTAAACTAAAACCTTTAGATAGATATAAATATTTCATTAAAAAATTGGCTGATTTTGAAATCTTTTACACTTTAAAAGACGAAAATGAAAATTATATAATTTCTGAGCTTGAAAATCATCAACTTTTCCCTCTATGGAACTTTAAAGAGTTTGCAGAATTATGTTTAATTGATGAATGGAAAAACTTTGAAATTGCAGAACTAACTCTTGATGATTTACAAAATGAAATAATTGATTTAATTTCAGATGAAAATTATTTACTGAATGTTTTTCCAGTTGGTTTGAAAACCGGATACGTTGTTAATTTAGAAGAATTTGTACGAGACTTAAAGGAAGAATTAGATAAATATTAATGCGGCATCAGCTAACATAGTATTTGCGAAAAACGGTCTGAAAGTAAACTTTCATCCCATCTTTTTCCACTCGCAAAATTGCTTTTCTTAAAACTTTCAATTAATTTAGTTTCAGCCAAGCAATTTGCTTGAACGTACGAACTTGAACTTCGTTCAAGTTCTCTCCCGTTCTTCGCAAATACTCGGCTCGTTATGCAACATTTTTTTCAGAAACTATGATTAAAAAAACTTTTCTACTACTAATTTCATTTCTATTTATTTGTTGTAATAAAAAAACTGAGAAAGAGACAGAAATATTACTAATTGCTTCTGACAAAAATTCATTTGAAAATCAGAGTGTATCAACATTTAAGATTTTCTCTGATAGTACTTATGTTTTAAATATCACTGTGAATGGAAATTATTATGACAAAGTGGAGAATTTTAGAGGTCATCTAAAAATAAAAAATGACAGTATTGAATTTTTCCCATCAAGATTAGAATTTGGAAAATCAAAAAAAGCATCCTTAAAAAATGGTTATATCGATTTTTTTAATGATGGAATGACATTTAGAATGAAAATTGATTCTACAAAATTAAAGGTCAACAATTTGATTGATTTTTCAAAATTCCAAAACTATGCTGTTTTTAACTATGAAAAGGAGAACGAAAATGATAAGAACGAAAACATAGATTTAAGCGAGACAGATATTTATGAGATTGAAAACTTTCTAAAAGCTGAATTTAAGGATAATACTAACATTTACCCATACAATAAATATCTAAAGCAAATTGTCGCATATAAAAATGTTAAAGGTGAGAAATATGTTTATATAAAATGCTTTTGTGAAGATAAATATGAGTTGGAAAGTTTTAGAAAACATATTATTCAAATGCATGACGGAGGAAAATGCAATATTTTTATTTTATTAAACTTAACAAAGAAAAAAATAGAAGTTTTTAATGTTGCAGGATTGGCTTAAAAAAACGTCGCATAACACAGTATTTGCGAAAAAACGGGCTGAGAGTAAACTTTCATCCCATCTTTTTCCGCTCGCAAAATTGCTTTTCTTAAAACTTTCAATTAATTTAGTTTTAGCCAAGCAATTTGCTTGAACGGAACGAACTTGAGCTTTCGCTCAAATTCTCTCCCGTTCTTCGCAAATACTCGGCTCGTTATGCAACATTTTTTTCAGAAACTATGATTAAAAAAACTTTTCTACTACTAATTTCATTTCTATTTATTTGTTGTAATAAAAAAACTGAGAAAGAGACAGAAATATTACTAATTGCTTCTGACAAAAATTCATTTGAAAATCAGAGTGTATCAACATTTAAGATTTTCTCTGATAGTACTTATGTTTTAAATATCACTGTGAATGGAAATTATTATGACAAAGTGGAGAATTTTAGAGGTCATCTAAAAATAAAAAATGACAGTATTGAATTTTTCCCATCAAGATTAGAATTTGGAAAATCAAAAAAAGCATCCTTAAAAAATGGTTATATCGATTTTTTTAATGATGGAATGACATTTAGAATGAAAATTGATTCTACAAAATTAAAGGTCAACAATTTGATTGATTTTTCAAAATTCCAAAACTATGCTGTTTTTAACTATGAAAAGGAGAACGAAAATGATAAGAACGAAAACATAGATTTAAGCGAGACAGATATTTATGAGATTGAAAACTTTCTAAAAGCTGAATTTAAGGATAATACTAACATTTACCCATACAATAAATATCTAAAGCAAATTGTCGCATATAAAAATGTTAAAGGTGAGAAATATGTTTATATAAAATGCTTTTGTGAAGATAAATATGAGTTGGAAAGTTTTAGAAAACATATTATTCAAATGCATGACGGAGGAAAATGCAATATTTTTATTTTATTAAACTTAACAAAGAAAAAAATAGAAGTTTTTAATGTTGCAGGATTGGCTTAAAAAAACGTCGCATAACACAGTATTTGCGAAAAAACGGGCTGAGAGTAAACTTTCATCCCATCTTTTTCCGCTCGCAAAATTGCTTTTCTTAAAACTTTCAATTAATTTAGTTTTAGCCAAGCAATTTGCTTGAACGGAACGAACTTGAGCTTTCGCTCAAATTCTCTCCCGTTCTTCGCAAATACTCGGCTCGTTGTATGTAATTGTAAAAAAAATCTATGAAACTTAAATTTATATATTTTCAATTATTAATTTGTTTATTTTTAACGTCCTGTCATGGTTTTTTAAATGTGACAGGACATGTTGTTGATTCAGAAAATAATCCAATCGAAAACGCTGAAATTTACTTAATATTTAAAAAAAATGATACTATTAAATATCTAGGAAATAAAGTCAACACTAAAAATTCAGACTCATTAATAACAAAAAATGATTTCTTAGGACAAAAATATATTTCAGGGTTATTAAAGACTAATAATGAAGGTTTTTTCAATTCGAAACATATTTATGTTGGTTGTGTTCCTAAATGTCCAAAGATCAAAATACTAGTAAAAGATGGAAATGATTATGTTCTCACAGAAATAAAAAATTTGAGAAATGATAGTTTAAAAATACAAATCGAAAATCAAAACGTTAGAATTAATCATACTGAGAAAACAACTACATACAACATAATATTTGCAAAAAACGAGCTGAAAGTAAACTTTCATCCCATCTTTTTCCACTCGCAAAATTGCTTTTCTTAAAACAATAAACTAATTTAGTTTCAGAAAAGAGCAATTTGCTTGAACGCACGAACTTGAGCTTTCGCTCAAATTCTCTCCCGTTCTTCGCAAATACTCGGCCCGTTAGCTGTAATTTTAAAAAACGTCACTTTTGAACCAGATTACCATACAAAACACTAATAGCCATAACTTTTTAAAGCCGATAAACTGTCCTTTTTACCAAATTTTGGTATTTGATACTTCGGCAAAGTTTGAAATTAATTTGACTCAATATGTATGTTCTAGCTCTACAATTTTATTTCTTACTCCTTACCAACAATTTAAATGGCTTGATGCTAATAAAACAGAATTGATATTAATTCAGTTTCACGGTGATTATTATTGTATTGAATATCATAAAAATATGATTTCGTGCAACGGAATTTTATTCAATAATATTTACGAAAAACCTTTTTTCAATATCAATAAATCCTATTATGATGAAATTGTAAATACAATTGAAAAAATGAAAATCGAGATTCAAAATGAAATAGTAAGCCCATTTACGGATTCGATTGTTAAATCTTATTTGCAATTAATATTGTCAATTTCTAGTAAAGAAAAATCAAAATATCTCACTGATTTAAATCCTAATGAGTTACCTAATAAAGATTTGATTCAATTTCAAGATTTGGTAGAAAAGCATTACAAAACGGAAAGAAGTATAGCATTTTATGCGGCTGAATTTTCTTTATCAACTGATGCTTTCAGTAAAAAAGTAAAAAAACAGTTCTCAAAATCACCTTCACAACTCATTAATGAACGTGTAATTTTAGAAGCTAAAAAATTACTTCATCTCACTTATAAATCAATCAAAGAAATTGCTCAAGAATTGAATTTTGAGGATGAATTTTATTTCAGTCGATATTTTAAAAAGAATGTTGGCGTTTCACCAAGTTCATACAGAAAAAATGTAGGCATTTCAATCGTGGCAAAATAGTCTAGGTTATTCACTGATTTGTCTATTCTTTTTGACTTAAGCGTGTACTAAATTTGCTAGCATCATTAATATACATCAAGTGAAAATTTTAGCATTATTTTTAGCGTCTCAACAATCCAACTTTATCAATTTAATTCGTATTTCCATCTTTGTTGTTATGGCTTGGATCGGAGGATTAAAAGCGTATCAATATGAAGCAGATGGCATTGTTCCATTTGTTACCAATAGTCCATTGATGAGTTTTTTCTACAATAATTCAGGGAAAACAGCATTAAATGAAAATGAAAAAAACGTTGCTGAATATACATTGCATAAAAATCCTGAAGGAAAAACCGTTCAGAAAAATATAGATTGGCATCAAGAAAATGGAACCTATTTATTTTCTTATGGCTTGGGTAGTGTAATTTGCATCATTGGTTTATTCGTATTATTAGGCATTTGGTTTCCTAAAATCGGTATGATTGGAGGTCTTTTAACTTTTGGGATGTCATTAGTTACACTATCATTTCTTATTACAACTCCAGAAGTTTATGTTCCCAATTTAGGAGGAGATTTTCCAACGCCACAATTTGGTTTCCCTTATCTTTCTGGAGCAGGCAGACTAGTCATAAAAGATATTATTATGTTGGCCGGAGGATTAATTATTGCATCGGATAGTGCAAGAAAGTTAACAAAAAACTACAGCTAACACCGTATTGGCGAAATGGCGGTTTAAGGGAGAAATTGAAAGTTTCTCCTTTTTTTGTCGCAACAGCCTTTTATATTTCCTTTTTTCATAAATTTAGAAAATAATAAAAGGCTGTTGCTTAGCTTAGTGCAAGATTGGAAGTTTTGGCTTTCTAATCCGCCACTATCGCCAATACGCGGCCCGTTACCTGCAATGCATCCAAAAATTGCGCATAATACTGAAAGTTTAAATGATTGAAATCGACATAAATTTTGATTTTAGAAAAGATAGCCTTTGTGGCGATCCAGATTCTGACAGTCCAAAACTTTACGAAATTCATAAATATTTATGGAGTAAAGAACTTCCTTCAGAACATTCCTTCTCATTAGAAACTTTAAAAATTGGAGGTAAATTTGGTAGAATTGTTTTAAAAAATAATTTAATTGATAATCTTTCAAGTGACAGAATGTGTCCTCATTTTGTTGGAAAATATAAAGGTCGATTTGATGATTGGTTAACTGAACAAGAAAGAGAAGAATTTAAACATATAGCAAGAACAATTGGAGGACATATTGTTTTTCCTGCTCATAAGAAAAATGGTTTCACAATTAATCAAGCTAGAGTTGTAAATCGAAAAATAAGTGATAGATTTGACTTAACACTTGAATGTATTAGATTATTTTACTTGAACGAACAAAGTCCACTTTATAATGCTATTAGTCGTTATGAGGAATTTTTCAAACTTTTCGTAAACTTTGAAAATTATATAAACTTCTTTTTACTCCAAGATTTTGTAACTGAAAACTACGAAGTAAAATTTTGTCTTCCATTTGACAATTTTGAACGTTCACCCTTACCACAAAATGTTGAAGAATATAAATCTTATAAAACAGAAACAATCGATAAAATAATTAAAAGAAATAATCGAATAATAAATATGCACAGCAGGTAACATCGGCTTGGCAAAATGCGGGGTTAAGTGCAAAATTGAACTTCTCGCCTTTTTATCCGCCAAAAGCTGTTTGCTTTTGTTTTTTTTATTAAATTTACCAAAAGGCTCACTGCTTTGGCTACGTATCGGTCTGAATTGAACTTTCGCTCAATTCAAGCCCGCACTTCGCCAAGCCGCGGCCCGTTAGCTGTAATGCTTTAATCAGCCGTCATAAACAAATTTTTGTAAATAATGAACAAATTTGAATATAATGGAACTTATGCCGATTGCTATGTATTAAATGACAATAGAAACGAAAAATTTATATTTGAATTCTTGAATCATTTTATTCCTGAAAGAAATGAAAGTGCTAGTGAATATGAGTATCCCCAATATGAAGATGAAACAGAGTTTATTTTTCAAAATGATTATCAAATAATAAGATTCTTAGTTCAAAATTCAAGTGCAGAATATTCTCTTTATTGGAACAATACAAAAAACGAAGACTTAAAGGGAGCAATGATTTTTTTCACAACTGATAAGAAAATAATATTTGGTTTATATTGTAATACTCTAAAAAATAGTACTAAAATTGAAGATGAATATTACGAGGAACTTAAATTATTTACTCAAAGTAAGTATGGATACATAAACTACGAACAAATTCCAGAAATGGATACGACTGAATTCATAAAAATCGCAAAAAATTATTATAAAAAGCACTACAGCTAACAAGGTATTGCCAAAAACGGGGCTAAAGAGCAAAATTCAAAGTTTGTGCTACTATCTCCGCCAAAAACGAATTTTATTCGTTTTTTATTTTTAAATTTAACTCACAAAAATTCGTTTTGGCTTGCCTCGGTGCAAAATCGAAACTTTCCGCTTCGATTTCCCCGCCTTCGGCAATACCCAAAACGTTAGCTGCAAGTGTGCTAGCAAATTACATATGTTTTTTAACAACAAAAATTAAATAAATATGGAACATCCAAATACACAGAATAATTGGTATTTAAACCCCAAAAAAAATGTTTTAATTATATTTTGGGTATTTGCTTTAATTGGTTTGTTTTTATGTTTAGCTTCTATGACTAACTTTTTCACTGAATCTCCGTTTAGAACTAATTATTTAATGATGTGGTTATTAATAGCTTCAAGTTTATTCTCAACTGTTAAATTGACTGCGAATTATTTTAGGAATTCTAAAAGCAATATATAATTTTATATACTTTCTTTAATTCACCAGCAGCTAACATACTATTTGCGAAAAAACGGGTTGAAAGTAAACTTTCATCCATTATTTTTCCGCTCGCAAAATTGCTTTTCTTAAAACAATAAACTAATTTAGTTTTAGAAAAGAGCAATTTGCTTGAACGTACGAACTTGAACTTCGTTCAATTTCTCTCCCGTTCTTCGCAAATACTCGGCTCGTTAGCTGTAATAGTTCCAAAAATTCCTCAAAAAATGAAACATCTATTGATTCTTCTATTTTTAAGTATAATTAATATTTCTTGTGCTCAAGAAAATAATCAAAAATTAATTCTTGGAGAAAAATATGCTAAAGAAGTTTTAGAAGAAACACTAAAAAATAATAGAGTTCATAATGTAATAGATAACAAAACTCCTATTATTAAAAACGACTCAACAGCTATAAAAGTTGCGGAATCAATTTTGTTTGAAATTTATGGTGAAAATAATATCATCAATCAGAAACCGTATAAAATACACAAAATTGAAAACTACTATGTAATCTCTGGAACTCTTCCTAAAAATTATGTTGGAGGAACATTTTTGATAATAATTAATTCTTTAAATAGTGAAATTATTAGAATAACTCACGGAAAATAACTACTACAGCTAACATCGGCTTGGCAAAATGCGGGTTTAAGTGCAAAATTGAACTTCTATCCTTTTTATCCGCCAAAAGCTGTTTGCTTTTGTTTTTTTATTAAATTTACCAAAAGGCTCACAGCTTTGGCTACGTTTCGGTCTGAATTGAACTTTCGCTCAATTCAAGCCCGCACTTCGCCAAGCCGCGGCCCGTTAGCTGCTATTTTTAAATTCAGAACTTATGAATAAAAACAATCTGATATATATTTTTATAATTTGCTTTACTTTAATTAGTTGTGGTAAAAATAGAATTAAATTAATCTCTGAAAATTCTAACTTAATTTTACCAAAAGATTTTAAAATATTACAAAATGAAACTCAAAGTACAGGAATCGCAGATTTTGAAATTAATATTATGTTACAATTTGACGAAAATAATTTTCAAAAAATAATTCATCAAGTAGATTCATTAATTTTGGTAGATCCAAATTGGAAATCAAATAATAATGAATATTATTATGAGAATTTCACAAATCAATCAGAACCATCAAATATTAAAATATATAAGCATAACAAAACTTTAAAGTTTGTCTTCAATCATATCTAATAAAAAAACATCAGCTAACATAGTTTTTGCAAAAAACGGTCTGAAAGTAAACTTTCAGCCCATCTTTTTCCACCGCAAAATTGCTTTTCTAAAAACTTAAACTTAAATTAGTTTTAGAAAAGAGCAATTTGCTTGAACGTACGAACTTGAACTTCGTTCAAATTCTCCCCGTTCTTCGCAAATACTCAGCTCGTTATACGACATTTTACCCGAAATGACCGAACAGAAATTAAAAGAATATTTTGAAAATAAAATTACGATAGATGATTTAAAATCTGACGTAAAAAATAGCCAAACTAAAACTGGATTTGACACAACAAGTGTTTACGTTGAACAGATTAATGACGGAGAATTTGAAGTTCGAAAAGAACATTTAATAAAATTGTGTGATGATTTTATTGCTCAAAAACTTGATAGTGAAGATTTAAATGCTATTGCTTTTTCACTAATTGCTTCTGAATATTTTGATTGGAATGGAGACGAAATAAGTAATGTTATTTTCGATTGGGATAATCCAATAATTGGATACGACATAAATATAAAAAACGTTCAATTATGGAAAGAATATCTTGAAAATGGAAACTACAATCTTGACAAAAACGAATTAAAAGAAAAATTTAGAAGCAAGGGAAAATTTCTAAATCTATATCAACAAATTGACCAGATATTGTGGGAAGATTGGGATCCAATCGGAGTTAATGATATTGCTCCAAGAGATGAATATCAAAGTTATACTCCATTAATTCTCAAACTTGTAAAATCTAATTCTGATACAACTAAAATTGCAGAAAAACTTCACGAAATTGAAACGAAAACAATCGGAGTTTTAGGAAATTATGAAAGTTGCTTAAAAGTAGCCGAAAAAATAAATAATATAGAAAAGAAAAACGTCGTATAACATCGCATTGGCAAAATGGCGGGTGAAGTGCAAACTTCAACTTTTGTGCATTTTATTCCGCCGAATGTGTTCCACATTCAGCTTTTTTTAATAATTTAGCTTCTGTGGAAACACATCGGCTACGTTACTGCTAAATTGAACTTTTCGTCCAATTTATCCGCCACTTCGCCAATGCGTTTCCCGTTAGCAGAAATATTTCCCCTAAAACTGTTTAAAATACTAAAATTTGAAATGTGTATATTAGAAATTTATAGTGATACCGATTCGTTTAAGGAATTTATAAAAACAACTACTTTACCAAACTTTAAAATTGATGAAAAAGGTGAATTTACAAATTCTCTAAAAAAAAGATTAAACGAAAATTATATTATATCAATTAAAATATCAAATAAAGAAATGGACAATTTGAATGGTCAAATTAATGATGCTATTCAATTTCTTAATATAAACTGTATTGAATTAGAAAAATTAGTCTCTAATCATAAAGTAACATTTTCATACTTAAGATTTGGAGTATCAATAAATGAAAATCAAGCTATTTTACGAAATTATTATCCAATTGAACTTTTAAGATTAGTAAATAGATTAAATTTTGAAATTGAAACAGCAATTTATAATGGAAACTCATTTAAATAAAATACTTCTGCTAACATGGTATTTTGCGAAAAACGGTCTGAAAGTAAACTTTCAGCCTATGTTTTTCTCAACGCAAAATTGTTCTTGTTTCAATTTATTTCTTAAATTTATAAAAACAAAAGAGCAATTTGCTCAGTTCGTGACGAATTTGAACTTCGTTCAATTTCCTCCCGTTCTTCGCAAATACTCGGCTCGTTAGCTGTAATTATAAAATCTCTGAACCTATAAAATGCTATTCTCAATTAAGAAAGTTCTATCTGCATTGATAATTATAACTTTAATGTCTTTCATAATAGAATCTCCATTCAGAAAGAGTGGAATTACTGAAATTTCACAATATTTTATATTAGTAATAACTTTTGGTTTATCTTTAATTTATTCAATTCAAAAACATAATAATGAATTTAGTAAAATTCAAAAATCGGTAAAATTCATATCGATTATATTATCATCTGGAATTGGCTTAGTAATAAGTATGATAATAAGTCGTAATTATTTAGAAAAATTGTATGGTTTAGATTTCCGACTATATCTAAATGAAACGTTTTCTAATTTTACATTTTTTTCCATTGCATTTATAATATCTGCATTATTATTAGAAGTCTTTAATAAGATACTTAAAAGTTATAACTACAGCTAACATCGGCTTGGCAAAATGCGGGGTTAAGTGCAAAATTGAACTTCTCGCCTTTTTATCCGCCAAAAGCTGTTTGCTTTTGTTTTTTTATTAAATTTACCAAAAGGCTCACAGCTTTGGCTACGTCTCGGTCTGAATTGAACTTTCGCTCAATTCAAGCCCGCACTTCGCTAAGCCGCGGCCCGTTAGCAGAAATGTTTACACAACAAAATACAAAATAGGGTTTTCCGTAATAGAATAAAAAAATAAATAATATTTTTACAATCCTAAATTTTAATTTTTAAACTATGAAAAAAACAATTTTACTACTCTTTTTAACATTATTTAGTGTTATATCTTATGCACAATCTGCAAAAGAAATGCTCGAAGAAATTAAAGGGAAATGGGAATTGGATGATAATGGAAATGTAACTTTTGTAAAAATTATTGAAGCTCCAGGACTGTCAAAAGATGATATATATAATAGAGCATTTAATTATTTTACCTATAACTATGTAAGTGGAAAATCTGTAATTCAAAATCAAGATAAAGAAGCTGGATTACTCGTAGGTAAGGGAATATATGACAATGTTCATATCGGGATTTCAATAATTACGACATATGTTGATGCATGGCATATTTTACGAGTTGATGCAAAAGATGGAAAAGCAAGAGCAATAGTAACATTAACTGAATATGAGAAAAAAATTACAGGAGGAAGTACTCCACCATCATATTCTACTATGAAAATCGCAAATGAATATCCTATAAATGAAAAAGGAGGTCAAAAAACAGTAATGTCAAAAGCGTTCTATAAATCTTATCAAAAAGCAATCAAAACTCTTGAAGGTGTTGAAAAAGCTATAAAGGAAGGAAGTACTTCAAAAGCTGTTGAAAACTCTGATTGGTAATAACAACACTTCTGCTAACATCGCATTTGCAAAAAAACGGGCTGAAAGTAAACTTTCAGCCCATCTTTTTCCACTCGCAAAATTGCTTTTCTTAAAACAATAAACTAATTTAGTTTCAGAAAAGAGCAATTTGCTTGAACGCACGAACTTGAGGTTTCGCTCAATTTCTCTCCCGTTCTTCGCAAATACTCGGCTCGTTGTACGACATAGTAAAACCGAACCAAACAAAATGAAAGTCAGAGAAGAAAAGTTAAGAACAATTATAGAATGGTCGGAGAAAAACGAAGATGTAAGAGTTCTTCTTCTGACAAGTTCACTTGTAAATCCTTTAGCACTTGTTGACGAATTTAGTGATTTAGACATTGAATTTGTTTTTGAGGATAATACAAATTACATTTCAGACAAAAGCTGGACGCTTAAATTCGGAAATCCAATTGCTATGATTGAAGAAGACGAAAGTTGTTTTAACCATAAACACGCAATGAAAATGCTACTTTATGAAGACGGTGTGAAAGTAGATTTTAAACTTTACAGCAAATCAAAATTTATAAAGGAAACGCAAGAGAAAGAATTACCAGAAGATTGGGATATTGGTTATAAAATTTTAATTGATAAAGATGGTATTACAAAGCAAATGCTGAAACCAACTTATCAAATTTCCATTATCAAAAAACCGTCTGAAAAAGAGTTTCAAAATCTAATAAACGATTTTTGGTGGGACACAACTTACGTGGCAAAGTGTCTTGTGAGAGATGAAATATTCTATGCGAAATTTATGTCGGAAACCGTTATTCGCACAGAATATTTAATTCCTTTAATTGAATGGCACATTGCAAGTGAACACAATTGGAACATAACGACCAATAAATATGGACGGCTTTTCAAAAAGTATCTTAACCAGGAAATGTGGGCTAAAACAGAACAAACATTTTCAGGGAGCGATATAAAGGAAAATTGGACTGCTCTATTTTCAATGACTGATTTAGTTTCAGAAATAGGAACTGAATTGTCAAAAAAATTAGAGTACAAATACCCGGATAAATTAGAAAATGACATACGAAAATATTTAGCTGGACTAAAACCCAAAACATAACTACGTCGTACAACATCGTATTGGCAATAGGCGGGCTGAACGGCTTCGTATCAACGGAAGTGCAAAATTCAACTTCTGTTCTTCGATTAAAGTTCAGTGCTAAAAATCCCGCCCATCGCCAATACGCGGCACGTTATGGGCCATTTTTGAATGACAATGCGAATAGATACAGACAAACAAATGAATTTACTTAGTGATAAGAACGTTGCAATAATTGGTGGCGGCCCCGTTGGGCTGACTATGGCGAGATTGTTACAACAAAACGGCGTAGACGTTACAGTTTACGAAAGAGACAAAAATCGGGATGCCAGGATCTTTGGCGGGACACTTGATCTGCACAGGGATTCGGGACAGGAAGCAATGAAAAAAGCAGGATTGCTGCAAACGTATTATGACTTAGCTTTGCCAATGGGTGTAAATATTGCTGATGAAAAGGGCAATATTTTAACCACCAAAAATGTAAAGCCCGAAAATCGGTTCGACAATCCAGAAATAAACAGAAATGATTTAAGGACTATCTTATTGAATAGTTTACAAAACAATACCGTCATTTGGGATAGAAAACTTGTTACCCTTGAACCTGATAAGGAGAAGTGGACACTAACTTTTGAAGATAAACCGAGTGAAACAGCAGATCTGGTTATTATTGCCAATGGTGGAATGTCTAAAGTAAGAAAATTTGTTACCGACACGGAAGTTGAAGAAACAGGTACTTTCAATATACAAGCCGATATTCATCAACCAGAGGTGAACTGTCCTGGATTTTTTCAGCTATGCAATGGAAACCGGCTAATGGCTGCTCATCAAGGTAATTTATTATTTGCGAATCCTAATAATAATGGTGCATTGCATTTTGGAATAAGTTTTAAAACATCTGATGAATGGAAAAGCAAGACTCTGGTAGATTTTCAAGACAGAAATAGTGTCGTTGATTTTCTCCTGAAAAAATTTTCCGATTGGGATGAACGCTACAAAGAACTGATTCGTGTGACATCATCTTTTGTAGGGTTAGCGACACGAATATTTCCCTTAGGTAAGTCTTGGAAAAGTAAGCGTCCATTACCCATAACGATGATTGGAGATGCTGCTCATTTGATGCCTCCTTTTGCAGGACAAGGCGTAAACAGCGGGTTGATGGATGCCTTGATATTGTCGGATAATCTGACCAATGGGAAATTTAACAGCATTGAAGAGGCTATTGAAAATTATGAACAGCAAATGTTTATCTATGGCAAAGAAGCACAAGAAGAATCAACTCAAAACGAAATTGAAATGTTTAAACCCGACTTTACGTTTCAGCAATTGTTAAATGTATAAAATGGAATAAAACGGCACATAACAAACAAATTGGCAATAGAGCCGGTGAAGTACTTCTATTGAACTTTTGTGCAATGTTGAAGATTAGTAATTCTATTCAACATTTGTGCTAAAAGTCGGCTCCATCGCCAATTTGCCAGCCGTTAGCTGTAATGCGACAAAAAAAACTGTAAATGAAAACATTCTGTTATCTAATCATATTATTATTAATTTTTACAGCTTGTAATTCTTTAAGGAGTGCTCATTATTTAAATGATGAGGAAATTGAAATGACTGTAAAAGTTATTGAAATAAGAGATTCTGAAAAATACTCATACTTTAAAGTGACAGATACTAAAAATTCTATAAAGGACACTATTCACATAGTTTCTTTTAAGAATTCAATAGAAAAAATAACTAATGATAAAATACACCTGAAAAATATCTATACATTCAGAATGAAAAGAATAAAACCTATAGTTTCAACTATGGAACAATTAGGAGCATTCATTATTGTAGATAATGACACACTACAAAAGGCATCTGCGATTTCTAAAATTTCAATTTTTTACAAGAGTTTAAACACTAATGGTTTAGAAATAAATCAACAATAGCACTACAGCTAACATGAACTGTGTAAAAAAACAAGTTTTTTAATCAATTTTTACAACAAAATTTTCATGGTAAAATGTTTTATTTTTTACCACTCCAAATACCAATTTAAGCAGCTTATTGCACACAGCGATTAACGCTGCTTTTTTGTTCTTTCCTTTCTCTACTAATCGATCATATAATGCACGACAATAACCATTACTTTTCTTGGCATTTAAAGCGCACATATACAAGATATTTCTTAGTTGTTTACCTCCTTGTTTACATATTCGTACTCGACCTCGAATACTACTTCCACTTCGATATTCGGTCGGACTTAATCCTGCATAAGAGATTAATTGTTTATACGATTCCATGTCTTTAAAACTTTGCGTATAAACCATTAATTCTGCTGCTGATCGCTTTCCTATTCCTTTCACACTGCTTATTAAGTGGAGTGTTTCTTCATCCCATTCTACCAATTTGGTATGCAATTCAAGCTCTAATTTCGACTTCTCTTCTTTTAATAATTTGATGATCTTAAGGAAGCTTTTTTCTATCTTTTTTGCATTAAATGGACACTTCTTTAGACTATGAATTTGATTGCTAAATTTCGTGATTTCCTTAGTTAAATCATGGATCGAATTATTTAACGAGCGACATTCAAAGTACGATGAATCGGGCATTGTGTATTTTTCTGGTTCCCGATCACAGCCATATTCATAAATCCTTTTCGCATCTTTTTTATCCGATTTATTACGTTCTAAATGCATCTGAATATAACGCTTGATTTGAAGCGCATTTACAACACTAAAACAACATTTTTTTTCATTCAAAAAAAATATTAAATTCAAATGATAAACTCCTGTTGCTTCCATTACGAAATGTGTATTATTTCCTACTTCTTTTAGAAGTTTTCTAAATCCAGTTAACGTATTGGAAACTTGTAAATGTTGTTCTATTCCTTCCTTATTTTTAAAATAAAGATCTAACGTTTCATTTGATACATCAATACCACAATAGTTGATTTTTTCATTCATTTGTTCTATATTTAATTTCTATAGGAGAGAACTAATCTTGCAATGAAACCTACTATCCTAGCACGAACTTTTTGTTCAAATAAACTGTACGGTTTTTGGCAAGAAATGAGCAGGGATTATCATGTTAGCGAAGCTTTATGCTTAATAGTATTTACGATCTTAATCTGCCCATTGAGTTCTTTCTTTTTTTATTTGCTATATATCTTAAATATAATCAATTACAAACATAGGAAAGTATTTGCAAAAAACGGGCTGAAAGTAAACTTTCACCCTATCTTTTTCCACTCGCAAAATTGCTTTTCTTAAAACATTAAACTAAATTAGTTTTAGAAAAGAGCAATTTGCTTGAACACACGAACTTGAGCTTTCGCTCAATTTCTCCCCGTTCTTCGCAAATACTCGGCTCGTTAGCTGAAACCGCACCCAAAAAACATATGAAAATAAATATTCAAGAAATTGAAAATGTTTCTAAACTAAATCCTTTTGAGAGATATAAATATTTCATTAAGAAATTAGCTGATTTAGAAATCTTTTATACTCTAAAAGACGAAAATAATAATTATGTAATTTCCGAGCTTGAAAATCATCAACTTTTTCCTCTATGGAATTTTAAAGAATTTGCGGAATTATGTTTAATTGATGAATGGAAAAAATTTAAAATTAAAGAATTATCTCTTGATGATTTACAAGATGAAATAATAGATTTAGTTTCAAATGAAAATTATTTACTAAACATTTTTCCAATTGGGTTGAAAACTGGTTTCGTTGTTGATTTAGAAGAATTTATAAGTGACTTAAAAGAAGAATTAGATAAATATTAATGCGGCATCAGCTAACATCGGCTTGGCAAAATGCGGGGTTAAGTGCAAAATTGAACTTCTCGCCTTTTTATCCGCCAAAAGCTGTTTGCTTTTGTTTTTTTATTAAATTTACCAAAAGGCTCACAGCTTTGGCTACGTTTCGGTCTGAATTGAACTTTTGCTCAATTCAAGCCCGCACTTCGCATTCTATGGATAAAAACAAACCTTTTTTATGTTTTTTTTATGTTTTTTTTCTATTTTTTTATGCTGCAAATTTTTGAATATTTACATAAGCAGATCCACGATTGATTACTGCAAATACTCTTCCTAATAGTTTGCATCGGATATTATTTAGAACCAACATTTTTGATTTCCCTTCTTCCAATTTCTTTTCGTAATAGAGCTTTAATTCTGGATCACATTTCTTTGCATTCATTGCACACATATTAAGCAATGATTTTAGTTTTTTATCGGCAAAATGACTTACTTTCGTTCGTCCTTTGATTGAACTTCCTGAGCTGTATTCAAACGGAGCTACGCCAGCATAACAACTTAATTGACGTGAATTTTTAAAGGTTGTAAATCCTTTGGTTACTAATATCAAATAGATTGATGTCATCGGACCTAAGCCAGGAATACTTTGTATGAGTTTATTTTGATGATGCAATTCATCATTCATTTTTACAATTTCTTGCATTCGTTTTTCTATCTTTTCAATGGCTTTCTTTAGGTGATTTATGGTCGATTTATTCACGCGCTCTATCTCAGAAAACACCTCTTTTGGTAAATATTCTATACCTTCTTTTGTACTGTCTAAAACCTTGATGGCCTTAAGTAATTTCTCACGTTCTGTAAATAATAAGCGAAGTTTTAAAAGATCTTTTTCTGGAATTTTACCTAATCTCAATTTGTAAAAATGTGTATGAGAATAAATGGCAATATCCTTCGAATCGGCTTTGTCTGATTTACCACGTACAAGTCCTTTACTTCGTTTGATTTCAATTGCTGGAATCATCCAATAATCCAACTCTTGATCCGATAAAAAACAACACAATGGCATAGAATACACACCGGTATCTTCAAAACTAAAAAGTACGTCTGATGTGTGAATTTCTCTCTTTTTTAAAAACTGTAAAAGCTCCTTTAATCCTTTTTTATCATTTGTTACGATAAAATGATGGGATTGATGAAGTTCATTTTCTTTACAAATCGTTACATCTAATTTTAATTTAGATACATCAATACCAATAAAATACAAATACTTTTTCATACATTTGAAATTAAGATTTATAAAAGGAGTTGATTACTTTATAGCCTTTAGTAGACCTCGATGTCTCTCATTCTATTTGAAGCTGATCAACTTTTGTAAAAGGATTTGTAGAAGACTAATGCGAAGTATAGATCTCGAAATCTTGCCAAGCCGATAGGTCACTTCTACAATCCTTTTTTATAAGTAATTTAATAAAAAACAAAGTAAAGGCCAAGCCGCGGCCCGTTGGCTACAATGTTGAAAAATGAGAATACATATAACAATAGTACTAATATTAACACTTTGTCTTTCTAAACAAGGATTATTGGCTCAAGAATTAAAACCTTTTGAATCAAATGGATTTTATGGTTACAAAAATGAACTTGGAGAAGTGATTATTGAACCTCAATATCAATATGCGAGAAAATTTATAGAAAACTATGCAGTAATTACTCAAAATGATAGTTTAGGAATAATTGACAAACAAAACAAACAGATTATTCCAACAAAGTATGAGTATTTGAGTTATGTAGGAAATGACAAATTCGTTTTTGGTTATCGTGCAAAATATTTTGGAGAATACAATTTAGGAATAATAACCTCGCAAAACAAAATAATTTTACCGCCAAAATACTATCATATTAAACCCGAAAAAGAATTTTTTATAGTAAATAAACAATCGTACAAAATAATCGATAGTTCTGAAGTTTATGACACACGAGAAATAACAAACAAGTATGGTGTTGTTGATAGTTTAGGAAATGAAATTTTAGAACCTATTTTCTCTTGGATTCAATTTCTCTCAAACAATTTCATAATTGCAACAAAAGAACTAAATGGAAATTATGCTCTTTTCGACAACAAATTTAAACAATTAACCGAATTCAAGTATATGGTAATTGGAGAGTTTTATGACGGATTATCCAAAGTTCGAGAAGGAAACTATTTTGGTTATATAAATACAAAAGGCGAAGAGGTTATTAAGTGCCAATACGATTTAAATTACATATTCATTGACAGTTTGGCAATTGCAAGAAAAAACGGAAAAGCTGGAATTATAAACACTAAAAATGAAACCGTTTTAGATTTCAAATACCAAAGTTTAGGAATTCCATTCAAAAAACAAGTAGTGGCTTCAGACAGCTTAAAATGGGGAATAGTGAATTTTAAAGATAAAATATTATTGGAGTTTGATTACGACAATGTATTAAGTGAATTTAAAGGAATAACTGCGTTAGAAAAAAATAATAAATGGCAAGTTTGGGATTATGAAAACAAAAAACTGTTATCTCAAAAATATGACGAACTCAAATTAATTGAAGGGGACGAAAGTACTGTTCTTGGATTTGGAAAAATTAAACCTAAAAAATATTCTCAATCAATTGCTCTAGCAAGAATTGACAAAAAATGGGGAATAATAAACGATAAAGGAATTATAGTGATTCCAATAGAATATGAAATGAACGAATTGTATGAAAAAATAAAAACACTGTAGCCAACAAGGGTTTTGCAAAATGGCGGGGTTCCGTCTAAGTTGAAATTTTCGTCTTCTTAATCCGCAAAAAGCCAATTCTATTGGCTTTTTTTGTAATTTAGCAAATAGAAATTGGCTTTGGCTTAGTTTCGGTCTGAATTGAACTTTCGCTCAATTCAAGCCCGCACTATCGCCAAGCCTCGAAACGTTGTGTGTAATTTTCTCCAAAATGAAACAAATAATTTTTCTATTATTTTTAATTCTATCATTGTCTTGTGAGAAGAATGATACTATTCAGAAATTCATTGATGAAATTCATACAAATGATACAAATTGTTTAAGTGCTGTAAAAAAGGCAGAAAACGATTTAAAAAATAAAAAAAATATTTATTGTAAAAGCTATGGAATGCTATCAAATTTGGAAGAAGAAAGGCACACTAAAGAATTCGATAGTATTCTAAATTCTAAAAACATAGAAATCAAAATTGCTCATTATTCTGATATAGTTTATGAAAATAAACGTCAAAATTGCTATTGTGAATTAATAAACTTGGTTTTTGAAGAAAAATATGGAAGTAAATTTATTGATTCTATTCACTTTTTATCAGATAGTATTTGGATACGAAAAAAAACAGATTTAGTATTTTCAAAACACGGTTTAAATGGCATATGGAATAAACCTGCTTTATTTCCAGGGGATAAATTTTATGATTCAGAATATCATACTGGATTACAGGAAAAATTTGACGAATTGTTTAATAAATACGATAGAAACTATATAGTTACAAATAAAGAAAATGGAAACGGTGTTGCGAATATAAGAATAGATGTTTATGTAGATAGATTGGGAAATGCGACTATAAATAATTATTACATTACATACTTTGATGTAGAAGCTAAAAAAGAAAATTACAATAAATCTTATCACGAATCGATTAAAAATTTAGCATTTAAGTTAATCAACGAGACCAAATGGAAACCAGCAACTGTTGGAAATATATACGTTAATTCGGAATTTTCAGTGATTATTAATCTAAAATAAAAACTACACACAACATCGGCTTGGCGAAATGCGGGTTAAGTGCAAAATTGAACTTTTGTGCATATTAAGTCGCCAAAAGCCAATTTTATTGGCTTTTTGTTTAAATTAGCAAATAGAAATTGGCTTTGGCTTAGTTTCGGTCTGAATTGAACTTTCGCTCAATTCAAGCCCGCACTATCGCCAAGCCTCGAAACGTTAGCAGTAATTATGACCGACATATGTAGTAGAAATATCTTCAAACAAATGAAACAAAATTTTATTATTCTTTTATCTTTATTAATGAGTTTAACAACAAATGCTCAAGATAAAATCCCAAAAATATCAGGTACAGCAAAATTTTCGGTTGAAAATGGGACAATTGAGTGTGATATTATTTTAAGTGATTATTCTCAAATCAACAATTATCTTATACGCTTAAATAAGGGATTGAATATCCTTAACATACAAAGTGTAGAACCTAACGAGTTTTTACTTGGATATAAACGTGAATTGTCGGATAGCTTACAAACTTACGAATCGGTTTCGTACTATTTTCCAGCTGATGTGAAAGGTCAAAAATTTCTACCAAAAAAATTGCGCTTTAGATACGTTGGTAAATTTCCAGTTATTAATGATACCATTTCTGAAAATTATCAAAAAGCCGATTGGAGAGGCAATATAGCCTTTATGAATGGATTATTACGAATGGATGGCTATCAATCTGCTTGGTTTCCTACATTGTATGATATTGACAATGACTTTCAATACGAACTTGTAAAATATGATATTGAACTCATTTGTGAAGACTGCGAACAAATTTACATTAATGGCTCAAAACCTATAAATGCCAAAAGAGGACATTTCGTAAGCGAAAGCCCAAGAGAACCTTATATTTTCATCGGAAAATATGATATACAAGAAGCCGAAAATATTACGTTGTTAAATGCAGATTTTACGAAAAATCAGGTTGCTGAATTTGATGAAATTAATGGCAAGGTTGTAGATTTTTTGAGTTCTTATACCAATATCTCATATCTCGAAAAAGTACATTGGGTACAGGCATATTTGACCGCAAATGAAAAAGGTTATTTTGCTTTTGCTAGTAATCCAACTTTTACAATTTGTGGTAATCCGCCAAGTGATTTGAAGGCAACTTTTGACAAACAATTGGAAGGAGGATTTTTATTGACATTGGCACACGAATTGAGCCATTATTATTTTGGAACAATAAAAAATTGTAACACTACATTAGAGAATTTGCTTGACGAAGGTTTTGCGGAATTTATGTCTTTAAAATTTGCTGAGAGCATAGGAATGGAACAGAAAGTTAAAGAATCGCTCAAAAGTAGTTTGGAGTATGTAGAAGATGAAGATTTTAAATTTAAACCAATCGGAGAGATTTCCAGTTTAGCTGACATTAACGACAGAGAAACTTACGGTTATGATTATCAACCTTTGATTTTATTTAGCATAGAAAAAGAAATCGGGAAAGAAAAAATGAAACAGTGGATTCGACTTTTATTAAAGAGTGACACACCAACATCCGATAAGGATTTTATGAAGAGTACATTGCGAGAAGTAATTGGAAATGAAAAAGATTACTCAAAAGTTATCAATAAGTTTTTTCACGGAGAGCATACAGTAAAAAACATAAGTGAAACTCTTAAATTATTATAACTACTGCTAACATGGTATTGCCAAAAGCGGGGATGAAGTAATAAATTGAAAGTTTGTTCTTCGTTCACCGCCAAAAACGAATTTTATTCGTTTTTTATTTTTAAATTTAACTCATAATAATTCGTTTTGGCTAGCCTCGGTGCAAAATCGAAACTTTCAGCTTCGATTTCCCCGCCTTCGGCAATACCCGAAACGTTAGCTGCAAGCATTAAAAAAATTACATATGAACTTTGATTTTGCTGAAAAAATAAATTATGAACTTGAAAAGTTAAATTTTGAGAATGCAATAACTATTGCAAAAAAACATTTAAATGAAATTAACCAAACTTCATTTCATAAAATATTAGAGCATTCATTTACAAATAATGTGGAAGATTGTATTAAATGGATCGATTCTTTTTATAAGAAAATCTCTAAGCACTCAGAAATAAAAGCATTCTATTTTGAATTAAACGAATTTGATATAAATACTGAAAAGTGGTATATACAATGTTTTGCTTTTGAATTTGATGGCGGCTATAATCCTGAAGATATGGAATGGTTATCAGATTGCAATCCTGAAATAATGACTAAGGAAGAATTTGTTTTAACTGGACTTGAAGATTTTCAGAATTTATTTGAAAACTTTGAAAACTTAATTGAAAATGATGAAGTTTCTCAAGAGTTGCAAGATGCAAGAGATTGGACTGAGCAAATCATTATTTCAAAGTTTATGCAATTTATACATAAAGTACATTTAACTGCTAAAAATAATAATTTAGAATGGGCTAATATTCCATTTTATTTTACCGAACATGAATATGATTTCATCGTTCAGTCTAAATAATAAATGCCAGCAGCTAACATAGCATTTGCGAAAAACGGGCTGAACCCTTCGACAAGCTCAGGATAAAATCCAACTTTCATACCATCTTTTTATACTCGCAAAATTGCTTTTCTAAAAACTTTCAATTAATTTAGTTTTAGCCAAGCAATTTGCTTGAACGGCTGAACTTGAACTTCGTTCAAATTCTCTCCCGTTCTTCGCAAATACTCGGCTCGTTATCTGCAATTTTATGCCAACCGTGATTAACAAAAAGATTTCAGCAATATTTATCATTTTAATTATTACATTATTTGGCTGTAATAAATATGAAAAGATTAATTATAAATTTTCAGGAAAAGATTTGTGCAATGACAAAAATGGAATTCCAATAAAATTTATAACTGAAGAAGACATAAAAAATAATGGAATCAAAAAAATATTTGATTTTCAAAAAGATGAAAAACAAGACAGTGTTTTTATAAGTTTCAAAACGATAAGTGATTGTTGTCAAAAACCAAATGATAGTTTGATAATTTCTAAAACTGAAATAAAATTCTTTGCAAACTTTAAAGCTTCCTCACTTTGTGATTGCTATTGTGATTATCTTTTTGAATATAAAATGTCAAAAAAATTCATCAACAAACGAAAAATATTGATCGAAAACAATTAATAAAAACTGCAGATAACAAAGTATTTCGCAAAAAACGGGCTGAACCCTTCGACAAGCTCAGGATAAAATCCAACTTTCATACCATCTTTTTATACTCGCAAAATTGCTTTTCTAAAAACTTCAACTTAAATTAGTTTTAGCCAAGCAATTTGCTTGAACGGACAAACTTGAGCTTTCGCTCAAATTCTCTCCCGTTCTTCGCAAATACTCGGCTCGTTATATGCCATTTTACAGAAATTCAATGAAAAATATATTCACTTTTTTTACACTAATAATATCTCTAATTGTTTTTTCACAGAATAAAAAAGATTACTTAAAACAAAACCGTTTTGACCTTGAAGAACCTGATTTTAATTTTCCTCAAACAGATTTTAATATTCTTGGTTTTGGAGCTTATCACGGAAGTGCTAAAACATATGAAGCTGAACTCTATTTAATTAAAAATCTTAAAAAACAGAATGCACTTGATTATTATATTCCAGAAACAAATTTTAGTCAAGCATTTTACTTTCAACAATATTTAGATACAGGCAATGAAGAACTTTTAAAAGAATTGACTTTAGCATTTCAAACAATTGTAAGCCAAGAAGGAACTATTGAGACTTTTGAACATTGGAAAAACTTGAGATTACTAAATCAATCATATAAAAATAATCCAATAAAAATAATTGGTTTTGATATTATCAACGAATATAAATTTCCTATAAAGCATATTTTATTTTTAACTGAAAATATTGAAGATTGGACTTTAAATGAAGAATTAAAAAATATATTCACTAATAAAGATTTAGATTTTAGTATTCGTAATAAAGAAGTTGCTTTACTTTTAAAAAACTTCATAACGGATTATAAAACTAATAAAGACCTATATATTCATCAAATTAAGGATACGATAAGTTTTAATCACATTATTAAAAACATTGATTATACTTTTGAAGAAAAAAGTGAACGAGAAAAAATTATTTATGATAATTATATTTCTTTAAAAGAGATTTACAAACTTGAGTCAAAAAAGCAATTTGCTAAATATGGTTTTTTTCATATCCAAAAAGAACGAGAAAAAAATTATCCTTCATTTTTCACTCGACTAATTGAAAATGAGATTTATAAAAAGGATAAGGTCATTTCAATAATTGGTTATTTAACTAAAAGCGAAGTTCTTTGGGATAAAATTTATGACAAAAAAGGAAATTACCAAAAGTTTACAACTGAAAAGGGCTATGGAATTGGAGACTATTGGAAAGAATATTTTAGAGGTATTAGCAAATTGAAAAGTACAAAACTATCAGATATAACTCTTTTCAGGCTTAATAATGTAAATACACCTTATAATAAAGAAACTGATTTGATAGAAGTTAATTTGTTTCTAAAAAAAAGTAATGGAAAATACCTTATTGGTAAATCAACTACCGATTTTATTGATTATGCTGTTATAATTAGTAACTCAAAAAATCAAATTCCAATTGAAGAAATGAAGTAAAAACGGCATATAACATCGTATTGGCGAAATGGCGGTTTATGAGAGAAATTGAAAGTTTCTCTTTTTTTGTCGCAACAGCCTTTTATATTTCCTTTTTTCATAAATTTAGAAAATAATAAAAGGCTGTTGCTTAGGTTAGTGCAAGATTGAAAGTTTTGGCTTTCTAATCTGCCACTATCGCCAATACGCGGCCCGTTAGCTGTAATCTTCCTAAGATTTCGCAAAAATGAAACTATCCGAAAAACACATTAATTTTAAAAATAAATGCAAAAAAATAATTGGTGAAAAAATCCAAAAAATTGAATATGCAGAAATAAATTATAATCCAGAAAAACCTACTCCATTTTTTGAAACAAGGTCTTCAAAAATTCATACAATTGATTACTCGATTTTCTTTATTACCGAAAAAAACACGATAGAATTTTACTGGGATTCTGAATTTACACAGTATGCATTAGGAATAAAAATTAATGAAAAAACTATTTTTACCAAAACAATAAAATGGAATCTTTCAGAAAATGAATTTTGGAAAAACGTTATTGGCCAAAAAATTAAAGCTGTTGAAATTGGATGGGAAAATGAATTTGGAGAACCTTACCCTCAATTTATTACAATAAAGTTTGAAAACACAACTGAAATTTATATTAGTGCTGCTGAATTCATAAATGATGATGACAAAATTGCATTCGGATTTAAAGACAATCTGTTAGTTTCAAACGATAAAAAAATTGCTCTTGAAACTAAAATAATAATGTAAAGCACGACTACAGCTAACAAAGTATTTCGCAAAAAACGGGCTGAATCCTTCGACAGGGTCAGGATAAAATCCAACTTACATCCCATCTTTTTCCGCTCGCAAAATTGCTTTTCTAAAAACTTCAACTTAAATTAGTTTTAGCCAAGCAATTTGCTTGAACGGACAAACTTGAGCTTTCGCTCAAATTCTCTCCCGTTCTTCGCAAATACTTGGCTCGTTGTACGCAATTTTTCAAAATATGACATTTGAAGATATAAAATCAAAATATTCTGAACGAGAACCAGCGTTCCCACCGAATTATCCTGAACCGAATGAAACGGAATTGAATAAACTAATTGAAAAATATAAATGTCAGTTTCCGAAATCATTTATCGAATTTCAACTAAAATATTGCAAAGAAATTCCGATCGGAAATTTTGCTTTTGATGGATTTGGTTTTGCAAATAGCTTACTTGAACCTTACATGAGTTTAGAAGAAGTATTAAAAGATTATGCAGAATTAAAATTACCCGAATATCTAACACCTTTCAAACAAGATAATGGAGATTTTTGGTGTTTTGATAATAGAAGTTCTAAATCTGAATATCCTATTGTGATTTTTGACCATAACTCAAACGCTATTGAATCTAACCCAAATTATAAATGGAAAAATTTCATAGATTGGATTGACAAAACTATGGAAGATGAATATTAAATAAACTGCGTACAACAAAGTATTTCGCAAAAAACGGGCTGAAAGTAAACTTTCATCCCATCTTTTTCCACTCGCAAAATTGCTTTTCTAAAAACTTTCAATTAATTTAGTTTTAGCCAAGCAATTTGCTTGAACGGACGAACTTGAGCTTTCGCTCAATTTCTCTCCCGTTTTTCGCAAATACTCGGCTCGTTAGCGGCAATATTATGACAACGACATCGCAAATCAAGCACCTAATTGAAAAGTTTGAAATTAAAGAAAAAATTGAAAAATCATTTTTAAAAATTCTTGAAATTCATACTTGTGATGATTTGGATATTGAAAACAAAAATATCTCGATAAACATAAAAAATATTGAACATTTTAAAACTGAATTGGGATATAATAAATTTCAAACACCATTATTAAACAACCTAAAAAATGAAATCGGATATTTTGCGTTAGTTATAACAGATGAAAACGAAACAATAGACGAATATTTTGTGATAAACTAATGAATAAAATAGAAATTTTAATAAATCAAATTGCGCAGAATCAAATTGATTTTGAAATTGGTTGCAAAACTATTTTAACTAACCAAAATTTTGACTTTAAAAAAGTTTTCATTCATTTAAGAAATTACATCTATAATTCAATTCCAAACAAAATAGATTACAATTCAGAAACATATCAAAAAGCAATTACCACGATTCCATTAAAACCGACTTTTACACCAATTATAATTTTAAAATCGTTTTCAACTAAAATTGCATTTGACAAACTTGAAAAACTATCAAAAAGCGAACAAGAAAAGATAATAATTTCTTTGTTATGGATATTTAAAGAAACAGATACTCATAGACGAAAAACAGAATGTGTAAATGGTTGTGGACACGAATGGCACAATATAAAATAATACTGCCGCTAACATCGGCTTGGCAAAATGCGGGGTGAAGTGCAAAATTGAACTTCTCGCCTATTTTATCCGCCAAAAGCTGTTTGCTTTTGTTTTTTTTATTAAATTTACCAAAAGGCTCACAGCTTTGGCTACGTCTCGGTCTGAATTGAACTTTCGCTCAATTCAAGCCCGCACTTCGCATTCTATGGATAAAAACAAACCTTTTTTATATTTTTTTTCTATTTTTTTATGCTGCAAATTTTTGAATATTTACATAAGCAGATCCACGATTGATTACTGCAAATACTCTTCCTAATAGTTTGCATCGGATATTATTTAGAACCAACATTTTTGATTTCCCTTCTTCCAATTTCTTTTCGTAATAGAGCTTTAATTCTGGATCACATTTCTTTGCATTCATTGCACACATATTAAGCAATGATTTTAGTTTTTTATCGGCAAAATGACTTACTTTCGTTCGTCCTTTGATTGAACTTCCTGAGCTGTATTCAAACGGAGCTACGCCAGCATAACAACTTAATTGACGTGAATTTTTAAAGGTTGTAAATCCTTTGGTTACTAATATCAAATAGATTGATGTCATCGGACCTAAGCCAGGAATACTTTGTATGAGTTTATTTTGATGATGCAATTCATCATTCATTTTTACAATTTCTTGCATTCGTTTTTCTATCTTTTCAATGGCTTTCTTTAGGTGATTTATGGTCGATTTATTCACGCGCTCTATCTCAGAAAACACCTCTTTTGGTAAATATTCTATACCTTCTTTTGTACTGTCTAAAACCTTGATGGCCTTAAGTAATTTCTCACGTTCTGTAAATAATAAGCGAAGTTTTAAAAGATCTTTTTCTGGAATTTTACCTAATCTCAATTTGTAAAAATGTGTATGAGAATAAATGGCAATATCCTTCGAATCGGCTTTGTCTGATTTACCACGTACAAGTCCTTTACTTCGTTTGATTTCAATTGCTGGAATCATCCAATAATCCAACTCTTGATCCGATAAAAAACAACACAATGGCATAGAATACACACCGCTATCTTCAAAACTAAAAAGTACGTCTGATGTGTGAATTTCTCTCTTTTTTAAAAACTGTAAAAGCTCCTTTAATCCTTTTTTATCATTTGTTACGATAAAATGATGGGATTGATGAAGTTCATTTTCTTTGCAAATCGTTACATCTAATTTTAATTTAGATACATCAATACCAATAAAATACAAATACTTTTTCATACATTTGAAATTAAGATTTATAAAAGGAGTTGATTACTTTATAGCCTTTAGTAGACCTCGATGTCTCTCATTCTATTTGAAGCTGATCAACTTTTGTAAAAGGATTTGTAGAAGACTAATGCGAAGTATAGATCTCGAAATCTTGCCAAGCCGATAGGTCACTTCTACAATCCTTTTTTATAAGTAATTTAATAAAAAACAAAGTAAAGGCCAAGCCACGGCCCGTTGTACGACATTTTATCCAAACATTTGTATAAAAGAATTTTTTTTGAATATTAATGAAGACAGTTTAAAAATCAATCTTGATTGGATTTGAATTTTAGAAATGATTTTTTTATAGATAAAATAGCTTTAAAATGAATTTTGAAAATCCTATTTTTATAAATGCTTTATTAATTGGTTCAGTTTTTATTATTGCTGGAATTATACTTTATAAATTCCCTCCAAAAAAAATTAACTCTTTGTATGGATACAGAACAAAAAATTCTATGAAGAATGAAACAAATTGGAATTTATCACAAAAATATTCCGCAAGAATTATGATAATACTGGGTATATTTTACTCTTCATTCCTATTAATCTTATCAAATTTTAAAATTAATGAAAATGTTGGTTTAATATTAAGTTTGGGATTAATGTTCATAATGTGTTTCGGAATATTTTATTTAACGGAAAAAAAACTAAAAAGAATTGAGAAATAAAAAAACGTCGTACAACATCGGTTTGGCGCAACTCGGGTTAATGTGCCACATCCAACTGATTGAAAATTTATACTACAAAACCATTTCCAATTACTTTTTTGATTATTTTAGTAATCGGAAATGGTTTTGTTACGCTTGGTGAAATCGTCGAACTTCTCGCCTATTTAGCCCGAGCTGCAGCCAAGCCGTTTCTCGTTATGCGACACCCTAAACTAACACCATTGGAAACACAATTGTTATTTAATGAAAAATCAAATCCAAAACTACTTAGATTTAATTCATAAAGAAATACAAGAATGTTATTCAAACGAAATCAATTTACGTGAAACTGATTTTGAAAAATACAGCGTATTTGACATCGTAAACTTTCATTTGATTTATCAATATATTCTAAACGACAACTCTGAAAAAAAGGATTTTTTTATAAGCATACCTGAGGAAGAATATAGAGAAAATTTTTTTGCTTCGATTTTTCATTCAATTGTCTTAATTAAACTATATCAAAACTACTTTAATTATGAATCTACAAATCCTCCTATTGATGGAGGTGATTTAGTATATTCTCATAGAAGAAAAAGAGTTTTTCAAGTTGTTAGAAAAAGTCCAACAGGTTTAACTCTAAAATATAAATTTCCTAAAAAAAATGAGGGAGAAGGAAGTTTCACAATTAGCGGTCATAAATTTTACAAAATAAATCCTAACTTATCAAATGGGAGAAACACTTCTAATAATATCGACAACTATGTTTGTTTTCTAAATAATGTATTTAGCGACAACTTTCCTTTTATAACCGATTTTAAAAACAGAACCTTGGTAATTGCTGAAAAGCAATTTTTTAGGGAAAGTAAATTTTTGCCAATTAGATACACGAATAAAAATGGAAAAATCAGCAATGACTTACCATTTTTTAGTTACTTGGTTGAGTGCTGCAACGACTTCCCTTCAGCACAAAACTTTCTTTTGAACGAAAATCAACAGTTTGATGAAATTATAATTATTGGTGATGCTAAATACCGGAATTGTTTTGATTTTATTCTACAAGAAAAATACAGGGATAAATACAAAAACATTATAATTATTGGTACAGATAAACCAAATTCTGCAAATCATTTTATAGAATGGTTGTGGTCAAACGATGAAGTAAAAATTGCAAACAATGAGACTCCAAATGAAATAACAAAAATAAAACTAAATAACAGCAATCTTTATTCGTTGTTTTTAGAGTTACAACAAGAAATTCAAAAAATAAAAGATGAGAGTAATGTAAATCTAGCTTTCATTTTGAAATATACTAATTTCTTTCTGAGAATCATTTTAGTAAATACGAATCTTTCAAAAGGTATTTATCAAGAATATTTAGATCGATTAAATCATTACTTTCAAAGTGATTCTTTTTCTCAAGAATTAAACAATCTTTTTTACAACAAAAACATTTATAACCCAAACACAATCAAGGGTTACACCGACCGAATATTTGTTTTGTTTTCCAAAATTTCAAGCACCTTGGAAAGCGAGAATTTGAAATGGAATTACATCAAACTAAAAGCAAAAGGAAATCATACGAAAACATTTTATTTGATTGTTGAAAAGAAAATGTATGATGCAGTTTACAATCAAATAAAGAACGAAAGAATAAACAACATTCGTTTAATCAGCGACAAAAGAATTGACAATTCAAAGCTCTATTTAGAAAAATGGTTGAATGATGAACAGTTAAATTCTCATAGCCGAGTTGTAATTATCCCGTACCTAAACAACCTTGAATTATACTCTAAAATTAAATCAATAAAGGGAATTTGCGAAATTCTTTGTTACGAAAATTTAGATGAAATATCTTTTGACAATGTTGAACATTCATATCAAAATCAAGAAAAGACCAAATTGAATCACAAGGATAGATTAGAATTTTTTCAAACAAATTTCACTCATTCAACAGAATTGAAAAAAAGAGAATTAGATGATATATTTTCTTTTGACTTGAATAGTGAAAGTTTTAGAAACAATCCATATGAAACTATTGATTTACCAAAAGAACAAGCAATTTATGAAATTGAATTTAGTGACGGAACCAAAGATAGATTTGATTCTTCAAAAGGTGTTTTTCTAATTGAAAATGGCGAACAAATAAAAACGACAATTGGAGAAGTCTATGTAAATGCTACTATCCGATTCTACCAAAACAATAGTAAGGAAGATTTTAGAAAAATCCTCAAGATATTCGATACAGAAAATTTATTAGATTCGTTTGATAAATATGCAGACAGTTGGAAATTAACTTTGAAAGATTTGTCTAAAAATTTTAATAGCACAGAAAAATTTTTCGAAGCTTTATTTACATCATTCAAGATAAATTACAATACTTTTCGCTTGTATTTGGACGAAAAATCCTCAACAAGATTTCCAAGAGTGAGAACTTTGGAAGTTATTCGAGATTTTTGTTTGAAGAACAATCGTTCAAACGATTTAATCGTAACTGAATTTGAAAAATTCAAGATTTATTCTAAAAAAGACCATTCCATAAGGCAACAAGCAGGAAAGATTTTGGGTAATGATTTATTAGATTTTGTTGCTTCTAATAAAGAAGAAAAAAGTGATTCTCTAAAAAAATTACCGAATGAAATTTTAGAAAAACTAACAGCAACAATTCAAGAAAAAACAATTATAAAAAAGACTTTGGTAGATGAATAACTATTTAAAAGAGCCGAGATTGATATTTCGGGACACAATCAAAAATAATTTGATTGGACCCGGTTCTGATGTCTTTATTTCTGATATTGATAACGAAATAATTTCTGATTATCCATTAAGTAGATATTATTCAGGCATTCTGTTCCCTGAACGTGATATGGAAGTTTCTATCGGAGAAAAAGAAACACACGATGCAAATGCAGAAATTGAAGATGATAATATTGAAACAGTAATTCCTGAAACTAATAGTACTGATGAAAATTTTGATGAAGATATTGACAAAAGTAAAAATGTAGAGTTAGAAAAAGAATATTCTGAAGCTAATCAATATTTTCCAACCAATTTTGGTTTAACATTCTGTGTTCCGAAAGATGCAGAAACTTTAACTGTGACATTCAATTACGCTAAGTACATCCAAATTAAACCTACTGAAGCAACTATTGAAATTTCTGAAGATGATTTCAAAAAATTTTCTGAAAACCCATACAATTCAGTAAGCAAATATTTTAAGTATGAAAACGGATTAATGTCTTTGAACAAAGAGGAATTTGACAAAGGAGACTTATCTGTTCATACTTATAGAAATCGATTTAAAGAAAATGAACAACAGACAGAGCTAATTGACAGTGTAGCCTACAAAAAAGGAGAATTACTATTAGGTCGGCTATGGAAAAGAGTGAAGATTGAACCTAAAATTGTTGAAGTAAATCTAACAGAGGTAAATATTGATGAATCTAAAGAGTATCCATTAGATCTAAATCAAGACGACAATTCAATTGTCACTTGCTTTTACAAAAAGATTTATGAAACACATTATGGAAAATTCATAAAAATTTTGTTAGCAAATAGACTTAACCATCCAAAAAATAAATTCTCGTTCAGTAATGAACAATTAAATATAAATTCAATATTTCAAGGAGAAATTTCAATTACAGGAACGACGTTTTTACCTTACAAACAACTTTCAGAAATAAATCCTTTTGATGAAGAATTAAACATAATCAATTTTCAATATAGAAAAGAACACTCTTTTGCAATCGGACACGGTTGTGCGGTTACCTGGAATGACGAAAAAAAACCAACGGAATTAAAAACTACTTTTTTACCTGAAGTTGACATTAAAAATTATAGTAATGCTTTTAAAGAGGATTTCCCTGAAAATTTGAAAGACATTACTGAATTAAAAAAACTTTCAATTTGGAGTGATTTAGACAAATCAACAATCATTCAAAAATTGAAACTTTTTGCACAAGAGTACAAGAATTGGATAACTGAACAAGAAAAAACAACTGCAGAAGACAATTTTAAAAAACCGCTAAACACCATTTTAGAAAAGCAAAATAAAACATACGAAAGATTAATTAAGAATATAGACTTTCTAAATGAAAACAAAGTTGCTTTTAAAGCCTTTTTGTTGGCAAATACAGCAATGTATATTCAAATGTTAATCTCAAACAAAGATTTATTTGGAAATAAAGGAATTGAGTTATCAGAAATCAAAAGTGATTTTGAGTACAATAGTTTAGATTTTTTCAAAAATCACACATTCAAGCCCAATTACAGACCTTTCCAATTAGCGTTTTTCCTTTTAAACATAGAATCTACAATCAACGAAGATTCTGACGACAGAAACAACGTTGTTGATTTGCTTTGGTTTCCGACAGGTGGAGGAAAAACAGAAGCGTATTTGGCAATTACAGCTTTTACGATAATTAGCAGAAGAATTTTACACGGAAAGGATTCGGACGGAGTTTCTGTGATTATGCGTTATACATTGCGTTTATTGACTGCACAACAGTTTGAACGTGCAACAAAATTGATTCTTTCTTTAGATTTTTTAAGACGATTTTTCAAACCAAATGAAGATTATTTCTTTGGTGATGATAAAGTTTCTATTGGAATGTGGGTTGGTGCTTCTACAACACCAAATTCATATAAAGATGCTCAAACAATATTCAAAAAAACGTTTGCTGAAATAACAAAACTGAATAACAAAAAAGCAGGAGATTATCGGAAAGCAAATACTTTTCCTATTACAAGCTGTTCTTGGTGCGGTTGTAATTTGGTTTCTCAAAATAATTCAGGAAGATTTGATTTAGGTTACAAAGCAACAAACAATACTTTCTCAACTAATTGCTTAAATCCAAGTTGTGCGTTTAATGCAGAATTGCCAATTTATTTTGTTGATGATAAAATTTATCAAAATCCACCGACTTTGCTTTTTGCAACAGTTGATAAATTCGCAATGCTCTCACACAGAGAAGAAGGACACCATCTTTTCAATTCACAAGATGAAAAGAAATTACCACCCGACTTAATTATTCAAGATGAATTACACTTGTTAAGTGGTCCTTTAGGTTCTATCACTGGTTTATACGAATCAATCGTTGAATTACTATCTACAAAAGGAAAAAGAAAACCCAAAATCATTACATCAACAGCAACGACAAGAAATACTGAGCAACAAGTTAAAATGCTATATGGAAATAGAGAATTGAACATTTTCCCACCAATGGGTGTAACTTATGACGATAATTTCTTTTCTTATGTTTCAACTGAAAGCAAACGAAAACATATTGGCTTTATGCCAACAGGGAAAACTGCTTTAAACTCGCAAATACGAATTTTAGGAAATTTGCTTTTGGCAAGAATTAAATTGTTTAAATATTACAGAGTAAAAGAAAGTTTAACGCAAGAAGAAGCAATACATAGAGAAAATAATTTTTGGACGATTGTTTCATTCTACAATAGTTTGCGAGATGTTGGAAAAGTTTATAATAAAGTCCCTGCGGAAATTTCAGACTTTTTAAAACTCTTACATAATCGCTATCAACTGCCAAAACAAACTTATGGTTTTAATTATTTCGGACTTGCAGGAAGAACAAAAGAATTGACGAGCAGAATTGAAAGTAATTCTATCAAAAAACTATTAAACGAATTAGAAATGCCATTTAGCTTGGTTGCAAAAGATGGTTATAATTTCGTTCAAAATTCGGTAGATTTGGTTTTGGCTTCCAATATGTTTTCAGTTGGTATTGATATTGAACGATTGAATGTAATGTTAATGAACGGACAACCTAAAAACGTTGCCGAATACATTCAAGCATCAAGCCGTGTAGGACGAAAAGACAAAGGAATTGTAATAAATTTATTGGACGCTAATCGTTCAAGAGATAAATCCTATTTTGAAAATTACGTTCCGTTCAACAACGCTTATTACAAATTCGTTGAACCGTTAAGTGTTACACCATTTACAGAAATTGCTTTAGATAAAGTTTTAGCGAGTTTGCTGGTTTGTTATGTAAGACACAAACAAGGTTTATATTTAGACAAACGAGCAAAAGATTTTACAGGAGATTATAGAGAACTTGAAAGTTTTATTTCAGAGCGAATTAAAAACAAAAAACAATTGGATTATGCTTTAGAAAAACTGAAAGTTTTAGCCGAAAAATGGACAACCAAAGAAGGCGATTTGACTTACAAAATTCTGATTAAAAAAATGTCTGATTTAGATGATTGGAGTTTGATGATGTCAATGAGAGAAATAGATACAAACAGCATTGTAAAAATAATAAATAAGTAATGGGACAATTTGAGCAAATACAAACAAGAAAAGCCATTAGTTCTTATGGTGGTGTTGGTTCTATTATAGAAACAAGAGACGGTTCGATACTGATTGATAATTTTAATGAATGGCCATTTTTCCAAACCGTAAACGGAAATTTTGAAGAACATAATTTCATAATTGATAAACGTTTTAAAAATCGTCTAAGCAGATATTTTCAAGAATTAGAGCACTTGGTAAAAATCCCTGTTAACGATTTAAAACAAGGATTTAAGCCCGAAAATCCATTTGCTTTTTTGTCAGCCAAATATTTTCCAGAATGGTTTTATTGTAATAATTGTCACCGCTTTGACAGAATTGATAATTGGAAAAGAAATTGGGAGAACAACGTAAATTCAGAACATAAAGAGAATTTTTATCCACCAAAATGTTATAATTGTTATGTTAAAAATCGAGAAAAAAAAAGAAAATTATTTGACTTAGAGCAAGTTCGCTTTGTCTTGACATCTCCTAATGGAGAAATAGCCGATATTCCTTGGGATAAATGGGCAATGTTTAAAAACAAGAAAAAAGAAGACAAAAAAGAAACTACTGAAACCATAAACGAAGAGGATATTATTACACTTGGGAACATTCAAGTTCCGGATGATGCATTTTTTGAATATAAAACTTCTGACAAATTAGACGATTTGAAAGGTATTTGGATAATTGCAAAAAGAAAAAGCGGTGAACAATTAAACTTTACCACCCTTTCAGGTCTGTTCAATTTAAGAGTAAAAATCCAAGATTTAATACCAAACTCAAAAGAAACAGACATTTTATTCAAACCTGTTATCCGTTCTAGTAATAGTGTTTATTATCCAAATATTTTATCGAGTATTTACATACCAGCAAATGATGAATTAAATGAAGCACTTATAAAAAAAATAAAAGAATATTATGAGGATGATTTTACTGTTTCACAGATTATTAAGATTCTAAAAAAAGAGAGTGGGAGAGAATTTTCTGAACAACTAATTCAAGATTTAATCAACAAAAATTTTAGTGAACGAGAACTTGAAATTGCAAAAACAGAAAATCAATACAGATTTGATGAGTATAGATACATAACCAGTAAAACTACACCTCAAAGTATTGAAAACAAATTAATCTTTGAAAAAATTGATGAATCTTTATATCAAAAAGATTTACTAAAATCCATTTTCAAAATGGATAAAATAAAAATTACATCTGTTCAAACATCTTTTACACGACAAGAACCGATTTCATCAAATTTGATTTTGAAGGATGAAGACTCGGAAAAAGTAACAAAAGAGAGCATTGTGAAAAAATTCACTTCTTCTTTTGGCAAATCCACAAAATATTTGCCTGCAATAGAAAGTTTTGGTGAAGGAATCTTCTTTGAATTTAACAATGAAATTTTAAATAATTGGATTGAGCACAATCCAAAGATAAAAGAACGAGTATCAATTCTTATCGGAAATCAAAGCCATTTTGAATCACACTTAAATGATGATTTTGAGTTAAACCCAAAATATGTTTTAATACATACTTTTTCGCATTTAATCATTAAGGAATTAGAGTATTTATGTGGATATCCATCAACATCTATTCAAGAACGACTTTACATTGACGATGAACTTGGAATGAATGGAGTTTTGATATACACAATTGCCGGGTCAGAAGGCAGTTACGGAGGAATTACTTCTATTTGCGATGATAATAAAATTGGAAAGCTTATTGAATCTGCTATGATTCGTGCTACTGACTGTGCAACAGACCCGATTTGTTATCATACACACGGACAAGGTGTAGCAAACTTGAATCTTTCAGCTTGTTTCAGTTGTACTTTGTTGCCCGAAACATCTTGCGAAAAATTCAATTGTTATCTGGATAGAAGAATTTTAATTGACAAAGATTACGGATATTTTAAAGACTTAATAAACAAACCGTGAAAAGGGCGGTCGCATAACATCGTATTATCCAAAGTTTCTTTGCAAAGTCTTTATTTTAGTGGGTTGGTTACTCATTTTATAGCATTTGGTACAACATAAGTACAACAATTGAAAAAGTTTGTTTTTAATCTTTGTTGAGCTTAGATTTTAAGCCATAAAAAACGAAACTTTAACATTTGATCTGGGCTTAAAAATGGGAAATTCGAGCATATAATCCGACTTTATTCATCTGAGCAGTACGATTCATCAACTGATATTCGGCTAATTTGGAACAATAATAGTCTCTTGATGCTTTTGCATATCCATTTTGAAGCAATAATTCATTCAAACATTCGCCTGATTCCAGGATAACATAACCTAATTGCCTATGATAAAAATCGTAGGCATTTTTTATTTCTGTGATTATGGTTATTCTTTCATCAACAGATAAAACGTTAGTCAGGTAATTTCTGGCTTCCCATCCCAACTCGATCAACAAACTTGCAGGAAGATGTGTTTTTTCTTCATCTATTTTTAATTTTTTATTCATTCGGATTTCTGGTGCATCTATTCCGTATAATCTGATTTCTTTTTCTTCTTTCGAAAAGGCGTGTTTCACAACCAAAGTATCTGCATCTTTGATTTCTAATACATTATAAAATGTTTCCACGTAATAAGGTTCTTTAGCACTGTATTTCATTGTATTGCAATTAGTTACATATTGTCTATACAAATTTAATCAACCAAATTTGTAATACGATTAATATCAATTGTTTAACTAAAAAATTTATTGTTATGGCAAGACAAAAAGGTTTGATGAAATACATCGGTACGATTGGAGATGTTCGTCATTTTAAAATTAAAGGACAACCAGGATTTTATGCAGGTTTAGTTGGTGGTCCTACTGCTCAGCAAGTAAAAACTGCGCCTGAGTTTGAACGTACTCGTGAAAATATGAATGAGTTTGGTGGTTGTGCTAAGGCAGGGAAATCACTTCGTACCGCTCTATCACAAGTAATGAGTAAAATGGCAGATAGCCAAGTGACAGGTCGATTAACTTCTGTAATGAAGAAAATCAATTTGGAAGATGGTACTGAAGCCAGAGGTTATCGTAAAGTTGAGATTTCTACTCAACGTCAATATTTAGTAGGCTTTGAGTTTGACAAAAGACTTTCTATTAATGGTGTTTTTAATGCGCCTTATGATGTGGAACATAATGTAGATAGAAACGAAGCAGATTTTGTAGTTGCTGCATTTAATCCTGCTGAATTGGTTTCTGCTCCTGCAGGATCTACACATTTCCGATTGATTAATGCATTGGCTGTATTAGCTGATTTCTCTTTCAATCCTACGACTGGAAATTATGAAGCTGATGATCCAATCAATAACGAATTGAATGTTGTTACATACTCGGATTATATTCCGTTAAATACTCCCTATGCCGGAGATACGATTTCGGCAGCTTTACCAGGTGCGCCAACTTTAGCAAATAACGTAACGGTTGTACAGTGTATTGGTATTGAGTTTTTCCAAGAAGTCAACGGAAACTATTATCCTTTCGCCTCTGGAAACTGCTTGAAAATCGAAGATGCTTTTTAAGCTGTTGGTTGGTTAAAGAGTCTTTTCGATTTGAAAAGACTCTTTTTTGTTTCATCTTAAATAATTGAATGATGCGTGTAAAAATTGTGCGTGTGGCTCAAGGAAAGCAAAGTACGTTGAGTCATTTATACATTGATGGAATCTTTCAATGCTATTTGTTAGAAGATAAGATTCGAGCCGATAAGATACCGAAGCAAACTGCAATTCCTACAGGTGATTATCAATTGATTGTCAATTCTTGGGGCGGTATGAATACCAAGTATAAAAATCTGATGGGGAAAGTTCACGAAGGTATGATTGAAATTGATAAGCTTCCGAATTTTGATTATGTGTACATCCATATTGGTAATACCTATTTACAAACTGCAGGATGTCCGTTGACTGGGTTTGGTTTTGAATTGATCAATAGTGATTATCAAGTTACGCATAGTCGTAAGGCGTATGATATGGTTTATCCTAAACTTTTGAAGATTGCCAAAAGCAAAGAAAATCATATTCGTATCGAGAATAATTTTCAATTCTAAAATCGTGAGCTATGGAAAATGAATTGGTTTTAAATGTCCTTTTCGGTTCAGTTTCAAGTTTATTATTGGCAGTGGTTGCTTACTTTATTAAGCAATTACATTCCGATTTTAAGAAAATGGAAAAGGATATTACAGAAGTAAAAACGATGGCTTTATTGATCAAAACCGAATTTAAAAACAGTTATGATTTACTCAGCCAACGTGTCGAATATTTAGAATCAAGAATTACAACTCTTGAAATGTTGAATCTTAAAAATAAACGTGATGAAAAAGGATAGTTTAAATTTAGTAGAACGTGTAACCAATGAAACTCCTAAATGGTTTAAAATCGTTCGTAATGTGGGATTAGCTTTAACTGCGATAAGCGGAACCATCTTAGCTGCTCCAGTTGTTTTACCTGCAACAATTGTTTCAGTAGCTGGATATTTGGCTTTAGGTGGTGCAATTGCAAGTGCTGTTGCTCAAACTGCTGTCAAGATAGATGAAGCAGATAATGATCCAAATAAAAAATAGTCTAAAAAGACCTTAACAGGACTTTCAGGACTTTTTGAAATCTCATCGTAATGGTGAGATTTTTTTATGCGTGATCACTGCACCCAATTATCTATAGAGGTGGAATATGTACGCTTTAACTCCGAATCGAAGTCGGAACGTTGTCGAAAAAGTGGAATCGGATTGAGGAAATCGAAGAAGCAAATATCCTTCCCTTCAAAATCATTTTGAAAAGAAAAAAAGAGAAAAAAAAGAAAGCCATACCATCAGGATTGGGCGTTTTAAAGGCAAGGTTTTCGAGCAAAATACTACCCGAATGGGTGGAGATTTTGTGAGAAACCCGAAGGGCTTGACCTTGACGTAAAACGACCATTAACTAACTTTGCTATCTTTTTTGTGAATTTTGGTGTGTCTATTTCGGATAAAACGCACTGGGGCAACTCGCGCAGGTGAAGAAAAGCAAATCAACTTCAAAATAAGGTGGCGAGGGAATGTAGCTGAACATCCGATAGGATGTTTTGCTACACCGAGCCAATTGGTGTGGGCTAATAAGCTATCAAGCAGCACAAAAGTGAGGGGTTACGGAACACGTTAGTGTGTAGTACCGAACGATGTGATGCGACTAGCGATTTAGCGCAATACACCAATGTACCTTACTAAAAAACTTTTGCTTTTTCTGAACCTGCAACCGCTTTCTTGGGTGGCGGGGGTGCGTGGCATTTAAACCCGAAGCTTCTCAAGCTTGATAGGGTCATTTAATATTTCGTAAGTCTTGAATATCTTCTTATTTTAATCTTCGATTTATATTACTACTAATAAACATTTCATTCTTTTCTTCAGAAATAATTTCAATAAATCGTTCATAATGCTTCAGTACATCAGAGATAAGCTCATTTTTAGTAAATAACTGAACATCATAACCTTCTCTATCGTCACCAAAATATGATTTAGGATAAAAAGTCCGGTTATTTTCTATATCTGGCAAATTATCTTCATTAAGCAAATAATCCGATATAATTTTTGAATCACTCATCACACCGTAAATAAAATTATTTACTACATCATATTTTATTTCAATTTCAGCCCTCTCAGGATTTTCATGAAAATTTATTTTCGCAACAATACCATTTTTAGCAAACTCTTTTTGCAAATCCGAAAATGCTTCATGTACAGTTGTATTAATGAAACCACTAACTGATTCCTTATCATTGAATGAAACAATTTGTTGTAATCTTTCTCGCCAAGAGGTTCCCGACCAAGGAATAGTAGATACTGAAAAATCACGTTCATAATAGCTTTTATCAATGGACAAAGCCTTAACAAGGCTTACAATAAATAATAACATAATAATGGAAAACGGTAAAGCTGTAATTAGTGTCATACTCTGTAAAGCAGCCAGTCCCCCAGCATTAAGTAATAATAATGCTAGTACAGAAAGTAAAAATCCCCATCCTACAGTTTGCCATTTAGGAGAATTCTTGGCATTTTTAGTAGCAATACTATTCATTACAAACATTCCAGAATCTGCGGAAGTGACAAAAAAAATGATGATAATGGCAATTGTAAAAAAACTAGCAATATTTGTTAATGGTAAATATTCTAGAAATCGAAACATCAGGGCATCAGGATTGCTTGCTAATTGACTCAACGCCCCGTTAGCTACATTAACATCAAACCATATCGCACTATTACCAAAAACAGACATCCATATAAAATTGAATAAAGTTGGTATAATCAAAACTGCTACAATAAACTCTCTTATCGTTCTTCCTTTTGAAATCTTAGCAATAAACAATCCTACATAAGGAGACCACGAAATCCACCATGCCCAATATAGTATTGTCCAATCATAAAACCATGGTTGCATTTCAGGTTCATAAACATGTGTGTTAAAAGTAAGGTTAAAAAAGTTACTGATATAATTTCCAATACCATCTGTAAAACTACCTATCAGATAGATGGTAGGGCCAAGAATCAAGACGAAAAGTAAAAGCATCGCAACACTAATAATATTGACGTTACTTAATATTCTTACACCTTTATCAACTCCGCTTACGGCAGAAATGATAGAAATCGAAACTAATACTACTACAATCAATACTTGATAAAGAAAGCTACTCGTTGGTAAAACGCCCAATATTTCCAAACCAGAATTGATTTGAACCACACCAAATCCCAAAGTAGTCGTAATACCGAAAAAAGTACTGCATAGTGCAAAAACATCAATCGCATTTCCCCATTTACCTTTGATTTTATCTTTTAGTAAAGGATAAAAACAACTTCGTAAAGAAAGTGGTAAACGGTAACGATAAGTAAAATAAGCTAAAGACAATCCAACAATACAATAAATTGCCCAAGCATGGATACCCCAATGAAAAAATGTATATAACTGCGCATCTTTGGCACGCTGTACTACTGAATTTCCAGCAAAAACTTCATTAGAGTAATGTTGCATCGGCTCAGCAACGCTGAAATACATCAGTCCAATCCCCATACCTGCAGCAAATAGCATTGAAATCCATGAAAAGAAAGAATAGTCTGGTTTACTATCGTTCCTTCCCAAACGTATATTACCATATTTACTAAAAATTAGATAGATCAAAAAAATCACAAAAATCGTAACCGACCAGATATAAACATAATTGAGATTAATGAAAATAAAATTCTTGACAGTATTTAGTAAGCTTTCAGTAAGTTTTGGATAAATTGCAGATAACAAGCATATTCCAATAATAAAAATTAAACTTGGAATGACTACGCCTTTACTTAATGTGGTTTTTATTTTGGTAATTTTTATCATATAGTTTAGAATTGTTTAATAATAATTTTTTCACGTGTCGTACTTCATCACTTCGTAGACCTTAAATATAATTATTTTAGTTTTGATTTTAGTACTTCATAAGGAGTTTTTCCTTTAAATGAACCATGTGGTCTATTGAAATTATAAAAGTTTTCCCATTATTCTATTTTTGATTTAGATTGACATCATCAGTATAGCTTCTCCTCTTAATCTCAAATGCCTAACGAGCATTTTTGTGTGTAACGAAAAGCCGTTCAAAAATGGGCTTGACTGTAAGGAAAGCTTATTTTAGGCTTGTTTTGCGTAAATGGTGTGCAACTCCCATTTTATTATATGTTCATTTTTGTCTTGACACAAAAACGAACCAAAAAAGTCAAGGCTACGATTCTCGACGGTCAATATTCATTTCGCTTCTCTAAAATGTTTAAATTTTAAACCGAAATCATCTCATGATTTCTCCTCTTAATCTCAAATCTTCGGTCAGTAAACATTTTTACGTTTCACTCAATGTATTGACACTCGTCTGCTAATCGAAATGCCATTTTATTTATCCTTGTTTTTTGGTGGGTTTAAATGATGGTTATTGTAAGGAGGTGAAGTTGCGCATTATTGGAGTAAATCGTTAGCGCAAAAATGATTGTGGCAATACTGCTACTTCATCAAAACCAAAATACGGCTTTTGAAAACGGAAGTTCGTGTTTAGAACGAAAGAAGCCTATTTGCAAAATCCTTAGACTATAGGGCAACAGCGAAAGTTATTGCGGTTAATGGCCTGGCGTATATACGCAGTACCTTTTTTTACCGATATTCAATGTTAATGCGATGCAGCCCGAAAAAGGTATTGCGTATATACGAATTATGCGCTGTTGGATGGGTTTTACTTCCGAAACGTTTGAGAGATATTGAATTGTTGTTTGTTGGATTCTGGATGGATTTTTTTGTGGTTGTTGGCAGATGTGGAAAATGTTGTGGTTGTTGGGTGATGGGTTTTGAGTTTTTAATTTTGGTGCAAAAAAAAGCCCCAACCTATTAAAAATTGGTTGGGGAGTTATAAAAATTAATTATTGTGTATCTTAATCTTCTCGAACTATTTCAATCATATCGGATAAATGATTTCTAGCAATTAATGATTCTAAAGTATTTGCAAAACGGTTTAATTCGCGTTTAAGAATATGTTGGTATTCAGCATTGTTTTCTTTATATTCTTCTGGTAAAAGCTCCTTAATTGCAAAATTAATCCCTGATATAGTTGTTGGAAAATCAATGATTTCTATTTTATTCTCACCTAATAATTTAGCATTCACGTTAAACGGTCGCATTCTACCAAAACAATCAATATCAAATTGCTTAACATCCAATTTTCTTTTTATTAGTTGAAATTGTGTCGTTATATTTTCACTAATATGATTTGGAATTAAAATTTTGAAACTAATATCTGTAAATGATTTCTCTTCTATTTGTATACTCCCTTTGTCTAAATAATGCTTACAAATTTGGTTTACAAAATTTTCAAAATATCCAGTTGCTAAGGTATTTGAAGGGAAGAAATTAATTGAATCACTTTTATCCAAAAGAAAATGATTTTTAATCTCGTCTACTTTTTCAAATAAATTTATATCAGTAAATTTTGATAAAAATATACCTGATAAATCATTCATTATATCAACCTCATTCTTTACCAAAAAACAACATTTTTTTATGCCCATTCTACCGATAAAAAGACCTAGTTCAAATAAAATATTATCGCGTGCTTGTAAAACCTCTTTATTTCTTTTTGTAACTTGATCATCTGGGGTACCAATTAAAATACCATAATCAAATTTTAAAGGAGCTTTTAGTAAATCATTTAAAAAGTTATTATTTAATTTAAAAGTGGATTTTTCCCATAAATTATCATCCCAAATTACCACATCAAATTCTGGCTCCAATAATCTTTTTACTTTAGTTGCGTAATGTAATTCTTCTGATGAACTTCCTATAAATATTCTTGGTTTCATTTTAGCTATAAATTTTAGTAGTTAAAATATTTCTTTCTAAATCTTTTCTAAGTTGATCGATTTCTAAAACAACTTGTCGTAATCTTGTCATTTTATCTTCTTTACCATAAAATATATATTCACTACCATCTACTGATTTTATAGAATTTCTGTAATTCACATCAGATATTATTAATGTAAATTCATCATAGATAACTTTCACTAACTCATAATAAATTTTATCTTGGTATTTATAAATAGGGATATTAAAACAAATTGCATTGATATCGAAGCTCGAAAGCTTGATTTCAACATCACTATCGGCTTTTATTGTTTTAATAAATCGAATCATTTTCTTTAATCTACCATTCACGCTACTATCTTTTTCATTAATAAAATCAATACTAATAAAAGGAGATTCAACTCGACCTAATTCGTGTTGATGGTAATCATAAATTTTAATCTTATTTTTTTTATTATTTGCTTCTTTAATTCCTTCAAATGTTTTGTGCCACGAAGCAAATACAATATCTACATCTCGATGAAAATTTTGATTTGTAATCTGAATACATTTAGCTTTTTCATTATTGAAAATTGTATAAACAGACTTTAACTTCTTTTCTGATTCAATTCTATTTGTTCTTAAATCTTGTAATGTATCACCTGAGTAAGAAGTAGCATTTAAATGAGATGATACCCTTTGCTTTTGCGTTTCGTTTAACTTGAAATAACTAATTGCTTCATCGTATTTTGGTTTTATATCATAATCGAAGAAATACGACTTATTAGATATCACTAATAAATCTATATCACTGTTACCTTTAATGTGTGTATTGGTCATAACAGATCCCTGATATTCATAATTTACCGATGATAATACATTTGATAAATGATTTTTAACAGCATCACCTGCTTGAAAACTTTTATCTGTGTATTCTTTACCAACGCCTTGCATTGATAGTTTAATGTACTGTAAAATTTTATTTCCAGCTACATTTAAATAATCTCGATTAAAATCTTCTCCAAACAATTTTGTGTACGGTAGATTTTCCGGATTTGACCTTGATATAACTCGGTCTACTAAAGAAGTATAATTCTTTGCCATAAAGTGTTAATTGGTTCATTAGTAATGACTTTCATTACTTTGCTCTAATTTACAATACCTCAAAGACAAACTATGTCGTTTGCAATTATTAAACATAAAAAAACACTCAAAATGAGTGTTTTATTTAAATAATTAGAATTTATATAATTGCTTGTTTGATTAAACTCATGATATATTCTAGATTGTTAGTATCGGAAATAGAGAGTTCATAATCACCATTCCCATAATGTCCTTTGCTTGAACAATCAATCACTATATTTTTAGGATCATCTAAAGTTCCTTTTTTCATATTAATCCAGAAAATTAAATTTTTCTGTTGAATACGAATGTCTACTACATTTTTCCCTTTTTTAAATGCTATATACATTTTCTTAGGTTCAATTTCAATATCAGTAGATAGTTTTAAAATTGCTTCTTTATAAGATTCGTATAATTCAATTATATCATCATTTTTTCCTTCTAAGTGTTCTTCTTCTGTATATACTTTAATTTCCTTAGCAATTTTAGAAATTTCCGAATCTTCATTTTGTTGTACTTGCTTAATACTTGGAGCCGACTTTGATTTTTTTATTGGATTTACAATAATTAAATCATTTTCAAACTGTTTAATTTCCCATAATTCTATAGACAAATCCTTAAAGTTTGAAGATTGCTTTTGAAATTCAGTAAATGAAGGTGATACAAAAATGATTCTAGTTTGTGACCAATCAACATCATTACGTTTTAAATTTTCGCTTTGAGTTTCATTATATTCAACAATAAAATCAGCTTTATATTCAAGCAGTAAATTTAAATACGAAACACCTTGATCAATGACAGAGTAATTTTGACTTCGCTTGTATTCAATTATTACAAAAGATTTACTTTCTTCATCAAATGCCAATGTATCAATACGGTTACTTTTTATAGTAAATTCAGATTTTATAAACTTTAATCCTGTTAATAAACCTAAGTTTGATTCAAATAATATTTGAATATCCTTTTCAAGTTTAAAATGCTTTTCGTTTAATCTTGAAAAATTTTCTTTAGAATTCTTATATATAAACATATTGATTACATAGGTTTTATAGATTCTTCAATAAACTGAATTTCTTCATTTGATAATTTATATTTTTCATACAATTGTAAGTCGATATTACTAAGATCTTTTGTCCAATCAATGTCAGAATTTTCTGTAAAGTCTTGAACAGGTATAAACTTATATGTTTTACTTGTTGCATCATGACTTGCTTTAGATAAGCTATGCAAAAATCTACTAAATTTAGTAGAAACATATTTACATAAATTTTCACTTGAAGTTAAATCTAAATTTAAATTTACTCCAAAAAACATATATGCTTCAGTACAAACAGATCCAGGCTCACCTATAAATGTATTAAGGTTATCATCTTGTAATTCTGTGCCAATATTATTTGCTCTCGGTGTAAATACTTTAAATTTATTTATCCAATCTGCATTTTTAGTAACTAAATCTGTTTTTATATAACCAATTTTTTTACCCTTACCATAACATTTTATATAATTTTCGTCTAATTTCGTATCTATAAATACATCAGTTTTCTTAATAATGTTACTTTCTATATTGAAAGGCTTTCTAGCAGATACAATACTTTCAAAAGATTCAAAATTTGAATCTGATTTTATTTTAGAAATTATTTCTAATGCTTCTTGATGACGAATATAGATGTCATTATCATCATTCTTTAACAAACGATAGTTTATTCTTGGTATATCTGATTTATATGTTGAAATTTTGATTAAATCAACTGTGTTATTATAGTTTTTATCCCATAAAAAGTAGCATATTCCACCTCTATTGTTAGTTTCTTTGAAAAGCATTTTTGGATCTAGAAAATCGTGCAATTCTGATATATGAATATCATTTAACATTTCATTTCTAAACTCATTTAAATTTTTCCCACCAGAAAACCATCTTGTAGGAATAATCATAGATATATATTGAGGATTTATACTTTTAGCAATATCTACAAACAAATTATAGATTGGTAAAGCACTTGCACCTGCGCCACCATCTTTCTCTTGATAAGGAGGATTACCAACAATAGCATCAAATTTCATTGCTGAATTATTTATTTTAATTTCATTATTGATTACAATATCATCTCTATTTAACAAATCGTATGATGAGTAATTTTTTTCTATTTTATTAATATCTAGCCCTAATAAAGTATAAACTTTACGTGTAAATTCATAAGCAATGTTAGATGTAGGGATAGAGTAAAAATTGTTTGCTACATCTTTACCAAATTTCTCAAATGCAGCATAAACAAATTCACCTTGTTTACTTGCTATATCTAATATTTTATAATCAGTTTTTACACTTGCTTCAGGAATTAATTCTAGTATTGATTTAGCTACATTTTTAGGTGTGACTACTTCTGAATCGGATAATCTACTAAATTTATTTAAAGCAATTGTTGCACGATCAAGTTCAGATAGACGATCATCATTGGCTAAAGAATTTATATTATGTATTTTATAATCTAATTCTTTAAGAATAAAAGGGTTAATATTATCATTCAATAAAGTAAGAATTTTAATATTTAATCCCAAATTATTTAATATTCTTGTATGTATGTTGTCAAAATAAATGAGACACTTCTTTCTAAAAATTAAGAGAGTGTTTGGTTTATAAATTTATTATTTTTTCTTGAAAATACAATTGTCTTCTTTTTGCGATTGTTTGTTGTTTAATAATTGCTCTTCGTTCTAGAATTCTATCTGCTCTACCAAAATATATATCGGCAGGTGTGAGATTGTTCAAAGCCTCATGACACCTGCAATTGTTATAATTTTCTACAAACTTATTCAAGGCTTCAATCAGCTCATCAGGATGGTAATAATGATCTAATTTTACTACATTTTTCATTGTCCTGTGATACCTTTCGATTTTCCCTTGGGTTTGCGGGTGTAGTGGTTTACCTCTAACATGCTCCATTTTTTGCGTATTTTTCAAGTAATCTTTTAATTCACTTGACACATAACAAGGGCCATTATCTGATAGTAATTTTGGTTTCTGTTTCGTCTTTAATTTCGCTTTTTCAATTGCTGTTTTTACAGTTCTTTTTACGTCTTCTGCCTTCATCGAACTGCATAATTCCCAATGAATAATATATCGACTGTAATCGTCTAAAATCGTGCTTAAATAATACCATCCCCATCCTATAATTTTAAAATAAGTAAAATCAGTCTGCCACATTTGATGAACAAAATTAGTTTTATCTTTAAATTCGTTTGCGGCTGAAATTAAAATATGATTGGGTGCTGGAATTAAATCTCTCTGCTTCAATATCCGATAAACACTCGATTCTGAGATATAAATCCCTAATTCATCGGTCATTTTAAAAGCCAGTTCTCTAGCAGATAATTCAGGATAATCCAACGCTAATTCTACAATTAAATCCTTCTGAGAATCAGGTATACTATTCCATTTTCGATGGGTTGAATAATTTTTTGATTCTAAACCTTCAAATCCATTTTCTAAATAATTTGAGTACCATTTATAGAAGGTACTCCGTGCAATTCCAAATTCCGCTAAAGTTCGTTTAACTCCAATTTCAGAACGAGTTACAATCTGTATAATTTCGTGTTTTTCACTTGCTGATAATCGCATATATTTCTTGAATTTTGTTTTTAATCCAACGAGTTCAAAGTTTTTTTTACGATATCATAACGTACAACCAAATCAGCTACAATCTCTTTTAAACGCTGGTTTTCTTTGCGTAATTCACTGACATCATCACTTGTAGCTTCTCGAGTAATGTCACCAGATAATCGCTTTTTACCAGCTTCTAGAAATTCTTTATTCCACTTATAATATTGAGATTGACTAATGCTATATTTTCTACAAAGTTCAGCTATGGAAGTTTCTGCTCGTAAAGCTTCCATGACAATTAAAATCTTTTGTTCCGCTGTAAATATTCGTCTTGTATTTTGACGAATATCTTTTACATATTTCTCTGGAGTGGATTTTTTGGATGTTGCCATAATTAAAGTTAATGCTTTTAAAAACACTACCTTAAATTTTAGGTCTTAGATGTCCACTTTTTGCTGACGATTTACATTTAGTTGAATACAATAATTCTTTAACATCAATATCTAAAATAGTTGCTATCGTAACTAAAGTTTCTAATGAAGGTTGAATTTCGTTAGTACACCATCTTGATATTGTGCTTTCGCTTTTGCCTAACTCATAAGATAACCACTTACTCGTTTTATCTTTTTCAGCTAATACAATTTTTAATCTGTTGATTTTCATTCTGTATTAATTAATACGCATATGATGCTAATTTATTGAATTAAATAAGTAGTTGAGTAGAAAATTGAAATTAATTTTAATCTTTTTTAATAGAAGTAAACGGTAGGATATTTGATGTTTAACTAATCGAATTTCTGGGGAAATTAATCTAAGTAAGCAAATTTCAGTAAAAAGAAATTTTTGTTTTTGGAGGGAATTTAACTAATAAAAAAACTCGTTTAAAAAAGTTAAACGAGGTTGTATTTGATTTTATTTTTGTTGAGTTTTGAGTTGTGCAACGGTTACTGGTGTTAGCAGAAGTTGTTATTAATCTTTGAATAATGATACATCATTTATTAGTTTGTGTAAAATGACAAACATTTTCATTTCTTGATCTATATTATTTTCTGGATATATTTTTTTAGTAAAAAGAAGATATTTACCTAAAAAATTAAAGGAAATATAAGCTTGAAATTTATAGCATTGAAGACTATCCGTACTAAAAAACGGAAATATATTTGCTCTTGCTACATCTTCATTTTCGTCTATTATTGTTATTAGGTTTGCTACATCTAAACTTCCTGTATGTGCAATTTCGGATAGAGTTGAATATAGTTCTTTTGTTGCTCCTTTAGATTCGTTATTAACGTTTGGAGTTTTTTTTGTTAACTTAATAAGTTCTTTTTTCTCAAGCTCTGAAAATCTTGTTGATGCTTCTAATTGCTTTCTAATTAATGTAGTTGCTTCAATAATGTCACCTTCCATTATTAATTTATTAATTAAAAAATGTGTCCTTAAAAAAGAAGCGCAAATACTTATTTGATAAGATATATTATCATTTATTTCTTTGGTTGGAGTATAAAAATTTTTTGAAATTTTAAGGAATAAGCCATCTATAAGAATTCTCAAATCTGAAAGTTTATCAATTTTTGATTCTTCAGTTTTATATTTCTTACTTGAATTAATTCTAGAAGTATTAGATTTAGTAATGAAATCACTAATTTCTTCAAAGTAACTAATAATAATATCTTCAAATTCTTCAGATAAGTTTTCCATACAATTTCCGCTAACGTTTCTGGGCTTGGCGTCAGTGGCGGAAATTGAAGCGAAAAGTTTCAATTTAGCGACACGGTAAGCAAAAGCCAATTAATTGAATAAATTTAAGAAAAAAGTCAATATAATTGGCTTTTTGCGAAATAGAATGCCGAAACTTCAATTTAAGCCTTAACCCGCCATTGCGCCAAACCTTTGTTAGTGGCTGGCTTTGTTTTTGTTTTCGAATTCAGTCATATACGCTTTTGAGTTTCTTATTCTATCTATGGTTTCAAGTAGTGCAAAAAATTTATAACCATTAGCTGAAGTTTGAAATTCATAGCTATTTATATTTCCATCCGTGTTGTTAGATAAAGATGGAATTTTTTCACATAAACCATATGACATTAGTGTTGGTCCTAAATTATAATATATAAATGAGCCTTCTGATGTAGGATGATCCCAATCTATTCCTGAATTAAAATATGGTAGGAATATTTCAAATGCTGTCAGAAGATTTAAATTCTTTGTGCCAGCTTTAAATGCCAATTCATCAGGTAGTTCAATTTCTGTTGTTAAAAGAATATTATTTAAATCTCCAAATCTATAAAATCCAACTTTTTCGTTTAGAATATTTTTTTCAACAGCATTCTTATTTTTTATGAATTTTAAATACAAGAAATATAATAATATTAAAATTATTGAAATTAATAATAGAATATATAATTTAACTTCTAACCTAAGAAAGTCTTGAAAAAGAGTTTTTATATTTTTATAATCTAGGAATTTAACAATAAACGCTGTAAAAATAGGAATCAAGATTAACAAACCACTTGCTATTATTTGACTAATAACTGAGTCATTCCATAATTTGAATAAAATGTTTTTAGCATCTTTTTTGTCTGTAATACTTTTCGTGATTAAATCTTGTTTATCTTCTTTCATATTTAGTTGGTTTCTTGAAAGCTTGCCACTAACTTTTGTATTAACGAATATACAAACATTATCAATAAAGTATATTAAATAATAAAGTTGTATCATCAGTTACTAAATTTTAACAAAAGAATCTTTATAATAATTCTTGATATTTAACGCTTCCGTAGCTTCCGTAAGTAAAATTGAGCAAAAAGATTTTTTTGTTTTTTGAGGTTTGAAAAAAAAAGTTTTAAACGAAGAAAAGAATGCAAAAAGGAGAACGATATGTTCTCCTATGCGTAGTTTTTAGCCGATGAGGACAGTTTTTTTATTTTGGTGATTTTACAATTTTCTTTTTTGGTGAAAATAAGTTACGGAAGTTACGGCGTGAAAAATGATGAAGTGTAAAGTAATGGGATGAAAAATTCACTTGTTTGGGTTTTATCTTCCGTAAGATCATTTTGAATAAAATTTAAGTCATTTTTTTGTCATCAGTAAACTTAAATTCCCTTATTTAAATTCATTTTGTCGTGATCTAAAACGAACTAAAATTGTTTACTTTCATTTTTATTCATGGCTTTATTATTTTATAAATATTGTATTCATGAATCCTATGGATTTGTCTTGACACAAAAACGAAACAAAAAAGTCAAGGCTATAAAACGATTAACCTAAAAGTGAATATTGATTCGGGAATAAATTAAATCGCTCCTTAAAGTCGGTAATTTATTCTTGTCCTACTCAATATTCATTTTCTTAACGGTATCGTTTTAAATGCCGAATTTATTCTTCATCTAAAATTTTAGACTCTTTTTGTACTTGGTCATAATCTTTTTCCTTTACGGCATACACATAATTTTTACCTTTTGTAACTCTTAAAAAGCCTAATTTCTTTAATGCTTTTCCTAACTGACTGACGGTTGAATTGTTGATGTTGATGTTACCGAAATAGGCTAACCTTGTAGCTATTTGTGTGGTGTTGAGAAAAGCTGTTGCTGTTTCTCTGTCGGCTTTTTCGAACCACGTTAGTAGCAATTCTTCTTCTGGAGATTTGATTTGGTATTTCTCGTTGTTTTCGTTGATGGCTTTAATTTCTTCGTTGTTGAACCAGAATCGGAAACCATCATCAATTAGTTGTAATGCTTGTTTGTAACAGTTGTCTAAATTGACATTATGATGATATTCGATGTATTCGACCTCGAAACATAAGAAACGACGAGAACCTGTGGTATCATTTAGGAATTGTGCTGTATTAACACTTCCTGCAAATGAAGCTCTACGAGGTAATGTTTCGTTGTTGTGTCCGTATGCTTTTCTCATTCGGATATGGGATTTGGTAATGATTTCTTTTAATGATCCTATTTCAGTTTTGTTTAGGTTTTCTAATTCGTCTAGGTTGATGAGCATACATTCAGCTAAATGAATTAGTGTGTCTTTGTTGTTCGGATTAATTGTTCCAGAAAATAAATACTCTTTTAATGGCTTAGGAACTAACTTTTCCATCCAGGTTGTTTTTCCTATTCCTTGTTTCCCACTGAATACAATTACTGTTTGATTGACTACTTTTTCATTTGTTACACAAGCCACCATGGCGATAAACCATTTTTTAAAACACTCTAACCATAATTCTTGATTGGTTGTTGTGATGGTATTTGCTAATTCGGTGATGTAATCGACTTCTTGATTTATCTCTGGTAAGGATGAAAAATACTCTTTGAATGGATCAAATTGTTCCACATAATCCGATAGCAATAAATAGCGTAAACCTTGAATGCTGCATTTCACTTTTGCTTTTAGAACTTCTCTTAATATGGAGTTTTCTACAAAGTCGGTTATAGGCTTAAAAGCCCCACCTGACCTCCCCAATGGGGAGGAATTTCTTTTGGTTATATTACGGTATTCCAGTTTGCCAGTTACAATATTGTACCTAAAGTTGTACCTTTTATTTAGGAACATTTCTAAGCGTTCTATGGCAGCAGGTTTTTCTTCGTCATCATCCCCTTCGACTTCGCTCCCTTCGACTCCGCTCAGGGAACGTTTAGCATTTGTTTTTGGTGTTTTATACTCCTTATCTGTGCCAAATTCGTGTGTATTGTTGTACGCACTTTTTACTGCGTTCATTACTTCTATTTCGTTGTAATTGTAATCGGATAAAATGAAACCTAATGCTTCTGCATAACTGATTCCTTTTCGGTTTAGGTTACACGCTAATTGATGTACAAAGTTATTTCGGTTTCCTTCGACATAATCCATTTTCTGTTTTGTGAATCTGACGCAATGTTCAATGAGCGTATTTGTATCTGGTGTAAATGGGGTTTGATACGTTTCTTTAAAACTATTCTGTGTATTGTTTCGATGTGTTTCATTGGAGTTGTGGGTTTGGGGTTGTGGGTTTTGGGTGTTACTCATTTGATGAGATCCTGCACTTCGACTACGCTCAGTGACCTGTTCTGGGGAGCTATTTTGAAAAGGATGACGAGCGTGATGAGATCCTGAAACAAGTTCAGGATGACTAACTGAATTAGATTTCTCGACAAGCTCGAAATGACAAGACGAATGAGGTTCTGCACTTCGGCTTCGCTCAGTGACCAGAAATATATCTGCATTTGGGTTGAAAAAGATTTCTGGATCGTAGGAGTAGAAGCATAGCCTGGTAATGTCTTTTCCGGATTTGTCAATTTCGATTTGTAACTCTTTTTCGTAAAATTCTTTTACAATGTTGTACGTGTTTTTGTGTTCGTCTTGGTACGTTGAAACCTTGATGAACAGCTTTAATCCGTTGTTGGATGGACTGATAAAAGCGACAAATGTTGTACTTAATTCGATGGCTTTTTGTTTGATTTCGGCTAACTTTTTTTGTTCGACTTTATCAATATCCAGTACAATGATTTGGTTGTAATTTTGAAGGTAGTCTAATTTTCGACCGCCTTTGAATGTGGCACTTGGTGTAAAAGCCAATAGTGATTTCTTTGCTTTTTCATAAGGTTCCATCTTGCCTTGTTCTAAGGATTTGCGCAAGTACAGGATTTGGCTTTTGTATGTTCCTTCTTTGATTTCTGTGACGATTTGTTCTACTGGAACTGTGTTGATGACTTCGTTGAAGTTTTGGAATAAGGTGAATTTCATTGTTTACGTTTTATGTTCTACGTTATAAGTTTTACGTTTGAATAGACTGTTCTCTACTTTGGTTCTTGTCTTGACACAAAAACATTTGAGATGTTAGCTATTATTATGTTCATTTTGGCTTGATCCAAAACGAACCAAAAGATCAAGGCTTCAATTCTCGACGGTCAATCTTCATTTCGTTACACTAAAATGTTTAAATCACTCCTTTCAGTCGGTAAACATTTTTGCGCTTCTCTCAATGGATTGACGCTCGTCTGCGAATTGTTATGCCAGTTTGATTTAGATGCCGATACTCTATTTTTTTTTAGCGTTTGTTAGAAAATGCTTTGTTGTAGTGTTCGTTTAGTAGCTTTTCGACGTCGGACATTTTGTAGTAGATTTTGCTTCCGACTTGGCAGAAGGAGATTTTACCTTCGTCTCGCCAGGTTTGGGCCGTACGTTTCGAGATTTTCATCAGCATGATGAATTCTTGGTTGTCCATAAATGTGTCTTGCTTTGAAGACAAGGCTTTGTTTAGCTTCTTTTTGATTTCCTCTAATTGATTTACGATTGCATCGTATTGATCTTTTGTTAAAATAATTGCTTCCATATTTTTTTGTGTTTTAAAATTCTGAAGCAAAGGAAATGGATGAAAAAAAGTCGCTTGGTCTTATGTTGGTCTTATAAGACTATTTTTTTTTGAAAATCGCTTGAATAAAGGGATAATAGGTGATGTTGTCTTCAAGGTCTTATGGTGGTCGTAAGACTTTTTGGAGCAAAAAAAATCCTAACTCGGAAGTTAGGATTAGGATTTTATTTATTTTGTAATTAATCTACAATTGTAAATGTTGAAACTACAGTTTGTGTTTCATTCAATGTATTAGGATTAGAAACAATTATACCATATTCACCTGGTTCGCTAACGGATAATTTAATTAAATAAGAACTTTGACCATATTTCTTACCAACAAAAGAAACATACTCTAAATTGTTACTTTTAGATGATCCTAAAGAACTAATTGCTGATAATTCTGCCCTTCTATATTTTTTCTTTTGTTCAAATTTGAAAACTTGAATAACAGCCATAGGATCAGTATTATTATCAATATTTCTAATAATAAATCTTACATCTTCATTCTTTTTAATTAAAGTTTTAGAACAACATCCCTCAATCTGAATTTGTTGTCTCACTTTTCCTATTCCCGTCATTATTAACCCTGTTGAGGCAACAGTTCTTGTTTGAGTTAAACTTTTTTCTAAATTAACATATGAATCATCGTTTTTTAAATAAATAGCTTCTCCAACAAATTCAGGTTCTTCAACATTTTGAGCAAAAGCATTTACATTTAATAAAATAAACGCAAATGGTAATAATAATTTTTTCATATCAAAATTAAATAATTAAATAAAAACGAATATATAAACTATTAAGAATTATTGCAAAAATATCAATTTACTATATCTTCTATTTCAATTCGTTTGTCTCCGTTTGGCCTTTTATCTTCTCTGGAGGGTGTGAGAATGGTACGAACGGTTTTTAAACTAAGGTCGTTTCCATCTTTATCCACGAAACTTGCTACGATGACTTTTGCAATATCATTGAGTTCGCCATCGAGAAAAGATTTGCCATCGACAAATAATTCTCTTGATAGTTGGTAAAAGATATCGACTAGCTGATTGACGTTGCCATTGAATTGCAATTTCTTGAAATCTGCTTTTTGATGAGCCGCTTTTAATTCGGCTTGCATTAACTCGTCTTTCAGTTTGCGCATATGTTGCAGATGCTCAATTTTCTTTTGGCATTGAATCGCGAAGTTCTCCAGTTTCTTGTTCTCAAATTCCAATACAGCTTGTTCATATTCGTGCTTTTCCTGTGTCAGAAATAGAATCTGTTCACAATAATCCTCCATCTGTTCTAACTTTTTGGAAGTTTGATGAAATGAAAAATAACGTTCTTCGGATTCGGCATTAATGAACTTGGCTTTTGGTCTGGTCGTCACATTTACCGATGAAAGCAGTTTGAGTTTAACACGTTTACTTTCGATAGACGTATAAATCTTCATCATTTTGGCTACAATTTTAGTCTTACGAAATATCTTTTCGTTTGCAGCAATGAGTTTTTCAAACTGATCCAACCAAATCAGTTTTTGAATGACCATTTGAACGTGATGGTAAATAAAATTGAGTACATCTGAAATCGAAATTTCTAAAAGCTTCTAAATAATTGAAGTGCAATAACGAAGATTGGAAAAATCATCATCGGATTTCATGTCAAAAATGCTGTTGGATTCATCTGATGATTTAAGTAAAGTGATCTCGTTAAATCCTACTTCTTGAATGTTAAGATAATCCATCATAAAAATTAAACTTTGATTTTAAATTTACTTTTATACATAGTTTTAGTTTACGCAAAAAAAAAGAAAACCAATAACTTAAATCTATATTTTCATCAATTTTAATTCGTTATTTTTCACAAAAAGCAAACTTTGTTTACATTATATATAAAAATGTCAATGATTTGTTTCGCTTCTCAAATGTGATAAATAAAGCTAATTTGAATTTTATTGATGAATACATATGTCAACTTTGTTCGCATTTTGTTTTTCGTAATTTATTCTAAAGTAAATGGTAATCAAGCCAAAATATGTCGCTTATGAACGATATTGCATTTTTACTCCATGTATTGCATTTGGGAAAATGGACGTACATATTTTTAAAATCGCGTACACTTATAAAAAAAGACGTACAATTTTTAAAAATCACGTACAATTAGAAAAAAAGACGTACATATTTTTAAAATCACGTACAATTAGAAAAAAAGACGTACATATTTTCAAAATCGCGTACACTTAGAAAAAAACACGTACATATTTTCAAAATCGCGTACACTTAGAAAAAAACACGTACATATTTTTAAAATCACGTACAATTAGAAAAAAAGACGTACATATTTTTAAAATCACGTACAATTAGAAAAAATGACGTACATATTTTTAAAATCACGTACAATTAGAAAAAAAAGACGTACATATTTTTAAAAATATTTGCGTTTGTACATGCTTTAATTTATGGTGATGCTTAAAGAGTGTATTCTACTTTCTACGTTGAAAGGTTAGGTATCTATCTAAAAATTTTTAAATATGGGGGCATTTTTATACCGTAATTTGAGAGAAGACAAACATCATTTCGGTAGCAATTTGAATACTACGTTGATGGTAAACTTCTGCTTGTTCGGTTGTACCATCCGAAATTTTAGGATCTTCGTAAGTTATTGTAATTCGTTTTTCTGCTCCTGGAATATAGGGGCAACCCTCATCTGCTTGCGAGCAAGTAAGTATAGCAGCAAAGTTTGAAACTGGATTATAAGCATCATCATACTTTTTAGAAAAACCAATAATTGGTAAACTATTCTCATCGAATTTTATGGCATAAATTGGATTATTACTATCTGCGATTTTAAAGATTTGAAAGCCTTGATTGATTAGCGTTTCAACTACTTTTGGAAACAATGCTGTTTCTTCAGTTCCTCCAGCATAACAATTTACATTTTGAACCTTATAAAAATATGAAGCAAATTGTGCCCATACTTGTGCTAAATGACTTCTTCGAGAATTGTGTGTACAAATGAAGTTGAGATTTATAGTTTGGTTATCATTTACTTTTTCTTGAATATAAGCAACCAAAGGTTGCAAAATTGCATACCTTTGGTCACTTATTGTCTTGATTTTTAGAATTTCTTCTACTGTATTTTTTAATGCTTTGTTCATTATAAAAAATTCTGCCTAACAACATCCAGAATTAGGTGTACAACAAGAAGATTTTTCTTCTATTACTCTAAATTTATTTTGTGTTGCAACAGGAATACCACAAGCATCTTCCGCTAGACAAGCCGTTTTTTTATTTTTTAAAATGAAATGTTTTCCATTAAATTGTAAATCGTATTTCCCAATTGTAGTCGATTGATATTCTACTTCAATTTCGGCGTCTTCGATCCCTAATTTATTTTCGGATAAACGAATAATGTTTAATAATTTTCCTGGCTTTAAACGATGTTCATAATCGTCTGCATTCCACAATTGGAAGTTCACCACTTTTTCATTTCTCATGACTCCACCACAATCAATAAATTTCTTTGTGATTTCTCCCACTTCAGTCACGTGGAAATGTTCTGGTACAAAAGTACCATCCTCTAATTGAAATTCAACATTCTCTAATGTTGGTAGAATTTCTTTGATTTCAGAAAGTTTCATTTTATTTAAAATATTATATTAATCGTAATATTACGATGATTGATTTTAAAAAAATGCCTTAACAGCATTTCTCTATTTTTACATTTTGATTAAAAAAACACGAAAATTCATTTTGAATCGAAGCCCAAACCTTTTCATCAATACAATAGCAAACAGATTTCCCTTCAATAGAACCTTGAATGATTCCGATTTTCTTAAGTTCTTTTAAGTGTTGAGAAATCGTAGCTTGTGCTAAGCCAAGTTCATCCACAAGATCTGTACAAATACAGGCATTTTGTTTGATGATATACTGAAGGATAGCCACTCGAGCTGGATGTCCTAATACTTTGAACAAAGTAGCTAGTTTATTTTGCTCGTCCGTAAAGATTTCCGATTTAGTTGTTCCCATTCTAAAAAATTATCATTGCAATATTACGATATGTTTTAGGGATAATAAAAATTTTTATGTTAATTATTCCATATATTGCTCTACAACTTTGTCTAATTCTTCGTTTACGATTTTAGGATAAAAAAAAATTCTGTTAAGTTTTTCAACCCAACAGAATTCTATTTTTATTTATACGTTTGAAATTAATTATTTAATCGTAATGAAAACGGCACTTTGCTATTAATATCTGACCGTCTTCGTACTTGTAAATTAAACGATGTTCTTCATCTATTCTACGTGACCAAAACCCTGAATATTTATGTTTTAATGGCTCTGGTTTCCCTATACCAGTAAAAGGAGTACGTGAAATATCTTTCAATAAATCATTGATTCGCTTTACTTTTTTCTTATCGGTTTTTTGCCAAAATAAATAATCTTCCCAAGACTCATCTACGAAAATATATTTCATCTATTCTTCGATTAATTCTCTTTCAAAGGATTGATCACTTTTTAATTTTTCAATGGCAGCATCTAATCTTGATTCATTGATACGAGAGGATAATTCGTGATTTGTAGCCATTAAAGAATTGTACTCTTCTAATGACATGACCACAATACCAGAATCTTTCCCTCTGTTGATGATTAAGGTTTCAAAATTCTTTGAAACTCTATCTAAGTAAGATTTAATATCTTTTCTGAAATCTGAAACACTTGCTATTAACATAATCTTGTATTTTATTATGTACAAATATATGTACAATATTTTGATTTTCAAAATCTATTTTCATCCATCATTTTAAAATAAACATTTACTATTCAATGAATTGCTCGACGGCTTTGTCTAATTCGTCGTTGACGATCTTCGCATAAATTTGGGTGATTCCGATATCTGAATGATCGAGAAGCTTCGAAACACACTCAATACGCATCCCGTTAGCAAGTGCTTGGGTTGCAAAAGTGTGACGGCTCAGGTGAAATTGTAACGTAAATGGAAACTCTAATTCTTTCCCCATTCGACGCAGTTTCTGCCCGCATAATGCATTTTTGTTGGAAATGTATTTGGCTTGGTATTCTCTGGTCTTTAAAAAGAAATCATCGTCTTGAATAACCGGAAAAATAAAATCTTCCGGTTGAGAATTTTCGGTTTTGTATTTCTTTAGTATTTCGATGGCCGTTTTACCGATTTTGAATTGGTGAGAGCGGTGCGTTTTTCGGATGTCTAAACTGATGCGTTGTTCTGTTTCGTTGTAGTTTTTCCATTGCAAAGTTACGACATCGCTAAAGCGTAATCCTCCTGCATAACAGCTGAAAATAAACATATCGCGAAAGAATACATCGGCTTGGCAAAATGCGGGATTAAGTGCTAAATTGAACTTCTCGCCTTTTTATTCGCCAAAAGCTGATTGCTTTTGTTTTTTTATTAAATTTACCAAAAGGCTCACAGCTTTGGCTACGTCTCGGTCTAAATTGAACTTTCGCTCAATTCAAGCCCGCACTTCGCATTCTATGGATAAAAACAAACCTTTTTTATGTTTTTTTTATGTTTTTTTTCTATTTTTTTATGCTGCAAATTTTTGAATATTTACATAAGCAGATCCACGATTGATTACTGCAAATACTCTTCCTAATAGTTTGCATCGGATATTATTTAGAACCAACATTTTTGATTTCCCTTCTTCCAATTTCTTTTCGTAATAGAGCTTTAATTCTGGATCACATTTCTTTGCATTCATTGCACACATATTAAGCAATGATTTTAGTTTTTTATCGGCAAAATGACTTACTTTCGTTCGTCCTTTGATTGAACTTCCTGAGCTGTATTCAAACGGAGCTACGCCAGCATAACAACTTAATTGACGTGAATTTTTAAAGGTTGTAAATCCTTTGGTTACTAATATCAAATAGATTGATGTCATCGGACCTAAGCCAGGAATACTTTGTATGAGTTTATTTTGATGATGCAATTCATCATTCATTTTTACAATTTCTTGCATTCGTTTTTCTATCTTTTCAATGGCTTTCTTTAGGTGATTTATGGTCGATTTATTCACGCGCTCTATCTCAGAAAACACCTCTTTTGGTAAATATTCTATACCTTCTTTTGTACTGTCTAAAACCTTGATGGCCTTAAGTAATTTCTCACGTTCTGTAAATAATAAGCGAAGTTTTAAAAGATCTTTTTCTGGAATTTTACCTAATCTCAATTTGTAAAAATGTGTATGAGAATAAATGGCAATATCCTTCGAATCGGCTTTGTCTGATTTACCACGTACAAGTCCTTTACTTCGTTTGATTTCAATTGCTGGAATCATCCAATAATCCAACTCTTGATCCGATAAAAAACAACACAATGGCATAGAATACACACCGGTATCTTCAAAACTAAAAAGTACGTCTGATGTGTGAATTTCTCTCTTTTTTAAAAACTGTAAAAGCTCCTTTAATCCTTTTTTATCATTTGTTACGATAAAATGATGGGATTGATGAAGTTCATTTTCTTTACAAATCGTTACATCTAATTTTAATTTAGATACATCAATACCAATAAAATACAAATACTTTTTCATACATTTGAAATTAAGATTTATAAAAGGAGTTGATTACTTTATAGCCTTTAGTAGACCTCGATGTCTCTCATTCTATTTGAAGCTGATCAACTTTTGTAAAAGGATTTGTAGAAGACTAATGCGAAGTATAGATCTCGAAATCTTGCCAAGCCGATAGGTCACTTCTACAATCCTTTTTTATAAGTAATTTAATAAAAAACAAAGTAAAGGCCAAGCCGCGGCTCGTTGTACGCAATTTTATGAAAAACCGTAACCAAATCAAAGAATGAGAATTATTATACTTTTTTTCTATTTTTTTTAATTTCGTGTGAAAAGCAACCAGAAAAACAAAAAGAAAACTTTTGGGAAAGGCTTGAAATAATTACTCAATTTCAAAAGATTACTGTCGAAAGAAATTCCGATAGCGCTGAAGTTGAAAACATAATTTGGAATGATGGAATTTACGATATTCCCCAAAAATATATTATTGAAGACACTGTGTACACAAAAATTCATCTTAATAAAAGTGAAAAGGACAGTCTAAAAGATTGGATTTTTAGCTCTATTACAAACCCTAAATTAACTGACGCAAACGCTTCCGATTATGTTGGAAACGTGAAACTAAAATTTATTGATAGAAATACAACTTTAACTTGCGAATATAATTCTGTTGGTGAGTGGAACGAAGTTTCAGAGAATACAAAAAAAATATACAATCTATTAAATAGCAAAACGAAATTATCAAAACAATAAAAACTGCGTACAACATAGGTAACCGTTGCACAACTCAAAACTCAACAAAATAAAATCATATATGACCTCGTTTAAGCCTTTTTAAGCGAGGTTTATTTTTGGAGTATATTCAATAATTAAAAATAAAGTGGTAGAAAAAAGCAAATCTTCAAGCCCAATATGACCTGCTTTTAGAGTGCCATACTTTACCTTTGGTAAGGCACATATTTGGGCAAGTAATTTGGATTTTTTAGGCGTAAATTTCAGGTATTTCTTTAAGTTATAGCAAAGAGCGGCTAAGAGAACATGTTTGTTCGCTTGGGCCATTCCTCGGCTATTGATGCGTTTCATATTGTGATGGTTGATTAAAGTACCTAAAACGGGTTCTACCGTAGCACTTCGTCTCTTGACCATCTGTTTAAAATACCGTTTATTTTGGGTAATTTTCTCGTGCATCCGATCGTATAAGGGCTTGTGAATGCTTTCTTCGATTTTTTTGAACTTTGTTACTTTTCCACAACATGACGGTCTTAAAGGGCAGTCTGCACACGATTTTTCGCTGCTTCGATAACTTTTCTTTTGGTAACCTTTACTATCGGTTAAAATACGTTTAAAGGGTAAGATTGCTCGATTTCCACCTTCTTGAATGCATTGGTATTGATTTAATTCTTTGTTGAAAATAAAGCCTTCGCGATCAGGTTTATATTGTCCAAAATTAGGAATATAAGCATCGATTCCGTGGGTTTCACAATACCCTAAACTTTCTCCACTGCTGTAACCTGCATCTGCCAAGACTTGATCAATTTGCATCTCATTACCCTTAAAATTTGCCAAGGTTTGATTCATGATTTCTGAAAAAATCGCACTGTCCTTGCTCCCTGCTGTACTGGCACAGGCGCCCGTTATGACATGGTGTTTATCATCTACGGCTAATTGACCGGCATAATTTAATTGTCTCGGTTTTCCTGGTTTGGTAGAGATTTTAGCATCCGGATCCGTTGGACTATAATGGGTATGATTGCTTAAAAATTTGGGCCGAATTTCTTCGCCATCCTCATTGATTTGTACACTTTTTCGAGCGGCTGGCATCGCTTTAAATTCTTCTTTTTTCCAATTATGGTGTTGTTCAACTAACTTTTTTCGTGTTGAAGTGACTTTATATTCACTATTTTCTTCTAATTCGTTGACATAAGCAGAAGCATCTTCTAACACTTCTTTTTCAACCAAACTATCCATGCTGGCATTGGCCTTGATAAATGCACTATCCACCGCTTGACGACGACCTTGCACCATCCCTTTTTTAACACAAAGACTTAACACTTGACGAAACAATTCTAAAAAAACTTCTTCTCCTAATAATTGACGTGTTCGGCTAATGGTTGAGTGCCAAGGTAAATCTTCATTTAAATCATAGCCTAAAAATAAACGTACATCTAAACAATTGCTACAGTAGCGAATCAATGCCCGATCACTGTTGATGTTGTTTAAATAACCCACCAATAAGATCTTGAAAAAGACCACAGGATCAATACTTTTTTGACCTTCTTTTCCATAATATTTTGAGGTCGCTTGATAAAGAAAATCAAATGATAATTCTCGCTGTATTATTCGGTAGTAATTATCCAAAGGTACCAATCGATCTAAACTTAAATCGTAAAATAATTGGGGTGTAAATTCTTTTTTGCCTTGCATAATAACAAGTTAAGAAATTTTACGTTATTATAGTTGTGCAACAAGCACATACTATTTGCGAAAAACGGGCTGAAAGTAAACTTTCATCCCATCTTTTTCCGCTCGCAAAATTGCTTTTCTAAAAACTTTCAATTAATTTAGTTTTAGCCAATGGTAGGACGACCGAAATAACAAATAAAATATGGGACTGACTGACATAAAAAAAGAACTTAAAAAACTGGACAAGGACAAACTAATTGACCTTGTTGCCGACTTGTATAAAAAGAACAAATCAGTAAAAGAGTTTTTTGACTTTTATGTAAATCCAGACGAGAGAAAACTTTTTGAAAAATATAGGGCCAAAGTATTTGAAGCGTTTTACCCTAAACGTGGTTACAACTATAAACTTAAAGACGGTAAACAAGCAATTAGCGACTTCAAAAAACTCGGGACATCGACAGAATTACTTGCTGACTTGATGCTATGCTACGTTGAGACAGGAGTAAAATTTACAAATGATTTCGGAGACATCAATGAAACTTTTTATAAAAGCTTGGCGACAACTTTTGTTGATAGCTTGACTTTGATGAGAAAAGAAAATCTTCTTGACAAATTTGAAGACCGAGTTGGAAAAGTTGTTGACGACACGAGCGGAATTGGTTGGGGTTTTCACGACTATTTAGTGCAAGTTTGGATTGACTTTTATCCAACAGAAGACGAAGAAGATTATGAAGACGACAACAACGAAACACAAGAAAACGAAAAAATAATAAAACTGGCCGGACAATGACAACTGAAAGAACCACTGGCTATAACAAGGGTTTGGCGAAATGGCGGGTTAAGGCTAAATTTAAAGTTTCGGCTTTCTATTCCGCAAAAAGCCAATTATATTGCCTTTTTTCTTAAATTTATTCAATAAATTGGCTTTTGCTTACCGTGTCGCTAAATTGAAACTTTTCGCTTCAATTTCCGCCACTGACGCCAAGCCCCGAAACGTTATGGGCAATTTTAAATCCGACACCACGAATGAAAAATAAGATATTGACTTTTTTACTTTCACTAACAACTTTAACAGCTTGCGGACAAAAGAAAATTGAACAGAAATTTTTTACTTGGGACAATTTTGTGGACGGATTTGGAAAAGAAATGGTTTCTGCCGAAGACGTTTTTAATAATATGGTTAAAAGCGGACTTAAAGACAACTGCTTAACAAAAATGGACTTCACTTTTATATCAGACAAAAAAGAAAACTTACAAAAACTCGGAGAATTTATAAAGTTACATTATCCATACACTGTTCAAGAAGTAAAGAAATACGGGAAATTGTGGGAAATCAACGGTGAGACAAATGAAATTCCAATGACAGCGGACAACTTGCTTTATTGGGGTTTAGATATGTATAAACGTGGTTACGAATTTGACTCAAAACTTGACGCTTACGGTGGACCATTTGACCCGAAAGACCAAAAATTTCCTGAAATTGACTCTTCAAAAGCAGATTACTATTTTGACAAAGGATTAGAGTGTTACAACAATGGAGATTTAAGCGGTGCAATATTTAATTGGACTTTGACTATACAAATTGACCCAACAGACCCAAACGCTTATTATTCAAGAGCCATTGTGAAAAACGAACTTTACACTTGGAAATCTGCACTCAAAGACTACGACAAAGCAATCGAAATTGCTCCTAAATTTGTTAGTGCATTTATAAATCGTGGTGGATTAAAAGACGAAAATGGAGATTATCAAGGTGCAATCGCTGACTATGAAACTGTTTTGAAACTTGACAAATTAGAAGCTGAAGAAAAACAACAAGCTTATTTTAATTTAGGAAACACATACTTTAACCTAAAAGACAAAAAGAGAGCTTGCAAAAATTGGAATAAAGCTTTTGAAAACGGTGCGGAATATGCAAAAGAACGAATAAATGAACATTGTAAATAAGAAAAACTGCCCATAACATCGGTTTTGCAAAATGGCGGGCTAAGAGAAATATTGAAAGTTTTGGCTTTCTAATCCGCCACTATCGCCAATACGCGGCCCGTTAGCAGAAATTTTGTTAGTAAAAACCGTCAATATGAAACTTATTATCAATTTGGTACAAGTATTGTTTTATTCTAAATATTAAATTTTAGAAGCAGGTTGTATAGGGATAACCACCCAAAAAGAAATTAAAAATTTATTAATTATTTGTTTAACATTTTTAAATTTAATAGTATGAAAACTTTAAAGATTTTTTTGTTAACCATTTTTATTAGTTTAATATTTTTTTCTTTAACATCTTGTAGTGATGATGATGTTACAAATTATCAAGTTAAATCACAATCGGAACTTTCCGTTCTAAGTAAAAACTCTTCTGAACTTACCTCAAAACAAATCGCTGAATACCATAACATTGCGGTTGAATTATTTTTAAACAACGATGACGGTCATAAAAAGACTATTAAGGAAATTGAAAACTCTGTAATAAAATTAATGACTGACAAGTATCCAGATTTAATGAGAAATTTTGAGGTAGATGATAATTACAATTTTATTAAGTCTGAATATAATGCTTTTTCTATCAATCCAAACCAGTTAGAAAATATAATTGATAATGGTTTTAATAAATTTTTATTGGACAAAAAAATTTCCAAAACTTTTGCCCAAGATTTAAAAGAACTGACACTTAATGATGAAATTTCTTTTAAGGACAAAATCTCATTTTTAGATTCGTATAATGCAACTGGAATTTATGAAAGTAAATTCATTGATGTTTATAAAGAAGTTCTTATTGCTTCTAATAATCTTTGGAATTTAAACGGTACATCAGCAAAAGCTAAAATGAAATGTAGTTCTGGTGTAATTGCGGCTGACGCTGTAGGTGCAGGTTTAGGTTTATTTGGTGGTCCAGTATGGTCGATTATCCAAGGAGCCGTAGTTTCTATAGCTGTAAATGAGGATTGTGATAACTAACACAATAATCAAAGGCTGTCTAATAGACAGACTTTTTCTAAAAATTTGCATTATGAAAAAAATAATAGCAGCATTGTTTATATTGTCATTATTACCTATAATTTACGTTGTGTTATTCAAAAAAGATGTTAATGACATTTATTTTTATTATCTAACAATGGGAACTTTAATGTTTGGAGTAGTACTTTACCCATTAAATTTAAATTTTAGTTCTAAAAAAGATTTTTTAATCATCCCTGTTATAGCTTATTTGATTTTTTCTATTCTAAACATTTTTCTGATTAAATCATTCGACGATAAAATAGCTATAGTAAATCTACTAATAGGCTTATTTTCATTTGGACAATATTATTTACAACAGAAATCCAAACATAAAAACTTCTGCTAACATCGGTAACCGTTGCACAACTCAAAACTCAACAAAATAAAATCATATATGACCTCGTTTAAGCCTTTTTCAACGAGGTTTATTTTTGGAGTATATTCAAAATAATTAAAAATAAAGTGGTTTTAAAAAGCGGATTTTAAAGTCTAATTCACCTGTTTTAAAAATAGCATGCTGTACCTTTATTTGGGCAAGTAATTTTGACTTTTTAGGCGTAAATTTCAGGTATTTCTTCAGGTTATAGCATAAGGCGGCTAAGAGAACATGTTTGTGCTCTTGGGCTTTTAAGAGATTATTTTCCCAAAGGAACTGACCTTTCGATTTACTCTGAAAAAGAACTGAAAAAAGTGCAACGTGAACTTAATGAAAGACCTCGAAAAGTACTTGATGGATATTCACCAACCCAAGTTTTTAATCGAATGATTATTCAACAAATCAAATCATCAAAATTTTTACTATTTTTATACAAACGTTGCATTAGCAACTTAAAACGGCCCTCCAAAGCTTACGTAAAAAAAAATGCTAACAAAAATTATAAATATATTCGCCGCTTTATTTGGTTTATTATTGTTTTCAATTTTGACTTATACTTTCTACGAGAACGCTTCTAAAAACTTATCTAAATATTCTAAAATTGAAAAGAAAGTAATTGATAAAGGAGTTACAAAATCAAAGAATAATAAGGATATATTTTACTTACAACTTTCTAATATTGAAAAAAAGTTCAAAATTTATTCTGTGACTCAAAATTATAACGATCTTAATAATCAAATTAATATTGGTGATAATATTAAAATATATTTTGAAGAATCAAATTCTTTAGAAAATAAATATTTTGAAATAATTCAGCTTGAAAAAGAAAATCAAATTTTAATTAATCATAACAAGCATAAATTTATTTATTATGGTTTGGCATTTTTAAGTTTATTAGCAAATATTTATATTTTATTGATGCTTTTTGAATATTTAAAATATGGAAAATTTGAGAATCCAATTCCTCCAATCTTTTAAAAGAACCTGCAGATAACATCGGTAACCGTTGCACAACTCAAAACTCAACAAAATAAAATCATATATGACCTCGTTTAAGCCTTTTTAAACGAGGTTTATTTTTGGAGTATATTCAAAATAATTAAAAATAAAGTGGTTTTAAAAAGCGGATTTTAAAGTCTAATTCACCTATTTTAAAAATAGCATACTTTACCTTTGGTAAGGCACAGATTTGGGCTAGTAATTTGGACTTTTTAGGCGTAAATTTCAGGTATTTCTTCAGATTATGGCATAGGGCGGCTAAGAGAAAATGTTTGTTCGCTTATGCTTTTAAGAGATTATTTTCCCAAAGGAACTGACCTTTCGATTTACTCAGAAAAAGAACTTAAAAAAGTGCAAAGGGAACTTAATGAAAGACCTCGAAAAGTTCTTGATGGATATTCGCCAGCACAAGTTTTTAATCGGATGATTATTCAACAAATCAAATAATCAAAATTTTTACTATTTTTATACTAACGTTGCATTAGCAACTTGAAACCGCCATGATTCGAATTTTACTTACATTTATAATTATATCTATTAATTTTACTTTTTCTTTTGGCCAAAATTTAAATCCAAATGAAAGTATCTTAACAATGCCTGAAAGTCTTTTTAATTATTATACAAAAGTTCGAAATAAACTTTTAAAAGATAATTACAAGAATACTTTTTTAAAACTTATCGTTTTACCATCATTTCAAGCTGAATATTCATTGAGAGTAGTGAAATCCAATAATGATTTTTATGGTATTGTAACTAAAGTAGAGGAAAATATATGGTATGCAAAAGATTATGAAAATTTAAAAGTTGAGGAGTTTACTTCCCAAATAAATAATCATATTATTGAATTACTATTAAAAAAATCCGATATAATCTTAAGTAATACTCAATATTCAAATATAAATAATTTCGCTATTGACGGAGTACGTTTCGTATTTGCGAATCAATCTAAAAGTGGTACATTTAGAACTGGAGATAATTTTAAAGATTATAAATTTATAAAAATATTAGAACGATTAACAGAAAATATAATTTCACAAAATGAGTTCAATCTAATTGAATCTGAAATACAGTATTTAAATAGTAATATAAAATAAAATAGTATATGCAAAAAACAAGCTGAACCCTTCGACAAGCTCCGAATAAAATCCAACTTTCATCCCATCTTTTTCCGCTCGCAAAATTGCTTTTCTTAAAACAATACACTAATTTAGTTTCATAGCCGGCGCCATTTGCTTGAACGGATGTAGTTCAATTCACGTTGAAGTTATCTCCCTTAGTTGGCTTCGCCGAAGCTAAAGCTTTAGCACCACGAAGCAGCACCGCAGGTAAATACTCGGCTCGTTAGCCGACATTTTTTCAAAAAACTTGTTTACTAAAATTTAAATCTATAAAGTTGTTGCTGTAATTTAATGGATTTCTTAAAGAAATCAATATTTAATAATTTTAATATAAATGAATCGACTTAAAAAATGGACTAATTTTAGTGGAATATTTATTATTCTAATTTGTTTCTTTTCTATGCAAACAAAAATTTATCTGGAAAATTTTAGAGGAAGTTTCGTTTATAAAATTGGTTCACCTTTAATGTTATTCCTTTTTTACTTCGGAATACTTTTTTCAATACTAAATACATTTTTTCTCGTTTATGTACATAAAGAGAACTATGTAAAATATTTATTTTGGATATTCATAAATTTATTACCTTTCACTTTCTTGCTTTATAGAATAATATTTTAATAAAACAATAAAAAACGTCGGCTAAGATAGTATTTCGCGAAAAACTGGCTAAACCCTTCAACATGCTCAGGATAAAATCCAACTTTCAGCCCCTTCTTTTCCGCTCACAAAATTGATTTTCTTAAAACAATAGACTAATTTATTTTAGAAACAGAGCCATTTGCTCAAATAGACGGAGTTCAACTCACGTTGAAATTCTCTCCTTTAGTAGGCTTCGCCGAAACTAACGCTTTCGCACCGCGAAGCAACACCGCAGGTAAATACACGGCTCGAACTGTAATTTTAATGAGAAATACTGACATTGAATTTAAAATTAATATCAAATCTGAATTTAAGAATCTGAAACATCTAATTATTAATACAGTAATTTCTTTTGCATTTATTTTTACTTTTCTGTTCTATTATGATATACCTTTAATTTCTTTTATGATATTAGTTTATTACATAATATTTAATCTATTACCTGTTTTAATATTACATAATAACTCTGAAAAACATAATAGAAATAAAAATTTAAAATTTTCTGATAATTATCTCATATTTGGAAACAAAAAAATATGAGATAATGATATTGAGAATATTAATGTATACGGAACATATCAGTCAATTAATAAAAATAGAAATGTGATGCTCAGTTATGGAAATTGTTTTAATTAAACCGATTGATTTCACTACTCCTCCAATCCACGACCTTTTAAACGATCTTATTGAATGAAAATAACTGATATTAAAGAAAAACATTCCAAATCCATTTATACTATAAATGAATTTAATGAAAGGGTTCGAATTTTAACTGATGTGGAAGTTAATCGTAAAGTAATATCTGCAAAATTTAGCATTAGAATTTTAAACTTCATTATCGATATTACAATTCTTATTTTATCATTGTCTGTAATTTCAAAAATTTTAGATGATCTTTTTTTATTGAAATCCGCAAAATTGTATCTACAACTTTCATCACCTATCATACTTATTTTATATTACACTTTTACAGAATATAAGTTTCAACAAACTTTAGGTAAATTTCTAACTAACACGTATGTTATTAATGAATATGCTGATAAAATTACTTTATATCAAGCATTTATTCGTAATTTAAATAAGCCTGCTATATTCATATCAAGATTTTTTTTCATTTCATATTTTGAAGGTAAATCAACAGATCAACTTCCTCATGATATACAATCAAATACGTGGTGTGTAACTGGTGATGAATATAACTATTTACTCAGTAAACTTAATGATAACATCGCATAAAATACCAGTTGCATTAAAAAAAAACCTTAAATTCGTTTCATAACCCCTCTATACATGACTATAAAAAATTTCATTGCTATTGTATTAAAATTCATCGGATTATTTTTTATCCTTTTTATTTTCACTTCTTTCATCCCAGAACAAATTAATTATCTTTTCAATATGGATCTATTTTATCCTGGTATAGAAACATTCATCCCATTTCCGCTAATTACCATAATCGTCGTATTGATTATTCTATTTGGAATCTATTATACCACAATCTATAAAACAGAATTGATGCTAAAATTTTTGAAGATTGATAAACATTTTGGTGATCAAAAAATTGAAAGTGAACAGCTACAACTTCCAAAATTTACTCAAATTGGTGTTTTGTTGGTATGTATTACGATTTTAATTTTTCAGCTTCCAATATTTATCAAAGAATTGGTTACTTACATTAGTGCTGAAGGAAAATATCAAGAAAGTTTAACGTACATATTTTTAGGCAGCGGAATTTCTTCATTCTTAGCCTTGATGGGATTCATGTTTAGTGATAAAATCGCATCTGCATTAACCAAAAAATAAAACGATAGCATTTATTATTCAATTCGCAATTGCTTTAAATTCTTGCGGTAATGATCCATCAGATACTCTTTCGAAAGGTATCCGGCATACTTGTTTTCTTTGGTTAAAAGGACATAATGCTCATTTTGGTCATTCATATGATTTAAAATTGTACGTGCTGCATTAAAAATCGAAAAAGTTTTTACTGATCGGATAATTGTAGGAGTAAAACTTTCGGCGTTATGATGCTTAAAATCATTCCATCGTATTTCGCCTACGACCTCATCATCTGCGTTAAGAATCGGAATAAAAAGTTGTTCATTTTCTTGAAATAAATGAGCAACTTCGTCAAATGTACATCCTTCTTTTAGGGTTTTAATATCCGATTGATACGTATTAAACACATCAATTTTATTCAATAAATTCGAGTCTTTATCCGAGGTAAAGACAATTCCTTGATCAGCAACTGCATAAATATCCATTGAATATTTATCAAAACGTCGTGAAATAGCAAAACTAATCGATGACACAATCATTAAAGGTACAATAAGTCCATAACCACTGGTAATTTCAGCGATTAAGAAAATAGCCGTTAAAGGCGCATGAAATAGACCACTCAATAAAGCGGCCATTCCGACCACTGTAAAATTTTGCAGAGGGATATCTTGAAATCCCAACAATTGAAAAAATTTGGAAACGACAAATCCAAGATAAGAACCAACAAATAATGAAGGAGCAAAATTTCCTCCATTTCCACCACTCCCTAAAGTTAATCCTGTCGCAATGGATTTTACCAGCATTATACACACCACGATGAACAATAAAACCCAAGGATGATCACTAAATGATTCCAATAATGAATTATTGACCAGCTGATTGGATTCATCATTCGCTAAAAATAATATGCTTTCATAACCTTCACCAAATAAGGTTGGAAATATAAAAATCAACAATGCCAACAAACTGGCCCCAAATATTCCCTTCATATAGGGATTTTTGTACCGATGACTGATTTGATGTTCCACTTTTCGAAACATTCGGGCATGGTAGATGGAAACTAACCCTCCCAAAACACCCAATAAGATGTAATAAAAGGTATTGTGATAATCAAATCCCAATTGATTTTTAAAACTCAAAAGTATTTGATCGCCAAAAACTAAATTTCCGATAATAGAGCCTGTTGCAGAGGACAATAGCAAAGGGATAAAAGCTGTCACACTCATATCTGCCAATACGACTTCGATGGCAAATAAAACACCTGCAATAGGGGCATTAAAAGCTGTTGCAATTCCGGAAGCTACTCCACAAGCCAATAATAAGGTCCTATTTTTATAATTGAAATGATAGTATTGGGCATAGTTTGATCCAAATGCCGCTCCCGTAATGGTAATGGGTGATTCTAACCCCGCGGAACCTCCCATACCTACCGTTAACGAGCTGGTAATAATTTGGGAATACATTTGTTTTTTAGGCATTATCCCCGATTTCTGCGCCACCGCAATCATAATTTGAGACGTACCTTTTTGAATCGATCCATTTAAAAATTTTTGAACCACTACAATCGTGAGTAGAATTCCAATGACTGGAAAAATACTATTGGCATACGGCAATTTTAACAACGCATTGATCGAAGAACTGATTTGCAACACTTTGTGGGCGAACGTTTTTAAAACAATTACTGCCGCCGCCGATGATATGGATACCAAGATACAGGATAAATATAAAAACTGTTTTTCGTTCAAGATGTTTTGTAGGAGTTTTAATAAATCTTGAAAAAAATGGATAAAATTTTTAAACTTTTCTAGGAATAGTTTTCGTACTGATTTTGGCATACGCAAATTTAGAACTTAAACATCGGATTAAAAACATTTCAATTCCAATATAACGCTTTCTTTTGAGAGCCATCGCTTAAGAATGAGATCCTATGATTTTTAGAAATAAACGCTAAAACAAAAGATAATGTTTTATTTTTGACACCTAAAATATTAGCATTGATCAATACGACTTCTCACCCATTTTCCATTCAGACCGAACGCCTTGAATTGCTTCCATTTACAAAAAGCATTTGTCTAGCCACTCTCCAAGGTGATTATTCATGGTTTGATGCTTTACAATTGAATTCTTCCGATTATTGGCCCGATGAAGATATTTTAGAATCTTTACCTCGTACCTTAAACACATTAACTAAAATCCATCAACCAACAGGTTTTGAATCTTGGATGATTATCGAAAAAGATACTCGTACCATTATTGGCGATGTAGGATTCAAGGGGTATCAATTCATTCAAAATACATGTGATTTAGGTTATGGAATTGTGAAGGAAAAACGTCGACAAGGGTTTGCATTCGAAGCATGTGAGGCAATTGTACAATGGGCATTAGCCAATCAACAGCTTGAAGCCATTACCGCAGCAACCTATCATGACAATAATGGTTCAATTCGCTTGTTGGAAAAACTACAATTTATTCGAATCGCTCAAGACGAAGAATTTATATATTGGGAACTTAAAAAATAAAAGTTATCCAATCGTTGTATCTTATGTTTCAATATGGTATTTTCGAATTTCATTATTTTGAGAACCTCATCGATAAAATAGGATATATTAGATTTCGAATTCAAAGAAAAGTTCTACTCCATGTTAGAACGTTTCGTTGGAAGTATTCGCCCAATATAAAGGAATATTTCCTTTGTTCACTGAATCGTTTTTCTATCCTGTATGTAAGCAATGATCCATCAAAATACTTGAGGAATAAATCTACAAACCATTAATACACATGAAGAAACAATTATTAACCATCTGCTTACTAAGCATCTATAGCTATGGACAAAACATATTTCCGATCAAATTAGATCAATGCAAAGTGGATCGATTTTGCTTGGATTGTGGTGATCAAAAAGTAACGATAAAGGATGAAACGTTACATGAAGCCATTGATAAAATAAATGCTATTCCTGAACTAAAAGGAATTTCAGGTAAACTAACATTGCAAGTATTGGTCGATAAAAAAGGAAAACCTTGTGTGTTATCCCATACGGATTCATCTAATCATCCTTTAACTGCCAAAGTGATTGCCATTATCAATGCGACGAAAAAATGGTCACCTGCTATCACAGATGGTCAAATAGAAGAAAAAACTTCAGTCAACTTTAGTCTCAATATAACCAATGGTGTTGCAACTGCAGGTATTGAACGTGTGGATATGAATGCGTTTAAAGCAAATTTTGATCATCCCAAAGATCCTGAGATCTTCAACACCCATTATACTTATAAAAACGAAAATCTACCGTCCTATCATTTTACGGTTTGGAATAATAAAAATTCGAACATTCCCAGCAATCAAAATGATTATATCGCCATCGATGCCAATGGTGCAATTTGGGTAACAGCAGATGAATACATGACGAAATGGGAGAATCAAACTTTCTTTACCCTACCACAACTTCAATATCCCAATGGGAATTTCGCTCATTTTAACACATTAGCGATCGATCACCAACAAACCATTTGGACCTATGCTATGAATTCAATTTATAGTACTACAGGAAAGGAGTGGACAAAACATGATCCATCCACTACAGGAATTGAATCGGTATATGATATTTACACCAATCATCGGACAAAAGAAGTGTTTTTTTGTTCAGATCAAGGACTTACCATTTTAAAAGACAATCAATGGACTTCGTATACTCAAAAACAATGGAAAGATTTACCATCAAACCGCGTGTATTTTGCGCAACGTGATTCAAAAAATCGATTATGGATCGGAACTTTTGAGGGAACGATGATGATTGATGAACACGGAAAGACAATAAATTTTGAAAAGACTCAAACCATATTGAATGGAAAATGCATTACAGCGTTCACAGAGGATGAACAAGGAAATGTTTATTTCACGTTATATGAATTTGGGGATAAGAACAAAGGAAAAATCAATCGCAATGAAGGGATTGCCATTTATTCAGCAGATGGAAAATTCACACAATTCACCACTGATAATTCCGGATTACCCTTTAACCATACCAATGCGATTGTATACGACAAGAACGAAAAAGTGGTATGGATTTCTACTGATCGTGCAGGTTTGGTTCGATATGATTTAAATGGGAATTGGGAAAATTACCACAACAAAAATTCAGCAATTCCAACTTCATACCTATCTAACTTAGCTTTAGATGCAGAAGGAAATCTCTACTTGGCTACACGACAAGGTGTCGTAAAAATGCAAAAAAAATAAATCAAAAAAATAAAAGCCTCAAGAGATCTTGAGGCTTTACCATCACTACTAAAAATTTAACTTATGGTAATAACACTTGATCAATCACGTGTATCACTCCATTCGTTGCTAATGTATTAGGAGCCAACACAACGGATGCTGAAGCATTCGCTCTACCTTTTATTGTAACTTGATTTCCGATATTTACAACTAAATTTCCTCCTTGAACAGTTCCTAGGGTTTGATTGTTACTTAAATCCGATGAAAAAGCACGGGCTCCTACCACATGGTATGTTAAGATTGAGGTTAATACTTCTGGGTCAGCAGCCTGAATCGATGCAATTGTAGGAAAACCAGCATTGATAAACGCTTGGTTTGTAGGTGCAAATACCGTTAAACCTTCTGTTGAAGCTAAGACATTCGCTACGTTTGTATTGCCTTGGCTAGCTCTAACTACTGCAGCCACTAAATACGATAAATTCTCATTTCCTTGAGCTGTTTCTACCACGTTTCCTGATGCTGGTATTAGAACACGTTCGATGGCGTGAATAACACCATTCGAAGCCATAATATCCGCTTGATTCACTTTCCAACCATTCACGAATACCCCACGGGTATCTTTAGTGACATATACAGCATCCCCTTGAGCAGTTGTTACTTTTGCATTAGGTCCTGCAGGTACTGCTGATGAAGCAACTTTACTGGCTAACGTATGATACAATAAAATATCTTTTGTTTGTTCTGCAGTTAAACTTGCTAACGTTGCATTTGTAATTCCACTGGCTTCGAATGCGGCATTATTGGGAGCAAAGGTCGTGAATTCACCATTACCATTTAATGTGGCACCTAGTCCTGCTTTTGTTACCGCTTGACTTAATGTCGAAAATGCGGGTGTTGAAGTAACGATAGAAGCAATTGTTTGATTGGAAGAAACTTCCAGTTGATTATCGTCATCATCGCTACATGATACCATTACCGTTCCTGTCATCACTAAACCTAGGCCCACTTTGGTCATCGATTTTACCATTGATTTTAATTTCATATGTTTTTTATTGGTTTGATTTAATAGGATAAAAATATACTATTAAACTCAATTAAAGAACATTTTGATACTATTTCAACATTATAAAATCCATTATTTAGTTTATTATAATACTATTTTAAATTTTACAAATAAAAAATCCGACCACTTTATCTGTCGGATTATCGAATTTATTTCAAATATGCTATCGCAGCTTCAAGAACTTCATCGCGATTTGCTTGGATCCCTTTTCGTGTGGGTTTCACTTCTATATCCGGAACGATACCAATTCGTTGGGTTTCTCTACCATCAGGATAATAGACGCCTAAACCTGAAACCCATGATTCAATTCCACCTGGAAGGATTATCGAAATGACATTTCCATCTGCTCCAGCGGTTTGATTCCCCATAATTATCGTTTGTGGACCTACTTTCAGCGCCATGGTCAAAAATTCGGCTGCACTTTGGGTTACTTCATTGATTAATACCACCACTTTACCAGTATACGTTACCTTTTGCTTTCGCAATATATTTTCAGCGCTAAAAAGAAATTCTCCAGGATGTTGGACGTTGGGAAACGAAAATTTAGCATATGGAACTTTATCTTTTACAAAATAACTTGCTAATTCTTCTGGTAACCGAAGATTAGGGTAATTACGAAGGTCGATAATGATCCCTTTCGTGGAAATTAAATCTTTTTTCAACCTCAAAATATCTTTTTCCTTGAGAGTGGCAATGGAAATGTATCCCAAATTATTTTCCATGACATGGTATCCTTTATCTAGAGGATTCGTTTTGTACCAGGTATAATAATCCAATTGATCTTTCGGATACAAAGGAATTGTTTGTTCCATTGATTTCCCATTCGATTCAAAAGTTATATTCATTGTCGATTGATTAGAACGCAAAAGATCCATTGCAAGATTACGCAAATAAGATCCTTTATTCGATGCAGGATAATACGAGGCTAATTCCTTTACCATATCTTCTACATATTTTCCATTAATGCGTGTGATACGATCACCTTTTTGAATACCAATGGATGAAGTGAATTGAGGTTGATAATCATCTACCATAATGAATTGATCTTCTATAAATGCCCCTCGAAAAGATGCATAATATTGTCCTTTTTGCTTCAGGATTTGATCATTTCCAGCTTTTATCATCGCATGAGAATCATTGGTTTCAGCCATTAATTGCAAGACTACTAATTCATAGGCCAATTCATCAGAAGCATCGATAAATTTTGGAATATAGGGTATCAATATGCTGTCCCAAGATTGGTCGGTCAAATGTTTGTACGGATAAAAATATTGAATGTTGTTCCAATACCTGTACAGCGCCAATAATCGTGTTGCTGCATCGGGATACGGCGTTTCAGGGTATATCTTTTCATGGATGAACTCCACAGCGCCATTTCCTTTATTTGTCGTCACATAATAATGTTTCCCCTGATAACGATTGTGGTATATTTCAGTCAATTTTTGTTTCAACGGTTCATAAGATAATGAAGTATTAATCCAATCATGATGGGCACGTTGAACGGCTTCAGCTGAAGATGGAGCACACGATGTACAAGGCGGAATTTCACCTAAGGTTTCAATCCAATCTAAAAGATATTTTTCCTGTTCTTGAGGGGTAGAAGCTACTAAATAATTGGTCAAAATTCGAAATAATTCTTGATCCCAATCATATTTCCCTTCTCCTACCATCGGATGATGGTATTTTAAAAATCCCCAAACACGACCTAAACGATCTAACGCTTGGATTTGAGATTTATTCAATGAACTTATTGAGATTTGGGACGATTCAACGGGTTCCGGATCAATAAGGGGTTTCTTTTTCTGTGCGCAACTTTGAATGCTCCAGAACAGCGAAAAGAATCCCAACAGATATAAATATTTCTTCATGGTTTATCGTATCTGTATCGAAGATAATTCATTTTCAATATGGTGTAAAGTCATTTTTCCTTTAAACCAAAAAAAATACCTCAACCAAGGGTTGAGGCATTATCATTAGAAGCTCTGATCGACTTCTGCTTCGTATATCGTAAAAAGATCTTCAATCAACATTTCTGAATCTTCAGATTCATAATATTTCTGTAGCACTTGTATTAAATCCTTATAATTGGATTCCAGTGTCAATTGAATATGTTCTTGACTTTGGTATTCTTCTTCTAAAGATAATTTTGGAGCATGATCACCCAAGAATTCATCCTGATAAATCACTAATTCATGGGCTCCAAACCCTTGTGCTAAAATATCGATATTCTCTCTCAAATCAATCAATCGATTGGGATGTAACGAAATATGATGATTCAATCGTTTACTTCTCAACTCAATAATTAATCCATATAATTTTCCAATATCGTAGGCTTCATGAATTTTCATCGTCTTTTGTTTTATGCGCCACACAAGCCTTCAGAAATGATTTTAGACCCTCTCAGCTCATTTGTATTACGCGAAATTAATTTCATCAAAAGTAACAATTAATAATCAAGGTGGAGGTGTTAGTTGTTAAGCGTTAAGCGTTAAGCGTTAAGCGTTAAGCGTTAAGCGTTAAGCGTTAAGCGTTAAGCGTTAAGCGTTAAGCGTTAAGCGTTAAGCAAAATTAAATTTTCACTTTTATTTTTTCATTTTTCATTTTTCTCTTTTCATTTTTCATTTTTCTCTTTTCATTTTTCACTATTATTTTTTTTACCCCCTAAGTCGAACCCAAAAACTTTTCAAATGCAAATTGTTAAAGCCATTACAGATCCTCCACAAAATGCCCGTTGTCGTATATAACATTTGCCGCCAATTCAAACATATGCGCTTCAGATTCAAAGAAATGCATCATATAACCAGCAGTATTCGGAAAAATAATCAAATCTCCTACGGCTGGAAATTGTTGGAATGTAATTTTTCGTTTTAAAATAAATTCTTGCTCTAAGCAATAGGCACCAACTAAATAACCAGCTATGACTTCATTTTCTGAGTTTTTATGGATAGGGAGATGAATAGGATCCAATAAAAAATCTGCACTTGAACTTCTCAATTGGGTACGATTCATTTCCAAACCAAAAAGCCAATTTCCATCCGTATCTTTTTTTCGGAAAGCAACTCTAGCTACAGTTACTCCACATTGATCCAATAAAGAACGCCCAGGTTCCATGCGTAACTCGATTCCTCGTTCGATAAGCAACTTAAAAATAGGTTGTTCATAATGAGCTGATGTAGCCGTTAAAATAGCCTTCAGAATACCTTCTTTATGCAACGTATTGTAGTAAGGATAAACCGTTGGTTCTCCATACAGTTGATCATGAATTTTAACCATTCCTAGGGGATCATTTTGATAGGTTAACGCAGGACGTTCGCCCATCACAGCCCGTTTTAATTCACGATGAAAATTCTCCCATTCGGATGCATCGGCTAAATAATTCATCAATAGTCCTCCACCAATATCCAAGGAATACGTATTTATCCCAACTGTCTTCAGACGGTCGATTAATTGAATGGATTGCTCAAGAGCAGCCACCCGTTGATCGACAGAATAGCCATTCAAATGAAAATGCAGTCCTGTATAATCTACATATTCTTCATGTTCGTTCAAGTATTGAATGAATTGAAATGCATCATCCAATAAAAACCCAAAGCGTGTGGGCAAAGTTTCCCCTTCAAATTGGAAACCGCCTAATCGAATATTTACAGTGACTTTTTTTTGTTGTTCGTGAATAATTTTTTGGAGCAATTCCCATTCATCTTGATTATCCAAAACAATGGTGACGTGATGATCCACCGCCAATTGCAATAGTTTCTCATTCTTCACCGATCCTGTAAGAATCAGATGATCGGAATGAATTCCTGCATCTAAACATTGCTTAAGTTCACGATAACTTGCAGTATCAGCACCTTGACTAGCTTTTGAAGCTTCCAAAGGAAAAGCCATGCATTTATTGGCTTTTCGCGCAAAATAAATTTTATGTTGAACACCTAATGCATCAAATACGGAACGATAAGCAGAAATATTTTCATGAAAGGGAGTCAAATGATGGACATTCAATGGGGATTGATGCTTCTGAATGGCTTGTACTAAACCTTCTGAATCAGCCACCAATTGATGGACCCATTCATGCAATAAGGGCGTTAATGAAAGTGATGTTTCAGGTTGATGTATTGTATTCATAATTGTTTGTTTTTAAGGAATGAAATGAAAAGGTTTTGTTTTCATCTGATGAATGATTGTTGAAATAATGGATGGAGCCAAATTATTTTTCTTTCGGGATAAAGAATCATTATCGAAAAGGATTCCTTCCGTATTGCTCCCATATAAATAAATGGACCAATCCTCAGGGTGCTTAATTTTACCAGTAGATTGCATGGATATCACCCCCGGAAGATAGCCCTCATTGTCGAATGCTTGGACCAAATTATGAGTATACATTTGCTGATAAATCCTCGAATTATGTTGCATTAAATTGGGACGAGCGATACGGGCATCAATGATATAATCCACCATTTCTCGTTGCTTCGTAGCTTTTAATTGAAATTTATTCTCTCTTGGAAAATGTGCGATGGATAATGATTCTGTAGAAATCATTTGAATCACATTCGCTTTAATCAACGCCAATATTTTCTTCATGTTCGCTATCGGTGGCCCATAGCTCGTACGACAAAATGCTCCAAAAAGCTCTTGATCCAAATCACGTTGAGATGCTCCTGTAAATCCACCAAAAGCATACACTTGTGCAATGTATGGCGATGCTTCCCGCCACACTGCAGCGGCGGCCATGAGAGGACTTTTTAATTCTCCTTTTTCCGCTTCTTCGATAAAAAAGGTGATGTATTCAATGTAAGCCTCTTGAACCGAAGTTTTCACCGGAAGTTTTGGAAATAAGAGGTGATTCATAGAAAAACGTTCCGATTCTGGTAAATCTTGAATGTATGCTGTGACGATTTTCTTATCGCGCTGTTGTAGCAGTGTGCTATAATAAGCGAATTGAATTTCTTGCTCCAATTTTGGTACTATTTCTTGACTAAAATCGATGGGTTCGTTTTTCGATTTTTCTATGAACGCAGTCCACCATTCTTCAGTTAATAATTGCAATGCATAGGTTTGTTCCCCATAGATAGGACCTCGGGGCATAATAGGGATTTGATTTCTTGAAAAAGGCAATAAAACAGGTTCGTTTCCACTGGGCTGATAATTACCGTGACCATCAAATCGTCCACCTTTACCTTCTGTTAAGGCCAATGCAACATCAATAAACGTTAAACCCCAACCGATAATTCCAACTTTTTCTTTGGGTGGAATACCATTCAATTGATCCAAAGGATAAGCGGAGGAAAAATAAGTTGATGGAAGCGTATCTTTATCCAATTTAACCAAAGGTGCATTCTGATAACAATGACCTGTTGCCATCATTAAATGATCAACTTCTAGGCTATGGTGAAGAGATTCTATTTTCAACCGATTGTTGGAAATCCGATGTACATTCTGTACTTCTTCATCCAAGAGGGTGATCTTGACCTGCGGAGGCTTTTGAGCCAATATTTTCAAAAGTGTATCTTGCAAATAGAGTCCTACAACTGCACGAGAAGCATAATCTGTAGGTCGCACCGTTTGTGAATGAACTTGAAATTTTTCCAACCATTGCATCAAATTTAATTGGTCGGAAGAGGCACTAGAATTTTGATCCCATGCATCCACATGTCCAATGCAATAATTGATCAACAAATAATCTGGCTGTTCGGGATCATAATTGGGACCACTCCCAAAATTTGAGGTTTCATTCCACCAAAAAATTTCAATCGGAGGAATTTGTTCTTCGGAACGGAGTTGTCGAAATAACTCTTCAACAAGATACATTCCTTTTGGTCCTCCCCCAACTATACCAATCACATGGGCAGATAACGTTGAGTCCAAATCCTGTCTCGAATGATGTACATATTTTTTTACATCCATCGGAATTTGCAAAGCCATCGGATTCAAATCTTCTGTTTTCCAAACCATTGCTTTATCATTTTAAAATGTTGATGAACCCAATCCTCTGAATAAATGGTTTGCAAATATCGTTCGCCATTATCAGGGAAAATTGCAACCACAAGGGCTTCTTCAGGTAAAGAGGAAATCGTCTTTTCAAGGGCTTTAACCAATGCACCTGATGACCCTCCTGCTAAAATGCTTTCTGCATTTAACAATTGATGACAGCCTTCTACGGTTTCTTGATCTGATATGTGGACCACTTGATGCACTTGATTCATTTGTACAAAAGTCGATTTTCGACTTGCACCCATTCCTGGAATAATCCGTTTTTGAGGTTCATCTCCAAAAATGACACTTCCTTTGGCATCTACAGCAATCATTTTGGTTGGAGCCTTGTACTTTTCGATGGCATCTGCTAAACCGCGTAACGTTCCACATGTACTGGTAGACACAAAGATATAATCGGGATTTTTCCCTAGCGATTGAACAATCTCTACAAAGGTTTGCTCATGTACTAAGGGATTGTCCATATTATGATACTGATTCGGCCAAAAACTATCTGGAATTTCTGTTAACAATTGCTGCACTTTTTCCAATCGAGTATTCAAATAACCACCTTTACCATCATGTTGATCAACGGTGATTATCTGTGCTTTAAATGCTTTTAAAATCGTAACACACATCGTATTGATATGAGGATCGGTGACTAAAATCAATTTCAAACCCAAAAAATGACAAATTCGGGCTAATCCAATGCCCATATTTCCAGAAGTGGATTCAATGACCGTACTATTTTCTTTTAGATTCCCCTGTTTTAAAGCATTCTTTATGATATGATATGCTGTGCGGTCTTTGATACTTCCGCCAGGATTAAACATTTCCATCTTCCCGTATAATCGAATGGTTGAGGAATGAAATAGACGGACCAGTTCAATTAAAGGTGTATTCCCTATACAGGATAAAATCCCTACGTTCTCTTGATTATTCATGTTCTCATTTTAGTTTAGGTGGTTTCAAGTGCTAGATGATATCATCGGTTCACTTGCTTACTTTTCTAACTATAGAAAATAAATTCCTGAAAAGCGTATTTTTTCATCAATTTGAATTGATTATTTTAAATATAACGAATTAATTTTTAAACACATCGCTAAAAGCGCATGGAAATTGTAGGAAGTTGATCACCGCTATATTTAGACATAAAAAAAGACCAATTTTACAATTGGTCTAGGTTGATAAATCGTAGCATTACACTTTAATGTACATCACAATAAAGAATGAATAGCTCTGCTATAGGTTTAGAACTAAATTATTAAATAAATTTAAATTACACAAAAATTTTTATTTCAACATCTTATACATTTATTAAACATTTACAATCATATAAAACCAATCCATTATTGCTCCATTCAAACCTTTTTCTGTAATAAACGATTCGATCCGATTAAATCCCCCCTATCTTCTCATAAAATAAACTTTTTCCAAAATTGTTCGAAAAAGCAACAATTCATAATAAAGTATTTGATATATCCAAATCCAAAACCACTATTTTATTCAATATGAGTCGTTTTCGATCCAAAACCCGTAAAATATACTCATTAAGAATAACACAATACCACTATTGATAAATACTTTTTATTTTATCTTTGCTCGCAGAGAAATCTACATAGGCTTCATTGCAGATTAGGTTTAAGTTAGTTAGGTAATCCCTTTTGAAATTTTAAAAGGGATTTTTATATTAATACTCTGATGCTGTTGAAGAATAATAACTATAATAATGAGAAATTAGATCAAACGTCTTACTTCTCGATACAATTTTCTTATGCTGAAGCAACGAAAATCACTCGAAGTGACGGAAGTGAGATATTTGGATTTAAGTTCATCGTTTATATACAAACTCTACCAGTCAAGCGGAACTGTTTTCAGCTTCTTATCGCAAAATAAAATTTCGTCATTTCGAGTAAATATCTTTAATTTTTGTATCGAGAAATGATACGAAATTTAGTTGTATTATTGTTTCCCTTGATCAAATAATCCAATGTTTCTCGTTCTTTTTTCATTGTAGAAAACCATGAAGTTGTAGGTTATACGTTTTAAGTTTTACGTATTTTCTTTAATTATTTTTTTTTATAACTGGTCTTGTCATTCTACGCTTGTGGAAAAATTAATGCTTTCAGTATAATTCTGAGAACTTAGGTACAACCGAAATCATTTCAAATAACTTTATATTACTTTTTTGCTTCATGAAAAAAAGAAACAATACTTCGGCATGCTCAATACAAGTAATCCACGCTTTCCAAGATTAGCAATTAAAAAATTATGTTCATTTTTTTCGTCAAAAAAACGAACCAAAAAAGACATTGCTAAAATCTTCGACTAAAAATAAATTGATTCAGAGGAATGTATTAAATCTCTCGCTATCGCTCGGTAATTCATTCTAATCTCTTCTTCAATTTATTTTCTTAACGTCTGCGATTTTCAGGCAATATTTTTATTTCTATTAACCTCTAATTTATCGATACAATTTTCTTATGCTGAAGCAACGAAAATCACTCGAAGTGACGGTAGTGAGATATTTAGATTTAAATTCATCGTTTATTTACAAACTCTACCAGTCAAGCTGAACTTGTTTCAGCTTCTCATCCCAAAATAGAATTTCGTCATTTCGAGTGAAAATCTTTGATTTTTGTATCGAGAAATGATACGAAATTTAATTGTATTATTGTTTCCCTTGATCAAATAAACCAATGTTTCTCATTCTTTTTTCATTGATGAAACCCCATGAAGTTGTAGGTTATACGTTTTAAGTTTTACGTATTTTCTTTAATTATTTTTTTATAACTGGTCTTGGCATTCTGAGCTAGTGGAAAAATTAAAGCTGTCAGTATAATTCTGAGAACTTCGGTACAACCGAAATCATTTCAAATAACTTTATTTTACTTTTTTGCTTCATTAAGAAAAGAAACAATACTTCGGCATGCTCAATACAAGTAATCAACGCTTTCCAAGATTAGCAATAAAAAAAATTATGTTCATTTTTTTCGTCAAAAAAACGAACCAAAAAAGACATTGCTAAAATCTTCGACTAAAAATAAATTGATTCAGAGGAATGTATTAAATCGCTCGCTATCGCTCGGTAATTCATTCAAATCTCTTCTTCAATTTATTTTTTTAACGTCTGCGATTTTCAGGCAATATTTTTATTTCTATTAACGTCTTACTTCTCGATACAATTTTCTTTTGCGAAGGCAACGAAAATCACTCGAAGTGACGGTAGTGAGATATTTAGATTTAAATTCATCGTTTATTTACAAACTCTTCCAGTCAAGCTGAACTAACTTGTTTCAGCTTCTCATCCTGCACATCTTAAAATAGAATTTCGTCATTTCGAGTGAAAATCTTTGATTTTTGTATCGAGAAATGATACGAAATTTAATTGTATTACTGTTAACCTTGATCAAATAAACCAATGTTTCTCATTCTTTTTTCATTGATGAAAACCCATGAAGTTGTAGGTTATACGTTTTAAGTTTTACGTATTTTCTATAATTGTTAGATTTTAGATTTTAGAACAAAAGTAAAATTTCAAAATTCATCACTCACAACCATTAAGCGTTAAGCGTTAAACAAAATTCACCATTTTAATCTTTTAATAAATCAAGTAACTTTTTATTAATAGTGCTTACATTAAATATTTATTGTATATTTGCATAAATAAAAGTTACTTCATTCATCACAAAATGTGATATAATTGAAATTTCAATCCTAATCGATTAGGATTTTCTTCTCCTTTTCAATAGTACTTATTTATTTTCAAAAAGAAGTTTTAAACGGATTTCATGTCGTATACCATTTGTTATACATGAATTTCAAAACAATATTATTAACCAAAATTTAATTTATGAATAAAACAAAAGAATTTACAACACCATTAAACATGACTTTAGAAGAATATTTAATTCAAACCAATGCCAACGGTTGGATCCTTCAAATTCAGCCTGTGATTAAGAACTACCTTAAAAAGTTAACCTTAAAAATCACGGATTATTTCACGGTATTAAATCACAAGAATTTATTTCCTAAAAATGATTTGCAAGAAGGTCGAGTGAAGTTTTTCAATAAAACAAAACGTTTCGGATTTATCACGACAGGTAAGAAAGATATTTTTGTACACATCAGTGAATTAAAAGATCATGTGAGACCAAATGATAAAGTGATTTTTGAAATTGAAAATGGCCATAATGGTTTAAATGCTGTGAATGTTCGATTAATCGATACACAACATTAAACGGAACTCCCTCAAATTTAAAGCATCAAGCTTTTACACATGATCAATTGAAAGAATAATTCATTCTTTTTTTGATCATCTCCGAATATATTCTGTTCTCCCACTCTTATGATTGACTTCAATCATTCATCCTCTCATAGGAATATATTCGAAGATTTTTCCCCCTTATTTAAGTTTACCTATTATTTTCAATGGTTTTGTTATGGACCTGGTCTTGAATTCTGTCCTTGTCTAAGAATGAAATAAATGATTTTTGTATCGAAAAATGATTCGAAAGATCTAATAGATACTTCTATATTCATCACTTTTTCCTTGATAAGAACTCATGAAGTTGTAGGTTATACGTTTTAAGTTTTACGTATTTTCTTTAATTATTTTTTTATAACTGGTCTTGGCATTCTGAGCTAGTGGAAAAATTAAAGCTGTCAGTATAATTCTGAGAACTTCGGTACAACCGAAATCATTTCAAATAACTTTATTTTACTTTTTTGCTTCATTAAGAAAAGAAACAATACTTCGGCATGCTCAATACAAGTAATCAACGCTTTCCAAGATTAGCAATAAAAAAAATTATGTTCATTTTTTTCGTCAAAAAAACGAACCAAAAAAGACATTGCTAAAATCTTCGACTAAAAATAAATTGATTCAGAGGAATGTATTAAATCGCTCGCTATCGCTCGGTAATTCATTCAAATCTCTTCTTCAATTTTTTTTTTTAACGTCTGCGATTTTCAGGCAATATTTTTATTCCTATTAACGTCTAATTTATCAATACAATTTTCTTATGCTGAAGCAACGAAAATCACTCGAAGTGACGGTAGTGAGATATTTAGATTTAAATTCATCGTTTAGTTACAAACTCTTCCAGTCAAGCTGAACTAACTTGTTTCAGCTTCTCATCCAAAAATAGAATTTCGTCATTTCGAGTGAAAATCTTTGATTTTTGTATCGAGAAATTAGACGAAATTTAATTGTATTATTGTTTCCCTTGATCAAATAAACCAATGTTTCTCGTTCTTTTTTCATTGTAGAAAACCATGAAGTTGTAGGTTATACGTTTTAAGTTTTACGTATTTTCTTTAATTATTTTTTTTATAACTGGTCTTGTCATTCTACGCTTGTGGAAAAATTAATGCTTTCAGTATAATTCTGAGAACTTAGGTACAACCGAAATCATTTCAAATAACTTTATATTACTTTTTTGCTTCATGAAAAAAAGAAACAATACTTCGGCATGCTCAATACAAGTAATCCACGCTTTCCAAGATTAGCAATAAAAAAAATTATGTTCATTTTTTTCGTCAAAAAAACGAACCAAAAAAGACATTGCTAAAATCTTCGACTAAAAATAAATTGATTCAGAGGAATGTATTAAATCGCTCGCTATCGCTCGGTAATTCATTCAAATCTCTTCTTCAATTTATTTTTTTAACGTCTGCGATTTTCAGGCAATATTTTATTTCTGTTAACATCTTACTTCTCGATACAAATTTTCTACATTGCATTTCGAAAATTCACTCGAAGTGACGGTAGTGAGATATTTAGATTTAAATTCATCGTTTATTTACAAACTCTTCCAGTCAAGCTGAACTGTTTTCAGCTTCTCATCCCAAAATAGAATTTCGTCATTTCGAGTGAAAATCTTTGATTTTTGTATCGAGAAATTAGACGAAATTTAGTCGTATTATTGTTTCTCTTGATCAAATAAAAAAATGTTTCTCGTTCTTTTTTCCTTGATGAAAACCCATGATGTTAGATTTTAGAACAAAATTAAAATTTCAAAATTCATCACTCATCACTCAAAACCTTTAACCGTTGAGCGTTAAGCGTTAAGCGTTAAGCGTTAAGCGTTAAGCGTTAAGCGTTAAGCAAAATTAATTATTCACATTACAATCTCCATTCCTCCTATCCAATAGTCCTTTTACCAACCTGGAAAATTCTTTGCCGAGTTAGACCCTAATTTTGTCTTGTTGAAAAACAACAAACTAAATCAATAAAAAAAATAGCACTAAAAAAATGTGTGTAAATAAACTGCATACATCTAGGCTATATTTGAAAACGAAATATAAAATCGCTCAACTATGAATATGCTTAAAATCAAAAATCCTGCGGATTTCTACATCTATTACTTGACTGAAATCATCAACGAAGAATATCTTTTCAATTCTCCATATAAACCTGCGAAGGATCTAATGTATGGCGAAAAATTCAGCATTTTCGGAAGTCGAAAAAATATGAGAGAATACTGCCTTCAGTTTTATAGTAAGTATTATGCCGAAAACAGATGGCAATATTTTCCAATCCTTTACCAATTTCAAGATTTAGACGTCAGCAAAAAAATCAATGAAGACTTCTATACCAACAAGGAAGAAAATGATTGCCAATTGCAAGCTAACTTTTTAAAAAGTGTGCTTCACGATTTAATGCTGGATGATTTCCGTCAAATTTTAAATGAATCAAAAAAAGAAATTTTGAATCATTACTTGGAAGAAAACCATTACCAACTAAGCGAATACTTGAAAAAAATTGATCAACAACTTTCGCAAACAGTCAAAGTTCTGGATTTCCTAAAAGAAGAATTGAAGCAATTTGAATCCGATAGTCCTTTACATGATATCATTGTTTACCAACAAAAGAACCTTTTGGATAATCATGAAGAAATGGTCAAAAAATATGTGAACAACTTAGCCCATTATATGGCAACATATTGCGAAGAAGAAATGGAATTGTTCCAAGAAATATTAAAAAATCATATAACCCTAGAAAAACAACCAACAAATGCTTAATCACTATCCAATGCTCCACTTAACTCATGCTGTCGATTATTATCAATTTTTATTTGACAATTTTTACACCAATGCACCTTATTTCAAAGATTATGAAGCAGAAGGCAAAATCGATGATGTAGACTATCCCCTAATCGATATGGAAGAGTACATCAATTATGAAGCCGATTGCTTTGATCATGAGATTACTAATTCCTATAGCGAAGAGTTTATTCCACCCATCAATCATGTCATCGAAGATTTGGAAATACTAAGGTATTTGGTTCGAGACCTGATGATAAAAACCATTACTCCAGCATTGCGTGAGATGGAAGACCGAATTAAAACTGCATTTTTGGAAAATAAACCGCGTAAAATTAAACACGAACTCCGTTTATTAAATGAAATGGTAGAGGAGACGAAAATCACGTTAAATGATATGATGGGTATGGGAGAATGCGAAAAACAGGAAGATCTTCATTATGATCTCATCGTGGATAATTTTATTGAAACGGCGAAAACAATGAAAACCACCTACGAAAAGACCATCGAAGACTGGATCGAAAAAGTTCATTCGACCTATCGAGTAACAACTCCAATTCAAGAATACATTTAAAATAAGCTCAAGAGGTATAAACATGGTTTATACCTCTTTCATTCATCCTAATTCCAAATAGAATACAATGAATCCTTTCCAACAAGCCACTGCAGAAAACTTCCCATTAAAATTTGATGTACTAGAGATCTTAAATAACAGTATCTTCTATCCCGCATCGGGAATTGACGGAACGGCAATTAAGCTTATGCACAAGTTCAGTAAAAGTTTTGTTCATGTGGATTATTCAATGAGCAAAGACCAATTGTATAACGCCTTGAAGAATGATTTAATTCCACCAGGATACCAATTGATCGGTTCAAAAGAAATTGACATGCACGAACTTAATCCATCAGGGGATCAACCGGAATTGACTTTGACACCCCATGAAAAAAAACGTTTGAAAATGGATTTTATCCACCAACGTTTCAAGGGAGAAATGGTGCAACCCTTTGCCCTATGGTCGGTATTCGAATGGGACGAATCCCAAGAAAATACGGTAGTGAATCCTCCAAAATATAAACAAATCTCATTGTTACACATTGCTGGTGAAGCGGCCATCACATTTGAAATTTTATACCGTCAAAATAAAATCAACCCGAAAGGCGTTGTATTAATTGATACAGCAGAAGGCATAGGAGATAATTGGACAGAGTTTACCAATCCCAACGCCCGCTTGTTTCAGTCCATTCAACAAAATGCTTTAGAAAATAAAATTCCAATGCCTCCATTGGTATTGGAACGTGCACTGAGTATATTTAGCGATTCGGTCTGGCCTTGCTATGAATGGTTAGATTTCTTCAATGACGAGTATAAAAGAACCATCATCCTTTCCAAATTCAAGAAAAACAAGAAAAATATCACAATATAGGTTATAAGATTTTTTACTAAATTAACCCACGCTAAACTTTACTTTAAAAACGATGAATATTCACCAACAATTCGCTTCCTATTGGGAAGACGATACCCTATACCCTTTTGCCTATTGGGCCCATAAATCCTTACAGGATGGAAACATCTGTTTTGATATTGATACAATACATTCCATTGATGATTTAAAACCATATCCTATGGATTCAAATCGTGTAATGTCATCTCCATTGGTTTCAAATGATCCATCAGACATTAAACCGTTTATCATTCAAAACAATAAATTTTATTGCTATAAATATTTCAACTACGAAAGTAGATTTTTAGAAACGATTCAACGTTTTCAAAAAATAAGTGATGACAAACAGACAGAACGTTATCAATTGATTGAAAAATTAACAATTGATGCCTCTCTTTATGATCAAGATTTAGAAACTATTTCCTTACAACCAAATCCTGTGGATTGGCAATTTGTGGGGGCAATCAATGGATATATTCAGCAATTTTCAATCTTAACGGGCGGTCCAGGAACAGGGAAAACAACGACTATCGCTAAACTTTTATACATCATTCAGCAAGAACAACCTGATTTGAAAATTGCAATGACGGCACAAACCGGAAAAGCCGCTGCACGTATGAAAGAAACGTTAAGTGCGAATGGAATCTATCAAAAGTTGTTGATGGATAAAATCACCCCTCCCATTTCATCAACCATTCATCGTTTGCTAGGATATATTCCTAACTCACACCATTTCAAACACAATACTAGTAATCCATTGGATTATGATGTCATTATTGTGGATGAAGCTTCGATGATTGATGTGCCTTTGTTTACAAAATTAATGGAAGCCATTGATGAAAATAGAACAAGAGTGATTATTCTTGGCGATCAAAATCAATTATCTTCTATTGAAGCAGGTTCGTTGTTAAAGGATTTATGCGAGAGTATAAAATCTAACGAATATAAAACGGTAAACCAATTTTCGAAAGAATTTATCGATTTAGTGAATCAAAAATTATCGACGTATCCCATAAATATGCAATACTTGAATTCTAATCCCAAAAATCCATTGACCGGTAAAATAACAGGTTTAGAAATCAGCAGACGTTTTACTTCGGATAGTCAAATCGGATTATTAAGTGCTGCAGTTTTAGAGGAAGATTTAGATGGGGTTTTAAAATTTAAACAAGGAGATCATCAAACGACTGCAAATGATTTTGCAGCAATCCATTCAAATTATGACGAAATCGATTTGAATCGTATGATCGGGCTTTACGAAGATTACATCAATGAAGCTGATATAAAAATTGCATTAGAAAAGTTAAATAATGTACGTGTTTTATGTGCCGTTCGAAATGGGAAATACGGTGTTTATCACTACAATGCATTGATCGAAACCGCTTTAAAAAGTAAGAAATTAATTCGTACAGATCAGGTTTTATACCACAATCGTCCAATTTTAATTACGAAAAACACACCCGAATTGGAATTGTACAATGGTGATATTGGGATTATTCGCGTGGAAAATGGGATTCCAAAAGCCTATTTCTTAATGGATAATGAAATTAAAGAAGTTGCCGCCGCATTATTGAACGATCTCGAAACCGTTTATGCCATGACGATCCATAAATCCCAAGGTTCAGAGTTTAATCACGTCTTAATGGTTTTACCTCAAAATGAAAGTAAAATTTTAACCAAAGAATTGATTTACACAGGAATCACTCGTGCAAAAAAAGAAATCATTGTTCATGCGACTGATCAAGTTTTAACGGATGGAATCAATCGTAAAATCAATCGTGTTTCTGGAATTGTTGAACGCCTAAACCAAAACTAAATGAAAATTTATCACAGCCCTTCGTATCAATCGTTAATCGCACAATTAGCCCTTGATATTAAAAATAGTACACAATCCATTTTTCAGCCGGAATTCATCGTTGGCGCAAACAGCATTACACAAAATTACATCAAAGAGCAATTAGCAGACGCCAATGGTATTGCAGCAAATTTAAGCTTCAAGCATTGGAATGACTTTGCGCAACTGATTTTCCATACCATCAAGCCCGATACATTTACATCGAGCTACATCTCTCCTACGCAGACGACATCATTTATTTTTGATGCATTAGATGAACTGGATAAAAACGCTTTTCCTAAAGTGACCAATTATTATCAAAACAATGCCTCAAAACGTTTTGGATTAGCGCAGAAGATGTATGGGTTATTTTCAAATTATATCAAGTTTCAACCTTCGATTGTGATGAATTGGGAAAAAGAGGTGTTGAATTTTAATGAAGAAGATTCAAATGATGAAAAATGGCAATTGGCTTTATGGAAAATTGTAAGAGCGAAAATAATAAATGCAAACCTATACGATGAGTTTGAAATTTATGCGCAAATTAAATCATCAGATTTAAAGGATCTAAAAACTAAAATCCCCACAGTACATGTCGTTCGAACAGAAACGCTTTCTGTGGCACAGTTGGATATTTTAAATCATTTAAGCCATGGAATTCAGGTGAATATCCATCAATTAGCAACACCTAAAAATGCTGACGCTAACCATTTAGCCACGTTATGGAAAGGGAATCAACAAATTATTGAAGCCCATTTACCTCAACCCTATTTTATAGAAATGGAGGAAATGATGGATGATTCTTCAACTGCACTAACTCAAATTCAAAATTTGCTCAAGGGAAAAAACACAGCGTTTATTCCAGATCAAACCTTGAAGATTGATGGGCATTATACGCCATACCGCGAGGTCGAAGGGTTATTTAATCATTTGGTCAAACGATTTGAACAAAACAAAGAGCATCAATCAAGAGAGATCACAGTATATTGCAATGACATCAAACAGTATATTCCTGCGATTCATTACTTTTTCTCGAACGAAGAAGCTAAAATTCCATACCGTATTTTCGGGGAATATACCTATCAGCAAAATACATCATTACATGCCTTAGAAGCACTTTTAAAATACGATTTAGACAAACTAAATCCTGAAGAATTAATGGGCATCATTCAAATGCCGAACGTTGCTCAAAAATTTGGTTTTAGTGATTTTGATGCCATCCGTCACTGGATTTCAATCGCCAATATCCGCTACGGTTACGAAGGGGATTCGTCAATTGAATTGGATTTAATTTCTTGGAAAAAAGGTTTAGAACGTTTGATTTTAGGTAGTTTAATTGGGGATGAAACCTACAATCAAACCCACGAATTAATTGATGCGACCGAAGGTGCTGGATACAATCAATTGATGGCTTTAGAATATTTTGTCCGAAAATTAATGGAATTCAAAATGATTTTTGATCAAGAACAAAATATTCAACAATGGATAGATACGACCCATCAATTCATTGAAACATTTTTACAAGTTGAAGCTGATCCCTACATCACTAACTTTTTAGGGTTCATCAACCAATTGCAAAACCAAAACAATGAACAATTGGCTTTCAGGACGTGGTTATCGATGTTGAAAGGTTATTTTGCTGAAATTCCATCCGTGGTTCGACCAAATACCAATGGGATTACCTTTACCGAATTGAAAAATACACAAGTAATTCCTTCAACAGTTTCAGCCGTTTTAGGATTAAATTATAACAATTATCCAAGTCATGATCAAGCGTTATCGTTTGATTTGTTACAACACCATGCAGAGCATAAAGCCAATTCAAGAAAAGAAAAAGACAAATACAACTTTTTGCAAATCATCTTGCAAACCAAAGAACTGTTGTTATTAAGTTACAATTCATATTCGCCAAAGAACAATAAAGAATTACCTCCAAGTATTGTATTGGAGCAATTGATGGATTTAACCAACAACCAATTAATAGTGACGCATCATCCTTTGCATGGATTCAGTACAAAATACAACCAAGATCATAATGCACTATACAGTTATACTCAACATCATTCATTAAGTAAAACAATATTAGAAGGACTGGAAACATTAGAACCTGTGTCTAAAGAGCATCCGAAAGAAGTTGTAATCCCAATGAAGAACTTCATTGATTTCTTCAAAGATTCGTTCAAACATTTTTACAACAAAAAATTAGGGATTTATATCAACGAGAAAAGCAATGAGCTATCGAATCATGAAATTTTAGAAACCGATGCATTAATAGATTGGGCAATTCGAGACCATTTCATTAGCCATCCTAAAAATTATTTTGACTTATCTCTTGAAGAGAAATTACAAGAGCTACGCCAATTCAAGTTACAAGGCAAGTTGCCATTGAATCAATTAGGAGTTTATTACGCCGATCAAGCGATGAATAAATACGAGGAAGTCGTCCAAACGTTTTACGAGAAAACGAAAGGCAAAACTATTCAAGAAAAGGAAGTAGAATACAAGATAAAATGGGATGCAACGACATACACCATCAAAGGTAAAATCAATCTTTACGATGAGGAATTGATTTTCCCTATTCTTTCAACCAATAAGAATAAATACAAATTGGAATGGTTAATCAAGTCCATCCTATTGGATTTAGATCAAGAGAAATCTTCTTTGATTTATAAAACAGATAAAACCGTTGAAATTGATCCATTTAATAAAGCAATTGTGAACGAAATCATATCGATTGAAGATCTATTGAAACATTATTTATCGGAAGAATTGAATCCATTTTATATGCCATTTAAATTGGAAGAAATAGAAGATTTTGAAACGCTTAAATCTAATTTGGATAACGATAGCTATTTAAGTGAGTATGTAGCACAGACCATCGGTAAACCCATTTTTGAAGAGAATGAAGCACTAACTCAACGCTTTATTCAGAATCATAACCTAATTTTTAACCTAATGAACGCCTAAAATGATGGAAACTCAAAATGCAACCAAAATAAAATCGTTTAATGTTTTAACGACTCCTCTTGAGGGGAAAAATTTAATTGAAGCCAGTGCTGGAACGGGAAAAACCTTTTCATTGGCCGTTATGGCCGTACGATTAATCGTCGAACAAGGCATGCTACCGAAAGAAATTTTGATGGTAACCTTTACGGAAGCTGCAACAGCCGAATTACAACAACGCGTGCGTGCCTTTATCCGACAAGCCTATCGTTATGCAACGGATGCATCATTTCAACCTGATCCTAAACAATTAAAAGATGTCGTGGATCGAAATTGTGAGGTAGCAAAAGACAATTTAGCAAAAGCCATCAACCAATTGGATGAATTAAACATTTTCACCATTCATGGATTCTGCCAACGTACATTAGGTGAATTTGCATTTGAAACGGGGGAAGCGTTTGGGAAGGAGTTGGTGAAAGATTTAGGACAATTTTATACACAAGAAAGTATTAAATTTATTCGAAAAGAATTGTATAATCTTTCTTTAGAGGATATTGCTTCAATATTAGAAATCAAATTCTCCAACTATAATTCAGATATTGAAAGAAATGAAAGTTCACCGATATTATCGATTCAAAATTTAAACGATTTTTTGAAAAACAAAGGCGATTCTAAATTATTTAATTTCGATGAATACATAGCGTATTATTCTAATGTTTTAAGTCCTTTAGATAATAATTTAGAAAAAAAGTTAAAGGAATTAAAGGAAACTAAAAATGTAGAATTTGTTTTTAATGCTATAATTAAATTTAATTCCAATCATCAGATAGAACAACAAATAGAACAGTTTAATATATTCTCATTTGATGCCATTATTAAAAACTTAGCAGAAACAGCACATTTTGTTATTGAATGTTTGAATAATAAATACAAAGCTTTATTTGTTGACGAATTTCAAGATACGGATGCAAATCAATATCATATTTTTAAAACAATTTTTCATCATAATCAACACATCGTTTTTTACATTGGCGACCCTAAACAAGCAATCTACAGTTTTAGAAATGCTGATATAAACACCTATTTAAAAGCAAAAAATGATATCGAAAATCACTATTCTTTAAACAAGAATTATAGGTCATCGAAACCATTAGTTAAAGCTTATAATCAACTTTTTGATGATAACAATACATATGATGGGTACAATCCTTTCTATTTTGCGACACAAGAAAATGCAATTCAACACCATCCCGTAGATTCATTTCATCAAGACGATGTAACATTTATCTATGATGGAATAAATCAAACTAACGCGTTTTTTGTGAATCAATTTGAAGATTTAGAAACAATCGCTAAAGATGTTCTTTCATTATTAACTTATGGAGAGAATTCTGATTCTTCTGAGGGTAAAATTAAACCAAATCAAATTGCATTTTTATCTAGGAACAATAAAGATTTATACAAATTTAAAAATGAATTAATTAAACAAGGAATCCCTTCTGTGATTGTCAATGAAGATAAAATTTTCAGATCAGCTGAATTTAATTTTATAAAAACGATCGTTAGGGCAATCGAACATAGAAAAAAAGTAGACATATTATTATTTTTAAATCATCAGGTGTTTAATTATTCGGTTGATTTTATCCAAAATTTAGATTTGACGCCGTTAATTAATCAATTTTATAACTATTCTATTCTAGCGAATGAGAAAGGGATATACGATACGTTAAAAACAATTTTTGAAGATTTTAAAATCAATCATAATGCCATTCAGCATATAGAAAATCACCAACAATTTTGGGCAAATTGTAACCAAATTGCAGAACAATTACAGCACATACAGACCCGAAATAATTATAGCTTTTCAGATTTAATTCAAAAAATAGAACAAAATAATATTGGAGATGATGATGAATTCATCACTCGTTTAGAAACTGATGAGAATGCCGTGCAATTAATGACGATTCATAAAAGTAAAGGGTTAGAATTTGATTATGTATTTACTAACGATATTAATCAGTCAATTAAAAACTCTTACGCTCAATTTTATAAATATCATAATGGTTCTAATTATAATTATGACATAAGTTATAAAAACACAGCTTATAATAATAAATTGTTTACTGATGCAAGTAAACAAGAAATAAGACGTTTGATTTATGTTGCAGTAACCAGAGCTAAATATGCCATTTTTACTTATTCAAAAGGAAAAATAAAAACATCAAGTAAAGGAGATAAAAAAATGAATGGACTATATCTTCAACTCCATAAAGAAAAATTTCCAAACTTTTCATTTAAAGAAACACAACGAAAATATATAACACAACAATCACAAAACATTAATCCAATACCTGTCCCTGCATTAACGATTGCTGACGCCAAATACCGTAAAATGTCGTTCAGTGGATTAAGTGGTAACCATGGCCATTTTGCAGCCATGTACAATGAGGTGGAATACGATGAAGCATCGTACGAAAAATTTATTTTTGAAGATTTAGTAAAAGGGACAACCACGGGTAATTTGATTCACCAGTTGTTTGAATACATTGATTTTACCAACCAAGACCAATGGGATAAGATTATTCAGAATGCCATCAGAAAATTTGCACCGAATAAAAAGGAAATTTACGAAAAACAACTTCCTTTATTTATTCAACATGTCTTACAAACTCCAATCAACATCGATGGAAAATCGATTACATTGGCTGATGTTTCCAACACCAATAAAATCAACGAATTGGAGTTTGACATCCGAGCAAACCAACTGAATCTTTCAAAATTAGAAGATATTAAACGTGATGATTTAGACTTTTCATTAATCGATACCAAAGACTATTACGGAATGCTCAACGGGTTAATCGATTTAGTGTTCGAGCATGAAGGAAAATATTATATTCTGGATTGGAAAACCAATTTCTTAGGCAACCAAGTGGAAGATTATATTCGACCGAATGTATTGGAAGCCATGCGTATCAACAACTACCACTTACAATACACCATCTATACGTATGCGTTAGACAAATACTTAGCATCACGAATGCCAAACTATGACTATGACACACATTTTGGAGGAGTGATTTATTTATTCGTTCGTGGGATGCGTCAAAATGAAACGACAGGTATTTTCACCAATCGAATTACAAAAGAGGAATTAGCAGTTATTCATGAAGCTTTAGCATAAATGGTAAAAGATTTAAAAACCAAACAAGACAAATTAATTTATTTGGAAGAACTCCTAAAGAAAGATCGAACATCCAACACGAAAAAATTGTTGGCACAGAAATTAAACGTCGACATTAAAACGGTTTACAATTACATCACCGCTCTACGCGAAAAGAAATGTTTGGTCAATGGGGTGCAATACCCCATAGAAATTGGTGAAGGTCGAATCGGAAAAGAAACGTATTACTATTATAAAAATGTAAGCCTTTCCATCAAAAATGATATCATTTCCAAAGAAGATTTAGCCGAGTTAAAAGAATTTCAAGCATTGATTAAAACCAAAAAATCGATTCAAAATTTATTATGGATCCAAACATTGAATACCCGCTTAAAACAATCGATTGATCATGCCACCGATGAGAAGAATACCTTAGAAACCATTGTTTTTTTTGACGAACCCAAAAAGTTTGACGAACGCATCCAACAATACATCGATCTATTGTATAAATGCATTCGAAATGCCGAAGTAATAAAAATAGGGTACCAAGGATTCAACAAGAATAAGAAATTTTATAACATTTCACCCTATTTCATCAAAGAGCACAAACACATGTGGTATGTGTACGGCTTTAATCACGACAGCAAAGCCAAAGTTCCTTACCCTTGCTTGGCGTTGGACCGTATTTTATCCATTGAGGTCAATCACGAGAAAAAATATTATCCCAAATCCAAAACCATCAATCCGGAGACATGGTTCAAACATAATCTAGGAATTACCATAAACGAAAATTTAGTGCCTATTCCAATCGAATTAAAGGTGGACCAAAGTTTAATGAATTATCTAAAAAATACCCCCATTGATGAAAGTCAAATCATCAAAGAACACGAATCAACGATCACCGTTAAACTCGTACCCAACTACGAATTAGAACAATGGATTCTAGGCTATGGGGAACAAATTGAGGTCATAAAACCTGTTGCTTTACGCGAAAAAATCAAATCCCGAATCTTAAAACAATTTGAAAAATATCAATAAAAAAGCCCATCAAATGATGGGCTTTTTTTTATGAATTCATTATCCTTGAAGATAAACTGCACACTTTTGAAGTACTATTGCAGCGTAATCACCATCACGGTGATTTTTGAATGTGAATGAACGAACATCAGCCCATCTTCGGATGGGCTTTTAATGGAAATTACACCATGGAAAATTCCTTTCCGACTTCCACGGTAAATTTGCATTGTTCAGAAACAACATTGCGAATTACAAAACCTAAACCCCATGCAAAACTTAGGACACGATTTACTATTTGGATTAGTGGCTGCAGATGCTTATGCCGCACGCTTAAAAGAATACCGTACCATCAGTTCGGATAAGGAATCCCAATCCTATTCATTAAACGCCACGCTAGCGCTTTATACCGCTGAATTTTTAATTTCTGGAGAAGAGGATTGGAACCAATTGTACATCCAGTACCACCAAAATTTGCAAGAAAAAAAATGGGTAACGTCAACCAAATCACTGAAAACCATCAACGAACATTTATCATCAGTGATTTACGACGTTCAAGGAGGAAAAGATTTTAAGAAAATCCCTGCCCTAAGCGAACCTCATTTGATTGCCAGCGACATGATTCGATTAGTACCCATCATCTTACCTTTATTGAAGAAAAAGTTTGATGATCGCTTTCGATTCTTTGGTCAAAGTTTTCGACCGATTACCCGTGAAGAATATAACATTCGTTGCTTTACCTTATGTTACCAATTCATCCATCATTTGCTGCGCTTTAAAAACAAAAACGTCGCGTTTAAAGAACTGCAACAAGTCGCCATGAATTTTTGTGAAGCCAATTACGATTATTTTAAAGGGTTGGCGGATCCAGAGTTTTTGAACCAACCGGTAGAAGATTACTTCTACCCCCATGATACGTTGCTGATGATTCAACAATGCCTTCATGCTTTTATGAATACAGAAAGTTATGAAGAAGCCGTTTTAGAAGCTGCAACAGCAAAACATCATCCGTCGGAAACCATCACCTTTACGGGAGCCATCGCGGGCATCTATTATGGTGTAAAAGCCATCCCTAAGGATTGGAGAACCACGTTGAAAAACAAAAAAGCCATTAAAAAATTGGCTCGAAAATTAGAGAAAAAATTTCATAAAACGATTGAATTTCCTATATACGAGCCCATTACCCATTATCATAAACGCCATTTGTTTTACCTCGCGCGTAAAACGTATGGGGACGAAATTATCTTCTACAAAGACCAATTTATGGCCGTGGATCATTTGGACACCACAACAGAAGAATTTTATGATTATTGGTACCCCATCTACTGTAACCTGATGTTTGCTTATGGAGTCAAATACAATTACATCGAATTGAATGATGAACCCATTACCGTAGGGAATCATTTTGATTATGAATTTGATCCCTGTTGTCACATCAAATATTTGGCAGAACAATATCCCGCATTCAACCAAACGAAGAAGGATTATTATGAAATCAACAACATCGAAATTTATATAAAAAATTTAGCCTAATGGCTTAAAAATGAAATGTAGGAAAATATATTGCACACATTGATATTACATTTGTACCAGAAGCATAAAACAAATGATGCTGGAATACAATCAAAAGAATACTAACCGAACTTAAACCGAAACACAATGAAAAATAACCACCACTGGGACGACGGATCATACGAAGCTTTTGAAGCCAATTTTAAAAAGAAATGGGGCAAACTATTTCGAATATTATCGTTAGGATGGTATGAACTGTAAGCCATGAAGTACCAAAACGATAAAGACCTAATCGCCAATATCAAATGCTATTGGACGAACTTGGATCATGATTTATGGCAAGAAATCAGAGAACGATTGGAAGACTTGGAAGCACATCCGGAACATATCCCCTACGCCATCGATTGGACGTCAGATGAAGATATTGTTCAAACCCTGAATTCCATAGGATACACCATCGTGAAAACTGAAAAGCTTATTCACCTGATGAAATTAACCTTAAAACCAACCTTAACCCATGAAAAAAATAATTGTTAAAAATCTATTGATTTTAGATGAAAGTGGATCCATGCACTCCATCGAAAAAGAAATGATTTCGGGATTCAATGAAACTGTACAAACCATCAAAAATGCGGCAAAAAAATTCCCAAATCAAATTCACGACATCACATGGATGACCTTCAACACCAACCACATTCAATTTCACTTGGAACAGGCACCCATCGACCAATTGGAGGAATTGAATGCAGAGGCCTATCGTCCCAATGGAGGAACTCCTCTTTTTGATGCGTTGGCAGCTGGAATCCATTCCATCAAAAGACAAATGGGGGAATCCGATGAAACCCATGTTTTGGTGAGCATCTTTACAGATGGGATGGAAAACGCATCCGTAGAATACTGTGGCAAAGAGTTGAAAAAGATGATTGAAGAATTATCCCAACAGCATTGGACCTTTACCTACATCGGAACGGATCATGATATCCAAGGCATTTCAAATGAACTATCCATTGAAAATACCTTACGTTTTCAGAAAACTAAACCAGGCATTCAATCCATGTTTGAACAGGAAAGTGCATCGCGAATTCGATTTTACGATAGCATTTCAAGAAATGAAACCAAATCTTATTTCTCTGAAGACGAATAAGATTTTCTAACACACTTAAACCTGAAGGGGAAGAAATTCCCCTTTATTTTAAAAAACAACGAAAAAACACACTTATGATGAATCAGATGTCAAAACATATCTTATTAGGAATCGCTGCAGCAGATGCATTAGGAGCTCCAGTGGAATTTAAAGCAGCAAACGAATTGGATATGGAAGCCATTGCTTCCAATTATCAAAATGAACCTCACCGTTTGACGGGATTTGGTACATGGGGAAAACCAGTGGGAACTTATACCGATGATACAGCCATGAGTTTATGTACGGCCGAATTTTTACTGGGGGGTACACCAACGACCACACGCTTAATGAAATTATACAGCCAATGGCTGCACGAAGGCCATTGGACAGCTGATGGTGAAGTATTCGATATTGGCAATACCATTTTAAAAGCCATTACCAAATTCGACCAGACGGGAGATGCCAGTACGTGTGGACCAAACGATATCCGATCAAATGGTAATGGGGCATTGATGCGCATTCTACCGCTTTTGCCGTTTGTACAAAATCGCTTATTCTCAGATGTCTATGCCATTTGCGAAAAAGTAACTTCATGTACACATGCCCATTCCATCGCCATTCATAGCGCAATCATTTACATGGATTTGGCCCTAAAAATTGTCCATCACCGCGAAACATTCACCCCTCAAGACTATTTGAATGAAATTCAGATATGTGTGGGATTATTGAATGTTGGTGATGTCTTTGGGAATTTCTTTGAAGAAGAATATGAGAAAAAACCAATTGATGCTGATCCCAATGGTTATGTGGTGGGATCCCTTGAAATTGCCATTCATAGTTTCTTATCAACCAATTCGTACCGTGAGGCGGTACTAAAAGCCATTTCGTATGGTGGGGATACAGATACCAATGCTGCCATCACAGGAGGTTTAGCAGCTCTAAAATACGGGTACGAATCCATTCCCGAAGAATGGCTTGCTCCCTTAAAGCGCAAAGAGGAAATCATGGCCTTAGCCGATCAATTGGATCACTTGTATGGGCCAGAACAAAATGATCTACCTTTGAAATGTGAACATAAGAAGGAACAATAGGAAGGATACATCCCTCGAATGAATTTCTTCCGAATGAATTTATACGATGCTATGCTGTTTTCCCTCTCGAATTTCGAGAGGGATTTTTTTAAATTTTAATCTTATGCCATGTCTAACATCTTATTCGAAAAAAAACAACATGCCCACTTCTCTTGTGGATATGTCAATTACAAAATGACACCTTATGAAGGGGTTAGAAAATATGAAACCCCTTATGCCTTGGAGACTTTTCCAATTCATCAGCAGACCATTGCCGTGCGATTGGTACAAGGTCAAAATACAATTGCCGATGGATTGTATCATCAGTTAACCTCAGAGGCACATGCCCAAGATCCATATGTACAACAAATCATGAGCTCAGACATGAATCTCTTGTTCCGTAAACGTCAATTGCTCATGTTTAAAGCCCAAGAAGTAGAGGACAATGTGGAATACCTGATGATTCAAACAGACCCTCAAACCTTAGCCATTATTCAATTGGTGCTAGTCTATAAAGAAAGTGAAAACAAAACCATCCACCTGTTTCCCAAAGAAGCCGAAGTGGAACTATGGCCATGGGATCAAGCCAAAAAAAAGAAATTATACGACCAAATGGTTCGCAAAATTTGTTTGATGTTATACGATCAAGAACCTTTATTTTTAAAAATTCCAACCCGTTACATCTTTCATTACTTGAAATCCCAAGGATACGATACCGATACACGCCAATTTCTAATGTTGTTGGACCGTGTCAACGAATTGATTAAAATCTATAATCCCTCGGCGCCTGAAGAAACATTATTTTTAAAATACCGCGAATTCATGAACAAAGAGGATTTATTCATCATGGATTATTTACAATTCGAGACCAAATATGTAGAGAATGTATTGCGTTATCATTACCATTATCAATTTCCTGCAGAAGCGGATCCCATTGATTTTGGAAAGGCCCAAACCCTAAAAACCAAAATTGTCCATTCGTTTCGTTCCTTTGAACGCTACGCCATGCGAGGGACTCCTGATCCTGAAGCAACGTACACCGTTCATCTCGAAGAAAGACAAGGGAAATCCACCTACTTCATCGAGATCAACCAAATGACAGCAGATCAACCCATCTGCTTGTGCAAAGGGATTTTCAAGTATGTTTCTCTTTACCGAAAAGAAATACCATTTGAAGAGCGCGAATGGAATGTGTACAATTTGTACCAAATACAACCTCCATACGAGGAAGAAGAAGGTCCTGACCCCATCATTAATCGGGTATTCTTGGATAACCGACCAACGCATTGTGGCGATATTCCAGAAATCATTGGATTAGAATCGAATGGCCTTATAGCCCATCACCTCTTCCCCAATGTGCAATATTTTGCCTTACATCAGATGGATTGGAACTATGGTCTAATCCCTAAAATCATAGAACATTTTCTGTACAAACGAATGGAAAAAAACAAAGGCCGCATAACAGTTAACGTTGATCATTTATTAAGGGACTTATCCTCCGAAATGGTAGGAACCACATGCCGCGAACATACCCTAAAGCATTATGTGGACCATATCAATCACAGCGCCCATCAATTAAAACTTCTTCCCGAATCAAAAAAACTGATTCGATACGGGAGAAAAGACCGGTACTTTGAATTGAACCTCTCGTCCCATTGTACCATCGAAATCTTACATGACCTTCTGGAAGTATGGCAGTAAACCAAAAAATATAAAAAACCCCTTGCGAATACAAGGGGTTTGGTATAGACTATTTTTCTAAAAATTCACCAATTTTAGGTGTTATTTGGATTGTAAATTTGCGATTTTCGACTTCATTTTCTTCTCTTGATTTGCTGAAATATCCACTACCTACTATTAATAATTCGCAATTATCTAATTTCCTAAAATCATACCCACTTATAAGCCAATAATACATTAAAGCTAATGCTCTATTATAACTCAGACGATAACCATCAGTCGGTCTTAATAAATGATTTTTCATTGAACGTTGAGTATTTCCTTCGATAACAAGTAAATAATTTACATTTGGATTTTCTTGATTCAATTTTAACATTAAATCATAAATATTTTTACCCGCTTCTTTTAATAATAATCTTTTTTCAAAAGGAATGTCTAAAATGTTATAACTATTACTTTTGAAATTAACCTCAGTTTTCAGCTTATAACGTTTATTTTTTTCATCAAATTTAAAATATCGCTTATCTAAATTTTCTAATGCATATTGAATTTCTTTAATTTCTTTTAATTCATTTAGACTAGCTGAGACTCTCATTTGATAAAGCCCAAATAAAACTAACATAATAAAGAATAAACTTGTCATGATATCTCCATAACTAATCCAGAATACCTCTTTATTTTGTTTTTTCATTTAAAATTATATATTATATTGATTAAAGGTTAATTACCAATCCTTATTTAACTTTTTTATATAATCTATAGAAATAATAACCTAGTCCTAAATCAACCAAAATCCATATAAATTTATTATTTAAAAATACTGGAAAGAGTGGATTAAAAAGAACTGCTATTAATCCTAAAATAATGATTTGATCAAATGATTTATTCTTTTGAATGTAATTGTAAATTATCAAAATTGAAATCAAACAAACTACTGTTCTAATAAATGGATAAAATCCATAGGGCATTGGTAAACAAGCAATAAAAAGCACAATACTATTGACTAAAAATAAACTTTTTATATTTTTATTGCTTAAATTAAAACGATTTGTATTTTTCATATTTAATATTCTTCTACAGCCCAAAGTCCTATTTTATTTTCTCTGGCTCTAACTTGAAGTTCATAAAATAATTCGGCGTATTTTGAATTTGGCTGAATGGTCATTATTCTAGCGAATCCGTTCTTTACTAACTCTGCATTAACAAATTTATCATCCAAGTAAGCATAAGCTAATACTCGGTTGTATTGATCGTATTTATCTAAATCAAATTCTAATTTAACTGATTGATTTAGAATTAATTCTGTTAAATAATTTTTAGCTTCAACACCATAATATCCTTTCTTCTTCTTGAAACGATTTCTTGTTTCTGGAGTATCAATACCTATAAGTCGAACTTTTAATTCATTATTATTTGAATCATAACAATAGAAAGTATCACCATCAATTACTTTAAACACAAAATAGGAATCAGAAGATAAAGATGGCTTTCTATTCTTCTCAACAGAAATATTTTGGGTATTTTCTTTTTGTGAATAATCAGTTTTATTTCGTTTAGAACTTTTGGATTGACAAGAAATAATCGATAATATGAGAGAGACAATTAAAACTATTCTCATTATTTTAATAAGATTTTTTCATTTCTATTATCAATGGTAACTTGAGCAAATTTTTCTAAAAGTGATTGCCCTAAGAGCAATGGAGCATTAGCATTCTGAACAATAGAAGCTTTTACATTATATAATTTATAGCCTTCAATATCTATTTCTCTTAGATTGACTAGTAAACCCTCAGACACATCACCATTGGCATCAATAAATTCTTGAACGCCTAAAAAATCCTCCTCAGTCAAAGTTCCTTGTTTGACTAAAAATCTTGCTTCTGTCTCTGAAATAGAAATTAAACTTGCTCCTGTATCAAAAATAAAATCTAAAGGAATGTTGTTAACTTTAATATTTACAATTTTCACTCCTCCGTCTGTTTCAAAAGGCAAGACAATCTCATTTCTAATGGGTTTTAATTCTTCTTTCGAGACTATTTCTTTAACTTCTGGAATAACAACAGGTGATATTTCACTTTCATTATTTTCTACAAAAGCTGATTCATGATTCGGTGTATGATGATTTCTTCTTCCAGATTTTGAACATCCAAAAATTAAAAGGCATCCTATTAATATAGCTATTTTATTCATTTTCTGGATTAGTAATTTTAGGTACAATTTGAATGATGAAACGTTGATTCTTCGTTTCGGTATGATAAAATTGATTTATTTGCTCTTTATTCGACATATCATCAATCGTATATTGATGTCGACCTACTCCACCCCAACCATTTCCAGAAATTTGTAAATCGATTAATCCGTTATATTTTTCGTCTTCGAAATTGATCCCATTGACCAACCAAAATTTCCAAAGATTTAAAGCTCTTAAATAACTTAATTCATAATCTTTATCTAATTCAGGTTTTAAAAGTTTTGAAGCATAACCCGAAATAATGACGATATAGGATACATTTTGAAAATTAGGATTATTTCGTTTTTCAACTTCAAGTTGATCAATAATTTTTTTTAATTCAACCCCCGCTTCCTTAATTTTGGATGCAGTTAATGAAAAATTATCAATATCTCCTTCCTCAATTTTATACCTTGCTAAAGTATATTTTACATCAAAACTTAAAACAAAACGTTTGTAATTTTCTTCATACTTAAAAAGATTACTATTTTCTTTTAATGGTTTTACGTTGCGTTCAACCATATCATACACTTCAAGTTTTTTCTGCAAATCTTCAACTTGTTTTTGTTGAGAAATAAAGGTGATGACAAACAAGACTAAAACAATAAAAAACAAACTGGTCATTAAATCTGAGAAACTAACCCAGAACATTCCCTGATCCTTTTTTTTAGCCATTTATTTTCTTCTTTTTAAAGGGGTTTTTAAAAATATCCGATATAACGTCCACTTTAATTCGATTAGGAATAGACTCTACTGCTCGTGCAGATTTTTCTATTACTTGTGCAGAATTATGAATTGTTTCAGATGTTTTTTCTAAAGTTATTTTAGATTCTTTAGCTAGTTCATTACTTTTTTCTAAAGTAGAATTCGTTCGATCAAAGAAAATCTTAAATGCTTCTAACTCTGACTTAATTTCAGCTATTGCATTCGATTTATCAGCTAATTGATTATTCGAATCCTTTAAATCTTCAAGATATTTTAGATTAGCAAAATAAGAACGGTTTTCTTCAAAAGCTTTTTCTAACAATTCAGCTTCTTTCATTGTCATTTGCTTAATCCCTTCTTTTTGTGTATCAATTAATTTTTGATATTCAGTAACAGTACGAGACATTGAATCATCTGCTTTCATCACCCATTTCATCAATAATTCATCATTAGATTCAAATTTAGAAATGTGTGTTTTTAAATATTCCATTACTGTACGCGTCTCTTCAATACGTTGATCTATTCCCTGAGCTATTAAACTAAAATCATTTGTTCTTTGAAGAATTTGATTAATTTCTCTACTTAAGTTTTCTGTATTGTTAATTAAGCGATCAGATGAATTTAACGCTGCATTAAACTTTTCTAAGTTTGGTACAGTTTCTTTTAACTCTTTCAGAACTTTTACATTTGCTTTAGCAAAATTGTTGATATCGATAGATTCTAACGAGCTTAAAATAGTAGCTTGCGCAGTAACAGTTTTATAATTTTTGGCAAACATTTTATCCAATTTACCTAAGTTCGTTCCAAAGTCAGCATTAAACTTTAATAAAACATCTTTTAATGTCGAGACACTCGAAGAAACACTTTGATTGATTAAAGGCATTAATTCTGTTTGTATCAATGTATAAAGATCATTCTTGTTTTTCTCTATCATTTTATGCGCATTTTTATACCCAAAAACAGAATTACCTACAGTTAACAAAAGGCCTAAAAAACTAGCTATCATTGCTATTGCCACACTGACTAAGAAACTCGAAATACCTTTATCAAAAATATCTTGTCCACTTCCTTGTATGAAATATAAATTAAATAATCCGAAAATAATTCCTAACATTGTCCCCATTAAACCTAAGTATAATGGAGTATTTATAGTCTGAGAAATATATTCGTCTTCTGCATCTACATTACGTTCGATGATATCTTTTATTAAGTTAAAATCAGCAACCGTTCCTTTATTTTTTATTAAATAAACATTTAAAGATTCCTTTACCTCATCAAAAGAAGTATCAAATTTCTTGTCTGGAGAGATTAAGTTTAATTCTGTTGTCTCTTGATTGAATAGATTTATTTGATCTTCATTGTTATATAAATCTGGATCTAAAAATTCAAATTCATCTTCTTTTAAATGATTAAAATTATTTAGGATTTCTTTAGGATTTCTTTTAACTAAATCTGTAGAAGATATTTTTAACTTTTCAATATTTAGTTGATTAATTGCAGGTAAAAAACTTTTTAATTTACCAATTGCAATTCTCGTTTCATTAAAGTATTTGATTTGAAGAATAATGATTAAAACAACTAAACCAATTTCAATTATTGTAAATAAATTATTCATATTTAATTTGAGCTTTAGTTTGAACTTTCCATATATCACCATCTCTAATTACAATCCCAGGTTCTATTGTTACAATTTTAGTCGCTTTAGGATTGAACGCATTTTGATTATCACAAAATGGCTTGATGTAGTTTTCTGGTGAATTTAAAGATCTTTGTATTGAGTAATTACTATTAATAAAACTAAAAGTTCCTTTTCCTTCTTCAATTTCAATCAAATAAACTGAATTATCTAATTCGAAAGTCGATAAAAAACTATTATCAAAGTATCCATTTTTGTTAAATTTATTAGCATAAAATTTTTTGATAATATTTGCTTTCAAATCTTCTGAAAAATTATTATTATCAGCTTTTTCTGTTTGTAATGATTCCTCTTTTTTAACTGAAATATTAGATTCAATTTCATCGATTGATTTATCATTTATATTATTTTTCTCAGTTTTTATAACTGTTTCCTCAATAATTTTATTAGACGAAATATTTTTCTTACTAAAAACAATACCTTCTTTAAGAGAAATTTTATTATTTGAATAATCAATATGCAGATAATCACTAAATTGATTTAATGATATTTTTAAATCATCTAAAGAATTTTTGTAATTGACCCTATCCTGATTCATTTCACTTTTTGAATTATTAATTAATTCAGATTTATTATCTACAAACTTATTCTTCAAGAAAAAAGTTATTACAGCTATATTTAAAGATAACAATACAATAAATGCTGTTAACCATATTTTAGAGCTATCTTCTATATTTTCATTACTATTAACTTCAACCTTTTCATTCGAAATTGTTCTATGCTGATTTCCACTTCTTAAGGCTAATTTTAAGTCGTCTATATTTTGAAAATTGAACTCACTATTTTTTTTTCTAAACTCTTTTAAAAGTTCATCATATTCTATCTTCAGTTTTTTATCATTATTAATGATATTGTCAAAATTTTTAAAAACATTATCTAAATCAGATTTGTTATTATTTTTTTGATTTTCATTTAATTTTTCAATTAAAAAAAAGGAAATTTCATTTTTAAGTTCATTTTCTGGAATTTGAAATCCAGCATATAAATTGATGGTAGTAAAAACTACCATCAACATTATAATATATTTATTTCTCATAATCATCTTCAATTATATGAGTTGCTAAACTGTTTAAAATCCCGATTAAAGGATAGAAGAATAAAGATTCATTTATAGGAGTATCTAATTGATTATTTAATTCACTAACTCTTTCGTGAATACCTAATAATAATTCGTCTTTTGATGTAGACTTAATAAAAGATTTAAACTCATTTAAACGAGTTTGAGAAATTTCAAAATTATCCGTGAAACTAAAATCTTTATTTAAATCAAAAAATAAATCAATGAAATTTGAAAATTCTATTTCAACATCGCTAATATAATTTTCTACGTTTTCATACGTGTCTGAAGTAGTGTTATTAACATCCCCAATTAAAGTAAAACTTAAATCATTTATCTTATAATCCTTACTAGCGTAAATCATACCTTTTGCAGTCATTTCTTTAGGATTATCATATCTACCAATTTTAATTGAGTCAACATCTTGTTGATAAACTTTTTCAAAAATAAGTGCAGTTAATTCAGATAAAATTTTAGATTTTTTGGAAGAATCAATAACATTTAAAATTCTTGATCCATTCCCAGTAAATGTTATAGCATTAGGAGATTCCAGATTATTTAGCTTCATAATTTTAGCTAAATGGTATATCATTGATGAATAGTATAACAAGAAAACAATAATTAAATCTCCACTAGCTGAAAGCATCTTATTGAATGATATTTCAATATTTTCTTCTATTAATTCTTTATTATTTTCAAGTGAAAAAGCAAACGTTGCTAAGTCTGTAAAATCATTTGAATTAAATAATAAATTACCAGCAATAGATTCTAAATCAGATTTATTATTATCGTTTAATGATTTAATAATCTCTTCATAAAATCCTTTATATGCGTTTAATTCTTTAGATTTATTAAATCCATTGCCGAATAATGTATTTACCCCTAATTTAAAAGAAGTTATTAATTGTGGCTCATTTTTATAATAAATTACCAAATCAACTGTTCCTCCACCCATATCAATCGATGCTACAGGTTTATTCAGAGAAACAATTCCTTGTTTTTTAATTAAATATTGAAATGGTACAAGAGATTCTGAAAATTTTTCAATTTCTACATTATTACTAAAATGTTTTTCAATCAAGTTTTCAAAAACACTTTCTAAATTAATCAAACGAGCCTTAGACATACTCAACGGATAAGACCATCTAATTTTTGTCTTTTCTAGATCTCCATTATTAAAAACTACTTTATTCTTTAATAATAATATTAATTCTTCTAAATATTTTTCTACATCTAAATTTGTCTGTTTATTCCATTTTAAATTTGATTTAATTTCATTATCTAACGGTATAACTTTCTTTTGATAAACAAATGGAATTGAATAATCCATCAATGAAAATGTAGGGACAGATTTATTTAAATCTTTTTTATGAGTTAATACTGTTCTAATTGGAAAATTATAATCTGAATCTAAATTGATTAAAGCCGGCATTAATTCAATTATTATAGCTGAATCATGCATATCTAAAGCATCGGAAACATCTCCTATATTAATAAATTCTGGATCTATAGTTGATTGATATTGAATATCATTATCTACAATTTCAAACGCTTTTGGCTCTGAATTATTTATTTGGTATTCGATATGCGTATTTGTAGTACCAAAATCTATTGCAAAAGTATATACATCATTTTTTGCTTTTTGAATCTTCCATTTTGGCACAATTATATTTTGATAATCAAATTGTGAAATGGTAATATATTCAAATGATTTTTCTACTAGATCATATGATGATTTAACTAATTCTTGCCCTCTTAACTTAGAAGCTAAAATTCGATTAGGCGTATTGCTAGAGTTATAATAATTTAGTTTCACATTATAATCTCTCATTTTATATAAACCTATTCTATATTCATTAATAAACTCTGACTTAACAAACGGATATATAGCTACTGCTGCATCCAATTTTTCAATCACACCTTTATTATTTACTAAATCAGGTCTTAAATCTTTATCAAAAGAAGCTTCCTTAGATTCGTATTTTCTAGTAAATGTAATTACATCTTTTCCTTCATTTATAGGAATTCTAAGTACGACTTCCACACTTGCAGAAAATGCAGTAATTTCAAGCATTGGATTACCATTGATTTTTTTATTCATTAAATCCTCAATGGTAAAAAAATCAAAAAATCTTTTGGTTAATGGTAAAGTGTAACTTACATCAGAATTTTCATTATTCTTTGCAATTCCATTATAAAATGCTTTTGAATTTAATGCATAATCAAATTCAAAAATTACCGGTTCTAAGAAATCACTTACGGTTAAGTAAGGATATTTAACGATAACTCCAGGTAATGATCTTTCTTCTAAAGCATTATGATCTACATAAGGAACACGAAAATTTAAATCCCAAGAGAATGTACTACTTGTATATTTCAAAGATTTATTGAAGTTATTTTGTAATACTAAAGGTTGTTTTTGATTAGGATATAAATTTTTAAAACGATCAGAATGAATTAAAAATTCAGACTCAGATTCAATAGGCATTTCTCCGCTTCGTTTGTTTAATGGAATTCCAAAAATCTCTACATCTTGTCCTCCAACACCATTCGTTAACGATTTACAATTAGATAAGAAATTGTTATCTTCTGTGAATAAGTTAATTTCGTTGTATAATTCAAAATTTGTTTCATTTAATTTTTTTAGAGTCGCTTCTAAATAATTATAGAAACTCACCATTTTATTTTTTAACAATGGATGCTGAACAAACAAACTAAATAAATATTTTATAAACTCTACATCTCGGTTGAAAAGTGGACAATAATCATTATCAAATAAGACATCATTATTATTAATTCTCAGTCCTTTTGTAATTTCAAATAAATTATTGGCAGACGTAAAAAATAAAGTCATTGGAGAGGTCCCCCCGATAACTTGGTGATTATACTTGAAAATATAAAATCCATTAAACTCATTAAAATTAAATGAGTCATTATCTTGACTTAAATATAACGCCAAGGTTTCACCATATAAACGATGTTTTGGATCATTCGATTCAGTTAATAATTTAAGATGACTTTTCTTATCCCAATACGAAATACTTAAACCAGGAATATTATCATAATTAAATGATAATTCCAATAAATCTAATGTATCAGAAACCATTTTATGATGAACAGATGTACCAGTTAAATCATTATTTTCTGCAACAATTTTAAATGCTGTTCTAATTAAATCTAAACGTGCAAAAGGACTTGGAATAGATGTTGGTTCTTTTCTTGTGTTATCTCCATCTTTTGTAGAAATCGATTCGATAACTGTACTATCTAACACCTGCGAATCAGCCCAATGTTCTAAACCTTGACCTGATGTTAATCTAAATACTTTTGCCATTTTAGAATAATTTTTCTTTTATTAATTCTTCTGTTCCTTGAGAAAATAATTCTACAAATTTTGTTTCTATTGAAGTGAAATTAGCTGAATTGTTTTTATCAATTTCATTTAATTTTTGAACGTAAAAATCATAATTTTTTGAGCTCATTAATTTTGAAAAGATACCTGAATTCTTAGCGTCCACTCCATTTACTAAGTTGTAAATATTAGAGTTATCATATTTAATATCTGTAATTTCTTTTGTTTCATCATCTGTAAGATAATCTATGATAAATGGTTTAAATGAAACCTGATTTCTACTTAATTCTCCTAACCAAACTCTGAATGATTTAAAGAATTCAGTTAAGCTTGTATAAAATGTTTGATTTAAGAAATTGCTATCAATACGATATGTTCCATCACTTGCAAAACGTTGGTCCAATTTATCTTTTAAAACATCATTACAGAATAAGTTAAAATAGAAAAGTTTAGTTAGATTCTTCTTAACGATAAATTGGGTAGATTCATGAAGATGTTTAAAGTTTAATGTATTCACATCTTCTTTAACCCCAAATTCTTTGTATTTCGGATTTTCAGCTTTCCCATTTATTGTATACAAGTTCTCGTCATTTGCAAAATCAATGATTGACAAAGCTGCAGCTAACTCTACAAAATGAGCATCATTCCTCTGTGTTTGTCCACCTTCGCTATTTTTGTACAAGTTATCCGCATTATCACCGATGTAATACATCGAATTTAATGCTTGATTTCCTGAAATATTTTTATAATAATAATGTAAAGCAGATTTTGCTTTTGAATTAAAGGTATGGCTATCAATTACTGAATTCTCATCCGTATTCAATTTAAAATAAGGCAAAACAGATATAGCTCCAATAACTGCATTTTTAATTTGTTGATGATGTTTACCACCAATATTTCCTTCTCTTAAATTTTTTAGTAATAATGGAAAACCTGCAGCTCCTGTTCCACCAAAAATAGAACTGATAATAAAAATTCGATCATCTTCTTCAAATGAATCAGCAAAATATCGGAAGGTTTGAGACTTCGTAAAACTATTCAAAACTACACTTCCTATATTTGGATTTCCCTTAAATCCAACCTTTAAGTTTAAATCTAAATTTTGTTCAGAAAATAATAAAGAAGTCAAATCTGAATTATTAGCATCTAAAGTTGAAAAATTAATAAAATTTCTAAAGTTATCACCATTTAAACCTTCTAAATTAATAACATATTGATCCGAAATTACACGACCGTGCTTATCATTAATAATACTTCCAAGTGTACTGATTTTATTCTTAAAGAACGTATTCTGCTCACTTGTACTGATTTTATTATGGATATTTGAATAATTATTTAAGATTTTAACTGTACGATTTACATCTGCAGCTGATTTATCTGGATCGATAATGATTGGGACGATTTCGTAATTTGTTTTTACTCCAGAAGCTAAAAGCATTGCTAAAGATTTAATTGTTCTAGAACCCGTTCCTCCGATTCCGAAAATATATAGTTTAGGCATAATTAAAAAGGAATTTTCTTTGTATTTGTACTGAAATTTTTGAAAATTATAGAAAAGATTAACGTAAGAACTAATGCGAAAACCGCATTAACTGTAGCTAATGACAAATAGTCATTCGAATCATATTCTATTCCTAAACCAACAAAAAGATTGTTAGGATAACTGTATGCAAATGCAAAATTGAACAAAACAGGAATCAATACAACAACTACCCATATAAACAATTTAGCCAAATGGACTTTATCAATAACTTTATAATATAAAAATGGAACTAGAATACACGTAAACAATAGAACAAATCCTAGAATTTGATAAATGTTCTCGTTATATAAATCTCCTGAAAATTCATTCGAATACGTAAACGTCTCATAAATAGACGCAAAAAATTCATTAAACATAGTATTATTTATTTAGAGTAAAATTCAAACTTAAGAAGTCGTTGTTTGTATTATTATTTTTAAGATTGTAAGCTTCGTAAATACCATCAACGAAATAATTGAATCCAAATGTTGTTAATGCATTGGATGAAATATTCGAATCATTTTCAGTTGATGATTTAACCACCCAATTCGGTTTTTTATTCGTCAATTGAATCGAAAGCTTTTTATCAAAATTTGATTGTGTTGATTCTACTGTAATAAAATGAGTAGCTTTAGATTGCTTAACTTTATTGGCAATGCCTGATGAAAAGTTTTCATTAATAAAACGATCTGTTCTTGGAGTTATAGCATTAATTTTAAAATCACCTACGATATTATAATTCGTTGGATCCAAAACAATTTTTTGATCAGGTACATCAGAAAAATCAACAGCAACAGTAAATTGAAAAATTCCATTATCCATCTTTACTTGATTTAGCATAATTTGATCTTTTGTAGATTCTCGATCTATACGAAAAGTTCCAATATTCGTTTTTGCATCAAAAACTTCGTAAACTGGCTTAAAACTACCTGAATTAGAAATATAGTAACTGTTCTCAAATCCTTTTAAGTTACTCAGCTGAATTTGCTTCATAAAGTTTCTCAAAATCTCGTCATTACCGATTGCTAATACATAATAAGGTCTTTTCCCGTTATAATTTATTACCACATTATTTGCTGTATAATAACGACCATTAAAATCAGAATTGAATTTTAAAATCAATGTTGAAACAGGATGTTTATTTAAATGTTGTAAGAATGCATCTTTTGTTAATGATTTTCCAATCCCTAATCCGTCTTGCGTATTTTGATTTTTATCTAAAGAGTAAATAAAATCTGATAATAAAATAGAAATATTATTAGCATTTGATTTTGACAAGATTAATTTTAATGTTTCATTTAATTCAGAAGTGGATGTATTTCCTTGCTTATATTCTGTATTATTCGCACTGATTTTAGAAATAAAATTTTTAATATCTTCTGAATTCGATTGATAAGCATTAGAGTTAACAAAAAATGTATTTGTATTGCCAATACCAAAAACACCTCTTGTTTGAACAATTAAATCCGATAAATTCGATTTATAAATTGTGTTACCATTGATGTAACCATCCATACTTCCCGAATTTTCGATATAAATATTAACCGTCGTTTTTTCTTGCTTCTGACATGCTATTTTTACGTCGCTATATCCTTTTAATTCATTTTGTAAATAATTTGCTAAAAACTCATTAAATAGTTTTTCATCCAACATATTATTAACAAATAAATGGCTATATTTTCTCTCATCACTTTTAATAAATTCTTTCAGATGACCACATTCATCTGAATCAATGAACCTATCCTCTCTCATTGTACGAAGTAACTCTATTTTAAAAGAATCATTATTACAGCTATTCAAACTAAACAACCCTAAAATTACCAAACAAAAAACAACTATCAATATTGAATTTATTTTATTTAAAATCTTCATTATTATATTTTTAACAAATATTACAATATACTAAAAATACAAATATAAATTATTTTAAAATAAATGATTTACGGAAATCCATAATTTACTCAATTATTCTATTGTTTTAATATGAAGCTACGATTTTATAATCATTAAGTTGTTGTGAAAATAAAAGGCCTCCACGAGTGGAGGCCTTCAGGAATACTAGGATTTAATTTTATACACCGTTAAAAATTCATCGAACGTAAGAAAATCATGTTCATCTTTCCCTAGCTTATGCTTTGCATTTTTTAAAAGTCTAAGACTTTGTCTGTATCCTTTACCAGTTAGTATAGATACATCCTTTGGGTAAATAACAATTCTCTTAAGATCATTTCTCATATCAGTGAATTTTTAGAATCCTACTATTAACCTTCGTAAGTCATCTTATAAGTTATAAATATTTTCTTAAAACGGCTAATATTTATTTAACTTTTGCATATAATAAGATGTCAAATAACTGCATATAGCTCCTACAATTGCCATAATAATTGTATATGCAAATTCGGACCATTGTATAGATGCATACATGCTTGAAATCGTACCTCCAACTGTACCGAACATTAATGATGAATCATTATTATTCATCATTGGTTGCATGATCATCAACTGTTAATTGACTTATTGCGGAGATCACGCCACCTGCCACTGTAATGTATCCCCCAATTGTGATAATTGTAGCGGGTAATACCACAGGAGCAGAAAGTATAACTCCTCCAATTGTAGCCATTGTAAGACCTATATTTCTTAAGTTTCTAAAAAGTTTAGGTGTTGGAGCTTTGAACCGATTATATAGATTCATTTTGACTATTTTTAATATGAATAAATACGATTTGATTAGATTCAAGAATTGGATTTAAAACATTTGATAATTTTTCAAAGGCTTTTCTTGAATACTCACCTACTCCATGATTAATTGTTTTTAATACTGGAGCAATACATCCTTGTAATTCTTTAATTGCATTATTTGCAGGATGAATTAATATCAATGATCTGTTGGGTACATTTTTAATCCAAAAATGATTTTTAAATCGACTAGAAAATCTTTTCACGATTTGATAACACCCTTCAGGAATACATGATATATTTTTTTCATTATTCTTCCATGGTAATTCAATCGTTTGACAAATTATTTGCTTCTCGAACATTAATATGCCATTTGTACCCTTTGGATTATACTTTCTAATTAATTCAAGTTTTATCATGGTAACTGAATATCAAATAAGTTAGCACAATTGAAACTTCCATTTTTTAAAGGATACAGCACAGTATTGACCTCTTGATAAAATTCAATTGCTACAGCTAATGCAATTGTAGCATCAGAATTGGCGTTAATTTCATTTTCTAATGTAAATGTTGGAACTACAATTTCATTATATTCTAACTCATCAGAATATGATGTTTTGGTATTGTAGGTATTATTTTGAAAATCAATTTCAGTTGCAGAAGCGATAAATCGATAATGAGTAGCACCTTGAGGTGCGATGATTAAATCTAATGCGTTATATTCTGGAAACGTAATGGATGTTAATCCAGAAGAACGATCAATGTTGGATTGAATTTGAATTAATACCGATTTTGCCCAAATCCCCCCTGCATTGAAATCAAACCCTTTTAATAATAGTTGATTTCCTAGGTGAACATTTCTTTGACCTCTCGGACTTGTTGAGTCCTCTTTTAAGCACATGTGCATGACTTTCGTTAAACGAGAAGTTAAACGACTATCCTTTGCATTTTTTGTTAAGGCATTAAACGCATTACGAAGTAATTTTCCAGCCACTCCTGCATTTTTAAATTCTTCCATGTTTTCACGTGTTCTTTGAAAACGTGGATCACTTAAAATTGTATTACGGTCCAATGATGACTTTTCACGAACCATATAACCATCTTTTGACTTGTAGAAGTTCATATCTCCAATAGAACCTCTTAGTTTTAGAAATCCTTTTTGTTTAGCCATAATTTGGAATTTAAAGTTTAACATTAAAAATTCCATTGCGCAATGGTTGTACAAAGTTTAAAAAGCCAAAATTAAATCACAATAGTCATGTCATTTTCAGACCATTATATGACAAAAAATACATTTAATTACATGATTTATCATTTGTATTATATTTATTTTTGATGTATTCTAAAGGTTTTTGACTTGTGACTCTATAAAACTGTTCTGTAAAATGTCTTGCAGTTTTAAATCCAATTTCTTGTGCTAAACCTTTTAAAGAATAATTCAAGTATTTTGGATTTTTTTCTAATTGATTTAATAGATAGTTAATTCTTAGCGTGTTGATATATGTATTAAAATTTGATTTCTTTTGTTTATTTATGACATAAGATAAGTATAAAGAATTCGTGTTTAAATCAGCTGCAAGCGATTTTAAAGAAATGTTATCCTTTAAATATCCATGATTATTTTCAAATTTTTCAAGTTTCATTTCAATCTCGTGTATAATTGATGGATTAATGCTTGATTCTTTCAATTGATTTAATTTCACTTTTGAATTTATTTTCTTTGAGGCTAATAACTTTCTATATTTTCCTCTTTTATTCATTCCGATACACAATAAACTTGTTGCAGCAAGTGATATACCGATGTATCTCATCATATTTTTCGTATGGTTTAAATTTTTATTGGAATTAGTGATTTGTAACGCTTTATGAGGCAACATGGAAATTCTATCATGATTGATTTTATCGAATTTCAATAATTGATTGATATAATAATCTTGATTATTTACATCACGATTAGTACTTTGAATTTTATATAAGACATCTACACAATTTCTATAATCAACATCTATGTTGGGATGGATATTAAAAATGCTATCTACTTTATTAAGATAAAAGATCGTACTATCGTTTTGATTTAATTTGTGATAGGATAATCCTAAATATTCATATAAAGATGCCAACGTATTAAAGTCATCTCTTTCAATAAAAATATTTTCTAAGGTTTTAAGTTGCTGAATTGATGTTTGATAATTAAGGCTATAAAATTGATCGATTGCTCTGGCCCATTCGAAATAACTGATGGCAGTATCCAAAAAACTGTGTAAACATAAAATAGGGTGGGTTATTATAACTCACCTTTATTTTTTTTTTAATTACATTTATAAAACACAGTTTGTTATGAAGAAATCTGTCGGCAAAATGATCAAAGATCAAGGTTTATTAGAAGGCGTTAAAACGCAAGAAGACCTTAGTAAATTACTAAAAGAACTCCATTCAGAATTATTAGAAGCCATGCTCCATGGCGAGCTTGAAGCACATTTAGGCTATTCAAAAAATGAAAAAAGTGATAATTCTAATTCACGAAATGGGACTACTTCCAAACGTATAAAAAGCGAATACGGAGAATCTACAATAGAAGTTCCACGTGATCGAGAGGGTAGTTTTGAGCCTATAATTGTTCCAAAGCATCAATCCAAATCAGTTTCAGTCGAAAATATGGTGATATCGCTATACGCTAAAGGTCTGAGTGTATCGGATATCGAATCGGAACTTTACGAATTATATGGTTATAAACTCTCTACTTCTGCGATATCTATCATCACCGATAAAGTGAATCAGCAAGTATTAGATTGGCAAAACCGTCCATTAGAATCGGTTTATTGCATTGTTTGGATGGATGGTATCGTTTTTAAAGTTCGACAAGCCGGAAAAGTGATAAATAAGACTATTTATTTAGCCGTTGGTCTAAACCGTGAAGGATACAAAGAAATCCTTGGAATGTGGCTTGGAGAGAACGAGTCTGCTGCTTTTTGGCAAGGTGTAATGACAGATTTAAAAGTTCGTGGTGTGGAAGATATTTTGGTTTCTGTAACCGATAATTTGCATGGTTTTACACAAGCAATTAGCAATATTTTCCCTCAAACAAACACGCAAATTTGCGTAGTTCATCAGATCAGAAATTCAGCTCGATATGTGGTGTGGAAAGATAAAAAAGAGTTTACTTCGGATATGAAATTAATTTATAATGCGACAAGCAGAGAAATGGCGGCGCATGAATTAGATCGTTTTGCAGAAAAATGGAATCAAAAATATCCTTATGCAATACAATCTTGGAGAAAGAATTGGGACGAATTAACCGTATTTTTTGACTTTCCGGTAGAAATTAGAAAAATTATATATACCACTAATTTAATTGAAAATCTAAATGGAAAAGTCCGTAAATACACTAAAAATAAGATGGTTTTCCCAACGGATGATGCGCTTAAAAAATCGGTATATTTATCCTTAATGCAGATATCCAAAAAATGGACAAAACCAATTCAAAACTGGGGATTAATTTTAAATCAATTTTTAGCTATATTTGAAAAAAGGGTTCAACTATAAAATAGTCAAACCCATCTGAAATATGTTTACACAAAATTTTGGACAGTGTCTTGAAATTAATACTCCAGATTTTAAAACTCCTTATTTTACTTTTAAATTTTGTAAAAGCAATAAAATATATAAATCAGAAAGTATATTTTACTTAACTAAAGCATCTGAAACTATTTTACAACCAAGCTGTAATCAATAAAAACATCAGCTAACATGAACTGTGTAAAAAAACAAGTTTTTTAATCAATTTTTACAACAAAATTTTCATGGTAAAATGTTTTATTTTTTACCACTCCAAATACTAATTTAAGCAGCTTATTGCATACTGCGATTAACGCTGCTTTTTTGTTTTTTCCTTTTTCTACTAATCGATCATATAATGCACGACAATAACCATTACTTTTCTTAGCATTCAAGGCACACATATACAACATATTTCTTAGTTGTTTACCTCCTTGTTTACATATTCGTACTCGACCTCGAATACTACTTCCACTTCGATATTCGGTCGGACTTAATCCTGCATAAGAGATTAATTGTTTATACGATTCCATGTCTTTAAAACTTTGCGTATAAACCATTATTTCTGCTGCTGATCGCTTTCCTATTCCTTTCACACTGCTTATTAAGTGGAGTGTTTCTTCATCCCATTCTACCAATTTGGTATGCAATTCAAGCTCTAATTTCGACTTCTCTTCTTTTAATAATTTGATGATCTTAAGGAAGCTTTTTTCTATCTTTTTTGCATTAAATGGACACTTCTTTAGACTATGAATTTGATTGCTAAATTTCGTGATTTCCTTAGTTAAATCATGGATCGAATTATTTAACGAGCGACATTCAAAGTACGATGAATCGGGCATTGTGTATTTTTCTGGTTCACGATCACAGCCATATTCATAAATCCTTTTCGCATCTTTTTTATCCGATTTATTACGTTCTAAATGCATCTGAATATAACGCTTGATTTGAAGCGCATTTACAACACTAAAACAACATTTTTTTTCATTCAAAAAAAATATTAAATTCAAATGATAAACTCCTGTTGCTTCCATTACGAAATGTGTATTATTTCCTGCTTCTTTTAGAAGTTTTCTAAATCCAGTTAACGTATTGGAAACTTGTAAATGTTGTTCTATTCCTTCCTTATTTTTAAAATAAAGATCTAACGTTTCATTTGATACATCAATACCACAATAGTTGATTTTTTCATTCATTTGTTCTATATTTAATTTCTATAGGAGAGAACTAATCTTGCAATGAAACCTACTATCCTAGCACGAACTTTTTGTTCAAATAAACTGTACGGTTTTTGGCAAGAAATGAGCAGGGATTATCATGTTAGCGAAGCTTTATGCTTAATAGTATTTACGATCTTAATCTGCCCATTGAGTTCTTTCTTTTTTTTGTTACTATATATCTTAAATATAATCAATTACAAACATAGGATCGTATTTGCAAAAAACGGGCTGAAGGCTAACTTTTATGTCATTATTTTCCACTCGCTAAATTGCTTATCTAAAAACTTTAATCTAATTTAGTTTCATAGCCGGCGCCATTTGCTTGAACGGACGGAATTCAACTCTCGTTGAAGTTCTCTCCCTTAGTTGGCTTCGCCGAAGCTAACGCTTTCGCAAATACCCGGCTCGTTAGCTGATATAATTAACCACGAACTCTATGACAATTCAAGAAAAAATTGAAAACATTTTAATTAATGAAAATGCATATTTTTATGAAAATTGTGATAATGTACAAATATCTAATAATAGGATAACAGAAGTTTTCAGAACTGTATCATCTGTCAAAACAGGAAACTACTTATTAAATTCAATACGTTTACAATTAAATGGAGATATTCATTATTCAATTTGTGTTTTTAAGTACACTACAAAACCGACGTTTATAGAAGAAGAATTAATTCATTGGGAAGAAGAAAAGATTGCCTATTTACTAATTGTCGAGATAGAAAATTTTATAGTAATTAGCAAAAAAAACATAAGTAAACTTCAGGATTTCATTAAATTATTTAAACCACTTGATTATTCAGTTTTATCAACATTATTTGTTAATGACGATACTAGTTTTGAAAAATTTTCACTTAAAAATCTTAATGTATCTGATAAAGCAGTTAGAGAAAAAACTGTGGAAGCAATTGATTTGAAAGAAAACTTTTCTGCACTTGGGGCCAATAACTATCTATTAAACTCCTTACGTTTAAAAAATAATGATGAAAAAACATCACTGATGCTTAATTCATCGAGAATAAATAAATTCGGTAAAAAAAATTCTATAGAAAACTTTTGTATATGGTCTAAGAATCTTGTTCAACAAATTAAAAATCACATTAACACTAATACATTTTTATCCATTTTTGCTGAGCCACAAGATTATGAATCACTTAAAAACACTTTAGTTCCTATTTCCATTCTATTTAATTTTAGCAATATTTACTCAGATTTTGAACAAGGATTAATAAATAAAGTTATAATTAGACTTACTCTAGAAAATGGAGAATTTTTTGATAAAGAAATAAATCTAAACAGCTTTTTAAGTAAGTTTGAACGTCTTTGCAAAGTAGTTTTCAATAATGGTGTATATGAAATAGTTAATACAACTAGTAAAGATTTAGAAATAAGACTTAATGATAAATCTATCACCGTACGTTCACAAAAATTGAAAAATGTAAAAATTATTCATGACAATGGGAATGAAGTTTCAATAACAGAATACATAAATGGAAAAAATTCATTTATCATTAATTTTGATAATATTGATTTAGCATATTCAAACAGAAAATTATTTAAAGACAGTAGATTACTAGGCAACATACCTAATTTTTTAAAAATATTTCAAACGCATATTGATTTGAATAATGTCACTTCTGAAAAAGGCAATTTCTTATCCACATCTACATTATTTGAAAATAATTCAATATTTAGGTTTGTAGAAGATAATTTTCAAAATCAATTTGATTACTTTATATGTGATGATTTATCAAAAGAATGGGCAGATCATATTGGATTAACTGATAATATAGTTACTTTTATACATTCGAAGCATAAAACATCTAACGCCTCTGCATCGGCTTTTCAAGACATTGTTGGTCAAGCTCAAAAAAACTTAGGTAATTTAACACCTCAAGATTTTCAACTTGAAACAAAAAGAGGTATTTGGGACTCTAATTACAATAGTTCAAGCAGTGTTAATACATCAATAAAAAGAATTAGAAAAGGTCAAAATTCTAATGAGATAATTAATCAATTTAAAGAAACTATTAATAACCCTTATCTTAGAAAACAAGTTATACTTGTTATAGACTTTATTTCTAAATCTGCTCTTGAAACATATTTAGATAATTTAGCAAATGGCATTTACTTTGCAGAAAGAAATGAAACTATACAAATTTTATGGTTTGTATCATCATTAATATCAAGTTGTCAAGAATTAAGCACAGAAGTAACAATCTACTGTAAACCTTAAATTACATCAGCTAACATCGGTTTTGCGAAATGGCGGGTAAAGGGGAATTTAGATAGTCGTGCATTTTTATCCGCAACAGCTTTTTATATTTCCTTTTTTCTTATTTTAGTAAATATAAAAAAGCCGTTGCTCAAGTTAGTACTAAATTGAAAGTTTAGGCTTTCTAATCCGTCACTATCGCAAAGCCGCGGCCCGTTATCTGCAAACTTAAAAACTCTAAAATGGCACTAATACCTCCTTTTTTTCTTGACTGTGTAGTAGGAATCGGAATATCTAATAAAACTGAAAAGAAATGGATAGGTACAGGATTCCTATATGGAAATTTAAAAAGTAAAATTGATGAAGAAAAAAGTAATTATGAGATATTTTTAGTTACAAACAAACACGTTATTGAAAATTTAAATGATATAATTATACGATTTAATCCTCAAGATAATAAGCCAGCAAAAGATTATTCAATAAAACTTAATAATAGTAATAGATTTGAACACCCTGACTCTAATGTTGATATTGCTATTATTACAATAAATGCACAATTATTACAAAAAGAAGATATGAAATTTTCTTTTTTTCAATCAGATAATCATTGTTTCACAAAAAACGATTTAATTGATATTGAAACAACAGAAGGTGATGGTGTTTTTATCTTAGGATTTCCTATGGGATTAATTGGTACTGATAGACAACACGTTATTTTGAGAGGTGGTTGTATTGCTAGAATTAGAGATATGTTCGAGAATCGCAAATCTGATTACATTGTAGATGCATTAGTATTTCCTGGTAATAGTGGAGGACCAGTAATTTTGAAACCTGAAGTTATTAATATTGAAGGAACTAAAGTTAATAATAAAGCTGCATTAATTGGTATTATAAAATCATATATTCCTTATCAAGATACGGCAGTTAGTCTTCAGACTAAAAGACCAAGAATAATTTTTGAAGACAACACTGGACTATCAATTGTAGAACCAGTCGATCATATTTTAGAAACTATTGAAGTATACGAAAAGTTTAAAAAAGCACCACAATATAATTCTAATCAATCTATAAATTATAATTTTAAGAAATTTTAAATTAAGTCAGCAGATAACATGAACTGTGTAAAAAAACAAGTTTTTTAAGCAATTTTTACAACAAAATTTTCATGGTAAAATGTTTTATTTTTTACCACTCCAAATACTAATTTAAGCAGCTTATTGCACACTGCGATTAACGCTGCTTTTTTGTTTTTTCCTTTCTCTACTAATCGATCATATAATGCGCGACAATAGCCATTACTTTTCTTGGCATTCAAGGCACACATATACAACATATTTCTTAGTTGTTTACCTCCTTGTTTACATATTCGTACTCGACCTCGAATACTACTTCCACTTCGATATTCGGTCGGACTTAATCCTGCATAAGAGATTAATTGTTTATACGATTCCATGTCTTTAAAACTTTGCGTATAAACCATTAATTCTGCTGCTGATCGCTTTCCTATTCCTTTCACACTGCTTATTAAGTGGAGTGTTTCTTCATCCCATTCTACCAATTTGGTATGCAATTCAAGCTCTAATTTCGACTTCTCTTCTTTTAATAATTTGATGATCTTAAGGAAGCTTTTTTCTATCTTTTTTGCATTAAATGGACACTTCTTTAGACTATGAATTTGATTACTAAATTTTGTGATTTCCTTAGTTAAATCATGGATCGAATTATTTAACGAGCGACATTCAAAGTACGATGAATCGGGCATTGTGTATTTTTCTGGTTCCCGATCACAGCCATATTCATAAATCCTTTTCGCATCTTTTTTATCCGATTTATTACGTTCTAAATGCATCTGAATATAACGCTTGATTTGAAGCGCGTTTGCAACACTAAAACAACATTTTTTTTCATTCAAAAAGAATATTAAATTCAAATGATAAACTCCTGTTGCCTCCATTACGAAATGTGTATTATTTCCTGCTTCTTTTAGAAGTTTTCTAAATCCAGTTAACGTATTGGAAACTTGTAAATGTTGTTCTATTCCTTCCTTATTTTTAAAATAAAGATCTAACGTTTCATTTGATACATCAATACCACAATAGTTGATTTTTTCATTCATTTGTTCTATATTTAATTTCTATAGGAGAGAACTAATCTTGCAATGAAACCTACTATCCTAGCACGAACTTTTTGTTCAAATAAACTGTACGGTTTTTGGCAAGAAATGAGCAGGGATTATCATGTTAGTGAAGCTTTATGCTTAATAGTATTTACGATCTTAATCTGCTCATTTAGTTCTTTCTTTTTTTATTTGCTATATATCTTAAATATAATCAATTACAAACATAGGATAGTATTTGCGAAAAAACGGGGGGTTGAAGGTTAACTTTTTTGTCAATATTTTCCGCTCGCAAAATTGCTTTTCTTAAAACAATACACTAATTTAGTTTTAGCCAAGCAATTTGCTTGAACGGACGGAGTTCAACTAACGTTGAAGTTCTCTCCCTTAGTTGGCTTCGCCGAAGCTAACACTTTCGCAAATACTCGGCTCGTTACACTCAAGCGCTCCCAAACTCTGCGCATAAAATCCCACTTTTAAAATCAACGGATATTTTTTGTAAATTGCATTCAATTATAGAGAATTTGAATTAATGAAAGTTTTGGAAAAAATATCACTTGAGAAAATTAGAAACGATAGAAAAAATCCTATCGTTGATTTTGATGTGAAAGATGCTGTGATAACCCATTATCTTCATAACAACAAAAACGGAGTGTCACAATTTTATAAAAGTGACGCAATTGAATATACCAACGAAATTTTAAAAAATTACGTTTCAGAAGATTATACAAATTATTTTACTGAAAGTAATTTTCAATTAGAACTTTTCAATAATGAAAATGTTCCATTTCTACCTATAGAAAAACCAAAATTTAAATTTATAGATTTATTTGCTGGAATTGGTGGTTTCCGTTTGGCTTTACAAAACCTTGGTGGAAAATGCGTTTTTACGAGCGAATGGGATAAACAAGCGCAAAAAACATATCGTGCTAATTTTGGAGAAACTCCATTTGGTGATATTACAAAGGAAGAAACTAAACAATATATTCCAGACGGATTTGATGTACTTTGTGCAGGCTTTCCTTGTCAAGCATTTTCAATCGCTGGAAAACGTGGAGGATTTGAAGATACAAGAGGAACATTATTTTTCGATGTTGCTGAAATTATCAAACGTAAACAACCAAAAGCATTCTTTTTAGAAAATGTAAAAGGTTTAAGAAGTCACGATAAAGGTAAAACCTTAGAAACTATTTTAAATGTTTTACGTAATGACTTAGGTTATTTCGTACCTGAACCTCAGATTGTGAATGCTAAAGATTTTGGTGTTCCACAAAATAGAGAACGTATTTATATTGTTGGTTTTCACCCAAGTTTAAATATTGATAAATTCAATTATCCAAAACCAACTAATCAAAATTCTACTTTTGCAGACGTTAAAGAGGAAAATGTAGTTGAAACAAAATATTATCTTTCAACTCAATATCTTCAAACACTTGTTAATCATAAAGCAAGACACGAAAACAAAGGAAACGGTTTTGGCTACGAGATTATCAAAGATAATCAAACAGCTAACGCTGTTGTTTGTGGTGGAATGGGACGTGAAAGGAATTTAGTTTTAGACCATAGAATTACTGATTTCACTCCAACAACCAAAATTAAAGGTGAGGTAAATCGAGAAGGAATCCGCAAAATGACTCCAAGAGAATGGGCAAGATTACAAGGTTTTCCAGATAATTATATTATTCCAGTTGCTGACGCATCTGCTTATAAGCAGTTCGGCAACTCCGTTGCCGTACCAGCTATTCAAGCAACAGCAAATGAAATTTTAAAACTAATACTGAAAACTAAATGATAACTGGAAATAAAGGTGAATGGAGTGAGGTTTATGCCCTTCTTAAAATTATTGCAGATAAACGATTATTCGCTGGAGATAGTGATTTGAATAAAATCGAATCACTTATTTTCCCAATTATTAAAGTTCTTAGAGATGAATCGAATGGAACTTTTGAATTTTCTTACGATGATGATATTGTTTTAATTAAAAATAACGATGAAGAATTTAGAATTTCAATTGCTCAATTTCAAGAAAATGCAATTATTCTTTTACAAAAATTAAAAGAGAAAACAAATGCTACTTTCTCAATCCCAGAGATTGAAAATTTTATAAATTCTTATCAAAGTCAATCTATCAAAGCTAAATCATCAGTTAAAAGTGATATTAGAATTGTTATACACGACCAAAGAACAGGAACAAAACCAGAATTAGGTTTTAGTATTAAATCCCAATTAGGTGGAGCTTCTACTCTACTAAACGCTGGTAAAACCACTAATTTCATTTATGAAATTGAAAATACCAATTTGACTGACGAACAAATTAATTCGATTAACTCAATTGACACAAGAAGTAAAATAAAAGATAGAATTGAAGAAATTTATTCGTTAGGTGGTACTTTAAATTTTATCAAAACGGAAAGTTCAATTTTTGGAAATAATTTAATTCTGATAGATTCAGCATTACCAAAAATTGTTTCAGAAACTCTAAAAAAATTCTTTACTTCGAGTTTATCTAAAAGTGTGGAGTTAATAAATTCAATTAACGAAACTAATCCTTTGAACTTTGATTTAGAGAATAATCATCCTTTTTATACATATAAATTCAAACGATTTATAACAGATATTGCGCTTGGAATGATGCCATCAAAAGTCTGGACTGGACAACTTGATGCAACAGGTGGATATTTAGTCGTAAAAGAAAATGGAGAAGTTTTGTGTTATCATATATACAACCGTAATGAGTTTGAAGATTATCTTTATTCAAATACAAAGTTTGAAACTGCTAGTAGTTCAAGACACGAATTCGGAAGTATTTACAAAGAAAGCGACAAACTATATTTCAAACTAAACTTACAAATTAGATTTATATAACTGCGCCAGCGTGTAACATCGGTAACCGTTGCACAACTCAAAACTCAACAAAATAAAATCATATATGACCTCGTTTAAGCCTTTTTAAACGAGGTTTATTTTGGGTTAAAATGCAACTGATAGACCTTTGCGGTTCTTTTTGTTGGATTTTTTTTGCTTTACATTATTGACTTTTAGTTAATTACTTTTTAAATTAGTGTGAGAATTATATTCACTCATTAAAATTTGGTAAAATAGTTAGAATTAAACAAACCCCTTGTTCTTCAATGAATGAGGGGTTTTTATTGTTTATTCGATTGTATTAAAAATTGGCGAGTTAAGGTTGTTTTCATGGGAATCAGGCTTTCAAAAACGGGGCAATGCATCCATTGATGAGGGTGGCGGATTTGAAATTAAAAGAAGAAGCTCCAGTGGAGCTTAGGTACATTTTAATATGTTCATTTTTTTCGTCAAAAAAACGAACCAAAAAAGACATTGCTAAAATCTTCGACTAAAAATAAATTTCATCCGAGGAATGATTTAAATGACTCACTATCATTCGCTAAATCATTCTTTATCTCTCCTTCAATTTATTTTATTAAAGTCTACGATTTTCATGCAATATTTTTCTTTTATATATACTTGTCCTTCATCAAAATGATTTTCTTCACGCTGACGATTTAGAGGCTATTTTTTCTTTATTTAAGAGTTTTCTTCTTAGGAAAGATTATATCTTCATGGTGGATTCTTATCGCTAATCAAACATTTTTTGCACCTAACATTTGAAATTAAAAGGAGATGCTCTAGTGGAGCTTAGGTATATTACTTTTTATTTTGATTGTTCTTTTTTCCTTGATGAAAAAAGGAACCAATGCTTCGACAGGCTCAGCACAAGCAAATCAAGGCTATAAAACGATCGACCTAAAAATGAAACCGTGATCCGGGAATGAATTAAATCGCTCCCTACGGTCGGTAATTCATTCTTAACCTTCTCACGTTTCATTTTCTTAACGGTATCGTTTTAAATGCCAATTCTGATGTCTAATAATTTAAAACTTCAACAAGGGCAAAAAACGATATGAGATACACTCTGCATCGGACAGGTAAAGGAAGCAGCTATTTTACATAATATGATTATAGTGGGCTTGTCCCCGAAGCCCGTCAGGCGACTATAATGCCATGTTATGTAAACATAGCTTTGGCCCTTCGAGGGACCTCAGGGACCGCGGCTGGTTGCTCTCTGTTTTGGAATGTGATGGACTGAGTTTTTTGCTTTTGTTGGCAGCTAAAAAAAATCCCCAACTGAATTTTAATTGAGTTGGGGAATGAGTTTTATATATTATGTATCTCAAATAGAGGTGTCAATATTTCTTTCTTTTCATCTGATAATGATGGAACGGATATAAATAACCTATTCTTAGCCCTACTACAACCAACATAATTTATTCTATGTTCTTCATTACTAGATAGATTTTTGTTCAGTAAAAAATCCATATCACTTTCTTCTTTTAAAACCAACAATACGTTATCAAATTCATCACCCTTCGCTTTATGAATTGTTTTATGTAAACTTAAATCTTCTGGGATTGATACACATAGATAAAGCTTATTAAATGTATTATTTTCATAAAATAGCTTAACAGCACCTCTTGTTACCTTTGTCATTTCTGAATCTATGTTGTTTCTTATAAATTCAGAAAACTCTAATAAAGAACTATTTTCAAATTCGGAAAAATTTTCTAGAAAAATTGTGATATATTTTAGAGCTTTCTTCTTACCACGAATCTTATCTGTTTTATAATTAAAATATTTTTCTAATTCTTTGATAGCGTCCTTGAACTTATTTTCTCTAGCATAAGCAATTCCCCTAATACATGAGTAAATTAATTTACTTCTGTTATTAGAATCGACTTCCTTAAGTTTATCCAATAATGTATTATCTAAGCCAGTGCCGTTTATTTCTGCTTTCATGGCATTCGATGTTATATTATTCCTAGATAGAGTATATATCTTTTCACCAACACAAACGTCTTTAGCGTTTCTTAATGCATTGTCCATATCTCCAATGAAAATTGAAGGTTTTACGTTAGTGAAATTTCTAAATTTAATTTGTGATATATCTGTTCTAATGAAATTTAAAACATCAATTATTTCATTACTACTTCTTCTGTTTTCCTCTAAAATATAATTTGCAATATTTGGTAATGTAAATAATTCGAATTGTGTACAATCAGCTCCTTGAAATTTATATATTGATTGTGCGACATCACCTATAATACCAATTGTTGTATTCTTTGTTGCTATTTTTTTTATTATTTCTACTTGAATAGGATTACTATCTTGGAATTCATCTATAAAAATATATGGAAATTTACTGTTTAAAACATCTAAGACAAATGGGAATTTTTCTATTATTTGATAACTAAAAAAAAGTACATCTTCATGATGAATATATCCTTTTTCCCACATCATTTTTTTATATTCAAAGTATGAATCATTTCTAATAGGATAACCTCCAATTAAAATTGGGTATTCTGTTTTTACTTTAAGTTCATCACCATCAAATTTCCATCTTAATTTGGTAAAAGCTTCGATTAGTTTTTTGTTATCCTGAATTCTTAATTGTCCAGTTCGTGTTTTCCATTCTTGCAAAAAAGAGTAGTTTGATAAAACTGTGTCATCGTGACCATCCATTACAGATACATCTAGCCCAAACTCAATTGCGATAAAAGAAGCATAAGGCTTTAAAATATTATTATACAAAAAACTATGAATTGTTGATACTTCAGCTCGTTCAGCTGATGTACCAAGTCGATTAAGAATAGTTTCTACTGCGATATTTGTATATGTAATGCAAGCAATTTTCTTTGTTCTAAAAAGTTTGTCAGAATTATGCAACACATGTTTTATATGATTAACTAACCAATGTGTTTTTCCAGCACCAGGTCCTGCTGAAACTTTAAAATGATTATCTATATCTGATAAAATATAATCAGAAGTAATAGTATTTATTTGCATAACTCTTTAATCGCTTCTTTAATATATTCGGGGATAATAAAATCTATAAAATCTTCAGTACTTTTCTTACTGAAATTTTCTTGAAGTGCATAACAAATTTCTAAGGCATTTTCACCTTTTCCAATCGAATTCAAATACCTTGATGCTATAATTGCTCTCTTTTTTTGGTCATCCGTTAAAACTGAATTAGCATTGATGCTATCTTTTATTCGTTTGTTTTCTTTATTTTTTACGCCATCAGGCAATATTGCCAATAAATCATGAAAAGTTGTACCTTCTGTTTTATATAGAGCCATTAGTTGTAATATTTCTTCTCTATTACTTATAGAATCTGTTACTAGTAATTCACATGCTGGATTATTAAAAATTAAGTCATATTCAAATGTTTTTCCTAAATCAGATGGTTGAGTATAGAACGTGATATTAGAGTGAGTTCCATTTGGATACAAATCTGCGTTAGTATTTGTTCGATATTCATAGTTTTCGTTATCTATGTTTAATTCGTATGGATAACACTTTTTAAATCTACCATCGGGTTTTGCTTTACTTTCGGGATCTCTATCGGTTAAACAAACTATTTTTTTAGGTATTGAATTATTTTTTTCACTATCAAAAAGAGTTAAAAAATGTGAGAAATATCGTCCACCTACGTTAATTATAGCAACATGATTGTCTTCTAGAGATTCATCCATATAATTTGCAAATATTGACATTAATAGTTGTTCTGCAATCCCTTCAACAAATAGTACCTTTTGAGCAAAAAGCATATCTGATTTGGTTGCATCTAAAAACCTTTGAACATATTTTTTACTCTTATCATCTTCAAAAACCTTACTTGGATAGCCTATATTTGTTTCTCCATTTTCATTATGTAAACAGATAATCTCATCTAATGAAACAGCTGAAGTAATATGCGTTGAATGAGTCGTTACAAATATTTGTCTAACTTTCTTTTCTTCCTTATTCTCATTTAAAAATTTTAAGAATTTATATTGCATTGCTGGATGTAGATGAGCTTCTGGTTCTTCGATTGCTAATGTAGTAAATACCTTAGCATTTGTATCTAAATAATTTACATCTGCATTTACTTGCATTTTTGCTAGAAGTAAAGACATAAAAATTAAATTATTATATCCTAAACCATTATGGGTTGCAGGAATTTTAATTCCGCTTTCATATTCAACTATAAGTTTTAATACTGAATACATCTCATTTTCAGATATCGAACCTTCGAAGTTGGGAGTAGCTTTATTAAATGATGCACCTGTACTTTTAGCATAATCCAAAATCTTATCTTTCCCTAGTTTTATCCTTTCATCAAGCTCATTAATTAGCACATCTGCTTTTGTTGAGAATTCTTCTTTTTTAGCTTTTATTTGCTGGTATTTTTGTACATCACCTAATGTTTCATTAATTTTTATATCATAATCCATAAAAAAATCAAATACCTCTCTAAGCAATGTATTTCTTCCCGTTAACATATCTCTCTCAACATCTCTAATAGCATTAAGAAATTGAAAATCAATTTTCTTTAATGATTCATTGTCTGCAGTAGTTTGATTAACAATATCACCACCCCAAATTTTATATACATAATATCTTATAAAATTATGTTTTAAAATTTTCCAAGCTTTGAAGACTGCCTTATCATCATCATTGTCAATTAATTCCATTTCAGCAATGTATTCCTCGACTTTTTTTTCTGGGAGAAAAAATTCATATGTTAATACAGCTTCATAATCATTATCCAATTTAGTTAACCAATTTGAAATCATGACTAAGTCATCGGGTTCCTCTTCTTTACCTTTTTTTATAGTAATAGAAATGCTAATTTTTGGAGGAGCAGATTTTAATTCTGATAATGTTATATTCTTATGAAAATCATCTACTTCTAATCTTTTAGAATTATTAGAGTCAATCACTAGAGATAATGCTTTTATTAAATTAGTCTTACCTGCATTATTATGTCCTATAATAACATTTACACCGTCGTTAAATTCAATTTCTTTACTCTTAAAGTTTCGAAAATTATTTATATTTATTTTTGATATGTACATATACGTTTAATTAATAAAATAACATTAATTAAACGTATATGTAATATTGTTATTATAAAGATTACGAAGTCTTTTTGATATTAGATTTTTTCTTTTGTTTTTTATCTTTAAAAGGTATATTATGTTTTTTTAAATAATCTAGAAAAATATTACTCTCAATAACATCGAAAGCTTTTTCCTTTGCTTCGTTTAAAGAATAATAAAGGTTTTTACCCTGAATATTGTGTATTGTTAAGACGAAAATATCTTTATCTTTTTCTTGAATTTGAATCTCAAATGAACCTTGAGATATAAAATATATATTTTTATCTTGCTTCCAGCGAATCGAATTTAAAAATCGCTTTTTTCTATTGAAATAACTGGTTTGAGATTCGACTAAGTTAGATGCTAAAATTGTATCTGTTAGCTTATCACAACAATTTGTACCTACTTCCATTATACCCCAATCTTTATGTTGAATAAGGAACATATGTCTAATAGTTGTATTACAATTTTGGCATGTACCATTTAGATCTCCTAAATCTTCTTGTGTAATGAATTCCCATCCTGTTGAAGGTCTAATAATTTGATGTTTAACGGCATGACAATATTTACATAAAGTTTCACAATCTTCTAAAGGATATTGCCAAGGTAAATGCCCAGGAATATATCTTTTATGATGAACTTGAAGAATTACCTCCGAATTAGATCTTTTACATTCTCTACATTTATAATTGTCTAATTCTATTAGTTCATCACGAAATTTTTTCCATTCTGACTTAGTATATTGATTCATATTAAAAGTTAGTTAATTGAAAATAAATGTATTAAAAAATTATTATTAAAATGAAAATAGAATTAGAAATAAAAGAACCTCAACTGGGGAGTTGAGGTTTTAATTATAAATTTATTCTTCAATACTATCTTCAAAAGTTACAGGATCTATTTCTTCTTGGTAATCTTCCCATTGTTCTCTCAATTCTTCATTATTTTTCATTTCTTCCTCAAGCTTTAATGTTTCTCGGTATTGTCTTGCTTCGGCTTTTAATGTCCATTTTGTTTCAATACCTAATTCATCAACAAAAGATTTAAGTTCATTTAATGAGAGCCTAAAGAATTCTTTTCTAGGATTGATTTTATTCAATTGTGCAGTCAAGAATTTACGATGTAGTTGCCTCTCTAATGCAGGAGCATCATCCGAATAAATCATTGCATGCACATCAAATTCAAAAGGAACAGATGCATCGCCTAACTCTCTAACACGATCTAAAGGCTCAAGCCTTCTCGTCATACCAATTTTAAAGACATCTTCACCAAACGAACCAATATTTGAAATAATATAAACATTGCCTCTTTTTGTTTGTTGAGCCATTGAGATTGCTCGCTGATTTTTTTCTTCTGCTTGAACTAATTTTTCTTCTAGTTCACGTAATTTTTCTTCGAATAATAACTTTTGTTCTTCATTCGCTTTGGCAACTTGGTTTTGTGCTTTTTCAATTAATTTCTTTAAAGTTTGCTCCTCTTTTTCAGCTTCTCTAATTGCTTTTTCAAATTCTCTTCTCGCTCTTTCTTCTTCTCTGATTTGTTCTCTAATCTCTCTTTGCTCTTCTAATTCTTGGGCTTTTAATTCTTGTAAAATCACTGCTAATCTTAATTCTTCAATTTTAGCTTCATGAAATTCTCTTGTTATTCTTGCATTTCTAAAAGCTTTCCCATTGAAATTTACTAACACAAAAGCATCATTAATTTTCTGTAAAAGAATACCATAATTATCCTTTTTAACTCCTGATAGAATAGAATCTACCTTACCTGTATAAGCATCTAAAACAAAATCAATAGCTGTTTTTCTACGCTCTGGATCAACATAATCACATTCGGCAGCTTTACGATCAGTAATCAACTTTTTATTGTTTTGTCTTAATTTTTTCAGTTCAATACCAGCATCTTTATGAGAATACTCTTGTTCTAAATCATCTAAAATAGTATAAGTAGGAATAATGTATTCATTTCCATAACCTTGGATAACATTTTTCATTGCTTTGATTGTATCAGCTATACGATCAGCTTCACGCAAACTTCTGTAAGCATCACCACCAATGTTTTCAGCTCTTTTTTCAGCATTTTCAACAATTCGCTGAGATTCTTTTAAAGCACTATCATATAATAATGATATTTCGTTTGTTTTTCTTTTTGCAAAATCATTTGCTTCATTACGAATTGTTTTGGCTTCTTCTTTAGCTTGATGGATTGTATTAAACCATTCATTTCTTAATTGATTACATACTATCTCGTTATTCTTTTTAAGACGTTCACATTCTGCTTGAATATCTAAAATATCCTGATAGATAATTAATTCGTTGTTATGTAATCGAAGTTTTTGATTTTTTTCAATCAATGCTTCTTTCTCGATTGTTAAAGTTTCAGATTTTAATTTAAATGAATCCAACGCATTTTTTAAGTGGTGGTTATCTTCTTTTAATTTTATGCTTTCTTCTTTTAAATTTTTAGATTTTAAAAAGTATATCGTTAAAAGAACTGCTAATACAATAATTAATAAAACTTCTATCATACTATTAATTTAAAAATGCTGAAAAATAATCCCAATAATTAATTTCTGGGACATTACGTGATAAGTTCATCTCATTAACTTTCTTCTCAAAATCTTTAAAATTTGAATAATTTGGAGAATCTTCTTTTTTTGAATATTCTAAAGTTTTTCTGAAATAAATTATCATTTGTTTTAAGTACCATTCATAAGAAAATTCAGTGTAATTTCCATTTTCAATACTTTCTAAGTCAGTATTTTTGATATAAGATAAATAGGCTTTTGAATCGTCTCTTATCTTAGTTTCTTCTTTTGGTAACTGATTACTTTTAATAACAGCAGGTTCAGAAGAATTATGATAATGATGAAAATTCTGAATAATTGGTTGAATAGTCATACTTTTATTATACTTGTTATTGAATTTATCTTCACTCATCATTAAAAGTAAAATGATGTCTATAATTGCAATAATAACAGGTATAAATGTCCAACAGAAGATTAAATAAAGAATCCCTTTACCATTATTACCCAGATAAAATTGATGGCCTCCTAGACCACCTAATAATAAAGCTAACAATATAGCTACTGTTTTGTTTTTCATAGGTTTATATTTAAGTGTAAAATATATAAACTATAAACGAAAATATTGAATTTTTTATAATAGAATTTCTATACATTTTTCAATTTTTTAAAATATTATTTCTGAATACAATATTTTTATGCTGGTAATGAGATGCTACGCTTCGATATGCTCAGTGACCAGTTCAGGATGACTAGCTGGATGTGACCTTGCACTTCGACTACGCTCCCTTCGAGAACCTCAGGGACCACACTTCGGGTGACTACAGTGACCTGTTCAGGGTGACTCGCATGATGAGATCCTGAAACGAGTTCAGGATGACTCGTATGATGAGATCCTGCACTTCGACTACGCTCCCTTCGAGGGCCTCAGGGACCTGCTTTAGGGTGACAGATTTTAATATTTACTCTATGTTCATTTTTTTCGTCAAAAAAACGAACCAAAAAAGACATTGCTAAAATCTTCGACTAAAACTAAATTGATTCCGAGGAATGAATTAAATCACTCGCTATCGCTCGGTAATTCATTCTGATCTCTTCTTCAATTTATTTTCTTAACGTCTGCGATTTTCAGGCAATATTTTTATTGTCTAATCTTTCGATACAATTTTCATTTGCTGGAGCAACGAAAATTACTCAAAGTGGGGAAAGAGTTATGGGTTGAGGGTTGTGAGTGTTACTCATTTGATGAGATCCTCCACTTCGACTATGCTCAGTGACCAGTTCAGGATGACTAGCTGGATGTGACCTTGCACTTCGACTACGCTCCCTTCGAGAACCTCAGGGACCACACTTCGGGTGACTACAGTGACCTGTTCAGGGTGACTAGCTGGATGTGACCTTGCACTTTGACTACGCTCCCTTCGAGAGCCTCAGTGGCCGTGCTTTAGGGTGACAGATTTTAATATTTACTCTATGTTCATTTTTTTCGTCAAAAAAACGAACCAAAAAAGACATTGCTAAAATCTTCGACTAAAACTAAATTGATTCCGAGGAATGAATTAAATCACTCGCTATCGCTCGGTAATTCATTCTGATCTCTTCTTCAATTTATTTTCTTAACGTCTGCGATTTTCAGGCAATATTTTTATTGTCTAATCTTTCGATACAATTTTCATTTGCTGGAGCAACGAAAATTACTCAAAGTGGGGAAAGAGTTATGGGTTGAGGGTTGTGAGTGTTACTCATTTGATGAGATCCTCAACTTCGACTATGCTCCCTTCGAGGGCCTCAGGGACCGCGCTTCGAGGGCCTCAGGGACCGTACTTTGAGTGACCACAGTAACCAGTTTAGGATGACAAATGTTTGTTTCTTTATAAATAATGTTAAGATCGCGAAAGACAACATTAAAGTTCATCCTTAACATAAATGCATATTGTAAATCAGTAAAAAAATGATACATTTGAACCACTTTTGGTGCGAAAGTAACATTTCGGTAACAGGGAATCAGGTGAAAATCCTGAACAAACCCGCTGCTGTAAGCTCCGTAAAAGTTCTAAAAGAAATACCACTGTTCCAGTTAAGAATGGGAAGGTTTTTAGAATGGAGTAAGTCAGAAGACCTACCAAGAGTATAAGAATTGATTTGCTTTCGGGACCTAAAGCGAAGAATACTAATTTAACTGAATACCTGTAAAGGTGTAGCTTAAATTAACTTCTTTATATTCTCGTTAGCAACAAACGTAAAATGCTAATGAGAACTATATATCAGCTTTACTTTTGTTGCCTTTGTATTATAGGATTAGGATCTTTTGTTGATGGACAAGAGGTGAAAGATTCTGTGTATCATTTGCAACAAGTAAATCTCAATCATTCAAAACCTTTAGAACTAATTGCGCCTCAAACTTTAGAGGGAGCAACATTAACACGTCTGAACAGTCATACTGTTGCTGATGCCTTACGCTATTTTTCTGGCGTTCAACTAAAAGATTATGGTGGTGTAGGTGGTCTGAAGACGGTTGATGTCCGTAGTATGGGAAGTCAGCACGTGGGTGTATATTATGATGGCATACAATTAGGAAATGCACAAAATGGTGTGGTGGATTTAGGTAAATATTCATTAGATGATTTAGAAAGTATTTCGTTGTATAATGGTCAAAAAAGTAACATTTTTCAATCTGCAAAAGATTATGCATCAGCATCCTCCATCTATTTACAATCTAAAAAACCAGTTTTTGAATCAAAGAATTACAATTTAACAGTACGTTACAAGACTGGATCTATCCAATTGATTAATCCATCAGCACGATTTGAATATAAAATCAGTGATAAAATTTCTACATCAATCAGTACAGAATATGTAAAAAGTGATGGAGAATATAAATTTCGTGTAATAAAACGAAATGCAGATAACAGTATAGCGCATGATACAACTGCTATTCGTAAAGATGGGCAAATAGAGGCTAAAAGATTTGAAGTTGGATTTTATGGTCAGCACGGAACTTTAAATTGGAATGTAAAAGGCTATAGTTATTTGTCTGATCGTGGTATACCCGCTGCCATTATTCGGAATGGATTTGGTGCAAAAGGACAAACTTTAACGGATAAAAATTATTTTGCACAAGGAAGTATCCAAAAAAAATGGGGAAAATTTGAATCGCGAATCAATCTAAAATATGCGCACGACTTTACGCATTATGTTGATACTGTTTCATCCATAAAAACACAAAATAAATATACCCAACAAGAATTTTATTTTTCGTCGGCTCATTACTATAAAATCCAATCCAATTGGGATATGAATGTAGCTTATGATTTTCAATACAATCAATTGGATGCGACATTAAAAAACTTTTCTTATCCACAACGTTATACGCAATTAGTAGCGTTAGCTACTACTTATCAATTTAAACACTTGAAATTACAAGGAAGTATATTGGGATCATTTGTGCGAGAACAAGTGGAAATGAATACCAGTGCGCCAGATAAAACCGTATGGACACCAACGATCATAGGAAGTTATCAACCATTGAATACCAAAGAATTCTATATCAATGCTTTTTATAAACGAGTATTTCGAATGCCAACGTTCAATGATTTGTATTACACTAACATCGGGTATTCGAATTTAAAACCAGAATATACCAATCAGTATAATTTGGGATTAGATTATACGTGGAAGAAATTAGGCCGATTGCATTATTTGAACGCTAAGGTAGATGCTTATTATAATGAAGTTGAAGATAAAATTATAGCTGCACCTAATGGAAGTATGTTCCGATGGATGATGATGAATCTTGGAAAAGTTCAAATCAAAGGAGCAGATGTTAAATTACAAGGTGCGTTTGATGTCGGAAAATTAGTATTAAAAACAACGCTCAACTATACTTATCAACAAGCCCAAGATTATACTTCACCTAACCGAAGTTATTATAAGGATCAAATACCTTATGTCCCTGTACATAGTGGCTCATTTGTAATGAATTCCACTTATAGGACATGGGGATTTAATTATAGTTTTCTATATGTAGGAGAACGTTATGATGCTAATCAAAATAACAACAAATACAATTATATCAAACCTTGGTTTACGCACGATTTATCGATTCAGAAATCATTTGAATTAAAAAACATCCGCTTAAATGGATCTTTCGAGATCAATAATATTATGAATAAATATTATGATATCGTTTTAAATTATCCAATGCCAGGTCGTCAATTTAAATTAATTATTAGTGCATATTTATGAGAAAATTTATTCGTCTTAGTTTATTGATGGGGCTTTCATTTGCCACATTCAGTTGTAATGATGATGATCGTATTGTAGGAAATGATCAAGAAGTTATTGGACAGCCAGAGCCTACAGCCATTACAGGATTTTACCTGTTGAATGAAGGGAATATGGGATCGAACAAAGCTTCGATTGATTTTATGGACTTAACAACGGGAACGTATAGTCGTAATATTTATAGTACTGCGAATCCTGAAATAGTACGTTCTTTGGGTGATGTAGGAAACGATATTAAAATTTATGGAGGCAAGTTGTATTCTGTGATTAATGCCTCGAATTTTATTGAAGTAATGGATGTGAAGACAGCTCGTCATATTGCTACGATACCATTAGAAAATGGTCGATACTTAACCTTTAAAGATGGAAAAGGTTATGCTACTTCTTATGCTGGACCGATAGCGACTGATCCAAGCGCACCCTTAGGTAAAGTTGTAGAATTTGATACGATAAACTTTGCGATTAGTCGAGAAGTGACCGTCGGTTATCAACCGGATGAACTGGAAATTGTAGGTCAAAATTTATACGTTGCAAATTCAGGAGGATATCGTTATCCTGACTATGATCGTACTGTATCAGTGGTTGATTTAAATACCTTTACAGAAACACAAAAAATAGATGTGGAAGTTAATCTGCATCGAATTAAAAAAGATAGTGATGGAGATTTGTATGTGACAACACGTGGAAATTACTATGATGTAGCTTCTAATCTATATGTGATTGATTCGAGAACACATCAAATCAAAAAAACATTTAATATCCCCGTATCCAACTTTACTATAGTCGGAGATTATTTGTATTACTACTCGAATGAATTCAGCTACGAAACATTCAGTTATGAAAAGACGTATGGGATCATTAATGTTAGAACAGAGCAACAAGTAAGTGATCGTTTAATTAATAATCCCATAGTGGATCAAATAGAGACTCCTTACGGTATAGCTGTGAACCAATTTAACGGTGATATTTTTATAACTGATGCTGCAAATTATGTATCGGATGGTTATATCTATTGTTTTGCAAAAGATGGAACTTTAAAATGGAAAACAACAGGAGGAAATATTCCTGCTCATCTTGCATTTGTATATCAATAAAAAAATCTGTCATTTATACTGTGGTTAGAATAATAACAGAAACTAAAAACGCTCTACTAAGTAGAGCGTTTTTTTATTTTAATGAATTGACGTTTAAATCTGGAATTTGTTTTTGTGCTAGTGCAAATGTTCCAAATAACAATGCTGAAAATCCTAAATCTCCAATTAAAGTTCCTTTAATAAAAGGGATTCCGGCTACATAACATTGAATTAATCCTTCGAAAGTTTTTGCATACATGCCTGATGAAATCCAAACTCCAAAGTTTGAAAATAAAAAGAAGAAAATTGTACTTCCTAATCCCATCCCCATAACACGTAAAGGCGTAACTTTTTTAAGCCCTAAAATTCCAAGTAAAGCAATGATTAAGTATGCTGCATATTGCCAATAAAATCCTTGGTAAAACCACGTAAATGATTCGAAGTATTCTCCATAAATATAATTATTGACTAACACATCACTGATCCATACACATGCTAATGGAATAATAAAGGCTTGCCACTTTTTTGCAAAATAAGCTGCACCAAATAAGCAAATTGCAGTTAAAGGAGAAAAGTTGGGTAAAAATGTCATTAGTCGCGTTGAAGCTACCATTAGAATAAGTGCTAGGACTAAAATTTGTTTTACATTAATTTTTGCTGTTTTCATTTTATAATTTTTTGGTTTTAATTATTAAACAGCAGTCTGAAAATTGTATAAAATCAATCGATAGAAAGAAAGATCTTACCATAGTTCATTCCGCGGAAATATAGTTATGATTCGTAATAGGTATCTGACTTTAGATTTATCATCTATTTACAGTTGCGCGACAGTTCGTGAATTTCACACGATTCCCTACGGATGTATTTTACATCAAACGAATAGCGTAAAAATATGAAATATTTTTATAGCGTTGACCTCTAAAAATAATTTAAGTTTCATTTATTTCTTGTAAAACTTCCTTTTCAGTCGGATTAATGAAACGATAACGCCAAGAATTATCTTCTTCTGCCCGTTGGATGCAATCTTTGTAGGATGGGTTTAAAGAAATGTAATGATTTGTTGGATGAATGATGTACTTTATTATTCAAAAATGAGATCAAAGAACACTATAAAGCATTACAGAAATAAAGAGATCTGTAATTGAATATTAAGGTTGATTAATATATATTGAGAATGAAAAGAAAAAGGGAATTTTATTTTTTTAATAAAACTTATGTCAAAATTGTAGTACTTCCCCAGGATGAGCTTCTCGAATTAACATGAAATTATATTGAGCTTTATTTAAAGAGATACAAGGAATGATAAAATAAGATTTTAAATCATTCGTTTGATTAATAAGTACAAAATCTCCTTCGAGCGTTTTCTTAATGATCAATTTAGAAATATCAATTGGACGAATTATTTTCATGAAAATGTTTAAATCAATAATCAATCCCAAAGCTTCATTATGATTCTAAATTATAAAATCATATTGCTTAGATGATAAAAAAAATAAATAATTTTTAATAGATACTTATTTATTATTGTATTTTTTAGTGATTTATTAAATTATTAAACCTATATTTGCAAAGTTATTATTTAAAGGTTCTGCCTTTTGCAATTGCTGCACAGTTTATCTTACTTTACAGTTTTCGCTTCTACAGCTCATTAAAATTTTAATCTGAATTAAAAATAATGAAGATATGTACGTTCGAAAATTTATCAGTATTACTCCCCTATGTTCAATTGAACCCTCTTTCAATCCATTTGAAAACATTGGATCAGAAAACCGAATAAAAATCGTCATCTTTTGATGATGATTAATTCCTTCCATTTGAAGAGAAAATAATTCCAAAAAAAACATCCAGAATTGAAATGGAACTAAAATTATCCATCAATTCTACGATATAACGCCGCTTGACGGTAAATTTATTACATGACATTTAACCAATTAGACATTATTCAGCCGATTTTAAAAGCTATTGAAACCGCTGGATACACCCAACCAACAGAAATTCAAGAAAGAAGTATTCCTACCATTTTAAAGGGCAACGACATCATAGGATGTGCGCAAACAGGAACAGGAAAAACGGCTGCATTTGCAATTCCAATTATCCAATTGATGCAACAGACACCGAAAAAAAGCAAAGCCATTCGTACCTTAGTATTAACTCCAACACGAGAATTGGCCGTACAAATCAATGAAAATTTTAATTTATATAAAGGAAGTTTACGCCTTTCGAACATTGCCATTTATGGTGGAGTTCGTCAACGTGGCCAAGTAACAGCCTTGAACCGAGGAGTAGATATCTTAATTGCAACGCCAGGTCGCTTAATGGATTTGATCGAACAAGGTTATGTGCATTTAAATGAAGTTGAAATCTTGGTATTAGATGAAGCGGACCGCATGTTAGACATGGGATTTGTTAACGATATAAAGAAAATTCTGAAGTATATTCCCAAAAATCGCCAAACGCTGTTTTTCTCGGCTACAATGCCCCAGAAAATTAAAAGTTTTGCTGAAACGATATTAAAACAACCTCAACAAATAATAGTTTCTCCCATTTCATCTACAACAGAATCGGTTACACAATCGGTTTATATGGTAGAAAATAAAAAGAAAGAAGAATTGTTAATTGAAATTTTAAGAGGTCAAAAACTTAAACGCTCGCTCGTGTTTACGCGAACAAAACATGGTGCAGATCAATTAATGAAGACGCTAAATAATTTAGGGGTTAAAACCGCAGCTATTCACGGAAACAAATCGCAAAATGCACGTCAGAATGCATTAGACGATTTTAAGAATAACCGCATTACAGTCTTAATTGCTACCGATATTGCCTCGAGAGGAATTGATATCGACGAATTATCGTTTGTGGTTAATTATGAAATGCCGAATGTGCCTGAAACCTATGTGCATCGCATTGGTCGAACAGGACGTGGTGGAAATTTTGGTGAAGCGGTTTCCTTTTGTTCCAAAGATGAAAGAAGCGAACTAAGAGATATTCAAAAATTAATTGGATTTAAACTTCCGATTAATCCCAATACAAGTTGTGCATTCCATTTGAGTTAAGCACAATGGGATACCTACAAATTAAACGAAGAAAAAAATAAAATTAAAAAAAATACAATGAAAGAAGGTACAGTAAAATTCTTTGATGAAACAAAAGGTTTCGGATTTATATCAACAGAAGACAACAATAAAGACATATTCGTACATAATTCAGGGCTAATCGATTCGATCTATGAAAATGATGTGGTGACTTATGATTTAGAACAAGGGCAAAGAGGAATGAACGCTGTAAACGTTCGTCTAAAAAAGTAATTGTTCATATTCGTAGCTTTTGTAAATCCTCTATTTATAGAGGATTTTTTTTACATTAAGCTTGAATAACTGGATTCATCTCAGCTTCTCATCCCCTACACCTAGAAATATAATTTCGTCATTTCGAGTGAAAATCTTTGATTTTTGTATCGAGAAATTAGACGAAATTTAACCATATCGACTGCAAATCTAAAGGCCAATTTTTATTGGGTTGTACGTGGTACGTTTTAAGTAATACGTAATATCTTCAATACAATCGTTTATTAATAATCACTTCCTGTCAAGCTGAAGTTGTTTCAGCTTCTTATTCACTACATCCAGAAAATTAATTTCGTCATTTCGAGTGAAAATCTTTGATTTTTGTATCCAGAAATTAGACGAAATTTAACCATATCGACTGCAAATCTAAAGGCCAATTTTTATTGGGTTGTACGTGGTACGTTTTAAGTAATACGTAATATCTTCAATACAATCGTTTATTAATAATCACTTCCTGTCAAGCTGAAGTTGTTTCAGCTTCTTATTCACTACATCCAGAAAATTAATTTCGTCATTTCGAGTGAAAATCTTTGATTTTTGTATCCAGAAATTAGACGAAAGATCAAATAGTTAATTCTATATTCATCACTTTTTACTTGAATAAAAAAGGAACCAAAAAAATCAAAATAGATATTTTTTCATTTTTGTCTTGACACAAAAACGAAACAAAAAAGTCAAGGCTGTAAAACATCATCGCTAAAAATCTTTTCTCTAAGGGAATGAATTAAATCATTCGCTAATTCATTCTTGTCCTTAGAGAAAAGGATTTTCTTTACGCGGATGTTTTAAATGCCAATCTTTTATTAACTACGTTTTAAGTGATACATTCTTTTCTTCATTACAATCGTTATTGGACCAGACCTTGTCATTCTGTACCTGTCAAAGAATAATATCTAGGCTTCTTGTGGTAGTACTTAAATAGTACACCGATAATTTACAAACGCTCCCTGTCAAGCTAAATTGGTTTCAGCTTCTCATCCCCTACACCTAGAAATAGAATTTCGTCATTTCGAGTGAAAATCTTTGATTTTTGTATCGAGAAATTAGACGAAATTTAACCATATCGACTGCAAATCTAAAGGCCAATTTTATTAGGTTTTACGTGGTACGTTTTAAGTAATACGTAATATCTTCATTACAATCGTTATTGGACCAGACCTTGTCATTCTGTACCTGTCAAAGAATAATATCAAACCTTGTTATGGTAGTAATTAAATAGTGCACCGATGATTTACAAACTCTCCCTTTCAAGCTGAATTGGTTTCAGCTTCTCATCCTCCACATCTTAAAATAGAATTTCGTCATATCGAGATGATTTTGGAGTATAGATTAATAAAAAAAAACCTCAACAAATCTGTTGAGGTAAGGTATATTTTTTGAAAGGAAATTAACCTGAAATTATTTTAATATTCGATCCAAGGTTATCACAAAAGGGGTCCCCGCTTTGGCATAAGCAGAACCTTTTAATTCCTGATATTCTTTAAAATCTTTATAATTCACTTCGATTGAATCCCAATCATCACATGGTTCAATTTGAACTACAAGATAATCCGATTGGGAGGGATTGATATAATTTTAAGAAGGAAATAGTATCATTTTAAATAAATTTCATCTCTTACAAAACTAGCATTGAGCCAAAAACAATGTTTGGTGTACTCTGTATAACCTGAATATTGATCAGGAATTGGCAATAAATATGTATCGTTAGCATTTTGTGCATGAGGGCGAACATGAGCTACAGCACTATCTTTTTTAGAAGGAAAGTTAGTTAAACGCCTAACCTCTCCATTCTTATTCGTTTTGAATCCTTTTACTATATCACCTTTGGCAATAATTTCTTTGGTATTTTCCCATACTCTTTTTGCTTCTAGGCGATGCTCATAATTCATATTCCAGAATTGTGCTTTTTCAAAATATAATTCATCCCCTTTATATTTAAGAAAAATGAATAAAAATTTATGCTCAAGGATATCTTTGAAATCAGAATCCTCCCACTCCTCTTTCACCAATTTAGTATATTTAAATGTTGGAAAAGAAATATCTTCTTTGGGTAAATTGTTTTCATTTAAACGAACTGTCTTTACAATTAATTCAGCTTTTTCGAACTCTTCAATTTTCTGATCTAATTCAATCCCTAACAATGCATTCGTAAGGCTTGCTGTAAAACTTTTTGCTTTAGGATTTAATTCAATACCTAATGAATCTATAATTTGAGTAATCGATTTATTTTTATATTTCTCAAATTTGCTAAGAATATAATCTTCTAAATTTTGTGAAGCTGATAGTGTACGATTATCTAATAACTTACCATAGCCTTGTTTACCACCAGAGATAGAAGCAATAATATGATTTACATAACCTGTTTTAAAAGAAAATGCACGTTGTTTTGCTGGAATATCAGAAAAAGGTTGTTCCCTTACTGAACTTGCATTAGCTCCCTTTGTACAAGCTCCTAAATAAAATGTATCACCTTCTGAAAGTTCGTGTGCTTTACCTGCTTTAATTTTATTTGTAATTGTTAGCCAATCATTTTTTATAATTTCTAAATCTTGTACTGGAAATTCCCATTCACCTATCAGCTTAATGATATAATCAAACGGTAATTTTTCTTTTTCATACAAATAGAATATCAATAAGATATTTGCATTTTTATTCCAAAATGAACTTGTTTCAAAACTCTCACTCACTACATTCATGTAATTAATGATATTTAAAACTAAGCGTTCCTTTGCACGATAATCACCATTTTTAATTTCTTTTAATGCAGAACATTTCAATTCCATTCCTACCTCTTTAAAATCGGGTTCTGAAACAGAATTAATTTGATAACCGAAGTAATGTTCTTCGACAAATTGCCCAAAAGAACCTTTACCACCGTAAAAATTATCAATCGTTTCGGGATTTAAAATATCTCTCAATGTTTTGCCTTTTAATTTAGCAGCATAGTCTAGAATTGACTGTTTGTTTGATTGGTTATAATTATTAGACATTTAAAAAATAAAATATAGTTTAAAAGTAAATATAAGGATATAAAAAAAGTAGCCAATGGCTACTTTGAAATTTTATTTATTAAAGATCGTCCTATTTTTTCAATCACTCCAACAACTAAAGCATTTCCCATAAAAAACGCTCGTTTTGTATCTGTTACTTTATCTAATTCTGTATGATGATCAGGAAACATATTTAGTCTTTCTAATTCAATAGGCGTAAGTCTTCTTGGACCTTTCGAAGTATTAACTACATGTTTAAATCTTGACGCTGATTTTCCACCTTCACCAGTAATAATTGTACGAGAAGCATTATCTAAAGCATCTGGAAAAACCATTCCACCTTCGCTATAATTGTATTCGTATCCATCGGCATTTTTACGAATTTCTTTTTTAGCACCTTTTAAATATTCCCATTTAGGAAAATCTTCAGCATCGATAAAATATTCTTTATCGACATCATCTACATCAATTAAGATATCTCCTAATACAGTATATTCTCCATCATAATTAGGTAAAGTCTTAATAGAAGTTACTTCACCATCAATCATAATTCCAGAATTTTCAAACGGTGTTTTCTTTCCGTTTACATTGAAGTTATCAGAAATTTTTACAATATCATCTTCTAGTTTGAATACTGTTGGATTTAAACCTAATGCGTTAGTAGCTGGAAATGCCTCTGCAATTGTACCGTTTTCTAAAATCCAATTCGAAGGAATTTCATTTTTAATCGTATTATAAATTTCAGAAGTATTGTGATAAGCTAAAATGAATGTTCTTCTTCTTCTTTGAGGAAATCCATATTCAGCTGCATTTATCACACGCCATTCAACGATATATCCTAATTCATTTAAACTCTGTAAGATGATAGCAAAATCACGACCTCTTTGTTTTGAAGGTGAATTTAATAAACGGTCTACATTTTCTAAAAATAAGTATTTTGGTTTCTGTTCTTTATCTGATAAGATTTTATGAATAGACCACCATAGTACTCCTTTTTTACCTAATAAACCTTTAGAATTTTTTAATGTTGTTGCTACAGAATAATCTTGGCAAGGAAAACCACCAACTAGCATATCATGATCAGGAATTACTGAACAATCTTTTACTACTTCTTCAATATTTTCGTTACTATGATTTTCACTCCCCCAACGATTTTCATAAACCATTGATGCATGTTGAATCTTAGTTGAAGGCTCCCATTGGTTACTCCATACAACTTTAAATGGTGTTTTAAATTCTTCTGAATAATTTGAACAACAAGATTTGTTATTCCAACCTTCTAGACCTAATCTAAAACCACCCACACCTGCAAATAATTCAACTACTTTAATCTGTTTCATATTAAAAATTCTGTGTGCAAAAATACAAAGTTAAACGACAAAATATGGCTTCTTTTTTTTATTCATCAAACTAAATATATTTTAAATTCTAAAATGGAATAGTATAAATCATTTGAATCTAATTATAATATTGCATTTAAAAACATTTAGATTAAATCATTATTCCGAATAGTTTCTTTTATAAATAACTTCAATTAGCATTGAATTATATTTTATAAACTGTCGAATAAAGAGATATGCGTCTATATATTTTAATTATTTAAAATATTCTTAGGAATATATTTTGTAATTTTTGTTGAATTATTAAATACTTATTAGCAATAATAATTTTTAATTTATATAACGAGATTTAATATATATTAAATAAGATGTATAAATGGACTTTACAAATTTATTAATAATACGTTTTTATGTATTAGATAATTTTTTAAAACAAAAGGAGAACGATATGTTCTCCTTTACTACAATAATACTTTAAATTATTTCATTAAAAAAACCAAATTCTTGATCAACTAAAACTCTACGATCTAAACCTAAATTCATTTCTTCACATGCAGTTTCTGAAATTAATGAACAAGAAAAACAAGAAGATAAATTTAAATCATAAATCCCTTGTCCATCTGACTCCCAACATAATGGATCAGAAGAACATTCTAAATTTCTATTTAACCCATTTTTTAGTAAAACTTCAAAATTATTAGTAAATGCTTGATTCATTAAACCACCCATACTACCTTCAGCACCATCTGAGGTATAAATTAGTACACCAGCCATTAGTTTGTTATCATCATTACCAGAAATATAAAGACGTTCTTTTAAACTAGCTGTAGGATAACCACATGTAAACTCAAGCTCTCTCATAATCATATGTGAGAACGAATGAATTAGATAATGCTTAAAATTATTACGATGTAATTTCAGTTTTAAAGCTTCCCCTTTTTCACCTTCTTTTGGTTTTTTAATTTGTTTTGTAAAGCGTTCGTATAATCTTTCATTATTTCTGTCTATCCATTCTTTAATTTTTTCTTCATTAAATTGAATAAAAATTCCTTCTCCTCTAAATAATACAGCAGGAAGTGCATAAATTTCGTTTGAATAATTACTGTAGATATTCTGACCCTTTGATGAATAAACAATTTCCCCGTTTTTTAAGATTCTTTCTATTGGTTTAACTCTAGAAAAATTTAATTGTATGCTTGTTACATTTAATTCCTCTATCTGTAAAATTTTATCAAAATATTCAGATAATCCGTCTGTTAATTCGATATTATTATACGATAAGTTATTTTCATACACTTGATCATTATTAATAAAGCACTTGAACTCATCATAACGATAATTTAATTGTGTATCAACTAAATCTTTATTATCATTATCACTCTCTTCTTTAACTTTAGAATTTAAAAATAATATCTTGATTTCATTAAATAAATTTTCAATTTCATCATCAAAATTAATGTTCTTTAATTTTAAAAAATTCTTAAATGATTTTAAATTGTAATTTTCAAAATATTCTTCTTTAGTTAACTGATTATCATCTTTATGGTCTGCTTCAAAATCTTCTTCTAACACCTTTAAAATATCATCATAAATCTTATCAACCCCACTCACTAAATATTCAGGTACATATACACTTGAAAAGGTGTTGGCATAATAGGTATTGTTTGCTGTAACTAATGCCACCTTCATGTGTTCTTCTTCATGACTGTTTTTAGCACAACAAGTTGTTGTTTTCGTTTTTTCGCATCTTTCCTTTGAAAAATAGTTTTCACCATCTTCAAAACTGTTTTCCCATGGTTTTTCCCCTTTACATAATGGATTAATATTTGTAATCCCTTCTAGATTAATTTTAGGATAACCATCTTTACCTGTACCATGACCGCATTTCTTACATTCGATATAAACACTACCATATCCGTCTGCCTTCGTTTTATTTTCAGTCCATTTAATATCAGGAGAAGCACAACAATTTTCTATTTTAAATAAATTTTCAGCATGATCCTCCTCTATCTCCTTATTCCTATTCAGAATTTTTTCAGTTTTCCATCTTAAAAATTTAGGCCAAGGAATATCAGACAAATGCCCGTTGTGGCATTGTAAAATTAAATTACTTTGTGTTAATAGAGGATATTCTGAATATTGAACGATACGCCCTTCTACATTTTTAATATTTTTTGTATGATAAGGAATCGCCTTAGCATCTCTTGGTGGTGCAAATTGTTGACGGGTAATTGTAGAATCTTTCTCACATTTCATTTTCCAATCTTGCTCCCATTTATATAATTCTTTGAATTCGCCTTTATTATTTCTAAACCACTTAGGAAATAAAGTTCCATTAATTAAAAAATTATTTACACTTGCATCTGGATTAGCTTTTTTTATTGGATGGTTGTTCCAATTAGGCGTATTAAAAGAATCGTTTAATGAAATATGAGGAATCCCGACTAAACTGGTTAAATTATCTAAGTCCTTCTCTTTTTTTATAAATTTAACAAATCGATGATCTTCTATAACATCTAAACCATTTTCAGTACAATAACTATAAATTGAATTAACAATATCTTTTTCATTACTTAAAGATGATTTAATTGAATTTATTTTATTATTTAATTTATTAAAAAATGTCCATTTATTAATATCTTTTATTAAGACATAATTCCCAAATTTTGTTGTGATTATAGAACCAACACCAGCAGTAGAAGAAAGTAATTTATATTTACTAATTCCTTGATTAAATTGATTGTTATTTATAATTTTCATAAAATTAATTCGTAGAGATTTTAATTACAGCTTCTGGTTCAACAATACGCAACGACCCTGGAATTCTCCATAGTGAATTTTCATAATTCCCATCATATTCATCTATATCTATAAAAAGATTTTCTTGATTTTGATTTTTATTATTTACTGCGTTATTAAAAACAGTAACCTTATTATCAATTAAATGTTTTGAAACGGTGGTATTCCAATATTCTAAAGCCTCCAAAAGAATTGATTTAATGTCTTCTAAATTAGAATCATTTAATAACTGTAATAAAGTAGGATTTATTTTTTGTAGCATCTCTTTTCTTTTATTGAAAGGAGCTAAAAGGTTATTTAACAAAATTTCTATATCAGCATTAATTATATTTTCAACATCTCTTCTATTAGGAAAATCTAAATGATGTCTTAACATTGTAGCTAAGTATAAACCTAAATATTTTTTTAATGCTTTTTTTGTATAAGGTGTAATAGAAATTGGCTCTACATAACTATACATTTTTTCATGAAACTCTTCGAATTTCTCGAAATGAGAAATATCTCTTGATTTATAAGGGTGATGAACTGTAAAAACGATACCTTCTTTGTTACGCCCAACACGGCTACTAGCCTGAATATATTCAGCTGTATTTCTTGGCATTGAATTCATAATAATCGTATTGAATCGACCTACATCTAATCCAACAGAAATCATATTCGTGGCAACAATAAATTCAGGAGGAATACTACCCCTTATAATTTTCCCATCGGCATCTTTTAAAGCAAAACGTTTGATTGGATTCCAATCTGCTTTAACTCTATCCAATTCCTTAACGACTTCTTCCCCAGATAATCTCCCTGTTAATTCTGTTTCATTAATAGGGCCATATGTATAGAAACATTCTAATAAATTATTTGGATAACTATTCGCATGGAACAATTTACGAACCTCTTTTAGTAAATAGGTTTGTACTTGTGCTTGAGTTTTCCCAACCTCTTTTAAACTATTAAAATAGGATATAACCGAAAAATAATAGTTGATTGCTTCGGTGTATGATGCATCAAATTCTTCAAAATTTATAATCTTCTTAGGTCCATTTTCTGTTTCAAATATAGCTCTATGAACAAGTGCTAATGCAGCAATACGAAATTGCATCCAAACCTGTGTACGTCCTGTAGGTAACATCCCTAAATACTTTCTTTTTGAAATATATTGTATATTACCTTCATTATCTTTTTTTCTTTTATAAAAAGCAAAAAAAGAATCATCTGCTTCTACACCTGGTTTAGGAAAAATCGAAACATCACGACCAAAAAGTGCGGCAATCTGACTTTGGGTATTACGCGTTGTTGCTGTTGATGAAATAACTTTAGCCCTTGTTCCATCTTCTCTGGTTGTCAATACATCAATAGCTGTCTCGAATAATCCTGTTGCAGACCCTAATGGCCCCACTAATAAATGTAATTCGTCTTGAATAATTAGATCTGGAGGTAAATAATTTCCTCTTAATCCACGTCCTTTTTATCTACGCCCATACCAAAAGCTGAAGTAGCTACCATGATTTGGACATCACCTCGTATAAAGGCATTTTGATTTTCTGACTTTTCTTGCTTATCCATCTTCCCATGGTAAGGTCTCGCATTAAAACCATCTTTACTCAAACGTTCGGATAAATCATATGCTTTTTTGGTACGAGAGACATATACAATGGTAGGACAATTCTTCTCTTCCAACAAATCCCTTAACGTAAGGTATTTATCTTCTTCACTCTCTTTCCGAAATACTTTATACTTTAAGTTAACTCTTTCTACAGAAGCAGTAAACAAATCCAACGTTAACCCTAACTTTTCTTTAAAGTAAGATTGTATATCTTCAATGACATTTTGCTTAGCCGTTGCAGTAAAACATGAGACAGGAATAGGCTCTTCTAATGTTTTTAAAGCTTGTAAACGGGCTATAAAATCACCTATATATAAATAATCAACTCTAAAATCTTGTCCCCAAGACGAAAAACAATGGGCTTCGTCTATCACAAAACGGGCAATCTGTCGATGCAATAACAAACGTTCGATGGTTTTCGATCGTAAAGCTTCTGGAGACAAATACAAAAGCTTAGCCGATCCATCTTCCACACGTTCAAATGCTTTCGCACGTTCTATCGGATCCAATAATCCATTAATCGTCACCGCACTTGTAATCCCTTGCCTTTCAAGATTATCCACTTGATCCTTCATCAAAGATTGCAATGGCGATAAAATAACGGTTAATGCATTGCTATTTTCACCATTCATTAAGGCTGGAACTTGAAACGTAATTGATTTTCCACCTCCTGTTGGGAATACTGCCAATAATGAATGATGGGCAAGAGCAGATTGAACAGCTTGTTCTTGCAAAGGAATACCACCATAATTTCGATAAGAATCAAACCCAAAAAAACGTTTTAATCCTAACTTTGCATCTAATGATTGTGCACAATAATTACACCCTTTTACACAAGGGGTATTACGCAATCGTTTAACCATTTGCTCTACTTCAGGATAATTTTTGATCACCCATCGTGGAATCACTGCATGGGCATTTTCATTCTTCATAAATCCATTAATTAAAGCTAGACTATAGGCGAGCGCGATAGAATCTTTTGCGATGAACTGTTCAAGTGAAATTGTAGAACAAATTGCCGAATGAAAATAGCTTTGTATAAGTTCAACTAAAGAAAATTCTTTGGTCTTAAATTGAAGATATTGAAAAAAACCAGAAAAAGAAGGATGGCGATGCAATAGTCCATACATAATCTGTTGCCAGCGTGTATCACATGCATGAAAAGCATTTACCAATTCAAAAAATAAATGCTTTGCTTTAATAGCATCACTTACAGGATTATTGGCAGCATCCGCTATTAATTTTTCATCTTTCCCTAAATGATGGAAAGCTTTAGATGGAAACAATAAAGGGGACCATACTAACGTATCAATCACGTGATAAGCGGATACATTCCAATTTGGAGAAAACGATTTTAGCACTGGAATATCATGTTCCAAAATATGATGTCCACAAATAAATTGGTAAGATTGCAAGAAATCCAGTAAGGCATTGGGATGAGGAAAGGATTGGTGATGATAAAGATCGACACAACCTATAGCTATAATTTTTTGGGTTTCCGGTTGTACTTCCAAATCAATAAAAACAATAGGCGATTGTTGCGAACATGTATCTAACACTGTTGGGAGGTATTTTTGATTAAAACATATGCTTTTAAATGCTTTACCAAAGATATTAATATTAATGAATTGAAATGAAGTTATATCTCTAATTAATTAAAATGCAATATTATTTATTAGCTAACCAATAATATTTCTGAAAAAAATGAGTCCGATTGTTAATCAGACTCATTTATATAATACATAAACTTATGGTGTTAGTGATAAAAATTAATTTCGTAAATGTTTTAAAGATTTTAAGTATTGAATTTTGAAAACTCTTTTAAATCTTAAAGTTTATCTATTTATAGTAATAAAAAAATAGTTTATTTGTTTTCACGCATAACTAAAATTATATTATCAATATTATATTTCCATCAAATGAATCGATGCATCAAATGATTGATTAAGTAAAGTTTTTATATATTCATCACTCCAAAAAGGATGGATAATAACCGTTTTTAGACCATCTTTTTGTTGAAAATAGTAATAGTATTCATCATAAACAAGTCTCGAATCATATTTATTCATTATTAAATGAGTCAAAAAATTGTTAAAATAATCTTCCCAATAAACTTGAGTAAAATCTAAATCGACCATACTATTTTCAGATATCATGGCCAGATCTAACGCAAATCTCCAATTCAATAAATTATGATGATTTTGGTTATAATAATCTCTTAAGCAATCATAACACGAAGAATTACAATCGTGTTGATGTGATTCTTTAGTTAAAGAATTAAAAATTTTTCCTCCAGGTAATAAATTTGATATGAATACCTTTTGACTAATTTCTAAATCTGAATTTCCATTTAAGTAGTTCGTGTATCCTGCACCATTATCTGCAGTTTCAACAAGAAAGATTTCATGATTTTGTGACGATGGAGAAATTCTATATCCCAAATTAAATTCAGAAATTTCTATATCTAATTCATCACAAATTGACTTACGAACTAAATAACCCCATGATAGAAAAATTGCTTTCTGATATACATTTGTTGGATCAAAAAAATAGTTATTATTCATCTTTTGTAATTGCAAAGTAAGAACTCCAGTTTTTTGAGTTGCAATTAAAGCGAAATTATTCTCTTGAATTACACTTATATTTTTATCATGAAGCAAGTCTTTGACAACCCATCGATTTGTATTACGAATCTTTCCTAATTTAAATAATTCACCATTATTATCATTGATTTGATGAACAATACCTTCATCAGGTATTACGTTCGATGAAATCAAAATATTTTTTAAAACAACTTCATTTGTTAAATTAGAATTTGGATCCAACGAAATTTCACCTGCTCTGGAATTAAATTCAAAACGACCATCAAAATCTTTTGAAGGATGATCATAATCAATACAAAATCCTTTTGGAGATATAACATTAAGTTCTTTTAAAGAATGTTTACATTGTAAACATTTTTTATCATCTGTTGGAATTGAATGAATGGTTTTACAATTAACACAACGATATACTCCTGTTCTTAAAGAATGAGATAAATCTTCTTCAATAACTTGTCCATGACTATATCCATAAGATACAATTCCTACACTCTTTAATATTTTCTTATCTTTTATTATTTCTCCACCTGGAGCAAATTCAGATATAGCTAGTGATAAACTTCTTGAAACTACATTTTCCGCAGGAAGTCGTGTCGGAGCTCTTTCATACAAAGCTCTAACTTGCGTAGGGAATCCAAATAAAGGTAAAATTCCTGCATTAGCCAATTTTTCACTTAAATCAATTTGAGGAAAGTCAATTTTATTTGCACAAATACCATCAATTTCCTGAGTTAACTTCAAAATTTTTTCTTCATAGATCTGAGGAGTAGGCATTACAATATTTGCCCCTATTCTTAACTTCTCAATAATATGAAATACCTCATGTTGATTGTTTTCTACAAATGAGATTAATTTTTTACGGTTATTTGGCCATTCATAATCTTTCCCAAAATTACCATGAACATTTGAAGAATTAACATTTTCATTTTTAAAAACACGATTTAATATTTCTTTGTAAACAAATCTTAAGAAAATTTGCTCACGATTCATCTCTAAATATGGATCAGCTGGTGTAGCAGAAACCATACGATGAGATTCATTATAATGTGTTTGATCATGAGAATTTCCTTTAGCAACTGTTAGTGCTATCGATACTGGACTACCTCTACGACCAGCACGCCCTACACGCTGTTGATAATTAAATCTTTGCGGTGGAACATTTCCCATCATAACAGCAGTTAAAGATCCAATATCTACACCTGCTTCCATAGTCGTAGTAACACTTAATAAATCAATTTCTTCAACCAATTTATTTTCATGATCTAACAACCGTCCTTGAAACAGTCGTTGACGATTTCTTGCTTCATTAGAATCTGTCTGTCCAGAAAGCTCCTCACAGTGCAATCGTAAATTTTCATTCCGCTGCATTTTCGTAAGATGAAGGTAATAATTACGATTTAATATTCTTTCAATTATTTCATTTTCTGCTTTTTCTAAGGTTGGATTGCAACAATTGGTACAAATATTCTCAAAATTAATTAATTGAATATTACTACATGTATTACATACAAAAGTATCTTGATGATCTTCTTTTAATACGAAATTTAACCCACTTCCAGTTAATACAAATTTATTATCCCTATTCAAACGGTTACTTTGTAAAATAGCTAAAAATTCATTTTTAAAAGGATGACGATAACCTTTGAAGCCTAAACATGCCCTTGCATATTTCCATATTTTTTGGGGTAAAGACGTAAAATTAGTATTCATTTGGCTTGATTCTATTCGATACGATTCCCCCAATAATTTAATACAATTGGTAATAAACGAAATCGAATATGTACAGTCCCCTTGTATATTAGGTTTTAAATACCCTATATTTAAGGATTCAAATGACCTCCTACTTCCAGCTAATAAACTTATAATGATCTCATCATTTAATGATTTTCTCAATTTTTTATAAAAAGGTACATCCTCAAATTCTTTAAAATATTCGACCTCAAAATCTATTTGTAAATGCCAAGGTAAGCCATTAGAATCATAAAGTAATGAATCTTTAGGTCCTCCAGGATTTATTCCCTGTTTATAAAATCCAACTGCAATTTTGTCTACAATGTTTTGAATGGAAATACCAGCTTTCGAATCTTGTTTTATTTTTTGAAGTAAACGTTGATATACATTTTCATCAGGTTCATCATGATAATCTTCTATAGCATTATATAATACTTCAATTTTTTCATTTTCTCGTTTCTTTTGACGTAACAAACGTTTATTTTCTTTTGAAATTTCATCATTTAAAAAATCAATTAATAATTCAAATACAGATGATTCTTTATCTAATCCTTTAAGTAGGAAGTATCTGACCAAATCTTTATAATGATCCAATTCAATTCCTGCAGCCAATTTAGCAGCTGCTTGTCTACTATCAGAAAATAATACTAGTTTAGCTGTTTTAGAATCTTTTTTTTGTAATGATCGCATTAATCCATCTGCCATCAATTGGTTTATTTTTTGTACCCCTGTATAATGACGATGGATGGGAGTTAATGAATTTTCATCCAAGCGATCTTCTCTTAAACTTGTTCCGCAACATACACATACATTAGGATATCGCGCTTGATAATCATTATTTACATTAAAAACCAACGCATTTTGATGAATACGATCAAATGACCATTCATTGTTCTTATGATTTAACGATATAAAATTCCAATTCGACAATTCCTTATTATTATTTTCATCTAAATCATCAATTGAAATCTTACCATTATTATTATTGTAAATAACACGACTTATAAAACGATCTTTATCTAATGTTGGATTCTGAATTAATGAATGTAAATTAGTTGTCGTTTCTGATTGTTTATCTAACCAAGATTCTAGATAGATTTCTCCACACTGTCGACAATTTAATACTTCTAATACCACTGAACCACATCCACATTTAGATTGAGGTCTTTTATATAATTTACCTACATTTCTACCATCAAATTGAAAATGTTTATCAACTTGCGTACATTGAGGATTTACACATGCCCATAGTCCATCGACATTCCGAAAAAAGAAATGGGAACGAATGGGCTGAAGAGTATTCCCTTTATGATCTTTCAATAAAGTAAGTGAAGCTAATATTTGAGTTAATGCTTCTATTGCAATATTAAATTCATCATGGGGAAAAAGATCAATGGCTAATTTATCTGCTTCTTTTGGCTGTATTAAGTGAAATTTTAAATGATTTAATACATTATATTTTTCAAATAAATTATCCAATTCTTCATCATCTAATTGATCCAGATTTATAAAATCTGTTGCTGAAAGAATATTTTTTTGTGGTTGTATTTCTACTTTGTAATCTTTTACAATCGTAAATCGTTCATTAATTTGTGTCTCATTAATACCGAAAAATCCTGATATAAATTTTTTTACACGAGGAGTATCTTGCATCGATGCACTTGAACACAAAAATTGCAATTGTTTTGAATCTGGTGCTAATCCTAATCGATGCAACAATAATCGAATTAAGTATGCAACTTCTGTTCCACCAGTGCCGCGATAAGAATGCAATTCATCTATCACCAAATGAAAAACATGATCTTCTGATTCCTCAAGCCATTTTCTTGTTTCTTCAAATATCCCTTCTTCTTCCTTACGATTCAGCATAATATTTAACATGCTGTAATTTGTAATTAAAATATCAGGCGGAGTATCTTGAATTGACCAACGATCACATAACTCTATTTCAGGATAATCTCGATTCGGTATATCTAATAAATAATCTGGAGTAATCTCCTGGTCTTGTTCAACTAATAATTTTAAAGCATTCCACTCTGAATCATATTGCTCTAATGCTTTTCTATTCTTATTTTGACTCGTACGATTTTCTCGATTTCCAGAAACTGGTGTTAATCCTGTATAACGTGCAAATGTAATATAATCACTATTTAACGACTCATCAAACCATTCAATCACTTCAGCCGTAGATAATGTTCGTCTTAAACGTCTCATTTGATCTTCTGCTAAGGCATTCAATGGATATAGTATTAATCCACGTACAGCAGGGCGTGAAGACCTCTCTTTTGTAGAATTTAACTTTTCATTTAGGATATCATAAAATAACGGAAATAAAAAACATTCCGTTTTTCCTGAACCAGTACCTGTAGTCACAATCAAATTTTTACGCTCAATAACCGCTGTTTTGAATGATTCAAATTGATGCATATAAAGTTGACTTTTGTGAGTTCCAAAATTTGGGAATAATCCTTTTCTAACAAAAGATGAAAACCGTTGATCGAGATCTAATTCATCACAAATATTTTCGATTGTATCATAACTTTCATATTTGGGGGTAAACTCTATTATCGGATATTTTGTTATCGTGTCATCAGAATTCAATAATTCATTTCGTTCATCTTCTAACTTTTTATTACTAAAAAATAAACTAGTGTCAATGTATTTTTGATATGTAGTTTTTAAATCTGTCCAAACATTAAATAAATTTTCTTTCATCGCTTAGTATATACTAGTTTAAGAGGATTAAGTATTTGTTGTACCTGCTTTTTATTTAAATTAAATTGATTTTTAGTTGGGAATTCACCTGAATTTAAAACATGTGTAATGAAAAATATTTTATAAATAAAATTAGGTAGCAAGATCCCTTTATTGACCTTTAATAACTTAAGTTTTTGATGATAAACAAATGATGGTTGTTTTGCCATTATTAATCGTATAAATAATATTTTTTCAGATTCACTGGCTTTAATTTGATAAAACTTATTAAAATATTTAAATACATATTCAAAAAAAGACTCGTGATGTATAAATCGTTTATAAAGCGCAAAATCATCATCGTATTTTTTGACAGCTATCCAATTATTTTTGAAATAATCATATTTTTCTAAATGTATACAGGTATTAATATACTCCTCATCAATTGTATTCCAATTTTTAATCATTTGTTTAAATGATTTTAGTTCTTTCGAAATTAGATGTAAATTATATTCAACATTATAGTTTTTATCCTCCCATTCTACAAATTTAAAAACAGTTAATCCCAAGTAATGTGCATGTATTTTTTCAACATTTTCATTTAAAAAAGAAGTAGGTAAGTTAACCCCTAAACTATATTCTCCATTAATACTTGTAAATATTTTTGATGCCGTTAAACCATATCTATTTTCATCTACTTGGTCAATTATTCCTAATCGTAATAAGTCATAAAATGGAGATAGTTGAGAAACTTGATTTTCTTCCCTTAATAAATTTTTAATCTTTTCAAATTTGATTGATGTTTTTCCTAATGCATAATTATAAATAAATACATCATATAAAAACTTTTCCATACTTCTAGAAATATTCGTCACTATAGTCTTGTGCTGCTTTATTGAACTTAATAAGATTTAAGTCAATAACCTCCTCTGTTGGAATATCCAATAGATTAACCGAATTTAAATGTGGTAAACATTTCCAGTTTTTAAAAGTTGATGCATTTAATTCAAATCCAAATCCCTCAATTTCCTCATCGGTGCGGATTAATATAATTTTTAAATTTGATGGAAGAGAATGTACTCCATCAATTGTCGCTCTAATTTTATTTGAAATATCTAAAATAGGTTTTCCATAACATTCAAAACTAGCGATATTAAAATCTTGCAAAATGTAAAAATAATGATGATGGGTGTCCTTAGAAGCCTGCTCTATCACAGATAAAAATCCATTATCTCGCCATGATTTAAATTTTAACCAATCTGCCTCTGCATGTTGAATTGCAATTTTAGCATCTCCTATCTGACGTAATAAATTAAGTACAAATGCTGTATTGTTGGCTAAAAAAAAATGATTATTCTTTAAAAGAATTAGTCCCTCCTCATATTTTCCTTCGTGAGGAATACGAAATTTATATTCATCTTTCAAATCATCATAAAAATCATACAAATTTGTGAAATTTGGCTTACCCGCCAAATGATCTAAATATTCAACACGACCTTGGTCTTCAATCAAATTCTTGGATTGAATATTTGAATGAGTTAGTGGTTGGATATCCGCCATCACTTTAATGGAAGCTACTATTTCTTCTTTTTTTGAACTCATTACTTCCATCTGTTCTTTAATTGCCTCCAATTTTTTGTGTTCTTCTTGAATTAAATCCTCATAATAAACCAATTCAACCTTTTTCTCACTTAGGATTCGTTCCTGATAGCGTATATTCTCTTTTATATCTTTCATCGCTAAAGCCTTAAATTCTTCAACATGCTGATCAATTGTATTTTTAATCACAATTGACCATGCTGACTCATTTTGATACAGTTGCTCTAATTGTTTGAAAGAAATGGTTAATTGATGCAAGTAGTTTTCAGCTCGCTTAAGCCTTACAGCATCTAGTCCTGTATTTTGTTGATTTATTTCAGTAATTTTTTTTCTTACATCTAAAATTAAATTCAAATCTGCTCGATCAATTGATATTCGATCTTTTAAAAATTCAACCAATTGTGCTGGTGTACTGCAATCTACATTTTTTATCTTTGTATGGGGTTCTCGAATTAAATACAAATGCTCTAAAAAATCATCTTCAATTAATTCTTCAATATGGTATTCAAACGCATTGGTTTCTTTACCTACCAGAGGTAAAATACTATTCTTTTCAATTTTAAATGGACCAAAAATATCTATATTATCACATAGATAAATTCGTGTGAAATGTTCTGGTAATAAATTTTTTGAAAAAAGAAATTTCGAAATATTTTCCAAATCCAAATAATCTTCAGCTACATAATCTGAAGGAATATCAATAACAGGTATACCAATTTTAACAACACTTCTTAAACCAACATAAATATTTCGATTGGTATCTACATCAAAATTGATTTTTGATGGAGTTATTTCAATTAAATCATTTAGTTGGATATTCTCTCCATACTCATAAATTTTATTCGAAAATATAACTCCTGAGGTATGGAATATTTCTTGAATTTTTTCTGGATCATTGATGTATTCATTTTCAATTTCAACTCCAATTACTTTACAATTACCTCCTTTACCATCAAATGCACGATCTAAAGTTATCGCTATTATTTTATTAATGTTTTCCATCGTTATATTGGTTTAGTGCGTTTTTTATAATATGTTGAGATTCTTTTCTTTTAAATTGTTTTTGGGGATCTATTATTACATTAATCCATTGATTAATGGTAAATTCTTCTTCTGTTGAGTCATCTATCGAATTAATATAAAATCCGTGCATAACACCTTCAGATGAATATTCCATTTTTTTCAAGTCAAGTTGAATTTCGGGTAATTCGATATGATCCATTATTGAAATTGGTTTAACTATTTCGAATGTATAAGTTGAAAACCCATTCACTTTTATTATATATTTTCCTGAACCATTTGGTTGATTATTAACTACTCTTTGTTGATCACGATATAATCGAAAAGGCGTTCCGTCAATTGATTCAATACGAGGGGGATTAGATTCAAGATATTGTCGTTTGGTACTAATTTTTTTTCCAATGATTTTTATCGGATATATTTTGGTATGATAATCGTTTAGAAATTCAGGAATTTGATCATTTATATCAATCAATACAGCATAAATTGAAGGTAAACCTTCTTTAAGCTTTAAGGGCTTAACTATATTTGATTGCAATTGATCATATAATTCCTGAGAAGAAGTCAGAACAATATAAGAATTTTCCAATTCAATTTGTTTACACATCGAAAACTCTGTTTGATATATTTTATCCTTTCTAAATAACGTAATATCATTTTTTCGGATAAAAGGATATGGATTATCCACTTCATCAAAAGCTTCATCATAAAAAATAACCACATCATTTTCAATTGTCGCAATATAGTTCTCTGTAGTAATATTCCTTTTAGGCAAAGCACTATTGAATTTCATCCATTCCGATGAAATATAGAAATCAAATATTTGTCTTCTTTTTATCTTCTCATCATTTTCGGAAAGAATCCTAAAATTATTTTCTCGAGTCAGTTGTTGAATTAAACGAGATCTATATTTCTTATATTCAGAAATAAAATCATCAAAATGTATGGTTTCATAATTAGAATAAATAAATTGATAAAAATTTCGATACTCTTTTAAATCTTCATAATTCAAAATACATTGTGATTCTGGATATTGTGTATATCTTCCAGCGTTCGATTTTGGTTCTGGGATAGATAATAATATATCTTTTTGCTCAAAAAAGCTTTTTGCATGTAACCATAACTTTTCTTGAATATTTAAATTTTCATTATAATTTTCTGAGAATAGCTGTTGTAATCGTTGGGCTGATGAAATACCCGTTAAAACAATAAATCGATCCCTAAAATTAGCCACAGTTGCATTCCTATCATTTTGCATCATAAATGCAGCATGGCATTGTAAGGCTAATAATCCAAAATATTTCGGTATTGAACTTTCATAATTCAACAACAAAGACCAATCGTTATCTTTTATTTCTTTAAATGTTCTAATAATACTTTCATCCTCAATTAATGATTCAAAATCACTTTTGGGAATTGTAAGGGTATTATATTCACCTCGTATCAGATTTTCAATATAATAGGAATATACGGCTCGATTAAATAGACGATAATTCATAGAGAAGGGTTTGGAAAATTAAATATTATGCCTTAATTCAAGATGAAAACGCAAATTATAGTAAATATTGTATAAAAGCAAAAATATAGTTTAAAAAAAACCTCAACCAATGAATGATTGAGGTTAAATATTATGATGAGGTGCAATAGGATTGATTATATTCTACCACCAACACCTTTAAACTTATCTATAAACGCACTGATGCGTTGAAATACGGTTTGTTTCTTTGTTAGGTATTGTGGATTTAACGGACTCATTTTTGGTAAAATGGCATTTAATTCTGTACCGTTAGAACTTGCGTATTCCCGTTTTAAAGAAGATTCGATGTAGCGTTTTGTCGCTTCTTCGTTTAAGTTTTCCTCTACGATTAATTCAGTCGCTTCTTCTTTTTGTTTGACTTGCGCATATTTAAAGAACGAATCAATAACCGTTGCTTTATCTGGTATGGAATCTAAATCTGTTTCGTTAATGAAATCCACTACTAAAGATTCTTTTCCTCTATTCCCAATACTTGCACGAATTACTCGACTTATTTCTTCAACTAATTCGGCTTTGTTTTTTGTTTTTTTGTTGTGCTCGAAGATTAATTCTAAGATGTAATCTAAATTAATTTCTTGAGATTTTAATAAATCAACTTCAAAAACTACATCATCCCAATCGATTCCACCATCTTCTGGTTGTTTCCCTTCTTTTTCTTTTCTTAACCAATCACGAATATCATTATACGTCGAACGATAATCTTGTTCTACACGTTGTGGTAACAACTGAATCTTTTGCATCACAGCTAAATCATCATCTGAAACATGGTATATTTCTTTGAATTCTTCTACAGCAGTCGTATCGCTTTGGTCAATGCTTTGTAAGGCTTTTAGACTTGTGAATTCATCGTAGTTTTGTAAGATATTTTCAACACGTAAGTATTCCCCAAATAATTTTGTAAACTCCTTTTTATCCTTCTCCTTTTCAATTGCATCTGGATTTGGGAATTTTGTATTTAATTCGTTAACTACTTCAATAAATCCTCTACGTGCATCACCTGTTGAAGCGTCGGTAAAACCTTCTAAATATTCTTTGTAGCTTTTCTCTAAAACAACATTCTTCGTGTTTTTATTTCCAAATAATGTGATGGCATCAATCGTTGCTTGTTCTAAATCGCGGAATGTAACAATATTTCCAAAAGATTTTGTTGCATCTAAGATACGATTGGTACGAGAAAATGCTTGAATTAAACCATGGTAACGTAAGTTTTTATCAACGAATAAGGTATTTAATTTTGGTGCGTCAAATCCAGTTAAAAACATACCGACAACGATTAATAAATCGATTTCTTTGTTTTTTACTCTTTCTGAAAGATCACGGTAGTAATTCTGGAATTCATCGCTATCTACACCATAACTTGTTTTGAACATCTTATTGTAATCGTTGATGGCTTTCGTTAAGAATTCTTTTGCTGTACTGTTTAAAGCAGAAGGCTCGAATGATTCGTCTATGATTTCACCAATTGCTGATTGTTCTTCGTTCGCTGCAAAAGAAAAAATCGTCGCAATCTTCAACGGTTTTTCACTGTCTATTTGCTGACGGTTTAATTCTTCGTAATAATGTTTAGCTGCTTCTACGCTACTCACGGCAAACATCGCATTGAAACCGTTATTTCCGCCTTTTGTACGGTGTGTTTTAATGCGGTAATTTTGTAAGATGTATTTCGAAATTTCGCTGATACGTGCAGGATGCAGAAAGGCTTTCTTCGCATCTTCTGCATTCAATTTCTTTTCATCTATTTCTGTCTCAACCCCTTTGAATTGAGGTTTAACATTGTGATAATCCACTTTGAATTTTAATACCTTTTCATCTCTGATGGCATCTGTAATCACATAAGAATGTAATTCAGTTCCAAAAACACTAGCTGTAGTTTCTGCACCCAATGCATTTTCAGGGAAAATTGGCGTTCCTGTAAATCCGAATTGGTAATATTTTTTGAATTTCTTTTGCAGATTTTTTTGGGCTTCACCAAATTGAGAACGGTGGGCTTCATCAAATATGAAAACAACTTGTTTATTGTAAATATCCAGCTCTTGATCCCCCTTCATTAAGTTGTTTAACTTCTGAATGGTCGTCACAATAATTTTGTTGTCGTCTTTTTCGATATTTCGTTTTAAACCTGCTGTACTGTTTGAACCGTTGACACTATCAGGCGAAAATTTTTGGTATTCTTTCATGGTCTGAAAGTCTAAATCCTTACGGTCTACCACGAAAAATACTTTATCGATAAAATCTAATTTAGTGGCTAAACGAGCAGCTTTGAAACTGGTTAAGGTTTTCCCTGAACCGGTAGTATGCCAAATGTACCCACCACTTTCTAAAGATGACCATTTTTTGGTTTGATAAGCACTTTTAATTTTCCATAAAATACGTTCGGTTGCTGCAATCTGATAAGGTCGCATGACCAATAATGTATCTTTGATGTCTAAAACCGTATACGTTAGTAATACATTTAATAACGTGTTTTTTTGAAAAAATGTGGCTGTAAAATCCTTTAAATCTTTGATTAAGGTATTATCTGCTTTTGCCCAATTCATCGTGAAATCGTAACTGTTTTTGTTACGCGTAACGGTATTGGCAAAATAACGTGTATCTGTTCCATTCGAAATTACAAACAACTGCAAGTATTTGAATAGCGAATTATCTGAATTAAAGCTCTCTTTGGAATAACGATGGACTTGATTAAACGCTTCGCGAATGGCTACGCCACGTTTCTTCAGCTCTACTTGAATCATCGGTAATCCGTTGACCAAAATAGTTACATCGTAACGATTGGCGTGCGAACCAGTTTGTTCGACCTGTGAGATAACCTGTACTTTATTACGTGTAATATTCTCTTTATCGACTAAATAGATATTTTGGATGTGTCCATCATCAAACACAAAATCGTAGATGTGGTTATCGTGAAGTTTACGCGATTTATCGACTAAACTATCACTTGGTTTATCTAAATATTCTACAAGAAAACGCGCCCATTCGTTATCGGTAAATACCATATTATTCAATGCTTGTAATTGTGTACGCACATTGACTAACATAGCTTCCGTTGATTTGAGATGAGTCGGATTTTCGTATCCCAGATTAATTAAATCTTGGATGAATTCTTTTTCTAAGGCAGCTTCTGATTGATAAGCCACTGGAGCTTCATTTAATTCGTAGAATTTGGTGTATTTGTCCAATACAATGTAATTGTTGGATTCTGCGATAGTCTTGTACATCTTATGTTATTCTAGTAGCTGTTAATGGGTTGTATGGTTTAGATTCTAATTTGTTTCACTTTCTAAATTGCATTGCATTGCTCGAAATGACGTGAGCAATATGTTGCGTTTTTTTATGGATTGCTTCACGTTGTTCGCAATGACGGTGAGTGAGCAATGATTGGATTGCTTCACGTTGTTCGCGATGACGGTGAGTGAGCAATGATTGGATTGCTTCACGCTGTTCGCAATGACGGTGAGTGAGCAATGATTGGATTGCTTCACGCTGTTCGCAATGACGGTGAGTGAGCAATGATTGGATTGCTTCACGCTGTTCGCAATGACGGTGAGTGAGCAATGATTGGATTGCTTCACGCTGTTCGCAATGACGGTGAGTGAGCAATGATTGGATTGCTTCACGTTGTTCGCGATGACGGTGAGTGAGCAATGACTGGATTGCTTCACGTTGTTCGCAATGACGGTGAGTGAGCAATGATTGGATTGCTTCACGTTGTTCGCAATAACGGTGAGTGAGCAATGACGTGGAGTTACCATTCATTAATTTCATCCCATAAGTCAATCCAATTTGGGTTGAGTGTTTCTATTTGTTTTAATTTATTTTTTCGGTTACCTGCTTTTATTCTTTTTTCCTCTGTTATTGCGTCTTCAATTGAATGGAAGCTTTTGTAATAAACTAAGATTGTGCAGTTATATTTTGCCGTAAAAGATTCGGGATTATATTTTGTTTTATGCTCGTATACACGTCTTTTTAGATCGGCTGTTACGCCTGTGTATAGAGTACCGTTTCTTTTGTTTGCCATAATATAGACTACACCTCCTTTTTTCATTTTGGTTTACTGGTTTGGGTTCTGGATTGCTTCGCTTTGCTCGCAATGACGGTGAGTGCACAATGACGTTTGTTACACTCGTGATTACGTGGTTTGCTTCGCTTTGCGTTGGTTCCTGGATTGCTTCACTTTGCTCGCAATGACGGTGAGTGCACAATGACGTTTGTTACACTCGTGATTACGTGGTTTGCTTCACTTTGCGTTGGTTCCTGGATTGCTTCACGTTGTTCGCAATGACGGTGAGTGTACAATGACGTTTGTTACACTCGTGATTACGTGGTTTGCTTCGCTTTGCGTTGGTTCCTGGATTGCTTCACGTTGTTCGCAATGACGGTGAGTGCACAATGACGTTTGTTACACTCGTGATTACGTGGTTTGCTTCACTTTGCGTTGGTTCCTGGATTGCTTCACTTTGCTCGCAATGATGTGGATTGCTTCACGTTGTTCGCAATGACGGGAAGCTTAATAACTTTTCTCTGTAATATTCGTATTGTTGGGTTCTTAGTTTAATTTCTTTTGTAATTTCTTCTTCGATGGCTGTATGTGTTGCATCGAATTGATCTAAGAGTTTTACAATTCGTTCTTGTTCTGCTAATGATGGGATTGGAAAAATATATTCCATTATTTTTTGTTTATTTCCACGTGGCATTTTTGCACCCTTTGCATGTTGCATATTGTATTTAAAAAATTCATCATTTGAAAGAATATGGTATAAATATTTATGATGAATTATTTTATCAATAATATTAATAACTAATACATCTCCATTTGAACCACCATCGCAATCAGCTAACCATATTTTTTTTAAGTAAGGTCTAATATTTCCAATTAAAATATTATTAGTTAAAAATGCTGTTGAATTACCTTCTGTTGGTATATGTTTTGAATTTATTTTACCACCTCTATTTTGTAATAAATTATCTACACCTACATAATTTGATTCATTTAGAAATGTGAAGTTTATTCTTTTCTTTGAATATTCTGCAACATCTTTTAAACTTTTCCATTCTGCCTTACCTTCCTCAAACCTAAACAACTGCTCACGGAAGAATTCGAATTGTTTTTTACGGTTTTGGCGTTCCGTTTCTAATTCGGTTTTTAATTGGTTGGTTAAAGAAGTTAATTCGTCTAAAACACGAACAATTTCTTGTTGGATTTCAAGAGATTTTTCTGGATTATCTGGACAAGGGATTGGGAATTGGATTTCAAGCATTCTACCTTTTGTAAGTTTAGCCCTTTCACCACCAGTTAAATAAGGTTTAAAATTTATAATTTTTAAATAATAATAAAGGAATTTTGTTTCAATACTATTCTTTCCTTTTAAAACATGTACATGATTATTTGCCCAAAACTTACCATTTGTATATTGTATTGAATAATTTTCAAGACTTGATGAACCATCTTCAGCTATCAATACATATTCACCATCGTGAGTAAATCCTTCAACATAATCTTGGATATTATTGGCACCATAATAAGGAATTTCCCCACTTGATCTTAAAGATGCTTTTACTGGTTTTCTTCCATTATTTGCAATCTCTATAAACTGTTCATTTCCAAGTTTAATCCAATCCACATCAACCCCTTGTAATAACTCGTCTAATTTGCTCATCCTTCGATTTCTTTAATTAGGTTATCAATTGCTGTGCGTAACGTTGTAATGTTGTTTACAGTTTCTGCTAGCTGGGTATTTAAGACTTCAATGTCTATCACTTCGCGTGTATCTACTGCTTCTACATACGAACTTACCGAAAGGTTGTAATCGTTTTCTGCAATTTTCGCATTGTCTATCGTTAAAGCAACGTGTTCTACATTTTCTTTCGAATCGAATAACTGCATAATCTTCTCGATATGCACATCCTCTAACATGTTGTTATTGGTAACTTTCTTGTAGAAGTCTTCACTTGTTGCATCGATAAATTGTGTGGTATTCTCGGATTTGTGCTTTGATAACACTAAGATGTTTACCCCAATCGAAGTACCGAAGAATAAATTTGCAGGTAAGCTAATTACGGTTTCTACAAAGTTGTTGTCCACCAAGTATTTTCTGATTTTTTGTTCTGCTCCACCACGGTAGAAAATTCCAGGGAAACATACAATGGCTGCACGCCCTTTGCTTGATAAGTAATTAAGCGCATGTAAGACAAAGGCAAAATCAGCTTTTGATTTTGGTGCTAAAACTCCTGCAGGTGCAAAACGATCGTCGTTAATTAACGTGGGATCATCCGAACCTACCCAATTTACCGAATAAGGAGGATTTGACACAATGGCATCGAAAGGTTTATCGTCGATAAAATGAGGATCAGTTAACGTATCTCCTAATTGGATATTGAATTTATCGTAATTGACATTGTGCAAAAACATATTCATACGTGCTAAGTTGTAGGTTGTATGATTGATTTCTTGTCCAAAGAATCCATCTTCGATAATGTGGTTATCGAAGTGTTTTTTAGCTTGTAATAATAATGATCCAGAACCAGCGGCAGGATCGTAGATTTTGTTCACCGAAGTCTGTTTGTGCATCGCTAATTGCGCAATCAGTTTTGATACGTTTTGAGGTGTAAAAAATTCACCTCCCGATTTCCCTGCATTGGCTGCATAGTTAGAAATTAAGAATTCGTACGCATCCCCGAATAAGTCGATTTGACTATCTTCGAAACTTCCAAAATTTAACTCGGCAACTCCTTTAAGGATTGCAGTTAATCGTTTGTTTTTATCTTCTACGGTATTTCCTAAACGTGTACTTGTTGTATCAAAATCGGCGAATAACCCTTTGATATCTTGTTCAGACTCGTATCCATTCGCGGAGTTTTCAATATCTGTGAATATCGCTTTTAGATCTGTATTTAAGTTTGAATTTTTGTGTGCTTTATCGACTACATTACAAAACAATTGACTTGGGTAAATGAAGTATCCTTTTGTTTTGATGGCGTCGTCTTTGATTTCTGGTGTGATAATGTCGTCTGCTAATTTTGCATAGTTTACGCTTTCATCTCCACCTTCGATGTAATTGGTAAAGTTTTCACTAATAAAACGGTAGAATAGTGTTCCTAACACAAAGTGTTTGAAATCCCATCCGTCTACTGAGCCACGTACTTCGTTGGCGATTTTCCAGATTTTAGCTTGTAGTTCTGCTCTTTGGGCTGTATTTGTCATTCAGTATATTTTATCCGTTTAAGTTTATTTATTTATCTGCAAATATAGTTGCTAAGTATGCAATCTTTTTGCATAGGTTAAATTTAATCTTCAATTGGAATTAATTCCAGCTGATCTATATGTTTAATGATTCTATCTTTTGTTGTAATTTTAATTGGAGCATCTTCTTTGTAATCACTCATAACCAAATATGGAGGGATTTTCAATTTAAATTTTTCATCATTCGAAATAAAAAATCCTGATCCATCTTGATATAAATTTGCAATTTTACCTTCTATCCAATTGGTCTTCGGCTGGTGTACTATTTTTTCAGGTTCGATAATATCTTCCCAAAAGGACTGATTAATTGCAGGATCTGGATTCGCCAGAGTATAATTTTTATACCACAGAAATAAATCACAAACCGTAAAAACCAATAGATGCAATAAATAAGAATTCGGTATCTCTTGTTGATACATTTGGAAATTCATATTTTCGGTAGCTTGTTGATTAGTCGTATGCGAACTAGCTGCAGCTATATGATTGACATTTTTAATGCTAAACGATAAAATCTGTGGAAAATGAGGCTTTTTACTCTTTATCTTAAGATGTTTCGTCTCTTGTCCCGATAGGAAATGAGTCGATTCCGATAAGTTTATTTTTCCTTTTTCATCGATGCATTTTTCATGTAAAATTTTCAAATCGTAAAGCCCACGATACACATATTCTACCATTTTACGAATAGTATTTAGATAAATACTGTTACTGGATTCATGCTTAAGATGAACAGCACATAGAATTTCTCGAAATACTGAAAGATCATCTGAGGTAAAATTCAATTCTTTTGCAATTTCTAAAACCTCTTTGTACTGAGATAAAACCGAAGTTTTTTCTATTTGATTAATTTCGATGACAATATCTTCTAACAATTCGTCTTCGTGTAGTGTTTTCGTATAAATAATTAATGCTTCACGTCCATACTTAATTTCTTTTTGATATAATCCAATTTCACGTAAAAATTCGGAAGTCGAATTTCTCGATGCTCCTGTATAGACAAACCAAGGAATCTGACGTTTTTTTGATAAATCTTTTAGAGTATTTAAGGAATGTTTTAATCCTATATTTGTGTACTCGTTATCTTCTTTATCCAAAAAACCTGTCGCATCCAATATAACGGCTTGTATATCGTGATTCACATCTTTTTTCAATACTTCCATACCATCTAAATGATAGCGTTCAAAAATTAGATCAATGGATTTATTGTAGGCCAATGAAGCAAAATCCTGAATGGATTCTGCCTCATAATTATCATCAATAAAAAGTACTTTATATCTCTTCATCTTCTTCTACGATTAGTAATGGAAAATTTAAATTTATTCGAAACGTAAAATCAATCGGATCATCTGTTTCAAAAACATCTATAGAAACTGTATTTCCATTTCTTTCCATTAATTGTTTGATCATATACCCACCTTTTCCTGTATTACCTGTTCGTCCTTGGAATCCACCATTGGCAAAATAATCTTCTGAAGATACAGGAATATAATTACCGTTATTTGAAATTTGAACCGTTAATTCTTGATCTCCCATCGATAAAAATTCAATACGGATAACAGAGAAATCCTTTTTGGGTGCACTTTCAAATCCATGTCGAAATATATTCTCGAAAATATTATTCATGACACGCGTTAAGTCGCCCACCGAACATTCGATCTTACATACCGGATCCTCAAATTTTTCTAAACCAATAAATTCAATATTTACAATTTCTCTGTCAATATACTGTTGATTTTTTTCAAAATCAAGCAGAAAGGAAATGATATTTATTTCTTCTTTCAAACCTATTGTTTCTGCATTTTGGTAAATTTCAGATAGTTTTCGCGTCAAATTTGATGCATTATGAAACAGATTATGAATGACCGAAGAAAGTGTTAAACCTCTACGCTCGTCAACGATTTGATGTCCAATATCTGGCAGTTGTTGCAACGCATTCATCAAGAGATGAGATTTATTTTTTATCGCTAACAATTCTGAATTGCGTAGATCGTGCAATTGCCATTGGATTTCATTGGTATGTTGCTGAATCAATAAATCAATTGTACTTTGCAAATTGGCCTCTTTGATTTGGTCTTTATCATGTTGTAATTTACTCGCTTGGTAAATTAATTGCTGTTCTTCAACATGAGGACTAATGATTTCAATCTGTAATTTGACAAAATCTTTATAATGGAATAATTTTGCTATCCCCTGTCGACCTGTAGCAAAAGCATCTAATTGTTCTACCAAGAATGGAGAAAATAATTGAAGCATCAGATACCCTTCATCAATTTGATCTGGTACTATTTCAAAAGCCAATATATTTCGATATAAAAAAACAGGATTTTCTTCCGAAGCATAAATAACAGAACATCTCAAACTCTCACCAGCAGACGCTATTAAAAGAGCTTTGTCAGAAATTTTTTGAAATCCAAGTTCATTTTCAGTACATATTTCTAAATCATCTCGATTGATTTTATAATTAAATGGTGAGGTTGAAAGATCTTTTATTTTAATCAACTTAAAACCTTTAGGATCTGCTTCAATACGAGGTAATCTTCTTAAAAACGAGGTAACAGGTACTAATTTTTTAGAGGTATGTTCCAATTCATGAATCATCCAATAATGTTTAAAATCTAAAACCAAACCTTCTGAACGAATTATTTCGTAACCAACAGCCAAAGAATAATTATCAATTTGTTTTTTGGATTTCCAAACTTCTACGATTTGATCAATAGATTCATCGGTGATTCGATTAATATATTGATCTTTTTCAAAAGAATGACTAGCATCTACAAAAAAAACTTGATCGTTTTCTTTTTTTGAGAGAATAAGTAGAACTGATTCATAGGAACCTTCATTGACAATTCTTAAAGGCAATTGAATCATCCCTTCAATTAAACCGTTATCCAGCAAATATTTAGTAAAACCTAATCGTTCTAAGATATTACTAATCAACTTAGGAACAAAATAAAACAGCGTACCACCTTCTTTTAATGCATCTAGACCATTCAAAATATAGGCAACATCACTAGATCTACCAATTATTCGCTCAGGTAAATCTCCCCATCTTTTTTGGATATACAATTTCTCTTCATCTGATAAATTTGTACGAAAAGATGGATGTGAAAGGACTACATCAAATGTATTTTGATATTCAGAATCTAGGATTAAAGAGTCGGTAATCACATGCTTTACTGCATATTTCAGATCTTCACGTCTTTGAATAATCGCCAACATCCTCGCATATTTCACTAATTTAGAATTCAATTCTTCTCCATAAATCGACAAATTTTCTGGATGTAGAGATTTTATTCCTAAGGCTAATTTTCCAATTCCACTACATGGATTATAAATCTTAATTGAAGAAGTACTAGTATGTGAAAGAGCAAGTAGGCGATTAATAATTTCCGAAATTTCTTTGGGTGTTGTGTATAAACCTTTTCGGTTATTTTCAATATAATAATCAATTACTTGCTCAAATAATATCGGATATTGATCTGTATACTCTACTTCATAAGCAAAGAATTTTTCAACCTGTTCATCAGTAATTTCAGATGCATCAACCCCATATTCTACAGCATCTATTACCTCAATAAGACTTGGATTGTGTTGAATCAATACATTTAATGAATTAATAAAATCTTCAACCGATCTAATTTTTTCATGCTTAAATGGAATATGAAAACCATAATCACAACTTGTTATAGAACGATAAAATAATGCTACGGCAACAAAATCAAAATGATTTCTAATCTCAGTAGAAAACACTTTAAGAAAATCTTTCTTCATAGGAAAAGTATTAGACTGTAAAAATAACACCAATGTATGCAATAGTTTTGCATAGTTGATTCAATTAATACTCTTTATTAAAATTTTTCAATAAAGCCTTATTCAACTTCCCTTCTACGATAAAATCACCATAATCCAAACTTCCATTTTTATCGCATTTTTCATTCGTTAATTGAAAAGTAGGCTCTGATTGTCCATAAGAAGTCAAATACGCGTTGATTTCATCAATCACCCATAGTACATGCAACTCCAGCAGACTGTATAATTTTTTTTCAGTAAATAAGTAATCCACTAAACCTAGAATAGAATAATACATATTTTCTTCCAATGCCTCCATTAAAAATTCAATAACCGCTTCTCGTGTTTGAGCTAATACGCGTTCATCAAATAAAACATCCAACATTTTATACTGTGAATCTTCGGTATAGATCAAATATTCGGTTTTATTGATGCCATCTTCTTGGATGAGCACGGCTTCTTGTAAATCTCCTTCTTCATTACGATTCAACGTAAAGCGCGAAATCGTAAGATTGCTATCAATTGCACGATACCCTTTCAAATCAATACCTAAAGATTGTATGTATGGTTCATTAAATCCTAAATCTTCAGAAACAACTGAAAAATCAGATGAATAATCGTCATGAATATCCAGTCCATCTATACCATTGAGCAACAAATGAACTTGCGATTCATCAATAATAGTTTGAAATTGACCTTCTATTGGACAGGGACGACCAAAAACAAATAAGCCATTTACTTTTTTTAAATAGAAGTTTTGTGTCATTTTATAAAATATAGTATTAACGTAAATATATTATTTATTTTATATATATTTCGAAAGAATAACATGAACATTATTAGTTTTAAAAATAAGAAATGAATTACCCTACTTTACAATTAAAACCAACTACGAAAATAGCATTGGAAGATAAAATTGATGATTTATTTGAGCAAATTTTTCAGTACATCGAAAATAATGAAGAGTACTTCAAGACTCAAATGAAAGATATCTATGTGCAAAATTGGGACAAAATCAAATCTACTGCTGAGTCAATATATATCACTTATGAGTTAAGAGATTTTGCTGCATACATTGAAATTGGGGCAACAAATCATCCAGAAGAATTATTTATAGTAATGCACGATGCACTTACTCAAACTACTCCATTTCAACTTTTTTATCAGTTAAAGCATTTAAAACATTTTGTTCCAATTGAAGGAAATTTATACAATGATATTATAAAGGAACTAGATCAGATGCAATCGGATCAAACCGTGATTGAGGGTAAAAACAAAACGTATGATTTAGAAAAGAAATTCATATTGTTGGGATATAACATTGTCCTTCGCGATGTAACGTTTACAAACGAAGAGGAATACATGGCTTATGAAGATCAACCCAATGATCCCTATGTGATCTTTAAAAACCAAAGAGATGAAATCGATGGTTACCACTATTTGGAGGGATATTATTTTTAGATTATAAATAAAAAGCGTCTATCCAGACGCTTTTCTTAATATTCTTCAAATATCCCGTATAAATCCAGCATCAATTCCTCATATTTCTCTTTTGGAATAAACAACTGAAATTCATCACATGCTTCGTATGTTTTTGCATAAGGATATTCAAAGAAGTAGGCATCTTGATTGTTTTTTGAATTAAAAACAATCCCAATGATATAACCATTCCCCTGATCATCCAAATGTAAATGATGATCTTCAATCCCTTCTTCAGCGTCCGATAAATCTAAAACCTGATGATACGCCTGCGATTCTTCATCCCACCATTTCGATACAAAAGCAGCAATTTCATTTTGATTTTTAGATACGAATTCTTTGACGAAAGGGAATAGATGCGCAATGACCTCATCTTCGAAATCCATATGCTTTAGTTCTTTGAAACAATACAACAAATAAGCTGTAAAATGAGGATTACCTTTCGCACGTTCTTGCTTTAAATAATGCTCAAACGAATCAAAATTTTCAAAGCGTTCTTCTTTTTTATTTTCTGGATGATAGTAATAACCATCTAATCCTATAAATTCTTCTCCGTTAATAATATAGGTTCTATTTTTTAATGAATTTTCCATAGGGATGAGGTATAAAATTTAAATTATAAAAGTTTGTTTAATGTCTTTCATTAAGTCTTCGTAATAAGCTTGCTCCACAAAGAGTTGATTATAAACTTTATTACCCGCGTAATGAGGAGGAAATTCGATGGTATAGGTCTGATCAACAAGAGGTATAATTGCTTTTGAATCGACTGTATAATCGACTTCAAAATAACGATCTAACGATGTAGCACTCAAATCAAACAGATGGATTAAATCTTTATTGTTGGGATTTACCCATTTTTCGACAACCACTTTAAGTTGCTCATCGTTCTGATGAATAAATTGAACGATTGTAGGACAACATTCATCCATAAAATATTCATCCGCTAATACTCTATCTTCATCCTCACCCTCAAAATAATCATACAGCAATCGTAAAAATTGAATTTGTAATGGAATTAAATGTTCAATTGCTTTTCCATTTAAATAATCTTCAAAATCATTTTGAATGGATTCAATTCCATTTTCATCATAGGCAAAATAATAGCTCTCTCCTAGGGCAATAACAGGAGTATGATTAATCAGTAAAGGTTGTGGTATAATTTCTTTCATAGGAGTGAAATAAGTAATTCGTGTGCGAAAGTATGGGATAAGTATGCAATTTATTTTCACGGATGAAAATTGAGATGCTAGAAGTTAGAACAAAAGTAAATTTTTCGATTTTCACTATTCACTATTCACTTTTCAATTTCCACTATTCACTTTTCTTTTTTCACTTTCCATCTCAAACGTTAGGCGTTAAGCGTTATGCGTTAAGCAAAATTCGTAATTCATAATTCGTATTTCGTAATTTCTAATTCCTAATTCTTAATCCATCATTCCTAATTCTCTTTCTCCTTAACGATAAAACGCCACATAATCTTGAAGAAATACGTTTACTTGACGGATAAAATCATCGAATTTTTCAGCTGGAATATAAATTTGTTCCAAAGTATCTTGATTCCCTTCAAACGTTTCTGGAAATTCTACGGCGTATTCGTGATAACCATCGATAATGATTCCATAGTGTATCATATTCTCATCATATACTTCCTCCACGTGACATTCCACTTCCTCCCAAGTAGCATCAACTCCATTGAAATATCCATTTTTACGAGACCAATTTGCAACCAATCGATACACATCGCGACGATTAATATGCATGTATCGAGCTAATCGCATCCCAACAGTATCCGCTAATTGTTCCAACCCTTCCACTGGTACATCTTTATAGGTAATGGGTACAATGGGTTCATCCCAATCATCAGCATCTCCTTCAAGATCAGGTAATTCAATCCATCCATTCCCTACCAAAAAATCACAAGCACTTAAACTTCTAAAAAAAGAGGATAAATGATTCTTTTCTAAGAGAAATGCTAATGTTTGTTCTGCCGAATCAAATTTCAATTGTTCAAAAAAGGTAGGAGTATCATCATACGGATAATTTCCCAATGCGATAAATGGTTCGTCGTCGATAAAGACTTCACGCGTCTTTTTAAAGTGTTCAATTGTTTTCATATTAACGGATTAATTCATGTAAATCAAATAATAATTCATGGTACTTTGATTCTTCAATAAATAATTGAAGAAAATGATATTCCCCTTTATAGTCAATTGGAAAATTTAAATCATAAGACTCTACCTCATTCATGACGGAAATGGATTTTAATTTTCCATTGGAATAGTATTCTTCATCCTCAAAACCTTCTGTCGTATACGTTAAATCCAACATATGATGAAATTCTCTTCGGTCTACATCTAACCACTTTTGAATAAAATTATGAATGTATTGTTGCTTTTCTTCTATCCAATACCCAAGATGTAGACAATGATATGCTTCGAAAAAATCTAAATTCAAGTTCTCCAATATTTCATCAAAACAAACCAATCCAAGAAAGGAGATTAAAATATCCGTGACCTCATCTGGTGCAAATTCACCATTCATAACAATCCCTTCCAATTCATTAAAAAAGCCAATTCTTTCCTCCTCTTCTATAATATCAAAAGTCGTCACACCCAACCCAATATAGGGTTCAGAAGCAATATAAATTCTTTGTTGTTCTAAATTTTCCATCGTTCAATCGTTTCCGCTAAAGTAAGGCTCAACTGTGCAATTAATTTTCACGGATAAAAATGGAGGAGTTAGAAGTTAGAAGTTAGAAGTTAGAAGTTAGAAGAAAAGTAAATTTTTCGTTTTTCACTATTCACTTTTCACTTTTCTTTTTTCACTTTCCATCTCAAACGTTAGGCATAAGGCGTTAAGCAAAATTCGTATTTCGTAATTCGTAATTCTTTTTACATTGTACATTTTACATCTTACATTTTACAATTCATCATTCCTAATTCCTTAGGTCTTACGTCCAACTTCAAAACTTAACCACATAAACACTTAAAAACCGTTAAGCGTTATGCGTTATGCGTTATGCGTTATGCGTTATGCGTTAAGCAAAATTCGTAATTCGTAATTCGTAATTCGTAATTCTTTTTACATTTTACAACGACATCATCCCCAAAGTTCCGGTAGACTTCATAGGAACAGTCCCTGAAGATTTATAGTGGAAAAAGTCCAATAAATCACTTCCTTCTAAAAGAACCGTACGATTGCCCTGTCTTTGATAGAATTTTTTCTGAAGAGGTATGGGTTGATCAAAAGGTTTGATTGAAATTTCCAAATACTCCCGTTGGTTTACCTGGTGGAATTTAAAATCCAAATACAACGTACTGATCATTTTGGGAAAAGTATAATCTATTGATCGTAAAATATCGCTTAAATATTGATCTTTTGAACGACGAATACCATGAAATTGAAAGTCTTTTTCCAATCCGATAATATCGCCTTTATCATTCACCCCTATATATAATTGACCTCCTTCATACGAATTTAAGAATCCATTAATCGTACGCATAATCACATCCGCTTGCTTCTCCTCCGAAGCCGAGTAATAAAACGATGATTTAAATTCTTGGGATTTACTTTCCATTCCCAGATTGGTAACAGGAGCTATTTTCATTACAGATTGACGTTCTTTTAATCGTAAATTCAACGCCAAATCATCCCCATCGAATTGAAGCATTTGTTCTTGTATCAACTGTTTTAAATAGCCCTCGTGAGGATGTGCAGGATCTAGCTTCTGAATCAAATTATGAGCTTCTATTAATTTTTTCAAAGCAAATAAGGGGGAGTCTGGTGCATGTTGCCCCGGCAATTGAGTAACTTCTGAATCCAAATAGGATAAAAGTTCATGGGCCGTCAACTCCTCATTTTTGTCCAAAGTTGATGGCTGAACATCATGCTGGAAAGAAGCTTTTAAAGCTTCTAATTTCCCCACAAATTCAAAAGATTTCCCAATTTTTAAATAGCTTGTAATAGTCGCCAATAAAAAATAATTCACAATCAATTCATGGACATCGTCCAAATAACGCAAACGGGCTTGCATCACATGAAATAGGGTGAAACAAGTTGTATGAATACGTTGATCCATTGGCCTCTCCAATTCCTCTTCTGTTGATACCCCCTCTTCAACCAACACATCAGCAGCCATTAAATACGAGCGATAAGCCGAACGAGCATCAATCGCTAAATCTTCCCCAATTTGATGGATCGATTCTGCTGAAACTTCAAAAAAATGATACGGAGCATTGTACTTAATCAACGTCATTTCATAATAACTTTGAACAGTAAATGCATGAGGCGTATTCGTAAAATGAACAACCGGATAACCTTCTTTTGTAACAAAAAACAAACGGTTCTCATATTGACGTACCAATACCGCTGTGGTTTTGATCGGTTGAACCAGAACTTTTTCTGCAAACGCATTCAATAATGGCTCTGGAGTGATATGAACTTTTTGGCCTTTAATATGATCAATCTTAAAACGAATAACATCTGAAGGTTGAAGATAATCATTCACCCGTTCAAAAACACGAGAACCATGCAGCACACTATAGTGTAGCAAAGATTCAAATCGAACCTCTTCCTCCTCTACCCGTAAAAAACAATGACTATTGGCAAAGTTTGATTTAACTTTCCCCTCATAAAACAAATCACGAGGTATATCATGGAAAGGAGTATCCTGCTGAACAGGTTCATTATGCTTATAATAAATGATATCTAAAACTTGATGGATCAAATCTGTGGTATCGGCAGAGAGATTGATGGGTGCAATTTCTGGATATGATACCACATGTAACCCATGATAATTGATTAAGGAATTTTCAACCTGATGGAAATTTCGGTGCATTAAATTTTTGGGTACAACATACAACTGCTGATCCGCTGCATATACTTTCCCTGCATTAGACCACTGGTAGGAAGCATGCATCGGTTCCGATAACGACAAACGAATATCATCCACCGTCAAATCAAACACAGACGAATGATTATCCGGGACCAAATAACATTGGCGAATCAACATGTCCATTGCACAATCCAAATAAACTTTCTCATCGTGATACAAATGGAAAAAACGCAACAACCGTACACTTTGATGCACACGCGCATTCACCGTTAGCGTCGGATAGGAAATCTTTAATAAAACATAGGCGGCATGAATAGCCGTTTGGATGGACGCATTGCCTTTCCAATGATGATCCTCATCCATGCTGTCTTTTAAAAGACTTGAAAATTCTTTTAAAATTTTTCCTAATGATAATTGTATCGACCATAAATCACTTTCGGAAAATAATTTCTTCTTGAAACCAATTTCGATGCACGTTAAAATCATTTCATTGTTCATCGAAAAATATCCATAACTTGAACATTGCAACATCGATTTCAATTGATGGACTTGTCTTACAGACAAATATCCACTAAGCCCCAATTGGGAATGAATTTTTTCCAAATAAGGGATCGCCTCTCCAGCGATAAAAAGGGCGATGGCTTCTTGCATTCCACGCACTTGTTCTAATTTACGTTCAGCTTTCGAGATAATATTTTGCTGCTTAAATGGAGAAAATACGGTTAAATAATCTGATCCTCCCAATACCCACTCTTCTAAACGGATAAGGAGCTGAATTCGTGTTTGAGCTTCCTCAATTTCTTCTTTCGAAAGCATGCGATGAATTTCTAAATCCAAATAATTGATAAAAGAAAACACCCAAATATTTTCCTTTAATTCGTGTTGTTCTAAATAATTGAATTCAAGGCGTTGGTTGGCCAAATAGTCTTGAATTTGGTTTTCTTGATGGTAAAAGTGGGACATCACCGCTTCTGGCATTCCAATACTTGCAAATACATCCTTCACATCATATGATTTTTCAGACCAATCCGTCAACTGAGAACGCAACTCCAAATAACCTTCATTTATCATGCGAATCACATATAATTCCACGGTATCTCCAATCTTCGTTTGATCGAAGGCAATCGGAAAATGAACATCACAATCCGGTTGATAGAAATGAATAAAGCCATAGTGATCTTTCAAAACCCAACGCATAAGTCCTGAATTTTCATCCACTTTCTTTTCCATCAATAAAAAAGGATAGGCCTTTTTGACTTCGTAACTGTGCTGAATAATATAGGATTTGATTAAATTCAAATATGATTTTCCCTTTTTAGTCTTATATACGACTGGAACTTCTGTACCTACTGCTACCGCTGGAAAACCTTCTGGAAGTGCAACTTCAAAATCTTGATTCTGATAACGAACCAAAAGATAGTGATTTCCATTTTTTTTCGTAAAAACAGAATGCACAGGCAAATGATAAATGTGCTCTTTTTCAAAAACAGAATAGTCAATGGCCTTCACCAAATGATCCATAGCGAACAATAATCGATTTTGATCCAAGTCCAAATCATTTACTTTTAGTGTAAATTCCGTTTGAAAAGGATCTTCTTTAATGGCTAAAGGTGCACCTAACATCAAATGATGATTGGACGTGATCACAAGTGCTTTTTCCTGCTCACGCACCAACTCAAACGTATAGGTATGGTTGGCCTGGTAATAATTTAATATACTGATTTGAAATTGGGGCTCACCATCCCAACGCATCCCTTGATGATACAAGATAATTTCTTCATTTTCGGCAACTGGCAGGACAAAACAACGGTGTTTCGTATGCTGAGAACGATGTTCGATCATCGAATAATTTTCATGATGCGATAGGACAATGTACGTTTGATGTAAATGATGCTGATTCATATGATTTGTTTTAAAGTGGAATACAAACATATGGTTCAAGTGTGCAATATTTTTGCAGAGGAATAAAATAACTGTAAAACAGTAAATCCTTCTTGGAAAGAAAATATCCCTAACATCTTCTACATCCAACGGAAATAGGGCCTTCCATCCCTAATTATTTTATCGTACCACCAATCGATTAAAAGGTATATGTGGAGAAGATTGGGTTGAAAAATACAAATAACGTTCATTGTTTTTCCAACCAAAGGCCTCCAAATTTTGTTTCATATGTTTGTAATAGCCCGAAAATTCTTCCATAATTTTTATCACTTCCATAAATTGTATATCACCATACTCTTCATCCGTCGTTAAAAAATGGGGTTCCATGCGAAAATCATTGGAAGCAATGGCCCGATGTCCATCAAATAATTTAAATCCCTTATCACACGTAATGGTATAATAATTCGTAATTAATTTACGCGAATGATTCAAATAGTTTGGAACCATCAACTCAATTTCAATGGGATAATCCCGTAAGGAAGAAATAACATCGACCAAACGTTCAAAAATGGTTTTATAATAGTTTGCCGAATAATACAGATGATATTCAGCATCCAATACGCCTCGTTTGGTGGCGATTAAAAGGTGAAAAGGAACTGCACATGTTCTCGGGAGAAGTTGATCAAATAATTCCTTAAGGTTATTTTCTACAAGCGCATCTAACGTTTGATCTGTTGTAGATTCCACTTGTTTATCCAAATGAAAAAGATAGGGATCGATCATTAACGCTGAATTAATCGTGGATATACGATTACGCAATAAGGCTTCCCAACCTTTGGATGATTTGACAATAACTTCTTCATTTTTGATGAATTTCTTGAAATACTTTCGAATCTTATACGGATTCATCGGCAATTCTTCGCTGGCCACACCTAATGTTCCTGTGGAAGAAATGGGCGATAATTCTTCTCCGGGCAATAAAATCGTAGTATAAGGATACACCGTTGTGGTTTCCAATTGATTCACAACAGCATCTTTTGTATGGGGTAACTTTCCACCATTCGCCATCGTATATTGAAACAAGGCGCTGTCTACATTTAGGAGATCTTCCTTAATTTCCGCCAATGGTTCGTCTAATTCCACCTCCACCAGTTGGGTATTTTGAATCATCTCCATCCAACCATCCATAGCAGTAGATTGCTTTACCAAAGTTTCAAAAATAGGTTTCGAAAGTTTAATCTTATGCTTCATTGGAATTGTTCAATTGTCGTTTAATTAAAGCTAAGGTGTGATGAGAGGCTTCATCAAAGAACCCCTTCCCGAAATTTTTGTTCATCACTCCCATTTCATTCATTTGGATGGCATAAGGCGATTGATCTGATGGTTGTGGAAAATAATAAATCGAAAATAAAGATGAATTTACCTCTTCTGTCGCAATCAACACTTGGATACGTCGAATGATATACTCGGAATGCGTTTCTAAAATCAATTGAAATGAAAAAGTATCGGGACGATTAGTGATTCGCTGTAAAGTATGGTACGTATCCACAAATAAATCCGCTAATTTGGATTGAAGCGAAGGATGCAAATTTAATTCAGGTTCTTCCAAAAGTAGAGTGGCTCCCCCCTTATTTTGTTTGATGATTAGCCCCATTTGGAATAATATTTTCATCAATTGGATTTGTCCTGAACCAAGCTCATGAAGGGATAATCCCTCATTTCCTATACGAACCAAGTATGAATCATGATACACCAATTCAATACTAAACCCATCCCCAATGCCAAAACGAGAGGGTCCCATCCATTGGGTAATGAATGCATGGGCTGCTGCTGTCGTATCGCTTTCCGTAGATGCATAGCGATGAACAAGCTGGGCCAAATCATCTCCACGATCACTAATCTTTAGCAATCGACTATACTTTCTGAAATTTAAGGGCAAATAATGCAACGATAAATCAACCAACGTCTGTGCCAGCCCTAACCCATGAAAATAATGATTCATACGATAATGAGCAATTACGGCATCCTGATTCACCTCCATTTGATTTTCCAAATAACTATTAAACTGATATTCGAACGTATAATCCGAATTCCATTTGTTGGTGTAAGCAAAATAATTCATAAAATACTTGAAACTCCCAATAATCTCGTTATCAAATCGATGGGCAATTCCACGATGATTAGAATCGTACACATATTCATGCAACGGTTGATCATTGAAAAAAGCGTTGTCCAAAAATGATGCATTTTTATGGATCGACATCATTGGCATTTCTTCTGATAATCGTTCAAAATTCCTTTCGACTGAATCTTCTGCATTTCTTGAATTAAAAAAACGTAGTAATTTTTTCAACTGAGCCTTTGGAGATTTCGTCTTTTGGTTCAACCGATGTTCAAGATCCTCCATCACCTCATCTTCATAAGCATCATTCGACCAAAAGGTAATTTTTATTTGCTTATCATACCCTGTTTTTTGAGCAAGTTCATCGTTTTGAAAAAATTCATACTTCACTTGTTCGTGCGGATTATCGATTTTTAAGTAGGCGACTTTGGCAAAACCAGGCAATGGATGCGCGGTTAAGTGCAATTCATATTCGACCTCATGGATATCCAATTCAATTTTGACCAGTTCATTCCCAGCATCCTGTTTACAGCACAAATCTTCAAACGATTGCACATATAAAGATTGAAACAATTCATGGGAAAAATCAATTTCAAATAATTTATTCGCTTTTAAATAAGCATATAACAACAAATAGGCTTTTACCATCGTCGATTTCCCCGAACCATTCGTTCCGACAAAACAATTAATGGCTTTTAAATCAATCCATGGCGAATTTTTGTACTTTCTAAAATTTGAGACTCTCATTCCACCACGTTAAATGCATTGTATTTTTCCATAAGATCAGTGGAAGATGTTTTTAGCGTTTCCGCCAAATGTTGAGGTTCAAGCACCACCACATCTGATCCAAAACTTTGAAGCAAACTGATCAACTCACGATTAATACGCAAGGTAATTTGAACCACATTTTGATGCACATTCTGCGTCATATGAAGGGGTTTCGTCTTAACATAAGGCAATCGTTGGGGTGTAAATTGAAGTCGAATTTTTTCGATCGGCGTATCGGGTAATGTTACTCCAATAATGGTATTGAAATACGTTGTAAAATCAAGTTCCGTCGGAATATAACGAGAAGATGAATCACGGATAATGGAGTGAATACGATCCAAAGGAAGGTTCTGTAATTTGGAGATAGCATGATTCCATCCAAATAAAAACCAACGGTTATTGTATTGTTTTAAATGATAAGGAGAAATCGTCAAGCAGTGGACTTCATCCGAATAAAACGTTTGATATTCTATCGTTAATACATTCTCATCAGTAATATGTTGAAATAAAGGTTGTAAAAATTCAATTCCTTTCAAATCTTTCACTTCAGAAAACGATATAATTTTCTTTTTATTGGCATTCATATCCAAACTCGAACGTAATTCTGTTACAATGGAACCCATAGTCTCAAATCCCTTTACTTGTTTAAATTGCTCCAAGTATTCAATGGCTTCATAAACCGCTTTTTTCTGTTGTTGATCAATGGGCGAATGAACAATGGAAAACGTAGGATCTTTATAAAAATAGATCATTTCACGTCCAAATGTTACTTTTTCTTTCACCAACGGTGCAGCATATCCATTCTCTGACTTTAAAAATTTGATATCATCATAAATTGTACGTCGACTCACATGGATATCACAACTTTCAAGATAACTCAAAATACCTTCGACGTGGTTATTTTCACTCTTTTTCTGAAATAAATTATCCAACAATTTTAAGCGTTGAAATGAATTTTTATTATTCGCCATCTCTATTCATATATACCGTAAAGGTAATTATTTTATCCCTCCCTCCCGAAATAGATTAAAAATTTCTAGAAGTTAGAAGTTAGAAGTTAGAAGTTAGAAGTTAGAACAAAAGTAAATTTTTCGTTTTTCACTATTCACTTTTCTTTTTTCACTTTTCACTTTCCATCTCAAACGTTAGGCGTATGGCGTATGGCGTATGGCGTATGGCGTATGGCGTATGGCGTATGGCGTATGGCAAAAATCGTAATTCGTAATTCGTAATTCGTATTTCGTAATTCTTTTTACATTTTACAATTCATCATTCATCATTCATCATTCATCATTCCTAATTCCTAATTCCTTAATTCCTAATTCCTAATTCATCATTCCTAATTCCCTTAAGTCTTAAACCTAAAGCAAAAAGAGCCGCCAACAACTGAATGTTCGCAGCTCTCATGTAAGTAAATTGGTGTTATATACGTGTGAATCCACATATACCTCTTAAAGATATTAAATGTTAAAAAAACAATAATACTTTTTGTAATAATATTTTTAAATATTTATTCAAATCTAAACTCATTCTAATTTGAACTGATGATAACCGTTCTTAAGTGAAGGGAAACTCCATAAAAAAAGGAGCTTATACAAGCTCCTTTTTTTATTTATATGCGATGTAATTATTTTAAATCAAATCGATCGGCATTCATAACTTTGTTCCATGCTTTAACGAAATCATTGACAAATTTTTCGTTGGCATCTGCAGAAGCATACACTTCCGCAATAGAACGTAATTCAGAGTTCGATCCGAAAACTAAGTCGTTGCGAGTCCCTGTGTATTTCGCCGCTCCTGTTTTACGACAAGATCCTAAATATGTTTCTTTCGAATGATCCATGGCTTTCCATTCAGTCGACATATCCAATAAATTCACAAAGAAATCATTGGTTAATTGTCCTGGACGATCCGTGAAAATTCCATGGTTTGATCCATTGTAATTGATATTAATCGCACGTAAACCACCAAATAATACCACTAATTCTGGTACATTTAATGTTAATAATTGCGCTTTATCAATTAATAATTCCTCTGTTGAAACAGCCATATTAGTGTATTTACGATAGTTTCTGAAACCATCTGCTACCGGCTCTAACCATTGGATTGATTCAATATCCGTTTGATCTTGCGAAGCGTCTGCACGACCAGGTGTAAATGGAACTGTCATATCATAACCAGCATCTTTAGCAGCTTTCTCGATCCCTGCTGCACCTCCTAAAACAATTAAATCTGCAATAGAAACTTTTTTACCAAAAGAGGCTTGTAAGCCTTCGTAAGCCTTTAAAACTTTAGCCAATTGAACTGGATTATTCACTTCCCAGTTTTTCATTGGTTCTAAACGGATACGCGCCCCATTCGCTCCTCCACGCTTATCTGAACCACGGAACGTTGAAGCAGAAGCCCATGCAGTACCCACCAATTCAGAAACCGATAAACCTAAGCCTAAAATTTGTTGTTTTAAGGTTGCGATATCATCTTCATTGATTAATTCATAATCCACTGCTGGAATCGGATCTTGCCATACAAATTCTTCTTGTGGTACGTCTGGTCCTAAGTAACGGCTACGTGGTCCCATATCACGGTGTGTTAATTTGAACCAAGCTTTACGGAAAGCATCTTCAAATTCAGCTGGATTTTCCAAGAAACGACGCCCAATTTTTTCATATTCTGGATCAAAACGTAAAGCTAAATCCGACGTTAACATGGTTGGACGTAATTTTTTATTTGGATCGTGTGCATGAGGAATAATTTCTCCCACATCTTTCGCTACCCATTGGTGAGCGCCAGCAGGTGATTGAGTTAATTCCCACTCGAATCCAAATAAGTACGATAAGAATAAGTTCGACCATTCCGTTGGTTTCGATGTCCAAGTTACTTCTAAACCTGATGTAATGGTATCTCCCCCTTTACCCGTACCAAAGGTATTGTGCCATCCTAACCCTTGAGCTTCTAATCCTGCTGCTTCTGGATCCTCTCCTACATGATCTGCGGGTCCTGCACCATGCGTTTTCCCGAAGGTATGTCCACCAGCGATTAATGCCAATGTTTCTTCATCATTCATGGCCATACGTCCAAACGTATCACGGATATCCTTAGCTGAAGCAATTGGATCAGGATTTCCATCTGGTCCTTCTGGATTCACATAGATTAATCCCATTTGTACCGCTGCCAATGGATTATCCAAATCACGTGTACGGTGTTTTTCACTGTTGCTATCTTCCGCAATGATTGCATCATCACCTTCCACTCCCGATGATCCACCACTTCCGTAACGTACGTCACCTGCTAACCATGTTTTTTCAGAACCCCAATACACATCTTGATTTGGTTCCCAAACATCAGCACGTCCTCCAGCAAATCCTAAAGTTTTGAATCCCATAGATTCTAATGCGACATTTCCTGTTAAGATCATTAAATCTGCCCACGAAATTTTACGTCCGTATTTTTGTTTGATCGGCCATAACAAACGACGCGCTTTATCCAATGACACATTATCTGGCCATGAATTTAATGGTGCAAAGCGCTGTTGTCCTTCTCCAGCACCACCACGACCATCTTGTACACGGTATGTTCCTGCAGAGTGCCAAGCCATACGAATAAATAATGGTCCATAGTGTCCGAAATCAGCCGGCCACCAATCCTGAGAATCCGTCATTAACGCATGTAAGTCTGCTTTTAAAGCTTCTAAATCGAGTGTTTTAAATTCTTCTGCATAATCAAAATCCGCTCCCATTGGATTGGTTTTTGTATCATGTTGTTTTAGAATATTTAAGTTCAATTGGTTAGGCCACCAATCTTTATTCTGTGTTCCACGTCCAGCTGCACTGTTCGGTTGTCCTTGTTGCATGCTCCCATTATGAAATGGGCATTTAGAGATGTCTCCTCCGTGATTTTCCATATTGAATTGTTTATGTATTGATTTATGAATGATTTAAAGATAGGATGAAATCATTGATTTTAAAAATTCTTTTCCTCTATTGACGAATTAGAAATTTTGATGAACTTTTAACATCAGTGTGAAAAAATGTTATAAATTATGGTTGACCCTTATTTTTTTTCCGATATTAGATATATATCATTACTTTTGGTCGACAAACTCAACTAAAAGTTAAGAATAATGGTTATCATAAACAATTTCGAGGAATACAAAGCATTTGAAGGTAAACCGATTGGAGTTTCAGATTGGCACAAAATTGATCAAGATCAAATCAATAAATTTGCTGAAGCGACATTGGATCACCAATGGATTCATGTGAATGAGGAAAAAGCACAAAACGAAGGACCGTTTAAATCAACGATTGCACACGGTTATTTAACATTGTCATTAATCCCTTATTTATGGAAACAAATTGCTGAGGTTCATAATGTAAAAATGGAAATTAATTATGGGATTGAAAATATCAAATTTGGTCAACCAGTTTTAGTCGATAATGAAGTGCGTTTAAATGCTAAATTAAAATCCATTTCGAATCTTAGAGGAATTATCAAAGTGGTTATTTCTGCTGATTTAGAAATCAAAGGAGAAAAGAAATCGGCCTATACAGGAGATGTGGTTTTCTTGTACCACTTTGCCTAACAAAAACAGAACAACTCAAAATATACAAAAAAAGGACGATGAGGAATTCATCGTCCTTTTTTAAATACACAATATAAGAAAATTTAAAAAAGCGAATTCAATTATTGGGGCATTGAACTCGCTCTACGTTTGTAAAAATAACACTTGAATTTCAAATACACTAATAAATCAAATGTGCTATATAAAGTTTAAGTTGGTTAGGCTTATTAATATGATACAAATAAACGACAATTTGTACTGATTTTAGAGGACGATTTATAAAACCCATATTTCAGTTAATAAAACAATTAAAATTTATTCTTCTAGGCGTAATATAATTTCAACTAATTAATTATAAGCGTTTAAAATCATTTTTAATCTACTTTAATTCGTATAAACCCATAATAAAACGGGTTGATTTACATTTTTTAAATAACCATCTAACGTCTCCATTGCTTGATTGGAAACTGCGGGACATCCCCATCCTTCCGGTGTACCTGTGGGATAGACTTCATTATCCGAAACCCTTTCCCAAGAATGCAGCACAATTACTCGTTTTAAGGCATTGGAATTCTGTTCTTCTAATCCATGCAACAAATATTTCACATGAATTCCCCAGTTGCTCCATCCCCGCTCTCCAATCGCATATTTCCCTAGAGAAGACAAATGACTACCATCTTCGTTACTAAAGGAAGGACTTTCCTTAGAAGCTGTTCCACTCCAAGGGTGAGATCCCGCACCATGACTTACGAGGAAAGATTCCACGACTTGATTTTGTTGAAAATCCCATACAAAAAAACGCTTACGTCCCGAATGTAGACTGAAGTCAATCAATATACAAAAATCGGTATTCATCCCTTGGGCTTGAACAAAGCGATAAGCTTCTTGGGCCTTTTCCGTTATTAACGGTAGAGGGGATTGTTGTTCTTCCCCATCGGACATTTTATTTTCTTGGCAAGACCATAGGAGAAATAAACAACCTATGATTAATCGTAACATTCGTTTTTTGTTCATGGATTAAATTTAATAACTTTATCCTTTATTGTTTAATTTAAATAGATTTAATGGCATGGATTCCCAAAATCATTCTATTTTTATGGGACTAATGCCATGCACGCATGAAAACCACCACATTAACACCCCTTTTTAGTATCAGTTTGTGGTATTGCCTTTTGGCATGCCAACCGAGCCCCCCTTTCAAATCAGTTTCGGAGGAGAATCAGAATTCTCGAAATGTGACATGGATGGACTATGATGATACAGAAATGAATGATGCCATAGCCCAAGCAAAAGTTCAATTTTCCATCTTTGAAAACTACATAGAATCCCCACAAAACAGAATATTTGCAGTTAAAATTGGGATTCTATATCCGGGCGGAAAAGAACATCTTTGGATTACGGATGTTGTTAAAGAAAACGGTCAATTGTCAGGTCGAGTCGACAATCAACCTCTCTATATAACAGAAGTTCAACAGCATGACCTCATTGAAATCCCGATCGATCTTATTACCGATTGGATGGTGATTGAAAACCAATACTTATTAGCAGGAGGATATACATTGAAATTAATGCGTCAACGCCTTTCAGAAGAAGAACAAAAAATATTTGATGCTGAAACGCAATTAAAATGGGACTCTATTCCATAAAAAAAGACTCTCCTTTTGAAAGTCTTTCTTTATACCTGATTTCTAAAATAATTAAGGAATGGATTCCCACCATACCTTTACATCAATACGATCGCCTCCCATCGCTTCCACAGCTTGTTGATAATGGATCGGATTTAAATTTTGGGCAGAAGTAGGATACAGCAAACGGTTGGGAACTTGCTGCTGATTCAACATCGTGCTTGTTTTAGGCAATACAGGATATCCTGTTCGTCGGTATTCGTACCATTGCTGAAAATCCGTAAAAAATAAGGCATAATATTTCTGAGTCATCAGTTGTTCCAAGGTCCCATTGAATGCTACACTTTCTTGCAACAGATAATCTTCTGTAGGTTCAGTTCCAGTCCACAAAGCAATAGCTGCCTTTATTCCATTGGTATAATGCAAATCTGCATTTGAAAAGTAACCTTTTAAAGCCATTTCAGCTTTAATAAACTCCACTTCAGCATAAGACATTAAGACCATTTTCATGGGTTCCTCTACAAAAGTGGTATTGGGACGCGAGGGTGTAAAGTTAAATTGAGCACTATTGCCATCATAAGCCGCTGGAATGCCTTGATAGCCTAACAATTGACCATCATTGGAACTCGCTTGGGTCACAAAGAAAGGCAAGCGAGGATCATTCATAGCATTTAGCCCATCCACAAAAAAAGAAGCGAATGCGCGATTATCACGATAATCTTGTTCGCGTTGCCATGGCGAAAGATTAGGTGCTATACCTGTTACCTGCAAAACAGCTGCATCTTCATTGGATGTAAACACAGGATATGTTGCTTCATCGTTTAAAATACGCTGCATTTGTTCCCACGAATTAAAATCAGGTTGATTGGACACCCGCAATAATAAACGAAGGTGAAGGGAATTCGTTAATTTTCGCCATTTTGTAAGGTCGCCATGGAATAAAATATCTGCCCCATATTTCATCCCCAAACTGTTTTGATATAAATGATTGGCATATTCTAAGTCCTCAAAAATTTGGGCATAAATCTCTTTTTGACGATCAAATTTTGGCGTAAAATTTCCAGATTCTCCCTGAGCCGCTTCCGAAAAGGGAACATCCCCAAACATATCTGTTAAATTGGACATCATCCACGCCCTTAATGTCAAAGCAATGGCCTCATAGTTCACATCTCCTTTTTCACGACTCACCTTTAGCATTTCTTCGAGATTAATCAATTGGGTATATGTCGTGGTCCATGTTGAGTTTCCAGTCCCTTGGGTAATATCATAACGATGTACTCCTAATGCATTGCTGGGATAAGGAATATGCACTTGCATCAATTGGGCCGTAATATCATAATTTTTAGCCGTATTATTGCTGAGCATCGTATAAATAACTGGATTTAAAACTGCTCCAGAAGTGATTTCTGAAATTAAATTAGGGTTGATGTTGGTTTCTTCAAATTGGTCGGTACAAGATGTTATGCCTAAGGTCATGCAAATTGCAGTTATGCATGTGATTGTATATTTTTTCATTGTTGTGATGTGAATTAAGATTAGAACGATGCTTTTAGGGTTAAACCATAAGTAGCTGTCGATGGTATTTGCCCCATTTCTACTCCTGGAACATATGAATTTCCATTCAGTGCAGCAGTTTCAGGATCATACATTGGGAAATCACTGATGATCCATAAATCTCGTCCAAACGCCGTTAATGATACATGGGATAATCCTGTTTTTTGAATTAATTTTTGTGGAAAATCATACGTTAAACTAATTTCTCTTAATTTCAGATAGGAAGCATCAAAGGAATTGGATTCTACATTCGCACGACGATAATAATCCCCATAATAAGTGGCTAAATCCACTTCCTTCGTATTTGGTGAATAAGTACCATCCGCATGCTGAATGACGCCATCCCCTACAATAAATCCATCCTTTCGACCTGGCAATGAATCTTTCAATTTCCCTTGTTCCATCAACTTATGATACGATTGAGAATAAACAATTCCACCATATTGACCATCGAAAGTCAAACTGAAACGTAAATGTTTATATCGAAACGTATTCGTTAATCCCGCTCTCCAATCAGGTGTTGCATCTCCCACATATTCAATTTCTGTTGGTCGAACGGGCAATCCTGTATGGGGATCATATATAATTTGACCTTGTTCGTTACGGACAAAAGTATACCCATATAATGCGGTTGACGATTGTCCAGGTACGGCAATCATCGAAACAGTTCCAGCTGTAGCAATGATTTGTTGATTTCCTTCTACTCCATCGGCTAATGAAATCACTTTATTCTCATTGGTAGACCAGGTCCAGTTCATGTCCCATTTAAAATCACCAGATTTGATCGGTGTTAGATTTGCAGCGATTTCTATCCCTCGGTTTTGAATTTCTCCTCCATTGATGTAACGGTAATTGTATCCCGAAGTAGGATCAATAGGAACCCGTAGAATTTGATGGTCTGTATTTTGTTGATACACCGTAAAATCTAATCCTAAACGTTTTTTGAACATTTGGAATTCAATTCCTGTTTCCCAAGATGTGACCATTTCTGGTTTTAGATTTAAATTATATAATGTATTCGCGACTTCATTCGACGATGGAAAAACTGAATTATCGTAATATTTATTCGTACGATATGGATCCGTATCATTACCAACTTGAGCAAATGCTGCACGATATTTAATGTAATCGAATGGCCCCTTTATCTTCAAGAGATCCGATAAAATAAAACTGGTGGTTACCGAAGGGTAAAAGAATGAATTATTCCCTGCCGGCAACGTCGAAGACCAATCGTTACGACCGGTAATGTCAACGAAAATTTGATTCTTCCATCCGAAAGATACCATTCCATATAAGGAGTTCACTTTTTTATTCGAATCTCCTGTCACTGATCGCACAGGCGTTAGAGAATTGGTCAATTTATAAATCCCAGGTGCACTCAATTGATCTGCAATGGCCGTCATGCTCGTATATTCATAATTTAAGCGATTCCCCCCGAAATTTGCATCTAGGGTAAAATCTCCGAATCGATCCGAATAGTTCAATAAGAAATCGATATTGGATTCCATTTTTGTAATATCTTGGCGTCTGTAACTTCCTTGTGGAGACCGATTCAGATCAAATGGACGTTTTTGTTCACGGAATTGGGTAAAGGTATTTAAGGCACCCCTCAACATAAAATTGAACTTATTGGATAATTTAAAATCAGCCTTTACATGACCTACAATTTGCGAACTGCGCATTGGGTTCACAGCCTCATAAGCGATGACATAGGGATTATCGATATAAGAACTGAATGGCCGAATCATTTGTACACCATCAAATCCTTGTTTCCATCGTGGCTTATACCAATCCAAACTGATATTCGGCGAATGCATAATCATAAAATAGGCGATCGATCCATTGTTATATCCTGTACTCGGTAAATTGTCGGATGTTTTTCGGGTATAATTAACAACGGATGAAACGGTAATATGGTCCGATAATTTATAATTTCCATTCAAGGATGCCGTATAATTCTCGTATCCGGTATTGGGCATAATCCATGTATTTTTCAAATGACCAAGAGACGCCCTAAAGCTTCCTTGTGGTCCGCCTCCCGATAAGGTTACCGAATGATGATGTGTAAATCCTGTATTCCAAAAGCCACGATGTGTATTTTTATAAGGAATCCAAGGCGTTCGTTCTAATCCGCGTCCTTCCCGTGTGGGATCATATTGATAGAAAAGTTGGCCGTCGAAACGTGGGCCAAATGCAGAAGATGTGCTTGAAGTATTGGGTCCATCTTCTGTAGCACCATAGGAGTAATATGGATTTCCATGGGCATCCAATTGCTTCCCTGTTCCTTGTCCATATTCGTATTGGTAATCGGGCCAATGATTGACCACATCGATGGAAGTCGTGGATTTGATTTCTACCCCTAAACGATTTTTACTGTTCCCAGATTTGGTAGTAATGATTAATGCCCCATTGGCTGCTCGTGAACCATATAATGCCGCAGCAGCTGGTCCTTTCAGTACCGTTACACTTTCGATGTCATTCTGATTAATTTCGGATAAGGCATTTCCAAAATCAACGGGAGAATCGTTCCCCATATAAGCCGTATCATTGCCCGAAGAAGTCATTTCTGTACTCATCGGCACACCATCAATCACAATTAAAGCATAGTTTTTATTCTGATCAAGGGAATTATTTCCTCTTAATTTAATTCCTTGTGAGTTGATCGGCCCAGAAGAAGCTGATGTAATTTGTAAACCCGCTACTTTTCCTTTTAAACCGGATGACCAGTTCTGAGCTTCTGCTGTCGCCAATTCATCTGATCCAATGGTTTGTTGAGAAAATCCTAATTTTCGTTCCTCTCGTTTAATCCCTAAGGCAGTAACCACTACTTCTGATAGTTGGTTAACTTCCGGAGATTTCAATTGAATCTCTATTCTTCCATTGGCTGGTACTTGTATTTCGACAGCATCATGTTCCAACGAGGTCACGAGAATTTTAGCATCCGGGACATGAATCCCAAAATCAAAAAATCCTTCCGGATCCGTATAGGTGACATAATCCGTCCCTAAAATCGTTATTTCGGCATCGGCGACGCCCAAACCGTCAGCGTCTGTAATTCGACCTTTTATAGGTCCTTGCTCATTTAGGTCTAAGGTTTCATAAGTGATGGAATGATTGGTATAAGCTTGTACGGTGGACATGGTCATTAAACTACAAGCGATAACCATGGGAAGGTGTCTTTTTTTCATACGTAGAGTACTTAATAAGTTGCTTTGTCTGTGTATTGTTAAGTTGTCACAAAGCTATTGGTCTTACACCTGAAGGAGATTAAGCGAATTTTAAGCGTTTTTAAAGAAATGGTTAAATCCTAAGAAATAGGCTGAAGGAATTAACGTTTTCTTCATGTTATTAAAACAATAATGAGCCTTAAGAACACTTAAGACTCATCAAACAAACGAAGAAAAAAGGGATTATTTCACCACTTCGTAATCGGCGGTCCCATAATGGACATTTCCGTATTGATCGGTCGCACGCACTCGAATATGATGCTTACCACTAATTTTAGAAGGTAATCGGACCGACCACATATGCGTGGAAGTCACAGCATCCGAAGGTCGTTTACCTTGAAATTGGAGAGCATCTTCATCAAAATTCATGATGGTTTTCAAATAATGGTAATCCACAGCAGGCGAATAATTCATCTTTTTCCATTCTCCTCCATTCAACTGATATTCGACAACATCTCCCGCTCTTCCCATAAAGAAATTAACCATTAACACGGCTTTACTTTTCGAACCTTGTGGAATACGTTGGGTGTGATAAATATTCATTTGATACGCTTGGGGTTGATTCGCTACTTTGTAATCAAACGAATAGCGATTTCCTTTGACCTTTAAAATCGCATATCCTTTTGGTGTACCATCACGCATCGTAGATACTGGAACACCATTCGAATCCTTCTCACCCGAATACCAATCACCCGAAGTCGTCCCTACATTGTATTCATGATGAGGCTTTTCTTGATGCCATCCTTCTTCTTTCCCATAATACAATTGCTGTTGCAAATGTGTATGTGCTGACAAGGATACCGTATGTGGAAAATCTTTTAATAAATCAAACAATCGTTGACGGGATTCATTTTTAAATGCATCTTCATGATGGTGTTGCAAGGGAATATGAAATGCTAAAACGATGAGTTGATCTTTATATACATATTTTAAATCGTTTGCTATAAATTTTAATTGATCTTCTCGAAATCCTCCCCAATATCCTTTGTTATCGCGAGGATCAGGATACAAAATATTATCCAATACAATAAAATGTGCCTTTCCAACATTAAAAGAATAATTCGCTGGTCCAAAATTATTTTCAAATGTATCATCAGCATAACGATCTTCTGAAGCATCATAATCCATATCATGATTCCCCATCACATTGTACCAAGGAATACCAATGGCTTTAACAGCATGGATATACGGCTGATGCAACACCAAATCATCTCCAACCAAATCGCCCAAAGAAATTCCAAATTGCATGTTTTTTACACCTTTCAATTCTTGTACAATTCCTTTTGAAAAATACTCCACTTCCTCCATCGTGTACGCTTGTGGGTCTCCGAATACCAAAGCAGAAAACTCATTTCCTTCTGAAGTAGGTACCAAACCAAAATCTATGGATTTCGGTAAAGGTCCTGTAGGTTTAGATCCTCCATATTTTAATGCTGGTGAACCTTTAGGCTTGTGGATATAATACGATTGAGGCAATTGATTTTTTAATACCGCAAATTGATAATTTGAAGGTTTGATAACAAATAAAATGGTTTCATCGGTTACTGGAATTTCATATTCTCCTTGGTCGTTGGATGGTACGATATCAATTCCATTACTCACCAATATGTGAGGTAATCGCTTTTCATTTTGATCGAATATTCCGTTGCGATTATGGTCTTCGTAAATGATTCCTCTCGCTACATTTTGGGCATGTAGAAACCAACCAGACAATAAAAATGTACAGGTAATCAGTTGTCTTTTCATGTGTTGTTTTTTAGATGGAACAAAGGTGTAGAAAGGAAATGAAAGGTATTTTAAATTATCGTTAACGCTAGTTTAAATAATTGTTGTATCTCTTGAGGAGCGATTTTTCATCTCATTTTCCAAGTACATTTGTCCAAGAAAATAAATGTTCCATGTTCAAGAAATTCATAACTTCAAGCTTTATTATTTTATCCTCTATGATGGCACAAGCACAATCCACACAAATTATTGCGCACCGCGGTTTTTGGAAATCGGAAGGGAGTGCCCAAAACTCCATCATGGCACTGAGATTAGCAGGTCAACATCAATTTTATGGAAGCGAATTGGATATTCATTTGACCAAAGATGATGTTTTAATCGTATTCCATGATCATGAAATTGATGGTAAACGGATTGAAACATCCAATTATGAAGAGTTTCAGAATTATACGTTGAAAAATGGGGAGAAAATACCAACCTTAAGTGCTTACCTGGAGGAAGGAAAAAAATTCCCTCATTTGAAATTAATTCTTGAAATTAAATCGCATGAAGAGAAAGCAAGAGAGCAACAAGCGGTTAAACAGATTTTAGCTCTTGTTAAAGCATACAATTTAGAGCATCAAGTCGAGTATATTTCATTTAGTGCTCATATTTGCGATCAATTGAAACGACAACAACCAAATGTTATTGTTTCATACCTGAATGGTGACTTATCGCCATCAGAAGTCCAAGCCAAAGGATGGAATGGGATCGATTATCATTATAAAGTATTTCAAAAACATCCCACTTGGATCAATGAAGCCCATGCATTAGGATTAATAACCAACAGCTGGACCATTAATGATGAAAACATCATGGATGAGTTGATACAACAGAACATTCAATTCATTTCTACCGATCAACCGCTTATGTTACAATCGAAATTGAATATGAAACATTAACGGTATCCATTCTCCTCAGAACAATCCTTATCAAATCAATGGTAAGGATTTTTTTCTATTAAATATTATAGTACTTTTAATAAAAAAAATACATGAAGAAAATTTTACTCTTTTTATCCACTGCTTTATTTCTATCGAATGGGTCTCAGGCACAAAATTCAATTTCATTTGAAGCATCGGAAGGATATACCTTAGGTTCGATAGAAAATCAGAACGGATGGTTATTGTACGATCCGAGCGAAGGTGAAACATATACGCCTGAAGTAATCGTTTCTGACCAACGAGCAACTCATGGTAACCGTTCGTTTCGTATTACAGCTCAAAACATTCTAGATTATGTCGGTGGTTTTTATTTTACCCAACCGGTGCAAGAAAACTTTAGTATTTCCATGGATGTCTATGTTGAAAGTACATTTACTGGACTGGATAATGGATCTGAAATTTTATTGGATTTAGTGGATGAAAATTTAGTATCCTTGGCGCAATTTAATTTTGGCTTCGACAATACCATTTATGGTGGAACCAATGGATGGTTGAGTGAAATTGAAGGCTTAACCTATGAAAATGACCGTTGGTATACCATTCGATATGATGTTGATTTTGATGCACAAGTATTTCGTTTATACTTCAATGATACCTTTATTTATGAAGAAGCATTTGAAACGGGAACGCAATTGGCCGCATTGGATTTTTATATGTTTGATATGGGAACAAGTTTAAATGTTGACAACATTCAAATTCAACCTTTAGCAAATTTAGGAACTGTGGATACAAAAAAATCCATGATTTCGATTTATCCTAACCCTGTGATTGATGTCATCCAAATCAAAACAAATGAAGCCCTACAATCTGCTGAAATTTATGACTTAACTGGACGTCTGATTCAATCGACAACAGCTTCAAGTATTCCGGTACAAAACCTTCAATCAGGAGCTTATGTTCTAAAAATTAAAACAAATCAAAGTACAACATCAAAGAAATTCATAAAAAAATAATTCTTCGAAAAAAAGCCCTTAATGTTGGGCTTTTTTATTCTTCTTCAGAAGGAATCGAAACGTTAAGCGTTTCCAAATAATCTTGCATTCGATTAAAAATAATGGAATTGTACGCTAAGATGTCGTCGGCTTCTATGATTTCATACGTGGATTGTTTAAACGCATGCAAAAGCATATTATAAGCGAAAGTTTGATCTTCATAATTTTGATAATATTTCAACCATTTCTGTGCAGGATGAAATTTTTCTACGACTACCCCATTGTTATAAAAAAGAAATGGCAATTCGACCCCAATGGTTTTCACCATCTGATGCAATTTGGATTCCTTTTCGAAATATATACGCGAATATTCCACTTGTTGTTTTAAACGGTTGATGATATCTTGTCGCTTTTCTTTATCCTTGGATTGGTTTCGCCAAGCATTGTATTTGGGAGCTGTATAATCCAATTCAAAAGTCGTGTATTGATGATCTTTTTCGTACGTTAAAAATACATCGTTAGCTGTGGCATCATCTTGATTAAAAATGAATCCCAATGGTTTTAAAATGATGCGATCGGGATTTCCTTCGATGATTTGAAAGGCCTTTTGTCCATTGATCCATATAAAATCGTCTTGAATCACATAATCCCCGACTGATAGTGCATTCCGGATAAACTATATGCTTTACCTTCATTCAAAAAAACATAATCAGCTCCTACTAAAGGCAACATAAATTCATCAATTTCACCACTTTTTCTGATCTTAAAATGTTGATATAACGCTTGAATATCATGGGCTTTATAGGATTTGAAGTTCCATTTGCCTTCCCAATCCATGGTGAAAGGGATTTTGTTACATCCCCACAAGAAGAATGTCATAAAAATTAAAGAGAATAGTCTAATCATTCAATAGTGTTATTTCGCAAATATAGTCGAATAAAAAAATCCGACTCTAACGAATCGGATTTCAAATTATATTTTTGGTTCTTGTTGACTCAAACAGTGGAAAGATCCCAATCCCCAAATGATATCAGTTGAATCAATTCCAACGACTTTACGATCTGGGAAACATTTTTGAATGATTTCTAACGCCACCTCATCTTTAGCACAACGATATGTTGGAACAATCACCGATTTATTGGCAATATAGAAATTCGCATAAGACGCAGGTAAACGCTCTCCTTCGCAATAAACGCCATCCGGCATTGGTAATTGGATAATGTTTAATGGACGACCATCTTCCAATTTCATTTCTTGTAATTGGCGAAGATTCACTTGTAATAACTCGTAGTTGTCGTCGTTTTCATCCTCTTCCACAACCGTTAAAACCGTATCCTCATTCACGAAACGAATCGTATCATCGATGTGACCATCGGTATCGTCACCAACAATTCCATCTTCCACCCAAAGAATTTGAGAAACACCGTAGTAATTTCTTAAAAATTCTTCGATTTGCTCTTGTGAATATTCTGGATTACGATTTTCATTTAATAAACACGATTTAGAAGTCATCAATGTATTTTTTCCATTGAATTCGACTGAACCACCTTCCATAATAATTCCTGGATAGAAAACTGGGATATTAAATGCTTCTCCAATTTTAGTTGGAATTACATCGTCGTTTTCGAATGGTGGATATTTTCCTCCCCACGCATTGAATCCCCAATCGACAATTACTTTTGGATTTTCAACATTTTCTTTATTCACTAAGAAAGCTGGTCCGTGATCACGACACCATGCATCGTTCGTTTCGAAAAAGTAAAATTCAACTTGCGATAAATCTGCATCCGTTTTTTCGATGTGTGATAAAGCAAACGCTTTCATTTCTTCATCTTTTACATTGATGCGAACTTTCTCACCTTTTGATAATTCAGCAATAAACTGTGCATATGCTGGATAAATGAAGTGAATACGATCTGGCCAAGAGGCTTCTTTGTGTGGCCACGATAACCACGTCGCTTCGTGCTCTTCCCATTCTGCAGGGAAACGGTAACCTAAATCTTTAGGAAATTTTGATGTATCTATTGTGTTCAATTTAATTCTGTTTTAAAAGTTGTAAGGTATGTTCCAAATGCCCTTGGGTTTTCCAATCGTCATGTCCAGCAATTACCAATTTAATGTTTGGATGGTGATGCATGATTTTTTGAATCGTCGTTGGCCAAGCTTTTACATCCGCTTCAGCAATATTACCTAAATCGGTAGCCTCTGTACTTTTTACTAAGCAACCACCATTTAAGATGTGATATTTCGGTAACCAAACGATCGTATTATCTGTTGTATGCCCTTTTCCAAAATATTCAATTATGAAACGTTCTCCACCAATTTTATAGGTTTTTCCTAATTCAATTTCATTTGTTGCAATTGATTTATCATTTGCTTTTAAAATCGCATTGGTTTCTTTTGTTGCATAAGTCGGAATTCCAATGGTATTATAATAATCAAATCCACCTGCACGATCTTCGTGTGAATGTGAGGCAAACACAGCGATTACAGGCAAATGATGTTTTGCTTGAATCGAATCCAAAATCGGTTGATATTGGGTTTCATCCCAAGGTGTATCAAATAAAACAATTCCTTTTTTGGTGACCAAATACATTCCATTGGCGGCATATTGCTTCCCATTAAATGTATTAAACGTGGTATGAACAAATACTTTGGGATGGATTTGTTCGATGATCAAAGGTGCATTTTGGGCATATAAAAATGTACTGAATAGCAATAGAATTCCTATCCAATACATTTTGAAATATTGTATATTGATCTTAATCTTCATCCAAGAAACGCTTCGTAATTGGAGCGTAAGTTTCGATGCGACGATCTCTTAAGAATGGCCAGTGTTTACGGAAATAATCCGATTCATTTAAATCCAATTCGACCACTTCCGTTTCTTCATTATCGTGAGAAGCTAAGTATAATAATTTCCCTTGCGCATTTGCTGCGAAAGAACCTCCCCAGAATTTCATGGCACCATCTTGTTCGAATCCAACACGATTCACTGAAATGACAGGAACACCATTGGCAACTGCGTGCGAACGTTGAATTGTTTGCCAAGCGTTGTATTGATCTTGGTTTGTTTCTTCGTCTTGATCTGTAGCCCATCCAATTGCTGTTGGGTAGAATAAAATGTCCGCTCCCATTAATGCTGTGATACGAGAAGCTTCTGGATACCATTGATCCCAACAAATTAAAACACCAACTTTACCGAACTTTGTATTGAATACTTTGTATCCTAAGTCACCTGGTGTAAAGTAGAATTTTTCGTAGAATGCAGGATCATCTGGGATGTGCATTTTGCGGTATTTCCCTAAATATTCACCATCTGCATCTAAGATTGCTGTCGTGTTATGATATAACCCTTGGGCACGTTTTTCAAATAATGAAGCGATAATGACTACACCTAATTCTTTCGCTACAACAGATAATGCATCAGTTGATGGTCCAGGAATCGCTTCTGCTAAATCGAAGTTATCATAATCTTCAACATCGCAGAAATATAATGATGTAAATAATTCTTGTAAACATACGATTTGAGCCCCTTTCGCTGCTGCTACTCTGATTTGCTCAATCGCTTTATTTAAATTTTCTTGTTTGTCTTTAGTACAAGTCATTTGTACCATTCCAACTTTAACTTTTGCCATTTCGAAAATTGATAAATCGTAAAATTAATATGAAAGACAAAAATAATGATATTCTTTTACTTTATCGTTCAACGAAAGCACAAATCAATGATTTAACAAAGAACTGGATTAAAATGATTATTTTTACAACAATAACCCTCCTGCTATGTCAAAGTTTTTCTACATTCTATTGATCCTCTTATCTCCTTTTTTCTTTTCTGCAGAGGTCTCTGCACAAATGCAAGCTGCCCATTGGTTTTTTGGAAATAAAGGCGAAATCATATTTCCTTTTGGAAATGCAATTCCCAATATTTCACAAAATAATTCTCGGATGCTTAGTCAACATGGATCGAGTAGTTATTCGGATATAAATGGTAATTTAATTGTCTATACCAACGGTCAAAAAGTTTTTGATCATTTGCATCAAGAAATCATTCCTCGTGGATTTGAAATTTTAGGAAATCATGAAAGTACACAATCTAGTATAATTGTCCCTATACCTAATCATCGGGATAAATATTATCTTTTCGTGATTCGCTCATTAGAAATTTACGCTCCATTAAACATTATAGATGAATCGATTAATCTCGGCTTAAATTATTATATCATTGACCTTAGTCATAATAATCGCTCAATTATTAAACCTGATAATAATATACTTCTTAATCGTTCCTCTCAAAAATTAGCGGCCACTTACCATCACAATCAAAAAGATATTTGGGTACTTACCCATTTTGAGAATCGTTTTTACAGTTATTTAATTACGTCCGAAGGTATTCACATGCCGATTGTTTCAACTACACCTTACTGGAGTAAATTTGATGGTTATTATGGGAATGCAAAAGGACAAATGAAATTTTCGACCAATGGAAAAAAGTTAGCTGTGGCTCATCAAAATAATGTAATTGTAGAAAGTGTAAGTGAGGATGTTTTAGACACTGCTCCATTATTTTTAGAAGCGACCAATGAAAGTTCAAATCATCCTGGTCGTTTATTTTTATATGAATTTGATCCCATAACAGGTCAAGTATCCGAAGAATATTTAGTTGAAAAACGAAATATCTTCGTTTATAATGGGATTGAATTTTCCCCTTCAGGCAAATATTTATATTATCAAGGAGCCAATAATCTCGTCAATATCATTTTCCAATTCAATACCGAAAATTTGTATAAACATGAATTGTATTTTTATGGGGATTCGCCAAGAAATATGATTGGCGATATGCAATTAGCGGTAAATGGTAAGATTTATTATACCGACCGTCGGACAAAATTATTAAGCGTCATTAACTATCCTGAAAAAGATTTAAATGAGGCTCAATTCTTATATCGAAGTTTTAACATCAATGAGCAAGCATTAAATCAAAATGGTCTTCCCAATTTTATTTCAAATTTTTTAAAAGAAGAACTAAAAATATACAACACTTTTGATGGAGATAATGCTTGTATCCATACTCCTTTGAAATTTTGGGTGAACAATAATCAAGAAATTTTATCTATTTTTTGGGATTTTGGTGATGGAAATACATCCGAAGAGCATGTCCCTGAACACATATATACCAATCCAGGCATCTATACTATTACGGTTACCATAAATGGGCAAATTTACAAGAAAACCATCCAAATATATGACACCATTGATCTTCCGGTGTATGAAATGGTTGAATGCGATACCAATGGTGATGGCATAGCAGGATATCATCTTGAAAATTTCACGACTTTTTTAGGGGAACAAGCGGCTCATGTGTCTTATCACTCGACTCAAGCGGATGCACAGAATAATCGTGACGCTTTAGAAAATTTAATGATTCAAGGGAATACAGAAACACCTTCCATATGGGCACGTATAATTAATAAAGGAGGATGTATTTCTATTACAGAGATTCGCTTTAAACTTAATGAAGGTACCATTATTGACCAAACAAGCCGTTTATGTGCTTCGTTTGATATTGTCTTTTTTATTCGACCTTCAGATATCCAATCTTTGTACCATCAATCCGTTTATATTTTTGAGACGCATCAAGAGGCTGAAAATTTTCAGAATCATATCACCGATAATATCAGCCTGACTTCTGATCAAACAACACTCACTTTATTTGTTCGTCAACAAAACTTTGAAGGCTGTGATGAAATCATCGCGCTTCAATTAAATATTAACTATCCAACTCTTTTTTCTCTTGATTCGCGAGAAATTTGTCCTTTTGAAGGTGAAACCATTTATACACTCCCTGATAACATCCCATCGGAACACATACAATGGAATAATTTACAAGGGGAAGATCTCAATCAAAACATCAACGGACGAAGCATACGAATCACAAAAGCAGGAAATTATTCGGTAACGGTAACCAATGAATCTGGATGTCAATTTACTTCAACTTTTGAAGTCACAAGCTCTTCTCCCATACAAGTAAGAACGATAGTGGATCAAAATTCGAATCTGATTATCGATTATGGTAATCAGATGCCAAATGATTTTGAATTCAGCATCGATGAAGGAACCACTTGGAACAATGGGACAACTATTCATTTACCTCTTGGCGAATATTTGCTTTGGATAAGACAAAAAGGAGATGCAGGATGTATTGTTTATACGGAAAAAATCATCAGTAATAAAATCACCAATTTCATTAGTCCGAATGGAGACGGAATAAATGACGTTTGGCAAATTAAAGGATTTGAAAAATATGAATGGATTGATGTTTTAATTTACAACCGACAAGGACGCCAATTGTTCGAAAACCGTGTGAACCATTCGAATATTTTATGGGATGGTAGAGTCCATGGAAAACCTTTACCATCCGGATCGTATTGGTATACTTTAACGACTTCTACACACACCATTTTTGAAGGGTATGTTGTGATAAATAATCAGAATTAATTTTTTTATAAAATATAAACCCCAAAAACAAACGTTTGTCAAAAAATAAGGCTTTCAAATCTAATGGTGGCTTCAAATCTTTAAGAAAATACTCTCGGTTCGAAATTATTTTTTAGCAATATTTTCCATTTAAATTAAGATAGTTATTATTCAAATTGGTCATTTATTAAGAATAATTTAAGAAAGTTTAAAATTAAATTCTGAATGTTTCAATTATAAATGAATAATTTAGCAAGCAGTTTGAAAAATAAAAAAGATTAAATGAAAAATTTATTGCTAACGTTTTCACTGCTGGGAACCTCGTTCTTATTTGCACAAAACGAAGCTTCTTTTGTTTCTAACGCATCATTTTCAAGTTTCGGTGGTTCTGTTATTAGTTCTTCGGAAGAGGTAAAAACAGAAGCAAACGAAGTAAAAAAAATCACGTATCAGGATCATTTACATGCGGCTGAATCGTTCAATATTCCTTTAATTATGAATAATGAACACATGGATTCTTTAATTTTAGCCAACAAATTGATTCCGGTTGCTGAAGAAGGTGAAGGTTATAAAGTACAAAAGTTGACGCACAGTAGACCATTTCTAAATCAAACATCTTATTTGATTTTAAAAGAAATCTCCTCACTCTTTTACAAAGAAACCAATCAAGAATTAAGTATTTCCTCTTTAACTCGTACCATTGAAAGTCAAAATCGTTTAAGACGGGTAAACAGTAATGCTGCCAAAGGCCATAGTGCCCACAGTTATGGTGCTTCATTTGATATCTCTTATTCCAAATATGGCGATAAAGTGGGCCGAAATAGTGCTTTGGAACGTGTCGTAGAAAACATTTTACAACAGCTGGAAGCAGAGGGTAAAATTTATTACATCAAAGAAAGAAGGCAACCTTGTTTCCACGTGACCATAAGAAATACAGCAGTATAATTCATAAATCTCACTGAAAAGTGAGATTTTTTTTATTTTTATATCGATTTGATTAATTTTAAACCTTCGATTTATTCCATATAAGTATTCAACCACTTATTTTTGCGCTATGTCTAGAAAATCATTATTTATTATTGGATTTATCCTGTTACAAACTTGCATTGTTTTGGCTCAAAAACGTGTGATCATTCCCCCAACGGAGGAGTACAAAAAGCATCTGAATGCTGCCAAATCCCATCGCACAGAATTAATTAAGGATAAAAAACATTTGGACAAATACATTAGCCAAGGTAAGTTGGTCAAAGTCAAACAAAGAGGATATGGATTTCGTACAGCCGATTTAACTCATAGTCATCCCTACTTGATTCCTAAAGCCAATCAAACATTGCGCGATATTGCTCGAGAATTTGTGCGCGAAACGGGACAAAATTTCTTTGTGGTTACATCTTTAACACGAACGCTAAAAGATCAAGATCGTTTACGAGGTGTCAATTCTAATGCCTCGTCGAATGATAGTGCCCACAGCTACGGTTCATCATTTGATATTTCTTATGTCCGATTTAATCATCATTTAGCTACCAATCAAACTTTGGATCAAGCATTAAATCGTATTCTAACCTCATTCCAAAAACAAGGACGAATTTATTTTGTGAAAGAACGCTTGAGTCGTTGTTATCATATCGTTGTTCGATAAACAGTATTATAAATGCATATTGAAGAATTAAGAACCTATTGTTTATCGTTTCCACACGTGGAAGAAAAATTTCCTTTTGGAGATGACACATTAGTGTTTTCAATTGCAGGTAAACTATTTTGCTTAGCCAATATCAATCCCTTTCAAGCACTAAATGTTAAATGTGATCCAGACCTCGCAATTGAATTACGGGAACGTTACCAAGCTGTAACACCAGGATATCATATGAATAAAAAGCATTGGAATACCATACGGGTAAATGAAGATGTAAAAGATAAACTGATTAAACAATGGATCAAAGATTCATATGAATTGGTGATACTAAATCTTCCCAAATCCAAAAGACCTGTATAAAATGATATAAAAAAGCAGAATTATAAATTCCGCTTTTTTCATTGATGACCTGAATTCTCTCGTTCAAGTTTTCTAAATAATGCTATTCGTGATGGCTCATTCAACGGATAAAAAATGAAAGAAGCTCCCTGAGTGTTCATCACCTGTTGCAAAGCATTTTCCATTTCCTGTTCAGTAAGTTGTTGCACAAATACAGTGGTTGAAAAAATCGAAAAAGGTTGCGCTTTAAAAATTTCTTGAGCTCTTTGATAAGTCATAAATGTAACGTGATATTCTTCTTGACTTGAATGAAATTTTACGATGACATCTACTTCATCATTTAAAATATCGTAAACAGGATGTAGTAATTGAAACGAAAAATCCATTATTTATACCAACTGCTGTACATTAAATAATTATTTGCAATACGTTCAATTTCTCCTTCTTTCAAATGTTGAGGTACATCTTTTACTTTCTTTGCAGGCACACCTGCCCATAATTCTCCTTCTTTTACATGTGTTCCTTTGGTTAAAACAGCTCCAGCAGCAATTAAAGAATTAGACTCCACCACACAATCATCCATGACAATTGCTCCCATACCGATTAACACATTATCACGTATCGTGCAACCATGCACAATGGCATTGTGACCAATCGATACATTGTTTCCAATTATAGTTGGTGATTTTTGATAGGTGGCATGAATTGTAGCATTATCTTGAATGTTCACTTTATTCCCCATTTGAATGAAATGAACATCGCCACGAATTACTGCTGAAAACCAAATGGAACAATCATCTCCCATTTGTACATCACCTACAATTACTGCATTATCTGCAACAAAACAATTCACTCCCATTTGGGGATGTTTCCCATTTAATTCTTTTATAATCGCCATTTAAAAAATTATTATACATCAACAAAAATATACAACTAAATCCATTAAATTTGTATTTATTATGAGAGTATATACAGAAAATACACCTAATGAAAATGTGTTAAAGTTCGTTTGTGACGAAACGTTAACACAAGGAGGCGTTGAATTTACGAAAGATTCTTCGGCTACTGAATCTCCCCTTGCACAAGTTTTACTTACTATACCATTCATTCAACAAGTTTTTATCACAGCTAATTTTGTTGCAATTGAAAAAATTGACGGTGTGTCTTGGGATGATGTAAAAGATGATTTATTAGAAATCGTGAATGAGCATTTAGAGGAAGGAATCATCCTTTACCAACAAAAGAAACAGCCTTACACCGTATATGCTGAAATGACGCCTAACCCAGCGGTTATGAAGTTTGTGGCCAATGCCCCTTTAGTACCTGAAATCATTGAAATTAAAGATCGCGAAAAAGCGGCAGGCGTACCTTTAGCTGTTGCCATTTTCAAAGAATATCCTTTTGTGAAAGAAATTTTCTTAACTGAAAACTATGTTTCGTTGACAAAAGATGATTCAGAAGATTGGGATTTGTGGACAATGGACGTTCGTTCGTTTATCTTAAATTATTTACAAGCGGGTGGAATGGTTTTCGAAGAATTCTATGAGTTCAAAACGGAAGCTCCAGAAGAAGTTGTCGTAAAACCTCGTGAAGAATTTACAGATGTAGAAGAACAAATTAAAGCCATTTTAGATGAATATGTTCAGCCAGCGGTTCAAAACGATGGTGGAAATATTGAATTAATTGAATTTGATGAAGAAACTCGTACAGCTAAAATGTTATTACAAGGAGCATGTTCGGGTTGTCCATCTTCAACTGCAACATTGAAAAACGGAATTGAAGGGTTATTGAAACAAATGTTACCCGATGTGGTGAACAATGTGGAAGCCGTTAATGGATAATTAACTTTTAAGATAAAAAAAACCTCATCGATGGATGAGGTTTTTTTATTTAATCTTCAATATAAAAGTCAACCGATTGTCTAAAATTATAAAGCATCAATCGTCTTCTTGCTTCTAAATCATTAATGCGAAACGAATTGACATCTTCGGTAAGGAAATATAAATTTCCTTCATCTTGCCCATCATGACCAATGCATTTTAGCTTGAAATCAATTTCAGTGACATCTGTCACAAATCCTGCAAATCGAGAATCATTGCCTACAGAAATTCGAACAATATAATCTGTTTCACCATTGATTTGTTGTAATGCATTATACACCCAGTTATCATCTTTAGCAATGCTTAAATTTAAAGCCTCTTCTTTATCCAATTCCTGATGATTTTTAAAGACATATTGCAAGCACTTACAGTATTCATCTTTATCAATGCGTCGAATTTTATAAAAAGGTTCAATGATTAAACCATCTTTTTTACCATATTTGGTAATGTGTTGCAGGATAAAAAACTCTTCATTATAATCCACAATATAACCTGCCCAAAAATCGGTATTGGACGCATCTTGGAAAATGGCTATAATGGATTGAGTATTTTTTGAATGTTCTAATATCTTTTCAAATTGTGATTGCATAACGTTATTTTTTCTTGACAATGACAGCTTCATAAATTTCAGGAATCCACGCTCCTATCTCAGCGTTTTCCATTTTAAATTTATCAAAAACTGTTTTTGGACCAGCAATACTTAATGTAAATTGAGAACGATCCATTAAGTTTCGTTCATTTAGCGCATATTGCACAGAAACCTCTTTTTTATAATAGGTTTTTATCAAATCACGAACCAATTGTTCCGCTTGTTCAGAAGTTGCAATGGCATCCGTTTTTTTGATCGACACTTCAAAACCACCTTCATAAGTAAAATTAGGCTCATACATTAAAAAAATGGCTTGATTTCGATCCAATTCTTTTTTCGCCTTTACGTATTCTTTTTGATTTTTAAACGTTAACGTTTCTACTTGGTAACGCAATGGATTTCCTTTGGCTACATTTTCTAATTTATCCGCATCAAAAGAATAAGCTACACCATTGTGAAAAATATTATACAAACGAGGATTGACCAACCACTGATCAATAATTTTACGATCTTTAATCGCATAAATCATAAAATGATTCTGATCGGTTACTTTATTCTGCATTTCATAACCATATTCTAAATTCAATTTGACATTGTTTAGTTTGGTTGGATTGTCAATATAGAAATTGTATTTATGGTAAGTCGAATCGGTATTGTATTCACTCGCCATACCAACTAATAGGGTTTTTTCATCAAAATTGATGTTATCAATAATTGTTTGTTGAGCACTTACAAAAGTCGATGCTATGCAAGCAGCAGTGAATAAAATTTTTCTGATCATGGTTTTATGTTTATAAATCGAGTGCTAAAATAAAAGTTTTATTGAAATATCGAATTCTATTTCGCTTGAACCTGTCCCGATTTCCAATTTTCCCCGCATTTTTATCTCATTTTTTAAAAAAATCAATGATCGATTTTTATTTATTGTTTTCACCCAGCATTTTTTGCATTGATTTTGATTGAGAGAAAGTAACCTTAATTACAACAACCATTTATGAATAACAACAAACAGTACGTATCCAATAACGTCTTACTCCAACTTGGATTTTTAATTTTGATTCTGATCGTTTTTGGTTTAATCTTAAAAAATGTGTTCGCTTTCCTTCCCGGAATCTTAGGTGCCATTTGTATTTATGTTCTCCTTTTTAATCCTTTAAATTGGATGACCCAAACCAAAAAAATGAACAAAACTTTAAGTGTGGTCCTTCTGATCCTTGCAAGTGCTATTTGTATCATTTTGCCTTTATACATTTTAATACATACCCTTACGAATAAGGTCATGATCATGTTGAATGATACGGATAAAATCGAGGCTCAAATCAAAAAATTCATTGATTTATTGAATCAACAATTCAATATTGATATTTTCAGCGAAAACAATATTTCTAAGCTTACTCAGGCTGGGACGAGCATCCTTCAAACTTTGTTGAATGCCTCTTTGGATATGTTTGTCCAATTAGGAGTCGCCTTTTTATTGTCTTATTTTATGTTGATGAAGCATAAAAAATTAGAACAAGGATTTTATCAGTACATCCCTTTAAAAATTCGAAACCTGAAAAACATGAATTCCGATTTACGTCAATTGGTCATTTCCAATGCTGTTGGTGTTCCTTTAACAGCATTGATACAAGCTATCATAGCATACATTGGATATCTCATTTTTGGAGTAGAAGGTGCCTTTACATGGTTTATCCTAACCATATTTGCAGCCATGCTTCCTGTCGTAGGCGCTGCTTTAATTTATATACCATTAGCCGTAGTATTATTTGTACAAGGGGATAACGGTAACGCCATTGGTTTATTAATTTATAGTTTTGTGGTAGTGGGATTGTCGGATAATCTCATTCGATTTATGCTCCAAAAGAAAATGGCGGATGTTCATCCATTGGTTACCATATTTGGGGTGATTATTGGAATTAATCTCTTTGGATTTATTGGAATTATTTTCGGTCCTATCCTTTTTTCTGTATTTTTATGGTTGATTAAATTATACAAATCAGAGTTTGTTGATCCAAACCCTGAAGAGTAATAACCACAAAAAAACAAAAAATGAGTATTGAAGATTTTATCTTTTTTAGACCCCTTGAAATTCGTTGGAATGATTTAGATCCCATTGGACATGTCAATAATGTCTATTATTTTGATTATTTCCAAACCGGTAGAAGTTATTATATGCTAACGGCATCTAAAAATTGGGATTGGCATAAAAATATGTTTGTCATTGCGCACATCGAATGTGATTATGCTAAAGAATTAAAAATTGATGCTAAAAATCCACGTGTAGGAATGCGCGTTTCAAAAGTTGGATCCAAATCATTTGATTTTGAATACATTATTTTATCTGATGATGCGAATGGTCAACCGATTTTACATGCTAAAGGATTAAGTACACAGGTATTAATTGATTTATCCATCGGAAAAAGTATTGCCATACCCGATTGGTTAAAGAATGATTTCATCACGTATGAGCCATCTTTAGAAAATTAAGTATATTTAGTCATCAGTTTTGCTGATGACTTTTTTTATAAACCAATCCTATGAAAAACCTGATTTTATTTCGACATGGCAAAAGCAGATGGGATGAAAATGTAACCGACCAGTTTCGTACCTTAAATGAAAAGGGCATACATCGAACACCACTATCTGCCGAAAAATTAAAATTAATTTTGGATTTTGAACCTCAGTATGTTTTTTCGAGCATTGCTAATCGGGCCAAACAAACGGCACAAATTGCTCAAAAAATTGCATTTCCTAAGGTCGAAATCCAATACGATAAAGCCTTATACACTTTTTCTCATATGGCATTACTGCAGTGGATTAAGTCACAAGATGATAGGATGGATCATCTCATCATATTTGGACATAATCCAGCATTTACTGATATTGCATATGAATTAGGATCAGAATTTATTATGAATATCCCCACATCAGGTGTGGTGTGGATTACCTTTGATGAAGCCAATTGGTCCAATTTAACGAAAGGAACAACCCAACATATAATATTCCCGAAAGAATTAGAATGAAGAGATACATAAATAGAGAGATAAGCTGGTTAAAATTCAATGCCCGTGTTTTACAAGAGGCGGCAGATGAAAATGTACCATTGCTTGAACGAATACGATTTTTAGGGATTTATTCCAATAATTTAGATGAATTTTACTCGGTGCGTTATTCGGCTATTATTCGATCTATACAGTTAAAAGATGTCGATAAAGTGTATTCGAATATTGTCCCTGGACAATCGGATGAAGAATTAATTGAAGAAATCAACAGCATTGTAACCAAACAAAGGGAAAAGTATGATCAATTGTATGAAGAATTGTTCAAACAATTAGAAGAACATAATATTTTCGTAATTGATGATACAACCTTACCCATCAAATACAAAGAATATATTACCGAATATTTCAATGATGAAGTAATACACAATGTCGGTGTTTTTGTTTTAAACGATAAAATTAAAGTTCCTCCTTTACGTGATGGATCTTTTTATTTAGCCGTAAAAATGACCACTTCAGAAGGGCCTGAATACGCCTTAATCATCGTTCCAACTCATTTATTTGATCGTTTTATTTTGTTGCCTAAATGGGGACAAAAATATTATGTCATGTATTTGGAAGATATCATTCGTTATCACTTGAATGAAATTTTCAGAACATTTGAATATGAAACCATCGAAGCACATTCCATTAAAATTTCAAGGGATAGTGAATTGAACTTTGATAATGATTTAGAGCACAGTTTATATGAAAAAGTGATTCATTCTTTAGAAGAACGTAAAACGGGTGAGCCTGTGCGTTTGGTGTATGACCGTACAATAGCACCAGATACCTTAAATTTCTTTCTGGAGAAATTAAATTTAGATGATTACGATAGTATTATTCCAGGTGGTAAATACCATAATAAACGCGATTTAATTGGTTTTCCATCGTTTGGAATCGAAGGATTGACTTACGATAAAATTAAACCAATTGTTCAGAAACGTCCAACGCAATACAAAAGTTATTTTAAGGCCTTTACGGAACATGATGAAATGATTTTTGCTCCTTATCAAGATTACTCTTTGCTTTTAAAATTTCTTCGCGAAGCAGCGATTGATCCAAAAGTCAAAAAAATCAAATTAACGGTTTATCGTGTCGCTAAAGATTCGCAAATCATGCATTCACTCATCAATGCAGCGATGAATAGGAAAGAAGTGACTGCGATTCTCGAATTGCGCGCACGTTTTGATGAATCTAACAATGCCATGTGGTCGAAAAAATTACAAGAAGCTGGTGTCAACGTGATTTTTGGTGTTCCTGGACTTAAAGTGCATTCGAAAATAGGTTATATTGAACGTCTTCCAGAAGAAGGCATTGCTGAACGCTTTGCGATTATTAGTACTGGAAATTTCCATGCCAAAACGGCTAAAATCTATACCGATTATACCTACATCACATCGAATCCTGGGATTACAAAAGAAATCGACCAAGTCTTCAAATTTTTTGACAAAAACTATTTGATACAAACCTACCACCATTTAATGGTGTCACCCCATGGAACTCGAAATAAAATTATTAAAGCCATTAAACGTGAAATCAAAAATCAAAAAAGTGGTTTAGAAGCTGAAATCAACATGAAGCTGAACAGTTTAGCAGATAAAGAAATTATTGATTTACTGTATAAAGCTTCTCAAAAAGGAGTTAAAATACGATTGGTGGTGCGTGGAGTTAATTGTTTAATCCCTGGTAAAAAAGGACTGTCTGAAAACATAGAATGTGTAAGTGTTATCGACAAATTTTTAGAGCATCCAAGAATTTATTGGTTCAAAAATGCTGGAGAAGACAAAGTATACATTTCGTCTGCTGATATGATGACCCGAAACTTGGATTATCGTGTCGAAGTGGCTTGCCCCATCTATGATCAAAACATTAAAAAAATAATTATTGATACTTTTAACTTGAGTTTTCATGATAATGTGAAAGCACGAATAATTGATGAGAATGAATCGCTAACGTACCGCAGCAACGAGGAAGCAGCAAATCGTTCGCAATTCTCAACATATGAATATCTACAAAAACTAAATGAGGAAATAAATGAAGATTAGAAAACTTGGAGCCATTGATATCGGATCGAATGCCGTTCGACTATTAATCAATTTTGTGTACGAAGAAGAAGGCAAAACTCCGGTATTTAATAAAACAAGTATTGTCCGAATGCCAATTCGTCTGGGGCATGATGTATTCACCGATGGAAAAGTATCAGAAAGCAATAAAGAGCGGATTTGTGATGCCATGCATTCCTATGCATTAATGATGAAAGTCTATGGCGTAGAACACTATCGTGCCTTTGCCACTTCTGCTATGCGTGAAGCGAAAAATGGAACTAAAATTGTTGAAAAAGTAAAAAAACACTGCGGAATTGATATCCAAATTATTGATGGAAAAACGGAAGCAGAACTTTTATTTTCGACTGAATTAAGTTCTTTTGTAAAAGATCATAAAACCTATTTGTACGTCGACGTCGGTGGTGGTAGTACAGAATTAACCTTATTAAAAGACAATAAAATTTTTGCATCCAAGTCATTTGAAGTGGGTACCGTACGATTATTGGATAATCAGGTGGATCCATCTACTTTTCCAGCCATGCATGCTTGGATCAAAGAAAATATTGGCTCTGAAGAAATTGAATTAATTGGTTCGGGAGGGAATATCAACCACGTGTACAAATATTCGGGAGTAAAACTGGGAACACCACTTGGTGCAACTTATGTCAAAAAACATTACAGTGTTTTACAAACAATGACAACGGATGAACGAATGCAAAACTTCAATATGAAACCCGACCGTGCAGACGTTGTTGTATATGCTTTAGAGATCTATTCGAATGTTCTAAAATGGTCGAAAGCAACGAAAATCCACGTTCCGAAAATTGGACTTTCGGACGGAATTATTCGTGCTTTGTACCGTGATCTTTCAAAATAATATCACTTAATCGGTAACCAATAGGTTGCCGATTGTTTTTGATTTCAATTCCGTTTCCTTCCACTCTTTTTCTGGATCACTATCGGGCATAATACCTCCTCCAACATATAATTTGACAGTGTTTGAAAAAATTTGCGCACAACGTAAATTCACAAAATATTGAGATTTTGTCGGTGTTTTGAATCCAAAATAGCCTGCATAATATTTACGATCATAGCCTTCATGAGCTAAAATAAATGCTTTCGCTTGCTCTTTTGGCATTCCACAAACCGCAGGAGTGGGATGCAATTGACGCAAGGTTTCTTCTACCGCTTGGTAATGGGGAACTTCAGCTGAAATAAATGATTTCAAATGATTAAAAAATCCTGCATCTACAGTATGTGGTCCATCCACTTGAATGTGTTTAAACCCTTGTAATTTCGAGACGATATAATCAGTTACAACTTGTTGTTCGTGAATTTCTTTAGCAGTCCATTCTTCTTCTTTGGGTAAAGTTCCAGCTAATGATACGGTCTGAATCGTTAAATTTTCTTCTTCCAATAACAATTCGGGCGAAGCACCAATCCATACTCCATTTTCTTTGCTATACCATAAGTACACAAAGGCTTGAGGATAGGTTTGATGAATATGTTTTAAAGATTCATCCAATCGCACACCCCTATTAGGAATTTCTTTAATTCTCGAAATGACAATTTTTTGAGTAGACGAATGATTCAATTCATGAACTGTATCTTCTATTAATTGAAGGTATTGTTCATATGTAATACTTTCATCATGTGTTGCATATGGCAACGTTATGTTCAACTTCAAATCAGCAATGGGCATATGCATAATTTCATTCATATGAAAGACGATAGGCTCTTGTTGATTAAAAGGATGGAATACAAATTGATTTTCACCCTTTTGTTCATCAAACCACAACTCTACCCTTTCGGTATTTGGTTTTCTGAAGAGTAAAAACGAAGTTTCTTTTGCAATCAATTGATTTAACTGCTCTTGAAAATTATTTTGCATGAGGATTTGGAATGATGGCATTAGTTAAATGACTATAACAGATTAATTTTCCGTGTTCATCTGTGATTTCAATTTTTATTAAATGGGACGTTCTTCCTTTTTTGACAACGGTCGCATGTCCATAAACGGTACCACTGGTTTTGGAACGCAAATGATTGGCATCAATTTGTTGACCAACGGCAACATATCGAGGATCATTCAAAATATAATTCGACAGACTACTTCCTAATGATTCTGCTAAGACCACACTTGCACCACCATGAAGCATTCCAAAGGGTTGATGGACGATGGATGAAACGGGCATGGAAGCTTTTAAATAATCTTCTCCTGCTTCCGTAAATTCTATGTTTAGATGAGAAATTAAAGTATTCTCTGACATTTTATTTAATTGTGCAACGACTTCTTTTGACATGGTTAATAGATTTTTTTGTTAAATTTTTCGGGATATTTAGCGGTAACATTTTGATAGAAAGCTTCTATTTCTGCTAATATTTCTTCCAATGTTCGATTTTCTACTGGGACAATTTTGGATAATCCTGCTCGTTTCTCTTTATAATCACAATATCCTAAAACTATTGGGACTTGTGCTTCTTGGGCTATATAATAAAACCCTGTTTTCCATTTTGGCGAATAGGAGCGCGTACCTTCGGGTGTATTGATTAAGTACAAATGCGCTGAACTTTTTAAAAGTTGAGAAGCAAATTCTACCATATTTTTATTTTGTGTACGATCAATACCTATTCCTCCCAATTGTTTGATAAAGTATCCATACCATGGTTTTGTCCAAGCATCTTTAATAAACATCTTCATCGGGATACCCATTTGCCAAAAAGCAGCAATGGTAAAATAAAAATCCCAATTGGAAGTATGGGGTGCACAGACCAAAACACATTTATCAATAGCAGATAAATCCAGATGATTGTCTAATTTCCAGCCGACTATATCCAGCATGAGTTTACCAATCGTTTTCTTCATTTTTTTTGTTTGTGTGAATGTAAATTTAACCAAATTATCTTTCCAACAAATAATAAAAAAAAGGATAACCTTGTGGGTTATCCTTTGTCTTATATCGTACAATGTTAGATGAAAAAATTAACGATTGTTTTGATGATCTCCGTAGTTAATGTGAATAGAATCTGTATCATCTTTATAGTTTATAGGGTTGTTTTTATTTTTTGATGGAGTAGAAATACCTACATTTCCTTCGTTGGTTTGAATTTGAATCCCATTTTGATCAATACTAACCTTAGCATTTTTCGTTCCATTATTCGAACGTATTTCTATGCCATCCGCATCATACATTACGTCATTTTCTTCGTCAAAATGATCGTTTGTTTCACAGTTCAAACATACGAATTTTTGGCCTAAATTCTTAAAGATCTTATTATTATTTTCATAATAGTAATCTTTATCTCCGTCCGCATCTGTTAAAATTACTGTATCTACAGATCGCATTTGAACATATTTGCCTTGAGGAACATATAATGTAATTTTAATGTCTTGCTTTCTGAATTTACCTTCGGGTTTAATCTTAAAGAATTCATCTAATGTTAATTGATTCCCTGAAACATTAAAATCATACACCATTGCTTCTAAATTTCGCTTTGATTCATTTGAATTTCCTCCACGAGATGAATATTTGACCTCTAATCGATAATTGGCATCGTCACTAGATTTCAATGTAATTTTATCACTCAACTTGATGACAAGGTTTCCATTTTCATCAATCAATTGATCAAAATCATCAAACGATTTAAAGATATAATCTCCTGAATTTTCTTCTCTAAAATTGACCACTAAAGTATCCGATGGAATCGTTAAAACTGAATTCTTATTTAATTCTACTTCATTCTTGAATTTAGCAGCTGTACTCGCCGTAAATCCAATGATGGTAATCAAAGCGATAAACCAAGCGACAATCGAACCAATGATTAAGGCTTTACTGGTTTTAATTCTTGTAAAGCATCTTAGACCAAGAATCGTCAGTAGAATTCCAGGAATAATCATTAATACGCCACCTAAAATTTTTGTCGCAATACTCATCCATTGCTCCTCAATCAGATAACCAAATAGTTCAGTTGGTACATCCATCCAAGTTGTGAATGCAATAGCACAGCCCCCAATGATTAAACCGATACCAATCATCAAGATAATAAATCCGATAAACCAAAGGATGAATTTCCCTAATACACCGAATGCACCACCTAATTTATTGCTTAGTTCACGACCTCCTGAGATAACTACCTCACTTGCCTGTTCGGCGTTTTTTTTTAATGTTTCGATATTGGCAGGTTTCCCATACATCTGTAGTTTTTCTGAAGTTGTCTTCGCTTTTGGGACGAAAATCAACAGGATGAAATAACATACGACCACTAGTAAAAATGAAAATCCTGTAAATAATCCTAAGATTCCAAGAACTAACCACGTCGCACGAACAGCCCATGGATCTAACCCTAAGTAGTGTGCTAAACCAGCAGATAAACCGGTCATTACTTTATCATCTGGATCGCGGAATAATCGTTTGTTGTTTTTCGTTTCAAATGACGGCTGTGAATAAGATGATGGGTTGGAAATTGACTCATTTTCATCCTCTTCTACTTTGTATTGATTAGGATGTCCCATTGTCGCAATCACGAAATTAACATCATCATCGTTTACCACTTCTCTAAATTTGATTCGATCACGAAATAACTCAGAAATACGGATTTCGACATCTTCAATAATATCCTCTACTCCTTCCGTTCCACGTAATGAATTGCGAACATCTTGTAAATATGTTTTTAATTTCGCGTAAGCATTTTCATCAATGATAAATGAAAATCCTCCAAGACTTATTGATATTGTTTTATCCATTTTTTAGTGTTTCTTTAGTTACTTTATCTACAGCTTCAATCAGTTGATTCCATGTTTCTGCTAATTCTTGAAGGAATAATTCTCCCTCATCTGTTAAAGCATAATATTTTCGAGGTGGCCCTGCAGTTGATTCTTCCCAGCGGTATTGTAAAAGGTTATCGTTTTTTAGGCGTGTTAATAAAGGATATAATGTTCCTTCAACAACAATCATTTCTGCTTTTTTCAACTCATCAATGATATCTGATGCATAGGCATCTCCTTTTTTAATAATGCTAAGAATACAATATTCCAGTACACCTTTACGCATCTGAATTTTTGTTTTCTCGATATTCATTATTCTGTTGTTTTATTTTGTTATACAAATATATATAAAAAATATAGTATTATGCAAAACAAAGTACCTAAATAAATTTAGTTCTATATTAAAATCTCAGTCTTCATTTCCTTGCAAAGTAGTATTTATAAAGGTTGGAGAGAAATGTTAAAATTTCAAAAAAAACATATTTATGTTTGGGGATGTTGAAAAATCATTCCATCAAAGGGATTATAAACCTTACATTTGCATCAAATTAGAATACAATACATGAAAAAATTAGTTACGGGTGCATTTGCTTTAACATGTTTATTAATGGCATCAAAAGCTTCTGCATGGGGATTAACAGGACACCGAGTGGTAGCACAAATCGCTGAACAAAACATTTCTAAGAAAGCACGTAAAGAAATTACGAAAGTCATTGGGAACCAACAATTGGCATATTGGGCAAACTGGCCTGATTTTATCAAATCAGATAACCACTGGGATCACGCTGATTCTTATCACTATGTTAATATTCCATCAGGAATGAACCGTGAAGAATATAATGTTGCATTAGAAAATTCTTCGGATGTGAATATGTATAAGAAAGGACTTTTCTTTATGAAAGAATTGAAAGAAAATAAAAACCTTTCTATTGAGACAAAAAGAGAATACTTATATTTCTTGATCCACATCATGGGCGATGCTCATCAACCTCTACATGTAGGTCGTTTAGAAGATTTAGGTGGAAATAAAATTAAAGTTCAATGGTTTAGAGACAATACTAATATTCATGCGGTATGGGATTCTAAATTAGTTGATTATGAAGGATATTCGTATACAGAATATTCGAATGTATTGGACATTTTTAACAAAAAACAAAATGAAGAATTAAAAAAGGGAACTTTTTTAGATTGGATTTATGAATCATACCAAGCAGCGAACGTCATTTATGGTGATGTTAAAATGGATGATAAATTAGGTTACCGTTACCACTTCGAAAATAAATATACTGTAGAAAGTCAATTATTAAAAGGAGGATTGCGCTTATCAAAAGTATTAAACGATATCTTCGGATAAAATTTCCGAATTCCATAATCAACCGATTCTGTAAAAGAGTCGGTTTTTTTTATTCTAAAAACATAAAAACTGTCTTTTTGTCTGATTTTAATAATAAAATTAAGTCATTTTGTCTTGTATTTTTCATTTGCATTGTATTTGTATTATGCTGTACAAACAAAAAACAATATTAAAATGGTACAATCATATCAACAAAAAAATAAAAACATTTGGTTACCTAACCTTTTAAATGAAGTATTTAATCAAAATGTAGTTCCTGCAAGTTCATTAAATATGCCTGCAGTAAATATATTAGAATTTGATAATCGATTTGAAATTGAATTAGCTATCCCAGGGAAAAAGAAAGAAGATTTCAAATTAGAGATTGAAGAAGATGTATTGATTGTCAATTTCAGTGAAAGTGCACAAAATTCAGAAAACGAGCAAGGAAAATATATTCGTAAAGAATTTAATTATGCCTCATTCCGAAGAACATTTGCTTTACCTGAAATTGTAAATCAAGATGAGATTAAAGTGGCTTATGTCGATGGCATTTTAAAATTCGAATTGCCTAAAAGAATAGAAGAGCCTCAAAAAGAGAAAAGAAGTTTAAGCATTGCTTAATAAATTATTTTTCATATTAGTTGTTTATCAAAATCCAGTCAAATTATTGACTGGATTTTTTTATTATAGCACTTTTGTTGTCTTTTCAAATGATAATTCTAGTTCATTTAAATCCGAAATTTCTTTTCGATTAATAATTATCAGTTCACATGGTTGCACGATATACGAAATGGGTTGAACTTCTGTTACAGTGTATCGAATTTTTAAATGATTTCCAATTTTATTCACAGAATCCACCGTAATGGTTGAACCTATATTCGTTTCTTCTAAAATAATAGGAATAACGATTTGTTGGGTAAAATCAATCGGTGTAGGATCACTTTCTTTACTCATTGTTCGAGCAATGCCAAAAATAGAATCAAAAATGATTTTTGAATCCAAATATGATTTATTTAAGTTCGATAAATCCACATTATTTTTCACAAAATAATTCGATCCCAATTCATAAGGTACTTTTATAGCAGTTCGTTCGATTTTATCTTCTGGGGAATGATCCAATGAATTTTTACGTGAACACGAAAAAATAAGCAAGGGAAGGAGTAAAATATATAAAAATTTCATGATTCAATTTTGAAGTACACCATAAACAAAGTTTTTGCCAAATATTCACATTACTCGTTCAAACAACGTTAAAGTTTACATTTAGGATTAGTCTAAGTTGAGAACTGTATAAAATTTAGTTTAAACCTCTTAAAATCAATACTTATTCAATATTTATACATTAAATACCTTTAAACCAATAGAGTTTCAGAAGGATTGATTTTTATAAAAATTCTTTTTATTCCGAGAATTAATCCTTTATTTTAGCTAAAAATAACAACACATGAAACTGATTAATACATTGACTTATGCAGCCATTTTTGGTACTGCAATCACTGTACAGGCACAAATGGCGCCTGCTCAACAAAAGCTAAATCCAACGGTTGAGAGCTTTGTAAATGAAGTGAAAAACAACTCGCAATTGGAAAAAATTGCGCATGAATTATTAGATGGGATTGGACCACGTTTAGTGGGTTCTCCTCAAATGGATCAAGCCGGAGATTGGGCTTTAAAAACATTAAAAGCATGGGGAATTGATGCGCGTCGTGAAGACTATGGAACATGGAAAGCATGGGAAAGAGGATTAACACACGTGGATATGACTTATCCTCGTGCAAAAAACATTGAAGCAACACAATTGGCATGGTCACCAGCAACTAAAAAAGCTATTCATGCCGAAGTTATTGCGATGCCAGTTTTCTCTTCAGAAGCGGAATTTAAAGCATGGTTACCAAAAGTAAAAGGGAAAATTGTTTTAATGTCTCAGAATCAGAAACACGGTCGTTCAGATTATCAATACAAAGAGTATGGAACTGAAGAATTATACGACAAGATTTCTGCAGAAAAAAAGAAGGCGAACGAAGCATGGGCTAACTCTATCAAAGTAACAGGATACAATAACAATACATTACCAGCTGTTTTAGAAGAAAATGGTGCAGCAGCAGTAGCGATTTCGTATTGGACAGGAATTATGGGAGCAAACCGCATTTTCGGAGCTAAAACAACAAAAATTCCTATGATCGATATTTCGAATGAGGATTATGGAATGTTATACCGTTTAGCAGAAAATGGAACGGCTCCTAAATTATCATTAAACGCACAATCAAAGCATACAGGTGTTGCTAAAACCTTCAACATTATTGGTGAAATCAAAGGGAAAGAGAAACCAAATGAATACATCATTTTATCGGCTCACTTTGATTCATGGGATGGTGCACAAGGAGCAACTGATAATGGTACAGGAACAATTGCGATGATGGAAACGATCCGTACCATCAAAAAATTATACCCAAACAACAAACGAACAATCTTAATCTGTTTATGGGGAAGTGAAGAACAAGGATTAAACGGTTCTCGTGCCTTTGTTGAAGATCATCCAGAAATCGTTAAAAATACACAAGCTGTTTTCAATTTAGATAATGGAACGGGACGTGTCGTAAACATCAACGGATCTGGTTTCGAAAAATCATACGAATACATGACCCGTTGGTTATCTGCAGTTCCAAACGACATCACAAAACACATTAAAACGGAATTCCCAGGAACTCCTGGTGGAGGTGGATCTGATCACGCTTCTTTTGTTGCAGCAGGTGTACCAGGATTTATGTTAAGTTCGTTAAACTGGGGTTACGGTACGTATACTTGGCATACGAATAAAGATACCTACGATAAAATTGTTTTTGATGAAATTCAGAGTAATGCTATTTTAGCAGCTACTTTAACGTATATGGCTGACCAAGAAGAAACATTAGTCAACCGTGACAAGCGTGTTTTACCGATGGGTAGAGATGGAAAACCAATGGAATGGCCAGCGGTTAAAGGTCCAGCACGTACTTCTGATGCGTACTTTAAATAAAATAAATTTCTATAACGTAAAAAACCACTTCTTATGAAGTGGTTTTTTTATGTTTTAATATACAATTGCCAAAGGATAAAAATAAGTAATGCCAATTGTATTGTAAGGATTAAATAGATGACATTTTTAAACTCTGATTTTTGGGTTTTATGTCTGAATTTCTTCATCGCCAAAAGAGCCCCAATACTTCCACCTATAAATGATAAAAAGAATAATGTATTTTCAGGAATTCGCCATTTTTTATTGCGTGCCTTCACTTTATCCAATCCAAACAACACATAGGTGAAAAGATTAATTCCCAGTCCATAATACAGTACATATTCCATGCTATAACGTTTGATGAATAAAAAAATCCTAAATCAATAAAGAAATTAGGATTTACATTATTAAAATCGCCACACCAATAAGCGTGTTACTTTATTTCCTTGTTCCATATTAATAATTTTTACTTCACGAGCTTTCACGCGTTCCAATAAAATTTTCAATGGACGTAAATTATCTTTTTTCGAAACCAATGTTGTAAACCATCTCACTTGGTGTTTGTATTTCACACTTTCTTTAATCATATTCGAAATAAATACGCGCTCACCTCCTCTGCACCATAATTCAGAATTGTTACCTCCGAAGTTTTGAATAGGTTTTTGATCCGATTTATTTCCTAAGTTTTTTAATTTTCGCATCGTTTGTTCCATTACTTCTTTATTCGAACTAAAGAATGGAGGATTACAAATCGACACATCAAATTTTTCTCCTTGCTTGATGATATTGGTAAAAATATTGCTCGGATTATATTGTAAACGAATATCCACTTTATTGCGTAATCGTGCATTTTTACGTACAATTTCAGAAGCATTTTTATGAGATAAATAATCCAATTCAGCTCCCACAAAATTCCAATCGTACTCGTAATTTCCAACAATAGGATAAATACAGTTTGCTCCTACTCCGACGTCCAAAACTTTTACATCTTTTCCTCTTGGAATTACACCATCTCGACTTTCGGCAAGTAAATCCGCTACGTAATGAATATAGTCAGCGCGTCCAGGAATTGGAGGACATAAATTATCCGCTGGTAATTCCCAATAATCAATATCATAATACGTTTTTAATAACGCTTTATTTAATGCTTTAACGGCATTACGGTCCGAGAAATTAATGGTTGGTTCATCAGTTTTATGATTAGGAATAATGTATTGACGTAAAACAGGATATATTGCACATAATTTCTCAAAATTATATGGCGCTAAATGACGATTACGTGAATGTAATTTCTTGATCGATTTATTCCCTTCTGATGTATTCATACCTTTATTTTGTGCAAAAATACGTCATTTTATTAAGATTTATCTTTTCTCGATGATTTGTCGAATAAAATTTTAAATTTCTTCAAACTTTCAACCTTTGCTATCGAATAAACCTTTAACTTAGCTTACATTTTTACAAGACAAATTTCGTAAGATGAAACTCCTTTTTCATATCCTATTTTTATTAACCGTAACCCCATTATTGGCCCAATTTGATAGCATCAATAAACAAGTGGCTGTTTTACCGTATTGGGAAAAAGGTGATAATTTTGAATACATTCAAAACGAAAAAGAATATCAAGTTCGTGATCAAGATACCATCATTAAAAAAAATAAAACATTCGATTTAACGATTAATGTTCTTGAAAAAGATGAACATTCTTATACCATCGAATGGATTACACATCCAGATTACACTCAAGTACCCTCGCCGATGCGCGAACAATTTAAATCAAAATTAGGACCTCAAAAATTTGTATTTAAAACCAATGCTCAAGGTGTTTTTCAAGACTTATTAAATTTTGAGGAAATCGTCGCATACAACAAGAATTTTGTAGAAATATTGGGAACATCTATCCCGAATGAAAAAGACAAAGAAGCGTTTAAAACAGCATTGGATCGTGTCTTTGGTAATGAAGATGTAACCGAACAATTGATTGCAAGTAAAATCAATACCTTTCACTTGTTCTATGGAAATGCAATTAAGACCAATTCGCCTACAAAATCAAAATTTGAAAGCATCAATCCCGTTACTCGAAATAAGATCATTTATAATCGTTCCATCGAATTTGAAAATTACAATACAGAGGATCAGGTCTATACCTTATATTCTGAAACTCTTCCTACAGAACAAAATTTATTGGGCGAAGTAAAGTCAACCTTAGAAACCATTATTTCGAAAGAAGTAAAGGATATGGATCAGATTCAAAATTTTGATTATATCAGTAAGGTTTTTCAGGCTACACACGATTCTGGCGTTATATTATACCAAATCAAACGTGATTTTATCGAAGTTGATCAACAAGAAATTGTAAAAGAATTAGAATTTATCCTCAAGTAACCCTCAAGAATATTTTGTAATTTTGTGACTTAATTAATTTTTATGGAGCAAAAGAACAATCCATTGCATGGTAAACGTTTAGATGATATTATAGAAGCTTTGGTATTGTATTATGGCGGATGGGAAGGTTTAGGCCGAGAAATTAATATCAAATGCTTTAATGAAAATCCAAGCCTAAAATCTTCGCTTAAATTTTTGCGTAAAACCGATTGGGCACGTAAAAAAGTGGAAGAATTATATGTAAAAAAAATCAAGTAAAATGGCTGAAGTTGAATTAGAAAAAGAAATTTTTATTGCGACTGAGCTTTTAACGAATATCGAGGAAGAATCGCAAGTTATTGTTCATTGCCATATGGATTGTACTGAATTTGCAGATGCTGCACGTATTTGGAAATCCACTTACATCATTGATAATTTTACGGGTATTCGTTATCCTTTGATTCATGCAGAAGGAATTACCATGTATCCTCATTGGACACATATTCCTCAAGGTTCTTCTTTAAATTTTACTTTATTTTTTAAAGGGCTACCTAAAAGTTGTAAATCGTTTGATTTGATTGAAGTAATTCCCCAACCCGGCGGATTTGAATGTCGTAACATCCCTCGAAATCATAGTGATGTCTACCACGTATTATTTGGATAAAAAAATTAAATATCAATAGAAAATCCCCAACACCTTTTCGCGTTAGGGATTTTTTTATGTCTTAATTTACAGCTTCTATACTGTTAAACAAAGCATTTAAATATTCTTCGATCTTTACTTCAGTTCCTGTATTCATCAGCAATTGAAGTAAATCTTGTCTTCTAATCATTGTATTCATAGGATGGTTTTCATTAAGTTGTAACCCCTTAAAAACCAAAACTATGCCAAAATTTTAAATCACCTCAATTTGACTTCCTTTTTCTTCGTCTTTGACAATATTTAATGCAACTGGAATACGTTCTTTCAACTCTTCCACGTGAGATATAATTCCTACAATACGGTTCTCTTTATGCAAATGATTTAGCGTTTCAAAAACGATATTTACAGCATCTCCATCTTGTGTTCCAAAACCTTCGTCAATAAAGAAGAAATTTCTTCCTGCTTTTAAATTCGTTTGAACACTTTCAGCTAATGCCAATGCCAAACTTAATGAGACTTGGAAAGCTTGTCCTCCCGATAATGTTTTTACACTTCGTGGTCGTCCTTCATTTAAATAATCAATGATTTCAAAATCATGGTTTTCATTGATTTGTAAACTCAATTGGTTTCTGGTCATGCGATGGAAACGTACATTGGCATTTTCGCACAATTGTTTTAAATATATTGATGAAACATATTGCACAAACCCAGCACCTTTAAACATATTACCAAATAACTTAAGCAAATCTGCTCGTTTTTGAAGCTGATGCTGTACTTCTAAAATTTCTTTTTTATCCTCATACGCTTTAGATAATCGGTCAATTTCAGTTTTACGATTAATAACCAATTCATTGGCATGTTTTAACTTTTCTTCCGCTTGAGAAAATAACTGCTGCTGTTCTTCAAAGATATTCTCATCAAATGAAAGATTTTCTAACTTCTGTTCTAATTCCACAATAGAATTTTTTAGAGTTTCATATTGAATTCTAAATTCTTCCATTCTTTTTCGAAGCGTCAATACATCTAATTTTTGATCAAGAATGAATTTAACTTCGTCGATAGACTCTAAATTCATTTCTTTTAGCGTGGCCTCTATCGTTTTATAAAGGGTTTGTTCTTCCACTTTTTGATCTTCGATACGTTGTTTCAACAAAGCAATCGAAGTTTGTTGTGCTGCCAATTTCGGATTCAAATCATTAAGCTGAAGCTGGTACAATTGATACTCTTTTTCAGTCTTTTGATTGAATGCCTTTAATTGATCCAATTGAATTTTAACCTCATCACTTTCTTTTTGAACAAAGTCGTCAAAACGTAAGATTTTTAAATTCGAAATATTTTGTTTGATTTGACTCGCTTTTTCAGCTTCTTCTAATTTAAAGTTTTCCAAATATTTTTGGAACTTTTCTACATCGGAACGAGCTTTATCCAATTGCTCGCGTAATAAAGTAATCGCTTGATTTTTCTTTTCTAATGTTTGGTTTAAAGCTAAAGCTTCTTCTTTTTTAGAATGAAAAATTTCATAATTATTCGCATCAAATTCTTTCCATTCGAACGTTTTGATGTGCACATTCCTTTCTTCTTCTATTTCTATTATTCTTCGTTTCTCTTGATCCAATTGTTGTTGAACCAATTGAAATTGATAACACTTTTGTTGAATTAATGTGTATCTTTTCTGAATTTCCTCTTGTTGGAATTCTATGGCTTGAATTTCAGCTTTTACAGCCTCCAAAGATGCCGTGACATCATTCATTTCTACAATATGAGGATGTTCTAATGACCCACATAACGGGCATGCTTCACCATCATGTAGATTATGTACGAAATGAGCCAATTTTTGCTGAACTTCAACCTCACTCTTTTGTTGCTGTAAAGTGGTTTTATTTTTTGCTAAATTCTCTTTTAAAACTTCGAAATCAGCTTCAACCGTATCTATATTAATATTTTCAGCCTCAAAAAATGATATCAACTGATCTGCTTGATCTTTGAATTGTTCAATTTTTTTCGCTTGTAATTTGAAGGCTTCTTGAATGGAATTATTTTTTGTAAACCAATGATCAACTGCCATTAAAATTTGTGGATCTAATCGTTGTTGATTCAACTGACTGAATTCCATTTCATTCAATTTTAATTGTTCCTCAATTGACTTTTGATGAAGTTGAACTTTTTCAACTTCTTTACTTCCATTTGATGTACGCTCTTTTAATTTTTCAATTTCTTTCGAAAACGCTAAATTTTGAATAATAAGTTCCAAATCATTTTCTTCCACTCGTTTGTCAGCCAAAGCTTCAAAATCTTTTTGAATGGCTTTTAATTGAAGTGTCACTTCTTTGATTTGGTTTTCTATTTGTTCGTTTTGTAGTTGCTGTTGCGTTAAAGCATTTTCATCTTCTTTTTTTGCTTGTTGCAATTTAACTTGATCAATTAACAGTTGGTGAAAGGCATGGTAAAGTTTTTCATAACGCTCTAATGCCAATTGTTGTTGATCCATGGATTCTTTTTGACCATGCAATTGATCAAATTGAATTTTCTTGGCTTTTAAAGATTCAACATCTAATTTCAATGCTTTTAAACGTTGAAAGGATTCATTCACGGCATTAAATTCTTTTAATACGGTTTCATATTGCCCTTCTTCAATTTTTAATTGATTTTGATTTTCTTGAATGATTTCTAAAGAAACCGCTTCAAAACCTTGAAGTTTCCCTTCGATTTTATGTAATTCGGCTTGATTTTCTTTGGCTAATTTTGCCGCATTCTCTTGTAAATCGTATTTGTGAAGATTAAAAATTTCTTTCATCATCTTTGTACGATCAGTTGCACCTAACTCAATAAATTCTTTGAATTGACCTTGAGGAATGATGATTGTTCGTTTGAAATTGGCATAACTTAAACCTATAATACGCTCAGCATTACTATGATCCAATGGAATCCATTGCTCATTAACCTTTTCATAAAAAACGACTGTAGGTGCTTTGATCTCTTCAAATCGTTTCGAATTTCGTTTAAACTCTCTGGTGATACGAAATAATTTATCTTCATGATTCAAAAAATCGAATTCGATATAAGATACATTCGATTTTAGATTCATCATATTATACGAGCGTTTTTCTCTCGCATTCAAACGTTCTGTTTCACCATATAAAGCAAAGGTAATTGCTTCTAAAATAGAGGATTTCCCTGAACCAACGGCTCCAAAAATACCGAATAATCCCGCATCGATTAAATCATCAAATTGGATCGTTTGTCTTTGTTGATAAGAATATAAACCTTCTATTGTCAGTTGAACTGGAATCATAGCTTAGGCATTTAAAATTTCGTTAAACAAATCCATTATTTCATCATTCGGTTCTTGATTGGCATTCTTCGATTTGAAATAATCTTTGAATAAATCTTTCATGTCTTGATTTAAGTTAATTTCTTTATACACCAAATCTTCCTTCATTTGATTCTTAATTTTAGGGATCAAATGGATGATTCCATCATGGGATTGATAAATTAATTTTCGATCTTCCGCTTTAAGAAAAGTATCACTCTCTATTGTTAATTCGACTAAAGTATAAGGATTATCTCTTAACCATTCGACTGCACTTTCAACCTTATCAAATGTTTTACGTACTAATGCACGACCATTCTTTAAAGGAATGGCTTCAAATTGAACCGGTTGATTAGGTACAGCATCTATAATCGATACATATTTCGTTTGCCCCGCTTCACTGAAACTATAGCATAATGGAGAAGACGAATAAACCACAGGTTTTTCGGTCGTACCCACATTATTGTAACCATGCAAATGTCCTAAAGCTGAATATTGAATTTGTGCAGGAATCCCATCCGAATACACCATATCGGCATTCCCAATTTTAATCGGTTTCTCCCCCTCTGGTTCTTCTAATAATTCAGCACCGCGTTTGTTCATGTACAAATGTGCCATTAACAGATTAACACCTTTTTCATCGCAATATAGATTTGCAATTTGTCCCCATTTTTCTTGCAAAACTCGATTCAATTCTTTCTCTTTTTCTTCTCCGAAAAATTGCTTTAATCGAATCTCGTTGGCATAAGCTGTATGTACAATTCGGATTGGATAAGAGACATGATTCAATTTCATTTCGAGAAAACCTTCGTCCGAATGGGTAATCTTAAAAGTTTCTAAGGCAAATGGTGAAATCACAGCGTTTGGATGACCAATTAAAATAATTCCACATTCTCGGGCTAATGGATCGGGTGCATCAATACGATCAGGAGAATCATGATTTCCGCCAATCGCTACCACAGGACGTTGTCCATTTTTAGCCAAACGTTTTAGGGTTTTATAAAATAATTCTACCGCCTCTACACTCGGATTAAAGGTGTCAAATAAATCCCCTGCAATCAAAACTAAATCTACATTTTGTTCATCTGCTATTTGAACAATCTCATCCATTATTAATTTTTGTTCCTCAAGTCGAGAAAAATGGTCAAGTCTTTTCCCTAAATGCCAATCGGCCGTATGTAGAATCTTCATAAATTATTCTTCGTTCGTTGGTTTGTTTTTTTCGTTAAATTGTTGATTGATGCTTTTTAATCGCGCCTTACGTTCAGCCTCTGCTTCTTGTACTTTACGTTTTTTTTGATCCAATTTCTTTTTATGCAATTTTTTATTTGCATCTGTATTTCTACTCATCGCTGTAAATCTAAAGGGTTTTTGTGCCATAATATGTCGCTAATTCAAAATTTCGCCGACATGTTTTTCGATATTAAGGGTAATTTGTTCAATCGGTAAATCATCTGAATCTGTTCCAAAGGGTTCTTCAATTGACTCAGCAATTAATTCTAAAGAAGCTAAGACATAAAAAATAAATGGAACAGCAATTGCGACAAAGTATCCCATTGAAAATACTAATCCGATAGGCAAAGTTACGACATATAACACGATAAATTTTTTGATAAATGAACTGTATGAATATGGGATAGGTGTATTTTTGATTCGTTCACAAGCGCCACAAACATTATTAAAATCAGTCAATTCTTTATCCAGAACAATCAATTGATCACCGGTCAACAATCCTATTTGATGCAACTCATTGATTTTATTGTACATTAATCGATTCACTTGATTAGGTCCATGCTTGGATTGTAAATCAAACGACTCAAAACGGTCTTCATCTAACATAAAAGTAGAATAATCACTTCGAAGAAAGGAAAACAGTGATTTTGAAAACATTGGAATCATTGTTTGAAAGAAGTCGCGATTTTCGTGATCATCTGAAGGCAAAATACTATCCATTTTCATGGCGAAAGTACGTGAAATATTAGTCAATGTTCCCCATTGTTTACGGCCTTCCCACCAACGATCATATGCCGAATTTGTTCGAAAAACCAAAAGCATAGAGATCACAAAACCCAATAGCGAATGTACAGTTGTAATTTCTTTTAACCAAGATTTTTCCCTAAGATTGATATAATTCAATTCGATATAAGCCACTGCAAATGCATAACACCCCATCAGAATGATATACGGAATTAATTTTCGGAAAGTATCCGATTGGTGAATTTTAGTGACAGCGCTCAGCCATTCTCTTGAGTTATAAATTTTCATGGTATTATTCAATAATCGTTTGACTCAAAAATAAGAAGAATTTGGTTTTATCCATGAAAGCGACTATATTTAACCTATCGAAAGTTTATTATTCACTTTAAACAAACTCACAATGGGAAAAGGAGATAAGAAGACACGTCGAGGAAAAATTGTTAATGGATCATACGGAAAGACTCGTCCTCGCAAAGTTTACCGATATGTTGATGATGTAGATCAACCAGAAGTAAAGGAGTCTAAAAAAGCGTAAGATTTTAGAATTTTTAAGCTGAAAATCAAAATTGGTTTTCAGCTTTTTTTATGGACAATTTTTATCTTAGCCATTACTAAAAACTTTCAAAAAATGACAACATCTGTTTTAGACGAATTTCAAAACTTCAAAAACGAATTAGCACAGTTAAATATTGTGGTCAATAAAATCGAGAAAGTAGGCAATGGCAGTATGCCTTTCTACGAGATCTTTTACACATCACCTCGTTATACTGAAGAAAAACGTTTGTATGTGCAACGCCACGAATTAGATGAATGGTTAAAGAAATTTAAAGAACAGTATAAAACCAATTAAATAAAAAAATCCCTTTAATCAAAAGTTAAAGGGATTACTATATAAATGAATTAAAATAAATTCTAAATCTGTTGATACGTGAAGTTTTCTCCTAAGTACACACGACGTACATCAGGATCATTTGCCAACTCTTCCGGTGAACCAGATTTTAAGATTTTACCTTCAAACATAATGTATGTTTTATCGGTAATGGCTAATGTTTGCGATACGTTGTGGTCGGTAATTAAGATTCCAATATTCTTATCTTTTAAAGAACGAACAATTTTCTGAATGTCTTCCACAGCAATCGGGTCAACTCCAGCAAATGGCTCATCCAATAAGATAAACTTAGGTTCAGTTGCTAAACATCGTGCAATTTCGCAACGACGGCGCTCCCCTCCTGACAATAAATCTCCACGGTTACGACGTACGTGTTCTAATGAGAATTCCTCGATTAAAGCATCAACTTTCATTTGTTGTTCTTTCGCCGAAAGTTTAGTGAATTGTAAAACCGATTTGATGTTATCTTCCACCGATAGTTTACGGAAAATCGAAGCTTCTTGCGCTAAGTAACCAATTCCTTTTTGCGCTCGCTTATACATGGGATCTTTAGTAATATCGTGTTTATCCAAGAATACACGCCCTTGTGTCGCTTGAACTAAACCAACAATCATATAAAATGAGGTTGTTTTTCCTGCTCCATTCGGACCTAATAATCCAATAATTTCTCCTTGCTCTACTTGGAAAGAAACTCCTTTTACGACGTGTTTTTTGCCGTAATCTTTAATTAAATTTTCTCCTCTTAATACAATTCCCATATCGTCGTAAAGATACGTTTTTATTTAATCGAATTGATAATATCGTATTTTGTAATGATATGGTGTTTACCATTCTCTAACTCAATCAATACGGCTTGATTTTCTTTCGTAATTAATTTAGAAACTTCTTCAACTGAAGCATTTGCTTTTACAATTGGATAAGCTGCACCCATAATCTCACGAATTGGTTTTTCTGCTACATTAGGATCTTGCATAAATGCTTGGAATAAATCTGATTCGTCTAATGAACCTGCAAATCCGTTGATATCAACCACTGGAATTTGAGAGATTTTGAAACGACGCATACGATCGATTGCATGAGAAGCTAATTCTTCAGTACGAGCAATTACCAATGGTTTATCGATGTGCTCTTGAATTAAATCCGCAGCTGTTTTAACCTCATCTTCTAAGTAACCTCTATCGCGCATCCAATCATCATTGAAAATTTTACCTACGTAACGAGAACCTGAATCGTGGAATAAAACAACAACAACATCGTCTGGACCAAATTCGTCCTTCATTTGTAATAATCCTTTAATCGCAGATCCAGAAGACATCCCTACAAATAAACCTTCTTCTAATGCTAAACGACGCGTGTAAACCGCTGCATCTTTATCTGTAACTTTTGTGAAACCATCAATTACATCAAAATCTACATTTTCTGGTAAAATATCTTCACCAATTCCTTCCGTTACATAAGAATAAACCTCGTTTTCGTCAAAAATTCCAGTCTCTTTGTATTTTTTGAAAACTGATCCGTAAGTATCAACTCCCCATACTTTAACGTTAGGATTTTGCTCTTTTAAGTATTTTCCAACTCCAGAAATTGTTCCTCCTGTTCCAACACCTACGATAAAGTGCGTTACTTTTCCTTCTGTTTGTTCCCAAATTTCTGGTCCAGTTTGCTCATAGTTGGCTAAAGCATTCGATGGATTATCGTATTGATTCACGTACCATCCGTTAGGTGTTTCTTCTGCTAAACGTTTAGAAACTGAGTAATAAGAACGTGGATCTGTTGGCTCAACATCTGTTGGACAAACTACTACTTTCGCACCTACGGCACGTAAAATATCCATTTTCTCTTTAGATTGCTTATCTGTAATAACACAAATTAATTTATAACCTTTGATAATTGCAGCTAAAGCTAATCCCATTCCTGTATTTCCAGAAGTACCTTCGATAATTGTACCACCTGGAACTAAACGTCCGTCTTTTTCAGCATCCTCAACCATCTTTAAAGCCATACGGTCTTTACAAGAATGTCCTGGGTTAAAATATTCAACCTTTGCTAAAACTGTACAAGGTAAATCTTTAGTAATATGGTTTAATTTTACTAAAGGCGTGTTACCAATTGTTTCTAATATATTATTTGCGTATTTCATTCTACACTTATTTATTTTCTTAAAAAAATTATCTAAAATTTATCGCTTTTGATGGTGTAATCTTAGCAATCATATACGATGGCAAAAGTAATACAATTGCACAAATTATAATAGCACCAATATTAAGCAATGCGATTGTTCCAAAATCTAAATACACCGGCGCAACAGAGATATAATAATTTTCTGCTGGCAATTTGATGATTTTAAAATATTTCTGAATCAATAATAATCCTAATCCAATTACATTTCCTGCTACTAACCCTGGAAACATAATAAAGATGGCATAATTGATAAATAATGTTCTGACCTTCCAATTGGTTGCCCCAAATGCTTTTAATAATCCGATGGATTGCGTACGTTCTAAAATCAAAATCAATAAAACCATCACCATATTAATGATCACGACAAAAAGCATAATCACGACAATGATAACAATATTCTTATCAAAAATGGTGATCCATTCGTTGATTTGTGCAAAGGATGATGTCGCGGATTCAGACAATAAATTATACGGAATATTTTGAGCGACTTGAGCTGCAGCAGTTTCTATATCTTCTACATCTTTGACAAACAATTCAAATCCTCCCACCGTCGTACTGTCCCATTTATTTAAGTTTTGTACGTGTTTGATATCCCCTAACATTACGATATCATCAAAGTTTTTGATATCGGATTTGTAAATCCCACGTACATTAAAACGACGATAAACAGGGTTACTGTCTTCGCGAATAAAATACATCACGAATGAACTGTCGACATCCAATTTTAATTCGTCTGCAATTTTCTTGGATAATACCACATCATCCGTCATTGAGTCTTTGTTGACGCGTGGAAAATGGCCTTTTACCAAGAAATTTTCAAATCGTACCGAATCGTAATCTGTCCCAACGCCTTTAAACACTACTCCACTAAAGTTCTCGGCTGTCCGAATCACCCCACTTTTGTTGGCAATGGCTTGCACGTGGACCACGTCGGGTACATTTTTAAATGTTGGATAAAATGCTTGCTTAAGCGATAAAGAATCTGAATTTAAAGAATTATTGCTGTTATAATTACGAATCGTAATATGACCGTTGAAATCGGCTAATTTACTTTTGATTGCTTTTCGCGCACCGACACCCGTAGAAATCGTGACCAAAGAAACGATAATTCCTAAAGCCACGGCAACTTGACCAATACGAATGATAATACTTGATAAGTTATTTTTAGTATTTTTACCAAGTGCTATTTTTTTAGAAAACCACCAAGAAAAGTTCAAATTATTAATTTTTACAATGATACAATCAGACGATATCTTTTAAATCGTCTCTGTTTCAACCCCATGATAACGCTATTATCACTATGAAAAAACTTGTCAAATATACATCAATTGCTTTACTTCTAAGCACTCCGATTTTTTCAATTTCACAAACTACCGATTATGCTACCGAATTTGCAGGGGCGAACAAGAAATTAGATTTGATTTATGGTTTAGAAATTGGCCTTGGTGCTGAAAATACAGAAGCCTATTTGCATTTATTAAAAGGGAAAAAAATTGGAGTCGTTTCCAATCAAACTGGAATCTTAAGGACAAATGCAAAAAATTTAGATTATAAGGACAATACCATTCATTTGGTTGATTTTTTATTGGATCAAAAAATAAATGTGGTTAAAATCTATTCGCCTGAGCACGGATTTCGAGGTGATGCCGATGCAGGCGCTAAGGTCAAATCGGGTGTAGATTCTAAAACAGGATTACCTATTGTTTCATTGTACGGAAATAACCGTAAACCAACAGCTGATCAAATCAAAGATGTTGATATTTTACTCTTCGATATGCAAGATGTTGGTGCGCGTTTCTATACCTATATTTCGACATTACATTATGTTATGGAAGCGGCTGCCGAACAAGGCAATCAAGTGATTGTTTTGGATCGTCCAAATCCAAATGCACATTATATCGACGGGCCATTGATGCAACCTGAATTTACTTCCTTTGTGGGGATGCATAAGGTTCCGATTGTTTACGGAATGACAATTGGCGAATATGCACAAATGATTAATGGAGAAGGCTGGTTGAAAAATAAAATGAAAGCCGATTTGACAGTGATTCCCTTAAAAGATTACAATCATAAAATGCGTTATACTTTACCGGTAAAACCATCGCCAAATTTACCGAACGACCGTGCGATTAACCTTTACCCAAGTACGTGTTTGTTTGAAGGAACAAATGTAAACGAAGGAAGAGGTACAGATTTTCAGTTTCAGGTTTATGGTTCACCTTATTTAAAAAATATGCCTTTCCAATATACGCCAACTTCAAAACCTGGAGCGACAAGTCCAAAGTTTAAAGATGAAATTTGTTACGGTGAAGATTTATCGGATGAATTGTATATGGATGAAATTTCATTGCAATGGTTGATTAATGCGTATCAAAACAATACGAAGCAACCATTTTGGACAATGAATGGCAAAAAATTATGGATTGATCAATTATCTGGAACAGCTGAATTGAGAAAACAAATTGAAGCAGGATGGTCGGAAGAACGCATCAAAGCGACTTGGCAAAAGGATTTGGAAGAATTTAAAAAAGTAAGAGCAAAATATTTGATGTATCAAGATTAATCGATGGGATAAAAATCGGTATTAAATAAAATTCTGACGACTGAACTGAAAAAACACATTGCTTCTAATTCGCGCTATACATCTACAGCAATTGAATTTGCATTTGAAATTTTAAAAGAAAAAGGAAGATCTTTTTCGGAAGAAGAAATAATGCCAATTAATATTTGATAAAGAGAAAGAAGAAAATATTAATGAATTCGAACCGAATTTGATCGAAGATGAATTAAATAAAGCGGATTTACCCAGGTTATATCCTAAAATTTTCATTTTCATCGTAAGTTCTGAAGTTAGCCTTTTATTGAAGGATATTTTTTAGACACTGTCCAAAATTTTGTGTAAACATATTTCAGATGGGTTTGACTATTTTATAGTTGAACCCTTTTTTCAAATATAGCTAAAAATTGATTTAAAATTAATCCCCAGTTTTGAATTGGTTTTGTCCATTTTTTGGATATCTGCATTAAGGATAAATATACCGATTTTTTAAGCGCATCATCCGTTGGGAAAACCATCTTATTTTTAGTGTATTTACGGACTTTTCCATTTAGATTTTCAATTAAATTAGTGGTATATATAATTTTTCTAATTTCTACCGGAAAGTCAAAAAATACGGTTAATTCGTCCCAATTCTTTCTCCAAGATTGTATTGCATAAGGATATTTTTGATTCCATTTTTCTGCAAAACGATCTAATTCATGCGCCGCCATTTCTCTGCTTGTCGCATTATAAATTAATTTCATATCCGAAGTAAACTCTTTTTTATCTTTCCACACCACATATCGAGCTGAATTTCTGATCTGATGAACTACGCAAATTTGCGTGTTTGTTTGAGGGAAAATATTGCTAATTGCTTGTGTAAAACCATGCAAATTATCGGTTACAGAAACCAAAATATCTTCCACACCACGAACTTTTAAATCTGTCATTACACCTTGCCAAAAAGCAGCAGACTCGTTCTCTCCAAGCCACATTCCAAGGATTTCTTTGTATCCTTCACGGTTTAGACCAACGGCTAAATAAATAGTCTTATTTATCACTTTTCCGGCTTGTCGAACTTTAAAAACGATACCATCCATCCAAACAATGCAATAAACCGATTCTAATGGACGGTTTTGCCAATCTAATACTTGCTGATTCACTTTATCGGTGATGATAGATATCGCAGAAGTAGAGAGTTTATAACCATATAATTCGTAAAGTTCCGATTCGATATCCGATACACTCAGACCTTTAGCGTATAGCGATATCACCATATTTTCGACTGAAACTGATTTGGATTGATGCTTTGGAACAATTATAGGCTCAAAACTACCCTCTCGATCACGTGGAACTTCTATTGTAGATTCTCCGTATTCGCTTTTTATACGTTTGGAAGTAGTCCCATTTCGTGAATTAGAATTATCACTTTTTTCATTTTTTGAATAGCCTAAATGTGCTTCAAGCTCGCCATGGAGCATGGCTTCTAATAATTCTGAATGGAGTTCTTTTAGTAATTTACTAAGGTCTTCTTGCGTTTTAACGCCTTCTAATAAACCTTGATCTTTGATCATTTTGCCGACAGATTTCTTCATAACAAACTGTGTTTTATAAATGTAATTAAAAAAAAAATAAAGGTGAGTTATAATAACCCACCCTATTTTATGTTTACACAGTTTTTTGGATACTGCCATTTTTTATGGATAAATAATCTGAATCATTATCGAAAATTAATCCTAATTTCTCGCGTATTCTTGATTACTTTATCTTTAATCATTGATTTTATTGCATTTCCATTTCTTTATGATCACCTGGAAATTATCACAGAAACAGTGCGAAGATCTAAACTTACTGTTCGTCTACATGAGAAGTATTTTTATCTTATTCTCTTCTTTTTAATACGAACCATCTATTCCTAATTTTCATCGAATGAGTTTGTAATCGAAGTAAAGGAAAAGATTTAAAATATAAATCGAAATTATAATCCATAAAAAAGGAGAGCAAATGCTCTCCTTTTTCTTATTGAATTGGATGATATTTTAGTTACCCCACCCTGGGAATTGTGTCATAGCACGGTTTAAGTTCAACGTTGAACTTGGGATTGGGAAGAAGAAGTACTTGCTGTTTGCAGGTACATCAGCAATATTACCTTCTACATTTGTTGTTTTAACAAATCCTAAGTTATTACGTTTTAAATCGTGGAAACGTTGTCCCTCTCCTAAGAATTCGATACGTTTTTCAGCTAAAATTGCTGTTAATGCATCACCTTCATATTGAGCTCCACCACGTTCAGCAGCAAATTCATTTAATTCAGCTAAAGCTGCAGCACCTTGACCTAATTTAGCCATGGCTTCCCATTTGATGAATTTAGCTTCTGTTAAACGTAATACACGAACATTTCCGATGAAGTTTGTTCCATCAACTGTTTGTGTAAATTTCTGTACGTAGTATCCTTTAGGATCATCATTTTCAGATGCATTTTCTTGAGTAAATAATGCTTTACGCGCATCATCATCCGAAATTGAGTTGATGAAATCGGCACGGAACATTAAATAGTTTTTCGCTCCATAAGGGTCATAGAATGCAGAAATTGCACGGTTAACCCCTGGGTTTGCAATAACAGACATATTAATTTCAAATACTGTTTCTGGTTGATTATTTAATTCACCAGAAGTTGTTCCTTTGAAATAAGAATTTAATTCTGTTGCAGTAATAGTTGTATTAGAAGCTAATGCTTCATCCGCATACTGAATTGCTTTTTGGTAATCTCCTGCAGCTCCACGAGTTAAGTAAGCTTTCGCTAACATTAAACGAGAAGCTGTTGCAGATAAATATCCTTTATTTACTGTCGATTCGTTATATTCAGAAATACCATTTTCTAAATCCGAAATAATTTGAGCATACGTTTCAGCAACTGTCGAACGACCATAGTAAGCATTAGGATTGTATTCACCTGTATGAATTGCAATACCATACTCTTGGTTTTCTCCAGATGTTGGGTTTGCTGCATAGAAAGATGCTAAGTAGTAAAATGCAATACCACGTGCAGCATAAGCTTGCGCTTTAAAACCTTTCACAACATCAGTCTCTTCTAAATCAGAGTTGATGATTAAGTTAGCCATCCCTACAACATCATATAATTTGTTGTAAATCACGAAATCATTATTCGTATCTGAAGGTGTCCAAGTCATTGTATTAGTGATCTTGAAACGACCATCATTTCTTCTTGAAATAAAAGCGTTATCAGAGATTAACTCTCCTAAAACGATTCCGTCTGTTGCTAATGCATCTGCTGAAGCAAATTCGCTGTACATCCCATTAAGGGCAGCTTCCATATCACTAGCTGATTTGATGGTAGAATTACCATCGTATGTAATTGTATTAACTGGCGTTTGGTCTAATAAATCTTCTGAACATGAAGAAAAACTTACCATAAATGCAGTAATCGCTAATATTGTTATCTTTTTCATTTTACTCTACTTTTTAGAAATCAACTGATACACCTACTGAGAAACTTCTCATGATTGGAGATGTATAATCATAAGTCCCTTTACCTTGCCATCCGTAAGAATAGCTGTTTGAGTTTGTTTCAGGGTCGAACGTTAATTTTTTATCAAACGCCCAAGTCGCTAAGTTCGTTGCACGAACATAAACTGTTAAGTTACTGATTCCTGATTTTTCTAACTTATCACCTAAACTATAAGCTAATTTTACTTCTTTTAAACGGATGTGATCACCATCACGTAAGAAACGAGTTGACATTTTGTTTGAACCAGTACCGTTACCATACACCTGCATTGGGTTAGAAGCTGTAGTATTTTGTGGAGTCCAGCTGTCTGTTAATGCCTCTTGATAAACGTTGATATCGTAATAAGCTCCATCATTGTAGATGTAGTTTGAGAATCTATCGATTACTGAATACTCAAATTGTCCAGATAAGAAGACAGATAACGTAATATTTTTGTAGCTTAAGTCATTTCTTAAACCAGCCATATATTTAGGGAATGGTGATTTATCTTGGAAATACTTAGAAGCTTCATTATAGTTAGAAGTTGTTTCTGTTTCCGTTTCGTCAGTGTAGAATAATGGATTACCATTTGATTGATCTACTCCAGCCCATCCTACCATGTAGTATTCACCGAATAAACGACCTGATTGAACAGCTTTATTACCACCTTCTAAATAAATAGCATCGTTGTCAATTAAATCTCCAACTTCTGATTTATTGTAAGCGAAGTTTGCACTAATGTTCCAGTTGAAATCTCCACGGAAAGGACGAACAGTAACTGTTGCCTCAATCCCTTTATTAACGATTTCACCCACATTTTTCATGATAGAATTTGCTGATGAAGGCGTTTCTGAAGGAATTTGTACAGGGAAGATGGCATCTTCAGTACGTTTGTTGTAGGCATCAATTGTACCTGATAAGAATCCATTGAATAAAGAGTAATCTAAACCAATGTTGGCTTGTTTAGAAATTTCCCATTTTAAATCTGGATTTCCTGCAGTATCAACGATTAATACCCCTGCATCACCATAGTTTCTTGTATTTGCTAACGTTGAGTAGCTGTTGTATTGGTTACCCCATCCATCAGCGTAAGGTACGTTACCAATTTCACCATAGTTTGCACGTAATGTTAAGTTATCAACGAAACGAATGTTTAAATCTTTGTTCATTGCCCAAGATCCACCCACAGACCAGAATAGACCAGCTTGGTCATTGATTCCTAATGTTGAGTTTGCATCACGACGAACTTGTCCGTTTACTGTATATTTTCCATCAAAAATATAATTTAAACGTCCGAAGTAAGAAATTTGAGTCCATTTGATTCGGTTTCCAGAAATTGATAAAGCTTGTGAAGCATTATCCATATACATTCCGTTTAAGATAAAGTTTTGTTTATCTTGAGCACGAATTTTTCCAATGTGCTCTTGGTATTCCCAACCAGCATTTGCAATTAATTCGTGACGATCACCAAATTTTTTGTTGTAAGTTAAAGTGTTTACCCAGTTCCAATCTGTATATTGGCTTTGAGATTCGTACATATAACCATTCGTACGTTGACCATCTCCAAAATATGGATTCCAGTATAACGTTTCATCTAAGTTTTGGTATTGTGTACCAAATTGAGAGTTGAATGATAAATCTTTGATGATTTGGTAGTCACCGTAAACAGAAGCTAAGAACGTGTTAACTGTACCACCAACTTTATTTTCTTTTTGTAAACCTACCGGGTTAAAATCTTTATTCCCTAATAAATTTAGATTATACGAACCATCCGCATTATAAACAGGTAATGTTGGAATAATTGTCCAACGAGTAGCCCATGGGTTAGAGTACGCTCCTGCATCCGCATACGTTTTATTTTGTACACGAGAATAGTTTAAGTTAGTTCCTAATTTGAAACGATCTGAAGCTTTGTGATCAACTGCTAAAGACGCTGATAAACGGTCGAATTTAGAGTTGATAATTAATGGATCATTATCATAGTAAGAAAAACCTGTACGGAAAGAAGTGTTATCAGAACCTCCTGTTGCAGAGAAACTGTATGTACGAACAGTAGACATATCACGTTGAATTGCTTTTGTCCAATCTTCGTTTGTTTTACCATCCCATCCGATAACATCGTCTGAGAAGTAATTTTGAGCTTCTAGTTGAGAAGAAAATTCTCCTGTATTATAGAATGATAATCCACCCCATTTTACAAAATCTTCTGAATTTAAGAATTTCGCTTTATCAAAAGCAATATCTTGAATCGACATTTCTGTCGCTACATTGAATTTTGTTTTTTGGTTGAATTTACCACGTTTTGTTTTAACTACAATTACCCCATTTGCTCCACGTGCTCCATATAAAGCTGTTGAAGAAGCATCTTTTAAAACTGTAATTGATTCAATTTGGTTAGGATCAATTGATGATAATGGGTTGAATGAAGTCATTACCCCTGAGTTATCATCACCTTTACCTACAACAACACCATCAATTACATATAATGGGTTTGTTGTTCCAACGAACGAACCTGCACCACGAATTGCAATAACGTTAGCAGAACCTGGTTGACCACCACCTGTTGAGAAGTTTAAACCAGCCACACGACCATTTAAAACCTCATCCACAGAAGCTACTGGAGTTTGTTCTAAATCATCACGTTTAATTGTTTCGAAAGAACCAATTTTTTGAGTAGGATCTAATTTAATTGAACCTAAAATATTTACTGTACCTAATTCTACAGTTTCTTGTTTTTTAGGATCAACATAATTTAATGTCCCTAAAGTATTCGATGTTACGTTGAACTCTTTTCCATTGATGACTAATACGTCTCCAATTTGAGCATCAATATCAAAAGCACCATCCATATCTGTGTAAGCAACCTTATCAGTTCCTTTAACAGTAACTTCAACATCAGATTCTGGGAATCCATCAGCATCATTTACTACACCCGTTACCTGAGCAAAAGCTAACGTTCCTAATCCTAGGAAAGCTAACAAACTCAAAGATGTTAATCTTCTCTTCATTTTGTCAAAAAATTTTAAGGGGGTAAAGTTGACCATTTACCTTAAAAACTTAAAATTTTATTTAAAAAAGAATTAAGCGTAAAAATTTAATTTATGAAATAGCTATTTTAATGGATAATTATCGCTTATATGATAAATATTTTAACAAAATTTAAGAGGACATCCTTAATTAAAAGGATATATATTTTTTAAAATAATATTTTTTTTTAATGTTAATGCAATTCGTGAAGATATAGAATTACAATCAATTATAATATTTAATCAATAAGGCTTTAAAATGTATATATACAAAATTCAATGAATAAATATACTATTTAGAATGATTATAAGAAATTTTTAACCGATTTAATGCCTTTATGCTAAGCAGTTAAATCTATAGTGTTGAATATTTATGAAAATATAAAAACGGCAATATGTTAAGAATATTGCCGCTTTAAGATATTTTTTTGATTTAGTGAGGACCTGATCCATTTGGTTTTTCTAAATCGGTATTCCAAATTTTAATTTTATCCGTTTTTTGTAGCCCTGATTTTACTTGTACATTTACTCCATCTGTAATGCCTAATGTAATATATTTTTTCTCATAAGTTGCATCTGAACCACTTCCAGATTTTAAAACATCCACGTAAGGTTTCTGCTTTTCATCGTAACGAACATGAGCCGTTTTAATCAACAACACATTGGAAGCACTTGAAGTTACCACTTCTGCATTTGCAGAATATCCTGCACGAACAAAATATTTTGAATCCAATTGAATAGGTGCTTTAATTTCGAATTGTACAACACCATTACTTGCCACCCCTTGAGGTGAAATAAAATCTAAAATCGCAGTAAATACTTTATCTGGAATCGCCCCTATCGAGACATTGATCTTCATTCCTTCTTTCAATTTACCTACTTCTGCTTCATCTACTTTACCCGCAAAAATCATTTTATTGATATCCGCCATTGTTGCAATTGTAGTCCCCGTAGAGAAATTATTGATTTCTTGCACCATATTTCCGATTTCTACTGGAATATCTAAAATAACTCCAGAAGTTGTTGCTGTAATACGTGTGGTTGCATACGATTCCAAACCAGGAGCAACACCAGTTTGTGCTACTTTATAGCTCGCCTCTGCTTGACGCAGTGTTTGTTGTGCATTTTGATAAGCCGCTAAAGCATTATCATAATCCGCTTTAGGAATAACACCTTGGTTGTATAAAGTTTGTGCACGGTTAAACTCCTTTTGTTGAAGATTCACTTGAATTTCGGCTGCACGAATACTTTGTAATGCCGAGTTTAAATTGGCCACATTTGGCACCACTCGAATTTCTGCAATTAATTGTCCTTTTTCTACAAATTGCCCTTCAGATACATTAATTGATTTGATTACCCCTGAAATATTAGGTTTAATTTCAATGGTCTCTACAGGTTTAACTTCTCCTGTAGCCACAGCTTTCACCTCAATATTTCCTACAAAAGGTTCAGTCACTTCATAGACTTGATTTTCTTGACTATTTTTTTTACCAAAATAAGCAATCACTCCGACCACTAATCCAATAAATAAAATAATCCCACCTATTTTTAAAAATTTCTTCATCGATTGATATCTATAGCTCTGTTATTCTTCTCTTAAAGCGTCAATTGGTTTTATGGCTATTGCACGTTGTGCAGGAATTAAACCTGCTAAAGTTGCCATTACAACCATAATCGTTAATGCTGCAAATAATGTAAACAAATCGATCGACGCATTATAAATCGGTATGCTATCATTATTTGGAATTACAAACTCATTTAAAACCATTAAAATTAATCCTGCACCTACAATCCCTGCCAAACCAGCAATCAATGTTAAGACGACAGATTCCAATAAAATTTGACCTCTAATTTGAGTCGGAATAGCCCCTAAAGCTCTTCGGATTCCAAATTCTTTTGTGCGTTCTGAAACTGTAATTAATAAAATACTTGAAATGGCAATTACTCCAGAAAATAAAGTTAACGCTCCCACTACAATGGCTAAAAATTGCATTCCTTTTACAAAGGTCATGATTTTACCCAGCATTTCTCCTAAATTAAAACCACCTAACGCTTGATCATCTGATGGGGCAATATTCTTAATTTGTTTTAAATATGATTTTAATTGCTTTTCAAATGCGACAATATCATAATCATTAGGTAATGATAAAGAAAGATACTGAATTTTTTCACCTTGATTATAAACTTTTTGAAATGTTGTGAAAGGAATAAATATTTGATCTTTGGTTTCTACAGGTGATGATGGAGAATCATAAATCCCGACAATGGTATAATAACTATCACCTATTCGGATGCGTTCTCCCATAGCATCTTTTGTCTCTTTGAAGAAATTCTCAACGATTTCAATTCCTAAAACACAAATCTTTGCTTCTGTCTTAATGTCGTCTTCATTGATAAAACGGCCATAAATAATATCTTTTCCAAACATTCGGTTTTGGTCAGGATAATCTCCATTTACCGTGTAAAAATTATATTTTGTTCCATAAGCAACCACAGAATTAGGCATATTGTTCCGAGGAGCAATCAATGAGATTTGTGGAAATTGATTTTCGATTCGTTTAACATCACTCATTTTCAATTCAATTAGTCGCCCTTTCTGAAAGCCTTGATGTGGCATCGATGTTGTTCCTCCCCAAACAAATAAAGAATTGGTCGCAGCATCAGCTAAATTCCGGTCAAATCCATTTTGCATTCCTCGAGTTACACCAAGCAACAACACAAATAAAAACATTCCCCACGCCACCCCAATCATCGTTAGAATGGTACGTAATTTATTTTTACGTATAGCAGCGTATACTTCGCTCCAAGCGTCTATATCAAATAATAATTTCCAATTCATTACTCGTCTCTTAATGCTTCTATAGGTTTAATGCGCGCTGCACGTAATGCCGGAATTAATCCGGAAATTGTTCCTGCAATAAATAAAATCAAGGTTGCTAATATCAATGATTTTGATTCAACACCAGGATCATATATAAAATAATCTTCCAACGAATCTCCAATATTTTCTACCACCAATGATGCTAATAAAATTCCTAATGCACCAAAAACTAAAGTGATAAGAATCGCTTCTTGCATAATAAGTGATAATACTGAAAACGGTGTTGCACCCAAAGCTTTACGAATACCTATTTCTTTCGTTCGTTCTTTCACACTAAACACCATAATATTACCAATACTTACAATTCCAGCAATTAGACTTCCGCCACCAATAATAAACACGATTATGGTTAACGCAAAAAAGAAACTATCCGTCTCTTCCATCGACTCTGCGGCATTTCGTATCCGTATACCACTAAAATCACTAGGAGCTATGGAATAACGTACCTTCAAATTATATTCGATGGTATTGGCCAATTTCTTAATATCAGTTAAAGATAAATTATCTTTTGGAGTAATTATGATTGAGGAAACATCATCCGTTGCATAAATGGTTTTAAAGGTTGACAACGGTGCATATAGAGCACGCTCCGCATTGTCTCCCCCATCTTTACTTTCAAAAACTCCTACAATTTGATAAACCCCTTTCCCTATCTGAAGATATTTACCAATAGCAATTTGATTGGGATAAAAATCCTGAGCCACTAAACGCCCCACAACGACACTTTTTTGCTGTTGATCAATATCCTTTTGATTAATAAAACGTCCAAGAGTCACTTCTTCATTAATCATTTCAATATAATCTGGCGTAACTCCTGTAATGGAATAACTACCTGAATTACTAGCGCTTTTTACTGTATCTGATTTTGCAATTGTAGTTGTCGAATATTTAATTTGATCTTTGAATGATTCTTTGATAAAATAATGATCGGCTTCTTTAATGGTAATTTGTCGTCCTTTAGTAAATCCATTATACGATTCCATTGTTGTCCCTCCGGAAATCGTAATATTTAATGAATTTGCATTGAAAAATTGTTGTTGAAAGCCTTTTTGTAAGCCATTTCCTAATCCAAATAACGTGATAAAAACAAACAATGCCAAAGCAATGGTAAGCCCCGACAAAGACGTTCTTAATTTGTTACTTGAAATAGAAGCCCATATTTCGCTCCAACGATCGATATCAAACATATAGCAAAAAAATTATACACGTACTTGATTAATTTTTTCATCACTGATGATCACTCCATCTTTCAATCGAACGATTCGTTTACACATTTGTGCAATATCATCTTCATGTGTTACCATTAAAATCGTTTTTCCTTCGTCATTAATTTCTTGAATTAATCGCATGACTTCGTGGGATGTTTTTGTATCTAAAGCACCCGTTGGTTCATCGGCTAATAATAATTTGGGCCTTGCAGCTAAGGCACGCGCGATTGCAACACGTTGTTTTTGTCCTCCAGACAATTCATTGGGCATATGATTGGCCCAAGGTTGCAGTCCTACACGTTCTAAATACCCCATAGCGATTTTATTTCGTTCCGAGCGTTTAACTTTTTGATAATATAATGGTAAAGCAACGTTTTCAAGTACATTTTTGAAGTTGATCAAATTATATGATTGAAAAATAAAACCTAAAAATTTATTGCGATAGTTTGCTGCTTTCGTTTCGTTTAGTTTTTCGATACGAAACCCATCCAAATCATAAATTCCTGTATCGTGTTCATCTAACATTCCAATGATATTTAATAATGTCGATTTCCCTGAACCCGATGACCCCATAATTGCTACAAATTCTCCTTCTTCCACTTCTAAATTGATTCCTTTTAGAACATGAAGTGAATTTTTTCCCATCTTATAGGATTTATTCAAATCCTTTATCGATATCATTGCCATACGTACAAACTAAGTCTATTGAATAAAGATAAAACATCAGTCGTTAATTGCAACATATTGTTTCATTTTTAAACAAAAAAATCCTGAACAAATCAGGATTCAATTTTTACATAGGATCTACATCAACATCGATACGAACTGATCGATATGCCGCTATGGTATGCAAACGTTCAATTTCTTTCTTTATCAATTGTTTTACTTTTACCGGGGATTGATGGGGTAATATTTTAATCATAACATCGGTAATGTACAAATTATTAATTCGACTAATTGCTGGGGCTTCTGGTCCTAACAAACATCGCGAATCAAAACTTGGTTTTAATAATTGCACCAACTGAGCGGCAGTTTTATCCAATCGCTCCTTATTCTTATGCTTAAATCTCAAATTAATTAAACGAGCAAAGGGCGGATAAAAAAATTCTTTTCGCTCATACAAAATATCCTTCATCGTTTGATGGTAATTATAGGTCGTTACATTTTGTAAAATTTGGTGTTCTGGCTGATAAGACTGAATCAATACTTTTCCTTGATCTAATCGTCGACCTGAACGACCCGCTACTTGCGTTAACAACTGAAACGCTTTTTCATGCGCTCTAAAATCTGGAAAATTCAATAAAGAATCGGCACGAATAACACCTACCATACTCACATTTCCAAAATCAAATCCTTTGGTGATCATTTGTGTTCCCACTAAAATATCGACTTCTTTATTTTCGAAATCCTCGATCAATTTTTCATAAGCAAATTTTCCTCGCATCGCATCCACATCCATTCGGCGAATACGAGCTTCTGGAAAAATTTCCAACAATTGATCTTCGATCTGTTCCGTTCCTAATCCTTTCGTGTTGAGTTCAACTGAACCACAACTCACACAACGATTTGGTTTTGCTTGCGCATATCCACAATAATGACATTTTAATTGGTTGGAAAATTTATGATAAGTTAAACTCACATCACAGTTGGGACATTCTGGCGTATGACCACAGGAATTACATTCCATAATTGGGGCATAACCACGACGATTTTGGAATAAGATGATTTGTTTTTTTTCTTTTAATTGTTCAATTATTTCATCACGTAACACATGAGAAATATCGTAGGTCATTTCCTTTTCTTTTTGTGCTTTCTTTAAATCGACCAATTGGATATCGGGTAATTTGACATTTCCAAAACGTTCTTTTAATTCCACATAACCATATTTCCCTTGTATCGCATTGTAATAACTTTCGATGGAAGGTGTAGCTGAACCTAAAAGAACTTTTGCTTTCATCATCGATCCTAAAAGCATGGCCATATCGCGAGCTTGAAAATATGGTTTAGCATCCATTTGTTTATAGGTCGACTCATGTTCTTCATCCACGATAATCAAACCTAATTTTTCAAATGGCATAAAAAGCGCAGTTCTTGGACCAATAATAATATCAAAATCACCTTGTAAGGTTTTCTGCCAAAGTTCCACACGCTCATTTTGGTTGAATTTGGAATGATATACTCCAACACGCTCTCCAAAATGCTTTTTGATGCGATGAACAATTTGAGTTGTGACTGAAATTTCAGGTAACAGATACAGAATTTTATTTCCTTTTTTAATAACCTGCTCCATCAATTTTAAATAAATTTCTGTCTTTCCACTGGATGTTACCCCATGTAATAGAACCGTATTTTTAGTAGCAAATTCTGTTTTGATTTGATCTAAAACTTCGTTTTGCTTTAAAGTTAATTGATGCGTTTCTTCTTTATCCAATTCAGATTCATCCACTCGAGAAGTTTGATGCTGATAGATTTCAACAGCCCTTTTATCAGCCAAGGCTTTCACAACAGCATTCGTAGTTCCCATTTTCACGAAATCTGCTACTTTAATGGGTTGATCAGGCGATTGTGTTTCTAAAGTGATCAATTGCAATAGCGCTTCCCGTTGTTTCTGCGCACGATTTAACCCATCCAAAACAGCCATAAAAGCTTGGTCATTCCCTTTTATTTGGGGATGTATTCTTACATAATTATCAATTTTAGGTGTATATTTTTCCTGAATCTTTTCGTCCAATTGAATAATGCCTTTATCAATCAATAATTTTAACGTAGGAATAGCGGATTTTTCATCGACAATTAACGCTGCTTCTTCTACAGAAATGATTTGACGTAACTTCAGTGCTTCAAACACTAAATATTCATGGTCATTTAAATCTTCTATTGAAGCGTAATCAGGATTTATTAAACGTACAAAAGTTTGAGATTCTAATTTAAGAGCAGATGGAAAGGCATTTCGAAAAACATCACCTAAGGAACACATGTAATAATTAGCGATCCATTCCCAAAACTGAATTTGAAATGGAGTGACCATCGGTGCATCATCCAAAAAAGCATGTATCCTTTTGGTTTTATATAATTCGGGTTTATTTTGATGAATAGAATGAACAATACCTGTATATAATTTTTGCGTACCAAAAGGTACTGCAACACGTTGTCCAATTTTAATTTGCTGCAAATCAGAGTCCGTTAGATGATACGTAAATGTTCCTTCTAAATTTAGCGGTAATATCATTTCAGCAAAGTAACCTGTATTCATTCTCCTTTTTTAATTTGGCAAGTTAATAAGATTTTTAGTAGATTTAAGCGTACAAAGCATTACAATGAGATCTTTTTTTAAAACCACTCTTTTTTATATTTTAGGATATTTTGTAATCAGTTGGTGGAGTAAATCAGCATTAGGTTTAAGCCAACTTTACAATCAACACTTTATTGATAAAATAGACGAGAGTTATTTTAATTATTTTATATTTCTCTCATTTTTAATCGTAATACTTATAGTCATCAGATCCATCATCAAAAAGTTCAAGAAAAGGGAACATCATGTGATTAAACGTTATTTCAGATTAAATTGGTTTATGTTTATCGCTACTTGTTGCATTGGCATCATATTAATTACTGCTATTTTATCCTCTCTGTTATTTAATGGAATGCTTTACATCAATCGTATGTATACTTCATCTGTAGCATCCTATAAATACCAATTCAAGAAAGATGAAGTTGATGATCAAATTCTGCATCAATATGCGATTAAAAAAGGAGATGATAACTATTTGTACGGTAATCAATCCTTTCACTTAACAAAAAAATATGGTTTATTAAACCTTCCGTATATGCTTGAAATAACTCCTATTGAGTAATCAAATTTTCATATAATTAATCGTTCCTTAATCCAAGAATCATATGAACAGTGAATATTCATACTTTAGAATGTTTGATAAAACACATAATTCTTATCAAATTTTTAAGATTTAAATTCTTTAAAATCTGAAAATTAGGTTGTATATTACATTAAAACCAACCTATAATTATGCTGAAAAGTATCATTGATAATTTATCGACTTGTGAGAAACCTTTAATGCGTGTTATTTTTAGAAATAATACCACACGTATTGTAGCTATTGGATTAAAGAAGGGCATGAAATTGGTGGATCATCGGTTACCTGTAATCACAAAGATGATCTTAATCAAAGGACAAGTCATTATTGACTCAAAAATTGAAATTGTGACATTAACGGAATATCAGCAATACGAAATCCCTGCGAAGGTCATCCATCAGGTGAAGGTGGAAGAAGACGCATTAGCCCTATTATTTTTAGATTTTTCACAATAAAAAAAGCCATCATGATTTGATGGCTTATATTTTATCGATTAAATCGTCGATTATTTTTTACGACGTTCTAATTCTTTTTTGATTAATCCTAATTCTCTACCCGTTTGTCCTGCTACTGAAGTATTTTCTTGAGCACGACGAATTAAATAAGGCATAACTTCTTTGATTGGACCATAAGGTAAATATTTTGCAATATTATATCCTAAGTGCGCTAAGTTAAATGAAATGTTATCGCTCATTCCATACAATTGCCCGAACCAGAAATTACGGTTTGATGGCTGAATTCCTTTTTCTGTTAATAATTGGATTAATAATTCGCACGAAAACTCATTATGAGAACCTGCAAATAATCCAAATCGTTCATGATGATCTACAATAAAACGAATTGCTGCGTTATAATCACGATCAGACGCTTCTTTGTTCGGTTGAATTGGCGATGGATATCCTTCTGCCTGTGCACGCTCACGTTCTTTTTCCATATACGCTCCACGAACTACTTTATACCCTAAATAATACCCTTCACGATTGGCTTTCTCATACATTTGTTTTAGATAAGCCAAACGATCATGACGATACATTTGCAATGTATTCCAAATCAATGGACGATTAACATTGTATTTGACCATCATTTCATCCGTTAAATCATCAGCAGCATCTTGCATCCAAGATTCTTCAGCATCCACCATGATATTAACATCAGCATCAAAACCAGCTTTACATACGATATCAAATCGAGAACGAATATTCTCCCATTTCTTTTGCTCTTCTGCAGATAAAGCTTGTTTTTTTCCTACTTTCTCGAATAATTCGATTCGTCCAAAAGCGGTTGGTTTAAACACAACGAAAGGAATTTCGCGGTTGTTTTTGGCTATTTCGACCAAGTGCAACATCACATCCTTTACATGATCAAATTCTGCTTCTTCTGTTTGACCTTCTACAGAATAATCTAAAATAGAACTTACTCCATATTTAAATAAGTCTTTCGCAACTTTAACACCCTCTTCAGCTGTTTCACCACCTACAAATTGTTTGTAAATCGTCTCCTTAATCACAGGTTTTACCAACGGTAAATTAGTTGCAAAAGGCAACTTAAAAAACAATGTACCAAAATTCGTTAATGTAGGATTTCCGATTAACTGAAATAAGTAATGTGCTTTTTTTAATTCAGCATCACTTTTTGAGCTGAAAGCATGTTCTGTATTGTCGAATAAAGACATTCTATATTTTGTTTGTTTATGTTAAGACAAATGTAACAAGAATGCAAGTATAATGCAATAAAAAAACCTACAAGAATCTTGTAGGTTTTTTCTATCTTAATATAACAATAGTAATTAATTAAGCAAAAGTGCTTAATATTTTTATTGCTATTATTATTTAGCTCTTTTAGCGTATTTGTTTTTGAATTTGTCGATACGACCAGCTGTATCTACTAATTTCACTTTACCTGTGTAGAAAGGGTGAGAAGTAGAAGAGATCTCCATTTTGAATAATGGGTATTCAACTCCTTCGATTTCGATAGTATCTTTCGTTTCAGCACAAGATTTAGTGATGAATACTTCTTCGTTAGACATATCTTTGAATGCTACTAAACGGTAATTTGTTGGGTGGATATCTTTTTTCATTTTAAAAATCTTCTTTCTAAACTTAATCGGGCGCAAATATAGAAATAAAAATTTAATTATATAATAAATTGAGTGATTTATTATGAAATTTTATATTTCTTCACTTGGCTTTTCAAACAACTATTCCGAGTGTAATGGGCTTCTTGGAAATAGAGGTTTGATAATTAAGTTTTATGTTAATTATTTTACTCGTGCAAATATATAAATTGTGTTTTTAATAATCAAACCTTTCAAATAATTTTCCATTATTTTTCTTCTTAACTCATCAAAAACGATACAAATCAATAGGTTAAATTTGTTATCGTCGATATTATTTCCATTTAGGTAAATCCTCTAACAATATTTTAATATTTTAGTAGTTTTAAACGTATAAACATCCCATCTATGAATATTAGAACATTAATTGTAGGCCTTGGTATAGGATCATTGGTCGCTTTCCAATCGTGCCGTGAGGATTTCGATTTTGATCCCATCTCTTCTGATCTACGATTTAGTCAAGATACCATTTCTGTTGATACAGTTTATAATTTCTCTAAATCGGAGACCTATGTGTTAAAAATTTATAATCCCGAAGATAAAGATTTGGTCATTCCTCGTATTGCTTTAGCCAAAGGTGATCAATCCTACTTTAATATAAATGTGGATGGACAAGCAGGATCTTCTTTTACAAATATTCCTATCCGCAAGAATGATAGTTTATTTGTATTCGTAGAAATCGATGCACAAGAAGCTCCAATAAATCCATTTTATGATGATGAGATTTTAATTGAGTCTACGCAACGCCAACAACATGTCAAATTAATTTCATGGATTGAAAAAGCACAACTTCATTCTGCTAACGAAAATATTGTTTCGGCTCAATGGGATGCAGATCAAGCCCATGTTATCGAAGGTAATTTAACCGTAACGAATCGTTTGGATATTGCAGAAGGGACTAAAGTATATTTTAAACCCAATGCGAGTTTAACAATTGATCAAAATGCTGAATTGAATGTGAATGGCGCTTTGGGGAATGAAGTTAAATTCCGTTCTTCACGTCATGATAAAAAATATGATTCAATTCCGAATCAATGGAAACATATTGAGCTGAAATCAAATAGTCGTTCATTCATACAATATGCAAAAATTATTGGTGGTGATACCGGACTTAAAGTCAATCAAGCGGAACTTAATATTCAGAATTCATTTATTGTGAATCACCAATCTTATGGTATTTTGGCCAATAATGCGAAAATTAATGGTCATAATGTGATTTTGAATAATGCTAATTTAGCTTCCTTTGCCGTAGAAAATGGTGGAGAATATGCCTTTTACCATTCTACTTTCGCAAACTTTTTTAATTTAGTAGGAACAGCTGGACCAGCATATAGTTTATATTTAAGCAATTATACACTGGATGATACGAATGCATTAACACAAGCAACTTTTGGGAATTGCATATTTTATAACCAAAGAACTCCTAACGCAGTTGTTTTTGATCGTCGAGAAGGCGTAGGATTTAATTATTCTTTTGACACCAACCTATTCAAGAATGTTAATACTGCAGAACTAAATGTTTTATCTGCACTAGGATTCTCCAATTCAATTGTAGGTGACCCTTTATTTGTAAATCCAATCTATACTGCTAATCAATTAAACGTATTGGAAAATTCGCCTGCTTTAAATGCTGGTAAAGTGAGTATAGCACAACAATATCCTTTGGATTATTATGGAATCCCAAGAGGGACAAATCCAACATTAGGAGCGTTTCAATAAAAAATAAAAAAAATCCAGTTCAATCGAACTGGATTTTTTACTTTGATATGAAAAGATTATACGGTTAAGTCCTCTCCTATTTCTAATAATACCAATTCTACATTTTTGTTAAAGAAAGTTGATTTGGCAATTCCTTTATCAATTTTGATTGGAGGAAAAGTATCGTAATGATATCCTAATACTTTTGTTGCTCCAACAAATTCTGCAGCAATAACAGCATCTTTTGCCCCCATCGTAAAGTTGTCTCCAATCGGTAAAACCGCTAAGTGAATTTCCCCTACCATTTCAGGAATCAATTTCATTTCATACGTTAAAGCAGTATCTCCTGCAATGTAAATACGTTTACCATCTGCTTCGATGATGTAACCATTCGGATCTCCTCCATATGTTCCATCAGCAAACGAGGAAGAATGGAAAGCAATAGTAGATTTAATTTTACCAAAATCGAATTCATACATTCCTCCTGTATTCATCCCATGAGCATTTAAACCTTTTGCTCCGTAATATCCTGCAATTTCAGCATTGGAGATGATTAATGCATCTGTTCTTTTTGCTAATTCTTCAACATCGTACACATGATCTTGGTGCGCATGTGTTATTACAATATAATCGGCTTTCAGGTTGGCAAAATCAATATTTTTCGCTAATTCATTTGGCGTAATAAATGGATCCACTACAATCGATTTCCCATTGGCTTCAATTAATAAAGAAGCATGTCCTAAGTATTGTACTTTCATATTTTATGATTTTTTTTATCGAACTAATGTATCTATAAAAGAAAAACCTATTAAACCATATCCTAATAAAATAGCGAAGAATAAGGCCATCATAGCGACAGGTTTCAGAAACTTATCATATTCTTTAGGTTCCTTTACTTTAAAAATTTCTCGGCGAATATTGTTAGCTAAGAGGATTAAAATTAAGAAGACCAAGACCGAAACTTTTCCTTCTTTCCCAGGTAAATTTACAACATATGCAGCTCCACAAATAAAAGGTAAAGTCATTAATATTAGTTGGTAAATTTTGCTTTTCTCAAAACCTAAACGTGACGCAATTGTAATTTTATTGTTTTTCACATCATTCTCCACATCACGCATATTGTTTAAATTTAATACGGCCATACTCCAAAATCCCATTGCAGCCGCTGGAAGAACATTCCACCAATTGAACATTTTAGAATACAGAAATTCACCTCCCAAAACAGCTACTAAACCAAAGAAGATAAATACAAATACATCACCTAATCCCATGTATCCATATGGTTTTTTTCCCATGGTATAGAACATCGCAGCTAAAATTGAAGCGATTCCTAATCCTATAAAAATATAAAGGTAATTCATGTGATCAGGGATAAAAGAAACGTATAATAAAGCGGCAATGCAGACCAATGAGATTACCACCATTAATCCTATAGCTGTTTTCATTTCTTTTTGAGTAATAAGTCCTGATGCTACAGCACGCTGCTCTCCCACGCGATGATCATCTGTTCCTTTTACAGCATCACCATAATCATTGGCAAAGTTGGATAAAATTTGGAATGCTAAAGTCGTCAACATTGATAATACAAAGATATCTGTTTGGTAAAATCCTTCGTATTTCGCTATAAAACCTGCAAGTAATAAACCACTTAACGAAAGTGGTAACGTTCGCAAACGTGCGGCAAGAATCCATTTTTTCATAGAAACAAAGATAATTAAGAAATCGTTTTCAACGTAAATCTTTTCGTAGTATTATTGTAAATCCAAATCCTGTTTTATTTTATGGCGAAGAAAAAATCTACATCGAAAAAAAAACAAGAATTCCCGTATAAATTCATCTTTTTCGGGGTAATAACAATTGTTCTCGTGGCCTTTACTGTACATTATCGCCATGGAATTAACTATTGGATGAAAACTGTTTCACGTAAACTAAAAGGAGAAACTGAAAATTCGGTAGAAAAATTAACGAAATACGATGTAAGAAATATTGAAGTCATGGATCGATATTATCTAAAAACATTCGGTTTGGATGTTTCCCAATATCAAGGTGATATTGATTGGGCTCAAATGAAAACCATTTACGACATTTATCCGATTAATTTTGTTTTTATCCGATCAACCATGGGTGGATTCAATACGGATAAAAAATTTGATGAGAATTGGGAAGGAGCGAAACAAAACGATTTTATTCGTGGGGCTTACCATTTTTACCGACCTGATGAAAATTCCACTGCACAAGCACAAAATTTCATCCGAAATGTTAATTTAAAATCTGGGGATTTGCCACCCGTATTGGATATAGAAACGATGCCTCGTACACAATCTATGGAGCGATTAATTGAGGGTTTAAAAAATTGGTGTTCCATCATCGAAGATCATTACGGGATTCAACCGATTATTTATACTTCGGATAAATATTTTGAAGATTTTTTACGTCCTCATTTTGAAGGCTATATCATTTGGATTGCCAATTACAATTTCTTTGTAGAAGACATGAAATCCCATTGGAATTTTTGGCAATTCACTGAAAAAGCACAAATTAAAGGAACCTCATATAAAGTGGATGTCAACATTTATAATGGAACCGTTGATGGTTTAAAAAATCTGACGTTATAATATCTTAGCAATAGAACCAAGATCATTAAAGTCGAATTTCACCGTAGTTTATTTCTCCCGTCATAGCATCGAAAGCGACTGTGCAATTTTCATGTTGATAGATATTATCCGCACGCATAGGCTCTCGATTTAAATTTTCTGGAAAATCAAATTGCTTTTTAATATCATTTTCTGAGCTAATATAACTTAATCCCCATACAAATTCATCTCGAAATGGTTGACAAATTGGTGTAGGAGAAAAGTAAACCTTAATCGAAATAATAATTGAATTTAAGACTGTGATTAAAATTCCATCTTCCTTGAATAACCATTCATAATCATAAAGATTAGAAACATTATTTTCGCGTTGAATAGGCTCACTTTTCAAGGATTTAAAGTATTGAACAACCTCATCGTTAGATATATTTTTCCCTAATAGCTTTTGAAACATGCGAATAAATTTTTGTGGTCAAATGATATAAAAAAACCTTTCAAAAGAATGAAAGGTTTTTAATATTTTAGATGCTAAAAGTATTAGTTTTCTTTAACAAAAACACCATCAGCCTCAAAATTAAATTGCAATTGAGGTTTTGTGATTTTAGCAATTTCTTCTTTTGATTGTCCTGCATCTTCAGCGTAGTGACGTAATTTTTCTACTGAAATTTCACTTACGAAGGCTTTACCATGCACAATAACATCTGATTTTTCACCTTCCAAAGGCATAAAGAATCCATAGTCTTTGAAACGAACAAATGATTGCTCTTCCCCTTTTCCTAAATCTACTTTCATCCAACATCCTTTCTTTTTACAAACCGATTCGATTGTCGATTTAAATTGAACATTTTCAATCACATCGCCATCTTTCATGTTGTCATATAACTTCCCTAATTCGGTATGAGTCAACGTATTTTTAACATCAAACGATTCGCCATATACTTGATACGCATATAAATCAGAAACTGTAGCTGAACCTTTAGCTAAGATATTTTTCTGCGCTTTCGTAATCTTTTCTGTTTTCGCCTTTTTATCTTCTTTTTTAGATTGTGCCTGAGTTGATACGGCAAAAGCCATTACTGCACAAACTCCTAAAATATATTTTTTCATGATAATTTTTCTTATTTATTACAAATCTAAATAATTATTTACTAATAATTGGATGTTTGGATACGAATTATTCATCAACGCATCAATCTCCTCTTTCTTTTTCCAAACCACTTCTTCTATTCCTTCTTCGATCTGAGGTTGAGGCGTTTCAGTTCCTTCATAGAACACTTCGAACCAAAATGTTTCTTTGATGATGTATTCTTTTTGGTAATAAATATGGTAGGTAGCCATTAAGAATTGTTTTAACTCTAATGGTGTAATACTGCATTCCTCTTCAATCTCTCGAATAGCAGATTCTTCTTTGGTTTCGCCCTCTTCCATCTTTCCTTTCGGTAAATCCCATTTTCCTAATCGATAGATAAACAGATAGTCATCTTTAGGATTACGCACAATACCACCAGCTGCTTGAATCAACTTAAAATAGTTCTTGAACTGATTCCAAACCTCATCAATCGAAACACTTATAATATTTACATGTTTTACGGCCGAACTAGATAACAGATGAAATGCTTCATCAAAATTAGATTCGTGATGATATAAAATATTTTTTGCTTCTGGCTTTGATTCTTGATCGAAAGTCAATAAACTCTCATTAAAAAAAACTTTGTACATTTGAGCGATTTGATACAAATTTATAAAAAACTCACAGGAATATGAAGGTAAATACAAATAAAGTACGTTTCTCTAAAAATCAACAAGAAGCATACGATTTCTTAGTAAACATGCAAAACTATGAACAGTTGATGCCAGCAGACACGAAATCATTTGAAATTCACGAGTCTGGAAAGGGATTTACTGTAGGAGTTGGTGCTTTACCAAAAGTTGGAATGCGTTTAAAAGAAACAAATGAACCCTCACAAATTGTTTTTGAATCTCCAGCTCCAGCATTTGATTATACGTTGACGATTAACATCGAAGCGGTAGATGAAAATGCATCGGATGTTCAATTGGATTTTGATGGAAAATTCAACATGATGATCGAAATGATGGCCAAAGGACCTTTAACTTCATTCATCAATACTATTGCAGAAAATTTAGGGAAAATCTAAATCATTTTCTATACGATATCAATCGCTTCTTTTCTAAAGGAGCGATTTTTTTTGTCCAATTTTAACAATTGTTACACTTGAATAACAATCGATTGGAGCAATAATTCTCGTAAATTTGTAATTAGAAGAAATTCATATGAAATACATTTACCATTTATTTCTACTCTTTACAATCAGTGTTCAGGCACAATTCATTCAAGTTAATTCATCGTATACTCCCACACAATTGGTTAAAGATATATTTCTTGGATCAGATTGTATAGAAATCGATGAACGTTCGATTGAAATTTCTGGGTATCATCAATCGGGATTTATCAGTTATGGATATTTTGATAAAGGAACATCTGATTTTCCATTAGAAAATGGTATCCTTCTATCGACAGGAAATTTAAATGCTGCCGTAGGCCCAAATAATTATTTACAAAGCTTTACGGCGAATAATTGGGAAGGCGATCGAGATTTGGAAGAAGCTTTAGAAATTCAAAACACATTGGATGCCACGATTCTAGAGTTTTATTTTATCTCACTTCAGGATGATCGTATTACTTTTGAATATATCTTCGCTTCAGAACAATATTTACGTACGGCTTCCGAAGGTCGCTGTGGCTATACAGATGGTTTTGCTTTTTTAATCAAAGAAGTTGATTCCAGAGATGATTATCAAAATATTGCGGTTATTCCTTATACCTCAATTCCTGTTTCTGTTTTAACAATATTTGGTAATGGAGGTTTGTGCCCTCCTATCAATCCTCAGTATTTTAGACAGTTTAATATTGGTCATTCTGCTACCAATTTTAATGGTGAAACTGTTGTATTAAACGCGGTTGCAAATATTATCCCTGGTAAAAAATACCATATTAAATTGGTGATTGCCGATCAAGGCAATGGATTGTATGATTCTGGTGTTTTCTTAAAAGCAGGTAGTTTTTCGGGAGGTAAAGATTTGGGTGAAGATTTATTGGTAGCGACAAATAATGCCCTTTGTCTTGGTGAAACAACCATTCTAGATGCTACAACACCCAATGCAACGTCCTATAAATGGTATAAGGATAATGTAGAGATCATTGGAGCTACAGATGCAACTTATATTGTAAATTTGCCAGGAAATTATAGAGTCGAAATTCTTTTATCTTCAGGTTGTACAATTACTGCTGAAAGAAAAATCGAATATTATTCCAATTTACTAATACTACAAAATCACTTTGAATTTTGTGATGAAGATTTAGACGGCAGTGTAACCCTTAATTTAATGGATTACAATCATCAAATTATAGCGAATGCAAATACAGTTCAAATAAAGTATTATAATACGCTTGCAGATGCAGAAGCCAATCGAAGTGAAATTCATCAATTAGATTTTACCACATCAGAACATAGCAAAACCATTTTTGTGGCGATTAGTACAGACCGATGTTCTTCAGTATTTCATCCAATTTCATTTTCAAAAAAAACATTAAGTTCAGCTGATCCAATTCCCACAATTGAAATTTGTGATGAATTATTAGATCATCAAGAAGCGATCAATCTTGAAGATTACCTCACATTTATTCCAAATTTAAATGATGATTATCGATTCTTTACCTCAGAAATAGATGCGAGAAACAATATAAATCCCATTCGAGACCAACAAATTCTAACAGGAAATATGACCTTTTACATCCGTTTTTCTCAAGCAGATTTATGTGAGAATATTATGTCGATTTCTTTTGTATTAAAACAAGCCAAAAGATCTGAAACTTTAGTGGATCAAACAATTTGTGAAGGTGCTACCACTACCTTAAATGCTGGCGATGGATTTGAATCTTATTTATGGCTACACAACGGATCCACTTCACCAATAATAACAGATGTACCAGTTGGAACATATCATGTTCGATTAGAGTTGAATGGTTGTTTTTACACCCAAGAAGTAGTTGTACATGCTGAAGAAAATCCAGTCATCGAAAATATAATCGTGTCAGGAAATACGGTAACAGTAATTGTAGCCAATCCCAATCCATCATACATGTATGCTTTAGATGATGGAAATTTTCAAAATTCTCATATATTTTATAATGTTTCGATCGGAAATCACACCATTGCAGTTCAACCTTCTAATGAATGTCTTCCTGTATTTCAAACATTTTCTATCGTTAATATGGTGAATTTCATTTCACCTAATTCTGATGGCATAAATGATGTTTTGGATTATTCCGATTTAATGTATAAACTGAATCCAAAATTTCAGGTATACAATCGCTACGGTCATATTTTATTTGAAGGTTCGACAACTAATCATTTCATTTGGGACGGAACTTTTAATGGAAAAACTGTAGCTTCGGGCAATTATTGGTATACATTAGAATGGACAGAACCTGGATCTGAACAAGTGAACAGGCAGACTAATTCTATCTTGGTAAAAAGTAAATAATTTATGGAAAATTGGACAGCATTGCCTAAAAAAGATTTAATGATGGAACTTTTTATGGCTGAACAAGAATTAGAACAAACCAATGAAACATTTTGGAACAGCATCAAATGTTCTCCTGAAATATGGCATTGTAAGGACGTGATTGATGATAATTTCTGGGTTATTGCAAAATGGAAAACATTTATTATTTGGTATAATGATATTGAAGAAGGCTTTAATCTTTCAACCTTCAAAACAGAAGGTGAAATACAACAATACAGCGCATTTCAGCACGATTTAAATGCTGTATTAAATCGACTAATACCACTTCTATAAATAGAATAAGGACGTTATTGAACGTCCTTTTTTATTGCTACACTATTATAGTCTGAAGGGAGCGTATCTGCTGTTCCCAATATTTTTCAACCGTTTAATCTTCTGGTTTTTAATAATTTTTAACTTAAAAAATTTGCAATTGTTGACTCAAACTAGAATTTGTTATTCTATAGTTTAAAATCAAATTATTTATTTTAATTTCTTTGAATTCTAAGCCTATCTATAGACTCCAGGCTTCTCAATTAAAATACGAAACGATTTTTGGCGTAATATTTCCCATTATATTCTTTTATCGCCATTTTATTCATTTATTTTAAACTTAAAATATTTTGGATTTTCAAAAACAATTGATTTTATCATATCGAATACATTTCATAAAATTGAGGATTTGTTCTTAAATAAAAAAACCTGATCAAAATTGATCAGGTTTTAAAATATGATATGGATTGATATTATCCCATTGATTTTTCGTAACGCTTACGGTCAGTTTCTTTTAAGTGAATTTTACGTAAACGAATGTAGTTTGGAGTTACCTCGATACATTCATCCGCTTGGATGTACTCCATACATTCTTCTAAAGTCATTTCGATTTTAGGCGCAATAGAAGATGAATCATCTTTACCAGCTGCACGAATGTTATTTAATTTTTTCGCCTCAATTACGTTTACCACTAAGTCATTGTTACGAGAGTGCTCTCCAACGATCATACCTTCGTATACTTCTTCACCTGGCTCGATAAAGAATTTACCACGATCTTGTAATTTATCGATTGAGTAAGGAGTTGCTACACCTTGATCTTTAGAAATAATTACTCCTGCAGAACGTCCAGCAATTGCTCCTTTGAATGGTTTGTACTCTAAGAAGTTGTGTGCCATTACAGCCTCACCTGCAGTGTTCGTTAACATTAAAGAACGTAATCCGATTAATCCACGAGATGGAATTTCGAATTCTAAGTGTTGCATTCCTTCTTTCGCTTCCATTACTAATAAATCACCTTTACGTTGAGTTACTAAGTCGATTGCTTTAGAAGCGTAGTTATCTGGAACATCAATTACTAATGTTTCATATGGTTCACATTTAACACCGTCAATTTCTTTGAAGATAACTTGTGGTTGCCCAACTGTTAACTCATATCCTTCACGACGCATTGTTTCGATTAATACCGATAAGTGCATGATACCACGTCCGTATACTAATTGCGTATTCGAATCTTCTGTTGGTTCTACACGTAACGCTAAGTTACGCTCTAACTCATCAGTTAAACGATCTACTAAGTGACGAGAAGTAACGAATTTACCATCTTTACCAAAGAATGGAGAGTTGTTAATTCCGAAAGACATATTCATTGTAGGTTCGTCGATGTGCATTACTGGTAATGCTTCTGGGTTTTCAGCATCAGCAATTGTATCCCCAATTTGGAAACCATCGATACCAACAACAGCACAGATATCTCCTGCTTTTACTTCCGTTGCTTTTACTTTCCCTAAACCAGAGAATGTGTATAATTCTTTAACTTTGTGTTTTTTAGAAGTTCCATCAGGTTTTGCTAATGCAATCCAATCTCCTTCTTTAATTACTCCACGAGAAACTTTACCAACCGCGATACGTCCTAAGAATTTAGAATAATCTAAAGAGGTAATTTGCATTTGTAAAGTACCTTCGTAAGCCTCTGGAGCTGGAACGTGCTCTAAAATACCATCCATTAAAGGTAAGATATTTTCTGTAGGAACGTTTTCTGTATTGAACCATCCTTGTTTAGAAGAACCGTAGAATGCAGGGAAGTCTAATTGCTCTTCTGTCGCATCTAAGTTGAAGAATAATTCGAATACTTTATCGTGAACCTCATCAGGACGACAGTTTTCTTTATCTACTTTATTAATTACTACTAATGGTTTTAATCCTAATTCTAACGCTTTAGATAAAACGAAACGCGTTTGAGGCATTGGTCCCTCGAAAGCATCAACTAATAAGATTACACCATCAGCCATTTTCAATACACGCTCAACTTCACCACCGAAATCCGCGTGACCAGGAGTGTCGATAACGTTAATTTTAACTCCTTTGTACTCTACCGAAGCATTTTTAGAGAAGATCGTAATCCCTCTTTCACGCTCGATATCATTGTTATCCATGATTAATTCACCCGACTCTTGGTTTTCTCTGAAAACATTTGTTGAATGAAGAATTTTATCAACCAACGTCGTTTTACCGTGGTCAACGTGTGCGATAATCGCAATATTTCTAATGTTCTGTTGCATTCTTGAAAATTATGGGTGCAAATTTACGATAAAATTATTTTTTATTACTATAAATTTTATTTAATTTAATCAATTCATATATCTATTTAGAAAAACGTAAATTTTGTGAAATATTTTTAGAAAACCATTCTCTTTTTTAAAGATTGATTAACGGATAATGATAAATTTCACGAGGATTTTAAGCATTTTTTACGCTTAAAATCATATTTTTACCATTTTGTACGATATTTGTTGCCTAATAGCGAATCTTATCGTCCAAATTGATCATAATGGTCTTCCGCATATTTTTCTAATCGTTTCAATAAAACGATATTTTCTTTTTCAAGTGGTGTAATTTTATCTTCTACATTCGTATATAAGGGAACATACCATTCAACAAAATCAAAATACTGTCGAACACCTTTATTGGAAAAAGAATATCCGTGTCGCGCATAAATGGAATTTCGAATGATTTCTAAATCTAATTTTCGGAGATTTTTTAAATCTTTTTCAGTTAATTTTTTCGTTGAAGCATTGATCTGATAAATCGCATCTGAAGCTGCCCGATTAACATTGATTACATATTCTTCTCCATCATATACTTCTTTTTTTGTTTTACTCGAAAACCAATCCACTACTGGATATGTTTCCTCTACTCCTTCATCATACTCAAAGATTTGAGGCTTCAACATTAAGTCAGGATCATATTTAAATTGCGTTTTCTTTAAACTAAACTTTCGGGTGCGTACGGGCATATCTGTACGTTTCGAAATCCATATACCATAGATTGAATCATAGTTTTTAGCCACATTAAATTTAAACGTACCATCATATTTATGATCTCCAGGTTCACTAACCACAATATAATCCGTCGAATCTGTTTTGGTTAATACCCCTTTGAATGGACGTTTATTTCCTGCAGATACGGAATACCCTTCAACCTGATTATTGTTTGTAATTTTCTGAATGAAAATACTGATTCGATTAATGCTCGAATAATAATTTTCGTTATCGTAGTCCAACGAATCCGCAATAAAGAGACCATACCATAATCCAACTTCTGCATCAACCTCTACAATATCGTTTTGTTGTTCTGTAATAGGTTCTTTGGTTTCTAAATGATTAATCTTTTCATTTTTACAAGCCATTAAGATGAAGAATGGTAAAAGGAAGAAGCTTAATTTATTCATAGTTTTTTATTTTATGGTGGATGTATAATTCTATACCAATCAAATTTAATACCCATCCAAGCCAAGCTACGATGATATAAGCATCCAAAGGATTGGGTTGAAAGAAATAAACAATACCAACCTTCCAAGCACGTAAGGTTAGCGCAGAAAGTGTAAGAGCATAACTTCTCCACATATCAAATTGATGTCCTTTGTAATCTTGATTTCGAATACGCATCATTGATCGTATGGTGTAAAATAACCATAATACACCCAGTAGAACAAAGGCCAACTGAGCCCATCCCCCACCATTAGCATAAATTCCGATAAAAATACCCGAAGGCGCTGCAAATAAGATTAAAATAAATACATATACATATCCTAAAACACGATGTACAATAGACTTTAATTGAAATAATTGAACCATTCCGATAACAAGAACAAATAGAGACGAATATACATGAATGTAGAACATAGGAATATATCCAAAAACTGCTGTGACTTCCTCTTGTTTAATGGATAGAAATGAGACATCCAATTGTATTGGAATATATTCTAAAGTAATTTGCACCATTAAAATCGAAAAATACATCCAAATCAATAGTGCAAAAACTTTTTTCCAAGAAATATTTTTAGAACTGAAATTCAATCGTTTAGTTTTATCCAAAGATAAATCATTCTTAATAATAGCATAAAAAAAGGCTTTAGAATTTCTAAAGCCTTTTAGGAAGTTATGGTTGTGTGACTTTCGTCTTTTCTTCTTCTAACAATTTTTGATATTCTGCATATTCTTCATCGGTTTGGTTCAATTGCTCTTTTTCATATCGACCAACTTCAACATCAAATTGATCGGCTGGACCTGTAATTTTAATTGGAATACCAATAATTCCAAAAGGAGGCAATCCCAAACGCATTCCTATATTCATATATCCATCTAGTGTCACTTGCCCTTCAATACGTGGTCTAAATCCTGCGACTTTAAACTTGGTGCGCTCAATGGTCATGACATTATTTTCGATTGATGTCTTAACTTTAACTTGTTTCAATTTTGCATCATGTAAAGCATTCGTTGAAGTACGTTCAGCTACGGAATTAAACACTTTAAATCCCATAAATTGAACATCTTCGATGATGAGCACACCTTTTCCTTTTACGGTCTTTAAACGAGGAAACATATCAACTCCTAAATCTCCTTCCAAATGATAATCCAAAGAAGCTTTACCATGTGCTTTTTCTGCTGCACTAACCATTTCTCGGAATAAACTAATTTCTTTATAGGCACGCTGAATATCAAAATTAGAGCCTTTTACATCAAAACTAAATCGAGCATGGCGCCCATTCAGAGGACGATATGAACCATTGAATAAAAACGATGAACCTATTAATCCAAATTGCGTATCATTGAGCACCAATGTTCCTTTATTCAATTGTAGGTCTCCTTTAAAATGGTTTAATTTCAAATCATTAAACTTTACTTGATCTGCTGACCCTTCAATTTTTAAAGCGACATTCTTAGGAAGCAAAATCACACCTTCATCCGAAGTCGCGTTTGAATTCGTTCCTGAATTGAAAGCCATAAAATCATTTAAGTTAACCGATTTGGTATTAAATTTTATTTCACCTAAAAGATTTTCATTCTCTTTTAAAGCATAATTAATATAATTAGACACTTTACCCTCAAACACGAATTGATTGCGTCTGTATCGTGCTTTCACATTCTGGAACATCAAATCTTTCCCATTAAATTTAAACAACCCTTCTTTCACTTTAAATTTGCTTGGAAAGAATTTGGTATTGATGGTAATGTTTTCAAGTTTTACAAAACCTCTGTTTTGGATATTTTCTAATGCTGCACCATTTTTACCTTGTAAGCCTAAATTTGCAGTGATTAATCCATCCACATCCAATCCCTCAATCGGAAAAAGTTGATAAAAATCTCCTAATTTTAATTGTCCTTTCGAATGAATACGATAATTCAAGTGATTAAAATCTTTTAAATCAGCATTTATCATAAAAGGTTTACCTGCCAATGTAAAAGAGATAGGAAGAACTTTAATATTTAAATCCTGAAATGATCCTCGGCCACTTTTAATATGGGTTTCAATGGAAATATTTTCCATGGGTAATGATGGCAAATCATGCATACGCAAATAACCATTTTTTACGACAAGTTTGGTTTGCGTCACAGGAACACGTTTGCGTTGAGGGTCATAGATCCCATTGGCTTTCATCGAAGCCAATAAATCACCTTTTAAATCAATTCCTTCCAAAGGATAAATTTTATAAATATCCTCTAATCGAATTTTAGCTTCTAAGGCTGCTTGTATTGGAAATTGTTTCAGATTTTGAATGTTAAAATTTCCTACAATATAATTGTTAAGTGCCTTCGCATTGATGTGATGAATATTTATCGCGGTATGATGAATACGTCCATCTGTATTATGCGCTTCTAAATCAAATGAAATTTGCTCTAATGCTGCTGGCATTTCATCTAGCTTTAAATAGCCTTGATCCAAATTTGCCTTCATTTGAAACGTCGGCACATTGACAATATGATTCAACTTGGATAAAATCAAATTTCCTTTCCATTCACCTTCTAAATTTAAAGCTCCTTTTGTTGCTAGGGTTTTAAATCCAGTTGCATTTTTCAAAGCTTCTAAATCCAATGATGAATTAATTTTTCCTTGTGTAAACCAATTTTGTCCCGCTTTAAATTCAAATGTTGCATTTGTGTTACCATCCAATAATTTAAAATCCAATTGATCGACTTTTAGATTCAATTGGTCTGGATTTAACGATGGTAAATCAACCAACGCTTTCACGTTTAATTTTTGTAAAGGTGTTTTAGAGTGATTATAATTAACTTGTCCGTCTTTTATGACCGTCTCGATGCGTATATCAGGATTTTGATTATTCTTTTCATCCATTGTCCCTTTCATCGTGAATACAATATCGGATGTCCCTCCTAATTGTAATGCTTTAAAATACTCTTGATATGCCTCTGGAACAATTGGAGGAATTGATGAAAGCTGGTTTTTATTCGAGGTAATTTTTAAATCATAATTCGATTGTTCCTCTAGCAATTGGAATGTTCCTTTTAATTCAAATGGAAATTCTGCTAACTTCAATTGATTGTCTTTAAAATCAAAAAACAATCGTTCCATATCAATTACCGTGTGAACATGACCTGCTAATGGTAAATTTTTGATATACTTTTCTTGATCAAATGTAAATAAAGATTGCTTAATTGCTAGATCAGCATTCAACGTCAATTGATTGTTTCTAAAATCCAGTAAACCATTATAATCTAACCCCTTTAAATCCAATTCCACCTTAGTGGCTTGATCTTTATAAACGACATTGGAATTGGTAATTCGAATATCGTTTAAAATTAAACCGACTGGAGATGACTCCTGTTCATTTAATTCATCAGTTGGAACCATCACATCATAGTTATTGCGTCCTAAGGAATCAATTTGAAGCTCAATCGATGCTTCGTCGATAAATAATTCATTAAATATAATTTTATCTCCTAATAGAGAAGGAAGATCAACACCTAATGCGATTTGTTTTGCACGAACAACAGATGCATTTTCAAACGGTGAAGCACCTTGAATAGAAGATTCAGTTAACGTCACAGTAAGCTTTGGGAAATGTGTAAAGAAAGAGACATTCAGTTCTTTAAACCTGACTTCTGTTTTGATATAATTTTTAGCAATTTCTTTTATTCCCTGATCTATTTGATCCTTGAAAAGATAAGGCGTTACAAACAATAGCGAAACTACGCTGATCATTATAACCAACAGTAATTTTAAAATTTTCATCCCGTAAGATGATTTTGTCTTTTTGTTTTTCATGATACTAGGCGACCATTTATTCACGATAAGAGAAGTGAATTCGATAGGAGTTTATGGCATAAAAAAAAGCCAAGCAATTCGCTTGGCTTCTTGTGACCTGGCTGGGGCTCGAACCCAGGACCCCAACATTAAAAGTGTTGTGCTCTACCAACTGAGCTACCAGGTCTCCGTTTTGGAGTGTTACTGTTTTTAGACTTCTTAGTAACATGAAGTTTGTGACCTGGCTGGGGCTCGAACCCAGGACCCCAACATTAAAAGTGTTGTGCTCTACCAACTGAGCTACCAGGTCTCCGTTTTGGAGTGTTACTGTTTTTAGACTTCTTGGTAACATGAAGTTTGTGACCTGGCTGGGGCTCGAACCCAGGACCCCAACATTAAAAGTGTTGTGCTCTACCAACTGAGCTACCAGGTCTCCGTTTTGGAGTGTTACTGTTTTTAGACTTCTTGGTAACATGAAGTTTGTGACCTGGCTGGGGCTCGAACCCAGGACCCCAACATTAAAAGTGTTGTGCTCTACCAACTGAGCTACCAGGTCTCCGTTTTGGAGTGTTACTGTTTTTAGACTTCTTAGTAACATGAAGTTTGTGACCTGGCTGGGGCTCGAACCCAGGACCCCAACATTAAAAGTGTTGTGCTCTACCAACTGAGCTACCAGGTCTCCGTTTTTCGGAGTGCAAAGGTATTTAAAATTTTCACACTACAAAACGAAAATTAAGTTTTTTCTTAAAAATTTTCTAAAAGAACTCTTCCATTCAAATTAGGAAATTGTCACAAGAATTAGTGACCTGGCTGGGGCTCGAACCCAGGACCCCAACATTAAAAGTGTTGTGCTCTACCAACTGAGCTACCAGGTCATTTCCTTAATTCGACTGCAAATATAGGGCGATTAAATTCAATTTTGCAAACATATCTTCATCTTTTTTTAAGAAAAAAATTTAATCATTTCTAAAATAGAAACTTATCATTTAAAATTTTATTTAACTTTGTAAGTTCTCATCTAAATCTTTTAAAATTTCACAAAGGTTTACCATAAAATAAAAAGAGCCGACGTTAAAATTCTTTTATATTTGTTGCGTTTTTAAAGTAAAACCAACCTTCCTGAAGTTATAATTGAAATAGGAAAAATTAAACATGCGTCAAAAATTATTGATTACACTTTTATTAAGTTCACTTTTCTTTGAGTCTTGCAAAGAGAAAAATGATAGTGCTGTAGAAAATACTACAGTAACCACTAAATGTACTCCTGAACAAGCAGATGAGTTACATAGTATGATGACTCTTGATGAACTTAAAGATTTAATAAAAGCTGATCAGCAAACGATGGATGCTTATATGGATAAGAATTGTTTCACAAAAGCATCTTACGGAAAGAATCTTTACATTTATAATATAGACCGTGCCGATTCATTAAAAATAAAACAATCAAAGGAAGGAATCTTTTTCCTGAATCAAGTTTCAGCTATTGAAATTTCTCAAGAAATCGTTTATAAACTGCAATATAGTTTTCCGATTAAATACCTGAATCAATATAAAATAGAAATTGAAAAATTAGCCAAGAAAGCGCGCTTTTATCGTTCGAACACTGTAGCAACGAATGAAGATTTCAAAGTAACTTATGAAATTGATCGTTGGGATAATCGTAATTTAAAAAATTCTTATTCTTATCAAATCAACACTTATGGTGGGTATGCTAAACTAACCATTTTCTATTCGGAAGATCTTCCTGTTGATTAAACTTTAATACCGATTTTAACAAATGATTATTTCTCTTATTGGCTATATGGGGAGTGGGAAAACCACTACAGGAAAAGACTTAGCTAAAGCTTTAGGGTATGAATTTATTGACCTGGATGGCTACATTGAAGAAAAATACCAGATGACTGTTTCAGAAATTTTTGAAACTTATGGTGAGCTGGGATTTCGAAAAAGAGAACGTGAAGCTTTGCATGAAGTTTTACATAATACAAATATTGTATTATCAGTAGGTGGTGGAACTCCTGTTTATTATGACAATATTGATGTGATCAATAAATACTCAGAATCCATATTTCTTCGCGTTCAATTGCCACAATTGGTGAAACGTCTTGAAAACAAAAAAAATTCGCGTCCTTTAATCGCTCATTTACCTGCAGAAGAATTGACGGAGTTTATTGCCAAACATTTGTTCGAGCGCAATGCTTATTATCAAAAAGCAAAACATACCATTTCTATCGTTCATCAAAGTTCATTCGAAGTATTGAATGAAATCATGGCATTGATAAAAAAATAAAAGATTTAGATTACTCTAAATCTTCTAATAAAAACTGATCGCCCGAAATGTAATCATCCAATTCGCGGCGGTCTTTTTTCGTTGGTCTCCCTTCTCCTTTTTCGCGGTAATAATCTTGAGATAATTTACGCAATTCTAATACTTCATACTCTTCTTTAGGGGTTGTATCCACAATATGTAAGCTCAAAAGCTTCGCCCCTATTCGACTTTTTGGCACTTGAATCACTTTAAAAGAAAGATTAATTTGATCTTTCTTTACTTCTACATGATCTCCAGGTATCACTTCTTTAGAAGCTTTGACTACTGCACCATTTATTTTTACACGATTCTTTTTTAAAGCGTCGGTAGCTAAAGCCCTCGTCTTATAATACCTTACACTCCAAAGAAATTTATCTACTCTCATATTAATTCTAACAATTTCTTAACTTTGGGATAAATATTTTTTCTAAATTCGCAATTTAAACCGAAAATACATGATAAAGAAATTCTTTGTAGCTTTATTAGCAACAAGTGCTTTTTTCACGAGCTGTAAAAGTGATGACGATAGTAAAGAATTAAGCGTAGAACAAAGAAATTCGTTGGACGATCAAGCCATTGAAGAGTATTTAGAGCAACACTATTTTAACCCTACCAACGGGAAATTAATCAAATTTGATACAATAACAGGTAACGAGGATGATCAATACCCTAAATTAAAGGATTTAGCCATCAAAGATCCTGCAGGATATTATTATGCAATGCGTCCGGGTGTTACAGCAGATAGTGCAACGATTGTAAGTAATGATGCTTCAGAAATTCTATTATCATATGATGCAAAATTTTTCCAAGCTACGGACGATACTGATTATAAATACAAATATGGATCAGTAATGGATTTTGCTAATTCCATCAATTCAGGTGATGGTTCTGCTGTAAAAGATCCTTCATTCTATTTTGCGAAATTAACAGATGCCTTAATAGAAAACGGAGTAAAAAGAGAGCATATCGAATTACCCTATTTTGCAGATGCTTTAAAGAAATTTAAATCAACAGGAACTAATGGTCGTGATTTATATAATTTTCAAGGGGTAATCATCTTACCATCACGTTTAGCATTTGGACGTAATAAAGTTTACACTGGATCAAATTTATCGGATAGATATTACAGAGATTACTCTTTTATCTTCAACTTTGAATTACACAAAGTAACGCCAAGACAATAAGTTAAAATTTAATAAATCCCTAAAAAACCATCATTTCATGTGATGGTTTTTTATTTAATTTATATTTTTGAGTAAAATAGACCTATAAAAATGAAAACAATATTCCACTCGATACTAGATAATGACTTCTACAAGTTTACCATGCAATATGCGGTAACCAAACTTTACCCTGATGTTATTGCACGCTATAAATTTATTAATCGTGGGCAACATGAATTTCCGGAAGGTTTTGCTGAAGAATTACAGCGCCAAGTGAATGCGATGGCAGACTTAGCACTAACGAAAAGCGAGAAAGATTTCTTACATGAAAATTGTCCATATATCAGTCCTGCTTATTTGGATTTTTTACAAGGGTATCGTTATGATCCGAGTGAAGTGAAAATTTCACAAGATGGTAAAGATGTTTCTGTAGAAGTAGAAGGAAATTGGTACCGAACAATACTTTGGGAAGTTCCTTTATTGGCATTAATTAGTGAAGTTTTCTATACCTTAACAGAAGCTCCACGTATGAGTAATGACGAAGTAACTCATAATACAAGTGATAAAGTCGATTTGTACAATCAATTAGGGGTAACTGTAGCTGATTTTGGTACTCGTCGTCGCCACTCGTACGAAGTCCATGATGTGGTTATGAACGAATTGGTTAATCATTCAGGTAAAAGTTTTGTTGGATCTTCAAATGTTCATTTTGCACACAAATATGGAGTAAAACCAATTGGTACACATGCGCACGAATGGTTTATGTTCCACGCAGCTCGTTTTGGTTATAAAGTGGCCAATTCGATGAGTTTGGATCGCTGGGTTAAAGTTTATTATGGAGATTTAGGAATTGCTTTAACTGATACTTATACTTCTGATATTTTCTTCCGTCAATTCGATAAGAAATTATCCAAATTATTTGATGGAGTTCGTCATGATTCAGGAGATCCTATCGAATTTGGAGAAAAAGTCATTGCACATTATGAGAAAATGGGTATTAATCCTCAACACAAGACGATTATTTTCTCGGATGGATTAAATTCAGAAAAAGTAGAAACCATCACAAATGCCTTCAAAGGACGTATTGGATTATCCTTTGGTATTGGAACAAACCTTACCAATGATGTTGGATTACGTGCAATGAATATTGTAATGAAATTAACTGAAATCTCATCATATGATATTCCATGGACAGGAGTTGTGAAACTTTCAGACGAAAAAAATAAACATACCGGTACAGAAAATGATATTCGATTAGCGAAAGAAATTCTTCAATTAGGAGAGATTAAAGCCAATCCAGAAGTATTAAGTTAATTCTATAAAACATAAAAAAAGCGACCTCATCGGATCGCTTTTTTTTATTATTATTTCTTTAGTGTAGAAAAGTCTTTCGCTCCTTTTACCTTTTGGTTTGTAAGAGCTATATCAAGTACTTCTTTCATCTCTTTCACATAATGGAAAGTTAAACCTTTCAAGTACTCTTGTTTGATATCTTCTACATCTTTTCGGTTATCTTCGCACAAGATGATTTCTTTAATATCTGCACGCTTAGCAGCTAAAATTTTCTCTTTGATTCCACCAACAGGTAATACTTTACCTCGTAATGTAATCTCACCTGTCATCGCTAATTTTGCTTTAACTTTACGTTGCGTAAATGATGACATTAAGGATGTTAACATCGTAATCCCAGCTGATGGTCCGTCTTTAGGTGTTGCACCTTCTGGGACGTGAATATGAACTTTATAATTTTCGAACACTTCTGGTGATAAATCATATTCTTCAGCATGTGCCTTGATGTATTCTAAAGCAATCGTAGCTGATTCTTTCATGACATTCCCTAAGTTACCTGTGATCGATAAACCACCTTTCCCTTTCGATAAAATCGATTCAATGAATAAAATATCACCTCCCACACTTGTCCAAGCTAAACCAACAACAACTCCTGGAACTTCGTTGTTTTCATAACGCTCTGGTGTAATGGATGGTCCTAAAATCTTTTCGATATCATCGATTGAGTATTTTGTATTGTAATCCTCTTCCATCGCGATGTGTTTGGCTGCATTACGTACCAATTTCGCTACTTTTTGATTCAGATTACGAACTCCAGACTCTCGTGTATATCCAGTAATTAAAAATTCAATTTCCTTTTTACCTAATACCACTGATTTCTCAGGAATCCCATGTTCTTTTAATTGTTTTGGCAATAAATGTTTCTTAACTATCTCGGATTTTTCTTCAATCGTATATCCTGAGATATTGATCATTTCCATACGATCGCGTAAAGGCGTTGGAATATTTCCAATATTATTTGCGGTAGCAATGAAAAACACCTTTGATAAATCATATCCTAACTCTAAGAAATTATCATGGAATGCATTATTTTGCTCGGGATCTAAAACTTCCAACATGGCAGAAGATGGATCTCCATGATTGCTTGCAGTCATCTTATCAATTTCGTCTAAAACGAAAACAGGATTCGAAGATTCAGCCTTTTTTATCGATTGTAAAATACGACCTGGCATTGCACCAATATAGGTTTTACGATGCCCTCTAATTTCAGATTCATCATGTAATCCTCCCAAAGACATACGAACATATTTACGACCTACCGCTTTAGCAATTGAAGTCCCTAAAGATGTTTTCCCTACGCCTGGAGGGCCATATAAACATAAAATAGGTGCACGCATATCGCCTTTTAATTTTAAAACAGCTAAATGTTCGATAATACGTTCTTTTACATCTTCTAATCCATAATGATCAGAATCTAATATTTTTTGTGCATTCTTTAAGTCAAATACATCTTTTGTATACTCGTTCCATGGTAAATCCAACATAAACTCTAAGTAGTTACGCTGAATATTATGTTCTGGCATTTGAGGATTAAGACGAGACAAACGATTGATTTCTTTATCAAAATGGTTTGCTGTTTCTTCCGACCAACGCTTATTTTGCGCACGTTTACGCATTTCGTTGATTTCTTCTTCCGTCGTATTTCCACCCAGCTCTTCTTGGATCGATTTGATTTGTTGATGTAAGAAATATTCTTTTTGTTGCTGATCTAATTCTTTTCGAACTTTATTCTGAATCGAATTTTTTAATTCTAACTTTTGAAGCTCTACGTTCATGTAACGCATCACTTCTAAGGCTCTTAATTTAAGATCAGATACTTCTAACAACAATTGTTTCTCTTCTAACGATAAGGTTAGATTAGAAGCTACAAAATTGATAAGAAATGTCTTACTCTCAATACTACGAATAGCATTAGCTGCTTCTGAAGGTAACATTGGATTTTCCTCTACAATTTGATACGCTAAATCACGAATCGAATCGATGATGATAGGATATTCCTTATTACGAGCTGTTGGAACTTTTTCCGTAAGAATTTCAACATTCCCCTTAAAATAAGGATCAACGTCAGTAAATTCTTCCGCTTTAAAACGTTTTACACCTTGTAGAATTACCGTGATATTTCCATCCGGTAATTTAATTAAGCGCATAATACGTGCGACAGTACCCACTTGAAATAAATCTTCTGGAGATGGATCTTCTACAGCCACATCTTTTTGAGATAATACTCCAATGATTCGATCACCTTTATAAGCTTCAGTTAATAATTTTATAGATTTATCTCTTCCGGCAGTAATCGGAGCAACAACTCCTGGGAAAAGAACCGTATTTCTTAATGATAATATGGGTAATGAAGAGGGAATATCTTGCTTTTGCATCTTAATTTCTTCTTCCTTACTCATTAAAGGAATTAATTCAATTTCTTCTTCCATTCTATTATTTAATGACAATATGTCTTTACTTATTGATAATAATTTAATTTGTCAGTTCACTTCAAGTCAACTGAAAGGTTTAACCACCAAATTTCAGCAAATTACCTGAAAAAACTTGGTCAGATTTTGTTTATGTTAAATAATTCAATCTTTATGCCAATGACCTATAATGTCAGTTCTCTAGCGCATTGATGGCTAACAAAGATAATAGATATCGATTCGTTGAACGACTCCTAAAGATTAAAAAATCAATAATCTTTATTCATTAAGAATAAAAAAATCGGGAATATTCCCGATTTAAAATTTATTGTTTAATCAATTGACGATACAAATCTTCGTATTGAGGTAAAATATTATTCTTGTCAAATGTCAAGGCTTGATCTTTTGCATTTTGACTGAATTGTCGTTGTCTCGCATCATCTTCTAAGATATAAATGGCTTTTTCTGCCATCATCTCAACATCTCCTACAGGACAGACAAATCCTGTCACTCCATTAATGTTTACTTCTGGAATACCTCCAGCATTAGAAGAAACTACAGGTACATTAGCCGCCATTGCTTCTAAAGCAGCTAGACCAAAACTTTCTTGTTCAGAAGGTAATAAAAATAGATCCGCAGCTTTTAAAACATCATTTAAATCACTCACCATTCCTAAACTTTTTACTTTATCTTGGATTCCAAATTCTTGAATCATTTGGTCCGCCAAATCCCACTCAGGTCCTTCTCCCGCAATAATCAATTTTGATGGAATTTTCTTCTGAATTAAATTAAACGTAGAAATCACATCTTGAATTCGTTTTACTTTTCTCAAGTTTGACGTATGAAGAATGACTTTCTCATTTGGCTCCGCAAAATTATTACGACAACATACACATTTTTCTGGCAAATATTGTTCGTTATCGATAAAGTTTGGAACGACTTTAATATCATTCGTAATGTCAAAAATCTTTAAAGTGTCTTGTTTTAAACTTTCCGAAACAGAAGTCACAATATCTGATTCGTTAATCGAAAATTCAACAGCGGTCTTATATACCGGATGTTTTCCGACTAAAGTAATATCAGTTCCATGCAATGTAGTTACAATAGGCAAATGATATCCTTTACGTGCTAACATTTGTTTGGTAAAATAAGCCGCATAAGCATGTGGAATAGCATAATGAACATGAATTAAATCCAATTCATAGTGTAAAATTTTATCATATAAAATAGTACTTAATGCCAAATCATACGGCTGATATTGGAATAATGGATAATTTTCAACGTGAATACGATGAAAGTATATGTTGGGTAATTTTATATTTAGTCGTGCAGGAACATTTGTACTGAAGAAATGAACTTCGTGTCCTTTTTCTGCTAAATCTATTCCTAATTCGGTAGCGACAATACCACTACCTCCATATGTTGGATAACAAACAATTCCGATTTTCATTGTTGATTTCATAATTCAAATTTAAGGTAAAAATGCGTCGTAAATGGCTTGCAATATATTTTCTCTTACTTTTTTTGATGAAAGTAGGTTATTCTCTTCACTTATATTCACTCGATTACTTAAAAAGATATATATCAAGTCATATTTAGGATCTGCCCAAACCATTGTACCAGTAAATCCTGTATGGCCATAAGCTTCTGTAGAAGCTCCACGTATAGATTTGACCAATGTTTTATCAAATCCTGCTCCTCGGTTCGACGTTGGGTATTGTTTTTCAGTAAATTGATTGATTACATCAGATTTGATAAATTCTCTACCGCCATATTTTCCTTTATTCAAATACATCTGCATCAATTTCGCTAAATCCATAGCATTTGAAAAAAGTCCTGCATGTCCCGCTATTCCACCCATCATAGCTGCTCCTTGATCATGAACATATCCATGAATCAATTGATTGCGATATGTTTTATCATAAGCCGTAGGTACTATCACATCCAAATCAAATTTCTCTTTTGGATTATAGGTCGTACGATACATTCCTAATGGACGATAAAATTTCTCTTGCAGTAATTCATTGTAAGACATTTTATAATCACCTTCAATTCGTTTCTGAAAAATATAATATCCCAAATCAGAATATTCATATGTTTTTTTACCTAATGGTGATAATTTGATATCTTCATATATGGAATCTTTAATCGATTTAATAATGTAAATATTATCTGTAACGCGATAAGGATGTTCTTCATCTTGTTTACGGGAATAAAAATCCAAATAAAGACGAGCATTTTTAACATTTACAGTTTCCTTATAGAATCCGATCCAAGGTGCTAAACCCGATTGATGAGCTAATACCTCGCGAACTTTTAAAGAAGATTTATTGGAATGAAGTAAATCAGAATCGATTTCCCCTAAGGTTTGATTGAAATGAAGTTTACCTGCTTCAAACTCCTTCATAATTAAAGGAATTGAAGCAGTAACTTTTGTCACTGAAGCAACATCGTAAAGATCGTCCCACTTCAGTTCTTTCTTTGAATTTTTATCTTGGACTCCAAATACCTGATCATAAATTACTTTTCCTTGTTTTGCAACGATGATTTGCATTCCAGGTGTGAGATTTTTTCGGATCGCATCTTGAGCAATTTCGTCAATTTTTAGAATTTTTTTTTACTAACACCAACGTTATTTGGCGATGTAAAACCTAAACGATCAATTGGATTGGTTTTAATCTGTTGTCCATACTTTAGATGAGCATTAATATCAACGGGTAATTTACCGTTCCCTTCAATTGCTCCAAAGATTACTTGAGGTGCGATTTGCTGTGTATTTTTAGTATTTTGGTATTGGACTAATACAGCATCTAGATTCGTTAAGTCCACATCTTTTAAACCGTATGGACTTGTAAATAACGTAAAAATCGTTTTCTTATCAGTAGGAGTTGCTTTAAGAATTGATTTTGAATTTTCTGATAATTTATATGATTTATATACACTTTCATTAGATAAAAATGCACCATAAATTACATAGTCATATTTTGCTAATTTTGACAATTGAGATGGATTTGATATTTGAACCAATTCGACATCCGCATATTTTCTTAAATGTGTATAAAACTCTTTATAATCGTTTTGTTCTAATGGAACAAAGGCAATTTTAGACGTTAAATCTTGTATAGGTAGAATTTGGTTATCATTTTTAACCACAGTAGAAGCTTGTTCAAATATCTTTTGCGTTAATGCTAAATTTTCATCAGAGTTTAAATCTTCGATTACGTTTGTCGCTACTAAAGGTTGAAATTGATGAAGACCTACCAAATATTTCGCCATCAGAATTTTCTTGACACTCTCAGCTAAACGCTCTTCAGTAATTTCACCTTTTTCAAAAGCAGAAATTATTTTTTGCTTACCTGTTTTTACCCCTTGAGAAAATAATAACATATCATTCCCCGCAACAAAAGCACGATAATCCACTTCTCCTGGTGCATACATTTTAGCTACACCATCCATATTTAAAGCATCTGTAATAACAATTCCTTTAAAGTTAAGTTCACCCTTTAGATAATCAGTTATGATTTTTTTAGATAGGGTTGAAGGTGTTTTCGGATCAGGTTCTAAAGCAGGAACATTAAGATGTGCTACCATAACAGCTTGAACACCTTCTTTGATTAATTGGCGAAATGGTGCCACATGATATTTTTCCAAATCCGCTTTATTGGCTGATATTAAAGGCAATGTTTTATGCGAATCTTGATCTGTATCTCCATGCCCAGGAAAATGTTTAGCAGATGCCAATACCCCCATAGACTGTTGTCCCTTCATAAATGCAGCTCCTTTTTTTCCTACATTTTCTGGATCAGAACCATAAGAACGGTTTCCAATGATTGGATTATTTGGATTGACATTTACATCAACCGATGGAGCAAAATTAAAATGAATTCCCATACGGTTCGATTGTTTCCCTATTTGCTGGCCTGCTTCAAAAACCAATTGTTCATCTTGTAACGCACCAAACGTCATATTCCAAGGAAAGCGTTCTACCCCTTTTAAGCGCATCGCTAATCCCCATTCTCCATCCACACCAATAATTAAAGGCGTTTTAGATGCTGCTTGGTATCGATTCGTTAATTCGATTTGTTTTACAGCTTGATCCTGCATAAAAATCAAACCACCAACATGTTCTTCTTGGATTAATTTTAAAATTTCATTTTCATGGGCTACATCGCGATTAGAATAAGCCGCTACGACAAATAACTGTCCCACTTTCTCCTCCAAAGACATGGCTTGATATTGATCATCAACCCATTTCAATTGGATAGAATCTACATATAAAGGTGAATCTTGTTGTGCATTTACAAATAATGTAAAGGATGAAAGTATGGCGAATAAATATTTTTTCATAGATTAATAATAAATTTTGTAAATTCTAACCTTAATATTTAGATTATATTTACAAAATAATTGTTTCAAATTTAATCAAAAAATTAATTAAATTATATATCTATGTCGTTAATGGCTGTCGTACAAGACAACATGTTAAACCATCCAGGATTGATTACTGGATTTGCCGTGGCAGTAATTGTTATGCTGCTATTGGATTTAGGAGTTTTCAATAAGAATGCACATGCTGTATCCAACAAAGAAGCTTTGACTTGGACTATTGTATGGATATCCTTGGCCATGATTTTTAGTGGAATTGTTTATATGGTTTTTCGAAATGCAGATGGTCATGCCTTTGCAATGGAAAAATTTTCACAATTTCAGGCGGCATATTGGATTGAAAAAGCACTATCTGTCGATAATCTCTTTGTATTTATTTTAGTATTTGGATTCTTTAAAATTCCAAAAGAATATCAGCATAAAGTATTATTCTGGGGAATTTTAGGAGCATTGTTCTTCCGTGCCATTTTCATATTTGCAGGAGTGGAATTAATTAAGCTAACTTATTTACCTGCATTTTCACTTGGGGATTTTAATTTTGTTTTAGACAATGATGCCGTAGAACATGCCAATTTTGTAACGAAACAATTTTATCGCCCTAATGTAATCTTAACTTTATTTGGGTTCTTTTTAATTGTAGCCGGAATTAAATCATGGTCTTCTTCAAATGACGATGATGATCAAGATTTATCTAAGAATTTTGGCGTACGATTGGTTCATAAATTCTATAAAGTTTCTCCAAATTTTGATCAAGATAAATTTTTTACTGTTCAAAATGGAGTAAAAATGGCAACGCCATTATTTGTTGCATTAGCTGTGATTGAAATTACAGATTTAGTCTTTGCTGTAGATAGTATCCCAGCAATTTTCGCAATAGCACCAAATGATCCTTTCATATTATACTCTTCGAATATATTTGCCATTTTAGGATTACGTTCATTGTATTTTCTTTTAGCTAATTCAATGGACAAATTCAATAAATTGCATTATGGTTTAGCCGTTATTTTAACCTTTATTGGGATTAAAATGATCATTATGCCATTCTATCACTTCGAGTCAACCGTCTCACTAAGTATTATTGGAGGAATATTACTCATCACTATAATTTGGTCATTATTATCCAACAAAAAAACAGTTGAATAAAATTTATAACAATAAAAAAGGCATCTTGTAAAGATGCCTTCTTTTGTCTATTTAATTAAAAAAGTATGTTAGTCCTAAAGTTAAAAATGATGTGCGATTAATATCGTTTTCCCATTTTTTATAACCATATGTATCGACTAAACCAATACCGTATCGAATATTTGCTTCAAATGTTCGATTATAAGAATAACCTACACCTACATTAAAAGCAAGATCAAATGATTTTAAATCATTGTTTTGTGCTTCTGGTCCTAAAGGATCAATTTTATCTGATATCACAAATCCAACTTGTGGTCCCGCTTCTAAGAAAAAATCACTTCCCTGATCATCAAAATAAAACTTATACATGATGGGAATATTCAGATAATCCACAAAAGCTTTGTATTTATTTCCACTGCGATCGACAGAGTACTCTCCTTGATTGGTATATAAAATTTCAGCCTGTATGTAGTGATCTTCTGTACGAGAAGATAATTGATATTTCCCCACTAAACCGCCTAATAATCCAATACGTTCTTTTGAAATACCATGTACAACAGTAGTGTTACTCAATCCTCCACCTATTTTTGCACCAAATTGGAATTGTGAAAATGCACATGAAGAAGCAAGGATAAATAGAGAAGATAATAATTTCGTTTGTAGTTTTTTCATAAGTAGGTTTTTACTTAGATAAAGGTAAAAAAAATAACCCTTGAAATTTCAAGGGCTATCATTTTTTTTATTTTTTAGGTTGTGGTGGAAATTTTTTCAAGATTTCATTTACAGCTTGTGGAATTTTTTCCGATTTAGCTGAAACGTTGTCCACATTTAGTCCATTTCCTATTCCTTGCCACACCAATATATTTCGTTTATCATCTACAATATCTAGAATAATTTTACCTGACGTATAATCGGATACTGTAGGATACATTCCACCCCAATATCCATAACCATAACCTCCAAAACGATCGTTATTAATGTACACTTCTTGTGACGAACTTGTTAATACATTCACCACAAGATCAGCATCTGAATTTACTTTTATAAATCCTTTATTGGACATTTCTTGTTCAATTGCACTAATTAAACGGCGTTTATCAAGATCATTTACCTTTAATTTATCTAATCCTTTTTGATGAAATGAATAAGTCTTATACGTGTTGAAATTAGCCGTTCGATCATAATCTGTCGATACACTTACTGCACCACAACTTGTAAGGATAAAAGCTCCCACCATTAAAAATATAAAAGATAACTGTCTCATAGTATTGCTTTAAAACTTAATAACTCATCTAAAAATACTGCAGAATTATGAATAAAAAAAACGGAATTTTATAAAATTCCGTTTTTTAAATGATTATTATTAATAATAACGTGGATTAAAATCTAATAAGTAAGATAACGATAATGATATTAATGACGTTCTATTGAAATCATTGTCCTTGTATTTAAAATCCCAAGAATCAACTAATCCCCAACTGTAACGTAATCCAATTTCAAATTTTCGTTGGTATGAGAATCCTACTCCTCCATTAATTGCGACATCAAACTTGTTTAAAACATTGTTATCTGAACCTAACCATGGCATGTTTGGATTTGGAGATGCGAACTGATCAATTCTATCAAAAATAACAAACTGCACTTGTGGACCAAATTCCACAAAGAAATCATTATCTGAATCCGATAAATAATGTTGATACATCAATGGAATTGTCAAATAGTTGACATTAATTTTATAAGGTCCATTTTCTTCTCCAATTGTACTATATAATAATTCCGCTTGAATATAATTACGGAAATTTCTATAGTATCCCATTTCCAGTTGATACTTTGCTAAAAAACCGGCTTGTACAGCAATACGTGACTGAGAATTTTCGTGAATATTTTTATAGTTCGATAATCCTCCGCCAAGTTTCGCTCCAAGTTGTAATTGAGCCATAGCTGGTAACGATAAAAATATACTTGTTAGTACAAGTAAAAACTTAAGTTTAGGTGTCTTCATGTATAAGTTTTAATAGAGTTTTTATGATAATATAGGTTCTTGTTCTTTTATTTTTACTTCGACGTTACCATTGTGATTTATACGAATTAGTTCTACGAGTTGAGTTTGATTAACAAGTGAAGCATCAAAATCCGTTTGAACTTTCACATAATTTTCTGTGAATCCAAACATTTTCCCTTCTTTGTTATCATGCTCCCATAACACTTTTTGCGTTGATCCTAATTGAGTTTGATAGAATGCCTGACGTTTTTTCTCCGATAAAATGCGTAACATTTTATTACGGCGTTTACGTTCTGCTGGATCTACCACTCCTTCAAATCCAATTGCTTCCGTGTTATCACGTTCTGAATAAGTAAATACGTGTAAATAACTTATTGGTAATTGGTTTAAAAAATTATAAGTTTCTAAAAATAATTCTTCAGTTTCTCCAGGGAAACCAACAATTACGTCTACTCCAATGCAAGCATGTGGTAAAACTTCTCTAATTTTTGTAACACGATCTATGTACAAATTAGATAAATAACGACGTTTCATCTTTTTTAGTATCTCGTCGCTACCAGATTGTAATGGAATATGGAAGTGAGGTACAAATCGCTCACTTTTTGATACAAATTCAATTGTTTCGTTCTTTAATAAGTTGGGTTCAATTGACGAAATACGAATACGATCAATATTATCCACCTTATCCAATTCTTGAACTAATTCTAAGAAGGTATGTTCGTGTTTCTTATTTCCAAATTCTCCTTTTCCGTAATCTCCAATATTTACGCCTGTCAATACGATTTCTTTAATTCCTTTTTCAGCAATCTCTCTCGCATTTTTTAACACATTGTCCATGGTATCCGAACGAGAAATTCCACGTGCTAAAGGAATTGTACAATACGTACATTTATAATCACATCCATCCTGAACTTTTAAGAAAGCACGTGTACGATCTCCAATTGAGTAAGATCCGACATAAAAATCAGCTTCTTCAATTTCACATGAATGGATAATGGCTTCCTCTTGTTTATTTAAATTTTCTAAATATTGAGCGACATTAAATTTTTCTGCTGCACCTAAAACTAAATCAACACCTTCCATTTGTGCGATTTCTTCAGGTTTTAATTGGGCATAACAACCAACCACAACAACAAATCCATCTGGATTTGCTTTTAAAGCATTCTTTACAATCGTTCTACATTCTCTATCTGCATTTGCTGTTACCGAACATGTATTAATCACATAGACGTCCGCCGAATCTGTAAATTCAACCTTCTGATATCCATGATCTTTTAAATTTCGAGCAATAGTGGACGTTTCAGAAAAATTCAATTTACATCCTAACGTATGGAATGCAACTTTTTTTGTTTGATTAATCATAGCTGCAAATTTATACATTTGCAATAAATATTGCATAGTTTTGAACTATAAAAATTCATGTTTCAGAATGATTAAACACTTATCTTACATTTTATTAATATTCGCTTTCATCGGTTGTCAATCAAAAAAAGATATCGATTCGAGTCAAATTTTCAAACTTAATCGATACGATAATATTTCTTCATTAGATCCAATCAATGCTAGAACTCAAGCGAATAACTGGGCTTGTAATTTAATTTATAACAGTTTAGTTAAAATTGATCAAGACTTACAAATACAACCAGATATAGCCAGAAAGTGGGAAATCTCTGAAGATGGAAAAACATATACCTTTACTCTACGCCAAGATGTTTTTTTTCATTCCCATGAAATTTTTGGTAAAGATTCAACACGAAATGTTGTGGCGCAAGACTTTGTCTTTTCATTCAATCGTTTAAAAGATCCCAAAGCTGGTGGATCGGGCGGATGGATTATGAATAATATTAAAGATTATATAGCCATTAATGATTCGGTTCTACAAATAAATTTAAATGATGCCTTCCCTCCTTTTTTAGGATTAATATCGATGAAGTATGCTTCTGTTGTTCCCCACGAATTATTTAAAGACGGGAATGAAGGTTTCTTAAAACATCCCATTGGTACTGGACCATTTCAATTTAAAATTTGGGATGACAATGTGAAAATGGTATTGCGCAAAAATCCCTTGTATTTTGAATTTGATGAGAAAGGAACTCGTTTACCATATTTGGAAGCTGTAAACATTACCTTTTTACCGGAAAAGAATTCAGAATTTCTTGAATTAATTAAAGGGAATATTGATATGATGGCCGATTTAGATCCATCTTATAAAGACGAAATTTTAAATCCTATTGGTGAGCTCAATCCAAAATATGCTGATCAAATTTCATTGATAAAATCACCATATTTAAGTACTGTATACTTATGTTTTTATTTGGATCATCAAGATGCCATTGATTCAAGATTACGCGAAGCTTTAAATTATGGTGTAGATAAAAATAAAATCATCAAGTATATGATGAAAGGTTTGGCTTTCCCTGCTGATGGTGGATTTATTCCAAAAGGATTACCAGGATATTCTGCCGACTCTGGATTTAAATACGATCCAAAAAAAGCAAGAACACTTATCGCAAATTATAAAAAGGATCATAAATCCATAAAACCTATTGAACTGACCACAGTACAAGAATACGTCGATATTTGTGAATACATCTCCGCTGAAATGGCTAAACTTGGATTACCTGTACAAGTAAATGTTGTGCCAGGGCCAACAATGCGTGATGGAAAATCGACAGGAAAATTCTCATTGTTCAGAGCCAATTGGGGGGCAGATTATCCCGATGCTGAGAATTTTCTTTCGTTGTATTATTCGAAAAATTTAGCCCCTGAAGGTCCAAATTACTCGCACTATAAAAACGAGTCATTTGATCAATTGTATGAACAATCATTTTTAATCCATAACCTTGACGAAAGAGCAGCGATTTACGAAAAAATGGATGCATTAATGATGAAATCAACTCCTATTTTGCCTTTATTTTATGATCAAACAGCGATCTTTTTGAATAAAAAGGTGAAAGGTTTTCAAATGAGCCCCATCAAAATTTTGGATTTAACGCGTGTTTACAAGGAGAAGTAAAATCAAAATAAAATCCTTTTTTTTAGAGATAATTTAAGATTGAAGTGTAAACTTTCTAAGAATGATTTTATTCTGTAATAATATTTAAAAACTTTTTAATCGAATCCGACCTTACATCATCAAAAAATTAAAAAAAGTTCCACAAAAAATATCAAATAGATAATTTTGAATGCCTTTTTTTAAATATATTTGAACTTTAATTGAACTATTATTTAAATAAGTAAAACTTATGAAAGTTAGACAAGGTTTTGTAATCATTTCTGTAGTACTTGTTCTTGCTATTTTAGGAATTTCTTACTTCTGGTCAGGGATTCTATGGACATTTGTAATCGTAGCACCTTTAATTATCGTAGGAATTTACGATATGACTCAAAAAAGACATGCTATTCGTCGAAACTATCCTGTGATTGGAAATTTCCGTTACATGTTAGAAAGTATTCGTCCTGAAATCATGCAGTATTTCGTTGAGACAGATACAGAAGGTAAACCTATCGATCGTTTGATGCGTTCTATGGTTTATCGTCGTGCTAAAAATGTAATTGACACAGTTCCATTTGGTACTCAATTGGATGTTTACGAAGCTGGATACGAATGGTTGAATCACTCGATGTATGCAGGAAAAATTCAGCATGCAGATGATCCACGTGTAAAAATTGGTGGTGAAGATTGTAAACAACCTTATTTGGCAAGTTTATTAAACATTTCTGCCATGTCTTTCGGATCGTTAAGTGAAAATGCTGTATTAGCCATGAACAAAGGGGCGAAATTAGGTAATTTTGCACATAATACAGGAGAAGGTGGTATCTCACCTTATCACTTGCAACCAGGAGGAGATTTAATTTGGCAAATCGGTACAGGATATTTCGGATGCCGTGCAGCTGATGGTGGTTTTGATCCAGATAAATATGTGGAGCGAGCAACTTTACCAAATGTAAAAATGATTGAGTTAAAAATTTCTCAAGGGGCTAAACCAGGTCACGGAGGAATTTTACCAGCCAACAAAAATACACCAGAAATTGCTGCAATTCGTGCAGTAGAACCATATACAACTGTAGACTCACCTCCTTCTCACTCGGCTTTCTCTGATGCTGAAGGAATGTTACATTTCATTAAAAAATTACGTGATTTATCTGGTGGTAAACCTGTAGGTTTTAAATTATGTATTGGTATAAAAGAAGAGTTTATTGAAATTTGTGAAGCAATTATCAATACGGGTATTAAACCTGACTTTATCGTTATTGATGGTGGTGAAGGTGGTACAGGAGCTGCTCCAGTAGAGTTCTCGAACTCGTTAGGTATGCCTTTATTAGATGGTTTAGCTTTTGCTGTAGATACATTAAGAGGTTATAATTTAAAGAAAGATATTCGTGTGATTGCATCAGGTAAAATCATTTCATCTTTCCATATTGCTCGTGTGATGGCAATTGGTGCAGATTTAGTTTATTCTGCACGTGCGATGATGATGGCAGTAGGTTGTATTCAAGCGTTACAATGTAATACGAATACATGTCCTGTTGGAGTTGCAACGCAAGATCGAGATTTAATGAAAGGATTAGATGTAGAAGATAAAGCAACACGTATGTATAACTTCCACAAGAAAACAATGCATATTTTATCTGAATTAATTTCTGCCACTGGAGTTAAATCGCACCGTGATTTCAACCGTACACACGTTAATTTACGCGTAGATAACACACGCATTATGTCATACGATCAATTATATCCTATCGTAGAAGAAGGAGCATATCTTGGTCGTCCAAAAGCAGAAGTTTTAGCTGAAATCAAAAAGAATTCAGCATTAACGAGATAATTTAAGATTATATTCATATAAATAAAAAGCGACTTGAGTATTCAAGTCGCTTTTTATTTATACTATTTCGTTTCAATAATAACTAATCCATTTTTAGTAGAATATCCATAAATTTTAATTGCATCCTCACCCTTAATAACTTTATAGGATTTTATCTCATTTTTTCTTAATTTATTCAATTCATCAAATGTCGATTGAACTTTATTAATGTAAATGATTGGTTGATTATATATATCTTCATCCTCTATACCTTTTTCAATTAGGTTGTTTTCAATCTCTTTATAAAAATCAGAATTATTATCTTTTACTCTTCGATTAATAAAAGTAGAATATGTATATTTCCCTGATGGTAATTGATTGAAATACGCATCAATTTCTTTATTCAATTGATTATATAAATTATTAAATAATCCTTCAATTATGTCATTAGAGTAAATCATTTGTTTACCCTTAGTTTCATCCGAAAAATAAGTTTCTATATAAATAGGTGGTCTGTCAATGACTTGTTGACCGTTATCTAAATCTTGTAATTGATTTAAAGGAACATTAAAGCCTCGATTCTTTAATTGTTTCTCAAACGTGTAAGTTTCTTTCGTATTGAAATTATAATAATCTCTTTGAAAAATAATTGAATCATTTTTCAAAAATATTTTATCACTTCCTTTCTTTAAATAAACCTTTTCGATTGTAGAATTTTCAATTACTAACTCCGTATTTTCATTATTTAAATTTAATTGTGCATCTACATAGTTAACGGATAATGTAGCGAGTATACAAATTATTAATTTCTTCATTTTTGCTAGATTTCTATTAAAGGTATTAATTAATTAGCAAATCAAGACTTAAAAAAATAAAAAAGCCGCTCTACGAGCGGCTTTTAATTTATGGATGTTATAATCTTTTTAAAAAATTATAATTCTAAAGCTTTACGAGGATCACCTCCCATTAAAACATTTACTGGATCTTCAACCCCTTCTTTAACGGCAACTAAGAATCCAACTGATTCACGTCCGTCAATAATACGGTGGTCATAAGATAAAGCAATGTACATCATAGGTGCGATAACCACTTGACCGTTTTTAGCGATTGGACGCTCAACGATATTGTGCATACCTAAGATACCTGATTGAGGTGGGTTGATGATTGGAGTAGACATCATAGATCCAAATACACCACCGTTAGTGATTGTAAATGTACCTCCTGTCATTTCATCAACTGTGATTTTTCCATCACGAACTTTGATTGCTAAATCTTTAATTGATTGCTCTACACCACGGAAAGTTAAGTTCTCAGCATTACGAACTACTGGCACCATTAAACCTTTTGGTCCTGATACAGCAACTGAAATGTCAGAGTAATCAAATTTCACTTGGTAATCACCATCAATCATAGAGTTTACGTCTGGGTATAACTCTAATGCACGAGTAACCGCTTTAGTGAAGAAAGACATAAATCCTAATCCTACACCGTGTTTTGCTTTAAACTCGTCTTTATATTCGTTACGTAATGCGAAAATTGCAGACATATCAACTTCGTTGAATGTTGTTAACATTGCAGTTTCGTTTTTAACAGAAACTAAACGTTGAGCAATTTTACGACGTAATGAAGATAATTTTTTCTCTGAAGAAGAACGTACACCTGAAACTGGAGCTTGACCCATTGCTGGAGTATAGCGAACAGCGTCAGCTTGAGTAATACGTCCGTCACGTCCTGTACCTACTACTTGAGCAGCATCAACACCTTTCTCGTCTAAAACTTTTTTAGCAGCTGGTGATGGAGTTCCTGTAGCGTAAGTTGGAGCTGGAGTCGCAGGTGCAGCTGGTGCTGGAGCAGCAGCAGGTGCAGGAGCAGCTTTAACTTCTTCTTTAACTTCAGCTTTAGGAGCTTCTACAGCTGGTGCAGCAGCACCTGCTGGTTTAGCAGCAGCAGTATCGATGTGACAAACAACTTGTCCTACCTCTACTACATCTCCTTCTTCAGCTTTTAAATAGATGATACCTGCTTCTTCTGCTGGTAACTCTAATGTTGCTTTATCTGAATCAACCTCAGCAATTGCTTGGTCTTTTTCTACATAATCACCATCTTTAACTAACCAAGTAGCGATTTCTACTTCTGTGATAGACTCCCCTGGTGAAGGGACTTTCATTTCTAACATATCTATTAGCTTTATTTTATTTGAAAACTCTATTAATTACATCTTCGTAGATTGCAGCCCATCTTTTGCTAGAACCAGGAGCTGTAGCAGCAGATTCTTTAGGCGAAACTACTTCGAAAGGAAGTTTACGGAATTTACGTAAAATGTAACCCCATGCTCCCATATTTTCTGGTTCTTCTTGTGCCCAGATTAATTCAGCTTTACCGTATTTCGCTACAATTTCTTCCACACGTCCTTCTTGGATTGGATATAATTGCTCGATACGTACGATTGCTGTAGTTGTATCTCCTAATTCTTCGCGTTTTTTTGCTAATTCATAGTAAATTTTACCTGAACAGAATACCACTTTTTTCGCTTTTTTAGGATCTACAAATGTATCTTCGATGATTTCTTGGAATGATCCGTTAGAGAAATCTTCTAATTTAGATACAGCTTGTGGATGACGTAATAATGATTTTGGTGACATTACTACTAATGGTTTACGGTAATCAGTAACCACTTGTCTTCTTAAAGCATGGAAGAAGTTAGCAGGAGTTGTAATGTTAGCTACAAACATGTTATTATCTGCCGTTGCCTGTAAGAAACGCTCTAAACGTGCAGAAGAGTGTTCAGCACCTTGTCCTTCGTATCCGTGAGGTAATAACATTACTAATCCGTTTTGTAATCTCCATTTATCTTCAGCCGCAGTAATGTATTGGTCGATCATAATTTGCGCACCATTCATAAAATCACCAAATTGTGCTTCCCAAATAGTTAACGCTTTTGGATTTGCCATTGCATATCCGTAATCAAAACCTAATACACCGTATTCAGATAATAAAGAGTTGTATACTCTAAATTTCCCTTGCTCTTCTGCGATGTGATTTAATAATGTTACTTTTTCTTCTGTGTCTTCAGTTTTAATTACTGCGTGACGATGAGAGAAAGTACCACGTTGAACGTCTTCTCCTGATAAACGGATATCACGTCCATCTTTTAAGATTGATCCAAATGCTAATGCTTCTCCTAATCCCCAATCGATTTTATCTTCTTCGATCATTTTTGCACGTCCTTCTACTAAACGAACAATTTTACGAATGAATTTTTTATCTGCAGGAATTGTAGAAATTTTCTTAGCAATTTCTTTCAATGCTTCAGCATCGTAAGCTGTATTTACTTTTTCGAATACTTTATCCCCTTCAGCAATTGTGTAATCTTCCCATTCTTCTGGCATGAAAGGGAATAATTTATTACGTTCAATCTCTTTAGAAGCTGCAAAGTTTTCTTCTAATAAAGCTTTAAATTCTTCTTCTTTTTGTTTAACGATATCTTCTCCAATCGCACCTTCTTTTAATAATTTATCTAAATAAATTTGACGTGGATTTGGGTGTTTTGCGATGATATCGTATAATTTAGGTTGTGTGAACTTAGGCTCATCACCTTCGTTGTGTCCATATTTACGGTAACCTAATAAGTCAATGAATACATCTTGTCCGAATTTTGCACGGTAATCTGCTGCAAAACGGAAAGCGTGTACTACTGCTTCAGCATCATCAGCATTTACATGTAATACTGGTGATAAAGTTACTTTAGCAATATCTGTACAATATGTTGACGAACGAGAATCTAAATAGTTCGTTGTGAAACCAATTTGGTTATTTACCACAACGTGAACTGTACCTCCTGTTTTGTATCCTTCTAAAGACATCATTTGTAATACTTCGTACACGATACCTTGTCCAGCTACAGCAGCATCACCATGGATTAATACAGGTAAGATTTTAGAGTAGTCTTCGTTATAATCTGTTTCAGCTTTAGCACGAGTAATCCCTTCAACAACTGCATCTACAGTTTCTAAGTGAGATGGGTTTGGCGCTAAGTTAATTTTGATTTCTTTACCATTAATTGCTTGAATCTTGTTTGTAGATCCCATGTGATATTTCACATCGCCTGCAACTAAATCAGTGTCGAAAGCTTTACCTTCGAACTCAGAGAAGATTTGAGAATAAGATTTTCCAAAGATGTTTGCTAATACGTTAAGACGACCACGGTGAGCCATACCTACGATTACTTCTTCAACACCTAAATCAGAAGAACGGTTGATTAATGTATCTAATCCTGGGATTAAAGATTCATTACCTTCAACAGAGAAACGTTTTTGTCCAACGTATTTTGTATTTAAGAAGTTTTCAAAAGCAGTTGCTTGATTTAACTTAAATAAAATTCTCTCTTTTTCTTCCTTCGATAATTTTGGGTGGTTTAAGTTTTGGTTTAACCAATGCTGAATCCACTCGATTTTCTGAGGTTCTCTAACATACATGTACTCTACTCCGATAGAATCACAGTACATTTCTTCTAAATGGTTGATGATCTCTTTTAAAGTGATTGCACCACCAATTCCTAAGATTTCTCCTGCTGTGAAAGTTTGGTTTAAATCAGCTTGAGATAAACCGAAGTTTTCTAAAGCTAATGTTGGTTCCCACTTTCTGCGCTCTCTAACAGGGTTAGTTTTTGTAAATAAATGCCCTCTTGTACGGTAAGCATTAATTAAGTTAATAACCTTGAATTCCTTCTGAACATTCTCAGAAATTTGCGGAGCTACAGCTGGATTTACCACTTGCTGTACAACTTTAGTCTCTCTTGCAGGAGCTGAAGCTACAAACAATGGCTCTCCATCATAAGTCGCGTTTGCGAAATCATACCCTTGGAAAAATGCTTTCCAACTAGGTTCTACACTATCCGGATATTGGATATACTGGTCATATAAGTCGCCTATAAACTCGATATGGGCGGCGTTTAAAAATGAAAAACGATCCATAAATTTTACTCTCTATGAGATTTAGAGACAAAAGTAAAGCATTTAACTATTTTAAAAAAATTACTTTCATCATATTTATCTTATCTCGCCATAAAAATATATTATAATCAAATAATTATTACATTTGATATTAATATTTGAAATTTTTCAGATTTTTATGTACGAATATTTAAGCAAAAAACTACCCAATCAATGGATTGGCTTCATTTTAATCTGTATAATTTTCGCGCTAACGATATGGGTTTCGCTCCAAATTGTCACCCAATTGAAGCAAGTCGAAAAATCAAAAATTGAAAATTATGCGAAATCGTTAGAGTTAATCAGTCAAACAGAATATATTGATCCTAAAACTCAAGATTTTTTATTTCGTTTAATCGAAGATAATTCCACCATTCCTGTCATTCTGATTGATGAAAAAAACAATATCAACTTCACTAAAAATATTGATTCTGAAATTACAGAAGATTCAATCAAGTTGAGAAAATATGCTGAGAAAATTATTCATCAAAACATGCATGTGGAGATTGATTTACCAGATGGAAAAAACCATGTGTATTACTCCAACTCTAAATTATTAAATCAATTACAATATTTCCCATTCATCATCATTGCACTTATCCTTTTGTTTTTCTTGTTTTCGTATTGGTATTTTAAAACCATTCGAGATACTGAAAAAAGTTATTTATGGGCAGGTATGGCCAAAGAAACAGCTCATCAAATTGGTACGCCTCTATCTTCTTTGATGGGATGGGTCGAATTATTAAAATTTGAAGAGATTGATCAAACGCCTATCCAAGAGATTGAAAAGGATATTAATCGACTAAAACATATAGCTGAACGATTTTCTAAAATTGGATCAACTGCAGAATTGCAAACCATTAACCTTATCGATGCAACTCAATCAACACTTCATTATTTACGTGAACGTATTAGTCAAGGGATCGAAATAAATTTCATCACCGATTATGAAGAAATCAATGTAAAATTTAATCCTTTATTATACAGTTGGGTATTGGAAAATTTAATTAAAAATGCCGCTGATGCGATGCAAAATAAAGGCGTACTTGATATTGAAATTCAGCAAGAAGGTCAATTTATTGTTACATCGATTAAAGATACTGGTCCCGGAATTCCACAAAAAATTCAAAAGAAAATTTTTCAACCGGGTTTTACAACCAAAAAAAGAGGTTGGGGCTTAGGACTTTCATTAGCAAAACGAATTATTGAAGATTATCACCGTGGTAAAATTTATGTTTCTGAATCTTCAAAAGAAAAGGGAACAACTTTTAAAATTTCATTGAAGCGATAAAAAAAGCCGATTGCTATGCAATCGGCTTTTTAATTTTTATATAACTAAGTTATCGTTTAAAACCCTAAAATTGATTTGGCAATCATAAAATAGATAAACACACCTAAAATATCATTACTTGTGGTAATAAATGGTCCCGTAGAAACCGCAGGATCAATGCCTCGACCATTTAAAAAAATTGGAATAAACGTCCCAATAATCGCTGCGTTAATAATTACAGCAACCAATGCAACACATATCGTCATTGATACATAATAAGATGTACCGAAAACAAAATGAGTAATTAATAAAACCACTAAGGCAATACCAAGACCATTTAATAATCCCAATAAAAATTCTTTACCTAATCGTTTAAAAATCCCGCCTTTAATTGAACCATTCGCTAGCCCCTGAACCACAATAGCAGAAGATTGAATCCCAACATTCCCTGCCGTAGATTGGATTAATGGAACGAACATCAATAAAATGGTATATTTTTCTAAAGCGGATTCGAAGCCAGACATGATTGACGCTGCACCTAAACCTCCTAACATCCCAATCATTAACCAAGGTAAACGGGCTTTTGTTAATTTTAAGATGCTGTCATCTGAATCGACGTTTTGAGTAATCCCGGCTGCTAATTGATAATTTTCTTCCGCTTCTTCTCGAATCACGTCTAATACGTCATCCACTGTAATTACACCAACTAAACGTTTCAATTCATCAATTACTGGAACTTCATATAAATCATACTTTTCTATTACTTTCGCAACTTCCAAATCAGGTGTATCAATATTCACATATTGAATCTTATCATTGTATACATCCTCTACTTTGGTATTGGCAGAAGTCGTTAAGAATTTTTTTAGCGATAAAGTTCCTAATAAGACATCATCATCATCAACGACATAAATTGAAAAAACCTCTTCTAATTCTTCCGCTTGCTTACGCATTTGTTTAATTGCAGTAATAACCGACCAGCCTTTATTCACTTTGATCAGCTCCTTCCCCATTAAACCTCCGGCCGTATCTTCATCATAACGAAGTAACTCAACAATTTCCTTTGCTTGTTCTTTATCTTCGATTTGTGCGATAACTTCATTCTTCTTGCGATCTGAAAGTTCATTAATGATATCCACCGCATCATCGGTATCCATTTCATTAATTACTTCATTCGCAATTTCTTTAGCCGAAAATGTATGTAAGATTTTTTTACGATCATCCTCTTCTAATTCTAAAAGAATATCAGCGGAAGTGTCATTTTCTAAAAGATCAATTACAAAAGCTTGCTCTTTGGTAGAAAGTTCATCAAACAATTCGGCAATATCGGCGGGATGTAATCCATCCAACATTTCCTTGACTGCTTTCGCATTTTGTTCATTAATTTTTTCTATAAGTACTCCGATAAAGTCTTTTGTAATTTCTACATTCATAAGCTTATTGCATCAATTTAGTTAACTCGATAAAATCTTCTACTGACAACTGTTCAGCGCGTAAATTTAAGAATTCATGATCGTTTAATTGTTCTGGAATTCCTAAAGATTTTAAAGCATTTCTTAAGGTTTTACGGCGTTGCCCAAAACCTGCTTTTACCACTTGGAAAAAACGTTCTTGTGTGATTCCTTCAATTTCAGTTCGGTAACGTTTCATAATAATGACACCTGACTTCACTTTTGGTGGAGGTGTAAAAACGTTTTCAGGAACTGTAAAAAGGTAATCACATTTATAGTATGCTTGTGCTAATACAGAAAGTATACCATAATCTTTGGTTCCTTTTTTAGAAGCTATACGTTCGGCCACTTCTTTTTGGAACATTCCGCATAATTCAGGAACCGTTTCACGTTCTTCTAAAGCTTTAAAAATAATCTGTGAAGAAATATTATAAGGGAAGTTTCCTAAAATAGCTACTTGTTCATTAAATTTTTCAGCAAAATTCATCTTCAAGAAATCCTCCGAATGGATCTTGAAACCAGGATAAAATGGTTGATACACTTCTTGTAGATACTCTACAGATTCGGTATCGATTTCCACTACCTCAATATTTCTTTTTGCTTGTAAGATATATTTAGTCAACACTCCCATTCCTGGACCAATCTCTAACACACGGTCATATCCTTCCCAAGTTAATCCCTCGGCAATATCACGTGCAATATTCTCATCATTCAAAAAATGTTGACCTAAATGTTTTTTTGCTTTTACTTTCAAATTTCTTTAAATTTTATATTTTCTTTAACCAATTTCGTTGGCATAATGTATGTTTCGAAATAAGTTTTTTTTATCTTAGCCCCAAAAATAGCCCAAATGTCAAAAACGAACGATAAATTTGAGAAAGGAAGACTTCGCTCATCTAACATAACAGTCGTTATTAGTATATCTTTAGTTTTATTTTTATTAGGTGTATTTGGATTAATTGTAATTAATGCACAAAGTTACGCAGAACATCTAAAAAGAGAATTAAAAATTGAAGCTTATTTTAATGATGTTGATGATCCTAAATTAAAAGACAAGGAATTTTCAATGCAACAGGAATATATCGATTCCTTAAAATTAAAATATGACTTCGTAGAAGCAACAAAATACATTAGTAAAGAAGAAGCTTCTAAGATTGCTAAACTTGATTTAGGGATCAATGATCAAGAAATATTTGAGGCTAATATTTATCCGCCATCGGTACAAATCACGTTGGATCCTAAAAAAATCAATTCGATTGAACAAATCGATTCGATTATGACCAAATTAAGTGCAAATCCAATCATTGATGAAGTAAAGAGTGATCGTGAAGCTATGATGGCCATCCACAAGAGTATTAATACCATTACGTTTTGGTTAATGATTTTTGCTGGAATTTTCTTAGTCATTGTAATTATTTTAATCAATAACTCGATTCGTCTTAAAATTTACGCCAAACGTTTTAGCATCAAAACGATGCAATTAGTTGGGGCACGTCGCCGATTTATTATGAAACCTTTCTTATTAGAAGGTGCTTTATTAGGATTATTAGCGGCTGTAATTGCCATTATCGGTATCGGAATCTTATGGTACTTATTGGCTACACGTATCGGTTTATTATTATGGAATCCACAATTTGGATATTTAATTGCTGTATTAGTTGGATTAGGCGTATTAATCGCTCTATTCAGTACTTTATTTGCAGCTTGGAGATATTTACGATTAAAAACTGACCAATTATACTAATGAGTACAATTCATAAACAAAATATTACAAAATCAGAATCTTCTAAGGGTTCTGATTTTACCTTTTTATTTGGAAAACGCAATTACATTTGGATGGGTGTAGGAATCGCATTAATTGCTTTAGGATTTATCTTAATGACTGGTGCAGATGCAAATACGACACCTGATGGAACTTTTGACCCAACTTATTGGAACGAAGACATCTATTCATGGCGCAGAATTCGTTTAGCTCCATTTTTAGTAATTTCAGGTTTCATCGTGGAAATTTATGCCATTTTAATCAACCCGAATAAAGAAAAATAATGAACACTTTAGAAGCAATCATCATTGCTATTGTAGAAGGATTAACAGAATATTTACCAATATCTTCAACAGCTCACATGGGATTTACAGCCGCACTTATGGGGCTACCTGAAAGTGAATTTTTAAAAATGTTCCAAGTGTCAATTCAATTTGGAGCAATTTTATCGATCGTTGTACTGTATTGGAAAAAGTTCTTCAATTTCGAGAATTTTAATTTCAATTTTTATATCAAACTTGCTATTGCTGTAATTCCAGCATTAATTTTAGGAAAATTATTTGATGATAAAATCGAAGCAGTTTTAGGAAATCAAGTTGCTATTTCAGGAATGTTAGTTTTTGGTGGAATCATTTTACTATTTGTAGATAAATGGTTTAAAAACCCTAAAATTGATGATGAAAAAGAAATTACCATTAAAAAAGCATTAACAATTGGTTTTTGGCAATGTTTAGCAATGATGCCAGGTACTTCTCGTTCTGCGGCTTCTATTATTGGTGGTATGACACAAGGTTTATCTCGTAAAGCTGCAGCAGAATTTTCTTTCTTTTTAGCTGTTCCTACTATGTTAGCTGTTACTGTGTATTCTGTTTTTGTAAAAACATGGGGCGAAAACACAGCTAATCCGATGAAAGGTTACGAAATGATTCTTCAAGATCAAGAACATATTATCTTATTCTTAATCGGAAATGTGGTTGCATTTGTGGTTGCTTTAATCGCTGTTAAAACATTTATTTCTGTATTAACTAAATACGGATTCAAATTTTGGGGATGGTACAGAATTGTTATTGGAATATTCTTATTAATCTATTTTTGGAACAATCCGCAAACTTCTTCTGAAGACAACAAACCTACAACTGTTGAAACCACAATGATTCAACAATAAAATTATGAATGTAGAAAAGATACAAGAAGGGCACGTTTTTTTGATTGATAAACCATTAGACTGGACTTCTTTTGATGCTGTAAATAAAATTCGTTGGAATATTCGTAAAGCGTATAATCTTAAAAAGATAAAGGTTGGTCATGCCGGAACTTTAGATCCTAAAGCAACAGGTTTATTATTAATTTGTACAGGGAAATGGACCAAACGTATTGACGAATTTCAGGCGCAAGAAAAAGTCTATACCGGAACAATTAAATTAGGTGTAACAACACCAACATATGATTTAGAATCTGAAGAAAATCAAACATTTCCTACAGAACATATTACAGAAGAATTAATTCACGAAACGACAAAACAATTTATTGGAGAAATTGAACAATTCCCTCCTATGCACTCTGCCATTAAAGTGGATGGTAAACGTTTGTACGAATTAGCACGTGAAGGACAGGAAATTGAAAGAAAATCTCGTCAAATTACCATTGAAGAATTTAAAATCACTAAAATCGATTTACCATTTGTTGATTTCGAAGTAAAATGTTCGAAAGGAACTTACATTCGTTCTTTAGCATTTGATTTTGGAAAAGCATTAAATTCTGGTGGATATTTAACTGCTTTAAGACGAACTAAAATCGGAGAATTTGACGTAATTAATGCTGATAATTCAGCACTTGAAAAATCATACTTCGAAGAAAATATAGAAGATTAAAATATAATCATAAAATAGTCATCCAAAAGGGTGACTATTTTTTTATAATTGAATCAAAACTTGATTAATTTCTTTGCTCACAGCTTTTGGTTTTTGCATCACCATGATGTGTGTTCCACCATCAATTACTTGACAATCCTTGATATTCCCAATCGGAAAAACAATGTCTTTGTTGCCATGGATATGCGTTAAATTTTCTTCTTTGTAAGCTTCAGAATGTTTCCAATTCACAATCTTATGAATCGACCAACGGAGATATTCAGGGTCTTTAAATTCGAAAATATCATCCAATGCATCTTGTTTTTTGGTGTAATACAATTTGCGCAACATCATGTAAGAAAACACATGATCCGAAGTTAAAAAACTCATTGGAATAACTTTATGTGCATTGGTACGAGAAGAAAATCTAAATAATAAAGGTAATTCTTCTCTATTCTTTACCGTTGAAATTAAGAACGTATGTTTTGGGTTAACAAAACGATTCATTTCTTGTACGATTATCCCACCAAAAGATAATCCCATCAGAAGAAAATCTTCTGTGGGATTAATATGATCTAACATTCTTTCCGTATAATGGGCTAAAGTCTCCTCCTTTTCTGGATTTAGCCAAGGCACATATATTTGTTCGAAATCTTTTTCTAATTGTAGATTTCTAAACGCATTTCCATTTGCACCTAACCCACTAATTTGGTATATTTTCATTTATATTATAAGATATCTTTCTTTTTTGAATAATCTGTTGGACGAACTCCAATTACTTTCTGGAACGTATTACTAAAAGTTGGTAAACTGTTATATCCTACCATTAATGAAATTTCACTGATCGAATATGTTCCGTCAATTAATAATTTTAAAGCACGTAACATTCTCAAAATTGTGAAATATTGTACAAAAGTCATTTGTAAATCTTTTTGGAATAATCGTGACAATGATCGTTCACTGAAACCAAATTCAGCAGTAATTTTCTTCATTGTGATCGAAGTATCCATATTATCTTCCAAGAATTGAACAATCTTTTTTAGTCGTTCATCAGAAGGTAATGGCAACGTTAATTTTAAACTATTTTTACTAATTCGAGGCAATAATTCCTTAAACGCTTGTGCCACAATATAATCACTGCGTTGTTCATTTGTAATATCTCCCATCCATTTGTTAGAAAATAATAGTAGTTCTAACAATAATCCATCTGCAGGGTAAATTCCTACTCTCTTAAAAAATACATGATCCAACTCTGATATCGGAAAATATAAGTTCCTCATTATCACATCTGGTGTATTTGGGTGTATACTATGTTCAGCGCCTGGAGGTATCCACATAAAGTGTCGAGCAGGTAAATAGTACGTATCCTTCCCTATCTTTACGTAAACTATCCCACCTTCACAATAAAGAAATTGCCCTTTATCGTGTTTATGCTCAACCACATAAGCTTCCGATATTTCTTTATGATAACAGAAGATTGAGTTTGGATTTTTATCAATTTCTGTTAAGTAATAACGTGTGTCTAATTTAGTATCTAGGTTTATATTCATAGCTTTGTATAAGTTAAAACTAAGATAATACTTTATTTGATATATTGTACAAAATACACAAATAAATATGTCTTTTTTTGATAAATAATTGTCTTTTTTTAATATTGCTACCCGTTAATATTTTCTAAATTTTGTAATTCCCTTTAGAAATAAAGGTATAATTATTGAAAAGTAAAGAAAAAAGTTGCATTATGTTAGAAAGAATTAAATTAACTGACCTACAGTCAAAGGTAATGACTGCCCAAGAATCAGCTCAGTTTTTTGAGAATGGTATGGTCGTTGGTGCCAGTGGCTTTACTAGAGGTGGTGATACAAAAGTAGTTTTAAAAGCTGTTGCAGAGCGTGCTAAATCGGAAGATTTAGAAATTACTTTAATTACAGGTGCTTCTTTAGGTCACGGAACAGATGCTGCGTTAGCTGAAAGTGGTGCGTTAAAAAAACGTTTACCTTTCCAAGTAGATACTGTTTTACGTAAAAATATAAATGCTGGTAATGTATTATTCATTGACCAACACTTAGGAGAAACAGCAGAACATATTTTAAATGGTGAATTTAAAATTGACATTGCTGTATTAGAAGTAACTGAAATTTTAGAAGATGGTTCTATCGTTCCTACAACTTCTGTAGGTAACAACGTAGATATTGCTGAAAGTGCAGACAAAATTATCTTAGAGATTAATACTTCTATCCCTACTTCTATTCGCGGAGTACACGATATTTATAAAGTAGAAGCTTATGGATCTCGTACTCCTATTAATATTACTTCATGTGATTCTAAAATTGGAACAGACTCAATTAAAATTGATCCATCTAAAGTTGTAGGTATCGTTTTCCACGATATTCACGATATGGCTGGTGATATTGTTCCTGCTGACGAAGCAACATCTGCTATTGCTAAAAACATTGTAAATTTCTTTGAAAAAGAAGTTGAGGCAGGACGATTAACAAAAGAATTAATGCCATTACAATGTGGAATCGGAAAAGTTGCTAACGCTGTATTAGGTGGGTTAGAGCACTCTGATTTTGAAAACTTAGTGATGTATTCTGAAGTTTTACAAGATTCAACATTCGATTTAATTGATTCAGGAAAAATGAATTTCGCTTCAGCATCTTCAATGACTGTTTCTCAAGAATGTTACGATCGTGTAATGGGTAACATCGAATTTTACAAAGATAAAATTTGTTTACGTCCACAAGCGATTTCAAATTCAGCAGAAGTTATCCGTCGTTTAGGTATCATTGGAATTAATACATCATTAGAATGTGATATCTATGGTAATGTAAACTCTACACACGTATCAGGAACACATATGATGAATGGTATTGGAGGTTCTGGTGATTTTGCTCGTAATGCTTATATTTCAATTTTCGTAACAGCTTCTATAGCTAAAGGTGGAAATATTTCTTCTATTGTTCCTATGGTATCTCACGTAGACCACACAGAACATGACGTTGATATTATCGTTACAGAACAAGGTTTAGCTGATTTAAGAGGTTTAGCTCCACGTGAAAGAGCGATCGAAATCATTAACAACTGTGTTCACCCAGATTATAAACAAGAGTTAATGTCTTACTTCGAAAGAGCTTGTGCTGAAAGAGGTGGACAAACTCCTCACATTTTAGAAGAAGCTTTCTCATGGCACACACGTTTAAAACAAACAGGTTCTATGAAAAAAGCAGAAACTGAAACTTTAGTTGGATAATCAACAGCAATCAGATATTTTAAAGCACTTTCTTTAGAGAAGGTGCTTTTTTTATGGGAAAAATGTAAATTTGTTAGAGATCAAAATCATTATGAAAAAATTAGTATTTAGTGCTCTAATCGCACCATTCTTTATCGCATGTCAGACGGAAAATACACCTGAACAAAATTTAGAACAATTGGATCAAAAATCAGCACGAGAAGTGATTTTGACAACCAAAACGATTGGAGATTCTACTTTACATATTACCAAACAGAAAATTTGGGCAAATAATCAAATCATTGGAGAAAAAATTGATACACTGGTGACAGCCAAAGCTCCGATCATTGATTCAGCGAATACATCTGTTCCAATTTATGTTACCATCCAATAAAAAAGCTATGAATCAAAAAAGTAAAAAAGCAAGCAAAGTGGTTACCTTAGTATTGGTTTCATCGGTTTTAGCCTCTTGCATGAAAAAAGTGGAAGATGCACCAGCCGTTACTAATAATGCACAAAAAGTTTATATGCGTGCAGACTCAACTGCTCCATATACAGACGTTACAGAAAACTATGCGCAACAAAATCATAATGGAGGAATGGGTTCTATGGGATCATCTTTATTGTGGTTTATGGCATTTCGTAGTCTTTCAGGAGGAATGGGTTATGCAAGCCCAGGACTTCATCAACAATCTAATGTTGGAACAAATACAGCAAAAGCAAATGCTTTAAAAGGTCAGACTGTACGTGGCGGATTTGGTAAATCCTCTTCTTCCCGAACTGTATCATCATAAAACATAAAATGGAATTAAAACGTTTACAGAAGGACGCTAATTGGCAAGAACGATTAGAAAACATAGGATTTGGATATCATACTGATGAACAAAATAAAACCTATTGGGTTGAAGATTATTATTTCTCACTCACTGAAAAGGAAGCTGATTCTATTTTTGAAGCATCAAACCAATTGTGGGAAATGTGTATCAATGCCGTAGAACATGTGATTCAAAACAATCGATTGGATGAGTTTAAAATCCCAAAATTTATTCAACCTTATTTAATTGATTCTTGGGAAAATGATACTCCAAGCATCTACGGAAGATTTGATTTTGCATTTGATCAACACAAACAATTGAAGCTTTTAGAATTTAATGCCGATACGCCAACCTCATTATTTGAGTGTGGAGTAGTGCAATGGCTTTGGATGGAAAATTATTTTGGGGATACAAAAGATCAATTTAATGCGGTACATGATAAATTAATCGAAACTTGGAAAATGCTAAAACCTTATTTAAAAGGTGATATACTGCATTTTACATGTGTAAGAGAATCCTTAGAAGACCTTACGAATGTTGAATATTTAAGAGACTGTGCCATACAAGCAGGTATCACAACCAAATTAATTTATATCGATGATATTGGTTGGAATAACATAAATTTTGTAGATTTAGAAGAAGAACCAATTACAGATATTTTTAAATTATATCCTTGGGAATGGATGGTCAATGAAATGTTTGCCTATAATATAAAAAATGATGAAATAAAAGCCAATTGGATTGAACCAGCTTGGAAAATGATTTTATCCAACAAAGCCATTTTAGCTGTATTATGGGAACTCTATCCAAATCATCCGTTATTGTTAGAAAGTTATTTTGAACAACCTCATCAACTGAAGGATTATGTAAAGAAACCTTTGTTATCTCGTGAAGGAGCAAACATCGAAGTTTACAAAAACGACCAATTGGTAGAACATAGCACAGGTGAATACGGTGAAGAAGGATTTATTTATCAAGCTTTAGCCGAACTTCATCAAGAGGAAACAGGATATTCGATTATTGGAAGTTGGATTATTGGTCAGGAATCTTGTGGTATTACTATAAGAGAAAGTGATCAAATCATTACAACAGATAAAAGTCGATTTGTACCACATATTATTGAATAACATTATATAGAATATGAGTTTTTTAGACAATTTATTTAATTCATCTGCATCATTACCCACAGAAAAAATTTCTGAGATGTTAGACATTGATTTGTATTGGCAAATCATCGAAAACTCATTATCAACTGCAGATACTTTAGAGCAACAAGAAGAAAACTTAATCAATGAATTAAGTTTATTAACTGCTGAAGATATTATTGGGTTTAGATTGCGTACTGAATTTTTTATGTATCAATCGTACCAAAGTGAACTATGGTGTGCAGCAACAATCATGAATGACGGTTGTTCAGATGATGGTTTTCAATATTTCAGATTATGGTTAATTTCTCAAGGCAAACAAATTTTTACGGATGCCATGATGGATCCAGACAATTTAGCCAAATATTTTGAAGACGGATTTAATGAAGATGATCTGTATGAATTTGAAATGTTTGGAAGTATTGCAAACGAGGCTTTTCTTAAAGTTTTTGAAAAAGACATTCATGATTATATTGATTATGAAAATTTTCATTATTTCGAAGAAAACTATCCTGAAATCGAATTGAATTGGGAAGAAGATAACATCACAACGTATCAGGCTATTTGTCCAAGATTATATACTATTTTCATCGAAAACCTTACGCATTATGAAGATGATGACGAAGACGATGACGAAGATCGTAGCGATGAATTCGATATCGAATAATATACGAAAACGGACGTAAGTCCGTTTTTTTATTTATGATTTTTAAAACAAATTTTATTCCGTATACCACAGATAGAGACTTATGGCGCAATATATCCCTAATTTCTGTTGTGTTATATATCATCCTTGTATTCACTAATTTTATCGAATGGGATAATTTTTTTTTCTTATCCATTCTAGTTGGTGTGCAACTTTATTTTTGGTTAGGTCAACAAAAAGAAGTTTACCACTTCTCACCTCGTCAACTTCACATTCAATTTTTATGGTTAAAAAAATCCATATCCTTCGATTACTATAATGTCATCATACAATCTTCGAAGAATAGTAAAGATTATATTAAACCCGCGGAATATCAACAAATTCAATTGTTTGATCAAAATCGGAAAGTTTATTCATTCAATCAATACCACAACCCTTATCTTTTTGAGGAATTAGTAGGTTATTTGGAACAACATTCCAACTCTACTGATTATAATTATCCATCAAACGAAAAATTTGAAACTAAAGGACATCTATTGGTTTATCTATTTATTTGTATTACAATTTTTATATTTTCAGTAGGTTTCAATTTGGAACAATATTTTATCCCACAAACCAATACGCTAAAAGAAATTCAAGGGAAAATGACTTATCCTCCCGAAGAATATATTCAAGAATCCACAAAAAACAAGACCTATCAATATCGAATTTTTCTAAAAGGTTATAAAAAAATGTTCGTTGTTCGTACACGAGATTATCCAAAAGTTAATCGCGAGAAATTGTTGAGCGCGAAAGACTACATTACCCTTTTCGTGGATGCGAATGAATTTAATTATGCTCATCATTTAATCACTCAACCTTATTTTTCTTCTCATTTTATCAATAGAGATATGGTTACAATTAAAAAAATAAAATATCTGAACGAGTTTCTATTGGATGCAAATTTAGAAGAACCAGATCATTCTTTTTTTAATTTAATTATTATCATCACTCCATTGTTTGGCATAGGACATTCATTATATCGATTGAATTCTCTTTACTCATAATATTTTCACAACGAATGGCTTTGAGGATGATAAAGTAAAATTAAAGCCCTACTTTTGCACGCCATTTTAGGGTATTATATTATATGAAAAGAGTTATTGAATACAGAAAGTTACTAGAAGTTGATAAAGATGTCACATTAAAAGCATTAAAAACAATTTACCGTAACGCGATGAAAGAAGCGCATCCAGATAAATTCGTAGATGATGAGCCAGGACGCCTTGCTGCTGAAGAACGAAGCAAGAAAGTCATTGAAGCCTATCACTTCTTAGTTAGTATCAATAACGAAACGCACGAAAAGTTACAAGCAGAATATAATGAGACATTTAATAATTACATTATTAAAGATTTCTATCTGGAAAAACAAACGTTAACAGTTATTCACTTGGATGGTACTACATTTGAATATTTAGGTGTTCCTAAAAATGTATTTGGTAAAATGTGTAACGCTGATTCTGCGAGTCGCTTTGCTAAACGTCACCTTTATGGAAAATATTTATTTCGCAAAGCTGCTAAAGCAACTGCAGAATAATTGACATACAAAAAGGAGAACCAAATGGTTCTCCTTTTCTATATAAACTAAATCTATTTTCTAAAGATTATCCTAATACTTTAGCAACTGTAGCACCAATGTCCGCTGGAGAAGCCACAACGTGGATTCCACATTCTTCCATAATTGCCATCTTTGCTTGAGCAGTATCATCCGCACCACCTACGATAGCACCTGCATGTCCCATTGTACGACCTTTAGGAGCTGTTTGTCCTGCAATAAATCCTACGACTGGTTTCGTACCATTTTCTTTAATCCAACGAGCAGCTTCAGCTTCTAACTGTCCACCAATCTCACCGATCATAACGATACATTCTGTTTCTGGATCATTCATAAATAATTCAACAGCTTCTTTTGTTGTTGTTCCAATGATTGGATCACCACCAATTCCAATTGCTGTAGAAATTCCGTAACCAGCTTTTACCACTTGGTCAGCAGCTTCGTACGTTAAAGTTCCTGATTTAGAAACGATACCTACTTTCCCTTTTTTGAAGATAAATCCTGGCATAATACCAACTTTAGCTTCTTCAGATGTAATTACTCCTGGACAGTTTGGACCAATTAAAGTAACATCTCTTTGGTCTACATACGCTTGTACTTTAACCATATCTTCTACTGGAATACCTTCCGTAATACAAATAATTACTTTGATTCCTGCTTCAGCAGCTTCCATAACAGCATCTCCTGCGAATGCTGGTGGAACGAAGATAATTGATACATCAGCACCTGCTTGTTCAACTGCATCTTTTACTGTATTGAAGATTGGTAATCCTAAGTGAGTTTGACCTCCTTTTCCTGGTGTTACCCCTCCTACTACGTTTGTTCCGTACTCAATCATTTGCTCAGCGTGGAAAGTTCCTTCCTTCCCAGTGAATCCTTGTACGATTATTCTCGAATCTTTGTTTACTAATACAGACATTGTGATTTTTAATTTAGACAAATATAGAAGTTTGAATCATATTAAAAAATAATTCAATGTAAAAAATACACTAGTTTTTATCTAAAACACTCTATTTGAATGCAGATTTTTATCATAAAAAAAACCGACGTTATGTCGGTTTTGAATAAATATATTATTTTCTTTTGAAATCTTTCACCATTAATTCCGTGACAGCCATCTTTTTATATAATCCTCTTGCTTCCTCCGCCGGATATCCAAAATAAGATTTTCCACCTTCTAATGATTTGCTTACCCCTGCTTGCGCAAGTAATACAGCTTTCGCTCCTATGGTTACACCACTTGTAATTCCAACTTGTCCCCAAATCGAAACCTCATCTTCTACATTTACACATCCTGCAATTCCAACTTGTGATGCAATTAAACATTTTTTACCAATTACTGTATCGTGACCAATTTGAATTAAGTTATCCATAATAGTCCCCTCTCCAATAATTGTAGAAGCTGTTACTCCTCGGTCGATTGTACAATTGGCACCAATTTCGACTTTGTTTTCAATAATTACATTCCCAACCGATTTCAAACGATCAAATCCTGTATCACGTTTTTTATAATAAAAAGCATCTGCTCCTAATACGGTTCCCGAACGAATGATAACATCATCACCAATAATTGCATGATCATTAATCGTTACATTCGCATGAATCACACAATTTTTACCAATTGTAACATGATTCCCAATAAATGCTCCAGGTTGAATAATTGTTCCTTCACCAATCACTGCTGTAGGGCTAATGTGATTTGTCGCTTTTTCAAAAGGTAAAAAATACTGTCCAATTTTTACAAAATCACGGAAAGGATCATCTGATATAATTAAAGCTTTACCTTGTGGACATTCAACCTCTTTATTGATTAATACAATTGTTGCTGCAGATTCTAACGCTTTATCATAGTATTTTGGATGATCGACAAAAACAATATCTCCTGCTTCTACACGATGAATTTCATTTATTCCATGAACAGGAAAATCAGCATCACCAACATATTTTGCGTCGATAATCGATGCAACTTCTTGTAATTGATATATTCTTGGAAATTTCATTTTAAAAATTTAATGTACAAATATACTAAATAAAAAAAGCCACTCGATATACGAGCGGCTGATATATGATGTGGTTTATCACGATTATCTTGGTTGTTTTAAATTTCCAAAGACCATAGTTTTTACACCATTCGCATATAAAACCAATTTACCATTCTCGATTTGGTAGCTATCTACTGCATTAAAGCGTTCGTTGAATGATACTTCATCCACACCATCACATGCCATACGAGTAGTCGCTATATTCCCTATTTTAAGCGTTTTACCAATTGCAACATAACCACCTGTTATGTTATTACACCCATTATTCCCAGAAATTTGACCATTTTGGAAAGTTACTGTTGGTTTTTTATTTGGGAAACGTTGATCTAAAGTTTTAGCCGAACGATCTTTTCCAATAAATTCTTCTAAAACCCAAGATCCTTGTAAATTCATCGGTCTTTTGAAACGCATAATCGCAATATCATCTTGGATTAATGTTAATGTATCATCCGAAATTGAATATTTCAATATTCCTTGTAATTTTGAACTGAATGCTCGATCGTTTACACCATCACATGCTTTCATTGTAGCAGCCATATTACCAAATGAAATTTCATTATTTGATACAGTTACTCCTCCATTTAATGTATTACACCCATCTGATGCATTCAAAATTTTATTGGAAACAAAATTTAAATATGGAGCGCCCATTGGGTAACTTTCAGCTAATGACTTTCCGTCATTTGTTTGAATATAATCCAATTCCCATTTTCCTAAAATCGAATTATTATCCGTTGGTTGTGTAATTCCTGGTAGAGTAGTTGAGCAAGAAGATGTAAATGCAGTTGCTAATATTCCAACAAACATCATTCTTAAAATAGTATTTCTCATAGGTAATTCTTTAATTGTAATGATATTTGCAACATAACGAATATTGTACCAAAAAAAATTCGCCACCTAAATAAAGTTAATTTTCAGCTTATTTGAATTCATTAAAATTAATCGATGCAGGATTTATAGAATAAATTATTATAATATCAATTTATATAAATTAATTTTGTAAACATTAATAATCTATTCCTCTAGATCTAATACTAGAATTATTATTCGACTAAAAAAAAATTTATACCCTTGATTTCTAAAAGTACAATAGATACAATTTTTAATACCGCTCGTGTAGAAGAAGTAATTGGAGATTTTGTTCAATTAAAACGTGCAGGAAGTAATTTTAAAGGACTTTCCCCATTTTCAGAGGAACGTACTCCTTCTTTTGTCGTATCTCCTGCCAAACAAATCTGGAAAGATTTTTCTACCGGTAAAGGTGGAAATGTGGTATCGTTTGTAATGGAAATCGAACAATTCAGTTATCCAGAAGCCTTACGTTGGTTGGCCAAACGCTACAATATCGAAATAGAGGATGATGTTGACTTTAGTGCAGAACAAGTTGAGGCTCAAAAAACAAAAGAGAGTTTATATCTTTTAACAGATGTCGCTAAAAATTTCTTTGTTCAACAGTTAAACGAAACAGAGGAAGGTCAAATGATTGGATTGTCTTATTTCAAAGAACGTGGTTTTACGAATGAAATCATCAAAAAATTTGAATTAGGATATTCGCCCAATGCTTGGAGTGCTTTTGCTGATTATGCAGAAAAGAAAGGTTATTCGAAAGAAATCATTGAGGCCTCTGGGTTAGTTTCCTATAAAGAAGACGGAAAGCGTTTTGATAAATTCAGAGACCGCGTTATTTTTCCAATCTATAGTTTTTCAGGTAGACCAATTGGATTTGGTGGACGAATACTTCGCAATGATATAAAGGCTGCTAAATATCTAAATTCTCCTGAAAACGAAATTTACCACAAGAGTAACACCTTATATGGTTTATTTCAGTCCAAGCAAGCCATCTTAAAAAATGACCAATGTTTCTTGGTTGAAGGTTATACGGATGTATTATCCATGCATCAAGCGGGGATTGAAAATGTAGTAGCCAGTTCGGGTACAGCGTTAACAAAAGAGCAAATTCGAATCATTAAACGTTTGACTCAAAACATTGTCATCATGTATGATGGTGATCCAGCGGGAATAAAAGCATCTTTCCGAGGGATTGATTTGATCCTTGAACAAGAGTTAAATGTAAAAGTATTATTATTTCCGGAAGGAGAAGATCCAGATTCGTTTGCGCGTAAACATTCTGCTTCTGAAATATCCGCTTATATTAAAGAAAAAGCTACGGATTTTATAAAATTCAAAGCCAATATCTTCTTAGATGAAGCGAAAAATGATCCAGCAAAAAAATCGGAGTTAATTCGAGAAATCATTAATTCCATTGCCATGATTCCAAATATTATTCAACGTGAATTGTATATTATGGAAACTGCAAAAATTATGGATATACGAGAAGAAGTCTTATTTAAGGCTTTAGCTCAACGTTTAAATAATACTCCATCTGATCAGTACACCACAATTTCACCTGCTGCCAACAATCCTTCTAAATTAAAGATTGTAGCGACTAAGAATCAAAATGAAGTAGTGAATCAACATTTAATTGTTGAGCGAGATATCATTAAAATGATTATGCAATTTGGAAATTTGAAAGTTCAATTAAAAGACGATCAAAACAATTTGTATGAAACTACTGTAAATGAAGAAATTGTTAATCAATTCCTTCATAATGAATTAACCCTTTCACATGCTCCTTATCAACGCATAATCGATTTAGTCATAGAAGGATTAGAACAAGGAGAATTACGTACGGGAGAGTACTTTTCTCGTTCAGAAGATTATGAACTTTCTCAATTGGCTACTTCACTCATGTTGGACAAATATTCGATTAGCGAAAATTGGAAAGAAAAACAAGGGATTCATGTGACCAGTATTGAAGAATCTGTAGAAAAAAATCTATTTAATTTATTATTAAGATATAAAACAATTTTTGTGGAAAACGAAATCAAAATGTTAATGGATCAATCCAAATCAACAGAATTATTAGACGAAGATCGTACCACAATTTTTTCAAAAATTATGGAATTAACAAAGATTAAAAACTTCTTAAATGCTCATCTTGACCGAATCATCTGATTTTATCACTGATACACAATAATTTAACTAGGAATCTTTAAAAAGTTTCCTATTTTTTTTAACAAACTGTATTTTTTTTAACTATAATTTAACAACCTCTTGAAATTCAATCTATCAGTACGATACAGAAGAACTATGCATACATAACACCATCAAAAAAAGGAGTTATGTCGAATTTTTAAAATCGTTTCCTATATTAGATAAAGTAATCAGAAAATCTAAAGGATGAAAATAAGCATTTTTGCATTTTTAGCAATGCTAACGATAGCTCCAATAGCAAAAGCTGAGAGTAATAAAAATTTTAACTCTGAGTTAATTTTAACAGAAAATCCAATTAAGGACAAAGAGTTAAAAATTGCAACAACTACAGTAGAAAAATCAACAAATGAAGTTGAAGCTGTAGTAGAAGAAGCAAAAAACAGAATCACTGGAATTGTTTCTTGGTATGCAGACAAATTTCACGGTAAAAAGACTTCAAGTGGTGAAGTTTACGATAAAGAAGAATTGACAGCAGCACACCGAACTTTACCATTCGGAACAAAAGTTAAAGTTACTAACGTAAAAAATGGAAAATCTGTCATTGTAAAGATTAATGATAGAGGCCCTCATACCAAATCTAGAGTTTTAGATTTAAGTCGAGCAGCTTTCGAAGAAATCGGATCAGTTAATTCTGGTACGTTAAATATAGAAATGGAAGTCGTTAAGTAAACGATTCTTAGATATTAAAGTTAGAAAGGACGAAACATGTGTTTCGTCCTTTTATTATTATTTATGTTTTCCTTTGTGATGTTTCTTTGGTTTTGGCGCTTTATGCTTTTTATATTTGTTTTGACCTGGCGCATGACGCTTAGCCGATTGATCGCCATACACCTTCTTTTTATGTCCAGGAGGCATTGGCTTACGATTCTCATAACGAGTATGATAACCTGGCTTCTTTTTCGGATGTTTTTTGTGATGCGTATGCTTTCCAGATTTTTCTAAACCATATACCGAAGTTGTACCATTACAACCCGTGGCAAAAAATCCGATGATTCCTACAAATAAAATTAAACTTAACTTTCTTAAACTTCTCATACTTTAATCTTTACAATCATATTCTTCAATTATCCTACCAAAATACAAAAAGATGCCTAAATAGGCATCTAAACATCAAATTATACAAACAAATACAATGGACTAATCCAATTGCTTAATGCCGAGATTAAAACCGATAATATGTTTTCTATCTTCGGTATATTCATAAATTTTTTTCGTTACAAAATGCGGATCAGTCAAAGTTTCTTCAAATTCTAAAACAGGTGAAAAACATACTTCTGTATCTTGAAAATATTCCACCCATTCATTTCTAGTTTTGGTTAAAAATAAATCAATCAATTCTTGTCGAATATCTTGACGGTGAATCAAGGTCATTAGGTTTTCGCTTTTCCACTCTTCACGACCTAATTTCGTGCATAGATTTTGCCAAAATTTATCTTCTAATCCTGCAAGGACTACGAACTTTCCATCTTTACACTTATAATAAGTATAATGTGGTAGTTTACCACTTAATACATCAAACGCTTGAGCTTTTTCATTGTACCAAACAGGAGGAGCTAATAGGGCATTCATCGGTAATGCTGCTTCCGTAATCGAAACATCAAACCAATCTCCTTTTGCTGTTTTTGTACGTTGAATAATTCCTAACAAAACCGAATTGATAATTTGCTCCGTTCCTCCATATAAATCCGCGACTTGATAAGAGGGCATCGTAATATTTCCATCCGCATTGACATTATTTGCCAATAAACCAGAATACGCCATAAAATTAAGATCGTGTCCCGCCAAATGTGCATAAGGTCCAGATTGACCATAAGAAGTACAGGAAACATAAATTAATTTCGGATTAATGGTTTTTAAAGTATCATAATCAAAACCTAATGTTTGCATTGTTCCGGGACGAAATGTCTCAACTAATACATCCACTTTTTTTACCAATTCATAAATTTCATTTCTTCCTTCTTCCGTTTCGTATTGAATTTGACGAACTTCTTTGCCTTTATTCACCATCAAATAAGAAACCGATATTCCATCTTCAAAAGGAGGAATTAATCGTGTTAACTCTGGTTTATTCGGATGTTCTATTTTTATGACTTCCGCGCCCATTTGCATTAATTGTTTGGTTGCCATTGGACCTGGAAGTAACCTTGAAAAATCAAGTATTTTTATTCCGTTTAATATGTTCATCATTCATTATTTTTATATTATAAAAAAAGTAGCATTCAAGGACTGCAATCCTCGTTTGCTACTTTCGCATTTTCTGACTTCACCATAAAAAAATCAAGAAATATCTATATTAGAAACACATTAATAGACTTTACCAAATTGTACGTCGTCCACGACTACTTTAGCGATAATTTCACGCATAATTTCTGATGAACCACCGTAAATTGTTCCGACACGCGCATCACGGAAATAACGTGCAATTGGATAATCTTCCATATATCCTGCTCCACCGTGCATTTGTAAACATCCAGCTACCACTTCGTTTTGTAATTCTGTTGCTTTTAATTTACACATTGAGGCTTGTTTAATTGCATATTCACCATTCATAAAACGCCAACATGTTTCGTATGTTAACGAACGAATACATTCTAAATCGGTACAATAATCGGCTAGACGATGACGTAAAACTTGGAAGTAAGCAATTGGACGACCAAAGGCTTTACGATTTTTCATAAACTCTAGTGTTTCAGTAATAATCGTATCCATTGCACCAATCGCCATAATTGCACAACATAAACGCTCTAATTGGAAAGACTCCATGACATAATAGAATCCCATTCCTTCGTTTCCAACTAAATTAGAGGTTGGAATTTTTACATCCTGGAAGAAAATTTCTGCCGTATCCGAAGAATGTAAACCGATTTTATTTAATTTATTACGTGTAATTCCAGGTGCATCACCATCGATTACAATAATATCAAAACCAGCTTCAGTCTTACATAATGTTAAGAAATAATCTGCTGAACATCCGCTTGTAATGTATGTTTTAGAACCATTGATGATGTAATGATCCCCTTCTTTCTTTGCAAAAGTTGTAATTCCTTGTACATCCGAACCTGCGTTTGGCTCTGTAAAAGCAATCGCTCCTAAAATATCACCTGCAATAGATGGTACTAAATATTTTTGTTTTAATTCTTCTGACCCAATGTTATTAATATGGTTCGTCGCCATATACGAGTGAACAGAGAAACCTCCTAATAAACCAGCATTTCCGGCTTTTGCCATTTCCTCCATTAAGATCACCGAATAGAAGAAATCGACATTAGATCCGCCGTACTTTTCATCGTACATTAAACCTAAGAATCCCATATCTCCCATCTCTTTCCAAACCGATTTTGGAACTTGACGCTCTTCTTCCCATTGGTCGAAGAATGGTTTCTTTTTATTAACATATTCAACTACCGATTGACGAAATAATTCGTGGTCTTCATTAAAATAAAGTGATTTCATTTTTTTGTGGTTTTGTGTGTTTTATAAACTTATTTTTTTGTCCAATTTTGAGTATTTCCTGTATAGAATTTAAAATTCTGAGCGGCTAAATCGCGTAATGATTGTGGCACTTCCCATTGATTTCCGTTTGGTAAGAAACGATCACAATCTGCTACGAATTGTTGGATTCCGACCATATCAATGTAAGAGAAAACACCTCCTGTATGTGGTGCGAAACCTAAACCTAACATTGAACCGATATCTCCATCCAACGTCGTGTTTAAAACGCCTTCTTCTAAACAACGGTAGCTATCTAAAGCCATCGCGTGCATTAAACGCTTCGCAATATCTTCGTTCGATACTGTTTGTTCTGCTTTGACTTCAACGAATTCGTTTTTCCAAAGTGTTTTCTTTCCTCCTTCTGGGTAATCGTAGAAACCTTTTCCTACTTTTTTCCCTAAACGACCTGCATCAGCCATTTTTTGGAAGAAATCTTTTAATTGTTTTTCGTTATCATTTAACGATTCTTTTTGAGCAATTACACGTAAGATTAACTCAATCGAAACCTCATCCATCACGGCTAAAGGTCCAATTGCCATTCCGGCTTGTTTTGCTACATTTTCAATCGTTTGTGGATTAATCCCTTCCAACACCATTGCCGCAGCTTCGAAATTGTAGAAACCAAATACACGTGACGTAAAGAATCCGTGAGAATCATTCACGACAATCGGCACTTTTCCAATTTGCGTCACATAATCAATTGCGTGTGCTAATGTTTCGTCAGACGTTTGTTTTCCAACAATAATTTCAACCAATGGCATTTTATCGACCGGTGAAAAGAAGTGAATACCAATGAATTTCTCTGGATTGACAGAAGCTTCTGCTAAACGAGAAATTGGCAATGTTGATGTATTAGATGCGAAGAAACCGTCAGATTTAATCATTGGTTCACTTTCTTTTGTTACAATAGCTTTTAATTGAGGGTCTTCAAATACAGCCTCGATGATTAAATCACAATCTTTTAAATCATCTACAGTAGCTGTAGGTAATATCTTGTTTAAAAGTGCATCTGCTTTTTCTTGTGTCGAACGACCTTTTGCTATTGCTCCTTTTAATAAATTTTCTGAGTATGCTTTACCTTTTTCAGCATTTTCAACCGAAACATCTTTTAAAACCACATCCATTCCCGCTTTCGCCGAAACATAAGCAATTCCGGCACCCATCATTCCAGCACCTAAAATTCCTAATTTTTGAGTCGTTTTCTTTTCGAATCCTTTTGGTTTAGATTTACCTTTTTTCGCATCGTTAATTCCGAAGAATCCTGTACGAATAATGTTTGTCGTTACATCCGAATACAACGCTTTTGTAAAATAACGCGCTTCGATTTCTAACGCACGATTCATCGGTAAATCGATACTATCGTGTAAGGCTTGTAAAGCGTAGTTTAATCCTGGATAATTCCCGTAAGAATTTTTACGTAAGTTTCCGATTGATCCAACCATCGTCATATAACCTGATGGTGTTTTTAAACCTCCTCCTGGAATTTTATGTTTTGGATTCGACCAAGGTTGTTCCACTTGTGGATTCGCCAAAATAAACGCTTTTCCTTTCGCTAATAATTCTTCTGGTGTATCAACCATTTCGTCAATTAAACCTTCTTTTAAAGCATCAGCTGGACGGAACGTTTGTCCTTGTAAAACTATTTTAGCTGTTTTCTCTAATCCGAATAAACGAGATAATTTGATGGTACCTCCACCACCTGGGAATAATCCTAATTTGGCTTCTGGTAATCCGATTTGGTACGAACCTGATAAAGCGATACGATGATTATTCATTAATGATAATTCGTATCCACCACCTAAACAGTTTCCGTTAATTAAAACGACCATCGGTTTTTTGAACTCTTCTAATTTTAGCGATTGCTCGTGGAAGCTTAATAAATCTTTTAAGAACGCTTCGGCATCTCCAGGTTTGTTCAATAATAAATTGATGTCTGCTCCTGCCATAAATTCTGGACGAGCCGAACGTAAAATTGAACCTTTCACTTCTGGTTTTGCTAGTTCAACTTGTAAAGTTTCGAAGTATAATTTTAAGAAATCGCTCACAAACATATTAAAAGGATAATCCTTCATATCCATTGTGATGATTACGATTCCATTTTCATCTGTTTCTAATGTAAAATATTGATTAGTTGTCATTTCAGTTTCATTTAAAGTTAAACACGTTCGATAATCGTTGCGATACCCATTCCACCACCTATACAAAGCGTTACTAAACCTGTTTGTAAATCGCGGCGCTCTAACTCATCGATTAATGTTCCCATCAACATACAACCTGTAGCTCCAAGTGGATGTCCCATGGCGATTGCTCCACCATTAACATTGACTTTGTCGTGGTGAACATTTAACTTATCCATTAAATACATTGGAATCGCAGCGAACGCTTCGTTCACTTCAAATAAATCAATATCATTAATGTTCATTCCTGCATTTTTCAGCGCTAATTCGGTTGCTGGAACCGGACCTGTTAACATAATGGTTGGATCAGTTCCTACCATTGCCATCGAAACAATTTTTGCTCTTGGCGTTAAACCAGCTGCTTTTCCTCCTTCTTCGTTTCCGATGATTGCCACTGCAGCACCGTCGACAATAGCCGAAGAATTTCCTGGATGATGAACGTGATTAATTTCTGAAACTTCTGGGTAACGATTGATAGCTACTGCATCAAATCCGCCCATTTTTCCCATCATTTCGAACGATGGATTTAATTTAGCCAATGACTCTAACGATGATTCACGTACATTTTCATCGTACGTTAAAATATCAAACCCATTAATATCTTTTACGGGGATTCTAGATTTGAAATAACCGTTCTTCTCTGCATTCAACGCTCTTCTTTGCGACTCAACAGCAAAAGCATCTAAATCTTGACGAGAATATCCTTCTCTTGTTGCAATTAAATCGGCAGAAACACCTTGTGGAATAAACATACCGTATAATGCAGCTGCAGGATCTACTGCCATTGCTCCACCATCAGCACCCATTGCCACACGCGACATACTTTCTACTCCACCTGCTAATACTAAATTTTTGTACCCCGATTTTGTATAAGCTGCTGCTTGATTGATCGCTTCTAATCCTGAACCACAAAAACGGTTTAACGTATATCCGCATAAGTGATCCCCGTAATTCGAAACTTGAGCAATTGTTTTGGCAATATTTGCGCCTTGATCCATTACCTGAGAAACACAACCTAACATTAGGTCTTCTACTAATTTTGGATCTAAATTTTTATCGTCTTTTAAATGCGTTAAAAGCTGCGCTCCTAATTGTGTCGGAGTAATTGGAAGTAAGGCTCCATTTTTGTTTCCTTTACCTCTCACAGTTCGTACTGCATCGTAGATATAAGCATTCATACTTTATTTATTTTTTTGTGGTTTTGTGTTTTGATTTTAAAGTGATTCAAGATCTTGAACCAATACTTTTCGAAGGGTTTTAAATCCTTTTTCGGTTAACAAAGGATAAATCACATTCCATAACATTAATCGTAATTCCTTTGCATTGACGTGATTGGATTCTTCTAAAATTCGAGTGCGTTCAATCGAAAAATTAAACAACGTCCAACAGATTTCAGCAACCTTTATATAATGTCCTTTGATTTTTTCAGGTTTCATATTTTCAGTAGCCACAGTATATTCCATTGCCGAATGCACATAATGAATCAAGAATTTGGCATAACGACTCTGTAAACGACCAATCGTGGGATGATTACGCTCGATGTTCGTTGAATCCAAATAGAAAAATCGGTATTTGTAATTCAAATCAATTAATGGCTCTAATTGATCATTCAGTGTTTGAAAACGTGGCAATTCTTTTACTTTACGTAAAATTTGCTTACGTTCTTCCAACATATTTCTGAACAATGCTGAAATAATGTAGGACTTATTCTTATAGTGATAAGCCAAATTTCCTAAACTCATTTCACAAGCTGAAGCAATATCTCTTAATGTTACTTCGCTCTCTCCTCTCGTATTAAACAACTCTAATGCGTTGTATAAAATATTATCCTTCGTATTCCTTGACATCTTTATTCTTTCAAGCACAACAATATTAGTAATTCTGTTCTAATTTAAAAAGAATTATTTCAATTTTTTGAAACTTTGTCCTAATTAAATAATTAAATCTTTTGTTTATTTATTCTTTGTATATCAATATATTAGTGAAAATATTTTTAAAATTTAATTTGTAAATGAAAAATATTTTTTAGTATGTTTGTTCTAACTTAGTACAAGATTACTAAAATAAAATTTAAACAAAACCACAAAAAATATGATCTTTCAAACTAAAATCAATACGAAAGCTGAACAATACCTAAAGAACAAAGAAGGTATGCTTGAGCTTTTGAAAAAACTTGATCTTCATCTGGAAGAAAGCCGTTTTCAAGGTGCTGAAAAGCACATTCAACGCGCCAAAGACAAAGGAAAATTATTAGCCAGAGAACGTGTCGAATTATTATTAGACCAAGACAGTTTCTTTTTAGAATTATTACCATTAGTAGGATTAGAAGGAAAAGGATTCGGACCTGGAGGAACTTCAGTTGCCGGAATTGGTTTAGTCTCTGGAAGATTATGTATGATTACTTCTAACGTAGCGACAAATAAAGGTGGAGCTATTGATTATGCGACCTTAAGAAAGTCGATTCGTATTGGAGAAATCGCAATGGAAAACGGATTACCTACTATCAATTTAGTGGAGAGTGCTGGAGCTAATTTACCAGAACAAGAAAAAATCTTCAACTTCGGTGGAACGACTTTCCGTGATATTACAAGACGTTCTAAAGCAGGTTTCCCAACGATTTCGGTTGTTTTCGGAAATGCAACTGCAGGTGGAGCTTATGTTCCTGGAATGTCTGATTATGCCATTTTTGTAAAAGACCAAGCCAAAGTATTCTTAGCTGGTCCTCCATTAGTAAAAATGGCGACAAAAGAAGTAGTTGATGACGAAAGTTTAGGAGGTGCTGCGATGCATTCTAAAATTTCAGGAGTTTCTGATTATTTAGCAGAAGACGAAGTAGATGGAATCCGTATTGCACGTGAAATCGTTCAATTTATTCGTCCAGCGGATGAAATGCAACCGGATAAATGTGCCATAGTTGAACCTTTATACGATCCAAATGATATTTTAGGCATCATCAGTCCAGATATTAAAGTGCCTTACGATTGCCGCGAATTAATTGCGCGTATCGTAGATGGTTCTGAGTTCTCTGAATTTAAACCAGAATACGGAAATACATTAGTAACAGGTTGGGCACACATCAACGGATACAAAATCGGTATCATCGGAAATAATGGAGTTCTTTTCTCTGAATCAGCGAACAAAGGGGCACAATTCATTCAGTTATGTAATCAATCCAATGTTCCTTTATTGTTTTTACAGAATATTACAGGATTTATGGTTGGTCGTAAATACGAAGAAGAAGGAATCATTAAAAATGGTGCGAAATTAATCAATGCAGTTTCTAATTGTGAAACACCAACAATTACCATTATGGTTGGATCTTCTTACGGCGCAGGAAACTACGCGATGAATGGTCAATCGTACCAACCTCGTTTCTTATTTACGTATCCAAACTCGAAAATCGCCGTAATGGGACCTGAACAGTTAGCAGGTGTGATGGATATTATCCAACGTGAAGCGGCTGAGAAAACAGGAAAACCATACGACGAAGAGCAAGCGAAAATGATGCAACAGTTTATGATTATGGAAGCGGAGAAAAAATCAAATGCTTGGTTTGCGACGAGCGAACAATTTGATGATGGAATCATTAATCCAGTGGAAACACGCAACTACTTAAAAATTTGTATGAAAGTCATCCACAACAAAGCATTTAATGCTTCAGGTAAATTTGGAATCTTCCGTATGTAATTTAAAACTCAAAATGCACAACAAAATGAAATCGATTAAATCCATTATAATTATCAACCGAGGAGAAATTGCTTGCCGTATTATTCGTACGTGTAAACAATTGGGGATAAAATCTATCGCTGTATTCTCGGATGCTGATCAAGATGCTTTATTTGTAAAACAAGCAGATGAAGCATATCACTTACCAGGAAATCAACCAGCTGATACGTATATCAATGTCGAAAAAATAGTTGAAATCATTAAAAAATCTGGAGCTGATGCTATCCACCCAGGTTATGGTTTCTTATCCGAAAATGCCGATTTCGCAGAACGTTGCGAAGCTGAAGGTGTAACTTTTATTGGTCCTAACGCCAATGCAATTCGCCAAATGGGTTCTAAATCCATTGCGAAAAAAATTATGGAGGAACATCAAATTCCTACTATTCCTGGATACAATAAAGACGATCAAAGCATCGAAACCTTAACACAAGAAGCCTTAAAAATTGGATTTCCTTTATTATTAAAAGCTTCTGCTGGTGGAGGTGGAAAAGGAATGCGTATCGTCAACAACGAAAGCGAAATTGAAAACGCAATCGAAGCGGCGAAACGCGAATCTAAATCTGCTTTTGGGGACGATCATTTAATCATCGAAAAATACATCGAAAATGCACGCCATATCGAGTTCCAAATTTTTGGTGATAAACACGGGAATGTGATTCATTTATTAGAAAGAGAATGTTCAATTCAACGTCGTTACCAAAAAGTATTGGAAGAATCTCCGTCGCCAATTTTATCACAAGCGAAAAGAGAGGAAATGGGAGAAATAGCTTGTCGTGTAGCAAAAGCGTTAAACTATGACAATGCAGGAACGGTAGAGTTTGTGTATTCAGACAAAGACGAATCGTTCTATTTCTTAGAAGTAAATACACGTTTACAAGTTGAGCATCCCGTAACGGAAGAAATTACAGGATTAGACTTAGTGAAAATGCAAATTGATTCGGCAGAAGGAAAAGCTTTAGCCATCAAACAAGAAGACGTAAAATCTTCTGGCTATGCGATGGAATTACGTTTGTATGCGGAAGATGCTTCGAACAATTATATGCCAGCGACTGGTAAAATCGAATTATTCGAACTACCAAAAGTGGATGGATTAAGAATTGAGTCTGGAATTGAATCTGGATCAGAAATTTCTTTATTCTACGATCCAATGATTGCGAAAATCATCGTGCACGGCAATACACGTGATGAAGCGTTTCGTAAGATGCAATATACATTAGAGCATACAAAATGTTTAGGTGTAACGACGAATCAAGATTTCTTATTGGATTTAATCAAAAATGAGCACGTTCAATCAGGAGATTATCATACTAAATTCTTAGAAACATCTTATTCGTTTGAAAAAGCGTCAACTGATCCATACATCAATGAAGCGTTAATTGCGGTTTCAGCTGCTCGTTATGCTGAAAGAAATAAGCATAATCATTCATTAATTGGTTGGAGAAACAGCTTCTCTCAAGGACAATGGGATACGTTTGAAATCAATGATAATCAAACAAAAGTAAACTATCGTACCGTTGGAAAATCTTTAGCATATTCAATTGGAGATTCAAATTATGAAGTTACTATTATCGATTTTAAAGATGCTCAAATCCATTTGATCATTAACGGTAAAAAAGAAACATACACCGTATTACATAAAGATCAAACGTATTTTATTCAACATCCAAATTTTGGAAGTTTAGATGTAAAATATGTGGATCGTTTCCCTCCAAAAAAACAAGAAAAGGTAGAAGGTGGTTATACCTCACCTATGCCAGCTGAAATCATCGACATTCGAGTGAATGTAGGTGACGAAGTAAAAGAAGGTCAAACACTAATTATCTTATCTTCAATGAAAATGGAAATTCCAGTGGTTGCCGATAAAGATGGTGTGGTAGAAGAAATCTTTGTGGAAAAAGCACAAAGCATCGAAGCGGATTATTTACTCTTAAAAATTGCATAAAATGGGATACTTCGAAACAGAATTAGTTGCAAAATTACACGAGCAAACGTTTCAATTTTTAATCGTTGAAGAAGCAAATCATACCTTATCGATTACGTTAAATCGTCCAGAAAAAAAGAACGCTTTGCATCCACATATGGTGAATGAATTAGCATTTGCTTTGGAATATGCGAATCAAGCGAAAGACGTTTGGGCAGTCGTTTTAAAAGCAAACGGAGATATTTTTTGTGCCGGAGCCGATTTAAAAGCATTTCAAGGTGGATCGGAAGAAATTGTTTCAACGATTCCATTCCCAAATGATAAAGTCTTAATCAATGAGTTCTTTAATAATCTAACAAAACCTTGTATCGCTCAAGTCGATAAAAATGTATTAGCAGGTGGAATGTTAATCATGACAGGTTGTAACTACGTCGTTGCAAAACCATCGGTAGAATTTGGTTTACCCGAAGTGAAGCGTGGCTTATACCCTTTTCAAGTCATGAGCAGTTTGTTGGAAGTAATGCCTGCTCGTAAAGTCATCGATTGGTGCATTACAGGGAAAAGTATTTCAGCGGAAGAAGCGTTAACGGATGGATTAATCACACACGTAACAGAGAATACGGATGAGAAAGTAAACGAAATCTTATCGACTTTATTCGAAAACTCACCGAACGCCATTCGACTAGGATTAACAGCCTACAAAAAATTAAAAGAAAAAGACGTAAAAGCAGAAAACGAATATTTATTCGGAATGCTCATGCAAGCCATCGGTTCCAAAGATGCACAAGAAGGAATTGCGGCTTTTAGAGAAAAGCGTCAACCGGAATGGAAAGGAGAATAAACTAAAACAACATATCAAAACACAAAACCACAAAAAATGAAAAATAAAGTAGTCATCACAGCGGCATTAACTGGAGCCTTAGCAAACAGAAATCAATGTCCATATATTCCATATACGCCAGAAGAAATTGGATTAGAAGCAAAATTAGCTGTAGAAGCTGGGGCGTCTATCGTTCACATTCACGCGCGTCAAGACAATGGATTACCAGCGTATGATGTAGAAACATATACAAGAATTCACGAAGAAGTGCGTAAACATTGTCCAGATGTGATCATCAATTATTCTACTGGAGCAATCGGAATTCCAAACGAAGAGCGTATTCACCAAATTGATGCTTTAAAGCCAGAAACGGCAGCATTAAATATGGGTTCAATGAATTATGCGATTTACTCAAAAGAGAAAAAACAATTTTACCACGATTTCGTTTTCGCGAATCCATTCAAAGACATTCAATTCTTTATGGAAAGAATGAAAGCGGCTGGAACTCGTCCAGAAATGGAATGTTTCGATAACGGTCATATCAATAACTCTTTACCAATTATCGATATGGGTATTATGGAAAAACCATATATCTATTCATTAGTAATGGGTGTTTTAGGAGGAATTGCGCCAACGACACAAAACTTAGTGCATCAAGTCAATACATTACCACCAGATTCAGTTTGGCAGGTTATCGGAATTGGACGTAAGCAATGGGCATTAGCTGCTGCTGCTTTAACTTTAGGAGGAAACTTCCGTGTTGGATTAGAAGATAACTTCTATTTACCAGAAGGAGAAATGGCAAAATCAAACGGTGAATTAGTTGATGCTGCTGTTCGTTTAGCTCGTATGGTAGGAAAAGAACCTGCTTCTATTGAAGAAACACGTCAAATTTTAAACATTCCTAGAATCTCATAAGTATGATTTTACAGGATTCATTTCAAGACCAAATTGTATTAGTTACGGGTGGCGGAAGTGGAATTGGATTCAGCATTGCGAAACAATTCTTAGAAAACGGAGCCAAAGTAGTGATTACAGGTCGTAACGAAGAAAAACTGCAAAAAGCGATTGAAAAATTGCAAGATGCAGGAGAAGTGACGTACCAAATCTGTGATATTCGCGAACAAGAACAAATTCAACAATTAGCAGATTACATCAAAGAGAAATATGGACGTTTAGATATATTAGTGAATAATGCCGGGGGTCAATTCCCTTCATTAGCCAAAGATTTATCTTTCAATGGATGGACTTCGGTGATTAACAATAATCTAAACGGTACATTTTATATGACGCAAACCATGGCCAATACTTTCTTCTTAGAACAAAAGAAAGGAAATATTGTCAACATTATTGCGAATATTTTTAAAGGATTTCCTGGAATGTCTCACACAGGAGCAGCACGCGCAGGTGTAGATAATTTAACGAAATCATTAGCCATTGAATGGGCAAGACAAGGCATTAAAATTAATGCGGTTGCGCCTGGAATCATCCAATCCACAGGATTAGAACGCTATCCAAAGGAATTGGTAGAAGGAATTGCCAAAACAGTTCCAGTAAACGAATTAGGATCGACGGATGATGTTGCTCATGCGGTATTATTTTTAGCGAGTCCTTATGCCAAATTTATTACGGGAGAAACCTTGTATGTTGACGGCGGTCAAAGACTTTGGGGAGATGTATTTACATTATAGGATATAACCACAAGAAATAACACAAAACCACAAAATTTCCACTATTATGTCATTTCCACAATTTAACAATCCCGCATTCACGGATTTCTTTTTCCATTGGGAAAAAGAAAAACCAAATGAGGTATTTCTTCGCCAGCCAAAAGGCCGCGAATGGACAACTTATACATACAAAGAAGTTGGTGAACAAGCCCGCAAACTTGCACATTTCTTAGAACAAAAAGGTGTGACTAAAAATACACATGTCGGAATTATTTCTAAAAACTGTGCCGAATGGGTAATTACAGATTTAGCAATCTTAATGTTAGGGGCAATCTCTACGCCTTTCTACCCAAATTTAAACGCATCGGAATTCGAAGTCGTTTTAAAAGAAAGTGATTCAAAATTCTTATTCGTCGGCAAATTAGAAACATGGGATCAAATTAAGGCAGTAATTCCAGCCGATGTAGAAATATTTACCTTTAAAGATCATCCGGGTCATTCTAAGATTGATCGAGGAATTAAATGGGATGAAATCATAGAGACGTCTGAGGTAAAAGATTATCAACCAACTTTTGCTGATGATGATATTTGGACGATTTTATTTACATCCGGAACGACCGGAAGTCCAAAAGGAGTAATCTTAACGTATGGCAACATGCGTCATGTCATTAAAGTTGAAACGACAAAACATGTGATTGGTTTACGCGAAATCATTGGGAATGCCCATTTTATTTCCGTTCTTCCTTTAAATCACATTGGTGAGCGAATGGCTGTTGAAATGGCGTGTTTGATTACTGGAGGAACAATCTCTTTCGTAGAAAATATCAATACGTTTGTTCAAAATATCCAAGATACGCAACCTACCTTGATGTTTACTGTTCCCCATTTATGGTCAAAATTCCAATTAGGAGTTTTAGAAAAAATGCCACAAAAACGTTTAGATTTATTATTTAAAATTCCGATTGTCTCTGGAATTGTAAAGAAAAAAATCAAACAAAAATTAGGACTATCACGCATGGTTCACCCAATTACAGCGGCTGCTCCTATTCCACCCGAATTAAAAAAATGGTATGCCGATTTAGGATTACACTTACGAGAAGTTTATGGTATGACCGAAACAACTGGTCTTACGATTTTAACACCTCCAGGAAATCAAAAAACCGGAACGGTTGGATTACCAATTGATGGTTTACAATTAAGAATTGATGAAGAAACACACGAAATCTTATTAAAAGGTCCCTCTATTTTACAAGGTTATTATAAAAATCCAGAGAAAAGTGCAGAAGTCATCGAAGATGGTTGGTTACACACCGGAGACCGTGGACGATTAGACGAAGACGGATATTTGTACATCGATGGACGTATTCAAGATGCATTCAAAACCTCTAAAGGAAAATATGTAGTTCCTTCTCCTATCGAATGGAAATTCGGAACCAACGAAAACATCGAACAAATTGTCGTTGTTGGATTAGGATTAGCGCAGCCATTAGCTTTGATCCGTCTTTCTGAAATTGGAAAAGCGAAATCAAAACAAGAAATTGAAGAAACCCTTTTACCTGAATTAAAACGTGTGAATGAAGAATTAATCAATTTCCAACGTCTTTCTCATATTGTCATTATCAGTGACGAATGGACCATTGAAAATAAGATTCTTACACCAACCCTAAAAGTAAAACGAAACTTGGTTCAAGATAAATACCAAGATAAATTCGGACAATGGGTTACCAAAACTGAAAAAATTATTTGGGCTTAAAAACAAAATCACAAAAAATGAAAAATATTAAGTTTACAGACGAACACAAAGCATTTAGAGATTCGTTAAAACAATTTTTAAACAAAGAAGTTACGCCTTATATCGACCAATGGGAAAAAGAGAATAAGATACCTCGTGAGGTCATCAAGAAAATGGGTGAAATGGGCTATTTAGGATTAAATATGCCAGAACAATACGGAGGAATGGATTTAGATTTCTACTACTCTGTGATTTTCTTAGAAGAAATTTCTTCAATCTTTTCAGGAGGGTTTGCGATTACTTTTGCAGTAATTCAATACATGTCTTCACCATATTTAATGAAACACGGTTCAGATTTCATTAAAGAAAACTATTTAATGCCAACAATTGCGGGAGATAAAGTTTCTGCCATTGCGATTACTGAACCTGGTGCTGGATCGGATGCAGCAAATATCCGTACGACGGCTAAATTAGAAGGAGATCATTATGTGGTAAACGGATCAAAAACATTCATCACGAACGGAATCTACGGCGATTATTATGTAACGGTTGTGAAAACAGATCCAGAAGCTGGTGTAAAAGGCGTCTCTTTATTATTAATTGATCGTGAATCTGCAGGTGTAACGACAACTAAAATAGAAAAATTAGGTTGGCATTCATCAGATACAGCAGAAATCAGCTTTGATAACGTAAAAGTTCCAAAAGAAAATTTATTAGGACAAGAAGGTTTAGGATTTATTTACTTAATGGGAGGATTACAATTAGAGCGTTTAGCAGGAGCAATTATGGGAACTGCTGCTTCTGAATGTGCATTAAATTACGCTTTAGAGTATATGAACCAACGTGAAGCATTTGGTCGTAAAATTAATCGTTTCCAAGTTTTACGTCATCGTGTAGCGCAAATGACCGCAGATATCGAAGTAACGAAAAACTATGTCTATTACTGTGCCCAATTACAAAACGAAGGGGAATATGCGGTAAAAGAATGTTCAATTGCTAAACTTCAATCAACTGAACTATCGAGTAGAGTCATCAACGAATCGTTACAATTCTTCGGTGGATATGGATTTACAGAGGAATTTAAAATCGCTCGTATGTATCGTGATACACGTGTAGGAACAATTGGTGGTGGAACATCAGAAATTATGCGCGAAATTATTGCAAAAATGGTGATAGATGATGTATCTTACGATTCAGCACATAGCACAAAACCAGCGAGTAACAATGCTGCACCAAAATTAAACGGACAATCAACAAATAATCATACTACAAATACTAATCAAGAAAAAAACACAATTATGTCAGATTTAAATTTATTAGACGTTATCAAAACGAACGCAGAAAAAGCATCAGCAATCGGAAACTCATTAAAATTCGATTTAGGAGGAGAAGTTATCGTAATCGATGGTAAAGGTGGAGCTAACGTAGTTTCTCAGGACGATCAAGATACTGATTGTACGTTAAAAGTTTCAAAAGAAGATTTAGCTGATTTATTATCTGGAAAATTAAATCCAATGAATGCCGTAATGGGCGGAAAAGTTCAGATCAAAGGAGATATGGGCGTTGCAATGAAATTACAGTCTTTATTAGGTTAAAAATTAAAATAAAAAGGCTGTAGGAATACAGCCTTTTTTTAATTGGATTAGTTATGAGTAGATATTATACAGCTGAACACGAAGAAAAAAGAAAAGAAATAAGAGCATTCTTTGATCAAGAAGTTCAACCCTATATCGACCAATGGGAAAAGGAAAAACATATCCCGAAATCCATTTGGAAAAAAATGGGGGAACGAGGTTATCTTGGTTTTGGTTTTCCAGAAGAATACGGTGGAACCAATCGCGATTTCTGGTACAATGTCTTATTAGTAGAGGAAGTTTCAAAAATTAGAAGTGGTGGTTTTAATGCTGCTTTTGGGATTACTCAAATGGCACTACCCTATATTCACAAGTATGGATCTGATTTCTTAAAAAACAAATACCTAAAAGCTGTTATCCAAGGCGATATGAATTGTTGCATGGGAATTACTGAACCAGGTGGTGGTTCGGATGTTGCCAATGCTAAAACAACAGCTATAAAAAATGGCGATCATTACATCGTCAATGGTTCTAAAACATTTATCACGAACGGAATCTTAGGTGACTTTTATGTGACCGTTGTAAAAACTGATCCCAACGCAGGTTTCGCAGGATTTTCTTTGTTGATTATTGATGCAGATGCTGAAGGAATTACGAAAAATCCAATCGAAAAAATGGGTTGGCATGCTTCAGACACCGCTGAATTAGGATTCAATAATGTAAAAGTACCCGTAGAAAATTTAATCGGTACAGAAGGAAGCGGTTTCTTTTATTTAATGGGAGGACTTCAATACGAAAGACTTTCGATGGCTTTAGGTTCGATTAACGATGCAGTAAATGCTTTAGAATATACCATTCAACAAAAAGCAAAATTATTGAAAGGTGCAGATAATCAACAAAAACGTCATGATTTAGCTCAAATGGTAGCGGATGTAGAACTTTCTAAACAATATGTTTATCAATGTTGTAAAAATCATAATGAGGGTGAATATATGGTATTAGAATGTTCGGTTGCTAAAGTAAATGCAACAGCATTAGCCGATAAAATAATCATCAAATGTATCGAGATTATGGACGATTTAGGCGTACGCGAAGACCACTATTTAGCTCGCATGTATCGTGATGCAAGAATCGGTACCATCGGAGGTGGTTCACAAGAAATTATGTTTGAAATTATTTCGAAGATGGTCATAGACGATAAAAAGTACGATGCCGCTTAAATAAATACAGCAATTATGATTTTTCAAGAAGTGCAACTCACAAGGTTGTACTTTTTTATTTCTACCAATGAACATTTTAATTATTCAATACATAAAATCATTTGAATAATTCACATCTAGCTTAAAATAGTATTTAAATTGCACCAAAATTTATATATGCGAAATTATATTTCATCTATTTTGGTCCTTCTATGTATTTTTTGCCATCAAAATATATGGGCGCAAAGTGCAAATAATTCAAAAATTACAACCTTTATTTTAGTAAGACATGCCGAAAAAGCGGATCATACACCGAATACAGAATTGAGTGAAAATGGTAAAAAACGTGCGCAAGCGCTAGCAAGACTACTTTCTAATGTCAAAATTGATGCTATTTATACCACTCCACTGAAAAGAACCCAACAAACAGCCCAAATGGTAGCGGAACAAAATAATTTGAAGATTAATAGCTATGATGTAGATGCCACCTTTAGTTTATTAACGGATCATCTAACAAATAAATACAAAGGTAAAACCATCTTACTCGTCGGACATTCTAATACACTTCCCGTGAATATCGAACGCCTTACACAACATAACATTGAGATTCCTGAAACGGAATTTGATAATGTTTATATTATTCAAGTCAACGGTAACGATCATTCTGTGAATATGCTTCAATTGAAATATGGAGAATAATTTACAATGATTTAGTAAATTCTCATTCATTAATTGATACCCTACTTTGTTCATTCTCATCATCAAACCAATTAAAAAATAGTACGTTTGAACAAGAATTATACTTGTGCATTTGATATTAAGTTTCCAGAAATAAAATTGGTATATTATTTGTCCAATTCACTTAAAATCTACATGTTATGAAAGAAAAAATTCAATACCAATACAAATCTGCAAGTATTGCCTTAGAGGAACTAAAAGCATTAGGTTATACCATTGATTATAATCTTGAAAAGGATTGTATTCGAGTAAATCCTGACGTCTTTGACATCACGTATATCTACCGCTACGAAGGAGCGACAAATCCTGGAGATGAATCCTCTGTTTATGGTATCATTAATAATGAAAATGGTGACAAAGGTGTTTATGTCTTAGGATCATTAGGAACAGATGATGAGATTGATCAATTTATTATTGATTTAGAAATCAAAAGAAGAAATATTGAACATTAAACATAAAAACAGCTCGATGCATTTGCATCGGGCTGTTTTTATATCACATTTATAAATATTGTTATCCGTAGCTTATTTAAGATTAAAATTCATTAAGGTTTATCTTCATTGTTTGCTTTGCAGGAACGTTAGAAATCCTTTTCAATAGCATTAATTGTAAAGGGAAACCCGACCGAAGGGAACGTCCAAAATAAAAAAAACTTCCACAAAAGGAAGTTTATATTTTAAAACGTAAAACGTGTTGTTAGCATAATTTGTGTTGGTCTTAGCTTGTATTGATAGCGCATTTCGTAATACGAACTTAAACTGTTTTGAGAAAAATATTTTTCGTTGAACAGATTATAAGCTGTTAATTCGAAATCGATTTTCTTTTTCTTTAACGTGTATCGATACATCAAATCGCCAAAAAAAGAATTTGGATTTAACCTAGAATCATCATTAATATAAGCATCCATATTCAATTTGATATAATGACGATCGGCTGGAAAAAAATGGAACCCCAATTGATGCTCTTGGTTGACTATTTTACGCGATGGATCAACCATCATCTTGCTTCTGTAGTTAAACCATGAATAGTTATATTCAAATGTCATCCAACTTAACTGACGAAATTTCACACCTGTTTTTATGTTGGTTATTTGGTTATTGACTTCAATAAATGCATTGTTGAGATATTCATCATTTTTAGACCATTGTTGAAAAATTTCAACTTCGAAAGTTGATTTTAATTTTGAAAAATATTGACTAAACTTAGCATTTAAGTTATGGGATAATTGATGATTGGTTTGTTCTACAACTTGTAAAATGGAACTTGCATCTGAATTAAATTGATAATTATTCAATAAAGTATTTTCTATCCACGAATAATTATACCCCAAATTAATGAACCTAGCTTTGATTGGATTTTTGTATTCAGCTTTTATAGAAGAAATCCAAGAATTACGTTCATTTAATTTTCCGTCACGCTGTTGTATTGTGTTGTAATTGTATAAAATATAATTCTCATGTATTTGTGATAAACTTCCTAAACTCTGTTTGTATGTGTTTGTAGATCGTAATTCCCATTGATTGGATAATTTGTATGATAAAAATAAATTCGGATTCACGAACAAACGATTCATTTCTTCATTCTTAACTAGATTTTTCATCTGAAGATGATTCATTTCTATGGGTAACAAAAGAGTGGTTCTAAAATTTCCTTTTCTATATTCGAAACGATTATCCCAATAGTAATTAAATATGGACCAATTCACATCATTTGTAAAATGATTACCAATACGCATTTCATCAGCATACAAATTACTTTCCATTGTTTGGTTGAGATATCCAAATCCGATTTTTGAATGCACCGAAATCGATTGAATTCCTTTCGAAAATTCAATAAAATTGTTGGTCGAAAATTTATTAAAATCTATGCGTTGAAAAGCATTTTGATAGTTTTGATTTTGGTTAATCATATCAATAAAAACTCCAGGAGAAATAGATAACTCTTCTTGATAATCTTTGTAAGAAATAGATGAACGAATAGTTACCAACTGCTTTCCTATTTTCTTTATGATTTTGAATTGATTGGCAAATTCTTGATTTGGTTTTTGAACGATTTGATCAACTAATTCATTATTCCTTCTTAAATAACCATGCGAACGATTCCATGCACCTCTAAATTCTATTTCGTTTTGAAGATAATTATCTGTACTATTGCGTAGTAATGTCGCTTTTGCTGATAAATTTTCAGATTGAAGATGATTACGCTTCTGTTCATTTAACAATAAATTTCCAGATGGTAAAAAATATTGTTTTGTACTTTGCCCTATTTGCTTTTGGTAATCGTTGGTATACGACAAATTAAAACGTAAATCGAGTTCTTTATTTAATTTAAACAAATGATTCCAAGTACCTAATTGAACAGCATTATCCAACCATCTTTTTTCGTTAAAATGAGGCGTTTGTACTGAAGATATACCTAACCAACCTTCATTAGAAAAACGTTCAGTATGATTTAAAAGATCTTCCAAAGATAATATATCCATTTGTTTCGTTACATCTTCACCACGATTATTGGATTGGTAAGAACCAATCATTTGCTGTTTCTTTTTAAACAACATTGGTGTAATATTGGTTTGATACAACAATGGCGAAACACCTAAACCGATTTCTGCTTTACCAGAATACGTTATTTTATTTTTAAGTTTGATATTTAATGCAGCTTTAGAACTAACAACCAAACTATCTAACATTTTGATGGGTTGATGATTTTCTAAAATTTGCACTTTATCTACTGCATCTGCGGATAGATTTTCGTTTGCTAAAGCATATTTACCACCCAAAAGATCCATTCCTTCTATATAATACTTATTAATGGGTTCGCCTTGATACAAAATACGACCAGAAGATTCGATCTCTATTCCTGGCATTTTTTTGATGACATCAGCTATTGTACGATCTTGTATATCTTTAAAGTTCGTTACATCGTAAGCAATAGTATCGCCTTTTTTTCGCACTGCAGGTTGCTTCAATTGCACTTCTTTTAGCTCAATTGCTTTTTCTTGCAATGTAAAATCAAAATTAGAAGTTGATTCGTTGACTAAATCGGAAGCAAAGGCATAATTCATGGCTCGCACTTTTACCTCGTACATTTCGTACAAGGATTCTTTAAGTGTTAACGTAAAATTCCCATCGGCTTTGGTAATAAAATAAGTCAATGTTTTATCTTCATCGCTTGGCGATAAAATAACATTTGCACCAGCGATAGCTTGTCCTTTTTCATTTGTAATTTTACCAGAAATTGTAAGTTGCGCAAAAAGAATTTGGGCTATAAATAGGAATAGTAGGAAAAGTTGTGGTTTCAAAATGTTAACTTATTTTATAAATACGTCCATAAATCAGGGATTAAATAACGATGAATTTGCGATTTACGAAATTCAATCATTTTTTTCATCTTTTCTTCATCAACAACAATTCCGGATGATGATATCGATGTTCCTGGATCGTAAAAAAATTGTTTAAACACATTTTTTAACTCATTTTCTGAAATTGCCATTGCCTTAGGTATTCTGTAATCTAACAATTCTCGTGTATAATTATTATCATCATAATTCATTTTATACGATGCCAACTTCCAATGAAAATATCCATGATCATCTTGTAATTCTACGATTAAACCTGGTAATCCTTTAAACAAAAAAGGACCATCATTAATCGGAATTGTTTCGTCATACCACGCAATCCAATTTCTTCCTAAATAAGTTGTCGTTGCCTTCTTTAGATTAGTATTCTCATGCTTAGCATCTGATAAGATCCATTGCTGAGTTTCATCCAAGTTTAGTTTAGCTATAAATCGATCGGTACTTGAATGAAATATCGAAATTCCATTATTATCTTGAATGAAATAATTATTTAATTTAGAATACGGAATATTTCCTTGTTTTTCCCAAGTTACTTGAGGATCTTCTTTATTTTTCCATGCTAAATAATCTACTTCTATTTTTTTTATTTTATTCACTTCAAAATAAAATCGCTCTTTCAAAGTTTGAATTACAGCAACTTCATTTGCTATAACATTAGTAGGACGAAGACTGTCATAATAATAGGTATAATCATAAGTGAGTTTATGCTGAGCAAAGCAATTATAATTAATGATGACAAAGCAAAATAATAAAAAGTAATTCTTCATGATTTTATAGTTTTAAAGAAATAGGCTCTAGAATAGAGCCTATAATAATTTTATTCGTAACCAGGAGCTGACTGCTCAATTTCTTTTAAAGCATCGCACATAGCTCTATCACCCGCATCCAATTTATCAGTATCAATACCTTCCCCATTATGACAAGCGGTATAATATCCACCACATTCTGTTTTAGATTGAAAAGTAGCACATTCCCTTACCGTTTCTTCTAATTGATAAGTTAATATTTGATCAGTATCATTCGCCATTGCGAACGTTCCGAAAAGAGCAAAAGCACTTGCTAATAACATTTTTTTCATTTTTAAAGTAATTTAGTTTTTAATTCTTTAGTTATAGTTTGCAACCTATAACCATCTCATTAACGTTAATTACTTCAATAATAATATGCAAATCAATAGAACTATTGTTGTCAAATATTATAAATTAACTAATATTTTCTTATAATTAAACACTTACTGTCTTATTTATCATCATGTTAAGTTTTATAAATTAATATATAAAATTGATATTTTTTTACATATATACTAAAAACAAAAAGCTATTTAAAGACAAATAACAGCTAAGTAATATAGAATTTAATATAGTTCAGATTGATAATCAATTTATTATTAACAATGATTGGAATGTTATTTGAGAAAGATAGAGCAAACCTAAATAATATGAAAGAAAAATTACAATACCGATACAAATCTTTAAGTATCGCTTTAGAAGAATTAAAAGAACTTGGGTATACAAATGATTATAATATCGAAAAAGAGCAAATTAAAGCTAAGCCAGAACTATTTGACATTACATATATCTACCGTTACTAAGGAGCTTCTAATCCAGATGACGAATCATCCGTGTATGGAATCGTAAACAACGAAACTGGTGAAAAAGGTGTGTACGTTTTAGGATCTCTTGGTACAGATGATGAAATTTATCAATTCATTATTCAATTAGAAATTAAAAGAAGATCTATTTAATATAAAAACATAAAAAAAGCCCGATGCAAATGCATCGGGCTTTTAAGTATTTATGATAACCGTTCTGATTAGAATGGGTATTCGTAAATTTTTGATTCGTGGAAGTAAGGGTGACCTTTAGCTTCTAAGTTTAATTTAGAAATTGCATTCATTACTACGAAAGTAAATAAACCTGCAATTCCAACTAAAGCTCCAATCTCCATGAATCCGAAGTTGTGGAATGGTCCAACAGCTGCTGGCATAATTTGGTTGTAGAAGTCCCAGTAGTGACCAAATACAATTAAGAATCCCATAGCAAATACAATGTTGAAACGACGTTTCATTGAAGAAGAAACTAAGATTAAGAATGGTGCAAATAAGTTTACTGCTAACATCCAGAAGTAGTAAGGGTATTGCGCCATACGTTGCTCAAAGTATTGAACTTCCTCAGGAATGTTCGCATACCATTGTAACATGAACTGACAGAACCATAAGTAAGACCATAATAATGAGAAACCGAACATGTATTTAGTTAAATCATGTAAGTGGTTGTCATTGAATAATGGTAAAGATCCTTTTCTTTTTAAGTAGATTGAGATGATTGCCATAATAGAAACCGCAGAAACTAAGTATGAAACCATTCCGTACCACATAAATAATGAAGAGAACCAGTGAGGATCTAACGACATTACGAAATCCCATGCAAATGCTGCAGAGAAGATTGCGAAGAAAACGATGTATAAAACAGATTTTGTATATAAAGAAGAGAATAATCCTTTATCACCAGGATTTTCATCTAATTTACGAGTTGCATTTTTGATTACAGGAACCATTGCTGATAATACGACTAAGTAGATAACACAACGGATAACCCAGAATGGAGTATTTAACCATAACTGTGCTTTGTTCGCCATGAAAATATCATAGTTAGCGCTTTCTGGATCAATTAAATCAGCCGCCATCCAGTGGAATAAGTGATTCCAGTGCATTGCAGAACCGATTACAACTACTAACAATAATACAGAAGCAACTGGTAAGTAAGAAGCAATACCTTCCATTACACGAGTAACTACCATAGACCAACCTGCATTAGCAACGAATTGGATTGATAAGTAGAATAAAGCTGAAGCAGCGATACCAAAAGAAAAATATGCAGGAACATAAAAAGCAGCCCAAGGACGGTTTTTTAATAAATTTAATAAATGTTCCATATGTGCTTCGTGATCTGTATTTAATGATAAATAAGAATCAGATACGAAATCACCATAAAATTGTGTTGGATCTGCTTGAATTAATCCATTAATATAGTCAGTTGAATTTGCTACATCAGATTGATGTAAGAAAAATCCAATCCCGTAAAGTACTACCCCTACCACAATCATGATAAGAGAAGTCATTTTCAATTTTGGGGAAAATGTATATTGCATGATAATTAACTTATTTGATTATTTTTCGTTAGTTGTTTGTTCTGTTGATGCTTCAGCTTCCGCTGCAGGAGCTTCCGCAGCTGGTGCAGCTTCTGCCCCACCATTTTTCAAACTCATAACGTATTCAGCAACTCTCCAACGATCTGCAGGTGTTAATTGAGAGGCATAAGAACCCATCGCATTTTTACCATACATAATTACGTGATAGATAGAACCGACAGTAATATCACGTTCACCATATGTAGGTACACCTGAGTAAGCTTTCGATTGAACAATAGAACCTTGTCCATCTCCTGCTGTTCCGTGACATACCGCACAGTTTTGCCCAAATAATTTTTTACCTCTTTCTAAATCTTTGGCTTTATCCCCTTGTAAAGGAGATGCAGTTACAGCTTTAGCTTGAGCATAACCTGCGTTATTGTTTTTATATGGCCAAGGAAGAATGTCACCGTCAGTACGCGCTACAGAACCTTCAACAGATTCTAAAGCAGACATATTGTAGTGTGCATTGAAAACTGGCACATCTGATGGAGCATCCGTTGTTGGATACTTCGCATTTGCTTTTTGATAAGGATCATAAGCCGTTGCATAGTACATGTCTGGCATGTAAACGATACTTGGCGTACGTTTTTTATCTGAACAAGAAGTTACAAGAACTCCCGCTGCTAATCCTAAAAATAGTGCTGTCTTTTTCATTATGCTTCTTCTTGTACTAAATTGTTAACATTCGATTGAGGGAAATCACCTTTTACAGTTACTTCCTCTGCTCCTGTTTCAATAAATACATTTTTGATTTTCTCTACATCAGTAGTGTGAATTTCAATCATGAATTTATCATCTGTTGTACGAGGATCTGGATTTTGAGGTGCTGCACCTGGATATAATTTATTACGGAATAAATATGTCCATGACATAAAGTGCGCTGCACAGAATACCGTTAACTCGAACATAATTGGAATAAACGCAGGCATATTTTGACCCCAAGAGAATGATGGTTTACCACCAATATCTTGTGCCCAGTCATGATTCATGATAAACCATGTCATTGTCGCTGCTAACGTCGTTCCAAATAAACCATAGAAAAAACCAATGTCAGAAATACGAGTTTTCTTTAAACCTAAAGCTTTATCTAAATGGTGAACAGGAAATGGTGTATACACTTCATCAATTGTAATACCTTGTTTACGAATTGACTTTACTGCTTTCATTAAATCATCGTCGTCTCCGTAAAGACCATATACGATTTTAGTGTTCGTGATGCTCATCTTCAGTATGATGTTTTTTGTAGCTTTCGCCAGATGATTTCAAAATAGTTTTTAATTCAGCTTGTGGTAATACTGGGAATGTACGTGCGTACAATAAGTATAATACAAAGAAGAATCCGTTTGTTCCTACGAAGATACCTACGTCAACGAACGTTGGCATAAACATAGTCCAGCTTGATGGTAAGTAGTCACGAGATAAGTTGATTACGATGATATCGAAACGCTCGAACCACATACCAACGTTAACTACGATTGAAATGATGAAAGTCCAGAAGAAGTTTCTTCGAATTGGACGGATCCATAATAAACCTGGGATTAATACGTTACATAAAATTAACGCCCAGAAAGCCCACCAATAAGGTCCTGTAGCAGCACCTGGAGAGAAGTATGTAAAGTCTTCGTAACGAGATCCAGAGTACCATGCAATCCATAACTCAGTTAAGTAAGCTACTGCTACCATACCTCCAGTTACAACGATTACGATGTTCATGTACTCGATGTGCTTACGTGTAATATAAGCTTCATAGTGGAATACTTTACGTAAAACTCCTAATAATGTTTGTACCATCGCGAAACCTGAGAAAATCGCACCCGCTACGAAGTAAGGAGGATATACTGTTGAGTGCCATCCTTTAATTACTGACGTTGCGAAGTCAAAAGATACGATAGTGTGTACAGAGAATACTAATGGTGTACATAAACCAGCTAATACTAATGAGATTTCCTCAAAACGTTGCCAGTGTTTCGCTTTACCTCCCCATCCAAATGATAAGATTCCGTAGATTTTCTTAGCAAATGGTTTAGTTGCACGGTCACGAATTAATGCGAAGTCAGGAATTAATCCAATGAACCAGAATACTACTGATACAGAGAAATAAGTCGAGATCGCGAATACGTCCCATAATAATGGTGAGTTAAAGTTTGGCCATAATGAACCGAATTGGTTAGGAATTGGGAATACCCAGTACATTAACCATGGACGACCCATGTGGATTACAGGGAATAACGCTGCCTGTACAACGGCGAAGATTGTCATGGCTTCCGCAGAACGGTTAACCGACATTCTCCATTTTTGACGGAATAATAATAAAACGGCTGAAATTAACGTTCCGGCGTGTCCGATACCTACCCACCATACGAAGTTAGTGATATCCCATGCCCAGTTAATTGTTCTATTTAATCCCCATACACCGATACCAGTACCTACTGTATAGGCGATACATCCAATACCTAATAAGAATGCAACGAATGCAATCCCGAAAGCAGTCCACCAAAGTTTACCTGCTTTACTCTCAATCGGGCGTGCGATGTCATTAGAAATATCGTGGTAGGTTTTATGTCCTTTAATAAGGGGCTCTCTTACCTGTGATTCGTAATGTGACATATTTGTTTACCTTATGATTCTTTAATAAATTAATTATGCGTTCTCTTTTCTGTTTCTAACTTTTACTTGATAGATAACATTAGGTTTAGTACCAATCTCTTCTAATAACACATAAGAACGTTTATCTTTTGATAATTGTCTTACTTCAGAGTTATCATCATTGATGTCACCAAACTTCATTGCTCCTGAACCACAAGCTCCAGCACAAGCTGCTGCATCTTTAAATTCAGCATCAGTAACACGACGTCCTTCTTTCTTAGCTTTTAAGATCGCTGCTTGAGTTTGTTGGATACAGAAAGAACATTTTTCCATAACCCCTCTCGTACGTACGACAACGTCTGGGTTTAATACCATACGTCCTAAGTCATTGTTCATGTGGAAATCGAACTTCTCGTTGAAGTTGTAGTTAAACCAGTTGAAACGACGTACTTTATAAGGACAGTTGTTTGCACAGTAACGAGTACCAACACAACGGTTGTATGCCATCATATTTTGACCTTGACGACCGTGAGATGTTGCAGCAACTGGACATACAGTCTCACAAGGAGCGTGGTTACAGTGTTGACACATCATTGGTTGGAAGATCACGTCTGGATTTTCAGCCTCTGGTTTAATTAAACGTTTGTATTGTTGTGGCTCGTTATCTGGATCAGACTCTAACGCAATTTTCTGAGTTAAACGACCTGCTTCATCTTGGTAAGTAACATCAGAATAGTAACGGTCGATTCTTAACCAGTACATATCACGAGAACGACGCATTTCATCTTTACCTACAACAGGAACGTTGTTTTCCGCTTGACAAGCGATAACACAAGCACCACAACCCGTACATGCATTCATGTCGATTGATAAGTTGAAGTGTGGTCCTACTGAACGATCAAATGATGCCCAAATATCTACTTCACCTGTTGGAGTAGTTCCTCTCCATGTTGGCATAATAGCTGATGGGTTCCATTCTTGACGATCTGTATTGATGAAATCATTTAAAGAAACTTCACGAGCGATTTCGTAACGTCCCATTAAAGTAGGTTGTTGTTGCATGTTAGCAAATGGGTGTTTGTCTGTACGAGAAGATTTTTCAATCTTCACGTTAGTCGCACCTACATTTCCTGCATAAATTTCATAAGCATTAACCCCTACTCCATTTGCAACTTTACCAGCTTTTGTACGTCCGTATCCGAAGGCTAAACCTACAGTACCTAACGCTTGACCTGGTTGGATGAATACTGGAACTTCAATTGTTTTTCCATTAACAGTTACGTTAACGAATTCACCATCGAATTGCATTCTTCCGTTTGTTACATTGTAGTTATCTTGAATTTTGATTCCTAACTTCTCAGCATCCATTGGATTTACTGTTAAGTAGTTATCCCAAGAGTTTCTTGTAATTGGATCTGGTAACTCTTGTAACCAAGGGTTATTTGCTTGTGTACCATCTCCTAATCCAGCTTTAGCATAGAATTGAATTTCCCATTCTGAAGCTTTTCCAGCAGCTAATTTTGCAGCAGCTGCAGCAGCTACTCCGCTATTTCCTGCAAATGAAGTTGCTTCTTGAGATTCATTGTATCCGTTGTATAAAGCTTTGTTAAAATCAACACCTAATTGAGGTAAGATTGCTGATTCCCAGTTGTTTTTAACGTATAAGAAGTAAGGAGAAACTTTTTGTCTTGTTGCAGAAACAGCCATTTGCATGATTGGATCATTTGGATCTTCAGTTTCTACGACTTTTGTTACTCCTGTCATCCAAGCGATTAATGAATCTTGGAACTGACGAGAATCAAATACACGACGAATTGTTGGTTGTTGTAATGAATAAACTCCTGTTAAAGGGTTAAAATCATTCCAAGACTCTAATGCGTGTGTTACTGGTGCTACAACATCAGCTAAAGAAGCAGTTTCATCTAATTTTTCTGCCATTGCCACTTTTAAACCAATAGATTTAAATGCCGCTTCAACATCTTTAGATTTATTACTATTGTATACTGGGTTAACTTGGTAAGTGAATAATACACCAACTTGACCTGCTTTTGCTTCGTTGATGAATTGATTAAATACCGCGTCATTTGATTCTTTTAATAATACTGCTTTATTAGAAACAGCTACTGAACCTAAAATTTGGTTGATAGCAAATGCTAAAGTATAAGCTTCTTTAGAACCATCAGCCATTACAACAGCTTTAGATCCTTTTGCTTGTAACTCTGCTACAATCGCTTTCGCTTCTTTAGAAGAAACAGATCCACCTTGTAATCCATTGTAAACTTCTGCTAAAACTTTTTCAGTTTCTGTTGGTTTTAATGGGAAACGTGTATCCGCATTAGCACCAGTTAAAGATAAAACAGATTCAACTTGGATGTGACGTAACATTGAAGCTCCTGGTTTACGAGCTGCAGCGTATGATCCTTCCATACCACCTCCGTTGTAATCAGCTAAGAAATCAGCGTTAAAAGAAACAACTAATTCAGCATTTGCTAATTCGTAGTAAGGTAATTCTCTTTTTCCATAGAATTCTTGTGCAGCATCTAATCCATTTGAATAAGAAATAGCATCATAAACTACGTGTTGAACTGTTGGATATTTAGCAGCAAATTCTGCAATTAATTTCTTCGTTGATGGTGAAGGAATAGAAGAAGTTAAGATCACTGCTTTTTTACCTCCTAATGAAGCTAAAGCTTTTGTTACTTTAGCATCCACATCTTCCCAAGAAGTTTGTTTGAATTTATCACCGCTATTTACTAATGGTGTTTTAATTTTATCTGAATCATATAATGATAATACAGATGCTTGAACACGAGCATTTGTAGAACCAAAATATTTTGCTCCTTTATTTGCATCGATACGGATTGGACGACCTTCTCTAGTACGTACTAATACGTTAGCATAATCGTATCCATCAAAAATTGTTGATGCATAATATGTAGGTACACCTGGATTGATATCCTCTGGTTTAACTACGTAAGGAACAGATTTTACGATTGGAGCTTCACAGGCTGCTAATGTAACAGCAGCTGTACTGAACCCTAAAATCTTCAAAAAGTCACGACGTGAAGTTTGGTTATTCTCCATGGCGCTTTCATTCCCTAAGAAATTATCTACAGGAATTTCCTCTGCAAATTCGTTGGTAGTTAACTTTTCATTTAAAGTATTGTCAGTTAACTCCTCAAAACTTCTCCAGTAATTTTTCTTCGAAGCCATTTATACTCCTCTCTTTTTTATATTAATAATGACATTTACCACACTCTAAACCTCCGATAGCATCTACTGTAACTTTAGTAGCGTCACCGTATTGTTTTTTCAACTTCTCGTGTAGTTCTGCGTAATATTCTTTGTTATACCCGTTGTCCATATCTACCTCAGTAGTTCTGTGACACTCAATACACCATCCCATAGTGAAGTCATTTGCCATTCTCACTTCGTTCATTTCATCAACGCGTCCGTGACATGCAAAACATACTTGATCTCCACCACCGATATTTAATTCAGCAGCATTTGGAATAGTTCCCTCTTTAATTGCTTTTAAGATAGCTTGCTCACCAGCAACAACGTGTTGTGCGTGGCTGAAGTAAACGAAATCTGGCATATTGTGGATACGTACCCATTCGATAGGTTTTTGTGTACCTTCATATTTATTCGTTTCTGGGTTCCATCCAATCGCTTTATACATTTTTTGGATTTCTCCTGTATAGAACTTTTTAACTTCATTCCCATCAGCAAATTTTCCAGAAGCTACTAAATCTTCCTCAAAGTACTCCCCTTTGTATTCTTTGATTGACTTGTGACAGTTCATACATACGTTAGTAGATGGAATTCCAGATACTTTACCGTATTTCGCAGAACTGTGACAGTATTGACAGTCGATTCCTTGAACACCAGCGTGAACTTTGTGAGAGAAATAAATTGGTTGTTCAGGCTCATAACCTTTATCAACACCAACTCCCATCATTCCCCAGTATACATTAAATAATGCGAAGAATGCTAAAACACCTACAGCTAAACCAGCAACTTTTTTGTATTTCTCAAAAGTAGCTGAGAATGATTGAGCTGTTTTTGCAACTTTAGGATCTAATTCGTTTAATGAAGTAGCTTTCACTAATGCATTAACACGTGCTAAAATCCATAATAATAATGCAGCTAAAACGACGAAACCAACAGCAATAATTCCTGTTGAAGCTCCTCCACCTCCTTGTTTAGAAGCGTCTTTTGCAGCTTTTTCTGCCGCTTCTTTTTCTGCCTTAGCAGCTTCGAAAGCAGCTTTCCCACCATCTGGGTCTGCAGTATATGCTAAAATATTATCAATATCACCTTCTGAAAGCCCTGGGAAAGCTAACATCTCTGTGTTATTATTTTCAGCATAAACCTTGTTCGCATACGCGTCACCTGACTCACGTAATGCTTTGTTGTCTTTGATCCAAGCGTGTAACCATTCCTTACCTAAACCTTGTTCGTCCATCAGACGTTTTTCAACGTTACGTAATTCTGGTCCAATCAATTTGCCATCAATCTGGTGACAAGCTGTACAATTTTGCTCGAATAACTCGTAGCCTTTTCCAGCGTCTTGGGCTTGAGTAAGGGAGAACGTGGCCATAAGAACCGCGGCACTCCATAAACGTATTCTCGTTAGAAATCTTGCCTTCATTTACTTAATTTCTCAGTTCGTTGTTTACTTTTAATTAGTTTTTATTTTGAACACTTAACTAACAGCAAAAATACTTTCAATACTTAATAAAATCATAAAGATTCTATACTGAACTTTGTCATTCATCTTAATTTAAAAAGATTCTAAATTAATACCGCTTTCCTATTGAAATATAAATGAGTTCAATGCTTATTCAAATCAGTCAAAATCAAACGAATTATTTCCCGCTTTAAATGATTTTTTTTACATTTTTTTCTGTTTAACATAACATCTTCTTATCATTTTAGCATGCTTTTTGTTTTGGAAAGATTAATTTTTTGTAACTATTAAAGTTCAAACTATATTTGCCTAAATTAATTCATTCATGAAAAATTTTATTGCATTACTCTTAATGCTCTTTACAACGGTCGTTTTTTCACAGGAAAAAATAGATACCGTCATTATTCAAAATAAAGGAACATTAAAAATAGAGTTAGATCAGCGAATTAATCAAGTGATCACAGCAAAAGAGGATGCCTCTTGCCCTGCTCCTGTAAAAAAAGTGGTGGTAAAAAAAGACCCTCCTAAAGCCAATGCTTCAGATCCGTGTGCAACTCAAACACAAATTAATGGATTTAAGATTCAAATTTATTACTCGAAAAACCGCGGAGATGCTGATAAAGTAAAGAATGAATTTGAACGAGCTTACCCAGGCATGAGTGCACAAGTTGTTTATTTCGCTCCTGACTACCGTGTATTAGTTGGAGATTATTTTACAAAATCTTCTGCCAACCCAGACATTCGAAGATTAAAATCAAAATACAACAGTTCGTTCGCTATACCTTATAAGGTTTTATGCCGACGCGCTAAATAAGAGATAAAAAAAGAGAAATTGTTTTTATGCAATTTCTCTTTTTTGATTTAATCGACCTTCTATTTCGATCTGATGCAAAAGATTCGAAGCACCTGAACCATCATAGGCGGGATTCCCCATTACAAATACTCCTTTTTCTCCACTGGATACACATTCTATTCCGTACACTGTAGAACAATCTTCGGGTGACGATTCTCCTTCATAACGAAAAATATAAATGATTTTAAAATCTTGTGGATAATCCAATATTCGATTTTGGAGTAAATTAAAATCGACTTCATAACCTTTTTTCTTTAATCGCGACAACGCTTTACTCGATGAAGCATAATGGTATTGTTTACATTCAAACATAATCAGTTGGTTTTTATATTATTATGATGAATTTAACCAAATTAATTTAAGCTATCATTCTAATTTTCAATCTTTAACAAATATTTACAATACTTTTATTCAACGCCATACATTGTCCGTAATAGCCAATAGTTTTGTCGGCATGTATGCATTAATCGATTGTAATAATTTCTACGTAAGCTGCGAAAGGTTGTTTAATCCTCAATACCTTTCCAAACCTGTCGTTGTATTATCCAACAACGATGGATGTGTTGTATCTCGTTCAGATGAAGCGAAACGATTAGGAATACCTATGGGTGCTCCTGCATATCAATATCAACCATTGTTTAAAAAACATAATGTAAAAGTTTTTTCAAGCAATTATAATTTATATGCAGATATGAGCCAACGCGTCATGAATATTTTGCAACGTTACACGCCAGACTTTGAAGTGTATTCTATTGACGAGTCATTTTTAGAATTTAATGGATTCGAGCATTTTTATGAATGGGATACCATCGGAAGGCAAATCAAACAAGATCTAAAAAAAAGCTTAGGTATTCCCGTATGTGTTGGCATGGCTCCAACCAAAGCATTAGCTAAAGTTGCTAATAAAATCGCAAAAAAATTTCCGGATCAGTTGAATGGTGTTTATCTTTTGGATACGGATCAAAAACGAATCAAAGCTTTAAAATGGTTAACCATTGAAGAAGTTTGGGGAATCGGCAGACGTTTAGCAGCTCGATTACGTTCACTTAATATTAATACAGCGTACGATTTTACACAACTGAGCGATAGCTATGTTAAAAAAGAATTTTCAATTGTTGAACTCCGATTAAAAAAAGAATTACTTGGAGAATCTGTTCTCCGTTTAGAAGACATCAAAACCAAACAATCCATTGCCACTACCCGATCATTTGAAAGAGACGAGCGGGAATATGAATTTGTGAAAGAACGTGTCGCTACATTTGCTATTTCATGTGCTGAAAAATTACGCAAACAAAATTCGGATGCTCATCTTCTTTCTGTTTTGATCCAAACCAATCCACAAAAAGAAACCATGCAATACCGACGAACGGTTACTTTACAATTGCCTTATGGAAGTAATTCGAATCTCACGTTATGCAATTATGCGATCAAAGCGCTGGATATGATTTTCAGAGAAGGATATGCCTATAAAAGAGCCGGTGTCATTGTAACTTCTTTTAGTCAAGCAAGCGAAAAACAACTTAACCTTTTTGATGAACAAGATTATCGCCACAACGATTTAATGAAAGCCATTGATAGACTGAACCGAAAAATGGGTGAACCTAAAATAAAATTAGGCATTCAAGATTTGGACCGCACATGGAAAATGCGTCAAGCACATCTATCGAAAAATTTCACAACAAATATTAATGATTTAATACAAATTGACTTAAATATCGCCTAATGAAATTAATAATTAACTCCCCACAAATCGTTAAAGGAAGAGAAGCCATTCTTATGGAAAATCCTATACAAGCCGGATTTCCATCTCCTGCTGAAGATTTTAAAACCGACAAAATTAGTTTGGATGTTGCCTTGGTAAAAAATAGAGAATCAACTTTTTATGCACGTGTAAAAGGAGACTCGATGATTGACGCCGATATGGACGAAGGGGACATTTTAGTAATCGATAAAAGTCTAGAACCTGCAAATGGTAAAATTGCTGTTTGTATGGTGGATGGTGAATTTACTGTAAAGCGCATCAAAGTTGATCGTGATTGCCTTTGGCTTATTCCGTATAACAAAAAATTTTCACCCATACGTATTACAGAAGACAATGATTTTATGGTATGGGGAATAGTCACATATATCATTAAACATGTATAAAAATAAGGAAGCTATGTTAGCTTCCTTTTTATACTATTCATTCTTAATTGGCATTGCAAATTTAACATCAACCGAAACACCATTTTTAGTTGCTGGCTGAAACGAAATCGTTTGATTTATTTCTTCAAAAACTTCTAAAGCATAAGGAATTAGTTCTTCATTTCCTTGTCCTTTAAAATCTTTCAATTTTCCATCCTTACCAATCACATAGGTAATTTTAACCACTCCTTTCGGTAATGTTGTAACATCAAATTTAGTTTTAAAAAACTGAATGAATATTTGATTCATCATATTCGAAAAACAAGTTACATTTTCCTGAGTGGTTGGATACAAATCACAACCCTCAAAAACAGCCATTTGATCAACCTCTTTAGAAGTATAAGTGATTGATTCTGCTTTTAATCCATGTGTCTTCGTCTCTTGTGCACACGATAAAGCGGCAAAGCATAAAAATAATAGTGTTAATTGTTTCATTGTGATTATTTTAAAATCAAAACTTCACCATCAAAAGATACACCTTCCCATCCATTGGCCATAAACTGACGTATATTTTGATGATCTTCTCCTTCTGGTGAATCTAAAACAGACTGATAATGTTCTGCAAATAATTTTAACGTATCCTCTACGGATAAATTTTCTAATTGACCAAAAGCTAACACTTTTGCACTTCCTTGATTTTGATCTGCAGCATTTTTCTGCATCCCATTTTTAAAAGCTGTTGGTGTATGAATATATTTTGATTCAATATAAGCGATTACATCATTAAAAATCACTTTCCCTTCTTCTAAGCCTTTTAAAATTTCTTGCGCCATACGATTTATGTTTTAAACAAAAATAATTAAATAATCCCATCCATCATCGATAGGTAACTTCAGTTACACACGAATGGAGACTTCGTTGTAATTTTGTTCTTTTTAAACTTTATGTTTTGAATAATTGCAGCACATCTTTAAATGAATCATTCTTCATCAAAAAAGGATTAATGTCATGCCTCTCAACAGAGATGCAAGAAGTTAATCAAGAATATTCTGGTATTTTAGTTTGTCATAAAGGAAATTTAACGCTTACAATCGAAAATGAAATCACAACCGTTAATTCAAAACAATTAATTGGATTTAGACCTTTTCTTACTATAAAATTGGTAGAGGCATCTGGAGATTGTGAGGTAACTATTATCGGCGTACACAACAATCTAGTGCCTTTATTTTCTGAGCCGTTTTACTCGATTGAACCTTTACATTTATTTCGTATTAAAAAATTTTCCAAAGAAAATTTAACCCCTGATCAATACGTTTATTTTAATCGATTATTTGATTTATTTGAAGAAAAATTAACAGAAGCCAAAACATTATTCAGTTTTCAAAAAATTAAATCAGTCTTTACTTTAATCAGTTACGAAATCATCCAATTATTCCTTAACCATCAACAGCATCACATCACAGAATTATCACGAGCTCAAATTATTACCTCTAACTTTTTTGTTTTACTCAACATCAATCAATTGAAAGGTGTGGAATATTTTGCAGACCAATTAAATATCACTCCTAAACATCTCATCAGTTCTGTCAAAGCCACAACACAAGAAACACCTCGAAAAATTATTGATCAAATGATTTTATCAGAAGCTAAAAAACTATTAAAGGACGAAAACCTATCCATTCAAAATGTAGCCGATAAACTTGGCTTTTCTGATGCCTCTTCGTTTACAAAATTTTTTAAGCGAAACACTAACATCACCCCAAAAACGTATCAAAAATCATCCTACGAAGTAGGTTAATTAGAAACCATTTTTAACGAAATTTAAACTACTTTGTAAATTTAAATTTCCTCTACTTTTGCCGGCATTCTTTCTGTTTTATCATTATGCTTTACGCTCCATAATGATTCAAACGCACTACAATTATTTTTAAAGAATATAATAAATGACAATGATTATATGAAGATGAAATTTACTTTTTTACGCTATATTATTTATGCAGCAATAGTTTATGGTTTAATGGAAGTTATGCACCTCGATGCCTTATACGACGATGATATTGTAAAGATTGCCGAATCCAGTTATGTTGAAAAACTACAAAATGTATTGTTAGGTTTAATGCTAATTTTTCTTGCTTTTACCAAAGGATTTCATGGCATTCGATATCTCTTGCTTTTAATTTTTGGTGTTTTTTAATCCGTGAACAAGATGCATTTTTAGACTCTACCATTGGAGAACACAGTTGGAAAATGATAAGCATAACATACACCATCTTACTTTCTTATTATATTTACAAACATCGAAAATCCATTCTTACTGAACTTGAAAAATTCATAAGTTCCGCCTCATCTGGAATACTCTTTTTGGGCTTTACAACATTATTGATTTTCTCGCGAATGTTTGGTCGAAAAAAATTTTGGATAGTAGTCGAAGGAACCGAAAACTATACACGTGATGTTAAAAATGCGGCTGAAGAATGTACAGAATTATTTGCCTATTTCATTCTATTCATTGGTGTTTTTGAGTTCTTTGTTTTTGTACAACATATGCTTAAAAATAAACAAGAGATTAAATCAATTCCATAAAAAAAACACCTCTAATAGAGGTGTTTTTTTTTATTCAATCCCAATATCAAAGGGTGCCATAAAACTGATTTTATAAGTATCAATTGTACGGTTATTTTCATCGACTAATTGAATATGAATTAATTCTTTATATGAAGACAATTCGGAACGAGGTATTTTTACTTTCACAAACCCTTGCTTCAACTCACCTGGTTCTATATAAATCATTTGATGACGATCTGACACTAATTCTACTTTACTTTTAGGATGAGATAATACAATTGCTTTTAATTGATGCGATTGATTCGTTTTATTCATCAAACTATACTGTAACGTATTAACAATCAAAATTCCTTCTTCTTTATAATCACTTCCAGGAATCTGCAAAAATTTTGCTTCTACATCACTTCGGTTCATTACAAAAGCACCTAATCCAGCAACCATTGCTATCAATATTACTGAAAATGCTACCATTCGAATCGAAACCTGAAAAGGTTTACCTTCTTTAATGTTATCTTCCGATGCATAACGAATCAAACCTTTGGGTAAATTAATTTTTTCCATCACTTCATCACATACATCCATACATGCTGTACAATTGACGCATTCTAACTGTGATCCATTTCGAATATCAATCCCTGTAGGACATACTGCCACACATTGCCCACAATCGATACAATCGCCCTTACCTAATGCTTTTCGATCTTCGTTTTTTCTAAATTTCGAACGTCCTTCACCTCGCTTATAATCATAAGAAACTTGCATGGTATGTTTATCAATTAATACACCTTGTAAGCGGCCATATGGACATACAAGAGTACATGCCTGCTCTCTAAACCATGCAAAAACAAAGAAAAACAGCCAACTGAAAATGAACATTCCTATAAATTTCCCAATATGTTCTGAGGGTGAATCTCTATACATTGATTTTAAAAAATCCATTCCCACGATATAGGCCATTAAGATATTCACTACAAAAAAAGAAATGAGGTAATAAATAAACCATTTTGATCCACGTTTAATTATTTTTTCTTCATTCCATTCTTGCTTATCTAATCGCATTTGTTTGTTACGATCTCCTTCTATGAGATATTCAATTTTACGAAATACAAACTCTAAAAAAATAGTTTGAGGACAAAACCAGCCACAAAATATTCGACCATATACGGTTGTAAATAAAATCACAAAAACAACGCATATAATCATTCCAAACGCAAGCAAGAAAAAATCTGTTGTAAAGAAGGGATATCCAAACAAAACGAATTGAGTATTGAACACATCAAATTTGAAAATTGGATTTCCATTAGGCAATGTAATAAGAGGTAAAATAACCAATAAGGCTAATAATATAACAGAAAGAATTGTTCGGTAATTGGTATATTTCCCTGCAGGCTTTTTCGCATACACCCACTTTCTTGTTCCATTTTTCTCCATGGTAGCAACCGCATTTCGGAAAGCTTCATTTTCCTCAGCATATTCCCATGAGAAATGTTGTTCAGTTTTTTTGTTCATATAACATCAAATTGTCAAACAAAGTTAGAAGGTGCAAATCCCTTAACCATTGTCTTATTCGACGATTATATGGTACTTTTTACGGATTGAATAAAAACAAAAATTAGCAATTTATAACATATTGAAAAACAATAAAAAAAGAAAATATAGTGATTATAAATAGTATTGTTTCCTGAATTGCTCTGGTGTTAATGCAGTATATTTTTTAAAGAATTTCACAAAATAAGAAACATCTTGAAAATTTAATACATAAGCTACTTCGCTGACAGTCATTTCTTTATTTACCAATAATCGTTTTGCTTCTAATACCACGCGATTTCTTATTAATTCACCAGCTGAAATTCCGAGAACATCCTTGCATAATGCATTGAGATGATTAGGAGTAATGTATAACATTTCTGCATATTCTTTTGGCAATCTTTTCTCTTTAAAAAATTGCTCAATCAGATCCTTAAAATTATGAATTAATACCGATTGATATTCGTTAAGCGAATTTTCCATTGGGTTAAAAAAACGATTAACATCAATAAACAATTGTAGTAATAAAGTTGCAATTTTAAGATTTGAAGAAGAATGATTCATGGCATGTTCTTTCAAAATATGCTCGAAAATTGGCACTACGATCTCCGATTGTTCTTCGTTAATCATAGTGACTTGATGATGCAATTGCATACTTTTAAAAAATGAAAATTGATGCAAAATCCCTGAGTGAATACCTAACCAATCAAAAAAATTCGCACTAAAATTAATGACATATCCATCGTATTGATGTTTAAATCGCCATTGATGCACTTGACCAGGACGCATAAAATAAATCATACCAGATTGCACAGGAAAACTCTCAAAATCAATAATATGTTCTCCACTCCCTTCCGTAAAGTAAACCAAATGAAAATAATGGTGATTGTGCATTTGTTTTAAATGAGGATTACTATCCACATATCCTTTGAAACGATCGACAGAAAATAATTCGTTAATATTTTTATCTGTATTTAAATTACAAATATCAAACGTGGGAAATTCCTGTTTATCCTTCATCTTTACGTTTTTTTATCTACAGGTTAAAGGTAAAAATTTGCGTTTGAATGTACATTGAATTTGGAAAATTAAAAATAACTCGTAGATTTGCCTAGTATTTCGAATCGCATATTTGCGCGATACCAACCGAGAGAAGTCTCCACGGTGGTCAAATAATACGGGATTACAATCCAAAATAAACGTAACATTTCCCTTCTTATTTATCGAAATACAATAAAACATTTATTCATTTAAACATTTTTATTGTATGTCAACAGCAAGCCCGTTGAATGTCGTATTTCAACAATTAGAAAACGTCGAATTAATTGAATTTATCAATCAATTGGTTCCGATTCGTAATGAAGAATTATTGGATCAAATCAAAGAATCATTTATTGAACGTGGTTTTAATTATCAGCATCTATTGTATCAAAATCAATTGCAATTAAATCAACCTTTGCGCTTAATTGATGGCAATTTATTTGAACTTAAGATTCCTAAGCCGCCAATGATTGGTCCTTTTTACAAAATTCTGAATGAATTAAGAATTTTCTTGAACGAACATCCTGAGTTAAAAGGTAAAAGAAAAGTAACATTTGATTACATCTTAGATCAATTTTTCTTAAGCGAACAAGATGTAAAAATCATCCAAGAAGATGATCTGAAATTTCTCAAAGAAAACGATATTTTTATCGCTTTTCGAAATCAAGTTCAAACATTCCCAAATGAGGAAATTCGTAAACAAATCAGCCATTTACCTTTGCAAATTATTATCGATAAAGGACCTTTTTATCGAGGTTTACAAAAAGCAACTGTTTACCGAAATAATGAAGTTATTGCCATCTGGGAAAAATAAATAATTTTTAAAAAAAAGACCTTCTAAGAAGGTCTTTTTGATATTATGCATCGATGATTTTAAATTCTTTCATTAAATAAATCGCGTTCATCACTTGAGTTGTACCTTTTCGTAATTGATAATCCGAATAATAATGTTCATCTACATTTTTTAGCTCAAAACAGTAGTTCACAATATGATTAGGATGTTCTTCTTCCATCTTCGTTAATTCTAAATCATGTGTTGCGATAAAACACAACAAATTGGTTGGATGTTGCATTAATTTTTCTAAAAATTTTTGTGAACCAATCAATTTATCTTGGGAATTTGTTCCTTTTAAAATCTCATCCAGAATAATATATTGTGGTAAATTTTGATCCAAACGATCAATTAATATTTTCAATTTATTGATTTCATTTTTGAAATACGAATCTCCTGACGATAGATTATCCACTGTACGGATACTTGTAAAAATATCCATCGGATAAAATACCATCTCCTCTGCACTGACATTCGCTCCATTCATTGCTAACACCAAATTGGTACCAACGGTACGCAAAAACGTACTTTTACCGGCCATATTGGCTCCTGTAATTATCGCAATATTATTTTTTCGTTGACTTTTGAAACTATTTTTCACAGCGATTTCTTCATTCAATAGAGGATGAAACGCCTGTCGCAATTGAAGATCAAAAACATGATCCGATACCATTGGTGTAGTGAAAGATGAAAATTTATCATTGAAAATGGCGAATGAGATGTAAGCTTCCAAATTAGAAATCCCATCAATCCATTGGACATTATTTACAGCTACATTCTCTATTCGTTTTTCGATTTGAACTGTAAAAAACAACCTCCACAATAAAAAATTATTCAATAAAAATCCGATAATTGGAAAACCTACCGCTTCTAAACTTTCTAGAGAGGAACGAACCTTTCTCAATTGATCTGATGCTTTATCCGAATCTGAAATTAATTGTTTTTGTGCCGTTTGATTCAATTCCTCTTGAAAAGATTCTTTTTCCACAAGTGCAAATAAATCAATCAAATTTTGTAATTGATCAGCTGTAACAAAAGCGTAAGAAAGGGCTTGATTCACTTTATTTTTAAACAATAAATTAGTGATAAAGCCAATTGGAATCGAAATTACAATCCAGAAAAAAACAGCTTTTTTATCAAAACCAATTGTAGCTAAATAAATGAAAAATACACTATGAATAAACGTGAAAATGATTGGAATAAGTTGAATATTTTTCCCTAAAAATTGACGTTGAATGGCACCAAATATTTCACGTTGTTGAATTCCTGCACGTTTGGATAATGTTAAAAACGCAACGATAAATGATCTTTTCTCTTTCAGTTCTGAAAATGCTTTTTGACGAAGAAGAATTTGATTTTTATTCAATAACACATGCGACAAAAAATGCTTTAAACGAAAACTTCCTATAGCCGACTGAGTTTTATTGATGCGATTAAACAAGGATTGCCCTTCAATGATATCTAAATCTTTGTTGTATACATTGTTAAAAAATTCTCCATCAAAATGATGAAATAAATTGGGCTGATCATCTTTAAAAATAACATCCAAAGCATGTAAAGCGTCCTCTAAATACGTGATTTTTTTTCCCACATTCGTGGATTTCACCACGAATACCATAAACACAAAAAATAAAGCGAACGAAACCAATAAAATTGACAAATTATCTTTTGAAACATAGAAATAAAACGCTACTGCAAAAAGTACAAAAAATAATAAACGAAGATTACTCAATATACTTTTTCGATTTTTAAGTAAGCTTAAGTCGGTTTGAAATTGAGATTGTAAGTTGGAATATTGTTCCATTATTATAATTAGTTGCTTTGATTAATGAATTGATTTACGAGAAGTGATAATTTCGCTGCACCGTTTTTATTGAGGTGATCTGCATCTTGAAAATCTTGAGTTGTAAAAATAGAATCATTTTCGAAATAATTTAACCATTCTACATGTTTATATTTTGTACTTAAGTCTAAGGTGGTTCTTCTCCAATGATCCAATTGTTGGGGATTTATTCGCGAATAATAAAAATGAGTTACCGGAGTAGAAATCAATATGATTTTAATCCCTCGCTTAGCACTCCATTGCATCATTTCTTCCAAAAGATTTACATGCATCCGAATTCTAGTTTTGATTTTATCATCCTTCAAATTTTGGGTATGATTCTGTACGGCATGAGCCGCACTTTTTTCCCAATCGATCTCTTTTTTAGGAATTCTCCGGTCATTAAAACCATTGTGATCGACAAAAACAAAAGCTTCTGTATTTTTAGATGCTCGATTCAAACGTTGCCCATTGCGCTGAATGGATTGATTTAAAATTTCCAATTGGTTTTCAACTTGAAACGTATGCGAATAAATTGAATAATAAATATTGTAGTTTTTAATTTTATGGGCAGAATTTCCATCTTCTAATGCATAACCATAACTAAAATAAGAAATTGGTATAATGATGGTTTTAAGGCGCGGGAGTTGAGATTTTACTCTATCCCATATTTTAGCATCTAAATCGATGGATTGAGACGAATAAGCTAAATTGAACGTCTTTTGATCGAAAAATATTGGATTCAGCCCCACATACGTATGAGAACTTCCCAATATCAAAATTTCAACTTCATCTTTTACCTTTTCAAAAGAATGTAGTTTTCGAGTAAAATCATTCGGGATTGCACGTAAGAAAAACTCAAACGAAACCGTAGAAATCCATAAAATTTCGAGCACACATAAAATAATGAAAAGTACTTTTTTCATGGTGTAAAGATAGTCTCAATTCCACTGAAAAAAGAAACACGATTCATAAATCTGAACCGTGATTATCCTTTCATTTTATAGTATATAACATTCTTAACCTTCGTTCACAAATCATTTAAATTGTAACTGATTTGCGCGTTAAGATTTTTGTAGAATTAAATCATACGTTGAATCGATCACCAGCACTTCACCAAAATGGATTGGAATTTTAAACGCATTTTTTAGCTTTAATTCTAAAATTATAGCCCAGAAGCAGCGTATAATCCCCGCATGCGTTACAATTAAAACTTTATCATGGCTAAGATTTGCCTTCAATGAACGATAGAAATCAAATACACGATCATACACCTCTTGATACGTTTCTCCATGAGGTGGAGAAATTACATCAAAATTTTGAGACCAGTTAATGGATTCTTCTTTAGGAATATCATTCCAATGTTTCATTTCCCAATTACCAAAATTCATTTCTTGCAATCGTTCATCCATAATAACATTATTAGCGATTTGCTCTGCTAAAGCCATACAACGTTTTAACGGACTACTATAGACCGCATCAAAACTTTGAGGTAATTTTTGTTGATAATCTATAACTTCATCCAAAAATGTATCAGCTAAATCCACATCATATTGACCATAACAAGTTCCTTTTGGAACTGCTACGGAAGTATGTCGAATGATATATATTTCCATAAGGCAAGTATGGTTAGCAATATAACTCCTTCCGCAATTTGTTCAACTGCACCTAAACAATCACCCGTATAACCACCAATCCATTGTTTCAGATAGGATTTGAAATAAAAAATCAAAAACATAATTGGAATAAACACCCCTAAAAAAAGAGGAAATTGGAGTATCAAAATGCTCACAGGAAATAAACCAAAAATGTATACTCCTAAAATTTCTTTCCATGATTGTTTTTTAGCTATAGGTTTTGCTTTACTGGTTTCATCCAATCGAATATAATCCAATAAAAAACAAAGTTGAATAGCCGTAAATCGTGCTAAACTGTGATAAATGATAAATAGTAAAAAAATCCAATGCATACCGAACGGAAGCATCATATTTACTAAATAAAACAACGTATAAAATTTAATAGCCAGTTGAACAAGGGATGCAACCATTCCGTAGGTCCCCACACGAGAATCCTTCATGATATCAAGGATTTTCTCTGTTGTCCATCCCCCTCCAAATCCATCAAAAAAGTCTGCCAAACCGTCTTCATGAAAAGCACCTGTAGTTAGTATCCCTACAATAAAAGATGCAAGTATGGCTAATTCTATAGGAAGAATAAATTGAGTCAAATAAAATCCTATAAATGAAATCGCCCCTACTACATAACCTATCAATGGAAAGTAACGTGTCGAAGCATTTAGTTTTTCATCCGTATACGCTACATTCACTCGTATAGGAATTCGAGTATAGAACATAATGGCGATTAGAAATAATTGAAATTGATGTTTCATTTTATTTGTTTGATACTCCTGCACTATCAAAACTTGCCATTTTATTTAGAAATGCAACAGCATTTTCTAACATGGGATAAGCTAAGGCACAACCGGTTCCTTCTCCAACTCTCATGTTGAGTTGTAATATGGGTTGAACACCCAAATGAGCTAACATTTTTTGATGACCAATTTCATTACTGTTATGACAGAATACAGCGTAATCTATTATCTCAGGATGCATTGCATAAGCGACTAAAAATGCACTGGTTGCGATAAATCCATCTACCATTAGTATCATTTTTTGTTTGTATGCTTCGATCATTGCCCCACATATTTGGGCCACCTCAAAACCTCCATAGGTTTGTAAAATTTCCATTGGATCTGATAATACTCCATGATAATCATTCGCTTGTTGCAACAACGCTTTTTTACGTTCTAATTGTTCATCATCTAATCCTGTTCCACGCCCAATACATTCGTCCAAGTCTATACCCGTAGATTGATGCATAATCATCGAAGCAGAGGAAGTGTTACCAATTCCCATTTCTCCAAAACCAATTACATTACAACCTGTTAATTTTACTTCTTGTACAATTTGAGCAGATAATGTTAAACATTGATTTAATTGCTCTCTTGTCATTGCTTGATCAATTATAAAGTTTTTGGTTCCATATCCAACTTTAGCATCAATTAATCCTTTAATGTTACCAAAATCATAATTAACTCCCGCATCAATGGTTTTAATGGTTAAACCATTTTGTTTTCCAAAAACGGTCACCGCTGCTCCACCCTGTAAAATATTCATTACCATTTGAAAAGTGACTTCAGGTGGATAAGCACTTACTCCTGCTTTTGCAACTCCATGATCTGCTGCAAATAATAAAATGTGAGGATTCTTTAATTCGGGTTCTAACGATTGTTGAATTTTACCTATTTTAAAGGCCAGTTCTTCTAACATTCCTAAAGCCCCTAATGGTTTTGTTTTAAGATCGATTTTGCTCTGTAAAGATTGGTCGAAAGTGATTTCTTTTTGTGTTTCAGCTTGCATTATTTTATCGTTTTAATGATTTCAGTGTTAACCTAAAATTCCAGTAACATTATTTTGTTACGATTGAAATGCATGAAAGAAATTCACCTCAACAACTTGAAGTGGATCACCATAAATCATCCCGCGGAATTATAGTAAAGCATAGGTATCCTGACTTGTAGATTAAACCTACTTACAGTTGCGCGACAGTTCGTGAATTTCACACGATTCCCTATTTACATCGTTGTAATATACTCTAATGTAAATGTAATTGATATTTCTGAAATAGAGGAAAAAACTAAAAATAAAACGTTTATCAATATAACATCTCGTTGATATCAATTTTTTTGAAGTGGAATATATTTTGATAAATAATTAAATATCAATTATATAAATCATTTTTAGTATTATTATATCATTCAATTTTACTAGTTATTCAAGGGTTTACACTTAATCGTATACCCTTGATTTTTTCCATTAAAAGATTAAATGGATGAATATTTAAACAACGTAAATTTGATTAATCCGATGAAAGAAAAAATGGACAAAAAAAAGAGCCATTTCAAATGAATTGAAACAGCTCGATTTCTTAATGAATAATAAAAATATTTTACCTTCATATAAAGATTATAGTACGAAAACTATTTTCTAAATCTAGAAGATATATATGGATATTAGATTCTTTTAACACGTGTAGCCATAGGTCCTTTTTGACCTTCTTCTACGTTAAAAGATACTCTATCATTTTCTCTGATACTATCGATTAAATTTGAAGTATGAACAAATACTTCTTTTCCTGTTGATTCTACTGTAATGAAACCAAATCCTTTTGTTTCATTAAAAAACTTTACTGTTCCTTCTTGCATAATTGTAATTTTTTGTATTTCTACATGATAAATGGGAGAATATTCGAATTGTTTCACCGAAATATCTAAAGGAACTAGACGATTAAAATAAAATGAGTACTTCTCCTTCAATTCCCCCGGATTTATTATCGTTTAGCGTGTGATAATAGCACGTAATATTGGAGAATTAAAATTCAATAAAATTGAAAATACTTTAGGTAATAATTTAATGGAAAAATACAATTGTTTTAAGAAGTGTATGACCGCAGTCAAAACATATAAAAAATGTATGTAAACAATTAAGTTTATAACTATAATATCTAAACTCTGATATTGGTACAAATATACAATGAATAATTGGATAAATAACAACTTTATAAGAAATTAGTTTAAATATTTCGATTTTATTAAAATTATAACATTTGAAATATTAAAATTTTAATAAAATATAAAATCACACTTAAGATAAAATCCAATTAAAATATTTTAATCATTCCAATGATTTAAGAAGAAGGATATATCCATTTCTTCAATAAAATTGATCTAATTTTTAATTAAAAATAAACTATCACGTTCAAATTTTGATTGTAACCAATCCTTTAATTTTTTATCATCAATGGATGCATTGGATGAATACACTACGACCAAATGATCTTTTATGGAATCTTTTGTTATATACTGCGTGGTCTTTCCAAAAGAAATGGACTGAATCGTAGGAAATAATATTTTTACTTCTTCCACCGTTTTATAATCCCCTACTTTTTGATCCTCCAATTGTTTGATCAATTGTTTGATACGAACATCTTTTTCGGCATCTAATGAATTATTTGTTTGTAATTCTTTTAATATTTCATCTTTCAAATCAGATGAATTTTGGCGAATATCCAATTGAGTTCCGTTGATTTGATAATTTTTTAATCGTTCATTAAGATTTTTAATTTCTATGGAATCAAATTTTTTGGATAAGAACGCTAATTCAATCTTTTTAGGGGATTGATTAAAATTAGTTTTTTTATAAATCAGAGTATAACCTTTATCGGCAAATTCATTTTGAATAAAACGTTCTACATTTTGCGTAAATTTCTTTTCTTCTAAAAGATTAAAAGCCAAATAAAAACTTGGAATGACCAATAATGAAACCAAAACTGTAATAGCAATCCGAACTTTTTTATCAAATGCTTCATTTTGAGTTTTAACGGGTTGATATTTTAAATATTTTAAGACTAAAAATGTTGAAATCCCAATAAAAAAACAATTGATACTGTATAAGTATAATGCTCCTGCAACGAATTTAAAATTCATTGTAGCGAAACCAAATCCTGCTGTACAAAGTGGAGGCATAAGCGCTGTGGCTATCGCAACACCCGGTATAGGATTTCCTTTATCTTCTCTGGTAATAGAAACTGCTCCAACAATTCCTCCAAAAAATGCAATCAGTACATCATAAATTGTTGGAGAAGTACGCGCTAATAATTCGGATTGTACATCTTTGAAAGGACTGATATAAAAATAAAGTGCGGAAACTATAAATCCAACCACGGTGGCTATCAATAGATTTTTAACGGAACGTTTCAACAAATTAAAATCATAAGTTGCCAACGAAAAACCCGATCCTACAATGGGTCCCATTAAAGGAGAGATTAACATGGCTCCAATAATAACTGCCGTAGAATTGACATTAAGTCCTATCGAAGCAATCAAAATTGCACAAGCCAAAATCCAAAGGTTGGCACCTTTAAAGGATATATTCTTAATTACATCCTCACGTACTTTATCTTTATTCTCTTCGCCTGTATGTAAATTGAATAGATTATAGATTTTCATTATCGATTATTTTTAAGTTTAGGTTAAGTCTTAAATTATCATATTCTAATCTAGTAAAATATCTTGATATTATTATAGATATTTTAAATGTTATATCTTGCGCAATTATCAATTATAACTATTAAATATGACGCAAAAAATCAATTTAAAGGTTTTTAAAGATTTTGTACAATCGAGTAATTTTGGTGGAGCTTTGCTCTTTATCTGTGTGATTTTATCTCTTATTGTCGCTAATTCACCTTTAGCCGAAACACTTCAAAGTATTTTAGACACTACAATTGGGTATGAAAATGAAAATATTCATTTAAAGTATAGCATCAGTCTCTGGATAAATGATGGTTTGATGGCTATTTTCTTTTTACTTGTAGGACTAGAAATTAAACGAGAAATTGTAGAAGGTGAACTTTCTTCTCCTAAAAAAGCCATCTTACCCATTCTAGCTGCTATAGGAGGCGCTATTGTTCCAGCATTGATTTATATTTTCTTAAATAATGGTTTAGATACATCTGAAGGTTGGGGTATTCCTATGGCTACAGATATTGCCTTTGCCTTAGCGGTGATTTCTTTATTGGATAAACGGGTACCAACAAGTTTAAAAATCTTTTTAGCTGCTTTAGCCATCGTTGATGATTTAATTGCGATTTTAGTTATTGCCATCTTTTACTCTTCAGGGATACATTTTGACGCATTAGCATATGCAGGTATAGGGATGATAGTTTTAATTGTCATGAATCGAATGAAAGTTCAAAATCCTTATTTATACCTTATTCCAGGTGTATTTATTTGGTATTTTGTTCATCATTCAGGTATACATGCTACCATTGCTGGTGTATTAGTAGCATTAACATTACCTACCAATGAGACAGATGTCGAATCTCCTTTAGAAAAACTCGAGCATGCGCTTGTAAAACCTGTCAATTTTTTAATTATTCCCATTTTTGCATTCGCTAATACAAATATTACTATACAATCAGAAATGATCGAAGGATTAACTTCTCCTTTGGGATTAGGAATTGGATTAGGTTTATTGATAGGAAAGCCAATAGGTATTGTTACCACGACTTTTATATGTTCCAAACTAGGTATTGGTCAATTGCCATTAAATAGTAATTTAATGCATATGGTAGGTGTCGGTTTATTAGCAGGAATTGGATTTACGATGTCGATTTTTATTTCCATTCTATCGTTCAGTGATCCTCTTCATGTGGAAGAAGCTAAACTTGCAGTTCTTTTAACTTCACTTCTTGCAGGAATTATTGGATTTATCGTGCTTAAAATGGCAGGAAATCCAAATAAAGATAAAATATAAAACACAAAAAGCTCAGAGGTTTCTGAGCTTTTTTTTATTTCAATTATTTTAATTTCTAAAATTGATAGATAAAAGTATTGATGTTCATACCGGCACCCACTGATGCAAATATAACGACATCTCCTTCGTTAATTTCATGATTTTCTACCTCTCCGTTCAATATCATTTTTAATAAAATAGGCACTGTTGCAACACTGCTATTTCCTAATTTTTGAATCACCATAGGCATAATATTTTCCGGAACTGGCATTTTAAATTGACGATAAAAACGATTAACTATCGCCTCATCCATCTTTTCATTAGCTTGATGGATTATGATTTTACTGATGTCTTGAATTTCATACGGACTATCATCCAAACATTTTTTCATGGCTTGAGGCACTTGAGTTAATGCAAACTCATAAATTTTGCGTCCAAACATCTTAATGTATTTTGTATTTGGACAATTGGAATTGTTATATGATTTTCCAAAAAATAAATAATCTTTTTCTTCATTTGCAAATGATGCAGATAAGTGTGCTTTTATTCCTTTTTCATCATTTGATTTTTCAATCACTACAGCTCCTGCTCCATCTGCATAAATCATCGTATCACGATCGTGTGGATCAACAACGCGAGAAAGTGTTTCTGCTCCAATCACCAAACATCTTTTGGCAACTCCAGCATTAATAAAAGTATTCGCTTGGATAACAGCTTCAACCCAACCTGGACATCCAAATAAAATATCATAAGCCACGCAATATGGATTTTTAATTTGAAGCAAATGCTTTACTCGTGAAGCTAAACTTGGTACAGTATCCGATTGAATGGTATTGAATTTCACATCACCAAAATTGTGAGCAAAAATTATATAATCTAAAGTTTCAGGATCAATGCCCGCATCAGATATTGCTGCTGTTGCTGCCATATACCCTAAATCAGAAGTTACTTGATCTTCCCTAGCATAACGACGTTCCTCAACGCCTGTAATTTGCTTTAGTTTTGCGGCAATCGTCGCATTGTCTTGTGTTAAAGTTTCTCCTTGTTCGTTTAAAAAAGTGTGTTCGTTAAAGAATAAATTGGAAATGGTTTGGGTAGGAATGTAGTGACCTACTCCAGTAAAAAAATTTGGCATATTTGTATTCTGATTGTAATCGTAATCGGATACAATTTGCAAAATTTTTAATTGTTAAAACTAAAATTACGGTAATTAACAAAATTTTATCATGCCTATTATCAAATTTCAAAAAAAATCGAATGAATATTATTGATATACAAATATTACTCAATAAAACAAACATTTCTTTAAATCAATTATTTACATTACGATTGACGCGCTTTTAGGGATGATTGATAAGCATAATTCCGTAATTTTTGTATTCTTCCTACTGGTCTCAAATTTACTTTACTTTCAAAAGGATTAAAGGACAATGCTTCTACGTCAGCACTTAAAGGATCTAATAACTCATCACAAATAATTTTTCCAACTTTTATAAAAGGTGAATTTGTCCATTCCTTATTCAGTCGATTTATGGGCTGTTTTTTTTCATTATATGCAAATTGAATATATAAGTCTGCGTGATAGGCTTTATTTACTTTCATAAATTCTTCAATTGAAGAATATTCACCAACTTCTGAAATTGGTTTTAATTTTATTTTAATCAAATGATGGCCCCAACGATAAACTCCAATGGAGTGATAATCAAAATGCATGATAAATTTGTTCCGATTCTTGAACAATATAAATCCATGTTTAAAAAGATCTTTATACATCATCGCTGGAAGTGATGTGATTAAATGATAATTTAACCCCAACAAATGATTCAACTTTTTTAACCCTTTTTGTGAATATAGCCCATTAATATGGATAAATACTTTTAAAAAATGCTTTACTTTTGTAAATGGAAATAATGGAAAATTAACCAAAGGATAATTGGCCCAAGTTTCGTTCCCTTTTAAAATTTTTAAGGCAAGGCCAAAGGCTGGTAAATGAAATCCATTGACCAATTTGAGATGTGAATTAGAAATACGTAACAAAACATCTAATTCCTCTTGAGGGAATAAACCTTCATTTATAATTTCATTATCAAATAATATTTTACCTTTTAGAGCACCATATGTTGTTGCATGTACATCTCTTGTTTTGTAATTAATGTCGTTTACTTGAGGAGTTTTTCGAACATATGATTGGATAGCATCACCAAGTTCAGCCAATATTTTTATTTCTACATCGGATAAATGGTCATATGTTGGATTATAAATTAATTTATTCTTCATACTTTACCTCATCAAATTTAAATCCATAAAAATATGATTTACACATAAATAAAACCCATTACTCTAAATTTGAATAACGGGTTTATTTATTAATATTATTTAAAATTATTGTTTTTGCTTCCTATACGCCATATAAAACACCGCTGGCAAAACGGTAAACGATAAGACCAAGCAAATCATTAACCCACCCACAATCATAATCGCTAAAGGTTTTTGGATCTCGGATCCCATTCCTGTCGATAAGGCTGCGGGTAATAATCCCAATGAACCCATTAAAGCAATCATTAAGATGGAACGGATTCGGCTTTTTACACCTAAAGTAATGGCTTGTACCAAAGGATAATCTTTCAGATTTTCTTTCATCACTGCAATTAAGATAATTCCGTTAATCGTGTTTACTCCAAATAGGATAATTAATCCAATTCCGGCTGAAATTCCGAAGATCGTATTTGTCATCCATAACGATAAAAATCCGCCGATAAAGGCAAATGGAATTGTAATGGCAGCTAAAGCCGTATCTTTCATATTTCCGAAATTGCTGTATAAAAGCAACAGAATCAAAATCAATGAAATCGGAATTACCGTCATCAATTGTTTCGACGCACGTTCTTTACTTTCAAATTCACCCGCCCATTCCATATAATTGTCTTTTGGCAATTGCACTTCTTTGGCAACAACTTTTTTCGCTTCAGCAATGGTAGAACCTAAATCACGACCATCAATACTAAATCCTACACCGATATAACGGCTATTCCCTTCTCGGTAAATAAACGCAGGTCCGGTTTTGTAGCCAATCGTAGCTATTTCTTGAAGCGGTACATTTTGTCCGTTGCTGGTTGGAATCAAGATATTCCCAATTTTCTCTGGCGAATCGCGGTAGTCTTTTTCAAAACGAAGAATAACATCAAACTGACGGTCGTTTTCATAGAATTTCGTTGCCGCTTGCCCACCAATTGTCATTTCAATTACGGCTTGAACATCGGCCGTATTGATGCCGTAACGTGCCATTTTGGTATCGTGCAATTGAATTTTCAATTCGGGTAAACCAATGTTTTTATAGACATTGATGTCGGTTATTCCTTGCACCTTTTCAATTGACTTTGCTACTTTGTTCGCATAGCGTTCTAAATCATACAAATCATCCCCGAAAATTTTAATCACCAACGAACTCTTTACACCAGCTACATATTCTTCGACGTTATCTTGAATTGGTTGAGAAAACCCAAAGGTAATCCCGGGATAATTCGCTAATTTCTGACGCATTTCTTGTATGATTTCATCCTTCGATAATCCTCTTGTCCATGCTGATGCATCTTTTAATTGAATGTTGAATTCGATGTTAAAGAAGCCTGTAGGATCGGTTCCATCGTTTGGTCTACCCGTTTGCGTTAAGATAAAATCAATCTCATCGGCATCTTTCATCAACAAGGTTTTCATTTCTTTCGTTAGACGTGTTGATTCTTGTAAATTGATGCTATTCGGCAATGTTGCACGCACGTAAATCGACCCTTCGTTCAGTTGTGGTAAAAATTCAGATCCATAGTTCATAAATTTCACGACACAAATAGAAAGCAAACCAATAAATACCGCTATTGTAATCGTTTTGGCTTTGAACGAAATCGTAAATAATTTAAAGATTACATTCGAGCAAAATCTTGAAATGATGTTTTCCTTTTCTTCAATGTTTTTGATGAACAACAACTTACACATCGCGGGAACGTAGGTTAAACTCAAGATTAAGGAACCTAATAAAGCGTATCCTAACGTAAATGCTAAAGGCGTAAACATTTTCCCTTCTACTTTTTGGAAAGAGAAAATGGGTAACAGGGCTACAATTAAAATGATTAAGGCAAAGAAAATATAAGAAGCAACACTTCCGGCACTTTTCTTAATCACCCCCATTTTACTCATTTTCGCAAAGCGTTCTAGACCAACTTTATGTTGCATCGTCGCTAAAGCCACAAATACCGTTTCTACAATCACCAATGTTCCTTCAAGCAATAAACCAAAATCTAAAGCTCCCATCGAAATTAAATTCGCAGGCAATCCTTGGATTTTAAGCATAATAATAGCAAACAAGAACGCTAAAGGAATCACGGAAGCAACGATGAACGTTGATTTCCAGTTGTACAAGAAAATAAAGACGATTAAGGAAACCAATAAAACACCTTCCACGATGTTCTTTGCTACGGTTTTTACAGTATTATCCACCAATTTGGTACGATCGACTACGGTTTCAATTTTTACATTATCTGGTAAAGTACGTTCGTTTAATTCTTCGATTTTTTGTTTCAAATTGCCAATAACTTCCGATGGATTTTCACCTCGTAACATAATGACAATACCTTCTACCAAATCGTCTTGTTGGTTGTAGCCAACCTGACCTAAGCGTGGTTTGCTTGAAACGACTACTTCGGCTACATTTTTAATCAAAATTGGGGTAGAACCGTTTAATTTTACTGTAATATTTCCGATGTCTTGGATTTTATCCAACAAACCAACTCCACGTACCACATACGCTTGATCCCCTTGTTGAATCACGTCTCCACCTACGTTAATATTCGATTTTGAAACGGCTTCATACACATCCAAAGGCGATAAATCATAATTCTTAAGTTCCGTAGAATTGATTTTAATTTCATAGGTTTTTTCCTCACCACCAAAGCTCACCACATCGGCCACTCCAGGTACCGAAAGCAATTCACGCTCAATCACCCAATCTTGTATGGCTGTGACTTCTTTAATCGGTAAATCCGATTTGATCACATAACGAAAAATTTCTCCTGTCGCACCAGAAGGCGGTTCGATAGAAGCATCGGCACCTTGCGGTAAATCGACGCCACTTAATTTATTGGACACATATTGTTGCGCATAAAAATCATCGACTCCATCTTCAAATTGAACGGTTACCACCGACAACCCGAATAAGGAAATCGAACGAATATTGGATTTATGCGGAATACTGTTCATCACTTTCGAAATGGGTAGTGTCACCAATTTTTCCATTTCTTCGGCACTTCGTCCCGGCCATTGCGTAATAATACGTGCTCTAGTATTGGTTACATCCGGAAAGGCTTCAATTGGCGTATGTTTTAACGCATAAATCCCACCAAATAACAAGGCCAAGGTGGCAAATAAAACAAATGTTGTATTGCGTAACGAGAAGGTTACGACGGCTTGTACTAATTTCTGCATCGGCTTATTTGTTTAATTCTTCCACTAAAAGCAAAGCGTTGGAACTGATGATCTTTTCGTTCTTTGCAAATTTTTCTTCCACATAAGTGAATTCTGCATTGGAAGCGATGGGCGTAATTTTGTGCACTTCCATCGTACAATCGTCTTTGTACACGACTACATATTCTTTGTTGTTTTCAAACACTTTGGCTGCATTTGGAATGGCAAAAGCGGTCCCTATTACATTTTCTTTGTCAATGATGATGTCTGCACTTAAACCAGGCATCAGGTTTAAATCTTGATTTTCTAACACTACGCGTGCTTTAATCACGTGTTCATTATCATCAAAAACATTGTAGATTTTATCGATTTTACCGGTATAAATACGATCCGGGAAAGCCACGGTTTTTACTTTCACACGATCACCTTGTTTGACATATTTCAGGTTGCTGGCGTAAATATTTACCATGACCCAAACCTGTTTTAGATTAGAAATCGAAAACAAAGCTTCATCCGCATCATTGGCAATGGATTGCCCTGCACTTATGTTTTTCTGGACGATGTAGCCGTTTTTAGGCGAAAGAATTTGGAACTGACCATCACCAATAGCACGATACATATTCAAGGTAGCATTTACTTTATCCCACTCAATTTGAGCAGCACGCAATTCGTGTTCCAAAGCCAATACTTCGGGTTGAGCAGCCATTCCATCGTTTAATAATTCTTTCTTGGATTTGATTTGTTTACGTAATGCATCGATTTGATTTTGGTAATAGCGGCGTTCTTGCACCATCGATTGTACTTCTGTCGATTTGACTACCGCTAAAACTTGTCCTTGGCGCACATAATCTCCCAATTCAAAATTGACTTTATTGACTACACCTTGGAGTAAACTTTTGTAAGCTACTAAGTCATTTTCATTGTATTCTACTTTCCCCGAAAGTGTTAATTGCTCGTAAATCGGTTGTTCTGAAATCGTGGAAATCGTCGTTGATTTCTTCAATTGTTCATTCAAACAAAAGGTTTCTTTTTTGTTTGTTTCAACGGGTTTTTGGTCTTCCTTTTGCTGACAGCTGTTTAAAATAACTAGCAATGCAGCTAAAATGTATATGGATTTATTCATGCGATTAAAAATCTTGTCCTACGATATATTGTAATTCTTCGAATGTGTTTTGATAGGTTTGTTGCAATTGCAAATAGGCTTGATTGGCTTCGCGATAGGCTTGGGTAAAATCAATAAATTCTAATAAAGTCACTTGTTTGTTTTGCAAATGCTTTTTGTAAATCTCCACCATTTGTTTCTGGTTTTCTCGTTGAGCATTCGGCCAATTTTCTAGCATCTGTTCCATTCGGATCAATTGGTTTTGCAGTTGATGAATGGATTGCGTCAGATTATTTTCTAAAGTTTGTTTATTGAATTGCTGTTGCTGTATTCCGATTTCCGCCGCTTTGATATTTCCTTTATTGGTATTGAAAACGGGTAAATCAAAACTGATCCCAACGCCTATAAAATCGCGCATAATATTTCCCCCACGATCATAATTCATTTGAACTCTCAAATCCGGTGTTTTCTGTGCTTTTTCTAAAGTCAATACTTGTTGTGCTTTGGCTTCTTCGTTTTCTTGGCGTTTCAACCCCACGTTTTGTTTTTGGGCGATTTCTAGAAGATTGAACGGAAGATTTTTCGAAAGTTGAATCTGATTTTGTGGAAATGAAATCAGATCGATTTCTAATGCAGGATTATGGGTTAAGATTCGGAGTTTGTTCAACGCTTCTAAACGTTCATTTTCCAACTCGATTTGCTCTTTTTGTAACCCCATTAATTCGGTTTGTACGCGATAGAGATCCGCTGTTGCAATATTTTTCAATTGCGCTTGACGTTGGTATTGTTCACTCATTTGCGTATACAACGTTACCATTTCTTTGAGCTGTGTTGCTTCTTGCTGAATACGGTTTAACTGATGAAAAGCCAGACGCAAATCTTTGCGGAGTTCACGCAAAATTTCTTCGTAATCAAAAGCTGCGGATTGTTGCTCCAATTGTTTTAAGGCCACACGTTTTTTACGTTTACCAGCCGTTTCTATCAATTGTTCCAATTCAACAGCGATTTGTTGATTTTGACCATACTTTCCGAACAAATAAGGTTGCGTTTCAATATTGTACGTTTTCCAAAGATTCACTTCAGAAATCGAAAGTGTAGGATTAGGCCAAAGCTTTTCTTGAATGATTTCCGCTTGGACTTTATCAATAGTAAACTTTGACGCTAAAAGTTGCGTATTGTTTTGGATGAATTGATTTTCGAGATCGGTTAAGGTGATGGTTTGTGCTTGTATTTCTGATGCGGCACAAACAATAGCGACAGAAAATAAAAGATGTTTCATATCTAGATTTTAACAAGGTTCAAAACTAGATATCTAACATTAAGGTAAATTTTAAGGTAGATTAGAAAATGATTAGAATTGCACTAGAAAGTTAAGCGCATAATGCTTCCTTTCGGATGATTAGGTAAAATCTCCAATTCGATATGGTGTATTTTAAATATAATATCCGCAATGGATAGACCTATTCCTTTTCCTTGGTAATTGGCTGTATTTTTCCCACGGAAGAAGTTTTGACGAATATTCGGTAAATCGTTTGCTTCAATTCCAATTCCGGTGTCTTTAATGAGAAGAATTAAACGATTTTCAGCTGTCGTGAATTGAATTTGAATTTGCTGATTGTCCGAATATTTAATTGCGTTCGAAATTAAGTTTCCAATGGCGACATTCAGTAATTGGTTGTTTCCATTCACAGTGAGCAATTGGTCGTTGGCTACATCCAAATCTACTTTAATATCGGCTTGATGATAAACAATCTGATTCTCGATAATTTCCCAAATAACTTCGTCGATGCGAATAGGAGATAATTCAAAGTTAGTTTTCGCGCCCGAAAGTAACATCATCTGATCGATGGTTTCTTGTAAATCGGTAGTATATTGTTTCAGTTGTTGTAAAGCATCTTGGTATTCTTCTGACGTCCTTGCTTTTTGTTTCGTTACTTCTAAAGTTCCCATTAATGCGGTAATGGGTGTACGTAATTCGTGGGAAACGTAGTCGATAAAATTTTTCTGCACGTGAAACGTTTGCGCCAATTGATTGATAAAGGTATTGTACGTCGAGGTTAATTCTTTAATCTCTGTATAAGAATCTTGAAGAACGATAGGCTCGTTGAAATTGATACCGTTTCTATTTTTAATTTGGGCGATAAAATGCGTGATGGGTTGATAGGCGATGTAGCCTAAATATTGAGAGAAAACAAAAATAATAGCCAAACCTAAAAGAGAAACAAAGGTGATAATTTGCAATAAGGAATGCATTTGGTCGTTGAATTCGACTTTGGGTTCGCGCGCAATGACGACAAAATCCCCTTGGTTATCGGTGTAAAATAATCCGTGGTAAAAATAATCATCGGTTTGAAAGGCAGCTTCTTTCTCCTGGCGAACTAAACTCAAAAATTCGTCAGAGATGCTTGTATCTTGCTGCATTTCTCCATTTACTTTTTGATCGTTGATGCTATAAATGGCAATATTCTTACGAGAAATCGTTTTTAATAATTGACTTTTAATATTTTCGTGTTCAGTAGAAGATAACTCATCTTGTTCCAAATAGTAGATGGCTGCGAGAAGCGATTTACTTTCCAAGGCTTTCATCTCCTTTTTCTCCATCGTGGAATAAAACGTAAAGTAGACGATAGCCGACACCGTCAGAATGATAATACTGAATATTAAAACTGCATAAAGGGATAAACGATTTCTTAATTTCATCTTATTCCGCTGTTTTTAACATATAACCTACGCCTTTGATTGTGAAAATATACTTTTGATTTTTCTCGATTTTATTTCTCAAATACGAAATATAAACATCCACGACATTGGTGTGGTTTTCGAATGTAATTCCCCAAACGGCATTTAAAATCTGAATTCTTGAAACGGCTTTATTGGCATTTTCAATCAGATAATTTAGTAATTTGAATTCGCGCGGGGATAATACCACTTCTTCATCGGCAACTTTAACTTGATGTTGTTGTACATCTACTGCAACGTCTCCAAAAAGAAATACATTCGATTTTTCTTCTTTTTGAGCATACTGAAAACGGCGGGTTAAAGCATTGATTCGAGATAATAACTCATCAAAATGAAAAGGTTTGGTCATATAATCATCGGCACCAAAATCTAGCGCTGATACTTTATCTTGCACCGAACTTAGAGCTGTTAACATCAGAATAGGCGTATAGATTTTTTTGTAGCGAATGGTTTGTACCAACTGCATACCGTCCATCCCCGGAAGCATAATATCACAAATAATCAAATCCGATGGTGTGTAAATATGATTTTTCAAAAAGTCTTCTGCACTTTTACATAATGTTACAAAATGACCGTTTTCTTCTAAGCCTTTTAGAATAAAATCGCTAATTCGTTTATCGTCTTCGATGAGAATAATTTGCATCCTTTTTCTTTTTTACAAAATTATAGTATAGCATGTAAAATGAAAACGTATACAATGATTCTAATCAAATTTTAATGTGGCCTAAAATAGTCTTAGACCCGCATTACAAATGATTCGCAAATTATTTAATACGTTTGACATGAAGTGCTTCATTAACTCCCTCAACTTTCATGTAATTTTTACCATCTTTTAGATAAATTGTTACATCAGGATTATAAGCATAATGATATTGATAAGCATAGCTTGCTTGTTGCCAAACAGAACCATTTTTCATTTTGAAAATTGACTCACCATTCCACCCATTAAAAGTTCCATCAATTTTTGTTTCAATGATATTATTTGATGCATTTGAATTGCGCTGCGTCAATCGATCATTGACGCGATATAAAGATTGTTCACCTGAAACTTTGCGTTCTAAAACTTCTACTTCTTTCCCTAAAGATTTTAGTACATCCTCTAGATCTTTTACTTTAGCATTCAGATTTTTTTTATCTTCTTCAAGGTTTGAAATTTCAATTTTTAAAACATCTCGTTCTTCTTTGACTAAATCATACTGATCTTTATAAGAATACGTCGTATAAGCAAGAATTCCAGATATAATTACGAATAATATCGTTGTAAGTTTATACATGGTTAAGTTTAGTTAGTTTTAATTTTGTAAATATACGAATTAAGCAAACATATATTAAAATAAAAGACTAACAATCAATTCGTTTGATGTCTAATTAATTATTTTTAATTGTTTATTATTTTAAAGATTAATTATTTAAACAAGATTTATATTTAACAAATTATTCAAAAATAAATCCATCATAGACATCGAAGAAAAAGTTTTTTTATGTCATACTAAGGGAAAATTTTGCTTTTATTTTACTAATAAATATTGCATTTATTGGTTGATATATTGTAGACTTTAGACTGAATGGAAGTATATTAATAACTGCTAAAAGTAACAATCATTAATTTTTACAATGTAATAAATAGAGATCTTTAAAATTTAATTTCGGTAATGGTTTATTTTGATTTTATAATGGAGGATGATAAAAAGAAGTAATTTTAAGGCATAAAAAAAGCCTCGAAGTAGAACTTCAAGGCTTTTAGCGGAGAGTGAGGGATTCGAACCCCCGGAGGTGTGACCCTCAACAGTTTTCAAGACTGCCGCATTCGACCACTCTGCCAACTCTCCAGTTGTGTAACGCGGTCTATTGCGTTATTGCGAGTGCAAATATAGAATGCTTTTTTGTTTTTCCAAATGTTTTTTTAAAAAAACTTTCAATAAATTTTAAAATATTTTTTAATACTTTGGATTACAATTAAATATCAAACTTATTTTTTTTGAAATTTTCAACTCTGATTTTAATATTCGTTTAAATTTGTAAAACAATAAAGTAAATCCATAACATATATGCTCAAAATCTTTTATTCCTGTCTCATTCTCTTTTTATTTATGACTACTGCAAAAGCCCAATTGGAAACCATTAATTGGTACTTTGGACAATATATGGGATTACGATTCGAGGGAGATCAAGCCATACCTGTTGAAGGAGGACAGTTATATACAGGAGAAGGTTGTGCATCCATTTCAGATCAACAAGGAAATCTCCAATTTTATACTGATGGTACGACCGTGTATACGCGAGAGCATCAAGTCATGGTAAATGGAACTCGTTTGAAAGGGAATTCTTCCAGTACGCAATCAGCTATTGTTGTACCCTATCCTTCGCAGCCTAAGAAATATATTATTTTTACGGTAGGAGCAGATGATCGTGCTACACCGACCTATACCACAAACGAAGGGTTAAATTATTATGTGGTAGATATGAATCTAAATCAAGGGATGGGAGAAGTTATTCATCCCACGAATAATAATTTATTACCCCTTGTCTCAGAAAAAATTGCAGCTGTTCGGCATCGAAACTTAAAAGACTTTTGGGTGGTTACCCATTTTGAGGATAAATTCTACAGTTATTTGGTGACGGCAGATGGAGTACAGCATCAACCTATACTTTCAATCATTGGACCCCAGATTGATAAAAGAACCTATCCAGTGAATGCACGAGGTTATTTAAAAATCTCACCGAATGGGCGTACGTTAGCCATAGCACATTTAACCAATTTGAATTATGATAGCATCCCCTTTGGTCAAATGACGCCTTCAGATGATTATTATCCGACCAATGGTCCCTATGCCAATGCTTATCCTGGATATTTAGGATTGTATCGATTTGATAATTCCAATGGGCGAGTTACCGATGAAACGGTATTGGACACATCAGGTTCGCCTTACGGAATCGAATTTTCAAGCAACAACGAAAATTTATATGCCAATGTGGATTATCATACCCTAATCAATAATGTAGGAGAATGGTCGCATGGGGAGTTGATGGTATATAAAAACCTTTTAAATAATCCTTCATATACGGGTGGTGCTGATCCGATTAAAGCAACCAAACGTGTATTAAATCGTTATTCGGTATTGGACACGCCGAGCGCTCTGTTTACAGCACGTGGAGCATTACAATTGGCGATAAACAAGAAAATTTATTACAGTAGAGATTATAAGGATTATTTGTCGCATATCGCGAATGCAGATGACTATAGCAATCCAATGTTTGAAGAGAGAGGAGTGGTTTTTCCTTACTATACGTACAATGTAAATACCCGTTATGGACTGCCTCCTTTTTTTAGTTCAGGTATTTTCCGTATCGATTGTGTTCCTTTGGGTGGTTTATCAACCTTGTGTTTAGGCAATGGAGTGCAATTTTCATTTTACGAAGAAATAGGCATGACGGTACAATCGTATGCTTGGGATTTTGGTGATGGAAGTACTTCAACGGAAGCATCGCCTATTCATTATTACACAACACCAGGATTGTATGAAATAAAATTAATTGTACAAACCATAGAATTTGGCGAACTAGAAGTGTATTTTGTGGCTGTTGTTAATCCATTACCCGTTTTACAATCGGCAACACTAGAAGCATGTGATGCCGATTTGGATGGAAGCCTATTATTTGATTTGGATAGCGCTCAAGAACAAATCAATGCAGAAGAACAATATGCCTACACCTATCATTTAACAGAAGAAGAGGCTTTAGAAAATATAAATCCTTTACCGTCTTTGTATGAATCTACCGTGAACAATGAGATTATTTATGTTCGTGCAGTAACAGAAACAGGTTGTACGGGGATAACGACTATTACATTAAACCATGCGCAAACAACTTACCATAGTTTAGAACCGATTGTGATTTGTATTGCGTATGATCAAGCAGAAGTCTTACAATTATCGAATTACAATGAACGCATTGAAGCGTTATTAGGAACATCATCTGTATTGCATATTCAATATTTTGAATCCATTGACGATCTTGAAGCGAATAGAAATTCTATTACAACCCTTCGAATATTAAATGAAACAAAAAAAGTGTATGCAAAAGTTAAACTATTTGGAAGTTTATGTGATGAGGTGGTGGAATTGACTTTTCAACCTTCAGAAGTGCCTTTGTTTACGATTGAAGATATTGAAAAATGTATGGGAGATCGTATTGAAGTGTCGGGGCCTGTACACGAAGGATATACTTACCAATGGATTGGACTAACTGGTGAAGATGCCAATCAAGAGCTTGATCACGCTTCGGTAATCCTTCAAAATCCAGGACGCTATACATTAGTGGTAACGAACGAAAACGGTTGTCGAAGAGCTATTGATTTTACAGTTACTGATTATCCTCCCGTTCTCATTACGGAAGTTAAAGTAAATGATAACCGTCAGATTATTATCACAGCAGAAGGTGAAGATTTAATGTATAGTATCGATGGTGAAAATTGGCAATACGAAAACGTTTTCGTAAATCTTTCGGAAGGTATTTATACGATATATGTACGAAGTGGAAAAGGATGTATTACAATACACCATAATGTGGTTATTTTTAAATGGGTGAATTTCCTTTCGCCTAATACGGATTATTATAATGATGTATGGAGATTAAAGGGATTGGAGCGATATACAGATGTACATGTACAGATTTTTAATCGTTTCGGAAAACTGCTTGTTGATAAAGTAATGTCCTACGAAAATGAAGTCTGGGATGGGAAATATCAGCTTAAAATTCAGCCTTCCGATTCCTATTGGTATGTGATTAAAATTCCAGGTCATACCACATTTACAGGAAGTGTTTTATTAAAAAATAAAAAATAATCCCCATATCTATTATAATGATTTAAATAGGCTAAAAGATCTTAATTCTTGATTATCAAAGGGAAATTGGTTTTAAGCGTTTCACGTATTTTAGACATTTTCATTGAAATATGATTATTGTTAGAAAAACGAAAATAAATTCACGAAATCGTTATAATTGATTATTTTTGTGTGCAAATAAATTATAACACAAAAAACAAATCTGTAATGAGTAATACTTCTTATGAGCAGCAACTTGCTTTACAAACGGAGAAGAATAAAAAAGTTGTTGAATTCATTAAAATCGTTTCTGATTTATGGTATGATCAATCAATTGAATTAGTTATTTTCCGTAACCAAATTGTTGATCGTAACGTCAGTGATATTATCAACTTACACCAATATGCTGAAGAGTTCGTAGGAAAACCAATTACAATTCATGATACATTAGCTATTGCGAAAGCCATCTCAGGTGCGCAGTTACCAGCATCACGTTTAGATATCGGTAAATTAGCATCAGAATATATTACAGAAAAAGACGCTTTCGATTCTGTAGAGGCATTTGTTCAATCTAAATTAGAAGATAGCAAAAATCATAAAACGATAGCACCAAAAGATGTTGTATTGTACGGATTTGGTCGTATTGGACGTTTATTGGCAAGAGAATTAGCTTCTCAAGCAGGTAAAGGTGGGCAATTACGTTTACGTGCAGTCGTTACACGTGATAAAGTGGATGCTGTTTTATTAGAAAAACGAGCTTCATTATTACGTTTAGATTCTGTACACGGTGATTTCAATGGAACGGTAGAAGCCGATATTGAAAACAATGCGTTAATCGTTAATGGTGTTCCTGTTACAATGATTTCTGCAGCTCAACCTGAAGATATTGATTATACAGCGTACGGAATCAATAATGCTTTAATTATTGATAATACAGGTGTATTTAAAGACGAAGCCGCTTTATCGCGTCATTTAACAGCGAAAGGTGCCTCTCAAGTGTTATTAACAGCTCCAGGTAAAGGAGTTCCAAATATTGTTTACGGAGTTAATCACGAAGATTATAATCCGGAAGAAGTGAAGATTTTCTCTGCCGCTTCTTGTACAACAAATGCGATTACTCCAATTTTAAAAGTAGTCGAAGATCATTTGGGTGTAGTGAAAGGGCATTTAGAAACCATTCATGCTTATACGAATGACCAAAATTTAGTGGATAACATGCACAAAAAATACCGTCGTGGTCGTGCTGCCGCTTTAAATATGGTTATTACAGAAACAGGAGCAGGAAGTGCAGTGGCAAAAGCTTTACCAGTATTGGCTGGTAAATTAACGTCGAATGCGATTCGTGTACCAGTTCCAAATGGATCTTTAGTGGTGTTAAACTTAGAAGTTGGAAAAGAAACTTCAGTCGAAGGTTTAAATCAAATCATGAAAAATGCCGCGTTAGAAGGTAAATTAGTGGAACAAATTAAATATTCGTTAAATAACGAATTGGTTTCTTCGGATATCGTTGGAACTTCAGCACCCTCTATTTTTGATAGTAATGCGACAATTGTTTCAGCAGATGGTAAAAACGTGGTGATGTATGTATGGTATGATAATGAATACGGATACAGCCACCAAGTGATGCGTTTAGCGAAATATATTGCACAAGTTAGAAGATATACATACTATTAATAGTATTTTTTCCCTTTATTAAAATTAATCCGTCAGTATTTACTGGCGGATTTTTTTTTGTTTTTAAAAAAATATTATAAATTTAAGTTGTTGAATATTAGAACTATACGTGCTTATGGAAAGATTTGTACGAATTTTACTTCTATTTACAACTCCATTCCTTTTCGCTCAAGGAATCGAGCGTTTTAATACCACAGACTTAACTGAAAATTTTAAAGATGGAAGTTTTGGAAGTGAAACTTCAGGAACAACAGTGGTCTATTATCATTGCCGAAATGCAGGTGATTATCCGATTTCAGGAAAAGGAATTATGTTACGGCGAAATGATGCTGATCCAAGTCCGAGCGCGGTTGAATTTCATATTCCGAATGGTGTAGGTGAATTTTCATTTCAATACCGAAAAGCATTTACAGGAGGCAATAATCGAATATTAACCGTCACTGTCAATCAAGAAGAAGTTTTTTTGTCGCCCATTTTTGGGAATACAAGTGGAGAAGATTCAACCATTTATACGCAAACCATTCCGGTGTTTAAGGAAGGTAATGTGGTCATTCGAATTGCTTTTCCGACCTCAATTGCCAACGGAAATCGCCATGTAACCATTGATAACGTTGCATGGACTTCGGTTTTACCCGCTCCAATTGCTTTGTCTCCTTCTTATGTAAGTGTCGATCATTTTATTCCAAATTGGGAGTATGCTCATGCGTATGATTCTATTGAAATCAATGTTTTTGATTATAAAAATAGAGTCATTACTCAAACCGAAAGTTTTGAGCATGGTTTAGATACAACAGGATATGAAGCATTATGGGAAGCTGATTTGATTGGTGGCCGATGGATTTTAGATCATGTATTGCGAACAACTCAACGTTATTCAGGTAATTATGGGGCGCAATTACAAGCTGATCAAGGTCAATTGACTTCTCCTGTATTTTTTAAGCCAAAATCGATTTCCTTTTATGCCAAAAAAGGGACAAATGATACAAGTGTTACGCTTCGTGTGATGGTCAATGATGAGATAATTGATCTAATAAACTTTCCGATAACAAATGATCAATTTCAATTATTTACTTATGCTATTCCGAATCCTCCTGATGAAGCACAATTTATCTTCAAGAATGGGTCGAGAGTTTTGTATTTGGATGATTTAACCATTGTTTCGGAAGGAGTAGTCAAAGAATTGCTTCCCTTATCTCCCTATTCCATGACCAGTATGAGCGCTTCTTTTCCGATCCTAGATTTAGAACCAGACACGACCTATTTCTATACTGTTCGAGCAAAAAAAGAAGGGCTTTCTTCGGCATTGTCCAATGAAATTGAATTGAAAACAAAGGATGGTGTCGTATGGGATGGGAATGAATGGCTGTATGGTGAACCATTGATCAATAAAGTTGCAATTTTAAGAGGGGAGGGAAGTCGGTTAACTTCATTTGAGGCCAAATCATTGCATATCGAAGAGGATATCGTTATTCCATCTGCGACTTCCATTGTTTTAGATAATGAATATGATAATTCATTTCATCATTCAGTTGTTTTTCAAGAAGGAGCCTATTTAGTGCAACGAAATTCGTCAGCAATGAATAAAGGACATGCCACATTTATACGAAATGCACGCTTTTATGGATATGATTCTAAATTTTGGTCGTCACCTGTATCGGGGCAAAAAATTTTAAAATCTGCTGAAAATGATGATACAGGATTTATTTTTAATCCCTCAGCGGTCTATAATTATGATGAAGCGAATCGCCATTGGATTAGATCTACGGATTTGTTTTTTCAACCCGCAAAAGGTACGGCCATTCAAGTAGGGACGAATTATCCTTTTATGGGAAATGATTTAGGGATACCTTTTACAGGGAAGTTTACTGGAGTACCTCATCATGGTACATATCATATTCCTGCGACAAAATCGGCAAATGGTTTAGGGGATCATGGTGTTGGAAATCCTTATCCATCTCCTCTTTCCATGGAAAAATTTTTAGCTAAGAATCCACTTGTAAAAACCTTATATTTTTGGAATGAACATGCCCATTATGTCCCTGGGTCGTCTCCAGCACGTTATCATACCCAAACTTGGTATGCTTATAATCGTACAGGAAGTTCCATGGGGGCAGCAACTCATATTGGACCAGGTGTAGGTTTTATAGCCCGAATTTCAGAAGATACCACCATGGTATTCGAGGATTCGATGCGTGAAGTAACTTCTTCCTCTATCACGCTGAATCGACCATCCCTTTCCAAAGATCGGTATTGGTTAAGTTTAAATTTTCAGGAAAATCAGGAAAATCAAATCTTAATTGGATATGTAGAAGGGGCAACAAATGGTTTTGATGAGCAATTTGATGCGCGTCATCTATCGCTTCCATATTCTTTTATTCTTTCTTATTCGAATCAACAGCCAATGATTATTGAAGGTCGACAAGCTCCTTTTGATATCCGAGATCGTGTGCCATTATATTTTAGAGCAAATGCTTCGGGAGAATATGCGATTAAATTAGAACAAAAGGAAGGAGTTTTTGAATCGAACCCCATTTATTTGGTGGATACAGAAAATCAGATCAAGTTTAATCTGAGTAAAGAGGATCCCTATGAATTTGGCGCCACAGCAGGCGATTATCCTTCTCGTTTTTATATCGAATATGAGGAAGATTCTTTTTTGAGCCTTCCTTCTAATGAGGTATCCGATGATTTGATTATTTATCGGAATAATCATCAGTTGGAAATACGTTCGACTCAAGAAATTCTTTCCTTAAATGTATTTTCAAGTGTAGGGGAGCAGGTTCATTATGAAGAAAATATTTATGCCAAACATATACCTCTTCCAATGTTTGGAAGAGGTGTATTTCACTTGCGGTTAACTTTATCGAATGGTCGAGTAAAACATAAATCTATTATCTTATGAAAAAGAGGTTTGTATTTACTGCTTTTGTAATGATTCATTTAATAACATTTTCTGCTAATAAACATTCAATGAGTGTTTCAAATACTATAGAGAACAATCGCATTGATTTTTTTTCTGATCCTACTCCAACGGAAGACCCTTCCAATTCCTTTTTTAATGCTTTTAAGCAAGATGAACTAGATGAGGTACAGTTGATCAAGGAATGTGTAGTAGATCCTTTAACCAATGAATGTTATCCAGCGGATATCGAAATTCCCGTTTCAATCCATCATAAAGTTTATGTATTGCTTTGGATTGGTGTGTATCTTATTTCTCGTTTACATTCCAAATTGAGAACATAAAAATATAAGGCTATTTTAAATATGATTTAATCCAAATATGGTTTTGCATAAGGTTCACTTTCGATACCTCCGAACAATATCTTTAGTTAAAATTGATGTTATTTTTTTTACATTTTTTTAGATGAAAAAAGGGATTAAATGCAAAAATGGATGATTTAAATGAAAATTCCATAATATCCGTTTTAAAAACAATAAACGTTTAAAATGATTAAAATATTATTGAATAGTACTTTAAAAGTTTAAGAATTTATAAGTATTTTTTATGATTTAATCAATTAAATTAATGAAATAAAATATTTTGCAATATTAGTAAACTGAATATACAACAATATCAATAAGTTAAACGATAATAACTGATTATAAATGAGTTACCTTTTATTAGGTATGTTTTATTTTAACAATTTTATTTAATTTTGAACATTCAATTTTGAATGAATAAAAATAAAACTAACTAATAAAAAACAAGCTTATGAAAAAACTTCGACATCTTCTGATGAGCTTATTGAGCTTAAAATTGATGCTTATATCACATGTTGTTTTAGGGCAGATTGATATAAATGTTTATGATGCATATTTTAAAGTCACAAACAATAATGAAATTATAAATTCTAATTATTTAATTGTTAATCAAGCTGGAACTCGTGCAGTTAATAATTCATTACCTACGCGTTTATTCGATGTGGATGTGTTAGGAAGCACTCCAGTTACGAAACAATTTTTAGATGGTAAAGAATATTTTACCCATGCTCCTGGAAACAATGCTATAAAATGGACGTTACAAAATAGAGAAGGAAATACTTATAGTATTTTTAATACCGGTAATCAAAGTTATTTAATAAATGATTATTTCAGATTTATTGTACATTATGTAAATTATGGATGGTCTAACTCTTTTAATCAAAATAACTCCAATCATTATTGGACGATTTTTCATAATTCAGTTAAAAGTAATTATACTAATCATGATAAACAGTACATGAAGTTTGACGGCAATAATGTAACTTTAGTAAGTTCATCATCTGATATAAATTTATATAGACAGATAAAATTGGATGAGTTGCAGAATAAAACAGTAAATCAAGGTTTTAGTGAATTCTTACCAAGTGTTTCCGAAACTGGAGGAGCTATAACTTACCAATTATTAAATCATTCCGATATTAATGGAAATGCTAATATTAATAATACAACTAGAAGAATAAGTTATACTAAAATTGGTTCTGTAGATATTGTTGCTACTGTTGCAGCCCACAATAATGTGCCGAGTTATAAAAAAACAATTACTGTAACTATTATTAATCCTCAGAATATATGTTTTAATCATTCTTTCCTAAATAATAATAATTCAACTATTTTCCCTGAAGATTATGCTTTTAGTAAAATCTCAGGTGATATTTTGTTTGGGAATGGGAATGGAAAACTTTTACTTAAATCTGGTGCTTCTATAAAAACCAAATCTTTAGGGAATATTTTAGGTACTGTAGTTGTCGAATATCAAGTTTCAGGTAGAACTGAGAATAACGTAGCTCCGAAAGTTACTATCGGATTTGTTAATGATAATAATCAATTTATAAGACCTCAGCATATTCAATCCATAAAAAGAGCTTCAAATTGTACAAGGTGTACTATTGATTCTTTTCCAAGTAATAATTCAGATTATGAAACTTATTCATATATATTTACTAATGTACCTTTAAATTCAAGTTTATATATTGGAAGTCCATCTGATTCAAATAAAAATGCTGTTTTTATTGCAAATATTAAAATCCAATGCACCCCAGCAAATGTAACGATTTGGGAAGATAATACATGGGATAAAGGTGAACCTAATATTAATAGTAAAGCTATTTTAAGACAAGATATCAACACAGATGTTATTGCAAGGGATTTAGTTGTAGAAAAAGGCAATATCGTTGTAAAAGAGGGTAACTATTTACGAGTTGCAGAGAAACTAGAAATTAATCCCCAAGCAACATTAACTTTTGAAAAAGGAGCCTATCTATTATTAGATGAAAATGCCGAAGTCACTGGAAACGCAGCTTTTAAAACTAAAATAGATTATTTTAGATATGATACAAACATGTTCTCCTCACCTGTTGCTGGTCAACTTATAAAAGGAGATATTAATGCTGGAGCATTTTCTGATAATAATGTAAGGGTATTTACTTTTAGTCCTTCTACAAATAGTTGGATAGATTATACTACTAATAATACTTTTTCATTAGGAATAGGTTTAGGTTTACAAAGACAAAATGGAAATAGATACTTATCTACCAACTCTACAAATATCCCTACTATAGTTGAAAGTAAATATTATGGTGTACCGAACAATACAAATCCATTAATCACTTTATCTCCAATTGTTAATTCGGGAAGCTATAATTTAGGAAATCCTTATACCGCACCATTAAGTATTACTCGCTTTTTAAATAGTAACAGTACTGTTTTACAAGGAGTGAGAATATGGAAAAATAGTAATCATTGGGATTTTGCGATAGGAAATTATACTTCTAATGATTATTGGATTAATTGTAATTTATCAGGATGTGAAAATAATTTGAACATCGATAAAATAGATGTAGGTGTTGGATTCGTAGGAGTGTTATCAGCTACTCCTCCTACATCTGCCGTTGTAAAGTTCGAACATAGTCAGAAATCTTATGACATGACTAAAACGTTTGTCAATGAACGTGTTCAAGAGGAGAAGTCCCGCTATATTTTAGGTTTATATCAAGATCTTAACGAAATAAATACAGTCTTAGTTTCTTATATAGATGGTGCTACCAATAGCTATGACCCGTTATATGATTTTAAAGTCTTAGAAAATAAATCTAATCAATTTGTCATCTTAAATAATCAAAATCATTATTTAATTGAAGGTCGAGAATTCCCATTAAAAGTAGAAGATGAAGTTCAATTTCTATTAAAATTATCAGAAAGTGGAAATTATAAAATAAAACTTAATGATTTTGATGGTGTTTTTGACGAAGTAGAAGGGTTGTATTTAAAAGATCTTTATACAGAAGAAATTATCGATCTATTTTTAACTCCAGAGTATTCTTTTGAATCTGAAGCGGGTGAATTTACTGATAGATTTGTTGTATTTTACAAAGGACAAAATACATTAGACCTAACTACAGTAGATTATAATCAGGATTTAATAGTGTATAAAAAAGATCAAGAACTATTTGCTAAAGCTATAAAAAATATAAAAGCAATCACTATTTTTAATTCGAATGGATCTAAAATAGAATATAAAAACTTATTGAATTCTAAAGAAGTTCAAATTAATAAACTTTTGCCTCGAGGAGTATATTATGTTTCTTTTGAATTAGAAGATGGTCGAGTAATTAAACGAAAAATAGTAAAATGATAAGATTTATAATATTATATATTTTCAGCTTAAATCTTGTATTTGGCCAATTTGATAATGAACAAAAACAAAATTCTCTTGGATTTTTCACAAATGAAACTATTGAAATAGAAGATCAAAAAGTTGAGAATGATGAAACCGAAAATTTCACGCCACCCTTTCCTGTAGCCCCCATCAACGACTACCTACCGCTTTTAGCCGTAGCAGCTGTGGGATTAGGGTTCTATTACAGAAAAGAATTAAATCAAACCATAAAATCCAATTAAAATAAAAGCCTCCTGATGGGAGGCTTTTTTATTTGATCTGATCTTTCGAGGAATTATAATTTTCGATGGTCACGGCAATGGCAAGCTCTGTAATTTCTCCCATATTTTGACACTGCTCGAACCTGGAGTTGCGCAGGAATTTTTTGAAGCCTGTTTTTAATTGTTCCATATGATGGGGAGGAGCTATATGGTCCTGTTTCATCACTTTCATTAAATCTTTGAATCGTTTATTACTGTTCGAAACCCGCTTAACAATTAATGAACGAACTTCTTTTCGGTATTGTTCAATTGAATTGGGTTTTAAACGATTCATCACCAAATCCACCATCACTTTATTTTCTTTAAAATATTGTGGTCGGTAAATCTTTAAATTGCCTTCATACGATTGCTGATCAAAATCGATGGGGCGTATGCGGTAAAATACTTGATCGAAATCGTGCATCGGAATCACAACATAGTTATACGATCGCATATCGCCTAATAACCCAATAAAGCAACGTTCATTAAATTTCACAAATTCTTTTGCAATCTGATTCTTTTCCAATTCCGAGCATTTGTCTAAGAATTTTGAGATAAATACATCTCCCGGAATTCCAAGAATATGTTCTTCGATCAAAGTATCTCCATCGACCAAAAAGTTGATGCGATGAGGGGATAGAATTTCTTCCATCTCTAATCCATAAACCCGTGAGGCATCGGCCTTCTTGATGTAATAATTGGTGTAATTATCATTTAGAATATTACGCACTCGGATTCGAAAAGGTTTAGAATTTCCAAATGTGCAGTAATCAATCGAATCAACGGTTAAATAAGGTAATGTATCTTCATCCCCATCAGAATGCAGCAGTGTATAGATTTTATTTAAACTTGCTTCGATTTCCTGATGTTCAAATTCCGAATAATATACGCCCAACCAATGCGTATCATTGCCATCTTTGTCTTCTAATGCTACATATCCACTGAAACGTAACAAATCGTCATATTGTAAACTCGATTTGGTTTTCCGATTGTATTTCTGAAGATACGCATCTAATGTTTCATTGATGGGATAAATGGGTTTTCTAAATTCAATTTTTACATCTTTCATAAGAATGGTCTAATGCACTAAAATAGGAAGGAAAATCGATGTTTAAAACAAAAAAAAACTCAGTTTTAAAAACTGAGTTTAGCGTGTTATCGTTAAATCGTAATGATTCGCGTTTTCGTCTTTTTTAAATGAAATGTTCATTTGAAATTCTTGACTGTAAGTTGTGCAAAACTTTTCAATCGTTAGTCCGTTAGGTAAATTTTGCTGTTCAATCGTTAAAAATAATTTTGTCCAATTGGTATTTTGTTCAAATATCATTTTAAAACGCTGTTCCCAGTATTTTAAGAATTTAAGAGTTACCTCGTCTTTAATCTCTTCCATAATTACTATTGTAGGCTACAAAATTACGGCTATTCAATAAATTAATGTGTTAATCATATATAAAATTCTATGATTTTTTAACACATCTTCTTAACGGATTGATTTCTTATGTTTTATCTTTAAGAAAAAGAAATAAAATTATGGATGTACACGAATATTCGAATGGAGAAGTAACCATTCTATGGAAGCCAAAGTTATGTCAGCATGCGACAAACTGTGTGCAATTATTGCCAAGAGTCTATAATCCAAAAGCGAGACTTGGATAAAACCCGAAAATGCAACTTCGGACGAATTACGAGCTCAAGTGGCACAATGTCCTTCAGGAGCATTAAGCATTAAAGAGTAGAGCGTACATTTTTATTCGTGAGGGGAAGTGATTTTGTATCATAAGGTATGAAATGTTCAATTATCTTTGCACGAATTTATTAGAATACGTTATGATTACAGTTAATGATGTTGCCGTACAATTTGGTTCAACAACTTTATTTAGTGGTGTTAGTTTCGTGATAAACGAAAATGATAAAATTGCCTTAATGGGTAAAAATGGTGCAGGAAAATCGACACTATTAAAAATTGTTGCAGGAATTAATAAACCATCACAAGGAAATATTGCTGCACCTAAAGAAGCAGTAATTGCTTATTTACCACAACATTTATTAACGGAAGATAATTGTACTGTTCGTGAAGAAACCTCTAAAGCATTTGAGGCCTATTTATCGATGAAGCGTGAGATTGATGAAATCAATGAACAATTAACGATTCGCACTGATTATGAAAGTGATGATTATATGAAGTTAATTGAACGCATGACGGAAGTGAGTGAAAAATTTTATTCCATCGAAGAAGTGAATTACGAAGCAGAGGTCGAGAAAGTTCTGAAAGGGATGGGATTTGCACAAGAAGATTTGGATCGTCCAACTTCTGAATTTTCTGGAGGATGGCGTATGCGTATCGAATTGGCCAAAATCCTTTTGCAACAACCTGATTTAATCTTGTTGGATGAGCCAACCAATCACTTGGATATTGATTCGATTCAATGGTTAGAGGACTTTTTGAAAAATCAAGCGAAAGCAGTGATGGTGATTTCGCATGACCGTGCCTTTGTGGATAATATTACCAATCGTACAATCGAAGTTACGATGGGACGTATTTATGATTATAAAGCTAAATATTCAGATTATTTAGTGTTGCGTCAAGATCGTCGCATGCATCAGCAGAAAGCCTATGATGAGCAACAAAAATTTATTGCCGAAAACAAAGCATTTATTGAGCGTTTTCGTGGAACATTTTCCAAAACAGAGCAAGTACAGTCTCGTGTACGCATGTTAGAAAAATTAGAAATTATCGAAATTGATGAGGTAGATACATCCGCGTTAAAATTAAAATTTCCACCAGCTGCACGTTCAGGGCAATATCCTGTGACGGTAGAAGGTTTATCGAAAGCTTATGGTGATCATGTGGTGTTTAAAGATGCTAACATGGTTATTGAAAGAGGGCAAAAGGTCGCGTTAGTTGGTAAAAATGGAGAAGGTAAATCAACGATGATCAAAGCTATTATGGGTGAAATTGATTTCGAAGGGAAATTAGAAATTGGGCACAATGCACAAATTGGATATTTCGCGCAAAATCAAGCGTCGTTATTGGATGAGGATTTAACGATTTTCGAAACAGTTGATCGTATCGCAGAAGGAGATGTTCGTACGCAGATCAAAAATATCTTAGGCGCTTTTATGTTTAAAGGGGATGATATTGATAAAAAAGTAAAAGTATTGTCTGGTGGTGAAAAAACACGATTGGCGATGGTTAAATTATTACTTGAACCTTACAATGTTTTAATCTTAGATGAGCCAACAAATCATTTGGATATGAAAACAAAGGATATTATTAAAGATGCTTTACGTGATTTTGAAGGAACTGTAATTTTAGTTTCACACGATCGTGATTTCTTGGATGGTTTAGCCGAAAAAGTTTTTGAATTTGGGAATCAACGGGTAAAAGAGCACTTTGAAGATATCAAAGGTTTTTTAGCGTTGAAGAAAATGGAATCTTTAAGTGAGATTGAAAAGTAACAAATTACGATATTGTATATTAATAAAAATCCCTGCATATTGAATGCAGGGATTTTTTATGGATAATCATTCTCATAAAGGTACATAAAAAAAGCCTCGAAGTAGAAACTTCAAGGCTTTTAGCGGAGAGTGAGGGATTCGAACCCCCGGAGGTGTGACCCTCAACAGTTTTCAAGACTGCCGCATTCGACCACTCTGCCAACTCTCCAGTTGTGTTAAACGCGGTCTTTTGCGTTATTGCTGGTGCAAATATAAGCCCATTTCATCGGGTTTTCCAAGCGTTTTTGTGACTTTTTTTTAAAGTTTTTCTTAACTTAAACGTATTCAGGAAAATAAATTTTAAAATAATTTAAAATTCTTTTTCCGTAAGGTATTTCCAGAAGCGTCTAGGCAACAATTGAACGTGTAATTTGGTATTTTTACGGGCTGGAATATTGGCCGATTTAAAATACCCTTTCCATAAATGTTGGTATTGCTCTTCTGTTGGTTCAAAAGATTTGACAATCGAATGATTTTGTTTGGGCGCAAATTCCAAATGTATCGGCATCACCTTCTCCTCTACTTTTGAATAAAGTAAACCTGTTTTACGAACCAAATCGTAAATGATCCAATCTTGATCGGCATATCGATTTTTAAAATGGTTTAAAAGCAAAGGCAATACATGATACTTGGGTTCAACCGTTGAATAAAAAGTGCCATCGGGTAATGCTTCAAAACGAATAAATGCTTCGAAATGGTGTTTTTCGCGGTTTACTTTACGTTCCATTTGGGCCAAATACAAAACATGTTCGTTCCCAAAATTTGTTTCCACCTCTACAGGGGAATCAATTACATATCGGGCAAATTCGAAAATATGCTGATAGGCTTCTGCTTGTTCTGATAAATAGGTACAATATAAATTTCGCCAACCTTGTTTCGATAATTTGGATTTCAATTTTTTTCGGACACGATTGGCCTTTTCTTCATCTGTTACAACTTCGTATGTCGTATCAAACATTGAAGGCATAAAATCGCGTTCAGACCAAACTTTAATTTGACCTGGCTTTCGGTTATAAAAATCGAAAATCAACGTTAATAAACCGTCTAATGATCCATCGAACACATAATTTTCCATTACACAAACAATTGCAATTGATTCGGATTTGTTTTCAAGTATTTACTTTGGGAGTTCCCTAAAATTCGACTTTTGATTTGAGTGGGTAAAAGTTCTAATCGTTGGTATTGATCATCCTCGCAGCGCATAAAATATCGGGCACGATTGTACGCAATCCCTAAGCTTTTTAATTGATACGTTCTAATCTTTCCAAAACGACGTGCTGCTACAATTTTCTTCGCCGACTTCACCCCTACGCCTGGAATTCTTAAAATTTGATGATAATCCGCCGTATTGATATCAATCGGAAATTGGTCTAAATTGCGTAATGCATAACTTAATTTAGGGTCGATATCGGTATCCAAATGAGGATTGGATTCATTTAAAATCTCATGGACATCAAATTGATAAAAACGCATCAACCAATCCGTTTGGTACAATCTATTTTCGCGCAACAAAGGAGGTTGTGTCCCAATCGAAGGCAGCAATTGATCGTTGTGATTAATAGGAATAAATCCGGAATAATACACCCGCTTTAAATTAAAATCTTTGTAGTACTGATGAGCTGTAGACATGATTTGAAAATCATTTTCGGGTGTTGCCCCAATGACCATTTGAGTCGATTGACCTGCAGGTACAAATTTTGGAACCGATTTGATTAACTTTTTCTCGTCCTTGAACTGAATCATTTTATGATTTACAAAATTCAATGGCTTTTTCACATCTTCATGTGATTTATCTGGTGCCACTAATTTTAAACCGGCTTCTGTAGGCATTTCTAAATTAATCGACATACGATCGGCATATAAACCTGCTTCGGTCAATAATTCTTCTGAAGCACCTGGAATGGTTTTAAGATGGATATAACCGTTGAAACGATGTTCTAAACGAAGTTTCTTTGCAATACGAACCAAACGCTCCATTGTAAAATCAGCGTTTTTAAAGATTCCCGAACTTAAAAATAATCCTTCAATATAATTTCTGCGGTAAAAATTAATGGTAAGATCAACCACCTCATCAACAGTAAACGCGGCACGTTGAACATCATTACTTTTACGAGATACACAAAAAGCACAATCGTAAATGCAATGGTTGGTTAAAAGAATTTTAAGTAAGGATACACATCGACCATCTTCTGTATAGGTATGACAAATACCTGATGCTTTTGAATCTCCTAACCCTTTGTTTGTATTTTTTCGGCTTCCTCCGCTTGAAGAACAAGACACATCATACTTCGCAGCATCTGCCAGAATATTCAGTTTTTCACTTACACGATCAAAATTCATCATATCAACTGTTTGCAAAGCAAAAATAAACAGCAATGAAGTCAACCTATGTCGTGGTAAACGTTAAATTTGAATCAATTTCGTCTTAAATAAAACCTATAAAAAAAGCTCTAAATCAATTTAGAGCTCCTGATATAGTTGTTAAAATTTTTTAATTGCTGTACGTTTACCGTGATAGAATAAAACTGTCCAATGTTCTTGGTTCATTTGATCCACCCATACACGGCGACATTCTTGTGCTACTTTACCATCCACATCATTTTTAAATGCCATATCATATTTCAGATAGCTTAACTGTGGAAGATTATCAGCACCATAGAAAACGATATCCTCTTCGTCTGTAATCCAGAAAACCATTTGATGTGGAACATGACCTCCTACTTTCTCAAATCGAACACCAGGAATAATTTCTCCTGCTTCCTCTCGTATATACACTACTTGAGGATGATATTGTAATCCTTTGATGATATCATAATTATACGACGTATGTCCATCCAACGCCATTGTATAAATCATTTCATCTTCGTGGATATAAATTTTAGCATTAGGAAAATATGTCGTTAATTTTCCATTGCTCATTTGACCTAATCCACCCACATGATCTTTATGTAAATGTGAAACTAAAATGCGAGTTATGGCTGATGGATAAAATCCTATTTCTTCGATACGATCAACCAAAGCCGATCGTCCGTCTTGATGTAATCCAAAACCAGCATCTATTAAAATTAATTCATCATTATAATGAACTAAAAAGGGACGTACCGTTAAGACATAGCCATTGGTTTCATCAACTAAGTCTATGTTTTCAACAAGGTTAAATTCTTTGGATTTATTCACTTGATATTGTACTTCTCTTAACGGATAAATTTTAATCATTCTTACTTTATTACGACAAAATGACCGCAAAAATACGACGATTTCATTAAATTTCTACAGAAACCGATTGAATATATTTATGCTTTAAAACGAAATAACTATGCTATACCCGTAAGATGGTAAAAAATTTAAGGCATCATATCCCATGCAATTTGTAGCCTTTTTTTACAAAAACTACCCAACACGAAATGCTTATCATCATGGCAATTAACGCAGTATATCCAAGCCCCTCTACATAATTCGACCATCCGATAGCACCAATCATCATTCCTAATGATCCCAATGCAGTATTTGAAAAATTAATAATGGATGCTGCTCCTCCCGAATTCATTTCTTTCTGTCCCAATAAAATATTAGAAGCAAAAGCTCTTAAAAAACTATTACTAAACGTAACAGGGAAAAAAGTTAGTAAAAATAAATAAGGCGAATATTTCCCAACGAATATGATTAAGAATCCTGCTAAGACCAACAGCGCAAATGTAAATTGAATAATCTGAGCAGAAGTGAATCGATTTCTAACTTTCAGGTAGACATTAGGCCCCACAATTAATAATAAAGAATTAGCGGCAAAGAAAAAACTGTATTCTGTTTCGGACAGTTTAAACCATTCAATATAGATATAAGAACTTACGGCTAGAAATGCCATATAGATAATTGCAGTTCCACCCATCGCAACCAAAAAGGTCATAAAAGGTTTGTTTTTTAAAATATCACCTAATGATAAAATACTTTGGAAAATATTACCGGCTAATCGTTTTTCAGGAAGTAGCGTTTCGGTCACAAATAAACTTATTGTAAACGAAAGGATAGACAAAGCGACCAATACGTCGAACGTTACTTGCCAAGAGAAATATTGAATAATTTGCGCTCCAATTAACGGTGCAATGGTTGGTGCAAAAACCCCTAACATCTGAAGCAATGCAATGATACGAGGCCTTTCTTCATCTGAAAAAGTATCCTTTATCATAGCCGTAGAAACGGATATCATCCCACCCGCTCCTATGGCTTGGGTGATTCGAAAGAAAATCATCATTTCGACAGAAGTTGAAAAGGAACAAAAAAGGGAAGACAAACCGTAGATGAAAATTCCACCCAATAAAACGGGCTTACGCCCCACCTTATCACTTAATGGACCGATAAAAAGCATTCCGATTGCAAAACTGATAAAGAAACCAACTAAGGTAAAGTTGAGCATTGAGGAAGTCGTATTAAATTCTCGCAATAAAGTAGGAAATGCCGCGAGATACATATCCGTGGAAATTGGACCAGTCATATTTAATAGGAAAATCAAAAAGATCAATCCTTTTTTTCCTAAGTTTTTTTGAGGAATCAATAGTGGAGTTGGCATAATTAAAAAAATATGGGGTATTAAATATACAAAATAAAAAAGCCTTTCCCAATGGAAAGGCTTTTGGTTATAAGTTTTACGAGTAAAAGCAATTAAGCTTCATCTTCCTCGTCTTCTTTCATCGTGTGGTAAACGTTGTTCACGTCTTCGTCCTCGTCAAATTTTTCTAATAATTTTTCGATGTCTGCTTTTTGCTCTTCCGTTAATTCTTTTGTTGTTTGAGGAATACGCTCAAATTCAGAAGAAATAATTTCGTAACCTCCTTCTTCTAACGATTTGAAGATTGTCCCGTAATTTTCGAATGGAGCAATTAAAACGATTCCATCTTCGTCTTCGAAGATTTCTTCTACCCCGTAATCGATCATTTCAAATTCTAATTCTTCCATATCCACTCCTTCAGGTTTTTGGATTTTGAAGTTACAGATGTGATCGAACATAAATTCTACAGAACCTTGAGTTCCTAATTGTCCATTACATTTGTTGAAGTAAGAACGAACATTTGCTACTGTACGGTTATTGTTGTTTGTTGAAGTTTCTACTAAGATTGCAATTCCGTGAGGTCCATACCCTTCGAAAATTACTTCTTTATAGTTTTCAGTATTTTTATCTGATGCTTTTTTAATTGCACGCTCGATATTATCCTTTGGCATGTTTGCAGCTTTCGCATTTTGGATTACTGCACGTAAGTGTGAATTTGAATGTGGGTCAGGTCCTCCAGCTTTTACTGCCATTACGATATCTTTCCCAATTTTAGTAAACGCTTTAGACATAGCTGCCCAACGTTTCAATTTACGCCCTTTTCTAAATTCAAAAGCTCTTCCCATGATTAATATTTTGTTGTGCAAATTTATCGTTTTAACAAAAAAAATGCAAGTACAAGTCTTCTAATTTTTTCTTCCCATTTTTAAAATTCTACAAATTAAAAGATCGCATCAAAAGATTCTATAATCTTTATAATTTTAATTGATGATTAAGCTAAATAATCATAATTCTAATCTATTAAATTTACTTCTTCAATTTAATATTTAAAACAAATCAATATGATTCAAATACCAGTAAACAAAAGAGAACACTTGGTGTACACTTTTTTGATGGTTATTGTGATGTGTTTAGGAATGACGAGTTATAACGTTATTCAACACGAAGGGTTTACGCTAGAAGCTCTAAAAAAACTTGACTACTTTTTCCAATTACCTATCCGATAGCTTTTGCTGTAGAATGGTTTTTCGTCGGCAAATCAGCTATGTATTTGATTTCTAAATTTGTAAAAGAGACGGATCCTTTACCAAAGAAAATTTTAATTTCAGCTTTATGTTTCGTCACTCAAATGGTGATCATCATGTCGACCATTTGTTCGTTGTTATTTTCTGAATTTAATGATGAATGGTTCTTCAATTGGCTTAAAGCAATTCCTACTAATTTTATCATGGCATATCCGTTACAAGTTATTTTAGCGGGACCATTTGTCGGAATAATCTTTCGAAAATTGTTTCCTTTAGGCACAATCGTAGAAATAGAAAAATAAAAAAAGGCGAAACTAATGTTTCGCCTTTTTTGTATGATGGTGCACGAATTATTTTAAACCGTGGTATTGTAACATTGGTTCAATTGACGCTTCTTTTCCTCTGAATTTTTTATACATTTCTGTATAGTCTTCTGAATTTCCACGAGAGAAAATCTTATCTCTTAAAATTTGACCGTTTTCACGTGTCATCCCTCCGTTTTCTTTTAACCATTGGAAAGCATCATGATCTAACATTTCTGCCCATAAATAAGCATAATACCCAGCAGCATATCCTCCACCAAATACATGGCTAAAAAATGTTGAACGATAACGAGGTGGAACTGCTTTTAATGCTGTATTATTTTTGATTAAAGCTTCCGTCTCAAATTGTTCAGCATCCGTAATTTTCTGATCTGCACCGATTGTATGCCAAGACATGTCTAAAGCAGCAGCAGATAAAATCTCTGTTAATGCGTATCCTTTGTTAAAGTTTTTCGCTTTTTCCATTTTCGAAATTAAAGCATCTGGCATCACTTCACCTGTTTGGTAATGTTTTGCATAATTCTTTAATACTTCCGGATAAGAGGCAAAATGCTCATGAAATTGTGATGGGAATTCTACGAAATCACGTGCCACATTCGTTCCAGATAATGAAGGGTATTTTTGCGTAGCGAATAAACCATGTAAAGCATGTCCAAATTCGTGGAACATGGTAATCGTATCGTCAAATGTGATCAATGTTTTTTGACCTTCTGGTGCTTTTGTATAATTACATACATTGTAGATCACGGGTTTTTGATTGAATAAAGTTGATTGCTCTACAATATTACTCATCCAAGCCCCTCCTTGTTTTGAATCACGTTTAAAGAAATCCACATAAAATAATCCAATTGAAGATTTATCCTCATTGAATAATTCATAGACACGAACATCCTTGTTCCATGTTGGAATATCTTTACGCTCTTCGTATGTCATTCCATATAATTTGTTCGCCATAAAGAAAACTCCGTTCTCTAAAATCGACCAAACTTCTAAATAGGGTTTGATTTCATTTTCGTCTAAATCGTATTTTGCTTTACGAATTTTTTCAGAATAGAAATTCCAATCTGCCGCAGTTAATTCAAATGGCGCTTTGTCTTGATTGATTAAATTTTGAATCTCCTCCGCTTCTTTTTCAGCCATTTTAGATGAAACGGCGATCATATTTCCTAAGAATGTATTTACCGCTTCAGGTGTTTTTGCCATTTGGTTTTTTAACGACCATTGCGCATAATTTTCGTATCCTAATAATTTCGCTTTCTCTGCTCTTTTATTCGCGATATCTAAAATCGTTTGACGCGTATCATTGGCATCCCCTTTCGTCGTACGATTCCAAGCTGCATCATACAATTTTTGACGCGTATCTTTACGGTTTAAACTTTGTAATTCTGGCTGTTGTGTTGTGTTTAAAAGTGCTACCTTGTATGTACCATCCGCTTGTTTTAATGCTTCTAAATCTTGATCCGATAAACCGTCTAACTCTTCTTTAGTAAACGTTACGCTCCCCGATTTTGTCGCATTCAATAACTGATTTCCAAATTTTGTGTTTAATGAAGCGATTTCTTCATTAATTTTTTTCAATTTTACTTTTTCAGCTTCTGGTAAAGCAGCTCCCGCTAACACAAAACGATTATAATACGTTTCTAATAAACGAGCTGATTCTGTATCTAAATCTAATTGCGCTTTTTGGTTATATACCGATTTTACACGATTAAATAATGCCGTATTTAAGTAAATGGCATCACTGTGAGCGGCAAATTTTGGTGATAATTCTTCTTCTAAGGCTTGTAATGTTTCGTTGGTTTCAGTTCCCGTTAAAACATTAAATGAAGGAGAAATACGATTTAATAATTGTCCTGATTTTTCTAATTCTACAATCGTATTTTCAAAAGTAGGTGCATCTTTTTGGTTGGCAATCGCATTGATTTCTTCAATTTGTTGACGCATTCCTTCGATTAAAGCAGGTTTAAAATCTTCTGTCTTGATCTTGCTAAAATCAGTTGTTCCGTATGGTAAAGTACTTACTTTATAAAAATAATTTGATTCATCCCAAACCGCATTTCCAGTTTTAGAACAAGAATTCATCAATAGTGTAGAACCCATAAGCATTCCAAAAAATAGTTTTTTTCTATACATCATTCATTTCTTTGAAGCTAAATTAAGCGATAAAATAACGACTCACAAACTATCTTTTAAATTCTCATTTGTTCTGGCTTTTTTCATTAAACCATTTATTGATTTTATCAATTCCTTTTCTATATGTAAAAACTAATTCCTATCTTTCATGTAATATTTTGATCAAATTCAAGCAGTACAGAATAAATCATATGAGGCCTTTACGTCTATTTTATAAAGTCAATATTTTTATTGCATTTTTATTTTTTAATCTCTTTATCGTTAATGCACGAGAATTATTCCCATCAGAAAAACCTCATTTTGAAGCTAAATTTGAACATCATTATAACCAAATTTTAACCAATTTCAGATCTTTACGCTTCTTAGCAAAGGATCATCAATTATTGCATCAAAATATTGATCAAAGTATAAAAGAAAAAAATCCTCATTATATCAATACATTTAATCAACTTCTCGCTGAATATTATAATCATCAAGAAAATTATAAGTTATTGATTGAACTTTATGATGAGACGATTAATAACCCTGTATATGAACATTCGATTTCATATGTCCTTTTACTAAATCGGTTCTATCATTTCTTTTATCTTCATAACATCAATAATGAGTGTGATCGTATACTTGAAAAAATACGTTCTATCATTCCACATTTAGACGATAAAGAAGCAATATACGTCGAGTCAATTGCAGATTATCTTGTTGGATTGCGTGTGAAAGGGAACACTATTGATGTTAAACAGAAAAACATTACACGTAGTATTGAAAATATCGAAAATGTTCAGCGATTTTTTAGTGAAATTGATTTTAGTCTTATGCTTGCACACCGCTATAATCATCTGGCCATTTCTTATGTAAATATCGATAACAATCATGCCATTATGATGTTTAAAAAAGCGCTACGCTATACCGGAAATGATGATCTACGTTTACGCATTGCCATTTTAAGCAACATTAATCACTTGCATAATCTTACGGATCAAGCAGATAAAGGTTTAATTTATGGTTTAGAAGGTGAAAAATTATGTCTGAATCATAATTTTAAAACCAATATTTATAATAAAATCATTTGTAATTTAAGCGATTCTTATCGTTTAATGGGAAATGAGGAAAAGATGTTGGAATACAAAAAAATTTGCGATAACGAAATCCTGGTCTTTCAATCGAAAGGAGAACAATTAACAGAAAACATTAAAAAATACCTTAACAGTAACGAAAGAAAAGTAAATAAAACCTTCTTTGGAAGAAACATGTATTACATCATTGGCGGTACCATTGGTATTATTTTTATCCTCGTTATTATTCCTCTATTACGAACGCGAAAAACTAAAATAACAAGCGGGTAGATTTACAGATCAACAAATTATTATTTGGTATAAAATAATTACCTTTGAATTTCATTTAGATTAAAAATCCTATTTTGAATTTAGAAGAACTTAAATATATTTTATCCGAATCTGTAGAACCTTTACCAGCTTGGGATTCTCATGAGAAATTATCTCCACCCTATCGAGAAAAATATGACTTAGAATTAATTAAACGTACCAATCCACGTGTAGCGTCTGTATTAATTATGTTGTATGAAAATGACTATGGTGAAATCGAATTTCCAATTACCATGCGCGTTTCTTACGATGGTGCACATTCGCATCAATTTTCATTGCCAGGTGGGCAATTTGAAGAACAAGATATTTCATTGGATCAAACGGCTATTCGAGAAACCGTAGAGGAATTGGGTGTTTTCGATGAGGATATTGAAATTGTTAAACAACTTTCAGAAATCTTTATTCCTCCAAGCAATTTCATTGTTTATCCTTTTATTGGCGTTCATCACGGAACTCCTCAATTTGTACCTGATGAGTCAGAAGTAGAATATGTAATTCCTCTTGATTTAGAAGCATTTTTAAACGCTGAACCTGAAACATTTGTCAAAGAATTTTCAGGTCATCAAGTTGAAATTCCAGGTTATAACATCGGGGATGATGAATTCATATGGGGAGCTACAGCAATGATCTTAGAAGAGTTTAAAGATGTGATCAAATATCACTTAAATTTATAAACCAATAAAACGAATAAATTGGCACAGAAATCAAAGAAAAAGAACTTTTATAGAGATGCATTTGGACATTTATATTTTTTAAAACGTTCATTAATCTTTTTATTAGGTTCATTTACATACAACCGATACAATGGCTTTAATAAATTAAAAGTCTCTGGAACTGAAAAATTAGTGAATTTACCTTCACAAAATGTCTTATTTGTATCTAATCATCAGACATACTTTGCGGATGTTTTCGCCATGTATCATGTCTTTTGTAGTGTAAAAAATGGATTTATCGATACCATCAAAAATCCAGTTTACTTGTTAAATCCGAAGATTGACTTTTATTATGTGGCTGCGGAGGAAACGATGAAAGATAATGTTTTAACCAAATTGTTTGCTTATACAGGAGCAGTTACTGTAAAACGTACATGGCGTGCCAAAGGTCAGGACATTAATCGTAAAGTGGATTTAACGGAAGTTAATAACATTGATAAAGCATTGGAAAATGGATGGGTAGTGACATTTCCGCAAGGAACAACAAAAGCTTTTGCTCCTGGTCGTCGCGGTACTGCCCATTTAATTCGTAAAAACAATCCTATTGTCATTCCTGTTGTGATTGATGGTTTCCGTCGCGCCTTTGATAAAAAAGGTTTAAAAATTAAGAAACGCGGTATTAATGCTACAATGACCTTTAAAGATCCATTGCAATTTGATTTTGAAAATGAATCGTCTGATGATATCATGAAAAAAATCATGGATGCGATAGAACAATCTCCAGAATTCAATAAAGTTCGTCCAATTGAAGAAATCTTAGAAGAAATCAAAGACAAGTCTTTAGATGATTACTTAAACGAAGATGATGAAGATTATGATGAAGATGAAGAAATCGCAACATTAAACGAAGCAGAAAAAGAAAAACACAACGAATAATTTCGATCCCATAACGAAATGAAAAAAGTACATTTTATTGCGATTGGTGGAAGTGCAATGCACAATTTAGCCATCGCATTGCATGAAAAAGGATATCAGGTTTCAGGATCTGATGATGCCATTTTTGAACCTTCGAGAACCCGCTTAGCTCAAAGAGGATTGTTACCCGAAGAAATGGGTTGGTTTCCTGAAAAAATTACTACCGATTTAGATGCGGTAATTTTAGGAATGCATGCCCATGCCGATAATCCAGAAATGTTACGTGCCCAAGAATTAGGCATCAAAATCTATTCTTATCCCGAATACCTTTACGAGCAATCGAAAGATAAAACGCGTGTAGTCATTGGGGGATCACATGGTAAAACAACCATTACTTCCATGGTCTTACATTGTTTACATTACCATGGTATCGATGTTGATTATATGGTAGGTGCACAACTTGAAGGTTTTGATGTGATGGTCAAATTAACTGAGGAAAATGAATTTATGATTATGGAAGGTGATGAATATTTATCATCGGCCTTAGATCGACGTTCAAAATTTTTATTATACCAACCAAATATTGCCTTAATTTCTGGTATTGCTTGGGATCATATTAATGTATTTCCCACATTTGAATCCTATAAAGAACAATTTTCTAAATTTATCGATAGTATTGTAAATGGTGGTGCTTTAATCTATAACCAAACCGATGCTGAAGTCGTTGATGTCGTAGAAAAAGCGGAACGAGCGCTTAAAAAATTCCCTTATCAAATTCCTGAATCTACCATTCAAGATGGAATCACCTATTTAGAAACTGAAGATGGACCGATTCCATTAGAAGTATTTGGAGATCATAATTTAATGAATTTAGAAGGTGCACGCGCCATTTGTAAACAACTTGGAATGATGGACGATGACTTCAACGAAGCCATTCAATCGTTCAAAGGAGCCTCAAAACGTTTAGAGCTGATTAATCGTACGAAAGATTTTGTAGCTTATAAAGATTTTGCACATGCGCCAAGTAAAGTAACATCGGTTACAAATGCTGTAAAAGCGCAGTATCAAGACAAAGAAGTGATAGCTTGCTTAGAAATCCATACATATTCTTCTTTGAATCCTGAATTCTTAGTTCAATACAAAGGAGCATTAGATAAAGCTGATATTAAAATTGTAAATTATGATCCTGAAGCTTTAAAAATAAAGCGTATGGAAATGATCTCTCCAGAAGATATTAAAAAAGCATTTGGTGACGATTCCATTTTAGTCTTTACATCTTCACAAGAATTACATGCATATTTGAATCAAATGGACAAGTCTAACAAAGTCTTTTTGATGATGAGTTCAGGTAGTTTTGGCGGAATGAACTTAAATGAAGTATTTCAATCATAAATTTTTTTTAGCGAAATCTATCCATAGATTTCGCTTTTTTATTTTCTAAGAATCAGATAGTTAATGAATTTTTAAGGAAATAATTTCACAAAAACAAGTATTTCAATAAAAAATAATCGTAAAAAAATATTGTTTAACTTATTTTTTTGATTATTTTAGATAATATTAAGAAAACGAATAAAAAATATATAACTGTTTTTGTTTCATAACTTAATTAAATTTGAAAGCACAAAAAAGCTGTAAGAAAATCTTACAGCTTTTTATTTTTTATCATAAAATCAATTATTTACCGAAATCTTCTGTAAATTCAATTTGACCTTGGATTTCAACTTCAGTCCATGTTTTAGAGATTCCATCCGCACCTTTATGTAAATCACCGCACGCTTTGTTTAAAGCTTCTACTGCTGGATTAGCATTGAAATCAACTAAATCAACCGTTGTATTTATTGTAAAGATGTTATTTTCAAATTTTGATGTTACTTCGTATTCTTTTGATACATTGTTTAAAGTAAAAGTAATGTAGGTTTTACCTCCTTTAAAATTAATTACACCATAAATATCTGATGTGTTTTCCATTGCTCCAAAAAAGATCATTTTTAGTTTCCCGTCACGATCTTCTAAGCCTGAATTAATGGATGAAACAACCACACGGACTTTAGCCCCTTGTAGAACTTCTTCTGGAGTTTTTCCTTCCTTTGTATCCGTTACTTGTACTGCATGAAATGTTCCAGATACGGCAACTTTTTCACTTGTTTTAAATCCTGTCCATTGAACTGTAGAGTTTTTTACAACACCTTCTACAATATCCGATGGTTCTTCTTGAGACACTTCAATTTCTTCTACTGCGGTATCCACCACTTGCTCTGTTTTATTTTCAGAACAACTAAACATGGTTACTCCAATTACTCCTAATACTATTGCAATTTTTTTCATATCGATTATAAACTCATACGAATATACATCAACAAAGACGATATTAACTATTGATTTTTATCAATTCCTGATTAATCTCTACCTTTACCCGATGAAAGCAATAAAACATATCCTTAATACTTTATTAATCATTTTATGTCTTCCGTTCATCTTAATGTACGAGATTTATTGCACAATTTATAAATACAGAAAATAACAGTTATATGACGCAGCGTATTATTGGTATAATGGGCGCTTTACCGGAAGAAATCACAGGGGTAATTGAATTATTAAAAGACAAAGAAGGATACCGAATCGGAAAACGAACGTATTATAAAGGTACAATTAACGATCAGCAAGTGGTGGTCGTTTATTCACGTATCGGAAAAGTTGCTGCATCAGCAACCGTTTCAACGTTAATTTTAAAATTTAATATCACTGAATTAATTTTTACGGGTGTTGCTGGAGGAATCTCAAATCATCTTAAGATTGGGGATATTGTAATTGGATCAGAATTGGTGCAACATGATATGGATGCTTATCCATTATTCCCCACTTTTGAAATCCCTTTGATTGGCAAATCACATTTTAAAAGTGCTAACGATCTTATTCAACAAGCCAATGAGAGTATCCAACATATTTTTGATCAAAACTATTTGCATCATGTCATATCGAGTGACGACTTAGAACAATTTCATATTCATCAACCATCCTTACATATTGGATTAATTGCTTCAGGAGATCAGTTTTTTAGAGATCAAACCCAAAAAGATCATTTGTTAGAATTATTACCAGAAACTTTATGTGTTGAAATGGAAGGTGCTGCAGTGGCTCAAGTATGTTATGAATTTGGGATTCCGTTTGTAATTATTCGTACGATTTCAGATGAAGCCGATCAGCATTCCACTATTGATTTCACACGATTTACAGAGAAAATTTCGAATATCTATTCGATTGAAATAATTAAACACATCATCAAATAAAAAGTCCTTAAAAAAGGGCTTTTTTTTATGATGCACACATTAATAAAAAATTTAAAACTTAAATGAAGTTAGAAATAATTTGAAGATTTTTAGTAAAATAAAGATATAAAAAAAAGAAGCATATCGTATATACTTCTTTTTTTGAGCCGATGGAGGGATTCGAACCCACGACCTGCTGATTACAAATCAGCTGCTCTGGCCAACTGAGCTACATCGGCATTTGCGTGGGGAGAGCAGGATTCGAACCTGCGAAGGTGAAACCAACGGATTTACAGTCCGTCCTCGTTGGCCGCTTGAGTATCTCCCCGCCTTGTAAATATTATTTCAAAAAAATTGTTGAGCCGATGGAGGGATTCGAACCCACGACCTGCTGATTACAAATCAGCTGCTCTGGCCAACTGAGCTACATCGGCAATTGTGTGGGGAGAGCAGGATTCGAACCTGCGAAGGTGAAACCAACGGATTTACAGTCCGTCCTCGTTGGCCGCTTGAGTATCTCCCCAACCTATAATTTTTCTGGAGCCGATGGAGGGATTCGAACCCACGACCTGCTGATTACAAATCAGCTGCTCTGGCCAACTGAGCTACATCGGCGAAAAATATTTAAAATAATAATTTCAAATTTGAAAACCTCAACGCTGTTGTGTTAACCACTGTCGTATCGTTTTCGTGGTGCAATATTAGGGCGAGTTTTTTTATCACGCAAGTATTTTTGAAAAAAAAATTCAACTTTTTTTTGGTTTTTTAGCATAGAATTTGATTTTCAAATTTTTACGTTTTAAAAAAAATTCAACTTTTTTTTGCTCCTTTTCTGTTTTTTCGATGCAAACATAATATTCAGTTAACAAAACTTGATTTATTTTTGTACACTATTAAAACTTAGATGCACATTCTGATCCAAATTTTACAGATTTTAGGCGCGATTGCCTTGTTTATTTTTGCGATAAAATTTTTGAGCGAAAATTTACAAGCTATATCGGGCTCTAATTTTAAACGAACAATCAATTCGATTACTCCTAATAATTTTTCGACTATTGTAGCCGGAACATTATTTACAACCACATTACAATCCTCTTCTGCTGCATCTGTATTTATATTGGGATTTATCAATGCTGGTATAATTAATTTGAAAAAAGCTTTTGGATTAATTTTAGGTGCAAACATTGGAACAACCCTTACCCTTTGGTTTGTTTATTTAGGATTAACATTCGATTTTCTGATGATTGCTTTGCCTCTTCTTTTCTTGGCCTTACCTTTATATTGGGCTAAAAAGAAAAACATTCGTAAATCGGGTGGAATTCTTATTGCACTCTCGCTGCTTTTCATTGCTATCCATTTTATCAAATTATTTTTACCGAGTTTTGAAGGAGAAGATGTTCAACATCTCATTCTTAATTTGAATCAATACGGAATATTAACTCAATTGATATTTATTGGAATTGGGTTTGGGTTAACCCTTCTGGTGCATTTTTCAACTGCAACTATTACAATTGCTCTATTATTAATTGGTAAAGGCTTACCCATTGAATTGGCGGCCATGATGGTTTTAGGAGCAAATATTGGTACAACCATTACTGCACATTTGGTTGCTGTTATTGGAAATTACCAAACCAAGATGGTTGCCGGATTTCATACAATTTTCAATATTGTTTGTGCGCTCTTATTTTTGTTTGTGGGCGAATACCTCATAGCTTTCATTAAAATGTTTACTTCCAATGATAGCATCCTACTCATTACTTTTGATATCCTTTGCAATATCATCGGAGTCATTCTTTTTTATCCCTTTTTAGGTCAAATCGTTAAATTTTGTCATCAAAAATTAAAAGCTAACACTTATATTAATGAACAAAAAGTAGAGTTCTTTTCCATTCCATTTGGTACAAATTCTGATTTATACCGCCACGAAACCAATAAAAAGATGATTCGTTTAGCAGGTACTACCCGTCAAATAGTACATACCTTGGGCCGAATGATTACAGAAAGTGATGAAGAAAAAATGATTATTTTTAGGGAACGCATCTACCAACTGGAAAAAGATGGAGACGATTTAGAATATGAAGTAAAAACATTTTTAAATGAAATCTCTGATTTGGATTTGCCGAATGAAAACCGTTTTGAGGTCCATCAATTAATTACTTTATGTAATCATCTGGAATCGGTAGGCGATATTGCCATTAAAATAGCATCCATCCATCGCAAACGACGAATCACAAACAGTTATTTTACGCCAAGAATGAGAGATTATTTAATTGTTTTACAGAATCAATTGGATCAGGCGACCACTATACTCAATCAAAATATTAGCGAAAATCAATTCGAAATATCCATAAAAGAAGCCGAAATCATTGAACGTTCTATCAATGCTACGTATAAAGATGCAGAAAACAATTTGATGCGTACGATTGATAAAGAAAAGTTAGCAACGCTAAGTGCATTGTATTACAAAGAAATGATTCAGCATTACGAGCAGTTGGGAGATCATTTATTCCGCGCCAATAAAACAATTGCAAAACTAAATGAGCAATAGTTTGATAATACTGATTAGTTTGTAATTTTGCAGCATGCAAGATGTAAAAAGTATTTTTTCGATACAAAATGAGCGTGAATTTTTAACGAAAGCGTTAGAAGTTTTCCAATTTCAAGCGACTGAAAATCCCGTATACCGTACATTTATTAAACATTTAGGTGTTGCTATTGAAGACGTAAAAACTTTAGAGCAAATTCCATTTTTACCCATAAAGTTTTTTAAACAATACGATATTGTCACTGGGAATCAGCCTGCAGAAAAAATATTCACCAGCTCAGGAACAACAGGAATGACTACAAGTCGACACTTAGTTAGCGATTTGGCCCTGTATCATTACAGTTTGGAAAAATGTTTTGAACAATTTTACGGTCCTTTAACGGATTATACCATCTTTGCTTTGCTTCCATCCTATCTAGAACGTACAGGTTCATCATTGATTGATATGGTAGAATACTGGATTGAAAAATCAGGTCGTCCTGAAAATGGATTCTATTTGTATAATCATGACGAATTATATGATCACCTCATCGCCCATGAAAAAACAGGCAAAAAGGCCATTTTAATTGGTGTTTCCTTTGCTTTGATGGATTTTGTAGAAAACTATCAAATGAAGCTTAAAAATACCATCGTGATGGAAACTGGTGGAATGAAAGGACGTAAAAAGGAAATTACTCGAGAGGAGTTACATCGCATCCTAAAAGAAGGTTTTGGAACTAATGAAATTCATTCCGAATATGGAATGACCGAATTATTGAGTCAAGGCTATTCTCGTGGTGATTTAACGTTTAAAACGCCTCAATGGATGAAAATGATGATTCGCGAAACGGAAGATCCAATGCATTATGTGGACATGGGTAAAACAGGAGGTGTGAATGTGATTGATCTAGCTAATGTTAATTCGTGTTCATTTATTGCGACTGATGATCTTGGTAAAAAAGTAAGTGACAACCAATTTGAAATTTTAGGCCGTTTTGACCATTCGGATGTACGCGGATGCAATTTAATGGTCATTAATGAATAATAAAAAAACCTCAGTAGAATTACTGAGGTTTTTCTTTTTTATCATTTCTTTTTAAGTGTAATTTGTTGAACAGCCTTTTTCTGAGCTGTCTCAAAAAATTGCTTCACTAAAGCATAATCTTTTGCTTCAAAAACTGCTTTCCCTAAATATAATTCATACGAAATATTCAATTGATTCTCCTTTTGAATCATTCGCTGTGCATAGACTAAGTCATTGGATTGATGAATTGTTTGTTCAAATTGAGTAGGTACAATTACTTCATAATCTGAAGGAATTTCAACCATCACATTAATTTTAAATAAATATGGAAAGTCAAATTCAATTGGATTTTGCCTTACCAATTCATCAAATCGAAGTGGCATTAAGAAATCTTCTAAAGGATTTTCAATCTGAAAAAACGTTGTATTGGTCGGGATGGGACTTTTAGAAAAATGTCCTACTACGTAACGGTTATTGCTATAATTTAATGGTGCATTCTGAGTTGTTTGATCGACAGCAATTGGCGCCTTGATGTATTGCTGCACCATTACACTTGCATCTTTTTCATTTTTATCATAAAAGAAACCGTTGAAAGCATCTTTTCGAATTTCAGTGATTTGACCATTACGAAATGTGTATTTAAAATCAGCTGTATACTCTGATAAAAATTGGTTCAACACGACAATTCGACCTTCTTTTGAATCATCCAACAGAAATGCTTTATCATTGTAAAGATTTAAATCTGCAAAACGTAAATCATTTTCTGGAATATCTACTGCATTAACGATAAAGTTATCCCTATTTTTTAATTCGATATAGTTGACCAAATAATCAAAACTATCAATATAAGGTATTGAATTTAAATTTTTATCATGTATACGAGACGACAAGAGAATTAAATTGGTTTTAAATCCTTTTTGTTTTAAGATATCTTTTAAAATTGTATTCAATTCCGCTAAATTTCCAACTTTCGTATTTAATGTTACGCGTTGTGAATTATTTGCAATAATACCTCTGTAATTATCCCATCTAAAATCTTTTTTGAATTGCTTCATGACATTAAATAAGGTCTCCATTTCTGTTTTCCCATCAGGAATATCTTGAGCGTATTTTTTAATTGCAAATTCACTTTCATTCAAAAGATTGTATTTTTCAAAATCTTTTTTGAATTCAGGATACGTATCAAATTTTGTGAATTGAAGTCGAATGCTTTCAGCTCGTTTTTTTGGATTATACGCATACTTTACTTCTTTTAAACTTGGTATATTGGATAACTCAAATTCATTTAGCCATTTATCAAACTTCGGATATTTAGACATGATTCGATTCCCTATCAATAATTTCGTGTGTAATCCATTGACTTGAATCTTAGAAGAAAACTTACTTTTTAGGGTTGGAATTTCATGTTGAAAATACCATGGATCAGCAAAATAAATGTTATTACTTGTCAAAGTATACTGATATTCTAAAATAGAACCCACCTTAACATTCGGAAAAGTAAATCGAATTGCATTATAATCCCGATGATGTTCAACATCAAAAATATCTTTACTATTAACGGGTAAATGTTCAAATGATCCATCAACAGAATTAATAGTTTGCGCACTTATTTTTGAAATTTTTTCTGTTTTATCTTTCGAATAATATAGGATTTCAATATTTGCAACATCAAATGCTTTTTCATTTAAAATTTTAATGCGTCGCTTCACTTTTAATTGATAGCCTCCTACATATACATTAAAAAAAGCTTCTTCATCTAAAATTACCGCATCAGCATCTTTTTCAAATTCCACTGATTTTAATTCCAATTGTTCATTCGTAATCTTAGAAAATCCATCTAACGATAATTGGGCATAGGTAGGTATTGCGAAACATAAAGTGACTAAAAATAGTTGCAAAGGATTGGTTTTCTTCATACAATCAGTTATTTCTTTTTTAGAGTAATTTCTTTTTGGATTTCCGTTTGAATTTTAGCAAAATGTTCTTTCAATACTTGATAATCCGAAGCAGGAAAATTGGATTGGCCTAAATAAAATTCATATAATACTTGTAAAACATTCCCTTTTTGAGCAAAGGTTTGGCTATATATTAATTGATCATTCGTACGAATGGTTTGATTAAACTTATTTGAAATTAAAACTTCAAAACCATCTGGAATTTCTGATGTTACTAATATTTTATAATAGTAAGGAAAATTAAATTCTATAGGGTATAATCTTTTTTCTTCGTCAAACGTATATAAGGATATGAAATTTTTTAACGGATTTTGTAAGGTATAAAATGTACCTAATGAAGATGTATTTACTTCTGATTGATGGGTAATCGAATATTTACCATCTTTAAATTGTAAAGCATTACTCGTACCATCATAATTCATAGAAACAGGTGATTTCACATGCGTTGAAATCATTTCTCTAGCATCAGAAATTTGTTCATTGTAATGATATCCTATCAGATGATCTTTACGGACTTCTTTCAATTTTCCATCTTGAAAATTATATTTGAAGTCTACATCATGTACGGATAAAAATTGATGCATTTGTACAAATTTTTCCTCTTTACCATCATCCATAACAAATCCATAATCATTGAAGAGATAAAGTGGGGCATACTTGTAATCATTTTTCGGAACATCAACAATATTTATCAAATAACTAGAACCATCATTTAGCACTACCTTATTCACTACATTATCAAATTGTTGAAGAAAAGGGTATTTTGTTAATAATTTTCCGTTTTTGCGCGAAGAAAGTAATACCAAATCAGCATTAATTCCTTTTTGTTTTAAAACTTGTCGAAACAATAAATTTAGTTCCGCCTGATTTCCGGTACGTTCAAGAATAATGTCCTTCTGAGATTTTGAGGCATAAATCCCGTAAATTTTATTCCATGTAAAATGGTTATTAAAATGGTTCACCACTTGATCTAATGTTTCTTTTTCTGTAGCTCCATTCGATATAGCATTTGCAAATGATTTAACAGATGAAGGATTCTCCGTTAAGTAGTATATATCTTTTAAATCTTTTTTAAGATCAGTCCAATGACGTAGATTTGAAGATTGCAAATAAATCGCTTCCAGTTGGTTTTTTGGATTCAGAACATATTTAATTAGTTTAGAACTTGGAATATCATTTAAAGTCCACGTATCTCCTTCTATTTTATTGTTGTATTTGCTCAATAATTTATTTCCAGAAAATAATTTCCCATAACCTGTACTGAACATATTTTTAATTTTCAGGGTACTTTCTAGCGTAGGATAATCATGTTGAAATTCCCATGCATCAATTTTATAAATTGGTTGACTACTTAAAATGTATTGATATTCGATAATTGTTCCCACTTTAACATTAGGAACAGCAAATTGAACCGCTTTGTACAACGAGTTAATATCTACGGTATAAATATCTTTGTCTTGAACAGGAGTGCTGACGTATTCTCCATTTACCAGATTAATAGCTTGAGCTCTTACCGAACCTATGTGCTGTATTTTATCTTTACCATAAAATATCAACCGGATATTGCCTTCATTTATCGCGCTTTCATCTAAAATTTTAATTCTCCTTTTGGTGGTTAATTGATAACCTCCGTCCGAAAGATCCAAGAATCCATCTTCATCGAGGATAACCGCAGAAGCATCTTTTTCGAACGAAACTTCTTTTAGTTCAAGTTGATGAGGTGTTAACTTTTTAAAATTCGGTAATGATTTTTGGCCTGAAACATTAGAGAATAACATTCCAATTAATAGTGTAGGTAGTAGTAATTTAAATTGCATAATGAATTGATTGCTCAAAAATACAATTATATATAAATGAAACAAATAATCATTTTGCAATTATTTCATTTAGAGCTTTATCTAATGTGGGATATTTAAATGTAAAATGGTTTTGACTTAATTTCAGATTCGATAATCGTGATCCTTCTAAAATTATAACTGCCTTCTCTCCCATTCCGATTTTCACCAAAACTGAAGGAATATTCGGAAGACGAATCTTCGTATGTAAATGATGTGCTAATCTATCCATAAATGTTTTATGCGTCATCTGATCATTTGTTACTGCATTTATTGGACCTTTGTAATTTTCATTTTCGATGGCAGCACTATAAATTCGGCACAAATCTTCTAAATGAATCCAAGTTGTCCATTGTTTCCCAGAACCTAAGCAAGCTCCCAAACCAAATTGTGTAGGAGTTTTCATTTTACGATAGGCGTCTGCTTTTCGATCCAATACCATCGGTGTGCGAATCACCACAACACGAGTTCCTAATTGCTCAAATTGAAATGCGGCATTTTCCCATTGAACGCATACTTCCGCTAAAAAATCATTTCCGGGTGAGTCTCCTTCTTCAAAAATTTGGTTTGATGTATTTTGACCATAGTAACTAGCCCCCCCTGCAGAAACAAAAAATTTCAACGGAATATTGAATTCTTTTACTTTATTAAATAATAAATTTGCTGTATCCACACGGCTATCTATTATTTCTTTTTTATATGATTTGGTCCACGAATTTAATAATGGAGCACCCGCTAGATGAATGATACCATCCAAATTTTCAAATACTTTTTCATCAATTGATGATTTACTCCAAGAATAATAGGGCGGTTCCACTTCTTTTTCGCGTGTTAGAATACGAACTTTATGCCCTTTTTCAATTAATTGACGTACTAATTGATCACCAATAAATCCAGTTCCACCCGTAAGAAGTATATTCATATTTATTTTTTTTCTAATTTAGTATAAACTAAATCCTAAACAATGTTAAAAAACCGTTTTCCGTTTCTAAAAATGGAAAAAGACGAAAAAGAACGTTTAAGACAACGTATTTTCGATACCGTTTTTGAAGCGAATACGCGACAAGGCAAATTATTTGACATTTGTTTACTCCTTCTTATACTTATCAGCGTTGGAATGATAATGCTTGAATCTATTCCATCCATCAATGCTCGATACCATAAAGTTTTAATCATTTCTGAATGGATTTTAACCAGTTTATTTACCATCGAATATGGTCTCCGTATTTTTTCGGTCAAAAAACCATGGCGATATATTTTTAGTTTTTATGGAATAATCGATTTATTATCCATTTTACCATTTTATATAGGGTTATTTTTCCCAGCAGGAAAATTCTTAGCCAACATTCGAATTCTACGTTTACTTCGTGTATTCCGTATATTTGGATTAACACAATTCACACATGGTAAAAATGTACTTGTGTTGGGGTTAAAAGAAAGTCGAAACAAAATCATTGTCTTCCTTTCTTTTGTTATGCTTATTGTTGTTGTTATTGGATCCATCATGTATATGGTCGAACGCAATCATCCCGAATCTGGTTTTACGAGTATACCAATCAGTATTTATTGGGCTGTTGTTACGCTGACAACTGTTGGTTATGGTGATATTTCTCCCGTTACAGGATTTGGACAATTTTTAGCTTCTGTAGTGATGATTATCGGTTATGGAATCATTGCTGTTCCTACTGGTATAGTGACGATGGAAATGAATAAATTTTCAAATCAAGATGTTCCAAAAAATACTGAAATGTGCCCGAGTTGTGGAGATGATTATCATTTGGATGGCGCTAAATATTGTAAAACTTGTGGTGGCAAATTAAATTATTAAATTTCTTCTGTATTTAATCGAATTACATTTTCACTTTTGATATCGCTTAATTTCGAATAGTTTTTTGCATAATTAATCGACATATTTAATTCGTACCCTACCAACATTAGAATGACATTAAAATAGACAAAAATCATCATAATCATTACTAATCCTAATGAGCCGTACAATAAATCGATGTTGGTAAATTTCTTTAGATACAAATTAAATCCAATCACAGTCAACACAAATAAAATCGATGTTAATAATGCTCCAGGGATCACTGTACTTTTAGTCTTTTTATGGTTTGGTCCAAACGTATACAACATACACATGGAAATAAAATAAAACATAAAAATCGAAAAATAATTGATTAAATATGAAAATTGCCCCAATATGGATAGAAAATCTACTTTGGTCATGTATTTCCAAATGACTGAAGAATAATAAGCAATCCCCACTTGAATAATAATAAAAAATGTAAAGAATAAAGTCAACACGATGGATATAATGCGAGAAGTTGAATTCTTTCGTTTAATGTAAACATTTTGGTATGAAACATTAAAAGAATTGATAATTCCTTGAATGGCATTGGATGACATAAATATAGTTACCAAAATTAAATACCAATCCACTTTTTTATTTCCCTGTTCAGTCGTTGTTTTATCAACATATGCAATCACTTCATTACTGACATGATGCGGAAGTAATTGAGGTAAAAATTGGGTGAATAACAATTTTTTGATTTCTAAATAATAGGGCAAATGCGGTAGAATACTAAACAAGAATAAAATAAAAGGAAACATACTAAAGAAAATAATCCATGATACGGCTGCTGAACGTAATGGAAAATTACCTTTCATTACACGAATCCAAAACACTTTTAAGAAATCGTACATGGAAATATGCAATTCAGCATTAATCATTGTGGATTGTGTCCAACTTTTAATTGAATTATATCCTGAATAAGTTTTAAAAGTTTGGATAATGCTCATATTTTTGTACTTCGAATTTTTGCATTCATGAATATTACAACAATCTGCATCGGTAAAACAGACGAAAAAGCCATCGAAATGCTTCTTCAGAAATATGAAAATCGATTACCATCTCATATCAACTACCAACGAATTGAAATCCCTGACCTTAAAAATAGGAAGAATCTATCTGAAATTCAACAAAAACAAAAAGAAGCTGAACAAATTTTAGCTAAAATTGTGAATACCGATTATGTGATTATTTTGGATGAGAAAGGAAAGCAACCTACATCTATGCAGTTTGCTCAAGATATCCAAAATTATATGAATCAATCGGTGAAAAATTTGGTTTTTGTCATTGGTGGTCCTTATGGTTTTGATGAAGCAGTTTATAACCGTGGAAATAAAAAAATGTCACTTTCTAATATGACGTTTACTCATCAAATGGTTCGATTATTTTTAACTGAACAAATCTACCGCGGATTTAGTATATTGCAGGGTAAACCATACCACCATGAATAACACAAATGATTCGAAATTGACAAGTAATTCTCCTATTGCTTTCGGAATCGGAAGAGCCTTTTTTTATAGCTTAATTGCTGTTTTTACGTTACAAATTTTAGGTGCTGTTATCCAATTCCCTACCTTTTACTACCCCATACTCAACCATGTATTATTACCATTTGGATTTGGGCTAGGGTTATTCGCAGCAATTGGAATTCTATTAGGAACTTTACGAACCAATTCTCAATACATTATTCAGGATTTCAAAACAAAAGTTTCGATCACCGAAATTATTTTGTCTGTGGTCATTTGGATTAGCTTTTTACCGTTATGCGAATTTTTAACCACATTGATTCCAACAGATGGGGTTTTAAGTGATTTGTACAAAAATTTTGAGACTTCTTTTACAATGCTATTGGATTATAAAGTAGCAGGATTTATAATGGTTTGCATTCTTGCGCCCTTGTTAGAAGAAGTTCTATTCCGCGGAATTATCCTAAAAGGAATGCTTAATTATAAAGTTAATCCCGTATTAGCGATTCTGATTAGCGGAATTATTTTTGGTATGGCTCACCTTAATCCTTGGCAGTTTGTAGGCGCTGGCCTTTTAGGATGTATATTTGGATTTGTTTATTATCGTACCAAATCATTGGGATTACCGGTTGCTTTACATGCCTTAAACAATCTTTTATCCTACACGCTCATGATGCAAAGCAACTCCATGGAAGAAAGTGTTTTTGATACTTCTGATTTTATAAGTATTAGTATATTCACCCTTTTCGCATTGGTTTTTTGCTTCATTTTATACCGTATAACACATAAAAAAATCAACTTATAATGGAACTTATTTTTGCTACACATAATCAACATAAATTAGAAGAAGTTAAACAAATGCTTCCTCAAAATATCCAGTTCAAATCATTAACTGAAATTAATTTTCATGATGAAATAGAAGAAACAGGTGATACATTTGAAGAAAATGCCCGCATCAAAGCTCAAACCATTTACCAAAAAACAGGAGTACATGTATTTGCTGACGATTCTGGTTTAGTAATTGAAGGATTAAATGGAGCTCCTGGCGTTTACTCAGCGCGTTATGCAGGTACGGGAAAGTCAGAAGATAATATTGCAAAGGTGTTAGAAGAAATGAAAGGGATTGAAAACCGTAAGGCTTACTTTATTGCTGTATTCTGTTTAATTTTAAATGGAGAAGAACATTTCTTTGAAGGACGAGTAAATGGAACGATTTCCACAGAAATATTAGGAGCAGATGGCTTTGGATACGATCCGATTTTTATTCCAGAAGGCTATACCGAATCATTTGCACAAATGACTGCTGAACAAAAAAACAGTATGAGCCATAGAGGAAGAGCTGTTGAACAATTAAATCATTATTTAACCAACATAAACGCATAAACATTGAGTTTAGAATTAACTATTCTTGGATTTAACTCGGCTGTCCCCACAGCGTACACGCATCCAACATCACAATTATTGAATATCGCAGAACGCTATTTTTTAATTGATTGTGGTGAAGGAACTCAGGTGCAATTAAGGAAAGCCAAAGCGAAATTCAATCGAATTAATCATATATTTATTTCGCATTTACATGGAGATCATGTGTTTGGTTTAGTAGGGTTAATTTCTACTTTACAATTATTAGGACGTGATACTCCCTTATACATTCATGGACCAAAAGGAATTGAAGAATTCATTATGACGCAATTGCGATTGACCGAATCGAATTGCTCTTTTGAGATCAATTTTAATGAATTATCAGGAAAAAAATCAGTATTGGTTTTCGAAGATGAAAAAGTAGAGGTCTTTTCTATTCCATTAAATCATCGCATCTACACCAACGGATATTTGTTTCGTGAAAAACCAAAGCAGCGTAAATTAAATATGGACGCCATCGAACAATATCCAGAAATTGAAATTTGCGATTATCAAAATCTAAAAAATGGTCGTGATTTTGTTATGGAAGATGGATCGATCATCGAGAATGAGGACTTGACATTTGATGGACCTCGTCCCTTAAGCTATGCCTATTGTTCGGACACGCGCTATAAACCAGATATCGTTCCGCTGATAAAAGGAGTCGATTTATTGTATCATGAAAGCACATTCTTACACGAAGCGAAAGAATTGGCAACTTATACTGGTCATACCACAGCCAAAGAAGCAGGAATGATTGCTAAACAAGCCGAAGTCGGAAAATTGGTTTTAGGTCATTTTTCTAATCGTTATCATGATTACAGTGTTTTATTAGAAGAAGCAAAACAAGAATTTGAAAATACTGTTTTACCGAAATTAATTGGTACGATTAAAATCAAAGAATAATCTTATTTTCTATATTAAATAAAAAACCGTCGTTATCGACGGTTTTTTATTTATTGATTTATTGATTTTGGACTAAAACTCCATTCGATAAAATTATTTGTTGCTCTGGAATGTATTCTACGATATAATTTGCTGTTGGTGAAATTTCATAATATGGATCTGTACCTGATAAATGGGTTCCTGGATAACGACGATCCATCGTCAATCCATTGCGATAAACGTCAAATTTACGATGTCCTTCCCAAGCTAACTCCAATTGTCGTTCTTGCATCACAACATCCATTACAGAAAGTTCATTTAAATTAGCCATTGTCCATAGTCCTTCATTTGGAATTCCAGCACGCGAACGGATGATATTCACATCATTTAATGCTGCTGCATCATTACCAAGCTTAGCATTAGCTTCCGCACGAATTAAATACATTTCACTTAATCTTGAAATAACTGGAGACCATAATTGTGCTTGCCCTTCTTGTCCTGAACATTTTAGGATATAATATTTTAAATATCCATTTCGGTTATCTAATTTCTTATCAATTAAGACTGTTTTTTCAATCCCATTTATAGAGATAAAATACTGAAATGCACCTGCTCCATTCGAACGTTTTATTAAATTTTTTGTTGTTCCATTATCTAAATAAGTATAGTCATCCCCATTTTTAGTCACCACAACACTACTATAAGCGTAATTATCGTTGACATAATAAGCATGTAATTCGTTTTCGTTAACCACGACTGGTTGGATTAAACTGTAACGAACATCTTCTGGGTACTTGCGAACCAATTCTAAATATTTTCGAGATGCATACATTTCTCCCCAACCTGATCCATCAATATTTGCATACATCGATCCAATGGTATACCAACCGTTGTTAGGATAATCTGTGTCTTTTAAAAATTTGATTGAAAAAATATTTTCTGGATTGTTTTCTGGTGTCGTTACTGCAAAATCTTTGTATTTATCCGTTGTAATCAATGAAAATTTCCCCGAATTGATGACTTTATCGGAATACTCAATAGCCTTTTGGTTATCGCCCATATACAAGTACACTCGTGCTAATAAGGCTTGTACCGCTTCCTTAGAAGCATAAATTTTATCACGCGATTCGTTGGTAAATAAATTTTCAGCCTTAAGCAGATCCGTTAAAATCTGAGCATACACCTCCTGTACTGTATTTCTTGGTAAATTTTCATTCGGATCATCATTTAATTTTAATGGAACAGCTAAGTTCGTGGCAGGGCTTTGATTATAAGGCTTACCAAATACATTCGTTAAATAGAAATAAATTAAACTTCTGATGTATAAATTTTCAGCAATAATCTGATCGTTAGCCTCACTACTTCCTTCTGTTAAACGGGCTAATACTGTATTTGTACCTGCAATAATTCGATAGGAATACGCCCAATAATTATTGACGCGTGAATTGTTGACAATGCGTTTGTAATTGTAATTATACATTAAGTTATCAGTCGTTGTTCCACTTAATGCTACATTATCCCCTGGATATTCTGTTATTCGATGCCAATTTTCTACCCAATTTTTTAACTGGCTATAATTTCCAATGGTAATATTTTCCGCTGAACCTTGAATCATGTCCACTTGTCCTTCAGGTAAGCTATTGTAAGGTTCATAATCTAATTCGCAAGACGAAAAACCTAAAAGAGCAATCGATGCTAATAAATATATTGATTTCTTCATTTCTTAAGTATTAAAAAGTTAGATTAACACCCATCGTAAAACGCTTAGGGTTTGGATAATTTGATGTTCTATCACCTGATATTGCAGCCTCAATATCGGATCCAGTATATTTTGTTGAAGTCCATAAATTATCTCCTGAGATATAAATCCCTAAACCTTTCACACCCATTTTAGACGTAATTTCACCATTAAAATGATATCCTAAACGAACATTACGCATTCTTAAAAATGAAGCATCTTCTAAGTATCTGCTCGAAATATTATTGGAATTCGACGAATTATTAAAAATTAGTTCAGGATGTGTGGCATCTCTATTTTCTGGCGTCCAACGTGACCATCCTTCTTGTAACCTCATCTGATTATAATATGGATATGCCCCATCAGAATCAAATAATTCGCGTCCCACATTGTAGACTAGACCTCCTTTAGAATACACAAAATCAACAGACAATGTAAATCCCTTATATGACCAAGCAGAAGAAAACCCCCCATTAAAATCAGGTGTTGTATTACCGATACGTTGTAATGTTGCACTGTTAAAATCACTCACTTTAGTAACTTCACCTGTCGTTTCATCTACTTTTTCCCATAATGGTTTTCCAGTTTCAGGATCAACTCCGGCCCATCTTCTCATGTACCAGGTATCAATATCATAACCTACTTCGATTCGTTTTAAATATCCTTTTGAAATCTGATCGGTATAAATTTGTGCATCATTATACATTTCCTTCACTTCGTTCACATTTTTAGCGATATTGAATCCTATATTCCATTGGAATTCTGATGAAGATTTGAAAATTGATGCATTAAATCCAAACTCGATTCCTTTGTTATTCACACGTCCGACATTATCCCAATATCCAGACCAACCCGATGTATCTGGGAACCTTACATAGTGCAATAAGTCATCTGTATTTTTATTGTATAGATCTAAAGTCAAATTTATTCGATTGAATAATCCCACTTCAATTCCAACGTTTGCATCTTTAGTTGTCTCCCAAGTAACGCCTGGATTTTTATATTGTCCTTGAACTAAAGCAGGTTGACCATTGTATTGTCCTGATAAATTATACAACCCATATTGTCTGTAGTAATTTCCATCGTTACCTCCGGCATTACCTACCACACCATAAGATGCTCTTAATTTTAAGTTCGAGATCACTTCCGAATCTTTTAAAAAGGCTTCATTACTAATATTCCATCCTCCTGAAAAGGCATAGAAATGTGCATAACGATTTTCTTTACCAAATCGGGATGAACCATCTAATCGATAAGATGCTTGAGCAAAATAGCGCCCATCATACCCATAATTCACTTGTGCTAAACCAGCTTGAAAAGCATAATCGTTACGTGTACCCCCTGCTGCAAAAGGATTTGCCCCATTATCTAAAATTTCAGACCCCGGAATAATTCCTTGCTTTGTTCCACTTAAATTTTTATAATCATAATCTGAGTATTCGTACGCAATGTATGCACCCAAAGAGTGTAAATTAAATTTCTTGTTGTAACGTAACATCTGATTGAATAATCGAAGTATTCGACGATCCGAATATTGGTACACTGATCCATCAAATGCGATCCCTGAAATAGACTTTGGATCAACATATGTTAAAGAAGTATTGTTATAAAATTGAAGGTTGTTTGTTGATTCAAAACTTAAATCTTCGGTAATTCTCCACTGAAAATCTAAATTGGCTTGAATATCAAAAATTTCGGACGTACTATAATTGGTTTGTAAATCATAATAATAATTCGAATAATCACGTCCATACCATTTAGAAATATTCCCTACCCTTTCATCTTCACGAGGATCTACAGGTCTTCCATTACTTAAGAACGCATTATCCCATGGCATGTTGAGATACATTTGGTATAATGAATGTTCTCTATTTTCTGTGGTCGTATATGTTGCGTTTAATTTAGGTTTAAATGTTAAGCGCTTACTTAATTTATGATCAATATTAAGACGAGCCGATAAACGTTCGTATTCCAAACCTTTAATTGTACCCTCTTCTTTATAATAATTAATCGCTGAATACAAGTTTGTACTTTCTGAGTTTGATGATAAACTCACATTTGCATCTTGTACCGTACCGATTTGTGTTCCATTCTTTACCCAATCAAAATTTGTATTTTGTAATTCTGCTGGCATATCGGGAGCACCTCTCATGCCTTGGAATAATTGATACAATTCACTTCCATTCATGACCTCAAAGTTTCCTAGATTGAATTTATTCCAACTTGAATTGTAATCCACATTGATGGTTAGTCCACTCCCTTTTCCACGTTTTGTCGTAACGATAATGACTCCATTCGCTCCTCGAGAACCATATTGAGCAGTAGCGGCAGCATCTTTTAACACCGAAATTGTTTCTACATCATTGGGATTAAGATTTGGTGTTCCATGAAATATTACACCATCCACTACCCATAACGCTTCTGTATCTGCACTAATACTCGTACGCCCTCTCATTCGCATCGAAGCTGTCGCTCCCGGTTGTCCTGATCCTGAAGTAATACGTAAACCTGCAACTTTTCCCTGCAACAAGTTCGTTACGTTTGGAGATTTGCTATCTACTAAATCTTTTGCATTAACCACACTAACTGAAGCAGTAACTTCTTCTTTTCGCTGTGTAGAATATCCAGTAACTACAGCTGTTTGTAAATCGATTAAATCGGACTCTTCATCCAACAAAAAAAGGCTTGATAAATCCCCTAAATCATTAGATGCTACGGTGATTTCCTTGCCTTTTATTAATAATATATCTCCAATTTTAGCGTCGATATCAAATTTTCCATCTAAATCGGTATAAACGACACGATCTGTTCCTTTGATCATTACTTCTACATCGGATTCAGGTATTCCGTAAGAATCCTTTAATATCCCCGTTGTTTGGGCATAGGAAAAAGTACCAAGCAATGATAGTAAGCTAAATACTTTTATATGAAATCTCTTCATTCGTTAATTTGTGTTAATATTTGTTAATTATTCATAAATGTACACAAATTTTGAATTTTTAAGCCATAAAAAAAACCGTTCGATAAACGAACGGTTTTTATACTTTTCAAAAAAGCGATTACTATTTGTAGAAAGCGTCTTTGATACGAGCTTTTTTACCACGTAATGCTCTAAAGTAGAAGATACGAGCTCTACGTACTTTACCTTTCTTGTTAACTTCGATTTTTTGTAACGCTGGCATGTTGATTGGGTAGATACGCTCTACACCTACATCACCTGACATTTTACGAATTGTGAAAGTTTCTGTAGTTCCTTGTCCTCTTCTTTGGATAACTACCCCTTTAAAGAACTGAACACGAGTTTTTCCACCCTCAGTAATTTCTTGATAAACAGTGATTGTATCACCAGCAGCGAAAGCTGGGAATTCTTTTTTAGCTACGTATTTCTCTTGTACGTATTTTACTAAATTTTCCATTTGTAATAATTCGAATTAATTTATTTTGAATAACATGCACGTCTTTCGCCAGAGGTTAATCAATACGAGTGCAAAATTAATGATAATTATTGATTTTCCAAATCATTATTTCGATTATTGTAAATTTCTAAAGCGCGCTCATAGTCCTCTGTTTTCACCTGTAAACGAATCCCTTGTATACTTGTAGGACCTAATGAAAAAGCCAAATTACTATCCAAAACATCACTCGATATTCCTTCGGCTTCAAGAATTAATTGAACCACTTCGGCTTCGATTACGGTATTAAATTTTGCTAAAATTTTAAACATACTTTCTTCCATACTTATTGGTGTTTTATAATCACATCGATATCATCCGTTAATCCCTCAACGGAATAGTTTTGTATCTTACACAAGATATGTTTCATTACCGCTAATCGCGCTTTCTTTTTACTATCTGTTTTTACTTCTATCCAAGGAGCTAAAGCTGAAGAACTTTTTTCAAACAATAATTCGATATATTTGGTATAATCATCCCATTTGTCTTGAGCTTGTTGATCTAAGCTTCCCATTTTCCAATGTTTCAATGGATCAGAGCGTCTTTCTTCTAATCGTGCAGCTTGCTCTTCTTTCGATATCGATAAGTAAATTTTAATTACATTGATTCCATCTTCAATTAGTAGTCGTTCAACATCATTCACTTGTCGCATAAATAAATCATATTCTTGATCTGTACAAAAACCAAATATGGGTTCTACAACAGCACGGTTATACCAGCTACGATCAAAAAATACAATTTCACCAGCGTTAGGTAAATGGTTAAAATAACGTTGAAAATACCATTGACCACTTTCTTGTGCGGTGGGCTTTGGTAATGCCTCAATTCGGTATTTTTTGGGATTCATATTCTGTACAATTCGAGAAATTGTACCTCCTTTCCCTGCGGCATCTCTACCTTCAAAAATAACTAAAACACGATCATTATGATCAATAACATGCGATTGTAATTTAACCATTTCTGCTTGTAGATAAGCTAGCTCTTTTTCGTAGGCCAGTTGTTTTTTAAACTTCTTTTCTGTGATAATATTATGATCGACTAAAAAATCAATGATTTCTTGTTTGTTATTTATTTTTTCTAAATCATGTAAATCAAATTCTGCCATTATTGTTTCAATTGGTTACCACTCTAAGTTAGCGTAAAGTTTTTAAAGTATTGGAAATAAATTTGTTTTTACTCTTCTGAATGTGTTAAATCATTTTTTAATCCTAAAAATGAATCTAACTTTGTTTCCTTAATAAATAATGAAGGATGAAGACAATTACCCTACTTTCGATTACTGCATTTTCTTTAATGGCATTTTCTTGTTCTAAGGACCAAAATACATCTAACGATGTAGAAGTAACTGTTGCTGAAGATCACCCAACTGAAGCGATGACGAAGGGAAATAAGTTAAATGTTGAAGTAGTCAACGAATTAGATCCAATTTGTGGAATGGATAATGCGACACATTTAAAAGATACAGCAAATTATAAAGGGAAAACATATGGTTTTTGTAATACAATGTGTAAAGAAAAATTCTTAGAAAACCCTGAAGAATACGTGAATGAATAAACAATTATTAGGAGTCATTACAATTGTTGTGCTTGTAGTTGGTTTTTTCTTTTGGAATAACTCAAAAACAAGTAATAATGGTTTAGTAAAAGTGATGGATGTCCCTTCATTTGAAATGACCAATCAATATGGCGAATCATTTTCTAATCGTGATATGTTGGGCAAAGTGTATTTGGTGGAATTCTTTTTTACGAGTTGCCCAACTATATGTCCAGTGATGAAACAAAATTTACGAATCATCGAAGATTCAATCCATCATCCGGATTTTGGAATTGTTTCTATCACGATTGATCCTAAAAGGGATACTCCTGAGCGCTTGTTACAACATTATAAGCAAATCCAAGCAAAATCACCTCATTGGTATATGCTTACTGCGGATAGAGACTATATCCAAGAAGTCAGTAAAAAATTTAATATTTACCTAGGAGATGCTAAAGATGAAACGAAAAGTCTCGATCACAGTGGCCAGTTTGCTTTAGTGGATAAACAAGGTAAAATTAGATCACGTACCAATGCCCATGGTATTCCTAAATTATATTATTCTGGATTAAACTATTCCGATCCCGAAGGTACAAAGCCATCGTTAAACGGAACTTTTCATCCGGATATACCTTTGGTTATTGAAGACATTAAAAAATTATTAGAAGAATAAAAAAATCCAATAGAAATCTATTGGATTTATTCTTTATTATAATGCTTTTAAGGCGTGCTCTAAGTGAGTTTGATACGATGTCTTATACTTCAAAATACGTTCTTCAGAACCATTTTTTTCTAAATCGTGAAAATGCATGCCATCCAAACGCGTTAAACCTAAAAAGTCATTCATTCGGTGAAAACCAAATAAAACACCATCATCCACAGAAGTTTGTTTAAAAAATTCACCTTCTAAGGTAAAAGCTTCTTCTGGTGCATTCCATGTTGAAGTTACCATATAATATTTTCCTTGCATTAATCCTCCTGTTCCGTAATTAATGGCTGGATTAACGTGGGAGCGTCCATCACTTTTGTACATCCCATTATTATATCCTGCTGTTAACACTTCATCCAAATAAAATTTAAAGCGACTTGGCAAATGAAACCACCATATTGGAGTATGATAAATAATGACATCGGCCCATTTGAATTTTTCAACCTCTTGCATCGGATCAAATTCGTCCTGTACATTGACAATTTTCACAGAGTTTCCTAATTTCTCTGCAATCGTAGTAGTCCATTCTACTAAAGAAGAATTAAAGGTTCCACCTGAATGAGCAAAACGTATAGCTCCGTTGACTATTAATATATTTTTCATTTTTTGTAACTAATAAAAGCTACAAATTTAGGGAGCAATTAAATAATTAAAGCAATTTTATTTGATTTGGCTCTATTTTAACTTCACATTCACAACTTCACCCTCTTGTTTCACTTCCACAAAAAGTTCTAAAAATTCGCTGCCATTCTTTTGATACGTATACGGTTCATAATAGTCAATTCTTCCGTAATTGTCATATCCACTTCCTGTGTATTTACTTCCCGAATGAGTGGTATAATAATCTAAAGTTGCGAAGATGTAATACTTACCTGGTCGCATATCAGGAAATGTAAATTCTCCACTACTGTTAGTAATCGACTCTAATCGGTAACGATAAGCTTCTGGAACCATCTGTACAAATGTGTTTCTTTTAGGGTTATGTTTTGATTTATCTTTCCATAATGTATAATATTCATTAAAATATGAAGTTACTGGAAATAGAATAATTTTTAATTTATTCGCATAGACTTTTGGTCCTGTCTTTAATCCAAAATTTTTATCTTCACGTACCCTTGTGAAAGCTACTCCTGAAATTTTACCTTTTCCCATGGCTAACATATTTTTAGCCGCAACAGAATCAAATTTCTGGGAAGGAAAGATAATTTTCTCATTTTGCTTTCGAATCATTTCTTCTTTGTCTTTTTTTTCTGGCTCTACATATTGCGCATTAATCCATGGCATCGATAACAAAAACATACTATAAAGTAATAATTTTCTCATATTTACAAATGTTTAATTTTGACCAAATTAACAATTTAATTCAACATAATCTATTGTCATTGAACAGTTTAACATTTAAACGTTATGTTTATAGGCTTTGGTAGTAATCTGTTTTTGAAATAATTCAATATTTCAATTACATGATTATCTTTGCAGAATGGGAAGAAAAGTGAAACAAAAAATCATCTTGAATAATATCGAAGTTTTACGCGCAGGAGCTAAAGGCGTTTCTGTAGGTAAAACGGAAGAAGGTAAAACCGTTTTAATTAAAGGGGCTATACCTGGAGATGTAGTAGACGTACATGTATTAAAAAAGAAAAGCAGCTATTTTGAGGGTCAAGCTGTAGCTTTCCATAAGCAGTCTGAATATCGTGTAGAACCAAAATGTGAACATTTTGGCGTATGTGGAGGATGTAAGTGGCAAGATATGAGTTACGATGCTCAATTAAAATTCAAGCACGATGAAGTGGTCAATAACTTAGTTCGTATTGGAGGATTTAAAGACATCGAAAACGAAACCGATTACATCGTTGGATCAAAAGAGCAATATTATTATCGTAACAAATTAGAATTTACTTTTTCGAATGCGCGTTGGTTAACATTAGATGAAATTAATTCAGGGAACGATTTTAATGATCGTGATGCTGTAGGATTCCATATTCCTGGCGCATGGTCTAAAGTATTAGACATAAAAAAATGTCATTTACAACGTGATCCTTCGAATGCCATTCGACTAGAAGCGAAACGCTATGCTGTAGAGCATGGATTAGACTTTTTTGATTTATACAATCAAGAAGGTTTCTTACGTACCTTAATGATTCGTACTTCACAAAACGGACAATTAATGGTATTGGTACAATTCTACCGTGAGGAAAAAGAAAACAGAGAAGCATTCTTACAGAATTTATTAGACAAATTCCCAGAGATTACTTCTTTATTATATGCAATCAATCCAAAACAGAATGATTCTGTATATGATTTAGATATCCAAGTTTTTGCAGGTGAGGATCATATTATGGAACAAATGGAGGATTTAAACTTTAAAATTGGTCCAAAATCGTTTTACCAAACCAATCCAGAGCAGGCGTATGAATTATACAAATTAACGCGTGATTTTGCTGGATTAACAGGAGATGAATTAGTATATGATTTATATACAGGTACAGGAACAATTGCTCAATTCGTATCGAAAAAAGTGCGTAAAGTTGTAGGAATTGAATCGGTTCCAGAAGCTATTGAAGCGGCTAAAGCTGCTGCAGAGCGTAATGGAATTACGAATTGTGATTTCTATTGTGGTGATATGAAGGATGTGTTAAACCAAGAATTTATCGAGCAACACGGTATTCCGGATGTTATCATTACTGATCCACCACGTGACGGAATGCACAAAAAAGTGGTTGAAAATATTTTATTTATGAACCCGAAGCGTGTGGTTTATGTATCTTGTAACTCAGCTACACAAGCTCGTGATTTGGATTTGATGAAAGAACAATATAAAATTGTTAAAGTTCAGCCTGTTGATATGTTCCCACAGACACATCACGTAGAAAATATCGTAGTTTTAGAAAGAATTTAATTTCGACCATTGAATGAATCGTCAATTTCTAAAAAATAGCTTATTAACGGCATCTATCATCGGTCTTGCTTCTCTAACGAGTTGTGAGCCCGATGATGTTTGTTTACCAACAGATGCACCGTTTGTCACGATTGAAGTCAAATATACTGACTCTATCACACCTTTAGCAGATTCAGTTATTTATTATGAAGCTTTTGCTAATGATACTTTACTGATTGAAAAAGGAAGTTTTACTAAAAAATCAAAATTTAATTTACCGATTCAAATTACGAATTCCAATTCGGTTAAATATGTTTTGAAACAAGGAAATGATTATCGCACCTTTCAAATTATGGGAACAGATACCATTTTCACAGATCATATTGCACCCATTGATGTATTGTATGTAAATTATACGTTTGATAATAAATATGACTCAAAGGGCTGCGGATTTGGTATCTATTTTAAAGACGCTTCAATCACTGCGACATCAGACAATTGGATTAAGGGAATCGAAACTGTAAATACAACTATAGACAATGCAACGAACACTAATTTTATCATTTTTGCTGAGCCTCGTAGCAACTAATTCTTTATTGGCTCAAAACGATTCTGTTGCGATTACTACTGATAGTATAAAACCTATTCAAAAAGTTAGTGATTTATATATTGCAGTCGATTTTGCCACTCCAATCCAATCCATTTATTCTGATAAACAAGGCGCTCAAGCCTCATTGGCATATCAATTGAATAAAAAATGGGTAGCCATTGTTGAATTAGGTTACGAAAAGAATAAATATGATGAGGGACAATGGAAAGTGGATGTGGACGGTACTTCGATAAAAATCGGTGCGAATTGGTTTTTCAGTCAAGAAGAATCAAATTATACCAATGGATTTTATCTAGGTGCGCGCTTTGCATACGCTTCTTACAATCAAACCATTAATCAATATCCCATTCGAGACATTAATGCCAGCGAAATAATTGGATTTGGCAGTATGGATAAAGCTCGTGTAGCATCCTATTGGGCAGAAATTGTAGTTGGAGGTAGAATCCAATTGTACAAAAATCTTTATGGTGATTTCTCTATACATCCTGCAGTATACTTAGGAAGTAAGAAACAAGAAAATATTGATCCATTAGTTATTCCTGGTTATGGAAGAAATAATGGTCCATTTAATTTACCAATCTTCTGGGGCATATCGTATAAATTGTTTTAAAAATAAAAAATTGTATAAAAATAAAAAGGTCGGAATAAATATTCCGACCTTTTTATTTTTCAAATATATGATGCAAATTTAAAACACATTAGTCAAGGGCCTTAAAAAAAGGAAAACCCCCACTTACGTGAGAGTTTAACCTTAACCAACCTAAACCTATGAAAAAGCCATTAGCCTTTTATGCTGACAAATTTAACATAGTTTTTTTAATAAACAAACATTTAAAATCAATTTTAAAAAATAATTTAAAATCAATAAAAATTCATCATTTTACTCAAATCCGAAAATGAGCCATTTAAAATTTATAACTGAAGGTCAATCAATTCAAAAATAATCCCTATATTTGCACCTCGTAAAAATTAGTATTAACATAATTAAAGTAGTTTAAAATGACAAATTACGAAACTGTTTTCATTTTAACTCCCGTTCTATCTGATTCTCAGGTAGAGGAAGCAGTTAAAAAATTCAACGATTTTGTAACTTCAAACGGAGGTGAAATCGTTGCAACTGAAAATTGGGGATTAAAAAAATTAGCTTACCCAATTCAAAACAAAAGAAATGGATTCTACCACTTAGTAGAGTTCAAAACTGAAAATGCTGACTTAGTATCTCAGTTAGAAGTAGCTTACAAGCGTGATGAGCGTGTTATCCGTTTCTTAACTGTGAAATTAGACAAACACGGTGTTGAATGGGCTGAAAAACGCAGAACTAAATTAAAGTCTAACTCTAACAAGTAATCAAAGCTATGGCAATCGACGATTTAGCAAAAAAAGCAGCAGGAGGTAGCGAATCAGAAATCCGTTATTTATCTCCATTAGATATCGAAACACAATCAAATTCAAAATATTGTCGTTTCAAAAAATTTGGAATCAAGTATGTTGACTATAAAGATGCTGATTTCTTATTACAATTCGTAAACGAGCAAGGTAAAATCTTACCTCGTCGTTACACAGGAACTTCTTTAAAATACCAAAGAAAAGTTTCTAAAGCTATTAAAAGAGCTCGTCACTTAGCATTAATGCCATTCATCGGTGACCAATTAAAATAATTAAAAACCTAAAAGAAATTTTATCATGAACGTAATTTTAAAACAAGATGTAGATGGTTTAGGTTTTGAATTTGAAATTGTTTCAGTAAAACCTGGATACGCTCGTAACTTTTTAATTCCACGTGGTTTAGCTACTGTAGCTACTCCTAAAAACGTTGCAGAATTAAACGAAGTTTTAGAAGCTCGTAAAGCTCAAGAAGAATCTTTAATCGCAGACGCTACTGCTAAATCTTCTAAATTAGAAGGATTAGTAATTAACTTAGAAGCTAAAGTTGGTAACGGAGACAAATTATTTGGATCTGTTAACAATGCTGACTTAGCTGAAGCATTAGTTAAAGCTGGTGTTGAGATTGAGAAGAAAAACATCAAAATCCCTGGAAACACTATTAAACGTTTAGGAAAATATACTGCTAAAGTACGTTTCCACAGAACGGTTGAAGTTGATTTCGATTTCACAGTAGTTCCAGATGCTGACTCTATTAAAGCTGCTGAAGAAGCTGCTAAAACTAGAGCAGAGATGGCTAAATTAGATGCTGAAAAAGCAGCTAAAGCTAACACAGAAGAAGGATCTTTCTTCAACTTCGATAACCCTATCTATGCAAACGATAAGAAAAAAGAAGTGAAAGAAGAAGTTTCTACTGAAGAAGCAGCAACTGAAGAATAATTTATTATTCCTTATACTTCAAAATCCTCAATCGTATGATTGGGGATTTTTTTTATACTCAACTCAATAAAAAATGCCATACGAAATTGTATGGCATTTTTTTATCAATCAATAACGATTCAATTATTTTATTGCTTTCTTATAGTTGTTATCCACCTCTTTCCAATCCAATACATTGAAAAAAGCATCAACATAATCTGCTCTTAAATTTTTATATTTTAAATAATAGGCATGCTCCCAAACATCAATTCCAAGGATTGGCGTTCCTTTTTCTTCTACAACACTCATTAATGGATTGTCTTGGTTAGCAGTTGAAGTTACGGCTAATGTACCATCTTCTTTTACAATTAACCAAGCCCAACCTGAACCAAATTGTTTCGTTGCAGCTTCTTTTAATTTCGCTTTCAATTCATCAATTGAACCAAATGATTCATTGATTTTCTTTAATAAATCACTCTTATCATCCAATTGGTTTGGAGTTGGAGACATGATGTCGAAATATAACATGTGATTGTATAAACCACCTGCATTATTGCGAATTGCCTTATCCGCAATAGCCTGATCATTTTTTAATAATTTCTCAATGTTTGATTCTGAAATATTAGCCTCTTTTAGCGCTTTATTTAAATTATTAATGTAACCTAAATAATGTTTACCATAATGCGTTTCCATCGTCGTAGCATCAATGTATGAAGCTAATTCATCGTACCCGTATTTTAAAGGTTTGATTTGATAAACACCTGGATCAGCTTTAACATCTGTTGGACTCCCAATAGGTTCTGGTGTAAGATTAGCTGAATCAACAACAGTAACAGAATCTACCGATCCATTTGTATCTGCCGCTTTATTATTCTTATTATCACAAGATTGCAAAGCAAAGGCAGCTGTTAAAATTGCGGCTATATAAATATGTTTTTTCATTAGATATTGTATGATGTGATTTATTATTGCTAAAATATAGTAAATAACTCTGAATATGAAAGAGATATTCATCAATTTTATGTTAAAACCATAAAAAAAGAGCTCCTTAAGAGCTCTTTAAAAAAATATGAGAATATTTATCTTAATCTTTCTTATAATTTACTACTGCTTCAATAAATGCTTGTGCATTTTCTACAGGCACATTCGGTAAAATACCGTGACCTAAATTCGCAATGTATTTTGTTGTACCAAAACCATCGATCATTTCTTTCACCATTTTTTGAATCGTTTCTGGTGTCGATAATAAACGTGATGGATCAAAGTTACCTTGTAAGGTTTTCTTATTTCCTGTAAATTGACGTGCTAACTCAGGTGTAATCGTCCAATCTACGCCTAATCCAGAAGCTTTAGAATCGGCCATTTTTTCTAAGGCAAACCAACATCCTTTAGCGAAAACTGTAACAGGAACAACTTTCGATACTTCATCCACAATTCTTTCAATATATTTCCAAGAGAATTCATCGTAATCCGCTGGTGATAACATACCTCCCCAAGAATCGAAGATTTGAATTACATTAGCTCCGTGTTCTACTTTCTTTAATAAGTAATCAATTGTTGTTTGTGTAATTTTTTCCAACAACATATGAGCAGCTACAGGATTTTTGAAACAGAATGATTTTGCAATATCAAATGATTTAGACCCTCTACCTTCTACGGCATAACATAAAATTGTCCAAGGTGAACCAGCAAATCCAATTAATGGAATATTGTTATCTAATTCTTTCTTTGTTAAATCCATTGCAGCATAAACGTATCCTAACTCTTCCTCTACATCTACAACTGGAATGTTTTCTACATCTTGTAATGTACGAATTGGATTTTCTAACCATGGACCTACGCCTGGTTTCATTTCGAAATCCATTCCCATCGCTTGAGGAACAACTAAAATATCTGAGAAAATAATTGCAGCATCTAAAGGAAAACGACGAATTGGCTGTACTGTAATTTCAGCTGCTAATTCTGGCGTTTGACAACGTGTAAAGAAATCATACTTATCTCTTAAAGCAATAAATTCTGGTAAATAACGTCCTGCTTGACGCATCATCCATACCGGTGGACGTTGTAATTCTTCTCCTTTTAATGCTCTTAAAAGCAAATCATTTTTTATCATTTATGCTATCTTTTATCTGGTTAACAACCACCTCGACCAATGGAATATTTGCGGTGATGATGGTATGATGTTTATAAACTTGTTCGACTGCGTGAGTCGTTGTTTTTCCTACGGTAAAAATAATGGATTCCGATGGAATTTGGTTGTTTTTAACAAAGGCTTGAAAAGACAAAGGACTAAAGAAAACATACGCATCAAATACTTGACTCATTTTGTTTTCAATAGGTTGAGATTGATAGGTGATAATCTCATTTAAATGATGTCCATGACATGATAACACATCAACTAAAACATCTCTTCGAGTATTTCCACAAAAGAAATTCCACTCCTTCCCTACTTTGCGTTTTAAAATTTCATCTGCCAATTCTTGCGCATAATCTTTTTCTAAAACGACGTTGAAGCCTACCTCTCTTAATTTTTGTGCAGTCTTTTTACCAACAGCATAAAAATCGCCTTCTAATTGTAAACCTTTAATGGCTTGTACTGAATTCTGACTAGTAATTAAAAATTGTTTACTGTTTGGATTCAATTGAGAATTAATCTCCTGTTGATCCGTTAAAGAAATCTGTAAAGATGGAATGGTTTCAATGAATACATCCGAACCCAATTGCTCGATCAACCAACCTTTATCAATTTCTTTTGTAAACAATATACTTTTAATCATTATCGTTGTCCGATTTCTTCTTTAATTTTTGTGATCATTTCACCTGCACCTTGAGCGATTAACGCTTCCGCAAATTCACGACCTTTATTTTGATATTCTTCTTTTGAAAACTCTTCTTCAATGGTCAACATTTCTTGACCATCAATTGAAAGAACTGCTCCTTTAAAAGAATAAGTATTTTCTGATTTTGGTTCTACCAAGGCTCCAATTGGTGCTGTACAACCTCCTTCTAAAACATTTAAAAATTGACGTTCAACAGTCGCATAGATTTCACACTCCTCATCATTTAAATTAGGCATTTCGAAACCTTGTTTTGAAACAATTCCTAAAATTCCTTGTGAAGGTGCTGCCACCATCCAATCGATGATTTTATAATGAAGACCTTTTGCTTTTAATTCTTCTAAAATTTCAGCACGATCTAATCCTGCAAAAGCAAATACAGCCCCATCCCAATCGTTATCGATTAATTTCTGTAAACGTAATTGTACATTCCCACGTAAATCAACAACTGTATCGTTTGGATATTTATGGTTCCAGAATGCTTTACGACGTAAAGAACCTGTCGCAATCGTACGGTGTTCTTTTTGAAAAATTTCTTCTGATTTATAGACTAAGATATCGTGAGAATTAGCACGTTCTGGGTATGCGATTAATTCTAATCCTTCTGGTAAGATGGTTGGTACATCTTTTAAAGAGTGTACGGCGATATCTACTTTATCATTAATTAAAGCAATATCTAACGAACGTGTAAAAACTCCGGTTAAACCTAAAGAATAAATAGGTTGTTTTAAATTATTATCCCCTTCTGAAGTAATTGGAACAATTTCTACATCACATCCTTTTGCCTCTAGCAAAGAAGCCACTTTATTGGCTTGCCAAAGTGCTAATGGACTTTGACGAGTTCCAATTTTTATCGTTTTCATTTTGAATTAAGCTTGTTTTAGATGAAACATTTTCTCGATTAACTCGATCGTTTCTTTTGAATCGTCACGATTCTCGATTAAGAAAGAAGCAAATTGATTAGTGATCTTTTGCATTAACTTATTCGTTAACATGATTTCGTTTTCAGATACCTCGATATTATCCTTTCTTAAGTTATTTAATTCATGTTGTTGTAGAAATTCTAAACGACTTTTGAACGATTGAATTGCAGGCACCAACTCACGATTTTCTAACCATTCGTAGAATTCATTTGAATACTCTTCGATAATTGCAATCGCCTCAGGCACCGCATTACGGCGCTGAGCGATTGTATCATCTACCATTTTTGATAGTCCATCGACATTCACTAATTGAATCGACTCACGTGATGCTAATGTATGAACTACGTTTTCTGGAACTGACATGTCGATAATCGTCATTTCCTTATCAAAAGGAATCATATCTTCTGTAACTGTATGGAAAGATGCTCCTGTAGCTACAATTAAAATATCTGTATTTTTTAACTCTTCTTGAAGTTCGCTATGATCTTTTACTTCTACATCGTGTTTCAGGGCAACTGCTTCTGCTTTTGCCTTTGTACGATTGATTAAAGTAATTTTAGTATTAGGATAATGTTTCACTAAATTGGTACATGTATTACGTCCAATTTTACCTATACCGTATAATAAAATATTTTTACCTGCTAAATCAGGTTGTGTTTTTTGAATAAAATTGACAGCTGAATACGCTACTGAAGCAGAACCATTACTTAAGAAAGTTTCATTTTTTACTTTCTTTGAAATCTGAATCGCTGTATTCACCAAACGCTCTAGAAAAGCATTTGAAGCGCCCATTTTTTTGAAACGTACAAACCAGATCTTGATTTGTCCAATAATATCAAAATCACCTAAAATTTGACTTTCTAAACCTGATGATACACGGAACAAATGCGTAATCGCATCCTCCCCCTCTTTAACCATCATAAATTGACGAAACTCATTCGCATCACCTTCTGTAAACTTACAGTATTGTTCTACAATCTGATCTTCGCTATCAGCAAAACCATAGAACTCTGTACGATTACATGTAGATACTACAAAGAAATTTTCAAGACCATTGTCTTGAGCATCTTTGGTAAATGCTTCTACCTGCTCTGGGAAAAACGTATATTTACCACGTGTAACGGCATCAGCTTTTTCATAGCTAATTCCTACCACGTAAAATTTCTGTTCTTCTTTATTTCCTCTAATTGTCATTATCTGTAAAAACTGATACAAAAGTACTTCAAATCATTTAGGAGAAAATACCTTTAAACATAAAAAATAACGCTAAAAGTTAATTTAGTCTTTTTTAGAATTATTATAAATTAATACTTAAATTTGTTCTAAATCCGTTATTTAGAGTGAATCGTATGAAATTTCACTTATTTATATGACGAAACTCATTAAATGTTATGAATATAAAAAATACCCATAAAAGTATAATAAAAGAATATAAAGTTTCTGAGGATGTATTCATCGCTCTATTAGACAATAATACAGCATCTACTGAAACCATTCTGAAAGGAATTGACAAACGATATATACAATTTTATTTCTGTACCAAGGGGTCCTTAACATTTAATTTTAATAATGGTATTTATAAAATCAATCTCGTAGAAGGAAGAAGCTTTTTATTTTATTATCCGTCGTTAGATCTTCCTTTAAACTTAAATATTAATGCTGATAGTAAGGTTTGTATTGTGGTTTTATCCATTGAAAAATTATATCAATTGTTTGCCGAACATGGCATACAAGATAATTTTATATCGAATATTAATCTCAATCAATTCTATCAAGAAAAAATATTTACTACTCCAATTCAATTGGCATTATCACAAATCGAAGAAATGAAAATGGCTCCAGAATTTGAACGATTGTATTTAATTGGTAAAATGTACGAGTTGTTTACCCTTTATTTTTCAAGTCCTACTATTGAAGAAACAGATCAAAACCCTTTTATTTCCAATGATATTCAAGCTAAGAAAATAAAGGAAATTCGAAATATGCTTTTAGAAAATTTGATCCATCCTCCAACGCTGAAAGAAATAAGTGAGAAATATTCGATTTCCGAATATCTTTTAAAAGATGGGTTTAAAAAATTATACAATAATACAGTGTATGGTTTTGTATTGGATAAAAAATTAGAGTTTGCCAAAGCTCGATTAGAAGAAGGTCAAATGAAAGTAAAAGATATTGCTTTTGAAATTGGATATGAAAACCCATCTCATTTTATATCAGCATTTAAGAAAAAGTATGGCATTACTCCAAAACAGTTCACTAAAACTTTAATGTAATAAAAATTATTTATAAACAATTAAATATCATAATTTTATCTCATAAAAAATTTTACATTTGCTCGATTTACAAACGATTAAATGAAAAAATTTTTATTTTTACTATTACCCTTTTGTGTTAGTGCACAAATTCCGGCATATTATGACGGAATCGATTTTACTGTTAGCAACACAGAACTACAAGGAGATTTAAGCGATTTAGTTATCGCTACACATCGCAACAAACTAACGTATACGCCAGGTGTATGGGATGCTTTAGTTGTATCAGATTTAGATCCTGAAAATAGCAATAATGTATTATTAATCTACGGATTTGATGATAATAGTGTTGCAAAAAATCATCGCAGCCGCGATAAATCATTAACCAATAATGGAGGATGCGGAAGTTGTGAAGGACGTTGGGAAAGAGAACATGTTTTTCCTAAATCATTAGCAGAACCCGCTTTAATTACAACAAGTAGAAGTGCTGGTACAGATGCCCACAATTTAAGAGCTGTGGATCGTCAAATGAACAGTTCGCGAAGCAATCGTCCTTACATTGACGGTTCAGGGAATGCGTATACAGTCGGAAATTATGCCTTTTATCCAGGTGACGAATGGATTGGAGATGTTGCTCGTATCATGATGTATATGTACATTCGTTACAATGATGCCGATTCTCAAATATGTGACCCTAATCGAGTAGCTTGGGAAGGAACGAATACCTTTTCACCAGGAATGCCCGATTTATTCCTAAAATGGAATGCTATGGATCCACCATCTGAAATCGAAATGGTACGTAATGAAGTGATCTCTGAATTGCAAGGGAATCGTAATCCTTTTATCGATAATCCTTATCTTGCGACTTTAACATGGGGTGGTGATGTTGCACAAAATAATTGGGTTGAACTATCTACTACAAACTATATCCCAGAAGAAATAAGCGTTAACATCACACCGAATCCTACTTCGGATATCGCTACGATTGAAGTAAAAAACTTTAAATCTGCTAACCTTTATAATATTAGCGGAGCATTAATTAAATCCAATTTAAAACGTACATTTTCTATCGCAGAATTGCCTGCAGGTACATACATTGTAACCATTCATCTAGAAAATGGAAAAATCGTTACGAAAAAATTAATAAAAAAATAATTTAAATAGGAAGGAAAAAAGCTGTCAAAATTGACAGCTTTTTTATGATTGATTTCCAAGAAGTCTGAAGTTGATATACTTAATGAAATAACTTCATTGTTAAAATTTCATCTATTTCCTGCATATTATACATACTACTTTTCTTTATAAAAGAATATTAAATTGACTCAAAGAGAGTTTTTTTTTTAGCAATCAGCTATGCATAAAAAAAAGGTAAACTTTCGTTTACCTTATATATTTCTGTTGAAAAATTAATTTTTAATTAATGACAATGCTTCTGTTGAACCATCAGCATTAAATACACGAACTATGTATTTCCCTTTCTTTAAATTTTGAATATTCAATTTAAAGTTAGGACTTTGATCTACTTTTTTATTTAATAATTCATTCCCTATTAAAGAATAAATGGCGACATAGCTAACTTTATTCGGTTGAGAAAACTTAATGTTAACTTGACTTGAAGCTGGATTAGGGTATAATGATGTATTATTTTGATCAGTATTGCTCCATGCACTTTGTTGCGCTTGAACTGCTGAAAAAGATAAAATCAAAAATGTAATATATAGTAGAATGTATTTCATAAGCGTGTAATCCTAACAAATATAAACAATTATATTAATTATACAAATCCAAAACTTATACCAAATAAAAAAAGTGACCTCGATTTGAGATCACTTTATGATATATTTATAAAATCTTACGATTTATTATAAGCTGTAACGGATGTATCCAGTAACTGTTAAGTCAGCGTTAACTGCTTTTACTACATCTTTAACAGAAGTTTTACCATCTTTAATAGAAGCTTGGTGAACTAATGTATTCTCTTTGAAGAATTTTTGTAATTTTCCTTGAGCGATGTTTTCGATCATGTTTTCTGGTTTACCTTCTGCAGCTAAAGTCTCACGAGCGATTGATAACTCAGTATCAATAACTGATTGCTCAACTGAAGTCTCATCTAAAGCTACTGGGTTCATTGCAGCAACTTGCATAGCAACGTCACGAGCAACTTCTGAAGCACCTTCTACATTAGCAGATAAAGAAACTACAGCACCAATTTTGTTTCCAGCGTGGATGTAAGCGTTAACTAAAGCACCTTCGATTACTTGGAATGCACCAACTTCGATTTTCTCACCGATAACACCTGTTTGCTCAGTTAATTTCTCAGCTACAGTAATTCCAGCATATGGTAAAGCTAATAATTCCTCTTTAGTGTTAACTGTTAAAGCTAAGTCAGCAATTTCGTTAGCCATAGCTACGAAAGCTTCGTTTTTAGCTACGAAGTCAGTTTCACAGTTTAAAGCGATAACAACACCTTTAGTTGCGTCAGCGTTAATTTTAGCGATAACTGCACCTTCAGTAGACTCACGGTCAGCTCTTTTAGCAGCTACTTTTTGACCTTGTTTACGTAATACCTCTACTGCTTTGTCAAAATCTCCACCAGCTTCTTCTAAAGCTTTTTTAGAGTCCATCATTCCCGCACCAGTTGCGTTTCTTAATTTACTTACCTCAGCGGCTGTTGCTTTGTAGCTCATAGTAATATTTTTTATTTATTATTTTTTACTTTAAAATTCAAACAAAAGTAGCTCATACATCAAAAGATGTAGGAGCTACAATGTATATTATATCGATGAATTGATCATCAAGTTAATGTTAAGCTTCTGTTGTTTCAGCTCCTTTATCTTCTTTTGCTTTTTCTTTCTCAGCTTTACGAGTTGATAAACCAGCTTTGATTGAATCTGCTACAGTAGATAAGATGATATCGATAGATTTAGAAGCATCATCGTTTGCAGGAATTGGGAAATCCACTAAACGAGGATCAGTATTAGTATCCACCATAGCGAATACTGGAATACCTAATTTTTTAGCTTCAGCAACTGCGATGTGCTCACGTACAATATCTACGATGAATACAGCAGAAGGTAAACGAGTCATATCAGCGATAGAACCTAAGTTTTTCTCTAATGATAATCTTTGACGATCAACTTGTAATCTTTCTTTTTTAGATAGTGTCTCAAACGTACCGTCTTTTTTCATACGATCGATTGAGTTCATTTTTTTAACTGCTTTACGGATAGTAACAAAGTTAGTTAACATCCCACCAGGCCAACGTTCTGTAATGTAAGGCATGTTGATTTCTTCAGCATGCTTAGCTACAACATCTTTTGCTTGTTTTTTAGTTGCAACGAAAAGAACTTTACGTCCAGATGCAGCAATTTTTCCTAAAGCTTCAGATGCTTCATCTAACTTCACTGCAGTTTTGTGAAGATCGATGATGTGGATTCCGTTTTTCTCCATAAAGATATAAGGAGCCATAGCCGGATTCCATTTTCTTGTTAAGTGACCAAAATGCACACCTGCATTTAATAAGTCCTTTACATTTACTTTTGCCATTTTCTTTTTTTTAGTTTACGTTCCGTTATCTCAACAAGCAACAGAAAAGTGGTCGAACAGATCTCGCCTTAACTGTTTAGATGCTAAACCAACGGAAAATGGATTTTTTAATAAATTGAAATAATTAACGTTTAGAGAATTGGAATTTCTTACGTGCTTTCTTCTGACCGAATTTCTTACGTTCAACCATACGAGGATCACGAGTTAATAACCCTTCTGGTTTTAATGTTAAACGGAAATCTGCATCAATTTCACATAAAGCTCTAGAAATCGCTAAACGAATTGCTTCAGCTTGTCCTGTAATACCTCCACCAAATACTTTGATATCTACATTGTATTTATCTTTAGTACCTGTTAAGATAAAAGCTTGTTCAACTTTGTATTGTAATACTGCAGTTGGGAAGTAGTTTGCTAACTCACGTCCGTTAATGAAGATTTCTCCATTCCCTTCTTGTAAATATACACGAGCTACAGAAGTTTTTCTACGTCCGATTTTATGAACTATTGCCATAGAATTAATTATAAATATTCGTTAATATCGATTTGTTTTGGTTGTTGAGCTTCGTGATTGTGCTCTGAACCTACAAATACGTGTAAATTAGTTAATAATTTGCTACCTAATTTGTTTTTTGGTAACATCCCTTTAACTGATTTCTCAATTAAACGAGCTGGATCTTTAGCAAAAACTTCTCTTGCAGTTAAAGATCTTTGACCTCCTGGGTAACCAGTGTGGCGGATGTATAATTTATCATCCCATTTACCTCCTGTTAATTGAATTTTCTCAGCATTAATAACGATTACATTATCTCCACAATCTGCATGAGGAGTGAAATTCGTTTTGTGCTTTCCTCTAATAAGCTTCGCAACACCTGACGCTAAACGACCTAATGATAAGTCAGAAGCGTCCACAACTACCCATTCTTTCTGAGCAGTTTCTTTGTTGGCTGATGTAGTTTTGTAACTTAACGTGTCCACTATCTTGATTTTTAATATTTTATAAATTACCGACAATCCGATCGGGGTGCAAATGTAAGAATTCCTTTTGAATTGTAAAAGAACAATTCAAAATTTAATAGAAATTCGACCACATTTTGCGCCAATCACGAATTAATCGTTTGCAAAATTACTCTTTTTATTTGATATAATCCGATTAATCTTTACGAAATGGTAAAATCTCTTGCGTTGTAGAACCTAAACCATCGATTCCATACTCGATGATGTCTCCTGGTTTTAACCAAATTTGTGGCTCTTTCCCCATTCCTGAACCTGCAGGTGAACCCGTAGAAATAATATCTCCAGGCAAGAATGACATAAATTGAGATAAGTAAGAAATTAATTTTGGAATACGATTGATGAAATCTTTTGTATTTCCATCTTGCATCATTTCACCGTTTAACTTTAACCAAACACGTAGATTATTTACATCTTCAATTTCGTCTTTTGTTGCAATAAAAGGTCCTACTGGCGCAAATGTATCACACCCTTTTCCTTTATCCCAAGTTCCACCTCTTTCTGTTTGGAACGCTCGCTCAGAAATATCATTAATTAAAGCATATCCGTATACGTGGTCCATAGCTTCTTCCTCCGTCACATTATTTGCTTTTTTACCAATGATTACACACAATTCTGTTTCCCAGTCCATTTTTGTTGAACCATAAGGTTGCATAATTCCATCTTGAGGACCATTAAACGATTGATTCGCTTTAATGAACATAATAGGTTCCGCTTGTTGTTGTAAACCTGTTTCTTTTACGTGATCTTCAAAATTTAATCCCACACAAACAATTTTACCTGGACGAGTTAATGGTGTACCAATACGTACATCATCGCTCACCTCTTGTAAAGCATCCATGTTTTGCGCGATATAATCTTCTAATTGTTTCTGTTTCTCTTCATTTCCAAAGAAGTTTTCATCATAAATGATTCCTGAAGCTGACACATCGTACTTCTTATCATTAATAATAACTCCTGATTTTTCTTGACCCTTTGGTCCGAATCTAAAGATTTTCATGACTTTGATAAATTTTTTCCAGGGGGCAAATATACAAACAGAAAAAGGGATTCTAAATCAGAATCCCTTTTATATGATAAATTTCAGTTTTTATAACTATCCTTTAGCGATACCTCTAGAAATTACAATCTTCTGAATTTCAGATGTTCCCTCGTAAATTTGAGTAATTTTAGCATCACGCATCATACGTTCTACATGGTATTCGCGTACATACCCATTTCCTCCATGGATTTGTACTGCTTCAGTAGTAACATTCATTGCTGTAGTGGAAGCGAATAACTTTGCCATTGCTCCAGATACCGAAATATCTTGTCCAGCATCTTTTTCAGCGGCTGCTTTATAACATAACATACGTGCGGCAGAAATATTTGTCGCCATATCAGCTAACTTAAAAGCTACTGCTTGGTGATTAATAATTTCTGTTTTAAACGCTTTACGAATTTTAGCATATTCTAATGCTAATTCATAAGCTCCTTGTGCAATTCCTAAAGCTTGAGAAGCAATTCCGATACGTCCTCCGTTTAAGACATTCATCGCAAATGTAAACCCGAATCCATCTTCACCAATACGGTTTTCTTTTGGAACTTTTACATCATTAAAGAATAAAGAGTGTGTATCCGATCCACGAATTCCCATTTTATTTTCTTTCGGTCCAATTTCAAAACCTTCCCAACCTTTTTCGACAATAAAGGCATTGATTCCTTTGTGTCCTTTTTCAGGATGAGTATGAGCGATAACCAAATACGTTGATGCATTTCCACCATTCGTAATCCAGTTTTTTGTTCCGTTTAATAAATAGTAATCTCCCATATCTACCGCAGTAGTTTTTTGAGATGTAGCATCCGATCCTGCATCAGGCTCAGATAAACAAAATGCTCCGATCACTTGACCAGAAGCTAAAGGCACTAAATATTTTTGTTTTTGCTCTTCAGAACAGTATTTTTCCATCCCTGCACATACTAATGAATTATTTACAGACATTACTACTGCAGCAGAGGCATCTACTTTTGCAATTTCTTCCATTGCAATGACGTAAGAGACACTATCCAATCCCGAACCTCCATATTTAGGATCTACCATCATTCCTAAAAATCCTAACTCTCCCATTTTCTTTACAGCATCATAAGGAAATGTTGAAGTTTCGTCGCGCTCGATTACACCTGGCAATAATTCAGCTTTAGCGAAATCACGAGCAGCTTGTTGGATCATTAATTGCTCTTCGTTTAAATCAAAGTTCATGGTTATATTTTATTTATGGTTTTAAATGTGATTATTCAAATTTCAATGAAAAGACCACTGCACGAGTTTGTAACGAATTTAATGTATTCGCAAAACCAACAGTCTCTGCTTTATCCGGAACCAATTCGTTATTGAAGAAGAATATTCCTTTTACAGAAGGCGTTAATTTGAAACGTTTGAAATAGATTTCAATTCCCATTTCAGCCTGCCAGTTGAAATTATGTGTATTGGTACGGAAAACACCTTGTCCGTTATCATCTTCTTTATCCTCGTTGGATTGTAAATTATTGGTATATCCGAAACCTCCTTGAAGGTATGGACGAGTATTAAACCAACGATCTCCTGTAAAATTTAATAATAACGGAATATCTAAATATGTAGATTTAACTTCTCTTTCATAGATTTCAGGATTTTCAAAATCCCTTACTTGAAATAATAACTTTCTTTGAGCAAAATGTACTCCTGGTTCTACTTTAACAGCAATATTATCGGTTAGTCTCAATTTACCCATTAAACCAACTGAGAATCCTGGTTTAGATTCTTGTTGTAAATAAACTAATCCATGATCGTTCACTCCATCGTCATCGGATGTCGCGTTAGGTAAATGATCATTTTGAGCTTTTGGAGAAACTTTATACGACATAATATTTGTCCCTAAGTAATATCCAAATGAAAACTTTTTTTCATCCTGCTCTGTTCTATTCCACTCTCTATCGGAGTTTGGTCTAAATTGCGCACTTACCAAAGTGGCTGTAATTAAAGCAATTGCAGTTAGTAAATTCTTTCTCATATAGTGTTCAACGTATTACAAGCCATATTATTTTATACTCTTATAGATGCTTGCAATTCCAAATGTAAGTTTTTTATCAATTGGTTGATTAAATTTTACACTTTTTAAAATATTTTTCATTTCCTCACCATGTGGGAATGCTGCTACAGAGTCAGGTAAATACGTATAAGCACTCTGATCTTTTGAAATTAATTTCCCGATTGCAGGTAAAATATTTTTTGAGTAAAATGTATACAATTGCTTCATAGGGAAACTTGTTGGATACGAAAATTCTAAAATTATAAACGTTCCACCTGGTTTTAAAATACGGCGAATTTCTGATAACCCTTTTTCTAAGTTTTCAAAATTTCGAACCCCGAATGATACTGTTACACAATCGAATGTATTGTCTTGAAAAGGTAAATTTTCCGAATCACCTTGGATCATTTCCACACGATTAGTTAATCCCTCTGCTTGTACTTTTTTGCGCCCTACTTCTAACATACCAGCAGATAAATCTAAACCTGTAATTTGAGCCGAGGTATTCTTAGCCATCATAATGGCTAAATCTCCTGTTCCTGTCGCAATGTCTAAAATGGTTTGAGGCTTAGCTGCTTTTACCATTTTAATGACATCTTTTCTCCATTGGATATCAATTCCTCCAGATAGAATACGATTTAATAAATCGTACTTCGGAGAAATGTTATCAAACATCTGTTCTACTTGTTTTTTCTTTGTTAAATCAGATGAATCGTATGGAGTGATATTATCGTGTTTTGCCATTATCGTTTTCTTATATTTTGTGATTACTCGTAGTTTTCGAAATAGAATTGTTTAAAATCTTCTTTGTTAAAGATTTTTGAAAGATCAGTTTTTTTCTCATCACTTTTCAAGAAAATCTTAGGATAATCTTGATCCAAGTTATAATAAAAATCTTCGATGTATAAATCATCTTCCTTCGTGATCATTCCTAAATATGCTTTATTATCAATTGCTATATGATGCGATGTAAAAATTGAATCTTTGTTTTTTCGCACCCCATATGGGCGAGTAAAGACATAATAGTCTGATAGTGTTGGATTAATTACACCAGAAGGTCTTCTGATTTCGATCACTGTATCTACCTTTTTATTTCCAAATTCATATGCAATTTTATGCTTCCCTCTTTCCAAATCAAGACGTACTTGTTGTTGAGGTGCAATTGTATATTCTTGTTGATTGATCGACATTTTGATGATTTGTTCCGTTGGATTATCAATTATATACCCATCTTTCTTACTTAAAAACAAGTTATATATAATGACAATAACGCCTAGAACTCCCAAAATAATTAATAAACCTAATAATGATGGATTTTTTTTCATTCTGCTAAATTAATGCTTGTTTGTCAAACTCAAAATGAGTTACCGCATATTTTTATTTTATAATTTGATGAAATGTTTACCTTTGTTCGAAATATTAGACTTGAAATCATTAATATGATAAATTCAGTAATTACTGGTTCAGGGCATTACTTACCAAATAGAATCATCAAGAATGAGTATTTCCACACATACGAATTTTACGATGAAAAAGGTGAGCGAATAGAAAAACCAGTTCAAGAAATCACAAAAAAATTCGAGGATATCACAGAAATTAAAGAACGTCGTTATGTTGAAGACGATTTATTAAATTCGGATATCGCTACTATTGCTGCAAAAAAAGCTATTGAAGAATCAGGAATCAATCCTGAAGAATTAGATTACATTATCGTAGGGCACAATTTTGGAGATATTGATCCAATTGGACGCCAAATTGATATTATGCCTTCTATTTCTGCGAAAGTAAAACACAACTTAGGCATCAAAAATCTAAAATGTATCCCTTATGATATGACCTTTGGATGCCCAGGATGGGTAGAAAGTTTAATTTTAGCACACCAATTTATTCAAGCTTCTATCGCTAAAAAAGTTTTAGTTATTGGTTCTGACACCTTATCTCGTGCCTCTGATCCATATGATCGATCAGCTATGATTTTTGCAGATGGAGCTGGAGCTGTTGTTTTAGAAGCAAAAGAAGATGATTATAAATATGGTATTTTAAATCATGAAACTTTAAGCTACACTGGTGAGGAAATTGAATTCTTGAAGAATGGAATGTCTTTGAACCCGAATTACACTGCATCAACCAAAAACATTCAGATGAAAGGTCGTAAAGTTTACGAATTTGTTTTAAAGAATGTTCCCCCAGCGTTAAAGGCTTTATTGGATGATACAAATTTAGATATTGATGATATCGATAAAATTTTATTGCATCAAGCCAATGCTAAAATGGATCATGCTATGATTGAACGTTTATACAAAAGTTACGGAAAAAAAGCCCCTGAAAATATCGATCCTATGACGGTTCAATTTTTAGGTAACACTTCGGTAGCGACTGTTCCTACAATGTTTGATTTAATTGCGAAAGGTCAATTACAACCTCATCGATTTAATACCGATGATACAATTATTATGGCTTCTGTTGGAGCAACAATGAATGTAAACGCGGTGATTTATAAATTCAAAAAATAAGTTATCATTTGAATTCATTCGGAAGATTATTTAAAATCTCAACATTTGGAGAAAGCCACGGTGTGGCAATAGGCGGCGTGATTGATGGAGTACCAAGTGGAATCCAATTGGATTTTGAATGGATACAACAACAATTGGATCGTCGTAAACCAGGACAGTCTGCTATTGTAACGCAACGTAAAGAACCGGATACTGTACAATTTTTATCGGGTATTATGGATGGCTTTACAACAGGAGCATCTATTGGTTTTATTATCCCAAACGATAATCAAAAATCGCACGACTACGATCATATCAAAGGTGTTTATCGCCCATCGCATGCGGATTACACTTACGACAAAAAATATGGAATCCGCGATCATCGTGGAGGTGGAAGAACTTCTGCACGCGAGACAGCCAATTGGGTTGTGGGTGGCGCAGTTGCTAAACACATTATTCCTGATATCAAAATCACGGCTTATGTCAGCGGTGTTGGAGCGATTAAATTAGACAACGATTACTCGAAATATGATTTTTCTAAAATCGAAGAAACGGCAGTTCGTTGCCCTGATTTAGCTGTTGCTGAACAAATGATTGAGCGAATTAAAGAAATCCGAAAAGAAGGTGATACCATTGGTGGCGAAGTAACATGTGTTATTCAGAACGTGCCTGTTGGTTTAGGTGAACCAATTTTTGATAAATTACATGCTCGTTTAGGACAAGCGATGTTATCCATCAATGCAGTGAAAGGTTTTGAATACGGTGAAGGCTTTGCTTCAACTGCAATGAAAGGCTCAGAAATGAATGATCAATTCAATCCAGATGGAACAACTAAAACAAATTTCTCTGGAGGAATTCAAGGTGGAGTTTCGAATGGAATGGATATTTATTTTAAAGTAGCTTTCAAACCAGTTGCAACATTAATGCAAGAACAAACGACACTCAATGCAAATGGCGATATGGTTGAAATGCATGGAAAAGGTCGTCACGATCCTTGTGTGGTTCCAAGAGCTGTTCCTATCGTGGAAGCTTTAGCAGCAATGACACTTGCCGATATGGTTTTAATCCAAAGAACAAGAAATATATAAATCGAAAAGCACTTCAAATGAAGTGCTTTTTTCATAAGTTCATATTTTTAAATTCTTTACGATAAGTTTCTCCTACCGGAATCAATTTATCTTTTATATAAACCGAATTTCCATCAATCGCAGTTAAATGATTCGTATTGATTAAATATGAACGATGCTCTCGTTTAAAATTAGATGGCAAACGTTCTTCGAAACTTTTCATCGTTTCTAAAACCAATAACTTCGAATTTTTGGTAATAATTTTTTAAATAATCTTTCAAACCTTCGATATACAAGATTTCATCAAAAACAATTTTCACTTGACGACCTTCGGATTTCACAAATAGATAATCTTTAGGAGTTTGAATTTTTTTCTTAAATAAGAATTTAAATTTACAACAGAAATCTGATGATGTTTGCGAATCTAAATTATGTACCAATCACAAAAGATGACCGAATTTTTATTTTAATGGGCGCAACGCACACAGCGTATTTTAAAGATTTCTTAAGAAGATCACCAAAATTTAAAGAAGTAAATGCATTACAATATTTAAAATAAAAAATCCCAACTTTTCAGTTGGGATTTTTTACATATCATTATTCAGACTAACATCCTTCATTGTAACTTACATAAAATTCTGAAACGCGTCCATTTTTAATCGTTAAAATTAATTGCGTTCCTGCTTCATCATCGTTAATGGAAAACAAACGTGTCGATTTATCTCTTTTAGAATTTTCAGTCCAAGAATCATAAATCGAAATATTATTATTTTTATATTTATTTAAAACCTCATCTAACGAACTTCCTATAGAAATTCCTGAAAGAGTTTTAAGTGTACGATCCTGAGAGGTTACGGAATAAACTGTAAAATCTTTTAATTCGTTTCCATTATCATCATAAGCTTTAGTAAAGTTTACTTCATAAACAATGCCTTTGTAAACGACATGTGAAGTTTCTACTGGATAACCATCATTTAATTTAACAAGAATAGTTTTACCGACAATTTTTTCTAATTCGGACTTTTTCATTCCAAGTCGAAAATCGTTAATTCGTGTAGTTGATACCTGAGCAAAAACGATTGTTGAAAATAGAATAGTAAATAGGTTGATTAAATTTTTCATTTTCTAATGTTTAATTCTACATTATCAAATGATAAACCAAAACAACTTATTTCTCTTTTAAAAATTCTATATTTCGTTGTAAACCAACATATTTAGTGCGTTTAACCGGAGATTTTTTAAAGATTTCGCGAAATACATCTTCGGTGATTTCTTCCCATTCTTTTTTTGACATTTGATTGATCTTTTCGTGACCAATAAATCGTTCTTGTTTCGTTGGTAGCGAAAATCTATTCCAAGGACAAACTTCTTGACAAACATCACAACCAAAGATCCAATCATCGAATTTCCCTTTCATTTCCGTTGGAATTTGATCTTTCAATTCAATCGTGAAATACGAAATACATTGACTTCCATTCACCACACGGTTAGGTAAAATCGCCTCAGTCGGACAAGCATCAATGCATCGGGTACATTTCCCACAATGATCCGTTTCCATGGGTTGATCATAAACTAAATCTAAATCCAAGATTAATTCGGCTAAAAAGAAAAACGAACCTTTTTGTTTGGATAAGGTCAATGAATTTTTTCCGACCCAACCAATACCAGCTTTTCGCGCCCAGGCGTGTTCCATAATCGGGGCCGAATCGGTAAATGCTCTTCCATTCACCTCTCCTATTTCATCCTGGATAAAATCCAATAATTCGCGCACCTTTTCTTTCACCACAAAGTGATAGTCCTCCCCTTGGGCATACATGGCAACTTTATAAGATTCAGGATTTCGATTTAAATCTTGATAATAATTATAGGAAAGGGAAATCACCGATTTTGCGCCATCCACTAATAGACGTGGATCTAAACGCATCTCAAAATGATTCGCCATATAACTCATTTCGCCATGATAATTTTGATTCAACCATGATTCTAATCGAGGCGCTTCTTCCTCTAAAAATTCGGCTTCGGCAATTCCACAAGAAAGAAAACCCAACGCTTCGGCTTTCGCTTTAATACGTTGGGTTCTTTCTGTTTTGATATGTTCTTCTGTTTGAAGATGCATTTTAATAATGATGAATTATAAATTTTTGAAAAATCGATTTATATTTCCATTCTCGATTCAATATTCTTTTTTCCAAATCGAAAATTATTCTTTGGTCTCTTATTTTTTCTTTGACAAGCTCTGAATGACTGAAAAGTTTAAAGGTAACAAATTACTTTTACTATTTTCAAAACGATAAACTTAGACGATTCTACAAATCAAAAATATCCGTTTGCATTGGATTCTGACCGCGATAATTAATCCCTAAATGTTTGTACGCTTTCTCTGTTGCAATACGACCACGAGACGTACGCATCAAATAACCTTCTTGAATTAAATAAGGCTCGTATACCTCTTCTAACGTTCCTCCATTCTCGCCTACTGCAGTCGCTAATGTTGTAATACCAACTGGTCCACCTTTAAATTTTTCGATGATGGTTGATAAAATACGGTTATCCATTTCATCCAATCCATTGTCATCTACTTTTAATGCTTTTAACGAAAACTCTGCAATGGCTTTGTTAATAGTTCCGTCTCCTTTAATTTGTGCAAAGTCTCGTGTACGACGTAATAATGCATTTGCAATACGAGGTGTACCACGGCTGCGTCCTGCAATTTCGATGGCTGCTTCCAAATCAATGGGCGTTCCTAAAATTCCTGACGAACGTTCAACTATGGAACTCAATAATTCGACATTGTAATATTCGAAACGGAAATTGATTCCGAAACGCGCTCTTAACGGTGCTGTTAACAATCCTGAACGTGTGGTTGCTCCAATTAATGTAAATGGATTTAAACCAATTTGAATAGAACGTGCATTTGGACCAGACTCAATCATAATATCAATTTTAAAATCCTCCATTGCAGAATATAAATATTCTTCAATAACAGGTGACATACGATGAATCTCATCAATAAATAACACATCATTCTCTTCCAAATTGGTCAATAAACCAGCCAAATCACTTGGTTTATCCAACACTGGACCTGATGTAATTTTAATTCCAACCCCTAATTCGTTGGCAATAATATTCGCTAAAGTTGTTTTTCCTAAACCTGGAGGTCCATGCAATAACACATGATCCAATGCTTCTCCACGTAATTTAGAAGCTTTTACAAAAATTTCTAAATTTTCTAAAATATGTTCTTGACCCGCAAAGTCATCAAAAGTCTGGGGACGAACGGTATTTTCGTGGTTTAAATCATCATCTGGATAAAATTCTTTATCTGGATTTAATAAATCAGACATAGTTAATAATGATATAAATTATAATGATAATCGTTTTCGATAGAATTTAATTATTCCTTCGTAATTTTACGACTACAAAGAACGCAATATTTTTTTAGATAAAAAGAAATTATGAGTAAAGGAATATTATTAGTAAATCTTGGTTCGCCAGACTCTACTAATGTTGAAGATGTAAGAACATATCTACGAGAATTTTTAATGGATGCCAAAGTAATTGACTCGCCTTGGATCATTCGAAAAATGATTGTAGAATTATTTATCTTACCCAAAAGACCAATTAATTCTGCTGAAGCCTACAAGAAAATATGGACAGATGAAGGTTCTCCTTTAATCGTATATTCTAAAATTTTACAAAAAAGAATTCAAGATCAAATGGATATTCCTGTTGGTTTAGCGATGCGTTATAAAAATCCATCAATCGAATTCGGAATCCAAGAATTATACAACCAAGGTGTTCGCGATATTTTAGTTGTTCCTTTATATCCACAATATACAATGTCTACTACTGAAACCGTTGCGGATAAAGTATTAGAAGTTCAGAAAAAGAAATTCAAAGACATTAATGTACAATTTATCAAAGCGTTCTATAATCACCCAGATTATGTAAAGGTTTTAGGTGACTCGATTAAAGATCATTTGCCAGAAGAATACGATAAATTATTATTCTCATATCATGGAATTCCGGAACGTCACGATAAAAAAGCATTAAAATCTGCAAAAATTAGTGGATTACCTATCGAGACTTATCGTAATCAATGTTTAGAAACCTCTCGATTGGTCGCTGAATATTTAGAATTACCAGAAGATAAATACTATACTTCGTTCCAATCACGTTTAGGAAAAGATCCTTGGATTAGACCTTATACTGATGAAACATTGGAACATTTCCCAGAGAATAATGGGGTGAAAAAATTAGCAGTATGTACACCAGCCTTCGTAGCCGATTGTTTAGAAACATTGGAAGAAATTTCGATGGAAGGCCGTGAAGAGTTCTTACATGCCGGTGGTGAATCATTCACATACATCCCATGTTTAAATGATCGCCAAGATTGGATTGATACTTTAGTAAAATGGTTTAAAGGTTGGCAAAATAATTAATTCCAATCCAAGCCTCATTAAAATAATTAAATATCTTTGTTTGAAATTATACGATTTTAAACAAAGATATTTTTTTTGAATGAAGTTCCTAATTTCGATACTATTCGTCTTTTTATCCATCTGCTCTTCTGCCCAATTTTTAGATACCAACGGGAATCTAATCATTGATGGTCGAAAGTATTTAAAATCAAAAGTGGATACAACAGGACGAAAATCAGGATGGGAAATCTACGGAACTAATACATTAACGGTCAATCAAAATACTCTTTCCAATTGGATTGCTGGAGGGGAAAATTCAGTCTCTTTTATTGCAAAAGTTGATTATGAATTCAATTACCGTAAAAAAAGAAATCTTTGGGACAATCGCTTTATTCTTGAATACGGTTTCTTGGATAATAAAACCAATGGAACACGTAAAACATCGGATAATATTAATATCACTTCATCCTACGGTTATCTATGGAAAAAAAGTTGGTATTTAACGGCTTCTACTAATTTAAGATCTCAATTTGCTCCTGGATACGATTATGGGACAACGCCTAAAACTTTAAAATCTAACTTGTTTGCACCTGCATATCTTACATTAGGGGTCGGGGCCAATTACAATCCTACTGCCGATTTTTCATTAAGCATTCATCCTATTACATCGAGAACAACAATTGTAGCTGATGAACAATTACGAAAAAAAGGTACTTATGGATTAAAAGAAGATGGTGATGTGATGTACTTTGAGATTGGTGCATATGTTGGTGCCCGTTACAAGTTTAAAGTGTTTGAAAATGTAACGTATGACAACAACATTGGAATCTTTTCAAATTATTCCAAAAAACCATTAAATGTCGATTTGGTCTATTCTGGTGTTCTCAACATGAAGATTAACAACTTCATGACGACCCAACTTACAATTAACGTTGCATATGATGAAGATCAAATCAAAAAAACGCAATTTAAACAAACATTAGGGATAGGTCTGACGTACAAAATTGATAGTACGAAAAAGAAAGAGAAAAAGAAGAAGAAAGAACCGATTGAACCTATAAAAAATATAGAAATTTATCCGTATATTCAAAATCACAAACCATTAGATATGAAGTCTTATCGTAAAGTTTTTGAGAAGGATGAAGTGGATGAATCTTCTATTTACTTAAAATCTGAAACGGTATTGGACGAATTCTTTTAAAAGCCAATCACCAACTATGAAAAAAATAACTTTCGTTCTTTCTTTACTTGCAACCAATTTTGTGTTTTCACAAGCTGTGAAAGATGGAAGCGTGACGACCGATAGTCAACGTTATCTGAAAGAAAAAAAATTTGATGGCCGTACTGAAGGCTGGTTTATTGCAGGTAATAATTCATTATTGTTTTCTCAAAGTGCATTTTCCAATTGGATGGCCGGTGGAGTAAATTCAATCGCTCTGAATGGAAATTTAGATTATGAATTTAACTTAACTCAAGGAAAACACATTTGGGATAACCGAATCCTCCTAGGTTATGGTGTACAAGCCAATAAAGGTGAAGAAGCACGTAAAACCAATGATATTATTGATCTGAATTCATCCTATGGATACAATGTAGGTAACAATTGGTATTTAGCTGCAGCCCTTAATTTTAAGACACAATTTACTGCAGGATATGATTATAGTACGGATCCAAAAACTAAAATTTCTAGTTTTATGGCTCCTGCATATTTAAGTTTTGGAATTGGGATGGACTATAAACCGAACGATAACTTCCAAGTTAATATTCATCCATTAACTGCACGAGTAACATTTGTCTTAGATGAAGATTTACAATTTGCTGGAAATTATGGGTTAAAAAATGATGGCGATTCTTCTTTTTTTGAATTAGGAGCTTATCTCGGTGCACGATACAAATTTCAGATTATGGAAGGCATTACATACGATAATCGCTTAGGAATTTTTGCCAATTATTTAGATCAACCTCAAAATATGGATATTGCCTATTGGGGATTATTGGATTTAAAAGTGAATCGTTTTGTTTCAGCACAAGTCGCTATTAACTTATTGTACGATGAAGACCAGATCAAGAAAACTCAAATCAAACAAACATTAGGTATTGGTTTTAATTATAAATTTGACAATCAACCAAAGCCTGAAACGACTGCGCGTACAATCATTCATGAGCAACCGTTATTTGATTCCATGGACGAAGATATAACTCTTGCCCAACATAATGAACTAAGAAAAGATCCTCTTTTATATCAAACCAGTTTGGTAACACAATAAAATATAACCTGCTTCTATGGATGCAGGTTTTTTTATTTGTATTTTTAACGCAATAAGACAAAACACAAAATGAAATTAATCGGACCTTTCAAACAACTTTTAACATTAGCCCATTTACCTTTAAAAGGAGCTTTAAAAGATGAACAGCTCGAAATCATCACAGATGCTGGTATTGTAACAGACAATGATCTTATAATTGCTGTAGGAGCATACCATAACTTAAATGAACAATATCATGACGCAACTTTGGAAGAAATTGAAGGCGACCAAGTCCTTTTACCTGGGTTTGTAGATTCGCATACACACATTTGTTTTGGTGGCAATCGTGCTAAAGATTTTGCCATGCGATTGAATGGAAAAACCTATTTAGAAATTGCTGAAAGTGGCGGTGGAATTTGGTCTACAGTAACTCAAACCCGATCTAAATCTGCGGATGAATTAAAGGACATAACCCTTTCTAACGCAGAACAACTTATTCGTAAAGGAACAACGACTGCTGAAGTTAAAAGTGGTTATGCGCTTTCTGTAGAAGGTGAGCTTAAGATGTTAGAAGGAATTAATTTAGCAAATCAAGAATGTGAAATCGATTTGATTCCTACTTTTCTTGGTGCTCATATGAAAGCCCAAGATTTTACTGGTTCCAATCATGAATATTTAAGAGAATTGATTGAAAAAGTTTTTCCTATCTTGAAAGAAAGACAGCTCACAAAGCGTGTGGATATTTTTGTGGAACAATCTGCTTTTTCAGTGGAAGAAGGTGATTATTATTTGACTGAAGCTAAAAAACAAGGTTTTGAATTGACCATTCATGCGGATCAATTTACAACAGGTGGTAGCCAATTGGCGATAAAACATAAAGCATTAAGTGCAGATCATTTGGAATTTTCGGATGAAAAGGAAGTTCGAGAATTAGCCTTTTCAGATGTTGTTGCCACTGTATTACCCGGTGCATCAATTGGATTAGGAATGCAATTTGCACCTGCTCGAAAATTACTAGATCGTGGATGTTGTGTTTCCATTGCTTCCGATTGGAATCCTGGCTCTGCTCCTATGGGAGACTTACTCACTCAAGCATCAATTTTGGCTGCTTTTCAAAAATTATCAACAGCTGAAGTTTTGGCTGGAATTACATTTAGAGCGGCTAAAGCTTTAAATTTAGAAGATCGCGGGATATTAAGCACTGGTAAAAAAGCCGATTTTGTTGCATTTCCAACCACAGATTTTCAAAACATCATATATCATCAAGGTCAATTACAACCTTCGATGGTTTGGAAGAATGGAAATCGAATTCATTAATTTAAATAGGAATCCTAAATATAGATAAGGCCTTTACGGGCCTTATTTTATTTTAAACCATTAATAAATACGACACTTGCTAAAGAAATCTTGTAAAATATTGTAATTTTACACCTTATAATATTTTCGATGATATGATCGCATCAATGACAGGATACGGTAAATCTGTATTAGAATTACCAGAAAAAAAAATAACGATAGAAATTCGTTCCTTAAATAGTAAAACGTTGGATTTAAATACACGTATCCCATCGTATTACCGTGAAAAAGAACTAGAAATTAGAAATATTATTTCTGAAAAAGTTCAACGAGGAAAAGTTGATTTCGCGATGCAAGTAGAATTAAATCCAGCAGCTAGAACACAGAAACTTAATGCAGATTTAATTAAGCAATACATAGCGGACTTTAAACAAATTACACCAGATGTATCTGAAGCTGATTTATTACCAGTTGTCATGCGTATGCCTGATGTAATGAATTTTTCGCAAGAAGACTTATCGGATGAAGAATGGTCTGCTATACGAGAAACTGTTATCGAAGCCATTAATGCTTTAAATACTTACCGTGCTGATGAAGGTGCTGTTCTTGAAAAAGAATTGACAAGTTATGTAGAAAATATTCTTCAATTATTAACACAAGTGGATCAATTTGAAGGCGAACGTATTGTAACCATTAAAGAACGATTTACAAAACGTTTAGAGGAATTAAAAGCAGAAATCGATCAAAACCGATATGAACAAGAAATGATTTATTTCTTGGAAAAATTAGATATTACAGAAGAAAAAGTTCGTTTAAAGAACAATTGTGAATATTTTATACAACAAATCAACGAAGAGGGATCAAACGGTAAAAAATTAGGATTTATTTCTCAAGAAATTGGTCGTGAAATTAATACGTTGGGTTCTAAATCAAATCATGCGGACATGCAAAAAATTGTAGTTCAAATGAAAGATGAATTAGAAAAAATTAAAGAACAATCATTAAACGTTTTATAATATTAAAATGACTAAAGGAAAATTAATCGTATTCTCAGCACCTTCAGGAGCGGGAAAAACGACGTTGGTAAAACATGCTTTAGAAACAATGGATAACATCCAATTTTCAATTTCTTGTACAACGCGTGAAAAAAGAGAAGGTGAAGTTCATGGGAAAGATTATTATTACATCACACCAGAAGAATTTAAAACTAAAATTGACAATAATGAATTTGTAGAGTACGAAGAAGTGTACACCAACAATTTCTATGGGACGTTAAAATCTGAGGTAGAACGTATCACAGAAAATGGAAATTCAGTAATTTTTGATATTGATGTGGTAGGCGCTTTAAACATCAAAAAATTATATGGTGAACAATGTTTAACCGTTTTCGTTAATCCACCATCATTAGAAGTTTTAAAAGAACGTTTAATTTCTCGTAATACTGAAAGTGAGGATAAATTGAAACAACGCATTGATAAAGCAGGAATCGAAATGGAAACTGCGCCTCAATTCGATATTATGCTCTTAAACGATGATTTAGAAACGGCTAAAAAGAAAACTTTAGAAGTTATTCAGAATTTTATCTCAAAATAAATAAGCAAAGACGTTCAGTTCAATTGAACGTCTTTTTTTATATTCGTTTCAAATTCACAAGAGATGTTAGAAACGAAATTAATTGAAGTGAATGGTCTTCAATATCATATTCAACACTACCAAACAGCCCCCCATCGTCCCACCCTTATTTTTTTGCATGATTCGTTAGGATCCGTAAAACTATGGCGAGATTTTCCATTAAAATTAGCTGAAGCATGTCAATGCAATGCCGTGATTTATGATCGTGAAGGTCATGGAGAATCATCACCCTTTCAAATCCAAAAACGTCCTACTAATTATCTGGAAATGGGTGCTGAAACCTTGCATCTAATTGTTTCTCAACTTCAGCTAAATCATATCATCCTTTTTGGACACAGCGATGGAGCTACCATTTCGCTTTGGTATGCTGCAAAATATCCACATCATGTACTCGCTACGATTGTAGAAGGCGTTCATGTTTTTGTTGAAGAAGAAACCTTACAAGGAATTCGTGAAGCGAAAAAAGCTTTAGAAACAACAAACCTTGCTGAACGCGTTGCTAAATATCATGGAGATAAAACGGAAATGTTGTTTCGAATGTGGATGGAAACGTGGTTAGATCCATCATATCGCCATTGGAACATTGAAAAAGATATTCAACAAATCACCTCTCCCCTATTAATATTTCAAGGTGAAAATGATGAATTTGGTACAATAGAACAAGTGAATAAAATCAAATCCAATGTGACTTCATTGGTTATTGATTATTTGATAAAAGATTGTGGACATAATCCCCATAAAGAACAAGCTGAATTTACCTTAAACAAATCAAAACAATTTATAAATCATATCTTAAATCGTCATGATGTACATGTACAATAACAATGTTCGTATTGCAAAAAAAATTGCAATTGGAACAATTATTAGTGGAATTATTTTTCTTGCTGCATTGTTTTTCACCTATAATATGACTTATGCCATAGGAGGGTTATTTTTTGGATTAGGAGTAGCGTTAATTGTAGTAACCATCATGATTAGTGGATTAATTGCTGCAAATCGTCAGAATCATAATCCGAAAGAAAAATCTAATCCATTAGTTTGGCATTTTGTTTCGTTATTTGCCATTACGTTATTCACAGTAATAGGTATAGCAATGATTAATTCTTCAAAAATTATCATCGATAATAATTCCGATGAAACCATAGAAAATATTTTTCTTACAGGTTGCCAAAATACAGAAGTTGGAACAATTGAAGCTAAAAGTTCAAAAACTATTTGGTTGAATTATTGGAATAATTCTACAAATGATTGTGGAATAGGAATTCGTTATACTACATCAACAGATATTGTAGATGAACTTCTAATTGACGAAGTAAAATCCTTTCAAGGAGAAAAAATCATACATCTTATTCCATAAAAAAAACACTTCTTTTGAAGTGTTTTTTTATATAATTTTTTTGATAAATCGCAATTTATGAGAATACTTTTGGGAATCAGTATTAAAAATTCCGTTCGAGTCAAAAGGATCAATTCGAACTTTTCCATGTGCATGGATAATTTTATAATCCCCCAAAATAATACCGACGTGAATTATTTTACCATCAGCATTATCAAAAAAAGCTAAATCTCCTGGTTCTGCTTCTTCTACAAAACTTAATACTTCACCCAACTCCGCTTGTTGATAAGCATCACGTGGCAATTGATAACCTCCTATTTTATAAACTTGTTGCGTTAAACCAGAACAATCGATTCCAAATGTAGATTTTCCACCCCATAAGTAAGGAACATTGAGGTATAATTTTGCTAATTCTACTAAACGTTCTTTCGTTTTTAAACCAGAGGTATAAACCCCATAGTATTCAAAACATTTATTTGCAATTGTGATTTTATTATCTTTTAAGGCACGTAATTCAGCTCCTAAAGTCAATGTAAATGGTAACCCATTTTCTGAAGCTTGATTATAAGCATTGATTGCAAATTTCTCATCCGATGGTTGATTAAATTCTTCTTCCGATACAATCAAAAATTGTTTTGGATCTACCCAACCTTCATACCCATCGAAAGTTAACCGAATTTTTGACCATTTTTCTAATTCTTCTAAAATTTCTACTTTCTCTCCAAAAAGAACTTGAGAAACCATTTCAGAGGAATCACGTGCTTCTGATCGTAATGGAGAAACACTTACTTGACAGATGGCATGCTTCATTTTTTTCGAATTAAAGTGATACCATCCCTAATAGGTAAAATAATTGATTCCACGCGTGGATCAGCAGTTACCATATCATTAAATTCTTTAAGAATTTTAGTCGAAGGATCTTTCTTATCTTCTTCCACCATCATTACTTTTCCATACCAAAGGACATTATCTACTAACATCACTCCACCCGGACGTAATAAGGTTAAAACTTTTTCAAAATAATACGGATATGATTCTTTATCAGCATCAACAAAAGCTAAATCTACTGAATTTTCTTCAATGGTATTTAATTCTTCACGGGCATCATTTACTCGAAAATCAATTTGATCTGCATAATCAGATTCATCAAAATATTTACGGCATAAATATTCTAATTCATCATTTTTATCCATTGTGATAATTTTACCTCCATCAACAAGACCTTCTGCTAAACAAAGCGTAGCGTATCCTGTAAATGTTCCTAACTCAAGAATGGTTTTCGGAAATAAAATTTTAGAGATTAAACTTAATAAACGACCTTGATATTCGCCCGAAATCATGTGCGGTTGTGTTGTACATTGATAAGTTTCAACACGTAAGCGTGATAAAATTTCTGGTTCTTGATTCGCGTGGTTATCTAAATATGTTTCTAAAATTGGAGAAATATTAATCATACCGTTTAAAAAAGTCTACAAAAATAAGAAAATCGTTGTGAATAACGACTATAAATTAGGCATTATAAACGAAATACAAGCATTATGAAGCAAATTTGGGTATGATTTAAATTAATTCTGCTTATAAAACATAAAAAAAGAGTTGATTCATGAATCAACTCTTTTTATCCTATATTAAAGTGCATTATTTTTAATATCCTCAACAATTTCTGGATTTAATAATGTCGAAGTATCTCCAAAATCTGATTCACCTGAAGCAATCTTTCTTAAGATACGTCGCATAATTTTACCACTTCTGGTTTTTGGTAAGCCCTTTACAAACTGTATTTTATCGGGTTTTGCAATTGCACCGATTGATTGAGCCACCTCATCTTTAATCTCTTTAATTAATTGTTCAGATGGCTCAAATTCATCATATAAAATCACGTAAGCATATAAAGCATTTCCTTTGATATCATGTGGAAATCCTACGACCGCACTTTCTACAACTGCGTCATGCTCGTTGATGGCATTTTCGATTGGAGCTGTTCCTAAGTTATGTCCAGATACAATAACAACATCATCTACACGCCCAGTAATGCGATAATACCCCATAGCATCACGGTATGCTCCATCCCCTGTAAAATAAGCGTTTTCGAATGTTGAAAAATAGGTTTCTTTATATCGTTGGTGATCACCGTATACTGTTCGAGCCATCGATGGCCAAGGAAATTTTATTGCTAATCGTCCTTCCGCTTTTTCAGTACTTGTTTCAATTACATTCCCATTTTCATCCATCAACATCAACTGAATTCCTGGCAAAGGTAAAGTAGCAAAAGTTGGACGTGTTGACGTAATCCCTGCTAAAGGTGAAATCATAATTGCACCAGTTTCTGTTTGCCACCAGGTATCAACAATTGGACAATTGCCTTTACCGATATAATCATTATACCAATGCCATGCTTCTTGATTGATAGGCTCTCCTACCGAACCTAACACTTTTAAACTAGACAAATCATGCTTTTCTACAAATTCTAATGATTCTTTTGCTAAAGATCGAATAGCAGTAGGTGCCGTATAAAAATGAGTCACTTTTAGTTTTTCAACAATTTCCCAAAAACGCCCAAAATCAGGATAACTTGGTATACCTTCAAACATAACCGTTGTAACGCCACATAATAATGGTCCGTAAATGATATAGCTATGTCCTGTAATCCAACCAATATCTGCTGTACACCAATAGATATCATTGGCATCCATCTGAAATACATTATCGAAAGTATAGGCTGAACCCACCATATATCCACCACAAGTATGTACCATACCTTTAGGTTTACCTGTAGAGCCTGAGGTATATAAAATAAATAAAGGATCTTCGGCATCCATTTGTTCTGCAGGACAATCTACATTAGCTTTTGCCATTTCGTCCATCCAAAATTTATCACGCCCTCCTACCATTAAAGTAGGTTCTAGTGCACGACGATAAACGATACATGTTTGTATCGACGGACAATCTTTCAAAGCTTCATCTACAATTCCTTTTAAGTTGATCGGTTTTTCCCCGCGATAAACTTCATTGGCTGTAACGATTAATTTGCATTGCGCATCGTTAATACGCGAAGCAATTGCAGAAGAAGAAAACCCGGCAAACACGATCGAATGTACTGCACCAATTCGTGCACAAGCTAACATGGCAATGGCTAATTCTGGAATCATCGGCATATAGATACATACACGATCTCCTTTTTTTATCCCATTATTTTTTAACACATTGGCAAAACGACAAACTTTTGCATGCAGTTGACGATACGTTATGATTCGTGATTCTTCCAAAGGATTGTTGGGTTCCCAAATAATGGCTGTTTTATTCCCATCTTTTTCTAAATGACGATCCAATACATTTTCTGTAATATTTAATTGTCCTCCTTCGAACCATTTGAATTCAGGTTTAGAAAAATCATACGATAATGTTTTATTCCATTTCTTACTCCAAACAAATTGTTCGGCAATATTGTCCCAAAAAGCTTCTGGATTTTCTACACTTTCTCGGTATGCTTTTTTATACTCAGAAAATGAGTTAATTCTTACATCTAACATTTATTTTTATATTTTGTGGTTTTATTAAAAATAAAAAAAAGGATTAATTTATCAAATTAATCCTTTTTAAATATTTCATTATGAATAAAAACTATTCTTATTTTCCTTTATATGGACTTGCATTATAATAAGCCATAGCCGTAGGTAAAGCTTCTTTAATTTTTGCAATACGTGTAGCATCCGAAGGGTGAGTACTCAAGAATTCAACTGTTCCTCCATTTCCTGCTGCAGACATTCTTTCCCAGAATGGAATTGCCTCATTTGGGTTATACCCTGCCATCGCCATTAAATATAATCCTGTTAAATCTGCATCTAATTCCATTTTACGTGAATAAGATAATAATCCTACTTGACCAACAACGGGATAATATTGTTCAAAAGCAGATCCCCAAGATGTATTTCCAGCTGCAGAACCAACTACAGAGCCTAATACACTCATACCATATTGACGAGACATTTGTTCTGCTGAGTGATTTGCTAATGCATGACCAATTTCGTGCCCCATTACAACAGCTAAACCATCAGTTGTTTTCGTAATTGGTAAAATACCTGTATATACAGCCACTTTTCCACCTGGCATACACCAAGCATTCACTTCATCGGCTTTTAATAATTTAAATTCCCATTGATAACCATCTAATTGAGCTGATAATCCTTTTTCAGCATAGTATTTCTCAGCTGCATATTTGATACGTTCACCAACAGTTTGAACTAATTTAGCATTAGCTGTTCCTGTTTCAACTTGAGCTGATTTTAAAACTTCTTGATATTGCGCAAAAGATTGAGGGAAAATTTGGCTGTTGGAAACCACATTAATTCCTTTTCTACCTGTTACTGCATTTGTTGTACAAGCAGATATCAATCCGATCATACCAACTGCTAATAGTAATTTTTTCATAGTTCTATTTACCTAATTTCTTTTTTATTTCATTCAATTTCATTAATGCTTCAACCGGTGTTAAAGTATTAATATCAGTATTCATAATTTCTTCGCGAATCGATTCTAAAATGGGATCATCCAACTGAAAAAAGCTTAATTGCATATTTTCTTCCGTCAATTTTTCCGTTTTATTTCCCAATTGATCGTCTGATTTGGTTTGTTCTAAAATTTTTAATACTTCGTTGGCTCTTGTTACCACATGTTTGGGCATACCAGCCATTTTGGCAACATGGATCCCAAAACTATGTTCGCTACCCCCAGGAACTAATTTTCGTAAGAATAAAATCGTATCTTTTGTTTCTTTGATACTCACATTAAAATTCTTAATACGTTCCATCGATTTCGACATCTCATTCAACTCATGATAATGGGTTGCAAACAATGTTTTTGGTTTCATATTACTTTGATGTAAAAACTCTGCAATTGCCCATGCAATCGAAATCCCATCATAAGTAGAAGTACCGCGTCCAATTTCATCAAGTAAAATCAAACTTCGTTCCGAAATATTATTGAGAATACTCGCTGTTTCATTCATTTCAACCATAAAAGTTGATTCTCCCGAAGATATGTTATCTGAAGCTCCTACACGTGTAAAAACTTTATCGATAATTCCGATTTCAGCAGCTGTTGCAGGGACAAAACACCCCATCTGAGCCATTAATACAATTAAAGCTGTTTGACGTAATAATGCAGATTTACCTGACATATTTGGTCCCGTGATCATTATAATTTGTTGATCGATTGGATTTAATAATACATTATTCGAAACATATTGTTCCCCTAAAGGTAATTGCTGTTCTATCACTGGATGGCGTCCTTCTGTTATCTTCAAATCATAACCATCAGTTATTTCAGGTTTGATGTATGAATTTTTCTCCGCTATTTCAGCAAAATTTGATAAAACATCCAAATATGCAATTGCTTTAGCCGTTTGTTGAATAGGCATCAGCTTGGTAATAATTTCTTGGATTAAATCAATAAACAACTGATTTTCTATTGCTAAAATTTTCTCTTCAGCTCCTAAGATTTGCGTTTCGTATTCTTTTAATTCTTCTGTAATGTAACGTTCAGCATTCACTAACGTTTGCTTACGAATCCAATCTGAAGGTACTTTATCTTTGTGTGTATTACGCACTTCGATGTAATATCCAAACACATTATTAAAGGCAATTTTTAAAGATGAAATTCCAGTACGTTCCGTTTCACGTTGACACATTTGATCCAGGAAATCTTTTCCTGAAAATTGGATTTTACGTAGTTGATCTAATTCTTCGGATACACCTTCTCGAATTACATTTCCTTTTACAATTTGGTGAGGAGGTTCATCTGAAAGTGTATCAAATATTTTTTGATTTAATGGTTCTAAATCTTCAATTTTCGCAAATAAGTCCGAAACCTCTTTGATACTAGATTTTGAAGCAATTGATTTTATTGAACGAGCGATTTGTAAACTTTGCCCCAATTGTAACAATTGACGTGGTGTAATTTTACCGGTTGATACTTTACCTGCTAAACGTTCTAAATCCGTTAACTGACTTAATTGTTCGCGCAAATCATATCGAACGTCAGAATTTTTATAAAAGTAATCTACAATATTTTGACGATTATGAATCGCTTTTAAATCTTTTAAGACCATGACCATCCAACGGTTCAAAAGTCGAGCTCCCATTGGTGTACATGTATCGTCTAAAATATTCAATAAAGTTACACCTTTAGGATGAGGAGAATAAACCAATTCTAAGTTACGAATGGTGAAAGGATCCATCCATACGTAATGATCTTGATTCAAACGCTGAATTGATGTAATGTGTTGAATATCGAAATGGTGAGTTTCATCCAGATAAGCTAAAATTGCCCCCGCAGCAATAATACCATCCTTTAGATTCTCTATACCAAATCCTTTTAAGTTTTTCGTTTTGAATAAAGCCGTTAATTTATCAACCGCATAATCGTATTGGAAAGCCCAATCATCCAACAAGAACTTGCTTTGAACTTCTGAAAAATTATACTTGACACGTTTTTGATAAATTACTTCACTTGGACGGAAGGATTGAATAATTTTAGCCACTTGCTCTTCTTGTCCTTCAGCGGTTAAAAATTCACCTGTTGAAACATCAAGTAAAGCAATTCCATACGCTTTATCACCTTGATGAACAGCCATCAAAAAGTTATTTGATTTCGATGAAAGCACCTCATCTTGTAAAGCTACTCCTGGGGTAACTAATTCTGTCACTCCTCGCTTTACAATCCCTTTCACCATTTTAGGATCTTCTAATTGATCACAAATCGCCACACGAAGTCCTGCTTTAACCAATTTTGGTAAATAGGTATTTAATGAATGGTGTGGAAATCCAGCCAATTCATTATTATCTGAACCATTCGCACGCTTCGTTAAAACAATATCTAAAATTTGTGAAGATTTGACTGCATCTTGTCCAAATGTCTCATAAAAATCTCCCACTCTAAACAACAATAATGCATCAGGATATTTTGCCTTGATGGCGTTATATTGTTTCATTAGAGGAGTTTCCTTATTCTTTACTACTTTTGTCAATTATTATGCTTTTAGAAAGGCTAAGTTAAATAAATTCGAAGTGATGAGAAAACTTAAATTAGATGAATTGGGTCGTGTATCGGCTGACGAATATAAAGCGATTGAAAAACATCCGATCGTGGTAGTTTTAGATAACGTAAGAAGTATGCATAATGTAGGTGCCGTATTTAGAACTTCGGATGCATTCTTGATTGATAAAATCTACTTGTGTGGAATTACAGCAACTCCTCCACATAAAGAAATCCATAAAACTGCAATTGGCGCAGAGAATTCTGTCGATTGGGAATATGTAAAAGATTCGAATGAATTAATTGCTCAATTAAAACAAGATGGTTATCAAATCGTAACTATTGAACAAACTGAGGGTTCTGTTTTACTAAATGAATTTGAAGTCGATACTACACAAAAATATGCTATTGTAATGGGAAATGAAGTGGATGGTGTACAACAATCAATCATTGATCAGTGTAATACTTGTATTGAAATTCCACAATCAGGGACTAAACATTCACTAAATGTTTCTGTTTGTACAGGAATAATTTTATGGAAATGGTATGAAGGATTTATGAAATAATAATTCTTCCTAAAACGCTAAAAATTTTAAACATAAAAAAAGCCTGAAGAAATCTTCAGGCTTTTTGATTTATTATAAAACGAGATTATTTAATTTCTTTAAAAATCACTCGTCTGTTTTCTAAGTTTTTCCAAGCTGGACAATTAGAAACTGGATTACACTCTACGTGTTTTAATTCCGATTTTCCTTTTCCTACTGGAGTTAAGTTCGATGTATCTACACCTTTATTCGCTAAGTAACGAATTACTGAAGCAGCACGTCTTTCTGATAATTTTTGGTTATACTCTACTCCACCTGCAGCATCCGTATGTCCTTCAACATAGAATTTGTATGATGGATTTGCTTTTAACACTTCAGCAGCATTATTTAATTTTCCGTAAGAAGCTTCACGAATACGATCTGAATCGTAATCAAATTCTACTCCTTCTAAAGCTGAAGTTACTAATAAAGCCACTTCATCACCAGAAATTTGAACCAACTTCTCTGGACAACCACCATTTGTTGGAGGTCCTGGAATAGTAGGACATTTATCTTCTGAATCTGGAACACCATCTCCATCTGAATCTAATGAACATCCTGATCCATCCACACGAACACCAGCTGGTGTGTCTAAACATCTATCCCATTGATCACATACTCCATCACCATCTGCATCCACACATTCAAATAATGTATTATCAGATAATCCAGCGATACCTGCTCCTCCTGCTGGTGGATACCATTGTAAAGCTTCTGGATGTTTACCAATTTTAACGTGTAAACCTAATGAAAGCGTTAACATATTATCATCACGGCCTTCTTCAGTATCAGCAGCCGTCCAGTATCCTGGCCATGATTTTCCTGATCCATCGAATTCTTCATCACCTGTCATGATATACATTGATTTTAATTCTAAATCAATGCGATTAGATACTTTGTGACGTAATCCTAAACCTACTTGAGAATAAACAGATTTATCAGATAATTTTTGGTCAGTAACTGTAATGTAGTTAGTTCCACTACCGTTATAAAAATTTCTTTCTGCTTTGTAACCTAAAATTCCAACCCCTGCATAGGCGTGTAAAGACCATCTAAATTGAGAAGTATTATCTACTCGGCGCCATAAATTAGAAACATTTAAATCTCCTAATAATGAAATTCCGTTATATTCAGTTTTTCCCCAAACATATCCTCTATATTTAGAAATATACATATCATCCACTAAAGCTTTCTGTCTTGTGTTACCATATTGATATTGTAACGAAAGTCCAAAAGCGTGTGAAATTTGTTTATTTACTTGAAATTGTAAATCATATCCTGGTGTGAACCATCCTCCTGACCAAGAAGTAAGGTCAGAGTTTTGTAATAGATTTCCACCTCCATAGATCGAAACAGACCAATCGTTGAATTTTCTGTCTTCATTTGTAAAGTGTCTTTTCTGTTCTGTTTGACCAAAAACGGAACCAGTAAATATACTCAACAATGAAAAAGTCAATAAATATTTTTTCATAGGTTTTTAATGTTATTTACACAATAAATTAATTGGAATTATTTTACAAAAATAATAAAATATTCTAACAAAATCTTAATTAAAGTATAATTCTTTTATAAAAGCTCTTGTAACCAATTGATGATGAGGTACTGTTAACGACTCACTTAAAAAAGTAATATTATTATATCGCAAAATATCAATATCAATAATTCGATCGACGTATTTCTCTCCATCACGAGGTTGAGTGTATGTTCGACCCATATTTTTTTCGATAGTTTTTATTACCTTTAGCAATTGTATAGGACTTAATTTAGTTGTAACTAAAAGTTTCTGATTTAAAAATAATTCATCCGAAGTAAATCCATCGGCTTCATTTTCTAAAATATTTGAAACTTTAACAATCTCTCCTACCTGCTGTGTAATAAGGGATTTAGCTACTTCTAAATTATTTTTTTTGTCACCTAGATTAGTTCCAAGTAACAAAACAGTATTATATAACGACATATAACAAAATTAGATTAAATTTTATAAATGAAAAGTTTTTTAGGTCGAGTATTATCCACAATTGTGGGAAACATGGTTACCCTTAGTATTTTTGCATTTTTATTGATTGCATTACTTATCTTGTCTACTTTAGGCACAACATCACCTTCTATTCAAAAGGAAGCGGTTCTTGAATTAACCTTTGATCGTCCAATTAAAGAGAGTAGTATGGATAATGAAGTTTCACTATTTTCATTTGAAGAATCTGAAGATTTCTATTTAGAAAATATTTTGGCTTCTATTGAACATGCAAAAACGGACGATAAAATTAAAGGAATCAGTTTAAAAATTGAAGCATTTAATGGGGGGTTAACTCAAGCAAATGACATCAGAAACGCGTTATTAGATTTTAAAAAATCTGGAAAATTCATCTATGCGTATTCAAACAATGCCACTCAAATTTCCTATTATATAAGTTCAGTTGCTGATTCAGTTTATCAAAATCCTTTGGGAGGAATTTTATTACAAGGGATGAGTTCTGATGTCATGTTCTATAAAAACGCCGGTGACAAATATGGTGTCGATTTCCAAGTGATACGATACGGTGATTTTAAGAGTGCGGTTGAACCCTATTTTAGAACTGACTTATCTGAAGAAAATAAAATTCAGTTGAATGCTTTATTAGGAGATCTATGGAATAATATCTCAAATGATATTTCTAAATCTCGTAAAATAGATCCTATTACTTTTCAAACCATTACAGACAGTTTATATTCTTATATTCCTGAATCAGGTTTGAAACATAAGTTATATGATAAAATTATTCACGAAGCCGAATATGATGAACTTATTTTTAATCGTCTAAAATTAAAAGAAAGTAAAAGTAAAACCACTGATGAAATATTAGCTAAACATCTTGTTTCAGTAGAAGATTACTACACTTCATTTGCTGAAACAAATGCTTCAGATAAAGTTGCTGTATTGTATGCTTCGGGTGCCATCACTGAAGGAGATGGATTTGATGGAATTCAATCGAAAACCTATGTTAAAGCAATTCGAGAAATTTCGAAAAATAAAAACATTAAAGCATTAGTATTACGTGTAAATTCACCAGGCGGAAGTGCAAATGCATCAGAAGAAATTTTATTTGAACTAAGCCGTCTTAAAAAGAAAATGCCAATTGTTGTTTCTTTTGGTGATGTAGCTGCTTCTGGTGGATATTATATTGCACAAGATTCTGATCGTATATTTGCACAACCAAATACCATTACAGGTTCTATTGGCGTTTTCGGAATGATTCCAAACGCGAAAACATTAGTGAATAATATTGGAATTACAACAGACGGTGTAAAGACCAATGCCAATGCCGACCAATTAAAGTCGATATTCAATCCTTTATCGGATGATACCAATCGATTAATGAATAAATCAGTCGTCTTGGTGTATGAAAAATTTGTGAATCACGTAGCGCGTAACCGTAAAATGACATTCGATCAAGTGAATGCTGTTGGAGGGGGACGTGTTTGGTCTGGTTTAAGTGCACAAAAAATCGGATTAGTTGATGAATTCGGAAATTTAAAAGATGCCATTTCCTATGCAGCGAAATTGGCGAAATTAGAAAATTATTCTTCCGAAGCTTTCCCAAAAAGAAAAGATAGTTTTGAAGAATTGATGGAGAAATTACAAGGAAATTCTATTACATCTAAAATCAAGGAAGAACTTGGTACTGATGCTGCTAAGGTTTATGAAAACCTAAAATTAATGAATGAACAAAAAGGAGTTCAGGCACGTTTACCCTTCGATATAAAAATCTATTAAAAACTTAAAAAATGGTTAAAATTATTTTAACCATTTTTTTTTGTTGAAAACTTTTTACTTTAGCGCAGGATTTATACCGAAATAAATCCATTTAGAAGTATTATAAATGACTAAATTTATCATACTTTTGTAATTCGTTAAATAAATACCAGAATATTATCTAAAAAATGGGATTATTCGATTTTTTCACGCAAGAAATTGCAATCGATTTAGGAACTGCGAACACGCTAATTATTCATAATAATAAAGTCGTTGTAGATAGTCCATCGATTGTCGCTATACATAGAAGAACAAATAAAGTGATTGCTGTTGGAGAACAAGCAAAACACATGCAAGGTAAAACTCACGATGATATCAAAACCATCCGCCCGTTAAAGGATGGGGTTATTGCTGATTTCGAAGCATCGGAATTTATGCTAACAGAATTCATCAAAAAAATCCCAGGAATTCAAGGGAAATTATTTTCACCATCTTTACGTATGGTGATTTGTATCCCATCTGGTATTACTGAAGTTGAAAAACGTGCTGTTAAAGACTCATGTGCTCGTGTCAACGCCAAAGATGTTCGTTTAATTTACGAACCAATGGCAGCTGCAATTGGGGTTGGTATTGATATCCAACAACCAAAAGGGAACATGATTATTGATATCGGTGGAGGTACAACAGAAATTGCTGTCGTAGCTTTAGGAGGAATTGTATGTGATAAATCTGTAAAAATTGCAGGTGATGTCTTCACTAACGATATAGCTTATTACTTAAGAACACATCACAATTTATACATTGGTGAACGTACTGCTGAACGTGTGAAAATTGAAGTGGGTGCTGCCGTTGAGGAATTAGAACACGCTCCTGATGACATGCCGGTACAAGGTCGTGATTTAATCACGGGTAAACCAAAAGAAATCACTGTAAACTATAAAGAAATTGCTCGTGCGTTAGATAAATCCATTTTACGTATTGAGGATGGTGTGATGGAAACATTATCTCAAACTCCACCTGAATTAGCAGCTGATATTTATAACACGGGTATTTATATGGCCGGTGGTGGTTCTATGTTAAGAGGTTTAGACCAACGTATTTCTAAAAAGACAGGTTTACCAGTTTTCTTAGCAGATGATCCATTAAGAGCAGTTGTACGTGGTACAGGAATTGCCTTAAAAAACATCGATAAGTTTACATTCTTAATGAAATAATATTTTTAAAATAAAGATCTAGAGCAATGCAATATATTCTAAATGCTATTAGAAGAAATGGTGTATTTATTATTTTTATCTTTTTAGAATGTTTTGCATTGTTTCTTATTTTTAGAAAAAATATTTATCACGAAACATTACTTGCTGAAGCAAGTACTTCTTTTACAGGATTTACAAATGATAAAATTTCAGCCATTACAAATTTTATCAACTTACCTGCTACAAATCAAGAATTACAAGAAGAAAATGCTATGTTACGTGAACGCTTAGTTCATTTAGGAATTAAGAATGCGCGTACAAAGAAATTTACAAAAACGGATTCTTTAGGTTATCAGCAAACGTATACTTTTGTACCTGCTGATGTGATTAACAATTCAATCATCAAAACACAAAACTATATTACGATTGATAAAGGTCGTAACCATGGGGTTGAAAAAGGTGATGGTTTAATCTCCAATAAGGGTGTTTTAGGAATTGTAACATATGCTGGAGCAAACTACTCTCGTGCAATTTCTTTACTGAATAAAGACATCAAAGTAAATGCGCGTATCAAAGGCAATGAATATTTCGGAACATTAGTTTGGGATGGTAAAGATGCCCGTTTTGCGCAATTAACAGAAATACCAAAATACATCAAGGTTAATAAAGGTGATACCATCGAAACGGATGGAAAATCGCCCGTTTTCCCTGAAGGCTTAATGATCGGTACTGTTGTAAGCAAAGCGAATGACAATGTAACAGGTGAATTAAAAATTCAAGTAAAACTAAAACAAGATTTTGGAAATTTATCACACGCTTACGTGGTAACAAACCTAAACAAGATTGAAATAAAACAAGTCGAAAAATCGGATACAATTATCAACAATGTACAATAAAGATTTATTTGTAAATATTGCAAGCATCATTCTGTTAGCATTAGCCCAAGTTTTTATATTTAACCATATTAATTTTCTTGGAAGCTATCAGCCGTACATTTATATTGTTTTTATCCTATTTTATCCTCCTTATGCCAACCGATATCTTTTCGTTTTTCTTGCATTTCTTATGGGATTAATGATTGATATCCTAGAATATACGGGAGGAATACATGCTTTTACATTAACTTTTGTTGCCTTCTATCGTAATTTAATCATTAAATTGCTTTCAGGAAAAGTCAATTTCGAAATGGAGTATTTTAATTTTAATACGTTTAGCATTTCGCAATGGATTTTCTATATGGCCATCATTATTCTTTTTCATCACTCGATCTTACTACTGTTAGAAAATTTCAAATTCACAGGAATTTTAACCGTATTAAACAATGCCTTAATTAGTTCTGGTATTACATTTATTTTTGTTATTATTTATAAGATTTTATTCAAAAATAAAATTTCGGTATGAAAAAATTAGCGGTCGTGTATGTCATGATCCTATTTATAGTCTTTCTTTTTATAGGTCGTTTAGCATACTTACAATTATTCACAGATCGATACAAATTAAATGCTTTTAATACATCCATTAAGCAAGAAATCATCTACCCTAACCGTGGAGATATCTTGGATCGTAATGGTAAATTATTAGTATCAAATACCTATTCTTACGAACTCAATGTTATTCCAATTAAAATTTCAGAAGACTTTGATAAAAAGAAATTTTGTGCATTGGTAAATGTGACTACGCAAGAATTTGATTCAATTATTACTTCAATTACTGAATCGGATAGTTATAAGAAGTTATCACCTTATCCTTTCAAAAAAAATATATCAAGGGAAGATTATGCTCGTATGCAAGAGCAGCTCTACTTATATCCAGCATTCAGCATTATCAAACGTCCAGAACGTAAATATATGGTTCAGACCGCTGGTAATATTTTAGGATATATCAATGAAGCGAGTCCTGCATATATCAAAACAGATTCGACGTATTACCAACCAGGAGATTTTGTAGGGATTTCAGGTGTAGAAAAATCCTATGAAAAAGAATTACGTGGGGTAAAAGGAGTAAAAAACTGGATTGTTGACCGAACAATGAATATTGTTGGTCCTTATAAAGATGGTGAATATGACCGTCCAGTAAAAAGTGGTAAAACTATTCATTTAACTATCGATTATCGCTTACAAGAGTTAGCGGAACAAATGCTCCAAAATAAACGTGGTGCAATTGTAGCCTTAGATCCTAAATCAGGTGAAATTTTAGCTTTAGCTTCTGCTCCAACCATTAATCCAGGTGATTTTTTAGATTCTAAAAAACGTAATGCTTTAATTAATGATTCGATCAGTAAACCAACATTTGATCGTGCTCTTCAAGGTACATACCCTCCAGGTTCTACATTCAAGTTATTGACAGCTCTTGCTGGAATGCAAATGGGAACAATGACTGATTCTACAACATATACTTGTAAACATGGGTTCCGATATGGTCGAATGAAAATTGGTTGTCACTGTGGACGCTACTATGCTCCTCAAGGATTAGAATATGCTATTGGTAAATCTTGTAATAACTATTTTTCTGAAGCCTATCGCGATATTGTACGTAAAGATCCTAATAATCTAAATTCTGGTATAGACGAATGGGCAAACATCATGAACAGTTTTGGATTAGGTAAATTTATGGGAACTGATTTACCTGTAGGAAATAAAGGACTTATACCAACTGGTAATTTCTATGATGATCGATTTGGTGAAGGTGTGTGGAACCCTTACCGTATTATTTTTAATGGAATGGGGCAAGGTGATATTAATACGACGCCGTTACAAATGGCTAATTACACTGCAGCAATTGCCAATCAAGGATATTTTTTTACTCCACATATAGTTCATAAAGTAGAAGGTCAACCGATAAAAGATTCAAATTTTATTGTTCCTAAAAAAACATTGGTTGATAAAAAACACTTTGGAATAATATTACGAGGAATGCGCAACGTATTTACCATGGGTACTGCACGAGCATTACAAGTAAAAGATTTTACACAGTTAGGAAAAACAGGTACCTCACAAAACTCACAAGGGCAAGACCACTCCTTATTCGTGTTAATTGCTCCCGCTGAAAATCCAAAAATTGTAGTGGCAGCAATTGTTGAAAATGCGCATTATGGAGCAACTTGGGCGGGACCTATGTCTAGTTTAGTGGCAGAGTTGTACTTAACAGATACGATAAAACGTCAAAGCATGTTGACGCGAATGAAAAATCAAAGTTTCCAAGGTGAATATCATCGCCAATGGATCAATTATTTGAAGAGAAAAGGATTATACGTAGAACCAGTAAAGAAAGATAGCATTGAGCCAAAACAGATTGTTGCAAGGAATTGATTGGACTGTCATAATTCTTGGATTAATTCTATTAATCTTTGGAATCATGAACGTCTACAGTGTGGATAGTGAACGTGGGATAAAACAAATTATTTGGTTTTCTCTAGGAATGGTCATGATTTTTTCATTGGTGATTTTTAGTGGTAATAACCGAAATTTTTTTGAGACCTATTCCCCTGTCATTTATGCCATTTCCGTTCTTTTGCTCGTTGGAGTATTAGTCATTGGAAAAGAAATTAATGGTGCTAAAGCCTGGTATAGTTTTGGTCCTGTCTCTTTACAACCTGCTGAGTTTGCTAAAATTGGGACTTCTTTATTGATTGCAAATCTGATCAATCACTCCAATGCAAACTTAAAAGACATTGGCTTTCTAGGGAAAATTGCCTTAATCGTTATCATTCCTATTGCATTAATTTTAATGCAACCCGATTTAGGATCAGTAATTATTTTCTGTTCATTATCGATTCCGTTATATCGCGAAGGATTTCATCCTTGGGTGATTTTAAGTCCTATTATTGCATTAATTATTTTTTTAATATCGATTGTTCAAATCCCTTTTTACGTTTTACTATTTTTTGGATTCATCGTATTAGTAGTCACATTAATCGTTTTATCATTTAATTACAATAAAGAAATAGAAGATGCTTGTTACGGCGTATTAATCGGATTATTTTTGTTCTTTTTACTTTTAATAGGTGCTTCATATATTTTAGGAATATTGGATGAAGAAACACGTTTAGGATTTGGACATTTATTTCCAAATAGTGCTTTATTTTTTGAAGAACCTATCTTTTTTAATACTCTTTTATTTGGAGGGGTTGGAGCATTTATGTCATTAGTTCCAGTAGTATTAATGAAACTCTCTTATGAAAAAGAAACCAGCTCATCTCCCTTTAAATTACAATCGGGAGTGGCAGCTAATGTTATGACAGTAAGTATTATTGCTTCAATTGTAGCGTTATTATTTACAAGTACAATAAGTTTTATTTCTCCAATTATCTTCGAAAAATTACCAAAGCACCAAAAAGAACGTGTGATGGTTTTGTATGAAGGAGAAGCTAAATACCGAGATACTTCAGGTTATAATTTATTGTATTCAAAAACAGCTATTGGTTCTGGAGAATTATTGGGAAAAGGATATAATCAAGGAACCATTAAAAAGGGGCGTTTTGTACCTGAACAATGGACCGATTACATTTTCTGTACGGTAGGTGAAGAATGGGGATTTGTTGGAAGTGTGGGTCTTGTCATTTTATATGCTCTATTTATTGGACGATTATTTTATTTGGCCGAAATGCAAAAGAATCGATTTGCACGTTTCTATGGCTATTCTGTAGCAGCTATATTATTCTTCCATTATTTTATAAACATTGCCATGGTAATGGGACTTTTCCCTACGGTGGGAATTCCTTTGCCTTTCTTTAGTTATGGAGGAAGTTCATTATGGGGATTTACAATATTGATCGGAATCTTTTTAATCATCAATTATAAACAAAATCAAAGTTTAATTTAATATAAAAAAGCCTCAATAATTAGTGAGGCTTTTTTTTTCTCTGTTTAGAAATTGAGTGACACATTTACCCATTCTCCATCAAATTCAGCATTGTATTTTTTATAAAAATTAATCGCTGGTTCATTCCAATCTAAAACTTGCCAAACCATTCCGTGATATTTATTTTCTTTTGCATAAACAATCAATTCATCCAAAAGTTTTTTACCTAAACCTAAACCACGTGCAGATTCGGTAACTATTAAATCTTCTAAATATAAACGTCGACCTTTCCATGTCGAATAGCGATCATAATATAACGCAATTCCTAATATCTCACCATTCACTTCAGCAACCAATGAACCCCAAACAGGTTTCTCCCCAAAACCGCATGCTTCCATTTCTTCTAAAGTTACAGTAACCTCATCTGGTGCTTTTTCGTAAAGTGCTAATTCTTTAATTAATTCTAAAATACGAGGACAATCTTCTTTTCTTGCCGCTCTTATCACTACATTGTCCATGTTATATTTAGTATTTTTTATATATTTTAAATGGTCATCCCAATTTCTATTCCTTTAATACGACGGTATAATTCAGTTGCGTAATTATCTGTCATTCCAGATACATAATCTAAAATTCCCATCACCTTTTGATATTTCGACCCCTTTTCATACAGAAATTGATTAGGTACTAATTTTAATGCTTTTTTCTCAAAATTTTTACGTTCTGATTCTTCCTTTAAAATAGGAGGAATAAATTGAGAAAGTAATTCTGACATTACATTATAACCCGCATTTTCAATTTCTAATACCGAACGGTGATTATAGATATTCTCACGCGAGAAACGTTGAATTTCAGTTAAAACTTTTTTCGTTTCATTTACCGTTTCATCTTTTATAATATCCAATAATGCTGTTTTAAATTCACCCTGAACAATTGTTTCGAAATTATCTTGATACACCTGCACTGATTTCTGAGTCAATAAATTAATTGATTTTGCTCGTAAGTAGGCAATGCGATCATTTTTATCCGAAATGGATTTTAATTGGGCCTTTGTTTTATCAAATTGCTCTGAATTTAACGATTCCACTAAGTTTAAAAATAATCGTTTACATTTATCGTGATCGATAATTCCTAAACGTTGCGAATCTTCCACATCTATAATGCTATAACATATATCATCTGCGGCTTCCACTAACCATACAAATGGATGGCGTTTATAAATAATTGGATCTTCTGATTCGACAATCATTCCCGTTTTATCAGCAATGGTTTTAAACATTTCTTTTTGAGCTTGAAAAAAACCAAATTTCTTGCGATGCAATTGAGATTTATCTTTCGCTATGGATTCACAAGGGTATTTTGCTATAGAGGCTAAAGTAGAATAAGTCAATCTTAATCCACCTTCTGATTTTCCATTTTGTTGCTGTGTCAATATTCGAATGGCATTTGCATTCCCTTCAAAATTGATCAAATCTCCCCATTCGGCTTCCGTGAAAAAATCTTTTAATTCCGACTCGTGACGATCAAAATATGAAGCGATAGCATCCTCACCCGAATGCCCAAAAGCTGGATTACCGATATCGTGGCATAAACATGCTGCAGAAATCACATCATGGATACTGTAGTTATAAAACTCATACGAAGATGGCGCCAAATCATAATTCTCAACAATAAATTTTCCTACCAAATTTCCCATTGATCTTCCTACAGATGATACTTCTAAGGAATGTGTCAATCGGTTATGGACAAATACACTACCTGGTAAGGGGAAGACTTGGGTTTTATTTTGCAATCGTCGAAAAGCTGACGAGAAGATAATACGGTCATAGTCACGTTGATATTCTGATCGAGCATCAGAAGTATCATTACTATTGCTTCTCTGATTCGTGTAGATGTGATTTAAAATCTCCATAGATTGAATTATATAACGAAATTAATCATATTTGTTAAGCTATAAAAAAATCCAGACTGTTTACACAATCTGGATTTTATATTTTTTTACGATTTACCAGCTGCCTGAAGCTCCACCTCCACCAAAGCTTCCTCCGCCAAAGCCTCCAAAGCCTCCGCCAAATCCGCCTCCTGAAGAGCCGCCCCATGAGCCACCTCCTGAACCAAGGCCGCCACCTCCTAAGATTGAACGTCCTGTATTCATGATGATGATATCGTCTAATAAACTTCTTTGTTTGCGTCCACCGTTTCCGCCTCCGCCACCATTATTCTTTTTACCGAATACAATCAGTAAAACAAATAAAATGAAAAAGATGAGTACAAATGTAGAAAACCAATCGACCTCATATTGATCTTGTTTGGGTTCCGCATCAAATTTTCCATTAAAATATTGGAAAATTGCATTTATACCTGCATCTATACCACCCGCATAATCACCTTGTTTGAAATGAGGAATAATAACTTGGTCGATAATGGTTTTATTTATCGAAGGGGGCAAATGCACTTGAGAAGCATAACCTGTACGAATCGTAATTTTACGGTCTTGTTCGCTCAGTACAATGACAATTCCATTATCCTTGCCTTTTTGTCCAACTCCCCATTTTTCTCCAATTTCATTCGCAAACATCTCTAAGGGATATCCATCAAGAGATTCTACGGTTAAAACTAAAATCTGAGTAGATGTCGAATCATTATACGCTACTAATTTTCGCTCTAATGCATCAAGTTGTATAGCATCGAAAACTTTGGCATAATCCTGCACTAATTTTTTAGGAGGATTTTTTAATTCGACCAACTCATAAGGAGATTGCGCAAAGAGTGAAACAAGCCCTATAAAAAATAAAAGTACAAAATTTCTAACTGTAGCTAATTTCATCTGGCAATTCGTTTTTATCATCTTCCTGATACGGAAAATATGTTTTAAGTGCTTCGCCAGTCATATGAATTCCTGTACAAAGCCCTTTTGCATATTTTTCTTCTCTAAAATAAGAGATTACTTTTTCTTTTATCTCTTCCCAAAAATCATCTGGCGTTACTTTATCAATACCTTCATCACCAATAATTGTAAAATTATGATCGTAAGGAGCCACATGAAAAAGAACAGCATTTCGGTCTTTCGTTTGATGCATCTCTAATCGTTTAAAGACTTCTAACGCTTTTTGGAAATGATCGGTAGAAGATTCGAATTCGATATGAACTCGAATCTCACCACTTGTATTTTTTTCAGCCATTTGGATGGCTTCAATAATTTTCTGTTCTTGTTTGGAGGAAAGAAATGGATTATCCTTTTTCCCCATACGATTAGAATTCTACTTTTGGTGCATTTTCTGTACCTGCAGCAGCTTTAAAATATCCTTTTTCTTTAAATCCACCGAAGTTTGCAATAAAGTTGTTAGGAAAAATCTTAATATGCGAATTAAATCCTTCTGCTGCCGTATTGTATTTCTTTCTTTCGAATAAAACCTCAGCTTCCATACTTTCGATTGATGCTTGTAAGTTTAAGAAATTTTGATTTGCTTTTAATTCTGGATAACGCTCAACAGAAACCATTAATTTATTTAATGCTCCACCTAATTGGTCTTGTGCTTGTTGGAAACGCGCAATATTTTCTTCTGTTAATTGAGAAGCATCATCAATATTTAGTTGTGTTGATGTCGCTTTAGCACGTGCTTCAATTACTTGGGTTAAAGTTTCTTGCTCGAAATTAGCCGCTCCTTTTACCGTTCCTACTAATTGATCGACTAAGTCTGCACGTTTTTGGTACGTATTTTCAACATTCGACCATTGTGCTTTCACACCTTCTTCCATTGGTACCATAGAATTGTATTTAGATACAAACCACCCACCAATGATAATTCCTAAAACGATGATAGCAGCTAAAATTCCACCACCAATTAAACACCCTTTGTTTTTCATATTTTAAAAAATAATAGTTTTAACGTAAATATAAGTTTTTTTCAACACTCTTATAGCAAAAATAAAGCCGCACTAATTGGTACGGCTTTATCCTAATTTATATTCCTTTACTTTTAATTCAGTAAATTTTTTGCCCAACTTTCTTCGATGGGTAACTTCCAAGAAGTTTTGAATTCTGCCAAATTAGCAATGCCGTTATTAAAAACATTGATGTTGGCAATTACACCTTCTTTTACATTCTTTTTGAATGTTGGTAATTTTTCGATTAAAATTTTTTCGTTTTGTTCGTATGCCACTAACATACGATTTAAGAATTCGAAGTTATAATCCGCATCTAATTCGCGAATAATTTTTGTTAACTTGTCGATAGAACAGCCACTGGCAGTGGCTTGATTTTCGTCCACTCCAACTACAATAAATTGGTCGTAAGGCAAGGTAAAATCAGCTAATAAAGCTGCACCGTGCGCATTCCAATCCAACATAAAATTTTGAAGTTTTGATATGATAGTTTCTTTTTCTTCTGGAGAAAATTTACGATTGGCTTGAAAAATCCAAATTTTTGAATTGTCTGCTAAATTCATCGTATATAATTTTATATTTATACAAAGATAGGAAGGATTTTTAAAGTATTTACCGAGATTTATCAGACTTAACACAATAAAAAAACCACCCTTATAGTAAGAGTGGTTTATGATATAGGCGAAATAATTTCTTATAAATCTTTAGCTTCCATAATTAATTCGGCTAAATCCTTCACCATAACTTTAGATTCTTGTTCGAAGTGTTTTACTCCGTCCGTCATCATTGTATTACAGAAAGGACATCCTGTTGCAATAATATGAGGTTTCTCGGTTAAAGCTTCCTCTGTACGTTCGATGTTGATGTCTTTGTTTCCTTTTTCTGGTTCTTTAAACATCTGTGCACCTCCCGCACCACAACATAATCCACGTGTACGGCAACGTTTCATTTCCACTAACTCGGCATCTAATTTTTCGATTAAACTACGAGGGGCTTCGTAAACGTCATTTCCACGTCCTAAATAACATGGATCATGGAAAGTAATTCGTTTTCCTTTGAAAGTTTCAGAACCTTCTAACTTTAGTTTTCCGGCGTCTATTAACTGTTGTAAATATTGAGAGTGGTGTAATACTTCGTAATCTCCACCCAAAGATGGATATTCGTTTTTTAAAGTATTAAAACAGTGAGGACACGTTGTCACGATTTTTTTTACTTCGTAAGCGTTTAACACTTCGATGTTCATCATGGCTTGCATTTGGAATACGAACTCGTTTCCTGCACGTTTTGCTGGATCTCCTGTACAAGATTCTTCTGTTCCTAATACAGCAAATTCAACTCCAATATTATTTAATATTTTTACAAATGCTCTTGTAATTTTTTTAGCTCGATCATCAAAACTTCCGGCACAACCAACCCAGAATAATACCTCTGGTTGCTTACCTTCCGCCATGTATTGAGCCATAGTTTTAACAGTAATATTTGACATAGTTTTTTTGTAGTCTTTTTGTTTTTTTTGAATCTTTAGTTAAGATCCGTGTTTCCCATCGTCAAAGACTTGGATAGAAACCGTTTTCTCCACTAAATCTGTAAATTTTCCGTTGTAACGAGTTGCTTTTACTAAGTGGTTATCGATCCAATGGTAGTTACCACCACGTGGTTTTCCCATTAATAATCCATGGTATTTAAACCCATGTTTTGCTAACCAAATTTCCGTGTACTCACGGTGCTCCTCTGTTCTTGACGTAAAAAACGTGATGATGTGTCCTTCATCATACCATTTATTTAATGTTTCTAACGCATCAGGATATAATGCCGCAGTTAACATTCTTTCTGGTTCTTCGTTAGGAATATCGTCACAAATTGTTCCGTCAATGTCAATTAAATAATTTTTTACTTCTTCTGGTAAAATAGGACTAACTCTTTCTCCGTTTTCGATTTTTTCCTTTAAGAAATCTTCCATTTGTGTTCGTGTTGTGTGTGTATGTGTATAATTTGTTTTAATAGATTGAGAAGATAGAGTATTATTTATAAAGCCCTAATCGTTTGCCCAGTTTAAACGATCGGCATTGTTGAACTGCCATGGCGCACCATTGTTTTCAACATTGGTCATCATCATATTTAACTCGTTTGGAGCTGCCGATTGTTCCATTACCAAGTAACGGCGTAAATCTACGATGATTGATAACGGATCGATATTAATTGGACAAGCTTGTGTACATGCGTTACATGATGTACAAGCCCATAATTCTTCTGCAGTGATGTAATCATTCACTAAAGTTTTACCATCATCTACAAATTCTCCATTTTTATCAATGTTACGACTTACATCCTCAATACGGTCACGAGTATCCATCATAATTTTACGAGGCGATAATTTTTTACCCGTAATATTGGCTGGACATTCGGAAGTACAACGCCCACATTCGGTACACGAATAAGCGTTTAGTAATTGAACTTGATTAAGATCAAAAATATCCTTTGCTCCAAAAGTTTCTGGTTCACCCACTGGTTCTGCAGGCGCAGCAAAAGGATCGGCATTGGGATCCATCATCAATTTTACTTCATTTGTAACAGACGCAAGGTTTGTAAACTCTCCTTTCGGTTCTAATTTAGAGAACCACGTATTTGGGAAAGCCAAAATGATATGTAAGTGTTTTGAATAGTATAAATAGTTTAAGAAGAAGAAGATTCCGATAATATGGAACCACCATGCTGCTCTTTCTACTAATGTAATAAAGGTAATATCGTTAAAGGAACTAATAACTGGTGCTGTTAACCAAGAAGAAATCGGGAAAGATCCTGCAACTGGATAATGTGCTGCACCTAATTGTTGTAAAACTTGATCGGCTCCATTCATCGTTAAAAGCGCAAACATAAATGCGACTTCCATAAACAAGATGTAGTTGGCATCGTCTTTAGGAAAATCCTTCATTTCTGGTTTCCAGAAACGTTGCACACGAACAATATTACGACGTGCCCAAAAGATTACACACGATACCAGTACAAGGAATGCTAAGATTTCGAAAAATCCGATCATCGCATCATAAAAACCACCTAAGAAACTTAGTACACGGTGTGTACCAAATAATCCGTCGATGATAATTTCTACAACTTCGATATTAATTAATAAGAAACCAACGTATACGATAATATGCAAAATACCTGCAACGGGACGTACCGTCATTTTACCCTGCCCTAAAGCTACACGAGCCATAGTAGCCCAACGTTCCGATGGATTATCGAAACGGTCAATCTTCTTACCTAATTTGATGTTGCGAATGACCTTTTTCACATTGTGTGAAAAAAACCATAAGGCACCAATCATAATTAAGGCAAAGATTACATTTGGAATGTAATTCATCATTTTATTCTAGTTTTTTTTGTGAGTTTTGAGTTTTGGTTATTACGGTTGAATTGTCTGCTTTTTACCGAAAACAGAAATGTTAACATAACGACTTGGATTTTTCTTTAAATCATCCACTAATGAGTTAACACTCTTAATCGTTGCTTTTAATTCATCTGCAATATCGTCTTCTTTCGCTAATTTTCCTAATGATCCTTTACCATTATTGATATCAGCTAATAAAGAATTTAAGTTTTTAGAGGCTTCTTCGAAATTTTTGATGGTTTTCTCTAACTCCATCGCATTGATTTTGTCAGCAGTTTTTCCAAATTTTTCTATGGTTGCTTGCGTTGATGCTAATGTAGTATTGGCATTGTTTAACGTCTTTTTAATGGTTTGCTCGTTTTGTGCAATTAAACCATTGGCAGAATTAGAGGTTCTTTCAATTGATTTTGCAGTAGCATCAAATGAAGAAACTGTATGGTTTAAGTTTTTTAATAAAACTTTTAAATTTTGTTTATTTTCTTGATCTAACATCGAATCTACTCCCGCTAAAGTTTTATTTAAAGTAATTAAAACTGAATCGATTTTTGTTTGTGTTGGACCTAATTGTTCTGTAATCCCAGCAAACATTCCGCCTGCTACACGACCATTTAAATAATCTCCACTTTGAGCAATATCTTTTCCATAGTCTAAAATTAAACGAACTTCGGCTCCAGACATAATCCCTGGTTCATAAATTTCGGCAATTGTATTTTTCGAGAATTCGACATCTTTTTCTATGGAGATTAATACCTCAAAGTATATTGGGGTTTGGTCATCCACAATAGAAATTTCTTCTACACGTCCTACTCTCAATCCATTGATTGAAACAGGTTTTGATGGCGCTAATCCATTGACGTTTTCAAACTTTACTTTAAACACTCTCCCTGATGTGAATAAATTTTTTCCTTTTAAGAAATTAAATAAAATAAAAAAACTAACTAATGTTACTAATGTTATGGCACCTATTTTGGCTTCTTTTGAAATCTTCACGATATGTATGTTTCTGCAAAAATAATTAATATTTATCAAGAACTAATCAATATTAGATTGGATCTTCACCGTTAAATGTTACAATAAAGGCATTACGGAATCCTTTTTTCTGTACTGCTTCTAAGGTTTTTTGAGCATCGCTCATGGATTTATCTGATCCGAAATAGTAATTAAACATATTTCCGCTCTTCACTCTCAATACATTAGACAACCCATTAAAGCGATCGTCTTTTTCTTTGTATTTTTTATTAGAAGACATAAACAAAACACGATAATTTTTTTGACCCTCTAATTTTTTATTTAAATCAAATTCTTCAATTGAGGCTTTTGTAAACCCTTTTCGTTTAACCACATTTAATAATTCATCAGCACGTGAACGTAAATTTGTATTTCCGTAGTAATAAACGTACTTATTACCATCTTGTACAATTTCTACATCTGTTAACCCTTTAAGTTGCGGGGAAGTTGTTGTGTATTTTAAGGTTGTTTCTAAAAATTTTACTTTAAGTACTTTTCCTTCTAATGGTTTTTCAGTTTCTTTAGCAACTTTTGGTTTATCCGAATCCGATGTTATTCCTGAACGGCGATCAAATTCTTTTTTATATTCTTTAAAAGCTTTATATAAAGACTCTGTAGAAGCCTGCTTTCCTTCATCTGAAGCTAAATAAGTTCCTTCTTCATAATTCGAAATAAAACCTAATTCTACTAAAACAGACGGTGAAGCGTTTCCTCTTAATACGTGGAAATTGGCCTGTTTTACACCACGGCTTTTACGCCCTTGCTCATTCACAAATTTTTTCTCCACCAAGTCTGCAAATCGAATAGATTGTTCCTTGTAAGTGGCATTCATAATTTCGAATGCGATGACTGCCTCTGGATCATTTGGATCAAATTTCTCATACTTTTCTTGATCTTTTTCTAAAATAATAACTGAGTTTTCTCGACGTGAGACTTCATCAGTTTCTCCCATTCGACTAAGTCCCATCACGAACGTTTCCGTTCCATAAGCTGAAGTATTTTTTGCCGAGTTACAGTGAATCGAAATAAATAAGTTGGCCTTGTTTGCATTTGAAATTTTCGTTCGCTCCCACAATTCCAAAAAAACATCGGTTTTTCTCGTGTACACAACTTTAACATCTGGATGATTCTTTTCGATCATCGCTCCAAATCTTAAAACCACATCCAATGCGATATTTTTCTCTAAATCAGCGACTCCACGCGCTCCTGCATCTTTCCCTCCATGCCCTGCATCTAACACGACTACAAAATTCGTCTTTTTTTGTGCCAACGAAAATGTAGAAAAAAGCATCATCATTACAAAAAATAGATACTTTTGTATGTTAATCATTTTTAATCTCATATTATAGGATTGATTTTTTGATTAATTTTGACGCAATTTATAAAAAATAAGTTTTTCAATTTGTTTACAAACGCATTAAAATCCATATTATTTTTTAGTCCGGCCATGATATGTACGATATCTTTTGGTCAAATTAATAAAAATAATACAAATCCCGACGACTCTAAAGAAGCGAATGATACGATCAAATTAGAGAAGATTATTCCTGTAAAAGAGAAGCTCGATTATATAGTGGATAGAGAGTCTGAAGACGAAAGACACGACCTTAAAAAACGTAAATCATATTTTATGCGAAACGCTCGTGTAACGTATGGTGATATGTCTATATATGCCGATTATATTGAACTTGATTGGTCGAGTGGTGATGTATATGCCGAAGGAAAAAGAGATTCCATTGGTCAGATTACTGAACCCACAAAATTCGTTCAAGGGCAACAAGAATTTACACAAGATGCTTTTAAAGTTAATTTCAAAACCAAAGTAGGGATAGCCTATAATGTGAGAATTACAGAAGGTGAAGGAGTTATAATTGCCGATCGTGTAAAGCGTGTAAATGATTCGATCATGTTATTGCGTCGAGCAGAATATACGACAGACGAATACTTTAAAGATGGGAAGACATTAGACCGAGATTATTTTATTCGAACTTCTCCAGGAAAATTAATCGATAAAGGAGAAAATAAAACATTGATTGCGGGACCAACACAAATGTATATTTATGATGTACCTACACCATTGGTGGCACCATTTGCGTACATCCCATTAGGTTCTAAACGATCTGCAGGAATTTTAATGCCGAGTTTTTCAGAACGTCGAAATTTAGGATTTGCGATTGAAAAATTAGGATTTTACTTACCCGTCGGAGAATATTTTGATGTAACACTTTCAACCGATATTTATACAAAAGGGAGTTGGGGTGTACGTGCTGAAAGTAATTATAAGAAGAATTATAAATATTCAGGCTCATTTAATGCCAATTTTGAAAATCGAATTACGGGTATTAAAGGATTACAAACAGGAAATAATGCGTACAACAAATCAAACCTTTATGGTGTAAGTTGGAGACACACTCAAGACCCGAAATCAAATCCATATACTCAGTTTAATGCTAATGTAAATTTTACAAGTTCACGTTATTATCAAAACTCGATTAGTAATCAGTATGTACAAAATAATCAGGTGTACAATAATAACATCAACTCATCGATAACATTAAATAAGAAATTCAGAGATTCTCCATTTTCTGCTACATTAAGTTTAGGTCACTCTCAAAACTTAAATCCTACTGTTGTAGAAGGAATCAAAGACGATAGTAGCATTAAAAATATTACATTGACAGCTCCTCGTTTTAACCTTAATATGACCAGAATTTACCCTTTTGCTCCAAAAGCAGGTGCTAAAAAAGGATTAATTCAAAATCTTGGGGTTGACTACACAATGCAGGCTGCTAATGAAATTCGTACCAATGATGAAAATTTCTTCACAAAAGCCATGTGGAAAGATGACTCACGTATTGGTGCGTCGCATCGTATGAATTTATCGACTGCTGTCACGTTAGGGAATTATTTCCCTTTAAGTTTAACGTCGACATATAATGAAAACTGGACTGACCATCGCATCGAAAAAACATTTAATCCTCGAAATAGTATTGTTACAGAACAGAAAATCAAAGGATTTAATTCATATCGAACATTCAACTTAAATGCGAGTATTTCGACAAACATTTATGGTACCTTTTTAAATTCAAATAAAGAAGCTAAAATTCAAGGGATTCGCCACGTGTTAAGCCCTATGATTGGATATTCTTTTAATCCCGATTTTAGAAATGAAGGATGGGGCTATTATAAATCGTATGAAGGTGCAAATATGGAGCAGATTTGGTACAATCAATTTGAACAAGCTTTATACGGAGTTAGCATTCCTACATTAACGAATAGTATTAACTTTAATTTATTAAACAATTTAGAAGTTAAAGTTAGAGATGATAATGATCCTAAAGGTGTAAAAAAAATAAAGATTTTCGAGTCTTTACGTTTTAGTACTGCTTATAATTTTTCTGCTGAAGAATTTAAGTTATCACCTATTAATATGAATGGTAATACGACTTTATTTGATCGTAAAATTAATATTCAATTTGCCGGTTCGTTTAATCCATATAAAATTGAAACGGACGAATTGACGAATACCCGTAGGCGTGTAGACAAACTTGGAATGCCTCAATTGACTAATTTTAATATTGGTACAGGATATACATTTGATAATAATACGTTTAACGGAAAGAAATTTGAACCAAAAGATTACGATAAACGAGGTAGTATAAGGGATGAGAATTTTTATTTCGATAAAGATAATTACGCACGTTTTGCAATTCCATGGAGTTTAACTACATCATTAACGTATACGTATACTAAAGATACTCGACCAGAGGCTTTACATACCGGATCGATTATGATGAATGGTAAGATAAAACCAACACCTTATTGGGATATTTCTGTATCATCCAATTATGATTTTATTAATAATGAAATCACAATGGTTAACTTTGGATTTGAACGTGATTTACGAAGCTTTAAACTTTCATTTAACTGGAATCCTATTGGACGTTATAGTTATTATAATTTCTTTATTGGAATTAAAGCTTCTATATTACAAGATTTACAATATAAAGACCGTTCACGAAACATTAGATTTTAAAAACTCACTATAAAATGAAAAAAGAAATTATTTACACAGACAAAGCACCTGAAGCTATTGGACCGTATTCACAAGGCGTAAAATATAATGGATTTGTATACACATCAGGTCAAATTCCATTTGATGTAGAAAAAGGAGCTTTAGTTACTTCAGGAATTCAAGACGAGGTTCACCAAGTCATGAAGAATGTCAAATCAATTTTGGAAGCTGCTGGAACAACTACAGACAACATCGTAAAAGCAACCATCTTCTTAAAAGATTTAAATGATTTTACAGCTGTTAATGAAGTTTATGCATCATACTTTAATGACACAAATTTCCCTGCCCGCGAATGCGTTGAAGTTGCACGTTTACCACGAGATGTAAATGTTGAAATTTCAGTAATTGCCATTGCATAAGGCACTAAATATTATCTATGTTAAAAGACAAAACTGTATTAAGAAATGTCATCGCTGTGCTATTAGGGCTTAGCGTTGTATATCTTATCGTCAATTTAGGAATTACACTTAATGCTGACCGTTTAGGTTGGTACGATGATGAAGTTTTTCCTGAATGGAGACATATCATTAAATATTTCACCAAAGGTGAAGGAAAAATCTACCAAGTGGATTTCTTCGGTTTAATGCTTCTTACTTCTGGTATAGCAGCACTATGTGGAGGAATCGTAACTGCAATTTTAGTTAAAAGAGCCAAGCAAGCTTATGCCATGTTAATTGGTTTTATATTGCTGTTAGTTGCATTTGGAGATGTTATCTTTACTCCTAATCATCCTACATGGTATGAAATTGCAATTTGTCCTGTGTTATTTTTATTCTCATGGATTGGTGGATTAATTATTGATATTATTTACAAGAAGTTTTTTAAGAAACAAAAACCATCATCACAATCTTATTAAAAATAAAATTATGTCTGAGAAAGATAAAAAAATAAGAGTAGCCATTTCTATTGGTGATTTTAATGGGATTGGAATTGAAGTCATTTTAAAGACTTTAAAAGAAAAAGAAATTACAGAGTTTTTTACACCTGTTATTTTTGGTTCAACCAAATTATTATCTCATCAAAAAGATAAACTGAAATTAGATAAAATTAGTTTCCAAGGAATACATGATGCCAGCCAAATTGTGGATGGCAAAATTAATGTTGTTAATCTTTGGAAAGATCAAATCGAAGTTCAGTTCGGTAAAGTAACAAAATCAGCAGGCGAACATGCCTTTCAATCATTAAATGCCGCTGCACAAGCAGTAGTCGATGGGTATGCTGATGTATTAGTGACAGCACCTATTAACAAGGATAATATTCAATCCGAAGAATTTAAATTTCCTGGACATACCGAATATTTAGGTGAAGTTTGGGGAGGAGCTCCATTAATGTTTATGGTTTCAGAGAAGATTAAAGTAGGTTTAGTCACTCAACATGTTCCTATTTCTAAAGTTGCTCAAGGAATTAATAAAAAATCAGTTTATACTAAAATTCAACAAATTCATAAAAGTTTAGTTGAAGACTATACGATTGAACGACCTAAAATTGCAGTCTTAGGACTTAATCCTCATGCTGGGGATAATGGATTACTTGGTTCAGAAGAACAAGATATTATTTTACCTGCAATTGAGAGATGCCAGAAAGAGGATAAAATTGTTTATGGACCATATTCAGCAGATAGTTTCTTTACAGATCAAAATCTTGAAGCATTTGATGCCGTATTAGCCATGTATCACGATCAAGGACTAATCCCATTCAAGACAATTGCATTTGATGAAGGGGTGAATTACACTGCAGGATTAAAATATGTCAGAACTTCTCCAGACCATGGAGTCGCTTATGACATTGCAGGAAAAGGGATTGCCAATGAGGAATCGTTTAAAGAAGCTGTTTTTCTTGCAATCGAATTACACAAAAACAGGTTAGATTATGCTGAATTAACACAAAATGTTTTACAGCATATCCCTCTAAAATTAGAAAAAGGAGATAATAAAGAATAAAAAATTAAAATAACTCGACCAAGAGCTATTTATTTTAAATAAAATACATTATCTTTGCAAACCTTTTCGTGGTATGGATAAATTAAAAAATTACACAATCGTATTTTCTGGATTACCTTATGGTGTTACAGATTTTGATTACGAAATATCACAGTCGTTCTTTGATTTATTCGGGATTGAGGCTGATTTTGAGAATGCTAACATCAAAATTGATGTAGAATTCGAGAAAAAATCAAGCATGTTAGAATTATTTTTCCGCATCAATGGTACAATAGAAGTACCTTGTGATGTCACTGGAGAAAAATTTGATCAAAAAATTTCGAATGAAGCAAAATTAATTGTTAAATTTGGCGACGAATATGATGATACAGATGCTGAAATCTGGATTATCCCTCGTGATGAATACGAATTAAATATTGCGCAAATCATTTACGAATTGATTATGACTGCGTTACCTGTAAAACGAATTCATCCCGATGTCATCAGCGGAAATGTTGATCCAAAATATCTTGAATTATTAGATGAATATAGCATCTATGATTTAGATGAAATCAACACTGAAGATGATGACAATGACGAAAACGATGATGACGATGATTCAGATATCGATCCTCGTTGGGCAAAATTAAAAGATTTAAAACCATAGGGTTTTTAGTAATAATATAGAAATAAAGAAAAAAACAAAGTAGTTAGATATGGCACATCCTAAGAGAAGACAGTCGTCAACAAGAAGAGATAAACGTAGAACACACTACAAAATCGAAGCTCCACAATTAGCTATCGATAAAACTACAGGTGAAGCTCACTTATACCACAGAGCTCACTGGTCTGACGGAAAATTATACTACAAAGGAAAAGTAGTATTAGAAAAAGTACAAGAAGTTACTGAATAATATAGTCTTACAAAGATTTTAAAGCTGTTTCTCCATAAAAGAAGCAGCTTTTTTATTTTTTTTAATACCTTTGGTAACTGAAAACAAAAACGACACTCAAAAGGTCGAATTTAAAAACCGCATTATATGGATATTAAAGACATTCAAAATTTAATCAGATTTGTCTCTAAAGCAGAAGTTGCCGAGGTTAGTATTAAACAAGAAGACATTGAAATCAAAATCAAAACGTTACACAGTGTTTCTAACCAGCCTGCTGCACAAACTTACTACGTGCCACAAACTGCACAAGTACCTGTAGCACCTACTGCTGCTCCTTCTACTCCAGTTGCTCCTGAAGCCGCTGCTCCTTCAGCAGATGAGAACAGCAATTACATTACTGTAAAATCTCCAATGATTGGTACATTCTACCGCGCATCTGGACCAGGAAAAGATGCTTTCGTAAGTGTTGGTGATACTATCGCTCCAGGTAAAGTATTATGTATCGTAGAGGCCATGAAATTATTTAACGAAATTGAATCTGAAGTTTCTGGTAAAATCGTTAAAATCTTAGTTGACGATGCTACGCCAGTAGAATACGATCAGCCATTATTCTTAGTAGACCCATCTTAATTAATCATCTAAATATTTAGCTATGTTCAAAAAGATATTAATAGCAAATAGAGGAGAAATTGCTATGCGAGTTATTCGTACAGCAAAAGAAATGGGTATTAAAACAGTTGCAGTATACTCTAAGGCAGATGAAACATCGTTACACGTACGTTTCGCTGATGAGGCTGTGTGTATTGGACCAGCGCAAAGTAAAGATTCTTACTTAAAAATGGCTAATATCATCGCTGCTGCTGAAATCACAGATGCAGATGCAATTCACCCGGGTTACGGTTTCTTATCAGAAAACGCAACTTTCTCTAAAATCTGTCAATCTAACGGAATCAAATTTATTGGAGCTGCACCAGAACATATCGACCGAATGGGAGATAAATCTAATGCAAAGGCGACAATGAAAGAAGCTGGAGTTCCTGTTGTACCAGGATCAGAAGGTTTATTAGATAGCTACGAACAAGCCTTAGAAATTGCAAAGGAAATTAAATTTCCTGTTATGTTAAAAGCTACTGCCGGTGGTGGTGGTAAAGGTATGCGTGCTGTTTGGAAAGAAGAAGATTTATTACACGCTTGGGAGTCTGCTCGTCAAGAAGCTGCTGCAGCCTTCGGAAACGACGGTATGTACATGGAAAAATTAATCGAGGAACCTCGCCATGTCGAAATCCAAGTTGCTGGAGATAAATTCGGAAAAGCTTGCCATTTATCAGAACGTGATTGTTCGATCCAACGTCGTAATCAAAAATTAGTAGAAGAAACTCCATCTCCTATTATGACAGATGAATTACGCGAAAAAATGGGGCAAGCTGCTGTTAAAGCTGCTGAATACATCGGATACGAAGGAGTTGGTACAATTGAGTTCTTAGTAGACAAGCATGGTGATTTCTATTTCATGGAGATGAATACTCGTATCCAAGTAGAACACCCAATCACTGAGCAAGTAACAGGTTTCGATTTAGTTCGTGAACAAATCATGTTAGCGGACGGTGAACCTATTTCAGGTAAAAACTACTACCCTCAGATGCACTCTATCGAGTGTCGTATCAATGCAGAGGATCCTTACAATGACTTCCGTCCTTCTCCAGGTAAAATCACTTCGATTAATATCCCTGGTGGAAATGGAGTTCGTGTAGATACACATGTATACGCAGGTTACACAATTCCTCCTCACTACGATTCTATGATTGCAAAATTAATCACGACTGCACAAACTCGTGAAGAAGCAATTCAGAAAATGAAGCGTGCATTAGGAGAATTTTATATCGAAGGAATCAAAACAACAATCCCATTCCACTTACAATTGATGGATGATCCAGATTTTATTGCTGGAAATTACACAACAAAGTTTATGGAAGATTTCAAATTAGATCCTTCATATGCCGATATGGATTAAAGAATAAATCTATTAATACTATAAGTTCGATAACTTCGGTTGTCGAACTTTTTTTATGTTCAAAAATGAGCGATTATCAATTTGACAGAATTAAGGTTTAAAATCATAAAAATATCCTAATTAATCCCTTGTAATTTACGGATAAAGCTTTACTATTAATATAAATTTTGTACATTTGCAAACCAAATTTTAGGTAGATGAATATTACTAGAAATACAACAGACAACTTAACTTCAGTAATTACAATTACTGTTAACAAAAACGATTATCAAGAAAAAGTAGATAACGTATTAAACCAATACAGAAAAACTGCTAACATCAAAGGTTTCCGTAAAGGACAAGTACCTATGAGTTTTGTAAAAAAACAATATGGACAAGCAGTTGTATTTGATACTGTAAACGAATTATTACAAAAATCAGTTACTGAATACATCAACGAAGAAAAATTATCAATCTTAGGAAACCCAATTCCTGTTATCAAAGATGCGATTGATTGGGATGCTGAAGAATTAACTTTTGATTTCGAAATTGGTTTAGCTCCAGAATTTGATGTTGATTTATCTAAAATTGAAGTTGAGTCATACAAAGTAAAAGTTGAAGACGAAGAAGTTCAAAAATATGTTGATAACTTCTCTCAACGTTTTGGTTCTTTAAAATCTTTAGAGGCTGCTGAAGAAGGTGCAATCTTAAAAGTAGACCAAGCAGTAAACGGAGAAGAAGCGAAAGCATCTTTCATTCGTATTGAAGATTTAAAAGACGCTTCTGCTTTTATCGGTAAAAAAGTAGGTGATGTAATTGAAGTAAACTCAAAAGATATTTACGATACAGCTGAAGAAGCTACTCAAAATTTAGGAACTGAAGTTTCTGAGGAAGGAGTTAATGTAACAATTACAATCAAAGAAATTAATACAGTTGCTAAAGCTGAGATTAACCAAGAATTATTTGATAAAGTATACGGTGAAGGAGCAGTTGATTCTGAAGAAGCTTTCCGTAACAAAATCAAAGAAGAATCTGAAAATATGTACAACAAAGAAGCTGATAAACAAATTATCAATGACGTTGTAACAGGTTTATTAGAAAACACTTCATTTGAGTTACCTAAAGAGTTCTTAACAAAATGGTTAACTTTCTCTAACGAGCAAATCACAACGGAAGAGCAAGCGGCTGAAGAATTAGCGAAAATGGAAAAATCTTTACGTTACCAATTAATTGAAGCTAAAATTGCTGAAGTTAATAACGTAGAGGTAAATGCAGAAGAAGTTAAAGCTGCTGCAGAAGTTGCGATCAAAGAACAATTAAAAATGTACGGACAAACTTCTATTCCAGAAGAAAGCATGAACCAAATCATTGCTGGTGCATTATCTAACCAAGAAGAATACAACCGTTTATCTTACCAAGTATTCACAGATAAAATGTTAGCTATCTTCAAAGAAAACGTTAAATTAAACGAGAAAGAAGTGACATTTGACGAATTCGTAGAAATCATTACTGAAAAGAACAAAGAATTAGCAGAAGCTTAATCAATTTCTGAAAAAATTCTTTACCTTTCATTAAAATCTAACAAGAATGAAAAACGCTGGAGAAGAATTTAAAAAATACGCGTTATTAGATAAAGGAATTAGTAGCTTACATATGGAAAGCTACATCCAAGCTACAACGCCTTACATCGTTGAGGAGAGAAAATTAAACGTTGCACAAATGGACGTTTTCTCACGTTTAATGATGGATAGAATTATCTTTTTAGGAACTGCTATTGATGATCAAATTGCGAACATCATTCAAGCACAATTGTTATTCTTAGAAAGTGTTGATTCTACAAAAGATATCCAAATTTATGTTAACTCTCCAGGAGGAGGTGTTTACGCAGGTTTAGGTATCTATGATACCATGCAATTAATCAAACCAGATGTTGCTACAATTTGTACAGGAATGGCTGCTTCAATGGGAGCAGTTTTATTAAGTGCAGGTGCAGCTGGTAAACGTTCCGCTTTAAAACATTCTCGCGTGATGATTCACCAACCATTAGGTGGTGCACAAGGACAAGCGACTGATATGGAAATTACTTTAAAAGAAATTTTAAAGTTAAAGAAAGAGTTATACGATATTCTTTCTCATCATTCAGGACAAACGTTTGAGCAAATTGAAAAAGATGGAGAACGTGATTATTGGATGACATCACAAGAAGCAAAAGAATATGGAATGATTGACGAAGTTTTATTACCTCGTGGATAATCCATTTTGCAATAATATAAAGGCTACTCTATGAGTAGCCTTTTTTATTGATTAAAAATTAGGATTAAAATATTAAATTCTAAATATCTATGGTAGGAATTTAAATTTTTAAGTAAATTTGCAAATTGTATAAACAAGGTAAAAATTGGAAGAAAATAAATGTTCATTCTGTGGAAAAAGCAGAAATGATGTAAATATTTTAGTATCTGGTGTAGAGGGTAACATTTGTGATAATTGTATTGAACAAGCACATGGTATCGTTCTTGAGGAGAAAAAATTTAACACTGATAATGAATTAGTTCAGCCTCTTGCTTTAAAATCACCGAAAGAAATTAAAGAGTTCTTAGATGATTACGTTATTGGACAAGATCAGGCGAAGAAAATTCTTTCTGTAGCTGTATATAATCATTATAAAAGAATTTTACACGAATCTAAATCAAAAAGTGAGGTAGAAATTGATAAGTCAAACGTTATCTTAGTTGGAGAAACAGGTAGTGGTAAAACGTTATTAGCAAAAACAATTGCTAAATTATTAAATGTTCCATTTGCTATTGTTGATGCTACTGTTTTAACTGAAGCAGGTTATGTCGGTGAAGATGTTGAAAGTATTTTAACACGCTTATTACAAGCTGCAGATTATAATGTAGAACTTGCTGAGAAAGGGATTGTTTTTATCGACGAAGTAGATAAAATTGCACGCAAATCAGACAATCCATCAATTACGAGAGATGTATCAGGTGAAGGAGTACAACAGGCTCTGTTAAAAATACTAGAAGGTACCGTAGTTAATGTTCCACCTAAAGGAGGACGTAAACATCCCGATCAAAAATTTGTAGAAGTAAATACTAAAGATATTTTATTTATTGCGGGTGGTGCTTTTTCTGGAATTGAAAAACACATTGCTGATCGTTTAAACAAACATGTCATTGGTTTTAAAAACGAAGAAACCAAAGTCGTAGAAAATTTATTAGATGAAGTCAATTCAATGGATTTAAAGAATTTTGGTATTATTCCAGAATTAATTGGGCGTTTACCAATTATTACATTCTTAAAACCATTAGATAAAGAAGCCATGAAAGCCATTTTGACTGAGCCTAAAAATGCTTTGTTAAAACAATATCAAAAATTATTTGAATTAGACAATAAAGAATTAATAATAACTGAAGAAACAATCGATAAAATTGTGGACCGCGCAAACGAATTAGGATTAGGAGCTCGCGGACTAAGATCGGTTACTGAAGAATTATTTACAGATTTAATGTATAACATTAGCGAGTTACCAGAAAAAGTTGAAGTTTAAATAGCTGAATTTGTATATTTTAAATAAAACTTATTATATTTGCTATATCCTAAATGATTATTCAAAAACCTCTTAAACATTATTTATATGAAAAAGAATTTACTGACTTTATCTTTTCTTGCAGCAGCTGCATTTGCATTTGCGCAAGATACATATATAGGTGATAAAGCTGTTGTAAAAGTACAGCCGAACACATTATTCTACCATGGTGGAAACGTAAAATTAACGACTTCTACAGGTTCAGGTGCCCCTCTAACGGAAGTAGTGAAAAACCAAGGAAACATTAAAGTTCAAGGTCAATTTGAGAATACAATCAACAGCGCTAATGGTGCTGAATTTGTTAATATATGGACTGATGCTAATAATTTTGGTCAGTTAATTATTAATGAAACTTCAACTTCTACGGGTAAAGTTGCAATGGAGCGTAGCTTACCAAATGTGGAGGAAATTGATGAGTATATTATTGCACTTCCTTTCAACGCAACGGTTAAAGATGTATATGAATCTTTGACAAATTATACTTATCCTAGTAATGTTGACAACCCATTTATGGGAAATTGTGCTGTGAATACAATTTGTGATACTAGATATGAACAGTCTATTTTTGTGTGGGATAATCGTGAAACTGAATATGATGCTATTATTGAATCAGATGTTGTAAATCCTACAAGCCGTTATTTATTAAATACACGTGAGAATTCAACACTTAAACAAAAATTAGTTGAAATTAATAATGGTTTAGGTTCTAATACAAAAAAAATAGCTTTAAGTGGTACTCCAGCAAATCAAACAGTTTCTCTAAGTTTAAAAAGTGGTTTAAAGAACAATAGTCAAGCTTATGAGGATTTGACTTATGCTCAATGGAAAAACACATGGAATAATTATTCTGAAACCTATGATTCTTATTTAGGAAATCAAAACAATTCCACAGCAATCAATAATAATAAATTGTATGGAAAAAATTTACATCGACTTGCTAACCCATTTACTTCTAATTTGGATTTAAGTGATGTTTCAATTGAAAATACATGGATTAAGTTTAATACTCCAGCAGGTTTATTAGGACCGACTGAAGCATATTCTAGTACAATTCGATTCAGAGTATTTAAAACTGCTAACGATTTTAAAATTGTATGGAATCCAAATACTGGAAATACTTCTACAGGTATAGCGAATTCTACATTATTTAATGCATATTTGAATAAGAATACAAATAATGTAGACAAACCTTACTTTTGGACTGGAGCTCCTGAAGCTTTACTAATTAAACCTTATGAAACATTTTACGTTGACTATTATACAATAAGCCGTTCTACTAATGGTGATACACGTATTGTTGATGCAGAAATTACACTTGGAGATAAACAAAAAACATTTAATCAACAATATTTACCAATTGTAGATCAAACTACTGGTCAAATTGGAGATATTACTTATGCACGTGGAGTTAATAATCTACAAAATAATTCGGTAGCAACACTTTTAGCTGATGAATCATTGAAAGCTAAAGGATTAGTTACAGATTTTGACTTTACTCAGCTGGAAGTATATCTAAGTCAAAATTCAACTATACAAGGGAGTGCAGCATATTTATTGAATGCTAACTTTATGAATACAGGAATTGATACTTCGAATAAAACTACTGAAAATCCAATTTTCTTTTACGAAGAAACTACTGAAGGAAATGTTTTAGTAAATGCAGAAACTATATCTAATACATTTAATTCTGAAGATTATATTGGTAAACCTTTACGTTTAGGATTTAAAAATTTAACAGCTGGAAATCAATACCAAGTGAATATAAATCTTTATGAATATTCAATATTAAATAAAGTAAATAGCTTAAACTTAGGACGCTATTATTTATTAGACAAATTAACTAATACAGTAACTGAAATTAATGCGTTAACACAAATTAATTTTGTGGCTGATGAAAATGTAAATGACCGTTTTGAATTTTATTGGAATGAATCACCTAGAACTTTATCTACTGATGATATCGTAAAAAATACAACGTATATTTATAAAGATCAAGCTGCTCAATATGTCCGTTTCGAAAATTCAAATTCAACTGCTACAGTTGAAATCTTTGATATTACGGGACGTTCTATTCAAAAAAATACAAATGTTAATACATCATCTGATTATAGATTAAATTTAACAAATGTACCTAATGTGTATGTCGTTGTTATAACGTACAAAGATGGTAAAGTGGTAACGAAAAAAACGATTAATAAATAACCTAACATATGAAACCATTCTATAAATTTTTAACGATAATAGCTCTATTTACCTTACCACTAAACACCGTTTATGCTGATTGTCTTCCTGATGACCCAGATTGTACAGGTACAGGTGATTTGCCACAACCAGGAGAGGGAACCGGAGCATATTCTCCAGCAACTCCTATTGACGAATATGCTGGGTTATTAATAATTGCTGGTGTAGTAGCAGCAGGAGTTATTTATTCCAACAAAGAAAAGATGATTCTTAAAAAATAAATAGTATTTTTAAACCTCAGTCTTACGACTGAGGTTTTTTAATTCTATAACTATATGAAAAAATACATATTCCTACCTTTATCAATTCTTGGAACGAGTTTATTTGCTCAATTCACAATTAATGGTCAAATTGATAATTACAACTCTAAACCTGTATTGGTTAAAATATTTGACAATGGTAATGCTAAAATCATCCAGAATGCTAAAACAGATCCGAATGGACATTTTGTAGCAAAAGTACCCGTTACTTACAATGGACTAATTAAATTAGAAATACCTGCAGGTGGTTCAATTAATATCCTTTCCGATAATGAAAACATTAAATTCAAAACGAGTTACGGTCAAAATATCCAACAAGATGTGCAAGTTTTAGAAGGAAAAACACAAATCGAATATAATGCTTTGCAAAAATTAGCACCCTTAAAAGATTTAAATACCAACTTATTACCACATCTAAAGAACGTATATCAACCTTCAGATGCATTTTATAAAGCCATAGAAGCGGAACAAGATCGTATCACAAAACTAACGCAGAATCAAACATTTAATTCTTCATTGGTAAAGTATATTAATGATTTAGAGTCTATTTTAAGCGAAACAAAAAATAATGCTACGATTACTAACGAAACGGCTAATAAAATTTTAGCTCATATTGAAAAAGATGATAATCGCTTAGAACATTCTGGAATGTTACAAGAATTAGTATATGCATACATTAATTATCAATTCACACAGAACCAAGGGAAGACTCCAGAAACTGTTGTTATGAGCGCTACTGAAGTTTTATTAGAAAAAGGAAATATTGAAACGGAAAGGGGACAAAATGTATTATCAACATTATTTTCTTTAATTCCAGAAAGTAATTTTGAAAATTTTCACTCGACATACAAATCAAAAGTAAATGCGCTAACATGTAAAGTCACTGATGATTTAAAATCTAAAGTAAAAAGTGAAACATTAAAAATTGGGAATAAAGCACCAGATATTAAATTTGAATCTGCCGTAAAAGGAAAGAAGAGCTTATACGATATCAAAGCGAATCAAAAATTAGTTGTTTTTTGGGCTTCATGGTGTCCGGCATGTAACAAAGAGATGCCATACATCAAAGAATACTATAATGAATTCAAGAAAAATGGAGGTGAAATTATTGCGATTTCTTTAGATTATGATCAAACTATGTTTAATGATGCAACAAAAGAATTGCCATGGTTTAATTACACCGATTTAATGCGTTGGGATTCACCTATCGCAGCATCATATCAAGTAGAAGCAACACCTACGATTTTCCTTTTAGATAAAGACAATAAAATTATCAACAAAGTTTCACATGTAAATGAATTAATTCAAACAAAATAGAAAAAAGCTTCCATATGGAAGCTTTTTTTATGAGATTACGATAATTTGATTTTCTTTCGCTTTAAATAAATAGTTTCGAATAATTGCTTTAATATCGGGTAATTCATCCGCAGGAGTCATTACACTCTTTATTCGCTCCATAGTATTGATCTGATGATGGAATTCATAATATCCATACCCCACAAAAACACCATTTTCAATTACGATAAACGATTTTTCGATACCTTCTCTTCCTTTACTTACAATCAAAAAATTATCACTTGGATAATTGGTCTTCTCAACAATACTTTTAATTCTTGCATTGTATTCATTCTTTGACTCCTTATCAATACACGCTCCTTTACACGTATTTACGGTATATCCAAAACATGATTCATGATCTTTTTCCCCTTTATTAATTTTTTGACAAAGCTGAAAATTGGTCATTATTTTCTCTAACTTTTTTTCCGCTTCTTCTTTCGTAATAAATGATAAAAAAGGGATCGTTTTACGACCTTTACCTATTTCAAACTTAGAATAAGTCGTTTTATTTTCTTTGAAATAGATTCCAAATTGATAAACGGATTTATTATGAATTGAGGGATTTAAAGCAGGTTTTATTTTTATTAATTCGTTAATGTATTTAATCGAGGCCAATAAATTACTTCCTGTTAACTCGAATTTTATATTTTTTGTATAACGTTTAATTCGATTATGACGAATTGATTTGGATGTAAAAATTTGATTGACGGATTGGGCAATATTGATGCTTTTACCAATGAAAATGATCTCCTTTCGTGAATTATAAAAATAAAATAATCCAGGTTTATTAGGTAAATTCTCAACTAATTTCTCATACTTATTATTCACTTTTTTCGGTGATTTGATTCCCGATTTTTTCGTGATAATTTTCTGATTATCTTTATCCATCAACATTTTAAACAATGCAATGGTCGCTCTAGCATCACCAGATGCACGATGACGATCCGTAACGACAATTCCTAATGAATCACATAACTTCCCAAGTGAATACGATGGCATTCCAGGAATTAATTGTTCGGCATATTCAAACGTATCAATCCATTCTCTCTCGTACGTATATCCCAAGCGATTAAATTCTTGATTTAACATACGATAATCAAAAGTTACGTTATGTCCTACTAATATGCAATCTTCGGTAATTTCTACAATTCGTTTTGCAACCTCATGAAATTTAGGGGCTGTACGAACCATTTTTTCTGAAATGTTTGTTAACTTCTGTACAAACGGATCTATCTTTTTTTCAGGATTAACTAAAGAAATAAATTGATCAACAATTTCTTCACCATCAAATTTATAAATCGCAATTTCTATGATTGATTCTTCACCAACCTTACCTCCTGTCGCTTCTATATCTAAAATTGCGTACACTTTAAAAATCTATTTTTTACCTTTCATTGCATTCATCAACAATTTCATTCCCCAATCAATTAATTTTCTTGTGGCTGTACGACCTACTTCACGAACCATTTTATTTTCTGTCCAATCTTTTTCTTTTGGTACTGTCGTTCGTCTTGTAGATGGTTTTGAAGGTTGTGATGCAACTTGTGCTTGTTCTTCTAATTTCTTTTGAAGCATTTCATTTGCAGAGTGTCGATCAATTGAATCTGCATATTTCTTTACCAATGAAGAATTATTAACGATTGATTCAATCTCCTCTGAAGTCAAAACATCCATTCTTGAATTGGGTGATCGCATAAACGTATAGGCCAAAGGTGTTGGTATTCCTTTTTCATCTAATGCGGTCACAAATGCTTCTCCGATCCCCAACTGAGTGATGACCTCATCTGCTTTATAATATTCCGTAATAGGATAATTTTCAACTGCCTTTTGAATTTGTTTACGATCTTTTGCCGTAAATCCTCTTAAAGCATGCTGTACTTTCAATCCTAACTGCCCTAAAACCCCATCGGGAACATCTCCTGGAACTTGCGTTACAAAAAATAATCCTACACCTTTTGATCGGATTAATTTTACAATGGTTTCTATTTGATTTAAAAGTGCTTTTGTGGCCTCTTTAAAAATCAAATGTGCTTCGTCAATAAAAATGACAAGTTTAGGACGGTCCGCATCACCTGCTTCTGGCAATTGCGAATAAATTTTATTCAATAAACTCAACATAAATGTTGAGAAAAGATTCGGATAATTCTGTAAATCGGTTAATCGAATTACATTTACAATCCCTTTACCGTCTCTCATTTGCATTAGATCATGAATATCAAAGCTTGGTTCTCCAAAAAACTTTGACGCTCCTTGTTGTTCTAATGCAACGATTTTACGTAATATAGCGCCTAATGATGCAGGTGCTATAGTTCCGTAATTCATATTTAATTCAGCCTTGCCTTCTTTAGAATCTGTTACATATTGTAATACTCTTCGAACATCTTCTAAATCAATTAATGGAAGTTTACGATCCTCACAGTATTTAAAAATGATCGAAATAATACTTTCTTGCGTTTCGTTTAATTCTAATATTTTACTGAATAGTATCGGTCCAAATTCAGTAACTGTTGCTCGTAACTGAACTCCTGGTTCTTCTGAAATGGATAATAATTCCGTTGGATTACCACTCGGTTGAAAAGGCAAATTTAGTAAATCGTGGCGTGATTTAATATTTTCATCATCAATTTTCCCAGCTGCTGCTATTCCAGACAAATCTCCTTTGATATCCATCACCAACGAAGGAACACCTTTTAATGATAATTGTTCAGCAATAATTTGTAATGATTTGGTTTTCCCCGTACCTGTAGCACCTGCTATCATTCCGTGACGGTTCAATGTTTTCAAAGCAATCGAGATTTCTGCTTCATCGACAACTTCTCCATTCAGCTTTGCCTTCCCTAATACAATTTTATCGTTTTTATAGTTGTAACGGGATTGTATTTCATTTACAAAAGCTTCTTTCTGAGACATATTGATAGTATTTTTAATAAATATAATACTATTATTGTAGTTTATAGTTCACGATGACTGGAAAATGATCAGAAAATTTCTTTCGAATAATTTTAGCATCTACCACTTCTAATTGTGGAGAATGGAATAAATAATCAATTCGAATGGGAAACTTAAATCCATGGAAAGTAGTAGCATTCCCCTCACCTGCCATGATGTATGAATCGTTTAAATATTTGGTTATTTTCAAATATTCATAGGATAATGGAGTGGCATTAAGGTCAGATCCCAATATTACAGGATGAGGTGATCGACGAATAAAAGGAATTAATTCATCAAGCTGAGATTGATGCATGACCATTCCTTTAACCAATTTTGTTTCTAATTTTTTACTCGTTTGTTCCATTTCTTCCGCAGTATCGGAAGTAATGACGTCTTTTACCAATGCCTTTTCTATGTACATTGGTTCCATATATAAATTAATCACACGAACAGTATCAAATCCTAAATCAATATCAGCATAAGCTCCCATCCCTGCTCCTGTATTGACTGTAGATTCTATGACATTAGTTTTAATAATTGGATATTTACTATAAATGGTTAATAATCCAAAATACTCTTTATAATAGCGATCAAGTTTTTTAGCACTCCAATTTTTTTGCTGTTTTTCTCGGGATTCTTGCAATAACATAATATCGGCAAGATTATTCTCGATCAGTTCACTGGTTCCATCAGCACGAAATCCATGGGTATTGAAACTCATAACCGTAAGTTGTCCTTCTCCATGCACTTGTTTAGATAAGTTTTTTACGGGATAAGATAAATACATCGGATAAAATGCTCCTAAGGATAATAAAGTAACTAGAATAAAATGCCTCCAACTAAATAATAGCCAATAGAACATAAATGTTATCACGATAATAAAAAGAATCGGATATCCTATGGAAATAAAATTGAAGTAAGGAATTTCTGAAGGTTTAAAAATATAATTCAAGTAAATAGAATACGCGATAAATAATACCAACAGATTGATGGTAAAAATGAAACGATTAAAATAATTCAATCGAAATTTATCACGACTTAATAACCCCATTATGATCTCCCTTCTCTAAATAAAAAATCTTTATCTTCCTTTGATAAACTTTCGTAACCTGATTTTGAAATTTTGTCTAAAATTGAATCAATTCTTTTTTGTTTTTCAACCTTTTGATGATTGAATTCGTAATCGGTTTTTGGTTTAGTTTGATTTGTTGTTGTTTGTTTATTCTTATATGTTTTAAACGTTGTTTTACGTTCTTTTTGACTAAATAAATTTAAACCTTTTGAAACAATATTTCCTAAAAAATCGTTTCCTTTTTCAAATTGTTTCATGTACAAATATCCAAATGCCATTCCACCCAAATGAGAAATGCTTCCACCCAAATTCGAACTTTTTAAGATAATTTGTAAAAGATCAATTCCAATAAATACATATCCAAAATAAAGAATAGGAAATGAAGAAGGAATTAAGACCATTCGTACCGGTAATTTTGGATTATAACTAATTACAGCAAATAATAATGCATAAATTCCCGCTGAACTGCCTGCTAATAAATTTGAACTTTTAATGGGAAATAATAAGAAAAGAATTCCTCCTGCAATTGCACCAAAAAGATAAAACGTCAGCAAATTTTGATCTCTGAAAAATCGTAAAAACAATTGAGCAACGAAATACAATAAAATCATATTCATTGCTAAATGAAGGAAATCCCAATGCAACCACGAATAAGTGAATAAAGACCATGGCTGTCCCAAAAATCCTTGCTCTAAGCGTGGCAACTCCAAAAAGTCTCGTATTCCTAATTTTAGTAATCCATCAAGGATAAATAAAGAGAAAAATATCACAACATTGATATAAATAATCTTTGTTGCAATATTTCCAGTATTAAATTTTAATTTTAAATCGTCTAAAATTCCATTCAGCATATTCATACTGTTTTAATTTCTTCGGTATAAATTTTTCTTCCAATTTTTAATAAAGAAGTATCCGATAACGGCTCCACCAAGGTGAGCAAAATGAGCGACATTATTCCATTCGTAATTTCGAATTCCCATAAATAACTCAATTAAAATCATAATCGGAATAAAATATTTTGCTTTGATTCCAATAGGTAGAAACATAAAGAACAATTTATTATTTGGAAACAATACCGCAAACGCAATCAATAATCCATATATCGCTCCTGATGCACCAACCATTGGTGTAATATAGTCTTTAACCAATTCAATCGCATTTCCATTTGCAACTACTGCAGCTGACGGCTCATTCACAAATTCACGATGAATATTCAATTTCGAAGCAGAATAAATATCTTTTAATTGTACGCCTTGTTCAAGTACAACATTTTGCAATTGACTTATTTCAATATAGTTGACTAAATTGAATAATATAAATCCTCCAAAACCGGAATAGATAAACAACTTTAGAAAATTCTTATCTCCTATATTATTTTCGACGACTGAACCAAACATCCATAACGAAAACATATTAAAGAAAAGATGTGAAAAACTTCCGTGCATAAACATATGCGAAAGCACCTGCCACGATTCAAAATTGGGAGAACCAGGGAAAAATGCACCTAAAATCATCGTTAAGTCTATTCCTTTATCTTGGAACACTAACGTTGCCAAGAAGAATAATACATTAATGATTAATAAATTCTTCGTTATTTTAGGTATCGATTGTTGAAACATAATTATTGTAATATTTTTTCAACTTCAGAAGTATTCATCTGAACGAAAATTGGTCGTCCATAGGGCGAATAATTCGGATTGGGTAATCGTAATAATTCTTCTACTAATGAGGTTGCTTGTTCTTCTTTTAAAACAGCTCCTTTTTTAACAGCTGCGTTTTTTGCTAATATTTTGGCAAAAGATTGATCCAATTCTAACGACTCTTTAAATTCTAATTCATCAATAAAATCCATAAATATGGACACTACATCTTCTTGTTGTACATCTACTGGAATAGCGTTAATGACAATAGCCTCTTCATCCAATGAAATATCAAATCCAAAACTTAGCAATTGACTTTCAACATTAATTAACTTTTGACGATCATTCGGCGATAAGTCCAATTCAATTGGGAAAAGCATTTGTTGAACCAATCCATTTTCTCGCTTCGAGTGAATGTATTTTTCAAATAAAATCTTTTGATGCGCTCGGTGTTGATCAATGATCAATAATTCACCACGGTATTCTACAATCAAATATTTCGATTGCCATTGAATCACATTGAATTTTTCTGATTGTCCTACTTCAGATTCAAACAATTCGTGCGTTTGACCAAAATCAGACTCAAATACTTGATGCGCGTGATTATTTTCAATTTCTAATTCCACTGCATCATTGTAAAAATCCATCGTGGATTTAATTGCCGATGGTTTGGGTGCACGGTAATGATTATCATTTGAAAAAGGATTAAAACTTTGATCCACTGTAATCTCAGGCATTTTAATTTCAGCATCTTCTGTTGCTGAAGGGATAAATGCCCAGTTAGGATCTTGTTCAAAATCCAAGGATGGAATGACATTAAACTGACCTAATGCATGTTTTACTGCTGCTCGAATAATCGTATAAATCAAGGCTTCATCTTCAAACTTAATCTCAGTCTTAGTCGGATGAATATTGATATCGATACGAGACGGATCCAATTCTAAATACAAGAAATAAGCAGGCTGATAACCAGCAGGCAATAAATCTTCAAACGCATCACATAAAGCATTGTGCAAATATGGACTACGGATAAATCGGTTATTAACAAAGAAGAATTGTTCTCCTCTCGATTTTTTAGCCGCATCTGGTTTCCCTACATATCCTTTGATCTTAACGATTTCTGTATCTTCTTCAACCGATATAATTTGTGCACCTAATTTTTTACCAAAAATTTGAACAATTCGTTGCTTTAGATTTCCTGCTTTTAAATGATACACTTCAGAATCATTGTGATGCAAGAAAAAGCTTACATTTTCATGTGCCAAAGCTATACGTTGAAACTCGTCTTGAATATGTCGAAATTCTACTTGATTGGATTTAAGAAAATTGCGACGCGCTGGAACATTGTAAAATAAATTTTTTACTGAAATTGAAGTTCCAACTGGACATACCACAGGATCTTGATTGCGTACCACCCCACCTTCGATGATTAATTGATTTCCTAATTCATCTATTTCGCGACGTGTTTTAGTTTCCACTTGTGCCACTGCGGCAATCGAAGCTAATGCCTCTCCTCTAAATCCTTTGGTATGAATAGAGAATATATCTTCGGTAGTTTTAATTTTAGAAGTCGCATGTCGTTCAAATGCCATACGAACATCTGTCACACTCATTCCGCTACCGTTATCTATAACTTGGATTAACGTTCTACCAGCATCTTTGCAAATTAATTGAATGGATGTTGCACCCGCGTCTACCGCATTCTCAATTAACTCTTTCACTACAGATGAAGGGCGTTGCACCACTTCTCCAGCAGCAATTTGATTAGCTACATGATCTGGTAGTAATTGAATAATATCATTCATCATTCTTCCTAAAGAAATATTTTTTCGATTCTTCTTTAAAATCTACTTTCTACAAATATACAAACAAATATATTTTTTGAACGATAAACCCAAAAGACATCGTGTTCAGAAAATACATTATATTATTTTTTAATTAACTTATTCACTTGTTCGAATTCGTAAGTAATTGCCTTGTTTTCCTTTTGTGTTAAAAGTGAAACCAAAATAATCGATACAAATGAACAAACAAATCCAGGTAATAGTTCATACCAATCCTTGTACGAATGGTCGGCATATACCCAAATCAGAACCACACTTGCACCAACAATCATTCCAACTAATGCCCCTTGCCAAGTTGTCTTTTTCCAAAGCAAGGATAAAAGAATAAGAGGTCCAAACGCAGCACCAAATCCTGCCCAAGCATTTCCCACTAAATTTAAAATGGAATCTTTAGGCGAAATGGACAACATTAATGAGATAATAGCCACTAACAGTACCGATATACGGCTCACCATTAATAGCTGTTTTGAGGTTGCTTTTTTGTGGAGAAAAGCTTTATAAATATCTTCCGTTAATGAGCTCGATGTCACCAACAATTGAGAAGAGATTGTACTCATTACAGCTGCTAAAATAGCGGACAATAAGAATCCACCAATTAAGGGATGAAATAGTATTCGCGAGAAATAAATAAAAATGGTTTCTGATTCTGTTTTCGAAGCATCAAATCTCAACATTGTCGTTCCATCAAATTTTAATAAATAGGCAATTCCTATTAAGCCAACTAACAATGCACCACCTACAGTAAAGATCATCCACGTAATTCCAATACGGCGTGCTTTTCTCAGATCACCAACTTGACCAATCGCCATAAACCGAACTAATATATGAGGTTGACCAAAATAGCCTAATCCCCAAGCCAATAATGATATAATACTAATTGTTGTCGTACCAGAAAATAAATCTAAATAGTGATCTCCTTTAGAAGCTACAAGTTGCAAGGTTTCTCCAATACCTCCAATTTCGATTAATGCCACTAGAGGTACAATTACTAGAGCCAAAACCATAATGGTTCCTTGAACAAAATCGGTTAACGATACAGCTAAAAATCCTCCTAAAAATGTATACAATACAACGACTAAACTGGTAAGGTATAAACCATTCTTATAATCGAAACCAAAAGCGGATTCAAATAATTTCCCTCCCGCTACCATTCCAGATGAAGTATAAAGCGTAAAGAAAACTAAGATTAAAAGTGATGAAACGATTTTTAACAAATGTGTTTTGTCCTTGAAACGATTTTCAAAAAATACCGGTAATGTAATCGAATTTCCTGCAACTTCTGTATATAAACGTAATCGTGGCGCAACAATCAAATAATTGAAAAATGCCCCTATCGTTAACCCTATAGCAATCCATATAGAAGATAATCCTGTGAAATACATGGCGCCGGGGACACCCATCAATAACCATCCACTCATATCAGATGATCCCGCTGACAAAGCCGTTACTGCCGCTCCCATTTTACGGCCTCCAATTAAAAAGTCTTCTGAATTTGAATTCGATTTTCGAAAAGAATAAACGCCAATTCCAATCATTAAAAGCATATATATACCGATGGAAATGATTTCGTACGTATCCATTATATTTTAAATTTTACCGAAGATAAACTTTTTCATCTATTCAATTTGTCCGAACTTTAATAATTCAAATTGAGGAAGCATGAATTTTCAACAAAATAATCTAAAATCGGCAACAAGTCCCTATTTAAAACAACACGAAAACAACCCGGTTTGGTGGCAAAGTTGGAGCGATGAAGTTTTAGCCTATGCTCAGGAAATGAATAAACCGTTATTGATTTCGATCGGCTATTCGGCTTGTCATTGGTGTCACGTCATGGAACATCAATCGTTTGAAAATGATGAAGTCGCCGAAATCATGAACGAACATTTTGTCTGCATTAAAATTGATCGAGAAGAACGTCCTGATTTAGATGCTTTGTACATGAATGTGGTGCAAATTATTCATCAATCCGGCGGATGGCCATTGAATGTTTTTGCATTGCCCGATGGTCGTCCTTTTTATGGTGGAACATATTTTCCAAAGCACCAATGGATCGAATTATTGATGAACATTCAAGCCATGTACCACCAGAACTATTCCAAAACTTTGGAATATGTGCATTCCATTGCAGAGGGTTTAACGAAAATGGAAACCATCGAATTAAAATCCGAGCAGCAATTTTCCAAAGATAAAATTCAAGAAACATTTGATTTTTGGAAACAACAATTTGATGACGAATGGGGAGGATTTAACCGTGCGCCAAAATTCATGCTACCCAATGCATGGGAAGCGATACTGCGTTATGGCGTACAAACCAAAGATGAAGACGTATTGATTCAGACAAAAATAACATTGGATCGTATGGCTTTTGGCGGTATTTACGATCAACTAAAAGGTGGATTCGCACGCTATTCGGTCGATCCCTATTGGAAAGTGCCTCATTTCGAGAAAATGTTATACGACAACGGACAATTGCTTTCATTGTACGCAAATGCCTTTAAAGTTTATGGAGAAGAGGAATACAAAAGCGTAATGGACGAAACCGTAAATTGGTTAAAAGACGAAATGCTTGCGCCTGAAAATGCCTTTTATGCCGCAATCGATGCCGATTCAGAGGGCGAAGAAGGTAAATATTATGTGTGGAATTCTGCTGAATTAAAAGAAATTTTAGGCCATGAATTCGAATTATTCAAAGCGTATTATAACATCGACGGTTTTGGCGAATGGGAACACGGAAACCATATTCTGATGCGTTTGACCGATGATGAAGATTTTGCAGAAAAACACCAAATGTCGTTGGAAGATCTTTTATTAAAAGTTAAACATTGGAAAGCAATTTTAAATCCAATCCGTGAACAACGCATCAAACCACATCGCGATGAAAAAATTCTAACTTCTTGGAACGCCTTAACGATTAAAGGATTGTGCGATGCCTATCAAGCCTTAGGAAAGGACGAGTATTTAGAATTAGCAGAAAATGCCATGCAATTCTTGCTAGCAAAACAATGGAATGGGGAAACGCTTTACCGAAATTATAAAGACAAGCAAACAACCATACCTGGATTTTTAGATGATTATGTATTAGTCATCGAAGCCTTGATCAAATTATTTGAAACAACAACGAAACTAAATTATTTAGAGAAAGCCCAGGATCTAACAGAACAAGTATTCAACCAATTCTACAACCATAAAAACAAAATGTTTGCGTACAAATCGCATTATGACACACCTTTGGTGAACGAAACATTTGAAATTTATGACAATGTGATTTCCTCTTCAAATTCGATGATGGCAAACAATTTATTCAAATTGGGGAAAATTTTAAATCAAGATCATTACATCGAACAAGCCAAACAAATGCTTTCGAACATCGAAGATAAAATTCACGATTACCCGACTGGATTTGCGAATTGGATACAATTATATTTAAATTTTAGTCACGATTACAAAGAAATTGTAATTGTAGGGGATCAAGCCAAGGAATATTTAAAACAACTGCATTTTTATTACATTCCAAATGCCGTTTTTGTAGCAGCTGAAAAAGAGCATCTAGAAATTACACAAAACCGCTGGACAGAAGGCCAAACTGGAATTCACATTTGCCAAAACTATGCTTGTATGATGCCGGTTTATGAAGTTGATAAAGCATTAGAAATAATTTAAGTTCTAATCCTGTCGAGGTTTAAAACCTTGACAGGATTGATAAAAGAAATCAACTGTTATATTGAACCTTTCTCGACAGCTCATAAAGTAAATGTAATTCTGAAAAATTCAGGATAACTTTTGCAAACGACAAATAAGAAAAGAAGTAAAGCCATGAATAAAAAAAGATGCTTTTGGGTCACGAAAGACCAAATTTATATCGATTACCACGACAACGAATGGGGAAAACCGGTTTATGATGATCAAACTTTATTTGAATTTATCATCCTAGAAAGTTTTCAAGCGGGATTAAGTTGGTTAACGATTTTAAAACGACGCGAACATTTCAGAAATGCTTTCGATCAATTTGAGGTGCAGAAAGTAGCCAATTACACTGCTGATAAAGTTGAAGAATTGATCCAAAACGAAGGGATTATTCGTCACCGTGGGAAAATTGAAGCGGCCATTTCCAATGCAAAATTATTCATCGAGATTCAGAAGAAGTTTGGTTCATTTGCACAATTTATTTGGAATTATGTCGACCATCAGCCGATCATCAACCATTGGACAACGAGAGAAGAAGTTCCGGCCACTACTCCACTTTCTGATCTAATCGCAAAAGACTTGAAGAAAAGAGGATTTAAGTTTTTTGGATCCACCACAATATATGCATTTATGCAAGGCATTGGAATGGTAAACGACCATACCACCGATTGTTTTTGTCACAAAGGTTAAAAGTTGAATTTGTTATTTTATTATCAAATGAACTTTAGCATCTTTGCACAAAATACACATTGATGAAAATTTCGTTACAGAACTGGATTATCTTAGGCGTTTTAGCGCTGACGTGGGGAAGTTCTTTTATCTTAATCAAACAAGGATTAGTTTCCTTTACGCCTTATCAAGTTGGGGCCTTACGACTATGCTTTGCAGGAGGCGTTTTAGCAATTTGGGGGATTCCCAACTTAATCAAACGCATTCCAAAAAATAAAATCGGGTATGTGGCCTTAGCTGGATTTACCGGGAATTTTGTACCCATGTTTTTATTTCCAATTGCCCAAACGCAGGTGTCAAGTTCGATGGCAGGAATTTTGGATTCCTTAGTCCCCTTATTCATCTTGTTATTTGGAGCCTTATTTTTCCAATTGAGAGGAACTAAAAATCAAATTTTAGGGGCAATCATTGGTTTTGTAGGTGCTGTGATCTTAATTGGGGGTGATGGATTGACAGGTGAAAATAGCTTTTGGCATTGCATGATTATTGTTTTTGCTACCGCTTTATACGGTTTAAACAGTTTAATCTTAACGAAATATCTAAACGATATTCCTTCCTTTCAATTATCTTCTTCATTATTTACGATTTGGTTACCGCCTGCAATAATCATCTTATTGTTTTCAGGATTCCCAACCGTTTTTGAAGGTACGATTCCACAATGGCAAAGTCTAGGATTTATCGCCATTTTAGGTTTAATTGGAACGGCAACAGCGATGATTTTGTACTATAAATTAATTCAGTCAACCGGGCCAATGTTTTCTTCAATGGTAACTTATTTAATGCCCGTGGTTTCTGTCTTTTGGGGAATTTTAGTAGGCGAAAAAATCACATGGTTACATATCGTTGGATTTATTTTAATCCTTTCAGGTGTTTATTTGACGCAGAAACCAGACAAAAAACAAATCGAAACCATTTAACGGTACTATACGATCAATCCTCATTTCAATGAATGAGGATTTTTTATGCACATTCATTTCATAGGAGAACTTTACTTAAAGCAAGACAAGAGCATCACCGAAGAAAGATAAGAGAATCCTCCTGGTTGAGGCGAAGTTGAGGCGGTACAAAGGCAGCATAGAGGTAGCATAAAGGCGGCATAGAAGCGTCATAGAACCGATACTGAACAATGACCGTGAAAGAAAATAAAGTGGCCTAAAGAGGGGTTGAAATTACGGATTTAAAAATACGATTTTTTCGCTAAGAATTCCGAATCTTTCCTTTCTTCTTTCAGGTATCCCATACAAAAAGCCACTACTGGAACTTTGTTCCAACAGTGGCTTTTTGTATGGGTTAATTATATTGTACACCTAGTGTATATAAGGTTTTAAAGCTGTTGCTAATCTTCTGGTAAACTCATCCGCCCCTTTATCGTTTAAATGGGTGGTATTGTAAAACCATTTTTGTTGATAACTGATCGAATCATTCGAATAATCCAATAAAGGCAAATCATATTTTTGTAAGGTTTTTTGGTAACGCCCTACAATTTCATCGCGGTTCAACATATACCCTTGCCCTTTGTAAAATTCTGGCGCAATCGTAAAAATCAATTGAATATTTTCTTGTTGACAACGTTGGATTAATTCTTCTAACAAAGGATACACTTCGGCATCAAATTCCGCATCTTTTGCTTTTAAATTCGCCCAATTGACATTCCATTTTCGGTTATAGGATTTAAAACCTTTTAAACGAAAATCTCCATTTTTGTCCACTTTTTCTTTTGCGGCTTTTTGGATTTCATCTTTCCAATACTTTTGGTCTTCGTATCGGTAAAACGGAATCACATAATCTTTCCAATCGGCATTTTCATATTCTTTTAGGTACGCATACAATTTGTAATTCCATAACATAAAAGGCACGTATTGATTCGGTTGAAACACTTCATCAATGTGCGAAAATGAAAACGTATCCAAATTCCAAACAATGGTCTGAGGATGAGGATTTTTATCCAAATACTTCAAGAAACGATAATATTGCATCTTGAATTTACTTCCGTTCAACCCTAAATTATGCGTTTTCATCCCCAACGAATCTTCCAGAATTTGAGGATTGATATGAATCATCGCCCGTGAAGAACCAAAAACAGCTAAATCCACGTCTATATCCCCTTGATTCACGCGGTTCCATTCTTGTACTTCACCGCTAAACAAGGCTTTCTCTTTTAACGAATTGGAATAAAGAATATCGCCAATTCCGGCTAAAAAATAAATGGCCACCAATGTGACCACCATATATTTGATGAATTTCATTATTTTCTCAACATTTCGATGTGTGGAATATCATCTTCTAAATACGCTTCCGAAACTTGTTCAAAGCCGAAGGATTCGTAGAAGGCTTTTAAATACAATTGAGCTGAAATTCGAATCGAAGAAGTGAAAAAGCGATTCTCAACGACTTCAATTGAATTGGCAATTAATTGCTTTCCTAAACCTAATCCACGGTGCTTTCCGCTACTCACCACTCGTCCAATCGAAGGTTCGTTTTCATAAGAAACGCCTTTTGGAACAATGCGCGAATACGCAACCACTTCATCCTGGATGGTCGCCCACAGATGCCCGCATTTGAAATCCTTTCCATCGGCATCTTGGTAAATGCAATCTTGTTCAATCACAAAGACTTCATTGCGTAATTGTATAATTTGATACAATTCTTTGGCGGTTAATTCTTCGAATATTTTGTAATGCCAAACGACTTTCCCTTCCATTAATCTAACTTTGAGTATTTTGCAATAATATTTTCGAACATTTTCTGAGGTAAAATACTTTTTAACGTCACCGAAAATTTCTGCATCGTTTTCCCGATGTAATAGTGAGGTTTGATGTTTTTTTGATTTAAAATACCTTCAATGATTGGAATTAAATCTTCAGTCGGTGTACCTTGTGCCACTTCGTGGTCGATATCGGCGACCATTTCATCGTATTTCTTTTTGTAAAAAGCCGAAACAAATGATTTTACACGCCCTTCCGCAATGTTGGTTTTAATATCCCCAAAATTTAACGTGGCAATTTCTACCCCTGTATGACGGTTTTCTAAACGAGCCGATTCAATCAAACGGTCGATCATTGCTTTGGACGCTGAATAATATCCTCTAAATGGTAGCCCATTGTTACTGGCAATCGAAGAAACATTTAATATATGCCCTGATTGTTGCGCACGCATCACCGGTAATACTTCTTGCATCGTATAAATTGGACCGTATACATTCACATTTAATAATTTCTCGATATCCTCTTTCGAAGCATCTTCTACGGCACCCAACATCCCAATACCTGCATTATTGATCAAGACATCAATTCGGTTATTGGTTTCTGTTAAAATCTGTTGAAAAGTACGTTTCACATTGGCTTTGTCCGAAACATCAGTGGGAATATGTTGGAATCGCTCTTGTCCTTTTTTAGAACGCGATAATCCATACACTTGATGACCTTGATCGTGAAAATAATTGGCTAAAGTAAGTCCAACTCCCGACGACGAGCCTGTGATCACAATAACTTTTGATTGCATAATACCCTAAAATTTTAAACAAAACTAAGGAATATCAAACAATTAATAAACGTGAAATATTTTTTTAAAGGATTTCTTGAAGAATCTCTAAATTTGTCCCTTAATTTAGAACTCATATTCCCTTGAATCCTAAAACAAAAAAATATATTGTAACCGGATTAAAGTTAGCGATTAGCTTTATTTTAATTTATTACGTATTCTTTGTCAAATTACATATTTTCGACATTTTCGACAATTATAAGAATGCCAATTGGATGTATATCGCATTAGCTGTGATTTTATATGTCATTTCCCAAGCCTTATCCGTCTTTCGTTTAGATTATTATTTTCGAGATATTCAATTGGACTTATCTTATCGATCGAATATTCGCTTGTATTTCTTAGGGATGTTCTACAATACCTTTGTACCAGGAGGTGTAGGTGGTGATGCTTATAAAGTATATATGCTGAATAAGAATTACGATAATGGGGTCAAAAAGATTTCACAAGCCGTATTCTTGGATAAAATCATTGGTCTATTTGCCATGGTATTAATTATCGTCTTTTTGGTGTATTTATCCAATCTTACCGATTATCCCATCATTCAGTATGGGGCATTAATATCATCTTTAGTCGGTTTTATTGCAGTTCCCTATATCCTTGGGATAATTTTCCCTCTTCATAAAAAGACCTTTTTTAACTCGATGATTTATTCGATCGTCTTACAGTTAATTCAAGTTGGAATGTTGTATTTTGTCCTGGAAGGATTAAATATTCATCCGGAAAATTTCAGCATTTATTTATTGATTTTTCTAGTCTCAGGAATTTTATCCATTATTTCGTTTAGTGGATTTGGAATTCGAGAAGTGGTCTTTATGTATGCTGCCCATCGCTTCAATTTTAATGAAACATTAGCGACAAGTGCCGCTTTTATTTTCTCCATAATTACCATTTCCATCTCATTTGTGGGAATCATTTATCTGTTTAAAGGCGTAAAAATTGAAGAGAAGAAAAAAAACTCAAAATTTCTTGATAAAAATTAAAAAAATATTTCCCTGAAATAAAATTAGTTAAGAAAAAAGCATAAATTTTTATTGATAATTTTCGATTCAACTATTTGGATTATTCAAAAACAGCCCTATATTTGCAATCCAATTACGAAGGTCTCTTAGCTCAGTTGGTTCAGAGCACCTGCCTTACAAGCAGGGGGTCACTGGTTCGAATCCAGTAGGGACCACATAAAGACAATAGAAAGTCTTTTCAATCAAATTCTAAACAAGGTCTCTTAGCTCAGTTGGTTCAGAGCACCTGCCTTACAAGCAGGGGGTCACTGGTTCGAATCCAGTAGGGACCACATAAAGACAATAGAAAGTCTTTTCAATCAAATTCTAAACAAGGTCTCTTAGCTCAGTTGGTTCAGAGCACCTGCCTTACAAGCAGGGGGTCACTGGTTCGAATCCAGTAGGGACCACATAAAGACATTAGAAAGTCTTTTCAATCAAATTCTAAATAAGGTCTCTTAGCTCAGTTGGTTCAGAGCACCTGCCTTACAAGCAGGGGGTCACTGGTTCGAATCCAGTAGGGACCACATAAAGACAATAGAAAGTCTTTTCAATCAAATTCTAAACAAGGTCTCTTAGCTCAGTTGGTTCAGAGCACCTGCCTTACAAGCAGGGGGTCACTGGTTCGAATCCAGTAGGGACCACATAAAGACAATAGAAAGTCTTTTCAATCAAATTCTAAACAAGGTCTCTTAGCTCAGTTGGTTCAGAGCACCTGCCTTACAAGCAGGGGGTCACTGGTTCGAATCCAGTAGGGACCACAACAAAAATCCTTTCAAGTCATCTTGAAAGGATTTTTTATTTTAACCTATATTCTATTTTTTCAAAAACCTTTTTATAAGGTATCAGAGATAGAATAACTAACATTATCGAAAAAATAACTCCTTTTTTACTGTGTTCTACCGATTCTTTATCTAAAAATTTATCATTTTTAATTGAATAAAATACTTCGTGTTTATCGCCAATATCCAAGTTTAGACACGTATCTCCATTAAGTTTAGTATTGTATTCTTTTTCTTTGTGCAAAAAGGAAATTGAAGATGCTCCATTATGACTTCCACAATTCTTTTCTCGTACAGTAATTTCATTCTTATTTTTATTATTTATTGCCTCATTGTTTCCTCTAAAAGTATAAATTTCATAAAGTGAAAAGATACACAATACAAAAGCAATTAAAAGTTGATTTTTTAAGAAATAATTATCCATCTATTAAACTCTATATCATTATTAATATACCAAAAAATCCCTTACACATGGGGTAAGGGATTAAATCTTATATAAAGTTCATTGATTAATCGAACTTTGCTTTGTATTGTTTATCAAACTCTACTTTCTCTGCATCGGATAATTGATTACGCATGTATTTCACGGAATAACCACCAATGACACGTGCAATCGAATCGGTTGGTTCTACTTTATAAAACATCCAATCCGAAATCTTTTGATCATCGATTACAATGGTATCGTTTAATTTCACCTCTTTTGTAATTTGAGGTTGATTATCAACAATACCTTTTAACACTTCTCCATCTTGATACACATCACGAATCCATAAATGTTCTTGTCTTGTTCTCCCATTTTCATCAACAATATATTCTTGTTTGACAATAAAATTAGTCATGGTAGAATCTTTCATCTGCAGCGCCAATTTAAAATCATCAAATGTACGACGTGCTTCCAAGGTGATACTATCTAAAAGTGCTGCTTCTTTTTCTTGTTTATCTAAACCTTTATAAGCATCTTTTGCGATGTTTTTATTATCACAGGCTGTAAATGCTACCAATGCAAAAAGCATTACGATTATTTTTTTCATGGTAAGGAAATTTATTTAAAGTTAAGAAAAATTAATGAAAATAGGATAGTTTTAATTCCTTAGGTTGAGGTTTAATCCATCCTTGATGCCCAAAATAACTCCAATTGACTTGGGCTAAATCAACTTTAGGATTGGTGTATTGATAATATTCTGATCCATTTACAGAAACTTTACTGTCTGCAAATACCATCACATGATCAATTCCTTTCTTTTTGTAATCTTCTTTGATGAATTGGGCCATTTGCCAAATCATATCGGCAGAACTCCCAAAACGTCCCGCTTGCTTAAAGGTTAAGTATTGGTACAAGTCAACTTGCTCTTTGGTTTTAAATTTTCCATTTTTATCCGGAAATGCAACATAAAATTTGGTATCGTTGGAACGACTTCTTAACATCATTCGCCAAGATAAGCGATGTCCTTCTTCAGTCCAGAAAACATTTCCTGGAATGATATAATGACGAATTGGCAAATATACTTGCCAAACCAAATACAACATTAATAGATATGAAAATGCTACACGACGAGTGGTAATTAAACCATCTTCATCGTTACGATCCATCATAAACGATTTTGTTTTGAAGAAAATTTCTTGAATTTTAACTGGGTCATAAAAGAAAATCATCATTGCTAAAGCAAAAAATGGGAATACTCCAATTCCAAAAACAATCGAATTGAAGGCATGAAAAAACACCGCTGCTCGAAAAGCATATTTTCTAGTTTGATCAATTAACATGGCAGGAACAATAAACAAATCGAACAAAAATCCTAACCACGCAATTCCTTGAGAAAACTCTATACTTCCAATAATTTGAGCTAATCCATCCAATTGGTATTTTCCACTTAAAATATGGGCATATTGTATGAAATGAGCATTTAAAAAAACTCCGTTAAACCAATCAGGGTAAATCTTAGCAATTGCTGCAAATGTATAGACGATAAACAATTGTGCAATAAACAACACTCTAACCCAATTTTTACAGGTTAAACGTTTTAGACGAGGAAAAATAAAACTGTCTACAGAAAAGAAATGATGCGCGGGGATTACGGTCATCATCCATGAAACCAACATAAACAAATAATAATGATTATTATAACTCGTTTTTTGCATGAAATAGGTCATGGACCACATGATTGCAAAAACAATCATTGAAAAGCGATAGAAACTTCCTAAGGTGATGAATATGCCTAATAAGCCCATCACTGCATAATAATAAATCATGTGTGGACCAAGGAGATTATTCATCCACTCAAATCCAATAAAGGTAAAGGTTAATTTTGGTTCCACCATGTTCACATTTACCCAACCGGTAAAAATGGCTCCCCAACATTCGGCAACAATTAATAACCCAAAAAGGATTCTAAAAATTACTAACGCAGAATTATCGATTTTTCGGAATAAAAATTCACTAAACATGTTTTACTTCTTTTTGGCTAATTTATAAATTTAGGGTTGGTCTATTGATAAAAGTTCAAAGATATTTAAAGCCGTAAAATGGATGACCTCATCGACCATATTTCATAAAAAAAACGATTGAAAATCAATCGCTTTATCGGTTATTGTTATTTATAGATTGGTATATTTCTCTATGGCTGCTTGAATTTTAGCTCGTCGATTGGCTGGAGAAGGGTGGGTACTTTGAAATTCGGGCACATTACTTCCACCAGAAGCTTCCTCTAAAATATCCATTACACCAATTAAAGCCGTAGGATCATAACCCGCTTGTAGCATAAAACGAACGCCTAAATCGTCCGATTCTAATTCATCTTCACGACCATATTTCATATTGACCATGTTCGCTACTACTTGTGCATAATAGGCCGAATTCATATCTCCAGCTGCTACCCCAGCAGCACCGGCTATACCTTGGGTTAATTGTTGCTTCGACATTTGTTCGGCACTATGACGTGCAATCACATGCCCTACTTCATGTCCAAGCACACCCGCCAATTGATCTTCAGATTTTAATCGTCCCAAAAGTGCTTCCGTAATAAAAATTGGTCCCCCTGGTAATGCAAAGGCATTCACCGTCCGTTGATCGGCTAACACATAGAATTGAAAAGGATATTGGGTTTTGCCTGCATCACTGGATTTCACAATCTTTTCACCCACTTGTTTTACCAACTGTTGAGCTTGTGCATTTTGTGATAATCCACCAAATTCTTGCGCCATTTGTGGTGCTGAATTTAATCCCAATGCTATTTCTTGATCTTTTGTCAATGAAATGTATTGTTTCTCTCCTGTCACTTCATTCACTTCAGAGCTTGAAAAATATTTCACCAATGAAAATATCACAATCCCTGCCGCTAAAAGTAATTTTAATGATGATGAACCTCCTCTTTGCATAGCGTTATTCAATTAATCTACTGAAGATAAGAAATTTATTACTTTTTATGACGTTTTTTTAAAATTTCTAACACATCTTTGAGTTCGAAACCACGATCATGTAAAGCCATTAAATAATAAAATAGGACATCAGCAGATTCTTCTAAAAAGGCATGGTCATCCTCTTGAGATGAAGCTATTACCATTTCTACCGCTTCCTCCCCCATTTTCTTCGCGATTTGTGAAGTCCCTTTTTTATGAACACGTTTCATTTTAGATTTTTTAGCATCCTCTAATTTGGCTTCTTCCATCATCGCTTCCAATTTCTTTAGGAATGGAAATCTTTTCTCTTTTGTTTCTATTGTGTTGGTTTTGTCTAAGTCCATGTTGTTTGTTCCTATTTGTAAAAATAAAGATAGCGATTGAATCTTACCAATTAATTTGCCAAAATCCCTCCCACGTCCTATAATTTCTTTTCCGTTTCTAATTTTTTTTGACCACATTTATCATTTTGATCCCAAGAACAATCAATGATTCAATTGTTTTCCCTATGATGAGAAATAAAGGCCCTTCGGAATATGCAAGAAATTTTATTTTGATCGGAAATAATCTTAAATTTACGGTCAAATAAAACAAACGCAAACAATGAACACAAACGACTTTTCCATTCGTCATATTGGAAATCATGGAAAGCAAGTAGATGAGATGCTTGCTGTGATCGGGAAAGACTCTATCGAAGCTTTAGTTGACTCTACACTTCCTCACAACATTAAATTAAATGCTGATTTGGATTTACCAGAAGCCCTTTCTGAATATGAGGCCATCAACCATTTAGCTGAATTAGCATCTTTAAATAAAAAAGTTAAGAACTACTTAGGATATGGATACTATGGTACTATTTTACCAGCACCTATCCAACGTAATATTTTAGAAAATCCAGGTTGGTATACAGCCTATACGCCTTACCAAGCAGAAATTGCACAAGGACGTTTAGAAGCTTTATTAAACTTCCAAACGGTTATTTCAGATTTAACAGGTTTACCGATTGCAAATGCTTCTTTATTAGATGAAGGAACTGCATGTGGTGAAGCAATGCATATGTTATTCGAATCTCGTTCAAGAGATCAAAAGAAAAATAACGTCATTAAATTCTTTGTTGCTGATAACTTATTTCCACAATCCATAGCTGTTTTAGAAACAAAAGCTCATGGATTAGGAATCGAATTAGTGGTAGGAAACTACGAAACAACAGAATTAAACGAAGATTACTTTGGAGCGATTGTTCAGTACATCGGAAAAGGTGGACAAATCAATAACTATAAATCATTTGTTGAGAAAGCGAATGCTGTTGGAGTAAAAGTAGCAACTGCTACAGATCTATTAGCGTTAACTTTATTAACACCTCCAGGAGAATGGGGTGCTGAAATCGTGGTAGGTACTTCTCAACGTTTTGGTGTTCCAATGGGATACGGTGGACCTCACGCTGCTTTCATGTCATGTACAGAAGATTACAAACGTGTTATTCCTGGACGTATCATTGGGGTTTCTCAAGACCGTTTAGGAAACTACGCATTACGTATGGCTTTACAAACGCGTGAGCAACACATTAAACGTGAAAAAGCAACATCGAACATTTGTACTGCACAAGTATTATTAGCTGTGATGGCTTCTTTCTACGCGGTTTACCACGGGAAAGATGGTTTAACATTCATCGCCAATGAAATTCATGCGAAAGCGGGAATCTTACAAGGTGGATTAGTACACTTAGGATACAAAGTTACCAATACGAACTTCTTTGACACTGTTCAAATCGAGGTAGAAAATTCGGACGAAATCGTTCAAATTTTTGCAGAGGAAGATATTAATGTCAACGGATTCGAAAAAGGAAAAATTTCGATCACAATTGATGAAATGACTTCTGAAGAAGATGTTTTCGAAATCTTAAGCGTTTTTGCAACAATTAAAAATACAGAAGACGGTTTTGAATTTGAGGTGGAAGAATCATACTTACCAGCTGACTTAATCCGAACTTCTGATTTCTTAACTCACCCTAACTTTAATTCATACCACACAGAAACAGAATTAATGCGTTACATCAAACGTTTAGAGCGTAAAGATTTAGCTTTAAACCAATCGATGATTGCATTAGGTTCTTGTACAATGAAATTAAATGCAGCGACTGAGTTATTACATATGTCTTGGGAAAGAATGGGGAATGTACACCCTTTCACACCGAAAGAACAAGTTGTAGGTTACCAAACATTAATCAAAAACTTAGAAGATTACTTATCAGTAATTACAGGTTTTGATGCGACTTCTTTACAACCAAATTCTGGTGCACAAGGAGAATATGCAGGATTAATGGTGATTCGTTCGTACTTCGAATCGAAAGGTGAAGGACACCGTAATGTGGCTTTAATTCCACAATCTGCACACGGAACAAACCCTGCATCTGCTGCAATGGCTGGAATGAAAGTCGTGGTGGTTAAAAACTTAGAATCTGGAGAAACGGATTTAGAGGATTTAAAAGCGAAATGTGAATTACACAAAGATCATTTAGCAGCTTTAATGATTACTTACCCTTCAACTTACGGAGCGTTTGACAGTAACATTGAAGAAGTAACAAAAATGATTCACGAATACGGTGGTCAAGTGTATATGGACGGTGCGAATATGAATGCACAGGTTGGATTAACTTCTCCTGGAAATATTGGTGCAGACGTTTGCCATTTAAACTTACACAAAACTTTCGCTATTCCTCACGGTGGTGGTGGGCCTGGAGTTGGACCAATTTGTGTGAAATCACACTTAGCTCCTTATTTAGGATCATCTCCAATTATCGAAACAGGAGGAAAAGAAGCGAAAAATACTTTTGCTGCTGCTCCTTATGGTTCTGCCTTTATCTTACCAATTTCATATTCTTACATTTTAATGTTAGGAGCTGAAGGTTTAGTTAAAGCTACTCAAGGTGCTATCTTAAATGCCAACTATATGAAAACGCGTTTAGAAGGTCACTACGATATTCTTTATACCAATGCAAACAACGTAGTAGCCCACGAATTCATTTTAGATTGTCGTCCATTTAAGAAAGTCGGTATTGAAGTAACAGATATTGCAAAACGTTTAATCGATTATGGATTCCACGCGCCTACAGTTTCCTTCCCTGTTGCTGGAACATTAATGGTAGAGCCAACTGAATCTGAATCGAAAGCAGAATTGGATCGTTTTTGTGATGCTTTAATTCAAATTCGTCAAGAAATTGATGAGGTCGCTAACGGAGACTATCCTGTAGACAATAACGTATTGCATAATGCACCTCACCCACAGCACTTATTAACAGCTGACGAGTGGGAATATCCTTACACACGTTCAAAAGCAGCTTTCCCATTAGAATGGGTGCGTGAACGTAAATTCTTCGCTACAGTATCTCGTATTGATGATGCATATGGTGATCGTAATTTAATGTGTACTTGTGCTCCTGTTGAGTCTTACATTGAAGAATAATTTTTTCATCTATCATATTTAACATTGACGTCCCGAATTTTCGGGGCGTTTTTTTTTGCAAAAAATTAATTCCATCTTTTTTATCCTTAACTTCATACGACCTAAACAATTATAAATAAATATGAAAAATTATGCTGCCGAGTTTTTCGGTACTTTTTGGTTAGTCTTTGGAGGTTGTGGGAGTGCAATTTTCGCGGCTGGCATTCCTGAACTAGGAATTGGATACGCTGGGGTATCACTTGCTTTTGGTTTAACTGTTCTTACTATGGCCTATGCTGTGGGGCACATTTCAGGTGGACATTTTAATCCAGCAGTATCTTTTGGTCTGTTCGCTGGAGGGAGATTTGATGCAAAGCAATTGTTACCATACATCATTTCGCAAGTATTAGGTGGAATTGCTGCAGCAGGAGTATTATACTTAATTGCTAGTGGAAATGCAGAATTTTCGATTGACAATACTAAAGCAGGAGCATTCGCTTCCAACGGTTATGGGGCTTTATCACCACACGGCTATTCTGTAACTGCTGCTTTTTTAGCAGAATTTGTTTTAACGGCTTTCTTTTTAATTGTAATATTAGGAGCAACAGATAAATATGCGAATGGGAAATTTGGAGGTATTGCCATTGGATTAGCTTTAACATTAATCCACTTGATTTCTATTCCAATTACCAACACATCTGTTAATCCTGCACGTTCTACATCGCAAGCTATTTTTGCAGGTGGAGAATTTGTTCCACAACTCTGGTTATTCTGGGTAGCTCCTATCGCTGGTGCTATCGTGGGAGGATTAATTTATAAATTCTTATTACAGAAAAACGATTAAAATATACACAAGAAAAGCTCCATTTGGAGCTTTTATTATTTCATTATTAATTGATATTCTGAACATAAATCCTTCAATATTTCATCTGAATGTTTGGGGAGATAATAACACGAAACATATAGTATCAAATATAAGAAAGGTAGTATTATAGCTACACCAATATTTACATAAAGAAAATTTACATTTAGATGTAATATTGATTGTATACCTAAATTAAAAAATGCTGAAGCAGCAGAAATCGATATAAAATTTTTATATATTGTTTCCACCAATACTAGCTTTGTACCCAATTCCTTAGTTTTTAATTTATATTGATTATTTAATCGTACCAATTGATAAATACCAATGCTATAGAAAAGAACGATAGCTACTATAAAGGTAATTTCAGCGTCTAAAAGTGTAAATAAGAAATAAATAATTGAAAATAATAACATTAATCCAACATATTCTTTCTTTTTTAGATGATCTACAATTGCGTTATTAATAACCTTTTTATATTTCTTCTGAAGCTCTAATTTTCGTTGATCAACAATATCAGAAAAACCAAAAACCCCAAACTTTTTGAATTCCATATTTAATGCATCATCAAAAGTAATACTATTATCTATATTCCATTGCTCTTCAATTCCACATGCCAAATGGTCAACTAATTCTAATTGTAAATCATAATATTCCACATAATGCTTCTTTGTGAAATCAAATAATTTTTGAATTTCCTTCTCAGTTAATTTTTTCATTTTAAATAAGTTTAGGATCAATTAAATTCTGAATTTGTTGAATTGTATCTTTTAATGAATTTAGACGATTAACTGTTTCCTTCTCTCCAAATTCAGTCAAACGATAATACTTTCGTATACGACCATCGATCTTTACAGCTTCTACATCAACTAAATTTTCAGCTTCTAGTTTATGTAAAATAGGATACAATGCACCTTCTTTTATCTCGAATTCATTATTAGACAAAGCCTTTATTTTTTGTATTATTTCGTAACCATACATTTTACCATTATCATTTAATAATTTAAGTAATATTGGTTGTAAACTACCTTTATAAAATTGTGCATCTATCATATACCTAAGATTCTTATGTAAGGTACGTTAAAAAAAATAAAAAGTAATTAAATAACTACTTTTTTATTTCGAATCATTCAAATCTTAACTATTAATTTTTCTTCAGCACAAAATTTCTGTATACTCTAACCACTAAATAAGCAATGGCCAGATAAAATTTCTTTTGATACAGCAATTCGAATCCCTCGATAGGATAAAATTTTTCAGAGATAAATAAGGCTAATAATACGATGACAATTCCTATACTTATCGTATTTAATGTTTTTACCATTTGTTTTAATTTATATTTTCATCCACCATTGAAATATCAATTATGATTTATATTTCGCTTTGATGTTTTTTTTCATCATTTTGTGGGAAGCACGACCAATACCTTTAGTTATTGCCGATAAATTATCCATATCAATTACATCAAATTCATCATTGGGTTGGTGGTAATGTTTTTGGGTTTCCATATTTACGGTCGATAATGCATGGGAAATCACTCCTTTTTTATAAAAATGAACATTATCCGAACGCATAAATAAATTTTGTTTTAAATAAGGATCATCTGAAATGCGAAATGTTTTACATGAATTTTGATTCATCAAGTCTTTTAAATCCGAGCGATCACTTCCTGTCATATACACTTTCCCTTCCCCGAAAGCTGAAACAGTTCCTAACATCTCAAGATTATGCATAACTTCCATTTTTGGTAAATATTTCGCAAATTCAGGGTTTTCTACTAATTTGCCTGAACCTATTAAACCAATTTCTTCCGCGTCAAACGCCATGTACATGATGCTCTTTGCAGGTTTTTTCTTTTTAAAATAATCCGATAATGCCATTACAACTGATGTTCCACTAGCATTATCATCCGCGCCATTATAGATCTTATCTTCTCCTTTGCCGTGATTACCTACATGATCAAAATGACCTCCAAACGCTACAATATCATCCGATTTTCCTTCTTGGATACCGCACACATTGTAACCTGTTTTTTCTTTATGTTCAAATGGAATTAAATACGAATTTCCGACACATGGTTTAAGACCATTGGCTTTAAAATGATTGGCAATATAATCTGCTGCTTTTTTCCCTCCTTCTGTTCCAAACGCACGTCCTTCCATTTCATCTGAAGCTAACGTTTTAACATACTCGGTATGTTTTTCTTTTGAATATTGCGCTTGCGAAATAGATGTTACTAATCCTAAAGCGATCAAGAAATTGTATTTTTTCATGTGTAATTTTATAATCAATGAAGATAAATAAATTATTTTAAACATTCCCCCTAATCCATCTTCAAAAGGAGGAAGTTACTCAAAAGAATAAATTCTTTCGTTTCGTATAGCTTTCAAATTTTCAATCGTATGATTTCAATAATTTTTAATTTCTTCACAACTAAAACTTACAACCAATAGACCTAATTTCTCCAATCTTCCTTGACGAAAAGCCTCAAAGTCGTAGGTCTAATTTTAAATTCCCTTATGGGAATGATAAGGATGTATCATTATTTCTTTTTCTCGAACATTAATTCTTTTACTTTCTCTTTATCTTCCTTTTCTTTATTTAAATCGAACATGGTACCAAATACACGATCCCAAAACGTATTTGAAACGCCAAATCCCAGTTCTTCATTCTTATAATGGTGCAGATGATGATTACGCCATAAAGGTTTCATAAATTTAAATGGTGGTGCTACTGCATGAATTAAATAATGCATGGACGCATATAAAAGATAGCCCAACATAAATCCAGGAAAAAAACCAAACACATATCGTCCTAAAATCAAATATTGAATTCCAAAAATAATGGATGCTAAAATTATACTTGGAACAGGAGGCATAAACAATCGTTGTTTATCTCTTGGATAATGATGGTGATTCCCATGAAAGATATACACTACTTTTTGCAATTTTGGATGTTCAGTCGTCCAATGAAACAAATAGCGATGGGCAAAATATTCGAAAATGGTCCAAAAAACCATGGCACCCAAAAATAGACCTATGATCAATTGAAGTGATAATTGAAAAGAAGTATAACCAGTATATAAAATATAGGATAAAATTGGGATATACATCCCCCAAATAACAGCAGGGTGTCCTTTGGTTAACATTTCCAAATATTTATTCTCAAAAAGCTGCGCTTGTCCTTTGTTATGGATCTTCTCAAATTTCATAATGATTCGTTTAGTTCTCTTAAAATTAAACAATTAGTATGGAATATCAAATGAACAAACACAAAAAAAACTCCAAGTCATAAGACTTGGAGTTTTTTAAATATAATGTAAATGTGTTATTATCTAGCAGACATTTCAACATAATCACGAGTCGCAGCACCAGTATATAACTGACGTGGACGTCCGATTGGTTGATTTGTTTGACGCATTTCCATCCATTGAGCAATCCATCCTGGTAGACGTCCTACAGCAAACATTACTGTGAACATTTCAGTTGGGATTTCTAATGCTTTGTAAATAATTCCTGAGTAGAAATCTACGTTTGGATATAATTTACGAGCTTTGAAGTATTCGTCTTCTAAACAAGCTTGCTCTAATCCTTTAGCAATATCTAAGATTGGATCGTTGATTCCTAAAGTTGTTAATACATTGTCAGCAGCAACTTTGATAATACGAGCACGTGGATCGAAATTTTTGTATACACGGTGTCCGAATCCCATTAAACGGAATGGATCTTCTTTATCTTTTGCTTTAGCAATAAATTTAGCAACATCTCCACCATCATTTTGGATCGCTTCTAACATTTCTAATACGGCTTGGTTTGCACCTCCGTGTAATGGTCCCCATAATGCAGAGATACCAGCTGCAATAGAAGCAAAAATACCTGCGTGAGAAGAACCTACTAAACGTACAGTTGATGCAGAACAGTTTTGTTCGTGATCAGCGTGTAAGATTAATAATTTGTCGAACGCTTCAACGATTGTTGGATTAGCTTTATACCCTTCAGAACCATCATTGAATAACATTTGGTAGAAGTTTTCTACGTATGATAATGTATTATCTGATTTCGTTAAAGGTAAACCTTTGATTTTACGTTGAGCCCAAGCTGCAATTACTGGGAATTGTCCTAATAATGTAACTGCTGCATCGTACATTTCTTCTTCTGTAACAACATTAATTTTATCTGCATTGAAAACAGATAAAGCTGAAGTTAATGATGAAATGATTGCCATAGGGTGAGAATCCTGTGGGAATGCATTTAACATTGTAACAATTTCTTCTGCTACTTCAGTATTTTTTCTAATATCAGCCACAAAACCATCTAATTGTTCTTGAGTTGGTAATTCACCTTTGATTAAAAGGTACATTACTTCTTCAAAATTAGATTTATCTGCAATTTGTTCGATTGGATATCCTCTATACAATAACTTTCCTTCTTCACCATCTAAGAAAGTGATTTTAGACTCACAAGATCCCGTGTTTTTGTATCCTGGGTCCATTGTGATTAATCCTGTTGCACCTCTTAACTTAGAAACATCAATTGACTTTTCGTCCATTGATCCTGTTGAAACCGGAAGCTCCAACTCCTTTCCATCGTAACTTAATACTACCTTGTCTGACATTTTTTAGTTTATATTATTTAACGCGTAATTTACAATATATTTTATTAATTCCGGACTGATATAAATCAGTGTCAGAATCACACTATCGTTTCACTTTGAATGCTTTCAAACCAGGATAGATTGCTGTTTCGCCTAAGATTTCTTCGATGCGTAATAACTGATTATATTTCGCCATACGATCAGATCTTGAAGCGGATCCTGTTTTGATTTGCCCTGTGTTTAAAGCTACGGCTAAGTCAGCAATTGTTGCATCCTCTGTTTCTCCCGAACGGTGAGACATTACAGCAGTATAACGAGAATTTTGTGCCATTTGTACGGCTTTAATCGTTTCTGTTAATGTACCAATTTGGTTGAATTTTACAAGGATTGAATTTGCTGTTTCTTCGTCGATTGCTCGTTCTAATTTTTTAACATTCGTAACCAATAAATCATCCCCCACTAATTGAACGCGGTCTCCGATTTTACCCGTTAAAATTTTCCATCCGTTCCAATCGTTTTCGTCCATACCGTCTTCGATTGAAATGATGGGGTATTTTTCTGATAATTCAGCTAAATAAGCGGCTTGCTCTTCTGAAGTACGAATTGCTCCCTTCTCCCCTTCAAATTTTGTGTAATCATACTTTCCATCCACATAAAACTCTGAAGAAGCACAATCCAAAGCAATCATAATTTCTTGACCTGGTTGATAACCTGCTTTTTCAATGGCTTGCATTACTGTATCTAATGCATCTTCCGTCCCATCAAATGTTGGCGCAAACCCACCTTCATCTCCAACGGCTGTAGATAATCCACGGTCGTGTAAGATTTTCTTTAATGCATGAAAAACTTCAGTTCCTTTGCGTAAAGCATCCGAGAACGATTCTGCAACAACAGGCATAATCATGAATTCTTGGAATGCTATTGGAGCATCTGAGTGAGAACCTCCATTTACAATATTCATCATCGGAACAGGTAACGTATTGGCGTTAACTCCACCGACATAACGGAATAATGGTAATCCTAATTCTTCAGCTGCTGCTTTTGCTACCGCTAAAGAAACTCCTAGGATGGCATTTGCTCCTAATTTTGCTTTATTTTCAGTTCCATCTAAATCAATCATTAATTGATCGATTAAATTTTGTTCGAAAACAGAATATCCAATTAATTCTGGAGCAATCACGTCATTAACGTTTTCAACTGCTTTTAATACTCCTTTTCCTAAATATAAATCACCTCCATCGCGTAATTCGACAGCTTCATATTCACCAGTAGATGCTCCTGAAGGTACAGCCGCTCTACCTAAGATTCCATTTTCAGTGACTACATCAACTTCTACTGTTGGGTTACCACGTGAATCTAAAATTTGTCTTGCGAAAATGTGAGAGATAATGCTCATAGTTAATTATGTTTTGTTTGAAATTTTTTAATCTTTCAAAAATAACGTTTTCGAACCTTTTGTCCAACGAATTTAGAATGTTTTAAAAATTTCAGAGCCAAAAGTTAATCAATATTTTCTATTCATGCATAATAAATTTAATCTCTTAAATATTTTGCAATTATTCGATTTCTTATGAACTACTTGTTAAATTTTAAACCCCTAAAAACTTTAACTTGTTATCAATGTACGAATTACCCAATTAACCTCCAAGTTTTACACGAAAAATATTAGTTGGTTATGATTAGTTGATTTCCATTTGATATGGCTTGATAAGTTCTCGGTGCGCGATTTGCTACCTTTGTTGGTTGCCCAGTCGTTAAGATCCATTCCGATCCATCTTCATCACATACCATTTTAATATCGTCTTTGACATAAATTGTCGAATTTTGGGTTGGGCAGATATGAGGTGCGTTACGGTCATAGGCTTTAAATCCTACCCCCGTATTCACGACAATTAATCCACGTGATCCCGAATTAATTCCATCAATATAGGCCCACCCCCCTGGATTATTTAAATTCACATATAAGGGTAAATTCAAATTAATGGTACGACTCACCGTTGTAAACGGCACACAGCTTACTGTTCCATCATCTGTCTTACATGCATTCAACAACAAAAAAGGGAACAACAAAACCAAAACGTTATTTAGAATCGTTTTAATAAACTTCATGATTTTCTATTTCGATTAAAATAATTATTATATTTGCTAAGAATAGTCCTGCACATATTAAGTTATGCGTAGGATTATTTATTTTTTAGAATATAACGTAAAACTATATAATTAATACATTTATTATGGCAAATATACAATATGTAACAAAAGAAGGATTGGAGAAACTTCGTGCAGAATTACACGAATTAGAAACATTTGAACGTCCAAAAATTTCACAGCAAATTGCTGAAGCGCGTGATAAAGGAGATTTATCTGAGAATGCAGAATACGATGCAGCAAAAGAAGCTCAAGGTTTATTAGAAACTCGTATTGCTCGTTTAAAAGAAAGCATTGGTAATTCTCGTATTATTGATGAAACTAAATTAGACGCCTCTAAAATCTCTATCTTGTCTAAAGTTAAAATCAAAAACTTAGCGAATAATCAAGAAATGGTTTACACGCTAGTTCCTGAAACAGAAGCTGATTTAGCAAAAGCTCGTATTTCAGTGAATACACCAATTGCTAAGGGATTATTAGGTAAATCTGTAAACGAAATTGCAGAAATCACATTACCTAACGGAATGACTTTAAATTTTGAGATTTTAGAAATATCTTTGAGCTAAAATTTAAAATCAATTGCTATGGCAAGCGTATTTACAAAAATCATTCACGGAGAAATTCCATCGTATAAAGTTGCAGAAAACGATCAATTCATTGCTATTTTAGACGCCTTTCCTTTAGTTAAAGGCCATGTATTAGTTATTCCAAAGCAAGAAGTTGATAAAATCTTTGATCTCGACAAACAAACCTATTCCGGTTTAATGGATTTCGCGTATGATGTCGCGCAAGCTATAGAACAAGCAATACCCTGTCTACGCGTAGGTGTAGCAGTAGTTGGATTAGAGGTACCACATGTTCATGTACATTTGGTACCGCTAAATTCAATGGAAGATATTAACTTTGCAAATCCAAAATTAAAATTGGATTCCGAAGAGATGTCGGATATTGCAACACAAATCAAATCCTATTTATAATTTATAAAATGAATAAATACATCAAATTAGTAATCGCCGCTGTATTAGTCGTTTTAGCAATTTTCTTGTTTGCTGAGCGTGAATACGGTTGGGGATTTTTTGCGTTATTAATAGCTGTTTTTCCAGTCATCTTCTATTTCAGAAACGAAAATATTTTAATCGCTTTCTGGTTCTTACGTAAAGAAGAAATGGATAAAACAAAAAAATGGTTAAATCGAATCACAAATCCTGAAACACAATTAATTCCTAAACAAATGGGATATTTCAATTATATGAAAGGAATTATTGCTGCTCAAGACAATGATTTATCGGGATCTGAAAAATATATGAAAGATGCCTTAAATTATGGTTTATCATTTGATCACGACCGTGCGATGGCCAATTTATCATTAGCAGGTGCTGCTATGGCTAAAGGAAAAAAACGTGACGCAGAAAATTACATTAAAGAAGCGAAGAAAAATGATTCGAAAGGAATGTTCGGAGATCAAATTAAAATGATGAACGAACAAATGAAACGTTTTTCAAATGTAAACGTGAATCAATTACAAAACCCTAACATGCGCCATAGAGGTCGCAAATTCTAATTCAATGGATGTAAAAGAAATCAATTTTCAACAAGCATCAAACCATGACAAATGGTTAAAAATTGAAGAATTCTTTAAAACTAATTTTACCGATGGCGAAACGCCCGATTTGGATACCATCTTATTTTTGATTGGTGTACAAGAATTAGGAAAAGGAAAGATCAGATTTAAAAAAGATGATAAATTAAATCTACTCCACATTGCTGTTTGTCGCGTTTTAGAACCCTTTGGATTCTATCGTTTCGATGGTTTAGATCCGGAAGGATGGCCTCATTTCGAGTTATTAGAAGAGTTACCTCCTCTAAAAACAAACGAGCAAACATTGTTAATGAAACATGCGATCATTCAATATTTTGAAGACCAAAAAATAATCAACTTCGAATCTTAAGATTCGAAGTTTTTCTTTTGATATAAGTCAATAACAATTTTATCCGTTGCTAATGTCATGCGATCAGGATTTAAATCCTTTTTATCCCACCACATCACTTCCTGAATATCTTCATCCATGACTTTTAAATTTTCCAATGCTTCGTCAGTGGTTTGAACACAATAATAAATCATAAGAATTTGCTCGGTTGGATCAAAAACGTTTTGAATAAAAAAATCTTGCGTATAGAAATGTTCGCCAATTTCTACCTCTAAATTTAATTCTTCTTTAAACTCACGAATTAAACATTCCCTTGTCCCTTCTCCAAATTCCAGCCCTCCCCCTGGAAATTTATAAATCAATTGATTCTGGAAAGGTTCATGAATAATCATGATTTTTCCTTGATGCTCTAGGAGCGCATAAACTCTTACATTAAATGGTTTACTCATGGTCAAAATTTTTAAAACCAACCATCATTTCACGCTTTCCTGGAGGTCCCGGAAATTTCTTTACTGTAAAATGATTGGCTTTTAGTCCTCTTTTAAATGATCCTTTCGCTGCATACGTTGTAATAATACTCGATGAATTCGTTAGATCGGTTACAATGTTTAGTAAATTTTCTTCCCAAAGCTCGGGTTGAACTTGAGATCCAAATGCATCAAAATAAACTAAATCAAATTGATCTCCATCATGGGCATTTAAATCAAAAAAATCTTTTTCAATTTTTTTTAGGGTAAAATTCGGAGTGATTTCTATTATTTCCTCCCAATTGGATGCGAACATTTTTTGATAATATCCCCAAAATTCTTCTCGACGCGTCTCCAATTCTGGATAAAACTTAAACACATCTTCAAAATAATTAACTGCCTCAAATTCTTCGGCAGCAATAGGGTATTTTTCAACACCAAAATAGGTAATATTAAGTTGATTTCTCTCGGATTCCAATAAAGTAATAAATGAATTTAATCCTGTACCGAGTCCAATTTCAAGAATTTTTATTTGTTTTTTGTGATGTTTATAGAAATTTAATCCATTATTTATAAAAACATGGAAAGCCTCTTGTACAGCGCCATGGATCGAATGATACGTCTCGTTCCAATCTTCAATATGAATGGTTTTTGAACCATCTTCCGTTTCTACGATTTTGCGTTTCATCAGATTAAGTTAAGAATTTTATTGGGTAAAAGTGCAAATTAACTGTATATTTGGTATCGCAACAAACAAAATATACACTTCAATGATTATAGAAAAAATTGCTGAGTCAAGATTTAACGATTCAGTATTTGAATCTAAAGTTTTTGGAAAAAACTTTACAGACCACATGTTAGTGGCTAGATATAAAGATGGTAAATGGGATGAACCTACAATCATGCCTTACGGACCTTTAGAATTTACGCCAGCTGCAATGGCTTTCCACTACGGACAAGCCATCTTCGAAGGTATGAAAGCATACAAAAATGAGAATGATGAAGTATTTATCTTCCGTCCTGATCGTAACTTTGAGCGTTTTAATTTATCCGCAAAACGTTTAAGTATGCCTGAAGTTCCTGCCGAAATTTTTATGGATGGAATTAAAACTATTGTTGATTTAGATCGTCAATGGGTTCCTAAAAACTACGGAACGTCTTTATACTTAAGACCGACCATGTTTGCTACAGAAGAAGCTGTATCTGCAAGATCATCTCAAGAATTTATGTTTGTGATTTTAATGGCTTATGCACCTTCTTACTACGAAAAACCATTATCAGTTAAAATTGCAGATTACTATAGCCGTTCAGCACAAGGTGGTGTTGGATATGCTAAATGTGCAGGAAACTATGCAGCCTCTTTCTTCCCTACAGAAGAAGCACAAAAAGAAGGATACGACCAAGTGATTTGGACAGACTCTATCGAACACAAATACATCGAAGAAGCGGGAACAATGAACGTTTGGGTACGTATCGGAGACAAATTATTAACAGCTCCTACATCTGAACGTATTTTAAATGGAGTGACACGTGATTCTTTATTAAATTTAGCGAAAGATATGGGATTAGACGTTGAAGTTCGTCCAATTGAAGTTGCTGAAATGTATGAAGCGTACAAAAACGGACAGTTAAAAGAAGTTTTTGGATGTGGTACAGCCGTAGTCGTTAATTCATACGATGCGATTGGATTTGGTGAAGAACGTGCCGAAATTGGAATCTTACCAGAAGAGGAATCATTTGCATTTCGCTTAAAAACAGCTTTACGTAACATTCAGTATGGTTTAGTTGAAGATCCTTATGGATGGAGAGTAAAAATTGGTGAATAATTAATTCTCCAATTTATATATAAAGCTGACACATGATGTGTCAGCTTTTTTTTGGCATAATTTTTATTATTATGTATTACAAAGTACTATTTTTATAAAATGAATTTTATTCAAAAATTTTTAGTGATTTGTTCGGGCAGTAGTTTCGAACTTCTAAAGAAAACTCCAACAGATGTCAATAAACATGTGGGAATTGGTGGAGTTATTCTATTTACTGGGATTTTAGCATCTTTATCTTCAGGATATGCACTCTACACCATTTTTGATCATTATTATGCGGCGATTGGTTTTGGTTTACTATGGGGATTAATGATTTTTAATCTGGACCGATACATTGTTACTTCCATGAAAAAACAAGGTGCTTGGTTTCGACAATTTTTTATAGCCTTACCCCGTATTATCGTCGCGGTATTATTAGGTATTGTCATTTCAAAACCCTTGGAATTAAAAATCTTTGAAAAAGAAATCAACAAGCAATTAAATGTGATTGTCAATCGTAACAAAGCTGAACTTCAACAATCCATTGATGCGAGATATTCCGAATTAGCAAAACCTATAGATGACGAACGTAAAAAGATTTATGCACAAATTGATACGTTAAGAAAAGAATACAATTTAGCTTCTGCTGAATTAGAAAAAGAAGTTGTTGGAACCCCAACTGAAACGACTACTGGTCGTGAAGGATATGGTCCTAATGCTAAACGAAAAGCTGAATTAAAGCAACAGAAACTGGAAGAGATGCAAGCCTTTTCTGAACAAATGAAACCACGATTGGATGAATTAAATAAGGAAATTGACGGATTAATTGATCAGAAAGAAAATGAATTAGCGGCTGCAAAACCAACGGAAGAAAATTACAATAGATTTGCCGCTCGAATGCAAGCATTAAATGAACTAGGTGCTCATCATCCGATATTAGGAACAGCAGCCATTTTTATCGCTTTGGTATTTATTTCCTTAGAAACAGCTCCTGTATTGGTCAAACTTATTGCTCCCAAAGGACCTTATGATTACTTGTTGGAAAAACACGAATACAGTTTCAAATTATTTTCCAAAGAAAGCATTCAAATTATGGACATCAAATCCGATCGAAGAATTCAGAAAGAAATGAATCATTCCCATTAAAATATAAACGTTCAATTTGTTATCTTTAAGAAACATCTTGAACGTTTTTTTATGAATCGTAGAAATCTTATCAAATCGATATTCGCTTCGGGTTTGGCTTTTCCGCTATTAGGAGCTTCAAACGCTTTCAATGCTCCTTCCATAAAAGCGATAACACCCAACGCATTACGTTTAAAATTGGGTAACTTAGAACTCTTTGTGTTTTCTGATGGCAGTAATGTACTAAAAGAACCTTTTCCACTCATTGCTCCACAACAAACTGAAACTGAATTTAACCACGCACGAAAAGAAACATTTCTGGACCAACAACCGATCGCCTTTTCACTCAATCTTCTTTTGATTAAAAAGGGTCATCAATACATTTTGTTTGATACAGGAAATGGACTTGGAAAAAATGAAAATATAGGGCGCCTTATTGAACAAATGCAAGCTTCGAATATCGAACCACATCGCGTTACCGATATTATTTTAACGCATGCACACGGGGATCATATCAACGGTATTTTGTTGCCTGATGGAAGTTTTGCATTCAAAAATGCCAAGTATTACGTGAGTAAAAAAGAATTTGATTTTTGGATGAATAGTGATCACGCTTCAACGAAAACTATTCTGAATAAAATACAAACTCACTTAACTTATCTAAAACAAGGTGATGTTTTGTTTGAAAATATTAAAGTAATTGAAACACCGGGACATACTCCTGGACATTTAGCGTTTGAAATTACGCAATCTGATAAAACATTAACACATATTGCTGATCTTGTACACTCACCGATATTAGTCCGTTACCCAGAATATGGAATTAAATACGATCACGATTTTGACTTGGCCGTTAAAACGCGATTAACAGTTTTAGAAGAAGCTTATCAACAGCGTCAATTGCTTTTTGCGATGCATTTGCCTTGGCCAGGTTTGGGTTACATCGATAAGAATAATCATCGTTACCAATGGGTTCCATTGACGATCCCATCAAATTTGGCTCAAATCGAATTATAGCTGAAATGGTTTTTGTAATTTTGTACGGAAGAAAAGAAGATTATGTACAAAATAGAAATATACGGAGAAAATAAAGCAGAACTTTCGATTGATTTAGAACAAGTGGTTCAACCCATTCAAAACATCGAAGGTTACTTTTGGAAAATTCTTTGGATTGATGGTGAAAGTGAAACAGATGAATATTCTGTTTTCGAATTACAAGAAGTGATTGATCAACAGGATGGAATTATTGTTGATTTTGAAGCCTTAGTCAATTTAAGCCATAAAATGGAAACAGTCACTGAAGCATTAGTGATTGGTGATCGCAATGAAAAAAATCTTTACGTGAACATCGAAGACGAAAACTTATATGAAAACGAAGTAGTCTTAGAATTAGTCAAAGATTCGCATTGGCAAATTATCGCGAAAGAAGAAATTATTATTGATACATTTAAAGTCGAATTTCCGAACAGTGAAATTATCGATTAAAAATAATGGCTCCCATAAGGGAGCCTTTTTTATTGTTCAAGCTTTCCTTGTAATGCGTGATAAATTTTTAAAGTTTCCGCTGCTTCTTTTACATCATGAACACGTAAAATTTTGGCTCCTTTTTGCAAAGCAACCATATTCAATGCCGTTGTTCCATTTAAAGCTTCCTGAGGTGTTGTTCCGAAAAATTTATAGATCATCGATTTTCTGGAAATTCCAACCAACAATGGATATTGTCCAAATCCTAACACTTCCATCTTCGAAAACAATTCATAATTATGTGCTAAAGTTTTGGCAAACCCAAATCCTGGATCCAAAATAATATCATTGACTTTTAATGCACGTAAACGAGCAATTTTTTCAGAAAAATACTGATTTACTTCTAACGCTATATCTTCATAGGATGGATTATCCTGCATTGTCTGCGGTGTCCCTTTCATATGCATCAAAATATAAGGCACCCTTAATTCGGCTATGGCAGGTAACATTTCATCATCCAGTTCAAATCCTGAAACATCATTTATAATGGATGCTCCAGCTTTTACAGCGGCACGTGCCACATTCCCACGAAAAGTATCAATCGATAGGATCAGCTGAGGATATTTTTCCATTAATTTTTCAATCACAGGTATGGTACGTTGCAATTCTTCTTCCTCTGAAACTTCTTCTGCTCCTGGCTTCGTCGAATAGCCCCCTACATCAATTATTTCTGCACCGTACTTGATGTATTCTTCTACTTTAGAAAGAATTGAATCCATATCCACATGGCTACCCCCATCATAAAATGAATTGGGAGTCGTATTTAAAATAGCCATTATTTTAGGTTCACTTAAATCGATTAATCGACCATTACAATTAATTGTCATATCTTAGAAGTTGTATACATGAGCGAATTCTAATATTTTTGAATTCAATAACGAAATTATGAAAAATACGTCAAAACAATTTAACGATATCATTGCCCAATGTAGGGATTTATATACGAAAAAACTACAAGATTATGGTCCAGCATGGCGCGTATTACGATTGCCTTCGTTAACGGATCAAATTTTTATCAAAGCCAGTCGTATTCGTACGTTACAAGAATCGACAGAACGTATGGTAGATGAAGGCGAAGAAAGTGAATTCATCGGAATCATCAACTATGCCATTATGGCCTTGGTCCAATTGGAGTTAGGTTTTGCGGATCAACCAGATTTAACAACTGATCAAGCGGTAGCTTATTACGATAAATACGCTACCATGGCTCATGACCTGATGATGAAAAAAAATCATGATTATGGAGAAGCATGGCGTGATATGCGTGTTAGTTCGATTACGGATTTAATTTATCAAAAAGTTTTACGCACTAAGAGTATCGAAGATAACAAAGGTAAAACGATTGTATCGGAAGGTTTAGATGCCAATTATTTAGATATGATTAATTATTCTATTTTCGCCTTAATTTTAATAAATGAACAAAAATAATATATGAGGTTCTTGGTTCAATTATCACGAATAATCGTAGGAGTATTATTCATCATTTCTGGATTTGTAAAAGCAGTAGATCCCATTGGATTAAGTTTCAAATTGGAAGAATATTTTTCACCTGGGGTTTTAAATATTCCATTTTTAATGGATGTCAGTTTACCATTAGCTACATTCTTTTCCATTTTTGAAATTGTTCTGGGCGTTTTATTGTTATTGGGATTATTCCGAAAATTTACAACTTACGCATTATTGGTAACGATCTTATTTTTTACCTTTCTTACCTTCTACTCGGCTTATTTTAATAAAGTAACAGATTGTGGATGTTTTGGAGATGCTTTAAAATTAGAACCTTGGACATCATTTTATAAAGATGTCGTATTAACTGTTTTAATCGTTATTTTGGTAATCGGCAATCGATATATTCAACCCTTATTTATCCAACCGCTTAATATAGCTCTTGTCACGATTGCTACCATCGCTTCGATTATCATTTCGTATATCGGGATTAATCATTTGCCAATGATTGATTTTAGAGCATATGCTGTCGGTAAAGATTTAGTCCATGGAATGAAATCTGCGGAAGAACTCGGATTCCAACCTACAACATATAAAACGTTATTTACATTAAAGAATAAATTAGACGGGGCTACGATTGTGGTGGATGACAAAAAATACATCAGTCAAAAATTATATCAAGACGTTTCTGTTTGGGAAATGGATGTCGATAAAACCAAAAATGTCATCGATCAAAAAGGATACGAAGCGCCCATCCATGATTTTTATTTTGATTGCAATGGGGAAGATAAAACATCTTATTATTTATCGCATCCCAAAGTCATTTTAATTGTCGTTCCATTTGCTGAAAGAATTACTGCTGCACAATCCACTCGAATCAATTCCATTACAAACGAAGGAAGAGCCAAAGGATTTGAAGTAGTTGTCGTTTCAAACAATCCATTAAAAGAGGTAACATCACCCATTTGTTTTATGGATCAAACCACGATGAAAACCATTATACGTTCGAATCCAGGCGTGGTTTTAATTTCCAATGGAGTGGTGAAAGCCAAATACCACGATAATGATTTCCCTACTGTTGAACAATTAGCGCAAAAATTATAATTCGATGATCCATTACATCATCAATAAAATATTCTACGGTTTCTTAACCCTTTTTGGCGTGGTAACCGTAGTTTTCCTTTTATTTACTGTACTTCCTGGAGATCCGGCGCGAATGATGTTGGATCAAAAAGAAGATCCTGAACAATTGGCACAGATACGTAAAAATCTAGGCCTTGATCAACCGGTTTGGAAACAATATTTGTATTATCTTAATGATTTGTCTCCCATTTCCTTCCACGATGACCAAACAAAAGAATCGACGTATACTTCTTTAAGTTCTGGAAAATATGAATATCATGAAATTGCGTCTTTCGGACAAAATGCGATGGTCATCAAAAAACCTTTTTTACGTACTTCTTTTCAAAAACAAGGTAAATCTGTTGCTACAATCATCGCTGAAACGCTACCCAATACCATTGTATTAGCAGTTGCAGCCATTGTTTTGGCGACCATCATAGGAATTGCATTAGGAATAATATCGGCTTTAGTGAAGGACAGTTGGATCGATCGTTCCCTTTTAGTCATTACCAGTTTTGGGATGAGTATTCCTTCCTTCTTTTCAGCCATTATTATTGCTTATATTTTTGCTTTTCTATTGCACGAAGTCACCCATTTAAATATGATTGGGAGTTTATATGAAGTGGATGATTTAGGAGAAGGAAAACATTTGACCTTAAAAAATTTAATTCTTCCAGCCCTAACCTTAGGATCTAGACCGTTAGCTGTATTTACACAATTAACACGAAACTCGTTGTTAGAAGTATTAAGCCAAGATTACATTCGCACGGCTTATGCGAAAGGATTATCGAAGAAAACCGTAATTCTAAAACATGCTTTACGCAATGCTTTAAATCCTGTAATCACAGCAATTTCGGGATGGTTTGCATCCATGTTAGCTGGGGCTGTATTTGTAGAATTTATCTTTGGATGGAATGGCTTAGGCAAAGAAATTGTGAATGCACTAAACACCTTAGACTTACCGATTGTCATGGGATCCGTTTTGGTTATTGCGGTCATGTTTATTGTTATTAATATCATTATTGATATCTTATACGGTGTATTAGATCCACGTGTACGAATCAAATAAAAAACATACGAAATTATAAAACTATGAGAAATAAAATTGTTGCTGGAAATTGGAAAATGAATTTGTCGTTTGAACAAGCTTTACAATTGGCCAATGATTTAAACGAATATGTAGCTCACCATCCTAGTACTGCACAAGTGGTGATTGCTCCAACTTCTATCTATTTACAAGCGATCCAAGAGACAGTAGATAACGATTATATCACGGTTGCAGCTCAAGATGTAGCCGCGGCTGAAAAAGGGGCTTATACGGGAGATGTATCGGCTGAACAATTGGATAGTATTGGAATTAATTGTGTGATTGTGGGTCACTCTGAAAGAAGAGCATATCAACACGAATCGGATGCTATTATTGCTCAAAAGTTAGAACAATTATTCGCGAAAGAAATTACGCCTATTTTCTGTATAGGAGAAAAATTAGAAGAACGTGAAGCGGATAAACATTTTGAAGTGGTAAAATCACAAGTATTAAATGCTTTACAGCCTCAAAAAGTGGAAAATTTAACTAAAGTGGTGATTGCTTACGAACCAGTTTGGGCTATTGGAACAGGAAAAACAGCTTCTCCTGAACAAGCACAAGAAATTCATGCTTACATTCGTTCTGTTTTAAAAGATGCATTCGGTGAAGATCTGGCTAATGGGACTTCGATTTTATATGGAGGTAGTGTAAATGCAGCAAATGCTGAAGAATTATTCGCTCAACCGGATATCGATGGAGGTTTAGTTGGGGGAGCATCTTTAAAAGTTGAAGACTTCACAAAAATCATTGCAGCAATCAAATAACGATAATTTATCAAGAATATAAGCTTGTTTCAAAATCCAAGTTGTAAATTTGCACTTGGCTTAGAAACAAGCTTTTTTAATTGAAGAATATGACAAATTACATCGAATATAAATTTCAGGTTGCTCAACCTGAGCCATGGAATGAAATCATTATCGCTACTATTTCTGAATTACCTTTTGAAAGTTTTTTAGAAAATGAGACAGGATTTGATGCTTACATTCCAGCTACTCAAGAGAACGAAGAAGAGATCAAAGCGGCTTTAACTGCATTAGACGATTTAGAAGGAGCAGAATATTCGTATGTTCGTACAGAGATAGAGCAGCAAAACTGGAATGCCACTTGGGAGGAAAATTTTACACCTATCCTTGTAAACGATCAGTGTTTAATTCGTGCTGAATTTCATGAAACAATTGAAAATATTCCTTACGAAATTGTCATTCAACCAAAAATGTCATTTGGAACGGGGCATCACTCGACAACGCATTTAATGGTTGAATATATTTTAGAAACGGATTTTGATGGAAAAGACATTCTTGATATGGGGTGTGGAACTTCAATTTTAGCCATCTTAGCCATGAAAAAGAATGCCAATTATGCTGAATGCATCGACATTGATGAATGGGCAGTCGAGAATTCAATCGAAAATGGAAAGCGTAATGGAGTAAGCCTAGATGCAAAGATGGGTGATCATTCGTTATTGGGTTCTAAACATTTTGATGTGATTTTAGCCAACATTAATAAAAATATTTTAATGGCTCAAATTCCTTCATACATCAACGTTTTAAATGAAGGTGGAGATTTATTCTTAAGTGGATTAATGGAACAAGATTTCGATGATATTCACGCATTTTGTGTCGATAAAAATCTAACGTTTGTTTCGAAAAAACAACGAAACGAATGGATTGCATTACATTTCAAAAAATAAGATTATGATTAAATTTTCAACGAAACCACAATGGGAAACTGAATATGATTCGGATGTTGAAGTTTTAGAACAAGAATCTAAGAAATATCAAATCATCGTCTATAATGATGATATTAATACGTTTGATTGGGTAATTGAATCATTAATTGATGTGTGTGATCATACGCCTGAACAAGCAGAGCAATGTACAATTTTAATTCATTACAAAGGAAAATGTGAGGTACTAACAGGGTCATATGAAGATCTAAAACCTCGTTGTACAGAGTTATTGAATCGTAATATTAATGCAGAAATTGTTTAACGCGTGCTAGACAATTGCTTTTCTGCATAAAAATGATCCAAATCGTCTAATGAAATTTCGTTAGACGATTTTTTTATGTCTTCATCTACGAAATACGATTTGTATAATGATTCATACACTGCTTCTTCAACTTCAGGGTCTACTTCAGCTTCATAACTCTTCGAATCCATAACGAATGGAGAAGATTCAGGCGTAGATTCCGTATCATTTGAATAAAGTATTACAAATACCAATAAACAAGCTGCTACCGAAGCTGCAGCCCACCACAAGCTTATCCATTTTGATTTTTTGTGAGGGAGAGCAGTAGAAATTAATTTTGTTTCTAACCTTGAAAAATAATTTTCAGGCACATCGAAAGAAGCCCCATCTTCAAACCGTTTCGTTTCATTTAGAATGGATTTTTCTAATTGATCAAAGTAGTTTTCAGGGGTGGTAAAATTTTTGTGATGTTTAAATTTTAAATCTTTCATTGTATACATTAGACAACATTAATATACAAAGGTTTAATCGGATTGTTTAATAAATTGCTCAATTTTTTTTACAGCATGATGATAACTCGCTTTTAATGCTCCTACTGATGTTTCTAGAATCCCTGAAATTTCTTCGTATTTCATTTCATCATAATATTTCATCATAAAAATTACACGTTGTTTTTCGGGTAATTGTGCAATGGCCTTTTGCAATTTCAAATCAATTTCATCTCCACTGTAATACTGATCTTCTTCTAAATGGTCAACAATTTCTTTGGTATAACCTTCCGAAGAATAATGGTTTTCTTTCGCCCGTTTTTGGATAAAATTTATGGCTTCATTATAAGCAATTCGAAAAATCCAAGATGACAATTTGGATTCATTTCGAAAGGTTGAAAGATTTTGAAAGATTTTAATAAATATATTTTGAGTGACATCATCTGCATCTTCATGGATCAATACCATGCGACGGACTTGCCAATAAACTTTTTGATGATAAGTATTCACCAGAAGTTTAAAAGCCTGTTCAATCTGCTGATTTCCTACTAAATTTATTATTTCTAGATCCTTTTCCAACCGTTTGTAATTCTTCTTCAAACTTAATTAAACAATAGAATTTAATCGAATATTTAACAAAATTTTATATGCTATAAAGAGAATTAAGTGGAGCGTTAGGTGGAGTTGGAGTAGTAATTAGAAGTTAGAAGTTAGAAGTTAGAAGTTAGAACAAAAGTAAATTTTTCACTTTTCACTTTTCACTTTTCACTTTTCACTTTTAGTTATTCACTAATCTTTTTGCTCAAAATTATTTATTCACATACAAAAATCGGTCACTGAGGTTCTCGAAGTGCCGATTTCCTTTGTCTTCGAGAACCTCAGACACCGGAAATCTTTCATTCAGCACGAAACATTAGCAAAGTAAAGATTTAAAGCCTATAGCATAAAGCCTACAGCTTATAGCATAAAAAAAAATCCCCAACCAAATAAATGATTGAGGATTTAAATAAAGACTGGCGGCGACCTACTCTCCCGCAATAGCAGTACCATCGGCGCTGAAAGGCTTAACTTCTCTGTTCGGAATGGGAAGAGGTGAGCCCTTTCGCTATAACCACCCTAATTTCTTAGATATTTTTAATTAGGTTTGATTCCTAATCTATTTTTGACATTATTAGATAATTGAATACAAATACTCTTGCTTATACAATCCAGTATACAATTCAAATAAGATTAACTAACCTTCTCTATGACGGTTAAATTAATATTTGAAAAAGTTTATGGGTAATTAGTACTACTCGACTTTGACATCACTGCCTTTACATCTATAGCCTATCAACGTGGTAGTCTGCCACGACCCTTTAAAGAAGTCTAATCTTGCGGCGAGTTTCGCACTTATATGCTTTCAGTGCTTATCTCATCCAAACGTAGCTACTCAGCGGTGCACCTGGCGGCACAACTGATACACCAGAGGTTTGTTCAACACGGTCCTCTCGTACTAGAGTCAAGTCCGCTCAAACTTCTAACGATCACAACAGATAGAGACCGAACTGTCTCACGACGTTCTGAACCCAGCTCGCGTGCCACTTTAATGGGCGAACAGCCCAACCCTTGGGACCTTCTCCAGCCCCAGGATGTGACGAGCCGACATCGAGGTGCCGAACCTCCCCGTCGATGTGAGCTCTTGGGGGAGACTAGCCTGTTATCCCCGGAGTACCTTTTATCCTTTGAGCGATGGCCCTTCCATACGGAACCACCGGATCACTATGTCCTGCTTTCGCACCTGCTCGGCTTGTTGGCCTCACAGTCAAGCACCCTTATGCCATTACACTCTACGCACGGTTACCAAGCGTGCTGAGGGTACCTTTGAAAGCCTCCGTTACTCTTTTGGAGGCGACCACCCCAGTCAAACTACCCACCATGCACTGTCCTCCTAATAAGGAGTTAGGCTCCAAGTAAATAAAGGGTGGTATTTCAACAATGACTCCACAAATCCTAGCGAACCTGCTTCATAGTCTCCCACCTATCCTACACATTATTTACCCGAAGTCAATACAAAGCTATAGTAAAGGTTCACAGGGTCTTTTCGTCCCGTTGCGATTAACCGGCATCTTCACCGATACTACAATTTCACCGAGCTCATGGTTGAGACAGTGCCCAGATCGTTACACCATTCGTGCAGGTCGGAACTTACCCGACAAGGAATTTCGCTACCTTAGGACCGTTATAGTTACGGCCGCCGTTTACTGGGGCTTCAGTTAAGAGCTTCGCCGAAGCTAACCCCCTTCCTTAACCTTCCAGCACCGGGCAGGTGTCAGACCCTATACGTCATCTTTCGATTTTGCAGAGTCCTGTGTTTTTGATAAACAGTCGCCTGGGCCTTTTTACTGCGGCTGACTTACGCCAGCGACCTTTCTCCCGAAGTTACAGGTCTATTTTGCCTAATTCCTTAACCATGACTCACTCGAGCGCCTTAGGATACTCTCCTCGACCACCTGTGTCGGTTTACGGTACGGGCTGCACATCTCGCTATTTCTTGGAACAATTTTCAGAGGATTATCACGCCACCCGAAGGATTTGTGTACTATCCCTGCTTTACGCAGGTTCAACGTGCTATTCCGTCAGCACGCACCTCCTACAATCATTCGTCACTTTTATTGAGTGCAGGTACGGGAATATTAACCCGTTTGCCATCCACTACCCCGTTTGGGTTCGTGTTAGGACCCGACTAACCCTAAGCTGATTAGCATAGCTTAGGAAACCTTAGTCTTACGGCGAATAAGTTTCTCACTTATTTTATCGTTACTCATGCCTACATTTTCTTTTCTAAAAGCTCCACCACCCATTACCAGGTGACTTCTGCGCCGTTAGAATGCTCCCCTACCAGTCATACATAAGTATGAATCCATAGCTTCGGTAATATGCTTATGCCCGATTATTATCCATGCCGGATCGCTCGACTAGTGAGCTGTTACGCACTCGTTAAATGAATAGCTGCTTCCAAGCTAACATCCTAGCTGTCAATGCAATCCAACCGCGTTTTTTCAACTTAGCATATATTTGGGGACCTTAGCTGATGGTCTGGGTTCTTTCCCTCTCGGACATGGACCTTAGCACCCATGCCCTCACTGCCTAGAAACATATATTAGCATTCGGAGTTTGTCAGGAATTGGTAGGCGGTGAAGCCCCCGCATCCAATCAGTAGCTCTACCTCTAATATACTTCACTAAACGCTGCACCTAAATGCATTTCGGGGAGTACGAGCTATTTCCCAGTTTGATTGGCCTTTCACCCCTACCCACAGGTCATCCGAAGACTTTTCAACGTCAACCGGTTCGGTCCTCCACTTTGTGTTACCAAAGCTTCAACCTGCCCATGGGTAGATCACAAGGTTTCGCGTCTAATACCACTGACTCTATCGCCCTATTCAGACTCGCTTTCGCTTCGGCTCCGTACCTGAAGTACTTAACCTTGCCAGTGACATTAACTCGTAGGCTCATTATGCAAAAGGCACGCCGTCACTCCGTAGAGCTCCGACCGCTTGTAGGCGTACGGTTTCAGGTTCTATTTCAACTATCTATTCGATATGCTTTTCACCTTTCCTTCACAGTACTAGTTCACTATCGGTCTTTGAGGAGTATTTAGCCTTGGAAGATGGTCCTCCCATATTCGGACAGAATTTCTCGTGTTCCGCCTTACTCGTTATCAACCTTATAACACTTTCGCTTACAGGACTATCACCCTCTTCGGTTAACCTTTCCAGGTTATTCTGCTAGCATTATAAAGTCTTTAGGGCTAATCCGCGTTCGCTCGCCACTACTTACGGAATCTCAATTGATTTCTTTTCCTATTGGTACTTAGATGTTTCAGTTCCCAACGTTCGCTCTCTGATAAATCAGAGTGACATGTCTTCAACATGCCGGGTTGTCCCATTCGGAAATCTACGGATTAATGCGTATGTGCCGCTCCCCGTAGCTTATCGCAGCTTATCACGTCCTTCATCGCCTCTCAAAGCCTAGGCATCCGCCGTACGCCCTTAGTAACTTTTTTCATAATTTAACCGTCATAATAATGAGCGGTTATGTTAATCTTACTCGTTTTTGTTTAATTGTATACCTTCAATTTGCCGAATTAAATCGTTTAATTATTTAATTCTATATTGCTTTGATTAATTTCTTAATCTCTGTTTGATTGTATGTCGTTAACAATTTCTTGTTATCTTTTTCTAATAATGTCAATGAACTCTTCTTGTCCGTTAGGACTTCGTGGAGAATATCGGAGTCGAACCGATGACCTCTTGCGTGCAAGGCAAGCGCTCTAGCCAGCTGAGCTAATCCCCCTCTTTTTACGTATTACGTACGACGTTAAACGTTTTACGTTGTAGTCTCAGGCAGACTCGAACTGCCGACCTCTACATTATCAGTGTAGCGCTCTAACCAGCTGAGCTATGAGACTCTTTAATACTCTTAAAGAGTGGTCTATATTTCTAGTTTTCAGTCGTTAGTAATAAGTACTTAGATTTTCTAATTACTATTTACTTTTTACTAATTACTAGTATATGACAGTAAAATAAAACCGAACAAAGGTCAATCTTCTATAAATAGAAGAAAATTCGTCGTTCTCTAAAAATGAGATGTTCCAGCCGCACCTTCCGGTACGGCTACCTTGTTACGACTTAGCCCTAGTTACCAGTTTTACCCTAGGCAGCTCCTGTTACGGTCACCGACTTCAGGTACCCCCAGCTTCCATGGCTTGACGGGCGGTGTGTACAAGGCCCGGGAACGTATTCACCGCATCATGGCTGATATGCGATTACTAGCGATTCCAGCTTCATAGAGTCGAGTTGCAGACTCCAATCCGAACTGAGATAAGTTTTCGAGATTCGCATCCTGTCGCCAGGTAGCTGCCCTCTGTACTTACCATTGTAGCACGTGTGTAGCCCAAGACGTAAGGGCCGTGATGACTTGACGTCGTCCCCACCTTCCTCTCAACTTGCGTTGGCAGTCTCATTAGAGTCCCCGTCTTTAAACGCTGGCAACTAATGATAGGGGTTGCGCTCGTTGCAGGACTTAACCTAACACCTCACGGCACGAGCTGACGACAGCCATGCAGCACCTTGCATTCTGTCCGAAGAAATATCTGTTTCCAAATACGTCATTATGCATTTAAGCCTTGGTAAGGTTCCTCGCGTATCATCGAATTAAACCACATGCTCCACCGCTTGTGCGGGCCCCCGTCAATTCCTTTGAGTTTCATTCTTGCGAACGTACTCCCCAGGTGGGATACTTATAACTTTCGCTTAGCCACTGAACTTGCGCCCAACAGCAAGTATCCATCGTTTACGGCGTGGACTACCAGGGTATCTAATCCTGTTCGCTCCCCACGCTTTCGTCCATCAGCGTCAGTTGAGGCTTAGTGACCTGCCTTCGCAATTGGTGTTCTGCGTAATATCTAAGCATTTCACCGCTACACTACACATTCCAGCCACTGCAACCTCACTCAAGACCAACAGTATCAATGGCAGTTCCATCGTTAAGCGATGGGCTTTCACCACTGACTTATTGGTCCGCCTACGGACCCTTTAAACCCAATAAATCCGGATAACGCTTGCACCCTCCGTATTACCGCGGCTGCTGGCACGGAGTTAGCCGGTGCTTATTCATATGGTACCTTCAGCTACTCACACGTGAGTAGGTTTATCCCCATATAAAAGAAGTTTACAACCCATAAGGCCGTCATCCTTCACGCGGGATGGCTGGATCAGGCTTTCACCCATTGTCCAATATTCCTCACTGCTGCCTCCCGTAGGAGTCTGGTCCGTGTCTCAGTACCAGTGTGGGGGTTCACCCTCTCAGGCCCCCTACAGATCATCGCCTTGGTGAGCCGTTACCTCACCAACTAGCTAATCTGACGCATGCCTATCCTACTGCGATAAATCTTTCAAAATCTCATCATGCAATGAAATTTATTATAAGGTATTAATCCAAATTTCTCTGGGCTATCCCTTTCAGTAGGGCAAGTTGCATACGCGTTACGCACCCGTGCGCCGGTCTCAAGACAGCAAGCTATCTCTACCCCTCGGCTTGCATGTGTTAAGCCTCCCGCTAGCGTTCATCCTGAGCCAGGATCAAACTCTCCATTGTAAATAATTTCTTTTAGCATTTCTGCTTATGTTTTACAACTTCGAATTTCCTTATGACTCTATTATTTAAGGATTGACCTAATTTATATTCGGCTTTTATTTCTTCTGTCTATATTGTAATTTCAAATGAACTTCTCAATTCAAGCAAACTTCTTTCGTTGTTTGCGGTTGCAAAGGTAATACTTATTTTTAAACTGCAAAATCTTTTTTAAAAATTTTTGAAGTTTTATTTTTTCAAGACTCTATTAAGAATAATCTTAATTCTCATCTCTCATTAATAAGTTTACTTCTTCGCGATTTCAAGTTTTCAATACTACTCTTCTTTCGTATTGAGAGTGCAAATATAGGGCAACATAATTCGTTTTTCCAAATGGTTTTGGGAATTATTTTCACTTTTATCCCTAACTCACTGAACCTCGGTGAAATATTTTTTATACACCTGATACGTTTTACGTCAGACGTTCTACGTTCCTCTTGTTTTTACTGGTTTTCGTCTTACTTCTCGTTCTAATTATAAATTATAAATTAGAAATGATGAATTATGAATGGTGAGGCGTAAGGCATAAGACGTAAGTCTTAAGGCGAACTTAGAACTAAGTTACTTTTTACAAAAAAAACAAAACCTATAACGTACCACGTATAACGTAAGACGAAGTTAGAACAAAAGTAATTTTTCATTTTTCACTTTTAGTTATTCACTAATCATTTTCATTTTACAAAAACAAAACGTATAACGTAAAACGTACCACGTATAACGTAAGACGAACTTAGAACAAGACTTAAGGCCAGTTCGATGTAGTCCTGACCACGAAGTAACAACAAAGCTAAATAAGCTGCATTATATTTTCATATTTGTCTTGACACAAAAACGAACCAAAAAAGTCTAGACTGCGATTCTCGAATTATCTCATTCACAAATTCACAAATTATCACATTAATCAATTTCTTCCTTGACCCATTCAACACTTTATAATTTAATTATTCTCCTATCAAATCATATTAAGATCTTTACAGCATTCGATACTGATTTCTTATTCTATAAAATTAACTTCTAGCTCAACCTCAACATTAAATTTTAAAGATTTCTTTTAAATCGGAGATACTTTGAGTAGCTGATTTACGAATATGGTAAATATGTTGGTCAAGCGGAAGTGGATTAGGATCAACTGAAATAATTTGCGCATGCTTTGGTACATAATCGATTAAAGATGCCGCAGGGTAGACTTGTAAGGAAGTTCCGATGATTAAAAATAAATCCGCTTGAGAAGCTATATCAATAGCAGATTCCATTTCAGGTACCATTTCACCAAACCATACGATATGTGGACGGAGTTGTGCCTGATCCTCCCCAAAATCCCCCATCATTAAATCATCTTCCCATGTATAAATTAAATTTTCATTTTTAACACTTCTGACCTTATTTAATTCTCCATGCAAATGAATAATTTTAGTAGAACCCGCACGTTCATGAAGATTGTCCACATTTTGTGTTATGATTGTTACGTTAAAATTAGTTTCCAATTCTGCTAAAAAATAATGTGCTTTATTTGGCATCACCTCTTTTAATTGCGCACGTCTTTGGTTATAAAAGTCGAGTACTAAACTTGGATTTGTATTCCAGCCTTCGATGGAAGCCACTTCCATTATGTCATGATTTTCCCATAAACCATTTGCATCTCTGAAAGTTGATATTCCACTTTCCGCACTAATTCCAGCTCCAGTTAATATCACCATATTTTTCATGTGTATTTTTTTTTATTGCTTTAAATATAATTTGAATTCACAAAAAAAGCGTATCAAGTTCAAATTCCCTTGATACGCTTTAGGTGCATTTCTGATTTTTACAAAATTTCATCATATATCCAATACGCATAAATTACAGTCATGCAACCAATGAACGATGCAATAATAACATTTAGTGGTTCCATAATTTATTCTTTTAAAGGTTTATAATCAATGATTTATCTATATCAATTTACAAATTTTTTCTGAAAAAACATAAAAAAACCTCAGCTAATTTCTTAACTGAGGCCTTTTTCTCTACTAAAACTTAAGTACCATGAAACTCAACTAACTTATATAAAAGACTAGTACTTAATTTATTATATGCAAATCACATACCAAAGTATACCTTTTAATCATTTAAATAAAAAAAGTGGTCAAAATTGACCACTTTTAATAACTATCACAAACAATATAATTCTAGCAATTAGAACGTATATTTATTTTCAGCGATTAATAAATCTGCGATTTCTGTTTTTAAGTTGACTACGTTTGGATATTCGTTGTAACGTGTAAATCTTCTTAATCCAGATAACATCATGCGTTGTTCATCACCTTCTGTGAATGAAATAATTCCACGCGTTGCCTCAGTTTTAATGATTTCAACCGATTTGAACAATTGTAATTGCACTAATTTCTCTGCATTCTTCGCTGCATCAGCACCTTTAGCATTTGCTAATTTCTCTGCACGTAACATTGCCGACTCCACCATGTAAATTTCTTGCATGATACGAGAAGCTGCGATGATCAGCTGTTGGTGTTGCTCTAGATTCGCTCCAAACTTTTGTAAAGCTGCACCAGCCACCATAAAGAATACTTTCTTTAAGTTCGCAATGATTTCTTTTTCTTGTGCGAATAATTCAGAATAATCTGGAATATCGAAAGAAGGAATCGACATTAATTCGTTTGCAATTCCCATTGCAGGCGTCATTAAATCTAATTTCCCTTTGAACGCACGTTTTACCAACATCGAAACACATAATAAAGTGTTGATTTCGTTTGTACCCTCATAGATTCTCGAAATACGCGCATCTCTCCAAGCGGATTCCATTGGCATCTCTTTTGAGTACCCCATTCCTCCATAAATTTGAATCCCTTGATCAGAAGCCACTTGAGCCGCCTCAGAAATCCAAACTTTTAAGATCGAAGCTTCGATTGCGTACTCTTCGATTCCTTTTAATTCAGCCTCATTATGCGCCATTCCTTTCGCCACATTATCTGCAATTGCATCTTCTACATCTTTCGCTGCACGGTAAGCACCCGCTTCTGATGTAAATGTAGCAACCGCCATATCCGCTAATTTTTCTTTAATTGCGCCAAATGTATTGATTGAAACACCAAATTGTTTTCTTTCAGAAGCATATTGTAAAGCGTTGTCCAACACACGACGTTGTGCATCTAAACAAGCCGCACCTAATTTGATACGCCCTACGTTTAAGGCATTCATCGCGATTTTGAATCCTCCATCTCTTTCTCCTAACATGTTCTCTACTGGAACACGAACTTCGTTTAAGAACACTTGACGTGTAGATGAAGAAACAATTCCTAATTTATCTTCTTCCTCTCCTAAAGAGAATCCGTCCCCTGCTTTATCTTTTTCTACGATAAATCCAGTAATGTTTTTGTCATCGTCGATGCGTGCGAATACAATGAAGATATCAGCGAAACCTGCATTCGTAATCCACATTTTTTGCCCTGTGATGATGTATTCTTTACCGTCTTCTGATAAAGTTGCTTTTGTTTTTCCTGAATTCGCATCAGAACCTGCTTCTGGTTCTGTTAAACAGTAAGAAGCGAACACTTCACCTGTCGCTAATTTTGGTAAATATTTTTGTTTTTGTTCTTCCGTTCCGTATAACAAAATTGGCATTGTTCCAATTCCTGTATGCGCACCGAAAGCAGTTGCTAAAGAACCTGTTGCACCCGAAATGTAATCACACACTAACATTGTTGTTACGAATCCCATTCCTAATCCACCGTATTCTTCAGGAACTGAAATCCCTAACAATCCTAACTCTCCGATTTTACGCATTAATTCTTCGATTAACGCATAATCTTTTTTCTCGATTCTGTGTTTATTTGGAACAACTTCTTTGTCGATAAACTCTTTTGCTGATTGCAAAATCATTTGTTGTTCTTCTGATAAATCTTCGTAAGTAAAGATATCGTTGTATGAAGCGTCTTTGATTAAGTACTGACCTCCAATTAATCTGTTTGGATTTGTAGACATTATAATAGTTTTTTTATGGTTATGAAAATGTTTTGAAAAAAGTGAGACCAAATCGGTTTTGAAGCTCATCGGTCTCACACCGCATTATGTTATTTTAAGTATTCGAAAACAGAAGCAGCTCCTTGTCCAGTCCCCACACACATGGTTACCATACCGTATTTCGCTTTACGTGCTTCCATTTCGTGCATTAATTGCACGGTTAATTTAGTTCCTGAACATCCTAGTGGGTGACCTAATGCGATGGCACCACCATTCACGTTCACTTTAGCTGCATCCATCTCTAACTCGCGCATAATTGCAACCGATTGAGAAGCGAATGCCTCATTTAACTCGAATAAATCGATGTCTTGCAATTGTAATCCTGCTTGCTCTAATGCTTTTGGAATCGCATATAAAGGCCCCATTCCCATGATACGAGGCGCTAAACCTACCGTTGCATAAGATACTAAGCGAGCAACAGGCTCTAATCCTAATTCTTTGACCATATCTTCAGACATGACCATAACGAAAGCAGCACCATCTGACATTTGAGATGAGTTACCAGCTGTAACTGAACCTCCATTGGCGAATACTGGACGTAATTTTGCTAAACCTTCTAATGAAGTATCTGCACGTGGTCCTTCGTCTTGTTTGAAGATGGTTTTTTTCGTTTGGATTTTTTCGTTGGCATCTAAGAAATTGTATTCTACCTCAACCGGAACGATTTGAGCATCAAATTTTCCTTCAGCTAAAGCTTTTAATGCTTTTTGGTGCGAGTTGAATGCAAATAAATCTTGCTCTTCACGAGAAACTTTAAATTCGTTTGCCACAGCTTCAGCCGTTAATCCCATTCCCCAGTAGTAATCTGGGTTATCTTTTGCCATATCCGTTTCTGGAATTGGTTTGTACCCTCCCATTGGGATGTATGACATCGACTCTGCTCCACCTGCAATAATACATTCTGCCATTCCTGTACGGATTTTAGCTGCTGCTAATGCAATGGCTTCAGACCCTGATGCACAGTAACGGTTTACGGTTACTCCTGGAACTTTATCTGTGCTTAATCCCATTAACGAGATTAAACGTGCCATATTCAAACCTTGTTCAGCTTCTGGCATTGCACATCCTACGATTAAATCGTCGATACGTGCTGGATCTAATGTTGGATAATCCTCCATTAAACGTTTCAGAACAGTCGCCGCTAATTCGTCTGGGCGCGTAAAACGTAAAGTTCCTTTTGGCGCTTTACCTACTGCTGTTCTATATCCTGTAACAATATATGCTTGTTTCATTATTTCTTAGTTTTTGTAAAATGTATAGTGTAAAATGTATTATGTATTTAGTTTAAGGATTGAATTAATTTGATTAACATATTCTGAATATGCTTTAATTCCTTTAATAATTCAATCGAAACTTCTTCCGAAATAAAATTCAAATCTTTCGCAAGAATAATTTGACATTCTAATTCAAAGGATGAACCTAAAGAAATATTCAGAAAATTCTTAAACTGAATATTTGAGTTCCGACCAGCACCTTCTGCTATATTTGAAGAAATAGATATACAAGCTCTTCTTGATTGAGAAGTAAGACCATAAATTTCACTACTTGGATACTTTGAAGAAACTTCATAAAACCTTTTTGTAAATTTCATTGCCTTCTGCCATACTAATAATTCTTTAAAATCATGCATAGGTACTTTTTACATATTACTTTTTACATACTACAACACTCTTAGTTACGTAATGGTTTACCTGTTTTTAACATGTGTTGGATACGCTCTAACGTTTTTCGTTCACCACATAATGATAAGAACACTTCTCTTTCTAAGTCTAGTAAGTATTGTTCTGATACTTCTGTTGCTTCTGATAAGTTTCCACCTGTCATTACATATCCTAATTTATTCGCGATTAAACGATCGTGATCTGAAGCGTAACGTCCTGCTACTAATTGGTCAGTTCCAACGTAGAACATCCCTTGTGCTTCGCGTCCTAATACTTTCACTTTTTGCTTGATTGGGCGTGTGTATCCCGCTTCAGCCATAATGATTGCATGTTTCTTCGCTTCTGCGATTTGACGATCTTTATCCACTACGATAATGTCTTGCTCACGAATAATTCCCATGTTTTTCGCTTCATAAGCAGAAGTAGCCACTTTTGCCATTGCGATGTTCATGAACGCATCTCTTAAGTGATTTGTTTTCACGTCATCGGCTAATACATTTTTAGCTGCACGTAAAGCAAATTCTTTCGAACCACCTCCACCAGGGATCAGACCAACACCAACTTCCACTAATCCGATGTATGTTTCAGCAGCTGCAACTACTTTATCCGCATGCATCGTCATTTCACATCCACCACCTAAAGTCATTCCGTGAGGCGCAACAATTACTGGAATATCCGAATAACGCACACGCATCATGGTATCTTGGAACATTTTGATGGCCATATTTAAATCCCACCAATCTTGCTCGGCAGCCATCATCATGATCATCGCTAAATTTGCTCCTACTGAGAAATTATCGGCTTGATTTCCGATCACTAAACCTCTGTGTTCTTTTTCAGCTAATTCGATGGCTTTGTTGATTCCTTGTAAAACTCCTCCACCTAAAGAATTCATTTTAGAACGGAACTCTAAGTTGATGATACCATCTCCTAAATCCTGAACAGAAGCTTCTTTGTTCGACCAAATTTCGTTGGTCTTACGGATGTTATCTAAAATGATAAATGCATCTTGACCTGGAATTGGTTCGAATTGTTTTGAGTTTTGGTTGTAGAATAATTTTTTACCACCTTCTACTTTGTAGAAAGAATCCGCTCCAGTTGCCGCTAATTCTTTTACCCATTCAGCTACTTGGTAACCTTCTGATTCTACTAATTCGATCCCTTTTGCTAAACCAACATAATCCCATGTTTCGAAAGGACCATATTTCCACGCATAACCTGTACGAATCGCGTCGTCGATTGGATAGAATACATCTGTAATTTCTGGCACACGTTGAGAAACATACGCAAATAATGATGCAAAATGTTTACGAATTAAATCGCCGTGTTTTCCATCCGCTTTTAATAAAGCTGCTAATTTATTTTTTGTAGAACCTGCTTGTTTTGCTGCTTCAACTGCACCAACTTTTGCACGTTCCATCGGACGGTATTCTAACGTATCTAAGTCTAAAGCGAAACGATTCGTGTTTCCTTCTTTATCAACTTCTTTGTAATAGAAACCTTTTTTTGTTTTATCTCCTAAGAATTTATTCTCGATTAAGAATTCTAAGAATTTAGAATCTTTTAAATCTTGAATCATTTGGTCTCCTGTCGTATTTTGTTGTAACCCTTTTGTTACATTATACGCCGTATCCAAACCAACTAAATCTCCTAATTTGAATGTTCCCGTTTTAGGACGACCTAAAATAGATCCTGTTAATGTATCTGCTTCTTCGATAGTCAACCCTAACTCTTGTGTTAGTTCCATTACTTTTGCCATCGAATAAACCCCTACTCTATTTCCGATAAACCCAGGAGTATCTTTACATAAAACCGCTGTTTTCCCTAAGAATAAACCAGCATAATTCATGAAGAAATCGATAACCGATTGATCTGTTTTCGGACCTGGAATGACTTCAAATAATTTTAAGTAACGAGGAGGATTGAAGAAGTGTGTTCCGCAGAAATGTTTCTGGAAATCTTCTGATCTTCCTTCCGACATCATGTGAATTGGAATTCCCGATGTATTTGATGTCACTAATGTTCCTGGTTTACGTAAAGCATCTACTTTTTCGAACATCGCTTGTTTGATGTCCAATCTTTCGATGATTACTTCGATCACCCAATCCGAATTTTTGATTTTCTCTAAATCATCCTCGAAGTTACCTACAGTTATACGCGAAGCGAATGCTTTGTCGTAAATTGGGGAAGGATTGCTTTTAAGTGCTGCATCTAGATGAGATTGAGCAGTTCTGTTACGAACAACTTTATCTTCTAAAGTCAACCCTTTCGCTTGCTCTTGTGGCGTAAGCTCGCGAGGCACCATATCTAACATCAGGACTTCGACTCCAATATTTGCAAAATGACATGCAATACCTGAACCCATTACTCCTGACCCTAATACAGTAACATGTTTAATGTGTCTTCTCATAATTATTTTTTGAATATTTTTCGGTCTGATATTAAGTGATTAATTTTTGTCATTACCTCAAAAAATATTTTCATTTTTTCGGGTTCTATATTTTCATTAATCGCATTATTAAACTGAAGTACGAATTGTTTCGATACATTTCTCATATGAAGTCCTTCATCTGTTAATGTAATCAAAACACTTCTACCATCTTCTGGATTTGGTTTACGAACGATAAATTTTCGTTCTTCCAAATTATTTAATGTTCGTGATAAACTCGTTGGCTCAATCCCCATTTTTGGACCCAAAGAAGTACTTGGTGTTCCTGTTTTCGGATCGATCGAAAGTAATGTAAATGCATATACCATTGTTGAGTCGTACTCACTGGCTTGTTCATTATACATTTTCTGCACCGCTAACCAAGTTGATCGTAATAAATAATCTATTGTTAAAGTCTCTTTCAACATCTACCTTAGTGTATATACAACAAATATAAATGAATTTTTATTATGCAAGCATAGTAAATTTAAAAAATTAATATTTTTTTCTCTCGATAAATATTTATCAGTTAGAAATATCATTTTCAAACAACTAATCCTACAAAAATAAATACTTTTATTAATAAACAACAACAGTTTTTATTCATTCAAGAACATTCTTATCTTATAACGTATTTATACACCATTATTATCAATTTACTTCAAAATTAAAGGGCATGAATTATAAATAAAAGGTATAATACGGCATCAAAGTTAAAGCTACATTAGCACCATAAATTTATCGTTATGCGTCATCATAGCACAAAAGAAAAAATCACCGCTGCGTCATTGTTTATCACCTTTGGAATTATATTCGGTGATATCGGAACCAGTCCTTTATATGTAATGAAAGCCATCATTGGAAAAAGAGAAATTTCCGAACAAATCGTATATGGTGGAGTTTCATGTATCTTCTGGACACTGTTCTTTCAAACCACGATCAAATACATTTGGCTCACCTTGCAAGCAGACAATAATGGTGAAGGTGGAATTATTTCTTTATATTCTTTAATCAATAAAAAAGGAAAGAAATTAATTATCCCTACTATTATTGGAGCAGCTATGCTATTGGCCGATGGAATTATTACACCTCCAGTTTCAGTAACTTCTGCTGTGGAAGGATTACGATTTATAAAAGGGATGGAAGATATTCCAATTTTACCCATTGTCATTTCGATATTAACCTTATTGTTTCTAGTTCAACGTTCAGGAACTTCAAAAGTGGGCAAAATTTTTGGCCCCATGATGTTTATTTGGTTTAGCTTCTTACTCTCAGTAGGAATATATATGATTTCGAAATATCCGGAAATTCTTAAAAGCCTTAATCCCTATTATGCGTACGATTTATTAGTTAATTATCCACAAGGATTTTGGCTACTTGGAGCCGTATTTTTATGTACCACAGGGGCTGAAGCCTTATATTCCGACTTAGGGCATTGCGGAAAAAATAACATTCGAATCAGCTGGATTTATGTTAAGTTAGCATTAGTAATTAATTACTTAGGACAGGCCGCATGGTTAATGCACGGTAACTTTAATTTTTTAAATAATCAAAATCCATTTTTTGGGATGTTGCCCGAATTTTTATTACTTCCTGGAATCATCATTGCGACTTGTGCCGCTATTATTGCCTCTCAAGCATTGATTACCGGATCATTTACATTGATTAACGAAGCAATTAATATTGGACTTTGGCCCCGAACGATGGTCGTTCAGCCTAATGAAGAAAAAAGTCAAATTTATATTCCTACCATTAACTTTATGCTATGGGCTGGATGTGTATTTGTCGTTTTATATTTCCAAAGTTCCGAACATATGGAAGCAGCCTATGGTTTAGCCATTACGGTAACAATGCTAATGACTACCTATTTGTTGGCTTATTATCTTATCCTGTATAAAAAATTACCTCGACTTATTACATCCCTTATTATTTTCATTTTTGCTATCATTGAATTTTCATTCTTTACCGCAAATGTGTTAAAATTTCAAGAAGGAGGTTATGTTGCATTAAGCATCAGTTTAATATTCATTATCATTATGTATTCTACTTATTATGGAAAAATATTAAATGAAAGAAACTTGGAATTTGTCAGTTTAAAAGAGTATAAAAGCATTTTATCGGAATTAAGCGAAGATAAAACGGTCAACAAATATTCGACTTTGTTGTTCTATTTTACGAAATCGAACAAAAAAAATAAGATTGAAAAGAACATTATCAATTCCATTTTATCCCGCAGACCTAAACGTGCAGATATGTATTGGTTTGTCAATATTGTTCGCACCAATCAGCCTTATACATTGAATTATGAATTAATTGAAATTGAACCCAAAAAAATCTATAAAATTATCTTTCATATCGGGTTTCGCATCCAACCTAAAACAGAATTATACATCAAAAAAATTATTCATGAATTGTATTTATCGGGAGAATTGGAACTCAAGTACCTCCAACCTAACCTGAAAAAGTACAACATTGACCCTGATATGAAATTTATATTATTACAAAAATTTCCTTCGATTGAAAGCTCTTTAACGTTACAAGAATTATTTACATTAAAATGCTATGCTTTAATTAAAAAGATTGAATACAATATTGTCAAGAGTTTTGGATTAGAGAAAAATGATGTAATTATTGAACAGGTACCTTTATACTTACATTCTAAGAATAAAATTGAACTCCATCGCATTAAATAAAAAAATCCCATTCAACATTTGAATGGGATTTATTATTTTTACATACTTCTATAAAAAGCTGAAGCCTTGGACGAATCCAAGGCTCAACCTAATTAACACTAATATGAATTAACACTAAAAACTTATGAAGTAAAATAATGTTCACTTTATTTAAGATGCGATCTAAGCATCCAAGCAGTTTTTTGATGTTGTTCTAACAAACCAACTAAGTAGTCTGAAGTAGAAACATCTTTTAAATCTTCAATTTCAACAATTGATTGATTTAAGAAAGCAATAATAATTTCATAATCATTCAATAATTCTTGCATGAATGTTAAACTATCGTGCTTGTCGATTTTGTTCTCTTTTAAGTGAGTTAACTGCAAATACTCACTCATTGTTGCAGGTGCATAAATATCCTTTGTACGGATTTTTTCAGCTACCTCATCAATTACTAACTGCAATTCATTATATTGCGTTTCAAAATACACATGTGCTTGTTGAAAATCTGGACCTTCAACATTCCAATGGGCATTACGCGTTTTTAAATATAAAATTGTTTCGTCAGCTAATAACTGTTTTAATATATCGGCGATCTTATTCACTTGATCTTTATTTAAAAAATTCATGGTAAGTTGTTTTGTTATTACAAGTACAAATATAGAACCAAAAACAAGTAAATCAATAGATTTTTCAAATCTAAAATTGATAAACCGATAAATATTATTTATAAGAACTTCTCATTTTTATAACACTAGAATTACTTAAAGTGTTATTTCTACATTGCAAATGTAATGCAGTTTCGGTAATTACAAACCTTTATAACGTTAAATAATATTTAAAATTATAGCTAAAACAATGCCGTTTTTTAACATATCAGCGATTATTTGATGCTATTTTTTTGAATAATAAAAAGTTAGGTGTTTTATTTATTTAAGAAACTGTGAAATAAATTTTCTCTAAAATATTTGATTGATGGATAAAAAGTTTGAGATTTATTAACGTTGATGAAAAATTTTCATATTCGATCAACAAAAAAAGGAGCTTAACTCCTTTTTCCTATTTACAATTCGTCTTTTAAGAATTTACCTGTGACTGATTTTTTATTTTTTGCAATTTCTTCTGGTGTACCTTGTGCCACCACTTTTCCACCGTTTCGTCCACCTTCTGGGCCGATATCGATGACATGATCGGCTAATTTGATTACGTCTAAATTATGTTCAATGATTATCACAGTGTTTCCAAATTCAACAATTTTATCAATCACCTTCATCAAGATGTTGATGTCTTCGAAATGTAATCCTGTTGTGGGTTCATCTAAGATATAAATGGTTTTCCCCGTTTGTTTTTTCGATAATTCAGTGGCTAATTTTACCCGTTGGGCTTCCCCTCCACTTAACGTTGTGGATTGTTGCCCTAATGTGATGTAACCTAGTCCTACATCTTGTAACATTTTTACGACACGAAAAATTTTAGGGATGGGCTCAAAAAATTCAACCGCTTCATTGACTGTCATGTCTAACACATCGGCGATGGATTTTCCTTTGTATCGAATTTCTAAGGTTTCACGGTTAAAACGTTTTCCGTTACATGTCTCACAATTCACGTGAATATCCGGTAAGAAATTCATTTCGATTACACGTAAACCGGCTCCTTGACATGTTTCGCATCGTCCTCCTTTGACATTGAAAGAAAAACGTCCAGGTTTATACCCACGAATTTTGGCTTCTGGTAAATTCGTAAATAAAGAACGAATATCCGAAAAGATCCCTGTATATGTCGCTGGATTGGAACGAGGCGTACGTCCAATTGGTGATTGATCCACTTCGATAACTTTATCCAAATGCTCTAATCCTTCAATTTTCTTATACGGCATCGGTTCTTTTTCTGCTCTAAAGAAATGTTTGTTTAAAATTCGGTACAACGTTTCGTTAATCAAAGTTGATTTCCCTGAACCAGATACCCCTGAAACGACGGTTAAAGCTCCTAAAGGAATCTCAATTGAAACATTTTTTAAATTATTTCCTGTTGCTCCGGATAATTTCAAAACATTACCATTCCCTTTGCGTCGCTCTTGAGGCACTTCAATCATTCGATCGCGATTCAAGTATTGAGAGGTAAGGGTATTGGACTTCAACATTTCTTTTGGATGTCCTTCCCATACAATTTGACCTCCATTTTTACCGGCTTTTGGTCCAACATCAATTACATGATCGGCTTCTAGAATCATATCTTTATCGTGCTCTACCACCAGAACAGAGTTTCCTATATCCCTTAATTTTTTTAATGACTCGATTAATTTTACATTATCCCTTTGATGTAACCCAATACTTGGCTCATCCATGATGTACAACACATTGACCAATTGAGATCCAATTTGAGTCGCCAAACGAATACGCTGTGCTTCACCACCAGACAATGTTTTAGATGAACGGTTTAATGATAAATAATCTAATCCTACATCCAATAAGAACGATAATCGGGTTGCAATTTCTTTTAAAATTTCAAATCCAATTTGTTGTTGCGTTGAAGATAAATGCATAGGCACGTTTGAAATCCATTCATATAACGTACTTAAATCTAAATTAGCAACTTCTCCGATGTGTTTGTCATCAATTCGAAAATGTAGTGATTCGTTATTTAAACGATAACCTTTACATGTAGGACATTCAATTTTTCGTGCTAATAATTTTGAAATGGAATTCGAATTGGGATTCGTTTTATCATCAATAATTTCTTGAAAATAAGTAATTAAGCCTTCGAAATCAATTTTGTACGTTTTTTTAACCGATGCGAATTTTAAATCCACAACAAAATTTTCGACTAACCCATGAAATACATCATGCAATAATGCATCTGGTAAATCTTTGTATTTTGTTTTTTCATCAATCGCGTATTTTGCAAAAATACCTTCCAATTGTTTTGTTATGCGAGACGTATTTTTGATTAAGTCAAAAGATTCTTTTAGGTTTTCAATTAATGATTTCTTCGGATCAGTAATTAACTTCTCCATATTCACTTCTTTCAATTCTCCTAGACCAGCACATGTTGGACATGCCCCCTTCGGTGAATTAAACGAAAATGTATTTGGCTCTGGTAAAGCATACGACATCCCTGTCGATGGACACATTAAATTTTTACTGTAAAACTTCGCTTGCTCTGTTTCATAATCCAAAATCATAATGATTCCATTGCCTTGATTCATGGCTTGCGTCAGAGAAGATTGTAAACGTTCGTCTGTAATTTTATCGCTTAATTTAATTTTATCCACTACCAATTCGATGTCGTGGGTTTTATAGCGATCCAACATCATTCCTGGAGCGATTTCTTTGACTTCTCCATTGATACGCATTTCTAAAAACCCTTTTCGCGAATATTGAACAAATAAATCGCGGTAATGTCCTTTACGTGATCGGACCAAAGGTGCTAAAATTGCAATTTTTTTATCGGTAAAATTTTTACGGATTAATTCAATGATTTGATCATCTGTATAAGAAATCATTGGTTCGTTTGTATCCAACGAATAAGCTGTGGATACCCGTGCAAATAATAAACGTAAATAATCGTAGATCTCAGTAATTGTTCCTACGGTTGAACGAGGATTCTTTGAAGTCGTTTTTTGTTCGATTGCAATTACAGGAGAAAGTCCATCTATTTTATCGACATCTGGTCGTTCTAAACCACCTAAAAATTGACGAGCATAAGCTGAAAAAGTTTCGATGTAACGACGTTGTCCTTCTGCATAAATCGTATCAAACGCTAATGAAGATTTACCACTACCACTTAATCCTGTGATAACGACTAATTCGTTTCGAGGGATTTTGACATCTATATTTTTTAGATTGTGCTCTCGTGCGCCGTAAACTTCAATAAATTCTTTATCCATTGCAATTTTTTGATAAGTCGCAAAATTACAATAAAAAAGCCACATTTCTGTGGCTCTTAATTCTTTAAATTATATTAATCTTTCTTAATTGGAATATAAATTCTTGACTTTAATTGAAGCGTATCAGTTTCTTTCGGATCATTCAACAACACTTCTATTTCACGTTCAGTTAAGTTAATTTTTTTACTTGATGCGTATTTTTTCATTAACTCAATTGTCTTTTTCTTTTGAGAACGTGGTCCCTGGTGTAAGGATAAAAGATATTCACCTTCTGGTACAATCACTCGTTGCATAGATCCTTTTAAGGATAAATCTTCGATGATTCCAATACCTGCGAAAATGGTTTGGCGGTCTTTTTCTCGATCAATCTCTGTACGATAAATTTTAGGAAATCCTAAATCAAAATCAAATGTCCCTTCTTCGTTGACCAATGCTTTGTAGATAACTTCGAATGCTTCATCTGCTTTTTTCATATAATCGTCATCGTTATCAATTTTTGAAAACTTTTTAACAGCGATTAATATTTGTTTTGGAAGTTTTACAATTCGATATTCCCCATAAATTAAATTACCTTCTTTGCGTTCTTTATCTAAACGCACTTTGATTTGGTCATTAAATAATTGAATGGATTCTTCCACTTTTTTCATCGGTGAATTGAAAAAAGTAAAATAGCGGTAAAAATAAGGTACTTCCTGGCTTAGATAATGAACATCCACTTTGGTTGTTCCTGAAGGTGTTTGATCAAACATAAAACTCATTTGATCTTCTTCCCCCCAACCTTCATATTTGATGTTATAATTAATTGATTTATTAATATCAGAATCTTTCATGGTAATTTTTCCATTTCCTACCGAAGAGGAATGACTTTTCCATTCCACAGCTTCTTCTTCCTCATCTCCTCCAAAAAATTTCTTTTGAGTCAGCGAATCTGCAGCAGTAAATTGTTCCCACTTGGAGAACTCTCTTAAATCTGAAAATTCATCATATACTAGTCCAATAGGAGCTTCAATTTCATACGATGCTTTTTCATCAATTTGATTTGGTAAAAAAAACGGAATGGCTACAAAAACCATTATTAAAAAAACTAATACAATATTAATTTGCTTCATTCAATCATTATATGAGACAAAATTAAGATTAAGTAACTACTTTATCAATCAATTGGCTTTAATTTAAAAATTATTTCTTATTTTTAAGACAACATATATCAAAATCTATGGATTTAACATCACTATTACAAGGGCCAATTGGTCAACAAATTATAGGATCTACGACACAACAATTAGGAATTAATCAGTCGCAAGCACAGACTGCAGTGGGTGCAGCAATCCCCGTACTTCTAGCCGCGCTAAATAAGAATGCGCAAAATGGTGATGCTGCAGGAATTGCAAATGCCTTAAACAAGCATGATGGAAGCATATTAGATAATTTAGCTGGATTTTTAAATCAAGGCAATGCTCAACAAGAAGGTTTAGGAATTTTAGGACATGTATTAGGAAATAAACAAGAGAATGTCGCGAATCAAATTGGAAAAGAATCGGGATTAAACACAGGTCAAGTACTAAAAATTTTAGCCATTGTTGCACCTATTGTTATGGGATTTTTAGGAAAACAAAAACAACAAAATAATTTAGATTCAAACAGAATTGCTGGTTTATTAGGTGGTTTAGTTGGAGGTTCAAATCCAGCATCTGGTGGAATAAACTTAGGAGGATTTGAAAAATTATTAGACCAAGACGGAGATGGAAAATTAGGTGCATCTGATGTTATGGGATTATTAGGAGGATTTTTTAAGAAATAATATAAAAAGAAATCATCATATTGAATGCGAGTTGATAACAACTCGCATTTTTTTTACCTCAAAATTTTAAAGTTGACAATCAATTGCATCAAAAAACTTAAAATCAATAAATTTTATCGCATTCTATTGGTTTTAAAACGGATCATATTCAATAAAACTTAGTGTTTTATTAAATTTAGCCTACACATTAACAAAACATGAACACAATCGCATTTACTGAACAATTTATTCAACACATTGCTGCAAAAAATCCTCACGAAACCGAATTTATACAAGCCGTTACCGAAGTTGCAGAAAACATTCTTCCATTTATTGAAGAGAACCCTAAATATAAAAAACATAAGATATTAGAACGTATAACGGAGCCAGAACGAATAATTCAATTTCGTGTGACTTGGGTTGATGATCAAGGGGAAATTCAGATTAACAAAGGATATCGTGTCCAAATGAATTCTGCAATTGGTCCTTATAAAGGAGGATTGCGTTTTCATCCGACTGTTAATTTATCCATCTTAAAATTTTTAGCTTTTGAACAAGTGTTCAAAAACTCTTTAACGACATTACCTATGGGTGGTGGCAAAGGTGGTTCTGATTTTGATCCTAAAGGAAAATCGGATATGGAGATTATGCGTTTTTGTCAAGCGTTTATGACCGAATTGAGTAAACATATAGGTGCAGACACTGATGTCCCTGCTGGTGATATTGGAGTAGGCGGAAGAGAGATCGGATATCTTTTTGGTCAATATAAAAAATTACAAAATGAATTTACGGGTGTTTTAACCGGTAAAAGTTTAACTTTTGGAGGTTCCTTAATACGTCCCGAAGCTACAGGATATGGATTACTATATTTTGTGGAGTGTATGTTGAAAGAAAGAGGAGAAACATTATATGATAAATTGGTTGCTATCTCAGGCTCTGGAAACGTCGCACAATATGCCGCGGAAAAAACAATTGCCATGGGTGGTAAAGTGATTACGATGTCTGATTCTTCTGGATTTATTTATGATTATGACGGAATTGATGATGAAAAACTAAAAGTCATTTTCAAGATTAAAAATGAGGCCTATGGTCGAATTTCAGATTATTTAAACTATTATCCGAATGCTGAATTTTTTCCTCATGAAACCCCTTGGAAAATTGGATGTGATATTGCTTTACCTTGTGCTACGCAAAATGAATTAACACTAGAAGATGCGATAACACTTCATCAAAATGGGTGTCTATTGGTTGCTGAAGGGGCCAATATGCCGACTACACCTGATGCTGTTCATTATTTCATACAAAATAACATTTTATACGCTCCTGGAAAAGCTTCTAATGCTGGTGGAGTAGCAACTTCAGGATTAGAAATGTCTCAAAATTCCATGCGCCAAAATTGGACAAGAGAACAAGTGGATCAGTGCTTAAGAGATATCATGATGAAAATACATGACCAATGCAAGCAATATGGTCGTGATGAAAATAACCCAAACATAAACTACTATAAAGGCTCTAACATCGCTGGCTTTGTTAAAGTAGCCGATGCTATGATTGCTCAAGGTATTTAGTTTGTTCATTTTATTAATTCTTTTATAAGATGAGCTTTTTTAAGCTCATCTTTTTTTTTTAGGTCTGAGCCATTTTTTGAATTTGACTTAGGATGCGGTTATTTTCTTTCTTTGTTCGAAAAATCATAAAGCCCAAACCCATCATACAGGCACATCCAATGGTGATCATTAGAATCAAAGCTAATTTGCTCGACTTTTCTTCTGCTTCGATTTCTTGCTTATAATAATCGATTTGATTATCAATTTCACTATTAATGGATTCCAACTCATTCTGCTGACGTTCAAATCGAGTCTGCACATATTTTTTATTGTACAATTGATATTCTTCGAACTGATCCAAAGCCAAATAATTATTTGAAAATCCTTTAAAAATCCCTTCATTTAAAACCAAATCCCCTACAGGTTCAGCAAGAATTTCAGCCTTTTTCAAAACTACAAGGGCTTCACTAAAATTCTCTTCTCGAAAATATGTTTCCGCTAAACCTTTCAAAGCAAATGCTTCTAAACTATTCGCTTTCGCCAAACGAGCATAGGCTATCGATTCTTCGAATGCTTGCTTGGCTTCTCTCACATCATTTTTCTCGAAATAGGTATATCCCATATTGTATAAAATAACACTAAGATTTGCTTTGGCTGAAATCTTATTTTTTATTTTCTGATAATTTTCTTTGGCTTGTATAAATTTTTCCAATGCCATTTCTGGACTGGATTGACTTCTGTAAATCATCCCTCGAATGGCATAAACATTCCCTAACAAATGAATTTTAGATTCTGAGTTATCAGGTATATCATTACTTAATTTTTCAGCTTCATTCAACATATCAAAACTCTTAGTAAATAAATCCATTTGTTGATATAGTACCGCAATAGAAACTAAAATTTGCATCTTTATTCGAGGATTCTCGATATCGGTTAAAAGCTGTTGTCCTTTGTTCATAAACTTGAGCGAAGAATCAAAATCTCTTTTGGCAATGTATGCCGTAGAAATCTGCCAATACAATTCTGCTTGATCTTCTACCCCATTGTATTTTTTCAACAATTTTGTGAATACCGAAATACTTTCAGAAGGATCTTTATAAATCTTCGAAACGGCATTTTGATACACTGAATCCTTTTTTATCGCTTGACTAAAACATAAGCTATATAAAATAATTCCTATTAATATTAATAATTGCTTCATTTTTTCATGGATTTCGTTAATTGTTGGATATAAGCATTAGGCGAAATTCCGGTCAACGATTTGAACACCGTAGTAAAAGTACTGTGAGAGGTGAATCCTGCCACTTCGGCTAAATAACTCACCTTATAATTCAAATAAGAAGGTTCTGTTTTCAACAAATAGGCAATGTGATTTACTCTTAATTCATTGATATAAGCACTAATTTTTTTTCCTTTATAGGTATTTATAACTTCCGACAAATATTTGGTATTGGTTTCCAGTTGTCCTGCTAAAAGAGCCAACGACATGTCTTTGTTTAAATAACGATCTGATTTTTCAAAAGTCTTTAATTTTAGTAATAGATCTTTTTCTGTTTCTTTGGAAATGATTACTTTACTTTTTTCCCTTTTATCTTCAATTGGCAAAAGATCAGGATCCAATTCTGATGTCTTTAAACGAAAATATTCCTCCTGCTTTGAAAAAAATTCCAATTGCTTCTGAAAATCTTTTTTTCGGTTTCTTAGATGAATAAAAATCAATAGCAACAAAAGGATAAAAAGTAATAGAATCGAAAATACTATCCATTGATACTTCACATATTTTTGTTGAATAAAGTATTTGTTTTTCTGTTCATTCGTTTCTGTAAGCTTTAATAAATAACGGATTCCTTCCTTGGAGTTATTTATTAAATTTTGATCTAACGTTTCAAATTGTTTTTGATGCAAACGATAATTTTGAAAATCTCCTTTTGCCAAATAATTTTTAGATAATCCTTGATGGATTTTAGATTTTAAATACAAGTATTCCGATGATAGAATCGCTTGGGAAGCCTCTTTCAATAACGATATACTTTCTTGATGATTTCCTTCGATAAAATACACTCGAGATAAACGCTCTTTAGCAAGGGCATGTAAGAATATCGCGTGAGGAAATTGATCCAAATCCTGAATCAATTGTAGCAAAATTGTTTTGGCTTTTTGATAATCTTTTAATTGAATATAATTTCCACTGATAAATACTTTATTCTCAAATTTTAAAATTTCGTTTTCGTGGGTGTATTTCAATAAATTTTGATTTACATATTCAAAGATTTCATTGGAAGCCTTATATTTTTTTAGCACCCCCAGATTGATTCCATGCAATTGATACACTTTTGCAATAGTCACCTGTTCTATAAAATCACGAGAATGTTGCTCATGCTGTTGAATGATGCGATTGATTAATTTTTCGGATTGATGATATAAACCTAAGTTTTGATATTGCTCCGACAAGGCATAATCTAAAAACAATTGAGAAAAACGAGTGGGATGACCGCTATCTGCCTCTAATTTTTCATTATCCAATGACATTCGTATGGATTGGACATAATTTCCTTTTAGAGCATACGCTTGTGCAATAATGTTTTGAAGTATAATTCGATATTCTGATCGCTGTTCATTGATTAAAAAACCTTGGGTATAGGCAATACAGTCTTCTGGATTTTCATACATCTTCTGTATACTTTTATCCAAAATCAATATAAAATCTTCTCTATTTTCTGCTTGTAATGGTAAAGCACATAAAAATAAGAGCAGCACACCAATTATTACAACATATCGGTACATTAGCTGTGAATACATTAGCTGGTCAAACCTTAGTATCAGAAGATAATGATAAGGTGTACGCTTATATGACCAATCCTGAAACAAATAATAATACAGCAGCTATTTATACCATATCAACAGGAACGTGGACATTTTTACAAGATTTAGGAGGAGCAATGGACAATAGTGCCACTTCTCCGTGGGGAATTAGCAAAGATGGGAACCATTTGGTTGGTTTAGGAAATTTAGCCGATGGACGTGCTCATGCAGTTCGTTGGAATGCTGCTGGTGAAATTACAGATATAGGAAGTACAGTTGAAGGAAGATATTCGCGTGCAAATGCCGTTAACAATGATGGAACTGTAGTTGTTGGATGGCAAGATGATACTACTGGTTTTCGTCAAGGAGCGATTTGGATCAATGGAAATCAAACGATTTTAACCGATAATGATGGAAATGGTTTAGGTGAAGCTGGTGCGGTTTCAGGAGATGGTTCAGTCGTTGTTGGTGCTTAAGGATTTTATCCATATGTATGGACTGCGAATTCATTTACAACGATTACACATCCACAATCAGGAAACTTCTTTAGAGGTGGAGCGACAGGGATCACTGAAGATGGATCAACAGTCATTGGATATTTTAGAGGTTGGCCAGGTGGACCTCATTTTGGAGAAGGATTTATTTGGACTGCTGAAACTGGAAGACAAGAATTGAATGAATATAGGAATTGATACACAAGGGTATGTTTTAGCTCTACCGTTAAGCATTTCTCCGGATGGGACTAAAATTGTTGGTATTGCTCGTGGTACAGATAATGGTCAATATGGATTTTATGTTGAATTAACTGACTATTTAAATACTTCTGATCAAACGAATGTGACAAATTCATTAAAAATATACCCTAATCCGGTTTCGGATGTTTTATCGATCGAAGGATTAAATGGTAAGGCTACGATTGACATTACCAATATGATTGGTCAAAAAATAAAATCAGAAGAAACAACTTCTGGAAAAATTAATGTACAAAATCTTCCAAAAGGAAACTACATTATCACGATAAAGGATGGTCATCAAACAACTAACCATAAATTTATCAAAAAGTAATCTTTGTGTAAAAAGTGAAAGCTCGGTTTATGCCGAGCTTTTTTTATTCTTTAGAAGAAATCATATTATTTAAATCTTCTGCTTTTATTTCACCATCCAGAATGATATAAAGTAATTCATCGCTGGTACTAATATTTAACATTAAGTTATTAAAGATATCTGATGAAGCTTGATCTGCATAAAATCTTACCCGATTCCCTTCATTATTAATCGTCATTAACTCTTCCAATTTTAAATTTTTAAAATCTGAAATTAATTTTTCTTTGATTTTCGTATTTTTTTGTCCATCATATATAATCATTTGGATTGAATTCATTTTTTTAAACAAGGGGGTCATTTTTTTTATATCTTCATCTAAATCCATATTTCCTAAAAAGCTAAACATTGCCTTGTTGATTTTGATGGTCGTAATTCCCTCTTGATTTTCAAAATCATTATAAAATTGATGAAATTTGTTTTGTTGGGCATTACTCATCGTAGAGATGATTAATACCATTAGGTAAATATATTTTTTCATGTTTATTTTTTTTATAATTCAATGGAAAGATGCTTTAATTGATGTACGGCATCATTTCCTTTATTTAAATTTTTAGCTAAAAGTTTTAAAGTTTCTATTGCGATTTCTTCTGCTTGTTCTTCATCCGTTATCACTTCTCCATTCACAACAACTAATTCTTGTTCATTCGACGGAAGAATAGTACGTTCTTTATTTTTATAATCCAACGATTCAATATTCTTTGTCTTTTTAGGAGCGGCTACCATATGATTTTCTATTTCTGATGCAGGATTAGAATTCATCTCTTGATCGATTTGCTCTTGCTCATGAATTTTTAACTGATGTTCAACCACTTCTACCATAGGTTTGTTTTGTAATTTTTCTTCAGAATGTAAAGCCGCAATTGAACCTAATACAATTAATCCACACGCTGCAATTCCGCTCCAAATTTTCCACTTTATCCTCTTTGGTTTTAGCGCGTATTCATTGATGGAGACTTGTTTTTTTTGTTCTGCACCTAGAAGAAAATCTTCAAACGAAAGATTCATCGTAATTTCCCTTTCCTCTTTCAAAACCTCATCATAAGAAAATTGGTTAAGTTCATCCAAGGTTTCATCAAATTCATTTTGATGCATTGATGGATGTGGTACGTTTGATTTCTTTTCTTTCATTTTTAAAGAATATTTCAAGTTGTTCTTTTATTTTTTTTCTTGCTCGGGTGAGATTAACGCGGACAGCTCCTTCTTCTATCTCTAATACTTCAGCGATTTCTTTCAAATCATAATCTTCTACATCTTTTAGATGAATCACCATTCGTTGCTTTTCGGGCAACTGATTAATGAATTTTAGAATAATAGGTTTTAAATCCTCTACCCGATGTTCTGTCGTTAATTGTGTTTCCTGCGATTGTTTATAACTTTCTCTTCTATCATGTCTTCGTATTCGCGTAATGCATTCGTTATTCACCATTCGCATGGCATAAGCCTCAATATTTTGTATGTCACTCAGTTCTATACGTTTTTCCCAGAGCTTCACTAAAATATCTTGAACCACATCAAAGGCTTCATCTTCACTCACTAGAATCCGCCTCGCCAATCGAAACAATTTATCCTTGAGGATAAAAACTGTATTTTTGAAACTTTCTTGGTCCATATCAGGTATGTTAATGATTGAATTTGGATCAAGAATTATTCTGCGATCAAACCAGTTATTAATTCTTCTGAAAATTTTCCCTTCACATCGATAAAAACATTTTCTCCTTGTTGATCTTCTACACGAATCATCAATCGATTTAACCCTTTATCCTCTTTTCTAGCATGAATTTTTATCTGGTCTCCTTCATGATTAACACTTAAAAATTCTTCCATATTATTTGCCTCTAAATAATCATTAAAATCATTTCGTAAATTTTCAGATGCATTCGCAACAGTAAGAATTCTAGCTTTTTTTATATTTTTTACGAACGCAATAACTTCTTTGGACTCACCCTCCTTTTTGAGTGTACGAATAATGAACGGTTTTGCCAATCCCGTTGGTAAATTAACCGCGACAAAAGAAGATTCATTGCGCAATTGCTGACTCGCCACAAAATCCATATTGGATTTGTGAAGAGATACACATCCTACAAAAGTTAGTGCTATAGCAATACAGGTCCATAAATAGATAAAATATTTCATGTCGAAATTATTTTGTTTTTAAAAGAATCGATTTCTGTATATCCTCTTTCTTAAGGTTACCTTTAATAACCATATACACTGTTTCTGTTGGAGTTGAAACATCCATTAAAAGATTTTTATACTGACTTGCTTTCGCATTCTCTGTATAAAACTTGACTTTATTTCCATCTTTATTGATGGTCATTAATTCTTCTAACTTGACCGCTTTCAGAGTATTCTTTAAATCATCGTGAATTTTTTTATTCGTGTTTTTATCTACGACAATCAATTTCACATGTTCTATATTTTTTGTAAAATCATTAAAATCCTTCAAGTCTTTTGAAGACATTTTAGATTCGTTGGATTTCAGACTTTGAAGCATCGATTTGTTGATGTGAAGTGTAGTAATGCCTTTTTTATTTTCTAATTGTTTGAATAATTGATCAAACTTGTTCATTTGTGCTTGTAATGTTGTTGCAAATACAAATGCAAAGAAGAATATTATCTTTTTCATATCGTGTGTGTTTTTAAAGTTGTTCATTTTTATTCGGTTGCAACCTTATACTATAAAGACTCTTAACTTGATCAATTGTTACATCAAAATGAAAAAAAAAATTCTACAAAAAAAAAGCCTCTTCAAAAGAGGCTTTAAACACTATTCTAATATTAAAAATTAATCTAATTTCTTGAAAAATGCAGTCCCCCCTGCTTGTGCACGTGGAAAAATAGTGACATCTGCAATTTGTACATGTTGAGGTGCATTTAATGCATATGCAATGGTATCTGCAATATCTTCAGCAACTAGAGGTTCAAACCCTTTGTAGACGTTCGCTGATTTTTCTTCATCGCCTTTAAAACGTACCAAAGAAAATTCCGTTTCCACGGCCCCAGGAGCGACATTTGTAACTTTTACACCATATGGTAATAAATCATAGCGCATTCCTTTGCTCAATGACTCAACAGCCGCTTTTGATGCACAATAAGTTGCTCCATTGGTGTATACTTCTTTCCCTGCAATTGAAGATAGATTGACTATATGTCCATTCTTAGATTGTTTAATAAAAGGAATTACGGCTTTAGAAACATGTATTAACCCCTTCACATTAATATCAATCATGGCTTCTAAATCATCTAAATCCGCAGCATCAAAAGTTGCTAAACCATGAGCGTTTCCTGCATTATTAATTAAAACATCAATCGTTTGCCAAGCTTCAGGTAAGCTTTCGATAGCGGCAAAAACGTTCGCTTTATCGCGTACATCAAAAACCAAGGTTATCACTTCCGTTATTGGACTTAATTCTTTTTGCAAATCATCCAAACGTTCCTGTCTTCTACCACATAAAATTAAACGATAATCTGGGGCTAATTTTTTGGCTGTAGCCATTCCAATCCCTGATGATGCTCCAGTAATCAAGGCGGTTCTTTTTGTATTCATTTTAGATAATGAGTATTGTTTCTTTTAGTCCATCTAAGATACAAGCTAAAAAGAAATTAAAAAACGATTTTTGTTGGTCTCGCTCAATATTTTCCACTTTTGCCTGTTTGGAATTTCCTTTTGTATTTTTACTCACCAACACATTTCCTAATGCAGATAAGACTTTTCTTTTTTCACCATTATCTTTTAAAATATTTACCTTTAAATCATTGTAACGAATCGTAAAATCTCCTCCTGCATTATTATTATTTCCTGCAAAATTGAAATTAATTTCATTAAAACGCCCCTCCGCTGAAACTTTTAGATAAGGCTTTAAAAAAGGATCCATATTTTTTGCAGGCATATTTTTAATATAACCTTTAATTCTAAAATTCTCGTTTCGATTCATGGGATTAAAAGACCAATTGGCATACATATCTCCTCCCATGAAATGAGATTTCCAATCTAACACTACATCAGGTAACGAAGACTTTTTATATCCTGAATTCACGTTTTTTGCCACCGCATTAATATTTGGGAAAGTCAGTTTTCCTGCTCCATTGCTATTGGGACCTTCTTCCTCATATTCTAATTTAGAACGTACAATATTCAACTGCTTTACTCCTAAACCAAATTGCATTTTTCTTAATTTTTCGGAAAACATGGATTTACGTGAAATGTCATCTGCAGGTACTTTGCTTCTATAGATATTTGCATGCATTTGATCCAAAATCATGTTTGATGCATTTAAATAAAAATCTTTGGATTGATCAATTCCCCATTGAATCCCATTCCCTTTTATTTGTTGCACATTTACCGTATAAATATCTTCTTCTTTCTTCAATTGAGAAACATAAGCTGAACGCGATAGTTTAGGCTTCAAAAGAAGTTTATTGACGATTAAATTTCCATTCTTAAATTCTAATGTAGACGTATTTAATTGATAATATTTATTCATATCAAAATCAATTCCTTGAGATTTTAGTACTACACCATCATAAACAAAAGGAATAGAATTTTTAATGGTTTTAGGATCCACTTTTAGATTGGCAAATCCTAAATTAAAGGACTTTAAAGTAAAATTAGGTTTTTGACTTCCAAATGGTACCATTTGCAGCACACCATTTTTGATGGACGTATTTTTCACTTTGATAATATCATGAAATGATTTTTCCTGTTTAATACTTCCTCTTTGTGCCACACGCTTGGGTTGACCAAATAATGTAAATTTTGGATTATTAATTATTAAGTGATTGACGTTGAGCTGCTCACCATATTTATTTTTTAGTCCCAAAAGGCTTACATCCACATGATTGAAATCAAATTTGTTTGCTGCCAAAAAACGTGACTTTTTAATGCGGATGGTATCAATTTGCAAATCAAAATTGATTAAAAATTTTTGAGCTGCAGCTTCAGCTTTTTGAGCAACTTGACGTTCATTTTTCTGATTCAATAATTTAACATTAACCTCATCTAACTTAATGGCACTGGTTTTAAAATAAAATTGTTGATTATTAAATCCCCATTCATTATTAGATAAACGAAGTATGGGAGCTTCTATATCCAATAAAGTATTGGATGAGGTAAGGTTGTTCACAAATTGTTGATTACTGATTAAAGGTTTCATCTTAAAATCCTTCAAAACAAAATCCTTTGTTGTAAAATTCAAATGGGATGCACGTACATATTGCATCTCATTTAATTCATAGTACATGGAATCCAATTTGATTTTAAATGTTTTATAATCAATTGGAATTTCAGATGTTCGTGTTAATTCGTTTAATTTAATTCCTTCAATCACTGTCTGAACATTCTGAATATAGAATTTAGCACGAGAAGCATCCGGATGCCACATCTTGATTTTACCGTTGTCAATTTCAATTTTTTTAATATCAATCAATTGTGCATCCTTCGTATTCACTTTTATTTTTTGCTTGGGAGCTTTATTTACTTTTGCAGCTGTAATGATATTAATGTTAGGTGCTGTAAATTTTAATCCATCTGCTTTAAAATACAATTTATCATTCTGATCGAATCCCCAATCGGTATTATTCAAAAGCAATTGAGGCGCTTCAATATCAAAGATATCAGAATCATAAGTGTTGGGGAGATACGTTTTTCCTTGGGTACGAATCGGCTTGAGGCGATAATCTTTTAATAATAATTCTTTATCATTAAATTTCACTTGACTGGATACCATGTATTGGTGATCATTTAATTTAAAGAACATACTATCCACCTTGATTTCGAATTTATCGAAACGAAAAGGAATCTTTTTTTCTACTGTTCGCTCATTAAATCGAATGCCATCAAAATCGATGTTGATATTCTGTATTTTTGCTACCTTATGTTTTCCATCACTGGTCAACATATTAAATTGACCTCCTTTGATTACTAAAGAGTTAACATCAATACTTTGCCCCACTTTTACTTGGGTTGTATCTTTCGTTTTAGGACCATCCGATTCAAAAAGATTGACCGTCGGCTCAATGATTTTAATTTTTAAAGCGGCTAATTCCTTTTTGGTTAATAACTTGATAAAATTCACACCTACAATGTCTATCTCTTTGACTTTTCCTGTGACATCAATGGAATCTTTTATCATGGTCGAGTCTTTTGGAGAAACTTCAACATCACGCAAAGCGAGCGAACCATTTAAAAGCGAGAAACTCAGATCATCGTACGTAAAATGATAAGGAGTATCATTTTTCTCTGCAATAATTGCAGGAAGTTTTTGATTGATTAGTGAAGTAATAATTATACTTAAAATAAAAAGTATCGCAAGGACAGAACCCAATACGATACTCGTTATTTTTATCCATTTCTTTTGAAACATAGTTGAATAATCGGTTTTAGCTTGGTGCAAAACACACAACAAATTTTAAACCAAATGTTTATGTTTCTAATCAAATCTTTATTCTGTAATGTCGTAGATTTCTTTGATATTTTTTAAGATTTTATCAAAATCTAAATTGAGATCGATTAATTTTCCTGTAAATAAATCAAAAACCCATCCATGGACGACTAACCCTTCATTTAACATTGCACGTTGAACGAACGGGTTTTTAACCACATTGACACATTGTTCTTGCACATTTAATTCGACTAAACGATTGTAGCGCATGCCTTCATTTTCGATGGCATTTAATTCGTCGGCGTGCAAACGGTATACATCACGAATATTACGCAACCAAGGATTCATAATTCCTAAATCTTTAGGTATCATCGCTGATTTAATCCCTCCACAATTGTAATGTCCACATACGACAATATGTTTCACTTTAAGATGCTCTACGGCATAATCCAAAACTGATGTGGTGTTTAAATCTAAACTGATGACCATATTGGCAATGTTTCGATGAACAAAAACCTCTCCTGGTTCTGCACCTAATAATTCTTCAGCTGTTACACGGCTATCCGAACATCCAATGTATAAAACTTCTGGATTTTGACCAGCAGATAATTGATCAAAATACGCCGGATTCTGAGCCAATCGCTTATCAATCCACGATTTATTGTGCTCAAATACTTTTTCTAAATTCATATAATTTTAGACTATATCTTGCACCTCAGGGTGACGACCAATATACACACTAACATACGAACAGAAAGGTCTTATTTTTAGTTGATGTTCGCGGGCATATTCCACCGCTTTTAACACCAATTTTTCCGCTAGTCCTTGCCCTCTCAAGCTCGGATTAACGCCTGTATGATTGATAATCATTTCTTGATCACGTTGAAGAAAAGTCAATTCACCAACCGCAAAATTCTGATCATCCATCAATTCAAACACTCCATTATTTCCATTCATTTTTAACTCAATTTTCATAGGATTTGATTCTTAATTTCGATTTCCAATGAAGTTAAATGATATATTGATACTAACCACCAAAAGGCATGTTAAAATTTCTATTTGCATAACAAATTTAGGGTAGGATTTTTAAAAAATCTCCTCAATTTTGAATGAATTTTCATTGAAAAACACATTTATTTAACAATTTGAATTTCATTATGTTAATAAATCGTTATATAAATAATGTATAGCAAGCCATTTTATTCGTGTGATATTTCTTACATTTGTTAGATCTATTTAGGAAAAATATTCTTCTCATATGAAATTTATTGTATCAAGCAACACGCTATTAAAAAATGTTAACTTAATCGGTGGTGTGATCAATTCAAATAACACGTTACCAATTCTTGATAATTTTTTATTTGAATTAGACGGAAACCAATTAACAATTACCGGTTCGGATTTAGAAACTACAATTTCTACAACTCTTGAAGTTGAATCGAACGACAGTGGTAAAATTGCCATTCCATCTAAGATCTTAACTGATACGTTAAAAACTTTCCCTGCTCAGCCTTTAACGTTTATCCAAAAAGAAGGAAATACATTAGAGATTGTTTCTGAACAAGGAAATTACCAATTAGCATTTGAAGATGCGAACGAATATCCACAGACTCCAGATATTGAAGATGCAAGCAACACTACAGTAAGTGCAAGCATTTTATCTGAAGCGATCTTAAAAACAATTTTTGCGACTGGAAACGACGAATTACGCCCAATTATGACAGGTGTATTTTTCCAAGCCGATCAAGATATTTTCCGTTTTGTTGCAACTGATGCACATCGTTTAGTTAAATACACACGTACAGGGCTAGAAAACGCTGGATCTTCAGAATACATTATGCCGAAGAAACCTTTGAATTTATTAAAGAACATTTTAGGAGGAAATAATGATGATGTAACAATTGAGTATAACAAAACAAATACTCGTTTTTCTTTTCAAAACATCGTTTTAACATGTCGTTTAATCGATGGTAAATATCCAAATTACGAAGCGGTAATTCCTAAAGAGAATCCAAACGTCTTAACAATCAACAGAAACTTATTCTTAACATCGTTAAAACGTGTGGCAATTTTCTCTAACAAAACAACAAATCAAGTACGTTTAAAATTAGTTGGTAACTCATTAACAATTTCTGCAGAAGACGTAGACTTCGCTAACAAAGCCGAAGAACGTTTACCTTGCGATTACAACGGAACAGACTTACAAATTGGTTTTAACTCTCGTTTCTTAATCGAGATGTTAAACAACTTACAATCGGATGAAATTACATTAGAAATGTCTGAACCAAATCGTGCCGGAATCATCAAACCAGTAGATGGTTTAGAAGAAGGTGAAGAAATCTTAATGTTAGTTATGCCCGTAATGTTAAACGCATAATCAAACAGATAAAAATTTATTTTTCAAATAATGAAGATCTCATATAATTGGCTTAAAACCTACATCGATACTGAAGTTTCTTTGGATGAAATTTCAGCGGTATTAACAAATATCGGACTTGAAGTTGAAGGTGTAGAAAAAGTAGGTGGAGCTAAAGAATATTTAGACACGGTTGTTGTTGGTAAAGTATTAGAAACTCAACCTCATCCAAATGCTGATAAATTAAAAGTAACTAAAATCGACTTAGGGGACGGACAAGCAACGCAAATTGTTTGTGGTGCACCAAATGTTGCAGCGGGACAAACTGTTCCGGTCGCTACAATTGGTACAGTTTTTCCAGGTGATTTTAAAATTAAAAAATCTAAAATCCGCGGTGAAGAATCTTTTGGTATGATCTGCTCTGAAGTAGAGTTAGGTATCGGTGAAGATCATTCAGGAATTTTAGTAATGGATGATGCTTTAGTGGCAGGAACTCCATTATCAACCATTTTTGTTGAAGAAGAAGATCACTTAATCGAAATCGGATTAACGCCAAACCGTGCAGACGCTATGTCTCATTTTGGAGTTGCTCGTGATTTATATGCGGCTTTCAAAGCACGTGAAATTAACGGAACTTTTACTTCTTACAATGTAGATTCTTATCCAACGACGGATTTCGGAGCAAACCCAATCGCTATCGAAGTAGCAGATACAGAAGCTGCTCCTCGTTATGCTGGTGTTTACTTAAAAAATGTTACGGTTAAAGATTCTCCGGATTGGTTAAAAAATAAATTACGTACGATTGGTTTATCGCCAATTAACAACGTAGTCGATATTACAAACTATATTTTACACGATTTAGGACAACCTTTACATGCTTTTGATACCGATAAAATCGAAGGAAATAAAGTCATCGTTAAGAAATTAGCAGAAGGAACAAAATTCACAACTTTAGACGGCGTTGAACGTACGTTAAAAGGACACGAATTAATGATTTGTAACGAAAATGCGCCAATGTGTATGGCTGGTGTTTTTGGAGGTCAAGATTCTGGAATTACTACAGAAACTAAAAATATTTTCTTAGAATCGGCTTACTTCGAGCCTGTAACAATTCGTAAAGGTGCAAAAGCTCACGGATTAAATACAGATGCTTCTTTCCGTTTCGAACGTGGAATTGATCCTACAATTACGGTGGATGCCTTGAAAAAAGCTGTGATGTTATTAGTTGAATTAGCAGATGCTGAAATTGCTTCTAATATTACTGATATCTATCCAACGCCAATCGAAAACTTTACATTCGATTTACGTTTAGCGAAAGTAAAAGAATTATTAGGAGTTGAAATTCCAGAAGCAACGATTAAAACGATTTTAGCTGCTTTAGATATTAACATCTTAAACGAAAATAACGGAACATTAGCTATCGAAGTTCCTTCTTACCGTGTAGATGTACAACGTGAAGTGGATATCATCGAAGATATTTTAAGAATTTATGGATACGATAATATCGAGATTCCATCTAAATTCTCATTCTCTTACGTTCCTACCACTTCTATAGATCCTGAAAAAACAGAAGATTTTGTTGCACGACAATTAACAGCTGCAGGTTTCAATGAAGCAATGAACAACTCTTTAACGAAAAAAGAATACGAAAATGTATTTTTCTATCCAGAAGGAGAAAGCGTAGAAATGTTAAACCCTCTTTCTGCTGATTTAGCGGTAATGCGTCGTACATTATTAAACGGATTATTGGAAAATGTTGCGTTTAATGTGAACCGTCGTAATACAAATGTTAAGTTATTTGAATTTGGAAAAATTTACCGTAAATTAAATTCTGCTTACGAAGAGCAACGTTGTTTAGGAATTGTTTTATCAGGAAACTATACATCGGAATCTTGGACAGGAAATTTACGTAAGGCTTCTTTTGCTGATTTAAAAGGATTAGTTCAACAAATTTTTGTTCGTCTTAAAATTGAAATTACAGCAGAAAAAGCTGCTAACAATGATAATTACACCGATGGTATCGAAATTTTCCACAATGAAGTGGCTTTAGGTACAATTGGAATTATCAACAAAAAGTTAGCGAAGAAAATTGGAGTTTCTCAAGAAGTTTACTTTGCACAATTAAACTGGGATGCGATTTTAACATTAGCAAACGAGCAAAAATTAACGTACAAAGAAATATCTAAATTCCCATCTTCTCGTCGTGACTTAGCATTATTATTGGATAATACAGTTAAATATGAAGAATTATATCTTGCAGCTCGTTCAGTTAAAACGAACTTATTAAAAGATATTAATTTATTCGACGTTTACGAAGGAGATAAATTACCTGCAGGTAAAAAATCATATGCATTAAGCTTTATGATTCAGGATGAAAATAAAACATTAAGCGATCAAGAAATTGATGGAGTAATGAATAAATTAATCAAAGTTTACCAAACCCAATTCAACGCTGAATTGAGATAATATAAAAGCTTATGAAATTAGTAAAAGTAGTATCTGTTTTCACTTTATCTTGTTTATTATTTACAGCATGTTCTACTTCAGGAAGTGCAACATCAATTTTAAATCATAAGAAATCATCTTTATATGGTTCTGAATGGAAATTAGTAGATGATGAAAACAGTATCGTTAAAGGTTTTAATGGAGAAAATGTTTCCCTTAAAATCGATCCTAATGATTTTAAAGTAAGTGGATTTGCAGGTTGCAATCAATACTATTCTGAAGCAGCAGCTGATGGAAATTCAATTTCTTTCGCTCCTGTGGGAAGTACAAAAATGTTATGTCCTGAGGCAAAATCAGAAGCAGCATTTCTTGGCGTATTGGATGATGTCAATCGTTACGAAATCAAAGGAAACGAATTATACTTTTACAAAGGCAATATGCTTTTATTAAAATTTGTCAATTAATTCAAGAGAAGAATATCCCACAAAAAAGGCGAACCATTTGGTTCGCCTTTTTTTATATCATTTGAATGATTAATGTGCATGTTGCTGTTCGTGATGATCATCATCTTCTTGTAAGAAGCGCTTAGCAACAGTTCCAACTGTTAAACCTTGTACTGCAATCGAGAATAGGACCACGATATATGTGATCTCCAATAATAATTCTTTCCATTCACCATTTGGTAAAGACATGACTAAGGCTATTGAAACACCACCTCGGATTCCTCCCCAAACCATTACAGGTAATGAACCTTTAGAATATGGATTTCTTCGTAATAACGTTTTAAAAGGAATTAAAATGGATAAGAAACGAGAGAATAATACAATAAAAATAGATGCAACACCTAATAAAATCTGATCCAATAAATCTTCGATTAATAACAATTCGAATCCGATGAATAAAAATAAAATCGCATTCATAATTTCATCGATTAATTCCCAAAATTTCCCTAAATAATCTTGGGTTTCTTTTGACATGGCTACATTTTTACCATAATTCCCAATGATTAAACCTGCAATTACCATAGCTAAAGGCGAGGATACATGTAATTCTTTAGCAATTAAAAAACCTCCCATCACAATTGATAAGGTAATTAATACAGAAACCTTATAATCATCGATCTTCTTCATTAAATTAGAAGCTGTCAATCCTAAGAATGCTCCTAATGCAATTCCACCAACGGCTTCAATCACAAATAATTTTGAAACTGAACTAAAGGATACTTCAAAGGTTGGATTTGTAGCAATTTGAAGAACTACCGCAAACATCACAACGGCAACCCCATCGTTGAATAATGATTCACCTGTAATTTTCGTTTCAATTGATTTTGGGACTTTTGCTTGTTTCAGAATTCCTAAAACCACAATAGGATCAGTTGGCGAAATTAAAGTACCAAATAATAAACAGTAAACATAAGGAATATGAATTCCAAACAAAGGAGCGACATAAAACAAAATGCCAGAGACAATAAAAGCAGACAATACCACACTAATGGTTGCATAAGTCATAATTGCCCATTTCTGATTTTTTAGGTCACCAATATTGACATGAAGTGCACCAGCAAATAATAAGAAATTAAGCATGGCGCCCATTAAGATTTCATTAAAATCTAAATCGGTAAATAATTCATACAATTCTTTTGTCGCATTCGGAAAAAATTGATCCCCTACTAATCGTATTGCTACGGATACGAGCATGGCTATAATCATGATTCCGATGGTTGCGGGTAGTTTTAAAAAACGCAGATTGACATAAGCGAAAATTGATGCAAGCACAATTAACACGGAAAATGAGTAATAAAGTTCCATTGATTAAATGTTAAATATGTTTAAGTTTAATAATCTTGGTAAAAGGTACAAAAAAAGCCACTTTACAGTGGCTTTTTTTAGTTATAATCTCGATTTTAATTCAAAATTTCATCAATTGATTAATCTTTTGGTGCTTGACCGATTAATTCCATGAATTGATCTAATTTTGGTAAAATGATGATTTGTGTACGACGGTTTTTAGAACGTCCTTCTTCAGATGCATTAGAAGTTAAAGGATTGTATTCTCCACGACCACCTGCTGTCATACGTTTTCCATCAACACCAAATTGGTTTTGTAATGCTTGTACCACTGAAGATGCACGTAACGCTGATAAATCCCAGTTGTTACGGATGTTTGTTTTACTGATTGGCACATTATCTGTGTTCCCTTCAATTAATACATCGTAATCTTTGTAGTCATTAATAATCTTAGCGATCTTTCTTAATGTTTCACCAGCTGCTGGAGAAATTTCGTAAGATCCTGATTTGTATAACATGTTATCTGATAAAGAGATATAAACCACACCTTTTAACACTTGTACATCTACATCGTTTGCTTCAGATTTTGATAACGAACGTGTTAAATTGTTCGTTAAAACCATATTCAAACTATCCGATTTGTTTTTCGTGTTTACTAAGTGTTTGATATACTTGTTCGATTCGTTAATTTCTTTTACTAACTCTGCAACGTTTTTGTTTCCTCCTTCGATACAGTTATTTAATAATTTTTGTAATTCACGAACTTGATCACGTTCTTTATTTACAGTGTTTTCAGACTGAGAGTACGAATTTTCAAAGCTTGCTAATTTAGATTTTGCTACTGCTAATTCAGTTTGACACCCTTGATTTTCTGAATATACAGAGTTAAAACGGCTTGATAACTCATCATATTTTTTTTGACTCACACAACTAAACATCGTTGTTCCAGCGATTAACACTAATGGGAAAATTGAAACTTTCATAAATATTCTAATATTTCATTAATACGAATTTATAACATTCTTACCATAAAAACTTGCTTAATGTACATACATTAAACAAGTTAATTCTATCGTAAAAAATCCAAAGTAAAAGTTACTTCATAGGGTGTTATTCATTTGTTATAACTAAGTAAATATATAACAAAAAGCTTTCCAAACACAATAATTTGGAAAGCTTTTTTATTGGATTGAAAATTTATTTTTCAAATTATCCTTGAGGAATATACAATACCTGTCCAGGGTAAATTTTATCTGGATTAGTTAACATTGGTTTATTCGCTTCAAATATAACGGGATACTTCATTGGGTCTCCATAAACCTCTTTAGCAATCTTTGATAATGAGTCTCCACTCTTTACCGTATACATTGTTTTTGATAAGTCAGGTAATTCAATTTTCAATGGTGTTTTCAACGTTAATTGATCTTCTACACCTTCTACTCCATCCACATTCCCTGCAGTTGCTAAAATTTTTTGTTTCTCATCAATATTTAAGGCTTGACCTGATACTACAATTGTATCTCCATTAGATGTAAAAGTTACTCCTGATAAATCGAAATTAAATTTCGCTACGTGTTCTTTTACTTTTTGTGCTTTTTCTTCCGGTGTTTCAGAGCCACCAAAGATTTTTGATCCTGCATTTTTAATGAAAGAAAATAATCCCATAAATAGACTTTTTTATTAGTAATTGGTTTTTAACTTCATTAAATATAGCAAATTAAATCAATTTCTTATCGTTGAATTTGATTAAATTTCAATTTTAATTGATCAATCATATTTCGTTGCGCTTGTAATTGAGAAGTTACATGATCAATTTGATCATCTAATACTTTACTGTTCTCTTCTGCGATAGTCACTTTACTGGTTAAAGTATTTATGTTTCCTTCTACTGATTTAAATGTGGATAACGTTTTATTTTTTTTCTTCATTAACGCATCAATTTTTTTATCGTCAGAAGCACGTTCCAATTGATTTTCTAATAAATCTAATTTTTCACCCAATACTGTTCTTCGGTTTTCCAATTTTAGTAAAGCATTATTTGATTTAAGGTACGATTTAATCTCTGTCCCTTTTTTGGTTTGTAAGCTTACATTTTCCCTACTCAATGAAATCATGGATTCATTCGCTACTTTCAGATTATTACGTAGACATGCTTTTTTTGTATTGAATGCTAAATCACGTAGTTTTTCATGAATCTCATTAAAATCGGGATTACTTTCCGAAAAGTACATTCCATTTTGATCAATTAATGTATTAATTAAAGTAAGCTTCGTAGGTGAATCTTCGACAATACTTAAGATAACTTTATAGCGGTCATCTGAATTTTTAAACTGTAAATTATTGGCCTCATATTTTTTCAAAATCGATGAAGAACCTCCTTTATTTTCCACCCAATTTTGCCATGTCGAATGAGCAAGGGTTTGCGTACAATTTTCTACCGAATAAGCAAATGAATTAATTTGCTTTCCATTCATTTCATATTCAACTGCAAATAATCCTTCGTTGTCTTGTCCCCATCCGAAACTAAACCATAATGTCGTTACCGCGAAAGCTAATATTCTTTTCATTTTCTTTAATTCTTCTTTCGAAAACAAGTTAATAAAATTCGTACAATGTTAATCTTCTTGTACATCTTTTTTTTAATATTTACATTTAAGCCATATTTTAATTAAAAATGCAAACAAAGATTCTTTTAGTCTATACAGGTGGGACCATTGGGATGGCAAAAGATTACGGCGATCAATCTTTAAAACCCTTTAATTTTGATAATCTAATCAAACAAATTCCAGAGTTATCATTAATTGATTGTACGATTGAGTATCATAGTTTTGATACACCTATTGACTCCTCTGATATGAAGCCTGAATATTGGATTGAAATTGCACAAGTGATTGAAAAAAACTACGAAACCTATGACGGATTTGTGGTTTTACACGGAACTGATACCATGGCTTATACGGCATCAGCCTTAAGCTTTATGATTGACAATTTAGAAAAACCAGTGATTTTTACAGGTTCTCAATTGCCAATTGGCGATTTGCGTACTGACGCAAAAGAAAATTTAATTACATCCATTCAATTAGCTGCATTGCGTAAAAATAATCAACCGATTATTCAAGAAGTTTGCATCTATTTTGAATATAAATTATTCCGTGCTAATCGTGCCACGAAAATTAATGCAGAGAACTTTGATGCTTTCGAGTCTCCAAACTATCCTATAATTGGAGTATCTGGTGTGCATTTGGAAGTAAAAGAAAACTTATTACTAAAAAAAGAAATTACAGGACCCCTAAGCATCAACAAGAATCTTAATGCTGATGTTGGTGTGTTAAAAATTTTCCCAGGAATGAACCGATGCTTTATCGAAAGTGTTTTAAATGCGCCTTGCATGAAAGCATTTATTATCGAAGCTTTTGGGACAGGAAATATTTTTACGGACCAATGGTTTATTGATCTTTTAAAAGAAAAAGTGGATCAAGGCATTCATCTTATCATTAATACACAATGTTCAGGAGGAATGGTTGAAATTGGACGATATGCAACAAGTGATGCTTTGTTAGAAATGGGAGCAATTTCAAGTTATGATTTAACAATGGAAGGAGCCATTACAAAAGCCATTTATTTATTAGGTCAAAATTTATCGCGTGAAGATTTTAGAGCACAATACGAAGCCAATCTAAAAGGCGAATTAAGACACCATTACTATAATTAAATAGAAAGTCAACCCTAGTGGTTGACTTTTTTAATCTTTATGCCCTGACATAGCTAGACCATCTGAAGATCGCAATTGTATGAATATGAAAGTGGATAAAATGGTAATTATACCTAAGAATAGAAAGGAATAACGAAACGCTTGCACATCCACACCATTGGTTAGACTTTCCCATTGTTTAAACATTCCTAAAACCAAAGAGGCTACCGAGATTCCGAAAGTTTGTGAAAGTTGTTGCGTAATGGTTAATATGCTATTCCCATCACTGGAATTGGTATAATCCAAATCGGCCAATGACAACGTGTTCATCGCTGTAAACTGAATCGAACTTATACCACCATGTATAAATAATAGAGGCAAAAGAAATTCGATAGGTGATTCGGAATTCACAAAAAAGAATAAACAGATGAGAAATCCAAGTAGAAATGTATTAGATATTAACATATTTCGATAGCCTAATTTATTTACAATGGGTACAACTAATGATTTTGCTATTAAATTACTCAAAGCTGCAGGTATCATCATTAATCCCGCAACGGTAGCAGTATACCCATAACCAACTTGAAGCAATAATGGAATTAAAAACGGCATTCCTCCAATCCCTAATCGGGTAATTAAATTTCCTATAATACCTATGCGTAATGTACGAATAGAAAATAGGTTCAAATTAATTAAGGGATGAGCTTTCTTTTTGGCATAGACTACATAACCGATAAGCAATACAAAAGTGATTACTGCAATTCCAATCAATAATTCTGTTGTGACGATATTGGTAGATACAAGCTCTAGAAATAGGGTTAAGAAAGTTACTCCACCTCCAAATAATAAAAGTCCGGTTTTATCAAATTTAAAAACAGGTTTCTTAAAATCAGGAATTCCAAATCGAGACATCCAGATTAAAAATAATCCAAATGGAATATTCACTAAAAATATCCAATGCCATGAAAGCGCTTCTACTAAAACTCCCCCCAAACTTGGCCCTAATAAAGGTCCAATCATTCCAGGTATTGTAATAAAATTGATGACTTTCAATAATTGTTCTTTAGGATAAGCATATAAAATGGCTAAGCGAGCCACGGGAACCATCATGGATCCACCCACAGCTTGTAAAATTCGTGATAAGATTAATGTGAATAAATTAGGCGAAATCGCACAACAAATCGAGCCAATCGTAAATAATACGACCGCTAATTGAAAAATACGCTTTGTACCATATTTATCCGATAGCCAACCGCTTAACGGAATTAAAAGAGCTACAGTTAATGTATAAGAAACAATAATAGACTGTAATTTCAGTGGGGATTGATTTAATTCTACAGCAATTGTTGGTAATGCTGTATTCAAAATAGTACCATCTAAAGCCTGCATAAAAAGTGCAATTGCGGCAAGCCATGGTAAATATTTTAAAGCTTTAGGATCTTGTTCGATGTGTTGAGAATTCATTGAAAATCCTTGCTCCAAATTTTATTCCTAAAATGGAATGATTAGGCTTTTTATTATTTTTACCACAGGAATACAATTATGTTAATCAATATCCACACCCATCATACCACTACACCTGAACCTTATTTGATTGAAGTGTATAACCAATACCCATGGAACATTCAACCCCATGAAGGCTATTATTCGATTGGTATACATCCCGTATTTATCAATCAATCGCATATTGCAGATGATTTAATCACGATAACTCAACATATATCATCTCATAAATGCCTTGCGATAGGTGAAATAGGATTGGATAAATTAACCTCAGTAGATTTTGAAGTTCAGAAAAATGTTTTTAAGCAACAATTATGCATTGCACAAGAACATCAAATTCCAGTTATTATCCATTGCGTACGAGCATATCAAGAAATTTTTGAAATCCGAAAAAAATTAAACATCACTGTTCCCTTTATTTTTCATGGATTCAATAAGAATGTACAATTATTACAACAAATTCTGGATAATTATTGTATCCCATCATTTGGAAAAAATTTGCTTCATAACCCAAACTTACAAACTATATTTGCAAACCTTTCGGAAAATCAGTTTTTCTTGGAAAATGATGATAGTCAAATCCCTATCCAAGAAATTTATACGAAAGCTGCTGAACTCAAAAACTGTTCGATAGAAGAAATCGAAGCGATTGTTCAAAATCAATTCAGTCGCGTATTTATCAATTTATAAGAAAAAATAAATATCACATATGGCAATTTGGCAAGAAAGAGCTGAGTTATTATTCAAAGAAGAAGGATTAAATAACCTTAAAAATTCGAATGTACTAATCGTAGGATTAGGAGGAGTGGGATCATTTGCTGCTGAGTTTGTAGCTCGTGCAGGCGTTGGAAAAATGACCATTGTTGATGGAGATACGGTAGATATTACCAACATCAATCGTCAATTACCTGCTTTACACTCTACGGTTGGCATGAACAAAGTAGATATTGTGGGAGATCGTTTGATGGATATTAATCCCGAATTACAATTAACTCGTATCAACGAATTTTTATCCCCTGAACGTACACACGAGATCGTGACGGAAGATTTTGATTATGTGATGGATTGCATCGATTCGGTTACCCCAAAAATTAATTTGATTATCGCAGCTAAACGCAAAAAGGTAAAAGTGATTAGTAATATGGGTGCTGGTGGAAAATTCTTAGCGAGTAAAGTTAAAGTAAAAGACATCAGTAAAACAGATGTATGTCCATTAGCTAAAAATGTTCGTAAACGTTTACGAAAAGAAGGCATTTCAAAAGGTGTAAAAGCTGTATTTTCAACAGAAGTACCTGATGAATCTTCAGTAAAATTAACAGATGGGTCGAACTTCAAGAAATCATTTTACGGTACCAATTCATGGATGCCTGGTTTATTTGGATTACACGCGGCTGAAACAGTGATTCGAGATTTATTGAAAAACAAAAAATAATCTTGTGTTTACCCTTGTGTTTTCTTAATTTAGAACTTTAAAATAAACTATAACACATTAATCAATGAATATCAACTACGATTATATCACGTACGAAGATGTCTTACGTGCAAGACGTGAGATGTATGAAAGAGCATATGAAAAACACGCTACGAATTCTATTTTAAATTCAGCACGTGATGTTTTCAGTCAAGGAGCATTTGATATGTGTATACAAATTTGTCAAGGATTATTAGATAGTACAGATCCAAAACAATTGTATGATGCAAAAAAATTAATTGCACTATCTTATTATAGCAAACAAGATTTTGCGAATGCGGATGAAGCATTCTACGATTTAACACAAAGTTCTACGAACTCGGATGATTATTTTAATGCAGTAATTGCTGCTGCGTTGAACAAAAATTTTGAACGCAGTAAAGCTCTTTTTGAAGTCGCTTTAGATAAATATACTCACTACGGAACACAAAAGAATATGCCTTCTGTTCAATTAATGTTACATTATATGATCACATTAATAACAGTTGAGGAGTTCGAATTAGCAAAAGAGCAATTTCAATTGTTAAAACAAGTGTATATGAAAGTGAAGAATACCGACGAGAAATTCTTACGTTCACGTGCATTGGAACCAATTGAAAATTTCTTGCAAACGGCTACTCCTCTTCTTAAGCGCTATTCAGAAGATGAATTAGAGATCATTTATGATGATTTACATGGAAGTCTTGATGAAGCTGGTAAGGAAAAAATTGAAGAATATTTCAATTCTATCGTATAAGCATCATATGTTATACCTATAAAAGCACATCCATCGGATGTGCTTTTTTTATTGGGATAATTATAACATCTTTTACCATAATTTAGGAATTCTCGGAACAATTCATGTTTTTAAGTACTTAGAACTAATTTATAAAAACGTACAAATGAAAACATTAATTAAGTCAAGCGCATTAGCTGTCGCAGGATTAGTCTCATTCTCCTTTACAACCTTAGATGATCAAACGCCTAAAGTAGTCATTGTTGATATTGTAGATAATATTGAAACGACGAATAATCAAAACATCACACAAACTTTTCGTCAACAGATTGAAAAATTAAATCAAGATGAAACGGTTAAAATTGTAGAATGGAAAAAAATTGCAGATGGATTAGATGATGCAAAGAAAAAAGAAATTCTAGATAGCATTAAACCAGAAGTTATTCTAACTGTAAATTTTAAGAATACTACAGATGGAAATAATACCGTTACTGCTGTAGTATCAAAAAACAACCAACATTTTGATCATTCATTAGGAACAGCGCGAAACTTAACTGCCTCTTTTGATACTGCATTAGTTAAAAATGGAGGAGTTTTCCAAGCAGAATCCGAATATATCCAAGATAATTTTGCCCCAGCAATGTTTGTGAGTATTGAGACTAAAAATGATCAACAATCCAACACGGAAATTGTAGAAACATTGAGCCAATACATTAAAGATGTAAAAGTAGAAACAACTGAAGAAACCTCACCTCAAGTTAAATCAGAGGATGTAGAAATCGATTAATTCTTTCTTCACCATATACTAATTCAACAATTAAAAGTAGTAAGAATGACCATTTTTACTACTTTTTTTTATGTGCAAAAGTTATAAATTTGTTGAAATCCAAATCATCATGTCTAAACAAGGTTACATTGCACGTTACTTTAATATTGTTCGAAAATTATCTCAACAGAAATATTGTTCTTTTGAAGATTTAAATTCTTTCCTAGAAGAAGAATTCGAAATGATGAAAGTATATGATGATACGTTAGAATTTAATTTTTCAAAACGTACCTTACAACGCGACATCAAAGAAATCCGTACCATCTTAGGAATAGATATTGTTTTTAGTCGAGCGAATAAAGGATATTACATCGAACAAGATGATTATGGATCTGATTTCTTTCTAAAAACCATTGAAGAAATTAATAGTTTCTCTGCACTTAAATTGACGAACTCTTTAGAAAATGTAGTGTATTTAGAGAAACGCCAACCCAAACGTGCGGAATTTTTACCTGAAATTATCCAAGCAATTCAAAAGAAAAATAAAATTGAATTCAATTATTTAAAATTTGGTGAATCGGAAGAAACGACGCGTAAAGTGAATCCGATTGCGATTAAAGAATTTAATAACCGTTGGTATCTAATTGCAGAAGATCAAGAAACCATCAAGAATTTTGGACTGGACCGTATGACAAAATTGGTAACACTGAACGAACGGATTGGAAAAAAAATTGCATTTGATTATGAAGAAAAATACCAACATTGTTTTGGAATCATTGCCCCTAATACCGAAGAGCCTTACGATGTTGTTTTAGAAGTATCAAAAAAACAAGCTGCATATTTGGAAACACTTCCACTACACAGCTCGCAACATATTATTAAACGTTCGGGTGATAAAGTCCATATAGGACTTAAGGTATATATCACAACCGATTTTATTTCTGAAATTTTATCGATGGGACGATTTATAAAAGTATTGGAACCACAGCTTTTAAAAGATCGTATAAAAGAACACTTAGATGATTTAAATAAGTTTTACCAATAACTTTTATTTCTCGAATTCGATTTCGTAATGGGTGTTTAAAACTAATTTGGCATCAAATTTTTCGCTCGTATTTCCATCGATAAAGCCTTTGATCTTTGTTGTCTTTTGTTTCGTCAACAATTGATGAATTTGATTGTCAGTTAATTTTTTACCTCCGATTGCAAAAGGAACTTTGAAGCCACAAACTTTAAAATTTGCGCACCCATACGCTGCTTTTCCTTTTATCAATTGATGTTGTTTACATTTTGGACAAGTTGAATCTTCGATAACGATTTTTTCTTTCTCTTTGCGGGGTTTCGGGGTTTTCTGTTTTACCTCCGTAACCACATGATTCGAAATTGGTCGAAAATAACTGTTCTTCACAGTATTTGTCAGATCAGTAACCATCTGAATCAATTCAGATTTAAAGGTCTCTAATTCATATTCTCCTCGTTCGATTAAACGTAATTTACGTTCCCATATTCCTGTTAATTCTGGGGATTTCAGTAATTCATCTTGAATGGTATCAATCAAATCCATTCCCGTTTGAGTAGCTATAATGTTTCGTTTCTTCTTTTCGATGTATTTTCTACGAAACAATGTTTCGATAATATTGGCACGTGTCGATGGACGACCAATCCCATTATCTTTCATGAGTTCACGCATCTCTTCATCATCTACTTGTTTCCCCGCTGTTTCCATCGCACGTAATAAGGTCGCTTCAGAATAATATTTCGGAGGAGTCGTTTTTCCTTTATGAATATGAGGATCATGAGGTCCACTTTCTCCAATCTCAAATATCGGCATCAATTTTTCTTCTTCCTCTTTCTTATCGTCTTGCTTATCTTTAGCATATACTTCACGCCATCCCATAAACAATATTTGTTTTCCTGATGCTTTGAAGTGTATTGCCGAAAGTTTACCTTCTTTATTTTCGTTTTCAACCTTACCCTCTACATTGGTATTCGCTACTTTACATTCTGGATAAAAAACAGCTATGAAGCGTCGAGCAACTAAATCATAAATGCGTTTTTCATCTAAGTTTAACCCTTGAGGAAAAATCTCTGTAGGAATAATCGCATGGTGATCCGTCACTTTAGTATCATCAAACACCGCTTTAGATTTTGGTATCGGTTGTTGTAGCAATGGTTCAACCAACGGTTGATATGCGGTTAGTTTTTGTAAAATGCCAGGAACTTTAGGATAAATATCCTCGGATAAATATGTGGTATCCACACGGGGATAAGTCACAAATTTCTTTTCATATAAACTTTGGATATACTTTAATGTATTTTCAGCTGAATAAGCATATTTCTTATTGGCCTCTACTTGTAAAGAAGTTAAATCGAATAAACGAGGATTTTTTTCTTTCCCTTCTTTTACTTCGAAATTAATAATCTCAAAAGGACGATCCTTAATAAAAGCCAACCCATTATTGGCTTTTTCCTCTGATTTTAGGCGTGGAATGTCAGCAGTAAATTCTACTGTCTTATATAATGTTTTTAATTCCCAATACTCTTCTGAATGGAAGGCATCGATTTCCTTTTGGCGTTTTACAATCATTGCCAATGTTGGAGTTTGCACACGGCCTATTGATAAGACTGTTTTAGGTGGTGCAAATTTTTTGGTAAATAAACGAGTCGCATTCATTCCTAACAGCCAATCACCAATGGCACGAGCCTGGCCTGCGGCGAAAAGGTTTTCGTATTGTGACCCTAAACGCAAGTTGGCAAAACCTTCTTTAATGGCTTCTTCCGTTAAGGACGATATCCACAAACGTTTTAAAGGAGCTTTGCTTCTTGCTTTTAGCAAAACCCAGCGCTGGATTAACTCTCCTTCTTGTCCGGCATCGCCACAATTTATAACCTCTTCCACTTCTGGATGAGTTACAAGGTTTTCGATAATCTTGAATTGTTTCTTTACCCCTTTATCTTCAATCACTTTGATTCCAAAAGTAGGTGGGATCATTGGAAGATAATTCAAATCCCAACTTTTCCACTCTGCAGCATAGTCATGTGGCTCTTTTAAAGTGCAAAGATGTCCAAAAGTCCATGTGACTTGATAGCCATTCCCTTCAAAATACCCATCTTTTTTTTGATGCGCACCGATTACTTTGGCGATATCTTTCGCTACACTTGGCTTTTCTGCAATACAAATTTTCATGAAGTCTATTAATATTTGACAAAATTCCTGATTAAAATTTAATTTTTAAAATATTTTTAGAAATACTATAATTTAAAAATACAATACTATAAAAAAAGTAATATATTCGTCTTTCATTTAATTTAACATCAGTAAATTACCGCTGAAAATGTATTAAAATACAATAAAAATTCAGATTAGCAGATTAATAATAAATTGTAGAAAAAACAGATTTATTATAAATTTAACGTGATATGTGAATAAAAAATATCGTGACTTTAAAATATTTTCACTTAATTTACACCCACATTAATAAAAATCATAATATTTAAAAGAATTAGTAAATGGAAAAGAATGTATCAGTACCAGCTAAAGGTAAAAAAGGAGGTATAAATCCTGTTATTACTATGATCGTATTAATTGGTCTTGCAATGGCTATTTTCTACGGTTTATTTGGTCAACCTTCTAACTTCGAGGGTGGGGACACTGCAAAAGGTCACCCATTAAACTTTTTAGGAATTATTTATAAAGGGGGGGTAATCATCCCATTCTTAATGTCTTTCTTCTTCATGGTAATTGTTTTCTCAATTGACCGTGCTATCGCTTTAGGAAAAGCTAAAGGAACAGGAAGTGCTGACAAATTTGTAAATGATATCCGCGCTTTATTAAACAAAAACGAAATTAACAAAGCGATCGAATTATGTGACAAACAAAAAGGGTCTATCGGAAACGTAGTGAAAGAAGGTTTAACAACTTACAAAGCTTTAGAAAACGATACAACTTTAAATAAAGAGCAAAAATTAGCTCAATTACAAAAAACTTTAGAAGAGGCTACTACATTAGAAATGCCAACTTTAGAGAAAAACATGACAATCATTTCTACAATTGCCTCAGTAGGTACATTAATTGCCTTAATGGGTACTGTAATCGGGATGATTAAGTCGTTCTTCGCATTAGGTGAAGGTGGAGGATCTGTAGATTCAGCTACATTATCTGTAGGTATCGCGGAAGCCTTAATTAATACAGGTATGGGTATTGGTGCGTCAGCATTCGCTATCATCGCTTATGCTTACTTTACTTCTAAAATTGATGAGTTAACTTTCAAAATTGACGAAGTTGGTATGAGCATTCAACAATCTTTCTCTGCTCACAATTAATATTCAACGCAAATCAATTCAAAGTTAAACTTTGAGATTTAGTAAAACAATCCCGAATATTAATAATTAAAACAGAGAAAAATGGCAAGAGTAAAACCAAAAAGAAGAGGTCCATCGATGGACTTAACAGCTATGTCTGACATGGCTTGGCTTTTGTTATCTTTCTTTATCTTAACATCTAACTTCCGTGATCCAGAAACTGTAGCAGTTGTAACACCTACATCTGTTTCAAATGAGAAAATGGCAGAGGAAAACATGATGATCGCTAAAATTGATGGAAAAGGAAATTACTTATTATCTTTCGAAGAAGATGATAGAATTCCAGTTCTTGAGAGAATGGGTGAGAAATATGGAGTTAGATTTACAGACGCTGAAAAGAAAGCTTTCAAAAGTATCCCCGAGTTTGGAGTACCAATGGCAGAAATGAGACAATTTTTGAATCTTACTGCTGATAAACAGTCACAATATAACCCTGGTATTCCTTTGGATACTATCGGTGGTAAAAATGTGGAAGTTATCGATTGGATATTTGAAGCGAAAGAAACAAATCCAGATTTATTCTTAGCAATTAAAGGTGATGAAAATTCTGAATATTCAAAATTCAAAACTTTAATCAAGCAATTGCAAGAGAAAAATATGAACAAGTTTCAGTTAATCACATCACAAGAATAATTAAAAGAAGTTTAAGAAATGGCGCAAATAGATACATCAGATAGTGGCGACGGTAAAAAAGTTCGCTCCAAGAAGCAGTCAACGAAAGTTGATATGGCACCGTTAGTAGACTTAGGTTTCTTATTAATTACATTCTTTATGTTCGCAGCGACGCAAATCAAACCGAACGTGATGAACTTAAACATGCCTCCAAAATTAGATGAGAAAATAGAGCAATCTGTTAAACCAGAGATTAAATTATCAAACTCGTTATCTATTTTAATTGGAAAAGAAGGTAAAATCCTTTGGCATCAAAAAGATCAAACCTTAACTGCAGCTGATTTAAATGAAACAGACTACTCTGCTGAAGGTATCCGTAAAGTAATTACTGATGCAGCAGCAAGAGCAGAAGATAAAGAATTATTCACTGTTATCATTAAACCAACAGACGGAGCAAGTTATAAAAACTTAGTTGACGTTTTAGATGAGATGGAAATTACGAAATCTACTAAATATGGTATCGTGGAAGTAGCTCCTTACGAGCAAGCTGCTTTAGACGAGAAAGTAGGTAAATAACGTAGATTGATTAATTAAAAAAGAAAATTTAAAATGTCAGATAACAATAAGAATATAAAGTCTCTAGACGAAATCGTATTCGAGAACAGAAATAAGGAATATGGGGCCTACGACTTACGTATGTCTGAGAAACAAACCTTATTAAGAGCTCTTTTACGCGGTGGTTTTATTGTTTTGTTAATGGTAATTGGTGTTTGGTTATCAGTTTCTGATTTAGTAAAAGGAGATTCAAACGAAGATATTTCTGTTGACGTTGAGTTAGCAAATATTGAAATTCCTGATATTCCTGAAGAAGAAGAAGAACCAGAAGTGGTTGAGCCAGAACCAGAAGAACCAGAACCTCAACAAAATCACTATCAGGAGGAAACAGCACAAGAAAAATTTGTGATGCCTGAACCAAAACCTGAGCCTAAAGTTCAAGAAACGGTTCCGCCTGCTGAAGATTTAAAAGGAAAAGATTTATCATTCGAGAAAAGAGAAGGTAAAGAGTCTACAGGACAAACTGGAGGTGGTCCAGTTAACTTAAACCCTGAAGCTCCTAAAAACACAACTCAAGCTCCAAAAAATGATAGCGATAATAACAAACCTTCTGCTCCGGCTACAGTAACAGCCCGTTCTGCTAAAATTATGGCAGTTTACCCAGGATGTGAAAAAGAAGCAGCAAAAGGGAAAGACCAAGCAGTTGAGTGTATGTCGAAACGCTTACAAAACGACTTAACTGATGAGTTATCAGATTTCGTGGATATTGCAGAACGTGATGGTATCACAAGTGCAGTAGCGAAATTAAATTTCCAAATTGATACTCAAGGTCGTATTGTTAAAATCTCTCCTCAAGGAGATGCAAAATTAGGTCCTGAAGCGAAAAAAGCTTTAGAGCGTATTACGCAAAAACAACAGAGAAGAGGTAAAACAATTAAACCTGCAGAATCTGAAGACGGAAGACCAGCGGTGTTACAATTCAACATCCCGGTACGTTTCCAAATGCAATAACATACAAAATAGGACAATCCAATGGTTGTCCTATTCTTTTTGTATATGATATATAGAAAATGCGAATCTTATTGATTCGCATTTTTTTTCCAATGAATTTATATTTAGAAATTAAAATCTTTTAATAATTTAATGTAACGATCAATACCGTGTTCAATTTCAGAAATTAAAATATACTCATCCGGGGTGTGTGAACGAGCAGAATCTCCAGGACCAATTTTGATCGTATCAAAAGCCATCATCGTTTGATCCGACATCGTTGGAGATCCATAGGTAGAACATCCTAATGCAATCCCTTTTTGAACAATGGGATGATCAATTGAAATTCGCGATGAATTTAATCGCAATGAACGAGGATTTACTTCTGCATGAGGTAAAGCTTTTTGAATAATTGATGCCACTTCTTCGTTGGTATATAATTCATTCACGCGACAATCGACAACCATAGCACATTCATCAGGAACTACATTGTGTTGTTTCCCTGCGTTAATTTGAGTTACCGTTGTTTTTACTGGTCCTAACATATCCGAAACTTTTTCGAATTGATATGTTTTAAACCATTCAATAACATTTAATGCTTCATAAATAGCATTCACTCCTTCTTCACGAGCTGCATGCCCAGTTTTACCTTTTGCAATCACGTCAAAAACGATTAACCCTCTTTCGGCAATCGCCATATCCATTTTTGTTGGCTCACCTACAATTCCTAAATCAATCTTAGGCAAAGCGGGTAACAAACTTCCTACATTTAATTTTCCAGAGCTCTCCTCCTCTGCTGTAATTGCAACAATTAAATTAAATGGAATATCTTCATTTAAGTAGTAAATAAATGTGGCTAATAAACTCACTGCTGATGCACCCGCATCATTACTCCCTAAACCTGTTAAACGATCACCTTCAATAGTCGCCTTTAAAGGATTATAAGTCCACGATTTTCCAAATTTTACTGTATCATGGTGAGAATTTAAAAGAATGGTCTTTTTCGATTCATCATATCCAGGATGGATGGCATATACATTATTATCTTGTCGTTGTGGAGTGGCTCCATTCTCTTTTAAGAAATTAAAAATAATTTCTGCTGTTTCATGCTCTTCACTCGAGAATGATTGGGTTTCGATCAATTGACATAACAAGTCAACTGCTTTTTTATTTAAAATTGATAATTCTAACATAATGTAGTTTTAATATCCGAATTAATGTTATTGGCATGAACAAGCGTCACTTGTTTCACTCCATTTTCAATCACTCGAAACGCGTTATCCAATTTTGGGATCATTCCTTCAAAAATAACTCCTTCAGTTTTCAACGTTTGATACAATTCTTTGTTGATGGTTGGGATTAATGTGGTGTCATCATTTACATCACGTAAAACTCCGATTTTATCGAAACAAAAATTCAATTGTACTTCATTTTTTACAGCCAAAGCTTCTGCTACCGTTGAAGCAATCGTATCGGCATTTGTATTTAACAGTTGAGCTTCGCCATTATGAGTAATGGCGCACAAAACAGGTGTATATCCATGATCAATTAATAATTGAATGAAATCTGTATTGATTCCTTCTAGAGTAATATCGCCCACAAATCCAAAATCAATAGTTTTTACCGGACGTTTCACTCCTTGTATCACATTTCCATCAGCACCAGAAAGACCGACAGCATTTGTACCAAATTGTTGTAATTGTGCTACAATATTCTTATTAAGATTTCCTGCATATAAACCTGTCACGACATCTAGTGTGGCTTGATCCGTAATACGTCTTCCTTCCACCATCTGAGGTTCAATTCCTAATTGCTGTAACATTTTTGAAGCACCTTTACCTCCTCCATGAACTAAAATCTTTGGTTCTTGGATTTCAGAAAACGCTTTCAAAAATCGCGTTAACTCCTCTGGATTATCAATAATCCCTCCTCCTATCTTAATAATTTTAAGCATGTTAATAAATCTGTAAATTTTATTGTGTTTTTTTGGTGATACAAAAATAAAGTATTTAACTTTGCATCTCAGTATAATAACTGAATATCTTGTTGATTAATGGAAGAAAATTTTAAGAACATTCTTCTCAACTCTGAGAAAGACTCTTTTAATTCAAAGGTTTCTACTTCTTTTAGAAACTTTAATGGTAATGATGGCTATTGGTCATCTATTTTTTTAACTTCTAATTTCCTAATCAACACTCCCTAAATTATGTATGTAAGAATAGCAAATGCAGACGATGCCAAGTACTCTGCGCTTTTGTGCGAGTGGTATGAAGAATCCGCTCGTATGAGAAAGACTGGTATCGCGAAAAGAAATCCGGCATATCTGGAACGCAAGATGCGTAACGGTAATGCGGTCATTGCTTTTGATGATGAAGATCAAATAGCAGGTTTTAGTTACATTGAGACGTACGAAGAAGAAAAGTTCGTCGTTAATTCAGGTTTAATTGTACGTACGGATTTAAGGAGCTCAGGAATCGGTAAAGAAATCAAAAAAGCAGTCTTTGCTTTATCTCGAACGAAATTTCCTCATTCTAAAGTTTTCAGTATTACAACTTCATTAGCCGTAATGCGTATGAATACTAAACTTGGTTACAAACCAGTAACTTTTTCGGAATTAACGCAGTCTGATGAATTTTGGAACGGATGTAAGAGTTGTAAAAACTACCACATCTTAATGGAGAACGATAGAGAACGATGCATCTGTACAGGATTAGTGTACGATAATTTAGATGATGATTTTGCAAAAGCAGCGAAAGAAAATAAAAATATTAATGGTGAGAATGAATAAATATTCGTTCTTAGGTTTTTTTTTGTCTAAAAATAGTATATTTGCATAAATTTTCGAATAAATATTCAAAATGAGTAATAAAAAATACAGATTCCAGGTAATTAAAGAATTGATTTCTACTGAAGAAATTGGAAGTCAAGATGAACTTTTAAAAAAGTTAATGGACCTGGACATCGTGGTCACTCAAGCAACTTTATCAAGAGATTTACGCGAATTAAAAGTTTCTAAGTTTCCAAATCATAATGGAAATTACATTTATAAACTTACAGAAAACGAACATTCTCATCAAACCATAACGCATACGAATCAAGTTACGCTAACTTTTTCTCAGAACTTAGGGGTTATCAAAACCAAACCAGGTTACGCAACAAGTTTAGCTTTCGAGATTGACAATGCACCTTTCAAAAGCATCATCGGTACTATCGCAGGAGATGACACCATTTTGATCATCATGAAAGAAACAAGTACTCGAGAAGAGGTAACAACAGAATTAAAAACAATAGTTCCCAATATAAACAAATAACAAAATGAGCAATAAAGCGGTTTTAGCTTACAGTGGTGGTTTAGATACATCTTACTGTTTAGTTAACTTAACAAAAGATCAAGGAATGGAAGTTCACACAGTCATTGTAAATACGGGTGGATTTTCAGAGGAAGAGTTAAAAGAAATCGAAACTCGTGCTTACGAATTAGGTTCTTCTAAACACGTAACAATCGATATTACAGATAAATATTATAACGATTGTGTTCGCTACTTAATTTACGGAAACATCTTAAAGAACAACACTTACCCATTATCTGTAAGTGCTGAACGTATGTTCCAATCAATTGCTATTGCTCAGTACGCAAAAGATGTAGAAGCTGAATACATCGTACACGGATCAACAGGTGCAGGAAATGATCAAATTCGTTTTGACGTTGCTTTCGCAGTGATCTCTCCAAATTCAAAAATCATCACTCCTATCCGTGACGAAAAATTATCTCGTCAACAAGAAGTAGATTACTTAATTTCTAAAGGAGTAAATTATAGCTGGGAAAAAGCAAAATACTCTGTAAACGTAGGTATTTGGGGAACTTCAGTTGGAGGTGTAGAAACATTAACTTCTAACGAAGCTTTACCAGAAGAAGCTTACCCAACACAATTATCAAGAACAGAACCATCTGTGATCGAAGTAGAATTCGAAAAAGGGATTCCAGTGGCTTTAGATGGTGAAAAAATGTCTCCAGTTGATTTAATCCAAAAATTAAACAAAATCGGTGGTGAATATGCGATCGGTCGTGACATCCACGTTGGTGATACAATTTTAGGGATCAAAGGACGTGTAGGTTTCGAAGCGCCTGCAGCTTACATCTTAATTAAAGCACACCACTTGTTAGAGAAACACACGTTAACAAGATGGCAGTTATTACACAAAGATTCGTTATCAAACTGGTACGGAACTTTATTACACGAAGCACAGTACTTAGATCCTGTGATGCGTGACATCGAAGCTTTCTTAGAGTCTTCGCAAGAGAGAGTAACGGGTAAAGTGAAATTACAATTAAACCCTTACCACTTCTCAATGATCGGTATCGAATCTCCTTACGATATGATGCAGTCTAAAGTTGCTGTATATGGTGAAGAGAACGACGCTTGGGATTCGAGAGATGCCAGAGGATTTATCAAAATATTTGGTAATCAATTAAAGATTGTTCATAGTTTCGATTAATTGATTCGTTAAAGTGGGTTCATTGACTTGAATCCACTTTATTTCAATATAGATTACAATAAACACGCGCAAAAATAACAAATGACACATAAAATTAATGTTAGTATCGTAGGTGGAGCTGGTTACACTGCCGGAGAATTACTTCGCATTTTGATTCATCATCCAAATGTCAATATCTCTTCTGTATACAGCACATCCAATGCAGGAAATCCTGTTTCTCAGGTTCACGATGATTTATACGGTGAAACCGATATCGTATTTTCGGATAAAATTGACGAAAATGCAGATGTTGTTTTCTTATGTTTAGGTCACGGAAAATCGGCAGAATTCTTATCAAACAACAAATATGCGGAGCATACCGTTGTCATCGACTTAAGTAACGATTTCCGATTAGATGCTAATCAAAAATTTGAAGAAAGAGATTTCGTTTACGGATTACCAGAATACAATCGTTCGGCCATCTTAGATGCGAAAAATATTGCGAACCCAGGATGTTTTGCAACAGCCATTCAATTAGCGTTATTACCATTAGCTGCCAGTAAAAAAATTCATGCAGACATCCATATCAACGCTGTTACAGGTTCTACTGGAGCTGGACAATCATTATCGGCTTCTACTCACTTCAGCTGGAGAAACAATAATGTATCTTTCTACAAAGAATTTACGCACCAACACGAAGGAGAAATTTATCAAACGTTGAATTTATTACAACCAGGTTTTGATCACAAAGTGTATTTCTTACCAATGCGTGGAGATTTTGCTCGTGGTATTTTAGCCGGTGTTTATTTAAAATCTGATTTATCAGAAGAAGAGGCGATCCAATTGTACAAAGAATACTACAAAGATGAGCCTTACACATTTGTATCGGATGCGCCAATTGCTTTAAAACAAGTGGTAAATACCAACAAATGTTTATTACACATCCAAAAACAAGACGATGTTTTATTAATCACTTCGATCATCGACAACTTAACAAAAGGGGCGTCTGGTCAAGCGGTACAAAATATGAACATCATCTTCGGATGGGAAGAGAATTTAGGACTTAATTTAAAGACGGTAGCGTTTTAAAAAGTTGTACGTTATAAGTAATAAGTTATAAGTTATACGTTTCAATATGCAAGATTATAAGAAATTAAAAGTTTGGGAATTAAGCCATGAATTAACATTAATGGTTTATCAAAAATCTTTTACTTTCCCAAAAGAGGAAATGTTTGGATTAACATCTCAGATTAGAAGAGCTGCAAGCTCAATTCCTACTAATATTGCTGAAGGTTGTGGAAGATATTCTTCTAAAGAATTGACTCAATACTTAAATATCAGTTTAGGTTCTGCTAACGAAACATCATACTTATTATTCTTAGCTAAAGATTTGAATTATTTAACAAATGAAGATTTTGAAATTTTAAACAATCAAATTGAACAAATCAAAGCGATGTTAATTAATCTTATCGGTAAAATTAAAAACGTATAACCTACAACGTATCACATAAAACATAAAGAAAAATGAAACTATTCGACGTATATCCATTAATGAACGTAACTCCGGTTAAAGCTAAAGATTGTATTCTTTGGGATGAAAACGGAAAAGAATATTTAGACTTATACGGTGGTCACGCAGTGATCTCGATCGGGCATGCACACCCTCACTATGTGCAAAAAATTACAGAACAAGTCAACAATATCGGATTTTACTCTAACTCTGTTCAAATTCCAATTCAAACAGAATTAGCAGAGAAATTAGGGAAATTATCAGGATATGATGACTATACCTTATTCTTATGTAACTCTGGAGCGGAAGCCAACGAGAATGCAGCAAAATTAGCATCTTTCCACACAGGTAAAGATCGTATCATTGCGTTCAACGGCGCTTTCCACGGACGTACATCAGGAACAGTTGCTTTAACAGACAACCCAAAAATTGTTGCACCTTTCAACGCTCACCACAAAGTTTCTTTCGTTGACTACAACATCGATGCAATTAAAGAAATCATTGCAGGTGGAGATGTAGCTGCAGTCATTTACGAACCAATCCAAGGGGTTGGAGGAATCATTTTACCTTCAGACGAATTCGTTCAAGAATTAAGAACTATTTGTACAGAAAACGGCGTGATTTTAATCGCAGACGAAGTACAATCAGGATACGGACGTTCAGGAAAATTCTTTGCACACCAACATTCCAACATCAAAGCAGATTTAATCACAATGGCAAAAGGGATGGGGAACGGTTTCCCGATCGGTGGTGTATTAATCTCTCCTGAATTTAAAGCGTCTTACGGTTTATTAGGAACAACTTTCGGAGGAAACCACTTAGCATGTGCGGCAGCTGTTGCTGTTTTAGATGTGATCGAGCAAGAAAACTTAATCGAAAACGCAAAAGAAATCGGTGAATACATCGGTATTCAATTAAATAAATTCCCTAAAATTCAAGAAGTTCGTGGTCGAGGATCAATGATCGGAATCGAGTTCGACTTCCCAATTGCGGAATTAAAGAAAAACTTACTAGCGAAACACAACATTTTTGTGGGATACGCTGGAACAAATGTAATCAGATTACTACCACCACTTACTATTACAAAACAATACGTAGATAAATTCATATCAGCATTAGAAACTGAAATTAACATTATCATCAATGGATAAGACAGTAAAATTAGTATTCCAAGACGGATTAGAGATCGAAGGTAAATCTTTCGGTGCTTACACTTCTGCCGCAGGAGAAGTAGTATTCAACACAGCATTAGTTGGATACAATGAAAGTTTGACTGACCCTTCTTATAAAGGTCAGATTATGGTAATGACAGCTCCAATGATCGGAAACTATGGTGTTCCAGACGATAAAGCGATGATTGAATCAATCGAAGCTTGGATGGAATCAAACAAAATCCAAGTAACTGGTTTAGTAATTTCTTATTACGCTGATGATTACTCACACTGGAACGCGATTCAAAAATTAGGTGCTTGGTTAGAAAGCCAAAATATCCCTGGAATCTACGGTGTAGATACACGTATGATTACAAAGAAATTACGTGAGCAAGGTTCTACTTTAGGTAAAATCGTAGCAGATACAGACGTAGAATTTTACAATCCAGATTTAGATAATTTAGTGGATCAAGTTTCTTGTAAAGAAGTGATTCGTTACAATGAAGGTGCTGATGTAAAAATTGTTTTAATCGACTGTGGGGTGAAGAATAACATCATCCGTTGTTTCACCAACCGCGGTGTTGAAGTAATTCGTGTGCCTTGGGATTACGATTACTCAACGTTAGAGTATGACGGATTATTCATTTCGAATGGACCTGGAGATCCTGCTTTATGTGTGCCTACAATCAACAACATCAAAGAATCTTTAAAAGGGGATAAACCAATCTTTGGGATTTGTTTAGGGAACCAATTGGTAAGTTTAGCAGCTGGTGCATCGACATTCAAATTAAAATATGGACACCGTTCGCACAACCAACCAGTACAATTAGTGGGTACAAAAAAATGTTTCATCACTTCACAAAACCACGGTTTCGCAGTGGATGATTCTAAATTACCAGAAGGATTTAAAACATTCTTCACGAATTTAAATGATGGAACGTGTGAAGGGATTCGTCACGAGTCTAAACCAATTTTCACAGTTCAATTCCACCCAGAAGCCATGGGAGGTCCAGTGGATACAGAGTATTTATTTGATGAATTCATCGAAGAAGTAAAAAAATATAAAAGCGCTAACGCATAATCAGAATCACGATGTTAAAAAAAGATATTAAAAAAGTATTAGTATTAGGATCAGGAGCATTAAAAATTGGTCAAGCGGGTGAGTTTGACTACTCTGGTTCTCAAGCGTTAAAAGCCTTAAAAGAAGAAGGAATTAAAACAGTTTTAATCAATCCAAATATTGCAACTGTTCAAACTTCTGAAGGTATTGCAGACGAAGTTTACTTCTTACCTGTTACCCCTTACTTTGTAGAAGAAGTAATTAAAAAAGAAAAACCAGACGGTGTTTTAGTTGCCTTTGGAGGACAAACAGCTTTAAACTGTGCGGTTGAATTAAATAAAGAAAACATCTTTGAAAAATACGGTGTTGAAGTTTTAGGAACACAAATTCCTGTCATTGAAGCAACTGAAGACCGTGATATTTTCATCGAAAAATTAGACCAAATTGGTGTTTTAACAGCGCGTTCAGAAGCGGTTGAAACAGTGGAAGCAGCAATGGAAGCTGGAAAACGTATCGGTTTCCCATTAATCATCCGTGCAGCTTACGCTTTAGGAGGTTTAGGTTCTGGTTTCGCGAACAACGAAGAGGAATTATTAGAATTAGTTGAAAAAGCATTCAACTATTCTTCTCAAGTTTTAGTGGAAGAATCATTAAAAGGATGGAAAGAAATTGAGTACGAAGTGGTACGTGATGCGTACGATAACTGTATTACCGTTTGTAATATGGAAAACTTCGATCCAATCGGTGTTCACACGGGTGAGTCTATCGTAATCGCTCCATCTCAAACGTTATCAAACTCAGAATACCACAAATTACGTGAAGTTGCTATTCGTACAATCCGCCACCTTGGTGTAGTTGGAGAATGTAACATTCAATACGCATTTGATACAGTTTCTGAAGAATACCGTGTAATTGAGGTGAACGCTCGTTTATCGCGTTCTTCTGCCTTAGCATCTAAAGCTACGGGTTACCCTTTAGCTTTCGTAGCGGCTAAATTAGCATTAGGATACTCTTTATACGAATTAAAAAACAGTGTAACGCAAACCACATCTGCGATGTTCGAGCCAGCGTTAGATTACTGTGTAGTTAAATTACCTCGTTGGGACTTAAACAAATTCTACGGCGTTCGTCGTAACATCGGTTCTGCCATGAAATCAGTTGGTGAGGTAATGGCCATCGGACGTTCTTTCGAAGAAGCAATTCAGAAAGGGGTTCGTATGTTAGACATCGGACACAGAGGTTTTGTTGCCAACTCATTCACTATTCCAGAAGGAGAATCATTAGATACGTGGTTAGCTGAACCAAATGATGAGCGTTTATACGCGATTACTGAAGCGTTCAAAGCGGGATATTCAATTGAGAAAATCCACGATTTAACGAAAATCGATTTATGGTTCTTACAACGTTTAGAAAGAATTTTCAACATTTCGAAAGAATTTGAAGCCTTAGAAAGATTTGAACAAGTGGATGCTGACTTAGTGAAAAAAGCAAAATTAGCTGGTTTCTCTGATCAACAAATCGCTGTTTTAGTAAAAGGTAACCAAAATGTTCACCGTAACGAATTAACGGTTCGTGAATTACGTAAGAACTTTGGAATTGTTCCTGTTGTTAAACAAATTGATACGTTAGCAGCTGAATTCCCAGCGCAAACAAATTACTTATATGTAACCTACCACGGAACTGAAAATGATTTACAACCTGAAACTGAAAAATCAGTTTGTATCTTAGGTTCTGGTGTTTACCGTATCGGTTCGTCAGTTGAGTTCGACTGGTGTTCTGTAAATGCAGCACATACAGCGGCTAAAAACGGTTACAAAACAATCATCATCAACTATAATCCAGAAACGGTTTCTACAGATTATGATGAGTCAGATCGTTTATACTTCGAAGAATTATCGTTCGAACGTGTAATGGATATTATGGATTTTGAACAACCAGCAGGAACAATCGTTTCGACAGGTGGTCAAATTCCAAATAACTTAGCGATGAAATTGTACGATGAAAAAATCAATATTTTAGGAACATCTCCTTTACGTATTGATGATGCTGAAAATCGTCACAAATTCTCTGCAATCTTAGATGAATTAGGAATCGATCAACCACGTTGGAAAGAGTTATCTTCGTTAGAAGCTGTTCATCACTTTGTAGATGAAGTTGGTTTCCCAGTTTTAATTCGTCCTTCTTACGTATTATCAGGTGCGGCAATGAATGTTGTATCAAATACGGATGAATTAGATGCGTTCTTAAAATTAGCGAAAGAAGTTTCTCCGGATTATCCTGTGGTAGTTTCTGAATTCGTACAAGGAGCAAAAGAAATCGAATTAGATGCTGTTTGTCAAAACGGAGAAATTGTAGATTATGCAATTTCTGAGCACGTGGAGTTCGCCGGAGTTCACTCGGGTGATGCGACAATGTACTATCCACCTCAAAAAGTGTATATCGAAACAATTCGCCAAATGCGTAAAGTGGCAGCGAAAATTGCTAAACGTTTCGAAATCTCTGGACCAATGAACATTCAGTTCTTATCGAAAAACAATACTGTTCGTGTAATCGAAACAAATATTCGTGCTTCTCGTTCGTTCCCATTCGTATCGAAAGTAGCAGGAAATAACTTAATCGAAAAAGCGACAAAAGTTTTATTAGGAATTGAAGTAGAAAAAGGTAAATCAGAAGTTGTTTACGATTTAGATTACGTTGGGGTTAAAGCCTCTCAGTTCTCATTTACTCGTTTAGCTGGTGCTGACCCTGTTTTATCAGTAGATATGTCATCTACAGGTGAAGTTGGATGTATTGGAGATACAGCGGAAGAAGCTTTATTAAAATCAATGTTATCGGTAGGATACGAAATTCCTGAGAAAACTGTTTTAATTTCTGGAGGACCAATTGAATCTAAAGTGGCTTTATTAGCTCCTGCGAAACAATTAATCGAGAAAGGATACAAAATCTACGCAACAGAAGGAACACACAAATTCTTTATGGATAATGATGTATATTCGACGTTAGTGTACTGGCCATCGGATAAAAAAGAACCTAACGTTATGTCTTACTTACACGATAAGAAAATTGATATGGTAATTAACATTCCGAAAAATTTAACAAAAGCGGAATTAGATAACGATTACCAAATTCGTCGTACAGCAGTAGATTTCAACATTCCTTTAGTTACGAATGCACGTTTAGCTTCGGCTTTCATCAACGCATTTACAACGTTAACAATGGATGATTTAAAAATCAAAACTTGGAACGAATATCGAAATAAATAGAAATTAGAATCTATATATTAGAAGTTAAAAAAGCCTCGCAATTGCGAGGCTTTTTTATTTGTTTCACATAAAGAGATGAGTAGTAGAATGAGAAGCTGAACTAAATTCAGCTTAACGATTGTGCCTAAAATATAGATTTAAAATCTTGATTTTTTGGTTCGTTTTTTTATCAAGAAAAAAATGAACATAATTTATCTTCTTTTTAAATAAAAGAAAAAGATACTGGTTATTAGAAATATTGTCGAAGTTAAAAATCCAAACAAATAATTCTTACTTTTTTGTTTTTCATTATCGATCTGCAATTTTTGACTTTTAATTTTATCCTCGAACTTAATTAATAATTCATTATTAGAATCTAAATATTCTCCATAATAATCAACATCGATTAAATCTTTCTTTTCTTTGAAGAAATTATTTTCTAAAATATTCAAAGAATCTAACTCTTGTTTTTCAACTAAATCTAGTTTTAAAGTTCTAGAACAAATATCAGTATATGTGCCATATTCTTCTCTTTTTCCATATACAACATAATTTTTATCTAGTTGAAACGAACTTCCACAACCTCCAAACATATTCCTAAGAGGTGAATAAATAGTTGTAAATTTCTTTCTTGAACTATCTTCCCATTTTCTTTTAAAATCCTTTTCAATTTCAAAAGTATAAGCATAAACAGGATTGGAAGAAAAATCATATTTAGATGAATCAACCGCTATTACTTTTCCTATGAATATGGCATCAGAATTTTCATATGATGTTTTTATAGAAGAAAATGCACAACTACATCCAAATGCAGAACTAGAAAATATCACGAGTAAAAAGAATATATATTTCATAAATGATTAGCTATATTCTAATATACAAAAAGCCACACAAATGAGTGGCTTAGTAATTTACATATTTAAAAAAGCATAAATTAATAAAAAAATCAACAATATAGTAAATATGATAGTATTGATAAATAATGCCATTGATAATTTAACGAAATTAATGTATTTATTACCTGTATAAAGGACATTGGCACCTTTGTAAAAAATATAGATTAAATAAATTGATAGGATAAAATTAAGGCATCCAATAAAGAAACTGATGATTCCTATATCAATCCAATCGGAAGTTCTAGATAATATCGTAATAAAAGTTATGGATAATAAGAGTATGGAAAAATAATGTAAAGTATATATTCCATGATCAAAGTACCACCATTTCTTCTTGTTGTAAAAAATCCATAATACAAAAGCAAATAATGGCATATAGATGAATAAACCTTTTGGAATGGCAGTTAGTATTTTATTTTTAAACAGACGACACTGTCCAAAATTTTGTGTAAACATATTTCAGATGGGTTTGACTATTTTATAGTTGAACCCTTTTTTCAAATATAGCTAAAAATTGATTTAAAATTAATCCCCAGTTTTGAATTGGTTTTGTCCATTTTTTGGATATCTGCATTAAGGATAAATATACCGATTTTTTAAGCGCATCATCCGTTGGGAAAACCATCTTATTTTTAGTGTATTTACGGACTTTTCCATTTAGATTTTCAATTAAATTAGTGGTATATATAATTTTTCTAATTTCTACCGGAAAGTCAAAAAATACGGTTAATTCGTCCCAATTCTTTCTCCAAGATTGTATTGCATAAGGATATTTTTGATTCCATTTTTCTGCAAAACGATCTAATTCATGCGCCGCCATTTCTCTGCTTGTCGCATTATAAATTAATTTCATATCCGAAGTAAACTCTTTTTTATCTTTCCACACCACATATCGAGCTGAATTTCTGATCTGATGAACTACGCAAATTTGCGTGTTTGTTTGAGGGAAAATATTGCTAATTGCTTGTGTAAAACCATGCAAATTATCGGTTACAGAAACCAAAATATCTTCCACACCACGAACTTTTAAATCTGTCATTACACCTTGCCAAAAAGCAGCAGACTCGTTCTCTCCAAGCCACATTCCAAGGATTTCTTTGTATCCTTCACGGTTTAGACCAACGGCTAAATAAATAGTCTTATTTATCACTTTTCCGGCTTGTCGAACTTTAAAAACGATACCATCCATCCAAACAATGCAATAAACCGATTCTAATGGACGGTTTTGCCAATCTAATACTTGCTGATTCACTTTATCGGTGATGATAGATATCGCAGAAGTAGAGAGTTTATAACCATATAATTCGTAAAGTTCCGATTCGATATCCGATACACTCAGACCTTTAGCGTATAGCGATATCACCATATTTTCGACTGAAACTGATTTGGATTGATGCTTTGGAACAATTATAGGCTCAAAACTACCCTCTCGATCACGTGGAACTTCTATTGTAGATTCTCCGTATTCGCTTTTTATACGTTTGGAAGTAGTCCCATTTCGTGAATTAGAATTATCACTTTTTTCATTTTTTGAATAGCCTAAATGTGCTTCAAGCTCGCCATGGAGCATGGCTTCTAATAATTCTGAATGGAGTTCTTTTAGTAATTTACTAAGGTCTTCTTGCGTTTTAACGCCTTCTAATAAACCTTGATCTTTGATCATTTTGCCGACAGATTTCTTCATAACAAACTGTGTTTTATAAATGTAATTAAAAAAAAAATAAAGGTGAGTTATAATAACCCACCCTATTTTATGTTTACACAGTTTTTTGGATACTGCCAAACAGACGTTCCTTATCATTTGCTGTTAATTTACTTTCTTGTAACTGGATGTATTTTTCGGTCAATGGTTTTAATATGGGTGCTTGCTGTTCAACTTTTCGACGTAACTCTTTTGTGTTTATTTCATCATGGCTTAACAACGTTATTTTATTTGCCATTTGTTTTTTTGCTAATTGGTATTCATCTTCTGAAAGTTCTTTGATTAGACGTAAACTATCCAGCTGTTGATTGGTAATTTCAACATTGTTTTTGACATCTGCATATATTTTATTTTGGTCAATTTTTTTAGTTGGAAAAATAGCCATTACAAAAAAGGCTATAAAACTGACAAAAATATATAGTTTAACAGGATTTACCCAACGATTCCTTTTACCAGAAAGATATTCTTTAGTTACCTTTCCAGGTTCAAAAAATAATGTTCTTACAGTTTTCCAAAAACTTCCATCGTAATGGACAAAGTCTTCGATAAAATGGGTAAATAAAAAATGAAAAGGTTGACGGGTTTCTGTATTCTCTTGTCCACAATAGGAACAATAACGATGTTCTACGTGATTTCCACAGTTTTGACAAGAAGAATCTTCTCGTAATTTTCCGTGACTCATTTGTTAATTCTATTAGTACTACTAAATTAACGAGAAACTTTTGGAAATAAAAAAGTCTTTAGAAACGAATCTAAAGACTTCTCGACAAAGACTGGCGACTACCTACTCTCCCGCAATAGCAGTACCATCGGCGCTGAAAGGCTTAACTTCTCTGTTCGGAATGGGAAGAGGTGAGCCCTTTCGCTATAATCACCCTAATATTTTTAAGTGTATTTTTTGTTCAGGTTTACAATCCTGATATGGGATAAAAAATCCCCAACCAAATAAATGATTGAGGATTTAAATAAAGACTGGCGGCGACCTACTCTCCCGCAATAGCAGTACCATCGGCGCTGAAAGGCTTAACTTCTCTGTTCGGAATGGGAAGAGGTGAGCCCTTTCGCTATAACCACCCTAATTTCTTAGTTATTTTTAATTAGGTTTTGTTCCTAATCTATTTTTGACATTATTAGATAATTGAATACAAATACTCTTGCTTATACAATCCAGTATACAATTCAAATAAGATTAACTAACCTTCTCTATGACGGTTAAATTAATATTTGAAAAAGTTTATGGGTAATTAGTACTACTCGACTTTGACATCACTGCCTTTACATCTATAGCCTATCAACGTGGTAGTCTGCCACGACCCTTTAAAGAAGTCTAATCTTGCGGCGAGTTTCGCACTTATATGCTTTCAGTGCTTATCTCATCCAAACGTAGCTACTCAGCGGTGCACCTGGCGGCACAACTGATACACCAGAGGTTTGTTCAACACGGTCCTCTCGTACTAGAGTCAAGTCCGCTCAAACTTCTAACGATCACAACAGATAGAGACCGAACTGTCTCACGACGTTCTGAACCCAGCTCGCGTGCCACTTTAATGGGCGAACAGCCCAACCCTTGGGACCTTCTCCAGCCCCAGGATGTGACGAGCCGACATCGAGGTGCCGAACCTCCCCGTCGATGTGAGCTCTTGGGGGAGACTAGCCTGTTATCCCCGGAGTACCTTTTATCCTTTGAGCGATGGCCCTTCCATACGGAACCACCGGATCACTATGTCCTGCTTTCGCACCTGCTCGGCTTGTTGGCCTCACAGTCAAGCACCCTTATGCCATTACACTCTACGCACGGTTACCAAGCGTGCTGAGGGTACCTTTGAAAGCCTCCGTTACTCTTTTGGAGGCGACCACCCCAGTCAAACTACCCACCATGCACTGTCCTCCCAAAAGGGAGTTAGGCTCCAAGTAAATAAAGGGTGGTATTTCAACAATGACTCCACAAATCCTAGCGAACCTGCTTCATAGTCTCCCACCTATCCTACACATTATTTACCCGAAGTCAATACAAAGCTATAGTAAAGGTTCACAGGGTCTTTTCGTCCCGTTGCGATTAACCGGCATCTTCACCGATACTACAATTTCACCGAGCTCATGGTTGAGACAGTGCCCAGATCGTTACACCATTCGTGCAGGTCGGAACTTACCCGACAAGGAATTTCGCTACCTTAGGACCGTTATAGTTACGGCCGCCGTTTACTGGGGCTTCAGTTAAGAGCTTTGCCGAAGCTAACCCCCTTCCTTAACCTTCCAGCACCGGGCAGGTGTCAGACCCTATACGTCATCTTTCGATTTTGCAGAGTCCTGTGTTTTTGATAAACAGTCGCCTGGGCCTTTTTACTGCGGCTGACTTACGCCAGCGACCTTTCTCCCGAAGTTACAGGTCTATTTTGCCTAATTCCTTAACCATGACTCACTCGAGCGCCTTAGGATACTCTCCTCGACCACCTGTGTCGGTTTACGGTACGGGCTGCACATCTCGCTATTTCTTGGAACAATTTTCAGAGGATTATCACGCCACCCGAAGGATTTGTGTACTATCCCTGCTTTACGCAGGTTCAACGTGCTATTCCGTCAGCACGCACCTCCTACAATCATTCGTCACTTTTATTGAGTGCAGGTACGGGAATATTAACCCGTTTGCCATCCACTACCCCGTTTGGGTTCGTGTTAGGACCCGACTAACCCTAAGCTGATTAGCATAGCTTAGGAAACCTTAGTCTTACGGCGAATAAGTTTCTCACTTATTTTATCGTTACTCATGCCTACATTTTCTTTTCTAAAAGCTCCACCACCCATTACCAGGTGACTTCTGCGCCGTTAGAATGCTCCCCTACCAGTCATACATAGTATGAATCCATAGCTTCGGTAATATGCTTATGCCCGATTATTATCCATGCCGGATCGCTCGACTAGTGAGCTGTTACGCACTCGTTAAATGAATAGCTGCTTCCAAGCTAACATCCTAGCTGTCAATGCAATCCAACCGCGTTTTTTCAACTTAGCATATATTTGGGGACCTTAGCTGATGGTCTGGGTTCTTTCCCTCTCGGACATGGACCTTAGCACCCATGCCCTCACTGCCTAGAAACATATATTAGCATTCGGAGTTTGTCAGGAATTGGTAGGCGGTGAAGCCCCCGCATCCAATCAGTAGCTCTACCTCTAATATACTTCACTAAACGCTGCACCTAAATGCATTTCGGGGAGTACGAGCTATTTCCCAGTTTGATTGGCCTTTCACCCCTACCCACAGGTCATCCGAAGACTTTTCAACGTCAACCGGTTCGGTCCTCCACTTTGTGTTACCAAAGCTTCAACCTGCCCATGGGTAGATCACAAGGTTTCGCGTCTAATACCACTGACTGCATCGCCCTATTCAGACTCGCTTTCGCTTCGGCTCCGTACCTGAAGTACTTAACCTTGCCAGTGACATTAACTCGTAGGCTCATTATGCAAAAGGCACGCCGTCACACTTACGTGCTCCGACCGCTTGTAGGCGTACGGTTTCAGGTTCTATTTCAACTATCTATTCGATATGCTTTTCACCTTTCCTTCACAGTACTAGTTCACTATCGGTCTTTGAGGAGTATTTAGCCTTGGAAGATGGTCCTCCCATATTCGGACAGAATTTCTCGTGTTCCGCCTTACTCGTTATCAACCTTATAACACTTTCGCTTACAGGACTATCACCCTCTTCGGTTAACCTTTCCAGGTTATTCTGCTAGCATTATAAAGTCTTTAGGGCTAATCCGCGTTCGCTCGCCACTACTTACGGAATCTCAATTGATTTCTTTTCCTATTGGTACTTAGATGTTTCAGTTCCCAACGTTCGCTCTGCTTGCGCAGTGACATGTCTTCAACATGCCGGGTTGTCCCATTCGGAAATCTACGGATTAATGCGTATGTGCCGCTCCCCGTAGCTTATCGCAGCTTATCACGTCCTTCATCGCCTCTCAAAGCCTAGGCATCCGCCGTACGCCCTTAGTAACTTTTTTCATAATTTAACCGTCATAATAATGAGCGGTTATGTTAATCTTACTCGTTTTTGTTTAATTGTATACCTTCAATTTGCCGAATTAAATCGTTTAATTATTTAATTCTATATTGCTTTGATTAATTTCTTAATCTCTGTTTGATTGTATGTCGTTAACAATTTCTTGTTATCTTTTTCTAATAATGTCAATGAACTCTTCTTGTCCGTTAGGACTTCGTGGAGAATATCGGAGTCGAACCGATGACCTCTTGCGTGCAAGGCAAGCGCTCTAGCCAGCTGAGCTAATCCCCCTCTTTTTACGTATTACGTACAACGTTAAACGTTGTAGTCTCAGGCAGACTCGAACTGCCGACCTCTACATTATCAGTGTAGCGCTCTAACCAGCTGAGCTATGAGACTCTTTAATACTCTTAAAGAGTGGTCTATATTTCTAGTTTTCAGTAGTTAGTAATGAGTACTTAGATTTTCTAATTACTATTTACTTTTTACTAATTACTAGTATATGACAGTAAAATAAAACCGAACAAAGGTCAATCTTCTATAAATAGAAGAAAATTCGTCGTTCTCTAAAAATGAGATGTTCCAGCCGCACCTTCCGGTACGGCTACCTTGTTACGACTTAGCCCTAGTTACCAGTTTTACCCTAGGCAGCTCCTGTTACGGTCACCGACTTCAGGTACCCCCAGCTTCCATGGCTTGACGGGCGGTGTGTACAAGGCCCGGGAACGTATTCACCGCATCATGGCTGATATGCGATTACTAGCGATTCCAGCTTCATAGAGTCGAGTTGCAGACTCCAATCCGAACTGAGATAAGTTTTCGAGATTCGCATCCTGTCACCAGGTAGCTGCCCTCTGTACTTACCATTGTAGCACGTGTGTAGCCCAAGACGTAAGGGCCGTGATGACTTGACGTCGTCCCCACCTTCCTCTCAACTTGCGTTGGCAGTCTCATTAGAGTCCCCGTCTTTAAACGCTGGCAACTAATGATAGGGGTTGCGCTCGTTGCAGGACTTAACCTAACACCTCACGGCACGAGCTGACGACAGCCATGCAGCACCTTGCATTCTGTCCGAAGAAATATCTGTTTCCAAATACGTCATTATGCATTTAAGCCTTGGTAAGGTTCCTCGCGTATCATCGAATTAAACCACATGCTCCACCGCTTGTGCGGGCCCCCGTCAATTCCTTTGAGTTTCATTCTTGCGAACGTACTCCCCAGGTGGGATACTTATAACTTTCGCTTAGCCACTGAACTTGCGCCCAACAGCAAGTATCCATCGTTTACGGCGTGGACTACCAGGGTATCTAATCCTGTTCGCTCCCCACGCTTTCGTCCATCAGCGTCAGTTGAGGCTTAGTGACCTGCCTTCGCAATTGGTGTTCTGCGTAATATCTAAGCATTTCACCGCTACACTACACATTCCAGCCACTGCAACCTCACTCAAGACCAACAGTATCAATGGCAGTTCCATCGTTAAGCGATGGGCTTTCACCACTGACTTATTGGTCCGCCTACGGACCCTTTAAACCCAATAAATCCGGATAACGCTTGCACCCTCCGTATTACCGCGGCTGCTGGCACGGAGTTAGCCGGTGCTTATTCATATGGTACCTTCAGCTACTCACACGTGAGTAGGTTTATCCCCATATAAAAGAAGTTTACAACCCATAAGGCCGTCATCCTTCACGCGGGATGGCTGGATCAGGCTTTCACCCATTGTCCAATATTCCTCACTGCTGCCTCCCGTAGGAGTCTGGTCCGTGTCTCAGTACCAGTGTGGGGGTTCACCCTCTCAGGCCCCCTACAGATCATCGCCTTGGTAAGCCGTTACCTTACCAACTAGCTAATCTGACGCATGCCTATCCTACTGCGATAAATCTTTCAAAATCTCATCATGCAATGAAATTTATTATAAGGTATTAATCCAAATTTCTCTGGGCTATCCCTTTCAGTAGGGCAAGTTGCATACGCGTTACGCACCCGTGCGCCGGTCTCAAGATAGCAAGCTATCTCTACCCCTCGGCTTGCATGTGTTAAGCCTCCCGCTAGCGTTCATCCTGAGCCAGGATCAAACTCTCCATTGTAAATAATTTCTTTTAGCATTTCTGCTTATGTTTTACAACTTCGAATTTCCTTTAGCTCTATTATTTAAGGATTGACCTAATTTATATTCGGCTTTTATTTCTTCTGTCTATATTGTAATTTCAAATGAACTTCTCAAATCATGCAAACTTCTTTCGTTGTTTGCGGTTGCAAAGGTAATACTTATTTTTAAACTACAAAATCTTTTTTTTTAAAAATTTTTGAAGTTTTATTTTTTCAAGACTTTATTAAGAATAATCTCATCTCTCATTAATAAGTTTACTTCTTCGCGATTTCAAGTTTTCAACACTACTCTTCTTTCGTATTGAGAGTGCAAATATAGGGCAACATATTTCGTTTTTCCAAATGGTTTTGGGAATTATTTTCACTTTTATCCCTAACTCACTGAACCTCGGTGAAATATTTTTTAAAGTGTTTTATGTTTTGGGTTAATAGCTATGGGATAAAGGTTAGTAAAATACAAATTGATATACTGTCTATACCTTATACTGCCTTTATCCTGCCTTTATCCTGCCTTTATCCTGCCTTTATCCTGCCTTTATCCTGCCTTTATCCTGCCTTTATCCTGCCTTTATCTAGGGAGTATCTATTAAAAAGACTGCGAGCTTTTATATTTAATGATTTTATTATCGAAATATTGAAGCTTAGAATTTTTGACAAATTTTATGCGTCTTGCCACTTATCGTCTTACTTCTCGATAAAATTTTATTCATTTCATTTCGAAAATTACTCGAAGTGACGGATAGGTTAGAAGAAAAGTAAATTTTCACTTTTAATTTTTCACTTTTAATTTTTCACTTTTCACTTTTAGTTATTCACTAATCTTTTTACATTTTACATTTTACTTTATACAAAATAACCCAGAACCCACAACCCATAACAATCTAAGGCATAAGACGTAAGGTTTAAGACATAAGGATAAACTTGTCAAGTTGGACTCGTTTCAACTTCTTATCCTATAATAGATCGTAGGGGATCCTGAGACCAACTCAGGATGAACAACTATTAAATTATAAGAATAAAATAATTATCTCATTCTCAAATTAAAAAATTAACAAATTATCTCATTCACCAAATCACTACCTCACTACAATATTAATGCAATACCCATAAAAAAATAAAAGGACTACTCTAGAAGCAGACCTTTTACTCACTTTTGAATAAATATTACAGATTCACACTATACCTCATCATTCAAAAATTTATTTGGATTTTCATTCTGGACAAAAGTTACTTGGCGCAGTTTAGCATTTTTAGTTGGGATAATAGGATATCCCATATGTTCGGCATATACTTTTGTGAATTTAGCTCCCAAGTAAATAATGGTCGCAACATAATAAATCCACAACAATAAAATCACCAACGAACCTGCTGAACCAAAAATCGTTGTGTAACGTGTATTTGAAATATAAATACCGATTAAATATTTAGCGATAAAAAATAATACAGCTGTAAATAAAGCTCCAATTAAAGCAGGTCGCGTTTTAATCTTTGCATCGGGTAACACTTTGAATAAGATATAAAAAATTAATATCGACAATAAAACACTCAACGCATTATTAATCAGAATTACCGTTGCAGAAGTTAATTTTGTGTCCAATTGTAAAGTTGAAAAAATTTCTTCTCCAAATCCAACCAGCACACTATTTAAAATAACCGTGGTCATTAAAATTAATCCTAAGCCCAAAATCACTGAAAAAGATAATACGCGATTAATGATTTGTTTTAACCATGCTCTTTTAGGCACTGCTTCTACTCTCCAAATAAGATTGAGTGAATCTTGCATATCAGTAAACATCGTCGTTGAACCAAACAGTAGAACTCCAATACCTATATATAAAGCAACCGAACTATCCCCTGATAATGTAGAATTAGCCACAAAATTCTGAATTGATAAAGCGACATCTGGACCTACCACATTTTTCAATTCATAGAATAATCGATTCTCAATAGCATCTTTTTTATAAAACAAACTGGCGCTTGAAATAATAATTAAGATCAAGGGCGACAAGGAGAAAATCGTATAATACGTTAATGACGCGCTCATTTTCATAATGCGATCATCCCCAAATTCGACAATTGTTTGTTTTAATATATTAAAGTAGAATTTTAGCTTATTCATAGAAATTTGTTGGTTAACGTAAATGTACAATTTTTGAAACAAAAAAAAGGCCATTCAAAATGAATGACCTTTATCGATTATGTTAAAATCTTAAATCCTAAACTAACATAGTTACTGGATTCTCGATGTACATTTTCAATGTTTGTAAAAACTGAGCACCTGTTGCCCCGTCTACCGTACGATGATCACATGCTAAAGACAACTTCATTGTGTTCCCTACAACGATTTGACCATTTTTCACGACAGGTTTTTCAATGATTGCACCAACAGATAAAATACAAGAGTTTGGTTGATTGATAATAGAAGTAAATGATTCAATACCAAACATTCCTAAGTTAGAAACTGAGAAAGTCGATTTTTCCATTTCATCTGCTTTCAATTTACGCTCTCTTGCGCGACCTGCATAATCTTTAATTTCTGCAGAAATTTGAGAGAATGTTTTTTGGTCTGTATTTTTAACAACCGGTACTAATAATCCATCTTCTACAGCAACCGCTACTCCAATATTAATGTTTCCGTGTTGTACAATTTTATCATCATACCAAGAAGCATTAATTGCTGGATGTTTACGTAATGCCATTGCACAAGCCTTCACTACAATATCATTGAACGATACTTTCGTATTAGGCACAGTATTTAATTGCTTACGTGCTTCGATCGCATGATCCATATCCAGCTCAATATTTAAATAATAATGAGGAGCTGAATATTTCGATTCTGCTAATCGTTTTGCAATTACTTTTCTCATTTGAGAATTTGGAATTTCTTTATCCTCTCCTGATATAAACTCTTGAACTGGAGCAGCAGCAATTGGAGCAGCTACTTCTGATTTCGTTTCTTTAGGAGTTTCTGCTTTAGCAGCTGGTTGGAAGTTTTCAACATCTTTCTTCACGATACGACCTTGATCTCCTGAACCCTTAACTTCAGCTAAATTAATTCCTTTATCTTTTGCAATTGACTTTGCTAATGGAGAAGCAAAAATACGATCATTCGACGTTTGAGTTGGCTCGACAGCTAACTCCACCACTACTGGTTTTTCGTCTTCAATCACTTCAGTTTTTGATTCTTGAACTGGAATTTGACCTCCATTTGCTACAAGAGCTGAAACATCTGTTCCTTCTTCACCTATAATTGCTAATACTGTATCTACAGGTGCAGGTTCGTTTTCTTTAGCCCCTTGATATAATAAAACACCATCAAATTCAGATTCGAATTCTTGTACTGCTTTATCCGTTTCAATTTCGGCTAAAATATCACCTTCTGAAATTTTATCTCCAACATTTTTATGCCAAACAACCACTGTCCCTTCTTCCATTGTATCTGAAAGACGAGGCATTGTGACTACATTTACATTAGATGGAATTTCTGCAGGTGCAGAAGCAGGTTGTTCTGAAACTACAGGAGTTTCTTGTTTTACCTCTACTTCTGATCCTTGAGTCGATTCACCATTGATAAGCGCTGAAATATCTTCCCCTTCGTTTCCGATTACTGCTAAAATTGTATCAACAGCAGCAGGCTCATTTTCTTTTGCCCCTTGAAATAATAAAACACCATCGTATTCGGATTCGAATTCTTGAATTGCTTTATCTGTTTCTATTTCGGCTAAAATATCCCCTTCTGAAACTTTATCTCCAACATTTTTATGCCACTTTACAACAGTACCTTCCTCCATTGTATCGCTTAAGCGCGGCATTGTAATAATTTCTGCCATGGTTTTAATTAGTTATTTTCAACTTTATCTAAAAATGGATAATCTTCTTGAGAATAGATGTAGTCATACATCACATTCGCGTCTGGATATGGTGAATTTTCTGCAAATTCCACACACTCTTCTACAGCGCTTTTCACCTCATCCATAATTACATCTAACTGCTCGCGAGTTGCCCAGTTATTTGATAAAATTTCATTTTCAACATGTAAAATTGGATCTTCTTGTTTGAATGATTCAACTTCTTCTTTCGTACGGTATGGTTCTGCATCCGACATCGAATGACCACGGTAACGATACGTACGAATATCTAAGAATGTTGGTCCATCACCACGACGCGCACGTTCAATCGCTTCGTAAGCCGCTTCCGCTACTTTTACAGGATCCATTCCATCCACAGGCATTGAAGGCATATCATATCCTAAACCTAATTTCCAAATGTCTTCGTGATTCGCTGTACGTTTTACAGAAGTTCCCATAGCGTATTGGTTGTTTTCACAAACAAATACCACGGGTAATTTCCAGTTCATTGCCATGTTAAAAGTTTCGTGTAATGTTCCTTGACGCGTAGCCCCATCTCCCATTAAACAGATTGTTACATGTTTTTTGTCGTTGTATTTATCCCCAAATGCAATACCTGCCCCTAAGTTAATTTGTCCACCGACAATTCCGTGTCCACCGAAGAAGTGGTGTTCTTTACTAAATACGTGCATCGAACCTCCTAAACCTTGAGAAGTACCTGTCGCTTTCCCACATAACTCAGCCATGATGCGTTTAGGATCTACTCCCATTGCCATTGGCCATACGTGACAGCGGTAAGCTGTAATTACACGATCTTCTGGTTGCATTGCATGTAAAAACCCAGCTGGTAAAGCTTCTTGACCATTATATAAATGTAAGAAACCTCTAATCTTTTGTTTTAAATACAATGAACGGCACTTGTCTTCGAAGCGACGCCAAAAGTTCATATCTCGATACCATTGTAGGTATTGTTCTTGCGTTAATTTTTCCATAATTGCACAATTCGTTCGAACAAAAATAAACTAAACTTTATAAGTGTGCAAAATTGCTAGTCTAAAAAATCTTCCGTAAAATGGAGCGGTAGCAAATCTTTAGCAGCATCTACTTTAATTACTTGCCCTTCGTTTCCGGATAAAAACAACGCTATATTATCGTTTTGCTTCTTTTCAATTTCAAGAATGTATTGACGGCACATCCCGCAAGGAGGTAAAGGAACGTTAATATTAATGGTAGAAACCGCTAGTTTTTTTACTTTAATATTAGGGAAATTGGCATTGACATATGCTAATAGACCACGTTCTGCACATGTTCCTACAGGGTAGGATGCATTTTCTTGATTGCTACTGACAAAGATTTGTCCATCTTCCAATTCTACAGCAGCTCCAACATGGAATTTTGAATAAGGGGCGTAAGCCGATTTTGAGATATGATTGGCTTTCGATACTAAGACTTTATTTTCCTCAGATAAATCGTGGATTGAGTCAAATACTTCGTATTCGAAACTTATTTTTTCTTTCTTCATATAGATTTTGAATAGACTTCTTCGCTATTCTGTTTATAATTAAACATTTAAATCCTTTTTGAGCTTTTATTAACTAGAAAAAGGAAGTAAATTTATAAAAAATAGTTGTTATGTTGAAGAAAATTTATGGAAGTGCAATTTTTGGAGTTTCAGCTCAGACCATCACGGTCGAAGTAAATATTGATCAAGGCGTTGGATATCATCTGGTCGGACTACCCGATTCAGCGATTAAAGAAAGTAATTTTCGCATCCAATCCGCGCTCAAGAATCAAGGATTCAAAATTCCTGGAAAAAAAATTACCATCAACATGGCGCCTGCCGATTTACAAAAAGAAGGTTCTGCTTATGACTTAACCATTGCGATTGGAATTTTATCCGCCTCTGAACAGATTCATAATGATCAATTGGAAGAATATGTCATGATGGGTGAACTTTCTTTAGATGGATCATTGCGACCAATCAAAGGAGCATTACCTATTACAATCGAAGCCAAAAATCAAGGATTTAAAAGAATCATTCTACCAAAACAAAATGCGGATGAAGCAGCCGTAGTACAAGGTATCGAAGTTTATGGAGTTACTAATATCTTGCAAGTGATTCAATTTTTAAATCACGACATCGAATTAGAACCTCATCATTTTGATTTGACGCATCATCATTTAAATGAACTTAATCAATACAAATATTGTTTTTCGGATGTAAAAGGACAAGAAAATGTGAAACGCGCCATGGAGATTGCTGCTGCTGGTGGACATAATATTATATTAATAGGTCCACCGGGAAGTGGGAAAACAATGTTAGCGAAAAGAATTTCGACCATTTTACCACCGATGACCATTGATGAAGCACTTGAAACCACAAAGATTCATAGCGTCGCAGGTAAATTAGGCTCGAAGTCTCTTGTTTTGCAACGCCCATTTATATCACCCCATCATACCATATCAGATGTTGCTTTGGTGGGAGGTGGTTCATATCCACAACCTGGAGAAATTTCGTTATCGCATAATGGCGTATTATTTTTAGATGAATTACCTGAATTTAAACGTTCCGTTTTAGAGGTCATGCGTCAACCTTTGGAAGATCGAGAAGTAACCATATCAAGAGCGAAGTTTACGGTTACTTATCCTTCAAGTTTTATGCTTGTTGCTTCTATGAATCCAAGTCCAAGTGGATTCTTCCCAGATGACCCACAAAATACATCCACATTAGCCGAAATGCAACGTTACATGAATAAAATTTCTGGTCCTTTATTGGACCGCATTGATTTACATATCGAAGTTACTCCAGTACCTTTTGATGATTTATCTCAAAGTCGAAATGGAGAAAAAAGTGATGTCATTCGCGCAAGGGTTATTCAAGCAAGAGCTAAACAAACCCAACGTTTCGAAAATCAAACCATTCATTATAATTCTCAAATGGGACCTAAGGAATTGGATCGTTATTGTGTATTGGATGAAGGGAGTAAAAAATTAATTAAAACTGCAATGGACCGATTAAATCTTTCGGCACGAGCATACGATCGAATATTGAGAGTGGCACGTACAATTGCTGACTTAGATGAATCAGAGCCAATTTTATCGAAACATATTGGGGAGGCCATCCAATACCGAAGTTTGGACCGAAACTAAAAAAGCAAGGCTTAACCCCTTGCTTTCTTTTTATTTTTTGACATCATTGATGTCGATTTCTTCTCTTTCTTTATCTTCGGAAACTTTGTAAGCTTTTAAAATATCCCTCACCAATTGGTGACGAACCACATCACGATCATCCAAAAAGATAAATCCAATATCTTTTACATCTTTTAAAATATGCAATGCTTCTCGTAGACCTGATTTTTGACGTGGTGGTAAATCAACCTGATTCGGATCTCCTGTAATAATAAACTTCGAGTTTTTCCCCATACGCGTTAAGAACATTTTCATTTGAGCATATGTTGTATTTTGGGCTTCGTCTAAGATCACAAAAGCATCATCCAACGTTCGTCCACGCATAAAAGCTAAAGGCGCTACTTCAATTACTCCACGCTCCAAATGACCATCTAATTTTTCGAAATGAATCATATCTTTTAATGCATCATATAGAGGTTGTAAATATGGGTCCAATTTGTCTTTCATATCCCCTGGTAAAAATCCTAAACTTTCACCTGCTTCTACAGCTGGACGAGTCAAGATAATTCGACGAACTTCCTTATTTTTTAATGCTTGAACAGCTAAAGCTACACTCATATAGGTTTTTCCAGTTCCAGCAGGACCAATCGCAAATGTCATATCTTTCGCATACACTTTTTCGACGAGCTTCTTATGTCCCGGAGTTTGAGGCTTTATTAACTTCCCATTTACTCCATGAACAATAATTTCATCTTCTTTTTTCATTTGAAGCATTTCCAATTGATCTTCCATCATAATAATCTCAAGATCTCTATTGTTCAAACGATTATATTTTTGAATATGCTGAATAATTTTTGCTATTTTTTGTTCGAAAATCTGCAATTGATCTTCGTTTCCAAACACCGTCAAAACCTTCCCTCTCCCAATAATTTTTAGTTTAGGATAGTATTCTTTAATACGCTTTAAATGCTCATTATTAGGACCATAGAAGTCTTGTGCATTTATTTCATTTAGTTCTATATTAATTTCAGTCAAATGTGCTATTGTTTTGGTTCACTAACACAAAAATAAACAATATATTTGCTAAGTATTAAAAGAATAATGGCAATTATTACGTTAACTACCGATTTTGGAACCAAAGACTATTTTGTTTCGAGTATTAAGGGTGCAATTCTTAAAGAATTGTCGGACGTTACTATTGTAGATATTTCGCATCAGGTCAGTCCTTACGACTTATCAGAAGCGGCGTATATTATTCGTAATTCATACAATGAGTTTCCGAAAGGAACGATACACATTATTGGTGTCAACTCATTGACAACACCAGACCAAAAACCTATTTGTGCTCATATCAATGGACACTATTTTATTTGTGGAGATAATGGAATATTATCTTTGATTTGCCAAACGGAGATTCATGAGGAAGTTTATGAAATAACGGTACATCCGGAAGGAATCGATAGTTTGTTCCCTGTAAAGAATTGTTTTGTTCCTGTAGCGTGCCATTTAGCACGTGGTGGATTACCATCTTTACTTGGGTTTAAACGAAACGAATTTAAACAACTGAATGAATTAAAACCAATTTATCGTGATGATAAATTCTTAGTAGGGAATGTGATTTACATCGATCATTTTGGAAATGTGATTACGAATATTACACGTCGATATTTTAATGAAGTATCGAATGATAGAGCATTCAAAATCATTTTAAGACAAAAAGACTTTTCGATTACAGACATTGATATCATCTACAATCATTACAATGACGTTGTTCAGGATTTCTCGAAAGAATTCCAAGCAATGGGTAGAACATTATGTCTGTTCAATTCAGCGGATTTCCTAGAAGTCACGTTGTATAAAAGTAATCCTGAACTTACGGGTGGAGCAAATCAATTAATGGGATTAAAAAAAGGAGATACAATTACAATTGAATTCGATAACCAATCGAATTTCTAACGATAGATAGAATTATATGGGTTATAATTATCTTATATATAAAGCGATACACGTGATTTTCGTGGTAAGTTATTTTGCAGGATTATTTTATATCGTCCGATTAATGATTTATCATAATGACACCCAATCGATGGATGAACCAAAAAAGTCCATTTTAGCTGAACAGTATAAATTTATGAAATCACGTCTTTGGAATGTGATTACTGTGCCTGCATTTTCCATTATGGTAATTATGGGGGCTAACATGCTTTTTAAAAATCCAGGATTATTAAATGCAGGTTGGATGCAATTTAAACTCGGAGTTATCGTTTTATTGTCTGCCTACCACTTTTGGTGCTGGAAAACCATCCAAGAACAGAAAAAAGATATTCATAAATATACATCCGTTCGTCTTCGCATGATGAATGAAGTAGCAACGATTATTTTATTTGCTGTTGTGTTTGCAGTTATCCAAAAAGGAGGTTTTGTACAACATTGGCCATGGGCGGTAATCAGCTTCTTTTTAGTTGGATTTATCATTATGGCAATTGTAAAGATTATTAACCGTAACAATAAAAACTAACATGTGGACCATCTTCAAAAAAGAATTTAATCAGTTCTTTTTAGGATTTACAGCGTATTTGGCTGCATTTGCATTCATTTTCATTTCTACATTATTTCTTTGGTTCTTCGATAACCAGTTTAACGTATTCAATACCGGAAACGCTTCATTAAGTAGTTTCTTCTTTATCGCACCTTGGATCTTTATGTTTATGATACCCGCGCTAACCATGAAGATGATTGCTGAAGAGCAAAACAATGGTACTTTATTATGGTTATTTACACTACCTATAAAAATTAACCAAATTGTATGGGGAAAATTCTTTGCTGTTCTAAGCATTGTTATTTTCTGTTTATTGGGAACGTTCTTATTTACTTTGACATTAGAAAACTTTATCATTTCTGATCAATCGTTGGATTATGGAACGATTTATAATGGTTATTTGGGATTGTTTCTATTGGGAAGTTTATTTTCAGCAATTGGAATTTTGACTTCTAGCCTTTCTAAAAATCAGGTGATGGCCTATGTTTTTGCTGTATTCATCTGTTTTATTAGCTATTATGGATTTGAAGGATTAGCATCTTATAACTTATTAGGATCTGCTGATTACTATGTACAAAAAATAGGAAGTTATTCTCACTACCAACAATTTTTAAAAGGAATATTAGACACGAGAGATTTAGCCTATTTTGTCGTGATTATTGCTTTATTACTTCAAGCAACTATTATTAACCTACACCTTAAAAAATAATTGAATGAAAGCAATTGAAAAAAAATCATTCGTTGTTTTTGGGCTTTTAATCGCTGTTTTGATTATCAGCCAATTTGCTTATAAACGTTTTGACCTAACACAAGATAAACGCTATACTTTAACAGAAACTTCAAATCTGTTATTAGAAAATATCGATAAAGAATTACAAATTGATATTCTTTTAGGTGGCGAATTAACAGGTAATTATCGTATTCTTAAAAATGAAATTCAGTTTTTACTAGAGGAATTAAAAGAGAAAAATCCAAAAGTAAAATACCGTTTCGTTGATCCATTGGAAATGAATACTTCAGAAATGGAAGAAGCAGGGATAGTTGCAATACCTATAAAAACAGATAAAGGTGTACTTAATGTTTATCCCTACGCTCGTCTTTCTTATGGTGATAAAGTAATGTGGATGGAAACGTTAGTCAATGACCCGTCTACTCCTTTCGAAGAATTAGCCGTGGCTTCGACTGAAAAGTTAGAATATCTATTTGCTGAAAAGATTCAGAAAATTACCAATACCAATCGTAAGAAAATTGGATTTATTGTTCATCATGATGAATTACCACAGCAAAATATCGATGGATTAGGTCGTGCGCTATCAGAAAAATACGATGTTGAGATATACTTAAATCCAATTGCCAATAAAAAATTTAGTTTTGACTATGAAGATATTGATAGTCTGAAACGATTTGATGGATTGATTGTTGCAAAACCTACTTTACCATTTTCAGAAAAAGATAAAATGGTATTAGATCAATACATCATGAATGGAGGAAAAATGCTTTTTGCTGTTGAAACTGTTGATGCTGAAATGGATTCAATTTTTCGATCAGGTAAAATTGTTGCTTTCCCACGTGATCTAAAAATTAATGAATTCTTATTCAATTATGGGGTTCGATTACACAATACCATTATCAAAGACTTAAATGGAGGGAAAATCGTTTTAGCAGATGGTGAAACGGCTGGAAATGTAAGTTACAATTACTACACTTGGCCATACTTTGAGTTAGGTTTAGCAGGTGATCCTAATCCTATTACCGCGAGTATTGATCCAGTTATTTTTAATTTTGCGAATCCTATTGAACTTTTAGAAAATCCAAACATTAAACAAACTGTCTTATTAAGTTCGTCTCCACAAACCTCAATGAAACCTGCATTAAATTATATTTCGTTGGGTGAAGTTGATGTAGAGAATGTGGATGAATTTGTGATGGGAAAAATTCCAATGGCTGTGTTATTGGAAGGGAACTTTAAATCGGCTTATGCCTCTCGATTCGAACGACAAGAGATTCCAAATTTCAAGGCACAATCAACCAATGGTAAAATGATTGTTATCTCGGATGGTGATGTTTTAAAAAATCACCTGTGGCGAGGAATGCCGATGCGTTTGGGAGAAGATAAATATTCTGTACGACCTGATAATCCAAATTCTCGTCCTACAACCTATGCGAATCAAACATTTGTATTAAATGCCATGGATTATTTATTGGGTGATGAAGATTTCTTAGCCTTACGTAATCGTAAATTGGAAATTCCTTTATTAAATGAAACTAAAGTATTATCTGATAAACAATATTGGCAACAGCTGAACTTAATTGTTCCAATTGGAATCATCGCCATTTTGGGCGGATTAGGTTACTTTATTCGAAGAAAAAAATTCAGTAAATAATTTTTTTTTAAGTCCGATTGATATCGGACTTTTTTATTGGTCGTAAATCCCTTATTTTAGAAGTACAAAACACAAAATATGAAAAAGTACATCTTAATACTATCCGTATTGGCATTATTCACAAGTTGTGAACAACCTAAAAATGAAGCTAAAATTCATGAAAATGCGGAAGGAGAGATTACCGTCGGTAAAAACTTCGTCGTGAATCGTCCCATGGCTATTTTAGTGGTTCCAACAAACGAACAATTGGAAGAAGCCAAAAAAGAGTTCGGTGAGGATTATCAAATATTTCATGGCGATGGAGCACATTTCATCAATGAAGCTAATCTTATTCTGGAAGAAAATAAAATTGAAACCATTGATCGACTAGCCAATGAGATCATTACGTTTACGACAAGTGAGGGGCAATTACACGATGTCAATTTAGTTGAAAAGCCTTTTTCTGTGTTATTATTTAATGGAAAGGAAGCTCCAAAAGATTTAGAAATGGAAGAATTCACCAATGAATTTATCCAAGCCTATATGAATAAGTCAAAAGAATAAATATTATGCAATTCAATTTACCTCCTAGTATATTGGGTGGAAGATGTGATATTTTAATGGATATTGTCGTTATTTCCATGGCCATTATTCTTCCAATGCTTTGGTATTCTGTACAAGAAGTTAAATATAAAAAAGCGTATAAGAAACATCGTAAGATCCAATTGTACATGTTTATCATCTTGTTTTTTGTTGTACTCTTATTTGAATATGACATGAAACAAAATGGTGGAATCTTTGAAATGGTCAAAGGATCCAGTTATGAAGGAACATTTTTTCTTAATTTCATGATTTATTTTCATACGTTCTTATCCATCACGACATCCCTTATTTGGTTGGTATTGATTGTGGTTTCTTTGCTGAAATTTGGAAAAAATCCCCAACCGAACACTTTCAGTAAACGACATAAATTTTGGGGAAGGATTGGAATGTGGGACATGGCACTTACCTGTATCACAGGATTAATTCTTTACATCTTTGGATTTATCTTATAAAATAAAAAATCCCTTTTGACCGAAATCAAAAGGGATTTTTTTTATGTGTTTAAAATAAGATTATTCTGCGTGTAAGAAAGCTTTCTTTGATAATAAACGTTCTTCACTTTCCACATGATTATCATCTGGAATACAACAATCCACTGGACAAACTGCAGCACATTGAGGTTCTTCATGGAAACCTTTACATTCTGTACACTTATCAGGAACGATGTAGTATACTTCATCACTTACAGGATCTTGTACAGCATCGGCATCAAATTCTTTTCCGTCGATATTTACGATAGTTCCTGAAAGAGAAGTTCCCTCAGAATATTTCCAATCCACAGCAGCTTCATAAATTGCGTTGTTTGGACATTCTGGTTCACAAGCTCCACAATTTATACATTCATCAGTTATAATAATAGCCATTGTATCTGTTTTTAAATTCCTACATTTGTAGCTACAAAATTACATTTTATTTTTTAAGTATTATGACAATCAATCAAAGGATTTCAGCATTTAACCAATTAGCACAACTATTTAAATATATTACAAATAAGACGCTTCCTACATCAGAAGCCTTAAAAACTAAATTTGAATCGTTAGACGAAACGATTGGTTATACCATTAGCGATGCTGAAGCATACAACAATTGGTTTACAAAAGAAAATGTATTTTTTGCTTTGGACAATTGGGCAGAAGCATTAACCACATCGAATTTAGCCGAATGGGTAAAAGATTATCCCATGGCTACTACACCTAAAAACGTAGGGATTATTATGGCAGGAAATCTACCATTGGTTGGATTTCATGATTTGTTATCGGTTGTATTGGCTGGACACAATGCCTTAATCAAAACCTCATCGAAAGATGATAAATTAATGGCTTTTGTGATTCAATTTTTACAAGGTATAGATGAAGAATTCCAAACGATTATTCAAACTGTTGAACGTTTAGAAGGATTTGACGCCGTAATTGCTACAGGTAGCAACAATACTGCTCGTTATTTTGAACAATACTTTTCAAAAGTTCCGAACATCATCCGTAAAAATAGAACCTCTGTTGCTGTATTAAATGGAACAGAAACGTTAGAAGATTTTAAAGCTTTAGGTGATGATATTTTCCGCTATTATGGATTAGGTTGTCGAAACATCACAAAGATTTACTTTAAATCAGAAGAACAAATCCCAACGTTTTTTGAAAATATAATGGACTGGGGAAATATTGTGATTAATCACCCGAAATACGCAAACAATTATGATTACAATCGTGCGATTTACTTATTAGGAAAAGATGATTTCTTAGATAACAACTTTGTTTTATTAAAGAAAGATCAAAATTTACATTCACCAATTGCTGTTGTAAATTATGAAATTTATGAAGATTTAGATCAAGTAAAATCTTTCTTAAACGAAAACCAAGATCAAATCCAATGTGTAGTTGGACATGATATGAAAGATAATCCAAACTATGTGGAATTTGGAAAAACGCAAACACCAACCTTAACGGATTATGCCGATAATATTGATACGTTAAAATTCTTAGCTGAAATATAAAATAAAAACCCCTCCCATTGGTGGGGTTTTTATTTTATTCTGAAATATTTAAAATTGATCATGTAAATCCTGCCCTAGATTTAATGTTTTGTTGAAATATTGAAATGGTTTTTCTGAAAAATTCCAAGAAGAAATTTTATGCATAAAATCGATCTTTAAATCTTCTTTATTTAACTGTTTTAAATTTATCCTAAAATTCACTTCAGATTCTTTTAGTACCCATTGATCATTATACGGACGATATTTAAAAGATATATGACCTACTCTTTCAAGGGGTAAAATTTTATTGGTTAAAATCACATTATTTAATTGCAACGCATATTCCACTACAGAAAAAGTTTCTCGATCTATTAAAAAGAACGTTTTGTCATCAATATCATTTTCTAGAATAATCTCATACATTTTCTTCTCTGCATAACTCGATTTCTTTAAATCAGTAAATTTATATTTCTTATCCACGAATTTTTGATAAGTACTTTTCAATGTTTCTAAAATATATAGATGCTTAAAATACTCAGACTGATCAAATGATAAATGTATTGGCGCTTTACCCCTTCTAATTTATTTTTTACAATCCCACTCGTTTTTACTTTCACTTTACCTTTATTATATTTTAATTGTAAATTGAGATGGATTAAATTGTGATATAAAGTATCGATTTTAAAATCCTGTCTTAAATCAACCAAAAAATAGTATTTGTCCACATTGTAATTAGAATCGTAATTTTCAATTACTTTCTGTAAAATGTCTGGTATTGTCAAATTAGTTATCAATGCTTCATTAAGTTTTACTTCACTCATTTTTTCTAATTTCACATTTAAATCAGAGGCTATATTCTTCACACGAAGTTTTGCGTTTTGATAATCTTTTTTTGCGACAAACAATTCATCAGATGGTGATATACCAGATAAATCGATAGTTACTTTACCATCATTATTCGTACTAAAATATTTTGTAGAATGCATAAAATATACATCTGCATTACTTAGTGGTAAATTGGTTTTAAAATCTGTCACTCTAATTTCTATGATTTGAGCATGACCGATTGAAGCTAGCATTAATACGATTAACAATAAGAATTTTATTTATTTAAGTTAATAAAACTTAATAAATTTTAATCGTTTTAATTGAATGACAAGTAAATAAAAATTGAAAATAGTCCTATCGAAGCTTTTTGATTTTTTTTTATGATAATGAAATTAAATCAAAATTTCATTCATTTTTTCTTGACACAAAAACGAATAGAATGTGATGCTTATATAAATAAATCCAAAATCTACTAAACAAAAAAAGCTTCCCAAAGGAAGCTTCATTTATATAAAAGTTTTAAAAAACTTATTTTACTCGTTTAAAGAAAGAATCGACAAACTCCATTTTATTGAAGGCTTGTAAATCATTGATACCTTCTCCTACTCCAATGTATTTCACTGGAATTTTGAATTGGTCTGAAATACCAATTACTACCCCACCTTTTGCAGTACCATCTAATTTAGTTACCGCTAATGAAGACACTTCAGTCGCTTGTGTAAATTGTTTGGCTTGTTCAAAAGCATTCTGACCAGTTGAACCATCTAAAACCAATAAAACTTCGTGAGGCGCATCTGGAATGACCTTTTGCATGACACGTTTGATTTTCGATAACTCGTTCATCAAATTAATTTTATTATGTAAACGCCCTGCAGTATCAATTAATACCACATCAGCATTCTGAGCAACGGCTGATTGAATGGTATCGAAAGCAACTGATGCGGGATCAGACCCCATGGCTTGTTTAACAATTGGTACATCTGCACGCTCTGACCAAATCACCAATTGATCCACAGCTGCTGCACGGAAAGTATCCGCTGCACCTAAAACAACCTTTAATCCTTGTGATTTGAATTGAGAAGCTAACTTACCAATTGTCGTTGTTTTTCCTACTCCATTCACCCCAACGACCATAATTACATAAGGTACGTTCTTTTTAGGAATAGCAAAACCATTGGTATCTTCTACATTATTTTCAGACAATAATCCAGCAATTTCCTCGCGTAAGATTTTATCTAATTCTGATGTCGATACATATTTATCACGTGCTACACGTTCTTCGATGCGACGAATGACTTTGATTGTTGTCTCAACACCCACGTCTGAAGAGATTAACACTTCTTCTAAATCGTCTAATACCTCATCATCAACTTTAGATTTACCAACGACCGCACGAGATATTTTATCAAAGAAAGATGAACTAGATTTTTCTAACCCTTCATCTAACTTTTCTTTGCTTTCTTTACCTAATATTTTTTTGAACCAACTCATTAAAAGTTAATTTATCTTAAAAATTCTGTACGAAGATACAATAAATTGAACGAATAAAAAAAGCTGCTCTATTTGATAGAGCAGCTCTTAATATATTATATTGTAAGTAATGCCAAAAGATTATTTCGCAAAGAAAGAATCTGCTTCGTCAGCGTTTACTACTTTTTCAACAAATACGTAAGCTCCAGTTTTAGGAGATTTTACCATCTTAATAACTTTAGTCATTTTCTTTGACCCAGTTTGTAATGTTGCTACGGTTTTCTTTGCCATCGTCTAAAGTTTTATTATTTAATCTCTTTGTGAACTGTATACTTCTTTAATACTGGGTTGAATTTTTTCAACTCGATACGATCAGGAGTATTTTTTTTGTTTTTTGTAGTGATATAACGAGACATTCCTGGCATACCACTTTCTTTATGCTCTGTACACTCTAAAATAACTTGTACTCTGTTTCCTTTTTTAGCCATCGTGTCTTAAATTATTTGATTAAACCTTCTTTACGTGCACGTCTAACAGCCTCATCAACACCTAATTTGTTGATTGTTTTTAAACCGTGTGCAGAAACTTTTAATGTAATCCACTCACCAGCTTCTGGCATAAAAAATCTTTTTGAGAATAAGTTTACCTCAAATGTGCGCTTTGTTTTGTTATTAGCGTGAGAAACATTGTTTCCAACTAATCTTTTCTTACCTGTAATTTGACAAATTTTTGACATTTCCTTTTCTTGTCTTATTTTAAACGGAGTGCAAAGTAACAAATTATAAATCACTTAAGCAACTCTTTTAGGTTATTATTTCTTAATTTTTTTCGTATTCTTTTGGTATAGCAGTTTCTGAGCGAAAGTATAAGCTAAGATAATTCCCATTACCAATAAAGCTATTCTCGCTAGATAATCACCATACTTCGAATAAAACGTTAACTCACTATTCATCAATACGGTACCATTTAAGGCCCCTTGCTCTCCATATGGAATTGATTTCATGATATCTCCTCGCTGATTCACGAAAGCCGAAACTCCGGAGTTTGCTGATCGAACAATAGCGCGTCTGTTTTCAATGGCTCTTAAATTACCATATAATAGTAATTGACGATGTCCATCGGTGTAGCCCCACCAAGAATCATTGGTCATCGTGAATAAAACATTCGCACCCGCTCTCACATAGTCTGTCACATACTCTCCGAAAATCGATTCGTAACATATTATCGGAGCGACAGAAGCGTCGTTTGTTTTATTATTAAAAACAGAACGAGTAGGTTGAACCCCTAACGTTTTTGTTGTGCCGCCAAAGTTAAGCATAAATTCTCCAATAATTGGCATTAAAATGCTACGATATGGAAAATTTTCTACACCAACGACTAATTTTGACTTATGATAAATCGAAATTGAATCATTTCCGTTCACTTGTAATGCTGAGTTGAAGCTATCATACCAAGTGATTCCATCCGGCATGACAGAAGCCGTTTCAGATGCTAATGATGGGGTTGGATAAAAACGAATCACTGATGCTCCAAAGACGAAATTCAGGTCTTTCTTCATTCCCGTCCATTGGCGGATATCTTGTACAATTAAATCTTTGTACATATTATCAAATACCAAATACGAAGAACCTGGAATAGATGTTTCTGGTGCAACAACAAATTGCGTTTCTGGTTTAATATTTTGAATCGCCAATTGTTTTACCTCATCATAAATTTGTAATCCATCTTTTTCATACTTTTCTGTATAAGGATCCAAATTTGGTTGAAGAACTAATGCATGTAATGGTTCTCCCTTTTCTTCATATGTGGCATACATGATGTATGAAATTCCAATTGGAACTAAAATCATAGGCAATACATACATCCCTAATTTGTTCACATACTTCATCTCTTTTTTGTTGATGTAAGCTGTGATATAGTAAAAGGCTGTAATATTTACCAACCAAATCCACAATGTTCCTCCAAACGTACCTGTAAATTCGTACCATTGGACCCATTCATAAAATCGAGCAAACCCATTTCCTAAATTAAACCATGGCCATGCCAATTCCCAATTCAGATGCATTTTTTCAAATGACATCCAAACCGCAGGTAAAAAGATTAATCCATATAAATTTCCTGCTTTACGCTTCACAAAATGATAAAGCATAAAACATCCACTCATTAATAATGAATTGGCGATCACAGGTCCAATATAGGATACCCACGAATTATGAAAATCACCATTGGCATCTGCTTGTTGTGCATAATGCAACCACCAAATAACGATGGCATTCCAAATTAGGAATGATAGTAACGATAATCCAAAAACTTTACGTGCTTTCTTTTTGTATTGTGCACGTTGAGTAATCTGATGTTCGGCTAACATCAATGGAACGAATCCAAAGAAGAGTAACAACGGAAAACCATACGATGGCCAACCTGCCGATAATAAAAGCCCTGAGGCTATTGCATAAGCAACGTATTTTTTCATGAGACAAATTTAGTGCATCAGACAATAGAAATTGCTGATATTTATTCTGTATCGATTTATTTGATGACAAACGTGTCAATATAATAATTCGGATTTACTTCTACATCAAATGATGATTTAAACTTTTCTTCTTTTAACACTTTCCACTCCTGCGTTGGGTATAATGTAATTTGATCCCCAACCAAACGTACTGGCATATTAAATCCATCTACCACATAATTGTAACGATATAAAATATCTTTTCCTTCTTGTTTAATTTCCAATAGAGGAATACGAGGCGTTCTTAGGTATTGATCAAAAAATAATTTTAAATCCAACCCTGATTGTTGCGCTAAATAATCTTCAATTTGTTTTGTAGTGACAGTTTGATGATAGAATGTTTTATTCATGCCACGAAGGATTTCACGAAATTTGACATCATCATTCAACCATGTACGGAATGTATGAATCATATTTGCTCCCTTATTGTACATGTCTGTAGGTCCTTCATGATTCACGCCATAAATCCCAATCAATGGTTTTTCATTAGCAATTGAATAACGCGTTCCAATCACATAATCTGAACCAGCTTGTTTTCCAAATAAGGATTCAGTATATAAGGATTCTGAATAGGATGTAAAACCTTCATGAATCCACATATCAGCTACATCTTTGTTCGTAATATTATTACCAAACCATTCATGTCCTGCTTCATGAATAATGATAAAATCCCATTTCAATCCCCATCCTGTATTGGATAAATCATTTCCTAAATATCCATTCTCAAAACGATTTCCATAAGCGATTCCCGATTGATGTTCCATTCCTAAATGTGGCGATTCAATCATTTTAAAAGAATCTTCATAAAATGGATAAGGACCGAACCAATGTTCAAAACTTGTTAACATCGATTTTGCTTGTTCAAATTGAACTTTAGCTTTCTCTACATTATAATCCAAGACATAATAGTCTAAATCAAGAACCCCTTTCTCCCCTTGGTATGTATCTTTAAAGTTGACATACTTTCCGATATAAGGAATTATATTATAGTTATTAATGGGATTGGTTACTTTCCAGGTATAGATCATTTTATCACCCTTAGGTTTTTGACTTACCAAACGACCATTACCTACACCCACCAAATCCTTAGGGGTAATAATTTCCAATTCCATTCCATGATCAGGTTCATCGCCTAAATAATCTTTATTGGGATACCACACACTCGCTCCTAATCCTTGACATGCCACAGACATCCATTCACGTCCCTTTTCATCTTTACGAAAAATCCATCCACCATCCCATGGAGGATTTTTAGCTTCCTTTGGAATACCATCAAATCCTAGCGTCAACTGATTTCCTTGCGCTTTAAATTTTGGTCCAACCGGAATAAAAACCACATGTCCATCGGTTGTCCAAGATTTTATTTTCTTTCCATTGAATTGAACTGAAGTAATTTGCATTGGTGCTTGTAAATCGATCTGAAGTTCATTGGTCTCTGATTTTTTTACAGCATCAAATGTTATCGTTGTATGCCCTTTAATGGACTTTGTTTTAAAATCAGGTTCTACCGAAACTTTATAATGTTTGACATCCCACCAATCCCTATAATGCGTATTGGTTCCACGCAAAGTATCTTGTTTGGTAAATTCTTGTTTTTGACTTAAAACTTGTGCACTTAAAGGCAACGAAAGTAAACCTAGGAGTAACAGTATCTTCTTCATGTTAATTATTAAAACTTATCAAAAATAACATTATATATTTGAAGTAAAGCCTAAAATAATGATTACAAAAGAATTTAAAAATCGAATCCTATATCTAAAGAAAAATCAACTCATATTTGAAGCCTTATACGAAATTCTTGAAAAGTTTGATTTACGCCATTCCTCTTTTAATGGATTTGAATTTCGAGAAGAAATCAACCCAAAAGGATTATTATTAACGGCAGAAGGGACAGAAACTACTGGAATTACGATAAAAGTTCCGCGTAATATTTTAGACTTCGATTTAGCTTTGGTTGCAAACCTATTAATGCACGAAATGTATCACGTTTTCCAACGCAGCGGAAAAAATCAAGTGGAGACAAGGGAAGAGCGCGAATGGCAAGCCTATTATGAAATGATTTTTCATGAAAAATTCCCAAACATCCCTCCATTGAGTGATTTCTATTGCAAACAATTCGCAAATAAAGCTCTGTCTTATTATCAACGCATGACGGAGGATTTTAAATTAGCTTATCAACATCAAAAAAGTCAGATCGATCAGGTTATTGAAACGATTCTACAAAAAGAACAACCCCAACCTGATGAAAAGGAGACCACGATTGCATGGCACGACTTTGAAAAGATTGATATGCGTGTAGGAACAATTATACAAGTTGATGATTTTCCAGAAGCATTAAATCCTTCGTATCAATTACACATAGATTTTGGACCATTAGGCATCAAAAGAAGCGCTGCTCAAATTACTTCGTTGTATTCCAAAGAACAATTAATTCATCAACAAATTATTGCTGTTGTTAATTTTTCGCCTAAACAAATAGGAAAGTTTATGAGCGAATGTCTAGTAATGGGAATTTATGGGAATGATAAGGATGTAATTCTTTTAAATCCTCAACGTAAAGTAGAAAATGGTTGGAAGATTGGTTGATTTTGACATAACAATCCTTTAGATGTGACGAAAGGTAAAAATTAGGGAATATTTTGCTTCGAAATATGACAAGATGACATTTAATAATTCTTGATTGTCATTATTTTTTGCCTTGGCATAAAGATTGTCTATATAGAAACGTTCAATCTTGAATTAGCATTGAACTTTACTATAGAAATTGAATCTTAATTAAAAGAATAAAAAAATAATATGAGCAAAATTATTGGAATCGATTTAGGGACAACAAACTCTTGTGTATCTGTAATGGAAGGTAGCGAGCCAGTTGTTATCCCAAATGCAGAAGGAAAAAGAACAACTCCATCTATCGTAGCTTTCGTTGAAGGAGGTGAAAGAAAAGTTGGAGATGCTGCAAAACGTCAAGCAGTAACTAACCCTACAAAAACAATTTACTCTGTAAAACGTTTCATGGGTTCTAAATTTGATACTGCTGATGCAGAAGCAATGCCATATAAAGTTGTAAAAGGTGACAACGATACGCCACGTGTAGAGATCGATGGTCGTTTATATACTCCACAAGAAATCTCAGCAATGACATTACAAAAAATGAAAAAAACTGCTGAAGATTACTTAGGACAAGAAGTTACAAGAGCCGTAATTACAGTACCAGCTTACTTTAATGATGCACAACGTCAAGCAACAAAAGAAGCAGGTGAAATTGCAGGTTTAAAAGTTGAGCGTATCATCAATGAGCCTACTGCAGCAGCATTAGCTTATGGATTAGATAAAGCTTCATCAGATAAAAAAATCGCAGTTTACGATTTAGGTGGTGGTACATTCGATATCTCGATCTTAGAATTAGGTGACGGTGTATTTGAAGTATTGGCGACTAATGGAGATACTCGTTTAGGTGGTGACGATTTTGATGATGCCATCATCGATTGGTTAGCTGACGAATTTAAAGCGGCTGAAAATGTAGACTTAAAGAAAGATGCAATGGCATTACAACGTTTACGTGAGGCTGCTGAAAAAGCAAAAATTGAGTTATCTTCTTCTGCTCAAACAGAAATTAACTTACCATATATTACAGCAAACGAAACAGGTCCTAAACACTTAGTTCAAACGTTAACTCGTGCTAAATTTGATCAATTAACAGAAGATTTAGTTCGTCGTTCAATGGAACCATGTAAAAAAGCTTTAAACGATGCAGGTTTATCAATCTCTGATATCGATGAAGTAATTTTAGTAGGTGGATCTACTCGTATCCCTAAAATTCAAGAAGAAGTAGAAAAATTCTTCGGTAAAAAACCATCAAAAGGAGTTAATCCAGATGAGGTTGTTGCGATCGGAGCTGCTATTCAAGGAGGGGTATTAACAGGTGATGTAAAAGACGTATTATTATTAGACGTTACACCATTATCTTTAGGTATTGAAACGTTAGGAGGTGTTTTCACAAAATTAATTGAAGCGAACACTACAATCCCAACAAAAAAATCTGAAGTATTCTCAACAGCTGTTGACAACCAACCTGCTGTAACTTTAAGAATTGGTCAAGGCGAGCGTCCATTATTCAATGACAACAAAGAAATCGGACGTTTTGACTTAGTTGATATTCCACCAGCACCACGTGGTGTTCCTCAAATCGAAGTTACTTTCGACATCGATGCGAATGGTATCTTAAATGTATCAGCTAAAGATAAAGGAACTGGAAAAGAGCAATCAATCAAAATTGAAGCTTCTTCAGGATTATCTGATGCAGATATCGAAAGAATGAAAAAAGAGGCGCAAGAAAATGCGGCTAAAGATGAAGAAGCAAAACAAAAGATTGAAAAAATCAATGCGGCTGATGCTTTAATTTTCCAAACGGAAAAACAATTAAAAGAGTACGGAGATAAAATCCCTGCAGATAAAAAACAACCAATTGAAGAAGCATTAACAGAAGTTAAAGCTGCTCACGCTGCACAAGATGTTGCTGCAATCGACACTTCAATGGAGAAATTAAATTCTGCATGGAACGCTGCATCACAAGAAATCTATGCTGCAATGAACGAAGGTCAACAAGGAGGAGCTCAAGCTCAACCAGGTACTGACGCTAAAGCAGATGGTGTTGAAGATGTAGACTTCGAAGAAGTAAAATAATCATAGATTAAATACATTTCTTTTTCATATTCAAAAGCCACTCGATTTTTCGAGTGGCTTTTTTTTTATTTCTTCATGAACTTTGACGTCAAGGAATCATTAATCTTTAAAAAATAATTTCCTCTCGGTAAATCTTTAATTTCAATATAGTTGGTATTGAATACTTTTTTTACAAGGACTCCCGCTGGATTATAAATTTCCACCACTTTTATTACATCATCGATCTCAATTTGGACAAAATCAGAAGCTGGATTAGGATATATTTTCACTTTCGATTTCATTACATCGTGCGTCGATAATGCATCTTGGTTGACCATCACATCATCGATGACATACATCATCAGTTCATCATGATTAACATTTTTATCGACTTCCCAACGAAGAATTACAGGATTTAAACTTGATAATTCATCGGATGGAATAATCAAATGATAAGGTTCACATGTCGTTTTGGATGTATAATTACTAGAATTCAGGGTTTGAATTTCAGTCCAAGAACTACCATTATCCGTAGAGTACGCTACCTTCATATACCCCCAATCAATTTCAGAAGGAATGGCAATCATTTCCGTTAAAGTTGCATTGGCTTGACCAATCATCACCGAATATTGAATATGAAGATCATTGCCGTTATTATTTGTCAATAGTGGAGAATACATGTATTTAGGACCTACTCCGAAATTCCCTAAAATTGATCCAATCATTGCACCCGCAGCACCTGAGCCATTGCATACGTAAATTTCGGAAACCACAAAACGATCCCTTCCCGATTCTGGATTTGCCCAATCATTATAGGGGTTTTCAAAATTCTCCGAAATATTAATTTGTCCATTTGTTGTGATCATCGCTACTAATGAAAATGCAAACAGTAATTGTTTTCTCATGTTTTGATTGTTTTGATTAGGGGATAAAATTAAGTGGTCAAGAATTACAATAAAAACATGACACTTTCTAAATTCATGAAAATAAAAAGCCTTATTTTTGTTTCAATGGACATTCTGCAATATACCTCTCTATATGATTGAGCATGAATGAATTTAAACTTCAAACCGTCTGAAATAAAGTGGTTCGGCTTTTAAAATGAATTCCATTAGGATATAAATCCATATTTTTGGATTGATTTTGGTATTTGATCAAAATATAAATTGAATTTACTATGAAAAAAATATTATTCGCTGTTGCGATTATCTCTGCAGTTGTTGCTTGTAAGAAAGAAGAACAAAAAGTAGTTGGTAAAAATGAAGCAGGACAAGAGTTAGTTGTTGACGAAAAAGGAGATACCATTGTAAAAGTGGAAGATGTGGCTGATACCATTGCAAAACCTATTACAATCGACGATCAAACAGCGATTCAAAAAAATGAAGATGACACATATGATTTCCGTTATAACTTAGAGAAAGGAAAAACATATCCTATGACGTTAACCGTAAAAGGTACGCACTCTGCAAGTGACGGAAAAGAAACGGTGAAAATGACAAATGAAAACAAAAAGACCATTGAATACTATGTGAAAGATTTTTCGAATGGAGTGTATACTTTAGAAGTTAAATCGAAACATTATAGCGAAAAAATGACTGATCAAACCGGTAAAACAATCGCTTATGATACCAATGGACCAAAACCTGCGGATAAAGATGTAGCTTTCCCTTGGTCTATTTACAAAGCGATGATTGGAAAAACATATACCTTAAAAATTGATCAGAAAGGTAAAGTGGTTGCTGTAGAAGGTCTTGACAAAATCCGTCAACAAATCGAAGCTTCAGTAAAAAACGGATTATCAGCAGAAGAGCAAAAATTTGTTTCTGAAATGTTGAAAGCATCTTTAAGCAAAGAAGTGATATCAGGTCAGTTCGAAGAAACCATGAACATTTATCCGGATAAAAAATTAAAATTAAAAGAAACTTGGTCGGATAAACAAAATCTAAACCAAGGGGGAATGAAAGGGAATTCTGATCTAACACGTACCCTTGCCAATGTCGATTCTAAGAACACTAAAATTACTGTAAAAGGAAATCAAAAACTAAGTGGATCAGATTCTCAGCAAGGAATGTCGATGAGTGCAAATGCAAACGCTGATGTCACAGGTACTATTTTAATTGATACCCAATCAGGTTGGATCAATAATGTTAATTTAACGAAAAAAGAGTCAATGAAACGTACAATTGAAGTCAATGGACAAAAACAAACCATGACTGAAAATGTGACGACGACAACGACTGTAAATTAAGAAAAAATGAAAACTATTATTTGGATTATCGTCTTAGGGATTATTTTCCTTTTCGTTTTTCGATTTGTCCGAAAATTATTGATGATCAAAAAAGCATTTAAGGATGCCATTAACCAAAGTCAACAATTTGGTGGTGGTCATCCTCAAAATCCATATCAACAATCATCACAAGGACAATCACAACGTCCTAACACAGAGAAACCACGCTATAATATTGAAGCTGAAACTATAGATTTCGAAATAATCGAAGAAAAGAATGAAAAATAAAAAGAATTTACTCTACATCCTTGGTTCAATCATTTTCTTTGCATTGGTTGCATTGATTTATTGTTCCCCTGTATTATCAGGAAAATCCATTATACAACCCGACATTATCAATTACCGTGGTAGTGCCGAAGAAATGTTAACTTATCAAGAACAAACCGATGATCATGTCTATTGGTCCAATGCTATGTTTGGAGGGATGCCAACCTACCAAACAGGAGCACAATATGATTTTGATTTAATTAAAGGTATTGATAAAGTTATTCGATTTTTACCAAGGCCAGCAGATTATATCTTTTTATTATTCAGTGGATTCTTTATCCTTGGACTTACCTTATTTAAAAAATGGAAATATGCATTAACAGGATCGATTTTCTTTGCTGTTGGAGCCTATTTCTTTATTATCATAGCCGCGGGACATAACGCAAAAGTTCACACGATTGCATATTTTGCTCCGTTGGTTGCCGGAATACTATTACTTTACCGTAAAAAATATATTTCTGGTTTTGTCTTAACGACACTTTTTATGGGCTTACAATTGCAAGCCAATCACATCCAAATGACATTTTATTTATTCTTAGTGATGTTAGTGTTTGCAATTTTCCAATTCATTGCCGATCTCAAAGCTAAACAACTTCCAGATTTCTTTAAAGCCTCGGGACTAGTTGTTGTAGCATGTATCATTGCTTTAGGACTTAATGCTTCACGATTATTATCCACTTACGAATATTCTAAAGAAACAACTCGTGGAAAATCTGAAATGTCCTTATTAAAAACCAATACAGAGGGATTAGATCATGATTATATCACGCAATGGAGCTATGGAAAATTAGAAACTTTAAACTTATTCATTCCGAATTTAATGGGTGGTTCATCGATGAGTTCTGAAGAAGATTTAGCCAATTATTACGGTCAATTACAAAATCTATATCAAAATATTGGAGATGATGAATTTAATCAGCAGGTATTTCAAGCATTAGCACAGCAACCTCGATCAACGTATTGGGGGGAACAACCTGGAACTTCAGGACCAGCATATCAAGGAGCTATTGTTGTATTCCTTTTCATCTTAGGTTTAGTCATGATTAGAGGTCATTATGCCAAATACAAATGGTGGTTATTATCAGCTACTGTCTTAAGTATCTTATTGGCATGGGGTAAAAATTTACAATGGTTAACAGATATTTTTGTCGACTATTTCCCAATGTACGATAAATTCCGTGCTGTATCTTCCATCTTAGTAATGGCTGAATTTACAATGCCTTTACTTGCTATCATCACAGTTTATTACTTTATGAATGAAGAAAAAGATGATCAATACAAAACAAAAATCTTAACGGTTGTTGGTGGGGCTACAGTTGTAATATTAGGAATTTTATACCTAGGGGCAGATGCTATTTTCCCTTTCCAATCGTCTACTGATAAATACATGACGGATCAATTCATGTCATTGATTGGTCAGGCGAATCCAAATGCCATTGGTTTTTGGCAATCTACTTTACAGCAATTGGATCAAGCTTTAATCGCAGATCGTGTATCAATGTTTAGAGCAGATACTATACGTACTTTGATTTTTGTATTATGTACAGTAGCCTTATTATTTGCTTATCAAAAGAAATACATCAAAAATGCAACGATTGTTGTTTTAGCATTAGGAGGATTGGCACTGATTGATGGATTGTTTGTAAACAAAAGATATTTTAATGAAGAAAACTTTGTATCGAGCTATATCGTAGATAACCCATTCCCTACTGAATTATCTGTGAAGTTAGAATCAGAGGCAAATTCCAATAACAATGTAGCTCAAATTGCTTACAAGGTTCCACTGAATAAAGCTCTCTCTGATTTAGCACAATCGGATAAAGGACAATATCGCGTTTATAATACGACTCAAAGCACCTTTAATGAAGCCGGAACATCGTTCTTTGTTCATTCAATTGGAGGGTATCACGCAGCCAAATTAGGAAAATACCAAGATATTATCGATTTGTATTTTTCAAATGATCCACGTGCTAAAAAATATGGGATTACAGACGAAAGTGGAATGATCAATGTATTGAACATGTTAAATACCAAATACATTGTTCATGGTAGTATTCAAGAACCAAAAATTGAAGTGAATCCTACAGCTTTTGGAAATGCTTGGTTAGTGGGTAAAACAAAAGTTGTAAATAATGCGAACGAAGAAATTTTAGCGCTTAATAATACTTTTTTAGAAGAAGAAGTTATTGTAAGAAATGATATAGCGAAACAATTACCGCAAACTATCACGCCTGATTCTACAGCTCAAATCAAATTAACTTCTTATTCACCTACAAAATTGGTATATCAAGCAAATAGTACTACAGATCAAATTGCTGTTTTCTCTGAAATCTATTATCCGCATGGATGGAAAGCTACTGTCGATGGACAGGAGGTTGAAATTGTAAAAGCAAATTACATTTTAAGAGCAATTCCTTTAGCAAAAGGAAATCATGAAATTGTATTTACCTACGAACCGTCGGTCATTTCTACAGGAAAAACCATTATGATTGCATCCAATATTCTTCTGATTGCCATCCTAATTGGTGGAATATTCTTTGGATATAAGAATTGTAAAAATAAAAATGACGATTTCAAATCAGTTGCTTAATTTGAAATGAAAAAAATATTAATTATCACCTATTATTGGCCTCCTGCGGGAGGCCCTGGTGTTCAAAGATGGTTGAAGTTTACCAAATATCTTCCTGAATTTGGGTATGAACCTCATGTGTATATTCCAGAAAATCCATCCTATCCCATTTTAGATGAAACATTGGCTAAGGACATCAATTCAAAAGTTAAAATCATCAAATCTAAAATTTGGGAACCATACCAAATTGCTGAGAAATTAAATCCCAAGAACAAATCCTATAAAGGTGGTCATTTTGAAAAGAAAGAATCACAATCTTTCATGTCAAAAGTATCGGTATTCATTCGAGGGAATTTCTTTATACCTGACGCTCGAAAATATTGGATTAAACCTTCCATCCAGTTTTTAACGGATTACATCCAGAAAGAACAAATTGATACTATTGTGACCTCTGGTCCACCTCATAGTATGCATTTGATTGGTTTAGGTTTGAAAAAATCCAATCCAAAACTTAAATGGGTTGCAGATTTTCGTGATCCATGGACACAAATCAGTTACCATAAAGAATTAAAATTAACTTCATGGGCAGCCAAAAAACATGAATCCTTAGAACATGAAGTGATGACTAAAGCTAACTTGGTTCTTGCCACTAGTTACACGGATGGTGAAAACTTCACAAAAATTGGTGCTAAAAATGTTCAAGTTATCACGAATGGTTTTGAATCCGTTAAAAAGGATACGAAAAAGGATCATGAACATTTTCATATTACCTATTCAGGAGGTTTAGAAATGCTTCGTAATCCCGTCGCACTTTGGAAAGCTTTAGCTGATCTTTCGGCTAGCAATTCATTTTTTAAAAGTGATCTTAAATTGAATTTTTATGGTTCCTTAGCAGAAGATGTAAAGGCATCTATTTTAGAAGCTGGAATTAAAGATCAATTATTGGTTCATGGATATGTATCGCATCAAGAGTCATTAGAAGCAATCAATAAAGCGAATATCTTAGTTTTAACCAACTTTGATACTGAAGCTTCAAAAGGGATCATTCCTGGAAAGTTATTTGAATATATGGCTACAAATAACCCGATAATCGCCATTGGACCACAAGATGCAGATGTAGAAAAAATATTAAACCAAACCAAAGCTGGACAATACTTTTCCCATCAAGAGGTCGATAGCATCAAAAAATATATTTTAGAAATCTATAATCAATGGCTAGCAAATCCTAATCAAACTATGCAAGCCGATATTTCCGAAGTACAAAAATTTCATCGACGTCAATTGACCCAAGAATTAGCACAAACACTTCAACGCTTATAGTATTAACTCCATCCCATGCGATGGAGTTTTTTTATATCATGAAATTTGTATATTTATAAATTCAATAAACATTAATCATGAATAAAAAATTTTACTTTGCTTGTGCTGTTGTTTTTGCATTAGCATCTACTACTTATGCACAAGAAACGATTTCTTTCGAGACCAATGAAGGTTATATCATAGGATCATTAAACGAACAAAATGGTTGGGAAGTCACAGAAGGGTATAATGGATTTTTAACGAATCAAATCATTACAGACGAAAGAGCAAGTGATGGAATCTTATCGTTCAAAAATGGTCATCAATCCGAATATAATCCCCAATGGTTACCAATATTCGGAAGTAGTAAAGCGTTTGAAACTCCTTATTCTTATCAAGAATTTACAATCTCGTACGATGTATATATTTCACAACGTAATGGTGCAGATTTTGAATTTAATTTATATGGAATTAATGCAAATGAGGAATATGTACCTGTAGTTGGAATTGGAATGGAGAATAGAGGTTACATCTACATCACTAAAAATACAGATTATGAATTTGAATACGCCGATGCAGGAGAAAACTGGCCTCTTAATGCCTGGAATTCTATTAGAATAGAAGTAAATGCCAATCAAATTAATTATTACTTGAATGGTACGTTAATTCATACGACCCCTAATTTTACACAAACTGAGATTAAGGGATTAACAATACTCCATAACAATTACGGCGGAGATGCTTTCTATGATAACTTTAAGATTAATGAAGTCGAGATGAATACATCAGAACTTGCAATTCATGAGGCTTCTATCTATCCAAATCCAGTGAAAGAAAATCTATTTGTCCATACCATTGAAGAAGTACAAACCGTTGAAATATATAATGGATTAGGACAATTAGAAATGATTTCTAAAGGTTTAAAATCAGTGGATACTAATGTTCTAAAACCAGGAAATTATATCGCTAAAATCACTTTTAAAGATGGTAAAACGATGACGAAAAAATTCATTAAGAAGTAAACGATATAAAATGAAAAAGGACTCCAATGGAGTCCTTTTTTCGTTATTGATAATCTAATTAAGATTAAGCTTCTTCAGTAGCTTCTGGAGTTGCAGGAGTTTCCTCTACAGTCTCAGTTGCTTTTTTACGTCCACGACGTGTAGTTGCTTTTTTCTCAACTTTAGCGTTAGTATAGATATCGTTGAAATCTACTAACTCGATCATAGCCATATCAGCGCTATCTCCTAAACGGAAACCAGTTTTGATGATACGAGTGTATCCACCTGGACGGTTAGCGATTTTTGGAGCTACTGTTCTGAATAATTCAGTAACGGCCTCTTTATCTTGTAAGTAAGAGAAAACAACACGACGGTTGTTTGTATCGTCAGTTTTTGACTTTGTTAATAAAGGCTCGATGTATCTTTGTAAAGCCTTAGCTTTAGCTACAGTCGTATTAATTCTCTTGTGAGTAATTAACGCGATAGCTAAGTTAGATAATAAAGCTCTTCTATGAGAGGCAGTTCTACCTAAATGGTTTATTTTTTTTCCGTGTCTCATTGTAATAATATTATTCTACGTCTAACTTATATTTTACGATGTCCATACCAAAGTTTAACCCTTTGCTATCCACCAATTCTTCTAATTCAGTAAGTGATTTCTTACCAAAGTTTCTGAATTTCATTAAGTCAGACTTAGCGAAAGAAACTAATTCGCCTAAAGTTTCAACTTCAGCTGCTTTTAAACAATTTAATGCTCTAACTGATAAGTCCATATCAACCAATTTAGTTTTTAACAATTGGCGCATATGTAAAGCTTCCTCATCGTATGTTTCACCAGATGCTACTTCTTCTGCTTCAAGAGTGATTCTTTCATCAGAGAATAACATAAAGTGGTGAATTAAGATTTTAGCTGCTTCTGTTAAAGCATCTTGTGGAGTTATAGAACCATCAGTAGTAATTTCAAAAACTAATTTTTCATAATCAGTTTTTTGTTCTACACGATAGTTTTCAATTGCGTATTTTACATTCTTTATCGGAGTGTAAATTGAATCAATTGCTATAGTACCAATTGGCGCAGAAGCCTTTTTATTCTCTTCAGCTGGTACGTATCCTCTACCTTTCTCAATTGTGAAAGTGATTGTCAAATTCACTTTTGAATCTAAGTTAGCGATTACTAATTCAGGGTTTAAAACTTGGAATCCAGAAATAAACTTACCTAAATCACCTGCTGTTAATTGATCTTGCCCTGAGATAGTAGCAGTTACAGTTTCAGCATCTGATTCATCAATTTGTTTCTTAAAACGAACCTTTTTCAGATTTAAAATGATCTCTGTAACATCTTCCACTACCCCTGGAATTGTTGAAAATTCGTGCTCTACACCTTCAATTTTGATTGAAGTAATTGCGAAACCTTCTAATGAAGAAAGTAATACTCTACGAAGAGCATTTCCAACAGTAATCCCGTAACCTGGCTCTAATGGACGGAATTCGAATTGTCCAAAGTTAGAATCAGATTCAACTAAGATTACCTTGTCAGGTTTGATGAAATTTAAAATAGTCATTTTATTAGTCTGATTTTAAGGTTTATTTAGAATATAACTCGACGATTAATTGCTCTTTAATCTCTTCTGGGATTTGAACTCTTTCTGGAGCTTTAGTGAAAGTTCCTGATAATTGCTCATCATTCCAAACTAACCAATCGTACTCTTTACGTGCGTGTAATGAGTTTGCGATAGGAGCTAAAGATTTTGATTTTTCTCTTACAGCAATAACATCACCAGCTTTTAATTGGTAAGAAGGGATGTTAACTACTTCTCCGTTTACAGTTACGTGTTTGTGAGAAACTAATTGACGAGCGAAAGCACGAGAATTAGCAATACCTAAACGGTAAACTACGTTGTCTAAACGAGACTCACATAATTGTAATAATACTTCACCAGTAATTCCTTTAGAAGCATTTGCTTTTTTGTATAAATTAGAGAATTGACGCTCTAAGATTCCGTATGTATATTTCGCTTTTTGCTTTTCTGCTAATTGGATAGCATACTCAGATTTTTTAGCTCTTCTTTTGTTTGGCCCGTGTTGCCCTGGAGCATATTTCTTTTTCTCAAAAGATTTGTCATCACCGAAAATTGGTTGTCCAAATTTTCTAGCGATTTTAGTTTTTGGTCCTGTATATCTTGCCATGATTTATTCTGTTATAAAATTAATTGTTAAATAAAGAAAAATAAATTATACTCTTCTCTTTTTAGGAGGACGACATCCATTGTGTGGTAATGGAGTTACGTCGATGATTTCAGAAACTTCAATCCCTCCGTTGTGAATAGTTCTAATAGCAGACTCACGACCTTGACCTGGTCCTTTAACAAATACTTTTACTCTTCTTAATCCAGCTTCGTAAGCAACTGAAGTCGCATCTTGAGCAGCAACTTGAGCAGCGTAAGGAGTGTTCTTTTTAGAACCACGGAATCCCATTTTACCTGCTGAAGACCAAGAAATAACTTCACCGTTTTTGTTCGTTAAAGTAACGATAACGTTATTAAACGATGCTTGAATATGAGCTTGTCCAGTAGCTTCAATAACTACTTTTCTTTTCTTAACTACTTTTTGATTTTTTGCCATGATCCTATTTATTATTTAGTGGCTTTTTTCTTGTTAGCAACTGTTTTCTTTTTACCTTTTCTAGTACGTGAGTTGTTTTTAGTTCTTTGACCACGTAATGGTAAACCTAATCTGTGACGAATACCTCTCTGACATCCGATATCCATTAAACGTTTAATGTTTAATTGGATTTCTGAACGTAATTCCCCTTCAACTTTAAAGTTGTCGTTGATTGACGCACGGATTGCATTGATTTCTTCATCCGACCAATCGCTAACTTTTGTATCTTCTGAGATGTTGTTCTCAGCTAAGATTTTAGAAGCTGTACTTCTACCGATACCGTAAATGTATGTAAGTCCGATTACCCCTCTTTTGTTTTTAGGTAAATCTACACCTGAAATTCTTGCCATAATTCTAAATAATTAACCTTGTCTTTGTTTAAACTTAGGATTCTTTTTGTTGATCACATACAAACGTCCTTTACGACGCACAATTTTACAGTCAGCGCTTCTCTTTTTAATGGATGCTCTAATTTTCATCTTTATAAATTTATCTATAATCCGATAGAGCTAATATCGCCTATTAACTCTATCTCCAGTCATTATTAATATTTTTACTTGTATTAGTAACGATATGAAATGCGCCCTTTACTTAAATCATATGGAGACATTTCAATTTTTACTTTGTCACCTGGTAATAATTTAATATAGTGCATACGCATCTTACCAGAAATGTTACATGTCACGACATGCCCATTTTCTAATTCAACACGGAACATGGCATTTGATAATGCTTCTGTAATTGTTCCGTCTTGTTCAATATGTTTTGTTTTAGCCATTCTTAAAATTTAATTAAGCTATATCACTAGATGTTCTTCCTGATGACATTAATCCATCATAACGGTGATTCAATAAATAAGTATTGATTTGCTGAACTGTATCAAGAATTACACCAACCATAATTAACATTGATGTACCTCCATAGAACATAGCTAAATTTTGTTCAACACCTAATAAATTGACAACCGCAGGTAAAACAGCAAGCAAAGTTAATAAAATTGCTCCAGGTAACGTAATTTTTGATAAAATTTCATCTAAAAAATCTGCAGTTTCTTTTCCTGGGCGGATTCCTGGTATAATTCCTCCGTTTCTTTTTAAGTCTTCAGCCATCTGATTTACTGGAATTGTAATCGCAGTATAGAAATATGTGAAGATAATAATTAAGAATCCGAAGATTAAATTATACTCTAATGTAAATGGATCTGCCATCTTCGTAAAGAATTGTTTTATTGGACTTTCGTCTGATAAAACATAACTTGCTAGCGTTCCTGGTAAAAACATAATTGCTTGTGCAAAGATAATTGGCATAACTCCCGCAGCATTCACCTTTAAAGGAATATAAGAACGTACTGAATCAGTAACTGATCTCATATATGAGCTACTTGAAGTTTGCGCTCTTCTAACGTATTGTACAGGTACTCGACGTACAGCTGCCACAATTAGAATACATAATGCAATTACGATAATTAATCCTAACATTTCTAACAAGAAGAAGATTCCTCCTGAAGCATCAGTTTCAAATGCATTTAAGATTGCACGAGGTAAATCTGCTAAGATACCAACCATAATTAAGATTGAAATACCATTACCGATTCCCTTGTCTGTAATTTTTTCTCCCATCCACATCGAAAAGATTGTTCCTGTAATTAATATGATTACTGAAGGAAACCAAAACCAAAAGTTCGATGGTGGAACTAAATAAAATGCATATGGTGATGCAGGATCATAAGGTAAAATTTGTGAAGTTACTAAAGTAAGATACGCAGGTGCCTGTACTAAACAGATACCAATCGTTAACCAACGTGTAATTTGGTTTACTTTATTACGTCCACTTTCCCCTTCTTTTTGTAGTTTTTGTATATAAGGTACCGCTAATCCCATTAATTGTACAACAATTGAAGCAGAGATATATGGCATAATACCTAACGCCAAAACGGAAGCTCTACTAAAAGAACCTCCGGTAAAAGAGTTTAATAATCCTAAAATTCCAGAATTTGCACTTGCTTGGTCTGCAACATAACGATTTACTTCGTTAATATCGACACCTGGAAGCGGAATATATGATCCGAATCTATAAACCAAAATTAAAAGAAAAGTTAAAATTAACTTTTCCTTTAATTCTTTAATGCTCCAGATATTTTTTACGGTCTGAATAAACCCTTTCATCTATAAAAAAATATTACTTAGCGTTAATTAATTCAACTTTACCACCAGCTTTCTCAACAGCCTCTTGAGCAGATTGAGTGAATTTATCAGCAGTGATTGTAACAGCAGCAGTTAATTCACCACGACCTAAGATTTTCACTAAGTCGTTTTTGTGAGCTAATCCTAACTGTACTAAAGTTTCTTTATTTAATGTATCCGTGATTTTGTTGTTATCAACTAAAGCTTGGATAGTATCTAAATTGATTCCTTTGTACTCAACACGGTTGATGTTTTTGAAACCAAATTTTGGTAAACGTCTTTGTAAAGGCATTTGTCCACCCTCGAATCCGATTTTTCTTGAATAACCAGAACGAGATTTAGCACCTTTGTGTCCACGACCTGCAGTTAAACCGTTTCCACTACCTTCACCTCTACCTTTACGGAATTTATTTTTTACTGAACCAGCAGCTGGTTTTAAATTACTTAAATTCATTTTTTAAATCTTTTAAAGGTTAAAGCGATTAAGCTCTTTCTACTACTACTAAGTGTTGCACTTTACGGATCATTCCTTCAATTTGAGGAGTTGATTCGTGCTCAACAACTTGATTTAACTTTCTTAATCCTAAAGCTACTAACGTTGCTTTTTGAGATTTATCACGGTTGATAGCACTACGTGTTTGTTTTACTCTTACTTTCATGATAATTTTAATTAACCGTTAAATACTTTAGTTACAGAAATACCTCTTTGACGAGCGATTGTTTCAGCTGAACGTAAGCTTAATAAAGCACGGAATACAGCTTTAACAGCGTTGTGAGGGTTAGAAGAACCTTTAGATTTAGATAATACGTCGTGTACACCTACTGATTCTAATACTGCACGTACAGTACCACCAGCGATTACCCCAGTACCTTTTGCTGCAGGACGGATGAATACTTGCGCACCACCGAAACGAGCTTCTTGTTCGTGAGGAATTGTGTTTCCATTTAATGGAATACGTACTAAGTTTTTCTTAGCATCTTCAATTGCTTTAGCGATAGCAGAAGCAACATCTTTAGATTTCCCTAAACCGTAACCTACTACACCATTACCATCTCCTACAACTACGATAGCAGAGAATCCGAATGCTCTACCTCCTTTTGTTACTTTAGTAACACGTTGAACTCCAACTAAACGATCTTTTAAATCTAATCCTGTTGGTTTTACTCTTTCTACGTTTTTGAATCCTAACATAATTTCTTTCTCTTTTTTAGAATTTTAAACCACCTTCTCTAGCTCCTTCAGCTAAAGCTTTAATTCTACCATGATATACGAAACCATTACGGTCAAAAACAACAGTTTCAATTCCTTTAGCGATAGCTTTTGCAGCTAATGCTTTACCAACAGTCGTTGATTTTTCAGATTTAGTTCCTTCAACTCCAGCCTCACGTGATGAAGCAGATACGATAGTAACTCCTGAATTATCGTCGATAATTTGAGCGTAAATTTCTTTATTTGAACGGTAAACTGATAAACGAGGTTTCTCAGCAGTACCAAAAATATTACGACGAACGCGTCTTTTTATTTTTTGTCTTTTTTCTACTTTAGATAATGCCATTTTTCAATGATTTTTATGCAGATTTACCTGCTTTTCTTCTAATAATTTCTCCTACGAACTTGATACCTTTTCCTTTGTAAGGTTCTGGTTTACGGAATCCTCTAATTTTAGCTACGATCATACCTAATAATTGGTTGTCGTGAGAAGATAAAGTAATGATTGGGTTTTTACCTTTTTCAGTTAAAGTTTCAACTTTTACTTCAGCAGGAATTTCCATAACTACGTTGTGAGAGAAACCTAAAGACATATCTAATTTTTGTCCTTGGTTTGATGCTCTATACCCTACCCCTACTAATTCTAATTGTTTTTTGAATCCTTCAGTAACACCGATAATCATGTTATTGATTAACGCACGGTATAAACCGTGTAATGCTCTGTTTTCTTTAGAATCATCTGGACGAACTACTGATAATACACCGTCTTCGATTTTAATTTCGAAACCTGGTTTAACTTCTTGAGTCATCGTGACGTTGTTACCTTTTACAGTTACAACATTGTTAGCGAATTCTACTGTAGCTGCTGCAGGGATATTTATTGTTGCTTTTCCTATTCTTGACATAATTACTTGCTTTTAAATATTAGTAAACAAAACATAATACCTCACCACCTACATTCTCTTGACGAGCTTGTTTATCAGTCATTACTCCTTTAGAAGTAGAAACGATAGCGATACCTAAACCGTTTAAAACACGTGGTAATTCTTTAGCACCTGCGTATTGACGTAAACCTGGAGTCGAAGCTCTTTTGATTTTACGGATAGCAGCTTCTTTAGTTACTTTGTCGTACTTTAAAGCGATTTTGATTGTACCTTGAGGTTGATCTTGACCTTCGAATTTGTAGTTTAAGATATAACCTTGTTCAAATAAGATCTTAGTGATCTCTTTTTTAATTTTAGATGCTGGGATTTCCACAACTTTGTGTCCCGCCATCTGTGCATTTCTAACACGCGTTAGAAAATCTGAAATTGGATCTGTATACATAAATAATTCTATAGTATAGGGCTAAACCCTACTTTTAAAATTAAAATTTTACCTTAATGCACTATGCATTTGGGTTGCAAATATATATCTTTTTTTTAATATAATCGCAATACGTTGCAAATTATTATCTTAACTTAAGATTTATCCCAAAAAGAAAAATCCTTACTCATTTCTGAGTAAGGACTTTTATATCTATAAGCGATTGGTAGATTACCAAGAAGCTTTCTTAACACCTGGGATTAACCCTTCGTTAGCCATCTCACGGAAAGTTACACGAGAGATCCCGAAAGTTCTCATGTATCCTCTTGGACGACCTGTTAATTTACAACGGTTGTGTAAACGAACAGGAGAAGCGTTTTTAGGTAATTTTTGTAATGCTTCATAATCACCAGCTTCTAATAAAGCTTGACGTTTAGCAGCATACTTAGCAACTAATGCTTCTCTTTTGCGCTCACGCGCTTTCATTGATTCTTTAGCCATGTCTTATTTTTCTTTAGTGAATGGTAAACCAAACTTAGTTAATAAAGATTTTGCTTCCTTATCTGTGTTAGCAGAAGTAACAAAAGTAACATCTAAACCTTGGATTTTTTTGATTTTATCAATAGAAATCTCTGGGAAGATAATTTGCTCTTTGATACCTAAGTTGTAGTTACCTCTACCGTCAAATCCTGTAGCTGAGATACCGTTGAAATCACGTACACGAGGTAAAGATGCAGATACGAAACGATCTAAGAATTCGTACATTTTCTCACCACGTAAAGTAACTTTAGCACCAATTGGCATTCCTTTACGTAATTTGAAAGCTGCCTCATCTTTCTTAGAGATAGTAGCAACTGCTTTTTGACCTGTGATTAACTCTAACTCTTCGATAGCGTAATCAACAATTTTTTTGTCTGCTGTTGCAGCACCTAAACCTTGAGATAAAACAATTTTCTCTAATTTAGGAACTTGCATAATTGATTTATATCCGAACTCTTCCATTAGAGCAGATACAATCTCTTCTTTATATTTAACCTGCGGACGAGGTGTGAATTTAGTTGTACTCATCTTAGATAGCTTTTCCTGATTTTTTAGCAATTCTTACTTTTTTATCACCTTCCACTTTGATTGCAACTTTAGTTGCTTTTCCAGTTTCAGGATCAACTAAAGCCAATTTGCATAAATAGATTGGAGCTTCCTTTTCTACAACACCTCCTTGTGGATTCTGTGCGCTTGGCTTTACACGTTTTTTTGCGATATTAACCCCTTCAACGATAGCTTTAGCTTTGTCTGGGAATACGCGTAATACTGTACCAGTTTGTCCTTTTGAAGAACCTGATAAAACAACTACGTTGTCTCCTTTTTTAATTTTTAACTTTGCCATGTTGATCTATATTATAATACCTCTGGGGCTAATGAAACAATTTTCATATATTCTTTGTCACGTAATTCACGAGCTACTGGTCCGAATACACGAGTACCACGCATCTCACCTTGAGTATTTAATAATACACAAGCATTATCGTCAAAACGGATATATGAACCGTCTTTTCTACGAACTTCTTTCTTAGTTCTAACTACAACAGCTTTAGATACAGCACCTTTTTTAACGTTTCCGTTTGGAGTTGCATCTTTAATAGCAACGACGATTTTATCACCAACTGATGCGTATCTTCTTTTAGTACCCCCTAAAACGCGGATTACTAATGCTTCGCGAGCTCCTGTGTTATCTGCAACTTTTAATCTAGATTCTTGTTGTAACATAACTTATTATTATTTAGCTCTTTCAATAATTTCTACTAATCTCCATCTTTTGTTTTTAGACAAAGGACGAGTTTCCATGATACGCACAGTGTCACCTTCGTTACACTCGTTAGCTTCGTCGTGCGCTGTATATTTCTTCGTTTTTAAAACGAATTTCCCATAGAATGGGTGCTTTTGCTTTTTAGTTTCAGCTACAACAATGGTTTTATCCATTTTGTTTGAAGTAACTAAACCAATTCTTTCTTTTCTTAAATTTCTTTCCATCAGTTACAGATTACTGTTATGATTGTTTTTCGTTTAATACAGTATTAAGACGAGCAATTGTTCTGCGTAAGTCTCTAATACCGATTGGATTTCCTACAGGAGAAACTGCGTTTGTTAATTTTAACGAATCGTAGTTTGCTTTTTCTTCAGCTAATTTAGCTTTGATCTCCTCTACGCTTAGATTTCTGATATCTGCTGCTTTCATTTTTTCTTAATTTTTTGTAATTAATTAATTTTGGAAATCACGTGCAACGATAAACTTAGTTTTAACAGGTAATTTCTGAGCAGCTAAACGCAATGCTTCAGTAGCAACCTCTAATGGCACACCTCCCACTTCGAATAAAATACGTCCTGGCTGTACTGGAGCTACCCAATATTCTGGAGCACCTTTACCTTTACCCATACGTACCTCTGCTGGCTTCTTAGTGATTGGTTTATCTGGAAATATTTTAATCCATAATTGACCTTCTCTCTTCATGAAACGAGTTGCAGCAATACGAGCTGCCTCGATTTGACGAGCTGTAATAAACGCTTCGTCTAAAGATTTGATCCCGAAAGTCCCGTAAGCTAATTGAGTTCCTCTGTGAGAAACACCTTTCATCTTACCTTTTTGGGTTTTTCTAAACTTTACTCTTCTCGGTGATAACATATCTACTTAATTCTTTATGTTAGTTTAAAACTAAATTATCGCTTTCTATTATTAGATCTTTCACCTCCTTTTCCGTTAGATTTCTTTTGTTTCTTTTGTAATCCAACTAATGGAGATAATTCTCTCTTACCATATACCTCACCTTTCATGATCCACACTTTGATCCCTAAACGACCGTAAGTTGTGTGAGCCTCTGAAATGTGGTAATCAATATCCGCACGGAATGTTGATAATGGAATACGTCCATCTTTGTAAGTTTCAGAACGTGCCATTTCAGCTCCGTTTAAACGTCCAGAGATTTGAACTTTGATTCCTTCAGCATTCATTCTCATCGCAGAAGTCATAGCCATTTTAATAGCACGACGGTAAGAAATACGATTCTCAATTTGACGAGCGATACTATCACCTACTAAGATTGCATCTAATTCTGGTCTCTTAATTTCGAAGATGTTAATTTGAACCTCTTTACCAGTGATTTTCTTTAACTCTTCTTTTAATTTGTCAACCTCTTGTCCACCTTTACCAATAATGATACCTGGACGAGCAGTAGTTACAGTTACAGTAACTAATTTTAAAGTACGATCAATGTAAATACGAGAAACTCCGGCTTTAGATAAACGAGCTCTTAAGTAAGTACGAATTTTCGCATCTTCAGCAATTTTATCACCGTAATCATTTCCACCGTACCAGTTAGAATCCCATCCTCTGATGATTCCTAAACGATTTCCGATTGGATTAGTCTTTTGTCCCATATTCTTAATCTTGTACTTTTTGTTTATCTTCTTTAGTTCCTAAAACCAAAGTTACATGGTTTGAACGTTTTCTGATTCTATGTGCTCTACCTTGTGGAGCAGTACGGATACGTTTTAATTGACGTGCACTGTCTACAGAGATTTCTTTAACATATAATCCAGCTTCTTCAACGTCAGCTCCTTCGTTTTTCACTTGCCAGTTCGCGATAGCGCTTAATAACAATTTCTCTAAACGGATTGAAGCGTGGTTTTTAGTATATTTTAAAATACCTAAAGCTTTTTGAATTTCAACTCCACGAATGATATCTACTACCAATCTCATTTTACGAGGAGAAGTAGGAACATTATTTAATTTCGCGAAAGCTACCTGCTTGTTAGCTTCTTTGATTCTTTCGTTACTTAATCTTTTTCTAGATCCCATGGCCTTCTACTATTTTTTTCCTTTGTTTTTAGCTCCGGCATGACCTCTAAAAGTACGTGTAGGAGCGAACTCACCTAATTTATGACCTACCATATTCTCAGTAACGAAAACTGGAATAAATTGCTTTCCATTATGAACAGCGATCGTTTGACCAACGAAATCAGGAGAAATCATTGATGCTCTTGACCAAGTTTTAATAACGTTTTTGCTTCCAGATTCAACGTTAGCAAGAACTTTCTTTTCTAATTTATAGTGGATGAATGGTCCTTTTTTTAATGAACGTGCCATAAATTATTTTTTTCTTCTTTCAACAATATATTTGTTAGACGCTTTTTTCTTATCGCGAGTTTTGTAACCTTTCGCTGGGATACCGTTACGAGAACGAGGGATACCTCCTGTCGCACGACCTTCACCACCACCCATTGGGTGATCTACTGGGTTCATAACCATTGGACGAGTTCTTGGACGACGACCTTGCCATCTAGAACGACCTGCTTTACCTGAAACTTCTAACTGGTGGTCTGTGTTAGAAACAACACCTACTGTTGCTTTACACTCCACTAAAATCATTCTCACTTCACCACTTGGCAACTTAACGATAGCGTATTTACCATCACGAGCAACTAATTGCGCATAAGTACCAGCACTACGTGCCATAACAGCTCCTTGACCTGGACGTAACTCAATACAAGAGATTACAGTACCTAAAGGAATGTTTTTTAATTTCATTGCGTTACCTACCTCTGGCTCCACGTTATCACCTGAAACAACAGTTTGTCCAGCTTTTAATCCGTTTTGCGCGATAATGTAACGTTTTTCACCATCTTCGTAAGATAATAAAGCGATGAATGCTGTTCTGTTTGGATCGTATTGTACAGATTCTACAGTTGCAACACCTTCTTTATCACGTTTGAAGTCGATGATACGGTATTTTTGTTTGTGTCCACCACCGATATAACGCATTGTCATTTTACCAGTGTTGTTACGTCCACCCGATTTAGATTTACCTTCGATTAATGTTTTCTCTGGTTTAGCTGCTTTATCAACAGCAGAAAAGTCATTAACTACTCTAAAACGTTGTCCTGGGGTGATAGGTTTTAATTTTCTTACTGACATTTTTTAATTCTTAAATTATCCGAACAACTCAATTTCTTGACCTTCAGCTAAGCTAACGATCGCTTTTTTCATTTTATTAGTTTTCCCAGTTTGAAAACCTGTTTTTGTGTAACGAGTTTTCACTTTAGGAGCAGAAACTAAAGTACTAACTGAAACTACAGAAACTCCGTAAGCTTTTTCAATCGCTTCTTTGATCTGAATTTTGTTAGCTTTTGTATCTACATAAAACGAATATTGCCCTAATACTTCACTGTTATTAGTCGCTTTTTCTGAAATTACTGGTTTAATTAATATTCCCATTTTCGTTTTATTTACTTAAATTTTCTTGTACTGACGCTAAAGAACCTTCTAAAAAGATAATTTCAGAAGCATTGATTAAGTCATAAACATTTAATTCTGAAGTAGTTACAACTTTAGTTCTTTGTAAATTGCGTGATGACAAATATACGTTATTATTTGATTCACCTAATACGAATAAAGATTTTTTGTTCTCTAATCCTAAGTTAGATAAGATTGCTTTAAATTCTTTAGTCTTAGGAGCTTCAAATGTAAAGTTCTCTACAACTTTGATTTCGTTATCAGCTAATTTCTGAGATAATACAGATTTTTTAGCTAATCTCTTTTGAGCTTTATTTAACTTGAAAGAGTAGTTTCTTGGACGTGGTCCGAAAACTCTACCTCCTCCACGGAAAACTGGAGATTTGATAGATCCCGCACGTGCAGTACCAGTACCCTTTTGTTTTTTGATCTTACGAGTAGATCCCGCAATTTCAGCTCTTTCTTTTGCTTTATGAGTTCCTTGACGTTGAGCAGCTAAGTATTGCTTAACTTCTAAATACACTGTATGTGTAGATGGCTCAATTCCAAAAACTGTCTCGTCTAAAGAAACTGTTCTTCCAGTCTCTTGACCGTTTATGTTTAATACTACTACTTCCATTACTTGAATCTTCTAACGATTACGTATGAACTTTTTGGACCTGGGATAGCACCTTTAACAATTAAAAGGTTTTGCTCCGTATCCACTTTTAAAACTTGTAAGTTCTGAACAGTAACTTGTTTACCACCCATTCTTCCAGCCATACGCATTCCTTTGAATACACGAGAAGGATCAGAACCAGCACCGATAGAACCTGGAGCTCTTAAACGGTTATGTTGACCGTGTGTAGCTTGACCTACTCCACCGAAACCATGACGTTTAACAACACCTTGGAAACCTTTACCTTTAGAAGTACCTGTAACACTTACATACTCCCCTTCGTTGATTAAATCAACTCCTACAACATCTCCTAAGTTTAAAGAAGAAACCCACTCATCACCGTAGAACTCAACTAACTTACGTTTTGGAGTTGTTCCAGCTTTTTTAAAGTGACCTTTTAAAGCATTAGTCGTGTTTTTTTCTTTTGCGTCATCGAAACCAAGTTGAGCAGCAACGTACCCATCTTTCTCTAAGGTTCTGACTTGAGTAACCACACATGGTCCAGCTTGTACGATAGTCACAGGAATATTTTTCCCGTTCTCATCAAATAAGCTAGTCATCGCGATCTTTTTACCAATGATACCTGACATTTGATTAATTTATGTTTATAATTTATTATATGTTTTAGAGAATGTGGAGGTTAATCCACTAGAGACCTTCCCTAAAATCAGTTTGCAAATGTATGAATTATTTCACAAAACACAAATTTTTAGCTAATTATTTTTAAATCAGCTATTTTATGATTTGTAATCAAATAAAAACCTCGAGACGTGCACTTCTCGAGGTTATATATTTATATGATTTTAAAGATTCGTCAGCTGACTACACTTTAATTTCAACTTCAACACCACTAGGTAATTCTAACTTCATTAAAGCATCTACTGTTTTAGATGAAGAAGAATAGATATCTAATAATCTTTTGTGAGCTGATAATTGGAATTGCTCACGAGATTTTTTGTTTACGTGTGGAGATCTTAAAACTGTAAAGATTCTTTTGTGAGTTGGTAATGGAATTGGACCATTAACAACAGCTCCTGTAGCTTTAACAGTTTTTACGATTTTTTCAGCTGATTTGTCAACTAAAGAATAATCGTAAGATTTTAATTTTATTCTGATTTTTTGACTCATTTCTTAATTTAATTAAGCGTTACCTTTTGCTTTTGCGATTACAGCTTCAGCTACGTTTGTAGGAGCTGGAGCATAGTGATCAAACTCCATAGTTGATGTAGCACGACCAGAAGATAAAGTACGTAATGATGTTACGTATCCGAACATTTCAGCTAATGGAACTAATGCTTTAATAACTTTTGCGTTATTTCTATCATCCATTCCAGAAATTTGTCCACGTCTTCTGTTTAAGTCACCTACGATATCCCCCATGTTTTCCTCTGGAGTTAAAACCTCTAACTTCATGATAGGCTCTAAAATTTGAGCACCAGCAGCTTTAGCAGCAGCTTTGTAACCCATTTGAGCAGCTAACTCGAAAGATAATTGGTCAGAATCCACAGGGTGGAAAGATCCATCTTTTAAAGTAACTTTTAACGAATCCATTTCGAATCCAGCTAAAGGTCCGTTTTTCATTGCAGCTTTGAAACCTTTCTCAATTGAAGGGATAAATTCTTTAGGAACGTTACCACCTTTAATTTCTGAAATGAATTCTAATCCAGTTTTACCTTCATCAGCAGGTCCCATTTCGAATACAATATCCGCGAATTTACCACGACCTCCAGATTGCTTTTTGTACACCTCACGGTGGTTAGCTGGTCTAGAGAATGATTCTTTGTACTCTACTTGAGGCTCACCTTGGTTAACTTCAACTTTAAACTCACGTTTTAAACGGTCAACGATGATATCTAAGTGTAACTCACCCATACCAGAAATAACTGTTTGACCAGAAGCCTCATCAGTTTTTACTTGGAATGTTGGATCTTCTTCAGCTAATTTAGCTAAAGCCATACCTAATTTATCAACGTCAGCTTTAGTTTTAGGCTCAACCGCGATACCAATTACAGGATCTGGGAAGTCCATAGACTCTAAAACGATAGGCGCTTTTTCGTCACATAAAGTATCCCCTGTTTTGATATCTTTAAATCCTACTGCAGCTCCAATATCACCAGCTTCGATACGCTCGATTGGCTCTTGTTTGTTGGCGTGCATTTGGAAGATACGAGAAATACGTTCTTTGTTTCCAGAACGAGTATTTAACACGTAAGAACCAGCATCTAAAGCACCAGAATAAGCACGGAAGAAAGCTAAACGACCTACGAATGGGTCAGTAGCAATTTTAAATGCTAATGCTGAGAATGGTTCTTCTACAGATGGTTTTCTTGAGATAGGCTCATCTGTTTTAGGATCTGTACCTGGAATTGCTTCTTTATCTGTTGGAGATGGTAAGTAACGACACACAGCATCTAACATGAATTGTACACCTTTGTTCTTGAACGAAGATCCACAAGTCATTGGGATGATAGACATATCTAAAGTAGCAGCACGTAATGCAGTGTGAACTTCTTCTTCAGTAATAGAGTTTTCATCCTCCATATACTTCTCTAATAAGTTCTCATCGTATGCAGCAATCTCTTCGATTAATTGACCACGGTATTGTTTTACATCATCAACCATATCAGCAGGGATTTCAACTACGTCGAAAGTAGATCCATGGTTTTCATCATGCCAAACAATTGCACGGTTTTTAATTAAATCAACAACTCCTTTAAAGTCTGCTTCGTCACCGATTGGTAAAACGATAGGAACAGCATTTGATCCTAACATTTCACGTACTTGACGACAAACATTTAAGAAGTCAGCACCTTGACGGTCCATTTTATTAACGAAACCTAAACGAGGTACTTTATAGTTATCAGCTAAACGCCAGTTTGTTTCAGACTGAGGTTCAACTCCATCTACTGCTGAGAATAAGAAAACTAAACCGTCTAAAACACGTAAAGAACGGTTTACCTCTACTGTAAAGTCAACGTGACCAGGAGTATCGATAATATTAAAGTGGTATCCTTTAGCATCTGGTAATGGTTTTCCTTGTTCAGTAGGGAAAGTCCAGTTAACAGTTACAGCTGCAGAAGTAATTGTAATACCTCTTTCAGCCTCTTGCTCCATCCAGTCAGTAGTTGCAGAACCTTCGTGAGTTTCTCCAATTTTATGATTCTTACCTGAATAGAATAAGATACGTTCTGTAGTTGTAGTTTTTCCTGCATCGATGTGAGCAGCAATACCAATATTTCTTGTGTATTTTAAATCTCTTGCCATCGTGTATTAGAATCTAAAGTGAGAGAACGCTTTGTTAGCTTCTGCCATTTTGTGAGTATCCTGACGTTTTTTAACAGCAGAACCTTCTTCTTTAGCAGCAGCAATAATTTCACCCGCTAATTTTTGTGCCATAGATTTCTCATTACGCTTACGTGAATAAGAAATTAACCATTTCATAGCTGTAGAGATCTTACGATCTGGGCGAATTTCCATTGGAATTTGGAATGTAGCTCCACCAACACGGCGAGAACGTACTTCTACGTGAGGCATTACATTTGATAATGCTTCTTTCCAAATATCTAAAGCAGTTTTTTCAGCATCTTCTTTACGAGATTCTACGATATCTAATGCATCATAGAAAATTTTGAATGCTACTGACTTTTTACCATCGTACATTAAGTTGTTTACGAAACGTGTAACTAACTGATCGTTAAATTTAGGATCTGGAAGTAAAGGTCTTTTTTTAGCTCTTGTCTTTCTCATTTCTTAAATTATTTTTTAGCGTCTTTTGGACGTTTCGCTCCATACTTACTTCTACGCTGAGTACGTCCGTTTACTCCTGCTGTGTCTAATGCTCCACGTACAATGTGGTAACGAACACCTGGTAAGTCTTTTACTCTTCCTCCTCTAACTAATACTATCGAGTGCTCTTGTAAGTTGTGACCCTCACCCCCGATGTATGCGTTTACTTCTTTTCCGTTTGTTAATCTAACACGAGCAACTTTACGCATTGCTGAGTTAGGTTTCTTAGGAGTTGTAGTGTAAACACGTGTACATACACCGCGGCGTTGTGGACATGATTCCAATGCAGCCGATTTACTCTTCTTAGTTAGTTTTTTTCTACCTTTTCGAACTAATTGTTGAATTGTTGGCATACTAATTTACCTTTTTAATTTAGTTTAAACCCATTTTCGGGTCTGCAAAACTACAAATATTCTCCGACTTGCAAAATTTATTTGAATTATTTTTTTGATTTTCTATGAATTAACACTAATTTACTGGTGCTAATTGTCAATCTATTATGAATCTTTTAACCGCTATTCAGAATTCAAAATGTTTAGCTTTTTACATTCTAAAAGAGTCAAAACTTGATTCCGTGTACGAATTATTTCTCATGAAGTAAAGGATAATTTTACATTAAGTTTACATAGATGCCATTCAAAAAACTGATTTTTGCAAACATTTTAATTTGAATATGGAAACAATATTTATTGTAATCTTAATTACAGTTGTTCTACTTGCTGTACTCGATGTCATGGTAGGTGTAAGCAATGATGCTGTCAACTTTCTTAATTCTGCTATCGGATCAAAAGCTGCTAGCTTCCGTACAATTATGATTATCGCCTCGGCAGGACTTTTAATCGGAGCTGTATTTTCGAGTGGAATGATGGAAATTGCCCGCAGCGGTATTTTTACCCCGTCAATGTTCTCATTTTATGACGTGATGATTATCTTTTTAGCCGTTATGCTTGCTGACGTCATATTATTGGACTTGTTCAACTATATTGGCTTCCCTACATCGACTACGGTTTCCATTATTTTCGAATTATTAGGAGCAGCAACATGTTTAGCAGTTATTAAAATCATTACGAATGATGATTCTTTTGTAACACTACTTCAATACATTAATACAGATAAAGCTTCAGAAATTGTTTTTAGCATTATTTTATCGGTATTCTTATCTTTTATATTAGGTTCGATTGTACAATACATTACCCGAATTATTTTTACGTTTAAATCTGAAACACGCATTAAGAAATATGGCGCATTATTCGGAGGATTTGCAATTACTGCAATTTCATTTTTCATTTTGATCAAAGGGGCGAAAAACCTTTCATTTTTAAGTGAAGATGTAAAAGATTGGATTAAATACAATCAAATTTTATTGATCGGAATTAATTTTATTCTTTGGACAATTGTTTCTCAGATCTTGATTTTTTTCCGAATAAATATTTTGAGAATTATCATTCTAATTGGAACTTTCTCTTTAGCATTAGCCTTTGCAGGAAATGATTTAGTGAATTTTATCGGGATACCAATCGCTGCATTACAATCTTACGACATCTTCGTCGCTTCAGGTTCCACTGATCCTCGAAATTTTATGATGGCGGAGTTAGCGAACAATAATATTGTAGCTCCAGTATATTATCTGATTATTGCAGGAGTCATCATGATTATTACATTATGGACTTCTAAAAAAGCAAAAAATGTAATTCAAACCTCTTTAAATCTAAGTAAACAAGACGATGGTGAAGAAGATTTTAATCCTAATTTCTTATCACGTGCTATAGTACGTGGAGTTATCATCATCGGAAAAGTACTAGATCGCGTTTTACCCCAATCCTTACAGTTAAAAATTGATCAACGCTTTGAAAATCCTAAAAAGAACTTATCCTTAAAGGATCGTACCACGGATGAAGAAGCATTTGATATGATTCGCGCTTCAATCAACTTAATTGTTGCTGCTGTATTAATTTCGATCGGAACTTCTCTTAAACTTCCTTTATCTACTACCTATGTAACTTTTATGGTCGCTATGGGTACTTCTTTTGCCGACCGAGCATGGGATAGGGATAGTGCCGTTTTTCGAGTTGCAGGAGTTTTTAATGTAATTGGAGGATGGTTCTTAACTGGTATTTCTGCCTTCATTATGGCTGCTACAGTCGCTTTGATAATGTATTTTGGAGAGGAATACGGAATCTTCACTATGATTGCATTACTCGCTTTCATTTTATTTAAATCTTATCGCAGCTACGATAAAAAAGATAAGACTATGACTGAAGACACATTGGTTAATTTTACCAATGATGATATTGATTCTTTACAGAAAATCTTAAATAAGAATAAAAAGCAAATTGGTAAAGTTCTACATAAAACTGCAGAAACTTTTGAAGTCAGCATTACAAGTATCGAAGACGAAAACTTAAGCCATTTATCCGATAACAAAAAGAAATTAAAAAAATTATTAAATTCTATTCAAGATTTAAAATCAAATTTCTATCGTTTATTAAGAGATATGGACAATTCGAATGTTCATACTACAAAAGATTTCGTAAAGTCTTTTGGTTACTTACAAAATATTACAACAAGTATTAACTTTATTAATACTTCTATCCATACTTACATTAATAATAACCATAAGAAATTGACAGATGAACAAATCCAAGATTTAAAAAATATTAATCAATATTATAGTGAATTATTAATGCAGACTTCTAAAGATTTTACCAATAATGATTTTTACAATTTTGAGAAGAAACGTGTAGCATTAGATGAAAAACTCACTTTAGCATTGAACAATCAGATTGAAAGGATTCAACAACAAAAAGTTGGTCAGAAAAGTGCCACCTTGTTTTTTACTATTTTAACCGAAGTAGAATATACTGTTGATCGCATAGAAAAATTAGTAAAATTATATGATGAGATCAATAATCAAATCAGAATCAAAAACTAAGTTTCGAATTAACCTTAATTTTACATTAATTAGATTAATTTTGCCACACAAATACATTTTTAGATGTCAGTAAACTCATTTTTCAAATTATTTACACCAAGGGATAAAACATTTTTCCCTTTGTTTGAGGAATCATCAAAAACATTAATCAATTTAGCTGAGTTATTACACGAATGCGTTAATGCTCCATTAGAAGAGCGTGAAGATTACTTTGCTCAAATTTCTAACCTTGAAAGCAAAATTGAATTTTTAACTCAAAAAACAAATTTAGAGTTAGGTAAAAACTTTATTACGCCTTTTGATCGTGAAGATATTTATTCATTAATCAAAGCAATTGACTATGTTGCTGATAATTTAAATGGTGCTGCTAATCGTATCAACATTTATCAAGTTGATAAAATCACAAAATCAATTCGTAAAATTACTGCGGTTAATTTAGAGGCTTGTCAATTAATTGGTGAGGGAATTGAAAATCTAAAGGATTTTAAAAATTTAACTCGTGTTTACGAAATCTGTGAACGCATCAATAAATTAGAAAATAAATCTGATCGTATTTTTGACAAAGCAGTTCAAGAAATATTCGAGAATGAGACTGATGCTAAAAATATCATCAAATACAAAGAAGTTCTATCATCTTTAGAATCTGCGACAGACAAGTGTAAAAGTGTTGCAAACGTATTAGAAGCTGTAGCAGTTAAACATTCATAATCTATACATTTTTATTTTTTACATATGGAAATGATTAATGATGTTTTGAATATCATTAATGGTATGTTAGATTCAAAGGCAGGGATATTTTTACTGATAATTATCTTTTTAGCTTTTGTATTTGATTACATTAATGGGTTTCATGATGCAGCAAACTCTATTGCAACCATTGTTGCCACTAAAGTTTTAACTCCTTTTCAAGCTGTTTTATGGGCAGCTGCATTTAATTTTGCTGCTTATTTTATTTCAGTTTATTGGATTGGAGAGTTTAAGATTGGGAATACAATTGCAAAATCTGTCAACGAAAACTTCATTACCCTTGAAGTGATTCTTGCAGGAATTGTAGCAGCTATATCGTGGAATTTATTGACTTGGAAATTTGGAATTCCATCTTCTTCATCACACACGCTTATTGGCGGTTTTATAGGTGCAGCTTTAATGCACGCGTATGTGAATCCTGAAATAGGTTCAATTTGGGATGTGATTGTTTACAATAAGGTTTTACCAATTTTCTTATTTATATTCTTGGCACCATTTATCGGGATGATACTTGCAAGTACATTAACGTTAATCATTTTACAAATTTGTAAAAAAGCAAAACCTGCGGTAGCAGAATGGTGGTTTAAAAAATTACAACTGGTATCTTCTGCTTTATTTTCTTTAGGACACGGAATGAATGATGCTCAAAAAGTAATGGGTATTATTGGAGCAGCAGTTATCTTCTATCATTTAAATGTTGATTTCAACCAAGCGTATGTGGATGCTGAAGATAAATTTGGATACTTTGTTGAACACTGGGGATGGGTTCCTATCACATCATTTATTATTATTGGTGCAGGAACAATGGCTGGTGGATGGAAGATTATTAAAACCATGGGCTCTAAGATTACAAAAGTTACTCCATTAGAAGGTGTAGCTTCTGAAACTGCTGGAGCGATGACATTATATATCTCCGAGCATTTTGGAATCCCAGTTTCTACTACACATACCATTACAGGATCAATTATCGGTGTTGGAATGACAAAACGTGTTTCTGCTGTACGTTGGGGAGTAACAATTAGCTTGCTATGGGCATGGGTATTAACAATACCAGTATCGGCTGTAATTGCAGGTATATGCTATTTAATTATTCGATTATTCTAAATTATAGATAGTCATCATAATATATTAAGATAGGTCTATTATTGATAGACCTATTTTTTTTTATACATTTGCCACACTTTTTAAATAACTAATCCATAAGATGGACCTTACGATTTTATTTTTAGTCATTGCTTTAGCAATTGTATTTGACTTTATCAACGGTTTTCATGATGCTGCAAATTCTATCGCAACCGTTGTGACAACAAAAGTTCTTACCCCTATTCAAGCCATTATATGGGCGGCATTCTTCAATTTCGTAGCATACTTTATTGCTAAATTTATTATTGGAGAATTTGGAGTGGCTGACACCATCTCAAAAATTATTAAAGAAGATATCGTCACTTCATTCGGAGCCAATCCTTCCATTGTAATTATGGCTGCACTACTAGCTGCGATCACATGGAACTTATTAACTTGGAAATTGGGAATTCCTTCTTCTTCCTCTCATACCTTAATTGGTGGATTAGCAGGAGGAGCTTTAGCATCAACAGCTTTTGATTTCTCTTCAATCAATATTGAAATTATCCTAACCATTATCGCATTTATCTTTGTAGCACCGGTGATTGGTTTATTAGCTGGAAATATTATCAGTATTATCACTTTGAATATTTGTCGAAATGCAAAACCGCATAAAGCCGATACTTGGTTTAAAAGACTACAATTGGTCTCTTCTGCTATGTTAAGTATTGGACATGGTTTAAATGACTCTCAGAAAGTAATGGGTGTAATTACATTCGTTTTATTGGCTAATCAAGATGCAATTTTAGCTACTGATATGAATACTTGGATCCTAAATGATACGTTCCATTGGAAAGATTGGTTTATAACTGAAAATAGTGCCGATATTCACGATTGGGTACCCATCGTTTGTTTCTCTGCAATTGCCATTGGAACATTAGGTGGAGGTATGAAAATCTTAAAAACAATGGGGAATAAAATTACGAAGATTACTCCGATTGAAGGATTCACAGCACAAACAGCATCTGCCATTACATTGTTTTTTACAGAACACATCAAAATGCCTGTATCTACGACTCACGTCATCACAGGATCAATTATTGGTGTTGGAATGGTAAAACAAGTTTCTGCGGTTCGTTGGGGCGTTACAGTAAGTTTATTATGGGCATGGGTTTTAACTATTCCAATCTCCGCTTTAATTGCTACAGGATTTTATTACTTTTTGACATTATTTTTCTAAAATAGAATTACAGTCGAGGTTATAATAAAAAATTATTCAATAACATATACATCCGAAGGAATTTGATTTCTTCGGATTTTTTTGTGCTATAAAAAAAATTAACGTTTTCGATTGTTCAGTTTATTAATGAAGTAAGATGGCCGAAAACCTGTATGTGTTGTAAAAAGGCATCTTAAAGTGTTGTTCGGTATTTAAAACCAGCTTCTTCTGCTAAAGTATCAATGGTTAAATTTCTTAAATCCTAATCATTTAATTCTGATTAACAATACAAAACCAGTATTTGAGTACCAAAGTATACATCAAAGGATTTTTTCATCAAGATTCTACAATAGAAATTTACAATTTAGTCGGACAAAAGGTAATCAATCAAAAAGCAAAAAGTGGATTAACACAAACAATTGAGGTGCAGTTTTTACCAAAAGGAACTTACATCATCAAAGCAACAGATATCAATGGGAAACCTTTTCAAGAGAAATTGATTATCCGATAACATAAAAAATCCTCTTTGTAATGGATGAGGATTTTTTTAAGTCTTTATTATTAATCACAGTTAAAGAACTCGTGGGATTATTCTAACTACACCGAATTAACAAACCCTGTTACAAACAGTACACGGGCTATCAATAATTTCCCATATCCTGAAGTGATACCGCTAAAAACAACACGACGTATAGCCAACTGATTTCTTCTTAGAAAGTGCATCTATTGAAATATTATAAACTTCATGATTTTTTGTATTTTTAATCTACGCCAGGATAAAAGTGAATCCCGTCATCTTCAATGCCGCCTTTATGCCGCCTTTATGCTACCTTAATGTCGCCTTTATGCCGCCTCAACTCCAAGGTTTATCCTGCCTTTCTTCGTTCATTGCCAATACATCCTTCTTCCTTAATAAATATACGCCTACAGCTTAATTTCTCTATTTTTCTTTTCTTACTATTGCCCCCCTACTTCCAATCAGTAATACAACAATAACTATTAATCAAAATACACATCATAAAATAGCCCTGGTTTAAATTTAAACCAGGGCTATTGATATGCTATACATCTAAAATCTTATTGACTAAAATCTACTTTTAATTGATCAATTTTAGCTAATAATACTTTTTGTACTTCTTTATAATCTTCTTTAGCTACTAAAGGAGCATTAACAGAAAAATAGTATTTAATTTTTGGTTCAGTTCCCGAAGGTCGACAAGCTACTTTGCTTCCATCCGCTGTATAGAAAATTAATACATTCGACTTAGGAACATCAATTGCTTTTTCTTCTCCTGAAACTAAATCCTTTTCGATAGATGATTGGAAATCTTTCACACGAACAACTGGAGAACCAGCTAATTCTTTCGGAGGATTAGCACGGAAATCAACCATCATATTGGCGATTAATTCGGCTCCTTCTTTACCAGGCTTAACTATCGAAATTAAATCTTCTTGGAAGGCTTTTCCTAAAGCAATATAAATATCGACTAACTTGTTGTATAAAGAACTTCCTTTTGCTTTTTCTACAGCTGCAATTTCAGAAACTAATAAAGCAGTTGTTACAGAATCTTTATCACGAATAAAGTCACCGACCATAAATCCAAAAGACTCTTCTCCTCCACCGATAAATTTCTCTTGACCTTCGAAATTACGGATCATGTCAGCAATCCATTTGAATCCTGTTAATCCAACTTTACAATCCACACCAAATTTAGCAGCGATATCATAGAAAATATCTGAGGTTACAATCGTAGACCCAATAAATTCTTTCCCTGTAATTTTACCAGCTTCTTCCCATTTTTCTAATAAGTAGTAAGCTAAGATCGTATTCATTTGGTTTCCATTCAACAAAACCATGTTACCATCATTATCACGAGCTGCTACACCTACACGGTCAGCGTCTGGATCAGTTCCAATTACAATATCTGCATTAATTTCATTGGCTAAATCGACAGCCATCGTTAATGCTTCAGGCTCTTCCGGATTTGGTGACTTTACAGTTGGAAAATCTCCACTAGGAATTGCTTGTTCAGCCACTTGATGAACTTGCGTAAATCCAGCTTGTTCAAAAGCTTTAGGTGTAATCACTACAGAAGTACCATGAATGGAAGTGAAAACAATTTTCACATCTTCTTTCCCTTCATTCGTAAAACTTCCATTTTCAACCGCTGCATCGATAAATGCTTGATCTATTTCTTGACCGATGTATGTAATTAATTTGTCGTTACCTTCAAATCGGATTTCTTCCACTTTTACGTTTCCAACTTCAGAAATAATGGCTTTATCATGAGGAGGTACAATTTGCGCCCCATCATTCCAATACACTTTATATCCATTGTAAATTGGCGGATTATGAGATGCTGTCAAAACAATTCCTGCATCGCATCCAAGATGACGTACTGTAAAAGATAACTCTGGCGTAGGACGGAAAGATTCAAATAAATAAACCTTAATTCCATTAGCTGTTAAAACGTCCGCGACCATTTTAGCAAACTTATCTGAATTATGTCTTACATCATAAGCTATCGCAACTGATTTCTCTTTTTCAGGAAATTGAGCATTTAAATAATTCGATAAACCTTGTGTTGCTGCACCTAAAGTATATTTATTTAATCGATTCGTACCCACTCCCATAATTCCTCTCATACCTCCCGTTCCAAATTCAAGATCACGGTAAAAAGAATCATCTAGTTCTGTTGGATTGTTATCTATTAAATCTTGTACAGCATTTCTTGTTTCTGCGTCATATGCATCAGAAAGCCAAAGTTGAGCTCTTTCTAAACTTGTACTCATTATTCTCTAATCGTTATTTTTTTATGACTTGAGCGTTGTCAGAAATTTTAGTATCCTTAGAAGGCTCTCCTACATAAGTGACTACCGCATTTCCTTTCGCCGACCCCGCTAAAGATTTTCTAGAATTAATATTTAATATCGCATTATCACTTACGTTAATTTGAGCATCATTGGACTCATAAGCAAAAAGATCACCTTGCGATTGATTAGACCCTTTATAGATTAAAGCTAAAGCTGTCCCTTGAAGTTTAACAGCTGATTGATCATAAACTGAAAGCTTAAGATTATTTGTAATCAAATAAGTATCATCAATTTTAGACTGTTCCGAAGCTTCAATTTCCAAATCATCTACATTTAAAGTTCCTGAAACTTTTAAGTTTGTTTGTTTTGAAACATCAATATCTTTTAAATCTCGTGTCACATAAACAAATACATCATATGCACTGTATTGACCAATCGATTTGTTTTCTGATATGTTTAAAGTCCCACTTTTACCTTCAACCTTTAGGTTATCAATAATATTCTGATGACTTTCTACTTTAACGCCAATTTCATTTCCTGGAATTAAAGTGACATTACAATTACATGCAACATTCAGCTCATTGATTTGATCTACTGTAAATGATTGTTGAGCAGTTGCTGCTCCTTCACCATCAATAGATGATGAACAACTCATCATCGAGAATCCTAAAAGTGATAATGCTAAAAATTTATTCATAGTTAATAGGTTTTGGTTGTTGTTAATCCAGATTAAGTTCCTTTTGGACACTGTAAATCTTGCGGTCTTTATTTCCTCTTACAATTAATTCCCCTAAAAACCCTGCCAAGAAAAGCTGAGTACCTAAAATCATCGATGTAAGTGAGATATAAAAATATGGACTATCTGTAATAAGTCGTGTTGGTTTATCTAGAATAAATAATCGAAATAATTTATCCAGACCCAAATAAACAGATGCTAAAAATCCAACGACGAACATGATCGTACCAATCAATCCAAAGATATGCATTGGTCGTGTACCGAATTTCGCTTGGAAATACAATGTGATTAAATCTAAAAATCCATTTATAAAACGGCTTGGACCAAATTTAGAAACACCGTATTTACGTGCTTGGTGACGTACTTGTTTTTCTAAAATGCGATGGTAACCTGCATTTTTAGCTAAAACGGGAATATATCGGTGCATATCGCCATAAAGCTCTACATTTTGAGTTACTTCATAACGATAAGCTTTTAATCCACAATTAAAATCATGTAAATTAACACCAGAAGTTTTTCGAGCTACTGCATTGAACAACTTCGAAGGTAAATTTTTCGTTAATTTGTTATCTTGACGATTTTGTTTCCATCCAGAAACAATATCTGCTTTCTTATTGATTAAAGTATTGTATAATGCGGGGATTTCTTCAGGAAAATCCTGTAAATCGGCATCCATCGTAATCACTACATTCCCTTTAACTTGTTTAAAAGCAGCATTTAAAGCAGGTGATTTACCATAATTCTTACGGAATTTAATTCCTTTAACTTCTTGATGAAATTTCGATAAATATTCGATAATTTCCCATGAATCATCTGTACTACCATCATCCACAAAGATCACCTCGAAAGAGAATCCGTTTTCGTGACATACAGTTTTGATTCGTGTAAATAATTCTTCTAAAGAATCCTGTTCGTTCAGTAAAGGAACAACTATTGATAAATCCATGGTTTTAATAAACTCGTTTTTTTAAGAACTGTGCAAAAATTGCAGAAACAGCCATATAAAAAGATAAGAACATTGAAAGTAAACCAAAGAAATATTTAAATGAAAATAAATTCACTTTCATAATTTCTGGTTCTTTACGACTTTGTTCGATTACTTTTGCTTGTTCAGCATCCATATTGGTCATAAATGTATCCAAGATTCCATTACGTAATGCATCTTGTGCCCATTCTCCTGCTGTATTGAAGAAAATAAAAATAACTGCTAAACTGATAACACCTGCGATAAACATGGTATAAAAGCCAATTTTAAATCCTTCTTTAAATGACATTAATTCTTCTATAGTCGTTGCCGTTTTTGCTTTTGCTTTCGATACACTTAAAGTGGTAAAGAAAGAGAATCCTGCAAATAAGGGAACCAAAATAAAACAACAAATCATCATTGTATATTTATAATAATCTTTTGGTGTAATCCCCCCATTCGTTGAAAACGCCATATATAATCCAAAAAACAACACTAATACGATTGCTGTTAATATTAGTGAGCTTCTTAATACTTTATTTATTGTATTCATGCTGCAAAGATAAGGATATCAATACATATTCTTGTATGAAAAAAATAATGTTTACAGCAAATTTTTCTTCGAATTAGAGCTAAAAATGTTCCATTCCTACTCACAAAAATGGAGATATGTAAAAAAAATAAAAAAAAGTTTTATAAATATCACCCTCATTATCAATTGTTTTATTTTTTGCAGCTTTATTTTTATCATACTTTTTCAAAAAACCATTTTGAAATTTACAAACTATTCTTACCTTTGCATCAGGCAAGTCCTACACAACCAGCTCCTGTTGAATCCTCCAGGACGGGAACGTAGCAAAGGTATACGGTCGTAGCGGTGTGATGTAGGTCGCTTGCCTTTTTTTATTCCCTAAATTTACATTCCCTTTTTTTTACCCCATAAATTATTCTTAATTTTGCATCCATTGATTTAGAGATTCAATGGAAACAAACAAAACAGCAAAGTACATTTTTGTTACGGGAGGAGTAACATCGTCGTTAGGTAAAGGAATTGTAGCATCTTCATTAGGAATGCTATTAGAAGCAAGAGGATATCGTGTAACCATTCAAAAACTTGATCCTTACATCAATGTTGACCCAGGTACACTTAATCCATATGAACACGGTGAGTGTTATGTAACAGAAGATGGAGCTGAAACCGATTTAGATTTAGGTCACTACGAGAGATATTTAAATCGTCCAACTTCAAAAGCGAATTCAGTTACTACTGGACGAATCTACCAATCAGTTATCGAAAAAGAACGTCGTGGAGATTATTTAGGAAAAACAGTTCAAGTTGTTCCTCACATCACCAATGAAATTAAACGTCGTATCAAATTATTAGGTAATACAGGGGATTATGATATTATCATTACTGAAATTGGTGGTACGGTTGGTGATATCGAATCATTACCATACATCGAAACAATTCGTCAGCTAATTTGGGAATTAGGTGATCACAATTCACTGGTGATTCATTTAACATTAGTTCCTTATTTAGCCGCTTCTGGTGAATTAAAAACAAAACCTACACAACATTCTGTTCGTACATTAATGGAAAGTGGAATTAATGCCAATGTATTAGTAACACGAACTGAGCACCATTTATCTAAAGAAGTAAAAGCTAAATTGGCTCAATTCTGTAATGTTCGTAAAGAAAATGTAATTGAGTGTATGGATGCTGATACTATATATGATGTTCCATTTTTATTACACGAACAAGATTTTGATGAAGTTGTATTAAAAGGATTAGATTTGCCAACCAATCAGGAACCTGATTTTACGGTTTGGAAAAAATTCTTAGCAAGTCATAAAAATCCAGCGAATGAAGTTGAAATTGCATTAGTTGGTAAATATGTTTCCTTACATGATTCTTACAAATCTATTACAGAAGCTTTTACTCATGCTGGAGCTGCAAGTGAAACGAAGGTAAAAGTCAGATGGGTATATTCTGGTGATATTACAGAAGAAAATGTAGCCGAGGTTTTAGCAGGAGTTTCAGGTGTTTTAATCGCACCTGGTTTTGGTGATCGAGGAATTTTAGGAAAAATTATTGCGGCAAAATATACACGTCAAAACAATATTCCAACCTTAGGAATTTGTTTAGGTATGCAAATTATGGCCATTGAATTTGCTCGTAATGTCTTAGGTTACGAAAAAGCTGATTCTGCGGAAATGGATTTATCGACTCCTCATCCGGTAATTAGTTTAATGGAAGATCAAAAAGATATCTCAGACAAAGGAGGTACAATGCGTTTAGGAAACTGGAAATGTCATTTAGAAGAAGGTTCTAAAATTAAAGACATCTATGGTTCTACTGAAATTTTAGAACGTCACCGTCACAGATACGAATTTAACAGTGAGTATTACAATGAATTTGTTTCAAATGGATTAATTCCAGTTGGTAAAAATCCTGAAACTGATTTAGTCGAAATATTAGAACACAACGAACATCCTTATTATATCGGTGTTCAATTCCATCCGGAATACAAAAGTACGGTTGCTTCACCACACCCGCTATTTATTAGCTTTATCGAAGCAGCTTTGTCGAACAAGTAAATTGAAACGTTAAATGCAACAAGAAAAATCTAATCTTAATCAGATTATTGCTTTTGTTTTAATGGGTATTTTATTATTTGGTTTAATGTATTATAATACACCAAGTGATGAAGAACTAGAACAACAAAAGAAAGAATTAGTACAGAAAGAAAAAGAAGCTAAAGCAAAACAAGCTGTAAATTCACAGAAAGCGCAAGCCATTTTTCAACCCGTAACTGGAGAAGCCAAAGACATCGAAGCTTCTAATGAAAAAATGAATGTGAAGTTTGCTTCTAAAGGAGGACAAATTGAATCTGTTCAGTTGATTTCTTATACCGCTTACGAAAAAGGTGTAAAAGACACTCCTTTATATTTAGCAAAAGATGGATCTAACTCTTTCAACTTAACTTTTAAAACAAAAGATGGAGTTGAAGTGAATACCAAAGACTTAAACTTTATCCCTTCTGTTCAGAAAAATGCATCTAACACTATTGTGACGATGACTGCTGCTGCACAAGGAGGTCAAATTCAGTATGTGTATACATTAGGTGACTCGTACGGAATTGATTTAGAAGTTAAATCTCAAGGGTTATCCAACATGACTTCAGATAAAGAAGTTGCGTTGAGCTGGAAAATGGATGGATTCTCTACAGAGAAAGGTCATGATCAAGAAAAATACTGGTCACATACTTATTTCCAATTCAAAGGATCTAATGATTTAGAATATGAATTATTTGGTTCTGACGAATGGGAAGAAGAAGAAGCGATCTCATGGGTAGCAAATAAACAACAATTCTTTGCTACGGTATTATCTTCTGAAGAAGGTTTTAAAAATACAAAAGGTGGATCTTTAAATGCTGACGAAGAAGATACAACATTTGCGAAGCACTATTTCTTTACCTCAGGATTAGAATTAAAGAATGCTGAATTAAACCATAAATTAACTTTTGATTTCCTTCCTTTAGACTATAATATGTTAAAGGATTATAATGATAAAGGTTTTCAAAACTTAATTGATTTTGGATGGGGTATTTTTGGAGGATTAAACAAATATTTCTTCTTACCTGTATTTAAATTCTTAGCGAACTTTGGTATCGAATTAGGATGGGTAATTTTCTTATTAACAATCGTTGTTAAGTTAGTCCTATCTCCTATTATGTACAAACAATATCGTCAATCTGCTTTAATGAAGGTTTTACGTCCTGAATTAAATGAGATCAACGAAAAGTTTAAAGATTCTAAAGATGCGATGAAGAAACAACAAGCAACGATGGAAATCTATCGTAATGCGGGTGTTAATCCTTTAGCGGGATGTTTACCAGCGTTATTACAAATTCCAATTTTCTATGCATTATTCCGTTTCTTCCCTAACTTAATCGATTTAAGAGGCGTTTCTTTCTTATTTGCAGAAGATTTAACAGCATATGATGATATCATTAAAATCCCGGAATGGATTCCAGTATTAGATGGTCACTTATCTGTGTTTGCATTATTATATATTGTTGCCATGATGGTTTACTTTAAAGTTTCTGGTTCGATGGATAATTTCCAAATGCCACAACAAGAAGGAATGCCAAATATGGAATTCATGAAATACATGATGTATATAATGCCAATTTTCTTCTTTATTTTCCTTAACAACTATGCATCGGGATTATCTTGGTATTATTTAGTATCAAATACGATTAATATCTTTATTGTATTATACATTAAGAAAGTAATGATTAATGAAGAAAAGATTCATCAGATTATTGCTGCAAACAAAGCGAAACCTAAAAAAGAAGGTAAATTCTCATCTCGTATGCAAGACATGATGAAGAAAGCTCAAGAAATGCAAGAGCAACAAGAGCAAATGAAAAAAAATCGTAAATAGATATTTTTACAATTTCACAATACTTTAAATCCGTTAATAATAATTAACGGATTTTTTATTTTATTCAGTCATAAATTTATTCAATCCGTAACTTATTCATTTCAAAATAAATAAATCACATCACATGTATTAATGGTGTATTTTTTACACAATTTTTAATAAATCAGTTGTAATTTTATTATTTTCAGTGTATTATTGTCCGAATCAAATAAGTATTATGGAAAATATTTACACTATTAAAGATCAAACAGCCAATCCCGGACCATTAGGTTTATATGGTTTTGCATTAACGACAATTCTATTAAACATCCATAATGCAGGCTTTTTCCCTGTAAATAGTATGATAATGGGTATGGGTATTTTCTTTGGCGGTGGAGCCCAGTTTATCGCTGGTGTTATGGAATGGAAAAGAGGAAATCATTTTGGAAGTATAGCATTTATGGCTTACGGAGCTTTTTGGCTTTCTTTAGTATTTACTTGGTTAGCCCCTGGGGTTTTAGGAGCAGAAAAAGCGGATGGTAACGCGATGGGATGCTACTTAGGACTGTGGGGACTATTTACCTTAGTTAATTTTATCCAAACATTAAAAGGACATACTGTAGGTAAACTTTTATTTGGATCATTGACTCTACTATTCTTTTTATTAGCCGCTAGTAATTTTACTGGTAGCGAACAAATTTTAAATATTGCGGGTTATGTAGGAATCGTGTGTGGATTCATTGCATTTTACGAAGCATCAACTATTATGATTAATAGAACATTCGAAAAGGATATCCTTCCTCTTTAGCAAAAAAAGCCTTACATTTTGTAAGGCTTTTTTGTATTTCATAATTCCTTGATTATTTCGTAGCTACTTTTCTGTAGATAAATAATAAAATTAATGCTCCAGCAATTGCTACTAAAAATCCTCCGAAAGACCAGTTGTTTGGATCGTATTGTAATAAAATTGTTGAAATCCATCCTCCTAGGATTGCTCCGATAATTCCTATTAACATTGTTACCCAAAATCCTCCCGGATCTTTCCCTGGCATAATAGCTTTTGCTATCGCTCCAGCAATTAAACCGAAAATTGCCCATGAAATCCAATTCCATAGGAATGAGAAAATTAACACTGATGTCATCATAATTATAGTATTTTAAGTTGTTAATTATAAGTTAACTAAAATCATACCAATCTGTATTTTAAAAGTTGTTGGGCATTTTGTAACTTTGGTCAAATTAATAAACTTAACTATGTCTTTAATTAAATCTATTTCAGGATTTAGAGGTACAATTGGAGGAAATCCAGGAGATAATTTAACACCTATTGACGCTGTTAAATTTGCAGCAGCTTACGGTACTTGGCTAAAAAATCAATCAAATAAACAAAATTATAAAGTAATTGTTGGTCGTGATGCTCGTATATCAGGACAAATGATTTCTCAATTAGTTTGTTCAACTTTACAAGGTTTAGGTATTCATGTTGTTGATTTAGGCTTATCAACAACTCCTACAGTAGAAGTTATGGTAACGCATTTAGAAGCTGATGGAGGAATTATATTAACTGCATCACACAATCCAAAACAATGGAATGCATTAAAATTATTAAATGCAAAGGGAGAATTTGTATCTGCGGAAGATGGCGCTCAAATTTTAGCCACTGTAGATGCAGATGATTACAATTTTGCTCAAGTAGACGATCTAGGTTCTTACGAAACATTTGATGGAGCAATTGATTTACACATTGAGAAAATCTTAGCATTGCCATTAGTGAATGTTGAAGCTATCAAAGCGAAGAAATTTAAAGTAGCGATTGATGCTGTAAATTCGACTGGTGGAATCTCTATTCCTAATTTATTAGATAAATTAGGCGTAGAATACATCAAAATGTATTGTGAACCTACAGGTCATTTTCCTCACAACCCAGAACCTTTGAAGGAGCATTTAGGAGATATCTGTGCCAAAGTTGTTGAAGAAAAAGCTGATTTTGGGATTGTAGTAGATCCAGATGTAGATCGATTAGCAATCATTGATGAAAAAGGTAATATGTTTGGAGAAGAATATACATTAGTCGCAGTAGCGGATTATGTATTGGGGAAAACTCCTTCTGCTACAGTTTCTAATTTATCTTCTTCTCGTGCATTACGTGATATTGCAACTAAACACGGACAAACTTATACTCCATCCGCAGTCGGTGAAGTGAATGTTGTTGTAGCAATGAAAGAGAATAATGCTTTAATCGGTGGAGAAGGAAATGGAGGAATTATCTATCCAGAATTGCATTATGGTCGTGATTCATTAGTTGGAATTGCATTATTCTTATCTCATTTAGCAGAAAATGAAATGTCAGTTTCTGACTTAAGAGCATCTTACCCTGCATACTTTATGGCAAAAAAGAAAATTGAATTAACGCCAGAAATAAATGTTGATGATTTATTAATTAAAGTTCAAGAACTTTATAAAAATGAAGAAATCAATACAGTGGATGGTGTAAAAATCGATTTTGAAAACGAATGGGTTCATTTACGTAAATCTAATACAGAACCAATTATTAGAATTTATACAGAAAGTACATCAGAAGAAAATGCCAACCAATTAGCCGATAAAATGATTGAAAGTATCCAGTCGATCATATAATCCATTTGTTAATTAGTTGTGCAAAACTATAAACTTTGAAAAATGCTTTTATTTAAAAGCATTTTTCTATTTTAGATAGGTATTATGGAGGATGAGTTTTTAAATAACGAATTGATCGAACAATTCGAACACATGTTGGACCACAAAGAAAATATTTACTTTGACACTGAACAGTTACAAGAAATAATTTCTTTTTACTTAGACGTGAGCGATTTTGAATATGCTAAGAAAGCGCTTGATTATGCCTTTTCATTGCATCCGGATCACCATGACCTTAAAGTAAAGAAAATTGAATATCACCTATCGTTAACTCAACTAAAAAAAGCAGCGGAATTAATTACAGAATTAAAAGATATTTTATCCGATGATTTAGAATATTTATTGGTCGTTGCTCGTTTTTGGGCGATAAAGGATTTACCTAAAAAAGCCATTCAGTTCTATAAGAAAGCTGCACTACACGAAGAAGATTTAGATTTTATATACAATTGTATCGGAAATGAATATTTGAATCTAGATGAGGTAAGTAACGCCCTAGAGTATTTCTTAAAGGCTTTAGAATATAGTGAAGATAATGATTATTCATTTTATTCCATCATCCAATGTTATAACGAACTACATGCATACCAAGATTGCATCAATTTTTTAAAAACATATATTGATGAAAATCCATATTCAGAAATCGCTTGGGGGCAACTTGGAGCACAATACGAGCAAGTCAAACAATTAGAAGATGCTTTAGAAGCTTATGACTATGTTACTGTAATAAATCCTACAAGTATTTCAGGTTATACCCAAAAGGGAAATATATTAACCCAATTGGGACGATATGAAGAAGCGATTTTAACCTTAGAAGAATCTTTAGAATATGATGATTCACCTGCTATTACTTATTTAGTTATCGGGGAATGCTATGAGAAATTAAACCTTCCTTTAAAAGCATTGAAATCATATCATCTTTCGATTAAAGAGGATCCCCAATTGGATAAAGTATGGGCCAGAACGAGTGCTTTATATTCTAAGTCCGAAAATTATCAAGAGGCGTTGTTTTACTTGAACCGCGCAATAGATTTAGATGATCGTAATGTGGAGTATTGGAAGGCTCACTGCTATATCTTAATCAAGCTTGGAAAATATGAAGAAGCGATTACTAGCTATCGTACAATTGTAGACATTGAACCATTTCGATTGAACAATTGGATTGCTTTAATCGAAGCCAATATTGTTATGGAAGAATATCAAACCGCTATTCAAGAGGGACAAAATGCATTAAAGCACTTTAATCGTGCAGAAATTCATTACCAATTGAGCAGCATATTCTTTCAAATTAACGATGAGTTACAAGGAAAGGAACATTTAGAAAAAGCTTTAACCTTAGACGCATCAATAAAAGAAGAATATTTTTTAAAATATCCCATACTTCATCGATTTCACACCAAATCCGATGAATAAAATTCATCTAAAATTGACATTTAAATGTTTTATAAACAATCTCCAATTCAAATTTTAAAACTATATTTAAATGTCAATTTTATTTTATGAATTTAGTCGCTCACCAATTTTTATCGTTTAATAATCCATCACTTCAAATCGGAAATTTATTAGGAGAAGTTGTCAAAGGAAACAAATACAACGATTATCCTGAAGATATTAAATTGGGTATTCTTTTGCATCGAGCGATTGATACCTTTACAGATCAACATGATATTGTAAAGAAAAGTACAAGTTACTTTCACCAATCCCAGAATAAATACGCCCCTATCCTAGTAGATTTAATGTATGATTATTGTTTAATTAAACAATGGAGTAATTATCAAACCATCCCTTTTGAATATTTTACTTCCAATTGTTATGAATTATTCCATATGAATTATGATAATTTCCCTACTCGATTACAAGTCATGTTAGATCATTTGTTGCAACATAACTGGTTTAAAAATTATTCAACCTTAGAGGGAATTCAATTGACATTAAATGGTATTAGTAAAAGGACAACATTTGATAATAATCTCAATGATGCTCTTAGGGTAATGAAACATTATGAAATTGAAATTGAAAATGATTTCAGTTTGTTTTTTCCCGAGTTAATAGCACATTGCAAAGATTTTATTGAGAATAATTGACAAATACATTATCTTTCTGAATCAAAACTTACAAAAAATACAACGTAGAAAAGTAAAACGAAATGGACTTAACATTCAATAAAAGAGAAGATTTCAATAAACTTGAATTATCAAAGCTAAAACATAAGTTAAACGAGGTTTACTTAGGTGGAGGAAAAAAACGAATTGAAGCACATAAAGCGAAAGGTAAATTAACTGCTAGAGAACGAATCGAATATTTATTTGATGATAACACGCCATCCATTGAAATTGGAGCTTTAGTTGGTGACGATATGTATAAGGAACATGGCGGTTGTCCCTCTGGTGGAGTGGTTGTAAAAATCGGTTACGTTTCTGGAAAACAATGCATCGTCGTTGCAAATGATGCAACGGTGAAAGCTGGTGCATGGTTCCCAATTACGGGTAAAAAGAACTTAAGAGCACAAGAAATTGCTATGGAAAATAAACTGCCGATTATTTATTTGGTCGATAGTGCTGGCGTTTATTTACCGATGCAAGATGAAATTTTCCCTGACAAAGAACATTTTGGACGCATTTTTAGAAATAATGCAAAAATGTCTGCTATGGGGATTACACAAATTTCAGCTGTTATGGGATCATGTGTGGCTGGTGGAGCATATTTACCTATCATGAGTGACGAAGCGTTGATTGTAGATAAGACAGGTTCTATTTTCCTTGCAGGAAGTTATTTGGTAAAGGCAGCAATTGGAGAGGATATTGACAATGAAACTCTAGGTGGAGCAACTACACACTGCGAAATTTCTGGAGTTACAGATTATAAAGCCAAAGATGATAAGGATGCATTAGATCGTATCAAATCGGTAATGTCAAAAATTGGTGATTATGAAAAAGCTGGATTTAATCGTATTGATCCTGTAAAACCTGCTTTAGACGAAAAAGAAATTTATGGCATTCTACCGGTTTCACGTGCGGAACAGTACGATATGTACGATATTATCAAACGTTTAGTGGACAACTCTGAGTATGATGAGTATAAACCCGATTATGGAAAAACCATTATTACAGCCTATGCACGCATTGATGGTTGGGCTGTAGGAATTGTCGCGAATCAGCGTAAAATTGTAAAATCAGCTAAAGACGGAATGCAATTTGGAGGTGTCATCTATTCTGATTCTGCAGATAAAGCGACTCGTTTTATAGCCAACTGTAATCAAAAGAAAATTCCATTGGTATTTTTACAAGATGTAACAGGATTTATGGTTGGATCAAAATCTGAGCATGGAGGAATTATCAAAGATGGAGCTAAAATGGTTAATGCGGTCTCAAATTCAGTTGTTCCAAAATTCACAATTGTTGTTGGAAATTCTTACGGAGCAGGTAATTATGCGATGTGTGGTAAAGCTTATGATCCACGATTAATTGCTGCATGGCCATCAGCTCAGTTAGCTGTAATGGGAGGTGAACAAGCTGCAAAAGTTTTATTACAAATTCAAGAAGCAACTTTAAAAGGAAAAGGTGTTGAAGTTGATGAAACGAAGAAAGAAGAGTTATTAAAAGAAATTACTGATAAGTACACGGCTCAAACAAGCCCTTATTATGCCGCATCACGTCTTTGGACCGATGGAATAATCGATCCATTAGATACACGTACATGGATTTCAATGGGAATCGAAGCTGCTAATCATGCTCCAATTGAAACACCGTTTAACTTAGGCGTAATTCAAGTATAGTCTAATCAATTATTAAAATAAAAAAGAGAGCTATTACAGCTCTCTTTTATTTTAAAACCGTTTTTAAAATATAATACAAGTCTTTTTGAAATGTCCAGTTTTCAACATATTCTTTGTTGATATTAACTTTATCTGGCCAGATGACTTCATCATTATATTCTATTGGATGTTCCACCATAGATAAAATCTGTTCTTCATTTCTATACTTTAGTTGAGCTGGGCCTGTAATGCCTGGCTTTACCTGTAAAATAATGCGATCTTGTCCCTTTAAACGATCTGCATAACCTTCTACATCTGGACGAGGACCAACGAAACTCATATCGCCCATTAAAATATTAAACAGTTGAGGTAATTCATCCAATTTATAATCTCTTAAGAATTTACCAATTCTCGTGATTCGATGTGAATGAGTTGTTATCGTAGAATGCTGTACACCCTTCATCGTTCTTATTTTAAAAATTTTGAACGACTTTCCAAATTGACCTACCCTATTTTGTTTGAATAGTCCAAACTCCTTAGTATCAATTGTTGCAATTAAAATCATACAAAAGATTAATCCTACCAATACAATTAGTAGGATTAATGCAAATATGTAATCAAATAATTGTTTCCAAAACATATTAAAAGAAACGCTCTTTTATTCGTAAAAATAATCGTTTCACTTTCCCTTTTAATGAATCATCAAAAGAGGTATCCTCATCGAAATAACCGTAACCATAGCCATAGCCGTAACCATAGCCATAGCCGTAACCATATCCTGAATTAACTTTAAATCCGTTTATAATAATACCAATGTTAGAAACTTCTCCTTCATCGTATTTGTTAGAAATGGTATTGATAAAATTCTTTTCAGAATAATTATATCGCGTCACATACAATGTACAATCACTATACTTCATCAAATCATAGGAATCCGCTACTAATCCGATCGGTGGCGAATCAATGACAATAAAATCATATTGTTCCTTAACAATTTTAAAGAATTCATCCATGCGTTTACTAAGAATTAACTCCGATGGATTTGGAGGGATTGGTCCAGCTGTAATGATCTTTAAATTTGGTAAGATTGTATCTTGAGTAATTTCTTCAATTGAAGCATTATCCGTCAAGTAATTCGTCATACCATATTTATTACTGATTCTAAAATCATCAAAAATTTTTGGTTTACGCAAATCCATTCCGATTAATAACGCTTTTTTATCACTTGATCCTAAAACAGATGCCAAATTCATCGAATTAAATGTTTTACCTTCTCCTCCGATAAATGAAGTCATCAATATTGTTTTATTATTTGAATGTAATGGCTCTGATCGATATAGGAATTTTAAATTTGATCGAATAGCTCTAAATGATTCAGCCAAACCTGATTTTGGACTATTAATTACAATTAATGGTGCATTATCTCCTAAATCTCCAACGGTTCCAACCAAAGGAATATTAGTACGTGAAGTGATATCCTTTATCACTTTAACTTTAAAGTCTAATAATTCTCGAATAATAACGAAAATAATAGGAATGATTAATCCTATGGCTAATGCAATCAAATAATTTCTTTTCGTGTCAGGAGAGATAGGACGTTGATTTTGATTCTTCGCAGGATCTATGATTGTAATATCTGATACATTTGAAGCTAACGTTAATCCTGTAGCATTTAATTGAGTAATTAAACTTGAATATAAACTATTGTTCATTTCAAACGCACGATTCGCTTCTAAGAATTCAATTTCTTGGAAAGGTAAATCAGCTACTTTATACTCAATTTCTGCTATTTTTTGATCAACTTGTTCTAAGTCCGTGTTTAATTTAAGTTTATGAGCTTTTACAATATTATCAATCGCGGCTCTGGCTTCAGCTATTTTTAAATCAGCTTCCTTAATTTCCTTAGCATTTTTCTGATAAATTTTTAATAATTCATCTTTTTGGTTTTCTGCTGCCTCTAGTTTATTAACATTTGACATGAAATATGACACATCAAGACCAGCAATATTTAATGCAATCATATTGCTAACACTACTATTAGAACGTGGTGTAAGACGATTTAGAGCTTCAATTCGTTCTTCTATTGCAATTCGTTCCCTATCCAATTGCATTAAAGAAGTTAAAATCTCTGATTTTTTAGCTGGAAAATTATTAATTCCAGTACGCTTCTGCAAATCCTGAAGATTAGCTGTAGCACTGTCTAATTTAAACCTAACTTTTGCAATCTGATCTTGTAAATAATTTTTAGTCTTAATGGTTGAAATATTCTTTTCAGATAATTCTGTTTCTATTAATACCTTAATTGAGGTATTTAATAAATCAACCGATTCATTAATACTTTTAGAATTTTTACTTACTGAAATAATACTAGCAACTTTTGAAGCTTGACTTACACTAAAATTTTGCATAACTCTACGCGTTGCTTCTGGAAGTGAAACAAATTTGAACGTATAAGTATTATCATCAAAACGAATATTCGACTTTTTAATTCTAAAACGATAATTCTTCGATTGTATCCATTGATCATATTGATAAGGACGAGTGAAATTATAATTACTATTTCCTAAAATACTATCATTCGGATAACTGTAAATTTTTCCTGATTCACTTACCATTTTTAATTGAAATGATTGTGCGTTTACAGGTGTAATTTCAATTTCAGAATTTATGATTTGATGATGCGATGTATCAATTTCAACAACAAAAGGAGCATCTAACTTGTAAATATCTGACTTCTTTAATTTACCTTGTTGGTAATAAAATACATATGCGCCCGTCTTTTTAACAACTTTTTCATTATGTATTCTAGAATTTAAAGTATAAGAAAGTGCATCCACTTTATTTGAGTTCCCCCCCAAATAAAATTGATTGAATTGTTCGATAAATTATTACTTGCTGCATTATGGGCAATTTTAAAAGTCGTTGAAGCACTATAAATTTTATCAAACTTCCAATTATTTAAATAGAAAGCTACAAGCAAACAAATTAGTAACGATATTAAATAAAGAGGCCAAGCCGAAATTAATCGAGGAATTAATCTCTCAATATCTAATATATCACCTGTCTTTTTCTTCTTTATATTTTCCATTAAAAACGATCAAAAAATAAATACACCCCTAAAATGGTTCCAATTACCCCCATCGTTGTTGTAACAACTGACAAAGGATTTAGACCAACACCCCAAACTTTTTCTTTACGTGGATTTACAACAATAATATCATTATTTTGAATCCAATAATATTCTGAATTCATGATAGATTCTTTTGTTAAATCTACATATACTTGTTTTGTACCATCAGGTGTAGTTCTAATAATACGTACATTTTTTAAATCAGCATAAATATTACTTCCACCACCTGCGCGTGCAAAAGCTTCGATTATTGTTAGATCCCTTTTTTGTGCTCTAAAATTACCATTAGTTCCCTCTCCTACAATCGTATAATCAATTCCTGCAAGATTTACATCAATGTAAGTTCCATCTGGTGTATAAATTTTATAAAATTCTTCTTGAATTGCTTTACGAGCCTGCTCTATTGTAAGTCCCTCCACACTAATTTTACCAATACGTGGTAATTCAATACTTCCATCTTTTCTCACTAAAACTCCTTGATTCTGTCCTGTTGAAAATGTTCTATTCCCTGATGTTGTAAAATCACTTAAAATTCCTAAAGTAGAAGGATTTACAGATGAAACATTAATTAAGATTAAATCATTCTGTTGAATATAATATTCTGGGACGTTATATTCAATCATACCTTTACTATTCAACTTCAAATTTTCATCAGGTTGTATCAATTGTATATCTTTTAATGATATACACGAAGTAATCAATAAAAGCAAAGCGATTAATATAGAGTTGGTAAAATAATTTTTCATGTTTAAGAAGTTATATTTTTGGAGATTTTGTATCGAATAATAGCAACAAAACTAAACGAAAGTAATAGAAATATCAAAAAAAGTTTATTGATCTCGAGATTTCTCAAGATATAGCCGATAATAATAAAAATGATATTAACGATTATTAAAATGGATGAAGTTTGAGTATGACTATACCCCATTCGTAAAATATGATGATGCAAATGATTTTTATCGGGATGTAAAGGATGTTTTTTCTGTAAAATACGCATAACAAATACTTGTAGTGTATCGATGACTGGTATACAAAAAATGAACATCAATAATACTGGTGCAGTATGTAGTTCATACGTTGGCAAACTCGCCATATATAAAAATCGAATAGCCATAAAAGTTAAAATAAAACCTATGACCATTGAACCTGTATCTCCCATAAAAATTTTCATTTTATCGGATAAATTATAACGCAAAAATCCAATTAATACAGCAACGATTGATATTGCTAAAATCCCAATGCTATAATCAAAAATGCGATAAAATATAAAAATAAAAGCCATACTAATCACGATTCCGATTCCAGAAGCTAATCCATCAATACCATCAATCAGATTATAAGCATTAATCAGTACTATAAATACAAAATAGGTTAAGAAAACTCCCACCCAATAGTTTAATTCATGAATTCCAAATAATCCAAATAATGAATTCACCATTATTCCCGATCCAAAAATGATTAAAGTTGTACTAATTAATTGGGCATATAATTTCTTATCAGGAGCAACAACTAATAAATCATCCATTAAACCAACAAAAAATAATATGGTAATGGCTGATAAGAAAAAAGCATAGTTTGCACCTAATTCCGTTGCAAAAATTGACGTTGATACCACTATTCCAAAAAATAAAGCAACTCCTCCTAATGTAGGAACTTTATTAATATGCGAACTACGTTCTCCAGGGACATCCATTAATCCCTTTTTAAAAGAAATTCGAATAATCTTTGGGATTGATATTATAGAGATTAGAAATGCAAAGCTAAATGCTCCTATTACATTGATAAATATCGGAGAGATATTCAACTGATATAAGAATTCTAATAATTTAAAGTTTTCCATACTTTTTTAATCCGTTAACTCCCCAATGAAAAGTATAATACATTGACTTAAATATACTTAATTTTAAATAATTTCGATATAGACGATATTGTTTTTTTGCTATAAATAATTTATTTCTTGAGACTGAATTTTCACGCATTCGATAAATTCCCAAGGGTTCCTTTATTGCTCGCGCAGATTTAATTTTTTTTAGCAATTCCATCCACATCGCATGATCCTCTCTCAACTCTACTTGTGGAAAAGAAATTTTACCGATCCGCTTACTATCATAAAGAGATGTTAGCATGGGAATAGGACAATTATATAATATTCTTTGATAATCTATTCGATCTTCCGCAATAAAATCATTTAAAAGCGGATTTAATTCTTCATCTACACGTTTATACGTAGCGTATACTAACTCTTCATGATTAATTTTTAAAAATTCAATACTTTTCTCTAAAAATTGAGGTAACCATAAATCATCACTATCAATAAAGGTAATATATCTACCATTTGCTATTTCTAATGCTTTATTACGAGAAACTGCCGCACCACTATTCATATGATTCACGTGTAATTTTACTCGAGAATCATTAAATTTTTCAATAATTTCGACTGAATCATCAGTTGAACAGTCATCTATAATAATCCATTCCCAATTTTTATAAGTTTGATTCAGAATTGAATCATATGTCTCCTTTATATATTTTTCTGAATTATAACATGGAGTTATAATTGATACTAATTCCTCCATAATCCGTATACTGCTCCATTAGTGAAAAATGTGCGATAATTTGCAAAATTAGATTTGTGACCCTGTTTAACTTGGAACCAAAATATTAACAATAATGTATAAAAAACAAAACTAAAATATACAAATCGGCGTTTGAAATGATCTCCATTGAACGAATAAATCATACGACCTAATGTCAAACCTAAAAAGACTAAATAAAAACCGGGTAACCGAATTCCAAAAATTCCTTTTCCTAAGAAAAAATATAATAAAACGCCCATGATAAAGAGATTTCTGAATATACAATATAACTTATCATGAACAGCATATTTATTATAAATCATTACCGACATCACCGACAGAATTTTAACTATGTCCCCAATAGCCACATCAGATTCTGCATACAATTGACTTTGATAGTCTTCAAACTTATCTTGTCCAATTGGCATAAATTGCATTATGATTTCTATAATTGCATTCAATCCTGTATAGTTGCCAATGATAGCAATTGTTACTAACCAACCAATTGTCACCTCATTAAACTTCATGACTCCTATCCAATACGCTAAAATGAATACGATAATCGATTCGTGGAATTGGTATCCAATCGCTATACACAATAAAAATTTCCACAATTTACGATCAATAATATATCGTACCGAAAAAATTGCAATTGCATTTGCCACCCCCTGACGTATATGCACATGTTCTTCAAACATAAAATTAGGCATCGCATAGATGAACAATACTAGAAAAGGCAATCCTCCATATTTATAAAAAGTTGATGTTTTTAAAGTCAATGCAACAATCGCCATTATTAAAGTTAACATCCCAAAATCAAATCCAATATCTCCGAGCAATTTATTTAAACCCAGATACCCTTTTTCCATGGATGCTAATTCTGCAAATCGATCAAGTTGCCCCCATGAAATATCTCCTAATAAATTAAACGTTTGAAAATAAGCCACCCAATCTGGGCTTAACCCATATCCAAGCCCTGCTGTGAACATCATAATGATAACAATGACATAGTACCATTGTTTACTTCCTTGTTCATTTTTCGAGAACTCAAAATAAGAGGTCACAACTAATAAAAAGAATATTAAATAATAGATTAAACTCATTATATTACAATTTTGCTAGGAGTTTAAGGTTAATTAATGAGATACCATAAAAGACTTTCTTTTTGAAAGGTAATGACGATAAATAATTATATTTAAATCGTTTATAATTTATAATTTCAGAATCCGAAATTCTATTTGTTTTTAAATATTGTTTTAAGTATTCAATCATTTCAGACTTCAATTCTTTATCTTTCACATAAGCTACATAAGCCAAATACGAATAATAACCCTGAATGATTTGAAAACGTTTCAATTCTTTTAAATTGTTTTTGTATTGACTTTGTTTAAAATAATTCGTCACATTATCAATCGCAATAAACATATCCAAGCCTTTTTGGGTATGCGTTTTCGTAATTGAATCTTGACGTTCAAAATATTTATAAAACGGTTGATTTATTTTTGAGATAATAGTTGAATCTAACACTAATTTCGGAATTAATTCAATGTCCTCGAAATGAATACCTTTTTGAAAACGATGTTTTTCAAATAATGAACGTTTGAATAATTTATTACATGCAAAACAACTCATTTCTCCAAAAATCGTTAAATCATCTATTAAAATTATTTTCTCTGGTAATTGAGGTGATTGTGGCAAATCTCGAAATTCATTTCCATTTTCATCCACTTTTACCAAATCGCAAAAAACGATCTCCGATTGATGCTTTTCGACTAGATGAATCATCTCTTCAAACATCTTTGAATCGATATAATCATCTGAGTCAATAAACGCGATATACTCCCCTTTTGCTTGATCAATTCCAACGTTTCTAGCATCGCTTAAACCACCATTTTCTTTAATAATTGATACAATACGATGATCTTGTTCTACATATTGATCAATAATTTGTTGTGAATTATCTTTCGAACCATCGTTCACCACCAACAATTCAAAATCACCAAACGTTTGATTCAATATCGAATCTAAACATTTCGGTAAATAGGCCGCTGTATTATAAACAGGTACAATTACGGATATTTTTGGCGATGGTTTCATTTATATAATTTCGAAAATGGTTTCGTATTGTTGGATAATGATATCTTTGCTAAAACGCGAATGAATACTATTTATAATCTTTTCTGACGAATGTTCTTTATCTAAAATGGATTTGATTTTTTCCGCAAAACCTTCAGTATCTTCTATCGGATAAATTTCACCATTAATATTCTCTTGAATAATTTCATTGATTCCTCCTGGACAGTTATTCGCTAAACTATAGGTACCACAGGCACCAGCTTCCAACAATACATTTGGAAAACCTTCGTAACGTGAAGAAAGAATAAATAAATCGGCTGCTTTTAGATAAACAAATGGATTGGCAACATTCCCTTGAAAGGTCACGTTATCCAATTTTAATTCATTTTTTTGCTGCAACAATTCATCTTTAAAAGCTCCATCGCCCAAGATTGTTAATTTGATTTTTTCATCTTTCAATTCATTCATTACATTTAATAATAAATCAAATCCTTTTCGAGGTGAAAGATTTCCAATTGCGACAATATTTTTATAGCTCTTGTCAAAACCTAAATTAATCTTTTGAGATTTCATTTGATCGATTAAATCAAAATCCACTGGGTTATTGATCTTTACAATTCGATTTTCCGAAATTCGAAAATTTTGAACCAAGTCATTTTTCATATCATCACTTTGGGCAATGATTTGATGAAAATTGTTATAAAAACGGTAGAAAAATAAAATCTCTTTTCGAGTAACGTGCTTTGAAACCACATTTGTCTCCCTTGTGATAAACTTAGTTTTTTTGAACATAGGAATCAGAGGTGATAGAAATGCTGAGATTTCTCCCCAACCTGTAAACACAATAGTGGGTTGAAGCTTATTGATCAACGGAACAATCTTAAAAATCGAATAACGAATGCGTTCCACATTCAGTTCGATAATTTCAACATCCTTTTTCAAATGATTCAGGTAATGCCCTTCCTTTTTGAACAACACTAATTTTGGACAAAACTTCGTTCGGTCCAATTCATTGCAAAGCGTTGTAATCACACGTTCTGCTCCACCTTGATTTAGGTCAGGTAATATGAATAGTATTGTTTTCAACAATTAATCGATTCTATTATTAATATAGCCTTCTGTTGCTTTTTCATTCGGGATAATTTGCATTGGATTTCCCATCACAATCGAATTATCTGGCACATCTTGTGTCACGTAACTGTTTGGTGCAATTAAAACATTATTTCCAATTGTAATTCCACCCACAATTACGGCATTTGTCCCTACCCAAACATCATCTTTTAACGTTGGAAAACCTTTCGATTTTCCACGATTGGTTTGACCTAAAGTTACACCGTGAGCGATATTACAATTCTTCCCAATTTTAGCGTTAGGATTCACGACAACGTGTCCCCAATGCCCTAAATTTAAACCTGGTCCAATTTCTGTTTTCGCAGAAATTTGATAACCATATTTAATCGAATATCTTCTCAACAATACACGATAAAATAATCCAAGCGGATGTTTAGTAGGGTATTGTTGTGCTTTTCTTAAACAGTATAAAAAACGAAAACCTGGACTCATAAACCCTTTCAAAAAAGGCGAGTTGGTCCAATATCCAAAGTTTCTGTAAAAATCTTTCTGAATAATTGTTTTCATCTTAATCGTTTAAATATTTTTCAATCGAATTTACTGCACTACTTAATTCAAAAGGTAATGCTTTTGCTTCAATATTATGTTGATATTTTTTCGCTTCTTCAGGATGTTGAAGAAAATATTTCAATCCGTTGTAAATTGCTTCTTCTGAATTCTCAATGATATAACCTAATTCACCATCATTCAACATTTCTCTCACTCCGGAAACATCAGTAGCTATTATAGGCTTAGCCAACGTCATTGCTTCAAATAAAACTGTTGGATATCCTTCGTAACGTGAAGACAAAATATAACAATCTGCTTGGATAAAATACGGATATGGATTTTCTTTGAAACCAATCAAATGTGCTGTATCATTTATTTGAAGCTCATCCACTAATTTTTTGATATTCGGAAAATCGTACCCATCTCCTACAATCCACACTTGATGTTTGAACCCTTCATCTAATAATCGGCGGTGCGCACGTAATAAACGATCAAAACCTTTTTGTGGAAATACAGTTCCTATCGAAACAAACGTTGGTTGATTATCGATTTTCGCTAAATCGCAAGGTTCTTTAGCCAAACGTTTGATTTCTTCTACATCAATCGGATTATAAATTCGAACGACTTTCCCTTTCTGCTCATCCGAAGTCGCCAAATCCAAAAATAATTGATTGATTTTCTGTGAAATCACCAAAATACGATCGAACTTGAAAAAAGATTTCAAACGTTCATTTGTATATTCTGGGATATTGGATAAATCGTTGTGAATCCAAACAATTTTCTTGGAAGATTTTATAGGAGAATTTAGAATCTCATCGGCCATACCATGGATTGCAGCAAATTCGATATCATACGTTTTATTGGGTAAGATGAATTTGTACAATAATTTGGGAAACTGCTTCAGAACAGATTGATAAATTACTCTGAATGCTTTTTCAGGAATATCTTGTGGACGATTGGTTGTTATCATTTCTCCTTTATTCAAATAGTAGATGTTAATCCAAGACGGTACATCTTTTAAATATTTACCGGAATAAAGATTCAACAACAAATCGATTTCATATTTGTCTGGTGAAAGATTTTTTAAAAAAGTGACTAATACCTTTTCGGCACCTCCGTGACGAAGCGAGCCAATACGGATTAATATTTTCTTCTTTTCAGCCATTATTTCGCAGTTTCCTTACGTTTATACAAATAGAAATCTCGACCAGAAGGTTTGAATTTATAGATTTTATCTAAAATTGGATTGTCTGATTGAGCAACATCCATAATTTTAAATTCTTTGATTAATTCGTAATCCTCATAGATGGATTGATCAGCCAATTTCCCTTTGAACATTGGTTTAAAATCTTCTAAAATATATTTCGGTTTTGCTTTATTAATCAAGTTTGAAAAACCTACTTCAGTACCATTCTTCACGATATTTTCTTCTGTTAAGCGTTTGTCCACCAAACCTACATAATCAATCACTTTTAGTTTTGAAAAGTATGGAATATAACCTGCTGGTTCTAAGAAAATGTAATTGTCTTTATTTGGTTCAATTGAATCTAAATACAATCCTATATTTCGGGCATGATTCCATTCCCCATGTCCGGTTGCTATAGAATGTACGGCTTGATATGCTGTAAAAGGAATCAAAACAAATATTCCATATGCTAAAGCTAATTTCTTGTAAAATTCATTATCTAAAATAATTAATATAATTGGCATGAATAGACAGATTTGAGGTATCCAATAATACCAATCGAACCAAGAGTTCGCAGCCCCAAAAATGAACGTTTTAATCACACCAAATAGGAATAAAAATCCAATTACTTTTTTACGGTTCGTATCCCATTTTCCTGTTAGAATAATTAAGCAAATTAATGAAACAACAAACAAAAATATTGTTGAAAAATTATAAATGGATGTAGGAAATTTAATCATTCCAAAATAGTTTGGACCAAAATATTTAAATTCTGTCCAACGCTCTAATAAAGAAGGATTGGCGTAATTATTTTTCTTTGAAGTAATTGTATTGTTAACGATTTCACCAAAATAAAACCAATTAAATGCGACGGTTGTCAATACAGCTAAAATTCCACCAATCATTAATGCATTATTCCATTTACGTTGTTGAATCACATCATAGATAAATAAGATTCCCAAGAAAATGCATGTATCAATACGTGTCCATAATATTAAAATCGGCATTAAAATAAATGCCCAATTTTTTCGTTCGACAAAACCGTATTTAATTAATGCCATGTAGAAAAAGAAAAGCATTCCGAATTCCATTCCTAAAATGGACATCTTTATCGCAGGTGGTAAAAAACTTACAAAAAGAATAAATAAGATTACTCTTGCAGTTGTTGATAATAATAGCTTTCCTAACCAATAGATTCCTATGGTTAGTAAAATGGTGTTAAAAATTAATAAAGGGTAAATAAAATTTCCTTCACCGAAAATGGATTGGAAGATTACCCCTATAAAAACATAGAAATGCGTTGTAGAGGCTGATATTTTTTCTGCACCATTATAACCATATACACCATATTCGATAATATTTCGTGCTACACGCCAAGAAATCAATGCATCCTCTTGAATATGTCTTGTAAAAAAGAATATTGACTTTAGTGCAATTATTATGATAGAAGCAAAGAATATTTTCTTCCTATCAATGTAATTTTCCATAAGTTTAGTTTAGTCCAACAAATATATTAATTAAAATGTTTAAAAAAGGACTTGGTCGCTAATTCAAACATTGCTCGATCTCCAGATGTATCACCAAATGCAATGACCTCATCATACAGTGATAAATCGACTTCTTTTTCGATTCTAATTTTCTTTTGTTCGTTGTTGCAATTTTCTGAAGCAAATTTACCTGTAAAATATCCTTGTTCATCAAATTCTGCTTCAGTACAAATCAATCCCATTCCATAATAATCTGCAAATGGTTGCAACCAAAAATTAACAGATGCTGAAACAATGAATTTATCATGATAATTACTTACGGATTTAATATATTCATCTGCTTTAGGATGAATAATTAATGGATAATTTTTCTCAAAATAACGATTAGATAAACTTTGTATTTCGTGATAGGATTTCCCTTTTAAAAAACGTGCAATAAATTTTTCTTTTATTCGCCCTGGTTCTGCTAATTTTAATTTTGCTAAAATGAATAAAGGGAAGAAAATTAGAAAATATTTATTATAATGGTTCGGAAAACTAAATTTTAAAAAATCGAATAAAGAATCTTTCGTCGTCAACGTTCCATCAAAATCGAATAAATATAATTTACGATTCATTACATTTTTAATTTTTTAAAAATAAATTCAGGAATATTACGAATAATCATCATAATTCCCCACCATACAAAAGTTACATACACAATATTACGTTTCTTTTTATATGCTTTATATATAATATTTGCCGCTTGAGCAGGTTGAGCAGTCAAAGGTTTTGGTGTTTGGATATCAGCTGTCATTTCTGTATCCATAAAACCTGGTATCACCGTCATGACATGCACTTTCTTATGATACAAATAGTTTCTTAGTCCTGATAAATATGCCGTGAAACCTGCTTTGGCTGATCCGTAGATAAAATTGCTTTGTCTTCCTCTTTCACCAGCTACAGAACTTAATGCAATGATAGTACCTTTACCCTTTACTTCCATTTTTTGAGCAAAGAAATTGATTAAGTGAATTAATTTTGAATAATTAATTTCAACAATTCGTATTGTATTATTCAAATCATATAATCCTTCTTCTGAATTTTTTCCTAAAAACCCAGATGCACAGAACAATAAATCAGATTCAACATGTGCAATGGCATCGAAATTATTATTTTTCGTTAAATCAAATTCAACTATTTCGCATTTCTGATCATATTTTGCTTCAATGTGTCGAGCTAATTTCATCGTTTTATCCACATTCGATGTAAATAAATACACTAATGGAAAACGTTGTCCTTCTTTCAACACTTTCTCTACAAATGCCAGAGAGATATCTGAGTTACTTCCTAATACAATCATTTTCTTTTCTATCGATTTATACGTTCGTTTTGTAAAGATTCAAATTTAGATGAATCTGTATTTTTTAAATAATCTGTTAAGCTAGGTTTAGACATCGCATCTTTGGTACGATAAATTCTTCCTCCAAATGCTTCAACAATTAAGTCTAAATTCTCAATTAACTTTTTCAAATCCTTATTCACTTTAAAATCTAGCGCTAAAGTGTATCCAGGCTTTGGAAAAGAATTGTATGCTTTGGGATTATTTTCTCCAAATAATTTTAGAACAACTAAGAACGAGCCATTTCCACTCTCTGCAATTGTTCGAAGAATTTCTCTCATTCCTTCTAACCCGTTTTCTTTTGGAATCACAAATTGGTATTGAATAAATCCATTCTTTCCATAAATTCGATTCCAATTATGCACCATGTCCAATGGATAGAAGAATTGATCATAATCCACAAAATTTTGGACATGCTTCTTCACTTGTTTATTAAAGTACAACCAATTAAAAATTTTAATTGACCATGGATTTAAAACAAAATTGGGGAAGAAGAATGGAATATTAAGTTTTGGTTTCTTTTTAATTTTTAATGGATTCTTCTTTATTTTCTCGGGAACCTCATCCAATGTAGCATGTTCTCCACGCAACATAATCGATTTCCCTAAAGCTTCTCCTTTTTGTAAACAATCTAACCATGCTACTGTGTAAGTCCATGATTCAGATTCCTCAAACAATTGAAAGATTTCATCAAGGTTTTTAGCTTGGATGGCTTCATTTCTGATATAAGCTGTTTCAATTTTTGTTAATAAAAATCGAGCCGATAAAATAACTCCTGTAAGACCCATTCCTCCAATCGTCGACCAAAATAAATCAGCATTCATATCACGAGAACATCTTAAAACTTCTCCATTCTCGATCATTAAATCAAAATAGACAACATGTTCTGAAAAACATCCATCCACATGATGATTCTTACCATGTACATCTGAAGCAATAGCCCCTCCCACCGTGATAAACTTGGTACCCGGTGTTACAGTTATAAAGTAACCTGCTGGGACAGATACTTCTAAAATATCCGATAATAATACACCCGCTTCCACTTCGATGTATCCACGCTCACGATCAAATTCGATAAATTTATTCCATCGACGAGTGGATACAACATCGTTTTGTAATGAAGCATCTCCATAACATCTCCCATTTCCTCTGGCAATTAATTTATTTGTTGATGCTATAGCTTCTTTAAATTCTTCTATAGATTGAGGTTCATATTCATTCGTACGAATCGAAGGATACAATCCCCAATTGGCTATATTTTTTGATTTATTGATTCTCATGATTTAAAATAAATTAGTAAGAAATAGGAAATTCCCCACATCACAATTAAGATTTGAAGAAAAACATCTTTAAATATTAATTTGGTTGGTGATTCTGTTCTCTGAAATACAAATGTTTGTTGCAAATACCGTAGAACACCCGCAAATACGAATACAAAAGTATAGATGATGTAATGATGAAATTTAAGTTGAGTTTCTGTCGAAAGAATAAACATTAAATAACATACAATGGTTACCGTACATGTAATAACTAGTGCAGCATTAACAAAGGGTTCATTATATCCATCCAAAGATTTTCGAGTTTCCCCCGTTAACTCGCTATTAATTAATTCACCTCTTCTTTTCCCTAGCGCTAAAATTAAAGCTAATGTAAAAATAAGTAAGATCGTCCAGTCTGAAATCACAATTCCAGTGATATACCCCCCGACAAAAACCCTCATCAAAAATCCTGTGGCAATAATCATGACATCAAGGATGGCAATTTGTTTTAATTTAAACGAGTAAGCAATGTTTAATAAAAAATATGCCAATAAAATTATCCCGACTTTATAATTGTCTAACAAGACTGTCCCAATCAGTGATATCCCTACTAGAGAAGCGAATAGTACTTTCGCATTGGACTTAGAAACTGTTCCGGCAGCTAATGGTCTAAACTTTTTCTCAGGATGTCTTTTATCTTTTTCGATATCTACATAATCATTAACAATGTAAATACTACTCGCTACAAAGCTAAATAGAATAAATCCTAAAAACGATTGAAAGACTAAATCGGTATGAAAGAAATGACCTGAGAAAAAAACAGGGATAAAAACGAATAAATTTTTAACCCATTGTTTTACTCTTATAAGTTTTAGGTATTGGTTCATTTAGGCTTTTATTTTGGTATAAGTTAGGCTCAAAGGATATATAATAATCGACAAAAGTTTAAATGATTTTAACTCTTTATTAATCACACACAGGTTTCTTTTATTTAAAATCGAATATACTTGATACCCTATTAAATTTCTTATTAATGCTTTGGGATACTTCCATAATTGATTTCTGTATGAATTTAAAAACGATTTATGACCTTCCATTAAACCTAAGTAAGATGAAGGTTTTACACGATCATTAGACATTGAAGCTAAATCATTTTCGTCTTGATAGTAAATTCTGATTTTATCGTTGACAAACTTAGATTTCTCTCCATTTCCATCATATTGATTAAAAAATATTTTTTGTGGTGCATATTTCCCTTTAAACATTTCGTAATCAAATTTTTTCAGATAATCTAAATATTTTGATGTACAAAAAATTGTGTGCTTATCTCCTCTGACTTTGTATTTATATCTCATCTCCAAAATAGAGCCTGAAAAATTGTTTGGAAATAATGTTCCTACTAGTTCACCATTCGGAAATTGAGAATTAAAGGTTGCTGAAATATATGATTCATCTAATTGAGAAATCACATTATACATTTTCTCCAACCCCTCAATGATATATGCGTCATCTGAATCTAAAATTGTAAAATATGGTGATTTTACTTTTTTAATCCCTTCAAATACGGTATAAAATTTTTTTGCGTTATTATTCCAATAATATTCAATATCAATAATTTTCTCTTCTATGAACGTTTGCACCAACTCTTTTGTATTATCTGTCGATCCATCATCCATAATAATCCATTTAAAATCTTTAAACGTTTGATTTTTTAATGAATCATAAACTCTTGTTAATGTATGTGCACGATTAAATGTAGGAGTTACTATAGTGATTTTAGCTTCTCTCATTTTCTAGTTTTAGTTGATATTGTTGTTCGAAAACTGCTGTTATTTGACGATAAATTTCATTCTCATCAAATTTTTGTGGTGCATTTAATGTTCCATCAATAATTTTTTCAACCAATTCAGGATGAGTTAAAAATGATTTCATAGCTTCATACATTTCATCTTCATTATACTGTATTAAAATACCATCAACACCATCTTCTATCATTTCAGAAATTCCACCAACATTTGTAGAGATAATAGGTTTGTTCATACACATTACCTCTCCAATTACTAATGGATATGATTCGGATTGCGTAGGTAAAATAAAATAATCAGACGCTTTGATATAAGGATAAGGATTAGTTTGAGTGTCTAACAATAAAAATGATTCTTCCACATTTAATTCTTTCCGTTGCTGAATCAAATTGTTCATTTCACTTCCTCCTCCTATTACAGCTATCTTATGTTGATACCCATCATCTAATAATCGTTTATGTACTTTCATTAAGGTATGATATCCCTTACGTGTATGTAATCGCCCCATCGAGGAAAAAACAGGCAAATCAGTGTTATAATTATAATCAAATAAATCTGCTTTCGGTAAGATTTCTTTGATTTTTATCACATTATAGATAACTGTACTTTTAGGATAAGTTACTTGATATAGATCATCAATTACTTGTCGTGTTTGCTTAGATCCAAAAATCATGAAATCAAAACGTTTCATTTTTTCAATTCTACTCAATACACGATTTTTATCTTTATCATATCCAACATCAGAATGAAACCAACCTATTTTACGGGATTTCTTATTCGGTGAGTTTAATACCATATCGAATTCGGCATATCCTGGAGAAACCTCTATATCATATTTTTCTGGAACTTTTAATGCATACAATAATGAAGGAAAACGATCATAAATTTCTAACTTGATCCTTCTCCATGCTAATTGTAATTTTTGAAGATAAAAGTTAGAACTCATTTGCTCTTTTCCTTTTTCTACCACAATTAATTTTATATCCTTTGGAATATCTTTAACCAATTCTCCCTGATATAAATTTAGCATCAGCGTGAAGTCGAACTTGTCTTTGGGTAAATTTCGAAGTAAATCAAGAACTACTCGTGGTACTCCTCCCATTTCTAAAGAGCGAAGACGAAATAATACTTTGATTTTTTTGTTGGCTTGGGCTGTTTTCATTAGATTCTAAGTTAAGCAAAAATACTAATGTTTTAGTAATTACTAAATCTCATTATTGGATTATATATTTAATTTTTAATTAATTTTGTATCATGTTCAAAATTGGTCAAAAAGTTAAGGTTTTAGATGATGACATCAGTGGAGTAATTACAAAAGTAAAAGGTGATTATGTCTATTTTGATGATGAATTTGGTTTTGAATATGAATATTTACAATCAGATCTTATTAAAGATATTGAAATTGATTACGACGATTACAAAGACATCGAAATAAAAGAAGTGACGAAAGCTGTTTTTAAAACATTCCGAAAATCACATCGTCATCCTTACGTTACAAGAGAAGTTGATTTGCATATCGAAAATTTGGTAGACAATTGGAAGGAGTTGGATACCGCCCAAATTTTACAAACGCAATTAGATGTAGCTCGAAATGAGATTGAACGTGCTATGCTCGAGAGTCAAATCCGATTGATTCTTATCCATGGTTATGGTAAAGGAGTATTAAAAAAAGAGTTAACTGAACTATTATATCGTTACACCAACATTGAATTTTACGATGCATCATTTAAAGATTATCATGGAGATGCTATTGAAGTCAAATATATATAAACAAAAACCCAAACAAAATGTTTGGGTTTTTATATTCTATGAATTGGCATTTTTAATAAACGCCATTAAATCAAAATAATTTTGAGGTACTATTCCATGTCCGGATCTATACTCATGATATTCGTTTTTAATCCCTAACTCATTTAATAAATTCTCTCCTAAACGAGCAGCTTCAATTGGCAAAATCACATCTTCAGCACCATGAGAAACAAAGAAATTTAACTTTGAAAAATCATTAGTTCTATCAAAGTCGCCAATTATCTGATGCTCAGGATAACCACTTAAAATCATAACATTTTTAACCTTGTCTGGAAAATTTAACGCAATCGAATAACTCAAAATTGCTCCTTGACTGAAACCTGCAAGGAAAACATTTTCAGCATCTAAATTTTCTTGTGCGACAATCTGATCAATAAACCCTACTAGTGCATCACGTGATTCAATGGCTTGATCGGTATTCATATATTTTTCATTATTTTCAAAACTAATGTCATACCATGCATACCCACCATACATTAGATCATACCTTGCTCTTACAGCAATCACATGTGCTATCTCTGGTAAATCATTTGCAAAACTAAATAAGTCTTCCTCATGACTTCCATAGCCATGAATCAACAAAAATAATTGAGGTTTATCTGTAACAACTGTTGGTTTACGTTCAATATATTTTATTCCGTTAAGTTCTTTCATCAAATTGTTTTGTTATTAATTCTTGTAAAAATAACAATCTCTAACTGAAATAAAAAAGGTCAACACTTTAGCGCTAACCTTTATCTTATTTTAAACTTCTATATGTCCCCAATTTTCTCCGGATTTGATACGATACAATTGCATTTCACTTATCCCAAATTGCTTCGCAATAATTTTTAATCGTGTCTTACGATTGGGATCATTGATCATTTTTTTGATTCGTATGACTTGTGTAGAAGTTAATTTATTCCCATCCATTTTCTTACGCGTATTCTGCGATTTTATTTTCCCTTCTTCATACAAAGGACTATTCATAAAATGATTGGTAAATTCTTCTTTTGTCGCCCAAAATAGATTTGTTGCTTGACAATTATCTTTTTTATAGTCTTTATGAAGTAAGTATGTTTGTTCTGCTGATGGTTCAGGTAAAAAGTTTTCAGCAACCATTCGAGAAAACATTTTTGAGTAATTTTTTGTTTTACCATTTTCTACTGATTTGTATCGAAACACCTTGTATCCATTCGTTTCAGAACCTTTCAGTAAATGACCGTCTTCAAAATTCTCTGTAAATCGGATTAATCTTCCATAGTTGGATATTGCGTATCTACTTTTTTGATTCCCTTCTAATGTTAATTCTTTAAACTTTTCTCCTACTAATATACTCAACATGCTACTACTCCTTAATCTTACTATAATTTTTCTTTCAATGGGCTGCAAATTTTATACCACCTCTTCTAAAAACCTTCAAAAACTCCTAGTCCGAACAATGCAAAATCGTACTTCACGGGATCATTTGCATCCAATATTCTTAATTGAATATCCAACTCTTTTAATGCTTTCGCATCATTTTGTTTCCTTTTCAACAATCCTAATTTACGAGCTACATTTCCAGAATGCACATCTAAAGGGCAAGATAATTTTGAAGTAGAAATTGATTTCCATAATCCTAAATCTACACCATTAGCGTCATTCCTTACCATCCAACGTAAAAACATGTTAATTCGCTTTGCAGCCGAATTATTTAATGGATCTGATACATGTTTTTTCGTACGCTCTAAAGGATCTATTTCAAAGAATATGGTTTTTAATTTTGAGATCGCTTCTTGCATCGAGTCTTCGGATTGATATTTCGTGAATACCCCCTCTAATCCGTCATGATTTTGATAAATGTTTTTTAAGCTTATAACAAAGTATTTAAAATCTTCTGCATTAAATGTTCGATGTACAAACCCATCGAATTTATCTAAATCATGATTCGAATGATTCATTACAAAATCAAATGGCGAATTCCCCATCAAATTCATCATTTTATGCGCATTGTTAATAATCATTTTTCGATTTCCCCAAGCAATTGTTGAAGCTAGAAATCCAGCAATTTCCTGATCTTCTTTCAAGTGAAATAAATGCGGTATTTGGACAGGATCCGTATCAATAAATTCGAATGTGTTGTATTGATAAACTTTTTCGTCTAAAAAATCTTTTAACTCTTTAGCCGTCATTTATCGAATACTTTCAGATTGAAAAAAACCATCATGCATCACCAATTTGCGATCTGTTAGTCCCGCTAATTCTTCATTGTGTGTTACAATCACAAAAGTTTGTCCGAATTCTTCACGTAATTTAAAAAACAAATCATGTAGTTCTTCTGCATTTTTAGAATCTAAATTTCCAGAAGGTTCATCAGCAAAAACAACTTTTGGTTGATTAATTAATGCACGAGCTACAGCTACACGCTGCTGTTCTCCTCCTGAAAGTTGATTTGGTTTATGAGTCAAACGATGAGACAATCCTAAATACTGCATCAATTCTTTCGCACGTTTTTCCGCCTCTGCTTTATTCGTCTTACGTATAAACGCGGGAATACAAATATTTTCTAAGGCATTAAATTCAGGCAATAATTGATGAAATTGAAAAATAAATCCAATATTTTCGTTTCTGAATTTGGATAATTCTCGATCCGATAATTTTGTCACATCCTGACCATTTATTAAAATTTCAGTCTGATGTTGTTTTGGTTCAGAACTTTTTTCTAAAGTTCCTAATATTTGTAATAATGTAGTTTTACCTGCACCTGAAGCTCCAACAATCGAAACTACTTCTCGTTCAGCGATTTCTAACGAAACTCCCTTAAGAACTTCCAAATCACCGTATTTTTTGACAATATTCGTTGCTTTAATCATGATGATGTAAATATAAGAAACTATTCAGTAACTATCATTTTTAATGGTTTAGACACATATTTTGAAATTAAATTGGGTGGTGTAATTCCGATATAAAGCGAATATGTTCCTTTTTCTAAAATAGTTTTAAAGTTTGATTTTAATGAAATCTCATCTTGTTCAATGGATTCAACATTTAATTCTATAGGTAATACTTCAACAATATTATATTGTTGTTCTTTCGTAATAAAAAATTCTAAGCGATAATTTTGGTGCTGAATTAAATCCCAATCTATTTCGGATAGTTTAACTTCAACTTGATGATGTGCATTTTTTATAACCTCAATTTTATCTGTTATCTCATAACTATCAATTTTTATCACTTCTCCCTTCATTTGATGAATTGGATGATAATTTTCAATTTTATTCACAAAATATTCTTTTCCCTTAAGTCCCTCGAAACTGACGAAAGATTTTGACCAAGGTGTAACATAATTAAAAGACTTATTCAATAATCTTTCATCGTCCCATAGGGAAAACTGACTATTTCTATTTCCAAGTGTACGATACACCACGCCTCTTTTATCCCGATTATAAAATTGGAAAATTGACGCTTCTTGATATTTTTCAAATGCCACAATATCTTCTGTGACTAAATTTCCTGCTAACTCCCCAAAATTCTTTGTTTCATACAATGGTGATAAACTTGGAATCATTATAATAACACGAACGATAAAAATAAGTCCAATTGTTAGACCGCCTGTAATCATCCATGACTTTGTTTTTTGAACATCTGAATAACTCCAATACAATAATAATCCACATGCTATGTAACTAATCAATAACCATTGCGCTTGTGTCGTATCTTTTAAAGTAGAAAACAAAAAGAAGAAAAATGGACCAATAGCTAACCAAAAAACAGATCGTTTAAATGCATCTGAACGGTCAACAACTCGTATTGATTTTAATGTATGATATACTAATAATCCTGTTGCACCAAAAAGGGCCGTTACGATATAAATAAAAGGTTGTGTCCAACTAAATTTCTGTTCTGCGCTTCGATCTATAAAGTGATAAGACAATGGCGGAAAGTCATTTTCATAAAGCCAATAAAAATGTGGCCCATACAAAACTAATGAGATTAATATTGCAAAGTAAAAGCTAGGTTTCTTATATAAACTTGAAAGTATAGGGATTAATGTAAAAATTAGAACCAAGATTCCATGGTATTTACTATACATTAATCCTGCAAAACCTATCGACAATAATGCGGTGTTGATTATTGAACTATCTTTAATAAATCGCTTTAAACTATATAAATAGAAAATCGTGAAAAATAACAATGGTGCATCAGGTGTAGAAACCCAAGAAAAGATTTGAACAAAAATTAAACTAAAGTAAACCACCAAAAATGTATTGATCTGATTTTTCGATTTTGGAGATAGAATTTTCCACATCAATAAAGCTGAAATTGTATTCATTATGATTGTTATGAATCGTAATCCGATTTCACCGTCAAAGAATAAATCTGATAGCTTAATCCATGTTGCAATCATTGGTGGATGATCAAAATATCCTGCATCAAGTCGTAAACTCCACATCCAATAATATGCTTCATCATCAATTACTGGTGTACAAATACCCTGAACTAAATTCAGGATAAAAACGATCGCTAAAAAGATTTTTAGATTCATTGTCAATAGTTCTAGAAGCACAAACTTAAAATATATTTTATCATTTTTGAGGCAATATTTCCTTCAAAATCTTAATTAATTGTATAATTTAACCTTGACCTGATAAAATTAATCTCTCAAAATTTAGAATACCTCAACAATTATTCTATTTTTGTAACTGAAAAATCAAAAAAAATGAATCTTCACGAATATCAAGGAAAAGAAATTCTTAGTAAATATGGTGTGAGAGTTCAACGTGGAATTGTTGCAACTACACCAGAAGAAGCTGTTGAAGCCGCTAAAAAATTAACAGAAGAAACCGGAACAGGATGGCATGTTGTGAAAGCTCAAATTCACGCAGGTGGTCGTGGTAAAGGTGGAGGTGTTAAACTTGCCAAAAACTTAGACGAGGTAAAAGAGAAAGCAAACGAGATTATCGGAATGCAATTAATTACTCCTCAAACTTCTGCTGAAGGTAAAAAGGTTCATCAAGTATTTATTGCTGAAGATGTTTATTACCCAGGAGAATCTCAAACAGAAGAGTACTATGTATCTGTATTATTAGATCGTGCTACAGGTAAAAATATGATTATGTATTCTACTGAAGGTGGAATGGATATTGAAGAAGTTGCAGAATCTACACCAGATAAAATTTTTACAGAAGAAATTGACCCTACAGTTGGTATCCAAGGATTCCAAGCACGTAAAATTGCTTTCAACTTAGGATTATCAGGAAATGCATTCAAAGAAGGAGTAAAATTCATCACTGCATTATATGACGCATATGTATCTATTGATGCATCTATGTTCGAAATTAACCCAGTTTTAAAAACATCAGACGATAAAATCATCGCAGTTGATGCTAAAGTAACTTTAGATGACAACGCTTTATTCCGTCACCCAGACATTGCTGCTTTACGTGATACACGCGAAGAAGACCCAACAGAAGTTGAAGCAGGTGAAGCGGGATTAAATTTCGTTAAGTTAGATGGTAACGTTGGATGTATGGTAAATGGTGCCGGATTAGCAATGGCTACAATGGATATCATCAAATTATCTGGAGGAAACCCAGCAAACTTTTTAGATGTTGGAGGTACTGCAGATGCTGAACGTGTTGAAAAAGCTTTCCGCATCATCTTAAAAGATGAAAATGTAGAAGCGATTTTAGTCAACATTTTTGGTGGAATTGTACGTTGTGATCGTGTTGCACAAGGTATTTTAGATGCTTACAAAAACATGGGTGACGCCATTAAAGTTCCAATCATCGTTCGTTTACAAGGAACAAACGCTGAAGTAGCTAAACAAATGATCGACGATTCAGGATTACAAGTTCATTCAGCTATCACATTACAAGATGCTGCAAACAAAGTAAAAGAATTAGTTGCTTAATCATATCCTTAAAAAAAGTCTTTCAGAATTCTGAAAGACTTTTTTTTTGATGTAATTATAGAAATATCCCATACCAATGACAGTATGGGATATTTTATTCGTTATGATTTTTAGATATCATCAAAATCGATATTGGTAAACGATTCGATCCCTTTTACGGGCTCGTCCTCTTCTACAGTTTTATATTTCTTTGCATCAAAATCTTTTTGATGACGCTCCGAAATGACCTCTTCCCCTTTATTTTGAAAAACATATTGCGTTGTTTCGTCTAATAAATCTTTGAAGCTTTCAAAATCTTCTTTATATAAATAGATTTTGTGTTTCTTATAGAAGAAATTTCCATCTTCTGAAGTGTTCTTTTTACTCTCTGTGATTGTTAAATAGTAATCACCAGCTCTCGTTTCTCTTACATCAAAAAAATAGGTACGTCTTCCGGCTCTTAAAACCTTGGAGAATATCCCATCAGCTTCCATTTTTTCTTGGTTTTCATAATCGTTCATATGGCTTAATAGAGTTTAATTTGTTAAAAGTTTCCTAACAAAACTAAAAAAAAATCTGAATAAACCATTAAACTTTAGTATTAAACTCCAAAAAAATAATGAAAAAACAATTAATGCACATCCATCACTTGTTTATTAAAGAGTTCATAATAATTTCCTTTAATATTTAATAATTCTTCATGAGTACCCGATTCTACGATTTTACCTTCATCTAGATAAATGATATGATCTGCATTTTTAGCAGAAGATACACGGTGAGTAATTATAATAGAAGTCTTAGCATCAAAATCGGATGCTAAGTTATTTAAGATCGTTTCTTCTGTTTCGGTATCTACAGCGGATAAACTATCATCAAAAATTAACACATTAGGATTATTAACTAATGCACGAGCTATAGAAATACGCTGTTTTTGACCACCAGATAATGTCACTCCTCGTTCACCTACAACTGTATCATATTTTTCCTTAAATCCTTCGATATTGTTCGCAACCGCAGCTTTATGAGCAAACTGTTTTGCTACTTCTACATTTTCTTGATCCGATCCAAATAAAATATTATTGGTTAAAGAATCTGAAAATAAAAATGCTTCTTGTGGAACATATCCTATTTGCTTGCGTATAGATGAAACGCTTACATCATGAATATGATGTCCATCAAAATAGATTTCACCAGAAGTTGGCTCTAATAAACGTGCGATTAACAAAGCGATGGTCGATTTACCTGATCCTGTACTTCCTAAAATAGCTAATGTCTCTCCTTTTTTAATTTTAAAGGAAATATTTTTTAAAGCCGTGATACCTGTATTTTCGTAAGTATATGTCACATTACTAAACTCAATCTCCCCTTGAACATCAATATGATTTTCGGGTTGATCTTTAATTTCTGATTTAAAATCTAAGAACTCATTAATACGAGCCATTGAAGCTTCTGCTCGTTGTACTACTGTTGTAATCCATCCTAACGAAGTAAAAGGCCAAATCAACATATTAAGATACAAGAAAAATTCGGCAATTGCACCAATATCTAAATCTCCTTGAATGTATTTTAAACCTCCTAAGTAAAGAATAATTAAATTTGAAATACCTACAACGACTACCATTAATGGACCAAAAGCGGCTTGAATTTGAGAAAGATGCAAGGCACGTTTTTGATATTCTTCGGCCTCTAAAGCATAATTATCTTTTACATTCTGTTCTGTATTGAATGATTTAATAACACGAATACCTGCAAAAGTATCTTGTACAGAGGAAGAAATAGTTGATTGTTGTTGTTGAACACGTTTACTGCGTTGATTGATTCGATTAGCTACGTTATAAATCAAAAAAGACAACACAGGAAGAGGTAATAATGTATACAATGTTAAATCCGTATCCACACGCGACATAAAATATCCGATAATAGCAACGCGGGAAACTAAATCTACAGGATACATTATCCCAGGACCTAAATACATTCTCACCAAAGAAACATCCTCAGTAATGCGATTCATCAAATCTCCCGTTTTATTCTTTTTATAAAACGAAAGCGACAAGTATTGATAATGTTTATAGATTTTATTCTTTAAATCAAATTCTATTAATCGAGAAGTCACTATAATCATTTGACGTGTTCCTACGGTAAGTGCTCCTCCAAGAACCTTAAATCCAAGAAATGCAAATGAGGCATACATTAAACCTGTTTTTAAAGAATCAAGAGTTAATTCAGTGCTTGATCCAAAATTGGCCAACAATTCCTCTACTGTATTGACAGCATGACGAATAAATGTAACGGAATAGACTTGTACAAAATTTGCACATATCGTAAAAAGGAAACCTAATAATAGCCTCCATTTATACTTCCATAAAAAAATATTTAGTTTCTGTAACGATTTCACAAAACAAATTTACATCTTTTTGCTTACCTTTGCACTCTTAATAGACGTTATATCATTGAAATTATGTTGGGAAGAAGACAACTCCGCGAAAAAGTAATGCAAAGTGTTTATGCATACAACAGTTTAGGAACGGATGGTGAAGAGAGATTGGTTGAAAAAAACTTGATGAAAGGAATCGACCATATCTACGATTTATACATCTACTTATTAAACTTAGTGAAAGTACAACAAGAAATTGCTTCAAACAAGATTGAACTTGCTAAAAACAAAAACTTTCCAACTGCAGAAGATTTAAATCCAAACATGAAGTTTGTGAATAACAAGATGTTCAAAATTTTAAATGAAAATATTGAATTATCTCGTTATACTCAAGATCACAAAATGTATGATTGGGATATCTACGATACTTACCCTAATAACATCTACAATAAATTAATCGAAAGCGATTTATATAAAAATTATATGAATAGCGGAATAAATTCTTTCGAAGAGGATCAAGAATTTATCTTAAACTTCTTTGTAGAATTTATTGCTGAATATGAAGATTTACACGATTGGTTTGAAGGAATTCAATTAAACTGGGCCGATGATTTATACATCGCCAATTCAATGACGCATACAACATTAAAATCTTTCCGTGCTAGCTCTACACCTTTGATTAGTTTATTCAAGGTATATAAAGATATGGATGACAAAAAATTTACAGAAGAATTATTCCGTAAATCTGTTCGTCACCAAACTGAAATTAGAAAAATGATTGAAGATAAAGCAAGCAATTGGGAACTTGATCGTATTGCTACTATCGACTTAGTCATTTTACAATTAGCAATTACGGAGTTTTTATATTTTCCAAATATTCCCGCTAAAGTAACAATAAACGAATATATCGAATTAGCTAAAAATTATTCTACAGAAAAATCTAAGATTTTCGTTAACGGGATTTTAGACAAAGTTTTAAAGGAATTAAAAGAAAACAACAATTTACCTAAATACGGTAGAGGTTTATTATAATAGTTTAGATTTTTTATTAATTTTGAGAAACATATTTTATCAAAAGAATGAAAACTAACGTATTTATATTAGGAGCATTTGCTTTATTATTCGCAACAGTATCTTGTAAAAAAGAGTCTGCAACAGATTTATACACTGAGGAGGAAGTAGCACAACAAGCAGAAAGTGTTGTTGATCCTGCTACAGCGCCCGTTATGAAATTGGCTGAAGCATCACACGATTTTGGAGATGTAAAAGCAAATGAAAAAGTACAAGCATATGTTAAATTTACCAACGAAGGTAAATCACCATTAATTATCCAAGACGCACAAGCAACTTGTGGATGTACAGTTCCAGAATTTCCTAAAAATCCAATTGCAGTAGGAACTACAGATTCGATCAAAGTAGAATATACTGCTGGGAATATGAATGGGAAACAACAAAAAACAGTGACTTTAAAAACAAATACAGTTAACGGTACTGAACAATTTAATATCACTGCAAATGTTGTAGGAGCTTCTGAAGCACCACAATCTGCTCAACAAGCATTTGGACAATAATTTTTAAAATTATAAAATGATTCAAACTATATTTTTACAAGCGGGTCAAGGTGGATATATGTCTATCTTAATGCTTGGTGGAATGTTCGCGATCATGTATTTTTTCATGATCCTTCCACAAAAAAAGAAAGCAAATAAAGAAAAAGCTTTTCAAGCAGAATTAAAACGTGGAACACAAGTCGTAACAACGGCAGGAATTCACGGTAGAATTAATGAAATTTTCGACGATGCAGTAGTTATTGAAACTGGTGCCGGGAAAATTAGATTTGAGAAAGCTGCTATTTCAAGAGACTTAACAGAAGCGCGCTACGGGATTAAATCAGAAGCGAAACAAGTTGAGAAAACAGAAGAAGAAAAGAAATAATAAATCTTTCATAAAATTTATGATGCCGAGGGTTTTAACCTCGGCATTTTATTTTAAATTCAATTCATGAAAATCAACAAACCTAAAATTATTGGAATTACAGGCGGTATCGGTTCTGGGAAAACAACTGCTGCTAAATATTTTGAAGCATTAGGATTTCCATTGTATAATTCGGACCAACGCGCACGAATGATACAAAATAATAATCCTGAAGTAATACAAGCCATCAAAAATGTATTTGGAGATGAATCCTATACTTCTGAAGGAATGAATAGGCCATATATTGCATCCAAAACATTTAAAGACAAAGAATTGCTTCAGCAACTAAACGCCATTGTACACCCTGCAGTTTTCAAAGATTTTAAGGATTGGATTGAACAACAAAATACAGATTTCGTGATCAAAGAAGCTGCAATTTTAATTGAAAGTGGTAGCTATAAAGAATGTGATTTAATTATTTCAGTCATTGCTGATCAAGAAATACGAATCAATCGAACAATTGAAAGAGATGGTTTAACACGTGAGCAAGTTGAAGCTCGAATGAAAAATCAATTATCAGACGAAGAAAGAAAAGAGTATTCGGATTATATTATTGATAATAGTCAAGATTTAATGCACTTGCAACAACAGGTCAAAAATCTTGCAGCTATAATCAAAAAACAACATTAATTTTGAATGTGAATTAAAACGACATGAGAAAAGGGTTTTACAAGGTCTTAATCGCCATCATGAGTATTGCGCTAATTGGATTGATGATTATACAATTCTATTGGCTTAATCTTACCTTTAGGTCTGGTTTAGAAAATTTTAATACCAGTGTTTATCAGGCGATGAATGCCACAACAGCTAAGATTAACAAATACGAAGTTGAAAAATATTATTACAAATTAGATAATGTTAATAATGATTTAAAAGCAAGTGTAGACAAACCACAAGCATTTACATCTCAAATCATCAAAGATTCGTTAGGCGTTACTTATGCTTATGTGACAAAATTTGTCATTGAAAAATCAATGGTTCCGATTTCTGGAGTGTATAATGACAGTTTAACAAAAGCCAATATTTATACGCAAGAAAAAGTGTATAAAATCGATAAAGATTCAGCCTCAAAAGGTATAGGAAATTTAAATTTAAACCTTGAGGAATCATTACGCGACGGAACATATACAATCGAAAATATGGCACGTTGGGACGCTGGGACTACTCCTTTGGATAAGCGTATATCTTATAAAATGCTAGATTCAATCTTTACGAAAGAATTGCATCGTTTTGGAATTAAGGCGACTCCACGACTAGGCGTGATCACCAAAGACTCATTATTAACGAATATAAAATCAGAAAATTTTAAAGAAAAAAATATCAAATTTACTGTACCTTTATTCTATGATAAAGATGATCATGCGGAATACAATTTAACCGCTTATTTTCCGGATCAAAATTATGTCATTTTGGGAGACGTGATACCGATTGTATCACTAACATTCATCCTTACCATGATTATTGTAACGGTTTTTGCTTTGGCAATTTACTACATGCAAATGCAACGTCGAATTTCTGAAATCAAAACCGATTTTATCAATAACATGACTCATGAGTTTAAGACTCCTATCGCTACCATTAATATTGCTTCAGATGCTTTAAAAAATGCAAAAATAATTTCTGAGCCTGATAAAGTTAAATATTATGCAGACTTAATTAAGCAAGAAAATAAACGAATGAATACGCATGTTGAAATGGTATTGCGTATGGCTAAATTAGAACGAAACCAAATGGATCTTAATATAGAGGATGTAAATATGAATGGAATCGTTCAGAAAAGTATTGAGCCCATACGTTTTATTGTTGAAGAGAGAAATGGTACAATATTTGAAGAATACAATGCGGATAAGGTTTTTGTAGAAGGTGATCCTTTCCATTTGGAAAACATCATCATTAATATTTTAGATAATGCTCGTAAATACTCTACAGGTAAACCACAAATCAAAGTAAAAACATACAATACAGACAAACACTTTGTTGTAGAAGTTGCCGACAAAGGAATTGGAATGTCTCCAAATGTATTGAAAAAAATATTTGAACAATTTTATAGAGAAGAAACAGGAAATGTACATAATGTAAAGGGACATGGACTAGGTTTAGCATATGTTAAAAAAATTGTCCAACTTCATCATGGTGAAGTGGTCGCTGAAAGTGAACCTGGAAAAGGGAGTACTTTCTACATTAAGATTCCTTTAAAATCATAGATCAATGAGTGATAAACAAAAATTACTTTTAGTAGAAGATGATCCTAGCTTTGGAAGTGTATTAAAGGATTATTTAGTAATAAATGATTTCGACGTGACTCACGCAATCGACGGAGAGGATGGTCTTACAAAATTCAAGGAAAGTGATTATGATTTATGTATCTTGGATGTAATGATGCCTAAAAAGGACGGATTTACATTAGGGAAAGAAATCAAAGAGTTGAAAAGTGAGCAACCAATCATCTTTTTAACTGCAAAAAATATGCGTGAAGATGTATTGAATGGATATAAAATCGGAGCAGATGACTACGTTTTAAAACCATTTGATTCTGAAGTTTTATTGTATAAAATAAAAGCGGTCTTACAACGCAATTCTGGAGAAGAAGAAAAATTTGAGCAAGACGACTTCAAAATTGGTCGTTTTAATTTCAATGCGAAGTTGAGACAATTAATTTATGATGGAAAATCGCAAAAGCTTTCTCCAAAAGAAAATGAATTATTACGTTTATTAGCAATTTACAAAAACGATTTAATGCCTCGTGAGATTGCATTAACACGTATTTGGCACGATGACAATTATTTTACATCACGTTCAATGGATGTATATATTGCGAAATTACGTAAGTATCTTAAAAAAGATCCAGCTGTTGAGATTGTGAATATCCACGGTGAAGGATTCAGATTATTAGTACAAGAATAAAATCTGATATTATAATAAAAAAACCTCAACTAATGTTGAGGTTTTTTTTATGTTTGTGTAAGCAACTAAACTTAGAAAATGAAAAATACCAATGACATTCATATAAAAAAACTTCAAAATAAAATTTATACTTGTTTAGATTCTTTAATTGACGCCGATTATTCTTTAATTGATATACCTGATCATAATAACATAGGGGATAATCTTATTTGGGAGGGTGAATTAGATTATCTATCTCGTTTAAAATATAAAAAATTATATGAAACAAACTGTTGGTTATTCCGAGATAAAGATTTACCAAATAGTAGTATCATATTAATTCATGGAGGCGGCAACTTTGGGGATTTATATAAGGAATCACAAGATTTAAAAATTCATTTAATTGAGAAATATATAGATCGAAAAATAATTATTTTCCCTCAAAGTATTCATTATAATGATATGGAATTTTTTAAAAGAGATATTCATATCATTAAAAATCATCCTAATTTACATATATGTGTGAGAGATAAAGAATCTTATGACTTACTTATAACAAATGGATTAGAAAATATCTATTTATTGCCAGACATGGCCTTTTGTATTGATTTTAGCAAATACGAGATTAATCCAATTCATAACAATAAAAAATTATTGATGAAAAGAAAGGATAAAGAATTAAGTTCGTATGATACAATGAATGAAGTTATTGAACAAAATCCAGGTATAGAAATATTGGATTGGCCAACATTTAACATTTCAAAGAATAAACATCGTATTGAATATAGAAAAGAAAGATACAACAGAATTTTGTCAAAAAAAATTATTTCTAATCCAATACTTAATAAATTTGTAGATAAAAGGTTTGGCTTAAAACCTAGAAATCAAAGAGAAAAATACATCTTAATAGGTATTAATTTTTTGAATCAATTTAATACTATATATACTACAAGATTACATGGATTAATTTTAGCTGTTTTATTGGATAAGAATGTTGTTATTATAGATAATAAACATAAAAAACTATCAAGATTCTATAAATCATGGTTGCAAGATTTTAAAAATGTTAAAATCATTAATTAACATTTACATCTTGTTTTATGTATTGTTCTTTAAATTTATTTGTCCAATTATTCCATAAATTTGAAGAACAATTTTCTAAATTTTCACTATTTAAAATTTTTATAATTCTTTCAGCATTTATATCTTTTGGTAAATCTGAAATTACATCTAATTCATTATTTAGCCACTTTTCATTTAATATATAATTAAATTTATTAATGTCAAAATTAATCCCATAATGTTCATGGTAGGAAGTGGTTGCAGAACTTTGAAATGTAGTGTTCATTACTAATCGTTTAATTTTCCCATATAGAAAATGATTGGATTTATTTTTATGATACCATATAGATGCATTAATTAATTGCTCAGTTTCATCAACTTTTTTATCTAAAGTCGACCATACATGTAACCAATATTTTTTTTCATAAATTCCCATTAATAATGCATTAAGAATCCAATATTCTTTTTTAGTATTTTCATTTACTATTCCTAATCTGTATAAAATCGAAAATAGTTTAAATTTATTTTTCAAAATGGAATTCATTAAGAGTCTATTTCCTGTAATTAATTTTGGTTTAATGAACTGTACATCATCCTCTTCTCTAATAATTGAACTCAGTATTGGTCTATTCGAAATCCATCCTATCTTTATCAAAGATGTTTTATATTTCCTCATTGTATTAACAATAAGATCTAAATCAATTTCTTTTGTAAACCATACATCGTCCTCAGTCATTAATATATAATCACCAGATTCTTTCACTGCATTTTTCCATTCAGAGATTGGAATCTCAAATCCATTTATTAATTTTCCTGAAAGTAAATTCTCCTCTATAGCTTTTACTTTTTTATTATAATTATAAGACTTTTTAATTTTTACTTGTGGATATTTTTCCAAGATTTTATTAAGATATTTTTGAGGAGTACCATCATCTACAATTACAATATTATAAGTACCATTTACTTTATCGATTATAGAATATAAACAGCGATCTAAATAATGAGGTCGATTAAAAGATTTAATTATTATTGTTGTCATAACTTAACTTTCTTAAAAAGATATATTGCAATTTTTGAGTATAATTTTCTTAATTCTGAAATATTAAATATTTTAAATACTAAATCGTTTATATTAAATTTATTTAATACTTCAGAATAATTAGCTGAATTATATTTTATAGCAATCCATAAAATCTTACGTTTATCTGATTGAGTTAAACAATTTTCTAAATATCTATTTAGTAATTGTAATTCATCATTTGAATCCATGTATTTTCTTGATAAATATGAATCTCTAGAAGCCTCCATACCGATCAATAACTTTAATTTATTTGTACTTCTTGAAATAGATTGATTTAGTATTCGATATTTAATTAAACTTTCGGATAAATTTTCAAAAATAAATCCTTTCGATAAATGCTGCAAATGAAAATCGAAATCTTCACATCCAATAAAATTCTCACGATAACGTATTGATGTTTTTCTAAACATTAAAGTTGGATGAAACATTGGATTAGTATAATTGAATTGTCTTACAATATTCACAAATCCAATAGTAGCATTTTTCTTATATAAAAATTTACCCGATTCATCAATCAAATCCATTGAATTCCCAACCATAAATACACGTGGATTTTTAGATAAATACTGTATTTGTATTTCGAATCTATTAGGATAGCAAATATCATCAGCATCCATTCTAGCAATTAGTTCACCTTTACTTATATTTAGACCTATATTTAAATTTTCAACAAAGCCTTTAAAACCTTTGTTTTCAGTTTTTTCGATTAAAACAATTCTTTCATCATTAAATGACTTAATTAAATTTAAAGATCCATCTGTTGAAGCATCATCTATAATAATAAACTCAAAGTCTTTATAAGTCTGATTTAAAATCGATTCAATCGATTCAGATAAATAATCTTCTGCATTATAAACAGACATAATTACAGATAAATAAGGCTTTGATTTAATCATTGATTATATTTATTTGTTGATTTTGTTGATTAATAATAATAGAATAAGAAGGAACATCTTTATATATTACGCATCCTGCACCAATTATAACGTTGTCTCCAATCGTTACCCCTTTAAGCACAACAACATTTGATCCTAACCAGCAATTTTCACCAATTGTAATTGGAGCTGTAGTAAAATCTTTATGATAAACTTGATGTGTATCATATTTATGATTATGATCATACAATCTCACATTTTCACCAAATAATGTATTTTTACCAATTGTCACTTTTTCAAGAACATTTATTGAACAACCATTATTAAAGAAAACTCTATCTTCAATAATGAGTTCAGCATTTTTCCCAACTGTGACATTAAAAAAATTTCGAATATCTATTTGATCTCCTAGTGTTATCTTTGAAGATGCATGTATTATAGTAGTAGTGTAATTTCCTAATTTGAAATTATTACCTACTTTTACATTTGAATGTGAAAGAAATTTCAATTTATTAAACTTTAATTGAATTCTATTCATCAATTTTATGAAGGAATTTATCATAGATTTAAATTGTTATGGTAAATATACCGATATAAATAATTTTCCTCAAACCTAAAACCAATATTAATGGAAAGCCCACTTGTTAGTATTAATATTCCTGTATATAAATGTGAAAAATTTATTACCAAATGCCTAGATTCAGTAAGAAATCAAAGTTATCGTAATATAGAAGTTATTCTTGTAAATGACTGTACACCTGACAATAGCATACAAATTATAGATAATTACAAACAATTACATCCAGAGTTTAATTATAACTTAATTTCACATCATTCCAATCAAGGACTTTCTGTTGCTCGAAATACTGGTATAGAAAACTCTACAGGTAAATACATTTATATGTTAGATAGCGATGACTATATTACAGAAGATTGTATTGAAAAATTAGTTCAAAATTCAGAAGAATATAAGTGTGAAATAAGCGTTGCTGAAGTAATTTGCGAATATGAAGATACTGGTGATAGAAAACAACTATTTCAAATTAAAAGTCCATCTCATATAATAAAAGGTAATGAAAAAATATTTGAAGCTTTCGTTAATGGTTATTGGCCTATTATTGGTCCTAATAAATTGTATTTAAGAGAATTTATTGAAAAACATCATTTAAGGTTTGTAAAAGGTTTATTTTCACAAGATGAATTATGGGCTTTTCATTGTGCCGAAAAATTAGAGTCCATTAGTTTTATTCCAGATGTTACATATATTTATTATATGAATTCTGCTTCAACTATTTTTAATAAAACAAAAATAAATTTCGAAAATCATCAAACAATTGTAGAATGGTTTACTAAATCTTATAACAATTCTGATAACGAAAGAAAGACTCTTATCAGAAAAAAAATTGTGAATTTTAAAAAACTTACTCTACAAATGCAATATAAGTGCATGAGAGAGGATGAAGATTATTGGAAACAGAACTATAATCGTCTTAAAAAAGTTCCTAGTTTAACTTTATTAGATTATATAAGTTCCGATTTTACTAAAGAACAAAAAAAGGAAAATTTATTACTAAATCTTCCTTCATCTTTGGGATTTTATATTTTTAAGAAACGTTATGAGGGTTGGAAATAATATTTAGATAGTATACTTCTTAAATATTTCTCTTTTTCAAAAAAATTAAAATCATAATCCAACTCATGAATATCTATCGAATAATGCTCTCCTTTGTTTTGAACGATTTTTTTTGATTTTTTATTAAGATTTTCTTCTAAGGCAGAAACAATTTCATCAATGTAATAATTATGAACATAAGCTACATTAACGATTTCATTGAAAGAATTTGAATTAATATATTTAAGAGTAATATTTTTCACATCTTCTACATCTATTAAATTTCGTGTTGCATTTTGATGAATCACTAATTCAGACTCGTTTATAATTTGACGGTAAAGATAATTTATCAACAAATTAGGATTTCCTCCCTTTCCTACTGCATTACTTATACGTAGAATTAAATATTTAGGTGCAGATTCTTTTATCACTTCCTCCATATGTAATTTATGTAAAACATAAGGACTATTATATTTTGAGGAATCGTATATGGAGCATGTACTAAAGTAGATGAATAGTTTATCCGAATTCAAACGAATTGTTTCTTCTATTAAATTCTTTTCTCGAGAAAATTCCTTATTTCTAGTTTCTGAAGAATTTGACACTCCAGAGGCAAAAAATATTATATCTTCTCGATCCACTTCGTAAAATTGAGAAGCAATTAGACCTTTACCTATAATCATAAATTAATAATCTTAAATTTTTTATTAAATAATACGATAGCAGATAATAATAAATTAACATCTTTAAATTTAGAGATGATTGAAGATTCTATATCATTTAATTGAAAATCCCAATAGGCATTTAATGCCGATAATTTTGCTCTTAATGGAATATTTTCCTTACTCAATTCTTTAAAAAAAAATGAAGCTCCATAAGGACATTTTTTTAATAATTGCCAAGATTTACTTGTTAGTCCATCATCTAAATAATCTGCAAAATAAAGCTTTTCACTAACATAAAGTGTTTTGTATTTTTTTCCAATTAGTCGATAAACATACGATTCTCTAAAAAAAGTCTCACCTTTAAATTGAGGGTAAGGATACTTTCTTTGAATATCCGTTTTAAAAGCTGTCGCAAAATCGCCTACTATTTTATATTGATAGACTAATTCATTATGTGTTAATAAAATTTCACCATTAGGAATTTCTTTTGAATAAATACGTCGACCATTATTTTTTATTGAATAACAACCTAATCCTATTCCTGCTATTAATTTATTATCTTTTATTTCTTTATATTTTTTTTCTAAGTATTCAATTGTATTTTCTGCAATAAAATCATCACTATCAACAATAAAAAATAAATTACCTTTTGCTTTTTGTGTTCCAAAATTTATAGCAATATGTTTTCCTTCATTTTCTTTTTTAAAATATAAAATAGGAAAATTTGATTTGGAAATAAATGTTTTTATTAATATTTCAGTATCATCAGTACTTCCATCGTCAACAATCAACCATTCAAAATTTTTAATAGTTTGATTTGATAAGCTTTCATATAATTTTGGTAGGATATAAGCGCGGTTATAAGTTGGCGTGAAGATGGTGATCATATAAATTTTGTTCTACTTAAATTTCTTTTTGTAATTATGAAAAAATATACCGATAAGAAACTTTTTATGTTGTTTATTGTGAAACCGGTAAAGAAAAGAGCTTTATTAATTAATTTATATTTTTTATCTCGTAACAGTTCAATTATGAATTTCTTATTTGTTTCATTAAAGATATTTTTTAAATTTTTAGAGTACATACCTTTTTTAATTAAGTAATCTCGAATAATACGTCGGGCAATTATATAATTATAAAATCTTTCGTACTTACTTTTCGGATTGTTCGAAATGTTATTGTTGTGAATTCTATTGTGAACAAAAATTTTGCTTATGTAGTCAAAATTTGCTTTATCATATGAAAAAATTTTACAAAATAATTCCCACTCCTGAGCAGCTTTTAAATCTTCATTGAATCGTAAATAGTTTTGCTGTAAAAAAAATGTTTTAAAAATAATATTGTTGGTTAAAATATTAATTTTACCTGATACATAGTTATGTAATATTAATCCATTTGTTTCAAACTTAGATTCTTTAAGATAGTTATAATTTCCCATATATCCTAATTTTGTAATAACGTATGCTAAGTCTGATTTTTCAAATTTAGTTATCACTTCAATTAGGTAAGTTGTAGACATCACATCATCACTATCAAACCAATTGATGTACTCTCCCTTGGAAAGATCAAAACCATAATTTCTTGCTCCATTTCCCCCTGGTTTGTATTGTTTTGGTCGATGATGATATTGTATACGAGAGTCTTTGTTAATATAATTCTTTAAGACCTCATCTGTATTATCTGTACTCCCATCATCCACCACAATACATTCCCAATTAGTATAGGTTTGTGCAATGATTGAATCGAGGGTCTCACCAATCAGTTCTGCTCTATTGTAGGTAGGAATAATGATAGATACTAAAGGTTGTTCGGTCATTTATAAAATTGTTTTCTTAATAGGATAGTTCTGTAAATCAACGAGAACTTTATCCTTCTTAAATTACCTATTAGGATACAAACTTGACGGCAACAGATTACTTGACCTATTGGGTCAAGTGATGTTGTATAATTTATTGTTCAAACGCAATGATTTCCGCTTGAATGTAGTCTACATAGTGTTTAAGTCACGCAAATATACAGAATTAGATTTGGAATGACATGTATTTTATAATATTGTTGTAAGGGTAAAATGATAAGGATGCAACGAGGCAGAAGAGGCATGCGGTTGCTCAACAACTGTCACACTCATGACAGGCAAGGTAAAACCAACAGAGAATAAAGCTTCTTCCCTCAACTGTATTTCAATTTGATGCAAAGGTTTTTCTTTTTCGGAAAGAGGAAAATAGAAATACTGTAGATTGACGAGGTCTAATTCTAAACTTTCGTCACACTGCATCCATGCAAATGAAATCTCTAAGCACGAATTAGGGTGTTTTTGAGCACAAGATCGAAGTAGATTCATGCTTATCATCAAGCTGTTCTTCTCCAACGAATAAGAACAATCCAACGGATATAATTTCGAGTTTTTATTTAATTTTAGTTGTTGAAGCCTCCGTTCCTCATAAGCTTGTTTCAATGCTAAATATAAATTTTCTTGATCCGATTGTTTTCTAACCTTAGAAAAAAAAGATACCAATTGATTGTGAAAGGTTCCATCTTTTTGTCGCCATATCATAGGATTAAGTGCTTTTTTAAAACGCCCTACGAATGTGGCGACTTCTTTGAAACGTTGTTGTGCTGCTTTGGTATTTGGGTGTTCATGGGATTTTCCATTTACAAACCCTCCTGTATTTTTTTTGACAAATGATTGTCCATTACGTTCAAAAAAGATCAAGTCTCCTACTTTTCCTCTGATACTAAATAAACTGTCTAACTTTGCCATAATAGTATTATATTTACATTACTGAATGTCAATAGTTTAAATTTACTATTATTTTACAATACTTCAAAATTTATTCGATTTGAATATTCTTTCTATAACGCCTTTATACTACCTTTATATCGCTTTTATAGCCCTTCTATACCATGGTTTATTCGACCTAAAAAGGAAGATAGAGTATAGATAAAGGCACCTACTTAGGTTATAGTTTAGTTTAGCTTTAAAATACTCGTGTATAAATCTAAATGCTGTTGTGCAATTTGTTTGGGGTTGCAATTTTCCTTTCTGATATTATAAATTCAATTCGACACTTATAATATTAATCATTTTATATAATAATACCTTTTTCGAATGTTTATTGAAAATGGTAACATAAATAAGAAAATTATAGATTCAGAATTATAAAATATTGAAATCTAAAAAAATGTAAGATTTATCTTCTTTTGATAAAGTCAAATTATGAATAGATTGTTGAAAGGTTTTACTTATTAAATCTTTTTGTTTTTTTAAACGATCGACTTCTTTAAAATTAAATAATAATGTATTCTTTATAATTTTATTTCGAATAATATTTAATTCTTTTTTGTGATTAAGTGAATGATTTGGATTAGAAAATTCTAACAACAACTTCCTTTCATTTGAAATACTAGGGTTAAAATATATAGAATTATCCCTTCCTTCGCGGTCATGATAAATAAAAACTTTTGGATAAACTCCAATTTTAAGCCCTTTGTATTTTAATCGATGTATATAATTATCGTCCTCTGCATAATGAAAAAATGTTGGACTAAAACCTCCTACTTTTTCAACACACTTTTTTGTTAACAACCATGCAGCAGCACAAATAAAACCTGATTCGTAAATTTTAGGTTTAGTTTGATTTAACACAAAGTCTGAATATAATTCTTTACAACTACTTGGTACAATATAATTCGAAAAATTATAATCTAATGCATCACCTTTTCCATTTAAATGAATAGGACTTATGACTCCAAATTCTGGGTTATTATAAGATATTTTAATTAAATCTTCTATTGTATTCTGATCTACCCAAGCGTCTTGATTTAGTAGAAAAAAACACTCTGCCCCTTGTTCTAAAGCATACAAAATTCCTTGATTATTTGCACCTCCAAAGCCTTTATTTTCTTTGTTTTCTATCAAATGGACATCTGAATAATTTGATTTGATGAAAGCTACAGATTCGTCTGAAGAATTATTATCAATGGCTACAATTTGACATGGTAAACTAGAGTTAATAATTGAATCGAAACATTTTTGAATCCAATTATTTCTCATACCGTTGTAAATAACTATTATACTATAAATCAATTTTTAAATATTTTTTTAAAATACGTTTAAGTTTTTGAGAAAAAGTATATTCAATTTTCGGACGATAATATTTACCATACTTGTTAAAATTTTCTTTATGTCGCCTATAATATAATAATCCTTCATTAATATATTCAATATTAGCACCTTGGTTGATTAGTCCATTCCATAAACGTAAATCTTCAGTAGTATATCTATGTCCTTCTTTATATTTTTTATATCCTACTTTTTTAGCAAGTTTTACATTATAAAAAATTGAACCGTGATGATTTCCTTCTCTATTCCAATAAAAATCTCCTTTATATAAATTTAATTTATTAGACCAACTTTCTAACATTTCATCTTTCAATTCCCCTGTCACGATAATATCGTATGTTACTACATCCGCATTCTTGCTTTTTAATAATTCAACCGCATCAGATCTTAGCCAATTATCTGCTCCAATAAACATACAAAAGTTTGTAGTGACTCTGTTTAACATATCCTGGAAATTAGCGACGGTACCCAAATTTTTTTTACGTAGAATAAATTCAACTTGAGGATATAATTTAACTAAATGTTTACAATCTCCAATTCCATCATCAACAAAAAATATTTTATCTGGCATTACTGTTTGGGATAAAATTGATTCTATACAATGTGCAGCTAAATGTCCATATTTATATGAAGCTATTACAACTGTTACGGATTTATTTTCCATATAATTTAGGTTAATGTTTGTTTTACTTCAGATTCAAAAAATATAGGTGCATAATCTGCCAATTCTAAACCTTCCACTTTAAACTTGACATAATCTCTATAAATACATAACCATTCTTTAATTTTATCTTGGTTATTATCCGTATTTACCGCTAACATATAGGTTATCGAATACTCCCCATTTATCAATCTAACATCTTTTAAATCAATACATAAATTTGATTTTTTCTCACCAATAAAATAATCATGAAAACGATTAGTATATATAGAGCCTATTACTTTCATATCTTTATCACTGATACGAATAACTGCAAAATATTCTTTGTAATCTTTTTTAAGATCAACATCAAATTCTAATTTGATATCATGACCAAAAGGTAAGTTGATTGGATTATGCTTACCTGAATTAGCTTCAAAATTTATCTCTTGATCGTTTATTTTAAAATTAGATAATTCCGCACCTTCTTGCATTTCTATTAACCCTAATTTATCATTATTAAATTCATTAAGATAAAGATCGATTCCTTTATGGATATTTGTGCCTTGATAATATGATTTCCCATGACGCATAAACAATACCTGATTACATGTACGAGTAACATCTGGCATGGAATGACTTACAAAAATTACAGCCGCATTTTGCATAATTTCTAATGTCTTATTAAAGGATTTAATTCTAAATCCTACATCTCCTACGGCTAAGACTTCATCTAAAATTAAAACATCTGGTTCAGTAAAAGCGGCAACCGAAAAACCTAAACGAACTTTCATACCTGATGAATAATATTGTACTGGTGTATCGATAAACTCCTCAAGTTCTGAAAAGGCTAAAATCTCATCAAATTTCTGATCAATTTCTTTTTCCGTCAAGCCTAATACAGCACCATTATTATAAATATTCTCCCTACCCGTCAGTATAGGATTAAATCCTGCAGTAAGCTCAATTAAAGCATTTACTCTTCCTTTCATGGTAATTTTTCCACGATCAGGAGAAATTAATCCTGTTAAGACTTTTAATAATGTCGATTTACCCGCTCCATTATGTCCGAGTAAGCCTAAACATTCACCACGTCTCACTTCAAAACTAATATCATCTACCGCCCAAAATTCTTTAGGACGTAAATCTCTTTGTTTGCTACTTCCAAAAAAACTACTTCCCAAATCTTGTAAACCGTATAATAATCCTAAATTGAGGTTTTTACAAAATTTCTTCGAAACATTTTCAACTTTTATTAAAACTTCTTTTTCCATAATTGATTATTACATACGTTCTACAATAATTGGAATAGATATACGATAGAAAATCCACCCAATAATAAATACAATTAAACTCACAATAAATATAATCAACAGATAGAAAGGTTGATCCCATCCATACCCTGATAATAAGTTACGTGTTGAATTAATAATTGGTGTTAGAGGATTAATCCCTATTAATTGGGATAGGAATGGATTTTTCATTTCTTGATACACTACTGGAGTGGTATACATTAAAAAAGATAAAGCCAAAGGAATTCCTCTACCTATATCTTTATATAACATACCAATTGGTGTAATTAATAATCCTATTGCAAAGCCGAATAAAATCAAAAACAAAATCATACCCAATCCAAAGATGATTTCTAAACCTGGTATAATTTTAAAAGCAACTAATGCGAAACCTATAATTACTAACTTAATCACGGTATTAAAGATAACCTTATAAAAGCCCGAAAGTAAAATTGCCTCTTTTGGAAAATTAATTTTAGAAATTAAAGATTTTGCATTTGTTGTGGAAATTAACGGTGAATTAATACTTTCAGAAAATACACTCCATAACATGGATCCTATAAATACAAATAAAGGATAAGGCAACTGATCTGTTTCTATTTTTATAGCACCAGACATACTTAAGAATATCCAAACTGCCGCATTAATTAAGGGGGTAATAAATGCCCAAAGGATCCCTAAAATAGATTGTCGATATTCAGCTTTTTTATCTCGAATAAAAAGTCTTTTTGCAAGTTCACTCGAAGAAATCAAATCCTGAAACATTGCTTTGATTTCTGCTATAAATCCAGTCTTTCTTTCAGATGTATATATCGTTGTCTTCAACCCCATACTACTCCACTATCGATTTCAAATACGCTCCATATCCACTTTTACCATACTTTTCTGCAGCAGCTAAAAGTTGTTCTTTATTGATAAAACCTTTGCGATAAGCAATTTCTTCAATACAAGAAACACTCACCCCTTGGCGTTTTTCAATAACACGAACAAACTCCGATGCTTCATGTAAAGATTCAAAAGTTCCCGTATCTAGCCATGCAGTACCTCGATCCATGATCCCAACTTCCAATTCTCCTTTCTCAAGATAAACTTTATTGACATCTGTAATCTCTAATTCTCCACGAGAGGAAGGTTCCAAATTCTTTGCGATTTCAACTACTTGATTATCGTAAAAATATAATCCTGGAACAGCATAATTTGATTTTGGATGTGTAGGTTTCTCCTCAATCGATAAAGCTTTTTGATTTTCATCAAAATCGACTACTCCATATCGTTCTGGATCGCTTACTTGATAAGCAAAAACACATCCTCCTTTTACAGAAGTTTTGGATTCTAATAATTGCTCTAAACCTGTTCCATAAAAAATATTATCTCCAAGCACTAAAGCCACTGAATCTTCTCCAATAAAATCTTCTCCAATGATAAAGGCTTGTGCTAGTCCATCTGGACTTGGCTGAACTGCATATTGAATATTACACCCTATCTGAGATCCATCTCCTAATAAGCGTTGAAAAGGCTTAGAATCATGTGGTGTAGTAATAATTAAAATATCTTTAATCCCAGCAAGTAAAAGAGTTGATAAAGGATAATAAATCATCGGTTTATCATATACTGGCATTAATTGTTTACTAACAGCAATAGTTAGCGGATAAAGTCGTGTTCCTGAACCTCCGGCAAGAATAATTCCTTTCATAAATTAGTTAATTTGTAAAAATGAAGATTTGTAAAATCAACCTTTTTTTATTTTGTTATACAAAGCGTTTAACTGATTTGTAATTAATTCAATTTGATTCCTAAAGTTTTCATATTCATCATAACTAATCCATTGTAAATCTTTAATAATGATTAAATAATTTAGCAATTCTATAGCAGAAGAAAATGATTGATTAATAAATCTTGCCTTGTCGTTATTTGTTTTCCTTGATATTCCTTCAGCAATATTAGCTGAAATACTTATAGTCGATCTTCTAATTTGACTTGTTAATCCGAATTGCTCTTTTGAAGGAAATTTTTCAGTTAATAAATATATTTGTACTGCTAAGTTTTTGGAATTTATCCAAACTTCTAATCGTTCAAAATAAAATTGCTTAGTCATTTATTTCCTCATTAACGAATTAACAAATTATCAAATTCACTCCATTAACTATACTGCTTCTCGTAATAATTTTGATAATCCCCTGAAGTGACATTATTAAGCCATTCTTCATTCGACAAGAACCAATCAATTGTTTTTGACAAACCTTCTTCAAACGTTACTGATGGCTTCCAACCTAATTCTTGATTAATTTTTGTAGCGTCAATTGCATAACGTAAATCGTGCCCTGGACGATCTTTTACAAATGTGATCAATTGTTCTGAAGTTCCTGCTTCACGGCCTAATTTTTCATCCATTTGTTTACACAATTCTTTCACCAAGTCGATATTCTTCCATTCGTTAAATCCTCCAACGTTATACGAATCTCCATTTTTACCTTCATGAAAAACTAAATCAATGGCTTTGGCATGATCGATTACAAATAGCCAATCGCGTGTATATTTACCATCACCATAAATTGGAAGTGGTTTACCATTTAAAATATTATGGATACATAATGGGATTAATTTCTCAGGAAAATGATTCGGTCCATAATTATTTGAACAGTTCGTTAAAACAATCGGAAGACCATAAGTGTCATGATATGCACGAACAAAATGATCTGATGATGCTTTAGAAGCTGAATAGGGTGAATGTGGATCATATTTTGTCGATTCTGTAAAGAATCCCTCATCTCCTAAAGCTCCAAAAACCTCATCGGTAGAGACATGATGAAAACGTTTTCCTTCATAATTACCTGCCCAAATATGTTTTGCAGCATTCAATAAATTAACTGTTCCTATCACATTAGTCATCACAAATTCTAATGGATTAGTAATCGAACGGTCGACATGTGATTCGGCGGCAAGGTGAATTACACCATCTGGTTTATATTCTTCAAAAATATCTAAGATCTGTTTTGCATCAACAATATCAGCTTTTACAAATTGATAATTGCTGTGATCTTCAATATCTTTTAAATTTTCAAGATTACCAGCATAGGTTAAAGCATCCAGATTAATAATTTTATATTCTGGATATTTTAATACAAATTCTCTAACAACGTGAGAACCGATAAAACCTGCTCCACCTGTAATTAGTATCGTTTTCATTCGTTTATTTCAGTTATATTGATGTTCATAGGAGTTACTTATATGAACGTATTTTAAAATTAATGGACTTATTTTAAGCAACCTGGATATTCAAATCACAAAAAACAAATTTATAATTTTTTGAACGATTTATAGTGAATAGAGGTTTAAGTTTATTGTATTTCCATTTCTTACAGCATTTTAATCATAATTTTAAAAATATGATAAGTTTCAAATTTAAACGTTAAGAAAATATTTGTACGATTATATTTATAATTAAATTAGCAAAAAATATTCATCAAACAAAATGTCTGTTACAAAAGAAATAAAAAGAATCACGACTGAGACTTTACGTAAAATGAAGTTTGAGGGTGAGAAAATATCAATGTTAACTGCTTACGATTTCACGATCTCTACATTAGTAGATAAGGCAGGAACAGAAGTGATTTTAGTAGGAGATTCAGCGGCAAATGTAATGGCTGGTCACGAAACAACTTTACCAATCACTTTAGACCAAATGATTTACCACGCACAATGTGTGGTTCGTGGCGCTAAACGTGCGTTAGTCGTAGTGGATTTACCTTTTGGTACATACCAATCAGATCCACAAAAAGCTTTGGATTCAGCGATTCGTATTATGAAAGAATCGGGTGCTCATGCCATCAAATTAGAAGGTGGTCAAGAAGTAGCAGAATCCATTCGTCGTATCGTGAATGCTGGTATCCCTGTAATGGGACACTTAGGATTAACACCTCAGTCGATTTACCAATTCGGTTCGTACAAAGTACGCGCGAAGGATGAAGCAGAAGCAGAACAATTATTAAGCGATGCTAAATTATTAGAAGAATTGGGATGTTTCTCTTTAGTCATGGAAAAAATTCCAGCTGGTTTAGCATCTAAAGTAACTGAATCTATTGCAATCCCAACAATTGGTATCGGTGCTGGAAATGGATGTGATGGACAAGTTTTAGTGGTTCACGATATGTTAGGTTTAAACAACGAGTTCAAACCTAAATTTGTTCGTAAATACTTAAACTTAGAAGATCAAGTGGTTGGTGCCATCGAACAATACGTTGCTGATGTAAAATCAACTGACTTCCCCAATTCAAACGAGCAATATTAAGATAAGTCATATCTAACTTGAGTTTTGGAAAATGTTCCGTATAAACTTCGTATTTTTGTACAAGTTATACGAGCTTTTCCAAGGCTCATTTTTTTAGCACTTATTTTAATGCAACCAGAAATATTATTTGAAGATAATCATCTTCTTATTATCAATAAAAGAGCCGGTGAATTGGCTCAAGGCGACGAAACAGGTGACATTCCTTTAGTCGATAGCCTTAAAGACTTCATCAAAAAACGCGATAACAAACCCGGAAATGTATTCTTAGGTTTAGTGCATCGTTTAGATCGTCCAACTTCGGGCGTGATTATTTTTGCCAAAACATCAAAAGCTTTGACACGTATGAATGAGATGTTCCAAAAACGTCACATTGATAAAGTGTATCGTGCCATTGTGCAGAGCAAACCACCCAAAGATTTTGAACGATTAGAACATTACTTGCGCAAAAATCCAAAGAACAATAAAACAACCGTTTTTAATAAGCCTACGGGTGATGCCAAAAAAGCGATTTTAGAATATACGTATTTAGGCGCTTTGGATTCTTTTCATTGTGTAGAAGTAAAATTATTCACAGGTCGTTCACACCAAATTCGTTCGCAATTAGCTGCGGTTGGTTGTCCCATCAAAGGAGATTTAAAATACGGAGCAAAACGTTCGAATCCGGATGGAAGCATTTGTTTACACGCCTATCGCATCACATTTGAACATCCGGTTAAAAAAGAAGAAATGACGGTAATTGCTCCTGTACCAAAGGATAAAATTTGGCAAGCAACCAATCAATTTAATGCGTAATTTCACGTTATAATTCATTAAAATGAATACAGTATTTTATTTTATCATTTATCAGCTTTCAAGGTTACCGTTATCGGTACTTTACTGGTTTGCTGATTTCTTATATTTCTTATTGTACACCGTAATTGGATACCGAAGAAATGTGATTAAAAATAACCTGCGCAATTGTTTTCCTGAAAAATCAGAGAAAGAAATTGATCAGATTTACAAAGATTTCTACCGCTACTTTACTGATTATTTGGTTGAAACGTTAAAAGCATTTTCGATCACACAAGAAGAATTGGACCAACGTCATACCTTTTCGAATATGGAAGCTTTTGCAGAAATTAAAGCCGAAGGTCGAAATGCCATGATGATGAATGGCCATGTTTTCAATTGGGAATGGTACATCAATTTAGGGAAATACATGCCGATTGAAAATACGTGCGCGGTTTATCACAAAGTAAAAAATCCATTTTGGAACGAAAAAATCAATCACATTCGTGAACGTTTTGGAACAATCACAATTGATATGAAAGATGTCCTTCGCTTTATGATGAAAGCACCGAACGATGGAAGTCACGTTTTCTTATTCGTAGCCGATCAAAGTCCGAAGAAAAGTGCTGTTCATTTCTGGACAAAATTCTTTAATCAAGATACTCCTGCTTTCAACGGTTTTGAAAAAATTGCGATCCGAAAAAACATCGGTGTTGTTTATTGTAAGACCGAGAAAATAAAAAGAGGATATTATCATACAACTTTCGAACGCATGTATCCTGCAGATGGTGTTCAGTTCAAAGAGAACGAAATTGTCGAACAATTTTTTACCAAATTAGAAAATCATATCAAAGAAGATCCAGCAAACTGGTTATGGAGCCATAAGCGTTGGAAATATAAAAAAGAAGATTTCCAATGAAATTAGCCGTTGTTATATTAAACTGGAATGGTCGAAAATTATTAGAAGAATTTTTACCATCAGTCGTTGCACATACTAATAATGCTGAATTATATGTAATTGATAATGCCTCTACGGATGATTCAATTTCATTTTTAAATACACATTATCCACAGATTAAAATTGTTCAAAACCACGGAAATTACGGTTTTGCTAAAGGGTACAATGAAGGATTAAAACATATTGATGCCGATATTTATTGTCTCTTAAATTCGGATGTTGAGGTCACAGCCAATTGGACAGAACCTATTATGGAATTGTTCAAAAAAGATGCATCCATTGCTGCGATTCAACCGAAGATTTTAGATTATAAAAATAAATCGAAATTTGAATACGCTGGAGCTGGAGGTGGTTTTATCGATGAATTCGGTTATCCATTTTGTAGAGGACGTGTCTTTTTCGATTTAGAAGAAGACAAAGGGCAATACAACGACACCATCGAATGTTTTTGGGCTACAGGTGCTAGTTTATTTATTCGCCAAGAAGATTTTGTTCGTCAAAAAGGTTTCGATGAAGACTTTTTTGCCCACATGGAGGAAATTGATTTGTGTTGGCGTTTAAAAAATGATAACCGTAAGATTTATTATTGTGGACAATCAACCGTTTACCATTTAGGTGGCGGAACCTTACAAAAAAATAATCCAAAGAAAACATATTTAAATTTCAGAAACTGTTTAAATATGTATCTAAAGAATTTACCCAAAGATCAGTTGTTTCCGATTATCTTCTCCCGATTATCGTTAGATGGAATTTCAGCAATTGTCTTTTTATTCCAAAATGGATTTGGTCATCTTTGGGCGATCTTTATGTCGCATATGCATTTTTATAGAGATTTCTCGAAGATGTATAAAAAACGTGGACCTCATCAGATCAGAAATTACGGATCGAAAAAATTAATTCCGGTTCAATATTTCATTCAGAAAAGAAAAAAATACCAAGATTTAGAATAATTCTCAATACTCCAGTTCAATGAATTGGAGTATTTTTTTGATTAAATTTGAAAAAAGACACCACTAAAATGAAAAAATTATTTGCAGCTACTCTCCTATTCTTTAGCGCATGCATTTTTGCACAAGATAAATTTGAAGTGACCTATATTACACGTATCATTTTACCTGCTGATTTCGAATTTCAAGCTTCTGGCGGACGAGCAATGTCAAAAGATATGCAAGACGACTTCAAAAAAGCGTTACAAGAACCACAAGAAAGTACCTTAACAGTATTTGGTCAGCAATCGTTTTATAAAGCTATAGAAAAAATCAGTAATGATCAAGAAGCTTCAATGGGACGTTCGCATATGAAATTTATGCGCTTTGGTGGAGACAATATTTTTCAAGATTTAGCCAATGGAATCTATTATAAGGATATGATGATTTCGGCAAAAGATTATACCATCAAAGATCAATTGAAACCATTTGATTGGAAATTAACGCGTGAAACCAAAACAATTTTAGGAAACGAAGCACGCAAAGCCACATTCATGCAAAATGATCAAGAGTTAACGGTTTGGTATGCTACTAAAATTCCAAATAAAACGGGACCCGAAAATTATTGGGGATTACCTGGGTTAATTTTAGAAATTGAATCGCCATTAGATCAAGGTTGGATCAAAGGAAAACGTGTCATTACAATTGGTGATATTAAACCAATTACGAATACTAAACCGATTGAAGCTCCAAAAGTAAAAACAACTATTACTGAAGCTGAATTCGAAAAATTAAAAGAAGAACAACGTTTACGTGCTGAACAAATGAGAAATCAAGGTGTTGAAACCAAAAATTAAATACAAATTCTAAACTCCGATTAAACTAATCGGAGTTTTTTTTGTCTAAATGGTATCAAATACAATAAACAACAATGAAAAAAATACTTGCAATATCAGTATTCGTCTTATCCACTTTATCGTTTGCTCAACAAGAAAAAATTGAAGTAACTTATACTTCACGTTTAATTTTACCAGAAGATTTTACTTTCCAACCTCCTGGTGGTGGCGGTGGACGTCAAATGCCAAAAGAAATGATGGATGAAATGAAAAAACGCATCCAAGAACCACAAGAATCCGTATTAACTATTTTCGGGGAACAATCCGTATATAAGGCCATTGAAAAAATTAGTAATGATCAACAAAGCGGTCCTGGTGGTCGTGGAGGAATGCGCATGATGCGATTCGGAGGTAATGACAACGTTTACAAAGACATTTCAACAAAATCTTATACAAAAGAAGTGAACATGATGTCGAAAACGTATACTGTAAAAGATGAGTTACCAAATTTTGATTGGAAATTAACACGAGAAACGCGTACGATTTTAGGCAATGAAGCGCGTAAAGCAACAGCTGAAAAAGATGGTAAAGTGATTACGGCTTGGTATTCGACTAAAATTCCTGCGAAAAATGGACCTGAAAATTATTGGGGATTACCTGGGTTAATTTTAGAAGTTGAATCTGAAATTGAACAAGGTCCGATTAAAGGTAAAAAAATCATTGTAATATCTAATATCAAAACTTCTAATGATAAAAAAGCGATTGAAATGCCAAAAGCGAAATCAACTATTACAGAAGCTGATTATGAAAAATTACAAAAAGAACAACGCGAACGTTTTGAACAAATGCGTAATCAAGGAGTAAATCGTAGAGATTAATCCATTCTGTTGTAAAAAATCTTCGTAATTTATTATATTTAACTAAAGTTCAATCTGATAAGACCTAAATTGGACTTTAATTTGATTATTCCTTATTGTAACTTAAAATACAACAACTATGAAAGCTCTTATTATTGTTGATATGCAAAATGATTTTATGCCGGGTGGCGCACTTGCGGTACCTGAAGGAGATTTAATTATTGATCGTATCAATGAATTACAAAATAAATTTGAGTTAATCGTCGCAACTCAAGATTGGCATCCTGCAAATCATAAAAGTTTTGCGTCTCAACACGAAGGAAAAAATCCATTTGACGTAATTGAATTAAATGGATTACAGCAAACGCTTTGGCCAGACCATTGCATTCAAGGAACACCTGGTGCTAATTTGCATCAAGATTTAAATACCAATCGTATTGAGGCTATTTTCAGAAAAGGAACTAATCCAGAAATTGATTCTTATAGCGGATTTTTTGACAATGGTCGTAAAAAAAATACAGGATTACATGGTTACTTACAAGATCGTAAAGTAGATGCTGTATATGTTTGTGGTTTAGCTGCAGATTTTTGTGTTTATTATACTGCAATGGATGCTTTATCACTTGGTTATTCAACATCGATATTAGATGCTTCTGTTAAAGCTATTGATCCTGTTAATTATATCGATTTAAAAGATAATTTTAGAGCAAAAGGTGGACAAATTTCTTCCTATATCTTGTAACGTTTTACATTAACCCACTACTAATTAATAAAATACTAAATTATGAAGAAATTATTATTCACATTTGCCTTAGGATTATTAACGACTACATTATCCATTGCACAGGACCATAAAACGCAAAATATCGAAGCAACATATGTTTGCGAAATGAAATTAGATTATGAGGAAACGATGAAAACCATTCCTCAAGCGTATCGTGCTCAAGTCGCTGATATGTTAAAAGCAGAAATTGCAAATGGTATTTACATCAATTATTTCTTAAAGAATAACGGTAAAACTTCATCTTTCCAAATTGAAGAAAAAGTTGCCAATGCTCAAAATCAATCAGGAATGATTGTACAGCAGATGATGGCTTTTGATAATAAACCAACTTATAAAGATTTCTCTGTTACTCCGCCTGTTTATTATAAAGAAGTGGATATGGGGGTAAAACAATATTTAATCAAAGATGCGGTTCCGGATTACAAATGGAAAATTACGCGCGAAAAATCGGATATAGCAGGTTATAAAGTTACAAAAGCAGAAGGTGTCATGATGGATTCTATTGCCGTGAATGCTTGGTATGCTCCTGATATTGCGGTAAAAGATGGACCAACATCATTAGCAGGTTTACCTGGATTAATTGTTAAAGCTGAATTTAAAATGAACAATGCTTTAATGATTTATACCCTTAAAGATTTAAAAATATCAGATAAAGAAATCAAACTTACACTACCTACAAAAGGAAACATCGTAACCCAAGATCAATTTATGGCAGAGATGAAAAAACTGCAAGATCAATACAAAGAAATGATGGGTGGCGGTGTGGACACCAATTAATACATAAAAATTAACCAAAATAAATGAATAAAATACTCTACTTCATCTTATTTCAGCTTACAGCTGCTATAACATTTGCGCAAGATTGTAAGTTGAAAGGTACCGTTCTTAACGAAATGGGAATCCCCGTAACCGATGCGTCGGTTTCTATTTTCGATGCTAAAAACGAAGGTAAAGGTTTTGTTTTCACGAACTCGTCTGGAGAATTTGAATTTACACTTCCTTGTAATCAACCTTACGAAATTGAAATTGAACAAAGCGGATATGAAACTCTTGTAAAAAAAATTGAATTAGACGGAAACAAAAACGAGAAATTAAAACTGGTAAAAGGAACTGAATCTATTTCGTTACAAGAAACTATTATCAAAGCGCAACAAGCCATCAAAATTAAAGGAGATACAGTTGAATATGATGCTGACTCTTTTAAAGTGGGTAATGAAGAAGTGCTAGAAGATATCTTGAAGAAACTTCCTGGAATTGAAGTTGAAAACGGTAAAGTATACCACAAAGGAAAAGAGATTACGACAATTACTGTTGGTGGACGAGAAGTTCTTGGTGGAAACACTAAACTTTTAAATAAGAATTTACCGTCTGATGCTGTTTCTAAAATTCAGTTGAATACTAAATTTAAATCCAATCCTTTTGCCTCATCTTTACAAGAAGATGAACAAGCGTCTTTGAATATTGAGTTAAAGGAAGATGCTAAAAGTCTTTTATTTGGAAATGCCACAATTGGTGGAGACTCGAAAGATCACGCCGATGCACAATTAAAAGCCTTCTATTTTAGTGAGAAAATGGATGCTACGGTGATTAACGACTTCAACACCTATGGGAAAGAAGTATTTGATCGTGAAGATTACTTCAGTTTTTTCGGTGGATTTTCTGAATTTAATGCAGAAGGGAGTATTTATTCCTTACGTGGAGGAAGTTCAGCATTAAACTTCGGTTCGAACACCAATGCTGCTGAAATGAATACGTACAATGGTGCAGCCCATTTTGGATATGAACCAAATAAAAAATTAAAATTATCGGGGTTTGGGTTAGTCAATACTAATAACATTCGATACAATTCTAAAATCGAGCGTTATTATAATACGCTAGAAACGCCATTTACAGAGGTAGATGAACAACAAAACGAAAACAAATTGATCTCTGCAATGAGCCGCTTACGTTTAGACTACCGTCCAAATGATAGAGGTGAGTTCAAATACCGTATTAATTTCAATTATACAGGAAACGAAGACGAACAAAATGTAAATCGTTTTAGAAATAATGAATCAGTAGGTTACAACACCAACTTAACGGATCGTAAGAACTTTAGTTTATCGCAATCTTTATCGTATATTCAGAAAATTGGGCGCGATCACAATATTGGTTTTTATGTACGTCACCAGTACCAAAAAGAAACACCTGATCTGTTAATGAATGCGGAAGAACCAATGTTTAATATTTTTGGAAATCTTACCAATATTGGTGGACGCTATATTTTGGGCCAAAATCAAAATTATATTACCAATACGATCCAATTATATTCTGTATATAATCACTTGATTAATAATACAACCAACTTAAAATTAAAAGTTGGAACAAATTTCTCTGTTCAAGATTTTGAGAACAAAATTTATGATCAAGGAAATTTAATAACACAAGCTGTCAATGGAGTAAATACCATTTCGAACACGGATTTTGATTACAATGAAACATTTGCAGATGCAACAATTACAAAGAAGATTGGGAAGTTTCAAGCAGATTTAGGGGCAGGCGTTTCATTTTTCAATGAAAAAGTAAATTATTATAATTCGCCAAGTGTAAAATTCAACGAAACTGAAATTTTGCCACACGCAAATTTGAGATATAACTTTAATAATGCAACATCTATTTTCTTTAACTATAACAAAGGATATAGTTTCCCTCATGCGAAAGACTTAACAGAGTCTTATACTTTACAAAGTTATCGTTCGATTTTTGCAGGAAATCAAGATTTGAGACAGGCCTTAACTCATACAAGTTCGTTAGGTTTCAATCACTTTAATTCGTTTTCTTTCTTTAATGTATTTGCTAACTTATCGTATACCCAAAGAGATCGAAGCATACAAACTGCATCTCAATTTGAACGTGTAGCTACAGATCCAAATAATCCTGATGCATTTACAATTTCTCAGATTAATACATTACTTAATTCTGAGTATGATGATAAAACCTATGCTGCGAATTTAAATGTCAGCAAACGTTTCAAAAAATGGTACAATGTACGTTTTAATGGTAATGTAAGTTATTCGGATAACTTTACGTACACGAACACGATTACTGAACCAGAATTACAAACTGTTAACAACAAAAGTTTATCTCAAAACTATACGTTAACCAATACATTTACCTTCAAAAAACGTTTAGAATTAAAAGCTGGATTAAATGCATCATTCAGTAAATTCGAATCCTTAGTTTCACAAGAATTTGAAACATGGCGTCCGTTCGGAGATGTGGCATGGTCGATTACAGATAAATTATTATTACAATCTGACTTTTCATATCGCATCCAAAATCGTGATGGTAGCAGAATCAATGAAGCGAAAGAATTAAATGCTTCGATTCGATATAATGCATTTAAGAAAACATATATTTCATTTATTGCAGGAAATATCTTAGGAAATAATGTCATTGTAAGTAACTCTTTCAACAACAACTATGTCCAAACCAGTACAACTGATGTGTTAGGAAGATACTTTATTGTGAATTTGAGATATAAATTCTAATCCCATATTGAAAAATTGTAAAAGAGGCTTTATAGCCTCTTTTTTTATTTGTACCTTTAGGCATATCACTTTATATGAAGTTCACCACCATTAAATTATCCCTTATTATCTTTACGCTGTTATTATTCAAAAGAATACTTTTCCCGGAATGGGAATTTCAAAAAGTTGATTTTAATTCGATCGAATTCATTGTAATGATTCTCACGTTATTGTTTTCATTCTACTATTGGATAAAAGTGTCAACCAAAAATATTGCTTTAAAAAAAGCTACAGGTATATTATCATTGTTCTTATGTTTGGTCGTGATGTATCAAAAAATTCCTACCAAAAATACTCCGCTCCAAAGGATAGAAATTAGTGAAAACGAAGAATTATTAATCGAACAATTGGACCCTTCGAGATGTATTGGTTCTGTTAAACATTGTATCGATTCTATAAAGATTACGAAATATCATATTTTTCAAAAAAGAGAATCTTTGATCCCATAAAAAAAGCCACTCGATCGAGTGGCTTTAATATTTTATTTGATGTTATTTTTCTTGACCCATTCACGGTATTTGTCGGCATTCTTTTTATGCTCTTCAAATGTTTTGGCAAAACTGTGATACCCTGGACGATCAGGATCTGCAGCAAAATAGATAAAATCATGATCTGCTGGATTCAAAACAGCGTCGATCATTTGTACATTTGGTAAACAAATCGGCGCTGGTGGTAAACCTTTATTACGATAGGTATTATACGCATTATGCGACCATGTTAATTTTTTATAGACACGTTGTACCTTCTGATCAAATCCATTTTCTAATTTATGGGCATAAATTGAAGTTGGATCAGCCTCTAGACGCATATCAATGGCTAAACGATTTAAATATGCTTTAGCTACAGCTTTTTGATCCTCTTCGTGATCAGATGATTCTAATTGAACAATAGACGCTAACGTTGTCACCTCAAGTGGTGTCATATTCATCGCTTTGGCCTTTGCTAAACGATCAGTATTCCATACTTTATTGTATTGAGATTCCATACGCTCCATAAATTTCTCTGGAGTCAATGACCAATACACAAAATACGTTTCTGGAATAAAATATTGTTTTACAGTTTCTGCATTCAATGCAGTATCTTTTTCAGCAGCCCATTCCATAACATAATTAGCTAAAGCTGCTGAATCCACATTAACTTGTCGTGAAACTGAACCAATCATATGGTATAATGTAGGTTCGTTCTTAATGCGTAATTTAACCTCCTCTTGTTCTCCACCTTGCAAACGATCGATAATAGAACTACTACTATCATCTGCTAAAATCTTATATTTTCCAGGTTTAATTGTTGATGGATAATCTGCTGATTCGGCAAACTTCTTGAATTCATCTACATTTTTCAAATAAGGTTTTAATGAATCTAATACTTGTTCGAAATTAGCTCCACGAGGAATATATACAAAACCGTCTTTGGTTGCATTTCCTTTAAAACCTTTGATAAAATCACAACTTGTCAGCATTAAAACTGACAGCATTGCGAATAAATATAACTTTTTTGTCATCGTTAAATTTCAATTTCGCCTTCGAAAACTCTTACTGCTGGCCCATTAAGCCATACATTTTCAAAGGTATTATTTTTTTCATCAAAATTAACGGATAATTTTCCACCTAAAGCTTCAATTTTAATATCCGAATCTTTTACAAAACCTCTGACATATGATGCAATAGCAGCAGCCGTAATTCCTGTACCACATGCTAATGTTTCATCTTCTACTCCCCGCTCGTATGTTCTTATTTTCAGTGTTTTGTTCGGTAACACTTCTACAAAATTCACATTCGATCCTGCCTCAAAGTAAGGAGACCCATTTCTGATTTTCTTTCCTAAATTGTACACATCGACATCTGCTACATTTTTTACAAATTCAACGTGATGAGGCGAACCTGTATTCATAAACAAATATCGATCATGATCTTCTACTTCTTGTACATCAATCATCTGTAAACGAATCGTATCGCCATCCACAACAGCATGGTGTAACCCGTCTATGGCATTAAATGTCATTTTTTCATCTGTCACTTGTAAATCATGTGCAAAACGAACAATACAACGACCACCATTACCACACATGGTACTTTCATTTCCATCTGAATTAAAGTAAACCATTCTAAAATCTGATTCTGCATCATTTTCTAACAGAATTAATCCATCTCCACCAATTCCGAAATTACGATCACAAATTTTGGCAATTGTTTCTGTTTTTACTGGAAAACCACCTTCTCTATTATCGATCATCACAAAATCATTACCAGCTCCTTGATATTTATAGAATTTAATTTTCATGTTTCATTAAATTTTCTACAAAATAAATGATTTTTTATCACTCTTAAGTATTGTTTAAATGTTTTGACAAAATTGTTAAATGTGAGTTAAAGGGGTTGTAAATGTTAAAATTTTGGTCTTAAATTTGAATAAGACATAAATAAACAAACTCAATTAATTATTACGGAAATGAAAAAATATACAAATTACATGTTGGTCGGACTTATGAGTTCTGTAACAACATTAGGTGGGTTTTACTTATTACAAGATAAAATTGAAAACCCTTTAGTGACTAGTGCATCGTCACAGCAAAATGGAGACTTTGAATTTGTTGATTATAAAGGAAATTACGGATATACTGCACCAAGCTTTGTTGAAGCTGCCAATAAATCGGTTAACACAGTTGTTGCGATTAATAACTATCAAACGCAAACACAAAGACAGCGTCAGATGGATCCATTTGATTTCTTTTTTGGTTTCCCTGAGCAGAGACAACAACAAAGAAGTCAAGAAAACCAGCCAGCAGGATCAGGTTCTGGGGTAATTATTTCTCCTGATGGTTATATTGTTACAAATAACCACGTGATAAAAGGGGCAAATAAAATCGAAGTTAAATTAAATAATCAAAAAACATATACAGCGGATTTAATTGGTTCTGATCCTAGTACAGATATTGCCCTTTTAAAAATCGAAGATAAAGGCTTACCATACATTAAATTTGTTGATTCTGATGTGATTAATGTAGGTGATTGGGTGTTAGCTGTTGGTAATCCATTTGGTTTAAATTCTACAGTTACTGCAGGTATTATTTCTGCAAAAGGTAGAAGTATTAACATCTTAAGACAAAACTCTGACTCACCTATCGAATCATTTATTCAAACGGATGCTGCCATTAACCCAGGTAACTCGGGAGGAGCTTTAGTCAATGCGAATGGAGATTTAATCGGTATTAATACTGCGATTTCTTCACCAACTGGTTCTTATGCTGGATATGGATTTGCCGTTCCATCGAATTTAGTGAAGAAAGTTGTAGAAGATATTAAAAAGTATGGACTAGTCCAAAGAGGGTATTTAGGTATTCAAGGATTTGATTTATCTGATGCTCAAGCGGTGAGACAATATAATCAGCAAGAGAAAAAGAACATCAAAACAGATAAAGGTGTAATGGTCACAAGTGTTGTTCCAAAAGGTTCTGCAATTGAAGCTGGTATTCAAGAAGGTGACATCATTACAAAAATTGATGGTAAAACAATAAATAATTTCTCTAACTTATCTTTCCAAGTTGGAAGTAAACGTCCTGGAGATAAAGTTGAAGTAACAGTCTTACGTGATGGTAAAGAAAGAAATTATACTTTGGTGTTAAAGGATGCAAAAGGTAATTCATCTACAAGAAGTAAAGCGGATTTAACAGCTTTAGAAATCTTAGGAGCAGATTTTGAACCATTAACAGAAAGACAAAAAGATAGCTTTGGAATTAACTATGGTGTTATGGTAAAAAACATTGAACCTAATGGTAAATTAGCTGGAGCTGGAGTACAAGAAGAATTTATTTTATTATCCATCAATGATAAAGAAGTATCATCTAAAAATGATATTGAAAAAATTCTTAAAAATCACAAAGGTCGTGTAAACATTAAGTTTGCTGATTTCTATGGAAGAATCTATACGAAAGGATTTACATTAGAATAAGTCGTATTCGTACATTATAGTCGATTTAAAATAAGAGTCGGGCATTTGACAAAACATGTCATTTGTCCGATTTTTTAATTTACTCACCTCACTTCATCTATTAGAGCTTATTATTTCTTATTTTTACACCATGAAAAGAATATTATCCTTACTTCTTATCTTGTTATCTTTTGTGACTTACGCACAACAAAAAACAACCCCATATTTTGTGATTAACGCGGGATACGAATATTGGAATGGAAATTATGGACGTGTGGGCGCTGATTTATACTTAGTGCAATACAATGACAACATTATATCTGTTAATGCGAATGTTAATTTAGGATACATGAGAGATCAATTCAGAGCAATTCCCGAAGTGGGTGTTGGATATCTCTTCAATTTTCAGAATAATTTGGGTGATCCATATAGTAGCAATATGAATTCTGCTTTTTACGTTCTACGTGTTGATGCTTCACCATGGACCATTACACCAAAAGCAGGAATTGCAGTCTTAAGCTTATTGGAATTAAATGCAGGGTATGCTTTCGAATTTCGAGAAAATAAAAATTTCAAAGCTATGGATGGGTTTAGATTAGGATTCACCTTACATCTTCCTACCCAACTTTTTTAGAAGCCTTATAGGCTTTTTTTATGGTTTTTAAGCGCGAATATAATTCCGAAGTGGATTCGTTTTCATCAATAGTATGAACTAAAGGAGCGCCTTTCTCAACATAAAAGAACATTGCGCTTTCGTTATCGACAATTTTAAAAGCGTTTGTAATACCATTAATTTTATTTTCAACCCAAGAAATTTTACATTTATCCATTGAAAATGAATGCGTTTCATTACCTAAAATATCTTCAAAAAGAATTTCATTTTCATGGACATATAAAACACCACTTCCTTGAAATGTTTTCATTTTAAGAAATCGTCCTTCAGGTCGACCAATATTGTATCGCACCACCCATTTATTTTTTATATGAGTAGGAAGGGATTTATACAATTCTAACGCACTTTTTTCTCTGACTTTAGCATCTGATATCGCTACCATAAAAAAGATCCCACAGAAAAGAATAAAAACTGCAAAAATGATAAAGATTGATATGAATGCTCCCATGGCTAGTAATATTAGTTATCTAAAGGTATAAAAAAAACCTTTGAAATAAATCAAAGGTTTTTAAATTTTATTTATGAAGAAGTTTTAGATTGATGTATTGATATCAAACGCTTCTAAATATTCTGCTACACGTTTTACAAACATACCTCCTAATGCTCCATCTACGACACGATGGTCATAAGCATGAGATAAATACATTTTGTGACGAATTCCTATGACATCACCAGTTGGCGTTTCAATAACTGCAGGTTTTTTCACAATTGCACCCACAGCTAAAATAGCCACTTGAGGTTGTGGAATGATTGGTGTTCCTAAAACATTTCCAAATGTACCAATATTCGTGATTGTATAAGTACCACCTTGGATATCCGTTGGTTTTAATTTATTATTACGAGCTCTTACCGCTAAATCATTCACTTGTTTCGCTAATCCTGCCAGATTAAATTGATCCGCATTTTTAATGACTGGTACAATTAAATTTCCTGATGGTAAAGCTGCAGCCATTCCTACATTAATATTTTTCTTTTTGATAATGTTATCTCCATCAACAGATACATTAATCATTGGAAAATCTTGAATTGCTTTAGTAACTGCTTCGATAAAAATTGGCATATAAGTGATTTTCTCACCATGTTTCTTTTCGAATTCCTTTTTATTTTTTTCTCTCCAAAGTACAATGTTTGTCACATCTACTTCTACAAAAGAGGTTACGTGTGGAGCAACTTGTTTCGCTTGTACCATATTTTGCGCAATAATTTTACGCATACGATCCATCTCAATAATTTCATCATCACCAGATGGAATTGTTACAGGCGCTGCAGGAGGCGTTGCTACTACAGGTTTTATCGATTCAGTTATTACAGGTTGTGGTAATGTACCATTTGCCTTTTGATCGATGTATTTTTTTATATCATCTTTGGTTACTCTTCCATTAGCACCAGTACCCTGAATTGAATCCAACTCGGATGCGGATATACCTTCTTCAGAAGCGATCGAACGAACTAAAGGAGAGTAAAATTTATCTGATTTGTATTGATCATTTGTAGCTGTCTGAGCTACAACTTTAATTTCTTTTTCAATTTGTTGAGCAACTTCTTTAATTTCTTGAGCAGGGTCTTCATGCGTTGATTCAACACTTTCTTGTTGGTCAACATTTCCTGATACAGTTAGAATAGCGATAGGTTCACCAACTTTAGCAATTCCATCGACAGGAATAAGTATTTCTTTCAAAATTCCCGCTACTGGAGATGGAACATCAGAATCGACCTTATCTGTTGCAATTTCTACTACAGATTCATCTTCTGCAATTGCATCACCAATATTTTTTATCCAATTGGTTACTGTAGCTTCCATTACACCTTCTCCCATAGAAGGTAAAATTAATTTATAGTCAGACATTATAGTGATTTTTGCTTGTCCTACAAATCTAATCAAAATTTTGAATGATTGAACACATCCAGTTAATTTTCAGGGGAATTAATTTTAAATTATCATCAGTTAATTAGAATTAAATTATTAATTCAATAAAATTAAACCTTAAAAATGGGATGATCTTTAAGAATATGATAATTAAGCACAAAAAAAACCGCTGGATAAATCCAGCGGTTTCAAATTTTATTTAAAGCTAATATTAAGCTTCGTAGTTTGCAGTTCCGTTTTGTTGAGGTTGTTTAATCTCACCAAAATTTTTCTCGAAAGTAGCTACGTTTTCAGCTAAAGAAGAAGCTAATTGTTTTGCTTGTAAAGGAGATAAAATGATACGAGATTTTACGCTTGGTCTAGCACCTGGCATAAATTGTACGAAATCTACAACGAACTCAGATGGTGAGTGGTTGATGATTGCTCCTGTTGCATAAACTCCTTGAGCTACTAATTCGTTTAACTCAATGTTTAATCCTTCGTTTTGTTGATTTTCTGACATTATAATTCTTGTTTTGCGTTTATTAATTCTTCGTATTCACGATTAGATCCTACGATAATGTTTTGGTATTCTTTAAGACCTGTACCAGCTGGAATTAAGTGACCAACAATTACATTCTCTTTCAATCCATTTAAACTATCTACTTTACCAGCAACTGCAGCTTCATTTAAAACCTTAGTTGTTTCCTGGAACGATGCAGCAGACATGAATGATTTCGTCTGTAACGATGCTCTTGTAATACCTTGTAAAACTGCTTCAGCTGTTGCTGGCATAGCTTCACGCGCTGTTACTAAGTTTTTATCTTCACGTTTTAACTTAGAGTTTTCATCACGTAACTCACGTGCAGTGATGATTTGTCCTGGTTTTAATACGTCAGAATCACCAGCATCTTCAACTACCTTCATACCAAATAAACGATCGTTTTCTGCCATGAAGTCGTCTTTATGCTCTAAACTATCTTCTAAGAAACGAGAATCTCCTGAGTCAACAATTCGAACTTTACGTAACATTTGACGTACGATAATTTCGAAGTGTTTGTCATCAATTTTTACCCCTTGTAAACGGTATACATCTTGAATTTCGTTTACTAAGTATTCTTGAACTGCAGTAGGTCCTTTGATCTTTAAGATATCTTCTGGTGTAATAGCTCCATCAGATAATGGCTCACCCGCACGGATAAAGTCATTTTCTTGAACTAAAATCTGAGCTGATAATTTTACTAAGTAACGACGGATTTCACCATTTTTAGATTCAACGATGATCTCACGGTTACCACGTTTAATTTTACCAAATGTTACAACACCATCCATCTCACAAACTACAGCTGGATTTGATGGATTACGAGCTTCTAATAACTCTGTGATACGAGGTAAACCTCCGGTAATATCCCCTGTCTTAGCAGACTTACGTGGGATCTTAACTAAAACTTTACCAGCTTTAATTTTATCACCATCGTTAACCATTAAGTGGGCACCTACTGGTAAATTGTATGTTTTCTCCTCTCCATCAGATGTTATAACACGTAACGCAGGAACTAACTTTTTATTACGAGATTCAGAAATTACTTTTTCTTGGAAACCAGTTTGCTCATCGATTTCAATTTGGAAAGTAACCCCTTGCTCTAATTGTTCGTATTCAATACGTCCAGTTGACTCAGCAACAATTACCCCATTATAAGGGTCCCAGTTACCGATCTCTTGACCTTTTTGAACTCTTGCTCCGTTTTCAACTAATAAGATTGTACCGTAAGCGATATTAGTTGTTTGACGTACATTACCTGCATCATCAATTAATTTCATTTCTGTTGAACGAGAAACAACAATATCTACGATGTTACCTTCTTCTGTTTCAGACTTAACTGTACGTAAATCATCAAACTCTAAGATACCATCTACTTTCGCTAATAATGAGTTTTGCTCAGAAACGTTTCCGGCAGTACCACCAACGTGGAACGTACGTAATGTTAACTGTGTACCTGGCTCACCAATTGATTGTGCAGCAACTACACCAACAGATTCACCACGTTGAACTAATTTACCAGTTGCTAAATTACGTCCGTAACATTTCGCACAAATACCAGTTTTAGCCTCACAAGTTAATGGAGAACGTACATCAACTGCTTCGATACCAGCATTTTCAATTGCTTCTGCAATTTCTTCTGTAATCATGCTTCCTGATGCAACGATTAACTCACCATTATCTGGGTTGTAAACGTCATTTAAAGAAGTACGTCCTAAGATACGATCAGAAATTCTTTCGATAATTTCTTCTTTTTTCTTAAGTGCTGTTACTTCTAATCCTCTTAAAGTACCACAGTTTTCAGACATGACAATAACGTCTTGTGCAACGTCAACTAAACGACGAGTTAAGTACCCGGCATCGGCTGTTTTTAAGGCTGTATCGGCAAGACCTTTACGCGCCCCGTGCGAAGAAATAAAGTACTCTAAGATCGATAATCCCTCACGGAAGTTTGAGATAATCGGGTTTTCAATGATGTCCCCTCCTGAAGAACCAGCTTTCTGAGGTTTCGCCATTAATCCACGCATACCAGATAACTGACGGATCTGCTCTTTCGAACCACGAGCTCCAGAATCAAGCATCATGAATACAGAGTTAAATCCTTGTTGGTCTTCTGTCATACGTTTCATTACAATTTCAGTTAAAGTTGCGTTTGTTGTTGTCCAAACATCAATTACCTGGTTGTAACGTTCGTTATTTGTAATAAGACCCATATTATAGTTCATCTTAATGTTCTCTACTTGAGAGATGGCATTAGAGATAAGGTCTTTCTTTTGTTCAGGGATTAAGATATCTCCTAATGAGAATGATAAACCACCTTCAAAGGCATTACGGTATCCTAACGATTTCATATCGTCTAAGAAGTTTGCCGTTGTAGGGAAATCTGTAATCTTAATAATATTATTGATAATCGTACGTAACGATTTTTTCGTTAATACCTCATTAACAAAACCTACTTGTTTAGGTACGATTTGGTTAAATAACACACGTCCTACAGAAGTTTCTATAATTTGATTTTCGATTAATTCATCTCCTTTACGAATAGTCGTCTTAACTTTAATCGGTGCATTTAAATCTACAGCCTTTTCATTGTAAGCGATTTGTACCTCTTCGTCAGAATAGAATGTTAATCCTTCACCTTTTACTTTAACTTCGTCAGTTGAGTAACGGATCTTTGTCATGTAGTAAAGACCAAGTACCATATCCTGAGAAGGGACAGTAATAGGAGAACCATTTGCAGGATTTAAGATATTTTGAGAAGCTAACATTAATAATTGTGCTTCTAAAATAGCCTCTGGTCCTAATGGTAAGTGAACGGCCATCTGGTCACCATCGAAATCGGCATTGAAGGCAGTACACACTAATGGGTGTAAACGAATCGCTTTACCTTCGATTAATTTCGGTTGGAATGCTTGGATACCTAAACGGTGTAACGTAGGGGCACGGTTTAATAAAACTGGGTGTCCTTTAATTACATTTTCTAAAATATCCCAAACAACTGGCTCTTTTCTATCGATAATTTTCTTAGCTGACTTAACTGTCTTAACGATTCCACGCTCGATTAATTTACGAACAACGAATGGTTTGTACAATTCAGCAGCCATATCTTTAGGTAAACCACATTCGTGTAATTTTAAAGTCGGTCCAACAACAATTACAGAACGAGCAGAATAATCTACACGTTTCCCTAATAAGTTTTGACGGAAACGACCTTGCTTACCTTTTAATGAGTCAGATAATGATTTTAACGGACGGTTACCATCGGCTTTAACAGCAGATGCTTTACGTGTATTATCAAATAATGAATCAACGGCCTCTTGTAACATACGTTTTTCATTACGTAAGATTACCTCTGGCGCTTTGATTTCCATTAATCGTTTTAAACGATTGTTACGGATAATAACACGACGGTATAAATCATTTAAATCTGATGTTGCAAAACGACCACCATCTAATGGAACTAATGGACGTAATTCTGGTGGAATAACCGGAATAACGCGCATTACCATCCATTCAGGACGGTTTACGTGGTGCATATTTGATTCACGTAACGACTCAACAACTTGTAAACGTTTTAACGCTTCAGTACGACGTTGTTTAGAAGTCTCGTGGTGTGCTTTGTGTCTAAGCTCATAAGATAATTCATCAAGATTAACTCGAGATAATAAATCTTCTAAAGCTTCAGCTCCCATTTTCGCTACGAACTTGTTAGGATCTGTATCTTCTAAATATTGATTTTCAATCGGAAGAGTTTCTAAAATATCTAAGTACTCTTCTTCAGATAAGAAATCTAGTTTATTTAATTCTTCACCTTCTGGCCCTTTAGCAATACCTGGTTGGATTACAACATATCTTTCATAGTAAATTACCATGTCTAATTTCTTAGATGGTAATCCTAAGATGTAACCAATTTTATTAGGAAGTGAACGGAAATACCAAATGTGTGCAATTGGAACAACTAAATTGATGTGTCCAATACGCTCACGACGAACTTTCTTTTCAGTAACTTCAACCCCACAACGGTCACAAACAATACCTTTATAACGGATTCTTTTATATTTTCCGCAGGCACATTCGTAATCTTTAACAGGTCCAAAGATACGCTCACAGAATAACCCGTCACGCTCTGGTTTGTGCGTTCTATAGTTAATCGTCTCAGGTTTTAAAACTTCACCTTTAGATTCTTGAAGAATCGATTCTGGAGAAGCTAACCCAATACGAATTTTTGAGAATTGACTTGTTTTGTTTTTTGTTGACATATAGAAATGTATCTAACAATTATATTATAGTAACGAAAATGGAGAATAATAGGTTACCCTATTATTCTTCCAAGTTTATGTCTAATCCAAGACCTTGTAACTCATGTAACAATACGTTAAATGATTCTGGAATACCAGGTTCTGGCATTGGTTCTCCTTTTACGATTGCTTCGTAAGTTTTAGCACGTCCGATAACGTCATCCGATTTAACCGTTAAGATTTCACGTAAGATATTAGCAGCACCGAATGCTTCTAATGCCCAAACCTCCATCTCTCCGAAACGCTGACCTCCGAATTGTGCTTTACCTCCTAATGGTTGCTGAGTAATTAAAGAGTATGGTCCGATAGAACGCGCGTGCATTTTATCATCTACCATGTGTCCTAATTTCAACATGTAAATTACACCAACAGTTGCTTTTTGAGCAAAACGCTCACCTGTATTACCATCGTATAAGTACGTTGTACCGAAACGTGGTAATCCAGCTTCTTCCGTTAATTCGTCAATTTGTTCAGCTGTAGCACCATCGAAAATTGGTGTTGCGAACTTACGACCTAACTTCATACCTGCCCAACCTAATACCGTTTCATAAATCTGACCGATATTCATACGAGAAGGTACCCCTAATGGGTTAAGTACGATATTTACAGGAGTTCCGTCTTCTAAGAAAGGCATATCTTCGTCACGAACGATACGAGCAACAATACCTTTGTTACCGTGACGTCCGGCCATTTTATCCCCTACTCTTAATTTACGTTTCTTAGCAATATAGATTTTCGCTAATTTAACGATACCTGCAGGTAATTCATCCCCAACAGAAATTGTGAAACGCTCACGGTTTAATGCACCTTGTAAGTCGTTGTACTTAATTTTATAGTTGTGTAATAATTCTTTTACTAATTCATTCTTATCCTCATCAGTTGTCCACATAGTTTCAACACCTGTTAAGTTTAAGAATTCCTCAACGCTAGATAAGATTTTTTGAGTGTATTTAACGCCTTTTTTGATTACTTCTTCATTTAAGTCGTTATAAACACCTTGAGATGTTTTACCGTTTAATAATACATAAAGTTTTTCTAATAAAACTTCTCTTAATTCATTGAACTTAACATCGTATTCAGCTTCGATGCTGTCAATGATTGCCTTATCTTGAGAACGCTTACGTTTATCTTTGATACTACGTGAGAATAATTTTTTATCGATAACAACACCACGTAATGATGGAGAAGCTTTTAATGAAGCATCTTTTACATCGCCAGCTTTGTCACCAAAGATCGCACGTAATAATTTTTCCTCTGGAGTTGGATCTGATTCTCCTTTTGGAGTAATCTTACCAATTAAAATATCACCAGGTTTAACTTCAGCACCGATACGGATCATACCGTTTTCATCCAAGTCTTTCGTAGCTTCTTCAGAAACGTTAGGGATATCAGAAGTTAATTCCTCCATTCCTAATTTTGTATCACGTACATCTAATGAATACTCATCAATGTGGATAGAAGTAAACCAGTCTTCACGAACTGCTTTTTCAGAGATTACAATGGCATCCTCGAAGTTGTACCCTTGCCAAGGCATGAAGGCAACAACCATGTTACGACCAATTGCTAATTCTCCGTTTTCTGTCGCATAACCTTCAGATAAAACTTGACCTTTTACTACACGATCACCAACTTTAACGATTGGTTTTAATGTAATAGTAGTACCTTGATTCGTTTTACGGAACTTCGTTAAATTATAAGTTTTTTCAGCAATATCAAAACTTACTAATTCTTCATCTTCCGAACGATCATATTTAACTACAATCTTGTTTGCATCTACATAAGTTACGATACCATCACGCTCTGCATTATTTAAGATACGAGAATCTTTAGCTACTTGCTTTTCTAATCCTGTACCAACAATTGGAGCTTGAGGTTGTAATAATGGAACAGCCTGACGCATCATGTTAGATCCCATTAACGCACGGTTGGCATCATCGTGCTCTAAGAATGGAATTAATGAAGCAGAAATCGAAGCAATCTGATTTGGAGCTACGTCCATTAAATGTACATCGTTTGGCTCAACTACTGGGTAATCACTGTCTTCACGAGCAGTAACACGCTCAGTTAAGATTTCTCCATTATCACCGATATTAACATTCGCTTGAGCAATAACTTTTCCTTCTTCTTCCTCAGCTGATAAATAGATTGGTTCAGACTCTAAGTCTACAACTCCATTTTCTACTGTATGGTAAGGTGTTTCAATGAAACCTAAGTTATTTACTTTAGCAAATACACATAAAGACGAAATTAAACCAATGTTTGGCCCCTCTGGTGTTTCGATTGGACATAAACGACCATAGTGTGTATGGTGAACGTCACGTACCTCGAATCCAGCTCTCTCACGAGATAAACCACCTGGTCCTAATGCCGATAAACGACGTTTGTGTGTAATCTCAGATAATGGGTTTGTTTGGTCCATGAACTGAGATAACTGGTTTGTACCAAAGAAAGAGTTGATAACAGATGATAATGTTTTAGCATTGATCAAATCAATTGGCGTAAACACTTCATTGTCACGAACATTCATTCTTTCGCGGATTGTTCTAGCCATACGAGCTAAACCAACACCAAATTGAGAAGCCATTTGCTCACCAACTGTACGAACACGACGGTTTGATAAGTGGTCGATATCATCCACCTCTGCTTTAGAGTTGATTAATTCGATCAAGTATTTAATGATAGAGATAATATCTTCTTTCGTTAATACTTGGATATCTTCCGAAATATTTAAACCTAATTTTTTATTTAATCGATAACGACCTACCTCACCTAATGAGTAACGTTGATCAGAGAAGAATAATTTCTCAATGATTCCACGTGCTGTTTCCTCATCTGGTGGCTCAGCGTTACGTAATTGTCTATAGATATACTCTACTGCTTCTTTTTCAGTATTAGTAGGGTCTTTCTGTAAAGTATTGTGGATAATACTATAATCTGCAGAATTAATATCCTCCTTGTGTAATAAGATTGTTTTAACCTGAGAATCTACGATTTGATCAATGTGATCTTTTTCGATGATTGTCTCACGATCTAAAATAATCTCATTACGCTCAATAGATACTACTTCACCAGTATCTTCATCTACGAAATCTTCATGCCATGTATTTAAAACACGAGCTGCTAACTTACGTCCGATTGCTTTCTTTAAGTTTGCTTTGTTGACTTTTACTTCTTCAGCTAAGTCGAAAATCTCTAAGATATCCTTATCTCTTTCGTAACCAATTGCACGTAATAAAGTCGTAAGAGGTAACTTTTTCTTACGATCGATATAGGCGTACATTACGCTATTGATGTCAGTTGCAAATTCAATCCAAGAACCTTTAAAAGGAATAATACGAGAAGAATATAATTTCGTACCGTTTGCGTGGAAAGATTGACCGAAGAATACACCAGGAGAACGGTGTAATTGAGATACAATAACACGTTCAGCACCATTGATGATAAACGAACCTGAAGGAGACATATAAGGAATAGTTCCTAAATATACGTCTTGTACAACAGTTTCGAAATCTTCGTGTTCTTCGTCTGTACAGTATAGTTTTAGACGCGCTTTTAACGGCACGCTGTAAGTTAATCCTCTTTCAATACACTCATCGATTGTGTAACGAGGTGGATCTACGAAGTAGTCCAAAAATTCTAAAACAAACTGATTTCGAGTATCCGTAATTGGGAAATTCTCAGCAAATGTTCTATAAAGACCTTCGTTAGAGCGTTGGTCAGGTCTTGTTTCCAATTGGAAAAAATCTTCGAAAGATTTAATCTGAATGTCAAGGAAATCAGGGAACTGAGCTACTGCTTTAGCAGATGAAAAACTCAATCTTTGCTTGTTCTCAGTCGAGTTGTTTGTTGTTGCTTTAGTGGCCAATTTCGAATGAATTTTGGTTTATAAAATGACTTTATGCGTAAAAAGGTTAAGACCTTTCACTAGCTGTGAAGGCCCTAACCTATATCTTGTTGGAAGTAAAATTACTTTAATTCAACTACTGCACCAGCTTCTTCAAGCTGTTTCTTTAAAGCTTCAGCTTCATCTTTAGAAACTGCTTCTTTAACTACTGCTGGAGTAGAATCAACTAAATCTTTAGCTTCTTTTAATCCTTTTCCAGTTAATTCTTTAACTAATTTAACTACACCTAATTTAGATGCACCAGCATCTTTTAAGATTACGTCGAATTCTGATTGCTCTTCAGCAGCTTCTCCAGCTCCACCAGCAGCAACAACTACTGCAGCAGCAGCAGGCTCGATTCCGTACTCGTCTTTTAAGATTGTAGATAATTCGTTAACTTCTAAAACTGTTAAGTTTACTAACTCTTCAGCTAATTTTTTTAAATCTGCCATTGTTTTGTTTTTTTTTGTTTTACAACTTTATTTATAATATGAGTGCGTCTTATTCAGCTGCTGTTTCTTCTGTAGCTTCAGCAGTAGATGCATTTTCTTTGTTCTCTAATTGAGAAACAACTGTCTTGATTGGAGACTGAAGTAACATAATAATATCTGCGATTAATTCTTCACGAGATTTTAATGCTACTAATTGAGGTAATTTATCATCACCAACATATACATTATCTTCAATCCATGCACCTTTTAAGATTGGCTTCTCAGCCTTTTTTCTAAAAGTATCGATTACTTTAGCAGGAGCGTTTCCTACTTCAGCAGTCATGATTGCAGTATTCCCTTTTAAAGATCCATAAAGCTCTTCGAAGTTTTTATCTTCTACACGCTCCATAGCTTTCTTTAATAAAGTGTTTTTTACAACGCGTAAAGAAACATTGCTTTTGAAGCAAGCTCTTCTTAATTCAGTAGAATTAACAGCGTTTAAACCTTCGATATCTGCTAAATAAATGATTTTTGAAGAATTTAATACACCTTGTAATTCTTCGATCATTGCTGCTTTATCTTGTTTTGTCATTGCCATAGTCTACTAATATTAAGCGTTTACACTTTTTGGATCAACTGGAACACCTACTGATTGAGTAGTAGAAAGCGTGATGCTTTTTACGTAAGTACCTTTTGCAGCAGTTGGTTTTAATTTAATTAAAGTTTGAACTAATTCGTTCGCGTTATCTTTAATTTTATCAGCATCGAAAGATACTTTACCAATACCTGCGTGGATGATTCCGTAACGGTCTACTTTAAAATCAATTTTACCTGCTTTTACTTCAGCAACTGCTTTACCAACTTCTAAAGTAACTGTACCAGATTTAGGGTTAGGCATTAAACCACGTGGTCCTAAGATACGTCCTAATGGTCCTAATTTACCCATTACAGCTGGCATAGTAACGATAACGTCAACATCTGTCCAACCTTCTTTGATTTTTTGTAAGTACTCGTCTAATCCAACATAATCAGCACCTGCAGCTTTTGCTTCTGCTTCTTTATCTGGAGTAACTAAAGCTAAAACTTTAGTATCTTTTCCTGTTCCGTGAGGTAAAGAAACTACACCACGTACCATTTGATTTGCTTTCTTAGGATCTACTCCTAAACGAACAGCGATATCTACTGATGCGTCAAACTTTGCGTAGTTAACTTCTTTTACTAATGAAGATGCTTCTTCGATTGAGTATAATTTGTTTTTATCTACTTTAGCTTGCGCTTCTTTTTGTCTTTTTGTCAACTTTGCCATGTCTAAATTATTTTAAAATTATTCTGGAGCTTGACCACCTTTTACAGTTATCCCCATAGAACGTGCAGTTCCAGCAATCATTTTCATTGCAGACTCAACTGTAAAACAGTTCATATCTGCTAATTTATCTTCAGCAATAGCTTTAACTTGATCCCAAGTGACAGTACCAACTTTTTGACGGTTAGGAACACCTGAAGCCTTTTTTAATTTCGCAGCTTCCATTAACTGAACAGCAGCTGGAGGAGTTTTGATTACGAAATCAAATGATTTATCTTGGAACACAGTAATAACAACAGGTAATACTTGACCTTGTTTATCTTGTGTACGTCCATTAAATTGTTTACAAAACTCCATAATGTTAACTCCGGCAGCACCTAAAGCAGGTCCTACTGGTGGCGAAGGGTTTGCTTGCCCTCCTTTAACTTGAAGTTTTACAACTTTTTCAATTTTTTTTGCCATTTTTTTTATCTTAAAATTAAGCGTTATGTGGAAGCAGCCTAAATTTATTCTACTTTAATAATTTGTGAGGAAATCGTGATTAAGCGATTTTCTCTACTTGATTGAAGTTTAACTCTAAAGGTGTTTTACGTCCGAAGATTAAAACCATTACCTCTAATTTACGTTTGTCTTCAATAATTTTTTCAACAGTACCATTGAAACCATTGAAAGCACCATCGATAACTTTAACAGTTTCTCCGATAGCGTATTGAGCCATGTAAGTATTATCTACATTAACGGCTAATTCATCCGCAATACCTAACATACGGTTTACTTCTGATTGACGCATCGGCACAGGATCACCACCTTTAGTTGCACTTAAGAAACTAATAACTCCAGAGATATTCTTAATCACGTGAGGCACCTCCCCTTGAAGAGCTGCTTCAATCATTACATATCCAGGAAAGTGTACTTTCTCCTTTTGATATTTTTTACCGTTTCTAGTTTGAATCACTTTTTCCATAGGAACAACAATTTGTCCTATATAATCATTCAAATTTTGGTACTGAATTTCTCTTTCAATATAATCTTTAACTTTTAACTCTTGACCAGCTACAGTTTTGATTACATACCATTTTTTATCACTCATGATTCTTTAATTACTGAACGGGAAATTTGTATAAACAATTAAAATATGCTGTAAATTACATTAAGCACTGAAGCAAAAGATGAATCTACCGCATACAAAAATATAGCTAACAAAGCTGTAGCTATTGTAACAATTATAGTATCTTGTTGTAGCTTAGAGAATGTTGGCCATGTCACATTATCTTTAAACTCGATAAAAGATTCTTTAATGTAATTTACGATTTTCATATCGTTGTGAAATTAGCACGGGCACAAGGATTCGAACCCTGATCAACGGTTTTGGAGACCGCTATTCTACCATTGAACTATGCCCGTAGAATAAAAAGAGTGGTAGTCTTTGAAGACTACCACGTCTTCTGATTTATTTATTTAAACTAATAATTAGTCTAAGATTTCAGTTACCTGACCAGCACCAACTGTACGTCCACCTTCACGGATTGCGAAACGTAAACCTTCGTTTAATGCGATTGGTTGTAATAATTCAACTGTAATAGTTAAGTTATCTCCTGGTAATACCATCTCAACACCTTCTGGTAAAGAGATTTCTCCTGTTACGTCAGTTGTACGTACGTAGAACTGTGGACGGTAACGGTTGTGGAATGGAGTGTGACGACCACCTTCTTCTTTAGTTAAGATATAAACCTCAGCTTTGAATTTTTTGTGTGGAGTTACAGATCCAGCCTTAGCGATAACCATACCACGACGGATATCAGACTTGTCAATACCACGTAATAAGATACCTACGTTGTCACCAGCTTCACCACGATCTAAGATCTTACGGAACATCTCAACCCCAGTTACAGTAGAAGTTAATTTTTCTTCTCCCATACCTACGATATCAACTGGATCACCTGTGTTGATAACACCTGCTTCGATACGTCCTGTTGCTACAGTACCACGTCCTGTAATAGAGAATACGTCTTCGATTGGCATTAAGAATGGTTTGTCAGAGTCACGTACTGGCTCTTCAATCCACTCATCAACTGCATTCATTAAGTTTAATACAGTTTCAACCCATTGAGGCTCACCGTTTAAAGCTCCTAAAGCAGATCCTTGGATAACTGGAGTGTTATCTCCATCATATTCGTAAGAAGATAATAAATCTCTTACCTCCATGTCAACTAACTCTAATAACTCAGCATCGTCAACCATATCAACTTTGTTTAAGAAAACAACGATACGAGGAACGTTTACCTGACGACATAATAAGATGTGCTCACGAGTTTGAGGCATTGGTCCATCAGTAGCAGCTACTACTAAGATACCACCATCCATTTGTGCAGCTCCTGTAACCATGTTCTTTACGTAATCCGCGTGACCTGGACAGTCAACGTGTGCGTAGTGACGGTTAGCAGTTTCATACTCTACGTGAGATGTATTAATTGTAATACCACGCTCTTTCTCCTCTGGAGCATTATCGATTTGATCGAAAGCTTTTGCTTCTGAATAACCAGCATCAGCTAATACTTTAGTAATCGCTGCAGTCAAAGTTGTTTTACCGTGGTCAACGTGACCAATAGTACCAATATTTAAGTGCGGCTTACTACGGTTGAAAGTTTCCTTTGCCATTTTACTTTTTTATTAATTTCTATTGTTATACTTAAACTAAATATTTACACTAAACACAATGTTATTTCTAACACTGTAGCTTTATATAAAGTATTTTCACTTTGAAGAGCTCTTGATAAAACTTATTTACCTGCAACGCTCAACTTCGTTTTAAAGTTGAGCGGGAAACGGGACTCGAACCCGCAACATTCAGCTTGGAAGGCTGACGCTCTACCAATTGAGCTATTCCCGCAATACCATCTTTAATAAAGCTTTGCAAATTTAATCATTAATTTAAATCTACAAAACCTTTTTAAGATTAAAATTTAGTTAATGTGGGGAGAGCAGGATTCGAACCTGCGAAGGTGAAACCAACGGATTTACAGTCCGTCCTCGTTGGCCGCTTGAGTATCTCCCCAAATTTATCACTAAATTATTTTCTAAATAGAGCCGATGGAGGGATTCGAACCCACGACCTGCTGATTACAAATCAGCTGCTCTGGCCAACTGAGCTACATCGGCAATTTAGTTATTCAATCATTTCAAAAGAACAGTCCGTTATCAAGAGTCATTCTCTTTGTTTAACGGACTGCAAATTTACGTGGTTTTTTGAATAAACCAAATTTTCGTAAAAATATTTTCAGTTTTTTTTTGATTGAGATTAACGCTCACTCACTTTTTCTTTTTTTCTAATGATTAATTTTTTCAACGTATCTACAGACAAATCAATACATTCCTCAAAAGATTGACCACATTTTTTCACCAAAATATCATCTCCAGGAACCTCTAATTTTATATCGATACATTTATTATTTTTTTCAGAAGTATTTTCAATTTTGAAAAAAACCTGTGCAGAAATGATCTTATCGGATAACGTTTCTAACTTTGATAATTTCTTTTCTAAATACTCCTCTAAACCTGGTTTAGCATCGAAGTTAACTGCTTGTACATTAATTGTCATAGTTTACTCTTTTTTTAACTCACGTGGGTGAGCTTGATTAAACACTTTTTTAAGATTTTCTATGCTTCCATGTGTATAAACCTGTGTCGATGTCAAACTTGAATGCCCTAAAAGATCTTTTACAGCATTCAGATCCGCACCAGAATCTAACATATGGGTTGCAAAAGAATGCCTCAACATGTGAGGACTTTTTTTATGTTTTACACTTATTAAACTAAGATAATGTTTAACTTTTGAATAAACAAGAGTGTCATATAAAGGTTTCCCTTTTTTTGTAACAAATAAATTCGTACATTGAGCTAATCCGAGCTCATTTTTTTGTTTTCTGTAGATATCGATTTCTTGCAATAAATATTTTGATACAGGTACCAATCGCTCTTTATTTCTTTTTCCTAATACTTTTATCGAAAACTGGTTATAATCTATATCAGACTCCTTGAGATTTATCAATTCTGCTCGACGTATCCCTGTTTGATACAATAAATCAATCATTAATCGATCTCTTACTCCATCAAAATCATCTGAAAAATGTTCCTCATTATCTAAGAGATCACTAATTTCATTTTGAGTAAAGGGTACAACTACTTCTTTCTTTCGCTTTAAAGAATGAACTTGTTCAATTGGATTGATGGTTAAGACTTTTTCTTTAATTAAGTATTTATAAAAACTACGTAGAGTACTCAATTTACGATTTACCGTTTTCTCTGATTTTTTTTCTTGTGATAAGAACATCACAAATGCGCGGATATGAGACTTTTTAGCCTCTTGGATTTCTATTGAATTTTCTTCCTGTTGATAAAACGCGGTAAAATCATCCAAATCACGTTTATAACTTGTTATTGTTAAGGCTGAATAATTCTTTTCTAACCCTAAATAATCTAAAAATTGCTGCGTATAATCCATAAAAAAAACCTATTTACCAAAGATAAAACTTTAATAAATAGGTCTTAGAAGAATTCTTACGAATTCCATTTATTTTTAAGCAACAATTAAGCTTCTTCTTGAACTTGTAAAGATTGCTTGTAGATTGCTCTACTTTTCTTAATTCTATTTGTAACAGATGGTTTTGTGAACTGCTGACGTGCTCTTAATTGACGTACAACACCTGTTTTATCAAATTTTCTTTTGTATTTTTTTAGAGCTCTTTCGATTGACTCTCCGTCTTTTACTGGTATAATCAACATAATTCTATCTATTTCTTTTTGAGATTGCAAATATACAACTCTTTAATTATTAAACAAATCCTTTTTAATTAATCTTTTAAAATATTTCGTCCAATGACTAATTTTTGGATCTCTGTCGTCCCCTCACCTATCGTACATAATTTAGAATCACGGTAGAATTTCTCAACTGGAAAATCTTTTGTATATCCGTAACCTCCAAATATTTGTACAGCATCATTCGCTACTTTCACACACACTTCAGATGCATAATATTTCGCCATTGCACCTTCAGTTGCCATCGGTAAATGTTTATTTTTTAAATACGATGCTTTACGAATTAAAAGTTCAGAAGCTTCAATTTCTGTTGCCATTTCTGCTAATTTGAAGTTCACGGCTTGGAAATTGGCAATTGCTTGACCGAATTGGTGACGCTCTTGAGCATATTTTAATGCGGCTTTGTAAGCTCCTTTAGCAATCCCTAAAGATAAAGCTGCAATAGAGATACGACCTCCGTCTAAAATTTTCAATGCTTGCTTGAATCCCTCTCCTACTTCACCTAGACGGTTTGCATCAGAAACACGTACATTATCAAAGATTAATTCAGCGGTTTCTGAGGCACGCATACCTAATTTATTTTCTTTTTTACCAGAAGTAAACCCAGGTGTTCCTTTTTCAATTACGAAAGCTGTTGCATTGTTTTTAGCCCCTTTCTCACCAGTTCTTGTCATTACAACTGCAACATCACCAGAAATCGCATGTGTAATAAAGTTTTTCGCTCCATTAATCACCCACTCATCACCGTCTTTTACAGCAGTAGTTGACATTCCTCCTGCATCAGATCCTGTATTATGTTCTGTTAATCCCCAAGCTCCAATCCATTCAGCAGTTGCTAATTTCGGTAACCATTTCTTCTTTTGTTCTTCATTTCCAAACGTTAAGATATGGTTTGTACATAATGAATTGTGTGCTGCAACAGATAACCCGATTGAAGGATCAACTTGAGAAATTTCGTCAACAATCGTTACATATTCATCGTAAGATAATCCACTTCCTCCATATTCTTCAGGAACTACGATTCCCATGAATCCCATTTTACCTAATTCCTTGAAACATTCTACAGGGAACGTTTGTGCTTCGTCCCATTCCATAATGTTTGGACGAATATATTGTTCTGCAAATTCTCTTGCAGATTGTGCAATCAGTTCTAAATTTTCGTTTTCTAAATAATTCATTTTTTTGTTGATTGATAATATCAAATTTAACAAAATATAATAACCTGCAAAATTACAGGATTGATTCTATTATAAAAGTCTTATTTAATTTGTTTAAAAAAATGTTTGTATCCATCTAAAATAGAATGTTTTTAAGCTTTAACAATACCTTGTTGATGCGCTCTTTCTGTAATTTTAAATTGGGTAAAATAACGATCTAATCGAAAATACATGGATTGCAAAAAAAAAGAGCTGTATGTATTACAGCTCTCTATTGATTGATATTTTTCTAAAATTTTTATAATATTCTTCGATCGAAACAAAATCAGGTTCGATATGCACGAGCACATCTTGTATTTCTGGGATAACTTCCATTACTCGATCTTTAATCAAATGACTAATTGCATGACCTTCAGCGACCGATAAACTTCCACTAACTACTGCATGCATATCCACAAAATAAACCATTCCTGATTTTCTCATCACACATTTCTCAACAGCTTTTACGCCTGGTACTTTACGAGCAATAACTTTGATTCTTTCGTTTTCAACTCCGTAAAGATCCTCATCCATCATTTCACCAAGTGCTGGTCTTAAAATATTGTAAGCATTAAAAATAATAAATCCAGATGCAATTAATGCTGTTACATCATCGGCTATTTCCCATCCATCACCCATAATCAAAGAAATCGAAATCCCGATAAATGCCATTAGAGAGGTTATAGCATCTGAACGATGATGCCAGGCATCTGCCTTTAAAGAAGAACTATTCGTTTGGCGACTTTTCTTCATCACATATTGAAAAGAAGCTTCTTTAAAAATGATAATTCCTCCCAAAATAATTAATGTAAATGCTTCTGGACGTTCGTGAGGTGTAAAAATATTATGAACACTTTCGTACGCAATAACAATAGCAGCAACAATAAGTGATAATACAACTAAAAAAGTAATTAATGCCTCTGCTTTTCCATGCCCATAGGGATGATTTTCATCGGCCGGACGAGACGAATATTTTAATCCTAAGAAAACTAAAATGGAAGAGAAAACATCAGTTGAAGACTCGATAGCATCAGCAATCAAAGCATAAGAGTTCCCAAAGTAACCTCCTAAAAATTTAATTAACGCTAAACTCGCATTCCCTATAATACTGAATACTGAAGCCTTTACTGCTGTTTCTGAATTCTTGCTCATTATCAAAAAAATAGCCCCGCTCTTGCGGGGCTATAAAGATAAATATTATTTTGCTAAAAATGGGTATTTATAATCTTTCGCTGGTACTAATGTTTCTTTCACTGTACGGACAGAAACCCAACGTAATAAGTTCATTGCTGAACCTGCTTTATCATTAGTTCCAGAAGCACGTGCTCCACCGAATGGTTGTTGACCAACAACTGCTCCTGTTGGCTTGTCATTAATATAGAAATTACCTGCTGCATTTTCTAACGCTTTATAAGCTGTTTCTACTGCTGCACGATCTTGAGCAAAGATTGAACCTGTTAAAGCATAAGCCGAAGTTTCATCCACTAATTTTAAAGTTTCTTCATACTGGTTCTCATCATAAACATAGATAGATAACACAGGTCCGAAGATTTCATCCGTCATTGATTCGTATTTAGGATTTGTAGTTACAATCACTGTAGGATCAATAAAGTAACCTACTTCATCATTATAAGTACCTCCAGCAATAATTTCTGCTTCAGAAGATGCTTTTGCACGATCAATAAATCCTGTAATTTTCTTAAATGAATTCGAATCAATCACAGCAGTCACAAAATTTGAGAAATCTTCTGGAGAACCTACTGTAATTGTAGCTAACATTTCTTTCATTTGTTTCTCAACTTCTGGCCATAAATTCGACGGAATATATGCACGAGATGCCGCTGAACATTTTTGACCTTGATATTCGAATGCTCCACGAACTAAACCTACTGCTACTTCTGTAGGACATGCAGATTTGTGAACCATTACAAAATCTTTTCCTCCTGTTTCTCCTACTACACGTGGATAAGTTTTGTGAATATCAACATTATTTCCAATTTGTTTCCATAAATGTTTGAAAACATGTGTTGAACCTGTAAAGTGTAACCCTGCAAAATCTGGGTGAGAAATACACGTTGTAGCCGTTTCCGCTGGATCAGCTAAGACCATATTAATTACACCATCTGGTAAACCTGCTTTTTTGAACACTTCCATAGTGACTTTAGCTGCATAAACTTGTTTGTCTGAAGGTTTCCAAACTACAACGTTTCCCATTAAAGCCATACATGATGGTAAATTCCCAGCAATTGCTGTAAAGTTGAATGGCGTAATCGCAAAAGTAAATCCTTCTAAAGGACGATATTCTACTTTATTCCAAACCCCTGGAGATGAAATTGGCTGATCAGCATAGATTTCTGTCATGAATTTCACGTTGAAACGTAAAAAGTCAATTAACTCACATGCTGAGTCGATCTCTGCTTGCATTGCATTTTTTGATTGCCCGATCATTGTAGCTGCATTCATTTTTGCGCGGTAAGGACCGGCGATTAAATCTGCTGCTTTTAAGAAGATTGCTGCACGATCTTCCCACGCCATATTTGCCCAAGAATTTCTTGCTGCTAATGCTGTATCAATTGCTTTTTGTACATCAGCTTGCGTACCTTCGTGATAGTAACCAACTACTTTTTGGTGATCATGTGGTGGACGAATCTCTTTCTTCACACCAGTGTAAATTTCTTCAGAACCGATATATTGAGGAACTTCAATTACCTCATTATACATTTTCTTATAAGTATCTAATAACTCTGCTTTTTCTGGAGATCCAGGAGCATAAGATTTTACCTCTTCGTTTACGACAGTAGGAATTTGTGCAAATGATTTAGCCATTTCTTTATAATATTTTGTTTTGTTTGCTTTTTTTAAGCCCTTCAAATTTAAGAAAAATAAATGGATTCGATTTGATACATTTGTAACTACAGATGAACACTATCCACTCCTATTATGAGAAAACTTTTTGGACTTTTATTTTTTGGACTTTTATTTTCATGCCATTTAGACAACAAAACTTATGCAAGTGAATTGGTGGAAATCAAAAAAAATAAAGGAAATTTTGAAATTACTTTATCCACAAATGCTGACTTAAAATCCATACAAGAAAAATATCGATTTCCAGATCAACGTGTGATCGGCCATATCAAAACACAATCTTTTAAAGAACAAAAAGTTCGTATTAAAGGTATATTTGATTCAAAAAACGCAAAAAAAATAGGAGATTCTTATTCCTATCAAAGTACAGTAGAAATTTTACCTCAAGATTCAAATAAACAATTAAGTGAAGTTTTAACTCCTCAAGATACACTTGAAGTCTTTTTACAATTAGGATTTCCTGACGGAAGAACATATCCTACGAAATCGGTTCTCATCCCGGCTTCTGAAATACTATAATATAAAAAAAAGGTTCTCCATTGGAGAACCTTTTTTTTATAAATTAACGTAGGTATCAAAATACTTACAGTTACTTTTTACTTCTTTATATGTTTTTGTCGAAGATAAAGATTTCAGTTGATCAAAATACTTTCGGTAATTTTTCACCTTATATTTAATCATTTCATCCGTAGCAAAATCAATGTACCATTCATAGTCCGTTAAGTTATTTGCAGCATAATCATAAAATTGTCCCTGTTCAATTTTAGAAGCTGTAAATAGAATTTGAGCTTTCAATTCTGGATCTTTTACTTTCGCTAAAGCTGTTTTTATATAGTCGGAACTAATCGTATAATTACTTAGATACTGAGCTGCCATTTCATAATTCTTATAGTAATTGATAAAAAGCTCATCCATTATTTTATTTTCAAATTTTGGATTAATGAATTTATGAAACTTTGGACCATGTTCGTTGTTGCGATCAAATGATAGAAGCTCTCTAAAATAGCCTAAAGAAGTCGTATTATAATAGAAATTAGCTAATAAATAATTTGCTTTAATTCCACATTCATCCGATTTCTTTGCGATATCTACTAACTTAATAATGGCTTCCGTCAATTCTAATTTATTCATTTTAGGTTTGATGAATGTAAACTCCGAAACATACGGCTTGGAAATCACTTCAGACTCGGGACATGTAAAACATTCTATTTTATTGTATCCAAAAATTCCGTTAGAAATACCACTATACCAATTGTACGAATAATTTTTATCCAATGTATAATAAGATGATGTTTCGATGCTAAAATCGGTCGGGACTTTTGAAAATTCGCGCTTCGCCAAATCAAATTTACGCTCCTTCAAATATAAAGTTCCTTTATAGTTTGCTATAAAATCTGCTAACTTAAATTTTGATTTTTCTTTCCAAGATTCATACGTATTCTCATTATATTTGAAATAAGTAATATTCGAAACCAAATACTTTTCAAACTCATTCTTATTGGACTTTTGATCGAGTGCATCAATAGCATTCAGTAATGGCCAATTGACATTGTATGCCAAATCATAAATCGAATTATGAATTAAAAAAGCTTTTGCTTTATCACCTTGTAAAAAATATCGATTGGCTAAAATATCTTTCGCAATTTCTCTAAAACGATCTTTTAGTAATTCATCATCCGTAAAAATCTTAGCTCCATATTCGTATTCTGCTGGATATTTCAGTTCAAAGTTTAAAATCTCACCATATTTTGCCATAATACTTTGTTCATAAGCCGGTGTAATTTTGTCCTGTTGATTCAGATCCATCAGCATTTCAATCATTTTTTTATGTAGAATAAAATCGGAATGTTTCGAATTTACCTTACTTAAATAAGATTTAGCCGTCGAAAAATCCTTCGAAATTGTTGCTAAATAAGCCACTGAAAGATTCCAAAAATCTCCATCTTTAGTTTTTTGAGCTTGTTCTTTTCCTAAAGCTAAAGTTTCATTTAAAAAACTAGTTGGCAAATCAGTATCAAAACCATTTTGAGATAATGAGGGCAATTTCGATGGATTTACTTTCTTATCAGACCAATTGTTCCCGTTCGCATATTGAAGTAAATAATTTCGTTCAATCAAGTTAATAGCACGAGCATATAATACTTTTGCTTGTTCAGCATTTGGATCTAATTTCGTGATTTGTCGCATAGCTGCCAATGGATTACTAAACTCTCGGTATCCAATCAATAGATATAAATCCATTTTTTCTTGATTGGTTTTCGCCTTCAATAGCATTTGTTCAAAATTCAAATCCTGAGTTACTTTCATTGAATTATAAGCACTTTCTTTTCTGTTTTTGGTGTGAGAAAATACTTCAAAGAAATCGTAATTGGCTTGGATGTAATTCCCAACTGCACGCTCCGCTCCTGCTTTTTGATCTAAAGCATAATAATACATCGTGGATTTAGTATTCAAGGGTTTAACGTATTGATTAAACAACTGAATTGCCGTTTTGTATTGATTCGAATAATGTGCAAAGCGAACCATTTGATAAGCATATCGCATTTTCAATTCTGTATCCGATTCCGCTTTATAACTGCGCTCCAAAACATCCATTACTTTATTGTAATCTAAAAGTGTAGCTTTTTGATCATTGCGCGGTATATAGCTCCATGATTCACCTGTATCAATATAATTGTGATTCATGTATGGTTCTAAATACTTCGCATACGATAAATATAAAAGTGCTTGTTTATGTTTTTGAACAAATGATGAATTTGCAAATTTTAGTTTCTGATCCGCGGTTTTACCCGTTTTTGTTAATTGGTCTACAGATTGTTTAGATACTTTGTAGACTAAATAGTATGCATCATCATAAGAAATATTCAGATATTTTGACCAATCTTCAATTTTTTCATCCTTCATATCAACACCTGTTGTATCGTAATAAGGATTATCAAAAGTCATTAAAAATGGTTGATATTGCGGTGAATGGATAATGGCTTGATTGAAAAGATTATAATAAGAATAATCTTCACTGCTATCAGCACAAGCTAAAGATGGTATAGATAGTCCAAACGCTAAGGACAGACCTAAGATTATTTTTTTCATATTAAAGACGGTTAAGATTATAATTGGTAATAAATTTTTGATCCAAATGATAATAAATTAATCGATAATCATCATGTAATTTACGATTTATAAATTGTTTCATGGTCGTTAAAGTTTCACTAGGAACATTTTCAATTTTTATTTTAAATCCTTTACTAACATAAAACTGCTCGATAAAAAAATCATCTTCAACTTCAAAGACTCCATTTCCTAAAGGTTTTACAGGTTTATCTTTTAAATTTTCTTCCGAGAAAGAATTAATCAATTTGATTTTCCCTAAATGATTCGTCAATATTGCCCAAGAATATATAGGTAAAGCAACATCCATCTTTATGGGATAATCCTCCAAATTCTCCAAATAATCTTTCGCTAAATCAACATCTAAAATGGAATTCTTATCCTTCACTTCTGATGGATTTTCAGTAGCATAACACATCAAAACCATTTTATCTAATGGAGGAACCCCTTCCCTATCCTTAAATTTGACTTGATGCAAACGCAAAGTAGCTGAAATTTGCTTATTTGAGATTTGCTTAAGTTCTTTCAGAAATTGAAAATAATTCTCTCGTGTTGATTTTGTCCAATCGCAATCAATCTGAATTTCAGAATATTTGTCTAATTTTCCTGCTTTTGCAATCTCAGCAATCAATTGATTTACGTTTTTTGCTAAAATTTTAACTTCGGATACATTCATGGATTGAAATGTTCGATTGGTAATAAACACGGTGGGAATATAATTGACATCTAGCATTGATGCATCAAAATTTTTAATCACACCAATAGGTTGTGGAAGGATGTCTTTTCGATCCACATCAAACAATCGTACATAAAGATTATGCACTTCATAATCTTTTACTGCTTGTTTTTCTATATCATTTAAAGAATAATTCGAACGCCAGTAATAAAAATCAATGGGGATATTCTGTTCTTTAGAGCAACCAATTAATAAAAAAAGAAAAGCTATAATTGAATAAAATTTCATAAGCATAAAATCTCATCTAATTTATAACAAAAAACCCCTGATCAACGACCAAGGGCATATTATCTTTTGTTAAAAAAAACTACTTTTTAATTACTTTAAATGATTGGACACCATCATTTGACTCAACAGTAACAATGTATGTTCCTGCAGATAATGATGACATATTCACGCGATTTATTTTAGACGATGCGTTTTGAGATAACACTTGGCGTCCTGTAATATCAATAACTGAAATGGATTTTGCTTCAGAGAAAGATTCTACAACTAAATAATCTACCACTGGATTAGGATAAACTTTTATAGAAGATTTTGTTGTATCTACTGTAGATAATGTTCCTACATTGACAGAATAATCCTCCGCTTGACCGTAAGATGATTCTGCTAAACAAGGGTTTGAATATTCAGTTGTATTAAATGTTTTCTTTATACGTAAACGAGTTGTACCTTGAACAGCATTTTCAGGAACCGTAATATCCAATGTAACTGTTTTTCCATCATTCCCAGTAGAGTTAACTAAAGTTGTTGACGGCATATACAATTCATTTTCATCAAAAACTCCATTTTGATCCCAATCAATAAATACAAAGAATCGATTTGTAAAATCACCATCAGTATTTCCTTCTAATGACATTGTATATGTCATACCTGGTGTAACATCTGCTGCTTGGTCTAAGAAAATTTCATGACTAACAGTACTTTGAGTAGCAGTACGGTTGTTAATTCCAGCGAATGAAACATTTGTAATTGGTTCCACAGCATTAGAGAAATTTAAATCACCACAATAAGGTGAGAATGGACCTGTAGTCGTTGTAAACGAATAAACTTCACATCCTGTAGCCGCTCCGACTTCGTTCTTAGGAACAATAGACCAATAGTAAGTGGTATCTGCTGATGCTGCAGTAATTCCAACCGCTGTATTAGGAGTAGCTCCTAATAGATTTAACTGTGTCGGATTAATTCCAAAATGTACTTCATATGCAGTTGGTGCATCACCTGAAGTTGGTGCTTCCCATACCAATTGGATACTTGGTGAAAATTCTACACCTGTAGCTCCATTCGCTGGCGATATTAATGCGCTACAATTAGGTACAGTAGGTGCTACTTCAAATCCTTCAACTTTTACATTGTCAATAATAGCTTGTGCACCATCTAATCCTACATATTGAAAAGCAATCTTCACATTAGATTGTCCCATATATTCTGATAAATCAATGCGAACAGGCGTAATTTCATAATCGCCAAATGTACCTAAATCCGATTCTGTCCATAATTGAGACCAAGTTGCTCCGTTATCAGTCGAAACTTTTACAAATACATCATATGTATTTTGAGGGCTTATCGACCAAGAATAACTTAAACTTGCATCAAATGTCAAAAAATATGCTCCTGTAACATTTGATAAATCGATAGTTGGTGTAATCATCCACTCATCTTGTTGCTCTAAATTCGCATCATATGTAACGCTTGCAACGATATTCCCTTGTAAATCATAAGATTCCCATGACTCATTTGCATTAGTTTGTTGTATTGACCAAGATGATGGAATTCCATTATCGAAAGTCTCATTTAATACGACTTGTCCAAAACCAAATGCTGGTAAAGAAAGTAAAGATAGTAGAAGTAAATTTTTCTTCATAATAAGTGTGTTTGTTAATTCATGTTAATGTGCACGAAATAACAAAACATTTTACAATATACCAAAGATTATAAATAGTTACTTGAAGTAACTTTCATCTATCTTCTTGTATTGGCTTCACCATAGCCCATTAAGATATCATATCGTCCTCCCCAAGGGCGATAATAAAATAGACCTTGATACATATTTTCTGTTTGCCAAAAACTTCCGCTGACATAACTTGGTTCTATACGATTCGTCTTTTTATTTAGAACTACATATTGATAATTGTAATATCCTTGTTTCAGAAAGTATTCATTTTCCCATAATTTGGATTCTGAATTATATTTCATTTTCGATGTAGGCGAAATTTCCCAATTATTAAAAGCTCCTACAACATAAGGCTCGAATTGCCCGTTTTGATCTTCAAAAGCATCTAAAGCAAAATAGATCCAAGAATAGTCTGCTTCTGATGCTGCTAAATATTCGTTTCCATAACGATTATTTCGGATATAGAAATTCCCATTGACATCTCCAAAATCGTCATATGGTAAATTGTATTTCGGAAAGTCTACCCGTAAAACTGTGTGATACACTGAATCTTTTCTGAAGTTACGTTCTGTAGTTAAACCAGGTACATCCAAATTTTTAGTATCAAACCAATTATATTCACTCCCTCCTTCAAATGTCCACTCTACATTATTAAACGTTAATTGATTGTTACGTGTAAAATCGGGACGAATATCTGTGATGTGTTCATTCCAATTGTTGTTTTTCATGATAAATAAACGACCACCATCCGGTGTTTCTGTAAAATTTTGTGAACCACTTGAAACGATTGTTTGTATTCTTTGGTTCACTTCTTTGTTTACCGGATTATTGTAACGAGAAGTTTGCATACCAACTTCTACGTTACCTTGATAGACTGCGAATCGCTTAGTAAAAACAGGCTGATCTTCATTATCTAAATAGACTTTCAACAAGTAATTTCCTCCTAATTTCACATTCATTTCTCGATTCGGAAACTGCAATTGATAGTTGGTATACTTCTTATAGGTATTAAACGAATTCTTATGGGTACGAATAAAATCACTGTTTTGTCCTTGAATAAATTCAGATTCAAATATTCCAGACTCTGACCAATCAGCGTTTCGATGTTCAATCTTATAATTGTAGCGTTTATAGCCAGCATCTAAATCATCAAACAAAAACAATAAATATTCATTGGAATTTAATTTAATGATTGGAGTATTATCATTGCGTTGGGGATTAAATACTTGAATGGTTGCAATATTCTGTGGAGGTTTTACCTCGATAACTTGAGCAAAACCATAAAAATGTATGAATGTGATTACAACAACTAAAAGAGATCTGAAAAAATTCATGGGAATAATTTTTTACTAAAATACAATAATAAAAAAAGTGTTCATCTTTTCAGTTGAACACTTTTGTATGAATTCTTCTAATTTCTAGTAAATAGAAGGATATTTTGTTGGATTTGCTTCATGTAGCATTTCGTAAACTCGCTCTACAATCTCATCAACTGATGGCTTTGAGAAATAATCTCCATCTGTTGCGTATGGTGGACGGTGAGCTTTAGCCGTTATGGTAATCGGTTTACTATCTAAACTAAAATATGCCGATTGTTTCTCGATGATTTCCTGTAATAAGTAAGCAGTTGCACCTCCTGGTACATCTTCATCAATGATAGCCAAACGATTTGTTTTCTTTAACGATTGAGCTACATCATGATTGATATCGAAAGGTAATAACGATTGAGCATCGATTACTTCAGCAGAAATTCCTAGTTGTTCCAACTCTTTTGCTGCTTCCATAACAATTCGCCATGTCGATCCATAAGTTAATAACGTGACATCAGCTCCTTCTCTTGTGATTTCCACTACTCCAATTGGAGTTGTAAATTCTCCGATATTCGATGGAACTTGTTCTTTTAATCGGTATCCATTTAAACTTTCTACAACAATTGCCGGTTCATCACATTGCAATAATGTATTATAAAAACCTGCTGCTTTCGTTAAATTACGAGGCGTTAAAACATTTACACCACGTACTAAATTTAAAATTCCTCCCATTGGTGATCCCGAATGCCAAACCCCTTCTAATCGGTGTCCTCTAGTACGGATAATTAAAGGTGCTTTTTGTCCCCCTTTTGTACGGTAAAGAACAGTAGCTAAGTCATCTGAAATTCCTTGTAAACAATATAGGACATAATCTAAATATTGAATTTCTGCGATTGGACGTAATCCTCGCATCGCCATACCTATCCCTTGTCCTAAAATCGTTGCTTCACGAATACCAGTATCCATAATTCTTTCGATACCGTATTTCGCTTGTAGCCCTTCTAACCCTTGATTAACATCTCCGATATTTCCAGAGTCTTCACCAAAAATTAATGTATTCGGATATTTTTCAAAGATTTTATCAAAGTTATCTCGGATAATCACACGACCATCTTCGTAAATTTCTTCTCCTTCATACAGGATTTCTTGTTGTGGTACATTGACTGCTGAACCCGAAACCAATAAGGATGAATAAATATCTTCTTGAATTTCCATTTGGTTATTCAACCATTGAATCATTTCAGCTTTAGACGTTAAGTTTTCCTCGCGAACAATGCGTAAAACTTTACGAATAGCAGAAAAAATATCACGTTTAAATGGAGATGATTTTCCTTTTAACTGATTTATTTCGATTCCTACAAAAGCGTTATTCACACTTTCAGCTTGCACTTTCTCTAATAAATCTAATGCTTCATTTTTTAATGAAAGGATTGGATTCAGATAATTATCCCACGTTTTCTTTTGTGCTTCACGCACTTCTTTTTTAACTTGGTTTTCTAATTCAATTAAATCTTCACGTGAAATAATTGGTTCAGGAGCAGATTCTCCGAATTTGATGATCCACTCACGGAATTTTACAATTCCATCATATTCTTTTTCCCAAGCTAAACGTTCTTCTGATTTGTAACGTTCATGTGAACCTGATGTAGAATGACCTTGTGGTTGAGTACATTCAGATACATGCACAATACAAGGAATATGGTGTTCTCTTGCAAATTCTTCTGCTTTTGAATATGCTTCGATTAATCCTGGGTAATCCCAAGCTTTAACTGAAATAATCTCATATCCTCTTTCCTTCTCTGTACGTTGAAAACCGGATAATAATTCAGATAAATTTGATTTCGTACGTTGAAATTGTGCAGGAACTGAAATCCCATACCCATCATCCCAAATCGATATAATCATTGGAACTTGTAAAACACCTCCAGCATTTACTGTTTCCCAAAAATGACCTTCAGAAGTACTCGCATCTCCAATTGTTCCAAATGCAATTTCATTTCCATTACGAGAAAATTGTTGCTTTGGATCCGCTGCTTTTACTTGGCGATAAACTTTAGAAGCTTGTGCTAATCCTAATAAACGAGGCATTTGTCCTGCCGTTGGAGAAATATCTGAACTTGAATTTTTTTGATCCGCTAAGTTTTTCCATGAACCATCTTCATTCAATGAACGAGTTGCGAAGTGAGAAGTCATTTGACGACCACCAGATGCAGGTTCATATTCTAAATCGGTTAACGCATATAACTGTGCAAAGAAGTTCTCTACAGTTAATTCATTGATCGCGAACATAAAAGTTTGATCACGATAATACCCCGATCTAAAATCTCCGTTTTTAAAAACGCGAGCCATAGCGATTTGAGGCAATTCTTTCCCATCTCCAAAAATCCCAAATTTAGCTTTTCCTGTCAACACCTCTCTACGACCAAGTAGACTGACTTCACGTGATAAGAAAGCAATTCGGTAATCATTAATGATTTGATTTTTGAATTCTTCGAAAGTAATTTTATTTACTTCTTTTGTTTCCATTTCATTTGTTTGTTGCAAAACAAATTTAACAAAAGATTTGTAACATAATCACAATATTTACAACTTATTAGGCATATATTTAATATCTAACAAATCAACAATCTAAGTTAATCTATAATGAAAAAAACGATTTACTCACTTGTTTTGGCATTCGTATTAGGTTCTGCTCCTTATGCATTTGCCCAAAAAAATAACTCATCTAAAGCAGAATATGTAACCCAAGTAGAAGGAATTAAAGAATACAAATTAAACAATGGTTTACAAGTTTTGTTAATTCCTGATGCTTCACAGAGTAACCTTGTTGTCAATATCACCTATCATGTGGGTTCAAAGCATGAAGGATATGGTGAGAAAGGGATGGCACACTTACTAGAACACATGTTATTTAAGAGTACCACAAATTTAGGTGACATCAAAAAAATGTTATCGGACAAAGGTGGTAATGCCAATGGAACTACATGGTACGATCGCACAAATTATTATGAAGTATTCCCCTACTCGGAAGATAATTTACGTTGGAGCATCGAAATGGAAGCTGATCGTATGATTAATGCGACTTTATTACAAGAAGATTTAGACAAAGAATTTTCAGTTGTTCGTAACGAATTTGAGATTGGCGAAAACAATCCAACCCGCATTTTGATGGAACGTGTAATTAATGCAGGATATTTATGGCACAATTACGGAAATTCTACCATTGGCTCTCGTGAAGATATCGAACGTGTAAAAACTTCACAATTGCGCAAATTCTATGAAAAATATTATCAACCTGATAATGCTGTTTTAGTCATTGCCGGAAAATTTGATGAGAAAAAGGCCATAGAATACATTAACCAATATTTTGGAGCTATTCCAAAACCTACACGTGTTTTAGAAAATATTCAAACCGTAGAACCTGCACAAGATGGAGAGCGTTTTGTAGAAATCAAACGTGCAGGAGATAGCCAAGCCGTTGGTATTATGTACCACACGGCTGCTTTTGCAGATAAAGATTATGCAGCATTAGCTGTTTTAGATCAAATTTTAACTTCTAATCCTTCGGGATATCTGTACAAATCATTAGTTGATACACACAAAGTTTCTTCTTTATGGTCGTTCTTACCTCAATTACGTGATGCTGGATTTTTATTTATCGGTGCAGATGTAAGTAAGGAAAAAGACATTCAGGTTATTCGTGAAGATATCCGTAAAGAATTGGATAAAATTGCGTCAACAAATTACACAAACGAAGATGTTAAGCGTGCGCAATCTTCCTTAATTAAAAACATTGAAAACATCAACAATAACACCATTTACCAAGCAATCAATTTAAGTGAAATTATTGGTTCTGGAGATTATCGTCTGGATTTTATCTATCGTGATAATGTTGAAAAAGTAACTCTAGCGGATGTAAAACGTGTGGCTGAAAAATACTTTAAATCCAATAATCGTACGGTAGGTGTATTTATCCCGACTAAAGATGAAGTTCGTGTAAAACCAACTGAAATTACAACTGCTGACATTAAAAATTTAACGGCAAACTACAAAGGTCGTGAAATGGAAAAAGAGGCAAAACCTTTTGAAGCAACGATCAAAAATTTAAAAGCAAATTATTCTGAAGGTCAATTATCAAACGGTTTAAAATTCGGAATTATTGATAAAGAAATTAAAGGTGAAAAAGTTTCCATTTCATTGAATTTACCTTTATCAAACGAAAAAGATTTGGCCAATAAACAAACCATTGGTGAACTAACAGCACAATTATTAAGTGCAGGAACAAAATCAATGACCAAAGAACAAATTAAAGACCGCTTAGATGAATTAAAATCTTCGGTATATTTTGGTTTCTCTAGTCAAAATTTAACGGTTTCGATTAATACGTATAAGAAATCATTAGATGAAACGATGAAGATCGTAAAAGATATGATTACTGATCCTATATTCCCTGAAACGGAATTACAAAAAGCAATCAATGAAAATGTAACTTATCTTGAAGGAAACATGAACGATCCACAAACGGTAGCGTTTACTGAGATTTCAAGAATTACAACCAATTATCCTAAAACATCTATTTTCTATACGGCTACATTCCAAGAATTAATTGATGCAACAAAAAAAGTGAAACGTAATGATTTAGTTGATTTCCATAAAAACATCATGGGAGCAAATCATGGAGTTGCAACTGTTATCGGAACAAATGATAAAACAAAAGTTCAATCATTATTAGAAGATACATTCGGGAAATGGAACAGTAAATCGAAATTTGAAAAGGCTTATCCAACTGTTTTTGAAACAAAGAAAACCGATAAAATCATTAACATCGCCGATAAAGAAAATGCTGCTGCGGTAGGTGTATTCAATTTTAAAATGAATCGTAACCATCCTGATTATCCCGCATTAGTCATTGCCAATGAAATGTTAGGTAGTGGAGGTTTCTTATCGGCTCGTATTCCTATGCGTTTGCGTGAGAAAGAAGGTATCAGTTATGGAGCAGGGTCTTATTTAGATATTGCTAATGATCCAAAGAACGAAAGTGCGACTTGGGGTTACTTCGCTTTCTTAAATCCTACGAAGCGTCAAGCGGTTGAAGATGCTGTTAAAGATGAGATCAAAAAAGCGATTGAACAAGGATTTACTGCTGAAGAATTAAAAACGAATATTGCCAGCTGGAAGACAGGGAGAGCAACTAATTTAGGTAGTGATGGTACACTAATCGGTTTATCTAATTCGTACTTATTAAATAATATTTCGTTTGATGAATTTACAGCTTTAGAACAAAAAATTGAAAAATTATCTGTGAAAGAAGTAAATGAAGTCGTAAAAAAACACTTTGATTTGAATAAAATCACATCAATTTACACGGGTACTTTTAATAAATAATTTACTCATAATCAAGCAACAAGGCAATCTTTTTAGATTGCCTTTATTTTTGGAATCAATTTTGCATGTTTATGGGAGTAAAAATAACAACACAAATTTAATTACCAATGGAAAATCAGACTGAACAGAAACAGAAAAACAACATTTTACCAATTGCTTTAGGAGCAGGACTTTTATTGAGTTTAGGGTTTAATGCTTATCAATTTGTAGATAATAAAAACAATCAAGAAACTTTAGCTAATTCAGTTAAAGAATTATCAACTGTCTCATCTGAGAAAACGCAATTGGAATTTGATTATAAAAATTTACAAGACGAATACGAGCAATTAAAAAGCTCTATTGTTGACAATGATGGATTACTTGCGAATAAAGAACACAATATCCAAATTCAGCAAGAAGAGATTAATAAAATTTTAAATGACGCGAATGCTTCTAAAGAAGATTTAAAGAAAGCAGAAGCGATGATTAAAAATTTAAAATCTGAAATCTCAACGTATAAATCTGAAATTGTTCGTTTAGAAAAAGAGAATGCCATTTTAGTTAAAAACAATGCATTATTGACTACAGAACGAGATAGTATTTCAACAGCTTTAACAACTGAAAGAACTGAGCGTGTTGCTGAACGTCAAGTAGCAAAAGAAAAAGAAGAAGAATTAAGTTCTACACTTTCTGTATCTAACCACAAAATTGCACCTTTAAAAGTTCGTAATAACGGAAAAGAAGTTACAAAAGATCGTGCAAAAAAAGTGGATAAAATCCGTGTATCTTTTGATATTGATCGCAACTCTCGAGCAGTAAGTGGAGAAAAAGATATTTATGTTGCAATTCGTAAACCGAATGGACAAATTGGAAAATTTGGTGGTGCTGAAGCTGGAACATTAAAATTACATTCTGGGGAAGAAGTAGCTTACTCTGATAAAGTAAGAATTAACTATCAAAATGGAGCTGGACAAACGGTAAGTTTTGATTGGGAAGATGCTGCCTTTGAACCTGGAACATATAAAATTGACATTTACCAAAATGGATTTAAAATTAGTCAAGCTGACGTAGTTTTAAGATAATACAGGGAACAAATATTAGAGATTTTTTATTAAAAAAAGCGAGGTGAATTTCACCTCGCTTTTTTATGCTTTCAAATAATTGATACTTACGGTTGCAAGTTCATTATTTGGAAATTTTTTAAATAACTTTTCATCTGGAGATAATCCTGCTTCTTGACAAATGCGATGGAATACATCTACTTCTAAAATATATTGATCTGAAAAACCATGCGTCGCATCATATGCTGATGCAGCAGTATTTCCTAAATTTTTGGATGTTATTTGTGGCGCTAGCGTATGCAATTCGATCAATAATAATCCATAGCGTTGAACGTAAGGCGCCCATTTTTGTAAATGGATTTTTAGACTCTCTTCCACATCTGCATTTCTTAGACGTTTACCTCTATAAGCATAAGCTCCTGTAGAAGTTGCTTCTTTATCAGTACCGAAAGTATCACTCCAAATTCTATTATGGTCTAAGAATGTACGTATATTTAATAATTCACTTAAAGAGATATTATAATCTTGCTTTAAATCATTTGACAAACGTTCAGGATCTCCAATATCACCCCAAATCACTTTAGCCCAAATATCATTTTTGATCAGGTTGGCACGGGTTACCTTTAACGCAGCTTGATTGTAATCTGCACCCACTAAAAATAATGGATAATCATCCAAATGACGACCACGTAAAGTATAACGTTCGATTACTTCATAAAGATGTTGTAATAATGCTCCGTTACCACATCCCATGTCTAAAATTCCCTTTGGCTGTTCGTCTAAAGGGCGATTAAAAATATCCATGATAAATTCATCAATCACTTTGAAATAAGTAGCATGAGCTCCTCCACTCCCCCATACGTTCATTTCACGATCCACATGAATTTCATCTTCACCATCCTTAATTTCTCGAATTTTAGAAGGTGATCCATAAATTAAATCATCCAGCTTCGAAAACATAGGTAAATAAGATACAGTTACACCATATGCAGAGGCGCGACGGGCAAAGAATAAACCTGTTTCTGTGAATTGATAATTCTTGCCTTGTTTTGTAAACCAATCTAATTTCACCAATCGGTCTAGGATCTTTTCAAAATGTTGGGGATTTTTATGAAACTCATCCGCACTGAAAGAAGCTTCCATAAAATATTTATGGAACAATCCACTCATTCCTAAACGAACGATAAGTGGACCGATTAATACGCCCTCAATATGTTTACAGATTTGAAAGTGTAAAGGTTTTTCTACAAATTCACTGTCATTACTTGTTAGCAAATAATTTTCATATTTATCGAACAATTGAATCCAATGCCTACAAAACTCATCCGAAAAATCTTTACGGTTAATAACTTCATCTAATTTTAAAAATTGGTATAAATCTTCGTAGATATCATAATTAGTAAATGCACGTTCAGAATATTTATTTACTTCTATTGTGACTACATCATTAACGGAATCTAGCGCATAACTCAACATATTCTGCGAAGCTAAGACACGTAAAGCGACATTTAAATATCCTTCATTAGTCTGAAATTGATTGGATAGTTGAGAAAGTGTCACTTTTTTATTTTCGACGATATAGTGAAGAACACCTTTATGGGCTAAACTCGCTAACACTGGCGCTGTAACAATACCATCTAGGTGTCTAAAAATTAATGCTCTTAAAAATTTCTTATCCATAGCGAATGCTTGATTTGTATCGTAAATATAACCAAATACACCTTAAACTCTATTGGTTTAATATAGTATTTTAGATAAATATTTTAAATTTAATCATTTTCAGTAAATTATATTCTATAAAAAAAGCTTCAAATAGAAGCTTTTTTTTAATCAATACGTAAAAAATTTCCTTGGGGATCAAATTTTAAATCCACCTTATTTAGCAATTCTATATCGATACCTTGTGCATCCTGGTCTACAGATTCAATTCCAATATCAGGATAATTTTTTGAAAGATAATCACGCGTAACTTGAGGAAGGAATAATGCACCTACAGATTGATTTGGAAGCTCTGCTTTCACTTCTTTCCATTCGCCATTGGCATTAAATTCAATTTTGATTCCGTTTCCTAATTGTACTTTATATTCATCTCCTGTTACATTTTTCTCTTTGATTATGTTTTGAACAGATTCACTTCCAAAATTATTTTTAATAAATTTCTGTGCATTTTCTGGCAATTGGTTTTCTTGGATAAGCGATTCATCACGATCTACCGTTTCCACTTTCTGTGTTCCGTTATCTTCTATTTCAGTATACGTTTGTTTAGTTTCTGAATTAGGTTGACACGAAACAGCAGTAATCGATACAATGATTACAAGACTTAATATTATTTTTTTCATAGTTAATGGTTTTACCAAATGCTTCTCAATCTTTATACCATAAAAATAGTCGAATAGTTTCCTATCCGACTTTTAAAATATAATCTTTAAATTCTTCTTATTTCTGAACTAAAATATAGTATTGCCAAGGTTTTAAAGCAATTTTATTGTTGGTATCTAAACTAACTTGTTCACCCGTCATGAAATTCTTGAATGTTCCAGACACAGGTACTAACACCTCTTTATTTGCTTTTGTAAAGTTTCCTATAAAGTAAGCTTCTGCAGCATTCTTCTTACGTTTAAAAGCTAAAATAGATTTGTCGTCAGAGGTTTTTAAACGTTCATAAGAAGCTGCATTTTTTCCTCCATTAAACGCTTCATTCGTTACTTTTAATTCCCCTAATTTTTTATATACTCCACGCATTTTTGCATTTGGGTTACGATCAATTGAATCTTTTACAAAGAACTTTAAACGACGATTAAAATCTTCTTCTTGCCCATTATAAATTAATGGAACTGATGGTAAAGCATACGTAAGTGCAGCAAAAGTTTCAACGGCATCTCCCATACGTTCATATTCCGTTCCAGCCCAAGAGTTCTCATCATGATTGGAAGTAAATAACATTTTGAAATCATCTTTCTCCCATTTGTATTGAATACTATCCATATATACATCAATCGCAGAAACATCTTTCTTCGATTTCGCAATATCATTCATGATGTGGTGTAATTCCCAACCATAAGCGGCATCAAATACACCATTTTTAAGTAATTCTGGTTCTTCCGTTTCACCTAGCATGAAAATTTCACGACCATTCGCTAAATCTTTCTTTGCTTCTGCCCAGAAATCTGTCGGAACCATATGAGCCATATCGCAACGGAAACCATCAATGTTGAATTCATCCAACCAATATTTCATATCTCCAATCATAGCTTTACGCATTGCTGGATTATTATATTCTAATGATACAACATCTGTCCAATCGTATGGAGACACAAAGTTTCCTTTTTCATCCTTTTCATAGAAATCTGGGTTTGATTTCATCCAAGGATGATCCCAAGCCGTATGATTCGCAACCCAGTCTAACACCACATAAATCCCATTCTTATGCGCTTCTGCAATTAGAGCTTTTAAATCTTCTGCAGTTCCAAATTCAGGATTTACTCCTCTGTAATCTTTAATGGAATAATAAGATCCTAAACCTTCTTTTCGTTTTTCTACTCCAATTGGATGTATAGGCATTAACCATAGAATTTTAACCCCTAATTTTTTAATGTTCGGAATTTCTTTTGTAACTGCAGCAAATGTTCCTTCTGGTGAAAATTGACGAACATTTACCTCATAAATTACAGCAGTTTCTGCCATATCAGAGGTAAAAGGTGCTATAATATCTTCTTTTTGTTCCGTTTGTTCCACTTCAGTTTTTGCTTGATCTTTTTGACCACAACTTGTGATAAATAATCCAGCGATTAAACTTAAAGCTAAAAATTGTTTGATCATGTGTTTATATTTTTCCTTTTATTTAATTCTTTCTAATAAAACTACATCTGATGCAGTTGAAATCATCACTCTTCCATTTTTAACCACTGATGTTATGCCTGAGTATGCATCGCGCACTTTTGTTCCATCTTTCCATAAACCAACAACTTCAATCATTTTATCTTCTCTAAAATAATCTAAAGCTATAATCACTTCGTCATCGTTATACTTTCGATGGAAAATATATGGCTCAGCTTTTAATACGGTTTGTTTTCCTGCTCCTACTGCGGGATGATTGTTACGGAACTGACCTAATTTTTGGTAATGATATAGTAATGATAAAGTTTCTGAATTAGGTTGAATCGCTTCCCAATTCATTAATGAACGAAGATTCGCATCTCCTTCTGCTCCTTCAACTACTAAAGGACGAGCCGTTTCATCACCATAATAAATTTGAGAAATACCAGGTGTTAACAATAACTTTGTCCCTGCATCCCAAGCATCTTTACGTTCTTTATCATAAGGCGAACCATCATCATGAGAAGAAATATAATTCATTACCGTTTTACCCTTCATTTCGTTGTGGATGATATCATCGTAGCGATTGAATAATTTTTGATAGGTTTCGTTTTGTGATGAACGCAAATCAAAATTGATTAAGGCATCAAATCCATGTTCAAAATAATTCACTTTCTTATCCGGGAAAGAGAAATTCTGCCCTTCATTGATCGTATAATTGTACACTTCTCCTAACAAGAAAAATTCATTATTGTCTAAAACTTTATGAGGATTATTTTCTTTGTATTCCTTAAACGCATCTTTACAAATTACGGCAAATACTTTCCAAACTTCTTCTTCTGTATGCTTTACGGTATCCACACGGTACGCATCAATCCCATAATCACGAATATAGTCTGACAACCATTTCATGATGTAATATTTCGGTGCTTTGGGAAGATTATATTTCGCAAAGAATGTATTTAATTCTTCGATTTCTTGTTTTAATCGACCTTCTTTTTGCCACTTTTCTAACAATTGCATAGGAAGCGCTACATCTTCTTCTTTGTTGGTTAAAATATCTGGCAAGTTTTTAACCAACGTACAAGAAGTTGTATTCACGTAATTATCATACGTACAATGTGGTGAAACACGAACCCAATCTGCTGGATAAACCTCATCCAATTCCGTTACTGGACCTGTATGATTGATTACCGCATCCAACATAATTCGAATTCCTTTCGCGTGTGCCTTGTTAACTAATTCTTCTAAATCCTTTTCCGTTCCAAAGTTTTTGTCTAGAGTCGTCCAATCTTTTGTCCAATACCCGTGGAATCCATAGGTTGGACCTTGACCTTCATCAACTGCTCCGTGAATTTGTTCCACTAAAGGCGTCATCCAAATCGCATTTACACCTAAATCAGTAAAATATCCTTCTTCTACTTTTTGGATTACGCCACGTAAATCTCCACCTTCGAAACCTCTTAATTTCGCTGTTTCTTGCGTTCTTCCGTAATTGACATCATTGGTTGTATCGCCATTGTTGAAACGATCTGTTAGTAAAAAATATACGTTCGCACCGTTCCAAACAAATGGTTGGTCACTTTTCGAAATTTGTTGCGTGCTTTGTAAAGTTGTTTTTGAACAAGAAGTCAAAAACAAACTTCCTAACGCTATACTGAATAATACTTTTTTCATTGGATTTGTGTTTTGATGGATGAATTAGAAACTAAAATTAATTTGTGTTTTACCTACAGCTTCTAAAGCGACTTCTACAATAAATTGTTTTTTAGCCGCATCATAAGTACCATTTAAACCTTCATTCAATTTCAAGTTAGATGGTGCATTATGAATCACTAATTTTACTTTCTTCTTAGAACCTTGGTAATTCTTTCCCTTTTCTGTTGCTATCTCAATCTTTACAGATGATTTTTCAACTTTTGAAGTAAAATTAATTTTTTCGAATAATCCTTTTTCAAAAGCATTTGGCGTTTTCCCATCATCGTTATAAAGATAGTCAGAAGATTGCTTTACAGTTTCATCCAAGAAATAATGCACTTCAAATTCATCTAAGTTATAATCTTCTGTGGTTTGAACCAATTTCGCCATTGGAATAAAACTTCCTCCACGAACAAACGTTGGGATAGAATTTTCAACCGTTTTTATTGCTTTAACTTGTCCACCTACGACTTTTTCGTCCGTGTAAAAATCAAACCAGTTTGATCCTTTCGGGAAATGTACTTGCTGCGTTTTTAAACCTTTTTCAACAATTGGAGACACTAAAAAGTTTTTACCCCAAAAATAAGTCGACGCAACATTCAATAATTCTTTGTTCGAATTATCTTCGAAGAATAAAGGACGCATTAATGGTTGCCCAGAAATACTATTCTCGTAGACTAGTGTATAATTGTAAGGAATTAACTGGTAACGTAACTCAATGGCTTGTTTCGCTAATTCTTTCGTTGCTAAATTTTTAAAAATTGGTTCTGATGGCACATCTTCTTGGGCGTGCGGACGGTAAATCGGTTGAAACACGCCATATTGTAACCAACGCGTGTACAATTCATCATCTTCGTAATTACCCGCAAATCCACCTAAATCTGAATGCATATAAGGAATTCCTTGCATTCCCATTTGTAAACTGATTTCGGTTTGACCGTGAAGTCCTCCCCACGTACGATTCACATCACCCGACCACGGAATCATCCCATAACGTTGTGCGCCTGAATAAGCCGAACGCATTAAAATGAAAGGACGTTGTTCTGGGAAATCTTTCTTGTAACCATCATATACCAATTTCGCCCATTCTGATCCATAAATATTATGGACCTCATCAGCAGAACCATTGATATGTTGTAATGCTTTTGGATGAACTTCTGGCTCTCCTAAATCGCCCCACCAACCATCAATTCCTTGATTAATGAATTTCTTGTACACATTCCAAAACCAGGTTTTTGCTTCTGGTTTGAAAATGTCGATTAACCCTGTATTTCCGAAATAGAAATCGTACGTATACGGTTTCCCCTCTTTTGTTTTCGCTAATATATCTTTTTGAACCGCTTCATTCCATTTCGATGAAGTCGTTAAAATAAAAGGCTCCGTAATTAAAACCGTTTTAACCCCTTGCTTTTTATTGTAAGCTAACATTTCATCTGGGCGATTGAAATTATCTTTATCCCAATCTAAATTCCCCATTGTTCCTTGTACCGTTTTTCCGAACCAATACAAGTCTAAAATGATTCCATCCAACGGAATTGAATCACGACGGAATTTATCCACCACAAATTTTACTTCGGCTTGATCGTGGTAGCCCATTCTTGAGGCAATATTTCCCATTGCCCAACGTGGTAACATTTCTTGTTTCCCTGTAAGGTTCGTATAATTGCTTACCATATCTGCCCACGAATCTCCTACGACCACTTGGTATTTTTTATTCCCTGAAATCGTTTCATATGTTAATTCGTTTGCTTTTTTCGAATCAAAATCCAAGAATCCAATTGGTGCATTATCAAAGTGAATCATATATTGATTCGATGAAATCGCAATCGGCATCGTAAAGTTCATTAACTTCGATTCCGTTTCGTAACCATAGTGCGCACGATTGTATAATTCTAATCGATTTCCACGACGGTTCATTCCTAACACACGAGCTCCAGCACCATAAAGCGCTTCGTCTTTTGTTAAGTTGAATTGAATCGTTTCAGTTGAATCGTTCACTTGTTGATACCCTAACTTTTCAGAAGTGACTAATTTGTCTTTGTAGTAATATTTTACTTGAAAAGGCGCCTTATTAATCACCGTTTTTAACCCTTTCGTTTCAATCACTAATTCTTTTTTTGAATCTTTAATTTTAGACGAAACAGATTGAGGTTTCATAATCACGGTGTGAGAACCATCTTTTCTTTGTTGACCATTCGGTACAAAAGAGGTTTCGACAATTTTTTCTGAATAAGGTTGTATATAATAAGTTCCATCATTCGTCTTTACCTCTACTCCATTCTGTACTTTTTTGTACGATTGGAAACTACGGTTGGGATTTTGTGCCCAAGCCATAGAAGAAAGTAATATGATTGAAAGTGTTAGTTTTTTCATTTTTTTTTTACGCTTTACATTGTTTGTTTTACGTTTTACGATCATCGTCATTTCGAGTGATTCTGATAAGAATTGTATCGAGAAATTGGACGATTATAATTTCCATTTTTGTCTTGACACAAAAACGAAACAAAAAAATCAAGACTTCGATTTTCGACGGTCAATTATCATTTCGTTTCACTAAAATGTTTATATCATTCGCTATCGCTCAGTAAACATTTTTACATTTCTCTCAATGAATTGACTCTCGTCTACAAATCGGATGTCATTTTTTTTGTCATTCTAAGCCTATCAAAAAGCCTTATGACTTAAGTCTTATACCTTATACCTTACAACTTCATTTATTTTATTGGAAAAATCGAAATTGCTGTTCCTCCACTCGCCGCTAAATTCAATTTCAGTTTTGATTTTGAATTGACTTTCAATTTTTTGATGTCGTACGCTTTTGGATTTTTATCCCAATGTGCATTTTTCGCATCTTGGTAAATTGTTGCTTCGTACGTTACTCCTGGTGCTAAGAAATCTAATTTAATTTCTGTCTGACGAGCTTTTTCATCTGTAATTGCACCTACAAACCAATTCTCTGTTCCTTTTGCTTTACGCGCTACTGTTAAATAATCTCCAGGTTCAGCTTCTAAGTATTTTGTATCGTCCCAATCTACTGCTACATCTTTGATGAATTGGAAAGCATCGGCATACTTCTCGTAGTTTTCTGGTAAATCAGCCGCCATTTGTAACGGAGAATATAACGTCACATATAACGCCAATTGTTTCGCTAAAGTGGTATGCACTTTTGTATCACGACCAACATTATATACTTTCATTTCTGTTTCGAAAATTCCAGGCGTATAATCCATTGGACCACCTAACTGACGCGTGAAAGGTAAAATCGTTTCGTGCGCTGGAGGATTTCCATAACTCCACGCATTGAATTCGTTTCCACGACCAGCTTCTGCAGCGATATAGTTTGGATAGGTACGGTGATAACCTGAAGGACGAGAACTTTCGTGCGTGTTGACTAAAATTTTATTTTCCGCAAAACGCTCTACCGTCCAATTGAAGTGGTTCACCATCGTTTGCCCATCGTGGAATTCTCCTCTTGGAATAATTCGACCAACATATCCTGTTTTTACTGCAGGGTATTCGTATTGTTTCATTACCTCCATTGCACGATCAAAACGACGTTCATAATTAGCTACTGAACCCGAAGTTTCGTGGTGCATAATCATTTTTACACCTTTCGATTTTGCATAGTCAGAAATCTCTTTGATATCGAAATCAGCATAAGGTGTTGTGAAATCGAAGACATCTTCTTTCCAGTTCCCGTACCAATCTTCCCATCCTTCGTTCCATCCTTCCACTAAAACTCCGTCGAATCCGTGTTTCGCTGCAAAGTCGATGTAACGTTTTGTATTTTCTGTAGTCGCGCCGTGAGGAAATTTAATTGCCTCTTGCCCGACTTGGTTTTGTGCGTTTTGAGTTCCTTGACGATCCCAAGTTGATTTCCCAACGTGCATTTCCCACCAAATCCCGACATACTTCATGGGTTTTATCCAAGATGTATCTTCAATTTTTGAGGGTTCATTTAAATTTAAAATCATTTGTGGACCTTTTCCTACAATATCACGAGCATCATCTGATACCATTATCGTACGCCAAGGTGTGTTGAAAGGCGCTTGTAAATAAGCCATATCACCAATTGCATTATTCGCAGAATGTGATTTGAATTGATACGTATTTTTATCAAATTCTAAATGCATTACGGGGTAATTAACCACTGCTGCTTCGAAAATATTCAAATAGATATTGTCGGCAGTTTTCATTTGTAATGGCGTTTGAACTGAATTAGGTTTCCCAATTGATTTCACTCCAATTCCATTATTCATATCAATTTTGCTGTGATCGATTCCTGAAATTTTAGATTCGATGTAGGTATATTCTTGTGTATCGAAGTCACCAGGTAGCCAAAATGTTTGGTGATCTCCTGTTAAATTAAATTGCGTTTTTTCTTCTTTAACGATAAAGTAATTTAAGTTTTGTTGCTTCGGAAATTCATAGCGAAATGCTACACCTTCATCAAAAACTCGAAACGTAACATTTACATTTCGGTTAGTAGAAGTTTGCGTTAATTGAAACGTACCTTCGTTATGAATATCTTTAATTTCTTTGTATTCTCCTAAAACAGGTTGCCAAGCATCGTTCACCGATTTAGTCGTATAATTTGTAACTGTAAATCCGTTTTCTAAAGCTTCTGTATCTTTTAAAACGAAACCTAATGTTGAAGGTTTTACAATTTCTTTTCCTTTATACGTTACCGAATACGATGGTTGACCATTTGCTGTTAATTCGAAGTTAACTTTTACTTGCTTCGATGGCGATTCTATGGTTTGGGCATTTAATGCACCAATGGCTAGTAAAGTAAATATAGTTGTTGTTAATTTTTTCATTTTGTTTTTTTACGTGTTACGTTTGATGTTATACGTTGTACGATTTTGTTATTCTGAGGTTATTGAAGAATCTAAAAAAAACTTCGATAGGCTTAGTCTTATAGGATTTATCTTTTCATTTGTTTCCGTCTTACTTCTCGATACAAATTTTCTGCTTTTCATTTCGAAAATTCACTCGAAGTGACGGAAGGCTACCTTAAGTCTTATAACTTAAGACTTGCACCTAATACTACTTTTTCAACTCAATAATCATTGAAGATTTACCATCGATTGTAATTTCTCCATTGGTATTAATTGTGAAATTTTGTTCAGATAAAATATCCTTTCCGGTATTATACCCTTTGATGGATTCTACAAATCGATCCAATTTTAAAGTTTGCTTGTCCGATTTATTATTTAAAATCACCATTACCGATTCGTTGTCATTGTAACGGAAATACACATAGACATCATGGATTGGTGCATAATGTTTTGTTTTACCTGAATGAATCACTTCCTTGTTTTTACGCCAATTGAATACTTTCGCTGTAAATTCATAAAATGCATTTTGTGATGCTGTTCGTGAATTTGGATTGAATGCATTTTGTTTATCATTCTTCCATCCTCCAGGAAAATCTTGACGAATCGCTGCATCTCCACCAGTATTTTTATCACCCGCCATACCGATTTCAGTGCCGTAATAAATTTGTGGAATACCGCGAACCGTTCCGATTAAAGTCGTTGCTAATTGATATGGCTTAATGTCTCCTTTATAAATTTCATTCCAACGTTCCGTATCATGATTTTCGAAAAAGACCAATAAATTATTGATGTCTGGATATAAGAAATCATTTGTAAATGATTCGTAGATTTTCACCAAACCTTTATCCCAAGATTCTTCTTCCTGAAAAGCTTTTGTCATATTTGCGTACAATGAAAAATCCATTACCGCAGGTAAATTCGAATTGTAACCTGCCATTTCTCCAATTTTAGAATCTCTTTGCCAATACGAAACGTGAGCCGGCGAATGCATCCACGCCTCTCCTACGACATTCAGGTTAGGATATTCATCTGTAATTGCTTTTACCCAAGTTGCCATCCCTTCTTTGTTATTGTAAGGATATGTATCCACACGCAATCCACCTAATTCAGCATATTCTACCCACCAAATCGCATTTTGTGTAATGTATTTTAAGACCAAAGGATTCGCTTGATTGATATCTGGCATCGTGGTATCGAACCAACCGTTTAACGCTCCGATTTTATCAATTTCTGATGCATTAGGATCAAATTGTGTTGTTGTCCTGTAATTTGAACGACGGAAACCATTTTCTCCTTCTGGAAACGTATGAATCCAATCTTTAGTCGGTAAATCCTGAATCATCCAATGTGAAATTCCCCAATGATTCGTGACATAATCTTGAATCAAATACATTCCACGTTGATTTAATTGTTGAGACAATTCATGGTATTCTTCATTTGTTCCGTAACGTCCATCAATTTTATATAAATCCGTTTGGGCATAGCCGTGGTACGAATATTCTTTTTCATTGTCTTCGTTTACTGGAGTTAACCAAACTGCAGTAGCTCCTAAATTTTGGATATAATCTAAATTGTTGATAATTCCTCGTAAATCTCCTCCGTGACGACCACCTGGCAATTGACGATTCACTTTCTCACGCAATTCTTTTTTCGAATCATTGCTTTCATCTCCGTTTGCAAAACGATCGGGCATAATTAAATACACTACATCTTTTGATGAGAAAGACGAACGATTCGCTGAATTTGGCTGACGTTCTTTTAACTCATAGGTATAAGAATCAACAATCTTGTTTTTATTCTTGATGTTAATCTTGAAAGATGGCGAATTGATTTCGTTTGTGTTTACCGTTACAAAAACATAATTTGGATTTTCTGTTTTTGTAATGTCCTTGATTTGGATTTTGTCCGATAACTCGATGTTATATTTACTAATGTCTTTTCCGTATACTAAAATTTGTAGTTCCGGATTTTTCATTCCTTTCCACCAAAACATTGGTTCGACCTTTTGGATTTGTGCAAAGGCGAAAGATGAAAGAAAAGAGGTTAGTATAAATAGTTTTTTCATTCTCGTAATTTGTGTTTATTGATTTTCATTTTTGTATTGACACAGAAACGATACATTTCTTCAATACTTTTTTCTTGATAAAAAAGAATTCAAAAAATCAAGGCTTTAAATCTATTTGACTAAAAATAAATTTCATTTCGGGAATGAATTAAATGATTCCCTTCGGTCACTAATTCATTCTAACCCTTCACTTCATTTATTTTCTTAACGTCATAGATTTAGAGGCCGTTTTTAATTATTTTAATAACCAAGCTGAACTTCCTAATTTTATGAGATCCTGAAACGATTCCAAGATGATGGAAGTTTAATCTATGAATTAATAAAAAAATACCTCAAAAGCCGAAGCCTTCAAGGTATTCTATTTTTCCCTTTATTAAATAGAAGGCTGCACCACAACTTTTTGGTCGAAAACATAAACCTCTAATGGTTCTGTTCCTTCCAATTCGAAAGTTGTTTCTCCTTTATTTACATTGACTTTTAAAATTTGGTTACGGAAATTGATTTTGAACGAGAATCCTTCCCATTGTTCTGGTAAACGAGGTTCAAAATATAACGCATCATTTTTCACACGCATTCCACCAAATCCTTCTACAATCGACATCCAAGTACCTGCCATGGAAGTGATGTGTAATCCTTCGTGAACTTCTTTGTTGTAATCGTCTAAATCTAGACGAGAAGTTCTTAAATAGAATGTATACGCTTGTTCCATACGACCTAAAGTAGCCGCTTGAATCGAGTGCACACAAGGTGATAAAGATGATTCATGAACTGTTAATGGTTCATAGAAATCAAAGTGTTTTTCTAATTGTTCTTTTGAGAATTGATCCTCGAAGTAATAGAATGCTTGTAATGTATCCGCTTGTTTGATGTAAGCCGAACGTAAGATTCTATCCCAAGACCATTTTTGGTTAATTGGACGTTCTTCTTTTGCCAATTCAGAAACAGGAGTTAAATCCTTATCTAAGAATCCGTCTTGTTGTAAGTAAATCCCTAACTCTTCGCTGTATGGGAAATAGATGTTAGCCGCTACTTCTTTCATCTCTGCTAATTCTTCATCTGTGATGTTTGTTTTAGCAGCAATACGAGCGAAATCTTCTGGATAATTTGTTTTCACATTTTCCACTTGTTCCACTAAATAGTTCATACACCATTGTGCACAGTAAGACGTGTGGAAATTATTATTCACATTATTTTCGTATTCATTAGGACCAGTAACTCCTAACATTACGTATTGTTTTTTATCTGCAGACCAGTTGACACGTTGTTTCCAGAAACGTGCAATTCCTAATAAAACTTCTAAACCAGCTTCAGGAATGTACGATTGATCTCCTGTGAAACGTGTATAATTGAAAATGGCAAATGCAATGGCCGCATTACGATGAATTTCTTCGAATGTAATTTCCCATTCGTTGTGACATTCTTCTCCGTTCATAGTTACCATTGGGTATAAAGCCGCTCCATTCGTAAATCCTAATTTCTCTGCATTTTCAATCGCTTTGTCCAATTGGTTGTAACGATACGTTAATAAATTACGTGCCACCTCTTGGTTCTTCGTCGCCATATAAAATGGTAAACAATATGCTTCTGTATCCCAATACGTTGACCCTCCGTATTTCTCCCCTGTAAATCCTTTTGGTCCGATGTTCAAACGAGCATCTTTACCAGAATACGTTTGGTTTAATTGGAAGATATTGAATCGAATTCCTTGTTGGGCTTTTACATCACCATCAATTGTGATATCTGCCATTTCCCACGTTTTAGCCCACGCTTCTTTTTGGTTTGTTAACAATTGTTCATAACCTAAAGCATTGGCTTGTGCTAACACATTTTCTGCAGCAGCAACTAATTGGTCTTCTTTATGATTGGTTGAAACGACATACCCTCCAAATTTTTGGATGGTTGCTGTTTCGTTTGTTTTAACATTAACTTCGTACGTAAATTCAACTTTCCATTCCGTTTTTGTAGCCGTTGGAGTAATGGCTTGTTTTTCACCATTGATGAAAATTGCGTTCTCCATATACGTTACCACATTGTAATGTGTTTTGAATGTACGCGCTTGTACGAAACCTTGCTCACCTTTAATTTCTGATCCGATCGATTCCCAGAAAATTTCTTCCCAGTTCGCGTCTTCGTTCTTTACGTGAGCATCAACGTAAGGGTTAAAAACAATTTTCGCCTCTCCATTGATAGGTTTGATATCGTATTTAATAGCACCTAATTCATCTAAATCAGCAGCTAAGAAACGACGTACAAACACTTCAATTTCTAAACCTGAAGGTAAAGTCGCTACAAATGAACGATCTAAAATACCTTCTTTCATATTTAATTCGCGACGGAAGTTTTTTACTTCTTTACACGTGTTTAAATCGAATTGTTCACCATTGATTTCGATATTGATTCCGATCCAAACTGGTGCATTTAAAACTTTCGCGAAATATTCTGGATAACCGTTTTTCCACCATCCCACTTTCGTCTTGTCTGGATAGTAAACTCCGGCAATGTAACTACCTTGGAAAGTATCTCCTGAATAAAACTCTTCGAAATTGGCACGTTGTCCCATCGCCCCATTTCCGATAGAAAATAAACTTTCAGACGATTTCACTCGATCTTTTTCAAACCCTTCTTCAATAATTGACCACGCATTCGGGATGATATAATCTTGATTCATTTTTGTTGTATTGTATGTTTGTTTGTGTTCTATTTGTTTATCAATTCTCTTAAGAATTCTTCTGTAATTTCTGTGAAGTTATTGAATACAACATCTGCCTCATTTAAAACTGATGCTTCACCGATACCTATGCTTATCATTCCAGCACTATTCGCTGCTTGGATTCCAGCTACTGAATCTTCGAAAACAATGGCGTTTTCATTCGGTTGATTGGCTTTTTTTGCTCCTACTAAAAATACTTCTGGATCAGGTTTCGCATTCGAAACATCATTACCATCCACGATGTCATCGAAATAGTGTAAGATTTTTACTTTATCTAAAATTGGACGCGCATTTTTAGAAGCTGAACCTAAAATAATCGGTTGATGGTTCGATTTTAAAAATTCTAACACTTTCATAACCCCAGGTAAAATTTCAGATTCATCCATCTTATCGATGTATTGTAAATAATCTTTGTTTTTCTGAACTAACCATTCGTCTTTTTGTTCCTGAGTTGCTTCTACATTCCCCAATCCAAGAATAATTTCTAATGATCGCACACGAGATACTCCTTTTAATTGTTCGTTATGTTCGTGTGTAAAGTTGATTCCTAAAGACTCCGCTAATTTTTGCCAAGCCAAAAAGTGGTATTTTGCAGTATCTACAATAACACCATCTAAGTCGAAAATAAATGCTTTCGTTTTCAAAATAATTATGCTTTGATTGGTTTTTCATCGTCCTGAACGCGTTGTACAAGTAAGGCTGCTAATATGAATGCAACACCACTCATCATGATTGCGTAAATTGGATTTCCACCATAAAAATATTTAACAATTGGACCTCCTAAAATCGAGTTGATGATTTGAGGAATACAGATAAAGAAGTTGAAAATCCCCATATAAACTCCCATTTTCTTTGCAGGGATAGAACCGGCTAACATGGCGTAAGGCATGGCTAAAATACTAGCCCAAGCAATACCAACACCTACCATCGAAAGGATGAGTAAATAAGGATTATCAATAAAATAAATGGAGATTAAACCAAGACCTCCTGCGATTAATGAAATGGTATGAGTAGTTTTTCGACCGATTTTCAAGGCAATCGCTGGCAAGAAGAAAGCGAAGATTGCTGAAACAGCATTGTAAACCCCAAAAATGATTCCGACCCAGTCTCCTGCTTCATTGTACGTAGCTGAAGAAGTGTCGCTTAATGGAAGTTTATACACATGGTGGGCAATAGCAGGTGTTGCAAAAACCCACATTCCGAATAATCCGAACCATGTAAAAAACTGAACCCATCCCAATTGTTTCATGGTCATTGGCATATTGCCAAAATCTTTAAAAATTTGAGATAATGTGGCTTGTTCTTCGATTACAGGCTCTTTCCCTTCGGCACGATCGAAGGCTTCTAATTCTTCCGGTGAATATTCTTTAGTCGTAGAAACAGTGATAATTACAGAAAGAATTAAAACTAAAGCCCCGATTAAGAATGAAAAAATTAAATGAAAAGGTATTTCTCCTTCAGCGGCTATACTTTCAACGCCTACCCATTTACTTAAAATATAAGGTAGCCAAGATCCTAAAACAGCGCCAAAACCAATTAATGCTGTTTGGACCGAGAAGCCTAATGTCCGTTGGTCTGAAGGTAAAACATCTGCAACTAAGGCACGGAAAGGTTCCATGGCAATATTGAATGAAGCATCCATAATCATTAGGAAACCAGCGCCCATCCAAAGTGCAGGTAATAAAGCGGTAAATGCTCCAGCCTGAGGCATTAAAATTAATCCTAAACTTGCTAATACAGCACCTACTAAAAAATAAGGTTTACGTCGACCGAAGCGGCCCCACGTTTTATCTGAATAGTGTCCAATAATCGGTTGTACAATTAAACCCATTAAAGGAGCCACAATCCAAAACCAAGACAAATGATGCACATCCGCACCAAATGTTTGGAGGATTCTACTTGCGTTTGCATTTTGCAATGCAAATCCCATTTGAATACCAAAATATCCAAAACTTAAATTCCAGATTTCCCAGAATCCGAGTCTACGCTTTTCCATTATCGTAATTATTATGAATTATTTACGATAAGCGTTGCAGCTTATCAAAACTATATTTTATTTTTTGAGAAGTAAAAATATGTTTTGATTCTGCTGCAATTTTAAGAAATATATTTGGGATTATTGCAAGTTAATCAAGGATTTAACTGATTTTTTCTACTATAACGATGTAGTTTCACGATGTACAATTTCAGTCCCTATAACTTCTGTTATATAATGTTCGTGTTCGCTTTCATCTTCTAACTTATTAATTAAAAGTTTAGCCGAGATCTCTCCCATTTTGAACGCATTTTGTTTAATTGTTGATATGGATGGAGTAGAGTGTTTAGATATAATTCCATCTGTAAAACCAATAATGTTAAGCTCTTCTGGAACTTTGATTCCTCGTTTTAAAGCTTCTTTTAATGCTGCAACAGCAAACAACTCATTTACAGCCATTAATGCATCAAATTTCTGTTCATCAAAAAGTTTTTTGACTTTTTCTTCCAATTGAGCATCATCATCAATGCGTAAGATTAAATCTTCGTTAATCGCAACATCATTTTGCTCTAATGTTTTCTTATAACCTTCTGTTCTTAAACGACCTACAGAAATATAATCGGGCGTAGAAATCAAAGCTATCTTTTTACGATTTCGGCTTAAAAAGAACTGAATCCCTTCTTTAGTTGCCAATTCATCATCAATAATAACTTTATCGGTATAAACTTCGCGCGTTACACGATCAAACATAACTACAGGCATTCCTTGGTTTATAACCTCTTTGATATGATGATAATCTTTCTTCTCTTGTGATTCTTTAGCTAAAGAAATAATAAAACCATCAATACTTCCAGACGCTAACATCTCCATATTGATGACTTCTTTTTCGTAAGATTCGTTCGACATACAAATGATTACATTATAACCATGTTGATTGGCTACACTTTCTATTCCACTGATTACCATTGCGAAAAAATGATGAACCACTTCTGGAATAATCACCGCAATCGTTTTCGTTTTTCGATTCTTAAGACTAAGCGCTATATTATTGGGCTTATAATTGTATAATTTTGCAAAAGCCTGAATTTTTTGGCGAGTTCCTTCACTAATTTCGTCACTATTTTTAAGCGCTTTTGAAACTGTTGAAACAGAAACATCTAACTCCTTTGCAATATCTTTTAATGTTAAATTTTTTTTCATCAAATCTTACTAAACTTTTCATCATTCAATCAGACAAACAAGCATCTGATTTTTCCTGAAATTAACTATTAAATTTCTAAAATTTAAATTTTTATTAACACGAAATCGTTTTCGTGATGTTTATTAGTGTAACTGATACACATTTAATGATTTAATTAACTAATTTCGTGATTGAGAAGTAAAAATATAATTAAAATATTATACAAACAAAACAAATAACATATGAGAGTTTTAAAGCAATCTCTAATCGCTTTAGTTTTTTCATGCCCTGCTCTATTAATGGCTCAAAATGTTGTAAAAGGTTCTGTTGCAGACCAATCAACGAATACCGTTTTATCAGGTGCTGAAGTTACGAATATAACTTCGGGAAAAACAGTTGTGGTTGACGAAAAAGGAAACTTTTCGTTGGAAGCAGAAAACGGCGATATCATCGTAATTAGTTCCTTTGGTTATGATGATCAAGAATATACTTATACAGGCCAAGATCAACTTCAGTTTCAATTATCAAAAACTATAGACACAGCTTTAGAAGAAGTGGTGGTTATTGGTTATGGTACAGCAAAGAAAGAAGATGTTACAGGTGCTGTAAATCAGATTGGTGAAAAAGATTTTAATAAAGGATCGATTACTTCTGCACAAGAGTTAGTAACAGGTAAAATTTCTGGTGTAGTTGTTACATCAGCAGGTGGTGCTCCTGGTGATGGACAAAACATTATTATTCGTGGAAACAGCTCATTATCATTAAATTCTCAACCATTATATGTTGTAGATGGCGTACCATTAGCAGAAAATAATATTGGAGGATCACGAAATCCATTAGATTTCATTAATCCAAATGATATTGAAACAATGACCATCTTAAAAGATGCCTCTGCCACAGCTATTTACGGTTCTCGTGCTGCCAATGGGGTTGTAATGATTACAACTAAAAAAGGAAAAGGACGAAAATTTACATTCGGTTACAACTCTACTACATCGATTTATCAACCAACAAAATTTGTTGATATGATGGATGCGAATGAATTCCGTCAATTAGTGAATCAAGTAGGTACACCAGCAGAAATTGCTTCTTTAGGTACTGCTTCTACCGACTGGCAAAAACAAATCTATAAAACGGCAGCTGGTTTTGATCACAGTTTTAGCGCAATGGGTAACATTGGCGATCGAATGCCATCTCGTTTCTCCTTATCAAACACAAATCAAGATGGTATCTTAAAAGGAGATAATATCAATCGTACTACAGCTTCGATGGTATTAGCACCAACTTTCTTTGATGATCATTTAAAATTCGAATTTAATGCTCGTGGTTCTTATATCGAAAATACTTTCGCCAATCGTGATGCCATTGGTGCAGCTTTAGAATACGATCCTACACAACCTATTTATTCGGGTGCTCCATATTTTGGAGGTTACCATACGTGGATGAATGGCGATAAAAAACGTGACTTATCTCCTACTAATCCAGTCGCTTTAATTAACGAAAAAGATGATACGTCGGAAGTTCGTCGTTTTGTAGGAAATGCTAAAGTAGATTATAAATTACATTTCTTACCATCTGTTACTGCAACAGTTAACGTAGGTTATGATATTTCTAATGCCAATGGACGTGCAATAGTTTCGGCTAATATGCCAAGTATAAATGACAATTGGGATGGATCTTACTACAAATACGATAACCAAAACTATAATAAATTGTTAGATGCTTATTTAACATTTAGTAAAGAGTTTGGATTACATAACTTAAATGTGGTCGCGGGTTACGGATACCAATATTTTAATGAATATAAATATTCGTACAATAGCGAATTGTTTGAACAAGGAAATCCGGTATACGAATTTGTAGATCGTGATCACCATGCCTTATTATCTTACTACGGACGTTTTAATTACAACTACGATAACAAATATATTGTAACAGGAACTTTACGTGCCGATGCTTCTTCTAAATTTGATGAAGGTGAAAAATGGGGTTATTTCCCATCGGTTGCCGTAGCTTGGAATATTTCGAATGAAGAATTTTTAAAAGGATCTTCTTTCGTAAATGACTTAAAATTAAGAGCTGGTTTTGGACAAGTAGGTAATGTAAATGGGTTAGGAACATTTAAATACATGACGCGTTACGATATTTCTCAATCTACTGCATTTTATCAATTTGGAAGCGAATTCTACCAAACTTATCGTCCTGCACCATTAAGTAAAGGATTAAAATGGGAGATTGCCGAAACATTAAATATTGGTTTAGACTACTCTTTATTTAAAAACAGAATCTACGGTTCGATTGATGTTTACCAAAAGAAAACTAAAGATTTGATCGCAAATGTTTATGTTGATCCATTTACAAACTTTGGAAATATGATCGATAAAAACATTGGTGATATGGAAAATAAAGGGGTGGAATTTAGCATTAATGCTGATATTATTAAAACACAAGATTTTGATTTCAAAATTGGATATAATATCGCATTAAATGATAATAAAATTACCAATTTATCTACTGACAATCGCGTAGGTGATATTGATGGAGGAACTGGAAATAAAATTCAGATTCACCGTGAAGGAAACGACCCATTCAGTTTCTTCGTCTACAAACAAATCTATGATGCGAATGGTAAGGCAATAGAAGGAGCTTACGAAGATTTAAATGGCGATGGAGTTATTAATGATAACGACCGTTACATATACAAAGATCCATTTGCTGATGTAACCATGGGATTCAATACTTATTTCCGTTACAAAAATTGGGATTTATCTGCAGCTGCTCGAGCAAACATTGGAAACTACGCTTATAATAACGTAGCATCTGCTAAAGGATATAGCCGTAAAGCTACAGGAAATGGGCAAAATTACTTATCAAATGTACATCGCGATTACTACAATACAGGGTTTGTAAACATTACAGAAACTAACCTTTTAAGTGATCATTATATCCAAGATGCTTCATTCTTACGTATTGATAACATTACGTTAGGATATAACTTAAATGAACCGATCAAAGGAATGAATGTTCGTTTATATGGTGCTGTACAGAATGTTGCTGTATTTACAAAATACGATGGAATTGATCCTGAAATTTATAGAGGTATCGATAATAACTTCTATCCACGTCCTAGAACATTTGTATTTGGTTTAAATGTTAAATTCTAATCAAACCAGTCATGAAAAAAATTAAATTAACAAGATATTTATTAGCAGCTGCATTAGCATTTTCAATTTCATCATGTCACGATGATTTAGATTTATTACCTAATGATCCTGATGTATTCACAGAAAACAACGTGTTTGCAGATGCTACACAAGCGAAGTTTGCTTTAGCAAAAGTATATGCTTCATTAGCAATCACAGGACAAGAAGGTCCTGCTGGAAATGGAGATATCCAAGGAGTTGATGAGGGTGCATCTCAGTTTACACGATCATTATTCACGTTAAATGTTATTACTACAGATGAAGCAATTGTTGGTTGGGGAGATCCAGGTTTACCAAATATGCATGCTATGAGCTGGGGATCGAACAACAGTTTCATCGAAGGAATGTACTTCCGTTTAGCAACTACTGTCTCTTTTGCCAATTCTTACATCAAAAATGCTGAGGCTTTAGCTGCATCTAATCCAGAAGTAAAACAATATATTGCAGAAGCTCGTTTTATCCGCGCTTACGCGTATTATAACTTAATGGATTTATACGCGAATGTCCCTTTGGTTACTGAAATTACACCAGATTTACCAACACAAAGTAATCGTGAAGAAATATTTGCTTTTGTAGAATCTGAATTATTAGATATACAAAATATTTTAGGAGAACCTCGCACTGTAGAATATGGTCGTGTAGACAAAGCGGCAGCTTATGGATTATTATCACGCTTGTATTTAAATGCAGAAACTTGGATTAACCAAGCAAAATATACGGAATCAATTACGTATTCGAATTTAGCAATTCAATCAGGTTATACATTACATACAACAGATGTCAATGGAAACGGTACAGCTTATGACGAGTTGTTCTTAGCGGATAACGATCGTAATGGTGCTCAAAACGAATTCATTTTTGCATTTAACTTTGATGGAAATAATTCTAAAACATACGGTGGATCAACATTCTTAGTAAAAGGAGCTATTGGAGGAACAATGCAGGTTGCAGATTTTGGAGTTAATGGAAACTGGGGTGGACCTCGCTCTACAAAAGCTTTAGTAGAAAAATTCCAAGCTTCACAAACAGATGCTGATGGATACCCAATTGCTTGGGCGGACAAGCGTGCGATGTTTTATACAGATGGACAATCGTATGAAATCAATAATGTCTCTCAATTCAGTGATGGGTATGCTGTGATGAAATTCTCTAACAAAAAATCAGATGGTACAAATGGTAACGATGCCACTGGAGAATTTGTTGACACAGATGTTCCTATGATTCGTTTGGCTGAAATTTATCTAAACTACGCCGAAGCAGTTTTACGTGGTGGTGCTGGTGGTGATCGTTCTACAGCATTAAATTACATTAATGCTTTAAGAACACGTGCTTATGGAAACACATCAGGTAATATTACCAATGCTGAGTTATCATTAGATTTTATCTTAGATGAACGTGCAAGAGAATTGTACTGGGAAGGAACACGTCGTACGGATTTAATTCGTTTCAACAAATTTGTATCAGGATACAACTGGCCATTCAAAGGGGATGTACCTGGAGGAACAACAGTTTCTGATATTCGTAAATTATTCCCTATTCCAGTAAACATTATTGCGATTAATCCAAATTTAACTCAAAATCCTGGTTACTAAAATGAAAACATTTTTTAAATATATCACAGCAGCATGTTTAGGGATTATTTCCCTAAGCAGCTGTAATGAGGACAATGACGATATCCAATTAAATCCTAATGATTTCGTTAATCCAACAATTACAACAACAGCTACTACAGCTGAATTATCTGAAGATACACAAAACGCTGTCGCCTTTACATTCGATTGGACTGATGCTAGCTTTGGCGTTGCTTCTCCTATTAAATATGATATTGAAGTTACTACAGCAGAAGGTCAATTTGATGAGGCTACAATTCTAACGTCAACAACTGAAACCACTTTTGATATCACAGGTGCTGAACTAAATGCATTTGTGGTTGAAAAATTAGGATTAGCTGAAAATGAAGAAGCAACAATCAAATATCGTATTGCAGCTTTCCTAGGAACTTATGGAGGTGCGAATAAATTATATTCTGAACCAAAAACAATTACTTTAACTCCTTACTCTACAAGCAGAGAAACTCCATGGGGATTAGTAGGAAGCGCTACACCAAATGGATGGAATGGTCCAGATGTTAAATTTTGGAAAACTTCTACTGCAGGAGTTTTAGAGACATATGCTTATTTAGCTCCAGATGCAACCGGAGGAATTGAATTTAAAATTCGTAAAAACAATGAATGGGTTGAAGATTTTGGAGGAAACATCATGTCGACAACCGCATCAAGTTTTGAAGGAACATTAGTAGCTGGAGGAAGTAACATTACTGTTCCACAAGCTGGACATTACCATATTAAAATTAACCTGAATGAAATGACTTTCTCAGCAGAGAAATACGAATTTGGAATTACAGGTGATGCTACTCCAAATAGTTGGGATGGTCCAGATGCACAATTGTTAACTTATGATTCAGCAAATGATATATGGATCGCCAATAACGTTACATTTACAGACGGAATGATAAAATTCCGTGTAAATAATGCTTGGGATATCAATTTTGGAGGTTCTAATGGAACTTTAGCTCCTGGAGGAGATAATATCCAAGTTACAGCTGGTACATATAATATCGTTTTGGATTTACAAAATTTAGCGTATTCAATTATTCCAGCGCAATAGAAATTTCTTCTATTCAACATACATAATAAAAAGCCATTCCAATAATTATTTGGAATGGCTTTTATTTTACATTTAATAATAAATTTTAAATCAAAACTCCCATATTCAACTTTTAATACAAGAATTACGCTAATAGATACCTGATAAATCCTATACAAACGCAAATAATATTTCAACCTTTAGGAATATCGTTCATTCAATTAAAGAGTCCTTAAGTCAAAGGTAAAATTCAATTACATCAATACATCTATTAAGCTATTGTGATTCTCACTTCTATCCATTATTTATTCTACCAGAATTCAAATATCTCATGATGGACTTTCTGCTCTAAAATGTTCATTATAGTACAAAAAGCATCTTTTTTTAGTTTTTTATTTAAAATAGATTCATTTTAAATAAATATTTCTTATTTTTACTTCAGAGAAGTTACTGCCAAGGATTTCTCCATTTAACACTAAAACTTTTATAAACTAATGTTACAAAAAACTCCGGTCAATTGATCGGAGTTTTTTAATGGTTTAAAAATTCAATTTAATGTTGTGTTTTTCATAAAATGACTTGATATGTCCTACGGCTTCTTCAGGGGTATCGACTAATCGGTATAATTCAAAATCTTCTTCAGAAATATAACCTTCCTCAAACATTCTATTTTTGATCCAATCAAATAATCCTGACCAATAATCTTTCCCTACAAGAACGATTGGAAATCTTCCTGTTTTTTTGGTTTGAACTAAAGTTAAAGCTTCAAATAATTCGTCAAGCGTTCCGAAACCTCCAGGCATTACAATGAATCCTTGTGAATATTTTACAAACATTACTTTTCGCGCGAAGAAATAATCAAAATTGATTTCATATTCGCGATCGATGTAATCATTCAATTTTGTTTCAAAAGGTAAACGAATTCCAAGCCCTACCGAACTTCCTCCTCCTCTTTGCGCACCTTTATTTGCAGCTTCCATTATAGCCGGACCACCTCCTGTTATCACGCCAAAACCAATTTTAGTTAATTGATAAGCGACTTCTTCTGCCATTTTATAATGAGGATGATCTGCTGGTGTACGTGCTGAACCAAAAATAGAAACACAAGGTCCAATTTTAGCCATCGCTTCGTACCCCATAACAAATTCATTCATGATTTTAAACAACGCCCATGAATCATTTATTCTAATTTCATTCCAATCTTTTGGGCGAAAGGGCGATTGTATTCTGTCGTCTTCTCTCTCTTTATCTGTCATCTGTTTCATTCAATTAAAAAAAACCGTAACGAGAGCTACGGTTTATATCTTTAAAATTTATTATCAATTTATTAATCTCTGCTCATAAATATACGTAGCACATACCAAAATAATAACATCAATGATGAAAATAATCCTAATGCCGCTGCCACATACTGATTCGTTGAGTATTGGTATTGGATCTGCTGAGTCTCATACAAAATAGACCCTGCTGCTAATGCACACATGGCTACCGAAAACCATAGTCCTAACGTAAACCCAAATAACATTCCCGCAATAATTGCACCAATAGCCAAAATAAATCCGATGGTAATTATTCCACGTAAAAACGAAAAGTCTACTTTAGATGTAAATGCAATAACCGACAAGGCCACAAATAATGCTACCGTTACAGCTGCCGCTTGTTTTAACACGATTGTGCCTGTGTAATTAATAACAATATACATCATCGGTACAAATAATAGGGCTTGCCCCACTATGTATAAGAAATAACCTAAATATTGTTTTGGTTTAGAAACTTCATCCATCGCCATCTTTTGTGCGATCCAAGAAATTCCCATAAATCCACCGATTAATACTAACCACAGATAACCTTGTGTGAAACTTAATAATGTTGTTACCAGAAATTCTGATTGCAAGAATAAGGCTTCTAACAAAATAAATACTAATACTCCTCCAGCAACATGGCCATAAGTATGTTTGTAAAATGTAGCTCTTTCTGCAGAAGTTGCTTGGGCTACGACTTGCTTATAGTCTTGATACATCATAATTGTAAGTGATTTTTAACGAAGATAATAAAATTATTTCACAACACTTTTACGCCATTCCATCCACCCCATTACAGCCAAAATAGTCAGAAACAAATATTGAAAGGATGAGATTGCATATCCCTTGTACAGTAGCAATGGAACCATGACCAGATCGCCGATAATCCAAAAATACCAGCTATCGACTTTTCTTTTAGCCATGAACCACATACCTATCAGAAATATTCCTGTAAGGGAGGCATCTATGAAATCAATAAAGGTATAATTCCAGCCTAATGAGTTTATTTCACTTAAAGGTAATACGCGATCGATGATGGGGCGAAAATGATAAAGAATTATAATGAAAATAAATGTTGCCCAAAAAAGTCCAATGGATTTGAAATAATCGTTTTTAGTTGCCCATTCCACTTGCACATGGATATTATCATGTTCCGTTTTTTTGTTCCATAACATCCAACCATAGATTGACATCGAAGTATAATAGAGATTAATTAATGTCTCTCCATACAACCCCCATGTAAAGAAAAGATAGATGTATAAAAAAGTAGAAATAATTCCGGTTGGATATACCCAAATGTTTCGATTTTTTGAAAAGATAACAGATAATATCCCAAACGTTGTGGCTATGATCTCCAATAAAATATGAGTTGTAGAATATTCTCTATACGGAGATATAATGTATTGAATAAATTCGTTCATGAATTGTAGTGGTTTTAGCAATAACGAAATTATTCATGATCAAGTACCCAAATCAAATAATGGTCTTCTAACATTTTATAGTAAGCGGTAAATTTTTGACTTTTATGATCGTCCGAAATCCAGCATTGTATTGGAGAATTTGGCTTTAAATCAAACGCTTCAACGCGATAATGATTTAAGAAATTCCATAGATTACCACCATTTAATTTATATAGTCCTTCCTTTATTCCCCAAATAATATGCAAATATTCATTTTCATCTTGTTTAGGTAACCATTCTTGTTCATCCAGACGGACAAATTTATTTTTAATGTTAGCGATTTTATGGGGACGAGAAAGCTCGATATCAATTCCGATAGGAAATTCTGATATACCTACTGCAACCTTTCCATACGAATGCGTAATTGAAATTTGAGCATCAGTAGGCAAATAAGGTTTTCCTTTTTCATCGTAATTTACATCGTAATCAACCCCTAACTCCTTAAGACATGCACGTAAACCCAAATATTCACGAGCTTGCTTAGCCCTTAAGTTCTGATATTTTTCCATACGATAATCATTAAGCTTTAGATATTCAAGCAGGTCTTCGTTAGATTCATTCACCTCCCAAGTAATGATTTTTACAAGGTTATGCTTATTGATATTATCGATAATTGGCATTTTTAAAATCGTAATTTAGTTTGTAACTTTGTCTACTTATAATATAGGAATATAGTTTAATTATATCAATTGATGGATACAAAAACGCAATACATTCCTTACAAAGTTAAAGATATTTCTTTAGCTGAGTGGGGAAGAAAGGAAATTACGTTGGCTGAGGCTGAAATGCCTGGGTTAATGGCTATCCGTGAAGAGTATAAGGCGGCTCAACCTCTGAAAGGTGCTCGCATTGCGGGTTGTCTACATATGACAATCCAAACTGCGGTATTAATCGAGACGTTAGTTGCTTTAGGAGCAGACGTTACATGGTCTTCATGTAATATCTTCTCTACACAAGATCATGCTGCCGCGGCAATCGCTGCTGCTGGTATTCCTGTGTATGCTTGGAAAGGGATGAACGAAGAGGAATTCGATTGGTGTATCGAACAAACATTATTCTTCGGAGAAGATCGTAAACCATTAAACATGATTTTGGATGATGGTGGAGATTTAACGAACATGGTGATTGATCGTTACCCAGAATTAGTAGCTGAGATCAAGGGATTATCAGAAGAAACAACTACAGGTGTTCACCGTCTTTATGAAAGAATGGAGAAAGGTACTTTACCTATGCCTGCAATCAACGTAAACGATTCTGTTACGAAGTCGAAATTCGACAACAAGTATGGATGTCGTGAGTCTGCTGTTGATGCGATTAAGCGTGCAACAGATTTAATGATTGCTGGTAAACGTGTAGTAGTTTGTGGTTACGGTGATGTTGGTAAAGGTACTGCGGCTTCTTTCCGAGGAGCTGGAGCAATCGTTACAGTTACTGAAATTGATCCAATCTGTGCTTTACAAGCTTCTATGGAAGGTTATGAAGTAAAACGATTAGATACAGTAGTTGCAAACGCTGATATTATCATTACAACAACTGGTAACTTTGGTATCGTACGTGCTGAGCACTTCGAGAAAATGAAAGACAAAGTAATTGTATGTAACATTGGTCACTTCGATAACGAAATCGATATGGCTTGGTTAAATGCTAATTACGGTGATACTAAAGAGGAAATCAAACCTCAAGTTGACAAATACAACATCAACGGAAATGATATTATCATTTTAGCTGAAGGTCGTTTAGTTAACTTAGGATGTGCTACAGGGCACCCTTCTTTCGTTATGTCGAACTCATTCTCAAACCAAACGTTAGCTCAAATCGAATTATGGACTAACTCTGAAGCTTACGAAAATAAAGTTTACACTTTACCTAAGCACTTAGATGAGAAAGTTGCAGAATTACACTTAGCTAAATTAGGAGTTGAATTAGAAAAGTTATCAGAAGAACAAGCCGCTTATATCGGTGTAACTGTTGATGGACCTTTCAAACCAGAATATTATAGATATTAATAATTTTAAATTAGTTTTTATTTGAATTAAAAAAATCATACACTTAACTATAGCCCTCGCCCTGAACAAGCGAGGGCATTTTTTTTATTTTACATCAACCCCATCCTCTTGCATTAGATATTTCATTCGTTCAACATATTCTTTTTTCGTGATTGATTTCTTCGGAATTTGTTTACTTAAATCGGTTGATTTGGTTTCTTTAATTTCTTTTAACTGATACGTAAATTCGCGATGACCACCTTTTACAGCCATATCTTTATAAAATACATGGTACAACATCACCAAATATCCTTTGGGTTGAAAATAAGTTGGACTTACCGTTAAATTATTCTGTTTGGCTAACCAAATGGTATGTAATTTAGTATCATCTTCAAATTTAAATTCTTTCGCTTCTAATCCTAAAATTATTTTTTTGTTTTTTGTCGGAACAAAATTGAATTCTTCTATCGAATCTTTGACAAATAGATTTTCATTTTGTTGATAACTTTCATTTTTTTCAAAATCAATCAGCAACCAAGATGGTTCTGGTAAAATTTCTAAATAATTTCCACTTTGATTGTTATTTACTCGCGGTAAAATCTTAACTAAAGAATAATTCTGATTAACCAACACTTCAAATTCATAAACTTTATTCAAAGCTTCTGTCGCCATTTCTGTTATATGCGAAGGATTTTTTTTCTTTACCTCAGGCGATAACTCACCTTTTTGTTGATAATCATACAAAAATTGATATGTTTTATCTTGTGCAAATAATCCTATCGAAACAATTAATAATAAGTATGCAAAAATATTTTTCATTGTGTTAATTTTAATCAATAATTACATAAATGTAAGTTTTAATACTGATTTTCAAATAAAAAAAGCGAACCTTTCGATTCGCTTTGATTTTATTCTTCCAATTGATTTAAGATTTCTTCTAATTCTTTTAATGGTTTTTGATATAATTTCTTTATCCACCATTTCAGCATCCAGATGCAAAATCCAATATATATAATTAATATAATAAAGTAAAAAATTCCAAATTTCAATAAACTATCAAAATGGGTATATGTTTGTTTTTCGATTAAAACTGTTCCTATAAATAATATGCAAAGAATGCTTAAAGTATACGTGTATAAACTAAAAATCGTTATGGATGATTTAAAGTTATAATAAAACCAATTGATATTTCTTAACGAGTTATATTCTAATTTGTAGGAAGAATTATAAAATTTTATTAAATAATATAAGGGCACAATCATTATTGCAACGATACATGCTAGTACCCACCATACAATTGGCGTATTTAATCCAAATAAGTAGGGATAAATCAATAACATCGGAAAAGTTGTCAACTGAAAAAAGAAATCTTTCTTCATCACTTTTCTCACCTTGTCTATTGTAGTATTCGCTTCTTTTTTTGCTTCTAAATCTGGATTAATCTGCACCTTATCTGAGGATTGATTATCCCATTGTTTTTTTAATTCATCAAAATTCATAGCCATAGGTTTTTATGATGGTTTGTAATTTATCTTTTGTTCGGTTTAATTTAACGCGTGCATTCCCTTCTGTAATCCCCAAATTTTGACCGATTTCCTTGTGGCTTTGCCCTTCCAGAAAAAGAAAGATTAATGCTTTTTCAACTTTATTTAATTCGTGTACTGCTTTATAAAATAATTCTAATTGTGTTTCTTTTTCTGATGATTCATGATCATCTACCCGATCGATGTTTTCTAAAAAGGTATAATGTTCCGATTTTTTCTTTTCCTTCTTAAAGTACGTCAGGGCTGTATTTAACGACACACGATACATCCAAGTAGAGAATTGAGAATTTCCTTCAAACCGCTCGTAGGATTTCCATAGTTGTAACACAATTTCTTGAATCAAATCATTTTGATCCTCCGCTTCATCCATGTACATCTTGGAGACTTTGTGTAAAATCCCTTTATGTTTGTCGATGAGGTTTAAAAATTCTTGTTGCTTCGCTTTCAATTTGAAAAGATTAATACACTGGAGTTAATTGGTATCCTTTTGCTTGTAATAACGAAATTAAACCTTTTTCACCTGCTAAATGCCCGGATCCAACAGCGACTAATGTCGATTGTTTTGATATAATTTCAGGAATACGTTCAGACCAAATAACATTGCGTTCTACCATCAAAATATCATACATTTCAGGATTTGCACCAGTATACTTTACCATAATATCATCCAGACCCTTAATATCTTCCTTTTGATATAATGATCGAATCGATTCAAACACTGTTTTAAATTCTTCATCATTCAACGATTTAATAGTCGTGACCATTTGATTAACATCAATAAAACGATCCAGATATCCATATTGTTCTTTCACTGTAGATAATCCACCCATAGGGCGATTTTTATCTTTTAATTGACTAATAATTTCACCTTCTAAACTCGTTAATTCGCAAGGAAAAGCAGACTGCATTAAAAGAGACATAACCATCATAGGTTTCATTTGATCAAAAGCTTCGATACCCACTCCAAATTTTGATTTTAATAAGGAGTTGATGTAATCGGCGTCCTCTTTTGATATCTGAGAAGTGATTGATTTATCTCCCATCATATTCGCTTGCATTTCGCTCATAAAGTTGGGATTTCCCATATCAATCTCAAAATAGGCCTGTTCTGATGAATTGATTGCTTTTTGTAATTTATCTGACATTTGAAACTCATTTTTACAAATCATATGAACAGTTCCAAATAAATAAGACGGCTTTTGTAGTCCATTTCCTTCAATTTTCCATAACAAAGAATTTTGACTGAAGACAGATACAACTAAGAATAAAAATAAAATGGAGAATAACTTTTTCATTTTTAGTGATAATTTATCAAGTAAGTAGACAAAAAGGCATTTCGTTACAAGAAAAAATAAATTTTATAAAAAAAAGGATTTCAAAATCATTTGAAATCCTTTATTCATCAATTGTAAACTGAACTAAAATATTTTTTTAAAATTTAATTTCAACCAAATGGGTAAACTAAATTCTTCTAATAAATGTGCTAATTGATAGTTCTTATAATCTTCCTTGGTAATCCAAGCCATTTCCTCGATTTCAGCAGCGATTTTAATCCCTTCTAAAGAGTTTAATTGAACATGAAACACCTTTGCATTAACTTGCGTATTCGCTTCGTTTACGGCTGTCGTAGTATGCCTTCCTAAGAATTCAACCCGATGCTGACTAATATCGATATTAATTTCTTCTAAGAATTCGCGATGTAATGTTTCCACTGGTTCTTCATCTCCATCAATTTTCCCACCGACCATCTGGAAAAATTTAGAATTTTTCTTACGAACAGCTAACATTCTTCCTTCAGCATCCGTGACCAATGCATTGGCTAAATAAATTTGGTTCATTCGTTATGCGTTATGCGTTATGCGTTATGCGTTATGCATTATGCGTTATGCGTTATGCGTTATGCGTTATGCGTTATGCGTTATGCGTTATGCGTTATGCGTTATGCGTTATGCGTTATGCGTTATGCGTTATGCGTTATGCGTTATGCGTTATGCGTTATGCGTTATGCGTTATGCAAAATTAGAATTTTGTTGGAGATGAAATTAAGAATTAGAGAAAATAAAAAAGCCTCACTATAAAAATAGTAAGGCTTTTATCAACATGTTGGCGATCCGGACGGGACTCGAACCCGCGACCACTTGCGTGACAGGCAAGTATTCTAACCAACTGAACTACCGGATCAGTCTTTAAATATGATTTATAATTCTTTGATCATTCTAAAATAGAAAAAGAAATAGATGCGATCCGGACGGGACTCGAACCCGCGACCACTTGCGTGACAGGCAAGTATTCTAACCAACTGAACTACCGGATCAAAAATTATAAATTAATTATAATATATTTTAAGACAATAAAAAATTGGCGATCCGGACGGGACTCGAACCCGCGACCACTTGCGTGACAGGCAAGTATTCTAACCAACTGAACTACCGGATCAGTGAAATTTTTAAAATATATTATTCTGTTAAAGAACTACAAATTGTTGGCGATCCGGACGGGACTCGAACCCGCGACCACTTGCGTGACAGGCAAGTATTCTAACCAACTGAACTACCGGATCAGTGAAACAGTGTCGTATTGTTTTCGGATTGCAAAGTTAGGCGCTTTTTTGAAGTTACCAAATATTTTTCAAAAAAAATCTCAGTTTTTTTCAAACTGAGATTTTACTATTTTATAATCAGCAATTTAAAAAATTATAAAATTGCATTTAATTTTTCAACTAATTGTTCTTTTGGAACAACTCCGACTACTTTATCCACAACTTCTCCGTTTTTGAAGAATAAAATTGTAGGAATATTACGGATTCCATACTGAGCAGCTACTTCTTGATTTGTATCTACATCAACTTTACCAACGATAGCTTTCCCTTGATATTCTGCAGCAATTTCTTCTACAACTGGTCCAACCATACGACATGGTCCACACCATACAGCCCAAAAGTCAACCATTGCAGGTTTTCCTGACTCGATAATATCTGATGCAAATGAAGCGTCTGTTATTTCTAATGCCATAATTTCTATTTTTATTAAATCATTAATCTTACAAAGCTACATAAAATAATTCGTGTAAGAAATTCATTTCATACTTTCTATCAATTCACGAATAAGTTTTAAATATATTTAATTGATTTTAAATGTAATACTCGTATTCTCTTCAATTTCTTTTAACAATTCGCGGCAGATGTTTACACGTAATTTTTGCGCAGGTAAATCAATTTGTTGTTGTTCTTTTGAATCAAATAATTTAATTCGTAACGATTTATCCCCTTGATATTTATAAACAATTTCTGATAACTTCAACAAGATATCATCGTCAAAATCATTGATATCCACATTCAACGTGATTTTTTCGACCTGAGTTTCAATGATTTCACTTAACAATTGAAGTCGATTGATTTTTGTAAAAATACGACTACTCGTTACGTTTCCGTCTTTGTCTTTAAACTCTCTTTTGGATATACTCATGCGAAGATTCAAGAACATATTTTCTTGCATAAAGTGTTTGTACTTTAAATAATCTTCACCAAATAAAGTAATATCATAGGAATCGGTATAATCACTAAAGGTAAAACTACCAAATTCATTACCCGTTTTTGAAATTCGATGGGCAATATTAGTCATCATTCCCGCCATTGAAATTTCACGACCTACCAACTGATCTTCATTTCCTTTTAAATCAGAAATCGTCATGTTCGATACCAAACGTATTTCATGTTTAAAATCATCCAATGGATGGGCTGATAAATAGATTCCAACCACTTCTTTCTCTTTCGCAAGTGTCTGAATCATATTCCATTTCTCACAATCGGGTAGCATTGGCACTACATCATCGACTTCACCTCCATCATCTCCAAAGGATCCGAATAATGAAGTTTGAGCTGAATTCTTTTGTTCTTGAAAATTTCCCCCATACTTAATCAGTTTCTCTAAGTTCGTTGTTCCATTATCAATAAAGAAGTACCGCCCTCGATGGAATTCGAAGGAGTCAAATCCACCGGCTAGCACCAAGTTTTCAATTGTTTTTTTGTTGACCGTTCGTAATTCGACCCTTTTTACGAAATCATATATATCTTTAAAAGGACCATTTTCATTACGTTCCCGAATAATGGAATTTACGGCAGCTTGTCCCACTCCTTTTACTCCACCCATTCCAAAACGAACTTGTCCATGCTCATTTACATTGAATTTGGTAATCGATTCGTTGATATCTGGACCTAAAACAGATAATCCCATTCGTTTACATTCTTCCATAAAGAATGTTACTTGTTTGATATCATTCATATTATTTGAAAGAACTGCAGCCATGTATTCTGCAGGATAATGTGCTTTCAAATAAGCGGTTTGATAAGCAATCCACGCATAACACGTCGAGTGCGATTTGTTGAAGGCATAAGATGCAAAGGCTTCCCAATCGGTCCAAATTTTTTCTAAAATTTTTGGATCATGACCTTTTTCCGCTGCTTGATTAATGAATTTAGGTTTCATTTTATCCAGAACGGCTTTTTGTTTTTTCCCCATCGCCTTACGCAGTACATCGGCATCACCTTTTGAGAAATCAGCTAGTTTCTGAGAAAGTAACATTACTTGCTCCTGATAAACTGTAATTCCATAAGTTTCTGCCAAGTATTCTTCACACGCATCTAAATCATACGTAATTGGTTCTTCCCCATTTTTACGACGCACGAATGACGGAATATACTCTAATGGTCCTGGACGATAAAGGGCATTCATGGCAATTAAATCCGCAAAAACTGTCGGCTTTAAATCGCGCATATATTTTTGCATTCCAGGTGATTCGTATTGGAAAACTCCAATGGTTTCACCACGCTGGAATAATTCATATGTTTTGACGTCATCAATTGGAATTTTATCAGGATCGATTTCAATACCATGACGCATTTTAACTAACTTTATGGTATCTTTAATTAAGGTTAAAGTCTTCAACCCTAAAAAGTCCATTTTTAATAATCCGGCACTTTCTGCTACGGAGTTATCAAATTGCGTTACATATAAGTCCGAATCTTTAGCTGTAGTTACAGGAACGAAATTCGTGATATCATCTGGTGTAATAATCACCCCACAAGCATGAATTCCCGTATTACGAACCGAACCTTCTAGAATTTTCGCTTGTTGAATGGTTTCTGCAATTAGATCTGTCCCATTACATAAACGTTTCAATTCATTGACAGCTTCCAATTCTTCTGAACGTAACGAGTCTTTTAGTGCTTTATCATCTAACTTAAAGATTTTAGCCAATTTCATATTTGGAATTAGCTTTGCCACACGCTCGGATTCATATAACGGTAAATCTAAAACACGTGCAGTATCTTTTATCGACGATTTCGCCGCCATTGTTCCATACGTAATAATCTGGGCCACTTGACTGGCTCCATATTTATTAATCACATAATCCATTACCAATGATCGACCTTCATCATCAAAGTCGATATCGATATCGGGCATGGATACACGGTCAGGATTTAAGAAACGCTCAAAAAGTAAATCGTATTGAATAGGATCCAAATTCGTAATCCATAAACAATACGCCACCGCAGATCCAGCAGCTGAACCACGCCCTGGCCCAACTGAAACTCCCATCTCACGAGCGGCACGAATAAAATCTTGAACAATTAAGAAATAACCCGGATAACCGGTTTTTTCAATTGTTAATAACTCAAAATCTAAACGTTCTCGAATCTCTGGTGTAATCTCACCGTAACGAATTTTGGCTCCTTCATACGTTAAGTGTCTTAAGTATGCATTTTCCCCACGTTTTCCTCCATCTACCTCATCTTCAAGATGAATAAATTCTTCTGGAATATCGAATTTTGGAAGTAAGACATCACGATAAAGTGTAAATTCTTCAACTTTATCAACAATTTCTTGAATGTTAATAACTGCATCAGGAACATCTTGAAACAATTGTTTCATTTGATCCTGTGACTTGAAATAATACTCTTGATTTGGTAAACCAAATCGGAAACCTCGTCCACGACCAATCGGTGTTGATTGTTTTTCAGCATCTCGTACACATAGTAAAATATCATGTGCATTAGAGTCGTCTTGATTTATGTAATACGTATTATTGGTTGCAATTAATTTAACCTCATGTTTACGTGCTAAAGCTAAAAGTGTTTGGTTGACACGATCTTCATCTTCTTGTCCGTGACGCATCATTTCGATGTAGAAATCTTCACCGAATTGCTCTTTCCACCACACCAAAGCCTCTTCTGCCTGACGTTCACCTATATTTAAGATCTTATTTGGAATTTCACCCTGTAAATTTCCTGATAAAACAATTAGATCTTCTTTGTATTGCTCAATTAACTTTTTATCGATTCGGGGAACATAATAGAAACCTTCTGTATAAGCGATTGATGATAATTTCGCTAAATTATGATACCCTTTCTTCGTCTTCGCTAAAAAAACAATTTGGTATCCATTATCTTTTTTCGATTTATCCAAGTGATCCTCGCATACAAAAAATTCAGAACCAATAATTGGTTTGATAATTTGTTCAGTAGGCTCTTGTCCATCAGCAACTAATTCTTCGTTCTTCGCTTTCGCTGCTTTGTTATGATTTTGTACCGCAGCATTAAAATGAAACGCACACATCATATTTCCATGATCTGTTACTGCTACCGCTGGCATTTTATTTTTTGCCGCCGCCGCTACTAAATCATTCACTGAAATCGTCGACTGAAGAATGGAAAATTGAGAATGATTATGTAAATGCGAGAATTGAGCTTCAGCAAACTTTTGTTTGATTTCATCCGAAATAACCGGTTGATCAATCTGAGGTTCATTTTTCGCCTTAAGCTTTGCAATTTCTTCAGAAGCCTTCTTTAGGTTAATGTGATTTAAACCTACAGGCTGTATATTGGTTGGGTTGGCTTCAGCAAAACGTACAAAATAGTCGTCCTCTACTTGTAATTCTTGTTTTGTGAAAATTTCTTTACGAATTAATTCAAAGAAACAACGCGTCGTTGCTTCCACATCGGCCGTCGCATTATGTGCCTCGCCAAAAGGGACACCAAAAAGATATTGGTGCAATTCTGTTAACGTTGGTAATTTATAACGACCACCACGACCACCAGGAAGTTTTAAAAGTTCTGCCGTGACTTCTGTACACGTATCTAAAACAGGTTTTTTCGTTAAATCATTTTCATAATTCATACGATAAAACTCTGCTCCCATAATCTTAATATCGAAACCAAGATTTTGACCTACGATAAATTTAGCTTTTCCTAAAGCTTCATGAAATAAGTCTAAAACTTGTTTTAAAGGCACCCCTTTTTCGATTGCTAAGTCAGTCGAAATCCCATGAATACGTTCCGAATCATAAGGAATATCAAATCCATCCGGTTTCACTAGGTAATCCTGATGTTCGATTAAATTCCCCATTTCATCATGCAACTGCCATGCGATTTGTATACAACGTGGCCAGTTATCTACATCGGTGATTGGAGCATTCCAATCTTTTGGTAAACCGGTAGTTTCGGTATCAAAAATTAAATACATTGGACGATTTTGGCTTCTAATAAATTAAGTATGCAAAGGTACAAAAATCTATGCACACGATTTTGTTAGCATAAGTTAATAAGAATACAATAAATAAAAAAGATGAACCCATTACTGCTCATCTTCATTCTTTAATTCTTCCATCTCTTCAAAACTCATTTTTAGTTTCTGAAGTTCAGCTTTTATATTTTCTAAACGAGTTATTACATCGATTTCTTCTTTCTTGGACGGATTTTTACTTAACGATTGTTTTGCACCTTCAAGGGTATGCCCTTTTATTTTGACCAAGTAATAAATGGTTTTGAATACTTCGATGTCCTTTTGAGTAAATAATCGATTCCCTTTATTATTCTTTTTGGGTTTGATTTCATCAAATTCTTTTTCCCAGAATCGAATCAGTGATGTATTGACATCAAAAGCCTTTGCGACTTCGCCGATTGAATAGTATATTTTGTCTGGTAAATCGAATTTCATATCATTCAAATTTAACAAAAAATCTTATCAGACCAAACATTATCAATAACTTGTAAAATAAAAAAAGAGCAGATAACACAAAGTCATCTGCTCTTTTGTATATCTACGATTTGTATTAATCTAACGATAACGTACTTTTTTTCGCATTTTGGTAAATTTTGATGAAATCATCTGGATCGACATCGTCATAAAAATACATGACTGGATCCACTGGTTTTCCATCTTTATGAATTTCATAATGCAAATGTGGTCCTGTTGATAATCCCGTAGAACCTACATATCCTATAACATCTCCACGTTTTACTTTAGCACCATTACGTGCTTTTAAACGACTCATATGCGCATATAAGGTTTCGTAACCATTACTATGACGAATCACCACAACATTTCCATAACCAGAGTTAAATCCTGCCATTTTAACGGTCCCATCTCCAGTCGCATAAATTGGAGTTCCTGTAGATGCAGCGAAGTCTAAACCATTGTGCATCTTATTTACTTTTAAAATTGGGTGAAAACGAGAACCATAACCTGAAGCAACGCGGTTAAGGTATTTATCAGCAACTGGTTTAATAACTGGTAAAGATGTTAAATCTTTGTCTTTACCTCCAGCTTTACGAAGAACTTCATCTAAAGATTTTTTTTCTTCTTCAATTTTGGATAATAAATTATCGATATCTTCTGCCGTATAATTATTGATTTCTTTATTGATCGAATCAATGTCTTCATCCACTTTTAAGTCATAGATGGTACGATAAATATTACGGTCTTTTTCTTCTAATTCAGTTAATGCTGCTTCAACTTCTTTGAACTTTTCGTTCAATTCGCTATTTTCTTTTTGCGCTTTTTGAAGTTCGGCAAGCAATTTGCTTTGATTGTTTTTAAATTTATTGGCGGTCATTGCAAATTCTGAATCGTTGAAATTATAACCGATCATTCCTGCACTAATCGTCGATAAACATAAAAAAGCAAATCCATAGTAGAATGTTTTCGGGATATTCTTCAGCCGCTTCGTGGCCCATTCCTTTAAAACATTCGTAGTTTTATACTTATAGTTATTATTTTCCATTCTAACCAAACCTTTTTATATCTTTGTAAAACGAATGCAAAGTAACAAATATTGTATCAGCATCCGTGTTAATCAAAATATAAAAATAATATAATTAAATGAAATCCAAAGATATAAGAAAAGAATTTCTTGGTTTTTTTGAAAAAAATGGGCACTTAATCGTTGATTCTGCTCCGATTGTACTTAAAGATGATCCAACTTTAATGTTCAATAATTCAGGAATGGCCCAATTCAAAGAATTCTTTTTAGGTAATGGGGTTCCTAAGAATAATCGTATTGCCGATACTCAAAAATGTCTTCGTGTTTCTGGTAAGCATAACGATTTAGATGATGTAGGAAAGGACACTTACCACCACACGATGTTTGAGATGTTAGGGAACTGGTCATTCGGAGATTACTTTAAAGAAGAAGCAATCGCCTGGGCTTGGGAACTTTTAACAGGAGTGTATGGAATTTCTAAAGATCAAATCTATGTTACAGTTTTCGAAGGAGACAAAGAAGACGGAACAGAATTAGATACTGAAGCTTTAGAACTTTGGAAAAAACATATTGCGGAGGATCGTATCTTATACGGAAATAAAAAAGATAACTTCTGGGAAATGGGTGATATCGGACCATGTGGACCATGTTCTGAAATCCACGTTGATATTCGTCCAGAAGCTGATCGTTTAGCAGTAGATGGTAAAACATTGGTGAATATGGATCACCCACAAGTGATCGAAATTTGGAACTTAGTGTTTATGCAATACCAACGTAAAGCAGACGGTTCTTTAGAGCAGTTACCTGCAAAACATATCGATACAGGAATGGGATTCGAGCGTTTGGCAATGGTATTACAAGGTAAAACATCCAACTATGATACCGATGTTTTCCAACCAACCATCAAAAAATTAGAAGAAATTTCTGGAGTTACTTACGGAGCTGCAGAAAAAACAGATATTGCCATTCGTGTTGTAGTTGACCACTTACGTGCTGTAGCATTCGCTATTGCTGATGGTCAGTTACCATCTAATACGGGAGCAGGTTACGTTATTCGTCGTATTTTACGTCGTGCGATTTCTTATGGATACCGTTTCTTAGGATTAAACGAGCCTTTCATTTACCAATTATACCCAATCTTAAAAGCTGAAATGGGCGATTTCTTCCCAGAATTAGTGAAACAAGAAACAATTGTTACAGGTGTAATTCGTGAAGAAGAAGCTTCTTTCTTAAGAACAATCGAGCAAGGATTAAATCGTTTAAACCAAATCATCGAGCAATTAGGAGATTCTAAAGTTGTTCCTGGTGATGTCGTTTTCGAATTATATGATACGTACGGTTTCCCAGCCGATTTATCTCGTATCGTTGCAGAAGACCACGGATTCACAATTGATGAAGCTGGTTTCGAAACAGAAATGGCAAAACAAAAAGAACGTTCTAAAAAAGCTACAGCTTTAGTGACTGATGACTGGGTAGTTTTAGACGGATCTGGAAATGAAACATCGATTGCTTACGATAACTTAGAAGCTGAAGTAAAAGTAACGCGTTACCGTAAAGTAAAAAATAAAAAAGGGGAATTCTATCAATTAGTTTTCAACCAAACACCTTTCTACGCTGAGTCGGGAGGACAAATTGGTGACCAAGGGGTGATTGTTTCTCCAAACGAAACAATTGAAGTGGTTGACACGAAAAAAGAGAATAACTTAATTATTCACTTCGTTGAAACTTTACCAGAAAACATTGAAGGAACTTTCCAAGCTAAAGTAAATGTTGCGAAACGTAATGCGACAACTAAAAATCACTCGGCTACGCACTTAATGCACGAAGCTTTACGTGAAGTTTTAGGAACGCACGTTGAACAAAAAGGTTCTTACGTTGGTGATGATTACTTACGTTTCGACTTCTCTCACTTTGCAAAAATGACAGAAGAAGAAATTGCAATCGTTGAGCAAAAAGTGAACGAAAAAATCGTTGAAGCTTTACCATTAATCGAGAAAAGAGAAGCGTCTATGGACGAAGCTTTAGCTGAAGGTGCAATGGCATTATTCGGTGAGAAATATGGGGATAAAGTTCGTGTGATTCGTTTTGGTTCATCAGTAGAGTTATGTGGTGGTACACACGTGAAAAATACAGCTGATATTCGTTTATTCAAGATTTTATCTGAATCTTCGACTGCTGCTGGTATTCGTCGTATCGAAGCAATTACTGCTGATACTGCCATCAATGCTTTAAAAGATGCGGAACAAAACTATAACGACGTTTTAGTTGCCTTAAAAACGAAAAACGATGCGGTTAAAGCGGTTCAATCTTTATTAGATGAAAATGCAGCATTAAAGAAACAAGTCGAAAAATTCGTTGCTCAACAAGCAGCTGCTGAAAAGGCAACTTGGAAAGCAGCCGTAAAAGCAATTAACGGAATTAATTTCTTAGCGATTAAAACGAATTTAGATACCAATGCCGCGAAACAAAATGCAATTGATTTAACAAACGAAATCGAAAATGCATTTATCGTTGTAGGTACAAATGATGCAGTAAAACCATCGATCACAATTTCTATTGCTAAAAACTTAATAGCAGAAAAAGGATTACACGCTGGTAACATCGTAAAAGAAATTGCGAAGCACATCAACGGTGGCGGAGGTGGACAACCTTTCTTAGCGACTGCAGGTGGTAAAGAAGTTGCTGGATTAGATGCAGCTTTAGTACAAGCAGAAGAATTTGTAAAATAATTTACATTCCTTATATAATTAAAAGCGACTCAATATTTGAGTCGCTTTTTTTATTCTACATTTGCTCTCTAATTGATAAAAAATTGAAAGACATTAAACTTATAATTGCCATCCTATTAGTAGCTATTGTATGGGGGACTACTTTTTTAGGTATTCGCATTGCGGTAGAAACCATACCGGGGTGGTTTGTCGCAGGAATTCGTCAAATGATTGCAGGAATTATCATGATGTTAATTCTCTTATATCGCAAGGAAATGAAATGGATTGGTTGGAAAAATCTTTCTTATCAAATCATTTTTTCCATTTTAATGTTGATTGGTGCCAATGGTCTAACCACTGTAGCGGAAGAAACGTTAACTAGTAGTTTAGCTTCTTTAATCTCCGCAACCACTCCTATACTGGTTTTTATCGGAAGTATTTTTATTGGTTTAGAAAAGTTCAGTTTCAAAGGATTATTTGGAATATTACTTTGTTTCAGTGGAATATTATTTATTTTTTGGGATGGCTTACAAGATTTAGCTAATCCTTCGTATTTAAATGGCATTCTTCTGATGCTCGGTGCTATTTCAGGATGGGCCCTAGGAACGTTATTTACTAAAAAATTAAAGTTGAAAGTTGATAATATTACGCTCAATTTATTCTACCAATTTCTTTTTGCAGGAATAGCACAAATTGGTTTAGCTTTACAATTTAGCGAGCAATATAATTTTGAAAATTGGTCAATTAAAAGTTTAGGAGCTATGCTTTATTTAGCTATTTTCGGTTCCGTTATTGCGTTTTATTCATTTCATTATGCATTAACAAAGGTCTCGCCCATTCAGATTTCCATACTTTCTTATATCAATACAATTATTGCTATCATTTTAGGATGGTTAATTTTAAATGAAGAAATTACGCTAAAATTTATATTAGCTGCTTTTTTCATTATCACAGGCGTTTTTATCACCAATTATAAACCGGAAATGTTGAAAAGAAAAAAAGCATAAAAAAAATGCCACTCAATCAAGAGTGGCATTTTCTTATTTAATTTCTATTACAAATTCTTCTTTTGGTAAACGAACTTTCTTCATATTCTTTAACCAATCGTTTTCATCATCTCCGTATCCTACATACATTAATAAAACACTTTTTAAGTTTTGTTCTTTTAAGTTCAAGACTTCATCGATGTGCTTATTATCAAACCCTTCAATTGGAGTTGAATCAACTTTTAATTCTGCAGCTTGTGCTAATGCCATACCTAAGGCAATATAAGCTTGACGTGCAATATGGGCGTGATTTTCTTCCGCAGTTTCATTCAAATAAATACCTTTGATTTGATCCGTATAACTTCCGAAACGTCCACGAGGTAAACCTCTTTCATCAGTCGTCATATCATAGATATAATCAATTCGTTCTTCTGTATAACGATCCCATGCCGCAAAAACTAATACATGAGAACAGTCTCTCATACATTCAGGATTTAATGCGCCATCAACCAATTTTTCTTTAATTTCTTGATTTTCGATTACAATTAATTTAAATGGTTGTAATCCCGAAGATGTTGGTGCTAAACGAGCAGCTTCAACAATTTTATCGATATTTTCTTGACTTACTTTTTTTGTTGGATCATATGCTTTTACTGCATGTCTCCATTGTAAATTTTCAATTAATGACATATATATTTAATCTTGTGTAGATACTTTTAATTTCTCTTCGATATTTCCTCTTGTAGCATTTGAATAAGGACAAATTTGATGAGCTTTTTCAACTAATTCTTCAGCAACTTTTTGCTCGACTCCTGGTATTGTAATATCCAATTCAACAGCTAAACCAAATCCCATATTTTCTAATTGACCAATACTAACTTTGGCTGTAACAGAAGTTTCTCCCGTGGTAATTTTACTTTGTTTTATAACAACATTCAAAGCGCTATCGAAGCAAGAAGCATAACCTGCTGCAAATAACATTTCGGGATTCGCATATTCATCATTTGCTCCACCTAATGCCTTAGGCATACGAACTTCTATATCTAATACACCATTTTGGGACTGAACTCGACCATTACGACCACCTGTAACGGTAGCGTCAGCTGTATATAACGTTTTCATATTTTATGATTGTTTAATTTTACAAATAATTGATTTTAGTACTTGAATCTCTTCTTCAGTTAAATTAATTTTTTCGTGCATTTGCTGAGGAATTGTACATGCTTTCGATTTTAAAACCTTTCCATGATCCGTTAAAGAGATTAAAACAACACGTTCATCTTCAATTGAGCGATGACGTGATATGATCCCTTTCATTTCTAAACGCTTTAATAAAGGAGTTAATGTTCCACTATCTAAGAAAACTTTTTCCCCAATTTGTCCTACTGTTAACCCATCGTTTTCCCAAAGGACAAGCATGACAAGATATTGTGGATAAGTTAAATCTAAAGCTTCCAAAAAAGGTCGGTATTGATTAATGATCTCCTTTGATAATGCATATAAAGGAAAACACAATTGGTTCGACAATTTTAAATCTTCTGAATGATCCATAGTATAATTCTGAAAAACAAAGTTAATTCAATTTATATTGTGCACAATATAATTTTACACAATTAACATAGCTATAACTTTTATGAATAAAAAAGTTATAATTTATCTAATTAAGATTTATGCTATTTACATGAATGATTTTAATGATTTTTTGTAATTTTGCATTCTCATTATTAGAAATAAATAATATATCAATAAAATGGCAAACATTACATTTACAATGATCAAGCCTGATGCAGTAGCAAAAGGACACATCGGAGATATCTTAAAAGATATTACAGACGCAGGTTTCAAAATCAAAGCGGCTAAAATGACTCAATTAGCGAAACAAGATGCTGAAGCATTTTACGCTATCCACAGCGAGCGTCCATTCTTCAAAGATTTAGTAGAATTCATGACTTCTGGACCAATCGTTGCTGCAGTTTTAGAAAAAGAAAATGCTGTTGCTGATTTCCGTACTTTAATTGGTGCTACTAACCCAGCTGAAGCTGCTGAAGGTACAATCCGTGCGAAATACGCAGAATCTATCGATGCTAACGCTGTTCACGGTTCTGATTCAGACGAGAACGCTGCGATCGAAGCTGCTTTCCACTTCGCTGCAAAAGAAATTTTCTAATTAAAAGAAATTAATTTCTATATATTAAATCCTTTCGACGATGTTGAAAGGATTTTTTAATGCCTAAAGATTTCTTATCTTTAGTGAAGTTAAAACATATTCTATGAAAAAAATTTTCGTAGCGCTTACCTTAGGGTTAACTTTTGCCATGCTAAGTTGTAAAAATGATGCTGAATCGGTAAAATCAACGAATACTACTGATACCATTAAAATAGACTCTACCACGGTAGATACACATACTGCTCAGACCTCTATTGATTACGAAGGAACTTATGAAGGTGTGCTTCCTTGCATCAAATCAGATTGTAAAGAAATTGAATTAAAACTGCAATTGATGCCTGATGGTGTATTTGTTTACTCAACAAAACGATTAGGAATTGATCAAGAAGAGTTAATGACAACAGGAACATTCCATTTTGAAAATGATGGAAATACAATTGTTTTGGATCAGATTGCCAATGTACCGAATGCCTTTTTCATTTCGGAAGGTAAAATTTATCAATTGGATAAAGATCAAAAGAAAATTGAAGGTCCTGATGCTGAAAAATACATCTTACTAAAAAAATAAAAAAAGCTCCGAAAAGGAGCTTTTTTATTTATGATTTTAATTCGAATTGACATGCAAAACAATTGGTTTCTTGTTTTGAAATTTTAAATACGATAGAATTGCCAAAAATAGCTTTTTCGATCAAAACATCTTCCCCCAAGCTGATTTCTCGCATAAAGTTTAGATCAATCGATTTGATTTGATTTTGTAAAACGATTGCAGGATCCATACAATTCAGACACCATTCTAAATATTTAGTATTATTTACATGATTTACAATATCGATATCGGAGAATTGAACTTTATAATGAAATTGTTCAGTATATTCAACCTCTAAATTAATACGATCATTTGGTTTCTCAGTCGCGTGCAATTCAGGAAAACGTTCGATATGGTCGGTATTGATTGCTAATACATCTGGTCGTCTTCTTTCGGTATTGAATATTGCCCAAAGGCTTGATACCCCAACTAATTTTTTACCTTCACGTTCGATTGTAAAATTACGGGTAGATTTTGCTCCTTTTAGCTCTTCAACCCATGTATTGACTTCAATTTGATTTAACCATCCTGGCATTTCATCAATTTCAATACGCATGCGATTCAACACCCAAGATTGATTATATTCTTGTAAGTCTGAAAACCCAACTCCTCCTAAATTTGCATGTTCGGAAGCCGTTATTTGGAAGAAATTAGCCATTTCTTGAAGCTTTAAATAAGCATTTGGATAACATTGTGGAAAATAGATATTCCACTCTTTATAGTGTTTCGATTTAAAATGTGGTGAAACCGGCATTCTCTTTATTTTTTATTAAAAAATCGGATAGTTTCCCATCCGATTTTATGTATTAACTCTATTGATTTTATAAATTTTCTTTGAAGTTCGCCATCATCACTGCTGCAACTCCTGCTTCAACTCCTTTATTTCCATGTTTCCCTCCTGAACGATCGATGGATTGTTGTTCATTTTCATCGGTTAATACACAGAAAATGATTGGCATATCATGTTTGATGTTTAAATCTTTTACCCCTTGTGTTACCCCTTCGCAAACATAATCAAAGTGTGCTGTAGCCCCACGAATAACACATCCAACTACTATAATACCATCTAAATCAGGATGTGCTTTTGCTACTTTATCTGCACCATAAATTAATTCAAAACTTCCTGGCACATGATACAATAAGATATCATCTGGAGACGCTCCTAAGTCGATTAAAGTATCTTTTGCACCATCACGTAAATTAAAGGTAATATGATTATTCCATTCCGAAGTAATTATAGCGAATTTCTTCCCATCTACATTCGGTAACTCCGCTTTATTATATTGAGATAGATTTTTATTTTCAGTTGCCATTTGATGTTATTTTTGAAGAGTAAATGTACGAAACTAACAAGAATAAAAAAAGCTGAACCCATTGGATTCAGCTTCTTAAATTTTAGACTTATTGGAATTAATTAACCCCTAAAGTATATTTTAAACGTTCTGCGAATTTCTCTGCATTTCCGTTATTTGCACCTGGATACTTGTCTACAATGATTTGGAAGTATTTTAAAGCTTCTTCGTTTTTACCCACACTCATTGCAATCTCTCCTGCTTTAGTGTAGTACGTCACTTCTAAAGTTTCTACTTCTGTAGCTTCAGCAGCTTTCACAAAATATGGTAAGGCTTCTTCTACTTTATTCGATTGCGTTAAAGCATTTCCTAACATTCCATATTTCTGAGCTAACATAACCTCATCATCCGTGTCAAATTCTTCTAATAATTTAACTGCAGAGGCGTAGTCACCTAATTTATAATAAGAACTAGCTGCTTTAAAACGAGCTAAATTCCCCGCTTCAGTATTCCCATATTCATCAACGATTTGTTGTAATCCTTGATATGCACCAGCACTACCTTTTAATGCTTGAGCAACTGAATCTTGATCGAATAAACGTTCTGCTTGAACCATGTTTGTTAAAGCTTCTTCACTTTTTGGTTCAACTACGAATTTAGTATAAGCGAAATAACCTAATGCGGCTACAACTAAAGCGACTAAAACACCTACGATAATTTTCGCATTTTCTTCAACGAAAGTTTCTACATCGAAAGCTGTTTTATCTAATTTCTGAACAAATTGCTCTGTAGCAAATTCTTCTTTGTTATTATTTTTTGCCATTGTGTTTAATTACGAGTTTGCAAAAATACATTATAGAACAAATATATCCAATTTATTTAAATTGAAACTATTTGATTAAAATAAGTATGCTACAGATACATTTAAGAAACGTGGACGAGTTTCAGTACTGAACGTCGTGTTTTCGTTTACGAATTTAGAAGTCATTTTACCTAATCCAAATTCATAGCGAACATCCACTAAGAAACTTGACAATTTAGCTCCAGCTCCTACTTGTAAACCGACATTGAAGTCATCCTGCTTTAATTTACTTACTTCTTTCCAAGAAATATTATCACTCATATAATAGGAAAAAACAGGTCCTGCTTGAATGTGCCCTACGCCTAAAATTGTTTTTCCTACATTTACAGGAACATCAAGACGTTTTTTTGTAACATCGAATGTCTCATTATCTACTGAATATTCATTTTTGAATTGAGAGTATAGTAACTCTGGTTGTACGTATAAACCTCCTAAAGAGATACGAGATAAAACTCCTAATTGGAATCCAGTTGAACCTTTACCTTTGTTATTGTAAATGTTAACAACATCAGATAAAACTTCTCCTTTATCTGTATTAAAAATTAAACCTGCTTTTGCACCAAAGTCAATTCCTTGAGCTGATACAAATGATGATGCTGCAACCAATGCAGTAAATAATAATTTTTTCATTCTGTTTTTTATTTTTCCTTAAGTAACGCTTCTCTTAATTTCTTGAATAAGTTAGATGAGTAAACAAAGTCAATAACAGCTGGATTATCAGCCACTAAAATTTCATCTTTATTTCCTTCCCATTCTAAATATCCATTCTTTAAGAATACAATATGATCACCGATCTCCATAACCGAGTTCATATCGTGCGTATTAATAATAGTAGTTGTGTTTAGTTCTTTGGTGATGTCATAAATTAATTGGTCTATGACTAAGGCCGTTTTTGGATCTAATCCTGAGTTTGGTTCATCCGCAAAAAGGTATTTTGGATTGTTTACAATCGCACGCGCAATGGCCACACGCTTTTGCATTCCTCCCGAAATCTCTGATGGAAATTTCTTTAAAGCTGTACGTGCAATTTCGACACGATCCAATACTTCTCGTGCACGTTTGTCGATATCACTTGCAGACATATCCGAAAACATTTCCAAAGGGAATTTTACGTTTTCTAAAATGTTCATTGTATCATACAAAGCACTTCCTTGGAATACTACACCAATCTCACTACGTAATCGCTGCCTTTCTTTGTAATCGTATTCGACCATATTTTCACCTTCATATAAAATCTTTCCAGATGTAGGTGTTAATAAGCCAATTAAATTTTTAAGAAAAACCGTTTTCCCTGATCCCGATTGCCCGATAATTAAATTAACGTTTCCTTTCTCGAAAGTTAATGAGAAGCCTTTTAAAACCTCAATACTATCGAACGATTTTCGAATTTCTTTAACTTCAATCATTAGCTTAAGATTGTTTGCGTTAATATTAAGTTGATCACGATAATGGTAACCGAAGTCCAAACTACAGCAGTTGTCGACGAACGACCAACTTCTAATGAACCTCCTTTTACATTATACCCGTAGTATGCTGGAATTGTTGCAATAACAAAACCAAACACCATCGTTTTGATAAAGGTGTAAACGTATAATTTCGTTGCCATTTGCATTTGTAAACCTGTGATAAAGTCAGCTTCAGACCACATTTTTGTACTAACACCAATTAAATGCCCTCCGATTAATCCAAATCCAATACTGATCATAACTAAAATTGGATTAAAAAATACACAGGCTATAATTTTTGGTAGTATCAAAAAGTTGGGTGAATTTATCCCCATCACATCCAATGCATCAATTTGCTCTGTTACACGCATTGTTCCAATACTCGAAGCAATGTACGAACCTACTTTCCCTACTAAGATCAACGACATAATTGTAGGTGCAAACTCAAGAACCAATACCACTTTTGTCGCATACCCGATATAAGTATCTGGTACCGGGATATCTGCTCCTTGAAAATTTTGCGCCATTTGGATTGCTACAACGGCTCCCATGAAAGTTGAAATAAAGGTCATAATCCCAATAGAATTCACGCCTAAATCCCAAATTTCTCGAATCGTTAATTTCCAAAAGACTTTAAGCTTTTGTGGCTTGCTAAAAACTTTAGCCAAAAGCATAAAGTACGCTCCGATGTGTTCAAATAATTTCATTACGACAAAATTAAGATTTTTATTGAAAAAGCTTTTTATTTATCTTGCACATTGTGAATTTAGACCAATTACAACCCTATTTACCTGCAAATGCTTTGAAATTTATTCAAGAATGGATTAAACCTTACCCATTAACTTTAAAAATTACTCGAAGCAGAGAGACTAAATTAGGCGATTATCGTAAAATTAATCAAGCCCAACGCCATCAAATTACCGTCAATGGTGATTTGAACAAGGAGGCCTTTTTCTTTGTTTTCACTCACGAAATCGCACATATGATTGTTTATGCAAAATTTGCTTACCACGAAGTTATGCCACATGGCAAAGAATGGAAAATTATTTTTGGAAAATTATTGGTCGATTCATTATCCGTTTATTCGGATGACTTAAAACCACACATTTTAAAACACGCCAAATCTCCTAAAGCTTCTGTTGGAGCTGATCCGAATATCGCTAAATATCTGATTAACGATATACAACCGCATCAAATCTATTTGGATGAATTGCCCCTAGGGGCTCGATTTCTATTAAAAAATCGAATATTTATCAAAATGGAAAAACAGAAATTAAGGTACATTTGTTGTGATGAGAAAACCAACAAAAAATATTTAGTAAACGCATCAACGTTAGTTGAAAAACGATAAACTCTATGAACCCAAATAACCACTATGCAGTTATTTTGGCCAGTGGTACAGGTGTACGCTTATGGCCAATGAGTACCATTAAAAAACCAAAACAATTCCTCGACCTATTAGGTATCGGTAAAACCTTAATTCAAACCACATATCATCGATTAAAAAAAGTTGTTCCTGAACAAAATATTTTAGTCATTACAACGAAAGAATATGTACCCATTGTAAAAGAACAAATCCCTGGTCTACTCGATGAAAATATTATAATTGAACCTCGAATAATGAATACAGCTGCATGTAATTTATTGGTTGCTAAAATTATTCAGCAAAAGAATCCAGAAGGTAAAATGATTATCGCTCCATCTGATCATTTGATTTATGATGCCGATGATTTTACAAAAAATATCGAATTAGCATTTAAATATGCCGATGAGGAACATTTGATTTTATTAGGCGTAGAACCGACGCGTCCAGACACTAATTTGAGTTATGTTCAAATTATACATGATGAACAAGCGGTAAAGAAAGTAAAAACTTTTGTTGACAAACCCGACGAAGACTTTGCGCAATCCTTCATCGAAAGTGGAGATTTTTTATGGAATACTGGAATTTTAGTTTGGTCTGCAAAAGCCATTATCGAAGCGTTTGAAAAACACAAACCTATGATGGTAGAGATCATTAATCGTTACTTTAACCAGGAAAATCAGAATTTAGAAACATTAAAACCTATTTATACCACGTTAGATGTCATTTCGATTAATCATGCCATTTTAGAAAAAGCGAATAACGTTTATGTCATTCCAACACAAATCGGATGGAACGATATGGGGACATGGAAAGCAATTAATGATTTTACTCCAGGAGATGAAAAAGGAAATAATATCCGATGCAAACATTTTAGAGGATACAATACTGAAGATACCTTTGTGCATACCACACAAGACAAAGCCATTATTATAGATGGATTAAAAGGTTACGTAGTGATCGATTCCAATAATGGATTAATTATTTGTCCTAAAGAAAACGTAAAAGACATCCGAACATATGTCAGCGATTTGAAACTCAACAGAGGCGAAAAATATTGTTAAACAAAAAAGCTACTCGAAAGAGTAGCTTTTTTTATCTCTTTATTTTAATGAAATCTTATTTTGACCGATTTTAAATCCGTTATTATAGATATCGATTACATAATCTCCTTTTGGAAAATCGTAATCTTTCCAATCGAACGAAATACGATTTCCTTTCGTTGCATCAAAATTAAATGTCACTCGATCCGAGAATTCCACCGACTTCCCTGAACGAAGTGGTAATTTACCTGGATTTGCATCCTCAAAACGTCCTAACGTTCCGTCCGGTTTATAAATCGCAATAAATAATTCTTTCGTTTCACTTAATGCATTTTGGTTTGGATCCACTATAAAGCTAACTCGCATTTTATTAATACGACTTGCTCTTTCAGTTTCTACTTCCTTCCCAGAACTTTTGATACGTAATCCTGTTAAATTATAATTTGAAATTGACAGTGTCGAATTAACATTTTTATTTAAAGATTCTTTTTCCGTTTTTACCGTTTCTAAATCCTTTGAAATCACTTCATTTTTCTCACTAACCAATTTATTGGTTTCAGCTAGTTCCGTATTATCTTCTTGTAATTTTTTATTCTGAGCTTTTAAAATTCGGATTTGTTCTTTATAATCATCCAACTCAGCCTTTAAAGAAGTAATTAATCGTTTCGCTTCATATAAATCAGATTTTGTTAAATCATCCTGATTTAAAATATGTTGAATTTTCTTTTGTTTCTCGAAAATAATACGATCTTTTTCAATCAAATCTGCATCTTTCGCTACAATTACAGTTTTAGCCGTGTCATAATCTGCGCGAGCTAATCGTAATTCTTGTTTTAGAATTTCTCTGGAGCGCTCTAAATCATCTATCATTGAAATTTCACCATTCTTCGCCATTTTATGTTGACGATCTTGATAAAATATATATCCGATAGCTCCACATAATACTATTGATAGTAAAAGAATAATTATATTTTTAGAAAATGTAGGTTTATTGTCTAAATCAATATATTCTTCACTCTTCTTCATTTTACTCATTTTTTTTCCCAATCAATCCGCAAATGCATTATCAAAAATCAATCCATAAAACGATATTTGCCTCAATTCTATCAAATAATTGAGGCAAATAGTAAATTATATTTAAGATATAGCTGATTTTCTTAATCCACCTTTGGAAAATTTGGAGATGAAATGTTTGATTTTGGCTTTTCTGAAACTTCTTCTTTGACCTCCTCCACGACTTCTTCAGTCTTGGTTTTCACCTGATCAATTTTTTCTTTTACAATGTCTCTCGTTTCATGCATACGACGTTCTGCAATTTCCTTCACATCATTATAATCTTCTTTTGCTCGTTCTCTAATGTCTTTAGTTGCTTCCTTAGAAACTTCTTTAAGATCAGTGGCAGCATCTTTTACGTGATGAAATGTGCGTTTTGCAAAATCTAATGCATCTTCTGCTATGACAGATCCTGTTTTAGATAATGTATCTACCACATGATCTAATCTCTCTCCTTCTTTATCAGCAGTTTTATCTACTTTACTGATGACTTTTTTTAAAAAACTTCTAACGAATCCCATTTTATTTAATTGTTTATGTTGATTATCACTTAAATTTACAATCGATTTTAAAGATATTCTTAAATCTTAAATTCTACAAAACTATGAGGAGTAAATATTTAAAATTTAATCATTTATACTTAACCTTATTGGCCATTGCATTGATTTGGAGTTGTAACCCTTCGCATCAATCCAAAAAGAATGAGCAAGTTTTAAACCAAAATGAATTTGATTTCAATTATTCCTCAAAAGAAAAAAATTTAGTCAGTGCACACCGTGGTGGAAGTGGAATTGAAAATTATCCTGAAAATTGCATTGAAACCATGAATTATTTGTTTGAACAAGGCATTCAGATTTTTGAAATTGATGTAGCTAAAACGAAGGATCACCAACTCATCTTAATGCATGACAATAGTTTGCAGCGAACTTCTACTGGCCGACAAGATGTGAACCAAATTACCTTAGATCGCATAAAGGAATACTTTTTGGTAGATGATTTCGGTAATCTAATTTCTTATAAAATACCAACATTTACAGAGGCATTACAATGGGGAAAATCAAAACCCATTTACTTTATGGTTGATATTAAAAAAGATGTGGATTATCGTCAATTGATTGAAGAAATACGAACTCATCAAATGGAAAAGCAAGTTGTATTGGTTTCTTATTCTGTACAGCAAGCTAAAAAGCTACATCAGCTTGCTCCAGAGATGTTGTTATCAGTTTCGATGCGAAATGAACGAGAGTTTAATGATATGATGCAAAGTGGAATCCCTCCGCATCAGATGGTAGCATTTACAGGTACACGTCGATCATCAGATGAATTATACCGTAAAATCCATCATCAAAACATCATGGTTATTTTAGGAACCTTAGGAAATATTGATAAAAGTGCTGCTGCACGAGGAAATAACATATATCAAGAATTAGAACAGCAAGGTGTTGATATATTTGCAACTGATCGTGCATTAGAAGTATATCACACAATAAATAAAAATTAATGGAAATGAAAACTGTCAGTTTAAAAGACTCGAATTATTTTTCTTCGTTAATGTTGGATTATATCCATCAAAAAGAAGAAGTGAAACCTTTTTACCATCGTTTTCCTTCCAAGTCTTCCTATATTGAACAAGCTGAGGATAAATTAAAATATTATACCCATCGTGAAACTCTTGTAAAGCAATTAACACAACAATTACAAGGTCTTTCACTTTCTAAAAAACAAATCAAAAATCTTGAATTACTGAAGAAAGAGAATACGGTAACCATTACGACTGGTCATCAGTTGAATTTATTTACGGGGCCGATTTTCTTTTTTTATAAAATTCTTCAAGGAATTAAACAGTGTAAGGAATTAAATAAATCGCAAGATCAATACCATTATGTTCCTATTTTTTGGATGGCAACAGAAGATCATGATTTTGATGAAATCAATCATTTCCGCTCAGGAGATCGCATTGTTCATTGGGAAAAAGATCATGGCGGACCTGTAGGTCAATTATCAACTGAAGGACTACGCGAAGTTTTCAATTCCTATTTGGCTATTTTGCCTCAAGGAAAGAAAAAGGAACAATTAAATGAATTAATTGAAGCTTCATATTTCTCAGCAGATACTTTAACTCAAGCCACACGACAATTGGTTCATTTGTTATTTAAAGATTATGGACTATTAATGATTGATGGTGATGATGCAACGTTAAAACGATTGATGATTCCGACTTTCGAACAAGAAATTTTAGAAGAAAAATCTTTTCAATGGGTTAATTCATCAGCTTCAGCATTAGAGCAATTGGGGTATAAAATTCAAGTGAATCCAAGAGAAATTAATTTATTTTATATCGCAGAGCCTAACTCGAGAGAACGTATTGTTTTTGAAAATGAGAAATTTTATGTTCTTAATACGAGCATTCAATTTACCAAAGATGAAATAATCCAAGTACTTCATCAACATCCGGAACGTTTTAGTCCCAATGTTATTTTACGTCCATTGTATCAAGAAACCATTTTACCAAATGTAGCCTATATTGGCGGTGGAGGCGAAATTGCGTATTGGTTTGAATTAAAAGAAATGTTTAAAGGATATGGGATTCCATTCCCATTATTGGTTCTTAGAAACTCCATGTTAATTCGAACAAAAAAACAATGGGAGAAACAATTGGCGTTAAATTTGAGAGATGAAGATTTGTTCCGCTCAAGTCGTTCGATTGTAAAAGAAGAGATCAATGAAAATTCTGAACTAGTTCATGAACTTCCAAAATTGAAAGAGGAGCTTGAAGCTATTTTTAAATCATTAGAGCTTATTTCAGAAAAAACTGATCTTTCCTTTGCTAATATGGTACAGGCTCAGCGAACAAAACAATTGAATGGATTTGAAAAATTAGAAAAACGATTAATCAAAGCAGAATTAAAGAAAAATAGTGAAACACATCAACGGATAGAAAATCTTTTAAAAGAATTATCGCAAGAAAAAGGTTTACAAGAACGTGTCCGTCACTTTGCTGATTTTGATTATGTAGATATTTCAACATTTATCGAATCTGTTTATCAAGCGATACAACCATTCGAATTTAACTTTATCATAAATACATTAGCTGAAGATATTTAAGGAAAGTAATTCGTATATTTATACCGAAAATCATTTACATGAAAAAAATAGTCTCATTATTACTTTTTATTGGTTCTACTGTTTTATTTGCTCAACAAAAATCACATAAAGTTGAAGCCAAAGAAACAGTTTATGGAATTGCAAAAAAGTATGGTGTTACACAAGATGCATTATATAAAGCCAATCCTTCCATCGAAAAAAATGGGTTACAAATTGGTGATATCATTGTCATTCCGGGCGTTAAAGAAGATAAACCTGCTCCTTTAGCAGAATCAAAAACTCCTGTGAATTATGAAGATGAACAATACATCTACCACACAATACAAGCCAAAGAAAGTATTTTTCAACTAACGAAAAAATATGATGTTTCTGAAACAACCTTGCGATCATTAAACCCAAAACAATTGGAAAGTGGACTTAAAGTTGGTGATGTATTGCGTATTCCTAAAAAACAAAAATCGGATTCTTCGAATCAACCAGTTGTTTCTTTACCATCAGGTAAACACATGGTTGAAAAAGGAGAGACTTTATATAGCTTATCGAAGAAATATAATGTTTCGGTGGATGATTTTTATGCTGAAAATCCTCAATTACAGACTGAAGGTTTAAAAGAAGGAATTGTTATCGTTATTCCTAAAAAATCAGGTCGTGCAGTGATCGAAGATCAAACGATTAATTATACTGTTCAATCAGGAGATACAGCCTATAATATTATCCAACGTTATAATACGACTTTAGATGAATTAATTGCATTAAATCCTGATGTGATTAATGGTCTTAAAAGTGGAATGGTCTTAAAATTACCATTGCAAAAAAATGCAAAAATCATCAAATATGCTGAACCTGGAAAGGTAAAACGTATTAATGATAATGAAATTAACATTGTATTGATGTTACCTTTCAACGCAGAAAATTCTGTTGGCTTAAAAAATAATCAAGCCATGCAATTTTTCACTGGAGCAAAAGTGGCTTTAAATCGCTTATCTAAATCAGGGAAAAATATCAACGTAAAAGTAATTGATACAAAGAACGAAAGTGATATTCAATCCATTTTAGCTACTCATGACTTATCGAAAACGGATGCGATTATTGGTCCAATTAAATCGGGTGCTGTGGTAGAAGTTGCTGATTTCTTGAAAGGTTCTGGCATTGGAATTATTTCTCCTTTTGCGAATACAGATGAGCTAAATAATTACGAAAACTTATTTGTCGCTAATCCTCGTGAGGAAGTTTTAGCTGATCAAATTATTGATGAGATTAAAAAATCATATGCTGGTGAACAAGTGTATTTATTAACGGATAATGATCACCAAGATTTAGCGGAATACACCAAAAAGGCTTTAGAAAAACAACTAAAGGCAAATGTAGTAATCGTAAAAGAAGCCAATAAAATTATACAACCTAATGATAAAGTAGGTGATGTTGATTACTTTACTCCTATCATTGCAGTAATGGTTGGTGACAATGACGCTTTAGGAAAACAATATCTAGAACGTATGAAGACGTTTAATAAAGATTATGTCAAAGGATTTGGAATTAAATCAGTAGATGTATACGATATTTATAACTCTGAAAATGCAAAAAATATTGATGCTTTCCGTGAATTTGGCTTTGTATATAGTACATCTTATATCATGAATACGCGTAATGATGAAACCATTAGTATTTTAAAAGATTTTAAAGATGTGTATTGCAACATTCCAACACGTGCTGAGCAGTTAGGATATGATGTGGTTTATGACATCGTTGATCGTATGAACAGCAAAGGGGACTTTTTAAACAATGTGACTGCAGAAAACACGCGTTTATCTTATAAATTTGCATACAAACGAATCGGAAATACAAAGGCGTATGCCAATGATTCTGCGCGTTTAATCCGTCTACCTAAAAAATAATTTTTTTTCTATTTCATATATTTAAAGCGATACTTTAATTGAGTATCGCTTTTTTTTGCATTAATATTTATAAATTAGCCTATGCATAAATTAAAAGACAATTTACTTTTACAAGTAATCATTGCCATATCATCAGGTACTGTTTTAGGTTTAATTATTCCTGAATCTATTGGTCGAATTTTCGCTACATTTAATGACTTTTTTAGTGAATTATTAAATTTCTTAATTCCATTAATTATCATTGGGTTAATAGTTCCATCCATTGGTCGATTAGGACAAACAGCTGGTAAATTATTATTAACCACCGTATTGATCGCTTATGGTTCAACCATAATGGCTGGATTATTAGGTTATGGTTCTGCAGTATCATTATTTCCATCTTTATTAGAAAATCAAACAGGAAAGATTTCATTGGCGGAAAATGGTAAGGAGCTTTTACCCTATTTTTCGATTGAATTTCCTCCATTTTTTGATGTGATGCCGGCATTGATCTTTTCATTTTTGTTCGGAATCGGATTATCAAAATTGAAAAATTCAGTTTTTGAGAAATTTGCCGATGATTTTGAATCCATCATCACGTTCTTAATCCAAACAGTAATTATTCCACTTTTACCTTTATTTATCTTCGGGATATTTTTAAACATGACCTATTCAGGTCAAGTCATGGTCATCCTAAATGTATTTTTAAAGATTATTGGAGTCATTTTCGTGATGCACGTTTTATTACTAGCTATTCAATTTGTTACAGCGGGTGTTATTGCAAAGAAAAATCCATTAGGATTGATCAAAAACATGATGCCAGCATATTTTACAGCTTTAGGAACACAATCTTCTGCAGCTACAATTCCAGTGACTTTAGAACAAACGAAGAAAAATGGTGTAGATCCAGAAATCGCTAGCTTTGCTGTCCCTTTGTGTGCAACAATCCATCTATCTGGATCAATGATTAAGATTGTTATGTGTTGTATTGCCTTAATGATGATTCAAGGCATGCCGTTTGATTTTATTCAATTTTTAGGATTTATTATAATGTTAGGTGTTGCAATGGTTGCTGCTCCAGGAGTACCTGGAGGTGCTATTATGGCAGCTATAGGAATTATTGCATCGATGTTAGGATTTAGTGCCGAAAATCAAGCCTTAATGATAGCCCTTTATATTGCGATGGATAGTTTTGGTACCGCAGGAAATGTAACGGGAGATGGAGCAATTGCTGTTATCTTAAATCGTTTTTTTGGTAATAAAGCTTAATAAGGAGGTAATTATATAGAAGACAAAAGGCAACTCGAATTCGAGTTGCCTTTTTTGATACAAAAAATTAGATATAGGAATGGGAGTTATTATATCCCGATATTTCCGCCTTGTACTTCGGTTTGATTTTTCTGTACTTCAGCTCTTGTTTTTACTTTTCCTCCAAAGTTGTATGTAAATCCTAAATAGAACGTTTGAGATTCCCAATTAAAGTTGGCATATCCTATATAAGGATTGTTCATATGTACACGAGCTCTCATGGTATTAAAAATATCATTCATACGAGCAGATAAAGAGGCTTTACCTTCTATAAAAGTGTAACGCAATCCTAAATTCATCATCCACATATCCAACATTTCACCTTGTAAAAATTTTGTTTTACCATTATACATCATAAAATGTTGTAATGTAAAATTCTTCGACAGTGTAAAATTATTGTTCATACGAAGTGTTAAAACGTTCGCTGTAATTTCTTCTACGGTTGGGTTATTGTTTGCGTCAGCCATTACACTCTGCATCTGAGATGATGTAAAGTCTCCAGAAACAAACGTACTCATCCACTTTGTGAAACGATAATTTAAGCTGGCTTCAATTCCATAATTATTCACTTTATCATAGTTCATATTATACTGAATAAATGCCGATTCTTGTTCAGGATCTTTTGTAAATGTCTGAATGATATTATCCGACACATGTCGATAAAATACATTAGCCGAAATAGAACCTTTCCCCAATTGATGCAAATATCCAAGTTCAATGGAGTTCGTATATTCAGGACGTAATTCTGGATTTCCTTTGCTTGACATTAACGCCGTAGTAAATTGGGGAACAGGCGTTAATTGGTACATTCCTGGACGATCAATACGACGACTATAATTAAATGAAATTTGAGCTTTATCTGTTAAATCATAAGTTAAAAAAGCAGATGGAAAGAAATCCATATAATCTTTCTTCAATTCTCCACGGTTAGCGGGCGAAAACAACCATTCTGCTTGATCTTCGACGCGTTCTAAACGCAAGCCCACCTGAGCACCAAATTTGTTAAACTTTTGTTTGTAATTGGCATATCCAGAGAAAAATTTACGATCAAATTCAAAATCGACATTTGGATTAAAAGTTAATCCATCTTCAACAATTTCTAAAGTTGAATTCATGCCACTTTCAAGTGTTTCATTTCTGAATTGTAATCCAGCTTCAATCTTTCCGGCTCCTACAATCTGATTGGTATAATCTAAATTAATACGCGTATTATTTGTATCACTTAGACGGGCTTCACTGTAGAAATTATCAAACGGATATGTATTGGTATAATCACGATCGTCTCCATTTTTATTTTTAGAATAGAAAGCATCTAAAACAATATTGTGATCGTCTTTATCAAAATCTAACTTGTAATTTAAACTATAATCTGATCCCTTATAATTACTCCATAGTTCATTTAGGTTATTACGATTGATGTTTGATGTAACAATGTCGGTTAAGATTTGTGCATCAGCATCTCCATCCCATTGATTAGTATAAATCGTTAAGGCATTTTTATCATTAATAAACCAATCAAATCCTACTTTGTAGGAAAGGTTTGTATTTTGATTTTTAATTTCAAAAAGTTGATCAATTTCATCGGTAAAATTCTGACCTATTCCATGTTGAACTCTAGGACGTTTCGCATAGTTTAGGTTTCCAAAGAAATTAAAATCTCCTACATTAACATTAGAATTAATGGATGAATTGAAACGTGATTTTTTTCCTTGCTCATATCCTGTAGTTAAACCTACATTATATCCTTTCTTTTGTCCTTTGACTAAGATGATGTTAATAATTCCCGATTTACCATCAGCTTCATATTTTGCAGATGGATTAGTAATAATCTCCACACGTTGAATTTGGTTCGATGGAATCTGTTTTAAAAGTTCAGCCGCCGATTGTGATGTAGGCTTTCCATCCACAAAAACGCGAACATTTTCATTTCCACGTAAACTTAATGCCCCGGACTGTTGATCAACATTCACTGAAGGAATATTATTCAATACCGATGCTGCATCCGTACCTGCAGAAACCAAATCATTTCCGACTTCTACCACACGTTTATCAATTTCATTTCGATATTGAGATGTTTCTTTACGAATAAAAACTCCTTTTAATTCTACGGCTTGATCCCCCTTGTTTTCAACTAACTGAATCGTACCTAAATCAGCCGCACCATCTTTCAAATCAATGATTTGTTCATATTGTGCATATCCAAATTCAGTTATAACCAACTTATATTTTCCGTCTGCAACTTCCGAAAAATCAAATGCGCCATTTTCATCCGTTACCACATCAACCACATACGCATTATTATCAGCATTATATAACGTAACTGAAGTATATGCTAATTTTTCTTGTTTTACATTTTCAATCGAACCCTTGATCGAAAAATGGTTTTGTGCCATAGCAAACATCGAGCAGAATGCAAAGGCTAATGTTAAAGTGTATTTTCTCATCCTCATCGTATCAATAATTTAATTTTAGTGTTTAATGTATAGTACTTTGTTTTACATAATACACGTACACAATTTGTCTCATTTTTACTTATTAGACGTCTAGTATTTAAAAATGTTACAAAGAATTTTAAAAAAATTATACTTTTTTTTCAAAGTCGCATAAATACCTTAATTTTATACATGTCGAACTGATAATTATACCATATAAATTGAATTCTATAGTCATTTTAGGAGCTGGAAATGTAGCTTTCCATCTTACTCGTGCATTAATTGAAAATACAGTTAATGTTCGTCAAATTTTTAACCGAACGTTAGCACATGCACAAGAAATTGGTGAAGCCAATCGTATTGCCTATACCGATAAAATTTCTGAAATAGAAAAAGCAGATTTATACATTATTGCATGTGCAGATAGCGGTATCGAAGAATTTTCTCATTACATCCCTTTTGATGATGTCTTAGTTGTACACACTTCTGGATCATCTCCAATATCAGCCCTTAAAGGAGATTACCGTAAAGGAGTATTATATCCTTTACAAACGTTCACAAAAACGAAAAAATTACGCTACGATGAGATTCCATTTTTTGTAGAAGCCGAAACGCCTGAAGATACTAATGCTTTAAAAGAATTGGCTTTTCGAATTTCAAATGATGTCTATGAATTAGATTATGCAAAACGCATGGAAATCCAAATGTGTGGCGTTTGGGCTGCTAATTTTGTAAATCACATGTACAAAATTGCAGGAGATATTTGTGCAAAAAATAATATTCCATTTGATGTGTTATTACCATTAATCCAAGAAACATCTCTTAAAGTTGAAGAGATGTCGCCTTATGATGCCCAAACGGGTCCAGCACGTCGCGGAGATGATATAATTATTAATCGCCATTTAGATCTATTACAAAATGATTCTCGTTTATTACAGATCTATCAAATTCTTACCGATTCGATTAAAAGAGATTACGACAAATGATAAGTTACAAAGAAAAGCTGAATACCATTAAAACGGTTATTCTAGATGTAGATGGAGTATTAACAGATGGAAATTTAATTTTATTGCCAAGCGGAGAAATGGTTCGCAGCATGAATACCCGAGATGGTTATGCTATGCAATTAGCGATAAAAAAAGGAATTCGTATTGCTGTTATTACAGGTGGAAAAGATCAAGCTGTTGTGGATCGCTTAAAATATTTAGGATTAACAGACATCTATGCAGGTGCTCATGATAAGGTGGATGCATTCCAAGATCTAGTTTTTTCTTATGGATTAAATCCAGATGAAATTGCTTATATGGGAGATGATTATCCTGATTTAGCAGTTATGAATTTAGTTGGATTATCAACATGTCCAAATGATGCTTGTATGGATGTTCGTAAAGCAGCTGAATATATCTCACCTGAAAATGGAGGGAAAGGATGTGTTCGTGATTTATTAGAACAAATCTTAAAAGTACAAGGACTTTGGTATAATGAAGATGCAAAATATATCCCTTCTGTATAATGGCACTAATACAAGAAAAATTAAAGGATAAACACATTATTTTAGCATCTCAATCTCCTCGAAGAAGAGAATTATTAGCAGGGCTAGAAATCGATTTTTCTACGATTTCATTAGATATCGATGAGTCTTTTGATCGTGAAATTTATAAGGCACAACATATCACAGAATATTTATCGGCGAAAAAAGCAAATGCTTACAAAGCATTAAAGCCTCATGAAATAATCATCACATCAGATACCACTGTTTGGGCTAATGGAGAATCATTAGAAAAACCCGAAAATCGTGAAGATGCTTATCGTATGATAAAAGCATTAAGTCATCAAACCCACTCGGTGTATACTTCTGTTACAATTAAATCGATTGAAAAAGAGGTTACCTTTACTGCTGAAACGAAAGTCACGTTTGCCGAATTAACTGATGAAGAGATTTATTTTTACATCGATCAATATAAACCTTATGACAAAGCAGGGGCTTATGGTATCCAAGAATGGATTGGTTATATTGGTGTTGAAAAAATAGAGGGAAGTTATTTTAACGTGATGGGATTACCCGTACATCAATTGTATAAAGAATTACAACAATTTTAAACAATATGAAGACTTTCAGAAATGGAAGTCTTTTTTTTATCACGAATCAAAATGATGATGTTATTCACAAAAGTTAATAAGTTTGTAAAAAATTGAAGCGTATGAAAATTGGATTATACTTTGGTTCTTTCAACCCTATCCATATTGGACATTTAATTATTGCCAATCACTTTCAAAATTTTACCGATTTAGATCAAGTATGGTTTGTGATTTCGCCTCAAAATCCGTTCAAGAAAAAAGCTTCTTTAGCTAATGAATTCGATCGATTGGACATGGTGGAAATTGCCATTAAAGATTATCCTAATCTCCGCGCTTGTGATATTGAATTTCGACTTCCCAAACCTTCTTATACCATCGATACATTAGTTCATTTGGAAGAAAAGTATCCAAAGGATCAGTTTTGCTTAATTATGGGATCAGATAATTTAGAGGGATTACACAAATGGAAAAATAGCGATTTAATTTTATCGAAATATCCGATTTATGTATATCCACGTCCAGGTTATGTACAAGACGAAAATTTAGCAAACGTAGAAATCGTTGAAGCTCCTTTAATGGAAATCTCTTCGACTTTCATTCGTTCAGCCATCAAAGAAGATAAAAACATTAAACCGATGTTACCTCATCTGGTGTATGAGCATTTAGATAAAATTGGACTTTACAAATAACCTATCATGATTATAACCGCTCACTTACAGCACCTCGATGAACTGACATTACTATTTGATGCATATCGTCAATTTTATGATAAACCTTCAGACATCGATGCAGCGAAATCATTTTTAACGGATCGAATGGAAAACCAAGAATCGGTTATTTATTGTTCCGTGAATGAGGAAAATCAAATCACAGGTTTTGTACAATTGTATCCTTTATTTTCTTCTACACGATTAAAACGATTTTGGATGTTAAATGATTTATTTGTTTTACCACAATTTCGAGGGAATGGCTATTCTAAAGCCTTAATTGAAGAAGCTAAAAACCTTTGTAAACAAACAAATGCCTGTGGCATGCTTCTCGAGACGAGCAAAGAAAACCAAATTGGAAATCAGTTATACCCTGAAACAGGATTTATACGTCGTGATGACGCTAATTTCTATGAATGGGAAATACAATAAAAAAAGAGCTTCGGATTGAAGCTCTTTTATTTTATAATTTAAATCGTATTCCTGCATTGACCAGAGAAATTCCTATTCCACCTTCAGCAAAGACTTTGAATTGATCCCCATAGGATAATCCTATAGGATTCACCTGAAAAGCGAACAAGACATTATTTTCTTCTCCTCTTTTCGAACGATCCATCGTTCCATTAACTTCTGATGATGCAATACCAATTCCAAGCATTAGATTTCCATAAAAACGAAATTTATTCCGTTGAATGTAACTATAATCTATTCCAGGCATTAGCACAAATACCGATTTTTTCACATCATAAACGTCATATACCGTTTGTCCTGCACTGTATTCAGTGGTGCTGCCATTATATGCATAATATCCGATTTGGCCTCCAACTTTCAACCGATCTGATAACGGTTTACGATAATCTAAGAACAAATAAGGTGTATTAACACTTACATCTTCGGTAAAAGAATGTCCCGAAATCATAGAAGGTACAAGATGACTTACGATAGATTCAAATTCAAAAAAGAATTCATAAGCGATTCCATCTCCGACTCCGATGGAAAGTTCACCTCGTTCTTGAGCATTTACATTATAATGAGTTAGGATAGTAAAGAGAAGTACGTTAAAATACTTTCTCATAAATTTAAAATATAATAGAAACGTAAAGATATTATTTTATTTTAAATAATTGTTTTTCAATACATTAACTATATCTTCTAATCCATTTAATTTTATTTCATACACTGTGGATAACAATTGCCCAAGTTTACCTGCAGGAAATCCTCCTTTCGCCACAAACCATTCCAAATAGGAAACTGGTAAATCACAAAGTAAGTATCCTTGATATTTCCCAAAAGGCATTTTAGTGGTTACAATATCTTTTAGATATTCAGGTTTTAAACCTTCCATTATTTAGCAATCTCCCCTTCGTACGTCATCATCCCATCTTGGAAAGTATGTACTTTGTTCAAGTTATTTTCTAACATGATCATTTCTGCAGATTTCGCACGTACTCCTGAGCGGCAATAGATGTAATAATTTTTAGTCGAATCTAATTCAGATACACGTTTTCCGAAATTATCATCTTTAACATTTAAATTAATTGCACCTGGAACATGTCCTTCTGCATACTCTTCTGGTGTACGAACATCTATCAATACATTATTTGGATTGCTCAAATCCACTTGATTGACATTATTTAAAGAAGAGATTATTTTCTGTATTTCTTCCGATGTCGTAACTTTTTCCACTTGATTAGTTTGGCAAGATGTAAAGAATACACCTGCACATAATGCAAGCGTTAAAACTATTTTATTTCCCATTGTATTGATTCATTGTATTGTTTAAACCTGCAAATACAAAAGATAAAGCTGCGTCTGCTGAATGGTTTAATCGTTCGTTCATTATTTCATTTTCCTCTGCTGTCCATTCTCCAAGAACATAATCAATCTGCTGACCTTTCAAAAATTCATTACCAACTCCAAAGCGTAATCGTGGATAAGCTTGAGATTGTAGTTTGTTTTGAATGTCATTTAATCCATTATGACCTCCATCACTTCCCTTAGATCGCATTCGAATCGAACCAAAAGGTAAGTTTAAATCATCGGTGATCACAAAAATATTTTCGATCGCGATGTTTTCCTTCTTCATCCAAAATTTTACAGCATCACCACTCAAATTCATATATGTATTAGGTTTAAGCAATGTTACTGGACGACCTTTGTACTTAAATTGCGAAATTTCTCCAAAATTTGATGGAGTAAACTTAGCTCCAGCCTTTTCTGCAATTCGGTCTACAACTTTAAATCCAATATTATGACGGGTATTTTCGTATTTCGCACCGATATTCCCTAGTCCGATGATCAAATATTTTTGCATAAAGCAAAGTTACGATATTTAAGATGTTTTAAAAAAATTAGCGGTATTTAATAAAAATCTATTAATTTGGTATAGGTTTTGGATATTGACAAGACAATTAATCGAGATGAAAAAGATTTTTAGTGTTATCGCTATAATGGTTGGCTTATTCACTTTTGCACAAAAAGTACCAACTGTCATGAAGACCGAATTTTCTACACTTGCTTTACAAGATCAAGTAGAATCTATCGATGGAAAAGAATTATTAATTGATGAGGTTCTTAAATCGTACAACGGGAAAGTGGTTGTATTGGACCTATGGGCGACTTGGTGTGGAGATTGCATCACAGGAATGCCTAAATTGAAAGAGTTAAAAGCCAATAATCCAAATGTTGCTTTTGTATATTTCTCAATGGATAAAACACAAGAAGCTTGGAAAAAAGGCATTGAAAAATATAAAATTGAAGGGGATCATTATTATATGGGAAACAATTGGAAGTTTGAATTTTCGACTTCTATTGATCTGAATTGGATTCCTCGATACATCATTTTAGATCAAAATGGTAAAATTGCTAAGTATTATTCAGTTAAAGCAGATGATCCTGAAGTACAAGCAACAATTGATCGATTGATGATAAAATAATTGAAATTAGATTTTAAGTTTACAACATGAGAGGTGAATGTTTTAAACAAATTAAAGCATTCACCTTTTTTCTTCACATTTTATTGGCTGATTTTCTTATATTTAGAAGTGCGATAATAATTTTTTCCCAAATTTCATTGGTTTAAAACTTTGTATCAAACTTTTGGTTATTATTGCATCAAATTTAAAATCCGTTTATATTATATGAAAATATGCTTCGTAATGTATCCTTGGGACAAAGTTGAACCAGGAAAAGATACCACTATGCGTCTTATAAAAGAATGCGTTAATCGTGGTTTTGAAGTATCTTATTTAACAACCAAAGACATTTCGATCAACAAAGGAAAGGTTGTAGGGAAATGCAATAAATTAATTTCTATTGAAACGGAAGATTGTGTGGAATTTTATCATACCATGCAATTTGAAACAGCAGTAAAAGATTTAACGACTTTCGACATGATTTTTATGAGAAGTGATCCACCAGTTGATCCACTTTTATTAAACATGTTAGAAATGATCGAAGACCAAGTTTTCTTTGTCAATAAACCATCTGGTCTTCGTAAAGCAAATAATAAAATCTATGCCGCATCTTTTGATGATGGTTTAGAAACAATTGTTCCACAAACTTTAATCACTCGCGATATTGAATTGATTAAAGAATTTGTAGAAGAAAATAAATTCGAGAGATTTATCATCAAACCTTTAGATGGTATGGGTGGTAAAGGAGTTATTCTTTTCGAAGCAAATAATACAGGAAACTTGAGTTCTATTGCGGATTTTTATATCAATCATGCGGGTAAACCTCAACCAATAATCTGCCAAAATTATATCGAAGGTGCAGAAAAAGGGGATGTACGTGCAATTGTTATTAATGGTGAACCTATTGGAGCCATAATGCGTGTACCTGCAGAAGGAGATCACCGTTCGAATATTTCGGCTGGAGGATCTGCCATTAAGCATGATTTAACAGAGCATGAAATCCAATTATGTCGCCAAATGGGTGAACGTTTAGTAAAAGATGGTATTTTCTTTACAGGTATCGACTTAATCAACGGTAAAATGGTTGAATTAAATGTCGTAAGCCCTGGTGGAATCGTTCCTCATAATAATGTAAACGGAAATCAAGAAATTCAAAAACAAATTATCTCTATGATTTTAGAGAAATATGAAGAATTTATAAAATGAAAATTTTAACGATCCAACAAATCATCAAAAATATCGAAAATGAAGTTGTTTTTGAAGCTTATGCCGAAGACGAATCATTTAAGATTAAAATTGATGAATATATTCCATATGTATGTGCCGCTATCCATGATGGTGGACACATGCGAGACGATATCTTAGAGAAATGTAGTTTATCCAATTACGAACGTTGGTATGAAGAAGATCCTCATACTGCCGAATTCGTTGGTAGCTTCCCCATCTTAATTCAAGGGTGTGATTCACGATTTGAGTATGACTTAAACCGTGATCCTGAAACCGCTATTTATGAAGAAGCTTGGGGGAAACAAGTTTGGGAAACTCCTTTAAGCGAATCTCAAAAACAACGCAGTTTAGCAAAACACCAAGCATTTTACGAAGTGATTGAAGCCTTGATTCAAAAATTAGAATCAAAGTTCGAAAAGTGTGTTGTATATGATATTCATTCATACAATTGGAAACGTTGGGATCGTCCAGTACCCGTATTTAATATTGGTGCTGAAAAAATTGATCCAGATAAATTCGGAAATTATGTAGAAGCTTGGCGTGAAGAATTAAGCCAAATTGAATTGGGAGATATCCCTAATTTCACTGCTGTAAATGATGTTTTCTACGGTCGCGGATATTTATTAGGATTTATCACTAAACATTTTGAGAATACATTGGTTTTAGCAACTGAAGTATCTAAAATTTATTGTGATGAATTAACGGGTGAATCTTTCCCTGAAGTCATTAATCAAATCAAAGAAGGTTTTAAAACAGCTATTGTAAATCATGCCTTCGAATTCATTAAAAATGAGACTTCTTATAAAGTTTCAAAACAAGTAAATATCTTACACAATGAATTAGAATCTGATTTATTAAAAATTGATAAGCAATTATACCATTTGGTGAAAGACTTCGAATTATTAAGTGTAATCAATCCGATTAACTTAGAATTTGAGAAGAAGAAATTTTTAGCATCAAATTATAAATACGAACCTCAATTCAAATACAATCCGCTTAACATAAATCCTTTCGAGTTTAAACGTAAGTTATCGAATATTAAGGTAGAAAAAATTAATGATATCTCTATTCAGAATATGTATGTGGATACCATTAACTCGTACTTTGATAAAGTGGATTTATTAGCGAATTTGGGAACTAATAAATTCTTATACAATTCCCTTCGTTATTTTGGAGAACCATCGAAGAAAGATGTAGAAAATGCTAATTTCGTTCTGTATTGTCCTGAATTCCGTATGGAAAAAGAAGGAGAATTTAACGAATTAGAAGTTGTTGAATTATTCAGAAATTCGACAAAAGATTATGGTTTTGATTTCGATATCGAAATTTCAGATCATATTGCTTCTAAAGCATTGGTCATTAATTCAAAGAAAAAAGTAGTGATAAAACGTGGTGTAAAATTCGACCGTCGTTTCACTAAAGGTTTAATTGAGCACGAAATTGGAGTTCATATGGTAACGACAATGAATGCTGTTAAACAGCCTTTAAAGATTTTTTCAATTGGATTACCTGTCAATACATTAACGCAAGAAGGATTAGCTATTTTATCAGAATACTATTCGGATTCGATAAATCATGATCGTTTACGCGAATTAGGTTTACGTGTTCTTGCAGTCAATATGTTGACCAATGGAAAAACATTCAATGAAACATTCCTAACTTTACACGAAGAATATAAAATGGCACCAGAAAATGCCTTTTATTTAACAACACGTGTATTCCGTGGAGGTGGTTTCACGAAAGATGCTTTGTATCTTAAAGGATTAAAAACGATTCTTAACTATGTAGATGAAGGTAAAAAGTTAGACAATTTATTGATCGGAAAGACTTCTGTGGAGTACGTGAATACCATCAACGAATTAGTGGAACGTAAAATGATTAATCCACCAAAATATTATACTAAGATCTTTAAACAGCATCAAGAAAAACCTGAGATAAACCCAATCTTAAAATATATTTTTGATGGTTTGAAAGACTAAACATAAAAAAATCCCTTCCAAATGGAAGGGATTTTTTTATGCTTGATTATTTTTTATTCGTTGATCAAAGAAAAATAAAATCAATCCTAACAGAATAATTCCTAAACCAAATAAACTTTCTTTGGGCTTTTGCATCAGTACAAAATAACAAATGTAACCACTAAATAATAAGAATAAAGTGGGCAGAATATAAAAGCATTTGGATTTGATAATGGTTAGTTCAGTAGGTTTAATAAAAAAAGCTGTAGAAACTGCTAATGTGGCTAAAATCTGTAAAACAAAAGATGTATACGTAAAAATCACTTCAAAATCTCCTGTAAAGATTAACCCAATACTAATTAAGGCATGCACCCAAATGGCGCGCACTGGAACTTTATTTTGATTTGATTTCGCCATAAAATTCCATAACTTATTCTCTTTGGCCGTCGCTTGGGTTAAACGTGAACCAATCCATAAGTACCCGCTAATGGTAGCAACAAGTTGTAAAGCAATTAATAAACTGACCCACTTTACCCCTTTTGTTCCTAAAAGATTTGAAAATGAAATATTAGCAACATCTTCTTGAAAGGCTAAACTATCAGCTGTCGCATGTTTTAAAAATACAAAGTTTAATAAAACATAGGTAATCGTAACAAAGATGACTCCGATAAAAAGTGCTCGGGGTAAATTGATTTTAGGTCGATCTATTTCACCCACTATATACGAAGCCGAATTCCATCCCGTATACGCAAACGTAACGTAAACTAAGGACGTTGCAAATGCTGGTAATACCATTTCATGACGCCATGAATGATCGAAAAGAATAGCATTATTTGATACTGAAGGTGCAAAGAAAACTCCTAAACCAATCAAGAGAAGAATAAATATAACTTTGATTATTGTAAATACATTTTGGAATTTACTACTCAGATTTAAACTAAACGACTGAAAAATAGCAACGATAAAAATTATTCCTATCGCATGTTCTTTTCCTAAATTTAATCCAAAGCCATTGGTATATTTTATCATTGCTAAAGCAGCTAATGAAATGGGTGCTGAAAATCCAACAAATAATGAAATCCAGCTGGATAAATAACCTAATGCCGGATGATAGGTTCGCGAAAGATAAATATAATCTCCGCCTGATTCTTTAAACTTCGATGCTAATTCGGAATAGATAAAAGCTCCTATTAAAGCCAAAAAGCCTCCAATCAGCCACAACATAAGGATAGCGTAGGTATTATTTAAATCACCAATTTGATAACCTAAACTTGTAAAAACTCCTGTTCCAATCATATTGGATATGACTAAAGCAGTGGCGGTCTTCCATCCTATTTTCAATTTTCCCATTTGATTTTTTAAAATAAAAGTGCCATAAAAGACTTAAAAAAGTACAACTTTTATGGCACAGTTGATATGTCGTTTTAAAAAGATTAGAATCTAAAATTTAATCGCGCAAAATAATATGCTCCTGTCACTCCCATCTGTACAGGTGCATATTTGAACACGCCATAATATGAATTTTCGTATACCTGTTTATCTGGATAAATATCAAAAATATTATTTGCTCCAATGGTAAGGTTTACACCTTTTGCAAGATCATAACCTATACTTACATCAGTTACAACTTTACCACTATGTTCTTGTACACTACCCCATGGATAACCATCCTTAATTACTTTTCCGAAATACGTGTTACGAACTAAGAAATTAAATCGATGAATATCATATCCCAAGTTCAAGGAACCTTTCACTTGAGGTGATAAAGTTTCAATAATGTTCACTTGATCATCTCCAAAGTATTGGTTGAATGGAACTGTCAAGCTCGATGGAAAATGATAATTTACAATTTTCGTTTCGTTGATATTAGCTGATAGATTAGCGTTAAAATTTCCTTGACCTAAACGTGTTTTATACGAAACCACTAAATCTAATCCTCGTGTTTCCGTATCTACAGCATTCGAGAAAATACGAGCAGCTGATACACCAATTGCTTCTAAGGATGGATCTGTAATATCAGAAGTTAAAACAATTCGATCATCTACTTTGATAAAGTATCCATCTAAGGTGATGTATAACTTAGAAGTTGGACGAAATGTTAAACCTAAACTTGCATTAACCGATTTTTCCTCTTTTAATTCATCTAATCCAATCCTATTTTGTGCTAAATCCGATGAATTTCGAATAATTCCTTTTGTCACTAAACTTTGTGTGCCATTATCGCTGATGTATAAGTCGGTATATGAATTACTGAAGTATTTTTGTTGTAATGAAGGAGCTCTAAAACCTGTTGAAACCGCTCCACGAACCGAATATCCTTTGATGTATTCGTAGCGTAAAGCTAATTTTCCATTCATCGTATTTCCAAAATCAGAGTAATTCTCAAAACGTCCCGCTAAATCTGCTGTAAAATTTCCGAACGTTAATCCTAAATCAGCATAAGCCGCCACTGAATGACGATCACCTTTCACAGCATTATCGGGAGAAAACCCAACAAAAGATTGTGAACCTCCACCTTCATAAGAACCTGCTTCACCTGCTTCTATTTGGTATTTTTCGTATCGATATTCTCCTCCAAATGCAAGATTAACATTTGAATTGATTATCTTGGAAACATCTAGATTCACTGTATTTTGTAAAAAACTGTGTTTACCCGCGTAAAAAGAAGTTGGTGAATCTGCACCCAAGGCATAATTTACAGTATTATCTACATTGTATTTGAATTCATTCAAACCAAATGTATTAGATAAATCAAGATTCCATTGATTAAATGTTTTGTATCGTAATCCTGTTGAATTCGAATAATCATTGACATTCGATTTTAAAACAGGTTGAAAACCATTCGGAAAAATTGTTCGACTTTCAGATGGAACTTCATTTGGTAGACGACGGAAACCATAGCCTTCTCCTTGACGAAGGGATACTCCACCAAAAGTATATAATTCAAAACGATCAGCTAATTCTGTCTCAGCATTCACAAAAAATTGTTGATTTCTAATCTGAGCGTCACCAATTTGAAAACGAAAATCTTTACGTGTTAATCCATTTGCTGCAATTAGGGCATCATCTGCAGCACGGGCATCATCAGGATGATCTGCAAAATCATAGGCAAAATTATCACCGTAAATATCTAAATTATGATCACCTGTACGTGTCGTTTTTTTTCGTTCTGATACAACGGCTGAAAAAACAATTGATCCATTTCTTCCTAATTTGGCACCGTAACTTCCATTAAAATTGTATGTCTCTCCATCACCTTTGGATGTTTGTCCATAGGTAAGTGAAGCATCACCTCCTGGAGCATCTTTAAGAACAACATTTACAACTCCTGCAATCGCATCCGAACCATATTGAGCAGCAGCACCGTCACGTAAAACTTCAATATTTTTAATTGCTGAAATCGGAATTGCTCCTAAATCTGTACCCACAGAACCATTTCCTACTGTATTTTGATAGTTAACAAGTGATGTTGTATGACGTCTTTTTCCATTGATAAGCACCAAAACTTGGTCGGGTCCCATTCCTCGTAAAGTTATTGGATCAATATGTTCTGTACCATCGGAAGAAGATTGACGCACAGAATTAAATGATGGAATAACGTAATTTAAAATATCATTTAAAGTTAATTGTGGAGCTTGTTGAATTAATTCTTCCACTTGAATAATATCCACAGGAACCGAAGAATTTACGACTGTACGATTATTTGATCGGTTACCAACCAATACAACTTCATCTAACGCATTGTTTTCTTCAACCTCTATTTCTTGGGCAAAAGTTATATTCCCTACTAACAAAGCCAGAGAAGCTAATAATAATGTGTTTCTTTTCATCTTTATTAAAACATTAATAAATCAAGAAATCGAAACCTTAAAAATGGTAGGAATTGTTTTTAGAAAAATTCGCACCTCATCTTTTCCTTTTTAAGGTTGGATTTAGCACCTTGATTAAGAAATCCGGTTGCTAAGGTTTCATTGGGCCAATTCCCTCCACCTTTCTTGATAAGTCGATGCAAATGTAAAAGAAAATATAGGATACACAAAATAACTCTACTATTTCTGTAGAGAATCTAATAAAACCTGAATATCAAATGTTTGAGCCTCGTCAAAATTCATCATAGCATTGATCCTTTTAAACGAAAAATAATTATCCAAATCGCGAGTTTTTATATTTTTTTCCTTGATTTTACCTTCTTGGATTAATTTTTCTCGCATTGTTCCTTGAAGTAAACAAGTTGTTGGGGTATGCCACTCTATTCCATTAAAGAATATTAAATTAGAATAGGTTGCATCTGTAATATAATTTGCACGCACCAAAACCAAATCATCGCATTGAGTTTCTTTGATAAAAAGATCAAAAAACCAACGTTCCGTGTATTTGTAGAAATAAGTAATCTCAGGATCTATTGAATACAATTTGATGGTCTCAATAGGCTGAATTTCGTACGGAATAAATTCTATGGACTCGATTTCAGCCCCATAAATCACACGTACTTTATATTTTTTATCATCTAAATCCTCAGGAATTTCAATTGCTTCTTCTAAGCTCATAAATGGCGCATCTGGAAAATGCTCCACACGCGTACGCTCGAAGCGGGCTTGATGCAATTCTAAATTTCTTAATTCCCGATTAAGACAACAAATACTTTCAATAAATTGGAACATATACTTTTTGGATCATTTCGTTATACTCACTTTCGCAATCACTTTTGGCCGTGATTCCTCCTCCACTTTTAAAAATCAATTGTTCATTTTCGCGTTCAATGAATCGTATCATTACAGCCGAATCGACATTTTTTCCGTCAAAAATTCCAAAAACACCGGTATAAAAATTACGATTATAATTTTCAGCCTCAAGAATAATCTCAACTGTTTTTTTCTTTGGTGCTCCACAAATGGAACCCGCGGGTAATAATTGATCGAAAATGGTTCCCAATTGCTCATGGTAATTTGTAGGTAATTGTCCTACGATCTCCGAACTCACTTGCAACAATCTCTTTTCATTGGTAATTAATTCATCAATATAACGATATTTCGTTACAGTCACTTCATTTGCAACTAAACTTAAATCATTTCGAATCAAATCAACGATAGTCGCATGTTCAGCAGCTTCTTTTTCGTCGTTTAAAATTTTAGATCGTGCATCATCAATGGCCACATCAATAGTACCTTTCATCGGATAAGATGCAATCTTGCCATCTTTGATTTGCACAAATATCTCAGGTGAAAAACAAACAAATTGGTTTTTGTAATTCAGTTTGTATTTCGCTTGTGTATGCGTATAGATTTGTTGTAAACTAAGATTTGTATTTATAGGAGTTGTACAGGTTAAATTGGTTAAATACGAATTTCCAAACAAGAGATGGTCATGTACAATCTTAAATTGTTTTTGATATTCTTTTGCAGAAATGGGAAATTTATCAAATGAAAAATCAATTGGAAGTGTATTTAATTGATCTTCATGCATCGAAAATTGAATATCCGATGATAAATCTTCCAGTGGAATGACTTCACCTTTCTCCTTCAAAAAATCAATCATAAAAAAAAAGGGAACTTTTTCAGCTCCCAATTCATTCATTTGTTCAAAAATCGAATGCGTTGTTAACATTCGATAAAAATATTATAATTCTTGCGATTGCCCAATAGTATCTATTTCATAATTATTTTCATTCAATAAAATATCTTTTATCATCAAATAGTTCATGACATAAGCGATTGGCATCGAGACGAATAATCCAATAATACAAACATAAACCCCGATTTGCGAAAGAATGGAAAAGAAAAGAATGAACAATAATAAATACCAGAAATTCTTTTTAGCAATCGCAATAGAAATTTTTAAACTTTCAATTGCTTTCATATTTCCATGAAAAATGAAGTAAGGGGGTAAATACAATATTACAGTCAATAGTATTCCAACAATAAAATAAATTGGAAAAATTACAACCATCGATAATCCAAAAATCGGACCTACAACTTCTGGCGTATCCATAAACAATCCAAAACTTCCTAAAATAAAAATGTAAGGAATTATAAGTACCAAACCTAACCCTATGATTAGAAAAAGATATGGTATAAAACTTGTCCATTTTCTAAAACCAATAAAAAAATCATTGAAAACAAATGATTCTCCTTTTTCTATTTTATCCACGACGTTTCCATAACCCATTTGCAAAGGAAAAATAATTAAGTATGGCCCTATAATCGTAATCGTAGCTAACACAAGTATAAGTCCAGAGACAAAAGCAAATAACGAAAAATCAAACCAATGTTTTCCATAAATGGAAAACGCTTCATTAAAATAATCACCTAATTTAAATTCTACATTTTCTCTTTTTGCTTTTTCGAGTTTATATTGATCAATAGTTCTTATCATCCCTTGTATATATAATAATTTTTTAAATGTAAATTTGCAGTATTAGTTGCATAAAAATTATAATTGTTACAACATGAATCCAACAGAATTATTAGATCTTATTCAATCAAGAAGATCAGTATTTCCTCCTCAATATAACCAAGAAGAAATTACAAAAGAAGAATTAAATCAAATTTTAGAAGCGGCCAATTGGGCGCCTTCGCATAAAAAAACAGAACCTTGGCGTTTTGTCGTTTTAGAAGGACCTGCTAAAGATCGTTTTCGCGAATATGTAAAACGTATCTATGTTCAAGGTACTCCACCAGAAGATTTAAGTGATCGTAAAATTAACGCACTGATTGAGAAATGTGATAAATCAAACAAAATTGTGTTAATAAACTTTGTGGATACTTACAAAAATCCTGAATGGGAAGAATTAGCAGCTACGGCAATGGCTGTACAAAATATGTGGTTGATGGCCTCTGCTTTAAAAATTGGTGCCTATTGGTCATCGCCTCTAAATGTTATTGCAAATGTAGATGAGTTTACGCCAATGGAAGAAGGTGAAAAATGTGTTGGTATTTTCTATATGGGAAAATATGATCATGAATTACCCTCTGCAGTTCGTCAACCGATTGAAGATAAAGTAAGAGTATTAGCATACTAAATCAATAAAAAGAAAAGCTCGATGGATAAAATCGAGCTTTTTTATTTTAAAAAGGGATATTTTTCTTCAAACTTAAAATATATCCAAGATGCATGGCTTCGTGAATATTATTATAAATAATTGCATCTTCAATATTCGTCAATTCAATCCCTAAAAACGTTTGTAATTTTCGATACCTCGATAACTTTTCTGCTCTGTAATCTTTGTGTAATTGCATTGGAGTAGATTCCAACAATTCAATCAATTCTTCCAGATCGCTTTCAGTAGCCTCGTTATTTCCAAAAGTACCTTTTTTGTATGATTTGATGAATTCCATATCCACCAACATTCGATTTTCGGTAAGATAATAATGAATTAATTGTTGTGTTGCTAAAACATGAGCAGCATTCCAAAAAATATTGTTTTTATAACCAACCGGAATGTACAACAACTGTTCTAACGTATGCTGAGAAAGCTCGTCAATTATCTGTCTTCGAATTTTGTTCAGATAAATAATATGCTCTTCCATAGTCTGATTTAGATGTTAAAGATACTATAAATTAGTTCTATTTATCAAAATATTAGTCAAAACGATTAAAATCACAAGGATAGATTTTACTAAGTTGTATTTACTTAGTAATTTTGTCAGAATTAATAATCGAATAATGGCTTATACAAGAGATCAAATCTATCAAGTCTTAGAAGAACTGGGAATTCGTAACTGGATGCGTAATGCACAAGTTATGGGTAACGATATTATTTTAGATATCGTATCTCCTTCTCCAGCAATGCATGAGAGAAAGCGCTTAGAAGTTGCTTTAAAAAATGCCTTCAAAGAAAATTTACCAGAAGCAAATTTAAAATTAAACATTACGGTAGAAGCTGAACCTAAAGCTCAAGAAATCAAAGGTTCTGAATTACCAGGTGTAAAAAATATTATTGCCGTAGCATCGGGAAAAGGAGGTGTAGGTAAATCTACTGTGTCATCTAACTTAGCCATCAGCTTATCTAAAATGGGCTTCAAAGTTGGTTTATTAGATGCTGACATCTATGGACCATCTATGCCAATTATGTTTGATTGTGAAGATGGACGTCCTTATTCTGTTGAGGTAAATGGGAAAACTAAAATTAAACCTGTAGAATCTTACGGAATTAAATTATTATCAATCGGATTCTTCGCTGATACTGACCAGGCGATTGTTTGGCGTGGACCAATGGCTGCTAAAGCCTTAAATCAAATGATTCGTGATGCACATTGGGGAGAATTAGATTTCTTAGTAATCGATTTACCTCCTGGGACAGGTGATATTCACTTATCTATTGTACAACAAGTTCCAATTACTGGTGCTGTAGTTGTATCAACTCCTCAAAATATTGCGTTAGCAGATGCGAAAAAAGGAGTGGGGATGTTCCAAATGGAAGCAATCAACGTCCCAGTATTAGGAATTGTAGAAAATATGGCTTATTTTACACCTGCTGAATTACCAAACAATAAATATTATATTTTTGGACAAAATGGTGCTAAAAACTTAGCGGATCAAATTGGTGTACCTTTCTTAGGTGAAATTCCAATCGTTCAATCAATTCGTGAAGCTGCTGATGTTGGACGTCCTGCAGCCTTACAAGAAGATACTGTTGTTTCAGAAGTTTATATGAATATTGCACGAAATGCTGTTGCTAGTTTAGTAGAACGTAACAATACATTACCTCCAACAGAGGCTGTTCGTATTACAACGATGGCAGGATGTTCGTCTAATAATAACAAATAATATGACTGCAGAAGAAAAAATTATAGAAGTTGAAAAGGCATTAACTGAGATTCGCCCATTCTTAAATTCGGATGGTGGTGATATCGAATTAGTGTCTGTTGAAGATAACATTGTAAAAGTACGTTTAACAGGTGCTTGTATCGCTTGTTCAGTGAATCAGATGACTTTAAAATCTGGCGTTGAAATGACGATTAAAAAATATGTTCCAGAGATTGTTCAAGTAATCAATGTTTCATCTTTAGAAACTTCTACTGATGCAGTTGATATTGATAATTTAGATACGGAAGATATTATCGAAAGATAAAATTCTTTTAAAATAAAATTCTAAAAAACTCGTTTTCAAGTCTATTCTAAAGGATTTTGAAAACGAGTTTTATTTTTGGCAAACCTTTTGGATAACTGATATCATAAACATAAAAGATGAAGAAACTATTTATTTTAATTATCGCTTTTTTATTTTCGTTTTCCATTGCCAATGCTCAGAATTTTAAAACGGGCGAATTTTTAAAATACAGACTACATTATACAGGACTTAATGCTGGATTTGCAACTTTAGAAGTGAAAGATGCGAAATATGATAACAAAAATCATTTTCGTATTGTTGGGAAAGGGAGCTCTAGTGGGGCTGTACGTGCCTTTTATAAAGTTGAAGATTTATACGAATCTTATATTGATAAATCAACGATGAAACCTTCTAAATTTATACGAGATATTTATGAAGGGGGATATACACGTAATCAAATCTATTATTTTGATCATGCCCGTAAACAAGTAAAAGTCGACGATTTAAAACATAAGAAAGTCTCTTACGAATCTATTCCTTTTGATGCTCAAGATTTATTATCTGCTTTTTATAGCATGAGAAATGTTGATCACTCAAAATTAAAAACAGGAGACTATATCAACGAAAATATTTTTTTAGGGGATGAAACGTACAAATTTCGTCTAAAGGTCCTTGGTCGTGAGGTGAAAAAGACCAAATTTGGAAAAGTAAATACCATTAAAATTCGACCATATGTACAATCAGGTCGTGTATTTAAAGAGTCTGAATCCGTTACCATGTGGGTAACAGATGATCAAAATCTTGTTCCTGTTCACATCAAAGCCAGTTTAGTCGTGGGATCGTTGAATGCTGAATTGTATGAATATAAAAATTTAAAATATCCCGTAAAGTTTACAAAATAAGATCAAGGAGTTACCCTAAGTAACTCCTTTTTTATTTATTCTCCTTGCGGTTCTAAATAATTTAAAAAGATATCCGAAGGAATTTCTATAGCACCAAGAGATGCCAAATGATCCGTGTACACCTGACAATCGATTAGCTCATATTTCTTGTGATATTTTGCTACAAATTGAATAAAACCAGCTTTTGAAGCATTACTCACCTTCGCAAACATACTTTCTCCACAAAAAATATGTCCCATATCAACACCGTAGAATCCGCCTACTAATTCGTCATCTTGCCAAACTTCGATACTTTTAGCCACTCCCATTTCATGTAATGTACAGTATGCTTCAATCATATCATTGGTAATCCATGTTCCATCTTGATCCTTTCGAGGGGCCTGGGCACAATTCATAATGACATCACGAAAAGCTTTATTTTCAGTAAAAGTAAATTGTTTATCTCTGAAAACTTTTTTCATCGATTTCGATACATATAAATTTTCAGGAAAAAGCACAAAACGATCATGAGGAAACCACCACAGAATAGGTTCATCTTCATTAAACCAAGGAAAAATTCCTTTTTTATAAGCCATTATTAATCGCTCAGGTGATAAATCACCACCCAAAGCAATAATGCCTTCATCTGAAACTTCTGAATAATCTGGAAATATTAAATCTTTACCTAACCAATACATCGAATATAAAATTAAAAAACGTACCCTAAAAGAGTACGTTTAAATTATGATTGTGTTGAAAATTTACAAATTAAAATGGTAAATCATCATCATCAGATGATCCAAAATCAACAGCTGGTGCTGGAGCAAAATCTTGTGGAGGGTAATTTCCATTTCCACCTTGAGGAGCTGCTTGTGCTAAATTCTCAATTCTCCATCCTTGGATAGTATTAAAATATTTAGCGACACCTTCTGGATTAATCCATTCACGACCGCGAATATTAATCGCTACACGTACTTCTGCACCTGGCTGATATGAATCTAATAAAGAAGTTTTGTCTTGTGTGAACTCAATTAAAATATCTTGTGGATATTGTTCTTGTGTTGTCACAACAAACTCTCTTTTTCTGAAACTAGCCGTAATATCCTGAGTGTCAAATATCTTTTTGATTCTTCCTGTAATTTCCATTTTGATTAAAAGCTTTCTGCAAATTTAATTTATAAAAAAGATTAAAAAAATTTTATTTGTAAATTTTGTTAAATAGAAATCTTGTGTATATTTGCAATCCAAATCGATGAGATTTGATGCGGGCGTGGTGGAATTGGTAGACACGCTAGACTTAGGATCTAGTGCCGCAAGGTGTGAGAGTTCGAGTCTCTCCGCCCGTACAACTTCTAAAAAGGAACTGATGAATCAGTTCCTTTTTTTTTTGCATTAAAATCACTTATAACTAAAAAAAGCAACTCCTACGAGTTGCTTCTATATATCCTAAAATAGTGTTCTATCCTTAGTTTTTTGGCTTGCGATTGAATACATATAAGATGTAAACAAATGCGCAAAATACCATGATCATAAATAATATCAGTAACGGCATAATTCTTTCGATTAATATTACGCAATATTAGTCAAATCTATTGAGATTCTTTTTATTGTACATTTGAAAATTATCTTAAAACTGCATTGCTTATGTGCTTCTTTCAAAAATTAGATAAAAAACCTCAGCAAATAGAGCAAAAATTCAATGCTCAATTTAAATTTTTCCAAGAGTATCAACCCAAAACAATCATCAATGGGTTTGATTTTCCACAAACTCCTGTCATTAAAAACACTGATATATTTACTATTGAAATGTTAGGATGGGGATTGATTCCGCATTGGGCCAATACAGAATGGAATAAAGCCTTTACATTGAATGCAAGAAGAGAAACCTTACACGATAAGCCTGCCTTTAAAAACGTAGCGCAAAACCGTTGTTTGGTACTTACAAATGGATTTTATGAATGGCAGCATCAAGGAAAACATAAAACGAAATTTGAAATTGGCTTTGATGATAAATTATTTGCTTTTGGAGGTATATATGATAATCATACATACAGCATTGTCACGACGGAAGCACGAGGCATCATGAGAGAAATTCATAATACTAAACTACGAATGCCTATTGCGCTAAAAACAGAAGAAGAAATGATGGCATGGCTCGAAGGAGAAGAATTGTACGGTAGAGAAGATTTTAAAGCGACTCCTCTGGATCCACTTCAACTTACTTTATTTTAGCTTATCATTTAATTAACAAACACTTATAAATTATTTGTGATATTATAAAAATCAATTTTTCTAATTTTAATTCAAACAATAAACTACAACCAAACAATTATGGATAAATTAGAATTAGAAGGAAAATGGAACCGTATTAAAGGTGCAGTTAAACAAAAATACGGTGAGTGGTTAGATGATGATCAAGCCTATGCAGAAGGTAAATGGGATGAAGTCGTAGGAAAAATCCAAGAAAAAACTGGACGCACCAAAGAAGATATTGAAAAGGTGATTGAAGATTGGAAAGAAGATGAAGCTTGATAAGCTCCTTTTTATAGAATAAAAAAGTCAGTATTTCTACTGACTTTTTTATTTTATATATTCTTTCGAAAGGTTTTTCGACGTTTATGAATTTTTGGATCAAAATTTTTCCATAAGTGTTGAATTTTAGTATTTTCTTCCAACAACGGATTCGTTTCTATGGTCTCAATACCTCTCTTTTTATAACTCTCATATAATTGTGTAAAAATTAAAGCATTAATTCCTTTGTTTTGATATTCAGGATCAATACCGATTAAATAAAATTCGGCATGATCATTTTTCTTTGTCGCTTGCATCAGATGCCACCATCCAAAAGGAAATAAACTTCCATTGGCTTTTTGAAATCCTTTAGAAAAGGAAGGCATCGTTATCGCAAAGGCAATCATTTTACCTTGAGCATCCTTTACACAAGAAATAAAATCAGGATGAATAAATTTTAGATATTTCTTTTTGTAATGTTCTACTTGAAATTTTTCGATTGGGACAAAACTTTGTAATTCCGCATATGTTTTATTGATTAAATCAAACATCTCATCCACATAAGGCATTAAATCATTGATAGATTTGAATTGATAATTAGATACTCCGTATCGTTTTTCAATAATTGCTTGTAATTTTCTTGCTTTATCGATGTCGATTGAATCAAATCGGAAAGTATATTCCAACCATTCCGCTTCAGGTTTAAATCCCAAGGCTTGAATGTGTGTTGGATAATATTGATGATTATAAATCCCAATCATTGTTGCACGATAGTCAAACCCTTCGGTTAACATTCCAGCCTTGTCCATGTTAGAAAAACCCATTGGCCCTTCCATATATTCTAAGCGATGTTGTTTTCCTATTTTTTCAACCTCATCCAACAAGGCTTTTAAAATTTCAAGATCATTTTCATAATCTAACCAGCCGAACCTGACCTTCGATTTATGCAATTCATTAACCTCTGTCCAGTTAATAATTGCCACTATTCGACCAACTGCTTTCCCGTCTTTGTAAGCTAATAAAAACGTCGCATCAACGGTCTTAAAAATATCGTTTGAAGGATTAAAACTTTTAATTTCGTTTTTCTTAATTGGAGGAACCCAGAAAGAATTATTTTTATAAATCTGAAAAGGTAAATTGATAAATGTTTTCCAATCATCAGAAGATTTGACTTCTCTAATTGTAATCATTAGATTGAATAATTTTTAGTACTGATTTTAAAACAAGATACAAAAAAACTGAAAGCAAAATTTATTCTTTCAAGAGAATTTAAAAGATCATTAAACCGATTTTAAAAATAAATTTCACTTTAATTTTTGTACTTTATTTCAATAAATTATAAATATATACTACGCTTTTAAACGTGCTTTGATCCATTCAATAAGGATAGGAAGTATTGAAAATAGAATGATTCCAATCACTACATATTCGAAATTCTTTTGAACAATTGGAATATTTCCCAAAAAATATCCGATTAATGTAATGCCAAATACCCATAAAAAACCTCCTAAAATATTAAATCGAATAAAAGTAGAATAATGCATAGACGAAAATCCTGCCACAAAAGGAGCTAACGTTCGAACAATTGGTACAAATCGAGCAATTACAATGGTTTTAGCACCATATTTTTCAAAAAAGTGTTCTGTTTTTAAAATATGCTCATCTTTAATTAGTCGATGACCAAATAATTTTGCTTGCGTGAGCTGTCGCCCAAAATATTTCCCAATGGAATAATTGACTGTATCACCTAAAATTGCAGCTGACAATAATAATCCTAAAGCGATAAATATATTAAGCTCTGATGGAAAACTTGCGGCTAATGCCCCCGTAGCAAAAAGTAAAGAATCCCCAGGTAAAAATGGTAAGACGACTAAGCCTGTTTCCATAAATATGATGAGAAATAAAATGGCATAAAACCATCCTGGATAAGATTCCATCATTTGTTGTAGATACACATCGATGTGCAATAAATAATCTAAAATCTCCATGATAAAAAAAGCTCAATTCTTACGAAATGAGCTTGGTACAAATATTATGCTTGTTTTTTACTAAATTTTTCTTTGTAAATTTCAAATATTAAAGGGAATACTGAAATTACAATAATTGCAAGAACGACTTTTGAGAAGTTATCTTGAACCCACTGGATGCTTCCTAAGAAATATCCCGCTAAAGTTAAACTTGTGATCCATATCACTCCTCCAATAACATTATACGTGATAAATGTTTTGTAAGACATTTTACCAATACCAGCAACAAATGGAGCTAATGTGCGAACAATAGGCACAAAACGAGCAATAACAATCGTTTTAGCACCATATTTTTCGTAGAATTCATGCGTTTTATTTAAATGTTCTGGTTGAACAAATTGTTTACCAAAAATTTTAATTTGAACTGCTTTATACCCTATACTTCTACCAATGGTATAATTTAGCGTATCGCCGAGAATGGCAGCGATAATTAATAAACCAACAATAATCCATACATTAAGATCATTATCAGCTAAAGCTGCAACCATACCAGCTGCAAATAACAAGGAATCGCCTGGTAAAAAAGGCATAACGACCACCCCTGTTTCCACAAAAATAATTAAGAACAAAATAGCATAGAGCCAAAGGCCATAATCGTTTGCAAATTGATTTAAATGTTGATCAATATGCATTACAAAGTCAAATAAATTTAAAAGTACTTCCATTACAAATTATAATTCAAACGCATTAAAAGCATCCACAATATGATTGGTTATCCATCTGTTGTTTTGCTTTATCAATGCTAAAATATCGAATCTTATCTCAGCATCAATATTATTTTCTAAAATAAATTGATTAGCAGCTAAAACAAGTAGTTTTTTCTTTTTTATAGTAACTGAATCCTCGGGATGTTTAAATTTTTCAGAGGTTAAAGCTTTTACTTCAACAATTACTATCTGGTTGGTTGTTTCTAGAATTAAATCAATTTCAGCCTTTTGATAAAAATAATTTTGCCAAATGATCTTATATCCAAGAGAACGGAAATAATCGACTGCAAAACGCTCCGCTTCACGACCAAAATCGTAAGATGTACTCATTCTGCATTCGATTAAATATTATTTCGTACCATAAAGACGGTCACCTGCATCCCCTAAACCAGGAACAATGTATCCTTCTTCATTTAATCTTTCATCTAAAGCTGCTAAATAAACAGGAACTTCTGGATAAGCATTAGCAACAGCTTCAACCCCTTCTGGACATCCTACTAAACAAGCCAAGCGAACCGATTTAGCTCCTTTTTCTTTTAAAATCTCAATGGCTTTGATAGCTGATCCTCCTGTTGCTAACATAGGATCCACTAAAATAACGTCACGAGATTCTAAATCTGTAGGAAGTTTACATAAATATTCTACCGGTTGTAATGTATCATGATCACGATACAATCCAATATGACCAATTTTAGCCGTTGGAATCAACTGATGAATACCTTTTACCATTCCTAAACCAGCACGTAAGATTGGTACGATAGCCATATCATTTCCTTTCATTTTATAACCTACCGTTTTAGTTATTGGCGTCTCTACTACTACCTCTTCCAATTCTAAATCACGTGTAATTTCGTAACACATTAATCCAGAAATCTCGTCCACTAACTCCCCAAACTCTTTAGTTGTAGTCTCTTTGTCACGCATTTGCGTAATTTTAGCTTTTACTAAAGGGTGGTTGATGACGTGTAAATTATCTTGTTTCATATGAAATTATTATATAGAGTACAAATTTACTGAATTTGTATCGACTTTTAGTCGAACATTTGATCCCATTTTAAGGGCAATATTATGCCCCGTATGTCCCGCTGGAAATCCGTAACAAATTGGTATATCATAATCTTTGACGATGGATTGGATAATCTCATAAGTTTTGGGATCATGGGGATGAAAATAATTCTCTTGATTTTCTTCTTCTGTATCCATTCGAGTAAAGCTTCCCAAAATCAATCCCTTGATTTGATCCAAAATTCCATTTCGCTTTATATTCATTAGCATACGATCTACAGCATACCAATTTTCAAACCAATCCTCCAAAAACAAAATTTTATCTGAAGCTTCTAATGTTGAAGCACTCCCAAGTAATGAGTAGATCATCGAAAGATTTCCACCGACAAGTTCGCCTTCAGCTTCTCCAATTTTATTAAATGCATGACTTTGGATTGAGTAATTCATTTTGTCCCCCGTTAAAGCACGATAAACACTAGGATAAGAATCATAATGATATTCTACATCCCCCAAACGTTTTGCTGTTACCCCGTGTAAAGTTTGAATTCCTAAGTGATTTACATGGTTATGAAAAACCGTAATATCTGAATATCCGATAATCCATTTTGGATGTTGAATAAATTGTGTAAAATCCAATAGATCAATAATCTTAACACAACCATATCCACCGCGTGCACACCAAATGGTTTTTATTTCAGGGTCATCTAAAGCCCATTGAAAATCTTCTGCACGTTCTTGATCTGTACCAGCATATAAATAGCCTAAATCAAATTGTTGGTAGATATTTTTACCCAAAACAGGGACAAATCCCCAATCTTTGATCAATTGAATAGCCTCTTCTAATTCCCCTACTACAATTCGTTTTGCAGGAGCAACGATTGCTATTTTATCTCCCTTTTTTAAATAAGGTGGTTGAATCATTTCAAAAATAATATATGAAGTAAATGTATAAACAAAAAAAAGACGAACCCGAAAGTTCGTCTTTAATATATGAAGATTTTAAATCATCTTAGAATGTAAATCTAACAGAAGCATTCCATGTTCTTCCGTATCCAAAATAAATTTGGTTATCTACGTTAATTCCTTTGTACGTTTGAGTACCTTCAGTTGCTTGTAAGTTTGTTGAAGCCTCTTGAATGTAAATGTGGTTTAATACGTTATTTACATTAAAGCGGAAAGTGAATTTATTTTTAGGAGTTAAGCTAACGTTATATGTTACCCCAGCATCCATAATGTTGTAAGATGGTAACTTTAAGTTTCCATTTTCTTCATTTACACGAGAACCATATAAATCTCCGTTGTAACGGTAATCAGCATCAACAGATAATCCTCTGATAATTTCGAAAGTACCTCCTAAACCTAATTGAGTTTGAGCAGAATCTCCTACTTTTAATCCATCAAAGTTCTCTGTTTTTGGAGTTCCAACGATATTTTGTTGCTCATCGTAATTAGTTACTAAAGAGTTTCCTTTGTACTCCCAGTTACCAAGAGATGCAAAACCTGTTAACGTTAATGTACGAATTGGTTTATAGTTAACTTCTAATTCAACCCCTGTATGTACTTGTTTTACACCACGGTTTACAGTGTAAACGTATTGGTTGTATAATCCTGGGTATTTATCATTTCCTTCAGGTCCTACGAATTGACTTGTTGAAGTAATACGGTTTTCCCAAGTTGTATAATAAGCATTTAAGTTTGCCCAGAAGTTTCTAGCTTTAATTTTATAACCAGCTTCAATACCTAAAATTTCTTCATTTTTAGCGAATGGGTTTACATCATTCTTATAGTTCATGAAGATATTGTTTTGGTATGGTTGACGAGAATAGTACCCCGCATTTGCGAAAACTTGGTGGTTTTCTGAAATTCTGAAACTAGCTCCACCTTTGATGTTGTAACCAAAGTTTGTTACTTTTTCAGATTTCTCGTTACCTGCTGTATAGTTGAAGTAATCAATACGTTGATTTGATTGCTCAGAAACAGATCCTTGTACGAATGCAGTAAAACGATCTCCAGAATATTCGAATTGTCCGAATAATCCTCCGTAATTAATACGTTGTTTGTAGTACCATCCAATGCGATCTTCGTATGATTTAGCAAACCCGTTTAAAGCTTTCCATGGGCTTTGAGAGAATGTTTGATCAACTTGATAAGAAGGATTTTGTTTATCTGCAGTCTCAGTGATGTAATCAGCACCTAAGAAACTATTCGCTTGACGTAAGTGTTGTCCTTCATACGTTCTTAAATCGAAACCAACATTGAAGCTTAAACTTTTATTGATTTTGTGATTTAAATTTGATACCATACCAAACCATTGGTGATTATTGATAGAAGAAACCACACGGTCTAATGCTTCACCTCCTTGTTCTGATTGTCTATCGTAAACTTGTTGTAAGTTTAATAATCCATTAGGTTCTGTATTTCCTAAGATTCCGTAAGGTGCATCTGGATTATTTTTATCTTTACCAGTAGTGATAGAAGAAGATCCTCCACCTCTACCCCAAGAAGCATATAATACTGTAGATAATGTTGTTTTACTAGAAATATCCCAATCCCAGTTTAAATTTGCTACTGGTTTGTGGTAATAATTTCTTCTTACATTGTATTCCTCACCATTTAACATTCCCCAGTTACGGTTGTATTTACGTCCGTATTTTAATAAATCTGAGATTTTGTTTGATGAGTTTTGGTCGTGCCATTGAGGTCCACCTGTTAAAATTAAATTTAACGTGTGTCTTCTAGCAGGTTTGTACCCTAACGAGATGAAGTAATTTTGACCTTCTCCTTGAGTTGCGTTATTGTACCCATTCCCTTGCCAGTGAGATAACATTACAGAAACACCAAATTTGTTGTTGATTAAACCTGTGTTATATGCAATTGTAGATTTGTAGTAGTGATTATTTGCAATCCCTGCTGAAAAGAAACCTCCTTGTTTTTTATCAGTAGCTTTTGTAACGAAGTTATACGTACCACCTACTGAAGAAATTGCTAATTTAGAAGATCCTAAACCACGTTGAATTTGAACTGCACTTGCAATATCAGATAATCCAGACCAGTTAGACCAGTATAAACTACCATTGTCCATTCCGTTAATTGGTTGCCCATTAAACAAGAATGCTGTATTAGATTGATCAAATCCACGTGTTACAATTCTTGATTCACCAAAACCACCAGATTGTCCTGCAACATAAACAGAAGGTGTGTTAACAAACGCTTGAGTAATGTCTGCTGCACCCACTTTATTTTCTAAAGCTTCCTTTTTGATTGTTGTTGCTGCAATTGGAGTTTTACGATCATCTTGTAAATCGATTACCCCTTTTCCAACGATTAACGTTTCACCTAATGATACGTCGTCTGCTAAAACCTCTTCAACTGCTAAAGAATCAATTGGAGTGACTTTAACTGAATCAGTAGGTTCAGTTACCTGTGCGAAAGATAATGATGCCGTTAAGGCAAAAGCTCCTACGAATAAAAGCTTCATTGAGTTTAACCTCATCTCTTGAAATAGTTTTATAGTTTACTGGTGCAAATTTCTGAAGATATCCCTTGAAACGGATTTTTTATTGAAACTTATTCTGTATATATATTATTAAAAAGAAAAATTATTCTTTTAACAGAAAATAATATGATATCATTAATTAAACAAACGTTTAATTATATAATTATCATATATCCGATAAAATAATGTTTTAATACATTTTTGAAATACTCCTTATATGATAAAATTTTAGAATATTTATTCATAAATGAATCTAAATATATTCTTAAAGTTTAATTATTCAGAACCAATCTAAATAAATTAGAATATGAAGTTAAAATTTTAATACTGAAACAAAAAAGAGCGAATCTTTCGATTCGCTCTCATAATATAATCTTAATTATTTCTTAGAAATTATACGTTACACCAGCAGTCCAAGTTCTACCGATTGCATATCCAACTCCGTTACGGTCGATTTTAGACACGTATTGGTCATTGAATAAGTTTCTAACATTACCTCTAAATTTGATCTTTTGAGATCCAATTTTGAATTGGTAAGTTAAACCTGTATTTGCTCTTACGAATGGGCTAATTTTTTCAGCCTGGTAAATTTCACCTTTTTCTGCAGCAGCAATTACATCTTCTGGACTTACTTGACCGTAGATCGCTCCATTATACATGAAGTCTAAATCCCAGTATAAGTTCTTTGTAAAGTTAACTTTAGTACCTACACCAAATGTTACTTGAGCAGCTTCTCCAATGTAAGAACCAGTTAAATCAACTTTACCTTTCTCGAACATTGTGTTGTCATCTGTATACATAGATTCGTATGGAGTTTCTCCATCATACTTCCAATCTCCTACAGATAAGAAACCGTACATACCAAATGCTCTAGAGATTTTAGCATCAAAATCAACCTCAATTCCTTTGTGAATTTGAGTAACATCAGTATAAGATGTATAGATTGGTCGCTCAACTTGGTTTCCTTCAGCATTAGTACCTGTTACAGAACCTGAAACACCTAAAAATCTGTTCCCCCAAGTTGTGTGGTATGCATTCACATTAACTCTTAAGTTACGTGTCTCATATTTGTATCCAACTTCAAAACCTGTAATTTCTTCGTTTTCAACTTTAGGCTCACGTAAAGCAACTGAATTATATTCGAAAACGTTATCTAAGAATGGTTGACGTGAGTAACGACCTACATTCGCGAAAACAGTATTTTCTTCATTGATTTGGAATGCAGCACCCCCTTTAATGTTCCATCCTGTTTTGTTTACTTTCTCAGATGCAGTTTCTACACCACCATAGTTCCAAGTATCGAATTTTTGGTAGAATTGATTTGAAATTGCCCCTTGAGCGAAAACAGATAATTTTCCAGTTGAATACTCAACTTGTCCAAAAACTCCTTGGTAGTTTAAGTCCTCACGGTAATCTCTATTTGTTCTTTGATCTTTATCAGCTGATTTGAATAATGCTGACCATGGGTTTGTACTGAATGTTTCCGTAACATTGATTGTTTGACCATCAGAATTTCTTCTTTGATTCCAAGATGATAATCCCATTAAGTCATTCATTTGCTGGAAGTGGTATCCTTTGTACATACGGATATCAGCACCAACATTAAATTGCCAACCTGTTTTTGTATCGTAGTTGAAGTTTGTTACACCTCCATACCAGAAGTGGTTGTTCACTGATGTTCTGATTGCAGAAGAAACTCCTGATCCCCCAACACCGTCAGCAATCGTTGCATTATCTGCATATAATTTATCGAAGTTAACTTCTCCGAAACCATCTAAATTAGCTGTTGCTGTTGCACGACCAACTCCAGACGTTCCACCTCCTGTACCTGTAGAAGCATATAATACTGTAGATAAAGACGCATTTTCATTAATTGTCCAATCCCAGTTTAAGTTTGCTACTGGTTTGTGGTAGTAGTTTGTTCTTAAATTTTTCCCCTCACCGTTTAAATAACCGTAAGTAGAGTTATATTTTTTACCTGCGTGCGCACCTCTAGCCCATTGTGTCTCACTCTTTGTAGAATAGTTTTGACCATGTTCTTGAGGAGCACCAAAAATCATAAAGTTGAATTGGTGACGCTCGTTTGGTTTATATCCAACAGAAACAAAGTAAGCTTGTCCTGATCCATCAGTACCTTTAGCATAGCTTCTATGTGCTTGCCAGTGGTTGAATAAGATCGAAGCACCCCATTTCCCTTTCATACCTGTATTGTAAGCTACAGTAGCTGACATATAACTATCGTTACCAACATTGTATTTAACGTATCCTCCTTGCTTTTTCTCAGTAGCACGCGTTACCATATTTACAGTTCCACCTACTGAAGAAATTGCTAATTTAGAAGATCCTAAACCACGTTGCACCTGTACAGCATTCGCTACCTCTGTCATCGCAGACCAGTTCGACCAGTATAAGTTACCGTCTTCCATACCATTAATTGGTTGTCCGTTTAATAAGTAAGCTGTATTTTGGCTGCTAAATCCACGTAAGAACATTTTAGAATCTCCAAATCCTGAAGATTGGTCCGCTACGTAAACTGATGGTGTAGTTGTGAAAATTTCTGGGAAATCTACGTTACCAGCTGCTTTATCTTGAATAGCCTCTTTAGTAATTGTAGAAACCGCTACTGGAGTTTTACGATCTTCTACTAAGTCGATTACCCCTTTACCAACGATTAATGTTTCTGTTAATGATACATGTTCTTCGTTGTTGACTGAAGTTGAGTCAATTGGCTCAGTTACCTGACCAAATGATAATGTTGCTGTTAAAGCAAAAGCTCCTACGAATAAAAGCTTCATTGAGTTTAACCTCATCTCTTGAAATAGTTTTAAAAGTTTACGTTGCAAATTTCCGTTATTTCAATTATTAAATCCTCATTTTAAGGTTAAAAAATTGTAATGTTCTGAATGATATTTTTCAGATTTAACTATTATTCAAAAAAACAGCTATAAAATTATTAATAATATAAATTTAACAGTACTTTAAGAGATGAAATGGAACAAAGTGATAATTTAAGAAGAAAAATGTTAAAATTATTCTTAATAAAATTAACATTACATGATATTATTTTACGCCATGAATTATCCAATTCAGACACTATCAATCATTTAAAAATATTATTTAGAACCAGTCTAATAAAAATAAACGTCCTATCTGTTAAAAAATCAATTTTATAACAGACGACATCTTTATTAAGAAAATTTTAGGAATATGTAAACTTTAAACTTTGAGATGAAGTAAACTTCATTCTCCTCTATTTTTGATATTTAAAGATAAACAATATTTGTTTAATAACAAATACAACAACACAAAAAATATTAATTTCGAATAATCCAATCGTAATAAGGTGAGTCTTTTAAGGCAGACAACGAAGTATATTTACGCAATTGTTTAATCCTTTTCCCCTTTACTTCTGAAACAATGAATAATGTATAAAAATCTTTTTCGTAGAAAATATTCTTTGTTTGTAATAAAATTTTAGAGGTTCCATAGTCTGATTCAGCCAATGTAACCAACTCTTTTTCGTCCTGCATTAAATTTTTATAAGGTAGAGTATTCTTGATTTCTAACAACGAATTATACTTCCCTAAATAAAACGACTGATCACCTTTTATCTCATAGATTTTAAAATCGGTTGTAGGAGTCATGACAATCTCGTATTTAATCGCTCTATCGTACAAAACATTTACTAGGCGATTAGAACTCTCCTCTACAACCTCATTCAATGAAATTTTAATGGGAAACTTTAAAACCAAATCTGCCGCTTGATTGGCCGCGTTTATATCTTTTACACCAATGCTTAATTTATTCTTCTGCATATATTCCAACATATCTTGAAAAGCTAATACATTATATGCTCTAAACGTGGGTTCATTGGTATCCACATATTTTAGTTTTAAACTCCCATCTCTATGCACTACAAACTGTATTTCTGCTTCTGCAGATTGAATGTTTAAATACTCAAAAGCATAAATGTAGCGTTGTAATTGATTCGTATAAATCGTTGTGATATTTTTTTGTAAACAAATAAACTGATCTTCTCTAGTTTCTTGCTTTTCACATCCTGTAAATAATGGCACCGAAATAGAGTCTAGATTTTTTTTCTGTGCATCAACTGATACCATAGCGATGAACACAAATGCGAGAGAAATTATTTTATACATGAATTAATAAATGTGGTTAGAATAACTTGAGGTTAAAAAATCTTCCATATTCGAAAATTCTTTAATCAATTTTTCATTTTCAAAGTACGAAATTTTTATTTCTCCTTGTTGATTTTTAAAAAGATTCTCTACCTCTAATTTTATAATTTTCCCTTTCAGTTTTTTCTCAACAATAAGATTTTTTACGTTTTCAGTTAATGGTTTTAAAATTTCATGATCATAAAAATCTTTAATCGAATAAACCGTAGAAATCAATTCATGATGTTTATAAATATGAAACGAATAATCTTCTCCTAATCTTACCACATAATTTCCATTAGGAACAGTAAATAAAATAGGGGTTTTGTTGTTATCATATTTGAAATTTTTATTCTGTGCTAAGTTAATTGGAATATTAAAACTTAAAATTGCAGGTCTGCCATCTCCAGTTTTTGCAGGAATAATTTTTCGATTCGATAATTCTTGGATTCGATTAAAAAAATAAAATACATCTGATGCCAAATGATTCATCAATAACGTATTTCCCTCATGTGGTTTGAATCGAAATTCGCCCGATGTTCCTACTTGAAAATTCACTTTTTCATTCAGAGAAGGTAATCTGAAGTACTGATAAACATTCGAATTCACATAAAAGTAAGTTTTTAATAAATCTGCCGTATATGTATTAAAACATTTTATTCGCTCTACCTTCTCTTGGAAGTGTTCGCAGCCTGGAGCTATTGGATATTGAATTTGACCAAAAGTTACGGAATTCAATAATAGAAATAGTAGTACAAGTTTTTTCATCACAGCAAAATAAACAATTAATAAAAAAAACGTCTAAGTTTCCTTAAACGTTTTTTACAATTATTTTAATGCCTTAAGGCTTAAATCAAAATTAGGTGCGGAATGAATGATTGCTCCTGAAGAAATAAAGTCAACACCCGTTTTCGCAATGGCTTTTACTGACTCTTTGGTGATTCCGCCCGAAGCTTCTGTTTTCACTTTTCCACCGATGAATTCTACCGCTTGCTTCATCGTGTGCAAATCAAAATTATCCAACATAATAAAATCAACGTCGGCCACTAAAGCTTCTTTTACCTCTTCCAAATTACGAGTTTCCACTTCAATTTTTAAATCAAGATTATTCGATTGTAAATAAGATTTCGTTTGTTCAACAGCTTTTGTAATGCTTCCACAGAAATCCACATGATTATCTTTGAGCATGACCATGTCGTATAGACCAAAGCGATGATTTTCTGCTCCACCTATTTTTACCGCCCATTTCTCAATCATCCGAAAATTAGGGGTCGTTTTTCGCGTATCTAAAATTTTAGCATTCGTTTCTTCTACCAATCGCATCATTTCATTGGCATATGTAGCTATTCCAGACATACGCTGCATGCAATTTAAAACTAAACGTTCACATGTTAATATAGACTGAGCCGATCCTTTTACCTTAAACGCGATATCGCCATAATTCACTCGGTCCCCATCGTATAATAATTGTTCTACTTGTAAATCAGGATCAAACGTATCAAAAATAATTTTCGCCAATTCAATTCCAGCGATTATTCCATTATCTTTTACTTTCAACTCTGCTTCTTGTATGGCATGATAAGGCACTGCTGCTAAAGTAGAATGGTCGCCATCACCAACATCCTCTAAAAATGCTTGACGAATAAATTGTTGTAATTTTTGTTCTGTAATATAATGTGGGAATTCCATGTTATCTATAAGTTAGTTTTGCAAATTTTGATTGATTAAATTCTTCCTTCGTTTTATACGAATAATATTCAGCCCAAGTGTTATTTTCTTCTCGAAACACTTCAATCAATACGAAATCTTCAGGATTAGTACTAAAAAAGTTTTTTAAACGGATACTATATTCTTTACCTTCAATTGTTCCTTTTGTGACCAAAATATAGGAAGCTTTAAATGCATCATTGATTTGTGAAGCATAAGGCTCTACAGTCGCTAGTTCGAACAGATTATTGTATTTCCCTAAATAAAATTCTCTTTCGTTATTGATTCCAATCGTTCGAATCAAATGCTCGCGATTCATTCGAACTTCAATAATTTCATCTTCAAAATTGATGGTAAACAAAACACGTTCATTAGCCGGAAATTCTGTATAAGTTTTCGTATCATATTCCGTTTGATATCGTACTGGAATGGTTAGATTGACATCCTTCGGTTGATTGTTTGAATCTAAACCAGGTTTTAACTTCAAATTGTTTTGATCCAAACGATTTTGTAACAACACAATACTTGTCCAAACAAAACTATTAAAAATAGGATTAATCCCTTCTACATTTGCATTAGCAAAGTCACCTTCTTTAGTAATTGTAAAACGAAGAATGGATGCTGAATCTCCGATGTGTAAATAGTCTGCAATATTCGAAAAAAATTCGATTTCATTTTTTAAAGCAGCATTCATTCCATTGTTTAAACACGATCTTAATTCTTCGTTTGTGGAATACGCTTCACAACCAATAAAAACAGGCATTTTACCTTCTTTTTTATTTTTCTGTTGCCCTTGTGATACCGCTAAAATGGAAAACATTGCGATAGAAGCTATTTTTCGGATATTCATTTTATTTTAAATCTTTATTATAAAAAGTTCCTCGGTTTTCTTTTTGATCAATACTTTGATCTATTATTAACTGAGCAACATTCACTAAATTTCTTAATTCTAATAATGGAGTCGAAATGATGGAAAAATTATAAATTTCTTTCACCATTTTTTCAATTTCACGAATACGTTTCTGAGCGATAGTAAGACGTTCATTGCTTCGAACTATTCCTACCAACTCACTCATCATGGCTTGTAATTGTTTACGGAAATAAGATATTAAAACCAATTCCTCTTGTGGTTTCATTCCTTCTGCATTCCATTCCGGAAACTGATGGTTTAAAATCTTAAAAGAATTTTCTGCTAACAATTCAGCTGTTTTCATCGCAGCACGATGACCAAAAACCATCGCTTCTACTAATGAATTCGATGCTAAACGATTTGCACCGTGCAATCCCGTATTCGAACATTCACCCACAGCAAAAAGATTTTCAATTGTTGTTTTTCCGTCCAAATCCACATCAATTCCTCCACACAAATAATGTGACGCTGGAACAACAGGAACTAATTCAGAGAACATATCATACCCTTCATTTTTACATTTATCGTAAATATTTGGGAAATGTTGCAAAAACTTTTCTTGATCCAGATGACGACAATCAATGTATACAAAATCATCACCACGCAACTTCATTTCATTATCTATTGCACGAGCGACTATATCACGTGAAGCTAATTCTTCGCGCTCATCATATTTGTGCATAAATAATTCACCATCGGCTGTTCTTAATTTTGCACCGAAACCTCTTACCGCTTCTGAAATTAAAAATAATTGTCCATCCATCGGACTATAAAAAGCAGTTGGATGAAACTGTATAAATTGCATTCCTGAAACTCTTGCACCAGCGCGTGTCGCTAAAGCAATCCCATCTCCAGTCGCAATAATCGGATTGGTTGTATTCTTATAGACATGACCTGTTCCTCCAGTTGCTAATAGAGTAACCTTGGCTAAACAACGTAAAATTTGATTGGTTGAAGTATCTAAAATATAAGCACCATAGCACGTTGTTTCTTCTTGGCTTTTTTGACCCAAATGATGTTCCGTAATCAAATCGACCACAAAATGATGCGTCAAAATCTGAATATTCGGTTGATTTTCGATGGCTTTTAATAATGCACGCTCAATTTCCCAACCGGTAATATCTTTATGATGAACAATTCGGTTTTCAGTATGTCCACCTTCTCGACCTAAATCGTAAATTCCTTCTTCATTCTTATCAAAACGTACACCCCAATTCACAATTTCATGGATACGTTCAGGAGCTTCACGCACTACAACCTCAACAGCATCTTTCTTACAAATCCCATCACCTGCACGTAACGTATCTTCAATGTGTTTTTCGAAACTATCTTTGATGAAATCACTTACAACAGCAACTCCACCTTGCGCATATTTTGTATTGGTTTCGTCTTCGTTGGCTTTGGTGACAATGGTAATTTTTGCTTCTGGATTTTTCAATGCAATTTTTAATGCATACGATAATCCTGCAATACCAGAACCGATGACTAAAACATCTTGCATTACTTAATTTTTTCAGAAAGTTCTAACATACGGTTAATCGAAGCCAATGCCTTTACACGTAAATCTTCGTCCATTGTAATTTCTGGCAATTCGTATTTCATACATAAGTACAACTTTTCTAAAGTGGATAACTTCATATAAAAACATTCTGAACAATTACATGATTCGTCTTGCACTAAAGCTGGAATTAATTTTTTGTTTGGTGCTAATTTTTGCATCTCGTGTAAAATTCCTTCTTCTGTAGCAACGATAAATTCTTCAGCTTCGTTTTCTACTACGTAATCCAATAAACGAGAAGTTGATCCAATATAATGTGCGAATTTTAATAAATCTTCTTGTGCTTCAGGATGAGCAATTAATTTTGCGTTTGGATATTCTGCCATTTGCTGTGCAATTCTTTCCAACGAAAATGCTTCGTGTACGATACACGCACCATCCCACAAAATCATGTTTCGGTTACACACTTGATTCAAGTATCGGCCTAAATTACGATCTGGCGCAAAAATAATTTCTTGATCCGCGGGTAAAGAATTAATAATTTCTTCAGCATTAGACGAGGTTACAATAATATCTGATTCCGCTTTAACCCCTGCATCACAGTTTATATAACTTACGACAATCGCATGGGGATGTTTTTCACGTAATCCTCTTAATCCTTCTGCTGAACATGAATCGGCTAAAGAGCATCCAGCTTTTGTATCTGGAAGAACGACCTTTTTAGTTGGATTAAGAATTTTAGCAGCTTCAGCCATAAAATGAACTCCACAAAATACAATCATATCCGCTTCTGTCTTAGCAGCAGCACGCGCCAATTGTAATGAGTCGCCTAAGTAATCCGCTAAATCTTGGATTTCTCCCGATTGGTAGTAATGCGCTAAAATAACCGCATTTTTTTCTTTTCTCAGTTTATTAATTTCCTCAACTAAATCGATTCCTTGTGGAATTTCAAGATTTAAATATCCTTTTTTATCAAGATTTTCAATCGCCTGATCTAACGTAAGCATAGTTTTATATAGTTATATTAATGGAAGTGATTTTAATTCCAATTATTAAATTAAAGACTCAAAAATAAGGATTAAGGAATAAAAAACGATTCCATATTAGGTTTTGAAAAATAAAGATTTAAAAACTTTGCATATAATTAGGTAATAAATAATCTAGCTATTAACTTTGCTCAAACATTACACAAATGCAACAGCGCGAAGATTTCTTATTAAAAGCTTACGAGCTTGGAATTATCAAATTTGGAAACTTTACTTTAAAAAGCGGAATCGAATCACCTTTCTACGTCGATTTAAGACCGTTAGCTTCAAGCCCTCAATTATTAAAAACATTAGCCAATAATTTATTAGACTTAGTTGATGATGTACAATACGATTTAATCTGTGGAGTACCTTATGCCGCATTACCCATGGCAACAACGATGAGTTTAACTTGTAACATTCCTTTAATCATTAAACGTAAGGAGAATAAAGGTTACGGAACAAAAAAGATGGTTGAAGGGGTTTTCGAAAATGGACAATCTTGTTTATTAGTAGAAGACGTAATTACTTCTGGTCAATCGTTATTAGAAACGTGTGATCAAGTAGAACGTGAAGGTTTAAAAGTAAAAGATTTAGTTGTTGTTCTTGACCGTGAACAAGGTGGAGTTCAAAAATTAAAAGAACAAGGATACAATGTTCGTACTTTATTTACCATTAATGAAGTTATTGATATCTTACACAAATATCACCGCTTAAATGATGATGAAGCGAAAAAAATCAAAGACTTTTTAGCTTTACCACCTGAAGAAGCTCCTGCAAAACAACGTGTCGCTTTAGAAGATAAAAAAATAGTTCATCCTGTTGGAAAACGATTAGTTGAATTAGCATTAAGAAAACAATCCAACTTAATTGCTTCTGCAGATTTAATTACTTCTGCCGAAATCATCGATTTTGCTGAGCAAGTAGGTGAACACATCGTTGCCTTAAAATTACACTCAGACATTATCCAAGATTTCTCGGATAACTTGATTGTAGAGTTAAAGAAAATTGCGCGTGAAAAAGAATTTTTATTATTCGAAGACCGCAAATTTGGTGATATCGGAAATACACAAGAATTACAATTCAAAAAATCAATCTACAAAATTTCGGATTGGGCTGATTTAGTGACGGTACATCCAATTGGAGGTTTAGAATCTTTAAAAGTTTTTGAAAACACAGGGGTTATTACGATTGTAGAAATGTCTTCGAAAGGAACATTAACGGATGATTACTATTTTACAAAAGCAATTAATGTTTCGGAAGAATCAGGAAATGTCTTAGGAGCAGTAGCGCAACGTCAAATTCCAGACAACTTATTATTATTTACACCTGGTGTTAATATTTCATCAACAGGTGATAACAAAGGTCAACAGTACAACACACCTGAATTAGTATTCAAAAATTACCACACCGACTTTATGATTGTTGGACGTGGAATTTACAAAGCAGCCGATGTAAAAACAGCCGCTAAAGAATACCAAACCTTAGGTTGGGTTTCGTACTTACAAAGTTTAAAAGGTTAATCAAAATTTTTGATACTTTCTATATAGTTAGAAAGGCACTCAATCGAGTGCCTTTTTTTTATTTTAAAACAAATTTGTGGGTTATTTTTTGTCCATCTTGAGTTTCTAAGATAAGTATATATCCTCCTTGTGATAAATGATTCAAATCTATTCGATCTTTCGAATTCAATTGGGTTTTAGTGATCATTTTTTGTCCACCTACATTCATTACGGTAGCCGAAATAACTTTAGTGGTAGAAGGCAATTCGAATCCTAACACTTTTTGATCCAAATAAAATTGTCCTTTCAGGGATGGATAATCCGTAGTGGCTAAAGGTCCGGTATGTTTTGCTGTTTCTACTAAAAATTCAATTGCTAGTTTAGCAAATTTCACTGAATGACTTGCATCGCCTATCAGTTCAAAAGTATCATAAGGTGTATGAATATTCATATTAGAGTCATCAAATGAAGCTTCAAATGGAAAGGCTGCTGGAAAGTTATTTACCGCCCAACTGTAATGATCTGAACATCCATAATTACATCGTGTTGTACCATACGTAAACTGATGATGACCTGATGAATTGTATTCTTCCATCAATTCGATCAAATAAAGGTTTAATGCATTATTAATAAAACTATCGGTAGCCAAGTACACATCTTGAGAAGAACCTTTAAAATTCGTCATATCAAATTGTACAAAAGCAACGACATTTTTATTTTGATTTCGGTAAGATGTTGCAATCTCATTAGATCCTACTAATCCGATTTCTTCTGCAGCATATGCCATGATTTCTACTGTTCGATTGGGTTGAAAATTATTCGCTAACAGCACGCGTAAAGCTTCTGTAATGGTTGCGATACCCGAAGCATCATCATCAGATCCAGGGGCAAACGATTTATCCCATCCTCCTACGGTAGAATCTAAATGTCCTCCAATAATAACATATTCATTTGGAGTTTGTGTACCATTGATGGTCACTACAACTGATTTCATTGGAGTATTGTTGTGATTAACTAAACGGACACTAACATCATTTTCACGACCATAGAGTGCGATAATATTTTCCCACGTTTGTTTCACATATTCGGCTGATTGGTTAGCTTGTACTGATGTATGATAACGTGTTCCAAAAGCTTCTAAAGCCAACATAACCTCTTCTATATTGGATTGTGATACCTCATCTAATGCTTGACGAACAAACGCTTGCTGATCAATAGTAAACTGCAATACTGTGCGGGATTGTTCTTTTACATTTTTTATCTTATCTATTGCTGCTTCTTTTGAAGGGTGCATTAGATAACCTGGACCATGAGAAAGAATTTTTTGATGTAACTCATGAGCTGCTTCAGGATGCAGATGAGCTATGGTAACATCATTATGAGTCGTTATAATATCGATTAATTCCGGATGAGAAGCTTTTAGTTCAGAAGCATGCTGAACTTCTAGTGAAGCATATATAAATTCTGATTTATCTTGAGCAAAGATACCCATTGATAACATCAGCATCAAAAGAGAAGATTTTAGTTTCATATGTTGTTAATTGTTATTCTAAAATACTATTTAAAAACCAATTAACATGTTTATCACAAAAAAAAGTCGTAACAAAATGTTACGACTTTTATATAAAATTTGAACGGTATTAATCTTTAAATTGAAACTGAATATAAGTAATTGTTTTACCTAAAGCTTTAAACTTTTCTTCGTAATATGTTTGCACTTCGGTAACAATTTTAGGTAATTCACGATTATCTGGGTGATAAACATTGTGAGAAGATTTAATGACTTTGTGTCCTAATAACTGAATCATTCCATGCGTATATCCATGTAAGAATTCAGAATCCGTTTTCAGATTCACTGTACCTTCTGGTTTCAATACTTTATTATATTTAGCTAAGAAATCAGGGTTAGTAAGACGATGAACTGTACGACGGTATTTAATTTGTGGATCTGGGAAAGTAATCCAAATTTCGCTCACTTCATTTTCAGCAAACACTTGATCGATTAATTCGATTTGAGTTCGCATAAATCCAACATTATCTAATCCTTCTTCCAAAGCAGTTTTCGCACCTCTCCAAAAACGAGCACCTTTGATATCAATTCCAATAAAGTTACGATTCGCATCACGACGCGCCATTGCAACAGTGTATTCTCCTTTACCACAACCTAATTCTAAAACGATTGGGTTGTCATTTTTAAAGAAATCTTTATTCCAATTCCCTTTTAACGGAAAATTATTGACTACTTCTTCGCGTGTTGGTTGAACTACATTTTCAAAAGTTTTGTTTTCGTTAAATCTTCTGATTTTATCTTTTCCCATTTCGGATTAATTAATTTGGGCAAAATTACAAGAATTTACTGAATACTAAAAACATCCACTTTTTATAAAATCGGACAATATGATATAAGTTTGATAATAATGTAAAAAGGTTTGCTATTTTTGTAATGATTAAAAATTAGAAAAAAATGGATTTTATTAAACAATTTCATAGCGGTTGGGCTTATTTAACTATCTTAATGGGAGTTATTTTTGTCGTTTCTACATTAGTTTATGCTGTATCTAAAAAAGACACAGATAACGTGATTAAAAAAATTGGTTTATTTACAACAATTTCTTTCCACGTTCAATTATTAGTAGGATTAGTGTACTACATTATGCGTTTCTCTGCTTTCGAAGGAGGAAACATTATGCAAAGTGACATTTTACGATTAACTTTCGTTGAACACCCAATGATGATGATTGCTGCTGTAGCATTTATGACAGTTGCCAATGCAAAACTTAAACGTTCTACTGTAGTTCCTATGGCAGTTGTAATTTTTGCAGTAATTTCTATGATTTGTTTATTATCAAGAATTCCTTGGGGAATCTGGATGGGATAAGATTTAAAAGAAATAAATTTGAAAAGAGTATTTTATAATACTCTTTTTTTTATTTTTATACATTCATACAAAAATAAACATTTAAAAATACCTAAAACTAGTTATTCAATTTCATCGGGTTAATCATCAATTTGGCACTAGAATTGAATTAATACGAAATGAATTTAATTAAACTGAACGCTAATGAAAATTTGGAAATATATACTCCCTTTACTTTTAATTCTTGCTACCATTCCTATTTTTGGACAACAACAATTTCATACTTCGAACACTAATATTGATTATGAAATAGAAAGTGGGACATTAAATCTTACCTCAAGATTGTATACTGCTGGGATTGAAAAAGCTGTAGGTGAAAAAACAACGAACAAATCGTCATTTGATGCAAAACTAAAAAATTACATCAATAATAAAGTAAGTATTAAAGTCAATGGCAAACCCGTAAATGTATCGTATTATGGATTTCAAACTAATGATCATACGACTCGCATTTACCTAAAAGCAGAAAAAATAAGTGATATTCAATCCATCGAAATTAAATTTGCTTTGTTGATGGATACTTACGAAGATCAACAGAATTTCTTAAAAGTGGATATCAAAAACAACAAAAAGCCTTTTGTAATTCGCAAAGAAAACGAAATTTTAAAAATTACATTTTAGTCTATAAATGAAAAGACCTCCGTAAACGGAGGTCTTTTTTTATTTTAAAATTGATCACGAACTAAGCGTAACAATTTTTCATTTTCATTTCTTACCCAGGATAAATCCTTCGTCACATTATTATTCAATAGGCTAAAAATTAAAGTCTTTCCACTTTTCGTTTTTAAATAGCCACTTAATGTCACCGTATTTGATAATGTTCCCGTTTTTGCATAGACATAAGGCTGAGGTGAATCTTTATATCTGTTTTTGATTGTTCCTGTTCTTCCGCCCACAGGAAAAATAGAAAACAATCGGTTTTCAGGGAATTCTTTATACATCTTGTCTAGTACCTGCACAAAGTTCTGAGGCGTAAATAAATTATATCGGGATAAACCTGAACCATCAACCCATTCTGGTCGTTGCGCCAAATCACTCAAATATCGAGATGAAATCGTTTTGATGGTCTGCGTTGTACTTAATTTTCCATTCATCGTACTTGAGGATAATATCAACAGATGCTCTGCTAAGAAGTTATCACTTTCTTCCATCATTTCTTTATATACCTTATCCGATATTTGACTGTAAAAAATTACTGAGGGACTAGGCATTGGCGATTTTGTCATCTCCACTGGTTTTCCTGTCAAGTCTGTAATTGTTTGTTTGATCACATCTTCTTTGACAATAAATGGAACTTTCACAGAATTTGAACGCGCACCGATATAAAATTTATTCTCATAAAAGTCACGCGATTCTGATGATTCTTTTACTACTGTTGATTCCTTAAAAATCGAAGGAAATGTTTTCAGAGTTCCTCCCGATTTAGAAATGGTAACCAAATTTTCATTAATTGGAAATTGACTACGTTCTGGAGAATATTTTTTTCTAAAATCATCCCATGTCCATCCGGGCAGAAAAGATTCTTCATCAAAATTATTCCAATGAAAAACAATCTTGCTTCCTTTATTTTTAATAAAATCTAAGACTTTTGGGTTCTTAAATTTCGGATGCATAAATGTGGGATCCCCTGTTCCTTCCAAATGTAATTCATCCCCACGAATAGCATATTTAAAAGCCGGGATAGAATCTGTCAAAGTTTTCATCGCCGCATATAATGTAAATATTTTTGTATTGGATGCTGGTGTAAAATATTTATTTCCATTATACGAAAAAACTTCTTTCTTCTCTTGAGGATCGTACAGATAGAACCCTACAAACTGAGTTTTATAAAAATCGCTATCTAAATGATTTTGCAATGCTTCAGTTTGTCCAAACGCCCAACTGGAAAGTAAAACAAATAGGAATTGTATTCCTTTGTATCGCATGTTTACTAAATTTTAATTAATCGTTGATAGGTAATTGATCATTTGATGAATTGCGAACAATCATTTCAGTATGTGGATAAGGAATAGAAATATTATTTTTATCTAAAGCATATTTAATGTTACGGTGTAATCGCCAATAAGCTGTCCAATAATTTTCATTTTTTATCATACAACGTATAGCTAAGTTGACACTGCTATCTGCAAATTCTAAAATCTCAACCGTCATATTTTGATCTTTCTCTACCAATTCTTCTTGATGTAAAACTCCTAAAATTACTTTTTGAGCTTCTTCAAAATCATCATCATATGAAATCCCAATATTTACATCTAAACGACGGAATTCTTTCACTGAATAATTAGTAATAGGATTATTAAATAAATTCCCATTAGGCAACGTAATCACCTGACCTTTAACTGTTGCTAATTTTGTATTTAAGATACTTATCGATTCCACTGTACCTTCTAGTCCTTGGGAGATAATGTAGTCGCCTACTTTAAATGGTTTAAAAATGATAATTAAAATCCCAGCAGCGAAATTAGATAAAGAGCCTTGTAACGCTAAACCAACGGCTAAACCAACGCCACCAATTGCTGCGATAAAACCTGAGGCATTTAACCCTAATCGGTCCACCACAAAAATAACGATGATGACTTTTAGAACAATATTAATAATAGGAATCAAGAACGTACGAATCGAAAGATCAATATCACGTGCTATCATTCGTTTTTCAACGATTTTACGAATACGATTTGCTAACCAAAACCCAACGGTTAACGTTAGAATCGCAGAAACTAAACTCCATCCAATTTCGGATCCTTTTGTAATTAATAGATTCGTTACATACTCCAAATCACGCAAAGGCGTTTCGATAACATCCTTTAAGCTGTCTACAGGTTCATTCTCTTGCATTTTCTTAAAATTTATTGATTAAGGTATTATTTCTCACAAAGTAGCAGAAAAAATATGAATTATAAAATCTCGACTTATAAAACTTTAAATCAGAATATTTTGGCACAATATTAGTGAACGTAAATAGTTGATAACCAAAACCTTTATACTATGTCTATTAACATTATTGACTTAGCAAAAAAATACTTAACAACAGACACTGTCGATAAAGTATCTCATGAACTTGGAGAATCCCCAAGTAACGTAAATAACGCGATTAGTGCTTATCTTCCTATTATCTTAGGAACATTAGTAGATAAAAACTCAAGTACCGGAGGATTACTCCATACCCTAAAATCATTCGGGGCATCAAGAGGATTAAATTCTTTATCTACACAAACTTCAGAATCTCCTGTGCTTTCACAATTAATTAATTTATTATTTGGATCAAACCAATCCGGAATAGTGAGTAAGATTGCCGAGTTTGCAGGAATTTCAAACGGATCATCTTCTAAACTGTTTAATTTAGTCTCTGAAGTATCTTTGGGTTCTTTAGGAAAATATGCCAATGATAATAATTTAGGTGAAGCTGAATTTGGAAGTTTATTAAATACTAATAAATCTTCTTTAGCATCACTCTTACCTGCTGGCTTAGGACTTGGAGCTTTAGGTTTAGGAAATATTTTTGGAGGAGACAAATCAGATGTTAAAACTGAAATCGTACGTGAAAATCTTACGGTTGAAAAACCAAAAGTGGAAACAAGAGGGCATGTACGTAAAGTGGAAACAAAAGAAGAACCTTATGTTGATCCAGTACGAAATAACGAACCTGAAGAAAAATCAAGCTTTTGGAAGTGGTTAATTCCACTATTATTACTTCTATTGGGAGGGTACTTGATTTGGAATTGGTTAAAGAAAGATGATAATCAAGATACAACTCCTGTTACAACAACAGACACTGTACGTGTGCAAGAAGGAGATACTACTGAAGTGGTAACGACGAAAACCTATAGTGATATTGATTTAGATGGTGTGACATTGAAAGCTTATCCGGGAGGTTTTGAAGAACAAATCATTACCTATATAAAATCGGATGAATATAAAAATGCTTCAGAAGATCAATTAAAAGAAAAATGGTTCAATTTTGATAACATCAATTTCGTTTTTGGTAAAACAGATCAATTAGAAGGAGATTCAAATATTCAGTTAGAAAATTTAGCTCAAATTCTTAAGAAGTACCCAGATACAAAGATTAAAATTGGAGCATATACTGATAATGTCGGAAAACCTGAGGATAACAAAGTACTATCTCAAAAACGTGCAGATTTCTTGAAATCAGAATTATCACGTTTAGGCGTAGGAGCTCAAGTGATTGGTGCTGAAGGTTATGGTGCGGAGTTTGCAACTGTTCCTGCTGAAGCTTCTGACGAAGAACGTTCAGCAGATCGTAAAATGTCAATTCGATTTTCTAAATAACGTTTACTAATTCATTCAAAAAATGATGCAAATAAGAGCAATGTGAATTCATTGCTCTTATTTTTTGATAAAATTTCACATTTGTTAAAGTGTATGAACACAAACAATTAATATCTTTGCACACTATGAAATTTTCAATTGATAAAAAAGACGAATTTTCAAAGGCGAGAGCCGGTGTCTTAGAAACTGATCACGGTACAATTCAGACCCCTATTTTTATGCCAGTTGGTACTGTAGGAACTGTAAAATCGGTACACCAACGTGAGTTAGAAGAGGATATTAAAGCGCAAATTATTTTAGGAAATACGTATCACCTATACTTACGTCCTGGTACAGATATTTTACATAAAGCTGGAGGGTTACATCAATTCATGAATTGGCAAAAACCTATCTTAACAGATTCAGGAGGATTTCAAGTCTTCTCTTTAGCTGCAAGTCGTAAAAAATCAGAAGAAGGTGTACGCTTTAAATCGCACATCGATGGATCATACCATATGTTTACGCCCGAAAAATCGATGGAAATCCAACGTTACATCGGAGCTGACATTTTTATGGCTTTTGACGAATTAACGGGAATCCCTGCTAAATACCATGATGCAAAACGTGCTATGCACGTGACTCACCGTTGGTTAGAACGTTGTAAAGTATGGTTGGATAATAATCCAGAGTATTACAGTCACAAACAATCGTTATTCCCTATTGTTCAAGGAAACGATTTCAAAGAATTACGTCAAGAATCAGCGAAATACATTGCCGATTTTGGAGCAGATGGTAATGCGATTGGTGGATTATCGGTAGGTGAACCAGAACCTGTAATGTACGAAATGACAGATGTGGTCACTGAAATTTTACCTCAAGATAAACCTCGTTATTTAATGGGCGTTGGAACACCATGGAACATTATCGAGTGTATTGCTTTAGGAGTAGATATGTTCGACTGTGTGATGCCAACCCGTAATGCACGTAATGCGATGTTATTCACTTGGAATGGTGTAATTAACATGAAGAATGCCAAATGGAAAGACTGTTATGAGCCATTAGATCCTTCAGGAACAAGTTATGTTGACAGCTATTACACAAAAGCTTATGTGCGTCATTTATTCAATGCTCAAGAAGCTTTAGGAAAACAAATTGCTTCAATTCATAACTTAGCATTTTATTTAGAATTGGTAAGAGTTGCGAGAGAGCACATTATTGCTGGTGATTTTGCACAATGGAAAGAACAAATCGTTCCACAATTAAAACAACGTCTGTAGTTTGAAAATTATTGATAAATACATCGCAAAGAACTTCATAAGTACATTTATTTTTATGGTACTTATTCTGTCTTCAATCGCTATTATCATCGATTTAAGTCAGAAATTGGCCCGTATTAATGACAGTGGTTCTACCGCGACAGAAGCTTTATTGTACTTCTATCCATTTTGGGGTGTTTGGATCGTAAATACATTTTTACCCATTGCCGTTTTTATTACTGTAATCTATTTTACTTCTCGTTTAACAGATCTTACAGAAATTGTGGCGATCCAAGCGGGTGGAATAAGTTTTTACCGATTTACATTACCATACATTTGGGTTTCATTGTTCTTAGCAGGTTCAGCAATGTTAATGAATAACTTAGTTTTACCTTGGGCCAACATCAAGAAAAATGCATACCAATACGAACACTTATTAAACTCGCGCGATCGCGAAGATTATTATAAACGTCAACGTGTAGGTTCTCAGATTTCTCCCAATGAATTTGTATTTATCGATAGTTATGATCGGATCGAAAAATTAGGAAATGCCTTTACTTATCAGCGTTTTGATTCCACTGTTCTCAAAGAACAAATCATTGCTTCGGCTTTTGATTGGAACGAAAAAAATCAAACCTATGAGTTAAGAAATGTTTATACTCGTATCATCAACAAAGACAATACAGAGAAAATCGACTATCAGCCGAGCATCAGTAAAAAATTTGCTGCTACACCAGACGAGATTCTGCCTGAAGGTTATGTTGCTGAAACCATGAATACGTTTGAACTACGTGACTTCATTGAAAGTCAAAAAGCAAAAGGTTCTGCAAATGTTAATGCATATCAAAATGAATTGAATATGCGTTTAGCTAACCCATTTTCTACAATCATTTTGACGATTTTAGCATTATCGCTTTCTTCTCAAAAACGTAGAGGTGGAATAGGAATTAATTTAGCGGTAGGAATTACATTAGCATTTGTCTACATTTTCTTTACGCAAATTACATCATCATTCTCTGAAAAAGGTTTTGTATCTCCATTTGTGGCTGCATGGATTCCTAACATCGTTTTTGGTATTCTAACCGCCATCTTATATTACAAGAGAGCTAAAATTTAATAATTTAAAAGCTGTTTCGATTGAAACAGCTTTTTTTTGCATAATACTTTAAAAACTAAGACAGTTCTTTCGAGATAAATTTTTACAACTACATAGTTTTCCGTAAATTTGTGTCTTTAATTAATCGTATATAGGACAAATGATAAATGTATCTCTTCCTGATGGAAGCGTAAGACAGTATGAGAGTGGCATTACTCCGATGGGAGTAGCTCAAAGCATTAGCGAAGGATTAGCGCGTAATGTAATTTCGGCATTAGTAAATGATAAACAAGTGGAGGTGACAACCCCAATTACCGAAGATGCTACGATCAAATTATTAACCTGGAACGATGATTTAGGAAAACAAGCTTTTTGGCATTCATCTGCTCACTTATTAGCACAGGCAATCGTAGAATTTTACCCAAACGCCAAATTAACAATAGGACCAGCAATCGAAAATGGTTTCTATTACGATGTCGATTTTGGTGATGAGAAATTTACAGAAGCTGATTTCGCGAAAGTGGAAAAAGCAATGTTAGAAAACGCGAAGAAAAAAGCGGAATTTAAATTATATCCAGTATCTAAAGCAGAAGCATTAGAAACATATAAAGATAACGAGTACAAAACAGAGTTAATTTCCAACTTACAAGACGGAGAAATTACTTTTTGTACACACGATAACTTCACTGACTTATGTCGTGGAGGTCACATCCCTCATACAGGAATTGTAAAAGCTGCGAAAATTTTAAACGTAGCTGGAGCTTACTGGAGAGGTGATGAGAAAAATAAAATGTTAACGCGTGTTTACGGAATCACTTTCCCTAAACAAAAAGACTTAACAGATTATTTAACTTTATTAGAAGAAGCTAAAAAACGTGACCACCGTAAATTAGGAAAAGAGCTTGGATTCTTTGCTTTCTCTGAAAAAGTGGGACAAGGTTTACCATTATGGTTACCTAAAGGTGCGGCTTTAAGAAGAAAATTAGAAAACTTCTTATTGAAACAACAAACTCGTTTAGGGTACGAAATGGTAGTTACACCTCACATTGGTCAAAAAGAATTATACGTTACTTCTGGTCACTATGCAAAATATGGTGCGGATTCATTCCAACCAATTCATACACCAAACGAAGGAGAAGAATTCTTATTAAAACCGATGAACTGTCCTCACCACTGTGAAATCTACAAAACTTCTCAATGGTCTTACCGCGATTTACCAAAACGTTATGCAGAATTTGGTACAGTTTACCGTTACGAGCAATCAGGAGAATTACACGGATTAACTCGTGTACGTGGATTTACTCAAGATGATGCGCACATTTTCTGTACACCAGATCAATTATTAGAAGAATTTAAAAAAGTAATTGATTTAGTATTATACGTTTTCAGAAACTTAGGATTTGATAACTATTCAGCTCAAATTTCTTTACGTGATCCTGAAAACAAAGAAAAATACATCGGTTCGGACGAAAATTGGGCGAAAGCTGAACAAGCAATTATTACAGCTGCTGGCGAAAAAGGTTTACCTACTGTAGTAGAATATGGAGAAGCGGCTTTCTATGGTCCAAAATTAGACTTCATGGTGAAAGATGCATTAGGACGTAAATGGCAATTGGGAACAATCCAAGTGGATTATAACTTACCAGAACGTTTTGATTTAACTTACACAGGAGCGGATAACGAGAAACACAGACCAGTAATGATTCACCGTGCACCATTCGGTTCTATGGAACGTTTCATTGCCATCTTATTAGAAAATACAGCAGGGAATTTACCACTTTGGTTAACGCCAGACTTATACACGATTTTACCAATTAGTGAAAAATATGTGGAATATGGAGAAAAAGTATTAAATTTGTTGGCTGAAGAGGAAATTAACGGATTGATTGACAGTAGAAATGAAAAAACTGGAAAGAAAATTCGTGATGCCGAAATGAAGAAGATTCCTTTCATGTTAATTATCGGTGAAAAAGAAGCCGAAAACGGTACAATTTCTGTACGTAAACATGGGGAAGGTGATTTAGGTGAAATGACAGTAGAGCAATTCATCGACTTCATTAAAGAAGAAACAAAATTAAAATAATTTAAAAACAGAATACTATCGCAATTAGAAGAAAAGGCGGCAGAGGACCAGCCAGAGTAATTAAGGAAGATCAACATAAGATCAATGATAAGATTGATGCGCAAGAAGTGCGTGTTGTTGGAGAAGGCATAGAACCTGGTGTATATCCAATCGCTAAAGCTTTAGAGTTAGCTCAAGAGCAGAATTTAGACTTGGTAATGATCAGTGAAAAAGCTGTTCCACCTGTTTGTCGTGTCGTAGAGTACAAAAAGTTCTTATACGAACAAAAGAAAAAAGAGAAAGAATTAAAAGCGAAGCAACAAAAAGTTGTGGTTAAAGAAATTCGTTTCGGTCCTCAAACTGATGATCACGATTACGAATTCAAAAAACGTCACGCTAAAGCTTTCTTAGAAGAAGGATCTAAATTAAAAGCCTACGTTTTCTTTAAAGGACGTTCAATTATCTTTAAAGATCAAGGAGAGATCTTATTATTACGTTTAGCTCAAGAACTTGAAGAAGTTGGTAAAGTTGAACAAATGCCTAAATTAGAAGGTAAAAGAATGATTATGATGATGGGACCTAAAAAATAATTAGGTTCTATCTTCCAAAATATAAAAACGTTTTAATTTTAAATACAATTTGTAATCATGCCAAAATTAAAAACTAAATCTGGAGCGAAAAAACGTTTCAAATTAACAGGAACAGGTAAAATTAAAAGAAAACACGCTTTTAAAAGCCACATCCTAACTAAAAAAGAGACTAAACAAAAGAGAAATTTAACTCACACTGGTTTAGTTGATCAAGCTGACGTACACTCAGTAAAACAACAATTAAGATTAAAATAAGAAGAAATTCTTATTTGGTTTATTAATTAAACATTAACCCTGTTGCTGGGCCTTTAAGTAGAAAGATTTAATTTCTCGCCCACCTCAAAAAAATTAAAAATTATGCCAAGATCAGTAAATGCTGTAGCGTCTAGAGCGCGTAGAAAAAGAGTTTTAAAACTTGCTAAAGGATATTTCGGAAGACGTAAAAACGTTTGGACTGTTGCTAAAAATGCAGTAGAAAAAGGTTTACAATACGCTTACCGTGATAGACGTCAAAAGAAAAGAAATTTCCGTGCGTTATGGATTCAAAGAATTAACGCAGGTGCAAGATTACACGGAATGTCTTATTCTCAATTCATTGGAGCTACTAAAAAGGCAGGTATCGAATTAAACCGTAAAGTTTTAGCGGATTTAGCGATGAACCACCCAGAAGCTTTCAAAGCAATCGTAGAAAAAGTAAAATAATTTAACTTATATAATTAAAACGTTTTAAAACTTGGCTTTTGCCAAGTTTTTTTTTATGCCTATTTTTGGTTGTATACCAATTGTTGTTCTATGCAAAACAAAGACATCATCCAAAGAATATGGCCTTTCTTTTTATTCTTTTTTATATTTATATTCCTTGGGTTAGCACTTATCCAATATTTTGGTCGCAATCAATTGCATTTAGCCATCAATCAATATCATCATCCGATAGCAGACCAATTTTTTAAATTCTATACTGAATTTGGTACCACAGGAATGTTTATTTTATTAATATTCTACATCGTGTGGAAAAAGAACTGGATCACACTTGGCTACATTGCCATCACTGAAATTATTGCTGGACTATTTAATGTATTTGTAAAAAAAGCCTTCTTTAAACATGTACATCGTCCATCTTATTATTTTTACCAAAATAATATAGAGCTTTATCTACCTGCAGATGCACAATTACAAATTCCTTATACATTTCCATCAGGCCATACGCTATTAGCGATTATCATTACGATGACATTATGCACTATGACGAACAATCGTTTATTACAAGGTATTTTTTCTTTGCATTTCATCGGTATTGCCTACAGTCGTATGTATCTTTCAAAACATTTTATGATTGATACATTAGGTGGTGCAGTGCTTGGAATGTTTACGTTTATTTTAGTATTTTATTTACTTAATAATTCCAATAAAAAATTTCTTCATCACCCTATTATTAAACAAAACAAATGATTGAAAATAAAGCAAATTTAAAAGTTAGTCTTATCCAATATGACGTCATTTGGGAAGATGCCAAGGCGAATCATAATTATTTGGATAAATTGCTAGAAGGGCATGAATCAGATCTCATTTTATTACCTGAAATGTTTGCTTCAGGATTTTCTATGGCTGTAGATAAAATTGGTGAGAAACCTTATGGACCGACCTTCGAATGGATGAGAAATAAAGCCAATACATTAAATTGTGCGATTGCAGGAAGTGTTTCCACCTTAGAAGGGGATAAATATTATAATCGCTTTTATTTCATAAGTCCTAATAATGGAATATATATCTACGATAAAAAACATTTGTTTTCATACGGTAAAGAAGCCACAGTCTATTCAGCAGGTGATAAAATTGTAACGATTGATTACAAAGGCTGGAAAATACGTCCTATCGTTTGTTATGATTTACGATTCCCAGTTTGGATTCGAAATACGGAAGAAAATCCATATGATTTATTGCTATGCAATGCCAGTTGGCCAAAAGCGCGCCGAGAGGCTTGGATTTCGCTTTTAAAAGCACGAGCGATTGAAAATATGGCATATGTTGCTGGAGTAAATAGAATAGGTGTAGATGGCTATAATTTAGAATATAAAGGTGATTCGCATATGTTCGACACCTTGGGAGAAGAACTAGAGGTAATCAATACACATCCTGAAATTTTACAATTCGAAATTGATAAAGAAAAACAGGATAAAACACGTCAGCATTTTAATTTCTTAAATGATCGTGACTCCTTTTATTTTGGATAGCTCAAGAAAGGCATAATTACAATTAAAAAGATTAATCCAACTTTATAATAATTTGAAATCGGCTACTGAGACTTTTACAGTGCCGATTTTTCTTTATCCATAAGAAACTATTAAATTCTCTTCAAAACATAACAATCGCTAATGTAGGAGGCATATGACCAACGTAAATTTATAACTTTTAGTGATTCACTAATCATTTTACTTTTTACATTTTACAAAATCCAAAACGTATTACGTAAAACATACCACGTAAAACGAAGTTAGAACAAAAGTAAATTTTTCACTTTTCACTTTTCACTTTTAGCTATTCACTAATCTTTTTACATTTTACAAAAACCAAAACGTATTACGTAATGCGTAAGACGTAAGACGTAAGACGTAAGACGAAGTTAGAACAAAAGTAATTTTTCACTTTTCACTTTTAGCTATTCACTAATCTTTTTGCTTTTTACAAAATAACGTAAAGCATAAAGCCTATAGCCTACAGCTTATAGCATAAAAAAAATCCCCAACCAAATAAATGATTGAGGATTTAAATAAAGACTGGCGGCGACCTACTCTCCCGCAATAGCAGTACCATCGGCGCTGAAAGGCTTAACTTCTCTGTTCGGAATGGGAAGAGGTGAGCCCTTTCGCTATAACCACCCTAATTTCTTAGTTATTTTTAATTAGGTTTTGTTCCTAATATATTTTTGACATTATTAGATACTTGATATCATTTACTCTTGCTTATACAATCCAGTATACAATTCAAATAAGATTAACTAACCTTCTCTATGACGGTTAAATTAATATTTGAAAAAGTTTATGGGTAATTAGTACTACTCGACTTTGACATCACTGCCTTTACATCTATAGCCTATCAACGTGGTAGTCTGCCACGACCCTTTAAAGAAGTCTAATCTTGCGGCGAGTTTCGCACTTATATGCTTTCAGTGCTTATCTCATCCAAACGTAGCTACTCAGCGGTGCACCTGGCGGCACAACTGATACACCAGAGGTTTGTTCAACACGGTCCTCTCGTACTAGAGTCAAGTCCGCTCAAACTTCTAACGATCACAACAGATAGAGACCGAACTGTCTCACGACGTTCTGAACCCAGCTCGCGTGCCACTTTAATGGGCGAACAGCCCAACCCTTGGGACCTTCTCCAGCCCCAGGATGTGACGAGCCGACATCGAGGTGCCGAACCTCCCCGTCGATGTGAGCTCTTGGGGGAGACTAGCCTGTTATCCCCGGAGTACCTTTTATCCTTTGAGCGATGGCCCTTCCATACGGAACCACCGGATCACTATGTCCTGCTTTCGCACCTGCTCGGCTTGTTGGCCTCACAGTCAAGCACCCTTATGCCATTACACTCTACGCACGGTTACCAAGCGTGCTGAGGGTACCTTTGAAAGCCTCCGTTACTCTTTTGGAGGCGACCACCCCAGTCAAACTACCCACCATGCACTGTCCTTCTATCTAGAAGTTAGGCTCCAAGTAAATAAAGGGTGGTATTTCAACAATGACTCCACAAATCCTAGCGAACCTGCTTCATAGTCTCCCACCTATCCTACACATTATTTACCCGAAGTCAATACAAAGCTATAGTAAAGGTTCACAGGGTCTTTTCGTCCCGTTGCGATTAACCGGCATCTTCACCGATACTACAATTTCACCGAGCTCATGGTTGAGACAGTGCCCAGATCGTTACACCATTCGTGCAGGTCGGAACTTACCCGACAAGGAATTTCGCTACCTTAGGACCGTTATAGTTACGGCCGCCGTTTACTGGGGCTTCAGTTAAGAGCTTCGCCGAAGCTAACCCCCTTCCTTAACCTTCCAGCACCGGGCAGGTGTCAGACCCTATACGTCATCTTTCGATTTTGCAGAGTCCTGTGTTTTTGATAAACAGTCGCCTGGGCCTTTTTACTGCGGCTGACTTACGCCAGCGACCTTTCTCCCGAAGTTACAGGTCTATTTTGCCTAATTCCTTAACCATGACTCACTCGAGCGCCTTAGGATACTCTCCTCGACCACCTGTGTCGGTTTACGGTACGGGCTGCACATCTCGCTATTTCTTGGAACAATTTTCAGAGGATTATCACGCCACCCGAAGGATTTGTGTACTATCCCTGCTTTACGCAGGTTCAACGTGCTATTCCGTCAGCACGCACCTCCTACAATCATTCGTCACTTTTATTGAGTGCAGGTACGGGAATATTAACCCGTTTGCCATCCACTACCCCGTTTGGGTTCGTGTTAGGACCCGACTAACCCTAAGCTGATTAGCATAGCTTAGGAAACCTTAGTCTTACGGCGAATAAGTTTCTCACTTATTTTATCGTTACTCATGCCTACATTTTCTTTTCTAAAAGCTCCACCACCCATTACCAGGTGACTTCTGCGCCGTTAGAATGCTCCCCTACCAGTCATACATAGTATGAATCCATAGCTTCGGTAATATGCTTATGCCCGATTATTATCCATGCCGGATCGCTCGACTAGTGAGCTGTTACGCACTCGTTAAATGAATAGCTGCTTCCAAGCTAACATCCTAGCTGTCAATGCAATCCAACCGCGTTTTTTCAACTTAGCATATATTTGGGGACCTTAGCTGATGGTCTGGGTTCTTTCCCTCTCGGACATGGACCTTAGCACCCATGCCCTCACTGCCTAGAAACATATATTAGCATTCGGAGTTTGTCAGGAATTGGTAGGCGGTGAAGCCCCCGCATCCAATCAGTAGCTCTACCTCTAATATACTTCACTAAACGCTGCACCTAAATGCATTTCGGGGAGTACGAGCTATTTCCCAGTTTGATTGGCCTTTCACCCCTACCCACAGGTCATCCGAAGACTTTTCAACGTCAACCGGTTCGGTCCTCCACTTTGTGTTACCAAAGCTTCAACCTGCCCATGGGTAGATCACAAGGTTTCGCGTCTAATACCACTGACTCTATCGCCCTATTCAGACTCGCTTTCGCTTCGGCTCCGTACCTGAAGTACTTAACCTTGCCAGTGACATTAACTCGTAGGCTCATTATGCAAAAGGCACGCCGTCACACTTACGTGCTCCGACCGCTTGTAGGCGTACGGTTTCAGGTTCTATTTCAACTATCTATTCGATATGCTTTTCACCTTTCCTTCACAGTACTAGTTCACTATCGGTCTTTGAGGAGTATTTAGCCTTGGAAGATGGTCCTCCCATATTCGGACAGAATTTCTCGTGTTCCGCCTTACTCGTTATCAACAATATAAAAATTTCATTTACGGGACTATCACCCTCTTCGGTTAACCTTTCCAGGTTATTCTACTATCCTTATAATGTCTTTAGGGCTAATCCGCGTTCGCTCGCCACTACTTACGGAATCTCAATTGATTTCTTTTCCTATTGGTACTTAGATGTTTCAGTTCCCAACGTTCGCTCTCTAATAAATTAGAGTGACATGTCTTCAACATGCCGGGTTGTCCCATTCGGAAATCTACGGATTAATGCGTATGTGCCGCTCCCCGTAGCTTATCGCAGCTTATCACGTCCTTCATCGCCTCTCAAAGCCTAGGCATCCGCCGTACGCCCTTAGTAACTTTTTTCATAATTTAACCGTCATAATAATGAGCGGTTATGTTAATCTTACTCGTTTTTGTTTAATTGTATACCTTCAATTTGCCGAATTAAATCGTTTAATTATTTAATTCTATATTGCTTTGATTAATTTCTTAATCTCTGTTTGATTGTATGTCGTTAACAATTTCTTGTTATCTTTTTCTAATAATGTCAATGAACTCTTCTTGTCCGTTAGGACTTCGTGGAGAATATCGGAGTCGAACCGATGACCTCTTGCGTGCAAGGCAAGCGCTCTAGCCAGCTGAGCTAATCCCCCTCTTTTTACGTATTACGTACAACGTTAAACGTTGTAGTCTCAGGCAGACTCGAACTGCCGACCTCTACATTATCAGTGTAGCGCTCTAACCAGCTGAGCTATGAGACTCTTTAATACTCTTAAAGAGTGGTCTTTGTAATATATGTTTTTGAAATCAATTTTGACAGTAAATAAAACCGAATTAAGGTCAATCTTCTATAAATAGAAGAAAATTCGTCGTTCTCTAAAAATGAGATGTTCCAGCCGCACCTTCCGGTACGGCTACCTTGTTACGACTTAGCCCTAGTTACCAGTTTTACCCTAGGCAGCTCCTGTTACGGTCACCGACTTCAGGTACCCCCAGCTTCCATGGCTTGACGGGCGGTGTGTACAAGGCCCGGGAACGTATTCACCGCATCATGGCTGATATGCGATTACTAGCGATTCCAGCTTCATAGAGTCGAGTTGCAGACTCCAATCCGAACTGAGATAAGTTTTCGAGATTCGCATCCTGTCGCCAGGTAGCTGCCCTCTGTACTTACCATTGTAGCACGTGTGTAGCCCAAGACGTAAGGGCCGTGATGACTTGACGTCGTCCCCACCTTCCTCTCAACTTGCGTTGGCAGTCTCATTAGAGTCCCCGTCTTTAAACGCTGGCAACTAATGATAGGGGTTGCGCTCGTTGCAGGACTTAACCTAACACCTCACGGCACGAGCTGACGACAGCCATGCAGCACCTTGCATTCTGTCCGAAGAAATATCTGTTTCCAAATACGTCATTATGCATTTAAGCCTTGGTAAGGTTCCTCGCGTATCATCGAATTAAACCACATGCTCCACCGCTTGTGCGGGCCCCCGTCAATTCCTTTGAGTTTCATTCTTGCGAACGTACTCCCCAGGTGGGATACTTATAACTTTCGCTTAGCCACTGAACTTGCGCCCAACAGCAAGTATCCATCGTTTACGGCGTGGACTACCAGGGTATCTAATCCTGTTCGCTCCCCACGCTTTCGTCCATCAGCGTCAGTTGAGGCTTAGTGACCTGCCTTCGCAATTGGTGTTCTGCGTAATATCTAAGCATTTCACCGCTACACTACACATTCCAGCCACTGCAACCTCACTCAAGACCAACAGTATCAATGGCAGTTCCATCGTTAAGCGATGGGCTTTCACCACTGACTTATTGGTCCGCCTACGGACCCTTTAAACCCAATAAATCCGGATAACGCTTGCACCCTCCGTATTACCGCGGCTGCTGGCACGGAGTTAGCCGGTGCTTATTCATATGGTACCTTCAGCTACTCACACGTGAGTAGGTTTATCCCCATATAAAAGAAGTTTACAACCCATAAGGCCGTCATCCTTCACGCGGGATGGCTGGATCAGGCTTTCACCCATTGTCCAATATTCCTCACTGCTGCCTCCCGTAGGAGTCTGGTCCGTGTCTCAGTACCAGTGTGGGGGTTCACCCTCTCAGGCCCCCTACAGATCATCGCCTTGGTGAGCCGTTACCTCACCAACTAGCTAATCTGACGCATGCCTATCCTACTGCGATAAATCTTTCAAAATCTCATCATGCAATGAAATTTATTATAAGGTATTAATCCAAATTTCTCTGGGCTATCCCTTTCAGTAGGGCAAGTTGCATACGCGTTACGCACCCGTGCGCCGGTCTCAAGACAGCAAGCTATCTCTACCCCTCGGCTTGCATGTGTTAAGCCTCCCGCTAGCGTTCATCCTGAGCCAGGATCAAACTCTCCATTGTAAATAAATATTGTTTGAAGCGTTAGCTTCTATGTTTTACAACTTCGAATTTCCTTATGACTCTATTATTTAAGGATTGACCTAATTTATATTCGGCTTTTATTTCTTCTGTCTATATTGTAATTTCAAATGAACTTCTCTAGTCAAGCAAACTTCTTTCGTTGTTTGCGGTTGCAAAGGTAATACTTATTTTTAAACTGCAAAATCTTTTTTCAAAAATTTTTGAAGTTTTATTTTTTCAAGACTTTATTAAGAATAATCTTAATTCTCATCTCTCATTAATAAGTTACTTCTTCGCGATTTCAAGTTTTCAATACTACTCTTCTTTCGTATTGAGAGTGCAAATATAGCGCAACATAATTCGTTTTTCCAAATGCTTTTGTGAATTATTTTCACTCTTATCCCTAACTCACTGAACCTCGGTGAAATATTTTTTAAAGTGTTTTATGTTTTGGGTTAATAGCTATGGGATAAAGGTTAGTAAAATACAAATTGATATACTGTCTATACCTTATACTGCCTTTATCCTGCCTTTATCCTGCCTTTATCTAGGGAGTATCTATTAAAAAGACTGCGAGCTTTTATATTTAATGATTTTATTATCGAAATATTGAAGCTTAGAATTTTTGACAAATTTTATGCGTCTTGCCACTTATCGTCTTACTTCTCGATAAAATTTTATTCATTTCATTTCGAAAATTACTCGAAGTGACGGATAGGTTAGAAGAAAAGTAAATTTTCACTTTTAATTTTTCACTTTTCACTTTTCACTTTTCATATAATACAAAACCCCAGTACACCTAACCACTTAAATAAGACGTAAGATATAATATCAATCTGTCAGATCACATTCTCGAATTCTCAAATTTTCACATTCACCAATTTATGACATCTATATTCAACCATTATAAAGACGTATTAAATTTCATGAAATAAAAAAAGCACCTCTAAAAGGTGCTTCTGATATATTATTTTGTATAATTTGAAATAATTTGCATTACGGTTTCAACGGTTTCCTCTAAATTAAGATTGGAGTTATCCACTTCAATGGCGTCTTCTGCTTTACGTAAAGGTGAGTACTCTCTCGATGAATCAATATGATCTCTTTCTTGGACATTTGCTAATACCTCCTCAAAAGAAATATTTTTTCCTTCGCGTTCATATTCTAAGAAACGACGCTTTGCACGAATTTCTGCAGATGCTGTAATAAACAATTTTAAGTCTGCATTTGGAAATACTGTTGTACCGATATCACGACCATCCATAACAATACCTCCTTTTTCTCCCATTTTTTGTTGCAATGCTACACAATAATCGCGTACCTCTGGAATAACAGCAATAGGACTAACCATCGAAGACACTTCTAACCCTCTGATCTCATGCTCCACATTCCTATGGTTTAAAAATGTTTCGTTTCGATTTGAATCAGGATTATATCTAAATTCAATGTTAATTTCAGGTAAACGAGGTACTAATTTTTCTACCTCTACCTTATTATCTACGATATATTCATTCTGTAGGGCAAATAAAGTAACTGCTCTATACATTGCACCACTATCGATATGAGTATATCCCAAGTTTTTGGCAATGATTTTTGACAAAGAACTTTTCCCTGTCGATGAATGACCATCTATCGCTATAATTAAATTTTGTTTCATTTATAAGATGAATAGTCGACAAATATAAGGAATTGTTTAGAAATAGAATGCGATTAACGCCATGGGCTACTTCTCCAATAATCTCTACCTTGAATTAGTCGATCCAAATTGATTAATAAACTAAAGTGATTTGCTCCACCCGAAGTATGATAATTGCTATGACCAAACTCTATACGAAAAGCATTCATACGAAGACCAAAACCATACGTCAGTCCCGAGAAAGAACGAATTCCATCTACAGCCAATTCATTTCCACGTTTGAAATTATAACCTAAACGTAAATTAAAGTCTCTACCCGGAAAGAGTTCAGCTCCCACTGCAATATGATCTGCTATTTTTCTTCCAACGTTCACTTCTTGTCCTGATTTATTATAGGATTGTGAAATATCAAATTTTTGTAAGTCGTGTAATGTTAAATTCAGTTCTAAAGGAACATATTCTAATTCATGAGCAATCCCTAAATTCACTTGAAATGGCATAGGTTCTACTTTCCCACTGTAGGTTTGAATTTGTTTTCCAATATTCTTAAAAACTAAACCAATCTTTACACGATCATCAAAGTCATGATAAGAAACTCCAATATCTGCAGCAACAGCAGAGGATTTATACGTTTCGATGGTTGAATTAATGTATTTAAGATTTGCACCCACTGTCCAATAATCAGCTATTTCGCGTGCATAACCTAAGGTAATTGCTGCATCTTGTGCTTTAAAGTTACCCGTTACAGTACCTATTTCATCTGTACCCACTATATCCCCATAATCTAAATATTGACCATTTATTGAGATATAATCGTAATCTGAAATTCGATATACGCCCGAAAATGTTGCATTTTTTACATCAGCAATCTGCGTTAAATAATTTACAGCAAATTGTCCGTGCATTTCGGCATTCATCAACGCGGGATTAGCTAATGCATTGTTGGGATCAGCATCCCAAGCGGTTACATTATACCCTCCTAAAGCAGTTTGACGAGCAGAATTGGATAAGTTCAAAAATTCATATACGCGTGTACCATCTTGAGCTGATACAGCTAAAGTCGAAAAGAGAAACAATAATGTATATAAATTTTTAAACATGAAACAAATTTATACTTTTTGTAGATATAACGTAAACAAAATTATTTTGGTATAAAGCGTTAAAAATTGAAGATGCATTTTGAATATAAGTATATTTAAATCACTTAATTAATACTTATGGGGATTATCGCACTCATCGTCATCTTTATTATCGTCATTCTTTTTCAGAAAAAAATAAATAAGCTGGAGAATCAAATTGATGACCTCAACGCACGAATAAATCATATCAGAGAAGAACTTGATCAGAAAAATCAATGTGAGAAGACCTCGCATCAAAAGCTTCAATCGGAAAATATCCCTAGTTCCCTTTATCATGTTGAAATGCATGAAACATCTCCGCCATTATCAAAACTCACATCAGCAAATGAAATCCCTCAACATTTAAAATCTAATCCATCTCCTTTACCCTCTGCTCCAACTTTTATTGAAAGAACGATCGATTTTTTAAAAGAAAATTTTTTAACTATCGTTGGTATCATCACTTTAGTACTTGGAATAGGATATTTTGTAAAGTATGCCATTGATCAAAATTGGATTAATGAAACCCTACGGGTTGTGATTGGAATTGGAATTGGATTTCTTATCATCGGAACAGGCCACTATCTGCGGAAAAAATATTCAGTTTTTTCATCGATTGTGGTCGGTGGTGGGATATCCGTCTTGTATTTTACCCTTACCATTGCTTTTCGAGAATACCACATGTTTGCTCAACAACTGACTTTTGTACTTCTTGCCTTCGTGACTCTCTTATCGATCATACTTTCTTATATATACAATCAGCAAACCTTGGTGATCTTTTCAATTTTGGGAGGATTTGCAGCACCGCTCATGGTCAGTACAGGAGAAAGTAACTATATTTTCTTGTTTACATATTTGGGCATTTTAAACCTCGGAACATTATTTATTGCATGGAAAAAAGATTGGATCGTTATTCGATTCATAGCATTTATACTAACCGCACTATTCTTTATTTTTTGGGCCGTAGAACCTACCCATCAAGTGATTTTTCTTTTTTTAATGCTTTATTACTTTATGTTTACGATTTCTTCTCTTTTGCCTTACCTAAAAGGAAAGCCATTTGATACGAAACATATCATCTTGTACATTGCCCAAAACTTTTATTTCGTTGCGATCGGAATATTAAGTTACACCCATTATTACACATCGTTTATATCAATTGCTCCTTTCATCGCAATGGTTACTAATTTTATTGTATTAGGATTAACCTATCGAAAAGATATTGTATTAAATAATGTTTCGCTCAGCCTAGTCATCGCATGGGTCACTTTATGCATCGGTATTGAATTTGATGCACATATAATTCCAATTCTTTGGGCCATTCAATCTACATTATTGTTGTATTTATGGAAACGTTTGAATAATCCAATATTCAAAGTTGGATTTATCGCCCTCGTTCCTTTCTTTATCATTTCCTTATGCATCAATTGGTCGAATTATATTTTTAATGATACCCATTATGCGTTAATCTTTAATCCCATTTTTACGAGCAGCAGTTTTGTATTTATTTGTTCCATCATCAACATCTATCTGATAAAAGATTTTCAAGATACAGAACGAATTTTTGGTTTCAATCTATACTCGGCTAAAAATGTCTTTTCGATTGTTTCCATTTTGTTCATGTATTTAGGACTTTTGTTTGAAATCATTTATCAAACCGATAAATACTTTAGTGCGCATTTTGTAGCCGGTATTGCACTACTTTATTCCATTTATTTTATATCAATCATTCTGATGTTTAATCGGGCATTTAACATTAACACGTACACTAAATATAGCTTAGGGATTATCAATTTTGGATTAATGTTAATTTATCCACTCATCATACAAATTCATTCCGAAATTCTTCTCGAAAATCAACCCTTGAGTTATTATATCTTCTATTTGCTGTATGTGATTCCTTTTGGATATTTTAGTTTTCAATTTTTCAATCAATCGGAATTTAGATTGCTTAAAAAAAATCAATTTAATCAATGGTTTGTATTTATAGTTTCAGCATTTATTATTAGTTACGAATTGTTTAATTTTTATATGATTGTCTCAACACCACGAAATGATTTACAAACTTTCAATCATCATGAAACCATCTATCGTATGGTCATTTTACCTATTGTATGGGCTATTATGGGATTTGCATTGATCAATTTTGGGTATAGGAAAGGGGAAAAAAATCTACCCCTTATGGGATTTGGACTTTTCGGATTAATTGTCATAAAATTATATGTCATTGATGTTTGGGAAATGAGCAGTGGATTACGCGTGATTTCTTTTATTGTTTTAGGAATACTTATTTTACTTACTTCGTTTATGTATCAAAAATTAAAACAAGTCTTCAATCAATTGTTTGAAGCACAAGATGAAAAAAAAGGTGAATCTTAAGATTCACCTTTTTTTATTTCAATATGATTTACTAACCCTCGGATATCATCTGATGCAGGAAGCTCAAAAATCTCGAGTTTAAAAAAAGGAACTACGGCAAACAAATGATCAAAAATATCACCAACGATCCCTTCAAATTCGACCCAAACGGTTGTATTTGTAAACATAAATAACTCAATCGGTAATCCATGTTCGGTGGGTTGCATTTGACGAACGATAAAATGATAATCTTTATGAATGTGTGGATTTTGATAAGTATACGCTTTTATATACTCTCGAAACAATCCGATATTCGTCATTCGACGACCGTTCACTTTCATGGTCGGATCAAATGAATTCTTATCATTAAACGCTTTGATTTCTTGAGAACGTTGTTCGATGTAAGACTTTAAAAGATCAATTCGTTTTAATTCCTCAATTTCATGTTCTTCTAAAAATCGAATCGAAGACATTTTCAGGTTAATTGATCGTTTAATACGACGTCCCCCTGCATTTTGCATTCCACGGTAATTTTTAAATGAATCCGAAATCAATGCATAAGTTGGGATGGTCGTAATGGTTTTATCAAAATTTTGAACTTTTACGGTACTTAAATTAATTTGAATCACATTTCCATCAGCACCATATTTTGACATCTCGATCCAATCTCCTACACGAACCATATCATTCGAAGAAACTTGTATACTTGCCACAAATCCGAGAATCGAATCTTTAAAAACTAACATTAAAATAGCCGAAGCCGCTCCTAATGAAACCAAAAAAGATTTTGGCGACTCGCCCGTAATGATGGAATACGTTAAAATTCCTCCTATACTGTATAAAATTATACTTGCAACTTGAAGATAACTGTCCAAAGGTTTATCAGCAAATGCTGACTTTGTTTTCAATAAATCTCTAAAAGCTTTTAAAATATTAATTAAAAGGAGGCAAACTGTAAGGATTAAGGCGATGTCGACTATTTTTATCGAATAGATGATCCAATTCGGAAATCCCATAAAAATCAATGGTACAGCCGCTTTTGCAACAATAATGGGAACCAGATGAGATATAAATTGTAAAACTTTATTTTTAATCAACAGATCATCCAATTGGGTTTTACTTCGACTGATAAAATCAGTTACTACTAATAAAAGCACTTTTCGTAAAACATAATCTACTGCATATAATACAAGAAGTAATACCAAAGACAGTAAAACTGAGGTTACCATATAGGTATAATACGTGGACAATCCCAAGGTAAGTACAAAATCCAAAAAATTATTATACACATCGCTCTGCAAACTCTTATCTAATATTTCCATTCTTCATTATTAATCCGAACAAAAATAACCATATCTCTAAAATAGTTGCTTAAAATGATAAAACACAGCTATTTTTTTTCAACTTAAAAAAGTAATTCTGCTTTTTATATTCGGTTTAAAATAATTCTAATAAATTTGTTTAGTAAATCTAACAATATGAACAACCCTTTTTATTTTGCATTCGGCTTGACCTTATTAGCAGGTTTATGTACGGGTGTGGGAAGTATTCTTTCGTTAGTGTACAAAAAGTTTAACCCCAAGTTTCTAGGCGGAATGCTTGGTCTTTCGGCTGGAGTTATGCTTTATGTTTCATTTGCAGAAATTATTAATAAAGCCAAAATCTCATTAACTGAAGTTTTTGGAGAACAATTAGGCGCAATATATACGGTTATCGGTTTTTTCTCTGGTATTTTAGCGATCATTCTTATTGATAAATTAATTCCTTCCCACGATTATGATCATGAGGATGAAAACGCATCTTCGGTCAAAGGAAATCAAAATCAAAAATTATATCGTCTGGGAATTTTTTCAGCATTAGCCTTAGCTATTCATAATTTTCCTGAAGGATTAGCCACTTTTATGAGCGCTATTAATGAACCTTCTTATGGATTATCAATTGCTTTTGCAGTAGCTGTTCATAATATTCCTGAAGGAATAGCAGTTGCCATTCCGATTTATTATGCAACGAAATCACGAAAGAAAGCTTTTTGGTATTCTTTTTTATCTGGACTTGCAGAACCTATTGGAGCATTAATTGGGTATTTTATCCTAAGGCAATTTTTCGATGATTCAATCTTCGGAATTATATTTTCATCCGTTGCAGGAATCATGGTTTATATTTCGTTAAATGAGTTAATACCAACGGCTCGAGAATATGCGGGACAAAAAATCACCATGTGGGGTATATTAGTCGGAATGCTTATTATGGCCATCAGTTTATTACTATTCATATAACAAAAAGCTCATCCGGTAAGGATGAGCTTTTTTAATTTAACTCGCCTTACGAGGCAGAAATCGACCAAATTTTTTATTTTTTCCATAGCCTTCAACAAATTCCTCATTGTGAAATATAATTTTTCCATTGACCAATACATAATGAATTAAACCTGGGTTTCGATTGACTAAACGAGGATAATTATCAAATTCTTCGATTGGTTGTTGCTGCACTTCATCTGTCACGCGGGAAAAATGATTTGGATCTATTACAACCAAATCGGCACGCTTTCCTTCCGCTATATAGCCACAATCCAAATTAAACCAATCGGCCTGCTCTTTTGTTAAACGCCAAATGCATTTTTCCATAGACATCATAGGATTTCCTTTATCTATCGAATCCTTTACCCGTTTCATCATTTGCAGATTGAAATTGTAAAATGCCATATTATTGAGATGCGCACCAGCATCAGAAAAACATAAAAAATTATGGGGATAATTATACAAATGCTTATAATTTTCTTCGCGATCGTTGGCCAATGTAGTTGTCCAAGAAATTTCTTTATCATAAGTAATCACTAAATCTAAGAAGGTATCCACCGGATGCTCTCCGCGTTCTTCCGCGATTTGATAAAAGTTTTTGCCTATGAGAGAGTCGTCTGGACATTTTAAAATATAGGCTATACTCAAATCCTTATGCCAAACTTTAGGGGCAAATTTATTTTTAATTTCTTTCTTAAAATTTTCGCGGAATGATGGATCCCGGATCAACGCATTACGTTCATCAATGTTTTTAGCTAAATGGCGCATGGCTTCTCCAGAAGGAAATTCTTCAAACATTACCGAATCGACTCCATCATAATAGACGGTAAATGGCACAGGAGGTGATTGCATTCGGAAATCAGCATTCATCCAATTGACCAATTTAACGGCACGTGACACAAACGGATAAATGTATCGATCCCCAATCATATCCATCAAAGCAATCATGGTTGTTTTCAATGGCTTTCGGAAGATTCCCATACTAGCCAGCATGTAATTAATAGCACTCACACGGGTCACTAGATTAGGAGCACCTTGTAAAACAGCATCTTTTTTTCGCAATAATTCAATTAAATTTTTACGTTCTTTCCATGAAGCATAAAAAGAAGGTGTTTTATGGGACCAATATTTATCGCCGTCCATCTTATCCCAAGGATTATCCATCGTTGAAAGACCAACAAATCCTTCATCTAAAGCTTCTTCTAACAATTGTTCCATCAATTGTCGTTCTTGCTTTGTCGCTTCAACGTTGTCTTGTACCGAACGTTGCATTCCCATTGCTCTAATCCTCAAATCCGAATGTCCAATGAACGAAGCCACGTTGATACCTAAAGGTTTATTTTCGATGTAGTTTTTCCATTCTTTGACATTTTTCCACGATTTTTCACGTTCCATTAAAGGGAGCATGACTTCCCTTGGAATGGCTTCAACCCTTGTAAAGCAGTCGCTAGTTTCTTCTGGATTATTATAAATGGCCGAAACCGAACAACTTCCTAAAATAACTGTTGTTATTCCATGTCTCGCTGATTCCTTTAAGCCAGGCGAAGCAATAATTTCAGCATCATAATGGGTATGACAATCGATGAATCCGGGTGTAATCCATTTTCCCGATGCATCTATAATATGACAATCTTGTTCAAGAAGGGGATCAGAAGATATCTTTTCTATAATTCCATCTTCTCCAATCAGAAGATGTTTTATGGCTGCCTTCTCATCTTTATCTCCCGAATAAAGGCGTCCATTTTTTATTAATATTCTCATTTTAAATCGTTTGTGGTTCTATTAAAAATAAGAATTTATTTGATATAATGTTTCGTATCAATTAAATCAATTCAGAAAACTTTCTGTAATAGGCTTCCCGCTCAATAAATTTCTTTTTGGTTTTAATGTATGGATCCACTTCAATGGCATCAATCATACAAGGATCGGCATTCAATAATAAGACAATGGCAACATTATAAGCTTTTTGATCTGAGCGGACAAAATAAGTATAAGCTAAATCCAAAGTCTCTTCCATCGATTTGTTTGTGATTGGATTAACTCCTGAAACATTAATGGTATAATATTGTTTTCCATCCCATGAGTTTGGATATTGCTCCATACTCACCTTTTTTATTTTGATGTAATCTTTTACACTCAGTACAACAACCACAATATGGTATGAGATATTCTTCATTTTCTAAAAACTTTTTGGCGGAAGTTGCCTGTTCGTAGATTAGGAGATAAAATTGATCGGCTTTTGCATGAATTGGGAGCAGAATAAACATAAGAAATAATAAAATCCATTGCATAAATGGTTGGTTTTTAATAAAATCAGCAAAAAACACCCCACAATAAGCCATTGAAAATCTTAATTTTATGAAATAAAAAAGCTCGAAACGATGTTTCGAGCTTTCTTGTACCTGGAGCGGGAATCGAACCCGCACTCCGAAGAACACGAGTTTGAGTCGTGCGCGTCTACCAATTCCGCCATCCAGGCGTCGGAGTTATGAGTACAAATATAAGTGCAAGTTTTATTTTACCAAACGTTTTTTACAAAATAATTTCTAAAGTATCGTAAGCCAACTCCATTCCGAGTGGAAGTTCTTGATTTACTTCATCATGGAAACCCATGTAATGAGAAATATGGGTGAAATATGTTTTACGTGCTCCCACTTTTTTAGCATATTCAATGGCTTCAGTCAACAAAATATGCGAAAAATGTTCTACTTCTTGGCGCAAAGCACTAATCACTAATACTTCTACCCCTTTTAATTTTTCTAATGATTCTTCGGGAATGGTCTTTACATCCGTTAAATATGCAAATTTTTGATCGATGATGTAGCCTAATATAGGCAGTGTCCCATGGTAAATTTTAATGGGCTCGATTTCAAAACCAAAAATGTGGAAGATATCTTTTTCTACAGCATTTTCTATGACCGTGGGTACTCCAGGATATTTTACTTCCTGAAACATATAATTAAAACGGTTGTGCAATTCATTCAACACACGTGCTAAACCATATACCGGCATATCTTTCCCTGATTTGAAAACCAATGGTCGAATATCATCTAATCCTAACACATGGTCGGTATGCTCATGCGTAAATAAAATTCCATCCAAACGTTGGGCATTGGCCCGCAACATTTGCTGTCGAAAATCGGGACCGCAATCTATCGTTAATACTTTATCGTCCTTTTCTAGCAGGATAGAAGAGCGTAGCCGCTTATCTTTCGGATTATCAGAGAGACAGACCGGATGATCACTTCCAATAATTGGGATTCCTTGTGAGGTTCCCGTCCCTAAAAAATGTATTTTTAATTTTGATTTAGCCATAATTCTTTGGTAAATTTACTGCAAACAATTGATTTTTTTATGGCTTTACAACAAGTTCTTACGCCCAAACAAAAGGCTTTAGAAATTAATCTTAATCCGAAAATTTACGGCTCGTTTGCTGAAATTGGTGCAGGACAAGAAACAGTTCGATTTTTTTACCGAGCTGGTGCTGCTTCGGGTACTGTTGCAAAGGCAATGAGCGCGTACGACAAAGAAATGTCTGATTCCATTTATGGTGTTGAAGAAAATAAACGTTACGTGACGCAAGCTCGTTTAAAAAAGATGCTGGACCACGAAATTGACTTGATGAGACAACGCTTAACTCATGATATTTACCAAGAGAAAGCTTTCTTTACTTATGCCAACACTGTAACAACGATTGATTATGCGAAGAAAAACGAAGGACACGGCTGGGTGGGAATTCGTTTTAAACTGAATGTTGAAGATCAAAAAGCGAACGAAATTATTTTACACGTTAAATTCAAAGAGAATTCGGCTCAATTGCAGCAAGAAACTTTAGGGGTTTTGGGTGTGAATTTGATTTATGGGGCTTACAATTACTATGATAATCCGCGTCGTTTAATCAATTCTTTATACGACACATTAGATAAAGACCAATTGGAAATTGATATGATTAATTTCCGTGGACCTCAATTTAAATATGTGGATAACCGTTTGATGTCGTTGCAATTGGTGAAGAATGGAATGACGGATGTTGTGGTATTTAATCCTGAAGGAAAAAATATTTTACCTGCCGATTTATTGTACAAGAAAAACATTTTTGCCATTCGAGGTTCTTTCCGTCCATTTATGAATGTGAATATGGACATGTTTAAAGGAGGTTTAGAAATCTTTAAACAAGGAGAAGGCATTACCAAAGCCAATACTGAGATTTTATTTGAAATTACCCTTTCTAATTTAATGGCTTCTGGAAAAGAAGGTCAATTGAATGAACGGGATTTCTTGGATCGTGCTGACATTATTGGAAAATTAGGATATAATGTTATCATTTCTAATTTTTCTGAATACTATAAATTAACGGATTACTTTACGAAGTTTACCCGCAACAAAACTAAAATTGGTTTAGCCATGGGGGTTAACAATTTATTGGAGATTTTTAATGAGCAGTATTATGATAATCTTCCCGGTGGAATTATGGAAGCCTTTGGTAAATTGTTTAAGAAAGATGTTAAAATCTACTTGTATCCGTATTTAGACAAAGAAAAAGATTTGCTTTTAACGTCTAAAAACTTAAAAGTATCCGACAACTTACACGAGCTATATAAATTCTTCTTGTATAATGGTCGAATCGAGGATATTTTAAATTATAATAAAGAATATTTACACTCTTATTCACGTAAGATTTTAGAAAAAATTGCGAAAGGAGAATCCGGTTGGGAATCGGAATGTCCTGAAGGAGTAGCCGAAATGATTAAAGAACGAGGAATGTTCGGTTATCGTTTAAAATATATTTTAGAATAATTATTGGTTCTTAATGGGTAAAAGTGGATGCTATATGGATGAGCATTCTGAAAGTTTACCCCATTATTTTGAGCACAATCTGAGCATCACTTCAAGTAATTTAATCTTCGTTACTGTCATTTCATTAAAAACATGCTTTGGATTTTAATTTCTAATTTAGAGATTCACAGATAAAAAAAAGCCTTTCCAATTGGAAAGGCTTTTCAAGTCATTATAATAAAAATTCATTCAACGAATTAATTATTCAGCGAATAAAGCATCTTCGTCTGCAGGATTGTCCACTGATGGTTTTCCTTCCACTGGTTCTCCTTTGATTAAAGCTACAATTTTAGCTTCAATTTCTTCACATAATTCAGGATTATCTTTTAATAATTCTTTCACGGCATCACGACCTTGCCCTAACTTGCTGTCGTTGTATGAATACCAAGAACCTGATTTTTGAACAATTCCTTTCTCAACACCCATATCAAGAACTTCTCCTACTTTAGAGATACCTTCTCCATACATAATGTCGAATTCCGCTTGACGGAAAGGTGGCGCAACTTTGTTTTTTACCACTTTAACTTTTGAGTGGTTACCGATGACCTCATCTCCATTTTTAATTTGAGTTGAACGACGGATATCTAAACGTACAGAAGCGTAGAATTTTAAAGCATTACCTCCTGTTGTTGTTTCAGGATTTCCGAACATTACTCCAATTTTCTCACGTAACTGGTTAATGAAAATTGCTGTACAGTTTGTTTTATTAATAGTCGCTGTTAACTTACGTAAGGCTTGAGACATTAATCGAGCTTGTAATCCCATACGAGAATCACCCATTTCTCCTTCAATCTCTGCTTTTGGTGTTAAAGCCGCAACCGAGTCGATCACAATAATATCAATCGCACCTGAACGAATTAAGTTATCAGCGATTTCTAAAGCTTGTTCCCCGTTATCAGGTTGAGAAATAATTAAGTTTTCTACATCTACACCTAATTTTGCAGCATAGAAACGGTCAAAAGCATGCTCTGCATCGATAAATGCTGCAATACCACCTGCTTTTTGTGCTTCAGCAATAGCATGTAATGTTAACGTTGTTTTACCTGATGATTCAGGTCCATAGATTTCGATGACACGTCCTTTAGGGTAACCTCCTACTCCTAAAGCGATGTCTAATCCTAAAGATCCTGAAGGAATCACTTCGATTTTATCATCGACAGCAGAATCCCCCATACGCATTACAGTTCCTTTACCGTATGCCTTGTCCATCTTATCTAAGATAAGTTGAAGCGCTTTCTTTTTATTATCTAAATCGCTCATTATATTATTTCTTTATTTTTCTAAAATTTGTTTTGCGTGTTCTTTTGTTTTTACTTTTTCGATCACATCCGAAATTGTTCCATTTTCATCGATGATAAAAGTCGTACGATGAATGCCATCGTATTCTTTTCCCATGAATTTCTTAGGACCCCATACACCAAAAGCTTCGATAACTTCACGATTTTCATCGGCTAATAACGGAAAAGGCAATTCGTATTTGATGGCAAATTTCTTTTGTCTTTCAACTGAATCAGCACTTACTCCTACTATTTGATATCCTTGTGCTTTTAAAGCATTTTCATTGTCTCTTAAATCACAAGCTTCTGCTGTACAACCTGGTGTACTTGCTTTAGGATAAAAGAAAACAACTAACTTTTTACCGGCATAATTCTGATATGAAACAGTATTTCCATCTTGGTCGATTCCTTGAAAATCCGGAACTTTATCTCCTACTTTTAACATTGTTATTTCTTTTATGAACTACTCGTAAAAATAAGGATTTAATCTTAAATTTTTGGTTCAAAAATCGTTTATTCCTTATTTGTAGTACAAAGATACGGAAGTAAAACGCCAAAAAACGTCGCTTAGTTTTTATCCGAATTATTTTTTTTCATTTGAATATCAAATGGATAGTTCTTATATGTCGGAGGAACTTGCCCTTCTGGATATTGCGCTTCCGCTCCACTACGAACAGACATGAAATGCGGTGACATTAATTCAATTCCCGCTAAATTAAATTCGTTGATTAATTCCCTCCTTAAATCCGAATAAATAAAATCTTGGCGATTGGCATGTTTGATGTACGCATTGATTTGATAGGTTACATAAAAATCATCCAGCTTTTGTTGAAATACAAATGGTTTTGGATTCTTCATGATTTCGGGCACATTGTTCGCTGCTTTTATCGCAATATCATGTACTTTTTCCCAAGCAATATCATATCCAATGGCAAATTCGGTATAAATAATTAATCCTTTCTTTGAAGCATCTGTACTATAATTTAAAGTATGACTATTCATTACTGTTGAATTGGGAACAGAAATGATTTCATTTTTAATTGTTCGGATTCGAGTCACCAACAAATTTCTTTCGATAATTTCACCCGTGACATCGCCGATCTTTACATAATCTCCATTCGAAAACGAACGGGTATAGGTTAAAAGTAAACCCGCCATAATATTTCCTAAAGCACCAGCTGAACCAAATGTGACTAAAATTCCGACAAATACTGATACTCCTTGAAAAATAGGCGACTTCGCTCCTGGTAAATAAGGGAAGATTACAATCATCATAAAGATCAGTAACAACACTTTAAAAATTTGATAAGTCGGTTTTGCCCACTCTTTGTAAAATCCATTAATGGTTAATCGCCCATCTTCCAATTCCATCATGATGAATTTTAAAAATTTAAACACAAATCGAAAGACTGTAACAATTACAAGAATTGTCAAAAGATTCGGGAGATAATCGATGATTGCTCGCGCCATTTTACGCAATGGTTCGATGATATTATCCAACAATACTACTGTATACCCTTGTGTTGTGGGGAAGAAATTAAATAAAATCGGTAGGGCCAAGTAGATCAATAAAATAATTACTAACCATCGAATAATTCCAAGTCCAAACCAAATGTATTCGATTTGTTTATTGATGTTTAAAACTTTCAGATTCTTTTTCACCAATGGTGCAAAAACAACATCTTTCTTTTCATACAATTTCAGTTTCAACCAATGATTGAATTTATTGATCAAATGAATTAAACATCCCAAAACAAATAAAACGATCATCGCATAAAAAGCACCTTTGGCAAGTGTTGGTAAGCTGACATCTGCGCGATGCTTTTCTATTGCACTCCCTATAATTTCCAAATGTTTTTTTGCTAGAGCTTCTGGTGTGGTGTTTTCCCACAATGCATCCTGAAGGCTGATGCTCGAAATCATGTTCTTATTGGAATAGATTAAGAAGGTATTGTCATCTTTTGATAATTTGATTGAATCCTTCGAAAAATCATATTGTTTGGATAATTCTCGAATTTTTTCTTCCAACGCTTGCGCACGTTCTTTGGTTGAAAATCCTCCTACTCCACGGTATAACATAAATAATGTATCCTGGAAAGGTATTACAGGCACTCCTTTATTTATTTTTCGAAGAGAATCTATTTTCGTTTTTTGACGAATTAAAGACAAGGAATCTCGGCTTTTTAAGAAGTTTAGTTCCTTTAATAACCCCTCTTTATCTTTTGAATTGGTCTGAATGGTTAATAAACGATTTTCTAATTCGATTCGTTTAATGGAATCTTCTTTTCGTTGTTGAGAGAACTCGATTAAACGTTTCTCTAAATTTTTCTGAACAGTATCTTGAGCCAATAAACCTACTGTCAATGAAAACAATAGAAATATAGAAAAGATTTTTTTCATGCGATCGATTTGAGCCATCAAAGTAAATGAAAAACAAAAGGAATCAAAGAATAAAATTTATATTTATATGCAAAACCTCTAATATGAATAAACTCATTTCATTCCTACTTCTTCTTATGCCATTGGTATTCTCTGTAAATGCCCAAGAAGTTGAGTTTCGAACGGTGGATTATCCTGCCATTGAGAAAATGATCACGGATAAAAATTCTGATTTTTATTATCCTACTCTTATCGAACGATTTCAGAAAATGGATACGACGATGACTGTTGAACATTTGTATCATTTTTATTATGGTAGAATTTTTCAAAAAGATTTTGATGTATTTGAAACGATTGAAACACCGCAAAATATTATTGCTATTGAATCGAAGAATGAACAACTCACTCCTGCAGATATTCAAATAGTAAAAGAATATTATACAACAATTTATAAAGAAAAACCATTGGTGGATTTAAAGACGACAGAGATTTTAGCCTTTATTCATTCATTTGAAGAAAATCTTCCTATTGTTGAACAAATTATCAACGTTTACCATAAATTATTGGATGCACTATTTTTAACGGGTGATGGTCAAAGTATGGAAACAGCTATTGATGTAATTAATGCAAGACATGAGTATAGTATTTTATATGCCTTGGGACTACGTTCCCAAAAACAATCGTTACATCATCATCAGAAGCGCTCCTACGATTTATTAGAAACAAAAGATGAGCAAGGCAATGAAATCAAGCTGTATTTTGATGTAACAAAACCTTTTGAATTCTACGATAAGAAATTTAAATAAGTACAATCCTTCTCTCTGAGGAGGATTTTCTATTTTTACCCCAAAGATTTTTAGCTGATGATGTTAAAGAAAGAACGCATCCAATACGTGATTGACGAATTGGAAAAATTATATCCTGTCCCTCCTATCCCTTTGGATCACCAAGACGCCTTTACGTTGTTAATTGCGGTGTTGTTATCGGCTCAAACCACTGATAAAAAAGTGAATGAAGTGACGCCCGAATTATTTGCCAAAGCCGCCAATGCCAAAGCAATGGCACGACTAGAAGTGGATGAAATCAAATATTATATCCGTCAGATTGGTTTATCGAATACCAAAGCCAAGAACATTAAAAAATTAGCCGAAATTTTAGTTGAAAAATACGATGGCGAAGTTCCTGAAAGTTTCGAAGAATTAGAAGCTTTACCTGGTGTGGGTCATAAAACAGCTTCGGTTGTGATGTCGCAATGGTTTGGTCATCCTGCTTTCCCTGTTGATACACATATTTTCCGATTATTACGCTTATGGAAATTAAGCAACGGAAAGACTGTAGAATTGGTCGAAAAAGATGCGAAACGTATTTTCCCTAAGGAATTATGGAATAAATTACACATCCAAATCATCTACTACGGAAGAGAATATTCTCCGGCACGTGGTTGGAGTTTAGAAAAGGATTATATTACACGTACAATGTTTCAAAAAAATGAAAGTAACTAAAAATAATATTTACCAAGGAAGTCGTGAACGTCAATCGGTTTACGATACGTTTTATGAAGATAATGGAATCAAAAAACCTGTTATCATCTTTTCTCACGGTTTCAAAGGCTTCAAAGACCACGGATGTTTTGATTTGATGGCTAAATATTGGGCTGAACGTAATTTTGCGTTCATCAAATTTAATTTCTCTTACAATGGAGGAACGGTGGAAGAACCCATTGACTTTCCCGATCTAAATGCATTTGGAGAAAATAATTACACTACTGAATTGGATGATTTAGATATTATTATTTCTAAAACCATTAACGGAGAAATAATTCCTTTAGATGAAATCGATACGGATGAAATTTATTTGATGGGACATTCGCGTGGTGGAGGAATTACCATTCTAAAAGGATTAGAAGATGATCGTGTGAAGAAATTTGTTTCGTTGGGAGCTATTTGCGATTTAAATCGATTCAAATATCCTCAACCTGCTTTGGATCATTGGAAAAATGAAGGTGTACATTATTTTGAGAATACACGTACCAAACAAATGATGCCGTTGTACTATCAATTTTATCAAAATTACATCGACAACCAAGAGCGCCTAAGCATCGAAAAAAATATTAAACATTTAGATAAACCATTTTTATGTATTCACGGTTCAGCCGATGAAACGGTAAAAATGAATGAAGCTTTATTAATTAAAAGCTGGAATGAAAAGGTCGAATTGTATTTGATTGAAAATGCCAATCATTCGTTTGGTTCAGCTCATCCTTGGACAAAAGACGAAATGCCTGAAGATTTCCAAGTAGCGATGGATAATGCCTTAGCTTTCTTTCGAAAATAAAAACACTAAGCCTCAACTGATTGAGGCTTTTTTTATGATTATCATTGTAAGGATTTCAGTATATTTAGTGAAACAACACAAAAAATGAAGTCTTTCCAACTTGAAACATCTGATCAGTATCCCATAGCGGTGACTTCCTTTGGCGAAAATAATTCGACACATCAAATTATCGTCATTTCTTCAGCCATCGGAGTAACTCAAAAATTTTACGCCAAGTTTGCCACTTATTTGGCCAACAAAGGGTATTTGGTTTTTACGTATGATTATCGAGGCATTGGACAATCCAAACCTCAATCGTTAAAGGGTTTCAACGCAGAATTTATCGATTGGGCAGATAAAGATTTTATGGCGATTTCTCAATACATTGAAGAAATGTACCCGAAGCATCAAAAGTATTTGATTGGCCATTCGATGGGAGGAATTATGTTGGGCTTATCCCGTGCCTTTCGAGTGTATGATAAATTTGTCACGATTGGATCTCAATTTGGGTACATCGAGAACTTCCATGATAAAGACAAGTTTAAGATTAAAACTTTTTTTAAAGTGATAATACCTTTGCTTACCCCTCTTTATGGCTATTTCCCTTCCCAAAAAGTAAATATGGGCGATCCATTACCAAAAGGCATTGCTTACAATTGGAAGAGTATTATATTAGGCCAAGAGTCAATTCTTGGTTATGCGAATAAGACCCAAAATTTTTACAAAGAAATTACCCAACCTATGTTGATGATTAGTTTGGATGATGATTATATGGCGCCGCCGAAAACGGTCGATTTATTCGCTTCTAAAGTAATGGTGAATGCCAAAAAGAAACGACTGAACATTAAACCGCAAGATGTAGGGTTAAAAAATATCGGGCATATGGACTTTTTCCGAGAAAAAAATAAAAATGAATTGTGGCATATTCCACTGGAATTTATTGAAAGTTAAATAACCCTTGTCAAGGTTTAAAACCTTGACAAGGGTGCTATTATAATCGGATGGTGATTCCTCCTAAAACATTAATTCCTGCTTGTGGGAAATAATAAGGTCCTTCGTAATAATATCCATTGGATTCATATTCGACATCCAATAAATTATTCACTAAAACTGAAAATTCTAATTTCTTTAAGCCAAACCAATTTGGTGCATAACGAACCAATAGATCGGTAACCAAATAATCCGATAGTTTTCCATCCGTTGGTTCAGTATTCGATAAATATTGTTCACCAACATATTTATTGGTGCAATTGATCAACAGATTTTGGGTTGGATTTATTTCAAATCCAAAGGCAGCAATGATAGCTGGGGACAACGCAATGGCTGTTTTTCCATAGGATTTGATACCACCGTTCTCCCAATCTTCTTCTGTAAAGTTTTGATTTTGATTTTGGGATAACGTCACATTTCCAAATACGGTGAATTTTGATGGCATCAATTGATAAGATGCATCCAACTCAATCCCTCGGCGATAACTTGCACCTGAATTTTCTCGAATCGGTGTTCCTACATCATTCACACGACCCGTAGGTACCAATTGATTGCGGTAATCCATATAAAAAAAGTTTGCACTCATGGAGAAGCGTCCTAATTTTCGATAACCTAATTCATAGTCTTGTAAAAACTCCGCTTTGGGTTCATTTCCGATATTTTCATAATCAGCACGCAAAGGTTCACGTTGCGAAATTCCGTATGAAGCATAAAATATGTTGTTCGCATTTAATTTGTAATTCACCCCTGCTTTTGGATTCACAAAATGAAACGTGGCATCAAAGGGACGGAAATCATCGTCTTCATTTTCACCATTTGGTAAATATTTTGCGACATAGTCCACATATCGGTACTGCAAATCGCCAAAAAATTCCAATTGATTCCATTGATACAACACTTTCCCATACGCTGATAATTGACGTTTCAACGAATTGTTCTCGTAATATTTGTAATCTGTAGCTGACCAATCGTAATCTTTCATCCATTTAATGTGACCAAAATGGTCACCATCGTATGTATTTCCAGATAATCCAAAGAAGACCTTAAAGTTTCCTAACTTTTGGTTTTCCACATCGATATTGAATCCGTAAAAATCATTATCTAGGAATTTCTGACGTACCAAATCGGTACGGGTAAAAGGAAAATCCGTTAATTTATACTTCGATAATTTTTCATCTTGCTTATAATTTTCATAAAAACCTTTACCTTTTGTATAATGCAACGTCACATTGGATGTCCAATTTTGTCCAAAATCTTGCATCCACGTTAAGAAATAATGGTTTTGTTGGTAATCATCCACCTCGTTATCGTAATAACCTATGACCTCCGACCAATCGGCATTGTAAATGGCACCTGCTGAATTAAATCGACGATTTCGTTTCATCGTTTCACCATCAATTCCGTTCCACGCTTGGTATGTTTTTTCTTTTCCATACATGTTCTGAAAACGAAACCTTGTTTTTTCATTCAGTTCATAATGTGCGGTGATGTCATAAGCCAATAAATCTGCCGAAGCGCGCTCGATGTATCCATCCGAATTAATCTTCGAAAAACGTCCATCGATGCTTAACTTATGGTTGAGGATTTTCCCAGTTCCGGCCTGAATGGTATATTTCTGTGTGTTGAAACTTCCAAACGAAAGATTGGCTTCCGCATACGGATCTTTAGAAGGATTTTGAGTTTCGATATTGACACTTGCTCCAAAAGAAGCCATCCCGTTGGATGAAGTTCCGACTCCACGCTGAATTAAAATGGAATTAGTGGAAGACGCTAAATCGGGCATATTCACCCAAAAAACCCCTTGGGATTCAGCATTATTTAATGGAATACCGTTTAATGTTACATTAATGGAAGATTCATTCAATCCACGAATTCGAATGGTTGAATATCCAATTCCATTTCCGGCTTCTGTCGCTGTAATCACAGAGGTCGCACCGTTCAGTAACGTGGGAATATCTTGTCCCAAATTCTTTTTTTGCAGAATTTTATTGGAAATTTTTTCTACCGTAATTGGCAGTTTTTCGGTAATTGAAACTTCTTGTAAATAAATTTCTTCGTGATCCGGAATCGAATCATTCGTTTGTGCATACCCTATCGATGCACCAAGTAAAGACAATAAAATAATCGACCTTTTCATAAAATTGTTTAAAAATTATGAAAGGAGCCATCTTACACTTTTTAAAATTTAACGCGCGAATGTAATTTGGTGAAGTACCATTTCCCTTAGCAGCATTACCCGCCCAGGTTCAGTGGGTATAATCTCAGCCTTATAAAAAATAAAGCACCCCTTTCGATTTTGATAAACCAAAGATAATCAACTTTTTCAATTTTCAAAATGAAACCATTTTAAAACTTTAAAAAGCCTTTCTCAATTTAAAAGTTTGTTGTAATTTAAAGCATCAATCGTAAAGTCTTCAACATGGAAATAAAACACTCTCAAACCGTAAATGATGGTCAGTTTTCGTTATATGAAAACGATCATTTAATTGGATATATAAAATACGAGTGGGCTAAGAATGGAAATATTAAGGCCACAGGTACATTCGTTGATGAATCCAAAAGAGGACAAAATTTAGGCGAAGTTTTATTTGATGAATTGCTTGAATTTACCGAACAAAATGATGTTAAAATCTATCCTGTTTGTCCCTATATCCTTAAACAATTCAACGAGAAACCTGAATTAAGACCTTTTCTCGATGAAGAATATTTGGATGAAAATGAATAAAGCCTAAAGTCCTTCAAAAAGGACTTTTTTTTTCCGTAATTCATTTGCAACATTAACACTTTATCCTATTGCAGAACAATGAATTAGATTCTATATTTGCCGGCTCAACAAACCTAAACTATTAAAACGTAATGTCATATGCCGAATCGTTTATTCATGTTCCTTACTTGCTTGATAAGTCTACCTCTTTTTGCGCAAAGCAATCAGGATAAAGACCAACAACAAGTCTATTCCTACTTGTATAGCAAACAATATAATCAAGCAAAATCATTAATCAATAGTAAGTTTCTCACTTCGATTGAACCTACTCGTAAAATTATCGGGTATGTTTACTTGGCTGATTATTATGGAGAAGTAAACAATGAAAAAAAGAAGGTAGAATCTTTAGAGGCGGCGAAGAAAATTGCTCAAAATACCAATCGATCAAGCCTATGTTAATTTTGGTTATACACGTTATTATTCTCGATTAAAGCAAGATGAATTATTCATCAAAACTTTAAATCAAACCATCAATGAATTTTCTGCTTTTGAGGATGAAGATTTTATTTTAACTCAATTGTATTTTTTGCGTTACAATTATAAATCAAAAAATAGTTTAGAGAATGATACCCGTACTGATGCGGTATTGGCAAATAAACATGCAATTGCTTCTAAAAATCCTTTATTAATCAATTATACCTACAGCAATTTAGGTTATTATTACAAACAAAAATTTCACGAAACGGAAGATTATAAATACATTGATTCTGCAGTAACTGTAGCTCAAAAAACTTTACATTATGCCGAATTAATTGAAGACGAAAGAGTAAGAGATCGTTCGATGATTGTATACAATCTGAATCAGAGTAGTTTGGTAGGATTTGTAAAAGGTAAAGATCACCCCGATGAAATTTTAAAATATTCTTTGCAAGCTTTGGTCATTGCCAATAAGAATAGTAATTACAATGATTTTAAATCATTTATTTACAATAATATTGGTTCAAATTATAGTCTAAGGGGAAATTATGATGAAGCGGAAAAATATTTTAAAATGGCGTATGATTTGGTGAAGGATAATCAACAATTAACGAATTATAAAATTAAATTTCTTTCGAACCTCTCTAGTAATGCAGAAAAAAAAGGTAATCTGAATGATGCCCTACGCTATTTGAAAGAAGAAAAAGAATTAATTCTTCAAGAGAATCAATACCAATTCGATAACAGTACAAAGTCATTAGAAATCTTTTATGAGACGGAACAAGCCAACCAGCGGATCAAACAATTGGAAGAAACTAATCGTTATACAAAAATTCAAACCTTGTTATATGTTTGTCTTAGTATTGTTGGAACAGCGATTTTGATTATTATCTTCTTTAATGTTCAATATAAGCGCAAGCTAAAAGTACAACGAGAAATCATCAACGGTTTTAAGAATCAATTGCAATTATAAAAAACAACGCCTGGAATAAGTTCAAGGCATTTTTTATTATTCTATTTTTAATTCGACTACAATTGGAAAATGATCCGATTGAATATCTTTTCCTCTGTAGAAATTTGTCACTTTCATTTCTTTGGACACCCAACATTGATCGATATTGGTACGAAGTAACGGAATAAAAGCATTCCATGAATTTTGTAAACCAAAGCCTGTTCGTGCATCCTTTAATTTATCGGATTGAACCAATTTAAAATTAGGAGAGTAAACTGTACTGTTCAAATCACCAATTAAAATAATGTGCTGACTGCTCATTTGATCAATTTCCTCTTTCATTTTTTTATATTGTTTGTTGCGACGTTCAAATCGTGCTTGATTGGGTAAAGGTGGCACTGGATGGGTCATCAGCATTGAAACTGATTTTCCGTTGACCGTTAATTCTCCAATCAATGAAGGATGCATATCATCAATATAATTTTTGGTCATGACGGTATCAAAAGGAATTTTAGAATATACGGCAATTCCGAAATTATTGCTACGTGGTTCCTCTTTATAATAAGGGTATTTTTCACGAATAAATTCAACATTTTTTTGCCATGAAGGTGTTAATTCTTGAAGAACAATTACATCAGCAGTTTCTTCAGTAATGTATTTTTTCAAATATTGATATTCATCGTTCTGTGAAAAGATATTAATGGAAATAATCTTAAAATTCTTTTCTTCCCCCTTTGCATTTTCTCCGAAATAGAAATATCCCATTTCATTGTAGACGATATAAGGAATAGCAAATAAAGGAATTAAAAAGAGAATGGATTTATTTTTTTCTTTTCGGATTAAGAAATTATAAAATAATAAAACAAAGAAGGCGATTATTAAAGCATATATCGAATAATGCACCAACATATCGAATACAAAATAGGAATAAAAACTCTTGCTTAGGAGGTAAAATCCTATCAGAAATAGGAAAATAAATTTTGTACTCTTTGTTAACATCTCGTCAATTAAATTTTATTTGCTGTAAAAGTAAAGATTATAATATTCATTAACTTCGCGATATGATAAAAATCGGAATTTTAGGAGGAGGGCAACTTGGATATATGTTTTTGCAAAATGCATTGCAATATCCTTGTGAAATCAGCATCTTGGATCCAGCTGCTGATGCGCCATGTGCACCACATGCACATCATTTTGTACAAGGAGATTTTAAAGATTACGATACCGTAGTCGAATTTGGAAAAAATTTAGATGCGATTGGTATTGAAATCGAGCATGTCAATGTAGATGCATTACGTCATTTGAAAGCTTTAGGTAAAAAGGTGGTGCCAGATCCAGAAGCTTTAGCCATTATACAAGATAAAGGTGTGCAAAAAGAATTCTATGTAAAAAATAACATTCCGACTGCACCGTATTTTGAATTAGAACATTGGGAAGATTTAAAATCGAAGGAAGATGTTCAATATCCAATTTTTCAAAAATCGAGAAAAGATGGTTATGATGGAAAAGGTGTTCAGTTCTTGAAATCTGCAAATGATTTGGACAAAATGCTACAAGCGCCATCTATCTTTGAAACTCCAGCGGATTTGGACCGAGAAATTGCTGTCGTTACCGTTGCCGACCATTTAGGAAATATCATTACATATCCAACAGTTGAATTCGTCATAAATGAGGAGTACAATTTGTTGGATTATTTATTAATACCCTCTACATTATCCCCAGAAGTAACCGATAAAGCAGAAGCAATCGCGCGCGATGTGGTAAAAGCATTAAATTCTCCAGGAGTATTTGCTGTTGAAATGTTCTTGAACAAAGACCAATCCATTTGGGTAAATGAAACGGCTTCGCGTGTTCATAACTCAGGTCACTCCACGATTGAAGGTGCTTATTCTTCACAGTTTGATCAAATGTTAAGAACTTTAATGGAATTACCTTTAGGTTCAACACAGTTATATACTACTTCTGCGATGGTCAATTTAATTGGTGCAGAAGGAGAAACTGGACCTGCCCAAATTGAAAATGTGGAAACATTATTACAAATTCCAGGTTCGTACTTGCATTGGTATGCGAAAGCGGTTACAAAACCTGGTCGTAAAATGGGACATGTGACTTTGGTTAATGATGACTTCGAACAATTAAAACAAAACATAAAACAGGTTAACGAAACAATTCGTGTCGTTGCCAAAAAGTAAACAACTATGGTAGGAATTATAATGGGAAGTGATAGCGATTTGCCTATCATGAAACAAGCGGCTGATGTATTAACTGAGTTAAACATTCCTTTCGAATTAACCATTGTATCAGCACATCGTACGCCTGAGCGTATGTTCGAATATGCAAAGACTGCACATGAACGTGGAATCAACGTGATTATCGCAGGAGCAGGTGGAGCAGCCCATTTACCAGGAATGGTCGCTTCAATTACTCCTTTACCTGTCATTGGTGTTCCGATTAAGTCATCTAATTCGATTGATGGATGGGATTCGATTTTATCAATCTTACAGATGCCGAATGGAATTCCAGTAGCTACAGTAGCAGTAAATGCTGCAAAAAATGCGGGAATCTTAGCGGCACGCACCTTAGGGGCAACGAATCCAGAGATTCAGCAACGTATGATACAATATCAACACGATTTACAAAAAGCTGTTGAAGCAAAAATTGAAATTGTAAAACAGGAGTATCCTAATGGATTTGATCAATAGAAATTATTGAATATATAAAAAGCCACTCGGTTGAGTGGCTTTTTTTTATTTCTCAAAATGAAAGTAGATGATACAAAAAAAGCGTTTGAGTATACTGTAAACCTTCAAACGCTTCCAATTAAGATTTCTCTTAATAAAACTAAACTATTTCAAAATAAAAAAAGCATTCAAAAGATGAATGCTTTTTTCTGTAGTCCCTAGGGGAATCGAACCCCTCTTTCTAGAATGAAAATCTAGTGTCCTAACCGATAGACGAAGGGACCGCCTTACGTTTTATTGCGATGCAAAGATAGATATCTTTTTTAAATCTGCAAATAAAATTTAAATTATTTTTTAAATATTTTTAAATAGATAAATTTTGTAGTCCCTAGGGGAATCGAACCCCTCTTTCTAGAATGAAAATCTAGTGTCCTAACCGATAGACGAAGGGACCATAGATCAAAATTATACTATTATCTTAAAAATATTTTTAAAGAACGTCTTTTTTAATTGTAATAGATGACTTCCTGTGCGGGCTTAGAGAAAAGTCGATGTATAATTCTTTTATAATATGAACCAAGTGAATTATACAGCGACATTTTCATTTCCCGATTAAACATCAACAAAATGTTTAACCTTTACAAACAAAACACAAAAAACAATTTCCTTTACACAGTAATTTTACTGGTTGTTTTAATCAACAACTATGAACAAGGAAAAAAAAGATTGCATATTTCAGCAATCTATCTATTAATTTGTAGTCCCTAGGGGAATCGAACCCCTCTTTCTAGAATGAAAATCTAGTGTCCTAACCGATAGACGAAGGGACCACTTGTATGATTATTAAGCTAATCCCGCGATATGTTTAGCTAACTTAGATTTTAAGTTTGAAGCTTTATTCTTGTGAATAATGTTTCTTTTCGCTAATTTATCAATCATTGAAGAAACTTTTGGATATACAGTTTCTGCTTCTGATTTATCTTCTGTCGCTCTTAATGCTTTAATCGCTGTACGAGCTGACTTGTGATAATATTTATTACGATCGCGTCTAACCGCTGATTGTCTAATTCTTTTTAATGCTGACTTATGATTTGCCATAACCTTTAATCTCTTTCTATTTTAGTTCGGCAAAGATAAAAACAAAAATTTTATCTAGCCAAAATAATTTTATTAATATTTTGAAAATATTTCTTGAGTAGCCCATAGGAGAATCGAACTCCTGCTTCCAGAATGAAAATCTGATGTCCTAACCACTAGACGAATGGGCCATTCCGAGCTTTTGATGTTGTTATCAAAAGCGAGTGCAAATTTAGAACATATTTTTAAACCACCAAATTTTTTTGAGATTTTTTTATGTTAATTTATGTGTTAAAAAATGTTAAAGAAGTTAATATAATGTCAAAAGAGCTCATCTATATTAAGTGTTAAAATTTAATCTAATATATTTGAGCTACTTGAATAAAAGATATAACGAAAAATAAAATACAATCATGAAAACATCGCTATTAGGTGTGGCTGCAATAATTTGTACGATGTTCATTACTTCATGTTCATCCTTAACCCCAGTTTCTGAGGTCAAAGAATATTCTTCTAGAAGTTTTGTACCACAAGCAAGACTTATGGAGACTCAAACTAAATTAATCAACAAGCGTGCCAACTTAGAAGTTGAGCCTGTGAATGTTAAAGATGAAAATTCATCAATGGTCGTTTTAAATAGTGTATTAGATGAAACGAACAATTTATTCACAGAATTCTTATTAAAAGAAGCTGAAACTTACATTGGAACTCCTTACCGTTACGGAGGAACTACACGAAGTGGAATTGACTGCTCGGCCTTTGTAAGAAGCGTTTTTGAGACGTTTAACATGAACTTACCACGTGTTTCAGCTGATCAAGCAAAACAAGGTTTTAGAATTTCTACGGAAGAAGCAAGAGAAGGTGATTTAGTCTTCTTCGCCACAAGAGGAGGAGGTCGCGTATCTCATGTAGGAATTGTTCACGGAAGAAATGAAGAGGGTGTTCTTACCTTTATTCATTCCTCTACTTCTCAAGGCGTAATGATTTCTCCTTTAAATGATAGTTACTGGGGAAAACGTTTTTTATACGCAAAAAGAGTTTTATAATCTCATATTTAGTATCTAAAAGAAAAAGGCTTGGAAATTCATCCAAGCCTTTTTTTTTATTTATTCTTTATGATATAATATCCTAATACTGCGAGTGGTATCAACATTCCTAGGATATACAGTAAATTATAAGCTAATAAATCGGGAAAATAAATAATTGTTCCCACTAACCCTACAATTGCACCACCCAAATGGGCTGAATGTCCAATATTTCCGACATTATTCTTCATCCCATAGACCGAGTAAGCCAAATAAAGGATTCCAAATAACCATGCAGGAATAGGTAAAAAGAAAAACAAATTCAATGTTAAGTCTGGAAATGCCGCAATCGCTGCAAATAGAATTCCTGAAACTCCACCCGATGCTCCAACTGCAGAATAGTAATTTTCATTTTTATGCATAAATAAAGCCAACAAGTTTCCTCCAATTACCGATGCCATAAAAATTAATAGAAACATGCCATATCCTAAATTTTTATTCACCATCGAATAATCTCCAAAAAACATCGCTTTAGGACTCGCATAAAAATCGATGATTAAATCGGAGAAAATATACAATGCAAACATGTTAAAAAACAAATGTGTAAAATCAACATGTAAAAATCCAGAACTTAAGATTCTATAATTTTCTTTTCGATGTAAAATCGATCCTACTTGAAATTTATATTTCTCAAAAAATGATTGATCATTAAATCCTTTCCAACTGACCAATACATTAACTCCTATCACTAATAATGTGATGAATGAAATACTTCCCATTAATTTTATTCTTCCTCGTTAGTCGTTTCTTCTTCAGTAACGGCATCAAATAAAGTTGGTTGCACCTCATCCTCCTCTACTTCTTCCTCTTCAGGTTCTTCGTAAGGCAAAGGATCTAAGGTTACAATTTGACGTAATTTGTAAGCAGTCAGCTGATTTCCTTGCGCTTTAATTCCTTTTACAGCAATAAATTCTTCTAAATTTATCACCTCTGGTTCACGTTCTACTCCTTTTATTTTAGCAAAAACCAATTCAATCATTGGATAATAATCCGTTGATATAAATTTAATTTCTGATTTTTCATCCTCATTAGTGAAGAATACTTGAGTACTTGCAGTATCATCTAATACAAAACGCTTGACAAAATTTTTGTCTTTGGTTGCATCATAATAAATACATGTAATAGGCTTAGTTGGCTTCCACTTTTCAATAATGATCATTTCATCATCAAAACGATTTCCTAAATCAAAGGATACCAATTTTGCTTCTCCCGTTGAATTAATGGTTAAAATCTTATCATCCCCTTTGAACGAACCTAATAATTCTCCTCGTTCATCCGCATTTAATCGACGAACTGTTGGATCGTACCAAATTTGTCTTGGAGCTAATGTTGAAACACCTTCTTCTTTCAGTTCGATTTTCTTAATTGGATATTTCGTTACCAAATTTCCTTTACTTGATCGTCCTTTTACAGCTAGCTCCGCAAAATCAACATCAAATTTTAATTTTTTAATGCGTTGATGCGTTTTCAAAATAACCGAAACCACTTCTGCCTCTCCATTGGGATTGGCTGAAAAATAAAGGATATCCGATCCTTTTGTTCCATTGGTTAAATCATATTCTTTATCACGAGTAATTCCCGTTACCGCAAATCGTTTTTGATAAGCTGGCCCATTTTTACCGTCGCGATAAATTAAATTGTAAATGGTACGTTTATCATTTTTTCGCCAAACGCCTACATGAATAATGCCTTTACCAACAAATGTTTTTACATCCACTTTGGTTACAACCATCGATCCATCCTGTTTAAAAACGATAATATCATCAATATCAGAACATTCGAAAACAAATTCATCTTTCTTTAAAGACGTTCCAATAAATCCTTCAAAGCGATCCACATAAAAACGTGTATTCGCTACTGCTACTTTCGAAGCATCAATGGTATCGAAGGTACGTATCTCTGTTCTGCGTTGTTTATCTTTTCCGTATTTCGCTTTTAGTGATTTAAAGTATTCCACCGCAAAATCCACCAAATGCTCTAAGTGATGTTTAACATTCGCAATCTTATCTTCTAAAGATTCGATGTATTGCTGAGCTTTATCTAAATCAAATTTTGAAATTCGTTTGATCTTAATTTCGGTTAATCGAATGATATCTTCTTCTGTTACCTCACGTACCAAATGTGCAATATGTGGTTGAAGACCTTTACGAATTGCTTCGATCACTCCTTCCCACGTTTCCTCTTGCTCAATATCATGATAGATACGATTTTCGATAAAGATTCTTTCTAAAGATGAAAAATGCCATTGCTCTTGTAACTCATCCAATTCAATTTCCAACTCACGTTTTAATAATTGTAAAGTATTGTCGGTATTGAATTTCAAAATTTCCGTCACATTTAAAAATTCAGGCTTTTGATCATGAATCACACAAGCATTAGGAGAAATTGAAATCTCGCAATCGGTAAAAGCATATAAAGCATCGATTGTTTTATCCGGTGAAATTCCTGGCGCTAAATGAATTAAAATTTCGACCTCAGCGGCAGTATTATCTTCAATTTTTTTGATTTTAATTTTCCCTTTGTCATTGGCTTTTAAAATCGAATCAATTAATGAGCCCGTAGTCGTTCCGTATGGAATCTCAGTAATCTTTAATAATGTTTTATCCTCTTGCGAAATTTTAGCACGTACTCGTACTTTACCTCCACGTAGGCCATCATTATAATCTGATATATCAATCAAACCTCCTGTTAAAAAATCAGGATACAACTGAAACTTTTTACCCCGTAAATGAGCAATTGAAGCATCAATTAATTCATTAAAATTGTGAGGTAATATCTTTGTGGATAAACCTACCGCAATCCCTTCTACTCCTTGTGCAAGTAAAAGTGGAAATTTAATCGGTAAATCCTTTGGTTCTTTATTACGACCATCATAAGATGGTTGCCAATCCGTTGTTTTTGGATTAAATACAACTTCTAAGGCAAACTTTGTTAAACGTGCCTCGATATAACGCGCAGCAGCAGCTCGATCGCCTGTATAAACGTTCCCCCAGTTTCCTTGCATATCGATTAACAAATCCTTTTGACCGATTTGTACTATAGCATCAGAAATGGCTGCATCCCCATGCGGGTGATATTTCATTGTATTACCAACAATATTGGCTACTTTATTGTAACGTCCATCTTCTAACTCGCGCATCGAATGTAAAATTCTTCGTTGCACTGGTTTTAACCCATCATAAATGGATGGAATGGCACGTTCTAAAATCACATAAGAGGCATAATCAAGAAACCAATCTTGGTACATCCCTGATACTTTCTTGATACTCTCCTGTTCTTGTTGCATATTATGCTACTTTTGAATCTATTTGAAATTGATTATTTGAAGAAATTATTTTTTCTAATTCCATAATGATTTTCTCACGATCATTATCTGATAATAAAGAAAGTCTAAACTTTACTTTTATCGTATTTCCTTTACTTTTTCGACTATTAATTAATAACGTCAAATCATCGTTAAATACACCTTTATTATAAATGTAATTCTGCAATTTATATTTGGGTAAATCGATGTGTTTTTCTTTTATACTTAAAAATGAAAACCAATCAATACGTTTTACCTTTAATGTAAATCCTTCGCCAGAAGTATCTAATTCGTAGTACTGCCATCCTCTCACTGCAATGTAACCAAAGGCAACAATTAAAATTCCGATTACATATTCCGCTCGCATAAACGTTGGCGTTGGAACTATTTTATTTAACATAAGTAATGCAAGTACAAATAATAATCCCAAAACGAGATTAATGATTTGTGCTATAACTTTCGATTTTTTGTTATTAAGTTTCATAAAGGTTATTTTGTGGCTAGAAAACTCAACATACGGTTTAGCATGAAATGGGTTAGATTTCGTTGGATACTGCTTCTATTGAAAGGTTATTGATGATAAATTCTTGTCTCGTTGGTGTATTTTTTCCCATATAGAATTCTAACAATTGTTCAATTGAACTGTCTTTACCGATCATCACGGGTTCCAAACGAATATCTTTGCCAATAAAGTTTTTAAATTCATCCGGTGAAATCTCCCCTAACCCTTTGAATCGGGTAATTTCTGGATTCTTTCCTAGCGAATTAATAGCATCAATACGTTCTTCGTCTGTGTAACAGTATCTTGTTTCTTTTTTATTTCTTACACGAAAAAGTGGAGTTTGTAAAATGTATAGATGACCTTCTTTGATCAACTCTGGAAAGAATTGTAAAAAGAATGTAATCATCAACAAACGAATGTGCATTCCATCAACATCGGCATCGGTAGCAATAACGACATTATTGTATCGTAAATCTTCCAATCCATTTTCGATATTTAATGCTGCCTGAAGTAAGTTAAACTCTTCGTTTTCGTACACAATTTTCTTGGTTAATCCATACGTATTTAATGGTTTTCCACGCAAGCTAAATACCGCTTGTGTCTCTGGACTTCTACTTTTAGTAATAGAACCCGAAGCTGAATCTCCCTCGGTGATAAAAATTGTGGTATCTAAACGTAGGGCAGCTTTAGGGTCATTATAATGCTGACGACAATCCCTTAACTTTTTATTGTGTAAACTTACTTTTTTAGCACGTTCACGAGCTAACTTTCGAATACCTGATAATTCTTTACGTTCCGTTTCGGATTGCTTAATTTTACGTTCTAACGCTTGAGCAACCTCAGGGTTTTTATGTAAATAGTTATCTAAATTGGTTTTTACGAAATCATTGATGAATGTACGAACTGTCGTCATCCCCGGACCTATTTCATTGGATCCTAATTTTGTTTTCGTTTGAGATTCGAAGACAGGCTCGATGACTTTGATGGAAATGGCTCCAATGATCGACTTACGTACATCTGCAGGATCGTAATTTTTATTGTAAAATTCACGAACCGTTTTGGCAATTGCCTCTTTAAAAGCGGCCAAGTGCGTACCCCCTTGTGTGGTATTCTGACCATTCACGAATGAATAGTATGTTTCAGAATAAGATTTTGAACTGTGTGTTAAAGCAATTTCAATATCTTCTCCACGTAAATGGATGATATCATAAATTGTTTCGTCTTCAATATTATCACGTAATAAATCTTTTAAACCTTCAGTCGAATAGAATTCCTCGCCATTAAAAATAATTTTTAATCCTGGATTCAAGTATACGTAGTTTTTCAACATACGTACGATGTATTCTTTTCTGAATTTATAGTTTAAGAAAATATTTCTGTCCGGAACAAATGTAATCTTTGTTCCTTTGCGTAATGAAGTTTCTTTTTCTTCCTCTTGTGCCGTTAACTGACCTTGCGAGAATTCGGCAACTCGTGTCTTACCGTCACGAACCGATTGTACTCTGAAGTATGTTGATAATGCATTGACAGCTTTGGTACCAACCCCATTAAGACCAACAGATTTCTTAAATGCCTGGGAGTCATATTTTCCTCCCGTATTCATTTTCGAAACTGCGTCCACCATTTTTCCTAAAGGAATTCCTCGTCCATAATCTCTAACCGTAACCTCATCTTCACGAAGATTGATTTCTACTGTTTTTCCCGAGCCCATAACAAACTCATCAATACAGTTATCAATAATCTCTTTTAATAAGATATAAATTCCGTCGTCTTGAGAAGATCCATCCCCTAACTTCCCGATATACATACCAGGACGCATACGAATATGCTCTCTCCAGTCGAGGGTTTTAATGTTATCTTCCGTATAATTGACTTGATTTATTTCAGACATTGGCGTTTATCGTATTAGAATTGTGTAATTTACAAATTTACTAAAAAAATACTAAATTCTTTTTGGTAACTTTATTCTTTCATTAAAATAATCAAACTCTTTCACACTATAAATAAAACTGTTATGAATTCGAAATTACCTCATCTCGAGACCACTATATTTACCGTTATGAGCCAACTGGCAAATCAGCACCAAGCCATTAACTTGGCACAAGGTTTTCCAGATTTTGAACCTCACTCTTCTTTGATCGAAAGTTTGAATTATTATTCGTACCAAAATTACAATCAATACGCGCCAATGATTGGCGTCGAAAAATTAAGAAATTTTATTGCTCAAAAAGTAGAGCGTTTTCATCATGCCATTTATCATCCTGAACAAGAGATCACAATTACCAATGGTGCAAGCCAAGCTATTTTTACGGCAATCGCATCCATTATAGAGAAAGGAGATGAAGTCATTATTTTCGAACCTGCGTATGATTTATACAAACCTGCTGTTGAAATGTTTGGTGGAGTAGTTCAACCCATTCAATTAAAATATCCCGATTATCAAATTGATTTTGAAGATTTGAAACAAAAAGTGACTTCAAATACCAAATTGGTCATCTTTAATAATCCAAATAATCCCTCTGGTAAAATTTTTACCGCAGACGATTTAATTCAAATCGAATCCATATTAAAAGACCTAAATTGTTACATTATAAGTGACGAGGTATATGAGCATATGACTTTTGACGGAAAAGAACATCAGAGTTTTGCTCGCATTCCTTCTCTAAAAGAACGTACCTTTATTACAGCTTCTTTCGGGAAATTATGTCATGTAACCGGTTGGAAAGTAGGATATGTATTAGCTGGAGCGGCCTTGATGAAAGAATTTCGAAAAGTACACCAATTCAATGTTTTTTGTGTACACACTCCTTCTCAATATGCCATTGCAGATTATTTGGATGATGAAAATAATTATTTGGAATTGAATGATTTTTTTCAACAAAAAAGAGATTATTTCGTCAAAGGTTTATCGACTACAAAATTTGAAATGATTCCAGCTGAAGGTACATATTTTGTATCAGCGTCGTATAAAAATTATTCTCCCTTGGATGATAAATCATTTGCTCAACAATTAACCGTTGATCATAAGGTTGCAACTATACCATTTTCTGCATTTTATCACGATGCCTTGAATGAACATGTCATTCGTTTTTGTTTTGCCAAACAAGAAGAAACTTTAGATGCTGCATTGGAACGATTAAATCGATTATAAAATAAAAACAAAAGCCACTCCGAAGGGTGGCTTTTGTTTTTTAATCAATTTTTATTTAATTGTTACTTTTCGAGAAACGACTTCTTTTTCGTTGTAGAAATTGACAATATATACTCCTTTTGGTAATGCAGAAACATTAACGCTTTCTGCTTTCACTTGACTTACTTTTTTCCCTGTCAAATCGAAAACTCTTACCTCATTCACATTTTCAAAGCCTTGGATTTTAATGATTTTTTGATCTTGGTAAACCACCGCTTTTTCTTTATTTAACTCAGCTGTGCTTAAACTTGGAGTAAATTCTACTTTAACATCATCAATCCCGATAAATAAAATATCTTCACAATCATAATGTCTAAAAACAATTTGAACCTCTTGTCCTGCATATTCAGTTATGTCTAAATTGATAACTTTAGCTTCTGTAGCGTATCCTGCGTCCAATGTTTCTTCGAAAACAGGGGTTTCATTTCCTGTAAACTCTGCTCCTGCTGGTATAACATAAACGGCATAGTGTTCTTCGAAAAACCCTTCTTCATCATCTGCCGCTGCAACTTTAAACGATAAGTCTAAGGTTCCATTATCAGGTAATGAAATCACTGGACTGGTTAAGGTATTATCTGGTGTCATCGGTGCATAGAACCATGACCAAGACCAAGCAAATCCTCCTTCAAAAGATAGTACTTCAGCTTCTCCTGAATCTTCATCTGATACTAATTCCCAAGTATCATTATCCCCATCGAGATCTCCTATTGTCCAAAGATTATGAGTTTCGGTTGTGGCAAAATTTTATTCGAAAATAGTTGTCGTTTGAGCAGAAGCGAATGAACCGATTAAGATTGATCCAAGCAAGAATAAATTTTTAATCATATATGTTTTTTTAATGTAATTCAATGTTAATTGGCTCAAATATAGACAAAAAAAAATCCCAACCCATAAGGTTGAGATTTTATATGTTATAAATGTAAATTCTTACACATTAAATAAGAAGTGCATAATATCACCATCTTGTACGATATATGCTTTTCCTTCCACGTTTAATTTACCCGCTTCACGGCATTTTGCTTCCGATCCATACGTTACGAAATCCTCAAACTTAATTACCTCCGCACGGATAAACCCTTTTTCGAAATCTGTATGGATAACACCAGCAGCTTGTGGTCCTGTAGAACCTTTTTTAATTGTCCAAGCTCTTACTTCTTTAACACCTGCTGTAAAGTAAGTTTCTAAGTCTAATAATTTGTAAGCAGAAACAATTAAACGGTTTACACCTGGTTCTGTTAACCCTAATTCTTCTAAGAAAATTTGGCGCTCTTCGAAAGTTTCTAATTCATTGATATCTGCTTCGATTTGTGCTGCTAAAACTAAAACTTCAGCTTTCTCATCTTTTACAGATTCTTTTACTTTCTCTACCCATTCGTTCCCGTCTTTTGCATCAGACTCGTCTACGTTACATAAGTATAAAACTGGTTTCGCTGTAATTAACTGTAAAGAATCAACAATTTCTTGTCCTTTTTCGTCTAATTCCATTACACGAACATTCTTTAAGTTTTCTAAATGTTCTGTAACAGCAGTTAAAACCTCAACAACTTTTTGCTCTTCTTTATTACCCGCTTTTGCAGCTTTCTTTGATTTCTCAATACGTTTCGTTACAGTTTCTAAATCTTTTAACTGTAATTCAATATCAATTGTTTCTTTGTCACGAATTGGATCTACCGAACCATCAACGTGTGTAATGTTTTCGTTTTCGAAACAACGTAAAACGTGGATAATCGCGTTACACTCACGGATATTTCCTAAGAATTGGTTTCCTAAACCTTCTCCTTTACTTGCTCCTTTCACTAAACCTGCGATATCTACAATTTCTACAACTGCTGGGACAACACGCTCAGGATTTACAATTTCTTCTAACTTGTATAAACGAGGATCTGGAACTGAAACAGTTCCTACATTTGGTTCAATTGTACAGAAAGGATAGTTTGCCGATTGCGCTTTGGCATTCGATAAACAGTTAAATAAAGTCGATTTACCTACGTTTGGCAATCCAACGATTCCACATTTCATATATGATGATTCTTTTTATTATTACTTATAAATCAGAATGATGTTCTGATAAAATCTGTGCAAAGATAAGGATTTCCTTTAAAGTTTACTATCTGTTCTATTTCTCACCCACCGCACCAAAATTTTGTTGCCATTAAAGCTCATAAAATACCCATCGAAACAATCGCATGATGGATTATAAATCATCGTATAACGGTTGACTGTTTGATTATAATTCAATTTTCTAAAATGAAGTTGAGGATATTTAAAAAGAATGGAATCACTCTTATCCATATCCAACCCATCCTGATAATCAAAAATAATTTTTGAAGGTGTATTTAATTCAAGATGAATTTGAGCCGAATCTGAAATATAATTTTTTTCCGTGGTATTTTCTCCAAATCCCATAAACAGTTGAGTCCACTGACCATTTAGATTTTTAGCATGATTGACACATCCAAATAATCCAAACACCATTAATCCAATTGTAATCTTTTTCATATCAAATTGTTAACTAAATGCAAGATACTTATTTTCTGAAAATTATGATGATTTACAATTTATCGTTACATTTACTCTACTTATTTAATAGAGATTATGAAAATTAAAGCCATCTTATTCAGTTTATTTATTACCATTGCCAGTTTTGCAAATGCACAATCAGCAACTGAGATCATGAATAAAGCTTATCATCAAGCCAAAGTCGAAAATAAAAATGTCTTTTTAATCTTTCACGCTTCTTGGTGTGGATGGTGCAAGAAGATGGAAAAAAATATGGAAGATCCTTTGGTAAAAGCATATTTTGATCAAAACTATGTCAAAGCATTTATCACGATAGAAGAACGCGGTGAAAAAGCAACATTGAATACTCCTGGCGGAACTGAATTGGTGGAACAATTAGGTGGAAAAAATCAAGGTTTACCCTATTGGGTCATTTTGGATGAAAATGGAAACGTTTTAAAAGACTCTAAGATCAACGGTGAAAATGTAGGTGGACCATCTTCTGAGCAAGAAGTCGATTATTTGATTTCAACATTAGCACCAACTTCTAAAAATCAAAAAGTAGACATTGATAAAATAAAAGAAGTCTTTATTTTAAAAAAGAAAGCATAATGTAAAAAGCCTTCTGTATTCTGAAGGCTTTTTTTTATACTTCTATATATTATAGAATAAATTATTTTGTTAAAGCTTGGAACGCTTCTTCTAAATTTTGATATTGTCCTTTGAATTCTTCAATTGGTTGATCGGCTACAATCTCACCTTTATTTAATAAAATTACACGCGAACATAAAGCTTCTACTTCTTGCATAATGTGTGTTGAAAGAATAATCGTTGTGTCTTTACCAATTTCACGAATCAATTCTCTGATTTCAATAATTTGGTTTGGATCCAATCCATTGGTTGGTTCGTCTAAGATTAAAATCTGCGGTTTTGATAAGATGGCTTGAGCAATCCCGACACGTTGTTTATATCCTTTCGATAGCTGATGAATCTTTTTATGTTGCTCTGGTGTTAGTCCAACTAATTCGATCACTTCGTCTACTCTTTGCTTTTTTTCGCCACGAATGTTCATGACAAATTGCAAAAATTCTTTGACGTACATATCCATGTACAACGGATTATTTTCCTGTAAGAATCCAATTTGACTTTTGGTTTCGATTGGATTTGTGTTAACTGAAGAATTATTTACTAAAATTTCTCCATTATCTGGAATAATTGCATTGGTAATACTCTTCATTAGTGTCGACTTCCCAGCACCATTCGGACCCAATAAACCGACCACTTCACCTTGTTCTATCGAAAAAGACACCTTATTCAGTGCCAATTGATTACCGTACTTTTTTGTTAAATCTTTGATGATTATTCCCATCCAGCGAAAAATTTTTGATAAAATTATTAAAACGTAAGTTCGTTTAAAAAATTATTTAATAGCTTTGTTTTACAATTTACAAATTAAGAAATGACAATGTTCAATTATTTTAACGCGTTTTTCTTTTACTTTTTTGGATGGTATTCAGAAGAGCAGGGACTGCGTTGTCATAATTGATTGAATATATTAATAAGATAAGAAAGTCCCGCCACGTGCCGGGGCTTTTTTTTTGCCTAAAATCGAAATGAAAACAAAAGTAGCTATTCAAGGAGTCAAAGGGTCGTATCACCACGAAGCGGCTGCAAATTATTTAGGAGATGAAATCGAATTGATGGAATGTGATACATTCAAGCAATTGGCTAAAGCCTTAGCAAAAGGGAAAGTGGACAAGGCGGTTATGGCCATTGAAAATACGATTGCTGGAGCTATCCTTCCGAACTATGCTTTAATTACCAAATATGGATTAAAAGTAGTCGGTGAAATTTATCTATCGATTCAGCATCAACTCATGGTTCAGAAAGGTCAAACTTTAGAGGATATTCAAGAAGTACGATCGCATCAAATGGCCCTTTTACAATGCGATAAGTTTTTGGAAAAACATCCCGATTGGAAAATTGTAAACGATGTGGATACTGCTTTAACAGCGAAAGATATTGTCGATCAAAACTTGGATTACGTTGCAGCGATTGCTTCTCGTAAAGCAGCCGAAGTTTACGGGTTGGATATTTTAGCCTCGAGCATCCAAACCTTTCAAGACAACTTTACACGATTTTTTGTCTTAGAACGTGAGCACATCGATTACGAAGATTTCAATAAAGTATCAATGCGATTCTCCGTTCATCACAAAGCTGGAGCATTGGTTGAGGTCTTAAATCATATTGCCGAATGCGGAATTAATATGGATAAAATTCAATCAGTTCCGATTATTGATAAACCTTGGGAATACTCCTTTCATATCGATATCACATTCGAGGTCAAGCAGCAATATTACACGCTTTTAGGCAAAATTGCGAAGAAATTAACAGATTTAGAAATCTTAGGAGAATACAAAAAAGGAAAAGAATGATCACAGAAGCCCAACGTTTACAAAGTGTTCAAGAATACTATTTCTCGAAAAAACTTCAGGAAATAGCGAACATGCAAACGGAAATTCCAATTATTTCTTTAGGGATTGGTAGCCCTGATTTGCAACCAGCACCTGAAGTGATTGAAACATTAATCACAGCCTCTCAAGCTGGTGTTAATGGCTATCAAAGTTATCGTGGCTTACCGATTATGCGAAATGCAATGGCACAGTTTTATCACCAACAATTTGGTGTCAAATTGGATTCAACTACTGAGATTTTACCCTTGATGGGATCCAAAGAAGGAATCATGCACATTTCCATGGCTTTTTTGAATGAAGGAGATAAAGTATTGATTCCAAATCCGGGTTATCCAACTTATACGTCGGTAACTGAATTGGTACAAGCCCAACCATTATTTTACGATTTAAAAGGTGAGAATAATTGGTTACCTGATTTTGAACAATTGGAAAAATTAGCGGAGCAAAAACCCAAAATAATGTGGATCAATTATCCGCATATGCCCACTGGTGCAACGGCTTCACGAGAAGTTCTGGAACAATTGGTGGCATTTGCAAAACGCCATCAGCTTTTAATTGTGAATGATAATCCGTATAGTTTTATTTTAAATGATGAGCCAACGAGTATCTTATCCATTGAAGGTGCTAAAGATGTGGCAATTGAATTAAACTCATTGAGCAAAACTTTTAATATCGCGGGATGGCGTGTTGGAATGGTTTTAGGAAAAGAAGAATTCATCCAATCGATTTTAAAAGTAAAGTCGAATATGGATTCGGGAATGAACTATGCGATACAACAAGCTGCCGCTAAAGCTTTAGAAGTTTCAGCAGATTGGTATCAACATTTAACGAAAGTGTATGCTGAACGTCGTGAAATGATTTATCAGATCTGTGAAAAGCTTAACGTTACCTACGATACGAATGCGGTTGGAATGTTTATTTGGGCCAAATTGCCTGAAGGGATTGATGATAAGGAATTTATTGATGAAATCTTGTACGATAAAAAAGTCTTTATCACTCCTGGTAGTATTTTCGGTAGCAATGGAGAAGGTTACATCCGATTTTCATTGTGTGCGTCAGTTGAAAAATTAAATGAAGTCTTGGAACGCTTATGAAAACAGTAACCATTGTAGGTTTAGGATTAATTGGAGGTTCCTTTGCCCTAGCCTTAAAAAAAGTGGGGTTAGCAGACACGATTATTGGCGTAGATGCTGACTTGCAACATTGTCGCGAAGCACTAGAATTAGACATCGTTGACACGTTGGGCGATTTAAAAGAATCTGTTTTAGTCAGTGATTTGGTAGTCTTAGCGATTCCGATTAATGCCATACAAGCCACGCTTCCTAAAATTTTAGATTACATCCCAAAAGACACAATCGTAATGGACATGGGATCGACTAAAGCTGGAATCGGAGCCATCGTACGTACTCATCCGAATCGTAAGAATTATGTCGCCACCCATCCGATTGCCGGAACAGAAAATTCGGGACCAAAAGCAGCATTTCCGGAATTGTTCATGAACAAAGTTTCCATTATCTGTGATCCAGAAGAAAGTGCTTTAAGTGCCGTAAAAAAGGTTCGAAAAATTTATCAAAACCTTTGGACCAATGTCATTACGATGACCTCTAAAGCTCACGACGAACACATTGCTTATGTCTCTCATTTATCGCACATCACCTCTTTTGCTTTAGGGCAAACGGTATTAGAAATTGAGAAAAATGAAAAAGCCATTTTTGATATGGCAGGTTCTGGATTTGAATCAACCGTTCGTTTAGCGAAAAGTTCACCTGAAATGTGGACACCAATTTTTATCCAAAACCGAGAAAATTTGCTGAATGCCATTAATGCTTATGAAGAACAAATTAAAAAAATGAAGAAGATGATAGAAGATGCCGACGCAGCAACTATCCACGAATACCTGTCGAACACAAACGACATTAGAAGAATTTTAAATAAATCATAATACCTAAATCTATATACCTTAAATTTGTAACAATTATGGAAAATAATAACTGGATCAACCAATTCGAGAAACCACTTATCATCGCAGGACCTTGTAGCGCTGAAAGTGAAAAACAAATGATGACAATCGCTGAAGATATTGACAAAGATTATGTTAAGGTCTTTCGTGCGGGAATTTGGAAACCTCGTACTAAACCAAACTGCTTTGAAGGTGTTGGAGCGATTGGATTAAATTGGTTGAAAAAAGTAAAAGATGAGCATGGAATGATGATTGCAACTGAAATTGCAAACGCTAACCATGCTAAATTAGCTTTGGAATATGATGTCGATGTTTTATGGATTGGAGCTCGCTCTACTGTAAATCCATTTACTGTACAAGAAATTGCTGAAGCTTTACGCGACACCGATAAAATTGTTTTAGTAAAAAATCCTGTTAATCCAGATTTAGATTTATGGATTGGAGCATTAGAACGTTTAGAAGGGCAAGGAATTAAAAACTTAGGTGCCATTCACCGTGGATTTTCGACGTACAAAAAGACGAAATACCGTAATAATCCACAATGGCAAATTGCTTTAGATTTCAAAAACAAATTACCGAATATTCCAATTATCTGTGATCCATCACACATCTGTGGAAACAGAGAAGGATTATTTGATGTATCTCAACAAGCTTTCAATTTCGAATACAATGGATTGATGATTGAAACACATTGTACACCAGATGAAGCATGGTCGGATGCGGCACAACAAATTACGCCAGCTCGTTTAAAAGAAATTTTAATGGCATTAGAGTTACGCCAATCAGACGATCCAGATTCGATCTATAAAGCTGGAATTCAGAATTTACGTCATCAAATTGATGAATTAGACACAACAATTCTTGATACGATTGCGCAACGTATGAAAGTAGCGAATTCGATTGGAGAATTAAAGAAAGAACACAATGTAGCTGTCTTCCAACCTGAACGTTGGAAACAGATCAAAGAAAATTCTGTAAAAGCAGGAGCTTCGTTAGGTTTATCAGAAGATTTTGTTGATAAATTATTACAAGCTATTCACCAAGAATCCGTTGCTCAACAGAATAATATTATGATTAAAAAAGAAGAAAAAATATAATACCGTTTGAAAGGAATTGTAACAAAATCTACAGGGAGTTGGTATCATCTTCGTACAGAAGATGGTTCAACTTACCAAGCCAGAATAAGAGGAAAATTTAGAATTGCAAATATCAAACATACCAACCCTATTGCTGTTGGTGATGAGGTCGATTTTGAAATCGATAAAGATGATGTTGCTGTGATAACTAAAATCCACGATCGTAAGAATTATATTATTCGAAAATCGGTTAATTTATCTAAAAAGACGCATATCATTGCATCCAACATTGATGTCGCCTTTTTGGTGGTCACAATGTCTAATCCGAAAACATCGTTCGGGTTTATTGATCGATTTTTAGTCACTGCGGAAGCCTACCAAATTCCTGTTGTTATATTATTCAACAAATTGGATGCTTATACCGAAGAAGAATTAGAAGATCTTCATTTATACAAACACATTTATAATTCGATTGGATACGAGTCGTTGGATATTTCTGCTGAAACTGGATTAAATTTAGATTTAGTTAAAAATAAGATGACAGATAAAGTAAGTTTAGTTTCAGGACATTCAGGAGTTGGAAAATCAACTTTATTGAATGCTTTACATCCAGAGTTGAACTTAAAAACGCATCAAGTTTCCGATTTCAATAGTAAAGGTCAACACACGACAACATTTGCTCAAATGTTCGAGTGGCCTTTTGGAGGTTTTATAATCGATACACCGGGTATCAAAGAATTTGGTTTGGTTCATTTAGAAAAAGCTGAATTACAGAATTATTTCCCAGAAATCTTTGAGTTAAGAGACGGATGTAAATTTGATAATTGCATCCATGTGAATGAACCGAAATGTGCGGTTCAAGATGCCGTTGAAACAATGGCAATAGCACCCTCTCGTTACGAGAGTTACTTAACCTTCTTGGAAGAGGATATTTATAATCAATAAGAACTAAAAAGAGTCCAGATTTTATTTGGGCTTTTTTTATATTTACATGTATAATTTACCCGATTGATACGTCTTGTATTTATAAGCTCAGTTTTTATTTTAACCTCTATTATAAACCATAATGTAGAGGCCGAAACTAAAGTCTTTATATGTAAGAGTCCCAACGGTAAAAAATACCACTTTACTTCTTCATGCCGCGGGATAAAAGCCTGTACTCATCCCATTGTTAAATTAAAAATTTCTGAAGCCAAAAAACAGGGCAAAACCATTTGCGGATTTGAAGATTAAACCTATTCATTAGAGATGAAATTTATTACTTACATTAAATTATTGACTTCCTTTACAACTTTATCTCTAGTGCTAAATTGTAAAGAGACGAGTACAGAACAAACTACAAAAGCGTCGACGGATAAAACGATTGATCAATTGTTTAAGGAAATTGACAATAAAAAAGTTGCGCCGAAACTACGGATCGATAAATCAGAACAAGCCATTGCTTTGGCTAAAACTCAAATGAATGATTCGGTAGAGTTTGCTGCACGTTTCAAGAAAATGGAACTACTTCGATCTTTGGAACTCGAAGACAAGGCCCATTTGTACAATCATCAAATTATTGATTGGACCAAAAAAATCAATAATAAAAAGTTAGAAGCCGAAGCTTATTTTAATTTCGGGAACTATTTCTATGATGAGAATAATATGGACAGTGCCTTTTACTATTATAATTATTCCAAAAATTATTATTCGCAAATCAATGATAGTATCGGTTTAGCAAAATCGTCACTGAATATGGCAATCATTTTGAATGATAATGGCGATCATTCCGGAAGTGAAAACTTAGCCATGGAAGCCTTGAATGCGTTAAAAAATTATCCAAAACATCCTTATCTCACACCAATTTTTAATTCATTAGCCATCTCCAGTGGAAGCATGCTTAATTTTAATGAAGAATTGTATTGGTATGATCGAGCTTTAGAATTAAATACGGATCATTACTTTAAAGTTTCGATTGAGAATAACAAAGCAGTTGCGTATACGCTATTGAAACGATACGATGATGCCATTAAAACTTTGGAAGCTGTAAAAAATGATACCATTTTAGATAACGAACTGCACTTAAAATCTAAAGTGATTGACAACTTAGCCTATGCTAAATGGTTAAAGAATCCATCTTTGAATATAGAAAGCGAATTACTAAAAGCTTTAGATATTAGAAAAGAGATCGATTATGCCCATGGACAAAGCGTTAATCTGCAGCATCTTTCTGAATATTATGAAGCAAAAGATCCTCAGCGTGCAGCGGATTATGCAAAACAGATGTATGATTTATCCTTTGTAACTGGAAATATTGAAGCACGTCTATCTGCATTAAAGAAACTTATAGAAATCAATTCGGGTTCTAATCCTAGCGTTATCAAAGAATTTATTGAATTAAATGATAGCCTCCAATTATCACGAAGCAAAACCAAATATCAATTTGCTAAACTGAAGTATGATGCGGATAAGAATCGCAATGAAATACAAGCATTATCCCTGGAAAGAGCGGAACATTTATTAGAATTAGAACGTGCTAAAATTTCAACCATCATTGCCATTGCAATACTTATAATTGCAATTATCATTTTTTATGTAAGAATATATCAACAGAAACAAAAACGTAAGAATGATCGTCTGAAAACCATTTACGATACGGAAGTATCACTTTCGCAAAAGTTACATGATGAGTTGGCTAATGATTTATTCAATACCATTACCTTATTAGAATCCATTCAATTTGAAAATCAATTTTTAAAGAAAAAATTATCCGATAATTTAGATCATATTTATGCCCAAACCCGTAGCATTTCACGCCAAACAAATACAGTAGATACAGCCAATTTTAAAAAAGAATTGGACAGTATGCTAGCATCTTATAAATCTGAAGATGTGAACATCATAACCAAAGGAATTGATTTAGTGAATTGGGACACGATGGAAAATCATACTAAAATTGTGATTTATCGCGTATTAATGGAATTAATGACCAATATGAAAAAACACAGTGATTGTTCTTTAGTGGTTATTAGTTTCTTGCAGGAAGGCAAAAATTTAGAAATTAAATATGTTGATAATGGTTCAATTTCCATTGATCAAGACATTTTATCAAAAAATGGAATCCGAAATATGGAAAACCGCATTCGTGGTATTGATGGAACTATTAATTTTGAGATTTCTAAAGGTTTTAGGGCCTTTATCAATATTCCAAATTAACGTAAATGATTAAAAATATATTAATAGCAGAAGACATTGATAGTATAAACACGGGCATTTTAAGCATTTTAAAAGAAAAATTCTCGTTTAATATTCAACATGCCAGTTCATGCGATAATGCATTTTTAAAAATTAAAAAAGCGATTCAAGAGAACAACCCATTTGATTTAATTATCTCTGATTTATCCTTCAAATCGGACGGAATGCTAACGCCTAAGTTAAAAGATGGTGAAGAATTAGTCAATATGATTAAAACCATTCAACCTGAGATTAAATCAATTATATATACCATTGAAGATAAACCTTCATTAATCAAACGATTAAAGGAAGTTTCTGAAGTAAATGGAATTGTATTGAAAGGTTCATTGAGCTTAAATGAATTGGTAAAAGCCATCACGCATATCGATCGTGGTGAAAACTATTTTACTCAAGAAGTTTTACAGTTAATCAAAAATGATTCGACAGCAACAATTGAACCTTATGATATTATCTTATTAGAACACTTAGCGCAAGGTCTGTCGCAAGAAGAAATTTCTTTTTCATTAAAGAAGAACAATATTACTCCTACCTCTATTAGTGCGATTGAGAAAAAAATTAATCGCCTAAAAAACATTTTAAAAGCGAAAAATAATATCCAAATGATTGCCATTGCCAAAGATATGTCTCTCATCTAAATTATTTTCCAAAAAAAATCCATTGTTTACGGATTTCCGTAATCAATACGATGCGAGTAGAAGTACATTTGTTAAAATTTAACACCAATGGACAACTACTATATTGAAGTTACTTTTGATTTTGATGACACTCTAATCAAAGAAAAAGAAATTTTTTTAGACTATTTGACAAGCGAACATTGGATCAACCTTAATTCTGAAAGAAACTGGAAAATCGGTTTTAAGAAAGAAATAGGTGCTCAAAAAAGATTCGATATTATCAAACATGATCTAGAAATTGCATCTAAAATCTCTAAAATTAAAGCGGTGGATTATGCTTTAATTTCTAATGAATCATTATTTTTTGGTTCCATTAATTAAAACATTCCTAACTAATCATAATCCAACCTACTAAACTATAAAAATCGAGTCCAACCTTAACCCTGTTGGACTTTTTTCTTTTTTGTATTTTTATCCCATGAGAACAATTATTCAGCGCGTACAACACGCTTCTGTAAAAGTAAATGGTGAAATTACAGGCCAAATCAATCATGGATTATTACTGCTTGTAGGATTTGAACCTGATGATCAACAAGAAGACTTCGAATGGATTGCAAAAAAAGTCACTCAATTACGAATCTTTGGGGACGAAAATGGCGTAATGAATTTAGATATCAATCAAGTGGATGGGGATTTACTTGTCGTGTCTCAATTTACATTACATGCTTCAACTAAAAAGGGAAATCGACCTTCATACATCAAAGCTTCTAAGCCCGATTTAGCCATTGAACAATATAATAATTTTTTAAACGTTTTAGAATCAACATTTAAACCTGTTCAAAAAGGCATATTTGGAGCAGATATGAAAGTAGAACTTTTAAATGATGGTCCAGTTACAATTTATATGGATTCTCGAAACAAGGAATAACCTAATGAAACACATTTTACCTCCTACACTACTAACTTTTTTACCCTTTACATTATTTGCGCAGTTTTATCCTGTACACGAAATTCCAACAGCATTAACTCAAGATGCTTATGCCGTTGTCCGTTCAGCAAATACCCATATTCAACTCAATACGGTTAATCAATTTAAATATTCGGAAGAAGTTGTAATTACTGTATTTGATAAATCGGGAGATCCATTCGTTAATGCCCATCAGTTTTATGATCCAAATACGAAAATTGAGGCATTTGAAGCTGAATTATACGATGATCAAGGAAAGTTGATTGAGAAATTTAAATCAAAGAATTTTAGCGATGTCAGTGCGGTCTCGGGAGGCCAATTGTACACTGATGATCGTGTTAAATATTTAGCTTTTACCCCGACTTTTTATCCCTATACAATTCGATACAAAGTTTCAACTGTTAATAAAAATACTATTTTTATCCCCAGATGGTCTCCTATCTATAGTACTAATTTGTCTATCGAATCGGCTCAATATACATTTACCAATAACAGTACTTCAACAATAAGACATTTAGAAAAAAATGTTTCTACATATCCCATTTCCAAAGAAATCAATGGAAATGAATATCGTTATGCCTTGAAAAATCTTAAACCAATGCAATCCGAAGAGATGATGGTGAATTGGCGAAATATTGTACCACAAGTTATATTTGCGACCAACCAAATAAATATTGATGGTACACAAGGGACTTTCGATAATTGGAATGACTACGGAAAATGGTCGTATCAAAATTTAATCCAAGGAAAATTAGATTTTACACCAGTTCAAAAAGCTTACTTTCAGAATTTAGTCAAAGACGCTCAATCAGAGAAAGAAAAAGTAAGCATTCTTTATAAACATTTACAAAATAAAGTACGCTATATTGGTGTACAGCTTGGGATTGGGGGCTTATCTCCTTTTCCAAATTCATATGTCGAAACCCGAAGCTATGGCGACTGTAAAGCTTTATCCAATTATATGATTGGGATGTTAGACGCTGTAGGAATCAAGGCCTACCATACCATTTTATTTGCTGATAATGCACCCATTGATATCGATGAAGAAATGATGTATCAACAAGGGAACCATATGATTGTATATGTTCCATTAAAAGAGGAAGACATTTGGGTAGAAGCGACAAGCCAGAGTTTATCTTTTAATCTACTGGGAGACATGAGCAGTAATCGTAAAGTGTATATTTTTGATGAACATGGCGGCAAAATCATTCCTTCTCAAACTTTAAATCATACCAATAATATATTAACAACCAAAGGTCGAATCGAAATTACATCAGATGGGAAAGCAAAAATTACATTGCATGAAATTTCTGATGGATTATTTTATGCCGATAATTCTGCTGTTAAATCGTATGTGAAAAAAGATCAGATGGAATATTTCAGAAGAAAATTCCCTGTATTGGCCCAGCCAAAGATTGATCAAATCGAATTTAAGGACCATTGGGATAAATCATCATTTGAAACCATTCTAGAAGTTACTTCCGATAACTTTGCTAAAAAACAGGGGAATCATCTGATTTTTAATTTAATTCCTGGGAACAACGAAACAACGACTTTAAAAAAAGCTAAAACTAGAGTTCACGATTTCCATATTTCAAGAGGGTATACCGATAAGATGAGCTTTGAAATAATTGTTCCGTCAACCATTAAAGGTAAAATTCAATTTGAACCCATTCATATTGTCACAGAATTTGGTTCCTATGATTTGAAAATTGAACAAAAAACCGAAAACACCTATCTTTTAACAAGAACTTATCAACAAATAAAAGGCAATTATGATTCAACTAAATTCAATGATTACGTAGAATTTAGACGACAAGTTGCAGCCAACGATAACATAAAAACACTATTAGAATTCTAAGACAAATGAATCATTTATTTACCATCGGAATTACAGCACTTGCAGCTGTTACGACTCAAGCTCAAGAAATTAAATTCGGAAAATTCACAAATGAAGAAATTGAGAAGACTCAAAGTAAAATAAATCCTAATGCCGCTGCAGAAGTATTATATTCGAGTGCAAAACATACGGTTGATTGGGATCAATCTTCTGGCGATCTTGTCAAAAAAACTCAAATCGTTTATCGCATCAAGGTATATGATAAAGACAAAACCCCTGATCATATTTTATCATTAGAGATTCCCATTCGAACAGGAAATTCGAAAACAAATACAGAAAAAGTGATTTCTTTGAAGGCTTCTACCTTTAATCCTGAAGGGAATACGATGAAAGAATATAAAGTAGAACGTAAAGATATTTTCACAAAAAATGTTCATAACTATTTAAACTTACAGACACTAACTTTCCCAAATGTAAAAAATGGTTCTATCTTAGAGTATATGTATGAGGTTTCATCTCCATTTTATTACAATACAGACACTTGGTATTTTCAAGAAACGATACCTGTTGTAAAAAGCGTATTAACGTTAGAAACGAATGAAGTTTTATCTTATTTGGATGATTTTAGAGGACAATTTACTTTAAAACCAAAAACTTCAACGAAAAAAGCACGTGGATCTTACAAAATTCAAGGAAGTCGAGGCATAGACAACGTTTCTTCAGCTTTCGAAGCTTCTTCTGTGGGATCTTTTGAATATACCATTAACATGAAAACGTATGAGGCCGAAAATCTTCCAGGATACGAGAGAGAAGCTTATGTTTTAAACCCTCGTAATTTATTATCATCTGTTCGTTTTGAATTAGGTTCTTATAATCCAAAGAATGGCACGCCACAACATTTTTCTACGACTTGGGAAAGAATTGGTAAAGATTTACTGGATAGCGAATCTTTTGGTCGCCAATTAAATGGTAATAATTTTTTAGATGATAAAGTCAAAGAAATTATTGCGAATGCATCCAATGAATCCGAAAAAATTAAGGCTATTTATAATTTTGTAAAGGATAATTATAAATGGGATGAATATAATAGCATTTATACAGACAAAGGAATCCGTAAAACTTTTAACGATAAAATTGGAAATGTTGCAGATATCAATTTGATGCTTGTTTCAATGTTAGAAAAAGCAGGATTCAAAGCTAACCCAGTTGTCTTAAGCACAGTTCAAAATGGAATGTTAAACTATATTTTTCCTTCAAAAGCGAAATTAAATTATGTTATTGCATCCGTTCAAATCAATGGGAATGATATTTTAATGGATGCTACGAATCCTTTTGCAGATGTAAATGTATTACCCATGCGTGTTTTAAATCATCGTGGAATTTTAATTTCTAAAGATGGTGTGCGTGAAATTGATTTAGTCAATACGATAATGTCTACAGATAAAACACAAGTTATTGCGACCCTATCACCCGCTGGTAAAATCAGTGGAACATACAACAATTATCATGATAATTATTTTTACATCAATGATAAATCCGAAATTCAAGATGATCCAAAAGCTTTCGAAAAAGAATTTATTGCGCAATATAATTTTGATATCGAAAATTTCAAATCCTTAGATAATGGAAATAAATTGATACGTCATTCCTTTAAATTTGATGGGGTACAAGCAGATGTAGCTGGAGATAAAATTATTTTCAATCCTTTATTATTTGATGCTTTAGAAAATCATCATTTAAATTATGAAACGCGAAATTATAATATCGAGTTTGGAACTCCGATGAACATTCACAAGTCGTTTAAAATCAAAATTCCTGAGGGATATAAAGTCGAAAGCTTGCCGAAAGCCTATCAAGAAAAAGTTATTAATGATGCTGCCGCCTATGTTTATCAATACGAAGAAAAAGATGGATTTATTCAAGTTACTTCAATACGTGTTCTACCTTACAGCGTCTTACCAAATAATTATTATCAACCATTTAAAGCCTTTATGACAAAAGTTGTAGAAGCCGAAACACAGCAAATTGTATTGGTAAAAAGCTAAAAATATATTCAAATACAATATTAGCCAATGGGAATGTCCATTGGCTTTTTTTATTTTGTACATTTACTTTATTAATTAATAAAACAGACGAAATGAGTTTAAAACAAGCACAACAAGACGTAGATAATTGGATTCAAAACCACGGTGTTCGTTATTTCAACGAGTTAACGAATATGGCTCAATTAACAGAGGAAGTTGGAGAAGTTGCGCGTATTATCGCTCGTCGTTACGGTGAACAATCCGAGAAAGAATCAGATAAAAACAAAGATTTAGGAGAGGAATTAGCCGATGTTATTTTCGTAGCCCTTTGCTTAGCAAATCAAACAGGTGTTGATTTAGAATCTGCATTCTACAAGAAATTAGATCTTAAAACCCAACGTGATCACGATCGTCACCAGAATAACGAGAAATTAAAATAAATATGATTTTAATTTCACGATCAAACCTACATTTAACGGGAGAGCTGCAAATTACAGGCTCGAAAAGTGAGAGTAATCGACTTCTCCTTTTAAATCAATTGTTTCAAAATGCCCTTACATTAGAAAATGTATCCAATTCCGAAGATTCTCAATTGATGCAAAATGCATTAGCGAATACTTCTGATGTTATCGATATTCATCATGCGGGGACAGCCATGCGTTTCCTTACGGCTTATTTTTCTATCCAAGAAGGTCGTACCGTAACGTTAACTGGCTCTGATCGTATGAAACAGCGTCCTATTGGGGTATTAGTGGAAGCACTTCGTGCATTAGGAGCAGATATTACTTATATTGAAAATGAAGGTTATCCTCCTTTAAAGATCAATGGTAAAAAAATTACAGCTTCTGAGATTACGATACCGGCAAATGTCAGCAGCCAATACATTACGGCTTTGATGCTTATCGGAACTCAATTGGAAAAGGGGTTAACGATTACTCTTGAAGGAAAAATTATTTCGATTCCATATATTCAAATGTCTATTCAAGTATTGAATCGTATTGGTGTGAATGCAAAAATGGAAAACCAACAAATTAAGGTCGATTACACGCCAACTGTTGCTTCACAAACGATACAAGTGGAATCCGATTGGAGCTCGGCTTCGTACTATTATTCTTTAGTTGCTTTAAGTCCAAATAGCGAAGTAACAATTGCAACGTATTACGAGGCTTCTTTACAAGGCGATTCAGCTTTACAAACCATTTATAAAGATAATTTTGGTGTTGAATCAATATTCAATAACGGAAAATTAACTTTAAAAAATAATTCAAATTTTACGTATTCAGATGTAATAACGTTAGATTTAAACAATACGCCAGATATTGCACAAACTATCGCTGCCACTTGTGTAGGGTTAGGTTTAAAATGTTATTTAACAGGGTTAGAAACCTTAAAAATTAAAGAAACGGATCGATTACAAGCTCTACAAAATGAATTAACAAAAATGGGAGCTGTGGTCGAAATTACAGACGACTCTTTAAGCATTAAACGTTACAATGTGTTTGAAAATACGCCTGTATTGAAAACTTATAATGATCATCGAATGGCCATGTGTATGGCGCCTTTAGCGATTAAATTTCCAATTCAGATTGAGAATGAAATGGTGGTAGAAAAATCTTATCCTACCTTTTGGGAAGATTGGAAAACACTTGGATTTGATTTACAATCTTTATAAACTAAAAAAGCATCGAGTAGTTCGATGCTTTTTTTTTATTGTGATTGAAATGGTTAACCAAAATTTTGCATGCTTACTAAATTGGCATAAGCACCTCTTTGTTCTATCAATTGTTCATGACTCCCTTGTTCAATGATTTTTCCAGCTTCCATCACTACAATTTTATCTGCATTTTGAATTGTTGATAAACGGTGTGCAATTACTAACGAAGTTCGATTTTGCATCATGTTATTTAATGCTTTTTGCACCAACTTCTCTGATTTCGTATCTAATGCAGATGTCGCTTCATCCAAAACCATAATGGGAGGATTTTTATATACTGCACGTGCAATAGATAAACGCTGTTTTTGACCACCAGAAAGTTTACTTCCTCCTTCCCCAACTCCTTCATTGTATTGATTTTCTTGCTTAACAATGAATTCTTCTGCATTTGCAATTTGAGCTGCTTTCTTTATTCCTTCTTGATTTGGATGGAAATCCCCTAGTGAAATGTTATTTGCGATCGTATCGTTGAATAAAATAGAATCCTGAGTAACCAAACCGAATAAATCACGGTATTTTTTCAATTGAATTTCTTTAATATTTACTCCATCAATCAAAATTTCGCCTGATTTCACATCCCAAAAACGTGTCAATAAATTGGCTAATGTTGATTTACCCGAACCAGATTGTCCCACTAAAGCAACGGTTTCTCCTTTGTTTATCGTTAAGTTGAAGTTTTCGATGATTGTTTCATCTCCGTATCCAAATGTCACATTCTTGAATTCAATTTTATCTTCAAACGCTTCGATTGATTTTGCTCCAACATGATCTTTTATCGAAACATCCGCATCTAATACTTCAAATAAACGTTGAGCTGAAACTTCTCCTTTTTGAATATCAGATAAAGCTTTTGAAAATTTCTTAATTGGATCAAGTAAAGTATAAAATGTTCCAATGTAAAAGATAAATTCAGATCCCGATAATCCATTTCCTTCTAACGACAATTTCCCTCCAAAAAATACAATTAAACCAATTGTAATCGCCCCTAAAAATTCACTGGTTGGTGAAGCTAAGGCACGCTTTTTCATTACTTTTTGTAAATATTTTCGATAGCGATTGATCGATTGGTCAAATCGTCCTTTGACTTGTTCGTCGGCATTAAAAATTTTGATAATCTTCAAAGCGGATAAGGTTTCATCTACATATGTAATGATATTGGATAATTCATTTTGTGCATTGCTTGCGGCACGTTTTAAACTTTTACCAATCAACGAAATAATTGTCCCCATAATTGGAAAAACCAATATCGCAAACAATGTCAATTCCATACTCGTAACGAATAAAACCGTTACAAACACAAGAATCATAATTGGTCCACGAATAATCTCTACAATGGAATTTAAAATATTACCTTCCACTTCATTCACATCATTAGAGATGCGCGTAATCATATCTCCTTTTCGTTTTTCGGTAAAGTAAGATACTGGTAATTCTAAGATTTTATTGTGCAAATCAATTCGTAAGTCTCGCGTTACCCCTGAACGCATATCCACTAAACATGTTTCCGATAAAAAACTAAAGATATTTCGAAAGAAAAATGCGACAATAAATAATATACACGAAATAGCTAAGACAAAAATAGGCCCTTCAGTTTGTGTAATATCACTCATTAAATAGCCTGAGTAATCTGAAAAATAATCTTTTAACTCTGATATTTTTCCTGAATAAACAGGTTTTGTAAATATTTTATTTTTTTCTTCTCCAAATAAGATGCTTAAAATTGGCATCATAAAAGCTAACGCTACAACGTTGAAAATGGCATAGAGTACATTAAAGAAAATCGCCGTACCAAACGACGTCTTATAAGGTTTAATGTATTGTAATGCTCTTTTATTGAAACTCATTGAAATGAATATTTTATACTGGACAAAGCCCAATTGAAGGTACAAATTTAGGCAAAAAATAATGACTATCTTCTAAATCGAAAATAGTCATCATTAAGAGTTTTGTTTTGAGTTTTTGTGGTTTGATTACTTCAGTAACCTTTTTATTTTACTTTTACCCAAGTCTGAGTTCTACCTACTAAAGAAATTCCAACGTATCCTCTTACGTCTAATTTATCTTTACCGTTTAACTTAACTGTGGCTTTATATTCTTTTCCTGAATTAGGATCTAATATTTTTCCTCCTGTCCATTCATTACCGCTTTTCTTTAAATCATAAAGAATAACCATACCTTGAATAGGTTTATTTTTTAATGCACCTGAACATTTATCACATTTTGCATCTTCTTTACCTTTCGTCAAAATCTTAGCAACTTTTCCGTAAAGTTTACCATCTTTCTCATAAATCTCAACGTAAGATTTCTCTTTACCGGTTTCGTCATCAATTGTTTTCCAAGTTCCAACTGGAGATTGTCCAAAAACTAATGATCCAATTAACATGAAAAATGAGAATAAAAAATAGTTTTTCATAAATAGTGATTTTGTTTTACTAAAATATAACTTTTTAGTGTAAAAAAAACACCATTATTGAATAATTTTAAAATTATTCAATAATTTAACACAAAATATTTAAAACATTATTAATCAAAAACATAAAATATTCCGTATTTAATAAATATTATCTATTATTATTTAATACAGATTGCAATAGTGTAAATTATATTCTTTCTTGAAATTCTAAATCATACAAAAAATCGCATTTTTTGGCGAATTTGTAAGGTCATTAGAATTTTATCTACTAATTTTATAGAGAATATAGATTAATATTTAAATGAGTCCATTTAGTCGATACAGTTTACCTTTTAATAAAAAAGAAGTCGAAAAAATCATTGAATCCATCCTTTACGATTTAATCTTTAGTCAACCCAAAAAAAGATATACTTATGAGGAAGTAAACCATTGTTTTTATGAAATCTTAACTCGTATCGTACCAGAAAACAAAGCAGAAACAATCACTTCAACTTTTTTTAATCAACTTGAAGATATCAAAGTCGAGTTGGAAAAATTAATTTTTATTTTCTTTAATAATGATCCTGCTTCTAAATCTGAAATCGAAATCATCCTATCTTACCCTGGATTTTTTGCGATCGCTGTTCATCGATTAGCTCATGTATTGTATCAATTGGATACTCCAATATTACCACGTTTCTTTTCTGAATATGCCCATAAACAAACTGGAATTGACATTCATCCAGGGGCGACAATTGGAAAAAATTTTTATATCGATCACGGTACTGGGATTGTCATTGGTGAAACCACAACAATTGGCGACAACGTAAAAATTTATCAAGGGGTAACTCTTGGCGCGTTTTATGTATCTAAAGATTTAGCTGATCAAAAACGCCATCCTACAATTGAAGATAATGTAACTATTTACGCAGGAGCAACGATTTTAGGAGGAACAACTGTCATTGGTGAGAATTCAGTTATTGGTGGAAATGTATGGATTACGAAAAGTGTACCGCCCGATTCTATCGTTTACCAAGAATTTCAACCAATTATCAAACAAAAAAATAACAATCAATCAGATGATTTTTATGTCATCTAATCAAAATTTTTAATAATGATTTTAAATAATATCCTAGAAGCTATCGGAAATACACCAATAATTAGATTAAGCGGACTTTTCCCAAATCACGAAGTTTACATCAAATTAGAAAAACAAAATCCTGGTGGATCTATCAAAGATCGCATTGCTTTAGCCATGATCGAAGATGCTGAAAAAGCAGGGATTTTAAAACCAGGTGGAACTGTAATTGAACCTACTTCTGGAAATACCGGAATCGGATTATCATTTGTAGCTGCTGTTAAAGGTTACAAAATGATTATTACAATGCCAGAATCAATGTCGATTGAAAGACGTAAAATCATGGAAGCATATGGTGCTGAATTTGTTTTAACTCCGAAAGAATTAGGGATGAAAGGTGCCATCGCAAAAGCACAAGAATTAGCGGAAACGATTGAAGGTGCTTGGGTTCCTCAACAATTCGAAAATAATTCGAATCCTTCGATTCATTACAATACAACTGCAAAAGAAATTCTAGCTGATTTTCCACAAGGTGTTGATTATTTAATAACAGGTGTTGGAACTGGTGGTCATTTATCTGGAATTGGAAAAGCTTTAAAAGAGGTAAATACTTCAACTAAAGTTTTTGCTGTTGAACCATTAGATTCTCCAGTAATTTCTGGTGGACAACCTGGTCCTCACGCAATTCAAGGAATTGGAGCTGGATTTATTCCAACAAATTTAGATACTTCAATTGTAGATGGAACAATTCAAATTTCAAAAGAAGAAGCTTTTGAATATGCAAAGAAAGTAGCTAAAATTGAAGGTTTATTTGTCGGAATCTCAACCGGAGCGTCATTAGCTGCAGTTGCTAAATCGTTAGAAAAAATTCCTACTGAAGCAAAAGTTTTAACTATAAATTACGATACTGGTGAACGTTATTTATCAGTTGAGGGATTGTTTTAAACTTATTGTTGTCAATACAATAATAATGCTACGTTAGCTGATTATATTTTTATTTTAGATACTTAATATAAATTTTATATAGTATAAATAAAACTACAAAAATTAAAACAATAGTTAAAGCTTGAAAAAGTAGTTCAATGTATTTTGGGTGTATAAAAAGTAAATTCATAATATTAGTAAGTTAAATAGTGATAGAAATTATTCCAATAAATATATTAATTTATCACTATATCAATTAAATTTTATTTTCATTCATTTTTATAATTTTTTAGTAACTATCTTTTTAAACATTATCAGCTAACACTCATGCTGGCGAAATTAAATTCTATTAATCATACAATCAAAGGAGATATTTGTCAAAATGTCTCCTTTTTTAATACAAAAACGACAAAAAGTCAGTATAACATCTTCATTTTCAATTTGGAATCTAATTTGATTTAATCCAATCAACAAACAAAAACCTAAATACAGTTTAACAAATGGATTTTAATCAGTTTACTATAAAAGGTCGTGAGGCGATTCAATCCGCACAACAAATTGCGGCAGGAAATCAAAATCAAGCCATTGAACCAAGCCACATTTTGAGTGGAATGTTCGACGTGGATGAAAACGTGATTTCATTAATTTTAGAACAACAAGGTGCAAACCTTACGCATATTAAAAATGAATTGGATGCTGAAATTAAAAAGTATCCAAAAGTACAAGGACAACAAGGAAATCATTTATCCAACAGCGCCAATGCTGTATTACAATCGGCACAACAATTTGCCAAAGAGATGCAAGATGATTTCATTACGTTGGAACATATTTTATTAGGAATCATTAAGAATGTCTCACCGACTAGTCAAATTCTGAAAGATCAAGGTGTCACATTCGACAACACCAAAAAATTAATTACAGAATTGAGAAAAGGAGAACGCGTAACATCAGAAAATGCAGAAGGAACTTACAATTCCTTAAATAAGTATGCTAAAAACTTAACAGAATTAGCGAAAGAAGGAAAATTAGATCCTGTCATCGGACGTGATGTGGAAATCCGTCGTGTATTACAAATCTTATCCAGAAGAACTAAAAATAACCCCATATTAATTGGTGAACCAGGGGTTGGTAAAACAGCCATCGCCGAAGGTATTGCACACCGTATTATTAATGGGGACGTGCCAGAAAACCTTTTGAACAAACAAATCTTTTCCTTGGATATGGGAGCTTTGGTTGCGGGTGCAAAATATAAAGGTGAATTCGAAGAACGTTTAAAAGCAGTGGTGAAAGAAGTTACTTCTGCAAACGGAGAAATTATTTTATTCATCGATGAGATTCATACGTTAGTTGGAGCCGGAGGTGGCGGTGAAGGTGCTATGGATGCTGCAAATATCTTAAAACCAGCTTTAGCGCGTGGTGAATTACGTTCAATTGGTGCGACAACTTTAAATGAGTATCAAAAATATTTTGAAAAAGACAAAGCTTTAGAACGTCGTTTCCAAAAAGTAATGGTGGAAGAACCAGATGAAGAATCGGCAATTTCTATCTTACGTGGAATTAAAGATAAATATGAACAGCACCATAAAATCGGAATCAAAGATGAAGCAATTATTGCGGCTGTCAAATTATCCACACGTTACATTTCGGATCGTTTCTTACCAGATAAAGCCATCGACTTAATGGACGAGGCAGCATCGAAATTACGTATGGAAATGAACTCGAAGCCAGAAGAGTTGGATAAATTAGATCGTCGTATTGTTCAATTAGAAATCGAAATTGAAGCGATTAAACGTGAAGATGATGAAAAGAAATTGAACCTATTACGCGAAGAGTTATCGAACCTTCAAGACGAGCGCAACCAGTTCAGTGCGAAATGGCAAGATGAGAAAAATAAAGCCGATGAAGTTCAGGATTTAAGAAAAGAAATCGAGAACATCAAATTCGAAATTGAGCGCGCTAAACGTGAATACGATTATGCGAAAGCCTCTAAATTAGAATTTGAGGACTTAGTGAATGCGAAAAAAGCATTAGAAGTTGCGGAACAAAAATTAGAAGAAAACAAACACAACAAATTGGTAAAAGAATTTGTTGATGCCGATGATATCGCCGAAGTTGTATCGAAATGGACAGGAGTTCCTGCACAAAAAATGATGCAATCCGAACGCGAAAAATTATTACACTTAGAAGACGAATTACATAAACGTGTTTTAGGTCAAGAAGAAGCAATTACCGCGGTTGCAGATGCCATTCGTCGTTCGAGAGCTGGTTTAAGTGACGAAGGAAAACCAATTGGATCGTTCTTATTCTTAGGATCGACTGGGGTTGGTAAAACCGAATTAGCGAAAGCCTTAGCGGAATTCTTATTCGATGATGAAAATGCAATGACGCGTATCGATATGTCGGAATACCAAGAACGTCACGCAGTTTCTCGTTTGGTTGGGGCACCTCCGGGCTACGTTGGTTACGATGAAGGTGGTCAATTAACAGAAGCGGTTCGTCGTCGTCCTTATTCGGTCATTCTTTTAGATGAGATTGAAAAAGCGCATCCAGATGTATTCAATATTTTATTACAAGTGTTGGATGATGGACGTTTAACAGATAACAAAGGTCGAGTGGTGAACTTTAAGAATACGATTATCATTATGACATCGAATTTTGGTTCACACACGATCTTAGAAAAATTCGCAGATATTGATGAAAACAATGTGGCTCAGATTTATGATGATACAAAATCAGAAGTCTTTGAGGAATTAAAATTAAATTTCCGTCCAGAGTTCTTGAACCGTATCGATGAAATTATCTTGTTCCGTCCATTGAGTCAAAACCAAATCAACGGAATTGTTGGAATTTACTTAAATGGCGTAGCGAAAAAATTAGGTCAACGTGATATTACTTTAGATATCACACCAGAAGCGTCTGCTTATTTAGCTAAGAAAGGTTATGATCCTCAATTTGGTGCGCGTCCATTGAAACGTGTAATTCAGCAAGATGTCTTGAATGAGTTATCAAAAGAAATTCTGAAAGGAAACATCAATGATAATGATGCGGTTTTAATCGATTACTTCGAAGAAAAACCAGGAAATAATAAATTAGTTTTTAGAACTAATGGTTAAATGAAATCCATTTATGAAGTCGATTCATATTTAAATATTTTTAGTGAAAAGGAATCCCGTCAAAATTGACGGGATTTTTTTATTCTTTGTCAACACCGGTATTTGCGATTATATCTTCTACTTTCTTTCTATAAGTTTTATAAATGTCTTCAAACTCAGCTTTCGATAGAACTTTTTTAATCTTTGGTAACTTGATTCCCTTTTTTACGTTCGGTTGAATTTTTGTCGCACGAATGAAGATATAATCTTCTATTTCATCTGCTAAATCATCTTTATTATAAACACTTAATTCTAATATCGTACCTGGTAAACCATATAATTCAGGTCCACAACGAGATGGAATTTCATTGGTAAACCACGCCATATATTTAAAATCATTTTGATCCAAAATAGCTTTTTGAACCTTGTAATTTAAAAATGATTTCGTTTCTTCTTCGATTTTCCAATCATACACATCTATCTCACTTCTTTGCAGATACAATTTTCCATTCAAATCTTGAATCACTTTCAAGACATTTTGATCAAAATTAAGCGAATACCCATCTTGCCTTAAACCATAATAATATGTTTTATTGCTCCCAGTCACAGTTTCTACTTCTTTATATGTACATTCTTTATTATTAATCCATAATTCAAAATAATTAGGCTTAGCTAAAGAATTTTCAAGCCTTGCTCTATCCGAAACAGACAAATCAGATAAATCCTGAATATTTGTCTTTTCAAATTGAATTAAATAATTGTTTTGTGCCAATATCGGTATTGATAATAGAAAAAACAGAAGTGCTTTCATGTGTAGGATATATGTTTATTAAATATAATTATATTTACACAAACCCATTCATAATGAATAAATTATTTAAAACCTTTTTCAAAATCATTGGCGTAATCTTAGGCTTATTATTGATCTACATCTTAGCTGCTTTAATCCTTCCGTTAATTCCAGTAAATAAAGTAGAACATAAAGAAAGTGATGATGTCGCAGGTTTTATTTTAACGAATGGAATGCATACCGATATTATCGTTCCGGTAGAAACCGATGTGATCAATTGGTCGGAAATGATACCGTTTACGGATACAAAATCCAAACAACCGATGAAATACATTGCATTTGGTTGGGGAGATAAAGGATTTTATTTGGATACACCAGAATGGAGTGATTTAAAATTTTCTACAGCTTTTAAAGCTGCATTTTGGTTAGGTGATTCTGCCATGCATACCACTTTTTATAATCATCTTTTCGAAAGTGAGGATTGCAAAAAGTTTTACATGAGTAAGGAAGAATATCAAAAAATGGTCAATTACATTAAAAATTCTTTTGAGTATGATGCAAATGGAAAAGTGCAATTAATTCCGACAGATATGGTCTACGGAAATAATGATGCGTTTTATGAAGCTAAAGGAACATACAACATCTTTTTTACGTGCAATACTTGGGCAAGTGATGCATTAAAAGAAGCAAATAAAACCGCTCCACTATGGACAGCGGCACAACAAGGCATATTTTATCATTATAAAGATTAATTTTTTTAGAAATTTTTCTAATTCATTTTCAATAAGTTGTCCTATTTAAGCGACTTTCAGACGAAAAAAAGTTGAAAAAAGATTTGGAGATATAAATTTTCGCTCTATATTTGCATCAACAATATCGATAACGATACTCCTCCTTAGCTCAGTTGGTTAGAGCATCTGACTGTTAATCAGAGGGTCCTTGGTTCGAGCCCAAGAGGAGGAGCAAAAAAGACATTCAAATTTTGAATGTCTTTTTTTTTGGCTTTTATTTAACATCCTTCACCCAACTTTTGGTACTACAATTTCATCTTAGGATTAGATTTAAAACAATTTAAAAATGAAAAAGTTATTATTTGTTGGTATATTTTCGATGATTTCCATTCAAACCTTTGCACAAATGAAAGAAGATATTAAGATGTTTCCTAAAACTGAAAAAGAACAAATTCAAAAAATCATTCGTTTAGAACCCAAAGTAAATGAAAACGATTATATGGTCGAAATCATGATTGGTAAAAAAACCATGACCGATGGATGTAATAACTATTTCTTAATGGGGAAATTGCAAGAAAGAAATTTAGACGGTTGGGGATACAATTATTATCAATTTGAAACGAATGGTGATGTTGGTTCAACGATGATGGGATGTATCAATACACAAGCAGTAGAAAAAGTCGTTTACGCACCTTCCGAAAAAGTAAGATATAATAGTCGTTTACCTTTAGTGATTTATGCACCGAAAGGATACGAAGTGAATTACAGAATTTGGTCGGCATCCGAAAAAGTATTTACCGCAGAATAAAATCTTCAGAAATAAAAAAGCTCAACCATCAGTTGAGCTTTTTCTATTTTAATGAAAAAATAATTGGGTTAAACTATAAATTATTAAACCTACAATTCCTCCGACTAACGTTCCATTGACACGAATGAATTGTAAATCTTTTCCAATTTCTAATTCTAATTTATCACTTAATTCTTTTCCTTCCCAATCACCTACTGTCCGACTAATCAACATTTCTACTTCCTTTACATTACGTAAAATCATACGGTATAGGAAATGACGAATCCATCCATTGATTTTTATAATCATCTCATCATTATCCGTTAAATTTTCCGCTAATTTTTGAATATTCTTATGAACATAACGTTGAATTGCAGAATCTTTTTGATCTAAACTTTCTGATACATTTTGTTTTAGATTCAACCATAAATCTGAAGCATACTCTTCTAAGCGATCTGCAGTTACAAACTCGTCACGCATTGCATTTAATTTCTCTTTCCAATTTGGATCAGATTTTATTTTATCCGCTGTTTTCAAAAGGGATTCTTGAATATTATGTCGAATCGGATGGTCGGGATTATCTTCGATTTCTTCAATAAAACTTACAACTCCTTCCACTACTCCTTTTGAAATTTTCTTGCCGGCAAAAAAAGAAATCACAGGATGTTTCTCATTTATTTTTCCTTCAATCAACACATCACTTTCTTTGATGTATGCTTTCGCTTTAGGTAAAATTGCATCTAAAATTTCACTGTGTTTATCTTTTTCGATGATGTAGCTAATAGATGTTGAAACCAATTCTTGCAAGTTAAATTGCTTCAGAATATCTTCTCCTTTTAGGGTTAAAAAATCAACGACTTCTTGGTCTTCTAAATCTTTAATGATTTTTTTTACCAAAGCACTTATTTCCTCTTGTAAAACGGTTTGGTTGTCCGCTTTATTCATCCAATCTGAAACAAATTTTACAACATCTAATTTCATGATATAAGGTCGGATATTGGATGGAGTTAAAAAATTATTGGTTACAAAGCTTCCCAAATTTTCTCCAATGGCATTTTTACTTCTTTCAATTAAATTGGTATGAGGAATTTTTAATCCTAACGGATAACGAAATAATGCTGTCACCGCAAACCAATCGGCTAAGGCACCTACCATTGCTGCTTCTGCGAAGGATTCTACGTAGCCAATCCATGAGGCGTCTGAAGTTTGACTCAAATAAACCATCGCAGCATACAAGATTGCCATCAAGACAAATAGTCCCGTAGCAATCATTTTATGCTTTTTAAGGTTCTGTTTCTTTTCTAGTTCTGTCATTTAAATTCGAATCTAATCTAAATTTCGCAAAAATTCAGCCAATAAAAAAACGATGATTTACACCATCGTTTTTATCACGTTATAATTTACTTAGATTTTAAAACTAAAATCGCAAATTGAGCTTCAGTTAATAATCGCTTGCTATGACTTTCACTAAACAATCGTTGAAACGGATTTAGTTCACGGTACATTAGTCCTAACACATCAATTTGATGATTTTCACAATAATCAATCAAAGCACTATCGACATCATCATTTTTAATCACCTCAAAATTTGCCTCTGGAAATTCAACTTCCCATTCTCGTTTCTTCATGATTTCATCAATAGATAAAGTCTTTTTTTCGACATGAACAATATCCAATTTCGAATGATGTCTTTCAGAAAATGAAAGCATTTGTCTAATGGCTGATTCTTCATTTGTGTTCCACATTGTAGCATAAGCAAACTTTCTACTTTCAACAAAATCGACTCCATGAGGAACTGCTAAAACAGGCACAGGTGAATTATTAATTAAAGCAATAGTTTGTGATCCAAAAAACTTTTTCCCAAAACTATTCTCTCCATTTGTACCCATTACCACATAATCAATGTGCTCTTTTCGAATGATATCCAAAATTGTTAAAATTAGATCTCCTACTTCTAATGAACTGGTCATTTTAACCTCTGTTAAATTGTTACCTAAAGCGATATCTTGTAATTCCTTTATTTTTTGATCAAATTCATTTTGTTGAAGATTTAAATATTCTTTTAAATGAGTTTTTACTGTTACAATTCGCAAGTCAGCACCAATTACTCGTGCTAAGTTTAATGCGTATTGAAAAGCGTTATTTGCTGTTGGAGAGAAATCGGTTGGAAATAATATTGTTGCCATTGATTTTTTTTGTTTATGATTGATTAATTATTTTCTTAAATATACTAACAATCAAAATTTTAAGCACAAAAAAAGCGTTGATATCTCAACGCTTGATGTTTATTTAAAATGAATATTTAATAACCAAATCGACGTAAATCATTTTCTTTTTTACGCCAATCTTTTTTAACTTTAACAAATAGTTTCAAGAAGACTTTTTTATCAAAGAATTTTTCTAATTCTTCACGGGCTTCCTTCCCTACTTTTGATAATGATTCCCCTTTATGTCCAATGATAATTCCTTTTTGAGAATCACGCTCAACATAAATATCTGTTTCAATAGAAATCAAATTAATTTCTTCTTTAAATCGCTCTGTCACGACTTCTACAGAATAAGGAATTTCCTTAGTATAATTTAATAAGATTTTTTCACGGATTACTTCATTCACAATAAATCGTTCAGATTTATCCGTTAATTGATCTTCTGGATAATATTGTGGACCCTCCGGTATAATTGCTTTGATCTTGTTGATTAATAAATCAACATTTACATTTTCCTTTGCCGAAATTGGTAGAATTTCTGCATTAGGTAAAAGTTCATGCCAGTACTCTACAGCCTCATTTAATCGCTCAGGATTTGCTGTATCAATTTTATTTAGTAATAAAATAATTGGAGTAGATGTTTTTTGAATGCGAGCAAAGATCTCTTCATTCTTCAAACGTTTTTCTCCGATTTCTACCACATATAAAATGACATCAGCATCAACAAGTGATTCCGATACCGCTTCCATCATTTTGGCTTGTAACTCATAGGCCGGATCTAACACACCAGGAGTATCTGAAAATACAATTTGATAATCCTCTCCTGTTAAGATTCCTTTGATACGATGACGCGTGGTTTGTGCTTTATGTGTAGCAATTACTAAACGCTCTTTCATTAATAGGTTCATCAATGTAGATTTTCCCACATTAGGATTACCTATGATGTTCACAAATCCGGATTTAAATATCTTTTCGTCTGACATAGTGCAAAATTAATAATTTTTGAGGGAATAATTTTAGAATAACGTGATTATGGTCGAGTTTTTGAATTATTGGTAAAAACATTCCACTTAAAACGCATTTAAAAAATCATGACAAATATTAGTTTATATTCGATTTCATTTGTAATTTAGGTAGGTGTAACAGAAAAAATAAAACCATAAAAAAGAGAGAAAGATGATGGATGTAGAATTAATTGAAAAAGAAGAAGTAATTAACTTCAAATTTTTAGAAGCTCCAAAAGAAGACGTTCATGTACAGAAAGACAAACTATTAAATGCCGTAAGACTAGGAAACGAATTCAAATCAAAAGCATATATCACTTTCCAAACGGATCAAGGTCCAAAAAAAATTGAGACAACCGTATGGAGTGTAACTGAAAAGTACTTACAGATTAAAAATGGAGTTTCTATTCCATTAAAGTCGTTAATCGATATTCAGTATTAATATTTTAATTCATTCAAAAGAAAATCAGACTCCTTTCAGGGTCTGATTTTTTTATTAATGTTGAGCTAATAATCTTTTTACTTCATCACGAATTATTGCACGATCATCTGTTTCAGGAAAATCTCCAATTGAATAATTTTGTCTTGGAATTTCATAATCTTTCAATCCTTCTGTCGGGAAATTAAAATCATCAATATATAGACGTTTTACGACTAGAGTTACCACATCTTTACCTGTTTCCGCGTCTGGAAAATTTAAAACTACAAATCGCGAAGGAATATGTGGCGCTAACACTTCTTCGATATGATCAAAATCGATAATTTGATTTGATTCATCATCCAAATATTCATGTTTTAATAACCAACGAAAAGATTTATCATTTTCCAGGAGTACGACCTTCTGCGTATCAATTTCTTTACTGAATAAAGGCGAATTAAGAAGTAAATGTCCATTTATGGAACGTGATATTTCAACATCACCAATAACTGTAAATTCACTTTCTCCAAGTTTTCGTACTGCTACAGGATATGATTTCACACTAAAAACTTCAAAAATAGACTGATCATCATTTTTTGAAATTCCAGCTTTTGTCTCATCTTTCATTCCATAAGAAGCAATCGCAACTTTTTCAATACGATGCAATACAGATTGGGAATTATTCACTTGATTTTCGTTCAAATAAACATAATTAAGGCCCCAATGAATAGAATTTTGGTCTTGTCCTGTGTAAGGAATTTTAATTTCATCTGTTAATTCATTGCAATGAATATCCATTTTCCCTTCAATGGCTTGAGCCAGAATAATTACCCCAACTTTACGTCGTACGGATTCCGTTAAAATCGTTGTATCTCCTTGTTTTAAAGCTAAAAATTCGTTTAAAGCAATAGCCGTATGTTTAATATTCTTAATTTTTAAATCAACATAAAAAATGACTTCACCCTGGAGTTCAGAAAGTGTGACTAACGCTTCTTGATCGGCATAAGTTTTTAAAAAATTTCGAATATCTAACTGCCATTCCGTTGCTTTATTCTCGTCTATTGAATCAATTACTTCTTCAATACTTAATTTACTAAATTCTAAAATCATGAGTTGTGGTTTTGTAGCTTAGCTTCAATAATCTTACCAAACGACTCAATATCATATAGATGTAAAATAATTATTGACCTAAAATTCTCGAATTTTATCTCTATTATATTTTTTATATTAGCGTTATGAATCACAAAACAGATTTTTCAAATCTAAAATTTGAACGCAAGCTCAATTCTGTTCAACCAGAACTTGAAAATTTTGAATTAGATAGCTTACAAGTAAAAAACAGCTATACTTATGAAGATGTAAAAAATCTGAAACAAACAGATTTTCTTCCAGGAGTAGCCCCATTTTTACGTGGACCATATAGTACGATGTATGTTCGTCAACCCTGGACAATTCGTCAATATGCGGGTTTTTCTACTGCAGAAGAATCCAATGCGTTTTATAAAAGAAACCTTGCTGCTGGCCAAAAAGGATTGTCAGTGGCTTTCGACTTAGCCACGCACCGAGGATATGACTCTGATCATGAGCGTGTGGTAGGTGATGTCGGGAAGGCTGGAGTTGCTATCGATTCGGTAGAGGATATGAAAATTTTATTTGATGAGATTCCATTGGATAAAATTTCTGTTTCGATGACAATGAATGGGGCTGTATTACCTATATTAGCTTTTTACATTGTCGCTGCTGAAGAACAAGGGGTATCGCAAGCGCAATTATCGGGTACCATTCAAAATGATATTCTAAAGGAGTTCATGGTACGAAATACGTACATCTATCCTCCTACACCATCCATGAAAATTATTGCGGATATCTTTGAATACACTTCTCAAAATATTCCTCGCTTCAATTCGATTTCGATTTCAGGATATCATATGCAAGAGGCAGGCGCAACACCTGTTTTAGAAATGGCTTATACTTTGGCAGATGGCTATGAATATGTTAAAACTGGATTAGAAGCAGGTCTGAAAGTGGATGATTTTGCTCCACGTCTATCATTCTTCTGGGCTATCGGAATGAATTTTACGCAAGAAATTGCCAAATTACGTGCTGCCCGTATGTTATGGGCAAAATTAATGCAGGAGTTTGAACCCCAAAATCCTAAATCATTGATGTTACGTACGCATTGTCAAACTTCGGGTTGGAGTTTAACAGAACAAGAACCCTACAATAATATTGGTCGCACAGCAATTGAAGCCTTAGCTGCAGCATTGGGAGGAACACAATCCTTACATACCAATGCGTTAGACGAAGCCATTGCACTACCTACTGATTTCTCTGCACGTATTGCGCGTAATACACAAATCATTCTGCAAGAAGAAACTCAAATTTGTAGAACTGCTGACCCTATGGGTGGAAGCTTTATGATTGAAGCATTAACAAATGAAATGGCTAATCAAGCATGGGAATACATCCAAGAAGTACGCGAATTGGGTGGAATGACGAAAGCCATTGAGGCTGGTATTCCAAAAATGCGCATCGAAGAAGCAGCTGCAAAAAAACAAGCAAAAATTGATTCGGGCGAAGATGCCATTATTGGTGTAAATGCTTTTCAATCAAAACTAGAACAAGAAGCATTTGATATTTTAGATATTGATAATACGGCAGTTCGTCAAAAACAAATTGATCGTTTAAATCATATTCGTGAAACACGTGACCAAGCCAAAGTAGACGAAATATTAACTCAAATGACAGAAGCTGCACGAACTGGAAATGGAAATTTATTGGAATTATCCATCGAAGCTGCTCGTCGCCGTGTGACATTAGGTGAAATTTCTGATGCATTGGAAGCGGTTTATGGAAGACATAAAGCCATTACAAGAGGAATACAAGGAGTTTATGCTATGGACGCAGGAAAAATGGAAAGTTTTGAAAAAGCCCGTCAGTTGGCCGACGAATTTGCAGAATTAGAAGGTCGTCGCCCACGTATTATGGTCGCTAAAATGGGACAAGATGGGCATGATCGCGGTGCTAAAGTTGTTGCGACATCATATGCCGATATGGGATTTGATGTAGATATTGCTCCTTTATTTCAAACCCCAGCTGAGGTGGCTAAACAAGCCATCGAAAATGATGTTCACATCTTAGGAATTTCATCATTGGCCGCTGGGCATAAAACTTTAGTTCCTGAAGTGGTCAAAGAGTTAAAAGCTTTAGGTCGAGAAGATGTGTATATCGTGGTTGGAGGTGTGATTCCAAGACAAGATTACGACTTCTTGTATCAAAATGGAGCACATTCGATTTTTGGACCAGGAACTAATTTAGCAGAATCGGCAACTGAAGTTCTTGAAAACTTAATCAAAGAATACAAATAAAATACCTTGAGATTGATTCCTGCAAAATCCTTTGGTGTGCAGGAATTAATCTTTAATTTTACATTAGCTAAACCATTCACATGAATATACCTTTGAAATTAATTCTTAAAACAACTTTTATCCAAATTATCATTTGGTTCATTAGTTATTTTGTGTTTGGTGAATACATTAGTTTGGAATTTGCAGATTACCAATTTGCCCAAATCTTTCCTAAAATTTTAACGTTTTCGGCAGGGACCAGCATCTACTTCTTATTTATGTTAGCCATAAAAAAAAGTGAGGGTTGGCGATGGGTAAATATTTTAAAATTTATTTTAGGAATACTGATCGGAATTCTTCCATTCTTCTTATTTAAATATTATTCTTCTGTCGCGAATTGTCAAAGTTGGGAGATCTACAAAAAAGAAAAAGCTGTTTTATATGAATCGGTAAGATCCTCTTCAGAAAAAATAAAATTGATTGAAACTTTTTGTCCCGAAATGGATTTAAGACAAGAAAAAACTTATCGGGTAATGAGTATAACACCTCTTTTTAATACGATATCTGAAATCGATACCGCGACGATTAAAAATCAAAATTGGAAAAAAATTAGATAGAAATTAAACTTTTGGTCGATTTTTTGGTCATATATGTATCATTTAATTACCAATGTTTAAAAGAATAATTACATTCCTATTGTTTTTCAGTGCACTAGTTACTTTTGCACAAGAACAGTTCAAAATTAAAGGTAAGATTCAAGATCAAATTGAACTCCCTTTAACTGATGTTTCCATCATTGTTGGAAACAAATCAGATTCTATTCAAATTGCAACTTCGAGTACAGACGAAGAAGGAAATTTTATCTTCGAAATTCCCAAAAGGGATACACCTTTTTATATCATCTTTGATGATCCAATGGAAGGGGTTACCACTCGTGAGTTTACAAAACTTACTTCTGATATGGACTTAGGAGTTATTACAATTAGTCCTGAAATTCTTCAATTAAAAGAAGTATTAATCACGACAACTGATCCAGTAGTCATTAAAAGTGATACCATCGAATTTAATGCAAGTTCGTATAAAGTAAAGCCAAATGCCAATTTGGAAGCTTTACTACGAGAATTGCCTGGTGTAGATATCGATGATGATGGAAAACTTACTGTCAATGGAAAAGAAGTCAATGAAATTTTGATTGATGGAGAGCCTTTCTTCGGAACAGATGGAAAAATTGCGTTGGAAAATATTCCAGCAGACATCATCAAAAAAATTCAAGTATCTGATTATAAAACCCGTAACGAAAAATTCTCTGGAGAACGCTCACGTTCAGATAAATCTTCAATTAACGTCACTTTAAAAGAAGATAAAAAACAGGGGTACATGGTGAAAGGTACTGTGGGATATGGTACTGATAATCGCTACGAATCGAACATCATGGCTAACTATTTTAAAGGAAGCCGAAAAATCAGTTTAATTGGTTCTTCGAACGACATTGCTAGTACCGGTTTATCGAATGGTGCAGGTTCATTTGGTCGAGGTGGTATTGGACGTCGTGGAGGAAATGGAATTACAAATAGTTCTTCTATTGGTTTGAACTATACCGACAAAATTAACGATCAATTAAGTGTTGGAGGGAACTATAATTTTAATCATTCATACAATAAGAATGATAATTATACTCGTCGTGAAAACTTATTACCTGAAAATACATATACAGAAGAATCCAATACTTTATCAAAAACGGAAACGTTCGGACATAATTTAGGAGCGACTTTAGAATGGAATAAAAACTTAACGAAAATCTACTTCACTCCAAGTTTTAAACTGAACCGTTCATCGTCTTCTAATAAAAGCGATAGCCAATCATGGGATGCGGATGGTGTATTACGAAATGAAAGTTATGGTGAAACAAAACGTGAATCGGATACTAATACATTTGATTCTCAAATCTCATGGTACCAAGGCTTTAAAAACAAGTCTTACATCAATGCGAATGCGGATGTATCGATTGGAACAACAGATTCAGAAAACCGTATTCAACAAAGTACATTCTTTGCGAATAAACCTGATGATATTCGTAATCAGTTAAATAATACCAACAACAAAACAAATTCGGTAGGATTTGATTTCAATTATAATATTCCTGTAACAGACTCTTTAAAAATTGCTTTAGGTTCTCGTTATGCTTATAATTACAAAGAGAATGATGATATTACATGGGATTATGACGAATTAACTGATCAGTTTATTGGACGAAATGATTTATTATCTCGTTATACTGAAACCACTTTAAATACATTCTCGCCTTATGCTGAAATTCAGTTAAACAAAAAGAAATTCTCTGGGAATATTAAAGCGGGAACGAACATTTATAATCAAGATAACTTTGGTTTTTACAACAACGAAAATTACTTCTTAAATGTAAAAGAAGTTTTACCATCGTTACAATCTACGATTCGTTATCAAGCGGGGAATAATAGTTTAGCATTCAACTACCAATACAATACAAGCATTGCTAGTACAGATCAATTATTAGCCATTGAGAATTTATCTAATCCATTAGTAACTTATGTGGGTAATCCTGATTTGAATCCAAATAAGTCACACCAACTATCGTTAAACTTCTCGAATTTTGACCGTAAAACGCGTCAAGGTTTAAATGCAAATCTTACCTATAACTACAATACTTCAAGTATTGTAAACTATTCGGAAGTTGACGAAAACTTAATGACAATTTCATCTTACACGAATGTAGAAGGAAATTATCGTTTAAATGGAAATTTATTTTACAGCAAACAATTAAGTAAATCTGGAAACAAATTAAATTTAAATGTAGGTTTAAATTCAAGCTATGCTCGTCAACAAGGTTATCGTAACTCGAGATTGTATACGGCATATAATTCAACAATTTCACCAAATATTCGTTTTACATGGAACTGGAATGATTATGTGACAATTTCACCATCTTATAATTTCAGATTTACGAATTCGAAATACGAAAACTATTCGATCGATCAACAATCGAATACAACACATAGTTTTAATTTAAGAACGATTACAACTTGGCCGAAGAATTTAACTTGGACAAATGAGTTATCGTACAATAACAACTCAAGAATGGCTGCTGGATTCCGTAGAGATTTCTTCTTATGGAACATGCAAATGATGTATTCTTTCTTTGATAACAAGATCGAAGCTGGATTTAAAATATATGATATCTTAAACCAAAACAACAGTTATACAAGAACAATTTCAGACGAGTTTATCAGTGATCAACGCAATACAATCCTTACACGATTTATTATGTTCTCACTAACGTTTAACTTAAACCAATTTGGTGGGAAATCAACTGGTCCTTCAAATGAATTTAATCGTCCAAGAGGTGGAAACCGAGGAGGTAGAATGGGAGGATTCTAAAATCATATGTCATAAAAAAGCACTTCGAAAGAAGTGCTTTTTTTTTATGCTTTTTTCATTTTATACAAAGGAACTGTACTACAGGCTTCACCAAACATTAAGGAATTGGCTATAGGCTGTAATTTTTCAATTAATTGGATATAAGCGGAATCTGGAACAGGCTTTTTAGAACATCCTTTTACAATGATTTTTCCATCTTGATACTCTTCAATTGGTAAATCTTTAATAATTTCCGTATATAACATCTGATCCAATTCTGCTAATGTTCCGTGCACTACTCTTTTTGCTACAGGTTGTAGGTAAGTAGCGACCAATAGGTAGGCCCATGATGGTACAATTGCATCTGCAGTACATGTCATCGCGACATACTTCCCTTCATATTGTGTCCAATCATGCTCTTTTAAGTTTTGTCTGAAATCTTTTTCTCTTAAAATGATTTCTTCATACAACCAATCTTTTAAATCGAAAATAACACGTGGTCCATCCGGATAAAAATCTTCTAAATCTATAGTGATCAAGCTACTATTCGCAACTTTATTAATAATTTCGTCTGCCATTGCATCTTACTTTTTAGTCAGGTAAAATTACAAATATTAATCAACACCTCGAACCTCTTGATGATAGAAAGTAGTATCTTTGTGATACGAAAAATCAATATCCATTGAAGTATTATATCATTGCAGGAGAAGCTTCGGGCGACTTACACGCATCGAACTTAATGAAAGAAATCAAAATCAAAGATCCGAATGCCGAATTTCGTTGTTGGGGTGGAGATTTAATGCAAGCACAAGGCGCAACCATTGTTAAACACTATCGTGATTTAGCATTTATGGGATTTGCGGAAGTGATTATGAATCTTCGAACGATTATGACCAATCTTTCATTCTGCAAAAAAGATATCGCAGCCTATCAACCCGATTGTGTTATTATGGTGGATTATCCTGGATTTAATTTACAAGTAGCCCCTTTTATTAAATCTCTAGGCATCAAAATCTACTATTATATTTCACCGCAAATCTGGGCTTGGAAAACTGGGCGTGTGCATAAAATTAAAAAATTAGTGGATAAAATGTTTGTGATTCTTCCTTTCGAAGAAGAATTTTATCAGCGTTATGACTATAAAGTGGACTTTGTTGGAAATCCATTATTAGATTCTTTGGACAATTTACCAGAAGTTAACGTGAATGAGATCAAACAAAAATATGGTTTAGATGATCGACCAATCATTGCGGTATTACCTGGAAGCCGTACCCAAGAAATTAAAGTAAAATTACCTTTAATGCTATCGGTAGAAAAAGATTTCCCAGATTATCAATTTGTAGTTGCAGGAGCTCCTTCTCAACCCATTGCAAATTATAAAGCTATTGCAGGAGAAAATTTAAAAATTGTTGAGAACCAAACTTACGATTTATTACGTATGTCTCATGCGGCTTTAGTTACCTCTGGAACAGCTACTCTAGAAACGGCTTTATTAAAAGTACCGGAAGTCGTTTGTTATAAAGGAAATGCTTTATCGTATGAAATTGGTAAACGCGTGGTAAAAAACATTCAGTTTATTTCATTAGTCAATCTTATTATGGATCGTGAAGTGGTCAAAGAATTGATTCAATATGATTTAACGTATGAAAATATCAAACATGAATTGCATTTAATTTTAAACACTCCGAAACGTGATCAGATCTTAAACGACTATGATGCCTTATATCATAAACTAGGTGGTGTAGGTGCATCCAAACGGACGGCAACTTTAATTGTAAATGACTTAATAGCATAATTCTTTCCTCTTGAATGACTTCAAGAGGATTTTTTTTGTTAAAATTTTCAATTCTACGCAACCGTTTGATTTTTTTGCATCTAATAATCAATAACTTTAAATAAAAATTACATTATGAAAATCGCAAAATTATTCAGCTACTTCTTAATTATTGCTTTTGTAGGATTAGCAACCGTTAGTTGTTTAGACGACGACACCAATCAAGAATTTTTAACGTATGGTTATGTTCCAGGTACAGAAATTTCGTACAATCTAGATTCTGTACAACCGGTAAATAAACCAACAAAATTTGAGGTTAAATATACTTTAACTGGAAACTGTCAAGAATTTATAGAATTCCGAAAATTAAATTCAAGTACAACGCTTCGTACGGATGTAGGTGTATTCGCTTCGCAAAAGAACAATGCACAATGTACAAATGATTTAAGAATCGAAACAAAAACATTTACAGTAACTCCTCGTGAAGCTGGTGAAAATACTGTACGTGTATGGGCAGGTAAAAATGAGTTAGGAGAAGATATCTTCATTTCTCAAACATTCAATGTTCCAGCGGAATAAATCATATAAAAATAAAGTTTTATATAAGTTTTGGAGAAATCCTTAAAAGATCTTGTACTGCTATGCAAGGATAAAGATAGGAAAGCACAGGAATCATTGTATTCTATGTACTCTCCTATTCTTTTTTCCATATGCCTTCGTTATGCTGAAAACTACGAAGATGCACAAGATATTTTTCAAGAAGGATTTGTCACCATCTTTAATAAAATTGATCAATACAAATTTGAAGGTTCATTCGAAGGTTGGATGAAACGGATAATGGTCAATCAAGCCTTATCTAAATTTCGAAAAAGGCATCTGACCTATGAAATCGATGCTGGAAAGATTCCCGAAGCGATCCATGAAGAAGAAGAAAATCAACTGAATGATTTTGATTATGATGATCTTCTAAAGATTGTACAAGAACTTCCTCCACAATATCGGCAAGTGTTTAATCTTTATGTGTTTGAAGAATATAAGCACCTCGAAATCGCAGAGCTTTTAAACATCTCTGTCAATACCTCCAAGTCTAATCTATCCCGTGCGAGAAGCCTTTTAAAAGAAAAATTAAATCTTCTGAAAAAACCGGTAATTCATGAATAAGTTTGATCAACATATTAAAGATAAATTATCTGCTCCACAAGCCCCTCCTTTGGAAGCTTGGAAAACAATTGAGCAACACATCGAACCTAAAAGAAATCGAAAAATTATTCCTTTCTATTATTGGATCGCAGGAGCAGCGGCTTGCCTTGGTATTTTCGCCTTGTTTTATAATCAGGATATGGATAAAAATCTAATTCCCGGGCATAAAACTGTACCCATGGTTCAACAAAAGTCAAATAAAAATATTTCTCCGACTGAAAATTCAAACTTGAGCATCGGTTCGAAAGATACTGCAGATGACACTGAGCACTATATTTCAAATCATTCAACTGATTGGTCTGCATTGGATGAAGGTTTAGCGGAAAACAAAATGAAATCGAGTTTCATTCGACATAATGAGCATCATCCAACTGATTCCACGAACAAGAATAAAGCACTTTATGATCTTTGGGATGATTTACCGATAATGAAAACACCTCTGGAATCAAATCCTGCCATCGCTCAACACTCCAATACAACTATTTCAGATGCTCCCCATCCGCCAAATACTAAAGAAAAGCGTGAAGAAGAGTCGCTAGAAGAAATTTTAAAGAAGAAGTCCGAAGTTGAGAAGATAAAAGAAATTAAAGAACCTCGCGCACAACTGATGTTAGCTTCTCATTATTCTCCATCGTTTATTCTTAATCATCGATCGGTATTAACAGATACCTATCTTCCTGAACACATCGAAAACCAATTGGCGGTAAATTTTGGCGCTAAATTATCGTATGCCGTTACAGATCGCTTACGCATCAGTACAGGGATTGCTAAAATGAATATGAATCAACAAACAATGGACGTTGTAGCCACACAAACCAATATATTGCCTTTGACGACATCCTCTCAACAAGAAACATCGTTAGTTTCTTCTAATATCCGATACAGCAAAAATATCCGATTACAGAATGAAATTTCCACATTATCTGAGGTCAATGTTAAAAAGGAGAGTGGTCGAATTGAACATCGAATAGAATTTGTAGAAATTCCCTTGGATGTATCCTATACCATTTTACGTCAAAAGAGATGGTCTGTAGATGCCCTTCTTGGAGCGAGCATGTTTTTATTATCTAAAAACGAAATATCTTTATCTTCTTCAAGTTATCGTCATGAATTGATTGGAACAGCGACCAACATTAACGAAAGTTCATTGAGTACCAAAACGGGAGTTCGATTAAATTATGAACTTACAAAGGAGCTGGGTATTCATCTGCAACCCAATTATAGAATCATGTGGAATACGTTTGAAAATATTAACCAACGATCGACATCTTTGTTTGATTTTAATGTTGGAATCTCCTATAAAATTTTTAAATAATAAAAGGCGAAGATTAATCTTCGCCTTTGTTGTTATTCAATTCAATAATAATATTATTATTTTGTTTGGTCGCCATAACTTTAGCTTCTTCGAAAGTAGGTTCCCTTAAAAAAGGATCAGCGTTTGTGGAATAGCCATAGGGTTCCTTTCTTACACCTAAAAAACTTCGGTCTAAAACCTTATTGTTGTTTGTATCTACAAACACTTTTACAGCGTAATATGATTCCTCTACATTTTTAAACGTTGTCTCAAACTGATCTAGATCTTTAATGGGAACATACAATTTCTTAAATGCATTCTGACCTTTGGTATAATTCTCTACGTTTCTATAAAATTCGATGGATAGATTTCCTTCTACCTTTCTCAAATTTTTCACAGTAATCTTTACATCCATTTGAGCAAAAATTAACTGAGAAACAAAAAGAACTAAAATCGTTAAAATGTGTTTCATAAATTAAAACTTAAAATAACTGATTTACAAATATTTAAAATCAAATAATTACAAATCATTTCGTAAATTATTAGGATGAAGAATCAATTATTTTCATTCCTAGTAATTTGCGTGATCATTGGGATTCTCATTTCTGAGTATCTCATTGATGCAACAAATTTACGAATTTATTTCCTTCTTCTTCTTTTTTGCTTGTTTATCAGCCAATTAATCAAAAATATTAACATTGCCAATATTGCCTTTGGTCTGCAATTCATCTGTTTAGGTATTATCTTACATCAAAACCAAAAACCTTCTGAATATAAAGAACTTGAAGAAATTCATCCTTCGAAAATTCATACTTTACTCGTACTAGAAAATGAGAAATCGAGCAAAAAATATTTACGCTATAAGGTTCAAAATTTAACATTCGATAAAATTTCACTTTTACATATTCCGCTCCAAAAAAACTCCATTTATCCAAAAGACACACTCATCGTCTACGGATCTTCTTATCCGTTAGAAAATGCAAAAAATCCGTATCAATTTAATTATTCGCTATATCTTCAAAGAAAGAAAATTACCCATCAACTATATGCGGATAGTGTACTATATCATACATCCAAACATCAGCATTGGGCAAAAATTGTAATCCAATCAAAAGAAAACATTCGGAATCAATTAGAAAATTCTGGGTATCATCTCGAAGCACGATCAATTATATCTTCTATGCTTTTGGGTGATCGAACAGAATTATCAGATGAACTGAATGAAAGTTATATTGCAACAGGTGTGATCCATATATTATCCATCTCAGGATTACATGTTGTAATGATCTTTATGATTATTCGATTCCTATTGCAACCTCTCCAATGGATAAAACACGGAAAACAAATTCAAATAGTTGTTGCGTTATTAATAATATGGGGATTTGCTTTATATGTAGAAATGCGACCTCCAGTTTTTAGAGCTTCATTAATGCTAACGATCTATTATACGTCTGAACTATTGAAACGCCCGAAAAATATCTATCATACATTAGCTTTAAGTGCTTTAATTATATTATTATATCAACCCAATTATCTATTTGATGTTGGATTTCAATTGAGCTTTTCAGCAGTATTTTTTATTGTGTGGTTACACCCTATTTATACCATAATTTATCGACCAAAGAAACGATGGTCCATTTATCTTTTTGATTTATCCCGCACCAGTATCAGTGCTCAATTCGGGACACTTCCATTTAGTGCTTTATATTTTAATCAATTTTCATGGCTATTCCTTTTCGGAAATATTATTCTTGTACCAGCATCCCTATTTATGATTATTGGAGCAATGATAGCCCTTTTTATGCAAAGTGCTAAGGTGTCATTCTCACCATTTGTTCGTACTTATAATCTGTTTATTGAAGGCTGTAATTCCTATATCAAATGGTTAGCAACACACGATTCGTGGGTATTAAAACAAGTTTATATTTCACCATTTACTGCATTACTAATCGTGATTATTCTAATAGCATTACGACCATTGATCGAAGGTCGGAGAAAGACCTTTATAATTGTTATTTTAGGCTGTTTTCTAGGGATACAATTGAATCGCTATTTGGATATAACACGCATCAGAAATAGCAATGAAATAATCATTTTTCATCAATATAAAGGGAGTATTGTTGGAGTTAGAGAAGGTCAGAATTTAACTGTATTTCATGATGAGAATTACGAAAATTCTACTGCTGATGCTTACATTATTCGACCTTATACCATCCGTCAACGAATCAAAAAAATCAATTATTATACTTTCGATACTATCCTAAAATCCTATGGATTTTATAAGTCGAAAAATGCTATTTTCACATCAAAATTTAATGTATTTATCGGTGAAAATCTAAGTGAATTTCCCAAAAACATGGATTATCTCTTAATCCGAAATTCGAGTTTTCAACCTAAAAAAGAGGTCCATCTATCCCAAATAAAAAGGGTAATTGCTGATGGAAGCAACTACCCTCGTTATGTTTCAGAATTGGATTCAATCATTCGAAATCAATCCGATTCTCTTTTATGGAATACCTCTGAACAAGGCTTTTACCGTATTAAATTTTAATGTCCGAACTAAAATCTTTAGCTGAACGATACCCCAGAACTATTTTTTCTGTATTGCCCTTGCTATCTAAAATCACTGTGGCAGGATAACTTAATCGACCTTGCGTTAGATAATACGCTAAATAATTCGCACGAGCTCCACTTATATATGTGTAATTAATTCCTAAGAAGTTCACCATATCTTTTGTTTCTGCATTGAATTTTACAGCGATATAATGATCGTTTACATACTTCACCACAGCTGGATCTAGAAATGTTTCTTTGTCTAATCTTTTACAGTATCCACACCAATCGGTATAAATTGTAAATAAGATTGGCTTTTTAGGATTGGCTTTCACTTCGCGATTAGCTTGTTCTAAAGTTAGCCAATTGATATTTTGTCCAAAAGCAATTGAAGATAATACAATTGTACATACAGTTATAAAAGTTCTCATTGTGGTTGTTTTTATTATTTTACACCGTGCATTAACTTCTTCATTACAGGGTTTAATCCAATCACGATTATACCAGCTACAATCGGAACGATTGTAAAAATTAAGAAGAATGTTGATAATGAATATTGGTTTGTAATATTTTCGATTTGACCACCAATAATTGCTGCTAATTTGTTTCCGATAGCAATCGCTAAGTACCACATACCAAACATGAATGCAATCATTCGTGCTGGGACTAATTTAGATACATACGATAAACCAACTGGTGATAAGAATAACTCTCCTAACGTGTGGAATAAGTATGCTAATACTAACCAGATCATTGATACTTTAACACCTTCTTGGATTCCGTGAGATCCGAATGCTAATAAACCGAAACCAATCGCCATAATGATTAATCCTAAACCGTATTTTACAGCTGCTGGTGGGTTTAATTTTGAATCCCAAATTTTAGATACTGATGATGCAAAAGCAATGATAAAGAATGAGTTTAAGATCGAAAACCAAGAAACTGTAATTTCTGAAGATTCTGCAGTAAACTCACGGTATAACATCCAAATTGCAATTCCCCAAATCCCAACGAAACATACGATTTGTACGACGTTCGATAATGGTGCTTTACCAAATGTTTGTTGCGTTAATTTCGCTACCACATAAGTAATAATTGCTAATGGAATAATTGTTAATAAAGCATTGATAATATTGAAAATCGTTAACGATGTTCCTTCTAACGTACGGTCTACATTATCACGGGCAAAGATTACTAATGAAGATGCTCCTTGCTCGAATGACATCCAGAAGAAAATCACGAAGAATGCGAAGATAATTACCGCAATCATACGATCTCTAACCACTTTTGTATAACGCGTTAAACGAGAAATTACGACCCCTAAAAATAAGATTAAAGCCACTAAAATGATGAAATCCTGACCTTTTAAAGATCCCACTGTAAAGTCAAATAAATTGATATCTCCAGCTTTAGATAATGGGTCATTAAATGCATATCCTAAACCGAAAATTGTCATTACGGCAATTAAGATTTTATCAATTAAAGTAAATGGGTTTGGTTTATCATCTGGATCAGTTGACTCCTTTGCTTTTTTAGCTGCTAAAGCTTTTTGTTCTGCTGTTGGAGGATCCCCAATCGTACCAAAAATAGGCTTTGCAAACCAGAATTGTAATGTACCCAATAACATGAAGATACCCGCTAAACCGAATCCCCAGTGCCATCCAATTTTTTCAGCTAAGTAACCACATAACATCATCCCGAAGAATGCTCCCGCATTTACTCCCATGTAGAAAATCGTATAAGCTCCATCCTTTTTCTCTGGATAATTCTTATACATTTCAGATAAAATTGATGTCATATTGGGTTTAAAGAAACCTGTACCGATAACTAAACAAGCTAGACCAATATACATAAATATCGGAGCATCTAACGCCATCGACGCGTGACCGATGGTCATGATAATGGCACCAATTACAACAGCCCAACGATAACCTAAAAGCTTATCTGCTAAGATTCCACCAAAGATTGGTGTAATGTATAATAACATTGCATAGGTACCGTATAACGCACCTGCTTGCTCTGCATCCCATCCCCAACCGTTGAATAAAGGTCCTTTGTCAGAAATAATTGCTGATGTTAAGAAATTGATTAATAAGACACGCATCCCATAAAATGAGAAACGCTCCCACATCTCTGTAAAGAATAGTACGAACAATCCCGACGGGTGTCCCAATACTTTAGAGTCGAAAAAATTCTGTTCTTTTACCGCGCTCATTGTTAATTATTTATATTTATTTTTCGTTTGTTACTATTTTACGTCTTGCATTAATTTTCGAATCAATGGAGAAATAGCAATTAAAATTACCCCTGCGACTAAAGCGTAAATTCCTAATTGGAAATACCCTTCTGTGTACAATTGTAATTTCACCATGGCTGAAGCTGAATCATCTGGAGAAGACATTCCTGCCCCTAATAATCCTGCTACATATTGTCCATAAGCCGATGCTAAGAACCATAACCCCATCATCATTCCCACTAAACGGTTTGGTGATAATTTGGTAATAATCGATAATCCGATTGGAGAAAGACACAATTCACCGAAAGTGATGACTAAATATCCTGCTGTAAAAATGTTTAAAGAAGTAATTCCAGTGGCTGGATCTGCAAAGAATTTTGTGGCATAGAAGATAAAAAATGCACCTGCTAAAAATAAAAATCCTAAACCAAACTTAACTACTGTATTTGGCTCGATACGACGTTTTGCCATCCATAACCAAACTAAACCTAACAATGGTGAGAATAAGATTACGAAGAATGCATTTGAAATGTTATTCACCACATTTGGATCCATTTGGAAGAATAATAAATCGTGAGATAAATTGTTCTTTGCAAATAATGCTAATGATCCACCACTCTGCTCGAAAAAGGCAAAGAAGATGATTGAGAATACAATAAAAATGATGGCTGCAATTAATTTTTTCTTTACGCCTTCATCTTTAATTTTGAATAATTCGATGAAGAAATAAATTAAAGCAATTGGACCAATTGCATACATAAAGTAATCTGTATAGTCCGTATTTTCAATCATTTTGTAGATTAATGGAAGCGACAATAATGCTCCTCCATACACTGCAAGTTCTCTAATTCTACGTTTTGCTGGCTCTAAATTTAACAATGGTGAATCTCCAATTGGCCCTAATTCATTTTTGTAATAAAGGAATAATGCCACCCCGATAACCATTACTGCAGAAGCGGATAAAAATGCTAAATTCCATCCGAAGTATTTTCCTAAATATACACAAACCGCACCTCCTAAAAGCGCTCCAATGTTGATTCCGGAATAGAATAATCCAAATCCAGCGTCACGACGTGGATCGCCTTCTTTGTACAACTCACCAACCATTGACGAGATATTAGGTTTGAAGAAACCTGTTCCTACAATCGTCAAGGCAATTCCGTAATAGAAAAAATGTTCAGGATCAATTCCAATTAACAAATTTCCTAAAATCATTACGATTCCACCGAAAACCAAAGATTGTTTAAATCCTAAAATTTTATCTGCGAAAACACCTCCAATAAATGTAAACGCATACACAAAGGCTTGAATAGCTCCATACTTTAAATTGGAAGCCATATCAGTCAATTTTAATTGGTCTACCATAAAAATAGCCAATACCCCTCTCATTCCGTAGAAACAAAAGCGTTCCCACATTTCTACCATGAACAAATGCCATAATTGAACAGGATATTTCCCTTCGAAATTTTGAATTTGTTCTAATGTTAATTTCTGACTCATAATATTTAATACACGCTAAAAATCTTTTAAGATTTTGTTAGCAATCAACGAAAATAAAAAAAACCTCCGATAAAGCAGAGGTTTTTTTTATTTAATATATGTTTTTTGAGAATTGATTAATTAATTCCGTGCATCATTCGTTTTAAGATAGGATTTAATGCAATTAAAATTAATGCAGTAACTGCAGGAATAATTGCAAAAATCATAAAGAAATACGCCATCGAATGTGTTTCTACAATTTGGTCGATGTACGAACCTAAGAATCCTCCAATAAAATTGGCAATGGCTGAAGCACAAAACCAAAATCCGAATAATAATCCGATAAATTTCTTGGGTGATAATTTTGAAACATACGATAATCCAACAGGTGATAAACATAATTCTCCTGTTGTGTGAAAGAAGTACGCCACAATTAACCAAATCATGCTCACTGAAGCTGTTTTTGCACCTTGTGGAATTTCCATCGCACCATAGGCTAATGCTGCAAATCCTAAACCAACTAAAATTAATCCTAAAGCAAATTTTACAGGTCCTGAAGGATTCCAAATTTTCTCCCAGAATTTACTGAAGGATGATGCTAAAGCAATGATGAAAAATGAATTTAAGATTTGGAACCAAGAAGCAGCTACTTCTGTTTCTACTGAATTAAATTCTCTGAAAATTTTCCATAATCCTAATCCCCAAATAATGACAAAAGAAATCGCGGTAAAAATAATGGTTAACGGATACTGTTTATAGATTTGTTTGGCTAAAGCGTACAATACAACTGTAACTATCGCAATGGGAACAATGGTCAAAATCGTATCAATCCATTTGAACGTTGTAGCTGCTCCACCTTCTAAAACACGTTGTGTATAATCTTTAGCGAAAATCGACATTGATCCTCCTGCTTGTTCAAATGCCAAGAAGAATACAATACTGGCTAACATTAGTACGGCCACAACAATTAAACGGTCTCTTACGACATTGGCTGGAATCACCTCATCCTCTTCTTCGTGATTGGCTACTTTTTTATCATGAAAAGCTTGTACTTCTTTTGGTGATTCACCAATGATCCCGAAGATTTTTTCCGCAAAGTAAAATTGTAACATTCCGAAGAACATGAAAACGCCAGCTAATCCAAATCCATAATGCCAACCTACTTTCTCTCCAATGTAACCACACAATAACATTCCTAAAAACGCTCCTGCATTAATTCCCATGTAGAAAATCGTATAACCTGCATCCTTCTTAGAACTTGTATCAGGATATAAATTCCCAACCATCGATGAAATATTAGGTTTAAACATTCCGTTTCCAAGAATCATTAAACCTAATCCCAGATAGAAAAACCATGGTGCAATTCCTTCAAAGGCCATCGATAAATGTCCTAAAGTCATGATTAGCGCACCGATTAAAATTGCTTTTTTATACCCTGTGATTTTATCAGCAATAATCCCCCCTAATAATGGTGTCAAATAAACTAATCCTGTATAGGTTCCGTATAATTTCATCGCTTCGGAATTGGTCCATCCCCATCCTCCATCTGCAATCGTGCTGATTAAGAAAAGGGTTAATAAGGCACGCATTCCGTAATAACTGAAACGTTCCCACATTTCGGTAAAGAACAGGACGAATAATCCTGCCGGATGTCCATTTACCATTTTGTCATCCATTCCCAAACTATGGAGATGGCTAACTAAACTTTTGTCTTGGCTCATTTTTATGTGTTTTTATGTGTTTTATAAGTTGTTCTTTAAGAAGTTTGTCATCTGACGATACAAATGTACGCGTGTGTTTCCACCGTAAATTCCGTGATCTTTGTCCGTATAGTATAACATTTGGAAATCTTTATTGGCTTGAATTAAGGCTTCAGATAACTCAAATGCATTTTGTGTATGTACATTATCGTCTGCTGTTCCATGAACCAATAAGAAACTTCCCTTGTTAAATTTATCGACATGATTAATTGGCGAATTGTCATCATATCCAGCCGCATTTTCTTGTGGTGTTCGCATGAATCGTTCCGTGTAAACTGTATCATAAAAACGCCAGTTTGTTACTGGGGCAACTGCAATCGCTGCCTTGAACACGTCGTTTCCTTTGAATAATGCATTAGACGACATATATCCACCAAACGACCATCCCCAAATTCCAATACGAGATGCATCTACGTAAGGTAATTTTCCGATTTCTACAGCAGCAGCAATTTGATCTTCCACTTCATATTTACCCAATTGCATATACGTGACTTTCTTAAATGCTTCACCTTTGTAACCGGTTCCACGACCATCTACACAGAAAACCAAGTAACCTTCTTGTGCTAGCATTTGGTGCCAATAGTCGTTTGTCGATTGCCATGTGTTATTGACGTTTTGAGAACCAGGTCCAGAATATTGATACATTAAAACAGGATACTTTTTATTTGGGTCAAAATCTTTCGGTTTAATTACATAAGCATTCAATTCGTGACCTGCAGCTGTTGTTAAAGTGAATAATTCTTTTGATCCAATATTATCTGCTTGAACACGCTGTTTTACGTGATCATTGTTCATAATAATTCCTAAATCTTTTCCTGTTTTCGTTTCCACTAAACTTACCGTACGAGGTGTATCGATGTTAGAGAATGTATTGATGAAATAAGTGAAATTCTTTGAGAACGCGGCATTATTAGTTCCCGCTAATTTTGTTAACTGCGTTGTTTTCTTTCCATCTAATGAAACTGCAAAAATCTGACGTTCTGTAGAAACTCGCTTTCCATTATTTGCAGTCGATTGGTAATAGATTGTTTTGTTCGCAGGATTGTATCCGTAGTAACGCGTTACTTCCCAATCACCTTTCGTGATCTGGCGAATTAATTTTCCATTATCGGCATAATGATACATGTGATTATTTCCATCACGCTCCGAAGCCCATAAGAATGAATTATCATTTAAGAACTCTAAAGTGAAATGATCTGTTTCAATCCACGCTTTATTCGTTTCAGTAAATAACTTGTTTACTTTTTTAGTATTGATGTCGTAAAATGAAACATCTACACTGTTATGGTGACGGTTTGAAGTAATCACCGTTAATAAATTCGATTTCTTCGAGAATTTGATTTGAGGAATGTAATAGTTCTGTACTCCACTTAAATCAACTTTGTCTGTTGTGTTCGATTTTACATTGTAAACATGTAATGAAACCTCTGAATTATCTTCTCCCGCTTTTGGGTATTTGAATTTTAATTCTTGAGGATATAAATTTTGGTAATAAATCGGAATATTGATTTCTTTTACTTTCGATTCATCAAAACGAACAAAAGCTAAAGCTGTTCCATCGGCATTCCAATCGAAATGACGAACAAATCCAAACTCTTCTTCGTACACCCAATCGCAAATTCCATTGATGATTTCATTTTTCTTTCCATCTTTTGTGATTTGAGTGATTTGGTTCGATTTTAAATCTTGAACATATAAATTGTTCTCATAAGCAAATGCAACTTTAGAAGCATCTGGTGAAAATAAGGGCTCTTGAATAGCTTTACCATCAAAGACTTTTACTTTAGATTTCGTTTGCGTATCAAACACTTCATACGTTGCTGTAAACGAATGACGGAAGATACTCTCAGCATTGTTTTGTAGTAACACATAACGCTCATCAGCTGAAAATTCATATCCTTGGAATTTTCCTGGTACTAATACCACTTCCTTATCAATGGATTTATTCAATGTCGATTGATACGTTTTCTTTACTAAACCTTGTTCATTTAGTATCGTGTAATTTTCTCCATCATTCATCGAGTTTACGCCACGCAAACCACGTTCGCTGTATTTTCCTCCGTAAATGTTTTCCAACGTAATTTTCTGTGCATAAGTATACATACTTACCGTACAAACCAGAAAACTTAATAAAGTCTTTTTCATAATCTTATCCTAAAACATGTGTATAAACAATCAAATATAACAAAATAGTTATTCTATCAGTCCGTATAACTATGCTTTTGTTACAAACAATGTTAAATAATTAGGCAATTCCATAAGATTTATTCAACTTTATAAAACAAAGGTTCTTAATTTTGCAACAATTAAAATTTATCATCCAATATGAAACATCAACCCGTAGAAGGATTTTCGAAATTATCGAAAGAAGGAAAAATTGAATGGTTAGTCAACGAATACCTTAATGGTGACGAAAAAGCCATCCAAACTTTGAAACAATATTGGAACGACGATGCAGACTTACAAAAACTGCACGACGAATTCTCTGAAAATACAATCTCTAACTTTTATATGCCTTTTGGTTTAGCACCAAACTTTTTAATCAACGATGAATTATACACGATCCCAATGGCGGTCGAAGAATCTTCGGTAGTTGCAGCTGCTTCTAAAGCGGCTAAGTTTTGGTTAGACCGAGGTGGATTTAAAACAACCGTTCTTTCAACAACGAAATTAGGTCACGTTCATTTCATGTATGAAGGTGATGTTGAAAAATTAAGAACAGCGTTTGAAAACAATATTAAAGCAAAATTAATCGAGGAAACGAATGATATTACCAAAAATATGCGTGCGCGTAATGGTGGAATCTTAAACCTTGAATTAATTGATAAAACTGCAGATTTAGAAAACTACTTCCAAATTAAAGGATCGTTTGAAACGGTGGATTCGATGGGAGCGAATTTCATTAATTCATGTTTAGAGCAATTTGCCAAAACATTGAAAAATGAAATCGATGCTGATGATACTTTTACATCTGAAGAAAAAGAGTCAGTGCAAATCGTCATGTGTATTTTATCGAACTACACACCAGATTGTATTGTACGAGCTGAAGTTTCTTGTCCTGTTGAACAATTAGCGGAAGGAAATGTTTCGGCTGAAGAATTCGTAGAAAAATTCTCTCGTGCCGTTCGCATTGCAGAAATTGAACCTTACCGTGCGACAACGCATAACAAAGGAATCATGAACGGAATTGATGCAGTGGTTATCGCAACAGGAAATGATTTCCGTGCGGTAGAAGCTTGTGCGCATACGTATGCAGCAAAAGATGGTCAATATTCTTCCTTAACACATTGTGAAGTAAAAGATGGAATTTTCCGTTTTTGGATTGATTTACCAACCGCTTTAGGAACAATTGGTGGATTAACATCTTTACATCCAATCGTAAAATTAGCGTTAGGAATTTTAGGAAAACCTTCAGCTTGTGAATTGATGGGAATCGTTGCTGTCGCTGGTTTAGCGCAAAACTTTGCGGCTTTACGTTCGTTAGTGACAACTGGAATCCAAAAAGGACACATGAAAATGCACTTGATGAACATCTTAAACCAATTGGAAGCAACAGACGAAGAAAAACAATACTTTGTGAACTTCTTTAAAGATAAAACGGTTACTCATCATACTGTGATTGAAGAGTTCGGAAAATTAAGAGGCATCAAAGCAGAACAAGAAATTAAAAAGGATTAGGTTGAATTTAGAAGAATATTTCAAAAAAGCCCGCGAAAAACAAAAAGAACACAAAGCGTTTTTAGCAAAGCTGAAGAAAAAACCACCTAAAAATTTAGACCAACAAATGGAGGATATCCACGAAGAAGTTTTCGATCGTATCGATTGTCTTTCGTGTGCCAACTGTTGCAAAACAACTGGACCTCTATTTACCAATAAAGATATTGAACGTTTGGCGCATGTGTTTCGTTTGAAACCAAGCCAATTTATCGAGAAATATCTACGCATTGATGAAGATAACGATTATGTCTTACAACAAACACCTTGTCCATTCTTGGATTCGGATAATTATTGTTTGGTGTACGAAGATCGACCAAAAGCTTGTCGTGAATATCCGCATACGGATCGTAAGAAGTTTTATCAAATCAATCATCTAACCATTAAAAATACGTTGATTTGTCCTGCGACTTATGAAGTGGTGGAACAAATGCAAAAACAAATTAAATTGTAATGATTATCACTTATACTATCATTGCCTTTATTGGTTTATTAATTCCAACCATTCATCAATTGATATGGGGTTTTAAAGCCAAGGATCGTGCAGCCATCAATAAAGTTGGTTTACGAAGCGGAATGATTCAAATGACAACAACATTATTAGCATATTTGATTTTCTTAAAAATTGAAGGCGCTAATCCGAAACTCGCTTTTGAAGCTGGAATGTTATTCTTAGTTTCGGTTGGATTCGTTGTTATTATTCAGCATTTACTTTTAACCTTAAAACAAGGCAAATTATAAATTCTAAAAGCTATCGAAATTCGGTAGCTTTTTTTATTTTTAAGGAAATTAATTCACTATGACTAATACCTATAAATCTAAAATTGGAACTGAATTTATTCTATTAGCATATCTCCCCTTGATTTCTTTATTCTATTTTGTTTATACCGATTTTAAATTCATCGGAATAGTATTTATTGGCTTGTTGTTTATGTTTATTACCTATTTAGTTTTAACTACGACCTATATAATCAATACCCATTCAAAACAATTAGTTGTTCAGGTTGGATTTATCGTTCATAAAACCATACCTATTGAAAAAATCAAAACCATTAGAAAATCTAAAAGTTGGATCAGCAGTCCAGCACTCTCACTGGATCGAATTGAAATTAATTATAATAAATTTGATTCCATTTTAATTTCACCGAAAAAGAGAGAACAATTTATCCAAGAATTAAAACAAATTAACCCAAATATCGAATTACAATTATGAAATCAATTTTGACATTTCTACTTCTACTTTCAACAAGTATTTACAGCTTTGCGCAGAAAAATTTTATTGACCAACCTTATATCGAAACAGCAGCCAAAGTCGATACACTGATTACTCCAGATCGAATTTATCTGAGCATAACATTAAACGAAGCCGATTCTAAAAACAAAATCAGTTTAGAAGAACAAGAACAAAAATTAGAACAAACGTTACGAAAGCTAAACATCAATATCGAAAAACAACTGTTTATGGATGATGCTGGAAGTAATTTTAAAAATTACTTTTTAAAAGGTCAGAATATCATAAAAGTAAAACAATTTTCGCTATTACTTTTTGATGCACCAACTGCTGGAAAAGTGTTATATGAATTAGAATTAAACGGAATTTCAAATGTTAATTTATTAAAAACTGAATATTCTAAAGAGGCTGATTTAATAAACTTTTTAAAAGCGAAAGCGATGAAACAAAGTAAAATTAATGCGAATAATATGGCAAAAGCAATTGATCAGAAAGTTGGGAAAGCGATTCATATTGGAGAGAATTCTGCAATGAATTTATCCGGAAATGTTCAAGGAATAGTAGTTCGAGGTATGGCTAGTATAAAAACGAAACAAGAATACAAACCAATGGATATTGAATTTAAAAAATTACATTTTGAGGCCAATGTTCAAGTGAAATATGCATTAGAATAAAATAGAAAAGGCGATGGATTACCATCGCCTTTTTATTTGCACTAAAAAATGATTTTTTTTTAGAATCCGAAGTTAATTCCGACTTGGAACATCTTACGGTCATCGAATGTATTTTTATCAAAATAATTCGAGAACTCTTGACGCGCGTAGATGTTCACTGAATTAATCTTGAATGTTAATTGCGCCCCATAAATAAACGGATTCAAGTTATAATCTTTCTTATCTCTAAAACTTATGTTGTCTCCTTTTACAATGTTATTGTTTGCCAATTTTACACCTCCATACACATTAGCAGTTATTGCAATATCTTTTTCTTTGTAATACGTAAAATCGTCAACTGTAACTGATTTTCCAAAGGTATACTGTAAACCTAACGGAACAATTAAATATGAACCTCTTAATTTACTTTTATCCAATTGTGTTTCATTATGCATTAATCCTGTATTTCCGTCAGTATCTCTCACAAATTTGTAATCGTCGTCCAAACGTATCGTACGCCAAGAGAAGACCATTCCAGATTTCAACGACCAAGGACTAGATCGATTAAATTGCTTTGTATAAGAAAGACCTAGCTCAAAGTTATTCGCAAAACCTAAACGGTTATCCAATTCCTCATTTTGTTTTTCAGAAAATCCCATAAAACCGTATCCAATATAACCTGTGATATTATGCGTTGCACGATGCTTTTTTTCTAATTCCGATTTTGTTGGAACTGCATCAGCATCATTTCCATTCAAAATGGCAAAAGCTACTTGTTTTTTAATCAATTCATCTAAATCAAAGTTTACTGCTTGAATTCTTTCGTTGATTAAATCTGAAGATTGAATAGCTAATGCTTCTTTCTTTTCGTCTGCTTCTGTTTTCGAAAGTTTACCTTCTGCTAAATCCTTTTCTACTTTTTGGATTTCGGCATCTAATTTTGCTTTTTCTTCATTTACAATTTCGCGAATTTGAAGTTGAAATTCGTCCATTTTTTCACGAACTTTAGGACTAACTTTATCTTGATTTCCACCTTTATTAAAATCGATGGCAATATTTTGAGCAAAAGTCGGTGTAGCGAAAAGGCACAGCATTCCTGCTACGATAATTCTCTTTATCATATATAGTATTTTTTATGTACGGTTTGATTATTTGTTTAAGTCGATAACAGCGACGCGTGTCTTTTCTTTCTGTGTTTCTTTTAACGCTTCTTTGTTTTCAATCGAATAAAGCAACATGCTTGGATCTACGTAATTTCCTTTTTTCTTTTTCACTTTTACTGTATCCAAATTAGTCGCCATTTGTTGTGGTACTGGCTTTAATCCCGTTGCCAAAGCAGGTTTTTGTATCGATTGTTGCTGAGGTTGTTCAGTTATATTTGATTCTGAATTTTGATTCGAAACCATTTGTTCTTTCTCTTCTTTCATCGGATGAGGTGATGAAGTAGGGTTCGATTTTGATTCGACCATTTCTGTATCTTGAAAATCATCAATCTGATTTAAGATTTCCGTTGCGGAATGTTCTTGAGGTGAAGTTTCAGATGAATTTTTGATTTCTGGAACGGTACTTTCATTCACAATTTGCGAAACATTCGTATCCTTATTCATTGAAAAATAAACCGTCGTACAAACCGCTAATCCAATAACAGCAGCAGCAATTGCCCACCATTTTTTAGAAGATTTTTCAATCACGACAGTTGGAGCTTGGTTCTCCATACGCGCTTGAATACGATCCCAGGCATCGTGCGATGGTTCGACTTCTTTTTGATTAATTTCTGATTGTATGTAATGTTTAAATTTCATGTTGAATTCTTTTTTTGGTTAGGATGATTTCTTTTAATTTGGCTTTTGCGCGAAACAATTGTGTCTTACTCGAAGAGACCGAAATGTTTAATGCCTCTGCAATTTCCTGATGCGAATAATCTTCAAGGATATGAAGATTAAAAACCAAGCGATACGTTTCTGGCAACTCTTGTAGCACTTCTTCGACATTAAATGTGAATTCTAATTCGTCCAATTCATCATCAATATCATCGTATGAAGATATCCGTGCATCATCCACATAAATCAATGTTTTATTCGATCGTAAAAACGTTAAGCATTCGTTGACCATGATTCGTCGAACCCATCCTTCAAAGCTTCCTTTATTTTCAAATTTCATCACGTGATTAAACACCTTACAAAAACCATTGATCATGCAATCTTCTGCGTAATGTGCATCGGTAATATAACTGCGACAAACGGCTAACATTTTCTTGGCACATTGATCGTACAATTCGCGTTGTGCTTTTTGATCAGATTTTTTTAGCCGTTCGACCAAAAGCTCTTCTGCTGATTTTTTAGAATTTATAAATAGTTTCACGTGGGTTAATTTATAGTGCTTTATAGTATAGACTGTAAGTTTTGGAAAAGGTTACAATCAAAATTGAAATTTTTATTTAATTTTCAGAAATTCAAGTCTATTCCATGAAATTACAATTTAAATTTTTATTTGTCGCCATTGCATTTTCTCTATTAATCATCCCATTTTTATTGGCTTATGGTGGAGTTGTAGGAGACTTTCCTGCCTATCTAAAGATTGCTGATGAATTACCTCATCCATCCACCAATTTATTACCATTAGGATTTCCCATAGCCATTAAATTCTTTTCATTGATTACGGGAGAATATTTTTACAGTTCCTTACTGTTGAAAATGATTTGTTTTGGAAGTATGATAGGGTTCTCGATTTGGAAGAAATTTTATGTGATCGAAACACTCATAGTGATGACATTGAAATCCGTTTTTTGGATTTTTATTCATCAAGGATCAGAGTATCTCACTTTACCTTTGGTCTACTTTTATATTTATTGCTTTCATCAATTGCTGCATCAAAAAATCGATACAAAATCGTTTATATTATACACTAGTATATTAAGTACACTTTTAATTAGTATTCGTTATGCTAATGTGTTCCTTTGCGTTAGTACGTTTATTCTTTTGATGCTAACATGGCGCATCAACAAAAAATACCGCGTACCCATGCTAGGAAGTCTTTTGGGAAGTGGTTTTGGAATAGGATTATTTTTGCTATTTAATTATTATCAATTTGGTTCATTTACGGCTGGTAGTGAACGAGCTAATGATGAAACTGACCATTTTATTATTGATACCTATAAAGATTTTGTAGGGGTGATCAATTTATTTAATCCGTTGTTTTTTATTAAGGTATTTGATTTTCATTCCATACTTAAAACGGTCATATCCCTTTTATTATTGGCATTTGATTTCTCGTTCATTATTATCATCTATCAAAAACTAAAGTCAAAAATGAAAGCTCAATTTACATTTGAACTACTTGTTATTGCATCATCATTGATTATAGCATTTCTTACATTTTTTGCCGCTATATTTCAAGGAATTGAACCTTTAGCACAACGTTTATTATCGATGAGTTTCTTTTTGCTTTGGTTTGCTATATTAATCATCATTCGAAAATGTAAAATAATATCAGATCAAAACTTGTTGTACTTTGCTTGGTTCAGTTTGTTATTTCAAGCTTTATTCTTGATAAAAGTTCCTGCTAATTATTTTGAGATTAAACATCATATTGAACAGAAACTATCATCTTACAATGGTGTCCCAAAGTTTTATTATGATGATGCCAAGGAAGAAAAAATATCGGTATATGAAATTCCTTTGATCAATAAAAAGATTGAAAAAGTCCATGAACATCTTCAGCCTTATCAATTGCATAAATCCATTTTACGATTGAATTATCCTCAAATTATCATATTACAAAATGAACCCGAAGATCCAATAGATGTGATTTTCAGTTCAGATTTACAATAAAAAAAGCCACTCAATTGAGTGGCTTTTTTATTTATTTTAATTTGAGAAAGTAACTTTCAAAATATTTATAAGAAAGAGACGATATTAATATTGTCATACTAATCACTAAACTATAAAATAAAACGATGTGTAATGAATCATTGTTAATCTTTATATTTAAAAAAATAAAACCAACAACCTGAAATATAATTGCATGATACATATAAATCCCATATGAAATAGAGCCTAAATAATTCAACACCTTTGAATCTAAAATAGGAATAGATTTCTTTGAAAGATAATAAATTGTAGCAGAAAAATTTAAGGAATACAATAAATGTAACCCCAAATCACTTAAGTTCTCTTGAAAGATATTCGTAAAAAATATGATTATAAATATCGTATAATTTAGAATTTCAAGAATTTTATAATCTAATTTATTGAAATTCTTAAATTCAATAAAACTTAATATTCCACCCATAGAGAAAAAATAAAAATACATTCTATATTGGATTAAGAATGGTAATACTTTTAAATGAAAAATTAAAGCATAAATAAATGTAAATCCAATTAAAAAAAGTAAAATATATTTTCTATTGATTAAGAAAAATATTGGAGCAATAATCAGATAAAATTGTTCTTCAATACCTATTGACCATAATACTTCTAAAATTCCACCTGGTTGATCACTTGCTAAAATATTCGGTAGAAAAAATATCCCTTGAAATATTCCTTCTATAAGATTGTATTTCCTTTCAAATTCAAATCCAAAAAATTGAAGAATCAAGTTATAATATACCAATCCTATAAATAAAACTAAATAATATAATGGAAATATCCTTAATGCTCTTTTCTTATAAAATTGAATAAGATTTATTTTTTCAAAAGTAAATTTCTCTCTAATCAAATTTCTAATGATTAAAAAACCGCTTAATGTGAAAAATACATAAACCGCTTCATTTCCCTTAAAAAAAATAGGGTGATTATTATAATATGGAAAACCTCTATTTTCTGCAAATTCTGGCAAATGAAAAAGTAAAACAAATAGCGCTAGAAAGAATCTTAAAGGTGTTAAGTTTGGTAAGATCTTTTTCATTACTTTTCGAAAGAATCTTTATTCAAATCATACAATAATTTCAATCCTTTAATCGTGTGTAAACGATCGTCAAACTGAATTCGTTCGGTCAATGGTTTATAAATTCCACCTAAACCTCCGGTAGAAATCACCGTACATTCAGCACCTAATTCTTTATTGATTCGGTCAATCATTCCCTCAACCATTGAAAGGTAACCGAAGACCATTCCCGATTGCATACATGTAACGGTATCGCGACCTAAAACAGTGGCTGGCGCTTTCAATTCGATTTCTGGTAATTGAGCTGTTTCTCCTACCAACGAATTTAAAGCCGTATTAATTCCAGGCGCAATAATTACTCCTGTCACTTCACCAACCTCATCAATGGCTAAAAACGTTAACGCCGTTCCGAAATCAATCACGATTTTCTTTCCTTCATATCCCAAATGATGAGCAGCGACTGCATTCGCATATAAATCTGTTCCCATTTGTTTCGAATACTGAACAATTCCACCTGGTGTATCGCGATCGACTATCATCGGTTTAAAACCGTGAATCTTTCTCAACGCAATTTTTACATTCATGGTTAAAGGTGGCACAACCGAACCAATCACAATATCTGTAATATCTTCTTTATTGATTCCGAACGGTTCGTACATATTACTGAATTTTGCAAAAAACTCATATTCTGTACGTGCGGGTTTCGAATTAATCGTCCACGTAATGACTTCTGAATCGTTTTTAAAAACGGCAAAACGAATATTCGAATTGCCGATATTAACTGCTAATAACATTAGTTTTTGTATACGTTGTTTGTGTAATCTACATCTGCTAAACGCTGTGTAGGATCAATAACAATTGTTTTTACTGCTTTCGATGCTTTTACTTCGTAAACAGGATTTGTCCAGAAAGCATCTGTTAGAACGGTACGTTTTACGCCTTGGTATTCTACTAAATTTTCTGCTGGTTTTTCCCCACGCATCTCACGTAATGGAATGTAAAATAACTCTTTTGTTCCGTCTGTGTATTCTACTAAAACATCTAAAGGCATTGCAAAATCTGATTTATTAACCACTTGGAATGTGTTTCCTTGCACATTCTCTACTGCATAATCAATTTTACGTGTTGTATTGATGAATAAGTTGAAGTACCATTTTAAATTCACGCCCGAAACTTCTTCTGCTACACGCTTGAAGTCGTTTGCTGTTGGGTGTTTAAATTTCCATTGGTTATAGAATTCTAAGAATGTTTTATCTAAGTTTTCTTGTCCAATGATATATCCCAATTGAATCGCTAAAACTTGACCTTTGTAGTAAGCTTCTAATGAATACGCATAGTTTGTATTATAATAATCTGCTAATAAACTTGCAGGTTCTTCTTTACCTGATAATGCTAACGCTACATATCCTTTGTAAGCTCCTAAATTAGGATTCGATGGAATAGTTTGTTGTTTTTCTAAAACTTGTAATGATGCTAAGTTCTCCACATATGATGTAAATCCTTCATCGAACCATTCATCAACTGTCTCATTGATTCCGAATAAATGTTGGTACCAAGAATGTGCCGCTTCGTGGAATATTACACCTACTAATGACTCTAAGTTTCTTTCACCTGTTACTAAAGTAGCCGTTCCATACTCCATACCACCGTCGCCACCTTGTACAACAGTGTATGTTGGCCATGGATAAGCTCCAAATTTCTTTGCTGAATAGTCAAAGAATTCTGTGGCATAAGGCATTGCTTCTTTCCACACTTTTGTAGTTTTCTCTCCTGGTTTGTATACTAAGTATACTTTTACACCACCTTTTGAAGTTCCTTGATCTACGACAAAGTCTTTATCTGCAGCCCACGCAAAATCGTGAATGTTTGTGGCTTTAAAGTTCCAAGATGCTTTTCCGTTTTTCTCAACGATTTTTGCATTTGCATCGTATCCTTTAACTTCTTTTGGATTTTGTAAAACTCCTGATGAACCAATCACATAATCTTTTCCGATGTTAATTGTTACATCAAAGTTTCCGAATGGAGCGATAAACTCACGTCCTACATATTCGTCTAAATGCCATCCGAACTCATCAAATTGAGCCATTTTTGGATACCATTGTGTCATTGAATATGCCACTCCTTCTTTTGAGTTACGTCCTGAACGACGAATTTGTTCTGGTACTTGCGCTTCCCAAACCATATCAAACGTTGTTGATTTTCCTGGTTTGATTGGTGTTGCTAATGTTACTTCTAAGATTGTTCCGTCCACTTTGTAAGAAGTTGCCTTCCCGTTTTGTGTTAACGATTTAATCTTTTGGTAACCCATATTATCAGGCCCTAAAGTCGCGATACGCGATTGCATTTTAGGATTTTCTTTTGTACCTATGTTAGAAACCATACGCTTATCTGGATCAGCGATGTTTGCTAAACGGTAATCCATCATCGATTGTGGTTGGAAGGCATTGAAGTATAAATGGAAATACACTTTATTCAAGCTTTGACCTGAATTGTTTGTGTACTTCAACTTCATTTTTCCATCGTATTGATATAAATCGTCTTTTACATCAATCGTCATTTTGTAATCCACCTTTTGTTGCCAATATCCTTTGCGTTGTGCAAATACAAATTGCACCAAGAATAAGCACAGAATTAGTGTAAATTTTCTCATGTTAACTTTTCTATAAACTTTAGTATTTCAAACTTACAAAAAAAGCCCGGTATCCTCTTTCGATTCAACCGAGCTTTTTCACTTTATGGGTGAGAATTTAGTTGTTTTCTATTTTACCACATTGGCGTTGCTAAAAATGAAGGTAAAATTCCTGGGAAAATACCCATTACAATTAAAACAATGATTCCGACAACCAATAAAGCAGTTGTTAAACCATCTTGCGTTTTAATGTTGGAATGACCTTCTTTAAAGTACATATGGATAATCACTTTAAAATAGTAGTACATTGATAATACCGCCATTACTAAAGCTATTACGATAATCACTAAGTTTTCTGCATTTGCACCACCAATACTTAACGCCATAAACTTCGCGATGAAACCTCCCGTTAATGGAATTCCTGCTAATGAAATTAGGGCTACAGAAGTTGCAGCAGCTAAGAAAGGATTGGCTTTTCCTAATCCAATTAAGTCTTCGTATTTCTCTGCTTTTGTTTGCTGAATCGTGTAGAAAATAATGAAATTCGCTACCGAATAAACAATGGTATAGAAGAATAACGCTTCTTTAGAAACTGAATTGACTTGGAATAAAACGAACAACATAAAACCAGCTTGAGCAATTGACGAATAAGCCATCATTTTCTTCACTGATTTTTGCGTTACTGCTCCAAAATTTCCTAATACTAAAGTCAAGACGATAATTGCACCTAATAAAACTCTTAAGTATCCACTGTATTCGGCATTCGCTGGGAAATGTTGCATTACTAAGATAAATCCTAAGAATGAACCTCCTTTTACGATTGTCGACATATAAGAGGTGAATACCGTTGGCGTCCCAGAATAGACATCTGGTGTCCACATATGGAAAGGCGCAGCTCCTACTTTAAAGCAGAACGAGAAGATGATAAAAATCCATCCTAAGTAATAAATCATTTCAAAGTTTTGATCAAACTTATCGATGTTATCCACTAAAAATGTTCCAGTTGCTCCGTATAAAAATGTGATTCCTAATAATAAGATTCCTGTTGAGAATGCTCCCATCAAGAAATATTTTACAGAAGCTTCTGTACTTTTTAAACTTTCTTTGTTTGTTCCGGCAATGATGTACATTGGAATCGACATTAATTCAATCCCTAAGAACATTAAAACCAAATTATTGAATTGCCCTAAAACAGCAACTCCTGTGAAAGAGAAGAAAATCAGTGCGAAATATTCGCCAACGTGATTCCCAACTTTGCCAAATTGGTCTTTATTGATTAATAAATAGAACACTGCCAACGCAGCTAATCCTATGATAAATGATACTCCGTAAAGCGACTCTCCAATCATATTTGGGAATCTACCATCCAACATCTTGCATCCATTCAATTCGAATACTCCACCAATAATGATTGCGATAAACATTAAAGCTGAAATAAAAGTTAACGCACGACTGTTTTTGATGTAGAAACCACTAAACATTAAAATGATTCCTGAAAGTGCTGAGATTATAATCGTATTCATACTGTTTAATTCAAAAATGTTTAACGTGCGATGATTTCAAAGATTGGCGTTGGATAAACTCCTAAGAAAATCACGATGATAGCTACAACCGCTAAAACCATGATTACTCCAGACGTATCTTTTGTACGGTCGTTCAAGTCGATATTCGTTACTTCACCGAACATAATTGCTCCGGCTAATCTCAGCGTGTAAACGGCTGAAAGGATAACTCCTAAACACGCAAATACCGCTAAGATTGGTTGATAACTAAATAACGAATTCAACATCATAAACTCACCAATAAACGAACTTGTTAACGGTAAAGCCACATTCGCTAAACCAAAAATCATCAATAAAATCGCTAATGTTGGATTTGCTGTTGCTAAACCTTTGATCGAATTGATGTCTTTAACATTATATTGACGCTCTAACACATCTACTATTAACCAAAGTCCTAAAACCACTAAACCGTGAGAGAACATTTGGAAGTAAGCCCCTTGTGTTCCGATTTCATTTTGTGTAAATAAAGCCACAAAAATCAACGCTAAGTGTGCAATCGAACTGTAGGCGATAATCTTCTTGATGTTCTTTGAACTTAAAGCGATTAAAGACGCATACACTAATCCGAAAATTGCTACATATAAGAAGTAGTTAAACAACTCAGAAATCGAAGGAAATAATCCTAAGAACCAATGCACCACTGCGAATAATCCCATTTTTGCCATTAACGCACTTAATACAACTGTCACCGGAGTTGGCGAAGTTTTGTACGCTGTTGGTTGCCACGTGTGGAATGGGAAAATTGGAATTTTAATCACAAAAGCAATTAAGAATAATAACGCTAAGAATGTATTCGTTGAGAAATACGGCGTTGTTACTTGCTGCACATCTGTAATTAAAAATGAAACTGGTTTTAAGTTAAATCCGATATAGATGATTCCCGCTAACATAAACATTGAACCTAAAACCGTGTAAAGGAAAAATGTCATATTCGCTTTAATCTTATCTGCACCTTTTCCCCAAATTCCGATTAAGAAATAGATTGGAATCAAGACGATTTCCCAGAAGAAATAGAATAAAATTAAATCGTTTGCTAAGAATACACCATTCAATCCAGCTAATGCTATTAATAATAATCCGTAAAAACTGTTTGAATATTTTTGATCTGATGAACCAATGTAAATGAATAAAGCTGCGTAAACCAGATTCGATAATAATAGCATCAATCCTCCTAAACCTGTTCCGTCTAAGGCGATGTATGTTTTTACATTATTAAACGAAAACCAATCGGTTTGATACGCCATTTCTTTTCCGTTACAAGACAAGTAAAAGAATAAAGCTACCAATGCACCGCTCACTAATGCTCCTAACCACTTTTGTGGTTTTTGTCCATTCATTAGGAGCATAAAAACACCTACGATGAATGGTAATATGATAAATAAAGGTAAAAGCATTTCTGTCTATTTTATAAAATAATCAATGAAAAATATTCCGATACCTAATGTTACCCCAACGATAATCATCAAGATATAGAAACCTACATTTCCGTTTTGTAGCGCACGAACACGTTGCGAAGCACGAGCTGAAAATGTTCCAACTCCACCCACTAAAGCAACTAATCCTGCTTTCTCTACATATTTCTTTAAAACATCACCGATTTCAGTGATTGGCTTAACAATTGCGCTATCGTATACCTCATCGATATACCATTTGTTCGCAAAGAATTTCGCCAAACCTGTCGCTTCACCTTCCTCAACATTGCTGCTGAATTTTTTCACGGCAAATAAAATTGCTGCGATCACACATACAAATAATGCAATCATCATGATCCATTCAGTTGAATGTGCCACGTGATGTACTTCACCAAAGTTTACCACTCCACTTAAAAAGGATTGTAATTTGTGTCCATCTTGCATAAACAAAGCTGGAATTCCGATGTAACCAGCGAATACAGATAAAACTGCTAAGATTATTAATGGAATTGTCATTGGTGCTGGACTTTCGTGTGGATGAGCATCTTTGTTTCTTAACTCACCTAAGAATGTCATGGCATATAAACGGAACATATAGAATGCTGTCATTACCGAAACGATAAATCCTAAACCGTAAATCACAGGGTTAGAAATAAACATTCCTAATAACATTTCGTCTTTCGAGAAGAATCCTGATAAACCTGGAATACCTGCAATCGCTAAACATCCAATTAACATCGTAATGTGAGTGATTGGCATGTATTTTTTCAGTCCACCCATCTTCGTCATATCTTGTTCGTGATGCATTCCGTGAATCACAGAACCTGCACCTAAGAATAATAACGCTTTGAAGAAGGCGTGTGTCATTACGTGGAAAACGGCTGCGATATAAGCACCAGAACCAATAGCTGCGAACATTAATCCTAACTGAGAAACTGTTGAATAAGCCAACACTTTCTTGATGTCGTTTTGTTGCATCGCAATAGAAGCAGTGATTAAGGCTGTTGCCATTCCGACATATTGAATAATTTCTAATGTAAATGGAGCTAAAGCAAATAATTCATTACAACGCGTAATCATAAAGATACCTGCTGTCACCATCGTTGCCGCGTGAATTAACGCAGAAACTGGAGTTGGTCCAGCCATCGCATCTGGTAACCATGTGAATAATGGTAACTGTGCTGATTTTCCTGTTGCTGCTAAGAACAATAATAATGTAATTCCTACGATTGTTCCTGAAGCAATGGCTTTAGAATTTTCACCTAATTGCGCAAAAACAACTTCGTATTCTAATGTTCCGAATTGGTTAAAAATCCAAAACATCGCTAATAAGAATCCAACATCACCAATACGGTTCATAATGAAGGCTTTCTTCGCTGCTTTTACATAATCTGGATTTGTGTACCAGAATCCAATCAATAAAAATGAACATAAACCTACACCTTCCCATCCGATAAACATTATGAAGAAGTTATTCCCCATTACTAATAACAACATAAAGAAGATGAACAAGTTTAAGTAAGCAAAGAATTTCCCGAATCCTTTGTCTTCACTCATATACGCTGTACTGTAAAGGTGGATTAAAAATCCAACTCCAGTAATAATCAATAAGAATAAACTTGTTAATGCATCAATCTGAAAAGCAAATGGCACTTTGATCGTTGGTAAATTGATGATATCAAAATACTTTACAATAATTGGTGCTGCATCTGCGCCAGAAGGTACATTCATAAAAACGACAACAGACAAGATAAAACTTGTTAACACTGCAGCGCTTCCGATAAATCCAACTAAAGCGTTAGATAAAACTTTTCGTCCTAAACCGTTAATTAAAAATCCAATGAATGGAATTAACGGGATTAACCATAAATAACTTTCCATTCTATTATCCTTTTAAACGTTTTAAAACATTAATATCTACACTATAAAGTTTACGGAACAATAAGATAATCACCGATAAACCAACAGCAACCTCAGCAGCGGCAACAACCATAATAAAGAATACTAAAAGTTGTGCATCTGTTCCGTTTTGTAACTCAGGATTTTTCATATAGTGCATTTTAGAGAATGCCACTAACAATAAATTCACTGAGTTTAACATTAATTCGATACACATAAAAATGATAATCGCGTTACGACGAATCGCCACACCTGTCATTCCTATCGCGAAAAGAACTAATGATAATATTATATAATAACTAATTGGTAACATTTTGTACTTCGTTTTTTAATTATTAATTCACTAATTCATCGTCTTTTTTCGACAAGATGACTGCTCCAATCATCGCTGAAATAAAAAGGATACTACTTAATTCGAATGGTAAAACATACTCCGAGTATAACAATTGCCCAAGGTTATTGATTAGACCAATTTCTCCCTCGAATAATTGCACACCTTGATTAGCAGCTGTCGGTTGACCTGTTAAAATGCCCACCGTTAACGCCACAAATAAAATACACGTTAAACTTGCGGCTAATAATTTGGTTGCTTTCCCAAACGTTTTCTTTTCGTGATTCAAGTTCATTAACATCACCACGAATAAGAACAGAACCATAATCGCACCGGCATACACAATGATATTAACGATGGCAAGGAATTGCGCATTCAATAAAATATAATGTCCGCTGATGCAGAAAAAAGTAATGATTAAGTATAAAATAGAATGTACAGCACTTTTACTGAACACCATTAATAACGCACTCAACACCGTTAAGCCCGATAAAACGTAAAATAAAATTTCTGTTATTTCCATTATTTCGTTGCTTTTGGATGAGGAATTAATAAATCTTCTTTCGTATAGATGAAGTTCTTACGATTAAAACTTGCAGGCGCTACCGTTTGTGATAAATACACCGCATCTTTCGGACAAGCTTCTTCGCAGAATCCACAGAAAATACATCTCAACATATTGATTTCGTATTTTGCTGCGTACTTTTCCTCACGGTATTTGTTCTCTTCACCTGGTAAACGTTCAGCCGCTTCCATCGTAATCGCTTCCGCTGGACAAGCTAAGGCACAAAGTCCACACGCTGTACAGTTTTCACGTCCTTCTTCATCTCTATTTAAAACGTGTAATCCTCTAAACACAGGACTAAACGGTCTTTTCTCTTCTGGATAGTTGATTGTCGCCTTCTTCATAAAAAAGTGCTTAATTGTAATCATCAATCCTTTAAAAATTGCGATTAAGTAGATGCTTTCCCAAAAGTTCATTGGTTTACGTTCTACTTGTTTCGCTCTATTTGTAATTCTTTCCATTTTCTTGAGGTTTTGATGATTAATTGTTCATTAATAAAATAACTAATCCTGTAATCAACATATTGATTAATGCTAATGGCAATAACTTCTTCCATCCTAAATCCATTAACTGATCGTAACGGAAACGAGGAATCGTCCATCTTACCCACATATAGAAGAAGATAAAGAAACAAGCTTTACCAAATAATGAAGCAAAATGTAAGATTGCTAACCAGTTTGCACCAATTTTTTCGCCTAACGCCACATCATTTACAAAAGGAATATCGTATCCACCAAAGTAAATCGTTGCGATAATGGTTGAACTGATGAACATATTGATGTACTCCGCAAATAAGAAGAATCCCATTTTCATCGAAGAGTATTCAGAGTGATAACCTCCGATTAATTCGTTCTCAGCTTCCGGTAAATCGAATGGTGTACGATTTGTTTCGGCAAATGAACAAACCAAGAAAATTAAGAATCCTAATGGTTGTAAGATGATGAACCAAAAGTTGTCTTGCTGTTGAGCAACGATATCACTTAATTTCAATGATCCTGTCATCATCAAAATCGTGATTAACGTTAATCCCATTGGTAACTCGTACGAAATGATTTGTGACGCCGCACGTAATCCTCCCATTAACGAGTATTTGTTGTTCGATGCCCATGCTCCAATCATAATTCCATACACGCCTAAACTTAATACACCTAAGATGTATAGGAATCCGATATTGATGTCTGCAATTTGTGGAACCACAAGACGATCACCAATCTCAAAAGCTGTTGACCAAGGAATAACTGCACCTGTCATACAAGCCACAATCATTGCCAAAGCTGGCCCTAAGATGAATAAGAATTTATTGGCATCTTTTGGTGTGATTTCCTCTTTCGAGAATAATTTTAATCCGTCGGCTAATGGTTGCAATAACCCAAAAATACCGGCACGGTTCGGACCAATACGATCCTGTAAGAAAGCAGCAACTTTACGTTCTGCCCACGTAGAATAAGCAGCAACTGCTAGCGAAAATCCAATCATTACGCCAACTAAAGCTAACTTTTCTAAAACAAAAGCAATTTGTTCTTCCGTCATTTGTGTTAATTTAATTTACGTATGATTTAGTCTTTTTTATAATCTAAGCTTGTTGCTGGACCTTGAATTTTCGAAATATCACGATCAGGTTCGTTCACTTCCGAAACTTGATGAATGTCTAACAAGATTTTTGGATCTCGTTTGATGACTTTCGGGAAAGTTTCTTCAGGTTGAATCTTATTCGCTGTATAATGTCCTTGTCGAATCACTGATGTTTTCGATACTTCCGCTGGTTTTTCTAATGTCCAATCGTTGATGTCTTTCTTCTCGAAACGACACGTATTACAAATCCAATCTTCCACCTCGTTCCATTGGTTTTTGCGCGCTGTTACACGGAAAACTTCATTTCCACGGAACCAAATCTGCGCTTTACCCGAACATGTTGGACAATCGCGATGTGCATCTACCGGTTTTAAGAACCACACACGATTTTTGAAACGGAACGTCTTATCTGTTAATGCCCCAACTGGACAAACATCAATGATATTTCCAATGAATTCGTTGTCTAATGACTTATGGATATGTGTTGAAATTTCGGCGTGATCTCCTCTGTACATTACTCCGTGCTCACGACAACCTGTAATTTGATCCGCTGTTTTTACGCAACGGTAACAAAGGATACAACGGTTCATATTCAACTCGATGTTCGGCCCTAAATCTTCTTTTGGGAACGTACGACGATCAAATTCGTAACGTGTTGCTTCCGCTCCGTGTTCGTATCCTAAATCTTGTAATTTACACTCACCTGCTTGGTCACAAACCGGACAATCTAACGGGTGATTGATTAACAATAATTCAACGATACCTTTACGTGCTTCTACAACTCGTTCAGAAGTTTTGTTCCCGACAACCATTCCATCCATCACTGTTGTACGACAAGACGGAACTAATTTTGGCATCGGACGTGGATCAGCTTCACTTCCTTTCGAAACTTCGACCAAACACGTTCTACAATTTCCACCTGTGTTTTCTAACTTTTCGTAGTAACACATTGCAGGCGGTGCAACTTCTTTACCAATCATACGAGCGGCCTGAAGTATCGTTGTACCAGCAGGCACTTCTACCGTCTGGTTATCAATGGTTACTTTAAATAATGGTGTTTCTTCTGCCATCTTCGTATTAATTTGTGGTTTGAATTATTTCTCTCGGTTTGGCATAATCTGCTAAACCATAATTACGAACTAAACATTCTTCTGGATTGTTGATGTGCCATTCGAATTCATCACGGAAGTGACGAATTGCGGCTGCAACTGGCCAAGCCGCTGCATCCCCTAATGGACAAATCGTATTTCCTTCGATTTTACGTTGAACATCCCATAACAATTCGATGTCGGACATTTTTCCTTGTCCTTCGTGAATGCGCTTCAGGATTTTCTCCATCCAACCTGTTCCTTCACGACAAGGTGAACATTGACCACACGATTCGTGACGATAAAAACGTGCTAATGTGTAGGTATGATAAACGATATCTTGATCTTCATCTAAGACGATAAATCCTCCCGAACCTAACATTGTTCCGGTTTGAAATCCACCTTCTGATAAACTTTCGTAGTTCATTAAACGAGGTGATCCGTCTGATGTTGTTAACAATAAATTCGCTGGAACAATTGGAACTGAACTACCTCCAGGAATACAAGCTTTTAAACGTTTTCCATTGGCAATTCCACCACAATATTCTTCTGAGTAAATGAATTCTTCCACCGATAAATCAAAATCAATTTCATAAACACCTGGTTTATTAATGTTTCCACACGCAGAAATTAATTTTGTTCCTGTTGAACGTCCAACTCCTCTTTCTGAATACGCTTTTCCACCAATTTCGATGATTGGCACAACAGCTGAAATCGTTTCAACATTATTAACCACTGTTGGTCTTCCCCATAATCCTTTTACCGCTGGGAAAGGTGGTTTTAATCTTGGGTTTCCACGTTTACCTTCAAGAGATTCTAATAAAGCCGTTTCTTCACCACAGATGTAAGCTCCACCTCCACGTTGTACATAGATTTCTAAATCAAAACCAGAACCCTGGATGTTTTGCCCTAACCATCCCGCTTCTCTTGCTTCAGCGATAGCTTCTTCTAAAATTTCAGCTACCCAAGCATATTCTCCACGGATGTAGATGTAAGAAGTATTTGAACCTAAACAATATGATGAAATCAAAACTCCTTCAATTAATAAATGAGGAATATATTCCATCAAGAAACGGTCTTTAAACGTTCCAGGCTCAGATTCGTCGGCATTTACCACCAAGTGTCTTGGAACACCTTCTGGTTTCGCAAGGAAACTCCACTTCATTCCTGTTGGGAAACCTGCACCACCACGACCACGCAATCCTGAAGTTTTTACTTCTTCTAAGATTTCGTCTGGTGTCATTTTTAAGGCTTTTGCTGCATTGGCATACCCTCCATTTTCGAAGTAAGTTTTAAAATATCGAATCCCTGGAACATCAATATTTTTCAATAATAACTTTTGTCCCATTAGGCTAATTTTTTCAATTCTTCTAATAATTCGTCGACCTTCTCTATCGTTAAATTCTCACGATACGTTTTACCCAATTGCATCATTGGTGCATAGCCACAAGCGCCTAAACACTCAGCTGGTTTTAAAGTAAATAACCCATCCGCTGAAGTTTCACCTTCTTTGATATTTAATTTGGTCTTGATGTGTTCGATGATTTTGTCTGAACCACGTAACATACAAGGTCCTGTTTGACAAACCTCTAACACATACTTTCCTACAGGCTTTAAGTTGAACATCGTATAAAACGATGCTACCTCATACACCTCTACCGGTAAAATATTTAAGACTTGAGCGACATAATCTAAATGAGGCGTATCTAACCAACCTCCAAACTCTTCTTGTGCAACGTGTAAAATTGGAATCAACGCACTTTTTTGTTTTCCTTCTGGATAACGCGCGATGATTTCCTCGACTTTTCGTTGTGTTTTCTCTGAAAACTGAATACTCATTTTCTTTGTAGTTTTAGTTACGCATCTAACTCACCCGCAATCAAATTCAAACTACTCATCGTGATGATGGCATCTGAAATCATTGATCCAGTAATTAATTCGGGATAAGCTTGATAATAAATGAAACAAGGACGGCGGAAATGTAAACGATAAGGTGAACGACCTCCGTCTGATACTAAATAGAATCCTAACTCACCATTCGCAGCTTCGATGGAATGGTAAATTTCGCCTACTGGCATTTCTACCTCTCCCATAATAATTTTGAAGTGATAGATTAAAGCTTCCATTTTTGTGTAAACGTCCTTCTTCTGTGGTAAATAATATTCTGGCGCATCGGCGTGGTGCTTTGTAGCTTCCTCCCCTTCTAATGCGTTAATTTTTTCTAATGCTTGTTCGATGATGCTTAACGATTGCCACATTTCTTGGTTACGCACTAAGAAACGATCGTAACAATCACCTGTTGTTCCGACTGGAATTTCAAATTCAAATTCTTCGTAACGACAATATGGTTTTGCGACACGCACATCGTAATCTACACCAGCTGCACGTAAATTTGGACCTGTAAATCCGTAGTTTAAGGCACGTTCTGCAGAAATTCCTCCGACGCCAATTGTACGATCCATAAAGATTCGGTTACGCACAAATAACGATTCGAATTCGCGTAAAACATCTGGATATTCTTTGACGAAACGGTTGATTTTTTGCCACGCAACTTCAGAGAAATCACGCTCGAAACCTCCAATACGACCAATGTTCGTTGTTAAACGAGAACCTCCAATTTCTTCGTAGATTTCGTAAATCAACTCACGGTATTTCATCATATAAAGGAACCCTGTAAAAGCTCCTGAATCTACACCCATAATCGAGTTACAAACGATATGGTCGGCAATACGTGCTAATTCCATTAAAATCACACGCATATAAGAAACACGTTTAGGTATTTCGATTCCAACGAATTTCTCTACGGTTAGGTGCCAACCTAAATTGTTTAGTGGCGCCGAACAATAGTTTAATCGGTCTGTTAAAGGTGTAATTTGATACAATGGACGACGTTCTGCAATCTTCTCGAATGCACGGTGAATGTAACCTACTGTTGGTACAGCTGATTTGATAATCTCCCCGTCAATTTCTAATATATTTTGGAAAACCCCATGTGTTGAAGGGTGTGTAGGTCCAAGGTTCAGCGTAATTGTGCTTTTCTCTAATGAACCATCTGGAAGTTCGATTGTACCTCCTTTTTCTTTTACTACTTTATCTTTCGCCATTGTTCATTAAGATTTAACGTTAAAATGTCCAAAATTGAAATCACCACCTCGACCGAACATTTCATCGTCTTTATCACGACGCGTTTGATCTTCTAATGGATATTCTTTACGTAAAGGATGATAATCCATTTCATCCACGTTCATAATTCGGATTAAATTCGGATGACCGACAAAGTCGACACCGAAGAAATCATAACATTCTCTTTCTAACCAATTGGCTGTTTCGAAGATTTTAGTCGCCGTAAAAATTTTTGGCTCTGTAATCGGTAAAGCAAATTTTAAACGCACATACTTATTCTTATACATATTATATAATAAGTATGTTACCACTAACTCTTCGTCTGTATGGTTTGGATAATGAATCGCCGTTAAGTCTGTTAAAAACTTAAATCCTAATTGCTCATCATCCACCAAATATTGAATAATCTTTAGATTGTATTCTTTATCAGCATGAATGATTAACATTCCGTGCTGTTCTTCCCAACCGTAAATATGTTCTTGGAATTTGTGAACCAAACGGTCTTTAATAAAACTATTTTCCATCTCGTTTGACGTTCTTATTTGATTCCGTAACTTGCTAATAATTCTTGATATTCTGGGCTACTACGACGGCGAACACTTTCGGTTTCTACCAACTCTTGTATACGCATTACCCCATCTAAAATGGCTTCTGGACGAGGTGGACAACCTGGGACATACACATCCACCGGAATTACCTCATCGATTCCTTGTAAAACAGAATACGTATCAAAAACGCCTCCTGAACTTGCACAAGCTCCAACAGCGATAACCCAACGAGGTTCAGCCATTTGGATATATACTTGCTTTAATACAGGCGCCATTTTCTTAGAGATTGTTCCCATCACCATCAACAAGTCACATTGACGAGGCGTGAACGCTAAACGCTCTGATCCAAAACGTGCTAAATCGTATGTCGAACCCATTGTTGCCATAAACTCAATTCCACAACAACTTGTCGCAAAAGGCAATGGCCAAATTGAATTTTTACGTGCCAATCCAACTACTTTTGATAATTGCATCGCCATAAATCCTTCGCCCATATGTCCTTCTGGCGCATCTACAACCTTTACGTTTGTATTATGCGTTACAGGTCTTTTATTATGTATCATTATGTGATTTTTTTAGAAGTAAAACAGAAGATTATTTTTCCCAGTTTAATGCACCTTTTTTACGTGCATACGCGTACATCACGAAGAATAACCCGACGAACGTAACAACTGCTGCAAATCCTTCCCAACCTAATTCTTTGAAGTTGGCTGCATACGGATAGAAGAAAATTACCTCAACATCGAATAACACGAATAAAATCGCAACCAAGAAGTATTTAATGGCAAAAGGTTGACGGGCATTTCCTTGTTTCTCGATTCCTGATTCAAAGTTCTCTAACTTCTCGTCCGTCTTACGCGATGGACCTAAAAAATGAGTCGCAACAATTGTAATCGCCACAAATGCAAAAGCGCAGATGAATAAGATTAAAATTGGAAGATAATTATATGATGTTTCCATAATAGAACTATTTTTTTGTGGTTTTGAGCGCTAAAAATAATAATAATTACGAGAATTTAAAGCATTAAGACATTTTGTATCAATTTGTTATAATTCTTGATTTAATAATTACAATGTATCTTTATCTTATACAGACAATGAAGTATAAGAATAAAAAAAGAGGATAAGCAATTCAGCTTATCCTCTTGGGCAATTATTTATCTTTAAATTATTTAAACATTTTTTTAACTTATCGTTAATTTATTCAAGTATTCAAGGGCTTGTTTGACATTTTTCACGTTTTCAAACCTTAAATATAAAGATGGGAATTCCTCCCCGTTCTTTGGTGGTTTTTCTTTAAAACTAATGTTTTGAGGGTTAGCTTGAACGTTATTTAAAACAATTCTAAATTCCTCTGATTGATAAAATTCGGATTGTGGCTTAGAAATGAAATACCCAAGCATTACTCCTTTTTTCAATACCACTTTTTCAAAACCTAATTTTTTAGAAACCCATTTCAATTCAATTGATAACAATAGATTTTCAGCTTCTTTTGGTAATTCACCAAAACGGTCAATTAAATTAACTCTGAATTTTTCCAACGTTGGATAATCTTCAATTTCTGCTAAGTCTTTGTATAGGATTAAACGCTCTTCTGAACTTTCGATATAATCATCGGGAAGTTGCACTTGTAAGTCCGTATCAATCTGTACTTCTTTCACATATTCAGTGATTTGACTATTGCGTTCTTCTTCGAATAAATCTTTGAAATCCGTATCTTTTAATTCTTCAATTGCTTCGTTTAAAATCTTTTGATACGTTTCAAAACCAATATCCATCATAAATCCAGTTTGTTCTCCTCCTAAAAGGTTTCCAGCACCACGAATCTCTAAATCTTTCATCGCAATATTGAATCCTGAACCTAAATCTGAAAACTGCTCGATCGCTTGTAAACGTTTACGCGCTTCTTCTGTTAAAACAGAAATTGGAGGTGCTACCAAATAACAAAAAGCTTTACGGTTACTACGCCCCACACGACCACGCATTTGGTGTAAATCAGCTAAACCGAAATTTTGGGCATCGTTGATTAAAATCGTATTGGCATTGGGTACATCTAATCCCGATTCGATGATTGTTGTGGATACAAACACATCGTAACGCCCATCGATAAAATCTAAAAGTACAGCTTCTAATTCTTTTCCTTCCATTTGACCGTGACCCGTTGCTACACGAGCATCTGGCACCAAACGTTGCACCATTCCTGCAATATCTTTTAAGGATTGTACACGGTTATGAATGATATAAACTTGACCTCCACGTTGCATCTCGTACATGATCGCATCACGGAAAACTTCCTCATTAAACCCCACCAATTGCGTTTCGACTGGTTGACGGTTAGGTGGAGGCGTTTTAATGACTGATAAATCACGTGCCGCCATCAATGAGAATTGTAGCGTACGCGGAATTGGTGTTGCTGTTAATGTTAATGTATCGATATTTTCACGCAACGTCTTTAACTTATCCTTTACGGCTACACCGAATTTATGTTCTTCATCGATGATTAATAAACCAAGATCTTTATATTCCAATTTCGAATTCACCAATTGGTGTGTCCCAATGATAATATCGACTTGACCTGACTTTAATCCATCTAAGGTTTCTTTCTTTTTTTTACCCGTTACAAAACGATTTAGATAAGCCACTTTTACCGGCAAATCTTTCAAACGTTCAGAAAAGGTTTTAAAATGTTGAAAAGCTAATATCGTTGTTGGCACTAAAACTGCAACTTGCTTACCATCTACAGCAGCTTTTAAAGCGGCACGAATCGCGACCTCTGTTTTACCAAATCCCACATCACCGCAAACCAAACGATCCATTGGACGGTCTGATTCCATGTCAGCTTTTACATCTTGAGTCGCCTTGAATTGATCTGGCGTATCCTCGTAAATAAACGAAGCTTCTAATTCGGTTTGTAAATAAGTATCTGGAGAAAATGCAAAACCTTTTCGTGTACGACGTTTCGCATATAACTTGATTAAATCGAAAGCAATTTCTTTGACTTTCGCTTTGGTTTTATTCTTTAGATTTTTCCAAGCAGGCGAACCTAATTTAGAGATTTTTGGTTCAGCACCATCTTTCCCTCGAAACTTCGCAATCTTATGTAATGAATGGATATTGACATACAAGATATCGTTGTTCTGATAAATCAATTTTATCGATTCTTGTTTTGTTCCATTGTTATCCACCGTAACTAATCCAGCAAATTTCCCCACACCATAATCAATGTGGGTCACGAAATCTCCGACTTGAAGTGTATTGATTTCTTTTAAAGTAATCGATTCCTTTTTCGCAAATGAAGAACGTACATTGTATTTGTAGTAACGTTCGAAGATTTGGTGATCCGTATAGCACGTAATCTGTAATTCTTCGTCCACAAATCCTTGATAAAGCGAACCTAAAACTGGAATATAGGCCACATCTTTCCCGATATCTTCAAAGATTTCCTCGAAACGTTTGATTTGCGTTTCATTCGAACATAACAATGCATTACGATAACCTTTGTCTTTGTATTCGTTTAGGTTTTCAATCAATAATTCAAATTGTTTATTGAATGAAGGTTGTGGTTTGAAAGGTGATTCGAATATTTCAACTGTTTCGAAATAGGATTTGTTCGAAATTTCAATCAATCCAAAATTTACCAATTGATGCAGAAATCCATTTTGATCCAAGAATAAATCCTTTGGTTCAGCACGCTTAATTTCTGAATTTAAATTAACAAAAATCTCTTCCGCTTTCTCGAAATTCTTCTTGATTTGATTTGATATGACTTCGATATTCTTTGTGACAAAAAGTGTATCCTTTGGAATGTATTGCAAGAAACTTTCTCGTTTTTCATCTATCGCCTTATTCTCTAAATTCGGAATAATACTGATTTCTTTGGTTGTTTCGATGGATAATTGCGTATCAATATCAAATGTACGAATCGTTTCTACCTCATCACCAAACAACGAAATACGATACGGATGTTCACCCGCAAAAGAGAACACGTCAATAATTCCCCCACGAATCGAGAATTCACCTGGTTCAGACACAAAATCCACTTTATTGAAATTGTATTCGAACAGCATATCGGTGATGAATTCAATCCCTAATTCAGTCCCAACTTTTACTTTTAACGTATTCGACGTTAAGGCCGATTTCGTCACCACTTTTTCCAACAATGCATCGCTATAGGTCACGATAATTCTTGGTTTCTTGGCTGATAGGGCATTTAAAACCTCTGTACGAATCACGACATTGGCATTTTGTACTTCTTCGATTTCGTAAGGACGACGATATGAACTTGGGAAGAAAAGAACTTCCTCTTTCGAAAAAATTGATTCTAAGTCATTTAAATAATACGCCGCTTCTTCTTTATCATCCACTAAAACAATGATTGGACGTGCGAAACGCTGATGCAATTGTGCCGTTAGAATACTTAATCCAGAACCTAGATAACCTTTGATGTTGACTTTTTCGGTTGGATTTCCTTTAAAAGTAGAAATAAGCTTCTGTACGAATTCTGAAGAATCGTATAAGCTCAGGACGTTATGAATTGTTTTTTGTTCCAAAGTAGAACAAAGATAACGATTCTCTCTTTTTTCTAAAAACCTTGAATTATAGAAGTTTGTTAAAGAAAAAAGGAAATCCGAAGACTTCCTTTTAGGTTTTATTTTACAGAATCAACTTTCACTGTATCTACAGTTGCTGCTTTTTCTTTAATATCATAAGAATATCCTACAACTTTCGGTTTTTTCTTGATCGATTTAATTTTGAATGTTTCTGTACCTACACCTGTTTCATATTCCACATCGTAAGTTGATACATACACCACTTGTCCATTATCATCTTCTTCTTTAACATCTTTTAAATTGAAGATATCGATTTTACCAAATTTTGCTTGCGGTTCTTTTATTTGGGCTTCCGTTAACCCTTCTAAAACGAATGGTAAAGAATCCTGTACTGTTTCACGATATTTAAACACGTCTAATGCAGGACGCTCAATTTGATATTTTTGTAATTCTCCTTTTTTCTTCCCTCCACAAGAAGTTAGTCCAATTGCAGAAACAACTGCAATACCTAAGAAAACCTTATTTATACTCATAAGTGTAATTTTTTTGTGTTTTTGATTAGAACTAAGTTAACAAAATTTTAAATATTTCATAATTTATTTAACTAAAATTCACCACATTAAAAAAAGCGCATCATTACTGATACGCTTTTATATTTTATCATTTTTAAATATTAAATCTCAACTTTCACATAGAAACCTTCGTGTCCACGAACATTGAAAACCGAATTATCATCAAAAATTAAGTATTGACCTTTGATGCCTTTCAATACACCTTCAATTTCAGGCGTTTTTTTCAGATTTGTAGATTTTACTTTGGCTGGATATTCTAAAACGGGATAATCTAATTGATAAACTTCTGGTTCATCTACTAAAAATTGTTGAAACTCTGGATTTACGTGTTGTTTTACAATTTCGAATTGTTCATACAGGTTAATGTCAGGAACATCATTTTTTAACATGCGTTGCCAATTGGTTTTATCGGCCATTACATCTTTTAACGATACCTCAATCATTCCTGCCTCAAAACGATTGGTCGTACGTGCAATAATAATAGCTTCTGAAGCCCCTTGATCAATCCAACGCGTTGGAATCTGCGTTTCGCGAGTTACCCCTACTTTAATACCAGAAGAATTGGCTAAATAAACGACATGAGGTTGTAATTCAAATTTCTTTTCCCATTCCAAATCGCGTTGTTCAATTCCTAAATGTGCAGTTGATTTTTCAGGACTAATAATACTAGGATTAGCTTGAGGTAAAGTAAAGAAGCAATTCTTACAGTAACCCATTTGATAAATTTCTTTATCTTCTCTACATCCTAAACAATCGTAATGATCAAAATTGATTTTAATTCGCTTCCCTAAAAGGCGATTCATCGTCACAAAATCATGGTTGAAATCCCAGTAATACTTTACTGGATTCCCGTTTTCAGTAATCATTTTACGAATTTGTCCCTCAAACTGCATATCTATTCAAAGTTTAATTAAATTTGTGAGTAAATCTACAAATTTTTGACGAATGGGATTAGTGAATAAGATAATGGAGATTATGATGCGTAGTCGTATGAAGGCTATTGAAGATAGCATCAAAAATCCTTTAGGAACACAGGAAAGAGTTTTATTTCACAACATCAATAAATCAAAATCTACGATCTACGGAAAAGAGTTTGGTTTTGATGAGGTAAAAACAATTCAGAAATTTCAGGAACGTGTCCCGTCGGTTTTTTATGAAGATTTTGAGCCCTACATCGAGTTAGCTCGTAAAGGTGAAAAAGATGTGACTTGGCCAGGTAAAATTAAATGGTTTGCTAAATCATCCGGAACCACGAATGCTAAAAGTAAATTTATTCCAATTTCCCAAGAGTCGTTAGAAGATTGTCATTATGCCGCAGGTAAAACCATGTTTGCATTATACTTAAATGCAGTACCTGAAACCAATATATTTCTTCACAAAAATCTAAGAATTGGTGGAAGCAGTGAATTGTATCAACAATATGATACGCGATTTGGAGATTTATCAGCCATTCTAATTGATAATTTACCCTTCTATGCCGAAATGAAGAATATTCCAAACAAGGAAATCTCGTTGATGACAGAATGGGAAGCGAAAATGGAAGCTATTTCAAATGCAGTTATCCATGAAGATGTTGGATGTTTGACAGGAGTTCCATCGTGGATGTTGGTCATGTTAAATCATGTGCTAGAAAAAACGGGTAAAAATTATATTGACGAATTATGGCCGAATTTGGAAGTGTTCTTTCATGGAGGAATTAGTTTTACGCCATATGCCGAAAATTATAAAGGAATTACAAAGGGAAATCTAAATTACTTTGAAATCTATAATGCTTCTGAAGGCTTTTTTGGAATACAAGATCAAAAAGATTTTAAAGATCTATTATTGCTTTTGGATAACGGGATTTTTTACGAATTTATTCCAATGGAAGAATTCGGATCTGAACATCCTACTTATTTAAACATTTCTCAAGTAGAAGTTGGTAAAAATTATGCCATGGTCATTACGACAAATGGTGGACTTTGGCGCTATATTATTGGTGATACAGTACGATTCACATCGACAAATCCGCACAGAATTGTAGTTTCAGGACGTACGAAACATTACATCAATGCCTTTGGTGAGGAATTAATTATTGATAATGCTGAAACGGGATTAAAAGCAGCATGTGATGCTACTGGAGCAATTGTTGAGGAATATTCTGCAGGACCAATTTTTATGACTGAAAATGAAAAAGGAGCACACGAATGGATCATTGAATTTAGTAGAGAACCGAATGATTTCCAAAAATTTGTTGAAGTGTTAGACTTAAAATTACAAGAAATTAATTCGGATTACGAAGCCAAACGTTATAAGAATATTACTTTAAATCCTCCTGTCGTTCATCAAGCCAAGAAAGGTTTATTTTTTGAATGGATGAAGCGAAGAGGTAAAATCGGAGGACAAAATAAAGTTCCTCGCTTAGCCAATACGCGTGAGTATATCGATCCGATTTTAGAATTAAATCAACATCATTTTTAATACACTTAAGGTTAGAATTTATTCTAACCTTTTTTATTTGCGTCTGTTAAAATTAGTAACTTTAAACTAAGAAGTTGAAGTTATGGCGTAAACCACCTCCGATATAGGTAAATTCCATCAAATGGTAGAAATTAACTTTCAGATTTATAATAATCTGTTGATAGGTTTGCTTTATGTAAAGAAAGGGAGTTTTAGAACATCTTATTTGAAGAATTCCAATTTTCAAAAATGATAACTCTGGAAATTTTGGGAGATAAAATCTTAATGAAAGATGAACCAATAACTATAGCATCAATGATAATGAGTGAAAAAATTGTTTTGCCCCTGTTAAAGATTCAATAATATACATTGAATAAAATAATATCATGAAGGTCCCTTAAAAAGAGAAGTACGAACAATTGTTAACCCATTCGCTCTTTGGAAACATTCATGCAAGACGAAATTCGGCATAATTTATTGTAATTTTGTCGTAATGGAAAGAATCATTTTAGGCGTTGACCCGGGAACAACCGTAATGGGATTTGGATTGATAAAAGTTGTAGGAAATAAAATTTCGTTAATTACTTTAGACGAATTATTATTACACAAGTTACCCAATCACGAAATGAAATTGAAGAAGATTTTTGAAAAAACAATTGCATTAATCGATCAATATCATCCGGATGAATTAGCCATTGAAGCTCCTTTCCTAGGACAAAATGCACAATCGATGTTGAAACTTGGACGTGCACAAGGCGTTTGTATTGCTGCTTGTTTATCTCGCGAAATTCCAATTACTGAATATGCACCTCGAAAAATTAAAATGGCTATCACAGGAAATGGAAACGCTTCCAAAGAGCAAGTCGCTGGAATGTTACAACATTTGGTGGGATTAAAAGAATTACCCAAACGTTTAGATTCGACAGATGGTTTAGCAGCTGCCGTTTGCCATTATTTGAATTCTGGAACAGGTGTTGCCAAACAAAAATCCTATTCGGGTTGGGATGCTTTTGTAAAAGCTAATCCAAGTCGATCAAAATAATATATTTGTATACTGATTAATAAACAGACAGAATTAGAAATTATTTCTATGAAAAAGATATTTTTATTGGCTGCTATAGCCTCTACGATGGTTACATTTTCTTGTAAAGATGATGCCAGTGCAAATAACAATGCAATTACTGAATTAGTATCTGCTATCGAACAAAAGCGAATGAAATTTGGAGATAAATTATCCATTGATTTCTCAGCTTTAGAAGGTGTGGACAACGTTCGCTTGACGATTGATGGTAAAGAAGTTCCGAATGGAGCGACGATTAGTAAAGATATCGTGGGCTTAGGAAATCATTCTATTTTTATTGAATTTTTAAAAGGGACCGAAGTCTTAAATTCAAGAGAGTTTACGTTTATGGTCTTAGGTAATGAACCTGCTTCTACCTGGACTTACGAAGTCGTTAATACCTATCCACACGATAATAAATATTTTACACAAGGATTTTACTACAAAGATGGATACATCTATGAAGGAACAGGTTTACGTAACGAAACGTATTTAGCTAAATATAAATTGGGTGAAGCCAAGGCCGAAAACGAATATAAAATCGTTGAGGATGTTTTTGGTGAAGGAATTACAGAATTAAATGGTGTGATCTATCAATTAACTTGGCAAGATCGTGTAGGATTTAAATACGATCAAAACTTTAAACAATTAGAGCAATTCAATTTACCAGGAACAGTGATGGAAGGTTGGGGAATCACTACAGTTGGTGACCAATTAGCCATTTCTGAAGGAACACAACGTATTCAATTCTTTGATAAAGATCTAAATTACGTTCGTACCATCCAAGCGGTAGACAGTGAAAATATTTATTTAAAATTAAATGAATTGGAATATCATGACGGTTTGATTTACGCCAACGTGTATGAATCAGGAATTATTTTAGTTATAGCGCCAGAAACAGGTCAAGTAAAAGCTAAAATTGATTTAAGTGAATTAAAAACAAAACAAACCAATCCACAAGCGGATGTTTTAAATGGGATTGCATTTAAAGGTGACACTATGTTAGTGACAGGTAAAAAATGGGATCACATATATGAAGTAAAAATTAAGAAACCATTATAATTCATAAAAGAAAGCCTCACCCAATGGTGAGGCTTTCTTTTTACCACAAATAAAAATTCACACTGCAAATAGAATTCTTATTAATCAAAAATCATCTAAAAAATTTATGTAATATATGCTCAATCCTACACCCAAAATTGATCATGCCAATTGGCATTTGTAAGCAATTGATTCATTTTATCATTAATCTCTTTTAACTGTTTTGGTGTTGCTAAATGCTCTACTTCAGTTAATATATTTTTTTCTTCAAATCGGATATGCAAATCCAATTCTTCTTCGATATAAATTAAATTTTTCATTGGGTTTGTACCAAATTTAAAAAGGCGACGAATGCGACGATGTTCTTTTAAAGCACGTTTAACCAAATAATGGTCTTCATTCAGAATCGTGAAAATAAATTGCTCCTCAATTTCCAATTTAGGAAAAAGAATAAACTCCCCATACCACTTTACATAAGCAACAATACGACTTAATTCTACTCCTCGATCAATTCCCGTACGAATATTCCAACAGAAAAATAACGTTTTATGATGTTTGGAACATGCTTCGTAAATAGACATCGCGTGATGAGTTGTCAAACTGATAGGTGCGGTTGATTGATTTTCGGCAATTCGTTTCATATTCTTATAGCTAATTTATATTCGGATATTTTTGTCTTATTTAATTTCAATTTTTTTTAATGCTTTAAAAAGGCTAACCCATTATCAATGTCATCAATTAAATCATTCATTGATGTCACTTCCAACATGCGTTGTAAATCTTTTCTAATCATAAAAATTCGTTTGTGTAAGGCACATGGTCTTTTTGCATCGCATTCATTCAATCCCAATACACAGCTATGGTATAATCCATCACCATCAATGGCTTTAATGATATGAACCAATTTAATTTCTGACAATAAGCTTGGATCAACTTCAAATCCTCCCATTTTACCCTTTACAGAATGGATGACTCCATGTTTTACTAATTGTTGTAAAATTTTCGCTGTATAGGCTTCTGGTGAATTGATTGAATCTGCAATTTGTTTCAAATTCACGCGGTTTCCACCGATTGATTCACGAGCGATATAGATACTCGCCTTAATCCCGTACTCACACGCTTTTGAAAACATTCTTACTTCTTAATCTTTTAATTATAGGGCAAATATAGAAATTATTTTATTTCGGACAAATTTATCTGATTAAAAAATAACCCCAAAAAAAACCACTCCAATGGAGTGGTTTTTATATTAAAAAAGATATTGATTATTCTTCATCTTCATCAACGTCCGCATCTTTAACAGCGTTACGAGAAGTACGGATCGCTACTACTACAGCGTTGTCTGGGTGAGCGAAAGAGTATTTTTCGTTCTTTAAAGACTCGATGTACATTTTGTGTCCAATTCTCATTGGAGTAATGTCGATTTCGATTTCGTCTGGTAAGTTAGCTGGAATAGCACGAACTTTAACTTTACGCATGTTGAAACGTAAAACCCCTCCGGCAACTAAACCACGAGCACGTCCTACTAAACGAACTGGAACTTCCATAGTAACTGGTTTGTTCTCGTCTAATTGGTAGAAATCAGCGTGGATGATACGATCTGTTACTGGGTGGAATTGGATATCTTGTAAGATAGCCTCAAATTTAGACCCATCAGCTAACTCGATAGTAACTGTGTGAGCTTCTGGAGTATAAACTAATCCTTTGAATGCTTTTTCGTCAGCAGCAAAGTGAATTGGTTCAGTTCCACCATAGATTACACAAGGTACTTGTTCAGCATTACGTAAGGCACGCGTAGCAACTTTACCTACGTTTTCTCTTTTAACACCTTGGATTAAAATAGATTTCATAATATATAAATATAAAAATTAAAATTCTTTATAAGCTTGTAATTGATTAGATTACAAAGCGTTGGCTAATTGATTTATTGTCATGAACTAAATGCATAACATCAGCAAAAAGCGGAGCGCAAGATAACACTTTTATTTTATCTACACCAGTCTTTTTTAATGGAATACTATCAGTTACAGCAATTTCTGTTAACATTGAGTCTTGTAAACGCTCAAATGCAGGTCCAGAAAGGATTCCGTGAGTTGCAATTGCACGTACAGATTTTGCACCTTTTGACATGATTAACTCGGCAGCTTTTGCTAACGTACCAGCAGTATCAATCATATCATCCACTAAAATGACATTTTTACCTTCTACTTCTCCAATCAACATCATGTTCTCTACTTGGTTAGCCACTTTACGCTCTTTATGACAAATCACGATATCTGCATTTAAGTGTTTTGCGTACGTATTCGCACGTTTAGCACCTCCCATATCTGGAGAAGCAATACATAAATTATCTAAACCTAAGCCATTGATGTAATCAACAAAGATGGTTGAAGCAAATAAATGATCTACAGGAATTTCGAAGAATCCTTGAATTTGATCTGCGTGTAAATCCATTGTCATTACACGAGTTGCACCAGCTGACATTAACATTTTCGCTACTAATTTAGCACCGATTGGTACACGTGGAGCATCTTTACGATCTTGACGGGCAAAACCAAAGTAAGGAATAACCACGGTGATTGATTTAGCTGAAGCACGTTTAGCTGCATCACACATTAATAATAACTCCATTAAATTATCTGTTGGTTGATGCGTAGATCCGATTAAGAAAACGCGGGCCCCACGAATTGGTTGTTCGAATGCCGGCGTGAATTCTCCATCGCTAAATTGTACGATTTTTAAATTACCTAATTCTTGACCGTAATGTTCTGCGATTTTTGTGGCCAAATCATGTGAACCACGTGTTGAGAAAAGAAATGCTGATTGTTCCATTGTTTGTTTGGGGAATTTTGTGCAAAATTACAATTTTTTCAAAGAATTGTAAAGTTAAAAAATTCAAAATTGGCAATTTTATTAACGGTTAGTACTTATTGAATTACCAATCGATAAATATTTATTTTTTATAGAATGAAAAAGAATAATTATGAATACGATTTAATGTCTAAAATATTTTAAGATATTTGTAAACACCTAAAAGATTTAAGATAGTTTTATAGAATTATTATGATATATTTTTGATTCTATCCAACCGGCTATTATAAAATTTTCGCACGCTATTTACACATGGATAATACAAAAGACAATTTACTTAAAAACCTACCCCGATGGGTTATCTTACTTATTGATTTAAGTATCGTTGGGTTCTCATATTTTATCAGTAGTTTTATTATTAATAGTTTCACTGGAACTTTTGATTTTACTCATATTTTATACAAAATCCCTCTAGTAATAATAGTATATTTAATTTTTTATATCATTTTTGGAACTTACAAAGGAGTCATTCGTCAAACGGGACTAAAAGATGCTCAAAATGTATTTTTATCGAATCTTTTTGCATTTTTTTTAATTTTAACTTTGTCTATTATTGCTCGAAATACACTCGATTTTGAAGATATTGTCTTAAAGCGCTACCGTTTATCTTATTCTGTTTTATTTATTCATTCTTTTGTAGCCACCGTCATCATGGTTTTTGCAAGAACAACATATAAATCATTATATGCGCATTATTTAGTAAATAGCAAAAAATCTAAAAACGTATTAATTTATGGTGCAGGAGATTCAGGAGTCATTACACTAAATACATTAATGGCCGATCACAGTTCAGATTGTTCAGTGGTCTGTTTTATTGATGACAATTATAAAAAAGCAGGAAAAAAAATCAATGGTGTAATGGTTCGTCATTCTTCAACGCTATCCGAGGAATTTATCCAACAGAACGACATTAAGGAAGTGATTATCTCCATTCAGAACATAAAAAAGAATGAACTTTTAAGAATTTCAGAAGAGTTAACAAAATATCCAATAAAAGTAAAAATTGTACCTGCTGTACAAGATTGGTTAAATAATAACTATTCCTCTAAACAAATTAAAGACCTTAACATTGACGATTTATTGGGTCGTGACACAATTCAGTTAAACAATCCTATTGTAGATCAAGAGTTAGAAGGCAAAATTATTTTAGTCACTGGAGCTGCAGGATCGATTGGAAGTGAAATTGCTCGTCAAGTCGCACGCAAAAAATTTAAAAAACTAATTCTGATTGATATTGCTGAGTCTGCCTTGTATGATGTTCAACAAAACATGAAATCGGAATTTCTTGATCAAATTGAATTTATTATCGGAAATGTAAGGGATGAAAACCGTATGCGGTACATTTTCAATACTTATTCGCCTGATTATATTTATCATGCTGCTGCCTATAAGCATGTTCCTTTAATGGAAAAGTATCCTTATGAAGCGGTAAACACCAACATCAAAGGAACGAAGATAATGGCGGACTTGGCGAATGAATTTAAGGTGGAAAAATTTGTAATGATATCAACGGATAAAGCAGTAAATCCGACCAATGTGATGGGAGCAACCAAACGATGCGCAGAAATCTATGTGAATTGCCTGAATGCTTTATCTGACACAAATTATATTGTCACACGATTTGGAAATGTATTGGGATCGAATGGATCCGTAATTCCTTTATTCAAACGACAAATGAATGAAGGTGGTCCGTTAACGGTTACGCATCCCGAAATCACACGTTATTTCATGACGATTCCCGAAGCTTGTCAATTGGTTTTAGAAGCAGGAACAATGGGTAATGGTGGAGAAATCTTTGTATTTGACATGGGAGAGTCGATGAAAATTTTTGATTTAGCCAAACGAATGATTCGATTAAGTGGATATCGTTACCCAGAAGAGATCGACATAAAAATTATTGGACTTCGCCCTGGAGAAAAAATTTATGAGGAACTATTAGCCAATAATGAAAATACGATTAAGACCCATCATGAAAAGATTATGATTGCAAAAGTTGATTACTCCAGCTGCGAGCATACTTACGATAAAATTACAGAATTATGTCAATTTGCAACAGCGTCAGAACAAAATAAAGATAATAACGCTTTGGTCTTAAAAATTAAAAAGATTGTTCCTGAATTTATTTCACAAAATTCTACCTTTGAATTATTAGATAAATAAAAATGAAATTAAAATCCTTACATCTATTTTTGTGTTGTTTTTCTGCACTAATCATCACATCTTGTGCGAAAAGAGAAGATGTCGTATACTTTAACGATGCTGAAAAAATTAGTACAATCGTAGAAGAAGTTACTCCAAGAATTCAAAAAAACGATAAATTAAGAGTAAGTGTTTATGCAGCAGATCCTGCAACTACTGCCCCTTTCAATCAACAAAGTTCATCTTCTAATGATATCGAAGGGAAAACCTATTTAGTAGATGAAAATGGAGAAATTGAATTACCTATCTTAGGAAAAGTAAATGTAAAAGGTCTAACCCGAGTAGAAGCTCAAAAACTCATTCAAGATAAAGTCGCTATCTATATCCGAAATGCTACAGTCACTGTATCATTCGTTGATTTTAAAATTACCATTTTAGGGGAAGTGAATAGCCCGGGTACAAAAACATTAACTTCTGAAAAAGTTTCTATTATTGATGCCATTGGTTTAGCAGGTGATTTAAAAATTAATGGTGTGCGTAACAACATTATGGTTATTCGTAATACTGAAGGTCAAGTTGAATCTCATCGCGTAGATTTAACCTCAAGTACTATTTTTAATTCTCCAGTGTATTATCTTGCTCAAAATGACGTTGTATATGTTGAACCAAATAAATCGGCTATACAAAATGCATCGAGCACACGTACAATTACAATTGCCGCATCGATTATTGGGTTAGTATTATCAATAACAACAATTATAACACGTTTATAAAATGGAGAAGCATAAAGAGATTGATTTTGGGAACGACCCCAATTCGTCTTTTGATCTGAGGGAGATAATTTTTCCTTATCTAAAATTTTGGTACCTATTTGTCATTGGTGCACTTATCGCCCTAGGTATAGCTCACACCTACTTACGTTATGCAATAAATATGTATTCATCATCTGCCAAAGTTCTGGTAAATGATAAGAATGCAAAAAATATAGAACTTGCTGCATTAGATAGCCGTATAACAGGTAAAGAAGCCGATTCTGATTTATCGGATCTGATTGAAATTATCAAATCAAGAAGAATTATTTCGAAAGTAGTCGAGAACAATAAATTAAATATTACTTATACGCGTGTCGGACGCATCAAAGAAATAGAAGTTTTTAGAGAAGATTCTCCTGTTAAAGTTATTTTTATCCAACCGGATACAGCAACCAAAGATAATTTATCCGGATCATATCATATCCGTATTGATTCACAAACTCAATTCACCAATGTAGAAACCAATAAATCTTATCATTTTGGTCAAAAGATTCAGAATCCTTACGGAGATTTTATTTTGGTTGCCAACGATGGTAAGGATTTAAAATTTGAACGTGGAACAGAATTAGTCATCAAATTTGCTCCATTTTTAGCGACAGTCAATTCTTATAAAAGTCGAGTACAAATTTCCGCTTTAGGGGATGGATCTCGAATTTTAAATATTTCGTTGGTTGATAATATTACCAAAAGGGCAAATGTTTTTATCGACGAGCTTGTCAAGGAGTTCAATAACGATTTAGTTAATGACGATGTAAAAATCGTGAATGCCACTTCTAAATTTATCAACGAACGTCTAGGAATTGTAACAGCAGAATTACAGGGAGTCGATCGTAGTTTAGAATCCTATAAATCTTCAAATAATATCACCAATCTTGAAGCTGAATCTGGATTATATTTAAATAATGCGACACAAACCGAAAAGGCGATTTTAGATTATCACAATCAGTTGTCGTTGGTTGATTTTATGAATAGTGCGTTACAAAACAACAGAGATAATTTATTACCTACAAATATTGGATTAACTGATGGTACAATAACCAACACCATCAACCAATACAATAATTTAGTACTCGCAAAAGAAGAAAAGCTAAAAAACGTAACTGAACAACATGATGATGTAAAGACAATTCAAAAACAAATTAATGATTTGAAAATCAATTTGCGATCAAGTTTTAAATTGTATCGTAATAATGTTCAAACATCTATAAATTCATTACAAACTCAGAAATCAGGAATTAATACGCGCTTATCAAAGATTCCATCTCAAGAACGTGTATTCAAAGATATTTCAAGACAGCAACAAATTGTTGAAGCACTTTATTTGTTCTTATTACAAAAGCGTGAAGAATCTGAAATTAAAGCAGCAGCTAGTCCAGAGCACATCAAAATAGTAGATAGTGCCATTGGTACTGGTTTGGTATCTCCAAACTCTAAGATGATTTATCTTGGTGCATTGGCTTTAGGTTTAGCAGTACCTTTTGGTTTTGTCTTTTTACGTCAATTATTGAATAATAAAATCCATACCAAAGAAGATTTAGAAAAATTAGTAGGAGCTCCAATTGTCGGTCAAATTCCTAACAGCCGCATTAAAATTGTAAAGAATAATGATAACTCGGTGACTGCAGAATCATTCCGAATGTTAAGAACCAATATTAATTTCATGACCAAAAGTCAAAGAGATACTGGTAAAATCATTTATGTGACATCCTCAATTTCTGGAGAAGGAAAAACCTATATCGCAACAAACTTGAGTCAAATTATGACATTCTCAAATGATCGCGTATTATTGATTGGTGCCGATATTCGTAATCCAAAAATTATGGAATACCTTAATATCGATTCTATTCCTCGTAGAACTCCTGGTGTTACCAATTTCTTAGCAGATGATAATGTTTTGGTTGAAGAAATTATCCATAAAAATATTTCTAATTATGCATTTGATTTCATCAATTCAGGAGATATTCCACCCAATCCAGCAGAGTTATTGATGAATGGTCGTTTCTCTAAAATTATTGAATATGCGCGACAGCATTATGATTATGTAATTGTAGATACGGCTCCAATTAATCTTGTAACAGACACCGTATTAATTGCAGATGATGCAGATGTTACTTTATATATCTCTCGTGCGAATTATACAGATAAAAATGTAATGGATATTCCAAAGCAAATGTATCAAGAGAAAATTCTTAAAAACATGAGCATGGTGGTTAACGATTTAGATATGAATCGCGGTTATGGTTACCGTTACGGTTATGGCTACGGTTATGGCTATGGTTACGGTTATAATTATACAGAAAACACTCCTTTTTATAAAAAAATATTTAAGCGTTTTAAATCATAAAAGAAAAGCCTCAAGAAAATCTTGAGGCTTTTTTTATTACAATATAAATATTATTTACTTCTTTGTCTTACGGCTTCGTAGACACAAATTGCCGCAGCATTACTCACATTTAATGAATCCACAAATCCTAACATTGGAATTTTGATTAAAGCCGCTGAATGATCCGCCCAAAAATCAGATAAACCTGTTGCTTCAGTTCCTAATATAATCGCAGATCCTGATGTGAAATCTGCTTCGTATAAACTGATTGTTTCATCGCGTAAAAACGTCGATACAACTTGAATATTTCGTTCCTCTAAATAGGCTAAAACTTCTTCTTTAGATGCCGATGCAATTTGATTGGTAAACAACGTCCCTACGGAAGAACGTATGACATTCGGATTAAAGAAATCCACCGTTTCATCACAGACAATCACCGCATCTACTTTTGCTCCATCACCTGTTCTTAAAACTGCACCAAGATTTCCTGGTTTTTCTACGGCTTCTAGTACAACAACCAATGGATTTTCTGGTAAGTTTAAATCTTCTAATTTTGAAGCTTTCGTTTTATACACACCAATTATTCCACCTGTTGATTTACGATAAGCTAACTTTTCAAAGATTGCACGCGTAATTTCAAAACGTCTTGGGTTTCCAAATTTGATTGAAGAATCATAAATGTCTTCACAAATATAAATTTCAACCGCTTCATATCCACCTTTTATGGCTAATTCATTTTCTTGAGTTCCCTCAACAATAAATAACCCTTGATTTTTACGTTCTCTCGATTTCTCTTGCAATTTCAGCAAGTTTTTAATTTTAGGATTTTGAAGACTTTCTATTTGCATGCTACAAAATTAAGGTAAAATTTGTTCGATTTTGATATGTTTTTAAGCCAAGTTAGCTTTTGAATGGATATAAATCCATCACTTCGAATGAATTAAATTATTCAAAACCTTAGATTTAAATTAACATTCTCAATTTTAATTCATTATAAAATTCCTTTAAAATTTTATACCTTTGCACCTTAAAATCAGAATTTTCGTATGACCAAAGATGGAAAAATAGAATTGATGGCTCCCGCTGGGAACTTCGAATCGTTACAAGCTGCATTAGATAATGGTGCTGATTCTGTGTACTTCGGTGTTGATCAGCTGAATATGCGTGCGAGAGCATCAATCAACTTTACAATGGGTGATTTACCAGAAATTGTAGAGCGTTGTGAAGCGAAAGGTGTACGTTCTTACCTTACATTAAATACAATCATTTATGATCACGATTTATCGTTGATCAAAGTGTTATTAGATAAAGCGAAAGAAGCTAACATTACAGCTGTTATTGCTATGGATCAATCAGTGATTGCCTATGCAAGACAAATTGGAATGGAAGTTCACATTTCGACTCAAATTAACGTGACAAATATCGAAACAGTAAAATTCTATGCAATGTTTGCTGATACCATGGTATTATCTCGTGAGTTGAGTTTAAAACAAGTAGAAAAGATTTGCGAATTAATCGTTAAAGATGACGTTCGTGGACCAAGTGGTAACTTAGTAGAAATCGAAATTTTTGGACACGGTGCATTATGTATGGCTGTTTCTGGAAAATGTTACTTAAGCTTACACTCGCACAACTCTTCAGCAAATCGTGGAGCTTGTAAACAAAACTGTCGTAAAAAATATACAGTAATCGATCAGGAAACTGGATTCGAAATCGAATTAGATAACGAATACATGATGTCGCCTAAAGATTTATGTACAATGGATTTCTTAGACCAAGTGGTAAATGCAGGAATCAAAGTATTAAAAATCGAGGGTCGTGGTCGTGCTCCTGAGTATGTGGCTACCGTTATTCGTTGTTATCGTGAGGCAATCGACGCAATCGCTGACGGAACTTACACAAAAGAGAAAGTAGATTACTGGATGGGATTATTACAAACTGTATATAACCGTGGTTTCTGGTCTGGATATTATTTAGGTCAAAAATTAGGGGAATGGTCTGCAGTTCCAGGATCAATGGCCACTCAAAAGAAAGTGTACATCGGAAAAGGGGTTCACTTCTTCCCAAAAGCGAACATTGGTCAATTCGTAATCGACGCTTATGATTTAAAAATTGGGGATACAATTTTAGTTACTGGTCCCACAACAGGTGCCAAAGAAATGGTGGTTACTGAAATGATGGTAGAAGATGTAAAATCTGAAATCGCTAAAAAAGGTGATAGTATTACAATCCCAATGGATTTCCGTATCCGTCCTTCAGATAAATTATACAAATTAGTAAAAGTAGAAGAACCTGGAACACAACAAAACGCTGTGGAAGAAGGTGCGTACTCTCACTAAAATTTAGCTTGAAGAATGGTCATAATTACTCTACAACGCGATAAATGTATTGGATGTAACTATTGTTATGAATTAGCACCAGAACGTTTTCGTATGTCTAAAAAAGATGGAAAATCGGTGTTATTAAAATCAACGGATAAGAAAGGATTTCATACCCTGAAAGATCCTGATCACGGGATTGCAGATAACTGCGAACGCGCAGCAAAAGCTTGTCCTGTGAACATCATTACAGTAAAAGAAATTTAATTTTTAGTTATATCATCACTATAAAAAAGCCATCAGTAATTGATGGCTTTTTTTATGAATATATTTCATATCTTAGAATAAATCGAAGAAACATGTTAAAAGCGGAAGCAAGAAAATGGTATAGAGCAAAACGAAAAGAATACACGCCGGAAGATGTAGCGTCTAAAAGTGAACAAATTTTTCATCATATCAAGCATTTCGATTTTACTTCAGATCAAAACTTTCACATTTTCTTACCGATTGAAAAAAACAATGAAATTAATACCTATCCGCTAATCAATTGGTTATTTTCACTCGGAAAATCTGTTGTTACTCCATTAGTAATAGGTGATGATATGATAAACTGCAAAGTAGAACCTCATTTTAAGACGGAATTAAATGCCTTGCACATTCCTGAGCCCATCGCATATACTGAAATTGATTCCAAAGAAATCGATGTGGTTTTTGTTCCAATGTTTGTTGCCGATCAACGTGGAAATCGTGTAGGCTATGGTGGGGGATATTATGATAAATTCTTATCACGTTGTCGACCAACCACAAAAAAAATAGGCCTAACATACTTTAGACCTATTGATATTATTGAAGATGCCTATGAAGGCGATATACCCTTAAATTATCTTGTAACTCCTGAAGAAATCGTATCATTCTGAATCGAATCTTTGGCTTCATTTAATGTTTTAAAATAAAATTTGAACTCTCGTTTAAATTTGATGGGTTCTTGTTTTAAAACAAAAACAGATTTTCGATCGACCGTTTTTACTAATTTTTTGTCTTTGTTGAAAAGGTTTAACGCATATTCTGCACTTTTTATCGTATCTGGAGTAATACTATCATTGGGAATAATATTGAATTTTGCTACCGATATAAAATGAATTTTATTACGTTTTAAATTGGCTAATAACGTATCTACTTCCGAAACATTGTCTTCTGAGAAATAACTGCGTAATTGTTCTATCAAAGCATGCTGAACGACACTATCATTATTATTAGAAGCTAAAACAGAAAGCTCGAAGAATTCACGCAATTTACGTTTCGAAATAAAATTAACGGCTTCAATCGAATCCATTTTCGTATTAACCGAAGAAGATTCGTTCTTATATCCTTTAATCACTTCAGGATTATAATCTCCATCGTATGTTGTATCATTTTTACAAGAATATATGATCCAAATCGATAAAAGTGCGCACAAACACAAATTCATCAGTTTAATTATCTTCTTCATCTTGCTGAATTTTAAATTTAAGTTTCACGATTTTTCCATTTTTACTTTCAGATTCGATTAAAGAAAAATTCTTCAACGAAGTGGTCGGTAAGGAAACAAGATTTATGTATTGTTGTTTGGTTAAAATTTCAACCCCAAAAAAATCATTATCATAGACCTGATAAATCAATGCATTATCATCAATCATTTGATTTAATTTAGCCATACGTTGTTTTAAATCTTTAGCTGAATTCGAATAATAATAAAGCATAACTTTATAATCATCGGGTTCTAAAAGAATTTTCTCAGGTTGACGGTAGTGATGAAGATTTACTCGGAAGGTATCCAATTTGTGATAAGGTGTAGATACAACCATACGTACTGTATCGCTCCCTGATTCAAAATTAATACATCCTGTCTTCGATGTTAAATAAAGTGGAGTAAATCCTTGTCGAAGGATGGTTACTTCTACCGAATTTTTAACCAATGCTTGACGATCAGAATCTACAAAACAGAATTCATAATTTTTGGTTTGAAAAAAAGCCAAATAAACACCAATTGCCCCTAACAAAATCACACTTACTATAGAAGTTATTAAGGCTACCTTCTTTAATGAACTTTTATCTTTTATTCCTTCTGGTGTTTCCTTCTCAGAAAGCGTAGTATTCGTTTCTTGCTCAACAGATTTATGTTCTTCTTTAACGGTTTCGTTGACAACTTCTTCAACGGCAGGCTCTATTGGACGATTCAGAACAAATGGTTCCACTACTTGATCCGATTTTCCAAATATTTCAATTTCTTTTTGCCTTAAAAAATGTGCCCAACTTTTATAGCCACAATATTGAGCTAATAAGTTTAGCATATCAATACGTGGTAATTTTTTAAAATCGGATTTGAAGTAGGTATAAAACCATTTTTCACTCACCGTGGATTTGGTTTTATTGAACAAATCTTCTTGAAAAACAACAATTTCTTGTCCTTTCCATTTCGATAAATCTGTGGATTGAGCAGAATTTTCCTCTAAAAACCGTTCAGCGATCGATTTTTTCAGAATTTCAAAAATTTCTATATCTGTAAACTTGCTCAATTTAATTAATTATACGGTTGATATATAATGGTTTGTAAAATAATTTCTGTTTTTATAAAATCAGATGTTATGCTTTACAAATAAAACAAAAATAATGATTTATCGTATCAAAATGACCTTTATTTCACATTTTAGATCATCCTATAGTTTTGTAAAATAAAAGCAAATTAATTTCAATGTGATTACAACCATATTTCCTTGATTTATAATCACCTCACCCTAACTTTGACCCATCGATTTAAAACAACAATCGAATCATTTTTAAAATAATTAAAAAAAATAATCAGATGAAAAATTTAGCATTAGTAGCAATCGTAGCATTATCATTTACAGCAATTTCTTGTAATGGAAACAAAGAAGTTGAATCTCCTGTTGAAGAAGTAGAAGTTGTAGACACATTAAATGCTGCCATCGATTCAACAGCTGTTGAAACTCCAGAAGTTTCTGCTGATTCAGTAGAAAATGTAATTACTGATTCTGCTGCTGTTTCTGAAGAAGCTGCTCAATAATAGAAGCTTTATTACCAAAAAAAAAGGCATTTCCTATGGAATGCCTTTTTTTATATTTCATTTTTATGATTCTTTCAAAGATTTAATATCAATTACAAAACGATATTTTACATCTGATTTCATCATGCGTTCGTAGGCTTCATTGATATTTTGGATGTCAATCATTTCTACATCAGAAACAATATTATGTTCTCCACAGAAATCTAACATTTCTTGAGTCTCTTTGATTCCTCCAATTAATGATCCTGCAAGGTTTCTACGTTTCATAATTAATAATCCTCCGTGGATGGATTCTAAAGGTTCTATAGCCCCTACCATACACATGGTTTTATCCAATTTTAGCAATTGCAAATAAGGATTTACATCATGTTTGACAGGAATAGTATTCAATAAGAAATCAAACGAATTACGATGCGCTTTCATCTGTTCTCCATCTTTTGAAATTAAAACCTTATCGGCTCCTAATTTCTTCGCGTCCTCTCCTTTTGCTTCAGATGTAGTAATCATCACGACATGTGCTCCCATTGCTTTAGCAAATTTTACCCCCATGTGTCCTAAACCACCTAGTCCAATCACTCCAACTTTATCTCCTTCTTTCACATTCCAGTGGCGTAAAGGCGACCATGTTGTAATACCAGCACATAATAAAGGTGCAGCAGCTGCGGCATCAATATTTTCTGGTACATGTAGCACGAATCCTTCTTCTACTACAATATTCTCCGAATAACCTCCGTAAGTAATTCCTCCGTATTTTGAGTTTTTTGAATTGTATGTTCCTGTTGAACCATTCTCACAATATTGCTCTAATCCTTCCTCACAAGGATGGCAATGTTGACAAGACTCTACTAAACATCCTACTCCCACTAAATCTCCAACTTTAAATTTAGTCACCTCTGATCCTACTTCTTTCACACGACCGATAATTTCATGCCCTGGTACTACAGGATAATTAGGAACTCCCCAATCTCCTTTGGCGGTATGGATATCGCTATGACATACTCCACAGTAATCAATGTCAATAAAAACGTCTTTTGGATGTAAATGACGGCGTTCTATAGTATGTGGTCCTAAAGGATCTATTTCGTTAAATGCTGCGTATGTTTTTGTACTCATATCTGATTATATTTTGATAAAAATAAAATAATCCATCCGAGAAATTCAGATGGATTTAGAGTTTATTTGTTGATAATTATTTTAATTTTTTGATTCCCATATTCCATAATGTGAAAGCGTATTTATCAACTGTTTCATTAATAATTACTTCAGTCGAACGTCCAGCACCATGACCTGCTTTCGTCTCAATACGAATTAGTACAGGATTATCACAACTTTGTTTTGCTTGTAATTCTGCAGCAAACTTATACGAGTGAGCAGGAACTACACGATCATCATGATCTCCTGTTGTTACTAATGTAGCAGGATAACACACACCTTCTTTTACATTATGTACTGGAGAATAAGCTTTTAAGTACTCAAACATTTCTTTTGAATCATTTGCTGTTCCATAATCATATCCCCAACCTGCACCTGCAGTAAAGGTATGGTAGCGTAACATATCTAAAACTCCAACTGCCGGTAAAGCAACTTTTGCAATTTTTGGATTGATTGTCATGGTTGCACCAACCAATAATCCTCCATTCGATCCTCCTGATAAAGCGGTAAAATCTGGAGAAGTATATTTGTTGTTTTGTAAATATTCTGCAGCTGCGATGAAATCATTAAATACATTTAATTTATTAAATTGTCGACCCCCATCATGCCATTCTTTACCATATTCACCTCCACCACGTAAATTTGCTACAGCATAAATTCCACCATTTTCTAACCATGCTGCAGTAGAAGGACTAAAGGAAGGCGTTAAAGAAATATTGAATCCTCCATATCCGTAGACTATTGTAGGATTTTTTCCATTTTTCTTTAACCCTTTTTTATAGGTGATAATCATAGGTACTTTTGTTCCATCTTTAGAAGTATAAAATACCTGTTCTGAAATGAAATCTTCTGAATTGAATTTTACATTAGGTTTAATGTAAACTTCTGAAGTACCTTTTTCGATGTTGTATTTATAACTTGTTGAAGGAGTCACATAATTTGAGAATCCAAAGAAAATTTCTTTATCATCTTTCTTTCCTCCAAATCCTGATGCACTTCCCACACCTGGTAATTCAATCTGACGAACTTTACTTCCATCGTATTTGTATTGCTCTACAACCGAAATTGCATCTTTGATGTATTTTGCAAAGAAATATCCTCCTGCAGTAGAAACCGATAATACATTTTTTGTTTCTGGAATAACCGTTTCCCATTTTGATTCGTTAGCAATATCGGATAATTTGGCTTTTACCAACTTATTATTCGGTGCATTACGATTCGTTAAAAGATAGAAGGTATCACCTTCATTTTCAACCACACCTGTTGTTGAATTAAAATCTCCTAATATGGTTTTAATTGGAGCATTTTCTACCGTTAAATCTTGGTAATATAATTCATTACCTGTTGTAGTATTTGCTGCAGAAATAATCAAATATTTTTCGTCATCTGTTAAATAAGCTCCAACATAACGACGTTTTGTTTCACCTCCACCAAAAATTAATTGATCCTTTTTTTGAGGTGTCCCTAATTTGTGAAAATATAATTTGTGTTGATCTGTTTTTTGAGACAATTCAGAACCAGTTGGCTTGTCATATGACGAATAATAAAATCCTTCATTTCCTTTCCATGCGATTCCAGAAAATTTCACATCTACTAAAGTTTCTCCTACAACCGTTTTATCTTTTGCATTTAAAACAATGATTTTACGCCAATCCGAACCACCTTCTGAAATGGAGTAAGCAACTAAAGATCCGTCTTTCGAAAATTCTACATCAGACAAAGAAGTTGAACCATCCTTTGAAAAAGTATTTGGATCTAAAAAAACTTCTTCTTTTCCATCTTCACCTAATTTACGGTATAATACAGAATGCTGTTGTAAACCATCATTTTTGTAATAATAAGTATAGTCTCCTTCCTCAAATGGAGTAGATACTTTTTCGTAATTGTAAATTTCAGTTAATGATTTTTTTAACTGCGTGCGTAATGGAATTTCGTTCAAATAAGCATAAGTCGCTTTATTTTGTTCGATGACCCATTTCTTTGTTTCAGCAGATAAATCATCTTCTAACCAACGGTAAGGATCTTTAACTTCCGCATCGAAATATTTATCGACGTGATTAACTTTCTTCGTTTCCGGATAGCTTTTTTTATAGCTCTGAGCACTTAAACTTGTCATTAATGCAAGGTTGAATAAAATGATTGCTTTTTTCTTCATGTTCTCTTATGATTTATAGGTATAGTATCTTGCGCCTTCTAAATTAATCATTTCTTTCTCAATTCGTTCTAATGCAAAACCTTTTCTTGAAGCAATCGGCTGTTTTACCCCTTTATTATGGAGATTTTCGTATTGCTCAAAACTAATGGCTTGTCTTTGATTTAAGTATTCAAATAAGTTCACATTCTTCATGACCTCTTTCCAATGAGCAGCCACAGTACCTTCAAATACTTTAGATTTGGATCCAGATCCATATCCTATAAATCCTATCTTTTGACCTGCTAATGCTTCATCCTGATCAAAACTAACTTGTAATGCAGAAATTAAAGCAGTAAAGATAGAAGCGGTATACATGTTTCCTATTTCTGAAGAAGCTCTTTGCGTAGGTTCTAATTTTTCTGAAACAAGCGATTTGTAACCGTCTGATTTTGAAACAAGTTTTAAATTTTCATTTGAATTGTCTTCTCCATTTTCTAATGCATATACATCATTAAACATTCGTTTTCCTTGAAAAGCATATGGTAGATGGAAAGCGATATAACGCCAATTCTCATATAATTTACCTGTCACATTGTATTTTTCTTTGAAATTAAAATAAGCTTCTCGAACTCTTGCTTTATAACATTCATTTGAATAATGTCCATCAAAAACAGGTTCATCTGAAAAAATTTCAATTTCTTTTTTGGTTGTATGTAGCGTTGATAAAATTGATTCTTCTGACGAAGTTTGACGAGGTTTGAAGAAATCAAAAACAGATTCCATTCCAATACCCCATTTATTTTCAATTTCAATTAAATTAGGTTGATTCGAAATCAATACAGCTACAGCTCCTGCACCTTGTGTATATTCCCCACCGGTTTCTAGACCATATTTTGCGTAATCTGATGCCACAACAATTGCTTTCTGATCTGGATTTACACGTACAAAATCTAATGCATTATGCAATGCATCCACTCCTCCAATACAAGCAAATGTCATGTCCACAACATCTGTATGTTTAAACACACGCTCACCGTATTGTTCTGCTAGCACTTGTTCAACCATTTGAACAGCATAAGTCGCAGTAGGTTTAGCACCATCCAACGAACTTTCAGTCCCCATATAAACGCGGCCAATTGTTGAAGGATGAATGTTATTTGTTGTTATTAATTTCAAAATTGCATTAGCAGCCATGGTAGCAGTATCTTCATCTGCATCCATAATGGCCATCTTCTTTAAGCCAAGACCTAACTCTAATTTATCGGGATCAATCGAACGTTTGTCGGCTAATTCTCTAATTGATAAATAAATATTTGGAACATATATTGATAAGGTTTCTATACCTACTTTCATCGTGTATTTTATTTTAGAAACTCAAAATTACAGCTTATTTCTAATCTAAAATATGATGTTCAATAGTTTGAAATAATTTGGTTTAGGTAAATATTAAATATTTTCCATACCTTATAATCTAGAAACCCAAAAGCTTATCATATGGTAAAACGTTTATTTTCTAAAAATTTTCTACCCTTTGAATTTTTTCCATTTTTAACCGCATTTTTTCTTGCATGTACAGGAATTTTTACGATGCTCGATATTATTGAGGATATAAATGATTTACTGCATTTCTTTAGCCTTGTATTTTTTGGAATTGGAGCATTAGAAATTATATATGCCTTACAAATGAAAAAGGAAAATTCGAACAAGAAATGGAATATTGCTTTGGGTATTTTCACTGCTTCTATTGGGCTAATCATTCAAACAGAACAAACACATTATGTGGAAATTTTATCGTTTTATATTGGAATTTTATTAATTTTTAGATCAACAATTTCTTTCAATTTAGGCTTAGATGTTTTATCTCATGCACCACACAAAGGCATCATTGCTTTAGTCAGTAGTTTTATCTTATTTGGATTAGGAGGAATGTTAGTATGGAAACTAGAATTAGTTAAGACATCACAAATTAGTTGGATTGGAATATCATTATTGTACTCAGGATTTGTTAATATATATATCTATGATGCTTTTAAAAAGATATCCACACAGGCCGTTGTAAACTACAAGAAAAATCATTTTGTGAATATTTAAAAGCAAAAAACCTCAACCAATTGGTTGAGGTTTTTTTTAGGATTTATGATTGGGATCATTTAATTCATGTGCCGCAGTAAATGACGTTACCATGGTATTTAGCATTTCAGAAGCAGCTGTTGGAGAATTGGGTAATAAAACCAATTTACTTCCAGACTTTTCACCAATGGCTTGTAACGTATCATAATGTTGTGTCACAACAATTAATGCTGAGGCTTCTTGTGACGAAATTCCTACACCATTTAATACATCTACAGATTCTAATAATCCTTTTGCAATTTCTCGACGCTGATCGGCAATTCCTTGTCCTTGCAAACGTTTTGATTCTGCTTCAGCTCTGGCTTTCTCTACGATTAATATGCGTTGGGCATCTCCTTCATACTGTGCAGCAATTTTTTCACGTTCCGACGCATTAATACGATTCATAGCATGCTTTACTTGTTCATCAGGATCAATATCCGTAACTAATGTTTTTATAATTTCGTAACCATATGAATTCATGGCTTCTTGTAATTCACTTTTAACAGCAACTGCAATATCGTCTTTCTTCTCAAACACATCATCCAATCGCAGTTTTGGAACCTCAGCTCGAACTACATCAAAAACAAAAGATGTAATCTGAGTATATGGATTATCTAATTCATAAAAAGCATCATATACTTGATTTTTTATTACTTGATATTGTACTGAAACTTTGATGCGAACAAATACATCATCTTTGGTCTTTGTCTCTACCACCACATCCAATTGTTGAATTTTAAGCGATAATTTGCCCGCTATTTTATCTACAACAGGTATTTTAAATTGTAAACCAGAATTACGAATACTATGGAATTTTCCAAAACGCTCGATGACTGCTGCTGTTTGTTGTTTTACAGTAAAAATTCCCAGATAAATTATAATTGCGGATAAAATTAGAATGATATAAATAGCTGTCATAAAGATTGATTTTTAAAATTTTGTATTAAAATACAAATTAATTTTTAGATGTATTATTATCATTTATTGCAATTCTTGCATCAAGATTATAAAATGGGAGGTTTATTAGATTGCAAAAAAAAGGAATGTTATTATAACATCCCTAATTCAAATTTTGCTTCTTCGCTCATCATATCTCTTTCCCAAGGTGGATCAAATGTAATTTCAACATAAGCTTTAGATACACCCTCGATTTCTTCTACTTTCTGCTCTACCTCTGTAGGCAAAGATTCAGCAACAGGACAGTTTGGTGAAGTTAAAGTCATTAAAACCTTTACTTCTCCTTCCTCGTTAATATGGGCGTCGTAGATTAAACCTAATTCGTAAATATCTACTGGAATTTCAGGATCGAAAATCGTTTTGAACTTATCGACCAATTGTTCTCCAATAGCATCGATTTGTTTCTCAGTTAATGCCATTTGTGATTAATGAATTTCTATTTGCAGCTACAAATGTACAACTCTTTAAGCAATTTGGACTTTTTCTAAATAACTAATTTTAAATCAAAGACTTCATTTAACGTTTATTTAAAAAAAATCGCCTTCTTAAAATAAATTTTTCTAAAAAGGCGATTACAAACACGAAGTACTATTCTTTTAGCACTTTATTATAATTGAGATTATAATCCTACGGTCCAACCTTGAGTCCAAGTGGGTGCATTTACTCCATTTCCTGCACCATTATTTTCTTGTATCGTAAATGCAGCTGTTACATCTGCAACAGTTCCATCCGATTTTTTTCCCGACGCTGTCGTCGTTACATTAATGAAATGTACGTTTTTCACATATAAATCGGTAGGAATTCCCGCTAAAGTTGCATCGTGTTCAATATCGATTCCTTTGGCCCAATTCGCCAACACAACATTTTCTAATTTTCCTTTCGTCCCAACACGTAATTTTAACGCTTGATTTTCTGCCCCATTATAATCGCCACCTAAACCGATTAGAGTCATATTTTTAATCGTTGGATTTGAAATTGGTCCTAATGAATGATTATTGGAATTATTATCTGCTTCTACACCTCGATTTCCTCGTCCTAACCCCGCTTTTGCAAACCAAAACTCATTTTGCCCATTCCATCCTTCAGTCCAATCGAATTGATCATCTTCATTTCCTGTCGACACAATGTATTTTGTATTCACTGTTCCACCAAAGAATTCAATTCCATCATCTGCTCCTTCGTGCAATTGCACATATTCAATCTTTGTTCCCGAACCCACTCCAAATAAAGACAATCCATTAAATTCTTTTTCAGAATTATAGGCTGCTCCAGCATATTCGATACGTGCATATTGGATCACTCCTGAATTGTCATTAGAAACCGATCCACCATACGTTAATTCAGATACTTCTGCTGATGCAGTTGTAGCTTTATTGATTGGAGCTTTCCCACAAAGTACAACTCCTCCCCAAGCGCCTGGTGTGCGATTTTCTGAAGTAAACACTACGGGATTTGTCGCTGTTCCATTCACAAAGATTTGTCCTCCTTGTGCTACTGCTACAAATGATGATGTTCCTCCGTTTGCTACAATTTTAGTACCTGCTGGTATCGTTAATTTGGCTCCATCATTCACTTGTAATTTTCCTGTTAAGTAATATACTTTTGATGGATCTAACGTTACATTATCTCCTGCTTTTAATTCTCCTTTAAAATCGGCTGGATTCGCAACGAATCCTAAAGGGTTTGTTCCTCCATCATTTGAATCGTCATCACTAGAACAGCTTATAAAGGTTACGGATGATACGGCTAAAAGTGCTAAAACTTTAAATACTGATTTTTTCATTGTTTTTTATGTTTGTTGTTTGATTTTAAAATTTGTAGTTGATCCCTAAGCTGAAGTTCATTCCTCGCTTATAGCTCAAAATATCTACTGCTCCATTCAAGTTTTCTTGAACACGACGGATATCCGGATTCAATAGGTTTTTTGCAGCGAAATTGATTCCGATATTTTCATTAACCATTGTTCTTAGAATGAAATCTAAAGTTCCAAATCCTTTATCCACTTGGTTTCCTCTCGTTTCTGTTCCCAGTGAATATAATCGGTCAGAAAAATAGTTGTAAGCGACTGTTGCTAATAAGCTGCATCCTTTTTCCCATTTCTTTGAATAAGAAACATCTGCATTTAAAACTAAATCGGAAGCACCTGTAAAACGATCTTCAGCAAATGTGAAATTGGTGTTGATTCGCCCACCATTGAAATAGGTTTCTTCAAAGACTTTATGATCGTTTAATTCTTGTTTAGTGTGCATATAAGCCGCATTCAACCCAAGGGTTAATTGTTCTGGATGATCTCCTTTATGATCTATAATTGCTTTCCTTGCTTCGACCTCAACTCCGATGGCATATCCCCAATCTCCCGTATTGGCATAGGATTGATCGTTGGCTGATGAAGCGATGGTTACTTTATTGATCGGATCTAAAATATATTTTCCAAAAGCAGCTACCGATAAAATTTCACCTTGTTTGGGGAACCACTCCCATTTTAAATCAGCATTGTAATTCGTCGACGCATATAGCATTGGATTTCCTCGTTCAATTTCTGTTACATCTTCATACACAAACATGGCACGTTCCTTAAATTGTGGTAACGTATAAGTTTTAGATGCGGCAAAACGTAGATTATTTTTATCATTCATCTTATAACGCACCGCTAAACTTGGTAAGACTTCAAATTGATCAAACTCATTTTTACCTTCGGATAAAGCTGTTCGCCAATCCACCAATTGATGAATGTATTCTCCTCGTAAACCAACAATTGCCATTAATTGATCTGAAAAATGATATTCGAATTCCGCAAATCCTGCCTGAATGTTTTGTTCTCCTGTATATTCTTGTGGGCGATAGGTTCCATTGTAGCTGTCGAAAGTAGAAATCAAGAAATAAGAACCATAATTTATTGGATTGAAGAAATCGTCCAATTGATTTGGATTTACAGCGATATCACCTCGATTGATTTTTAAATTGAATTGATTTGCTTCCAATTCGCGTTGCTTCAAACGTCCTTGATAACCAACCGATAATTTCGCTTTATAATCCGATCCATCTACACCAAATTTTAAGCTGTAGGCTAAGTTCGCTGCCCATTCATTTTCAATTAATTCTTGGAAATAACGATGACTTAATGAAGCATCCTGACTTGCTAAGAAATACTGACCATCGGCAAATCGCATTGTATTTTGAATACGATCGGGCATTTCACTTTTTATCGTATTAAAAGAAATTCCCCAATTGAATTCCGATCGTTCGCTGATTTTATGATCACCCAATAATTGATTGATGAATAAAGTATTTCGTTCAAACGTAGCACGACGAACCAAACCATTTTCATTCTCATTGATATCACGCACATAACCGCGGTATTCATTGAACGATTGAGAAGAATGATTGATGAAAATACTATTTGCTCGAAGTTGATGATGCGGATTAATATCATAGAATAGGTTAACTAATCCCGTGGTATTGGTATTATATTGGTTGCTTGTGAATTGATGAAAATCTTTTATTCCATTTCCATGGGCATCCACTGTTCGTGCTACCCCTTGGTCCAAACGTTCTCCCTTACTATCGAATGAAACTGAAGCAAAAAATCCGAATTTTGATCCATTATTGAATCGATAACTTTTTCCTCCTTTTACATTCATCGAACCTCCAATTGATGGTCTTAACACAGGATTTAAACTATTTTGGAAATGATAACCTCCTAAAACATTTGATGGAATAGAAGTCTTTTTGAATCCCCAATAATTTGGACCGTCTTGTAATTGATAAGCTTTATTATCAATGGCCTTGGAATTAACAGAAGTTCCTAAACCAATTTGTATAAAACCTTTTCCATCGTATTTCTTTGAAGTGATATCTACATTAGCGCCACCAAAATCAGCATTGATTCTACTATTGTAAGTTTTAAACATCGAGATATATTCGATGATATCTGTTGAAAATAGATCCAACTTGATATTTTTATTTGCTGGGTTTTCTGAAGGAATCGGTAAACCATTTAATGATGTCGAATTATAACGGTCTCCTAATCCTCTTACAAAAACATTTCCTGTTCCCTCTTGTTTGGCGACACCAGACATTTTTGCCACAGCACCTGCTGCATCGCTAATCCCTTTGCGGTTCATCTCCACTTCTCCGATATTTTCTATCATCTGAGTGGATTTTTTTTGCAAATTCAACAGATTTGCTTCGGCCGCTTTATTGCGTTGAACGGTAACTACAGCAGTAGAAAGATCGATATCTTCTGACTTTATCTTTTCTGGAATCAAATAAAATTGAATACCTTGTTCTGAACTAATGGTTTGCTTCGTACGTTGAAAACCTTCCACTAAGAGTTCAATTTCATATGCATCTTCAGGCACCTCGATGGTAAAATTTCCATCATGATCAGTATGAGCTTCAATCCCGATATCATCAATGGTAAATTTGGTATCCGATAATCGCTCCTTTGTCTGTTCATTGTAAAGAACTCCTTTTACTTCGACATGGCTCTGTGCAAATACACCAGCACTTAATAAGGCCAATAGCATTGTTAAATTCTTTTTCATTTTTCGTGTTTGTTTGACACAAAATTGCTGACTATCAAATAAAAACACTTTTCCTAATTGTAAAGGTTTCGTTACGGAATTGTTATCAAATTTTAGTAACTTTAAATCAATGTTAAGAAGTTCATGATCAATAAATACATCAGAATATTACCTTAATTTTACCTGCAGATTAAATCAATGTTAATCCTACCATAATATGAAAAACATCAAAATACTTTTAGTTGACGACGAACCAGATATTTTAGAATTTATTGGTTACAACTTAAAAAAAGAAGGTTTCGAAATTGAAACTGCATCAAATGGCATTGAAGGATTGAAAATGGCAAAAATTTTTAAACCGGATTTGATTCTATTGGATGTGATGATGCCACTTATGGATGGGATGGAAATGTGTACAGAATTACGCAAATTGGATTCGTTTAAAGATACTTTAGTAGTATTTCTTTCAGCACGAGCGGAAGATTTTTCGCAATTAGCAGGATACGAAGCGGGAGCAAATGATTATATTCTAAAACCGATTAAACCAAAAGTCTTAATCAGTAAATTAAATGCGTTATTAAAGTTAAAAAACACCCATGAGATTGCTCCTGATGAATTAATCCAATTGAATAATTTTGAAATCAACCGTGAAACATATAAAGTAACTTTTCAAAATGAAGAATTCTTATTACCTCGCAAAGAATTTGAATTGATTGCATTGTTAGCTTCTAATCCTGAACGCGTGTTTAAACGAGAAGAAATTTTAGAAAAAGTATGGGGAAATGAAGTCGTTGTAGGTGGTCGTACTATTGATGTTCATATGCGTAAATTGCGCGAAAAATTTGGAAATGATCGATTCTCTACCATCAAAGGAATAGGTTATAAAATTAATGATTAAATAAGGCATGGCTTCTAACTTTAAGATATATAATCTTTTCCTCTACGCCTTATTCACGACCATTTTTATTGCAATCGGCTTTACAGGATTCACCTACCTTTGGTTTGGTAATATTAATTTTATTATCGAAAATATTCCTTATTTCATTGTTTTAATCACAATGATTTTAGTTGGTTTAAATGTATTTCTTTTTGTAATTATTAGACACCAACGCCGAAAAGATTTTACTCAATTATCTAAAAACCTACCTCAAATCTCTTCCGAAGAAGTTGATTTTGAAGGTTTATCTCAAAAAATTTCAGATATCACGGAAGTGCAATCCAAAGAAATCGATTTCCTAAATGAGCGTGAGAACTATCGACGTGAATTTTTAGGAAATATTTCTCATGAATTGAAAACACCTCTATTCTCTGTACAAGGATATTTACTAACTTTAATTGAAGGTGGTATTGACGATGAAAATATTCGCGATAAATACTTGAACCGAATCAATAAATCTGTGGATCGTTTAATATACTTAGTACGTGATCTGGATATGATTTCGGAACTAGAAAAAGGTCGAATTGACATTCAAAATAATCCATTTAATCTTGTAGCCTTAATTCAGGATGTCATTGATTTACTTGAAATCAAAGCAGAAAAAAACAATATTCGATTGGTCCTAAATCATCCTTCCGATTATACCTTACGCGTTGTTGGCGATATTGAAAAAATCCAACAAGTACTAATTAACCTTATCGTAAATGCGATCAATTATTCGGATGAGAATACAACGATTAAAATCGAATTAAAAGAGACCGAAGAAGCAGTGAAAATAATGGTAAAAGACCAAGGTGTTGGAATTAAAAACGAAGATTTATCCCGTATTTTTGAACGTTTTTATCGTGTCGACAAATCAAGAAATCGTAATCAAGGTGGTTCTGGACTTGGTTTAGCTATTGTTAAACATATCCTTGAAGCGCACAATCAAAAGATTTATGTCCAAAGTAAAGTGGGAAAAGGATCAACTTTTTATTTTTATTTGAGAAAAGCACTTTAATTTTTTACGAATCGTAACGTTTTCTCATTCTTAAAAATCTTAACCGTATCGTTTTTCGGACTTTTCCATAAAACAAAAGGTGGTTTTAGATTCATTATCGAACCTTTATTCGGTACTGAATCATGGAATAATTGAGCAGTTAATGCTGAGTCTTCTTTGATTTTGTTCTGATGTTCTTTCGTTAAATAATAATCCTTTGTCATGTAAAGTGGATCTTGCACACGAAGAATTGAATCTTTATCATCAATATCCCAAAAGATTTCAACAGGATTAATTGATTCTTCATATCCAATAAAAATTCGAGTCGTATTCACAATATACCGAACGGAAAACAAGATAATAAGAAAGAAGAATAGCACAATACCATAATATGCTATAAGGCCCTTTTTCATATATAAATTAATAATTGGTTGGTTAGTTATTAATCAACGACAAATATCGCCAATCTTCCTTAAAAGATAAGTAAAAAATGTAAATTTGCTCAAATTTAATTATTAATTAATCTTCAGTAATGCAATATAATCCTAATGAAATTGAACCAAAATGGCAAAAATTTTGGATCGATAACAAAACATTTAAAGCTGATAACAATTCAGATAAACCTAAATTTTATGTATTAGATATGTTCCCTTATCCATCTGGAGCGGGATTGCACGTTGGTCACCCACTGGGGTACATCGCGTCTGATATCTTTGCACGTTACAAAAAATTAAAAGGTTTCAATGTTTTACACCCAATAGGATATGATTCATTTGGTTTACCTGCAGAACAATATGCCATCCAAACAGGACAGCATCCAGCAGTGACAACTAAAGTAAATATTGAAGGTGGAGTTGATAAGCAAGGGAATGTAATCGCAGGTTACGAGAATCAATTGAAAAAAATTGGAATGGGATACGATTGGGATCGTGAGATTCGTACATCAAACCCAGAATACTACAAATGGACACAATGGATTTTCAACCAATTATTCGATTCATATTACGATAATACAACTGATAAGGCGGAACCAATCAGCAAATTAGTTGAAACATTCAAAGCAGAAGGAAATGCCAATGTAAATGCGGTTGCAGACGAAGATGTAACAATCTTTACTGCCGATGAATGGAATGCTTACTCTGAAAAAGAGCAACAAGCAATCTTATTAAAATACCGTTTAACATTTTTAGCGGAAGCAGAAGTAAACTGGTGTGCAGATTTAGGAACTGTATTAGCAAACGACGAAGTAATCAACGGATTATCTGAGCGTGGTGGATATCCAGTTGTGCGTAAAAAAATGACACAATGGATGATGCGTATCACAGCTTATGCCGATCGTTTATTAACAGGATTAGATGGATTAGATTGGTCAGACGCGATCAAAGAAGCACAACGTAACTGGATTGGAAAATCAAAAGGGGCGTCTATCTTCTTTGATGTAGTGGGTAATGATCAAAAAATCGAAGTTTTTACCACTCGTCCTGATACAGTTTTCGGTGTTTCTTACGTGACATTAGCGCCAGAACACCCATTAGTGGCTGAAATTACAACAGAAGAATACAAAACAAAAGTTGACGCTTACGTGGATTACACTTCAAAACGTTCGGAGCGTGATCGTTTAGCGGATGCGAAGAATATTACAGGAGAGTTCACAGGAGCTTATGCGATTCACCCATTTACAGGAAAACAAGTTCCGATTTGGATTGGTGATTACGTATTAGCATCTTACGGAACGGGAGCTGTTATGGCTGTTCCTGCTGGTGATGAGCGTGATTTTGCTTTTGCAAACCACTTCAATTTACCAATTATCAACATCTTCAAAGGTCAAGATATTTCAGAAGCTGCTTTTACTGAAAAAGGTGGATTCGAATTACAAGATTCTGATTTCTTAAACGGATTAGATTACAAAGAAGCCGTTGAAAAAATTATTGCGGCTTTAGAAGAAAAAGGAGTTGGAAAAGGAAAAACAAACTTCCGTTTACGCGAAGCGGTATTCTCTCGTCAACGTTATTGGGGAGAACCAGTTCCGGTTTATTTCAAAGATGGAATGCCTTATACAATTCCAACAGAAGCGTTACCAATTATCTTACCTGAAGTCGATGAGTATTTACCAACTTCTGACGGTGAGCCACCATTAGGACGCGCGACACAATGGGCTTTTGATACAACAACAAATCAAGTCGTAGATAATAGCTTAATCAACAACGAGACTATTTTCCCAATCGAGTTGAACACAATGCCAGGATGGGCAGGTTCTTCTTGGTATTGGTTACGTTATATGGACGCGAAAAACGAAGAAGAATTCGTTTCTCAAGCGGCTGCTAATTATTGGCAAAACGTCGATTTATACTTAGGTGGATCGGAGCACGCGACGGGTCACTTATTATACTCTCGTTTCTGGCAAAAATTCTTATTCGACAAAGGATTAGTACCTACAGACGAATACGCGAAGAAATTAATCAATCAAGGGATGATTTTAGGAATGAGTGCGTTTGCTTACCGTATCAACGGGACAAATACATTCGTGTCTAAAGGATTAAAAGATCAATACGAGACAACTCCAATCCACGTTGACGTAAATATGTTAAAAGATGGAGGTGACGAATTAGATACAGATCAATTTAAAGCGTGGCGTGAAGATTATGCAAATGCTGAATTCATTTTAGAAGACGGTAAATTCATTACAGGTCGTGAAGTGGAGAAAATGTCGAAATCAAAATACAACGTTTTAACACCGGATACCATTTGTGACGAATACGGAGCAGATGCTTTACGTTTATACGAAATGTTCTTAGGACCTTTAGAGCAATCTAAACCTTGGAACACACAAGGATTATCTGGCGTTTATTCTTTCTTAAAGAAATTCTGGCGTTTATACCACTCAGGAGCAGAAGAAACATTCTTCGTTTCAGATGATGAACCTACGAAAGAAGAAATGAAAGCGTTACACCAAACGATCAAGAAAGTAGACGAAGACGTGAACAACTTCTCGTTCAATACATCGGTTTCTACATTTATGATTGCAGTGAACGAATTAGGTAAATTAAAATCAAACAAACGTGCTATTTTAGAACCCTTAGCGATTGTTCTTTCGCCTTACGCACCTCACATTGCTGAAGAATTATGGTCGAAATTAGGACACGAAACTTCAATTGCAGAAGCGGAATTCCCAGTTTTTGAAGAGAAATGGTTAGTCGCAGATTCAAAAGAATATCCAGTTTCATTCAATGGTAAAATGAAGTACTTATTGGAATTACCTTTATCATTATCAAAAGAGGAAATTCAAGAAATTGTAATGAACGACGAACGTACAATCAAACAATTAGGAGATCGTACACCAAAGAACATTATCATTGTTCCAGGTAAGATTATTAATATCGTAGGATAGAATATAATAACATCCTCAAGATTAAAATTGAGCATATATAACAAAGAAAAGCCTCGCATTCGCGAGGCTTTATTATTTGATTTAATATCTAGTCTTTAAAACGACTTGTCCTAAATCTTTAATCTCTTCCTGACTTGTGAAAATGGCACGTCCTTTTTTAGAAATAACTTCCCAAGCAATTGTACTGATAATATCATCTACTACACCTTCTGCTGTAGGATCATCTGCTAATTCAAACGTTCGATCATCAACCATTTTCACTGGTTGTTGATAATCTTGATGCACAACTAACAATTCTCCACGACCATCAATCGCTGCTTGATAAATTTCTTGTAAATCTGTTAACACTTGTCCTTTCCCAACCGCTTCTTGCATTTCTTCAATAGCTGCTCCTCGATTTTCATGTTGACGTTGCTTCATAAATTCCCAAGCATCTTTCATGAATTCATTTTTCTGATTAGGCGAATTAAAATCAGTTGAAATATTTCCAATATACATTGCTGGATAATCTGCTACTTGCTGAAGCATACTATAGTTATCATCGGTAGATATAACTAAGCATTCTAAATTTTGATCTGGATTAGCATGTTGTACAGCTTTATCCACTTGATTATAGAATTCTTTTAATTTACTCGATTGATTATCTGTTTCAGAAAACAAATGCGTTAAATTATATGCCGATTCTGTAAACGGAAAATCATCATTTTCTTCTTCTCTTATAATCGCATCATCCACCGCATGATATAAGCGAACTCCTTTTTGAGTAAGATATAAGACCAAGTATTCTTCTGTCCTATTCATCGCTTTTATCAGAGGACGTATCGCAAAGGTATCATCAATCCATACTCCTTCATTGGCTACAGGCCAAGTTGTTCGAATAAACTCAAATGTATCTTTGGATAAATAAATGTGTAAACTTTCTAAGTTTTTATGAACTTCAAGCTCATCGGATAACCCCTTTAATTTTTCTAACACTTCAGGAGCTTCTCTCCAATGCATTTCTTCTAAAATACGTTCTTCCGCCTCTTTTGTTAAGTTTTTAAGCTTGATTGGATCTTGTTGATTATCTGGTATTGTTCTACTAGTGTTAAATGCGATAGTAACTGAAGGATAACTTTTTTGACTTGCTAATTTTGTTAACTGATCTTTAATACTCATAAAAAATTTTATTTAGTTTGGTTTTATTAAAGATAGCGATTAAAAACTCAATTCATTCGATATCAATTAGTTTTAACTTTTCGTAAACAATTTGAAAAGTATTTTTTTAGAACTAAATTTTTCCATCAATAAATTATACATTTGATTTTATATCCCATTTATATTCAACTTATGATTAAACAATTATTCATTGGAATTATAATCGCGAGCTCTCAGCTGATTCATGCACAGGAAATACAATTGAATGAGTATAATGTAAAGACGCACCTCAACGATTTTCATCTGAACGGAAAAGTTACAAAAGTAATTTCGACGGCTAAAGATGGAAATGGTCATTGGGCGACTCTTCCTTTTTTAGAGAATGAATTTTTTAATCAAATTATTTTAGAATTTAATTCGCAAGGGTATCTCCAAAAACAAACCAATAATTTAGATTACAGAGGAAATTTGGCGACTTATAGTTACACCGAATATCAGTATAATCGCCAACATCAACCAACAGAAATAAAGACCACGGTAATTAATAATGGGGAAGATCCTAAACGAATCAGTTCATTGAAAACATATGAATACAATCCTGATGGACAACTTCAGCAATTGTATGAAGCGGTCCAATCAAAAACTACTTCAATACAATATCAGACAGAATTTTCTTATACTAATCGATTAGAATCAGTGGTTCATAAAACGGATGGGAAAAAGTCTGGAGAATTAAAATTTTCTTACAATAAAGTTGGTCAATTAATCAAACAAGAATCTTTCGGTTTTGATGGAAGAAATGGTCAGAAACGTTATTTTATGTATGATGGCAATACTCCAATTTATGAAGAATTGAATATCGATGGTCGAGCTCAAATGACATTTGTGAACTTAAATTATAAAACATCAAAATTTCAACAATTTGATCAAAACCAACAATTGAAGTTAGAGTTGAATTTTGATTCCAATCATCACGTTACAGCAGCTAAAGTTCAATCATTCAGAACTGGAAAACCTTTTCTGAGTACCTATACAATCCTATATCAATCGGATGCTCAAAATAATTGGATTAGAGCGGATATCTACCAAAATGGAATTTTAGAATATATCGTTCAACGAGAAATTACATATTAAACAAAAGGATTGGGTAACCCCAATCCTTTTGTCATTTAAATATTTTCTTTTGCCAAACGCGCCATTGCTTTTTCATGAGCACTTTGTACGTCTGCTTTTATCTTTTTGTCTTGTGTTGATTTTCTAATCTTTTCCGCATGGTAAGCCAAATCTTCCAACGACATCTTATAACTAATATAAAAACCTCTATTGTATCGCGAATATGAGGCTAATCCCCAATCTGCAACCAATTTATTTTTAATTTTCTTGGTTTGATACTCGTTGTAATAACGCTGAATTTTTGGATCTAAATCCTCTTTCGGTAATGATTTTACATTTCCATCAATACGACTAAACCAATATTTATTATCCAATTTGATGTATGATTTAGAACCTAAAATACTTTTAAATGCTAAATCACCCAACAACAACATCTTTTCGAATTCGGTTTTCTCATTATTAAAGTAATCCCAATACATTTCTGATGTCATTCCCACCATTGGACTTTTTTCAATGGTAGCTTCATACAGATTTTTCCCATTTTGATAAGCTGCAGCAATGTTCTTAAATTCTATTCCAAAATCATTACAAGCTTGTTGATATCCTGTAAAAGATCCAGAGTATTTCTCGAAATTATCGAAAAACACACGGTAAATACAGTAATGTGATATATCAATTAAAACTCTTTTAGAATCATCTAAAAACCCTTTTACCAATTGAATCGGAAAATTATAGTATTCGTACGAACTCATTATAAATTTATTATACCCTTTTTGTCGTGTTAATTCGCCAACTAAGATAAGATAGTTTTAAATAATGAAAAAATCTAGACCAAATAACTCTTGAGACAATATCTATAGAATTCCTAATTTCTTCCTAATTCTTGCCGTTGATTTGTTCAAAATTTAAGGAATGAAAACAAAAATTACCCTACTCCTATCTCTCTTTTGTAGTTTTATATTATTTGGTCAAACCAATGATTCGATATCTGAAACAACGCCAACAGAAAATCTAAAACCAAAAGTAGACCACGCTGAACCTTTGAACATCGACTTGATGCGCGATTTAGGAGCACGTAAAGGTGAAGCCGAAATCAATGTTGGTTTCGGAGTAGGTGCTCACAGGAATTATAACGAATACTTTGGTTTTGTAGAATACGAATGGGCAGCAGCCGATCGTTTAGGATTAGAAGTAGAGATTCCATTTTCGTTTAATCATGCCAATGGTGATGCAGGAATTCCAACTGCTACACCACAAAATAAAATTGAAGGGTTAAAATTGGCCACTCAATATACATTCTTAGTCAATGAAAAGCGTAAATTATCCATGGCTTTTGCTTATGTACATGAGTTTGAATTAAATTCATTTAAAAAATTAGGAGATAAAGGAAGTGTATTAACTGGAATGAAAATGAATCCAGTTTTCGTAGCCGCTAAAAACTTTAATCAATTCAATACCATGTTATATACAGGTCCTGTAATTGAACATGAATATAAAAGTGGTGAAGTAGAAGTTGGTGCTACAATTAATGCCAGTATGATGTATGTTTTACCAAACTCAAAAAACTTTATCGGGATTGAAAATAATATGGATATTGATAAAGATGGTTTTCATTACTACTTAAGACCTCAGCTTAAATTGGCTATCCAACACAACCTGATGATCGGTTTAGTTACTGGAGTACCATTAACACGTCATGAACCAAGTAAATTGGATGTGATGACCCGTATTATTTGGGAGCCTTAATCAAAAGAAAAATACTTTATAAAATAAAAAAAACGCTTATCGATTTGATAAGCGTTTTTTTATCTGTGGAGCTGGCGGGATTCGAACCTACGCCAAAATTCCTTTATTTCAGAGGGATTGAAAAATCTAAATAACTTAGGGTCTCGGTTGGGTACCTTGATATTTATAAGAACATCTTTATTCTTCTGCAAAGATACAATGTATCTGCCTGAAAATAAAAAACCTAACTAATATTTAGTTAGGTTTTTATAATATTATTTTACATAATCTCTGTTATAGATAATAAATATTTAAAGATTATTTATTTCTGTGTATTTATAATTAAGACTAATAATGAATTTTTATTTAAATTATTTTTGGAACAAATATTATCAAAAGAATTATTATTAAACAGATTACAGAAATAGTTGTTTTACTTTTAATACTAACTTTTTTTATTAAAAGTAATATTAAAGGAGTTAAAATAGATAAAAAAAATAAAAATGAAACAAACTTATTAATCCAAATGAAGTATAAAGAATTGTTTATCTTATTTTGAAAAACAGTTTCGCTATAAAAACCATCATTTATAATATCCCAGATAGTAAATACACCTCCATAAGGCATTATTAGGAATATTACGAGAATTAATGAAAATAGAATTATTATTGTATAATATATAAATTTCATATAAATTAATCTTTATTATTTACAGTCATTACTTAAAGTGCTTAAAGGTTTTTTGCCATCTAAAACATCTTTTACTTTTTGCCAATCTGGGCGTTCTATTTGAGGTGTATTAGTATTTGCCTTCCCTCCTTTTAAATTAACATATTCAGAAATTTTTTTCTGGAAAGATTTCCATAGACTATCTGCTTGGCTAAAAGGAAAACTTTTTCCACTAAAATATTCTGAAATTTTATGAGCAGAATCTCCTGTGAAATCTGTTAATCTATCAACACCTCTTGTGTAAAAAGTGTAAGAACCATCAGTATTCTTTGTAAAACCAAAATCCCTATGACCACTTACAGGATGACTTAGATATGTAGGGTCGTAGATAGTTGAAAATGTCCAACCACTAGAAGAGTATTTAGTAACAACAACTGATCCGTTATCAGGACCTTTAATATCAATACCTATTACTGCTCCTAATGGATTAGATGAATTCCATAAATTTGTGTCATTAATTCCATTCCAATGATAAGGCTCAAAATAGCTGTAATTAGTATCAACAAAACTATTAATGTTAGTTCTGATATGATTTAACAATTGCTCTGCAGTTGTACCTGGAGGTAATTTGTCTATTGTAACAGGAAAATAATCCATATTTACAACTGTACTATAAGCATTATTAATATCTTGCAACTTAGCTACGTTAGTTGTTGATATTGAACCATATGCTGTTGTGGTGCTAGATGTTTTAGAAATATTATTTAATTTAGCAATAATATCATTAGAAACAGAATGTTTAGCTGTATTTAACCATTGCTTAATTATATCACAAGGAACATCAATAAAAGCAAAAGGTTTGTCTTTAATAGCTGCTTTTATTACTACTTCAGAAAGAGATATTTCACCATTATCGCCAGACCCACCTCCATCACTAGGAGGTGCCGAACACATTTCATGAGGTTTACATCCGCCTCCACCAATGTCAGTAGCCCCACCTCCTGGTGACCAAGGAATAGTACCATTACCACCTCCACCTCCTGGAGTTATAATTACAGTTCCTAAATCACAAGAAGGTAAACCTTCAAATCCGCATTCCTCAAAGCCAGAATTTGTTTTATTCAATAATTTACTGATTTTGTTTAAAAAAATAAAATCATATTTTTCCTGAAAAAGTTTAACAGTGTTATTGTAAATATTTGAATCTTTATTTAATATATAATATTTAATTAATGTTTCATCTTCAGATATCTGAGCAATAAAAATATCTTGAACTTTATTATTGAAAATTTTAGGATAAAAAACACTTATGTTACCGTATTTGTCAATAATGTTTTCTGAATGAATCCTAGTTTCTACATAAGGTTCAATAGCTTCATTTATGAAGTTCTGTCTAAGTTTTGCATTATTAGAAAAAGTGTTTTGAGTATTTACAAGTCCTGTTATATTAGTTTTTTGAACACTGTCATATTTTTGCATTGTGATAGCAAAACCTTTTGCATAATCATTTATTTGAACACCTTTATTCTGGATATTGGAAGGATTAGAAAAAATATAAAATTTTTGATTTTTTTCTATTTTCTGTGTTGGTACAATTATTTCATCATCAGTAGAGCAACCAATGATGGCTAAAAAAGAAACAAATAAAATTAAAAGGTAATTGAGATAGAATTTATTCATAATGTTTTTAAATAGGTTATTTAATCTAAAAAAAACAATAATACAAATTATAACCTATTATATTACACCATAATAGTAAATAATAAAAAAAATCTGTAAAACCTATTTAAAAATTATATTTAACTCAAATATATTCACTAAACATAATTAAAATTATAAAACTTATTTTTATTTATAATTAACTGATTTTCAATTAGTGCCTAATTAGATAAGTCAAAAAAATAAAATAGTCCCTCTGGAGCCCCCTATTTACGTTGGAATTGGTTTATTTGTTACGGACACTTTAAATCTCCTTTATCCCCAAATACTCTTCCAATTCCCTCCATGTAATGACCTGATGAGGTTGTTTGTTGTAATGCTTTTTGATTTGGTTATAGATGCGAAGGGATTGTCTATAACTTTTGCCTGTGATGATCTGAATGTCTTTTGGGTAAACACAAATTCGTTGTAACTTCTTGTTTTGCATAATTATACATTTTCATACACTATCTATGCTTTATCTATACTGTATATATACCTCATCTATATGTCATCTTGTGACAAAAGATGAATAAAAAGTCATTTGGAAAAGTCTGGTTTTAATAAAGTTACGATTTTTCTTATTCTTGTTTTGTCTACCGGTAGAAGGATTAAATGTTGAACGAAAAAATGTAGAAAAAAATGGCAAGACAGAAAGGTATTATTAAGCTTTTGGGTACTGTGGGAGACATTACCTTTTATAAAGCAAAAGAAGGGTTTTTAGCACGTGAAAAAGGTGGCGTGGATAAGAACAGAATTATGAATGATCCAAACTTTCAAAGAACGCGAGAAAATGGTGAAGAATTTGGGCGAGCAGGAGCATCTGGAAAGATGTTGCGAACTGCATTTCGAGCGGTTTTGATGAATTCATCTGATTCGAGAATGGTTGGAAGATTGACGCGAGAAATGGTTAAAGTACTTCAAAAAGATGAGGTAAGTGAGCGCGGACAACGTAATGTGATCAATGGAGATTTATCGTTGTTAAAAGGATTTGATTTCAATATCAATGGTAAATTATCCACTACTATTTATGCACCGTATACCACTTCTTTAAATCGTGTTCAAGGTGAAATTGTAGTAAACTTTCCATCCTTTGTACCTTCAAATATGATTAATGCGCCATCTGGAACAACACATTTTAAAATTGAAGCTGCATCTGCGGATGTCAATTTTACGGATGGTTCATTCAATGTGTCGAATGCTGATACAGGGATACTACCTTATGATGGGGTTGCGACTTCAGCTATCAGTTTGGAAACGGAACTACCTGCAAATAGTACAGAACCAATCTTTTTGGTATTGGGTGTGGAGTTCTATCAAGAGATTAATGGCGAAATGTATGTGCTGAAAAATGGTGCGTACAATGCTTTGCAATTAATTGAAGTTAGTCCTGCGTAATGAAGTTAGAATTGATCAGAACATATTTCCCTAATGGAACAAATGGTATTCTTCAAAATTCGAAGGGTATCATTTGTTATACGATTGAGTTGCCATGGTTGAATAATGAAGTGAGAAAATCGTGTATTCCGGAAGGGAAATATGTTTTAGTGAAACGATACAGCCAAAAGTATGGGTGGCATATTTGGTTGAAGGATGTACCGAACAGGACTTATATTCTGATGCATCCTGCGAATCATGCCAAAAAAGAATTATTAGGTTGTATTGCTCCAGTGACTTCTTTGGGTGGTGCTGGAATTGGATGGGAAAGTCGGAAGGCTTTTAATCAAGTGAAGGATTTGGTTTATCAAGCGATTGATAAAGGAGAATTGGTTACGCTTGAAATTAAATCTTCATTACTTTAATTTCTATGTTCATTTTTGTCTTGACACAAAAACGAACCAAAAAATTCAAGGCTTTAAATCGTTTACGCTAAAAATCCTTTTCATTTCGGGAATGAATTAAATGATTCGTTTCACTCACTAATTCATTCTATTCCTTCATGAAAATGATTTTCTTCACGCGAACGATTTAGAGGCCGTTTTGGATGATGTATTAATTAAAATTTTTAAACGGATGAAAATAATTGATCGATTACAATCCCCAACGCCTAAGTTGTTTCAATGGCTCCGAAATATCGGTTTGGTTTTAGCTGCTGTTGGTGGAGTGCTTTTAGCTTCACCAGTAGCATTACCGGAATGGTTAAATGATCTTGGCGGTTATTTAACGGTTGCAGGTGGTGTATTGGGTGCAGTGAGCCAATTGACGGTTGTAGATGGCGTGAATAAAGATGATACAGGATAGTCAAATGAAAATGGGGGTTCTCTGTGGTACAATGTTTAGTATCATTGGGAATTTAGGCTTGAATGATATTGTACAGACGGCAGTTTTAGCTGGTGTAGGTGCTTTTGTCAGCTTTATCGTATCTTATTTATTGAAAAAAATAGAAAAATAAAAAGGCTCTTCGTTTGAAGGGCCTTTTGTTTTTACTTGATGTGTCGCATGATGTACACCTGTTTCAGTTCTCGGATGAGTTGAAGTTGTTTAGCGATTGATTCTTCATATTTCTCCAATTCGAGATAGCGTTGAAAATCATTCTCAAATTGGCGGTAATTACAATATATTTTATGTGCTTTTTCATATACTACTTTTTTAAAATCGCTGATTCGGATATATGGAATAACGGATCCAAATAGATAAGCATCAAAAGCATTAGCTTTCCATGCAGTATATAAAATCGCTTTATACATTTCGTATTGTCTCCAGCTTTTACAATGTATCACAAAACAATTCGGACAAGGTTTTTCAAGTGGTTTCCCCACATTTAAACCTTTGGACAATGCAAATAGATCATAATGATTGCTCATTGCTTTCTCTGAATAATTTTTAATTTCTGGTAAGTTCATAGCTAGTCATTTAAAAATTTATGCTCGCTACGCTTCGCAGAATATTCTTCAAAAGAAAAAACGAAAAAAAAGAAAGCCACTTTTCATTATCAGAGGCATTTTTAAAGGCAAGGTTTTTTGAAAAAATACAACCTGAATAGGTGGAGATTTTTTTAAAAACCCAAAGGGCTTGACCTTGACTAAAAATGCAACTGATAGACCTTTGCGGTTCTTTTTGTTGGATTTTTTTCAAAATTCTTCTTTTCAAGATTTTGATTTCAATTCAAGGGTCTCTTTTCAAGAGTGGATTTTGGTTAGAATTCAAGGTTTTAAAACGGGGCAATGCGCGCAGGAGCCTTACAGCAATCCATACTTTCAGAGGGTGGCGAGGATTAAGTAGGGCAACGTTGAAGGATTTGTATTGTGTAGTGAGATTTAGAATTATGAGGGTTTTTATTTGTAAAATAAACGACGTGTTGTCCTACTCCTCGCCATTTTGAGTACGGGCAATTGCAAGATTATTGTAGCACAAATAGGCTGGGGTTACAAATTGCACTTCGACTGGGCTCAGCACAGGCTTGCAATGGCGTACCAGCCTATGTGATACAACTTGCTGTTGCCTGTACCAAATGTCCCACTAATAGATCTGCTGTAAGGCTTCCTGCATCCATTGATGGGGTGGCGGGGAAAAGAGGAAATCTTATCGCTAATCAAACATTTTTTGCACCTAACGAAAGCCCTTATTAGCATTGGTTGCTTTTGTTTTTCTGCTTTGTGAAAAACAGTACAGAGCAACGAATGCAAGGGCTGATTTTGCCCAATGGTGTGCAACTTTTTGTTTGAATAGTAATTTTCGAATCAAGTTTAAAATGGATAGGTTTTATATTTCTTACTCAAAACCTAGCCATTTTTATAGGTTAGAATGATTGTTACTGAATGAAATTGAAGTTGCACATTATTGGAGTAAATCGTTTGTGCAAAAATGATTGTAGCGATAATTTAAAACTTCAACAATCTCCAAAAATCCATCATCAAGGACTTTCGGAAAATGGAAGGAATCAGATCATCGGAAAGCGCCGGAACTTCAATCCAATAGCGTCTAACATTCCGGTGTATATACGCAGTACCTTTTTTTCCTATGATCAATAAATTTACTTCAGCCCGAAAAGGTATTGCGTATATACATGTTATACGCTGTTGGATGGGTTTTACTTCCGAAATGTTTGAGAGCTATTGAATTGTTGTATGTTGGATTATGGATGGTTTTTGGAGAGGGTTGGCAGATGTGGTTCTAATAAACTAAAAGTAAAAAATGCGAGATTTTGCGATAATCTCGCATTTATTATTTTTATCTCTTTATCTAAAGTCTATCTAAACTATTTGGATTTATTTTAAGATGATATAGCAATCATAAAAGCCTCAACTGGATTGTAGTTGAGATGGGGTGTTAGATTTAAAAAATAAAATTATTGACTATGAGATTTAAAAGTCTCAATATTTTCATAATACCAACTAAGATGTTTAGCTAAACCTTCTAGATCTGGATATATTGATAAATAATTAATTCCATATTGATTAAGAAGTAATAATATATCTTTTTTTAATTCTTTTGGAATAATATATTTTGTTAGACTATTTTTTGTACAAATATCTTCAAATGGTATACTAGGATTTTTATGAATTGTGAAATGTCCAAATTGATTATCTAAACGATTTATTGTTGAAATAGGCAAATGAAAATAATACTCCTTTTCTAAATTCTTATCAAAAGGATTAAAATCATTCAGTTCATCAAATGATAATGTTTCACTTTTAATAACATTATAAACAAACAATGCACCATCTTGATCTTTATAATTGTCATCACTTACAGCAAAAAATAATGCTATTAAAGGTGAATGGGACCAATCTAATAATCTTGTTGGTAATCCTGTATGTTGAGCTATACTTAAATATTGAAGTTTATTTTCATAATTTTTATCCAACATACCAACAGCTCTTCTTTTCCAATGATTAAAAATATCTTCATCATTAGAAGAATTAAATATATCTCTACCTGCTTTAGGTATTAATTTCCAAGATTCATCACTCTGTCCTCTATATTTAACACCTGAATTTGTACGATACTTTTCTAATAATTGATGTAAATGAGTTATATCTTTAATTCTCATATATAGAATTATTTTAAAATAATAGCTTGAGTTTCTCTGTCGTATTTGTATTCGATGATATTACCATTAACAATTAGGTTAATTGCTTCAATAATGATTGGTAAAGGGATATCGAACCATTCTCGAGGAGAGATACGGTATCCGTTATTTTCTATATCAATGCTAAGGCGTGCGTCGCCAAAGAAACGGTGGATTAGATTTTCGAATTTTTGGATGTTTACATCTGCAATTTGGAATGATGCAACTTCCTCGACCTCATCGTATAAATACGTTGCTGATTTAGCTGCATTTTTAATGCGGTCTTTTACTTCTCCTTTACTAAACCCAATTTTATGTAAATTTTGAATGGCCTTAATATCGGGATTATTTGATTTCGATTTTAGAATGTATATCCATCCTGCTTCTTTGGATTCTGGGTATTGTACCCCTGCATTTTGGAATAATTCTTTTTCACCCCCATCAATCACATCTGTAATTAGTTTTCCATTTTTAAGAATGGCTTTACCTAATGATCTAAATAACATATTTGACATTGTACCATTTTCAAATATGGTGAATGTTCGCCCATCAATTCTACGCCCGTCTTTTAATTTCTCCACTTTTTCAGCTTTAGAAACTTCTAGATAAGCCAACAATCCATCCACTAAATAGAAGTTCCCTTCTTTCAGGTTCTTTTCTGCATTTTTAAACTCTTTGAATTTACGCTTCCCTTCTTTTAATTCACGATGTACTTGTTTGAACATCACCTCATATTTCTCGAAATCCTTATCGGAAATTGAAGTACGTTGAGCAATGTAATCCGCTGTATCACGTGAAGGACCTTTAGGCGTATGGTTAAAATTAAAAATGGATTGGTCTCCTTCCATTTCTAATAAACCTAAGTCATCATCGTCTAGAATATCGTCTAAGGATTCAATTTTAGGAGTGTAATCACCTAACAAATTAAAACGATCAAAAGCTTTTAAAGTTCCTTTTTTATGTTCGTTATTTCTTAACTCTTTTAAACGAGAAGCCAATGTATATTCAGACATCGAAGCATTGGAAGGTTCTCTTTTATTAGTTTGATAAAAGGTATTGATTTCTTCGAAAGCATCGATTAAACGGTCTTCGTCTGTCTTATTGTATGTTTGCGTTGGTTTTGTATCTAATAAACCAAAGTCATCATCATCAAAAATATCATCTAAAGTTTTAGCCATTTTGCGCTTTTTTTCTTTTTGCGTCTTGAATAAATAATAATGCCTGAGCTAAACGCTGTTCTTTTGGGTCGTAAGATTGCATACTTGGTTTATCCCCTGTACGTTTTACCCATTCTTTAATCTTAGGCCAAAGTAAAATCGCTTCTTCTTCTGTAAGTTCAATTTTGGTTACATTGATTGTATCTTGTATTGACTTTAGGACACTTGAAGTTACATTCTTTGAAAGGATTTCGAAGGCTTTTTGGAATGGATTAATTGTATCAATTAAATCGATATTAATGTCATCAATATTCACAAAGCTACCTGCCATTTTTATGAATTTTTTTGAACCCTGTTCTTCGACTTCTCCATTTTTGATGACAGAATCTACCACTACATAATGACGAACCGCTTCTACCTCTTCTTCATTTAAATCAGGATAAACCTCTTTGATGATGCGTGGAATTACTACTTGATTGATTACTTCAGGTTCCAAATTACCAGGCATTGCTTTTAGCATTGTCTCGTCTTGTAAAATACGAGCCTTTAAATCATTTAAATCGTTTTGAAGAATCTCTTTTGCACGTTGGGTTTTTGCTTTTTTGAATCCTTTAATTCTGATTGTATTCTCCTCGTCATTTTCACCCTCTATCACATCCTCGTCCTCGTCTTGCATTGGTTTAAATTTGAAGTTCGGTGCTAGGACTTGTTCCATTAATAATGAAGCTGTAATTGCTTTCAGCATGTTATTGACAGATAATTTTACATCATCATCCATTGCATCTGGTTGCGCAATTAGGTTGGTGAATTGAGCGTGTGTTTTGTTGTTGCTATCGCGTGTCGCACGCCCGATGATTTGAATAATTTCGGTTAATGAACCTCTGTATCCGATCGTTAAAGCATGTTGACAAAATGGCCAGTCGAATCCTTCTTTAGCCATTCCTAATGCTATAATCATATCGATATCGTCAGGTGTTTTTACTCCACGTAAGTATGCTATAATCTTATCTCTTTCTTTTTGATTATCGTTGACTAAATCTGCAATTTTTAAAATACGTCCAGAACGTTTACTTTTTACATATAGAACCCCTGTTTCCGTATCTTGATACTCTAGTTCACCAATGCAATCAATGATATGATTTACCTCTTCTAATTTCTCTTTTGAAGATTCAGCAGAGTTTACACTTGGGATATGGATAATTGTTTTAAGGTTTTCGTCTAAGATTTCCTCTAAGGCAGACATTCCTCTTTCTTCATCGTGTTTGTAATATCTTCCACGGTAAAAATGATACCCAATCCCTAATGATTTTAGGTATTCATACCCATTTAATTGATCGTAGTAATTGTATGTGACAGGTGTAAATTTAGATTCATCTTCTGGAGCTAAAACAGGTACGCTATCGCCACGGAAGTAAGAACCCGTCATTGCTACGATATGCGCATTTGATTTTTGCATTAAGTTGCGTAAGACATTTCCTAATCTATTCTCCCCATCGGCAGAAACGTGGTGAAACTCATCAATTGCAATTAAACAATCGTTGAAATCTGTTTCTGTTAAGCCTTCGAATGCAAAGCGTAATGTGGCGTGTGTACAAATTAAAATCTTTTCATCAGACAGCATAAAGTCTTTGAATGCTTGCACTTTACTTTTATCTGAACCAGGCGTACATAGGTTATATTTTATGTTGAATTCCCAATCGGCAAAGAACCCAAACTTTGTTAATTGCGTAGGTGCGAATGAATTCCCAATTGAACGTTCAGGAACAGCAACAATTACTTTCTTGATGCCTTGATTGATTAACTTGTCTAATGCAATAAACATTAAAGCCATTGATTTACCCGAAGCAGGAGGTGCTTTTAATAATAGGTATTGAGCTGAACGCGCCTCGAATGCATTGGCTTGCATTTGACGCATCCCTAGTTCGTTCGTTGCTTTACTTTTCCCTGTTTGTTTGTAATTAACCTCAACAATGTTGATTGGTTTTTTATAGTGTTGAGTTGAGTTGTTTTCCATATTAGTTTTAATTGAGTTACGAAATTATATTATACACGTACTAATTTCATTAAAGGTTCGAAAGAATAAAGGGCAGCTCTTCTACCAGCCGCTTTTTCTCTTAAAACTAAATACCCATTTTCTTCTAATTTTTTTATGATTAAAACAGCTGTAGCATTTGGTATTTTAGTCGTGTTGACGAATTTATTATTTCTAAATACTGGATACGTGAATATAAAATCTAAAATCTCCATATTCCATTTAGAGGATAATATATCTGAAAATTCTGTTTTCGTTGTTTCGTATAAGTTTTTGATACTTTCTGCAATTTCTAGGTTACGAATTGCTTGACTTTCTACAGCATTTAAGAAAAACTTAATCCATTGGTTCCAATCGTTTGAACGAGAAACCTCGCGCATTTGTTCGATGTATTCGTCTTTGTTTTCTTCGAAATATCCACTGATATAAAAATGAGGTTGTGAAAGAATTTTTTCTTGCCACAAATTAAGAGTTATTAGCATTCGTCCAATACGCCCATTCCCATCTTTAAAAGGATGCAGTGCTTCAAACTCTAAATGCATAATTGCAGTTTTAATTAGAGGTGGTAAATCACAGGTTTTAATGTACTCAAATAGATTTTCTAATCCTTGATCTAAGTTTTCTGGATTGATTGGAATAAATTGAATTTCTTTCTTACGCGTATCGGCTAAATAATTTTGTTCTTTTTTAAATTCGCCAGGAGATTTGTTAGCTCCTCTTCCTAAGTACAGTAATTGTTGGTGCATTTGTTTGATGAAGCTAATTGAAAAATTATATCCATTTTCTAATGCGTTCTGTGCATTTTTTAACGCTCGCTGATATAAGATGGTCTCAATGACATCTGCTTTAACATTTGGATTTTCTTGCCCTTCGTTATCTGCTTCATACAACATAATTTCGTCCATTGTACTAATCGTACCCTCAATACGAGAAGATATTACGGCTTCTTGATTTCTTAATGGAGCCAAAAGTATTTCGGTATTGTGTAAGTTTTTAAGCATTTGATCAAAACGAGCAAGTGCATCTGTTGCCTTTACTAATTCTTGAATAAAAACTGCGTAGTTAATATTTTGAGGAGGAAAATTATTGTAGTGATATTTTACTGCATTATCTATATTAAAATCCATTTTCTATCTTATTGTATTCAAATATACTTAAAATTATGTAAACAATAGTGTTTGATTACAAAATACAATCAAAAACAACAATCAAATCTTTTTGATTACAAAAGTTGTAACCAAAAAGATTTGATTACAACTTTTGTTTAAAAAATGTAAACAACAAAGTTTGCTTACAATTTCTGTTATCAAACTTTTTTGCTTACATAAATATCTTATTTATTGTAACCAAAATTTATTTATTTCTTTTTTGTTGTCTTTTTTGGTTTAGCGAATAGGGATTCTTTCGAGGTCATTTCGTCGTATAGTTTGAATAAGTATTCTAAACGTTCTTCGTCTGAATTGAAAGGTGCTAAACGATTATTACATTTAAGTCACTTATCAAATCTATTTTTAAATACACAAAACACATTGATTTATAGGATTATTTATACTTTTTTTATTGAAGTGAATTAATAATATCTCCAAATCTTGAACTCATCTTTTCTTTATATCCTTTCCCTTGGGCTACTCTCATTACATATTTATTGAAAGGAAGTAATTTATTTTGTTCAGACTTTTGGATTTCCATTATATAGTTATCAATAAGATCGTTCAGAATAATTGTACCATCTTTAAAATAATCCTCTAGCTTAATTAAGGTTTCGAGGGGTAACATTATAAAATCTTTGATTAAATAATCTTCAGAAATCACTCTATCTTTCTTTAATAAGCTAAATCTATTGTTTAGTAAATATCTTACCCCTTCAATATCAAAATTAGAATCTTGATAAATAACAATAGGATACACATTCAATTTATCTAATACTTCAAAATTGTCATATTCATTAAGAATGGAAGATAATTTATTTTCTATAACATTTAACAATTGAGTAATTCCTTTAGGTTTATTCGATGTGCTAAGTTCAAATTTTTGTAATATTTCATTGTTTATTCTTTCTAAATGACCACAATTTTTAATATCAGCACTTAACATAACATCTTTAAATTCAAAAAGAAATATATTTTTTCCTTTTCTAATATAAAAATCAGGCTCACCATCTACTAAAGTTCTTTTTAACACTTCCCCTGAAAAAAGTTTTTTATAATTATTAGAAAAGCAACCTTTCATAATTTCATAAAAAAGATATTTTTCTGTAAATCGTTCACCTACCAATTGTTTTAGTTGAGGATAATTTTTGATTTTGCTTTTACCTTTTAATATAGATGCAAAATCAAATAAAAAACTTTGGAACATTTTATCTATGAAAAACTTAGATGAAATAATACTGTATAGATTATTACCGTAATTATAGACAGGTTTACTTCTTAATCCAATAAAATCTGGAGTTCGTTTAAAGTTCTTAATATCAACACTCATTGAATCTAAAAACTTTTTACCATAATAAGTATTTGGATTTATTTGTATCAAATTTGAAGCACCATCTTTATTAGTAACAATTTTGAGATAAGTATCCAAGATAAAAATTAAATAATCTTCCCATTTTTCAATTTTATTTTCTTCTAGGAATAGATTTAAATATTCTTTAAATTCAGGATCTTCTTTACAGAAAATCATAAAGGAATAAAATCGTATAAATTCAACTCTATAATCTTTAGGAAATATTATATCATTGATTTTTAATTGCTCTGGTAAATGGTGTAAAACTTGCGATTCAGCATCTTTAATATTCATTAAATTTTCTGATGAATACTTAATTCTTTCATCACAACATATTAAATAAGCTATAAATAGATTTGAAAAATCATCTTTTGATTCAAGTACTTCTACATCTATATCATTATGGTTTTCTAAAATATATTCAATTAGAATAAGTATAGCCGTTTTATCTATAAATTGATAATTACTTATTTCATTATTTATAAACTCTAAATATTTACTAATTACATGCTGTAATTTTTTGTTCATATTAAATAAAAGAGGAATAAGAAAATGAAATTCATCTTGATTATTTGTCTGTAAATTTTTTTTTAATAATAAATATGTAAGCCATTTAATAGCACTTTTCGAAGGTATTATTTTAATTAATTCATTTAGATTGTCATTCCCATTAGGAAATATACAAGAGTATGTAATTTGCCTTTTCACTATTAAATGCTCCATTTTTTCACTATTTCTTTTTTGCTGTCTTTTTAGGTTTCGCAAACAAAGTTTCTTTCGAGGTCATTTCGTCGTACAGTTTGAATAAGTATTCTAAACGTTCTTCGTCTGAATTGAAAGGCGCTAAACGGTAGATGCGTTCGATGGCTTCGTCTAATTCTTTGTGTGCTTGTTTTAATCCCGCAGGCATTGTTTCGGGATTGTATAACCACGCCAATGTTTTTTCTGGGTATTTGGCACGTTCATCTAATATGCTAAATACATATTGGTTGATGGTTTCTTTTTTCTTTTCGCTTAATGTAGGAAATGGAAAAGTATTGTAACATAGTTTCGCTGAGTAACGATAATCTGTTTTTAATTTACCACCTACAGCGTCTACCCAAACCATGTGCATTTTTGAATGGAGTACACCGAACAGCCAAGGTTGAGCATCAGAGACTATCATACATAGATTAGTTGAAATATTATCTTTTGATAAAAAATCAATAGGAATATATTCTCTTCTTTCTGAAGAAACACTTGGGATAATAATAAAATCTTTATCTGTATTTTGAGTTATTTGAGCAAATAAATGTGGTATTTCAGCCAATTTAGGTCTCGATGATTTCCCTCTTGTTTCCCTAATTTTATCAAAAATATTTTTTAATTCATCTACTTTATTTAACTCATTATAATCTTCATTTTCAAACCACAGACACCATCTTTCAATTCCATTAATTAATTCAGTAGAACCAATTACTTTTTTAAAATATTTTTCTGTTATTGGACTTCTTAATATCAGTTCTTGTTTCTCTATTGGTGTAAATAATAAATTACCTCCATCAGCAGGCATATTACCAAAATTCATTGGAGGGAAATTTGATATAGATTTATTTTGCTGTTCAATAAAAATATTATTGCCTTCAATTAAATATGAATTAATATTTTTAACTTCCTTTGCTATTGAATCATTGTATATAAATTTCGGTTTATTTGAGATATTTCTTAATCCAACAATAATTACCGTTACACCAGCATTTCCTTTTGCATTATTTATCCATTTAAATGATTGATATGCAAAACCAATTTCTAATTTATCTGTTAAAATACGTGGCCAAGTTAATGCAACCAATAACCCTTGACAAACAGAATTGGTCGAAACAAATGCTAATTGTGCATTTATCCCCTCAATGTATTTAGCTCCTTTATAAAACCAAATGGATACATAATCTAAACTTTTATAGTCTTTTTTAAAAACTAACTCCATATCTGATTTTTGCTCTGCATCTTGGTTTCTACTCCCCAAATACGGTGGATTCCCGATGATGTACACTTCGTCGTTTGTTTCTTTTGGACACACCTGTTCCCAATCTACACGCGCTGCATTCCCTTGGGTAATGTTCCCACTTTGTTGTAATGGCAGAATAGGATTTGATTTTCCGTAATCTAATAACTCCTGTTCGAAGACTTGGTTCATTTGGTGTTCTGCTAACCAAAGTGAAAGAATCGCCATTTCGTGTGCAAAATCTTTGATTTCGATGCCGTAGAATTGAGCCAATTTAATTTCAGAGAAATAGATCTTACGTTGGGTTGTATTTAGGTCTATTAACTCTTTAATAATTTGAATCTCGAGGTTACGTAATTCTTTGTAGGTAATGATTAAGAAGTTCCCACTACCACAGGCAGGGTCGAAGAATTTTATTTTCCCCAATCTGTCTAATAATGCTTCTAACTTTTTGACGTTGCCTTTATTTTTTTCGAACTCCTCGTATAAATCGTCTAAAAATAAAGGTTTGATTAACTTTAGGATATTGACTACTGATGTATAGTGCATCCCTAAGTTGTTACGTTCGGCAGGATCAGCAACTGCTTGAATCATTGATCCGAAGATATCCGGATTAATTTCGGACCAATCTAACTCGCCAGAATCGATTAAAATTTGACGTGCTTTTTTTGAGAATTTAGGACATTGGATATCATCACGAAATAAACCTCCATTTACATAAGGGAAATTGTTTAAATGTGATGGAAAAGTCCCTTGGCCATTCGGTGTATTTAATTTACGGAACAGTGTAGATAAAAATAGATCTACATCTGAACCATCTTTTACTGTATTGTTAACTAAGGCTTCGGTGAAAATACTTTTCTGCTCGAAAATTCCCGTATCCTCTGCGAAAAAACAAAATAGTAAACGCGATAAGAATATGTTTAGGTTGTGACTTCCGTTGGCTACCCATTCTGGATTATCCGCAATTAAGATATCGTATAGTTCCCCTAATTTGTACGCGGCATCACGGTCTAATTTATTATCGTTGCTTACACGATAAATTTCGGCTCCAGAAAGTGGTAAGAAGAAATCTGTTTGTTCACCTAACTCTTGAATTTGAAATTCTTTGTTGTTGCCTAATTTGGTATCTATAGCAAAAATGGTTTCAAAATCAGTTACAACAATGAAACGAGGTTTCTGTTTTTTGATTTTCTCGTCTTTTGCTAAGTCATCGATTAGATTTAAAAGATTGGCTTGTTTTTCTACTTTGAAGAATATTTTGCCTTTGTAGAATAATTCGCCTTCATTTTTAGAAAGGTTATAGTCTCCTTTTTTTAGACGAGTGATTGTTGTTTTTGATAACCCAAATGAGGCTAAGAAATCGTAAATAAAGTTTTCTTGGTCTATATTTTGGGCGATTGTATCTAGGTTATGTTGAATTTCTGCTTTCTTCATTGAAAGTTAGTTGAGGACTTTATTTGTTGAATGGTAAAATTAAGGAAAAGTTTAGTAAAAGTATTTAGAATACTAATATCAATATCTATTAAAAGAAAATTTTTATATTAGATAAAACATTAAATTTTAATTGTTAATACTAAATATTTTATTAAAATGCTTGACAAATTTTTTAAAGTTAATTTACCGTATGGTTTGATAAAAAATGACAAAAATGAATGGGCTGTATTTAATCGAGAATATCAACCTTTAGGTTTTACTATACGAGAGCACGAAAGTGTAAGACAAGGTTTATTTAATCATTTACCTATCCGAGCAAAGTACAATGGATTATCCGAAAAACTTTTATTAGAAATTGCATTTGATGCAGAGAGAGGTATACTACGAAATGAACAAGGTGAAATCTATCAAGTTTACTTGTATAACGATAGGACTAATCCTGTAAACCATGATGAGGATAAATTATGGGATGATTATTTTAAACGATTGAAGAAGTTATCTAAGCTTTCTTTGAAAGAGTATTAATAAAAAACCTCAACTGGGGAGTTGAGGTTGGAGTTTATTTTTATCTTTAATTATTAATCTTCTTGAATCTTATAATCAATAAATTCGTATGTGTTATTATCTTCACCAATAATCTTTATTGCTTTAAAAGCTATATCACCATTTTTAAGTGTTTGGTAAGTGTAAATATCTGTTAGATTACTTGTTTTATGGTATTCATAATATTTTCCATCATTTGTCCACCAATTTCCATTCTCAGTAAATTGTTCTACATCACCATCTTCATCGATTGTTATAAAATTAAGAACACTTAATCCTTTTTCAAATCGACAAGAAATCCAATATTTAGAAATACCATCTACTTGTTTGTTTTGCTCAGATCCTTTAAAACAACCAATTAATTTTTTGTCATATTCTTTTTTTTGTCCAAAAGTTATTGAACCTACACATAGAAGTAAGAATAGTAATTTAATTTTCATTTATAAGTTTTTAAATATATAATTTAATGCGAATATAAAATTATTTTTAGATTCTCTTATCCTTCCTATCCGCAGGAACAGAAAGAACATTCATCATCTGTCGTAAACGAGAGCGGACACGTTCGGTGTAATACTTTTCGATTTCGGAAGCAGATAGATTAGTTGTGATGTGTGTTTTGATGTTGAGGTTCATGAATAGGTCGTAACGGCTAAGGATAACCTCAGCCATTACATTACATTCGTTACCGAAATATTTGATATTGTTTTCTGTTCCAAGATCATCAAAGCAAATGTTTTTCATTGGAAAATCGAAAGGAATACCTTTACTGTATTTATCGATAGTATTGTATCCTTCTTTGATAAATTCGAATGACACATCTCTGCATGTAGTATAATAGAACTTCTGTTCTTTAACCATGATGCGTTGCATTAAACGGAACCAAGTTGTTTTCCCAATTCCGATTGGACCAGTTAATAAAATCCCTTTACTTAAATCCATTTGTAGCTCTTGACATTTCTCTTCATCATGCAAGAAATAAGCAGCTAAACGTACAATAAACGGAAAATCTTCTTTATGGAAAGTATATCCTGGATGAATGTATTTTCTTCCTTGTTGTTCTAAATGAAATAAAAGTTTTTGATAATTGATCATAGCATTACAATTTGGTTATAATGGTTCGTCGTATCGTTTGTTGATGGATGTATCTAATGGTTTTTGGGCTGTAAATCGTGAATAATGTGTGTATTGTGAAGCATTAATCATCCAATTGTTTGCAGCTGCTTTCCAATTTTTCATTTTAGTCTTTCCTCCTACTAGCCAGCCAACCGACTCGAAATAATAAAAGAATTTTTCTGCATCAAGCATGGGCTTTCCTTTTTCTTGAAAATATTCTTTTGCTTCATCCAATGTTGGGATATTAGATTTTTCACTTGATTTTATTTCAGACTGTTGATCACTTTTATCGTTAGGTTTAGATAAACAATTATTATTGTTTATTGTTTTATTGTTTATATGTTTTATAAAAGGCTCGTTCCCTTTATCATTCGCTGTATCTAAAGCCGTATCATTTTGTGTACTGCTCTGTTTTATATCTGTGTTATTGACTTGATTATTTTTTGAACTCCTACGTTTTGAAAACTGTGCTGATTTTGTAAAATCAATGAGATACACTTTACTCCCTAAAAATGGATTGTAAGAAGGTTCGTAAATGATATATCCATTATCATGTAAGATCTTCATGGAGCGATGATACGTGCTTTTAGACATGATCTTACTTAAACGCATGATTTCATCACGAATGACTACGATTGGATTAGAGAATTGATGCCTGTTCCATGTATTGAATAATGCTAAATAAATCGAGATTTGACTTGGTGATATATCTGGATCACTTTGTACTTTTTGAAAGAAGAATGATAAGTGTTTGATGTAATTCATGTATAAAATGTTTTAAGTTATACGTAGTATGTTTTACGTTTGAGATTAGATTTTAGTGATTGGTGGTTGGTTTGTCGTCTTACTTCTCGATACAATTTTCTTTTGCTGGAGCAACGAAAATTACTCGAACTGACGAGGAAAAATAAAGGCAGGATTATTACTTATTTGTCGTAATTAAACCTGCCTTAAATAACCAACCTAAACCAAATGAAAGCAATATCTATATTCGATGCGCACTAACTTTATTCTTGACGAGAAGTTTCTCGATATCATCTAGGCTATAGTAGTAATGTTTACCTATTTGTGAAAATGGGATTTGATGCGTGTTTCTTAACTCCAATAGTTTTGATCTAGAGATTCCTAGAATATCACAACATTCATTGGATTGTACCCATCGGTTTAAACTTTTATTTTCTAATGCAATTTTAAGTTCTTTTACAATTTCATCTTTCAAAAATGAAATGTCTTCTGGATGTAATCTTTTCTTGTTTTTCATTTGTTTTGAGGTTTAATTTTTGACTGAAACAAATTTCAAACAGTTGAAAAAATATTTTTATGTACTCTATATTAACTACATAAAGAAAAATATTAATATCCCTAATGATGAGGTTTGTAAAGGATATAAAAAATGAAGTAAGATAAAGTAGGTAGTAGATAAGTATATAAATTGACTTTTTTTAATCGATTAACTTCGCATTTAATTGATCACGGAGTAAATCAATAAACTTCGTTTTGTTTGATTTTCGAGCCTTTATATTTTGAATCACGTTATTATGATTATGTAAATCAATATTAAATATATCTTCAAAGAATTCCACTAATTCTTGTAATTCGATTCTTCCATCATTAATTGTTTTGCTTAAATACAGGGCATAAATCAATTCAACTAATAAGACTTTAGAAGAAGTCCAGCGTAAATTATATTTTTTGTCTTTCTTCGAATTATCCTTCTGATGAATAAACTCTTTCAGTACACTTATCTTATGTTCTATGTATTGAATCACTTCTGGTATAGACTCTCTCTTGCCTATTGCAATAGATATAGAGTTAGTAATGTAATTTTCATTCAGTGCACAACTTAAATTATTACGCCTCCAACGGTAATGCTTACGTAAGAATAAACGCTTTTTCTTTTTATTAGAAAGGGCTTTTGATTCATTTAATAATAATAATTCATCTTCATAGATATTATTAATGCGTTGAATACATTTTGTATAAAAAAGGAGTTCTTCACTTTTCGTAAAACAAGTGAGGTACTTTTCCTTTTCGATCATTGCAATGGATTTATGGAGATAATATAATTTGAATATTTTAGGAAAGTATGTTTTGAAGTAGATTATTTCATCTTCTTTCGAATTGAAAATATGGGCTTTCAATTTCTCTTCAATGATGGTTAAATAATCTTCGGTTAATTGCATGGCTGATGAAGAAAATTCGAAATCATCTACAATTTGTTGTCTTAATTCAGCTAATTCATTTTCCAATTCGCTGAATACTTTTACTAGTGATTCACTCATATTGGCATTTAGTTGATTAGTTTATTAATTCAATTTCAATTTAATAAAATTGATTAAAATCAACAATACTAAATAAAAAAACTCCCAATCGGGAGTTTCTCTATCTATATTACTTTACTTTTCTTCTTATCAAATATATTCTTCAAATGTTCCATATCATGGCTGATTTTCTGTTCTGTGATTCTCGCATAATGTTGAGTGGTTGTAATACTATTATGACCTAACATTTTAGAAACGGATTCAATCGGTACTCCATTGGATAATGTGACTGTTGTTGCAAAGGTATGTCTGGCACAATGAAAAGTTAGTTCTTTGTTGATTCCTGCAATAGCTGCAATTTCTTTTAAGTAAACATTCATTTTTTGATTGCTGAATACAGGCAATAACTTCCCTCCTTTACACAATGGATGATCTTGATATTTGTTGATGATCTCTAAAGGGATATCCAATAAAGGAATTTTGGTTGGGGTTGAGGTTTTTTGACGATAAGTATGAATCCATAATTGACCATCAATCCCTTTTACAATATGATTTTTTGTGAGGTTATCCACATCGACATAAGCCAAACCGGTATAACATGAAAAAATAAATATATCACGTACTAAGTTTAAACGTTCTGCTGGATGCTCATGTATATAAATTTTTACGATCTCTTCTTCTGAAAGAAATATACGTTCAACTTTTTCAATTTTCACTTTATAATTAACAAATGGGTCTTTTTGAATCCAATCATTTGCCAAGCAATAATTGATGATCTTTTTGAAGTTCTTAATATACTTCACTGTAGTATTATTATTGCAATTACGAACTGTTCGAAAGTAAAAGTCAAAGTCCATGATAAAAGCATGATCTATTTTCTCCAAAGAGATATCCTCCACGTTGTATTTATGTCTTAAGAAATCTTGTAAATGCTTTAATGTAGTTTCATAACGTAGGATGGTACCAGGAGCAAATTCTTTGTTTGCTAATTTTGATATTTGTTCATTGTGTAATTTAAAGATGGGTACAATCATACGAACGACCTCATCTTGTTTACGAGCAAATAAGTTTTTAATATCATCTAAAGTGATCTCTTGATTTCGGATGTTATATTCTATTTCAAGATTAATAATTTGTGTTTTGATTTGATTGAGATAATTATTAATTGAACTAGCTTCAGTTACAGTAGACTTGATTTTAGCGTTTTTAGCATCCCATGTTTTAGGATTGATAAACTTTTTAGTACTGAATTCCCATCGCTTCCCATTTAATGTAATGCGCACATAAATAGGATAAAACCCTTGTTTATTGGCTTTGGCACTTCTTGGGTAAATGTGAAGTTTTAAATCTTGTTTCATCTGATTCAAATTTTAATGGTTAATAAAAATTTAATTGGTTTTTGAATGAGAATCAAGATGTTCGAATGTTGTATAGGTTATCGTAACAGCTATTAATACAGCCTATAAAACAGTTATAAAATAGGTTATTAAACTCTTCTGTATCCCTTTTGTATAAAGGATTTCATGAATTTGCCGAGACCCTAATTTTAGTCGTAATTTAGGGTCTCGATAGGGTCTCTCTATTTATGTGTTTAGTTGTGCACAATTACACATAAAAAGGCATAAAAAAAGCCCTATTTCCGTTGAAATAAGGCTTTTTGTGGTTAAATAACCATTAAAAAGTGGAGCTGGCGGGATTCGAACCCGCGTCCAAACAAGCAACACATAAGCTTTCTACATGCTTAGTTTGTTCTTAATTTTCGACGGAATCCTGAGAACAAACACTCTGTCATCCGCTTATCATCTAAAATCTCGGAACCCATCCGATGCACTAGGGTTCCTATTCTTACTTTCCCGTATCCCTTGATCAGACGCCGTAAGTCAAGGCTTCTGAGGGATATTCAGCTTCTATACCTTGTATAGACGTGGCGTATCCTACTATAATTCGGATTATGCAGCTAAAGCGTACTCTTCGTTGCCAGTTAAAAAGTCGAAGTGCCTGATTAAAGTGAGTACACAACATGTCACTGCATGCTTACTTACACATTGGACTTGCTGTCAAAACCAGTCAGCCCCATATAAGTTGATTTGAGTTTCATCAAACCACGACAAACTTACAAATTTTATACCAATGTTAATTAACTTTTTGTAAACATATTTTCTTATGATTAAATCCTAAATTAGAACAAATTAAAAATCTAAACCTCAATCAATTATGGGAAATTTAGTACAACTTCCTTCATTAAAGGATAAATATGACAACTACATTAACGGTAAATTTACACCTCCTGCAAATGGAAAATATTTTGATGTAATCACACCTTTAACAGGCAAAGTATTTTCAAAAGCTGCTCATTCTTCAGAAGAAGATTTAACCCTTGCGGTAGATGCAGCCTACGCAGCCTTCCAAACATGGAGTAAAACATCTCCTACGGAAAGAAGTCTTTTGTTAAATAAAATTGCAGATCGAATGGAGCAACATCTTCAAGATATTGCAGCAGTTGAAACTTACGACAATGGTAAACCTGTTCGAGAAACTTTAAATGCAGACATTCCTTTAGCTATTGATCATTTTAGATATTTTGCTTCAGTAATTCGTGCAGAAGAAGGGTCTTTAAATGAATTGGATAAAGATACGGTCTCTATCATTGTTTATGAACCTATTGGAGTGGTTGCTCAGATTATCCCATGGAACTTCCCAATTTTAATGGCTGTTTGGAAATTGGCTCCAGCATTAGCGGCGGGTAACTGTGTTGTTCTTAAACCTGCAGAGTCTACTCCAATTTCAATCATGTTTTTAATGGAAATTATTGGAGATATATTGCCTCCAGGGGTAGTAAATGTGGTGAATGGATTTGGTTCTGAATTAGGACGACCATTAGTAACCAACCCCAAAATTTCCAAGGCTGCCTTTACAGGATCTACTGCAACTGGTCGCTATGTAATGCAATATGCAACTGAAAATATCATTCCTGTTACTTTAGAATTGGGTGGGAAATCACCAAATGTTTTCTTTGAATCGGTCATGGATCATGACGACGACTTCTTAGATAAAGCGATTGAAGGTGCAGTATTATTTGCTTTAAACCAAGGTGAAATTTGTACATGTCCTTCTCGATTATTGGTACAAGAATCAATTGCTGATAAATTTTTAGAAAGAGTCGTAGAACGTGTTAAAGCCATCAAAGCAGGAAATCCTTTGGATCCAGACACAATGATCGGTGCACAGGCTTCACAAATTCAATACGATAAAATTTTAAATTACATCGAATTAGGAAAAGAAGAGGGTGCAGAAGTCTTAACTGGCGGTGGTGCAAATCAATTGCAAGGGGAATGTGAATCAGGATATTACATTAAACCGACCCTTCTTAAAGGGCACAATAAAATGCGCGTATTCCAAGAAGAAATCTTTGGGCCAGTGTTAGCTGTAACCACTTTTAAAGATGAAGCAGAAGCGATTGAAATAGCAAACGATACCATCTACGGTTTAGGAGCTGGAGTATGGACAAGAGATGCTCATCAATTGTATCAAATCCCTCGTGCAATTCAAGCTGGACGTGTTTGGGTAAACAACTATCATAATTATCCTGCAGGAGCTCCATTTGGTGGTTATAAATTATCCGGTATTGGGCGTGAGAATCACAAAATTATGTTGGATCATTACCGACAAGCAAAAAACATGTTAGTTTCTTATAACAAGAAAAAAATGGGATTCTTTTAAATAATAAATTAGGAAGGCAAACTTATTTTGCCTTCTTTTAATCTTATCGATTATGATATCAAGAATAGATGCAACTTCAACTGCTAAAGCCCTCATCGAGGAACTAAAACATTTACACGGTGAATTAATGTTTTATCAAGCAGGTGGATGTTGTGAAGGAACGCAACCCCAATGTTTCAAGAAAGGTGAATATTATCTACGCTATAAAGATATTTGCATAGGAACGATCGAAGAATGCGAATTTTGGGTAGATAAAGATCTTTTTGAATATTGGAAACACGCACATTTTGAATTGGATGTGATCGAAGCTATTGGTGCAGGTGGATTCTCTTTGGAAATTCCATTAGGAAGGACATTTAAAGTGAATTACAGAATTTTTAAACCTGATGAATTGGAGCAATTAGAACCTACAAAAATCAACTTATAATTTTTTCATTATTTATTTTAGTTTTATAAAAAAGCCATTGATTCTAATTGAATTAATGGCTTTTTTAATTTTTTATTTTATTGGTATTATCCTAATACTTCAATAATCTTATTGATACGAACAATTGTTTCATCCTTTCCTAACATTGCCATAATGACTGGAACATCTGGTCCTTGTAATGCACCAACTAAACTTAATCGTAATGGCATTCCAATTTTACCGAAACCAATTTCTTGAGCAGTTACAAAATTAGCCATTGCATCGTGTAATGCTTCAGCTGTAAATTCAGTTGAATTTAAAACGTCAATAAACTTCGTTAAAATTTCAGTTGAATCTTCTTTAAACGCTTTTTTCGCTGCTTTTTCGTCATATGCTGTTGGAGCAACATAAAAGAATTTCCCTTGTTCAAAAATATCTTTTACAAAGTTTGCACGCTCTTTTAATAATTCGATTACTTGCGTATCTAAAGCATCATTTGTTCCAATTCCTTCTGCAGTTAAAACGTCTTGGAAAGCTGGTAATAATTCTGCAGCAGATTTTTGTTGTAAATATTGATTGTTGAACCAAACGGCTTTATCTGGAGAAAAACGAGCTCCTGATTTAGAAACTTTTTCTAAAGAGAAATCTTGGATTAATTCATCCATGGTATACATCTCTTTATCTGTTCCTGAACTCCATCCTAATAATGCTAACATATTAATCACCGCTTCTGGAAAATAACCTTCTTGTTTATATCCTTTTGCAGTTCCTTCCTCTGTTACCCACTCCATTGGGAATACTGGGAATCCATGTTTGTCTCCATCACGTTTACTTAATTTTCCTTTACCTTCTGGTTTTAGGATTAATGGTAAGTGTGCAAAACGAGGAGCTTCCCATCCAAATGCATCGTATAATAATTCGTGTAAAGCCATTGATGGTAACCATTCTTCTCCACGAATCACATGTGTAATTTCCATTAAATGGTCATCCACGATATTCGCTAAGTGGTACGTAGGCATTCCGTCAGATTTAAATAACACTTTATCATCTAACGTTGATGCATCAATCGAAATTTTACCACGAATCATATCATCCAATAAAACTGTACGTGTATCATCAATAATGAAACGAACCACATAAGGTGTGTTTGCATCTAATAATGCTTGTGTTTCTTCTTTTGATAACGATAACGAGTTCTTTAATTGACCACGAGTTGACCAATTGTAGATGAATGTTTCTTTATTTTCTTCTGCTTTTGCACGTGCTGCATCTAATTCTTCAGCTGTGTCAAATGCGTAATATGCTTTTCCGTTTGCTAATAACTCCTCAACGTATTTTTTGTAAATTTCTTTACGTTCTGATTGACGGTATGGAGCAAATTCTCCTCCAACTCCTACACCTTCGTCAGGAGTTAAACCTAACCATTTTAATGAATCAATAATATATTGTTCAGCACCTTCAACATAACGTGTTTGGTCTGTATCTTCAATTCTTAATAAGAATTTTCCATTATGATGTTTTGCGAAAAGATAATTGTATAACGCCGTACGTACTCCTCCAATATGTAATGCACCTGTTGGACTTGGCGCAAATCTTACGCGAACTTCTTTTGCCATTGATTAAGTATCTAAATTTTATGCAAATTTAAGGTCTTCAATAGAATAATAGTGTTTTAATTTTAAAATATTGTAATTTTTTATCTTCGTGTTATGGAAATGAAAATAAAAAACTTAATCATTGTAGGAGACAGAGTTCTGATTAAACCAAAATCAGAGACCAATCGTACCAAATCAGGTTTATTTTTACCTCCGGGTGTTCAATCCAAAGAAGAAATTCAAACCGGACTGATTGTTCGAACAGGCCCTGGATATGCCATTTCAATTGATGACAACCAAGAGCCTTGGAAAAAGGAACAAGAAATCAAATACATCCCATTGCAAGCTCAAGAAGGAGATGAAGCCGTGTTTTTACTAAAACATGCTTATGAGGTTATGTATGAAGATGAAAAATATTATATTGTTCCTCAGACCGCTATCTTGATGCTCGAACGAAATCAAGATATTTTTTAAACCATAGAATTATACCACAAAATGAAATTATACTCTATTGAAACAGGCTTCTTCAAATTAGACGGAGGAGCCATGTTTGGAATTGTTCCGAAATCAATTTGGAATAAAACCAATCCCGCTGATGCCAATAACCTAATCAATCTTGCAATGCGTTGTTTATTGATTGAAGATGGTGATCGCTTAATCTTGATTGATACAGGAATCGGAAATAAACAAGACGCTAAATTCTTTTCGTTTTATTATTTATTTGGAGATGCCACCTTAGACTTATCCTTAGCAAAGCATGGTTTTCATCGCGATGATATTACCGACGTTTTTTTAACGCATTTGCATTTTGACCATTGTGGAGGTGCAATTCAATGGAATCAGAACAAAGAATTCTTAGAACCTGCATTTAAAAATGCGACATTTTGGTCGAATGATGCCCATTGGGATTGGGCAGTGCATCCGAATCCTAGAGAAAAAGCCTCATTCTTGAAAGAAAATATCCTTCCGCTCAAGGAAAGTGGACAACTGAAAATGTTATCCGTTCCCAAAGAAGGAGAAGATCGTTTAATCGAAACACCATTAGGATTTGAAGTTTTATTTGTCAATGGACATACGGATAAACAGATGATTCCGATTATTCATTACAAAGGAAAAAAGATTGTTTATATCGCCGATTTAATACCGACCATTGGGAATATTCCTTTGATATATGTCATTGGTTTTGATACACGACCACTATTAACTGTCGAAGAAAAAGGTAAATTTTTAACTGAAGCGGTCGAAAACGAATATTTATTATTCTTCGAGCACGATTTCGAACATGAAATAGCGACCTTGAAAATGACCGAAAAAGGAGTTAGATTGGACCAAACCTATTCATTAACTGAGATTTTCGGCTAATTTTCCTGATCGAATGACAACGTAACATAAATCATAAAACAGAACTTTTTTTTTTTACCTTTGTGTTGTCATTTTAAAAATAAGAAGTTATGGCTTGTGGATCTTGTGGAACTTCTAGCAGTGGCCTTCCGAAAGGATGTAACAATAACGGTGCCTGTGGTACTGATGGATGTGGTAAATTATCAGTTTTCGACTGGTTATCGAACATGAAACTACCGAATGGTCAACAGCCATTCAATTTTGTGGAGGTTCGATTCAAAAACGATCGAAAATTCTATTATAAAAACGAAAACGGAATTTCGTTAAACGTAGGCGATATCATCGCTGTTGAAGGTACTCCGGGACATGATATCGGAATTGTTACGCTTACGGGCGAGCTGGTTAGAATCCAAATGAAAAAGAAAAATCTTTCATGGGAAGCTGAAGATGTAAAAAAAGTATATCGTAAAGCGAATCAGAAAGATATTGAAACTTGGCAAGAGTTTCGTGATAAAGAAAAACAGACAATGATCGATGCCCGAATCATGGCGAAAAAGCTAGATTTGGAAATGAAGATTTGTGATGTTGAATACCAAGGTGATGGTGCAAAAGTAACCTTTTATTATACGGCCGAAGGTCGTGTAGATTTCCGTCAATTGATCAAAGATTACGCTGGCAAATTTGGGGTAAGAATTGAAATGAAGCAAATTGGTTATCGCCAAGAAGCTGCTAAAATTGGAGGAATTGGTTCATGTGGACGTGAGTTATGCTGTTCTACATGGTTAACAGACTTCCGTTCTGTAAGTACTGCTGCTGCACGTTACCAACAATTGTCGATCAATTCTCAGAAATTGGCCGGGCAATGTGGTAAATTGAAATGTTGTTTAAATTTCGAATTGGATTCGTATTTAGATGCATTGAATCATTTCCCTTCTATTGAAAGTAAATTTGAGACTGAAAAAGGTTTTGCACATTGTGTAAAAATTGATGTATTCAAAAAAGAAATGTGGTTTGCTTACGAAAAAGGAAGTGTTTTATGGTACAAATTCTCGATCGAAGATGTACAAGAGTTTTTAGAAATCAATAAAGCTGGCAAAAAAACTGATTCATTAGAAGAATTAGCGAAGAATGTAGTCGATACAAAACCAAATTTTGCTGATGTTATTGAAGAAAACTCATTAGAACGTTTTGAACGTAAAGAACATACAAAACGTAAACGCATCAAAGCGAAAACAGGTGCCAACAATTCGAATTCTCAACCAGCAAAAGCTAAACCAGCTTCGACTGATAATCCTGAGAAAAATTCGAATAATCGTAAACCGAATAATCGCAAGAAAAAACCTCAAAACCAGAACAATCAACAAAATAAACCTCAACAAAATACTGAGGCTAAAACAACGAATGTTCCAGCGAATGAGGGTGCAAAACAAGGAACTGCAAAGAAGAAAAACCCAAATCAACAACGCAGAAATCCAAATCAAAACAAACCTCAGCAAAATCAAGGACAGAATCCAACTGCTGAACCAAAGAATACAAATCAGAATAACGCGAATCAGCAAGCAAAACAGCAGCCAAAACCTGCTAACCCTGCACAGAATCAGCAAAATTCTGAAGGTCAAAAGCCTAAGAATAAAAACAAAAAAAGATTTAATCGTGGACCGAAACCAGATCATCCGAAACAGTAGTTTTTTAATGCTTTTAATGTTTTTATTCACTGCTTGTGAATCCAAACATTATTACCAAGAAACAAAAGATGTCAAAGGAGAATGGGGAAGCAAAAAACCTATCGAGTACACTTTTGATGTAAAAGATTCCACATTGGGTAAAGTGAATCTTGGATTTGTTTTTAGAAATAATACCGATTACGAATACAGCAATGTGTATTTGTTTACAAAATTTATTGATCCTAAAGGAAATGAAATGGTCGATACATTACAGTATTACATTGCAAATCCGGATGGAACATGGATTGGTAAAGGAATGAATACAAAAGAAATGGTGTTGGTGTTTCGTGAAAATTTAGCTGTGAAAGATACCGGAACTTACAAGTTAAAAGTTTGGCACGGAATGAGAACAGATAAACTAAAAGGGATTGAAGATATCAGTTTGATTGTTGATCAAGCTGTTGATTAATTATAACAATGGAAAACAAAAACAATACTAAAAAAGTAACTAAGTCGAAAAAACAAGGTTCGTTTTTCGGGAAAATGGTTAAACTACTTTGGTTAGGATTTTTTGCTGTCGTGTTAGGAATCGCAGGTACTTTTTGGGCTGCATCCAATGGATGGCTAGGTGAAATTCCTGATGTACGTGATCTTGAAAATCCGGACATTTATGTATCCTCTGAAATTATTTCTTCAGATGGTGTCCTATTGGATCGTTTTGAGACTGAGCGTCGTACTCCTGTCGATTATAAAGACTTACCACCTCATTTGGTCGATGCTTTATTAGCGAAAGAAGATGTTCGTTTCTTCGAACACCCTGGAATTGATGCTAAAGCTGCAATGCGTGCTGTAACTTCTGCAGGAGAGGCAGGAGGGGGATCAACGATTACCCAACAGTTAGCGAAGCAATTGTATACCAAAGATCCTGCATCTAATGTTGTGAAACGTGGTTTACAAAAAATCAAAGAATGGGTAACTTCAGTTCAATTAGAGAAGTTATATACCAAAGAAGAGATTATTGCAATGTACTTCAATAAATTCGACTTCATTTATGGAGCGAAAGGAATTGAGTCTGCTGCAAAAGTTTACTTCAATAAAACAACAAAAGAATTGGATGTTGTAGAATCTGCAACATTAGTTTCGATGTTTCAAAATCCCGTTGCATTTAACCCATTAAAATTCCCTGAAGTTTCGAAAGAAAAAAGAAACTTGGTGATTGATCAAATGGTGAAATACAACAAACTAACAAAGGCTCAAGGTGATGAATATAAAGCAATGCCTTTGGTAACTGATCGTCAATACATCACTGAACAGGATGAAACATACTCAGCTTACTTCAAAACAGCTCTTCGTAAAGAGATTGAGGATTGGTTAGTAGATTATGAAAAAGAAACTGGAAAAACATACAATTTAGATAAAGATGGTCTTAAGATTTACGTAACCTTAGACTCTCGTATGCAATTATTGGCTGAAGAGGCTGTTAAGAAGCATTTGAAAGGTTTACAAGAAAAATTCTTTGCGGAACAACGTGGACGTAAATTGGCTCCTTTTTACAACATTACTGATGCAAAACGTAATGCTTTATTAGATCAAGCGGTAAAACGTACTGATTTATATAAGAAAATGAAGGAGAATGGAAGTACAGATGAAGAGATTAAAACGGCTTTCAATACACCGAAAGACTCTGTAAAATTCTTTACTTGGGATGGTGTTAAATACATGAAAGATCAAACTTTAATGGATTCCATCATTTATCATAAACACATTTTACAAGCCGGTTTAATGTCAATGGACCCAAAAGATGGTACAATTAAAGCTTGGGTTGGAGGTATCAATTGGGATTATTTTAAATTTGACCACGTAAAACAAGCGCGTCGTCAAGTTGGTTCTACATTCAAACCATTTGTTTATGCAACAGCTATTAATCAATTAGGGTTAACACCTTGTCATACCATTTCAAATGATCGTATCCCTGGAAAATGGTCACCACGTAATGCGAATGGACGATACGGAGGTTCACAATCTTTAAGAACCGCATTAGCTCAATCGACAAATGTTGTTGCAGCTCGTTTGATTATGCAAACAGGTGAAGATGCAGTAATCCAAATGTGTCGCGATTTAGGTGTAGAGTCTCCAATTACAAAAGACCCTACAATTGCCTTAGGTTCTGCTGATTTATCTTTATATGAAATGGTTGGAGCATTAAGTGCATTTGCCAATGGAGGTATTTACATCAAACCTCAGTTAATCTTAAGAATTGAAGATAAACAAGGTAAAGTAATCCGTGACTATACACCAACAACACGTGAAGTAGTTAATGAATATGTTGCCTATACAATGATCGACTTGATGAAAGGTGTATCTGACGGTGGTACAGGATCTTGGATTCGTACACGTTATAACATCACATCAGAAGTTGCTGGTAAAACAGGTACAACCAATGAAAACTCTGATGGTTGGTACATGGGATTAACACCTAATTTAGTTACAGGAGTTTGGGTTGGTAACGAAGACCGTGCAGCTCACTTCGGTAGTACAGCCATGGGGCAAGGTGCTGCTACTGCCCTACCTATTTGGGCTTATTATATGCAATTGGTTTATGCGAAAGGAAATACATTTGGTGTATTAGCAAGCGATAAGTTTGAAAAACCAAGTGATATTGATTCACGTTGGGATTGTTCATCACTAATGGGATTCCATCAGTACCAACAAGTTCATAACAATGATATTATTGAAGGTACAGGAGAATCAATTGATCATAATGCACCAGAACCACAAGAACAAATTATCGAAGAATAATTTAATCACTTATCATAACAAAAAAGCGACCTCCAATGAGGTCGCTTTTTTGTTATCAATTATTTATTTTCTTGCTCACGTTCATTAAAATTCTTCATCAATTTTCGATGTTCATCATCTAATAACCGCTCCTCTTCTTTTCTTTTCCGCTTAAAATATTCTGTAACCTGCTTATAGGTTATATAAATCATTAAACATACTAACCCTACAATCAAAAATAATTGAATGTTATCCAACATCTCCAATAATTTTTCATCTACCATCATTTTCTCTGCCAATTCTTGATCGATAGATTCCTTTGTGATGATTTCCTCTCCTTCGCTTTGACTTATCATAAGAATATTATTCCCCTAAATTTAATCAAATTCAATCATCAAACAAAATGCAAATTGTATCTTTGCTCTATAAAGTAATAGATAATGTGTAAAACAAATAGATATACAATTACGGCTGCGTTACCATACGCAAACGGACCATTACATATCGGGCATATGGCAGGAGTTTACGTACCTTCTGACATCTTTGCGCGTTACTTAAGAAGAAAAGGGAAAGATGTAGCGTTTATCGGTGGATCGGACGAACACGGAATTCCAATTACTATTCGTGCAAAGAACGAAGGAGTAACTCCCCAAGATATCGTTGACCGCTACCACGAAAACATCAAATCTACTTTAGAAAATTTCGGAGTTACTTTCGATGTTTACTCACGTACAACTTCAGCAAAGCATAAAGAAGTTGCCCAAGATTTCTTCAAAACTTTATACGATAACGGAAAATTTACAGAAGAAGTTTCTGAACAATATTACGACGAAGAGGCAAAAGAATTCTTAGCGGATCGATACATCCGTGGAGAATGTCCTAAATGTCAAAATCCAGATGCTTACGGAGATCAATGTGAAAAATGTGGATCGACGTTAAGTCCAGAAGAATTAATTAATCCTCGTTCCGCTTTATCTGGAAACACTCCAATTAAAAAAGAAACGAAAAACTGGTATTTACCATTAGACCAATACCAAGATTTCTTAAAAGAATGGATTTTGGATGGGCATAAAGACGATTGGAAGTCGAATGTGTACGGACAAGTTAAATCATGGTTAGACGATGGTTTAAAACCTCGTGCAATGACGCGTGATTTAAACTGGGGAATTCCAGTTCCTGTTGAAGGAGCGGAAGGAAAAGTAATGTACGTTTGGTTTGATGCGCCAATTGGATATATTTCTTTCACGCAAGAATGGGCGGAGAAAAACGGAAAAGATTGGAAAGATTACTGGCAAAATGAAGAAACGAAATTAGTTCACTTCATCGGTAAAGATAACATCGTTTTCCACTGTATTATTTTCCCTACAATGATGAAAGCACACGGGGATTACATTATGCCAGATAATGTACCAGCCAACGAGTTCTTAAACTTAGAAGATGATAAAATTTCAACTTCAAGAAACTGGGCTGTTTGGGCACACGAATATTTAGAAGATTTCCCAGGACAAGCCGATACATTACGTTATGTATTAACAGCTAACATGCCTGAGAATAAAGATAACAACTTTACATGGAAAGATTTCCAAACGAAAAACAACTCAGAGTTAGTTGGTATTTTAGGAAACTTTATCAACCGTGTCATGGTGTTATCACACAAATATTACCAAGGAATTGTTCCTGCTAAAACAATCGAATTTGAAGAAGTAGCACAAATCAAAGGATTTGCGACGCGTATCGGTGAACACATCGAGAAATACGAATTCCGTGCTGCTTTAACAGAATACATGAACTTAGCACGTTTAGGAAACCAATTCTTACAAGCGCAAGAACCTTGGAAAAAAGGTGATAATCCAGAAGAAGTAAAAGGAATTATGAATGCAGCGACTCAAATTGCTGTGGCTTTAGGACAATTAGCTGAACCATTCTTACCATTTGCTTCTGAGAAGATTCTAAACATGATGAACGTAGATAAAATCGATTGGAATACGTTAGAATCAGCGGACGAATTCATTACTGAAGGACATCAATTAGGAGAATCAGCATTAATTTTCGGTAAAATCGAAGACGAAGCCGTAGAAGCGCAAATCAATAAATTACAAGAAAGTAAAGCAAAAAATAATATGACGAATCCAAATGCTGAACCTCAAAAAGAATTAATTTCTTTTGATGATTTCCAAAAAATGGATATCCGTATCGGAACAATTTTAGAAGCGAAGAAAGTAGAAAAAGCAGATAAATTATTCGAATTAAAAGTGGATACAGGAATGGATGTTCGTACAATCGTTTCTGGAATTGCTGAGCACTTTACTTTAGAAGAAGTGGTTGGTAAACAAGCCATGGTTTTAGCAAATTTAGCACCTCGTAAAATTCGTGGAATCGAATCGCACGGAATGTTATTATTTGCGGATAAAGCAGACGGAAAATTAACGTTCGTTAATCCTGAAGCTGAAACGCCAAACGGTGTACAAGTAGGATAAAATTAGATACTAGATAGTAGTATTGAGATAGTAGAAAAGCCACTTCTTTCGAAGTGGCTTTTTTTATTTTAAATTCGCTTTACTTCTATTTTCATTTATTTCATTCATATCGTTAAAGCCTCTATTAAATACTTCAACTGCTTCATCCCAATGCATTATGGCATCAATTACAATGTATCCCACAATCAATAGGATGACAAATAAGATGACTTTTTTTAAACTTATATTATTCATAAACTATATTCAAATTCAATTTCGTGTAAAATAGGAATTCCATCGTATCCAACCAAAGGAATTTCAGGTTTAATTTTTCGAGCTTCTTCAATTGCATTGAAATGTATATTTACCATTTTCCATCCTCTTTTTTGATAAAAACGCATCGCATGGCAATTATCATTTGAAGTAATTAACCATATTCGGTCTAACTTCATGCTTTTAAAATGATTTAAGGTAAAATCTAACAATGTTGTTCCAATCCCTTTACCTTCATCAAAACTATCCAAAGAAACAATTTCAGCTTGATTCCCCATAGTATGAAACGTTAATATTCCTTCAATCTTTTCATTTTCAAGAGCAATAATCGTTTCTAAATCTTCTATTTGATGTTTCTTCTCGCGCGAAACCATGACATCGGATTTCCATTCGCGTATAAATAGAGCTTTTATCTTTTCTTTTTCTTCAGGTTCTATAAAACGTATTTCCATGCTTATAATATTGGGGCTAATAGTCGACATATGGATGCAAATGCTCTTCGAAACATCGATACATTTTTCCATTTCTCAATGGTCATTAACATTGAATTGAATCGATCTTCATCAAAATCTTTTATCATATTACTGATCAGAATTTTATCGTGTACAACAGCTGTTAATTCAAAATTAATAAAGAAACTACGATTATCAAGATTCACTGTTCCTATAAAGGCTAAATCGTCATCAATAGTAATTGTTTTAGCATGCACAAATCCTTTTTCGTATAAATAAACTTTTACTCCATGTTCCATTAAACGTTTTGTAAAAGAAAGCGATGCTTCTTGCACAATTAGAGAATCACCCACCTTGGGCATTAAAAGTTCAACTTCTACTCCACTATTTGCAGCAATCAAAAGGGCTGATTTAAATTCGTCACTTGGAATAAAATAAGGTGTTGTAATACGGATTTTTCTCTTTGCAAGGGTAATGGCTAAAATCATTGACTCCATCGCAGAAGGAACAGATGCTCCCGGTGAAGTAAACGCGAATCCAACTACTGCTCCTTTCTTTACCTCATCATGAATCTTAACGTAATCATATCCAAACACGTTAAAATCCTCTCCATCTGCCATCTTCCAATCCATCCAAAATCGTAATTGCAATAGATTTACGGCATCTCCTTTGATCATTAAAGATGTATCCCGCCAGTACAATGCATTCTGATTGTTATTAATATATTTATCAGATATATTAATGCCTCCTACAAAAGCAATTTCTCCATCCACAATTAAGATCTTACGGTGATTTCTAAAGTTCGAATTGGCCAACGAATTAAACCTCACCGGTAAAAAAGTTTGGTATTGAACCTTCGAGTTTTTAAATAACTCACGATACCTCTTATTCAATTTTGGCGAACCAAAATCATCCGTTGTGATACGAACTTCTACCCCTTCATTAGATTTTTTGATAAGCGTGTCAATAATTTTAAACCCGATATGATCGGGTTCAAAAATATAGTATTCCAAATGAATATGGTGTTTTGCTTGTTGGATAGCTGCTAAAAATTCAGGAAATTTTTCTTCCCCATTCCGTAATAATCGAACATGATTATGAATAAAAGGTGGAGAGGATAATGTATGGTTTAGGTATTTAAAAACTTTTACTTGGCTACCGATTAATGTTTCGATTTTTTCAAAATCTTTTTCAATTAAATGATTGATTTTCTTCCAATTTCGGATAAATTCGGCTGATGTTTTTTTATCAATCTTTTTAAAATAGAGATCCTTTTTAAAATCTTGTCCAAAAAAATAATACAATAAAATCCCTAGTAATGGAATTAAGATGATGACCAATATCCAAGCGATCGTTTTGGTAGGATTTTTATTTTCAATGAGAATTGTAAAAATAACGCTGATATAAATTAACATGAGTGGTATCCAGTACCATTCTTTTACCAATACCCAAATCTCTATCCAGTTGATGCCTAAATCCATGTGATGTAAAAATTGTTTAAAAATAATTTTTTATTTAGTTCTATCATAATCAATAAAATAAAAGACATTCATTTTAAATTATAAAAAAAAGTATTGTTATAATTTGGAGATATCATACAACATTCCATATATTTGCAGTCCCAAATGAGAAGGTGCCTTAGCTCAGTTGGTAGAGCAAAGGACTGAAAATCCTTGTGTCCCTGGTTCGATTCCTGGAGGCACCACCTTTAAAACCTCAAACGTAAGTTTGGGGTTTTTTTATTTAAAATTAAAATAACTTAAAAGGCGAGTTTTGAATTATTTTTTTCTTTAACTTGCAATAACATAGGATTGAAAAATCTTATTATAAACGATTAAAATATATGGAGATTGGTAACAGACCGTGGGGTACTTATTATGTATTGGAAGATGAAGCGACGCATAAAGTAAAACGCATCGAGGTAAATATCGGTGGACGTTTATCTTACCAATATCACAAACACCGCGCAGAAGTATGGACAATTATCAAAGGAACAGCTAAAGTCACTTTAGATGGTGTAGATACAGTTTATAAACCTGGCGAAGTCGTTATTATTCCATTACAAGCCAAGCACCGAATCCAAAACATTGGTGACGAAACTTTAATTTTTGTTGAAGTTCAGCATGGTTCATATTTCGGTGAAGATGACATCATCCGCATCGAAGATGATTACAATCGCGGAAACGATTAAAAAAACCTAAAACCCATAAACTATGAAAATCGGTATTACATTCAGTGCATTTGATTTATTACATGCCGGGCATATCAAAATGTTAGAGGATGCCAAAAAACATTGTGATTATCTTATTGTAGGATTACAAACTGACCCTACATTAGACCGCCCAGAAAAAAACAAACCCACTCAGACTGTTGTTGAACGTTACATTCAATTAAAAGGATGTAAATACGTGGATGAAATTGTACCTTATGCTACAGAACAAGATTTGGAAGACATTTTAAGAGCTTTTGATATTGATGTTCGTATTTTAGGTGTAGAGTACAAAGACAAAAATTTTACAGGAAGAGAATATTGTGAAGAGAAGGGGATTGAATTATATTTTAACTCAAGAGATCACCGTTTTTCAAGCTCAGGATTACGCAAGGTAGTCGCTGAAAAAGAGCAATTGAAATTATTAAAACAAGCATAATAAAAAAGGATTGAAATGTTTTTCAATCCTTTTTTTATATTATTTATACCCCTAAATACCATTCTAAGAAGAAATACCATATCGCTAATGTTAAAAATGAGATCGGAATTCCCACTCCAATCATCATATTAGCTAATCGTGGTTTTAATCCATATTGTACCGCCAAAATGGCTCCTGTAATCATTGGGGGCATTGCTGCTTCCATAATAGAAACTTTAATTGGAATTCCTGTTTGTTGAAAACCTAAACAATAAATAGCAAAACATACGATAGGCCAAATTAATAAACAATAGAATAAACCTAAGGCTAAAAACTTCCAATGTTTACTTCTTCGCTCGATTTTCAATTGAAATCCTACTGAGACCAGTGCTAATGGACTTACTGTAGCCATTAATTTTGCAAATACCTCGCGTATAGAATCTGGAAAATGTAAATTAAGACCAAGCATAATTAATCCGAATAGAAACGCTATAAACGGTGGAAATTTAATTAAGTTCATCAAAATGGACTTCGCATTCGATTTTCCTTTTGAACACGCTATCGCTGTTAGCATCCCTGCACTAGACAATACCACCACTGTACCAGGAATATCGACAATAATCAACGATTTAATTCCTTCATCCCCATACAATGCTTGAATAATTGGAATTCCAACAAATGAAGTGTTTCCTAAACCTGCTGTCAATAAAAGACATCCTAATAATTTTTTAGACCATCCAAATATTTTCGCTAATGGCACAAAAATGATAAGTGCAAATAAAAATCCAATATAAGCCACTGAAGCAGGAAACAAGAGATCCCAACCAATTTTAATTTCAGGCAAATAATACAATGCCATTGCAGGCAACGAAATAAACAGAACAAATTGATTTAAAACAACATGCGTATTTTTTGGAAAATTGGGTAATTTCTTAATGGCTATCCCGACGGATAAACATAAGAACATCAAAATTAAACTGGACATTTGATTCTAATTTTACCCTAAAGGTACGTTAGATGTAGATTTTTTGATCGAAAAAACGCCTTAAAATTATTTATTTGAGTAAATATCAATTTCATATTTAACTATTTGACAAATGTTGTACCTTTGCCACATGTCAAATTTAGTTGCAATTGTAGGAAGACCAAACGTTGGTAAATCAACTTTCTTCAACCGTTTAATCCAAAAAAGACAAGCAATCGTAGATGACACTTCGGGTGTTACACGTGACCGTCACTATGGAAAATCGGAGTGGATTGGTAAAGAATTTACTGTAATCGATACCGGAGGGTATGTCGTTGGTTCAGATGATACCTTTGAAGAAGAGATCCGTAAGCAAGTAGAATTAGCTATCGACGAAGCAAATGTTATTTTATTCGTTGTAGATAATCAGGCTGGTTTAACGGACATGGATAAGGAAGTTGGCGCTCTTTTAAGACGCACTAAGAAGCCTACATTCTTAGTTGTGAATAAGGTCGATACCAACAAAAATTTACACGATACCTATGAGTTCTATAACTTAGGTTTCGAAAAAATGCACACGATTTCTGCAATGACAGGATCGGGTACTGGTGAATTATTAGATGAAGTCGTAGAATGCTTTGAAGAAGTTGAATACGAAGATCCATACGAAGGTTTACCTCGTGTGACAATTGTAGGACGTCCTAATGCAGGGAAGTCTACATTTATTAATGCTTTATTAGGTGAAGAACGTAACATTGTTACAGATATCGCCGGAACAACTCGTGATTCGATCGAGACTTTATACAACAAATTTGGGCAAGAGTTCGTTTTAGTGGACACTGCCGGAATGCGTAAAAAAGGTAAAGTAAGTGAAGATTTAGAGTTTTACTCTGTGATGCGATCTATTCGTGCCATCGAAGAATGTGATGTTTGTGTATTAATGGTAGATGCTACTCGTGGTATCGAAGCTCAGGATTTAAATATCTTACATTTAGCAGAGAAAAACCGTAAAGGAGTTGTTATTTTAATCAACAAATGGGATTTAGTTGAGAAAGAAACAAACACGATGAAAGAATTTGAAGAACAATTACGTCGTCGTATTGCTCCTTTCAACGATATTCCGATTCTATTTATTTCTGCTTTAACAAAACAACGTGTACACAAAGCGGTAGAAACATTTATTCGTGTGTACGAAAACCGTTCTCGTCGTATCCGTACAAGTAAGTTAAACGAAATTATGTTACCATTAATCGAGATTACTCCTCCTCCAGCAATCAAAGGAAAGTACATTAAGATTAAATATGTAACACAATTACCAACAAAAACACCTCAGTTTGCATTCTTTGCAAACTTACCACAGTATGTGAAAGATCCGTACAAACGTTTTATTGAAAATCATTTAAGACGTGAGTTTGATTTCTCAGGTGTTCCAATCGAAATTTATTTCAGAAAAAAATAATTTCTTCAGCCATTCCGAAAGGGATGGCTTTTTTTATTATTTTTAGTAAGGTCATTCTCCTGTATATGAAAAAAATTCTATTCCTAAATCTTCTATTAATTTTTGCATCGTGTAACAAACAGAAACCTATTGAGAATAACCAATTAAATCACTTCTTCAGTAGTCACGAATTAGGTCAAAATAATAATCAATTAAGGTTTTATATCACTGCCTCATTTGATGAATGTGGAGAATGGGGTGGTCACGATGAAATTTTAGAATTCTTTGGAAAAGATAACCAAGTTTACTTAAATTACAGAAAATCAAGAGTTGATTGCAATACAATTAGTGAATTATATAGTGATCCAGAATTTCATCAATGGATTAAAAATGATACGATTAAACTTACAAATAATCATAAAAAAGCTATAAACACTTATTTAAAAACTCTAATTGACAGTAAATTAAATGAAAGTTATGTCGGACATTCCGGTAGAACTTTTTCAGCTTTTAAAACTGATAGTACTTTTAATATTGAAGTATTTAATACTGACGATTACAAAATTAATACACTAAATTTCAACCAATTACTACAATCATTTAAACTTGATACAGTTTAGTAATCCAAAAAAGTAAAGACATAAAAAAAACTCATCAATTGCTTGATGAGTTTTAGTTTGTGACGTCGGCAGGATTCAAACCTGCAACCTCTTGAGCCGTAATCAAGTGCGCTATTCAGTTGCGCCACGACGCCATTTGAAAGAGAGAACGTTTGTTCTTTAATTCGGATGCAAATATAAGGTAGTTCAAACTATAATTCCAAACGTTTTTTGAATAATTTTTAAAATATTTTATAATCCTATCTTTTTCAAACACTTAAATTTTAAAATAATTTTATCTTTCGATTATTTATTACCTTCAACGTCAGAAAATAAAATTCAAAATGAGTAAATTTTACATTTTATTACTTGCCACTACTCTTATCATCGGATGCAGCAAGGAAAATGAACCAATAAAACATACAAAATCTAAATCGTTCGATTATATCGAAAATATCGTTGTTACTAATGATGAAGAAAAAATTAGTTATCGAGTTGGTGAAGAAATTATAACTTTTACTCCAAATGATTTACCTATCACATCAATAATGGTAGAAAGTTCTGCTGCTGTAGCTTATTTAAACGAATTAGAAGCACTTTCTTTGGTAAAAGGTGTGACAGATCCTAATTATATTTATAATGCTGAAATTAGAAATAAAATAACTCTTCAAGAAATACTAGAAATAGGTGCCTCTAACGAATTATATACAGAACTTATATTAAAACATCGGCCTCAACTAATAATAGCGAACACTAATCCTGTTTTAGCTAAATATCATCATCAATTAAAAGAAAATGGAATTAAGATTCTTTATTTGGACGAATACAAAGAGAAAACACCTTTAGCACAAGCAGAATATCTAAAAGTAATCGGAAAGTTGATTGGCAAAGAAGAGGTTGCGCATCAAAAATTTGAAACCATTAAAAACAGTTATTTAGAAACAAAAGCGTTAATTCAAGAAAAAGGTAACCCTAATGTTTCAACTTTTCTAAATACCATGATGGGAGACGTTTGGTACATCCCCAACAAAGAATCAATTCAAGTTCAATTGATTGAAGACGCAAAAGGAAATTATATTTTTGGCAAAAAAGGAGATGATTTGGTGACCAATTCTTCCTTCGAAGAAGTATATACAAAGGCGAAAGATGCTACTCATTGGTTAAACGTGATTAATTATTCTTCATTGGTACAAATGAGCAATGATCGTAAGGAATATTCTTGGTTTAAGGCCTATAAAACGGGCCATGTATATAATTATTCAAAACGTAAAAATAAGATTGGAGCATTGGATATTTATGAATCAGGAATCGTTCGTCCCGACATTATATTAAAAGATTTAGGGAAAATTTTTCATCCAGAGCTTTTCCCAACCCATGAATTATATTATTATGAACAATTAAAATAAAAAAAGGAACTCCGAGGAGTTCCTTTTAAAGTCTATAATAATATTAAACCCTTAGAATAATTCTGATTTGAATTGTTCTAAGAATCTAACGTCATTTTCTGTGTATAAACGGATGTCTCCAATTTGATATAATAATAAAGCGATACGCTCAATTCCCATACCGAAAGCATAACCTGAATAAACTTCTGGATCGATGTTTACGTTTTTCAATACGTTAGGATCAATCATACCACATCCCATGATTTCTAACCATCCTGTACCTTTTGTCATACGGTAATCTGTTTCTGTTTCTAATCCCCAGTACACATCAACTTCAGCAGAAGGTTCTGTAAATGGGAAATAAGAAGGACGTAAACGAATTTCTGACTTACCGAATAACTCTTGTGTAAAGTAGCTTAATGTTTGCTTTAAATCGGCAAAAGAAACTCCTTTATCGATGTATAACCCTTCGATTTGGTGGAACATCATGTGTGAACGAGAAGAAATCGCTTCGTTACGGTAAACACGACCTGGCGCTAAGAAACGCATTGGTGGTTGATGGTTTTCCATATGACGAATTTGTACAGACGATGTATGTGTACGTAAAACAATATCTGGGTCTTGCTCGATGAAGAACGTATCTTGCATATCACGTGCTGGGTGATATGTTGGTAAATTTAGGGCTGTAAAGTTGTGCCAATCATCTTCAATTTCAGGCCCCTCAGAAACTCCAAAACCAATACGTTTGAAGATTTCTAAAATTCTGTTTTTCGTAATGTTGATTGGATGACGAGAACCTAAAGTAAATGGCTCACCTGGACGTGTTAAATCTAATCCAGCGTCCGTTGTACCTTCAGACGAAATTTCGTTTTTAAGAACAGTCGCTTTTTCTGTTGCTAATGTTTTTAATTCATTTACAACTTGACCAAATTCTTTCTTCTCTTCGTTAGGAACTGCTTTGAATTGTGCAAACAAGTCATTTAAAATTCCTTTTTTACCTAAAAATTTAATTCTAAACTCCTCAATTTCGGCAGCATTTGTCGAATGGAAGTTTTTCACTTCTTCTATATATTGTTTGATTTGGTCAATCATAATTTAAAACCGATTTGGATACAAATTTAACAATTATTCAACTGAATAGACAACTTTTAACGTGGATATTCACGAATAAAAAATCCTTCTAAACCGAAATTTAGAAGGATAATATATGAAACTAACAAAAAAGCTTATACCATAGAAATACGTAATGTATTCGTGATTCCTTTTTCGAAAGCTGGCATTGCATTTAAATTTAAGATGTAATCTCCATAATCCACATATCCGTGGTTTTTTGCTAAGATATTTACCTCCGTTACCGTTTGGTCTGTTGAAGTATCACGTGGATCATAGTTGATCGATTTTACCCCCCATAATAAGTTCAACATACGATTGATACGTTTACTTGGGTTAAAGACTAAGATAAAGGCATTTGGACGGTGAGATGAAATTTGAAAAGCCGTATACCCTGAATACGTTAAGGTAGCAATAGCTTTGGCATCCGTATGAGATACCATTTTTGCTGCATTGTAACATACAATATCTGTTACAAAACGCTCATTTTTCACTTTTGGCTTATGTTCTGGAATATTGATGTGATGATCATCTTCTACTGTTTGAAGAATTTTTGTCATCTTTTCAATTACTTGAACAGGATATAAACCTACAGAAGTCTCTCCTGATAACATTACAGCATCAGCTCCATCAAACACGGCATTCGCAACATCAGAAACTTCAGCACGAGTAGGTGTTAAACTCGAAATCATTGTTTCCATCATTTGCGTTGCAACAATAACTGGCTTACGCGCTAATTTCGCTTTATCAATTAATTGTTTTTGCGCTTTTGGAACAATTTCAAAAGGAACTTCTACTCCTAAATCTCCACGAGCGACCATCAATCCATCCGAATGAACTAAGATATCATCGATATTTTCTAACGCTTCTGGTTTCTCAATTTTAGAAATAATTGGAATTTTAAATGAAGCATGTTCTTTAATAAATTCTTGTAAATCCACTACATCTTGCCCAGAACGTACAAACGATAAAGCAAACCAATCCACACGGTTTTCAATAGCGAATTTCGCATCTTCTTTATCCTTCTCAGTTAATGCAGGTAATGAAATTTTAGTATTAGGTAAATTAACCCCTTTTTTAGAACGTAATGGTCCACCTTGGATTGTTTCTGCTTTTACAACATCTACTCCATTAGTTTCAATTACTTTTAAGATTAACTTCCCATCATCAATTAAGATGTTTTCGCCAACTTGTACATCTTGAGCAAACTTTTTGTACGTCATAAAGACTTTTTCGTTTGTCCCAACAACATCCTCATTTGTAAACGTTAAAATGTCCCCTGGATTAATTACAAAATCCTCGTGTTCCATTTTACCGATACGTAGTTTTGGACCTTGTAAATCGGCTAAAATTGCAGTATTATAACCGAACTCCTCGTTCAATTGGTGTATTGTATCAATTTTGTTTTTTACGTCTGCATAATCCGCATGCGAAAAGTTGATACGGAAGACATCCGTTCCCTTTTTCATCATTTCAAGAATTACTTCGCGACGTTCTGTTGCAGGACCTAAAGTCGCAACAATTTTTGTTTTTTTCAGATAGTTTTTATCGTAAACCATATTTTTCCCTTTTTTTGCACACTATTTATCGTTAAAATATCAATCGATCAGCATCACTAATCGTATCAATATCATAAACTTCAATATTATTTATAAAATTATTGGTTTTGAAAGGAATAATCAAATTTTCTATATCATCTTCCCATCCTGCTACTTTTAGGATATAATTACATTCCTTATATTTTTGAATTAAAGGAAATTCGGCCTGAAATAGCTGAGATAAATCTACTTCTTTATTTTTAGAAACCACCTGAATAGGGCGATTTTTAATAATATAATATTCGATTTTATTAAATGTATCGAACCAATGGTAAGTAGAAAAAAAGAATTCTTGTTGATTAATCAAGATATCTAAATCTTTGATCCGATGAAAACGGGTATCAAAGGTTTGATTCAAATGATATATAAATTGAAACGAGGATTCAAATGAAGAATGTACTCCTACTAACTGAAAGTCAATAAAATCGTCTAATAAGAGGTATTCTGCCATTCAATTATATATTATCCATTTTTTTCTGTAGCATATAGTAAGCGCGTTTTGATGCACTCTCTTCTGCTTTTTTCTTAGAAGTTCCTCTTCCTTTCGCAATCACTTTATCATTCAAACGGATAACCGAAACAAATACTTGTAGATCTTCCGCATTTTGTTCTTCAAAAGTATTGAATCTCAACGTATTTCTCGTTTTTTGAGACCACTCCAAAATCAATGATTTATGACTGGTAATGGTATGCTCTAAACGATCTAAATCCGCATGAGGATCGATAATTTTGCTTTTGATAAAAGATTCTACGGCTTGGATATCCTTGTCGACATAGATTGCTCCAACTAAGGCTTCTAATAAATCTCCATTCACATCTTCCCCTAAATTGGCGTGGTTATTTTTGGGTTCTAAATGTGTTAATAATCCCAATTGTTTTGAAATGGTATTCAATTGCTTACGTGAAACAATTTTTGAACGCATTTTCGTTAAATAACCTTCTTGTTGATCTGGAGCTTGGTAGTATAAGTGTGTAGCGGCAGAAGCACCAAGTAATGCATCTCCCAAAAATTCTAATCTTTCAAAATTAATACTGTTGCCTTTATCATCTTTTTTCTGTGCAGATCGATGTGTAAATGCTTCTTTAAAAACTTCTACATTGCTTGGATAGTATCCTAAAATCGATCGTAAAAACTCTAATAAAGGTGCGTCATCTGGTGACTCAACTCGTTTTTTTTTAAAAGAAAATAATTTTTGAAGAAAAAACATTACTTATACTTCTTGAATATCACACATGCATTGTGTCCACCGAATCCAAATGTGTTACTTAAAGCGTAGTTAACTACTCTTTCTTTTGCCACATTGAATGTGTAATCAATTTTTGGATCAAGATTTTCATCATCCGTAAAGTGATTAATGGTTGGAGGTACAATGTCGTTTTTAACCGCACTAATCGCTGCAATAGCTTCTATGATTCCAGCTGCACCTAAAAGGTGACCTGTCATCGATTTAGTCGAGTTAATTTGAATATTGTAGGCATGATCACCAAATAATTTAGTGATTGCTTTTGATTCTGCGATGTCTCCTAATGGAGTTGATGTTCCGTGCATATTGATGTGATCAATATCTTCCAGACGAATATTTGCATCATCTAATGCATTTTTCATCACATTAAATGCTCCTAATCCTTCTGGATGTGGTGCAGTTAAGTGGTGAGCATCAGCAGAAAGTCCACCTCCTACTAATTCAGCATAAATTTTTGCTCCACGCGCAACGGCATGTTCATATTCTTCTAAGATGATACATCCTCCACCTTCTCCCATGATAAAACCATCACGGTCTTTATCAAATGGACGAGATGCTGTTTTTGGATCATCATTACGTGTCGATAATGCATGTAAAGCATTAAATCCACCCATACTTGATTCAGTTACTGCAGCTTCCGAACCACCTGTAACGATTGCATTAGCTTTTCCTAATTGGATTAACATAAATGCATCGATAATGGCATTCGTTGAAGAAGCACATGCTGAAACAGTTGTATAGTTAGGCCCCATAAAACCATATTCCATCGAAATATGCCCTGGAGTAATATCTGCAATCATTTTTGGGATGAAGAATGGATTGAAACGTGGTGTTCCATTCCCGGTTGCGTAGCTTGTAACCTCTTCTTCGAATGTTTTAATTCCTCCGATACCAGAACCCCAAATTACACCTATACGCTCTTTGTTTACGTTGGCATCGTCTAAAATACCACTGTCTTTCACAGCTTCTCTAGCAGCAACTATTCCTAATTGTGCACAACGGTCTAACTTACGTGCTTCTTTACGATCAAAGTGATCTTCGATGTTGAAGTTTTTCACTTCACACGCAAATTGTGTTTTAAATTGAGAAGCATCAAATAGCGTAATAGGCGCAGCGCCACTTACACCATTTTTTAACGCTTCCCAGTATTCGTGGTAAGTGTTTCCAATTGGTGTAAGAGCGCCTAAACCTGTTACTACTACTCTTTTTAATTCCATATAGAATAAGGAACTATTACTTGTTTAAGTCTTCGATGTATTTAACAGCTTGACCTACAGTAGAGATTTTCTCAGCTTGATCGTCTGGAATTTGAATATCAAATTCTTTTTCGAACTCCATGATTAATTCAACTGTATCTAATGAATCAGCTCCTAAATCGTTAGTGAAGCTTGCTTCTAGAGTTACTTCGCTTTCGTCAACTCCTAATTTATCTACGATAATCGCTTTCACTCTTGATGTAATGTCAGACATAATATTCTAATTTTAATTGTTGTAAACTACTGCAAAAATAGAAAACTTAAATGATATGCAAGTTTTTTTTTATATGCATGCATAAGAACCATTAAATATAGCATAATTTTAAGATTACGAAATCGTTTAAGTAAATGACATAAATCAAAATTTAAGTGCTATATTTTTTTTAAATTTGTCGCGTATTTATACATAAAAATAAAAAAAACTATAATAAAATCACAAAAATGAGCGTAGAATTGGCAAAATACGGAATTTTAAATTCCACGATACACTATCAATTAAGCCCAGAAGAATTAACTACGAAAATGGTTGAAACTGGTCAGGGTGAAATTACTACATCTGGCGCTGTTAATATTTTAACAGGAGAGTTTACAGGTAGATCACCTAAAGACCGCTTTATCGTAAAAGACGATATTACGGAAGAAACCGTATGGTGGGATGGTAACATTAATATTCCTTTCGATTCTGAAAAATTTGATGCTTTATACGACAAAGTCGTTGCTCATTTAAGCGGAAAAGACATCTATGTTCGTGATGCTTTTGCTTGTGCTGATGATCGCTTCAAAACGAAAATTAGAGCTATAACTGAAACTCCAGGTGCAAACTTATTTATCTATAATATGTTTATTCGTCCTACAGAGGAAGAATTAAAATCATTTGGAGATTCTGAATGGACAATTATTAATGCTCCAACTTTTGTGGCTGATCCTGCTACAGATGGAACGAGACAACATAATTTCTCTATCTTAAACTTTAAACGTAAAATCGTTTTAAACGGTGGTACAGGATACACTGGGGAAATGAAAAAAGGGATTTTCTCAGCGTTAAACTTTATTTTACCTGTAGAGAAAAATACTTTACCAATGCATTGTTCTGCTAATTCTGGTGAAAACGGAGATACAGCAATGTTCTTTGGTTTATCAGGAACTGGTAAAACGACTTTATCTGCGGATAAAAATCGTCGTTTAATTGGTGATGACGAACACGGTTGGACAGATGACAATACGGTATTCAACTTTGAAGGTGGGTGTTATGCTAAAGTAATTAACTTATCAGCTGAAGGAGAGCCAGAAATCTATGGAGCAATTAAAGAAGGTGCTTTATTAGAAAATGTAGGTTACTTTGAAGGTACAAAAGAAGTTGATTTCGCAAATACTGATATTACAGAAAATACACGTGTTTCTTACCCGATTGATTTCATCGAAAATATCGCTGAACCTTCATTAGGTACAAACCCTAAAAATATTTTCTTTTTATCATTTGATGCCTATGGAGTTTTCCCTCCAATTGCAAAATTAAATCCAGATCAAGCCGCTTACTTATTTATCTCTGGATACACATCAAAAGTTGCGGGAACTGAAGCAGGTGTTACAGAACCTCAAACAACATTCTCTTCTTGTTTTGGTGCTCCATTTATGCCATTACATCCAACGAAGTATGCTGAAATGTTAAGCGACAAAGTGGAGAAAACAGGGGTGAACGTTTGGTTAATCAACACGGGATGGAATGGACAGAAAAAACGTATGTCTTTAAAAGATACTCGTGCGGTAATTAACGCTGCATTAAGAGGAGATTTAGACAACGTAGAATACAAAAAAGATCCATATTTCGGATTTGAAGTACCAGTTGCTATCGAAGGAGTAGATGCTGAAAAATTAAATCCAGCAACATCATTCGATACGCCTGAAGCTTACGAAAACAACGCCAAAGAATTAGCAGGTAAATTTAAAGCAAACTTCGAGAAATTTGCGGAATTTGCAACTCCAGAATTATTATCTGGTGGACCATTAATCTAATTCGATTAATCTCATATCACAAAAAAGTCCTTTCTACAGAAAGGACTTTTTTTATTACATTGTCCCGTCCTGAAATAAGTTGACACTAAAATCAACTTATTATGAAATCATCAGATTTAGAGAGAAAAAAGCGAACACAGCGCGATTATACCTTGGGCTTTAAATTAGCCGTTGTTTCTCAAGTAGAAAAAGGCGACTTTACTTACAAACAAGCTCAAAAATGCTATGGAATACAAGGAAAAAGTACAGTTTTGGTTTGGCTAAGAAAATATGGCAACTTAGATTGGAGCAAACCAATTATTTATACTATGTCAAAATCAGAAGAAACTCCAGCGCAAAAAATTAAACGGTTAGAACAAGAATTGGTTGACGAAAAGCTAAGAGTCAAAATTCTTAACACAATGATTGATATAGCCGATGAACAGCTTGGTACACAAATCAGAAAAAAGTACAATACCCAACAATCCTCAAACTCCAAAAACAAGAAATAACTATTTCTTGCTCATGTCGATTGCTTGGGTTAAGTCGCCAAAGTTTCTATGCGGCATTAAAGCGTCATTCTATTCGAGAATCAGAGCTTTTACACGTTAAAAAATTAGTTCTGGAAGTTCGAATGAAATTACCACGATTAGGAACTCGAAAGCTTTACTATATTCTGAGTGAACAACTAAAAGAGCTTAACATCAAGATAGGTCGAGATGCTTTGTTTGATTATCTGAGAAGAGAAAATTTACTCATAAAACCTAAAAAACAATATACAAGAACCACATTCTCTAAACATTGGTTAAGGAAACATCCTAATTTATACAAAGAAATAGAGGTAAATAAACCGGAACAGGTTTTTGTGAGTGATATAACATATGTAAAAACCAAGCAAGCTGTTTGTTATCTTTCTTTGGTAACAGATGCCTATAGTCGAAAAATAATGGGTTATTCTGTAAGTGAAAATATGAATGCAGAAAATGTATCTATAGCGCTAAAAATGGCTATTAAAAATAGAGTAAATAATGAGAAATTAATCCATCATTCGGATAGAGGATTGCAATATTGTTCGGAATATTATCAGGCAATTTTAAAACAAAATCAGATTATACCATCGATGACTGATGGCTATGATTGTTATCAAAATGCTTTAGCGCAAAGAATTAATGGGATATTGAAACAAGAATTTTTAATCGAAAAAACTAAAGATCTCACTGAATTAACCAAAATGGTAGAACAAAGTGTGTATCTTTATAATAAGACACGTCCTCATTTGAGTCTCAATATGCAGACCCCTGAAATGAGACACAAAATATCCGAAGAAATAAAATCTCTTCGGATATAAATATTGTTTAATAACTGTCAATCTATTTTAGGACTAGTCACATTTTTAAATAAAAATCTTTGGTCAGTTGGATATAATCCTCTGTATACTGATGACGATCCACTTCTATAATTAAAGTTGAAATCATCGGACCTGTAGGGTGAAATCCAAGCTCAATCATACTACGTTTATAAGGAGCATTTGCGTTTCCTTTAATGTGAACCAATCGTTGAGGAAATAAATTTAAACCTTTGGCAATTATTACAAACTGCTCTTCCAAATCAAATGGTATAATAAACGATGCTCTTCCATTTTCTGCTAATAATTCCTTCGTTTTCTTTAATAGTTGATCAAATGTAAGGGTCTCTTGTTGTCGAGCCGTTTTACGAGCATCCAACTCCACTCTTTCATTGTTTACGAAAAATGGAGGATTACTCACAATCAAATCGTATTTCTTCATCGTTTGATACGATTGAATAGGCATTTGATAAACTGCTAAACGATCAGTATATTTTGAGTTTAAGAAGTTTTCATTGGTTTGATTGAATGCAGATTCATCTAATTCAACTGCATCAATTAGAGCCTCTGTAAAACGTTGTGCAAGCATAAGACTGATTAGACCTGTCCCGGATCCGATATCTAAGACATGTTTTCCTTGTTTCAATTCAGCCCAAGCACCTAATAAAACCCCATCTGTTCCTACTTTCATTGCTGTTTGATCTTGATAAATCTCAAACTGCTTAAACCTAAACGACTTTCTCATCCTTTCTAAATGGAAATTTTATAATAAATTTTGATCCAACATCCACGGTACTATCAAATTCAATTGACCCATTATAATCTTCAATAATCTTTTTTACCATTGATAATCCAATTCCAGAACCACTGGATTTTGTTGTGAAGCGTGGCTTAAAAATTTCTTGTTTTTCATCATCTGAAATTCCTTTTCCATTATCTTCAATAATAATCATGATATGATTTTCAACTAATGAAACGTCAACAGATATGATTGCTGTACGATTCATAGGAATAGACTGAAATGCATTCTTTACAATATTGGTCACAATACGATTCAGATACTGTTTATCGAACATCGTATTGATTTGAGGTCGCGAAAATGTGTAAGTAATATATTGCATTGGAAAAATCTCCAACGTATTTTTAATCACCTCTACAATGTCGATTAGCTCATCTTTACGGTTTGGCATTTTAGCAAAATCAGAAAATGCATCGGCAATGGATTCAATGGTTTCAATCTGCTGCATTAGAATTGCAGAAGTACGTTTTGTTCGCGCTGTTAACTCAGTATCATCCGATTCGAATTTTCGCATATAATTCTGAATCATCAACTTCATCGGTGTCAATGGATTTTTAATCTCATGTGCCACTTGTCGCGCAAATTCTCTCCATGCTTCTTCCCTTTCTATCGTTGCTAATTGTTCCGATTGAGCTTTTAGTTTAATCAACATCTCATTATAGGCGTCGACCAACACACGAATTTCATCCTCACGATCGTACTGAATGGGAATATTATTCGAAATCACTTCTGTTTCTTTAATTCGTTCTGCAAAAGAACTTAACTTATTAAAGGTATTATTACTTACCACATAAATCATAATTGCTCCAAGAAGAAGAATAAACATAAAAGCAACCCCATAGCTTCCCATCAAAGTAAACATATCATCTTGTAAGAAGACATCATTGGTTTCGTAAGGCAAGTTGACAATCGCTAAATTTTCAGAAGCAAAAACATCTTTAACATAGCTGTATGAAGCATAATAGGAACGGTCTTTATCTTTTTCCTGAATCGATTCTTTATAATAACCATTCTTATTTAAACTGTCTAATATAAATTGGGGTAAAACAGGATAACGAGGCGACTCGCCTAAAGTAGTCATTCTCAAGTTTCCACGATAATCGTATAAAACGATATCCAACTTGTTAATATCCGAAATTTCTAGCATACGCTCTCCGATAATCGGGATAACATTGTCTTTATTAATCCCATCCGAAATCGAATAAGAATCCAACAAATAGTCAATCGACGTAAGAACCGCCTTCTCTTTACGATTTAAAATATCTTCGTGATATTTTTTAGTTTGATCGTTAAAGTGACGATTGGTAATAAGTAAAATAAGAACAGCCGTAGTTAATAACACTGCTATCATGTACAATGTTATCTTTATCGGAATCGAATTAAAATTTATACGAAATCGAGAAGACATTCTTATTTATGCATTAATCTTTTGATGTACTTTCCTAAAATATCAAATTCTAAATTTACAGTATCTCCTTCAGCTAACTGATGTAAATTCGTAAACTCCCAAGTATAAGGAATGATTGCAACAGAGAATTCTCCTACTGAACTATCCAAAACAGTTAAACTAATTCCGTTTAAACAAATTGAACCTTTTTCTACAGTTACGTTACCATACAATTCTTCATTATAATTGACCGTGATTACATAACTTCCATCGCTGTTTACAATGCTTTTTACAATACCCGTCTGATCCACATGACCTTGAACAATATGACCATCGATACGTCCATTGAATTGTAAACAACGTTCTAAATTGATTAAATCACCTACTCTAAGATCTCCTAAATTGGTTTTATTTAATGTTTCTTGAATGGCTGTAACTTTGTATTGATCTTCTCGAAAATCTACCACAGTAAGGCATACTCCATTGTGTGCTACACTTTGATCAATTTTTAACTCTGCTGTAAAATCAGATTGAATCCAAAAGTGAATATTGGATTGATCTTGTTCAATGGCAATTACTTTCCCTGTACCTTCTACTATTCCTGTAAACATGAATTTATCGTCTTTTGTAAAGTTTAAATATAATCTTAAATCTTTGTAATTTGAATAAAAAAGGATAGCAAAATGCTATCCTTTATTGATTTATAAATGTTAAAATATTATTCAACAGTTACTGATTTTGCTAAGTTACGTGGTTGATCCACATTTTTACCTAGCTTCACTGCAATCCAGTATGATAATAATTGTAACGGAATCGCTGTAAGAATTGGAGAGAATTCCTCTGCCGTTTCTGGGATTACGACAACATCATCTGCCATTGCTGTTACTTGCTCATCCCCTTCGTTTACAATTGCAATAACTTTTGCCGAACGTGACTTGATTTCTTGGATGTTAGAAACCACTTTTTCGTAATATCCTTTTTTCGTTGCAATAACGATAACAGGCATATTCTCATCTAATAAAGCGATTGGTCCATGTTTCATCTCAGCAGCTGGGTAACCTTCTGCATGGATATAAGAAATCTCTTTTAATTTTAATGCTCCTTCTAAAGCCGATGGATAATTGTATCCACGACCTAAATAAATTGCATTTCGGTTGTCTTTGTATTTTTCTGCAATAGCATCTACAACCCCTTCACAATTGTCTAAAATTTGTTGAACTAAATCAGGAATACGTTCTAATTCGCGAGTTAATAAGTTGAATTTCTCCGCTGATAATTCTCCGTTATGTTTTCCTAATTTTAATGCAATTAAAGCTAAAATTGTTAATTGAGCAGTGAAAGCTTTAGTAGAAGCAACTCCAATCTCTGGTCCTGCATGTGTATATGCACCTGCATCTGTAATACGAGCGATAGAAGATCCTACCACGTTATTAATACCAAAGATAAAAGCACCTTTTTCTTTCGCTAATTTTAATGCTGCTAAAGTATCAGCCGTTTCTCCCGATTGAGAAATAGCGATTACAATATCACTTTTCTTAATGATTGGGTTACGGTAACGGAATTCTGAAGCATATTCCACTTCTACAGGAATACGAGCAAAATCCTCAATCATATACTCAGCCACTAAACCTGCATGGTAAGATGTTCCACAAGCAACGATAATGATTCGTTTTGCTTTTAAGAATTTCTCTTGATTATCCCAAATTCCGGCCATTTTAATAACACCTTCATTTACCAATAATCGTCCACGCATTGTATCACGAATAGATCGAGGTTGTTCATTAATTTCTTTTAACATGAAATTATCGTATCCACCTTTTTCAATCGCTTCGATATTTAATTGTAATTCTTGTACATCTAATGGAACAGGCTCATTATTTTGAATTGTTCTGATATCAACTTCCTCACCTAAGCGAATAGTAGCCATATCACCATCTTCTAAATAAATCGCGTCTTTTGTAAACTCGATAAATGGAGAAGCATCCGATGCAACAAAAAATTCGTTTTCACCAATACCAATAGCTAATGGACTTCCTAAACGTCCTACTACAAAAGTATCAGGGTCTTCTTTATCTAATACAGCGATGGCATATGCTCCAATAACTTCATTTAAAGCCATACGAACAGCGTCCGTTAAATTTAAGTTGTGCTCTTCTTGAAATAATTGAATGAAGTTAACTAAAACTTCTGTATCCGTATCGCTATGGAATGTATATCCTTTATCAGTTAATAACTGCTTAATTGACTCATAGTTTTCAATGATTCCATTGTGAACAATCACTAAACGACCATTGTTAGATAAATGTGGATGCGAGTTTACATCATTTGGAACACCGTGAGTTGCCCAACGAGTGTGACCAATACCAATATTTGGCGTTTTATCTAATCCTGAAGCTTTATCCTCTAAGTCAACAACTTTACCTTTGGTTTTCACCAACTGAAATCCTTGATTCGTAGATAATACAAGTCCTGCACTATCATAGCCTCTATATTCAAGTCTTTTTAATCCGTTAACGATAATAGGGTAAGCCTCTCTGTGCCCTATATAACCTACAATACCACACATATTAAGTAGCTATTTATTTTTTTGTATAATAAACTTTAAGTTTCAATTTTTTCGCTTCATCCTGAATATTATTACCATGTAAAACTACGCGGTAAGGGTTAGCTACAGTGTTTCTGTAGAAAGGACTTGTCGAGAATATTGTTGATGTATCACTAGTTCCCATTAAGAAATTTCCTAATGCAACAATCATTTCTTGATCTTCGAATTCTTCATTCTGCTCTAGCATTTTTTTGAAGTGTTTCGTAATATCAATGGTATAGTAATTATTACTTCCAATCATTGGGTTAAAGTGAACATTGTTTGGATAAGAATTATAAAATTCTAATACATCTGCAAACAATTCATCAACTACTTTACCCTCTTTTTTATAATTATTCCAAGCCATGATAAATCCTGGTTTTGGTAAATTATAAGCGTTATCGATATGGAATTCTAATTTTGCTCCAATAAATGTTAAGCCTTCTGCTTCTTTTTTGGTTCTTAAAGCATTCAACTGATCTTGAACCAATTTCACATGAACACGTGTTCCGTCAGCTCCATTCAAGTATAATTTACTTTCTCCTTCTGTTTTATTTGGAGAAGTATAATTTCTAACGAAATCTGCCCCTTGATTTGAGTTAATAAAATGATTCACTTGAACATTTGATCCCGAAGTAGCATTCCATAAGTTATAAAAATTGAATGCAATACTTGAAGAATTTCTCTCAGCATCATCCGTAGATCCATCATTCGAATAATACATTCTCATTTGGATATCGTTTGGATTAAATGCAAATAAGAAACCATTATTTTCTTCTACTGAAAATTGAAAACCTTGAATCACACGACGAATGAATGTAGCATAGTCATCTAACATTCCTGTCTTCTCGTTATCAATAATTTTTTCTTTGAAGTAGTTTTTGTCTAAATTAATTTTATAACCAATTGGCTCTTCATAAATATTACTTGATGAAGATTTTTGTTTAATCGTAATGTTTTGCACACGACCACCAACTGAGGCAGATCCTAAAACTGTAGAATTTACAGCAATTTGATCTTCACCTAAATTGTTATTCGAATAATAGGCTTTATCCGTATATAAAACCGTGCTAATATCTTTGACATTCAACGTCATCGTTGCATTTCTATTTCCATAAATAGAATCTACACGGTAACTTTTACGAATTAAGATGGTATCAGAATCTTCAGGTTTTATCCCTGGTTTCGATAAGTTAAGTGTATCAACACGTACCGAATCAGATGTACTATTATAATACACCGGAATAAATAATTGTACTGAATCGACTGATGGATTTTTCCCAAATGATGGAGAAAGTGAAGTTAAACGTAACTGTGAAATAAAACTCGCTTGTGTACGTCCAAAAACAGGTTCTTCATATGCACCAAGAAGTGCATTTTGTAAAAATCGCTGATCAGAACGAATCGAATCAAAACGAGAATTATAAGCGATTACGTCCAATGAATCTACATAACCTGATGCATCTCCACCGACTAATCCTCCTCCTAATCCTATCGGGTCTTCGTTACAAGAGACTACTGAAGTACCAACTGTAAGCGTAAGTACGGACGCGACAAGGATATTAAAAATTTTTTTCATTTGTAATTTAGAGTGGTATAAATTAATTTGAGTTCATCACTTCTTCGATGTAGAAATTATTATAAACCTCTTTTGCTTGGTCTTTATCATAATAATCTAACAACGAGATGTTTTGACTTTCGATGTATTCTTTTACATCTTGTGGAATAACCTCTTCTCCTTTTGCAACTGCATCTGCATATTGTAAAGACGCTTGAATCATTCCTAAGTGAGTCGGTTTTTCTAAATATTGTTTAATATCTCCTTCTACCTCATCAAACGTTAATTTTTCGACTAACTTTTGATCAAGCTCACCTTCAAAGCCATTATCAAAGATAGAAACTACAACTTTAGCATCGCTAAAAAATGGATCATCTGCGTAATATTTTTTCAAATAAACTGGTAATAAGCTTGACATCCAACCCATTACATGAACCACATCAGGTTTCCAATTTAATTTTTTAACCGTTTCTAAAACACCTTTTGCAAAGAAAATTGCACGTTCATCGTTATCAGAACATAAAACGCCATCCGTATCGGTATACACTTCTTTGCGTTTAAAATATTCCTCATTATCAATGAAATAAACTTGTAACCTTTCTCCTGGAACAGATGCTACTTTAATGATCAAAGGTTGATCTAAGTCATTAACAATCATATTCATTCCTGAAAGACGAATCACTTCGTGTAATTGATGTCTTCTTTCGTTAATCACACCAAATTTTGGCATAAAGATTCGTACATCAGCTCCATTACTTTGCATTACTTTTGGTAATTCTAATGCTTGTGATGACATCGGATTTTCAGGAAAATAAGGAGTCATTTCTGTTGTTACATATAATATGCGTTTTCCTTCCATAATATTTTATACTATTTTCCTAATGAATAAATAAGGCACAAAATTACAAAAAAATGTTGATATATTATTTGCTTATAGTAGCTTTGCCCTTATATTAGTTTATTTTAACATCATTTTTATGATTGTATTTACCGAAAAGGAAAAATTAACTCCTTTTATTCAGAATTTAAAAGACGAAGGTAAAACTATCGGATTTTTGCCTACTATGGGCGCATTGCACGAAGGTCACTTATCTTTAGCAAAAGCATCGATCCAGGAAAATGATTATACTGTAGTCAGCATATTCGTTAATCCTACACAATTCAATAACCTTGAAGATTTAGAAAAATATCCTCGAACGGAAGAAAAGGACATTGAATTATTAACTTCTATTGGAGTTGATTACGTTTATTTACCATCAGTCGCTGATCTATATACAGAAGGCGAAGTGGCTAAAAAATATGATTTTGGAGGAATCGAACATGTCATGGAAGGTGAATTCCGTCCTGGTCATTTCGATGGTGTTGCAACTGTCGTAGGGAAATTATTACGCGCCGTAAACCCAAATCGTGCCTATTTTGGTGAAAAGGATTTTCAACAAATTCGCATTGTACAAGAAATGGTCAAACAAGAGCAAATTGATGTTACCATTGTACCAATGCCAATTTTTCGTGCTGAAACAGGTTTAGCATTAAGTTCTCGTAACATGCGACTAACGCCTGAAAATTTAGAAGCTGCCCCTTTCATCTATCAAGTATTGAAAGAAGCCGTTGAACTAAAAAATCAAGGACAAACGCCTGCTGAAGTGAAAGCCTATGTTGAAGAATCATTTGCACAATCGCCATTCGAATTAGAGTATTTTGAAATTACAGACGAAGAAAAATTACAGCCTATTTCGACATTCAAATCGGATGTAAAAGCAAGAGGATTTGTAGTGGCTTATGCCGGAGATATTCGTTTGATAGACAATATTCAATTCTAAAAAATCAATAAAATATTCGTAATTTAGCCGAATAAAATTAAAGCGCTTTTTAAAGCAAAATTTTGCAAATATGATGATAGAAGTTTTTCACTCTAAAATCCATAGAGTAAAAGTAACAGATGCAAAACTTAACTACATTGGTAGTATCACAATTGATGAAGATTTAATTGATGCTGCAAATATGGTAGTGGGACAAAAAGTACAAATTGTCGTTCAAGAGAATGGTGAACGTTTCGAAACGTACATTATCAAAGGAAAACGTGGTAGTGGAGAAATCTGCTTAAATGGACCTGCAGCTCGTCGTGTACAAGTTGGTGATACTGTAATCATCATTACTTATGCCATGATGGATTACGAAGAGGCTAAAACGTATGAGCCTACTGTGGTATTCCCGAACGAAAATAATCGTTTAGATTAATTCCAATACAATTTATGAAGGGCAAATGGAAACAATCGCTCTTTCTAATCTTTGCTTCATTGTTAGCGGTATTTTTTATCGTTATAACAGTGAAGCAAATTGATTTTGGGAGAGTTCAAAACGCTTTAAAAGAAGCGAATTATTTTTGGATATTTGCCTCGATGGCTATTAGTATTTATTCGTATTGGCTTCGTGCCGCACGATGGAATTTACTTTTGCATCCCATGGGGTATCATACCCAAACCCAATCCGGATTTTGGGCCATTGCTTTTGCTTATTTCATGAACCTTACGATACCTCGCAGTGGAGAAGTTGCACGTGCTACATCCATGTACAAAATGGAAAAGGTTCCTTTTGAAAAATCATTTGGTACAATTGTATTAGAGCGTGTCATCGATTTAATGTTTTTAGGACTTGTATTTGGGTTAACGCTTCTTTTCAATTACGATACCCTAATGCAGTTTTTTGAATTAGGGAATCAAGCCCAAGCTAAAACGCCAATTAAAGAACCATCATACACCAAATTTTATGTGGTGGGTGCAAGTCTATTTGTTGGTGGAATCCTTATTCTTTCCTTTTGGAAAAAATTAATTCAAACTACCGTTTTCCAAAAAATCATTACATTTTTAAAAGGACTTTGGGAAGGTATTCTGTCCATTTCTAAACTTCAAAAAAGGGGACTTTTCGTCTTCTATTCTTTTGCCATATGGATCAGTTATTTTCTAATGACCTATCTGGTCTTTTATGCATTTCCTGATACAGCACATTTTGGAATCCCTGAAGGACTATTTCTTTTAATTGCTGGATCATTAGGCATGATATTACCCGTTTCTGGAGGATTGGCTTATCCGTATATTATGTCCATCGCATTTTCCGCTATTTACTTGGCAACTGGAGGTCTTCAAAGTGAAGGGCGAGCAATTGGAGATTATTTCGGATTAATCCTTTATATCGCTCAAGTAATTTCGATGATTTCTTTTGGATTAATTTCGATGGTGATGATTAGCCGAATTAGCTCGCGATCTAAGAAGGCTGTTTAGCAATCAATCGTAGAAATTCTGGTGCTGCTTGCTCATAATGCATTAACATTTCAGTAATTTTCTGTTGTTCAAACATTCCTCTGTGGTTGTATTTTTTAAAACAATATCCGATAAAATCGGTTACTCGCTTTTCTGGAATATTCAAATCATTGATGAAATAATTCTCCGTAAAATAAGATTTGATCTCATCAATCACTTCATAATTCATTTTTTGAGGTTGCTTAGGACTTTTGTCTTTAATAAACATTTTCGCAATTCCAATTAAATTGACTCCTCCAGTTTGAGCAATTGTATTACGAACTTTCTGGTCATTATGTTTAGTGGCCATTGCTTTTCGAAACTCATCCGTATCATAGCCCAAGGATTTTTTAAGCTTATACTCGTCTGTTTCGCTTTTCGCAAAATTATCTTTTAGATTTGGTTTTAACGGTCTTAAATTCGCTTCAGCTAAATTAATCATCTCCACATCCAGGTGTACATTAATATAACCTTTCTCGATTATGTTTTGACTGATTTTAATGGATCTTGTTTGGGTGAAATCACTTTTAAAAATTAGGACATCATCCAATTTAACTTGGATTTGAAAGCCTCCTTCCGAAGAAGTCACCACATGCTGATTTGATTTTTCATTGAAAACATGAATTCCCGAACGATTAAACTCTTCATCCACGTTATCAACAATTACATTTCCTACCAAATCAACACTTTGTGCATATACTCCACATGTTATCAACAACATTAGGAGTTGAATTATCTTAATCATTTCTTTCTATTTTTTATTGAGAAGGTCTAAGTAATTGCTGACATTCTCTTTTAAAATTTCTTCAATTTCTGTATAGCGCCCATTATCCACAAATTTTTTTAATTCATAATTGGTGTAACAATAACTTATATATTCAGAAATTTTATGCGCTGGAATTTTTAAATAATCGGTAAAAAAACTCTCCTCGAAATAAGACTTTATTTTATCCTTTTCATTTAATCTTTTCATTGCTGCATAAGTTCTTTTTGCTTTTTTTGTCGATCCATTAATTATACCAATTAAACTACTAATGGGACCATATCCTCCACTCACCTGAGACGTATAGGTCGGATCGATTTTCATGTATTGAAGATTAGGATCCAATCCCAAACTTTTATACAACTGATCCTTTGAAGTATCCGAGGTATGGATATTATCCTTAAAATTTTTCTTCAACGGATTCAGATTCGCTTCTGCTAATTCTATTACTTCTAAATCCAAATGCACATTAAGGTAACCTTTGGATAAAATGGATGATGTTATTTTAATACTTCTCTGCGTCGTATAGCTGCTACTAAATTGTAATACATCACCTTCTCTAACCTTTATAGAAAACACCCCCAAATCATTGGCTTTGGTTTTCGCTAATGATGTTATATTTTCTATAACAATAGTATTTAGATTTAGTGGTTCATCCACATTATCTATTTCCACCTTTCCTGTAATCATGATAGGTTGTGCATAAGTCAAAAGACTTATCATTGAAAAAAAAGTCAGAAGTAGAGTTTTATTCATAGTAGTGTGTCAATTTGATTTAAAAGTAATCGAGAATTGAACAGAATTTTAACATTTAACGCAACTTTATCGTAAAGCTCTAAAATGTTAATAACTGAAATTAAATTTTAACTAAACCATCTATTGATGTAAATTATTTTAAGATTTTAACGCTTTACAACACCTTATTTTGTCGCGGTGAATGATTAAATTTGAATGTTAATTAAAACTCATTTCCAATGGCTAAAACAAAAACGACCTATTATTGTCAAAATTGCGGAACACAAACCTCCCAATGGATGGGACAATGTAAAAGTTGTGGGGAATGGAATACCATTGTAGAAGAAATTATAGACAAAGGCGAAGAGAAAAAAACGTGGAAAGAAAAAGGTTCTAAAACGGAAAAAACATTTGCCTTAAACATACGTGAAGTTAATCCTTTAGGCGAAATCCGAATCTCAACGAAGAATCAAGAATTAGATCGTGTTTTAGGTGGCGGAATTGTTCCTGGCTCAGTGATCCTTGTTGGTGGAGAACCTGGTGTTGGAAAATCAACGTTGATGCTACAAGTCGCTTTAAAATTAGACACCATCAAAATTTTATATGTATCTGGTGAGGAATCGGTATCTCAAGTCAAACTACGTGCAGAGCGAATCGGAATTGAATCAGATCAATGTTTTGTATTACCCGAAACCAATACCCAGAAAATCTTTGCACACGCCAAAGAAATTCAACCTCAACTCATTGTTGTAGATTCAGTACAAACTTTACAGACACCACACGTCGAATCTTCTCCTGGAAGTATTTCACAAATTCGTGAAACGACTTTTGAATTGATTCAATACGCCAAAGAAACGAATACACCGATCATCTTGATTGGGCATATTACCAAAGAAGGTGTGATTGCTGGTCCTAAAATTTTAGAACATATGGTGGATGTTGTCTTACAATTTGAAGGAGATCGCAACCATATTTACCGAATTCTTAGGGCAAACAAAAACCGTTTTGGTTCGACAGCCGAAATCGGAATTTACGAAATGCAAGGTGCAGGATTACGCGAAGTGACTAATCCGTCTGAAGTTTTAATTACAAAGAAAGATGAATTATTAAGTGGAAATGCGATTGCCGCCACTTTAGAAGGAGTTCGCCCCATGTTAATTGAAATCCAAGCCTTGGTTTCCACTGCAGTTTATGGTACACCACAACGTACGGCAACGGGTTTTGATTCAAAACGCCTGAATATGTTATTGGCCGTTTTAGAAAAACGTGCGGGATTCCGATTGAACATGAAAGATGTTTTCTTGAACATTACAGGTGGAATCCGTGTGGATGATCCTGCGATTGATTTAGCGATTTGTGCCGCTATTCTATCTTCCAACGAAGATTCTGCAGTTCCAGATAATTGTTGTTTTGCGGGCGAAGTAGGTTTAAGTGGAGAAATTAGGGCTGTAAATCGTGTGGAACAACGTATTATTGAAGCTGAAAAGTTAGGATTTGATGTCATCTTTGTATCCAAATACAATAAAATAAAAGATACCGATCATGGCATTAAAATTATTCGTGTATCGAAAGTGGAGGATATTTACCGCACTTTATTCCAATAAATATGGGATTGGATACGGTTGAATTAATCATCACCATCGAAAAGTATTTTGATATTTATTTCAAAGATGATGATATCAGGAATATTTCTGAAGTAGGAGAAATCGCAGATTTAGTCGCCGATTATTTGTTGATAACTAATAATGATCAAACGGAATTCAACGTAGTGTTTTCCTTATTAAAAAGTCATTGGAATTCTGATGTAAAACTTTATGAATTAGTCAATAGATATTTACTCCTAGATAACATTTCTACTTTCGAAAGTACTTTAGATTTACAAATACCTCAACACTCTAGTAAACGTTTTGCGAAGCTTAAAAAGATATTCAATTATTATTTATTTGAGTGGAATCAATTGACCATTGAACAATTTATTAACGCTATCATTATCGCCAATAAAGATCAATTTTTTACGCAAAAGATTTCTAAAACGCGTTACGGCATTTATATTGAAATATCCCGAATTATTCACCGTCATTTAGGTGCACCAATCTATGATATTCAACCTTCAAGTTCGATTACGAAAGATCTTCGAATTGATTAAATATAAAAAGCGAGCTATTTAGCTCGCTTTCTTGTTATTTTTTAGTTGGATCTTGCTCTTCTTTCACTTCTTTTTCAATCGGTACTGTAAATTCACTTTCCTTACCAATGATCCATGTTTCATCCGAATCCCACATCGCTCGAATCAGAATTTTATCCGGATAAATGTACACAGGCTCTGGTTGAATTTGATCTAAAACATTTCCTGAATCCCATGCCCCATTATTGTTGGAATCAATTAACACACGTAAATAATATTCGCCTGGTGTTAAGTTAGGAAACTCAAATTCACGCGAGGTACCTGTTCGTTCTTGTACCACTTTATACGTTTGATTTTTCTGAATCAATTGCAAGAAAATTGGTGCTTCTGGTAAGTTTTGAAGGCGAACCTTTAAATTCCCAAAATCTTCTCGCTGACCTGTTTTAAATTGATAAACCAACGTATCGTTTGGTGTGTTGAAAATATCTTTAAAAGCATTAGGATACGCATTGATTTCAAAATTCTCACCTAAATTCTTCTCAAATAAGAATTCAACAATTTGTTTATCTTTTTCATTAATACGTACATCAAACGGAATTTGAACTGTATCCTTAAATACGTTTATTAAGGATTTATCAATAGATGCAATAGGCGCTGAACCAGCTATTTCAAAAGGGCTTGTTGGTGCTAATTTTAAATTGCTGATCGTTTTAAAATTAAACTCGTACTCTTTTACTGGATTTGAATATAATACTGTTGCTTTATCTACTTTATCGCCGTGTTTAACTTCGAATGAAATACGTTCAGACTTATTGGTAAAACCTTCCGTTTTTGGATTAAACCAAAAGTTGATTGAATCATTTGCTGGATGCGCATCAATTACTGCTGTTGGAAATTCACGTTCCAAAATGGATACTGTCACAGGTTGTGTTGCCCCTTCTGTACGAAAGACAATGTGCCCATATCCTTTTTGCTCTGCTTTTGAAAAACGGTAATTGGGTTTTTGTTTGAATAATTTTAAATCTACTGAAGCATTTCCCTTTAAATCAATGATTTCATTATGAAAAGCTACTTTCTCTTTTGCTGGATCAAACTTTGTATTTTCAATCACATCTTCAAAAGCAATAATTTTATATTTCCCTTGGCTTAAATACTTTAAATCAAAATTCCCATTTTCATCCGCACGGGAAATGTAATAGGGTTTTGATTTTAAAATGACACTATCGTTATATTCTTCCGTGATTTTATATAACCCGACTAATGTTTTCTTGGGTAACTCGAAATCAAATCCTGGAGAAATTCGACCTTTTACATTTAATGAATCGATATAGCTCCCTGTTGAAAAAACATAAGAAAAGTTCGATAACTTATTCCCTTCATTATAATCTTGAATAGCATCTCCAAAATTTATATTGTATGTGGTATTGGGCTGTAAGGGTTCTTGTAGTTTAATTTTTAATTCTTTTGCTGCCATCGACAATGGTGTCACCACCGGAGCTTTTTCAAATGGTGGTGAGATGACTACATTTTTATTGTACTCTTTTAACTGAATATATTCATTAAAGTCGATGCGAATTTCTTTAACGTTTGGATCAACGTTAACAGCCATTGTATCAGGAAAAGAAGCTACCATTACAGGAGGATCAATATCCTTTGGACCTCCACTTGGTGACCCTTTACGAGCACAAGAATTAAGCGAAAAAATACCTGCCATTAACAGGCTTGCAACTACAAGTTTCTTCATGCACGCAAGTTAAGAAAAAAGCGTTGGATTATGCACATGCGATTGTGATGACACTGACTTTAACACCATTGTTTGCATTGAATGGTACAATCGCTTGACTTAAAGTAGCGCCTGTAGTAATCAAATCATCCACGATAATGTAATGCCCTTTTATTTCTGGATTCATCAACTGAAAGGCATTATTCAAGGATTGAATACGATCCCTTTTATTCTTGAATACTTGAGAAGAATTGAACCGATTCCGAATCAAAATTTGATCGAGATAGGGCAAGCTGTGAATTTCGGCTAATTTCTTTGTAAAATCAGCCACTTGATTATACCCTCTTTGTTTTAATCGTTTTGGATGTAATGGAACTGGAATAATCCCATCATATCCTGATAAATCGATATTAACTTTTGCTGCCAGTAATGCTCCAATCTCTGGACGAGCTTTATACTTCATTTCATGCAATAAGGACTGCGTTACATTTCGTTTTGAGAAATGGAGTAAACTATAAGCGGCTTCTACCCTACAATATTGATATAATTGTCTGAAAGCTTTATTGTTCTGATTTAATTCCCAATGGGTATAAGGTAAATGTGTACTGCATGGAACACACAATATTTGCGTAGACGCAATAACATCGCTGCAATGGATACACCGCATGGGAAAAAATAAATCAATCAAAGAATTTACGATTGTTCTGATTTCCATTACCTTTGCAGATTAAAGCATTAATCATAAATTTAATGAATATCGTAAGACTTACAAAGACATTTAACTTTGAAACGGCTCATGCCCTACATGGTTATGATGGAAAATGTAAAAACATACATGGGCACTCTTACAAATTGTTTGTAACAGTGAAAGGAAAACCTTCTGAAGACGTTGGCGACGTGAAATTGGGTATGGTGATGGATTTTGGAGATTTAAAAAAGATTGTAAACGAAGAAGTTGTTGATATTTTTGATCATGCGATTTTATTAAATCAAAATTCACCTCACAAACATTTAGGAGACCACTTGATCAAAGAAGGTCATCGCGTCATCTTTACTGATTATCAACCATCGTGTGAGAACATGATGTTATGGATGGTGGATCGCATTAAAAATCGCTTACCAGAGCACATCGAATTAGTCAAATTAAAACTTCACGAAACTGAAAATTCTTACGGAGAATGGTTAGCGGAGGACAACCAATAAACATCCAATTAGCTGAAGGAAAAAAAGCTTATTTTTCATCGGATCATCATTTTGGTGCACCGAATGAAGAAGCAAGTTTAGTGCGCGAAAAAAAATTTGTACAATGGCTAGATGAAATTAAAGAAGACTGTGGTGTTCTATTTCTTCTTGGAGATTTGTTTGATTTTTGGTTCGAGTACAAACATGTTGTTCCCAAAGGTTTTGTTCGCGTTTTAGGTAAATTAGCTGAAATTGCTGATCGTGGAATTCCAATTTACTTTTATGTTGGAAACCATGATTTATGGATGAAGGATTATTTAGAAGAACAGATTGGAGCCATCATATTTAGAGATAAACAAGACTTTGTCATCAACGGAAAAGAATTTTTTATCGTTCATGGTGATGGTAAAGGTCCAGGAGACAAGGGCTATAAACGCATGAAGAAAGTCTTTACCAATAAAGTGTGTCAATTCTTATTTTATCTTTTGCATCCCGATTTAGCCATGTGGCTTGGAATTACTGCTTCTCGCAAGAATAAAATGATTTCTGGAGATGAAGATGTTCATTTCTTAGGCGTAGATAACGAATGGTTAATCCAATATACCGAACGTCAATTGGATCGTAAACATTATGATTTCTTTGTGTATGGCCACCGCCATTTGCCTATGGAAATTGACATAAAAAAATCCAAACACTTTAATTTAGGTGATTGGATTAATTATTTTACATATGGTGTGTTTGATGGAGAAAACTTTGAATTAAAGACTTACCTCCGTGATCAAACTGTAGATTCTCGGAATTCGATCATAAAAGTTATAAAATAACATACAAATTAAATAAGTCCACAAAATGGTTTCTTTTAGCCAATTTAAGTGGGCTTTTTTATTGGTAAAATATTTCGAGAAGATGATCATAAATAAAAAAGCAAAGAAACTAAGTTGTATAATTTGTGATCCCCCGAAGAGAGCTGATGTCACGATTAATGCCAATAGCATAATATTTAGCAACAAGAATACTCGTTTAATCTGAACAGATTCTTTGTTAATTGTTCTGACATAATTGATAAATGCTACAACAGCCAAAAGGACAATCGGAATAAGAAAAATTTGTTTGATATCTAAACGGAAGTAATCCAACATTAACGCTTCACGATAGTAATCAATTAAAAATTCAAAATCCAATAAATAGCTGATTTGTATAAAAACTAAAATCGGTACTAAAAGTCCTAAAATTGAAAGAATAAAAATAGATGAATCTATTGCTCGTAACGATAGAAAATACCCTAAGATTACAATTCCTAATATAAATAAAGGAGGATGTAAAAGAATAGCAAACCCTAGAAATACCCCAATATCAAATGCCTCGTATTTTTCGGTATTATCTGATTCAAAGTAAATTAATTTGGTTGTAATATAGGTCACTAAAAGTAAACTTCCCGCAATTTTATAGTCCGTTAATGTCAAAATGGATGGCATTAATGAAAGCATATAAAACCATGTCGTGTACGAATTTTTCGAAATCAATTCGTTTTGATGATCGACATATCCTACATATGCAATGGAAAGAATCGTTAGGCCTACCCCAACAAATTCTAATTTGCTCAAATAAATACTGTTAAAATTCGTAGCTCCGAGCACGAAAAACAGAAAAATGATAAAAATTTGTATAAAAAAATTTCTTTTCGCGAGTAGATTAACTAACATTTTTATAACTTTGATGCAAATTAAGCAATAAACTAGGATATGGGATTAATAACTGATTTATTTTTTGCACTAAGCGCATTTTTTAAATGGGCCTTTGAAACTCTATTGGTACCAGTTGGTTATTGGGCTGGATGGTTCTTTACTGCAGTAGGTTTCGGTTTAATGTGTTGGTGGTTATACAAATTAACACAGTTTGGTAGCGAAAACGAAAAAGATTATACAGGTTGGTAAGATATCAGCTTATATTATAATAATTAAAACCTTAGAATCAACTTCTAAGGTTTTTTTTTGCGATTAAATAGCGTTTTCATCCCCTTTAAAAATCAAAACAATCGTTTGATATATAATTTGAATATCTAATAAGAGCGACCAATTTCGAACATAAAAAATATCAGTGATTATACGATCTTCCATGTCCTTATCACAATTTATAGCACCTCTATAGCCTTTTACTTGAGCAAGCCCAGTAATACCCGGTTTTACGTAATTTCTTATATTATACTTTTCAATAATTTCACTGTAATGCACATCTTGAGATATCATATGGGGACGTGGACCTACAATAGACATATCCCCTTTTAAGACATTAAGGAATTGAGGTAATTCATCCAAACTAGTTTTGCGTAAAAAATGACCAACTTTAGTTACTCGAGAATCATTTACGACGGTAGCTTTTATAGAATTAGTTCCATCATTACGCATCGTACGAAATTTATAACAATCGAATTCTTCACCACTTAAACCTCTCCTTTTTTGTTTAAATATAACTGGACCTCTAGAATCTAGCTTTATTAATATGGCAACAATTGGGAATAACCAGCTTAAAATAAATACACACACACAGAATGAAAAAATAATGTCAAATAAAGATTTAATAATCTGATTGAAGATATAATCCAACGGATATTTCTTAATACTATAAATGGGTAAAGTATCTATATAGCTAATACTGAATTCTAACACCTTCTCTTCAAAGGTATAGGGTATATAATTTATCTCAATGTGATTTCGTTGAGCTATATCATAAAATTCTTTATAAATGGAATTATAATTTAGCCCGTTTTGAGCAAAATAAATTATATTAATTTTATTATTTTTAAAATATTGGTGAATATCAATTTTATTAAAATCATTATCATTAAAGGTTCTTAGAATATTAATACCTAAATCTTTTCTTCTATTCACAATTTTTAAAAAACGATCGATATTATTATTATTTCCAATTATTACAGCATTTGAAGTATATTTCCCCTTTTGGAAATAATATTTTAAAAGATAAAAAGAAATAAGCTTTATTAATAATATAAATATAAAAGTAGTCAGCAGATAAAGGATCGATAAATTGGATGATAATAAATCTTCACTTTTTAAACTTGAAATAGTAAAGAAAAATAATGAAAAGGGTACAAAGATTTTCAATAAGACTCCCAATTGTTTATATAGTTTAAAGTTTTTAATAGATAAATAATTAAAACTATTCACTAATAATAACCAAAAACTAGAAATAAGAATAATCGCTTTATAATGTGAACTTATAATTTCATTATAAGTAGGAATAATATATTTTATATTTACTAAATAGTGAAATCTTAGAAATAAGATTAGCAAGGTAACAATTAGGATTGTATCAATTGCGACTTCAAATTGATTGAATCTTTTTCTTACAGACATTAATTATTTATTATAGAGTTTTTAAGGCTTTTAATTTAAATTTTTCCTATCAAAATTTAAATATATTTGTATCAAATATATTCAACAAAAATGGACTTAAAAAACAATCACTCTGAAGAAATAAATATTAGTGAATTATTTAAAGCATTTATTAAATCAATCGATAGATTTGGATATTATGTTTATAAATTTATTCAATTCATTTTTGCTAAAAAATTTATAATCCTAAGTTTATTGGTATTAGGAGCAAGTTTAGGCTATGGAATTGACTATTATTCTAAAGGAAGTAATTTCAAGCATGAGTTGATTGTAACTCCAAATGTAGATAGTCAATCATTTTTATATAAAGAAATAAACGCTTTAAAATTTAAGGAAAATTCAGCCATAAAATCTGTTGAAATAGAACCCATTATAGACATATTTAATTTTATGTCTGAAAATGCAAATAACTTAGAAATTGCAAAATTTTTAGCAGACAACAATGTAAAATTAGTCAAACATACTAAGGGTAATGAAACAGAGCAAGTTTATCCTTATCATCTAATTCGATTTTATAGTAAAAATTATATTAAAGGAGAAAAAGAAATTGATAGTATTCTTAAACAATTGAATAATGAAACCTATTTCACCGAACGTTTATTATTAAACCAAAAATTTTTAAAATCAAAGATTCAAGAAAATAAGATTTCAATAAAAAATATTAATAACTTATTTGAAAAATTAGGAACAAATCAACCTTCTACAAATAGCAATGTAAATATTGAGGTATTCACTGAAATTAACAAATTGATTGAAAACAAACAATATTTACTTGAGGAAAACAAAAAATTGGACAAGCAACTAATTGAAAGTAAAAATGTAATTTTTAAACTCGCAGATTTAAAATCTAATAAAGAAACGACAAATCAGAATTTTAAATTAATATTACCTATTGCATTATTATTCGGATATTTCTTATGTGTTGGTATGAACAAATTTATTAATAAGTATAAGCAATACTCATAAATGATTCTTTAATTATGATTAATACATTCATAAATAAAAATTATCTCATTTATGGGGCATCTATAATAATTAGCAGAGGATTAGAATTTTTAATCCTCTTTTTTGCTGCTTATACAATGACTAAACACGAGTATGGTGAATTTGAATATTACAAAAAATTAATAGAAACATTTTCTATTGGTTTAGCATTTGGTTTTCCAAGTTTGATAATGAGTTATACCAGAAGCAATCGAAACAAAGATTATTTTTATATCCTTTCTGTTTCCGTTGTATTATTAATTGGAATATTCAGTTTTATTCTTTCTAATTTTTTTAATTATCAAGCTTTATTAATTCCTATTATTTTTTACGCTTTATTTTTTACAGGTAGCATTACTCAAAATTATATCATCGTTAAGTTGGGTTCAGAATTAGCTTCATATTATAAGATAATTGTTTCCCTTTTTTTTATGTTGCAGTATTTTGTTGCATTTATTTATTTGGGATTAAAGAGCAATCATTTATATATGCATCTTATTTTATACTCCCTGTGTTTATAGTTTACTTTTTATATACATTAAAAAAAATAAATCTAGAAGCACGAATTTTAAATAAGTATTTTAAGCTTTTTAAAAAACTTATTTATGGCTCAATTACAATGGTTATCAGTGACTTTGCAAATATATTATTCTTATACACCGATATATTTATCATAAAATTATTATCACAAGATCCTAATTTAGAACTTGCCAATTTTAGTTTTGCTTTAAATATCGCTGCTATAATGTTAATTATACCTACAACTATATTACAAGTAAATATTGAAAATTTAAAACATTCTCCATTACTAACTACTCAAAAATTAGATCGCCAAATCAGCATTATCATTATAGGTATCTCGCTGCTACTTATCATTTTTTACAAAGCATTAACTACATTAATCTATGTGGATTATCAAGACACATTCTTAATTTTTGTACTAATAATATTCGCTAAAATATTCCAAAGTTTATCCAACTTATTTGGAACAAATCTTCTAATCCAAAAGCGATATAATCTTAATCTTTACATCAATATATTGTCATTGATTATAAATGTGTTACTATGTTATTTCTTTTATAAAAATTGGGGATTATATGGCATCATAAGTAGTAGTATTATTTCATTAGGAGGTCGTTATTTTATTTTGAGATATTTAAATTATAAATACTTTAAGAAACATCATGCCAAAGTTTAATCAAAAATTTTTCAAAAGTATATTTATAATTATACCATTCTTACTTATTTATGTAGGGACTGCGTTTCAAAATACAAATGCATCATTATCAAGCATCATTAAGATGGCTGGTTTTGCTTACATGATTGTTTATATCATCATAAACAACAAGTTAAATGTTAGTTTATTTCTAGCTACATTATGTTTTATGCCCTTTGTTATTTATGGAGTACTTAACTCATTTAATATCAAAGCAGGTTTAAGTGATGGTATTCGCTATTTCTTCCCCATAATAACATTGTATTATGGTTATTCTATCCGTCATCATTTGCCTTTAATCATAAAATTTGTTATTGCCTTTGTATTAATCAATTTTTTTGTTCAAATTATAAATTATATAAATTGGATAAGAGGAATTGATCAATGGTTCTATTATGAAACATCAGATGGATTAAGATACTATAATGAATCTGCTGGAATAATGCGTGCCACCGGTACTGTAGTATTCTTTGGTTTTTTTGGTTTTTTTAATTTGATCTCCTTATTTTTAATTAAAGAATATTATTCAGGTAAGTTTAAAAATATATTTATTGCAATCTGTTTATTAGGAATTATACTTAGCCTTTCTTATAAAACTATTGGAGTATTTTTAGTAATACTATGTTTCTATTATTATAAAACATTTATAAAATTATCTCCACTTATTGGAATGGGCATTTTTGCTGTGTATGTAAGTTTTCCGAAATTAATAAATGATATTATAAAAGAAATTGTCAATCGTTTTACAGTATATATTTCTGAAGGAACTTCGATGCGAGCAGAATCTTACCGCGTGATGTTTCATGAAATTAAAAACTTCAACTTATTAGGAAAAGGAATTGGTATGTTTGGTGGACCCGCTTCTATATCCTATAATTCTCCATATTATCAAGAAGTCTATTTTTATTGGTTTGACACTGCCTGGCTAGAGCTTCCCACGACCGATACTTATCCTCCACATGCATTTGTAGAATTAGGAATAATAGGAGCATCCCTCTATTTTTTCTTATTACTTATTCCTTTATTTAGAAAGAAATTTGATAAAAACTATGCGATTGCTATAATAATTTATTTTGCTTTATTTTTTGATATGTTGTTTTCATTTTCATTAAATAATCTAGAATTTTTAATGTATTCATTAGTCTTTATTTATCCCATACTTTATACTACTCAAAGAAATAACATCACCTATGTCGAAGCATAAAAAAATACTTTTTTTCGGGAATATCCCTCATAAAGCCTCAAGTAATTCTATTGGTGGAGCAACAGTTTTAGCCTTAGAAATGCTTCAATTCCTTAAAAAAAATCAGATGGAAATTAATCATTATGATATCCGAAAGATATGGATTCCTAAAGTACATATACTTGAACATTTTCTTTGGATAATAAGATTTCCTTTTATTTTGGTAAAAAAAGATATTGTAAGCTTTCATACCACATGGGATTTTAATTTTACGGTAGGACCTATCCTTTGGATATGGGCTAAACTCTTCAATAAAAGAATTATTTATCATTTCTTTGGTGGTGATTTTCATACCCATTTTCAAGCTTTACCTTCTATCATTCAAAAAATATATTTAAATACTATTTTGAAATCGGATGTCATATTTTTCGAAACGCAACAATGTATTAATTATTTCGAGAATTTAGGAGTGAAGAATATTGAATGGCTTCCAAATGCAAGAGAAAAACAAATCGATGCGTTGGATAATAGAGTGTATTCTAAAAAATTTGTTTTTATTTCTCGTGTAATTAAAGAAAAAGGGGTAGAAGAAATTATACAAGCAGCAAAACTACTAGATCCGTCATATACTTTTGATGTATATGGCCCAATCGATCAACGGTATTTTGATCCAAAAGAATTTGAAAAGAGTAATGTCAATTATAAAGGAGAATTACAACCACATGAAGTTGATCGTGTCTTAAAAGAATATGACTTTCTTTTACTTCCTACCTATTTTTCAGGAGAAGGTTATCCAGGTATTATCATTGAAGCATTAGCCTTTGGAATACCTTCTATAACCACTGATTGGATTTCTATTCCTGAAATTATTCAGCAGGATTACAATGGGTATCTAATCCCCCCTAAAAATGCCCTAGAATTGAAAAATACCATTCAAAAAATAGATGACCCAACATTTCAAAAGATTCGTAAAAATGCTTTTGATAGTTTTAAAAACTTTGATAAGAATATCGTTTTTAAAAAATTAATCCAAGCGTATCATAATGATTAAAAATAATAAATGCTTCTATTTATTCTTAGGAGTACTCATTCTAATATTTGGACTATATCATTTTTCTCAACTAAATCGATCATTTTATCAATTACAATATGATTGGAAGAGTAAATCTGTATTAAAAGATTATCCCATTGATGAATTTATTGAGATAACACCTTACTTTATAAAAATTAAATCCAATTATTTTTTAGCTGACAATCAATATACCTATCAAATCATAGGTAAAAAAGATTACTATTTTAGATTTGCATTTTCAGAACAACACAACGATACAATAATTTTACAAGATATCTCTTGGATAATTGATTCTCCAACCGAAGAAATTTTAGAAAAAAAAATAATTCAACTTGACCTTCCTCTTAAACAACAGATCAACGATCCTAAGGTTGCAATAATAGGTGATCATTTGATTTATGAAAATGAAGCCAAATACTTAAGAAAAGAGATTAAGGAAACTATTGATGTTCATTTTTTAGGAAATCAAAAAGATGTTTTCAATACTTCATTTAGCAATATTGAAAATGAGAATACCAATATACCTGATGAAGCTGAATATGTCGTTTTATTCAGCAAAATATATCCAGAACAATTTTATATTAAACTCAATCAATTTTTATCAAATTCGAATAAAAAACTTATCATCATAAAAAAGCCTAGCGCATTATATGGACATCAATCCGATTTTAAATTAGATAAAATCAGACCTCAACAAAAAATTATCCTAATTGATTGTAACGACATTTTCGAAAAGAATAAAGAGGTCTATTATTTCGGGGATAATAAGTATTTAACTTTTGAAGCTTATAAAAAAATAGCTCAATTAATCTCTAAAGAAATCAAATGAATAACTCCATTAAAAATATTATCTTTTATTGCATTTTAGGTTTATTCATAACGTCTTTTGTAATTCCTTCCTATAGTTTCAATACTCAATGTTTGATTGGAATGGCTCTATATTCTTTATTAATAAAAGATAATTTAAGGACTAAAATCTTATATTTTAAAAAACAGAAATTTAATATTCTAATTATTGGTATTCCTTTTCTCCTAGCTTTATGTGGTTTAATATACTCTAACGATAAAGAAAATGGATTAAAGATTGTCGTGAATCTGTTACCTTTCGTCCTTATTCCATTCAGCCTATTACTTATACGATTAAAACCAACAATTTTAGATTATTGTTTAAAAGTACTTACTTTTTCTACTGTCTTCTATTGTATTTTAGTCATGGGATATGTCTCTTCTCTTTATTTTAATCAACTTGGAGATTATTTTTATTACGAGAATTACGGTCTTTTCTTTGGCAAGCATACGACTTATAGTGCACTTTTCATTGCATTATCTATCAGTTATTTGTTATATGAATTAAGATATAAAAAAGATAAAGTCAAAAATTTTGTATATCCATTATTAGTAGGATTTCTATGTTTGCAAATCTATTTTTTAAGTGTTCGAATTGCAATGATTAGTATATTTATTAATACCATTTTCCTCACTTTAACATTAAAAAATAAAATAAAATATTTTGTTGTAGTTGGTCTAACATTGTTAAGTTATCTTGTATTTAATCTGCCGAATTTCAAAAAAAGATTCTTGCCCAGTATGACTGAAGCTGGAGAAATGAATGGTCTTTCATTTAGAGAAGAACATTGGTTGTCAGTAGTTGAAACCATAAAAAACAATAATATATTTTTTGGAAAAGGGACAGGTTCTGATCGTACATTTTTAATTGAACAATATCAAATTAGAAAGTTAACATCTGCGTATTTGGAAGAATATAATGCTCATAATCAATTTTTAGAAATAATGTTAGATTACGGTATTATAGGATTAATTTCCTTTATATTTCTTCTTATATATTTATATTATTATCAAATTAAGAAAAGAAAAATTGTATCTCTTTTAATGCTTAATATTTTTATCATTTTCTTTATAACTGAATCTCTTTTGGTCCGTCAGAGTGGTATCATGATATTTGCATTAATATTAACATTAATCACTTACGAAACTTTTTATAAACCTTTATACATTGAAAAAAATAAAACTCTTTAACACATATATTGATAATTTATCAATGACAGAGACATTAGCTAAAGTAGAAAATGCAATTCTTAACAAAGAACAAATCGTATATGCTGATGTTAATGCAGACAAAATCGTTACTTTACAGCATGATAAACTTATCCAAGATTATTTTAAAGATGCTACCATTGTAAATGCTGATGGACAAGCTGTGATTTGGTCGGCCAAATTATTTGGACATAATTTAAAGGAAAGAGTTACAGGTGTAGATTTAATGCAGAAATTAGTAGAACTTTCAGCCATCAAAGGATATAGCATATATTTTCTTGGTGCAAAGGAAGAAGTAGTATCTACATTAATTCATAAATACCAATCCCAATTTGGAAATCAAATCATTGCCGGTTACAGAAATGGTTATTTTACTGAACAACAAGAGCGTGATATAATAGACGATATTAAGAGAAGTAAAGCTAATTTATTATTTGTTGCCATAACTTCTCCTAAAAAAGAACAGTTTTTACACAAATACAAGAAAGATTTAAAAGAAATAAACTTTGTAATGGGTGTAGGAGGAAGTTTTGATGTCCACGCCGGATTTATACAGCGCGCACCAGTATGGATGCAAAAGTCAGGTTTAGAGTGGTTATATAGAGTTTATCAAGAACCTAAACGAATGTGGAAAAGATACCTAGTAAGCAATACCAAGTTTATTCTATTGTTATTTAAAACATATTTTCAAGAAAAAAAGTAAGGGTCTATTTGACCCTTACTTTTTTATATAGAAATTGAAACATTTCAAACATTCCATATCCTGAGATTATTATAAACAAAGGATATAATTCGTAGCGGTAACGGCTTTGGATTTCAATCAAAAAATATACTCCGATGAATAGACCTAACAGAATTGGAATCATCAAAACATGTTGTCTAGAAATGGATTTGATAAGACTAAATGATGCATAGCTGCCAAGGAATAGTATAACCACCCACATGTAATTGGTAACTTTTAGTAGTTGATCATTATACCAATCCGCCCAATAAAAGGACGAATCACTAGAAGACCACATGATTCTAAATTTTTCTTCAAATAATTCTAATACCTTTAACTTATCTTCTGTTCTTATTTTTATTAATTCTTTGGAATAGTTTTCAAATGTTGTATCATAAGTATTAAATAATAAATTTGAATCTTCTTCCGAATATCCCCCTTTACTATCGTAATTAAAACCCACTAGAAATTTATAATTTGATGATGCATTATGATATAAAGAATGTTCCGAATAATTTCCCTTTAATAAAATAACGCTTGTAATGATTAATACTAAATGGTAGGATGAGAACAATTTAATATTCTTTATTATCAGTGATTTAATCGAATTAAAATTAAATCGATTATTAGAAATGAACTGAATCAATAACATTAATACTATTCCTAATAAAAATAATGTTCCAATTGGTCTAAAAATCTGCGCAAAACCTAACATTAACCCAACCCATATCAATTCTTTTTTTGATAAATAAAAATAAATGCCAAGTAGTAAGAAAAATATCGAGATGGTTTGGTTGGTCAAAATTCCTGAATAAACTATAAATGGTGGAAATACAATCGCTATAATTGCAGAGAATAGCCCTATTTTTTGATTAAAAAGCTTTCGCGATATATTGTAAATTAAAACGACTATACCTGAACTTAACAAAACATTGACAAACTGAAGAACAAATTGATTATCAAATATTCTCAATATAAATGCTTCATATAAAGTAAATGGAATATTATAATTCCATAATTTAAAATAGACGTCATTTTTTATAGGTTCTAGATTGCCATTACTTATCGCATATGCAGTTTCGTAAAGTAATTTAAAATCTGAAATGGGCTGTATATCTACATTTAATATAAAGAGAAAACGTAAAAAAAATGCGCTTAAAAATAGACCTAACGAAGCTAATTGATTTGAAAAATTTAATCTATAAATTCCTAAATAAACTAAGATAAATACACCAATACAAACGATTAATTTTAAAAATTTTATAATAAAAATATTGTTAATTTCTGAAATATAATCAAATGATTTCAATCCCATAAAACATAATAAACAACCAAAAATTATAAGGATAGCCGTTGCTCCTAAATCATATAGCTTCTTCATTGGATATATTTTTTAATTTTTCAACTCCATATCGAGGTCTATTCTTGCTTTGTATGTATATTTTACCAATATACTCTCCTATTAATCCTAAAGATAAGGTTTGTACTCCTCCGAAGAATATAATTAAAACGATAATCGATGTCCAACCCGTAATAGTATTTCCTAAAAGTAATTGTACTAAAGCCCAAACACATAAAATTAGAGATACAACAATCGAAAATATCCCTAAGTTTAATACGAGTTTTATCGGCTTATCTGAAAATGATGTAATTCCTTCCCATGCGAAGGATAACATTTTTTTTAAAGGATATTTACTTTCTCCTAATAATCGTTCTTTTCGTTTATAAAAAATTTTACTTTGTTGAAATCCTATCAATGGGAATATTCCTCTTAAGAAAAGATGAGATTCTTTAAACGCTAAAAATTCTAATAGCACTCTATTATTAATTAAGCGATAATCAGCATGATTGTAATGGATATTAACCCCCATTTTTATCATTAAAGTGTAAAATATTTCTGCAGTTTTACGCTTAAAATAAGTATCTGTAGTACGTTCTTCTCTTACTCCATAAACAATATCATATCCCTTAAGATATTCCTCAATCATATCTGATAAAGAATTGATATCATCTTGTAAATCCACATCCATAGTAATGTATGCATCAAATTGATTCTTTAAAGTTTCTAATCCTGCTAATAAAGTAAATTGATGACCAACATTACGAGCTAATTTTATTCCTATGATGTTTTCTTCTTTAAAACTTTCTATAATTTCCCAAGTTTGATCCTTACTTCCATCATCCACAAAACAAATTTTGCTGTCCCATGAAATTAAATTTTTATGTTTTAGTTCATCAAACTTATTTACGATTTCATTTTTTGTTTGATATAAAATTTCTTCTTCATTATAACAAGGAAAAATGATTACAATTTTTTTCATTATTCAAACTCTTTTAAAAAACGGATAATTCTTTTTACAGCTTCACCATCTCCATAAGGATTATGCGCATTGCTCATCTTTTGATATAATGAATTATCATCAATTAATTTTTGAACTTCTGTTACAATTTTTTGTGTGTTAGATCCAACTAATTTTACTGTTCCTGCTTCTACTGCTTCTGGTCTTTCAGTTTCATTTCTAACTACCAGTACTGGTTTTCCTAAACTTGGTGCTTCTTCTTGTACACCACCACTATCCGTTACTATAATTTTAGATTGGTTCATCAACCAAATGAAATTTGGATAATTTAAAGGTTCAATTAATAATATGTTATCGATACCTTCTAGATGTTCATGAACAATATTTAAAATTTTAGGATTTAAATGGACTGGAAATATAAATTGGTAATTGGTATTATTTCGTGCTAAAGTATTAATGGCTTTACAAACGTTTAATATCCCTTCACCATGGTTTTCTCTACGATGACAAGTAATCAATACAATTTCTTTGTCAGCGATTAACTTTGATTTTAATTCACTTATAATTTCTTTATGGTTATTCACTTTTTCTATACCATAGAATAAAGCATCAATTACTGTATTTCCAGTTACAACAATTTTATTTTCCTGAATATTTTCCTTTAATAAGTTCTGTTTAGACGATTCTGTAGGAGCAAAATGATAATTCGATAAAACAGAAGTTATTCTTCGATTCGCTTCTTCTGGAAATGGATTTCTTAAATCTGAAGTTCTTAACCCCGCCTCAATATGACAGATTTTTGCACCATGATAAAAAGAGGATAGACTTGCAGCCATAGTGGTAGAAGTATCACCATGCACAAAGACATAATCTGGATTATAATCTTCTAAAACTTCTTTCATACGATGAATAATCTTCTCCGTAATACTATAAAGTGTTTGACTTTCAGTCATGATATTTAATCGATAGTCACATTCTAATTCAAAAAAATCTAATACTTGATCTAACATTTCTTTATGCTGTCCTGTATTACATATTTTCACATCGAAATATTGATCTTCTTTCAGTGCTTTGATAAGAGGAGCTACCTTTATTGCTTCAGGACGAGTCCCAAAAACAATTAAAACTTTTTTCATTATTAATATAGTACTTTAAATTAGAGTAAAGATAGAAACATTGTAATTAGAACCTAAGAGTAAAATCAAATTTTATAATTTCATCATCTAATTTATTCCGTAAATTTGCTTTTCATTTCTAATAAACACTAACATATCTTTTTTATGTTTATCGAAAATACATTTCAAGATCATAACAAAACAGGTTGGATAGAAGTCATCTGTGGTTCAATGTTTTCTGGTAAAACAGAAGAATTAATTCGTCGTTTAAAGCGTGCTGAATTCGCTAAACAACGGGTCGAAATTTTTAAACCAACAGTAGACACGCGCTATGCTGATCGTGAAGTGGTGTCTCACAATCAAAATGCTATTACAAGTACGCCAGTCGAATACTCTTCAAGTATCTTATTATTAGCTGACGATTGTGATGTGGTAGGAATTGACGAAGCGCAATTCTTTGATGAAGGTATTGTCGATGTTGCAAACGAATTAGCCAATCAAGGCAAACGCGTCATTGTCGCAGGATTAGATATGGACTTTAAAGGTCGACCATTCGGACCAATGCCTAATTTAATGGCCACTGCCGAATATGTAACTAAAGTACATGCCATTTGTGTACGTACTGGTGGTTTGGCACACTATTCGCACCGTATTATCGATAGCGAAAAGTTAGTCGAATTAGGAGAAACTTCTGAATATGAACCGTTAAGCAGACGTGCGTATTGGGAAGAAAATAACAAAGTAAAAATTGAAAAGTTATAAATTACAAACTATAGCAGCGATCGTCTCTGGTCAATTGATTGGAGATGATCAAACGCCTATCGAACAAATATTTTTCGATTCTCGTTTAATTGTTCATCCAAAAAATGCCATTTTCTTTGCCCTTTCTGGGAATCAAAAAGATGGACACTCTTATATCCAAGATGCTTATCATAAAGGCATACGAACATTTGTTGTTCAACACCCCATCACTCAATACAACCAAATAAATCAAATCATTGTTGATCATCCTTTACAGGCTTTACAAGTATGGGCTAAATTTCATCGCCAACAATTTGATCTTCCCGTTTTAGGAATCACCGGTTCCAATGGTAAAACAATCGTGAAGGAATGGTTGAATCAATTGTTGTGGAAAAAATTCAACATCGTTCGCAGTCCTAAAAGTTATAACTCGCAATTGGGTGCAGCATTATCGGTCCTTCAAATGGAAGAAGATCATAATTTAGGCATTTTCGAAGCTGGAATTTCAATGCCAAACGAAATGCAACGTTTGGAAGAAATGATTCAACCAACCATTGGAGTCTTAACAAAAATTGGTGACGCTCATCTCGAGAATTTTTCATCCCAAGATGAATTGATTCATGAGAAATTAAAATTATTCCGACATGTTGAAAAATTGGTGTACAATGTTGAAAATTCAAAATTGCATCATATCCTTTCAACTCAACCCGAATTTTCTCATATTGATAAATTCACTTATGGTTATTCCGATTCTGCTTTAGTTCAAATTAAGGAAATTATACATCAAGAATCAAATACAGAAATTTCTATTTTACATAATGATGAAATTTTCACATATGAGATTCCTTTTACGGATGATGCTTCCATTAAAAACAGCTTAATTTGTTTAACGACATTAATCGGTTTAAATATTGATTACAAACAATATAAATCGAATTTTAAAGAACTTTTACCCATCGAAATGCGTCTTGAAATTAAGGAAGCCATTAACAATTCAATCATTATTAATGACACCTTTAATTCAGATTTAAATTCTTTAAAAATTGGTTTAAATGTTTTAAATCAACAAAAGAAAGATCGTAAAACATTAGTCTTAACTGATATTTTACAAAGTAATCTTTCAGATGTTGAATTGTATCAACAAACAGCAGATTTAGTTAATCCCTATCAATTCACAGAAGTTGTTTTAATTGGAGATAAAATCTCAACATACAAAGACTTGTTCACTTCATATGTTCGTTCATACAAAACAACAGATGATTTTTTAGAACAATTTAAAACACAAAATGTGTTTGACGAAGCCATTTTATTAAAAGGCGCTCGACCATTTCAATTGGAAAAAATTTCAGAAGAATTAGAAACTCGTACTCATGATACAGTACTCGAAATAAATCTTCAGCATTTGATTGAAAACATCAAAACCTATCGCTCCTTGTTAAAACCATCCACCAAAATGATGTGTATGGTAAAGGCGAATAGCTATGGTGTCGGAAGTTATGAGGTGGCCAATGTGCTTGAAAATAATGGAGTGGATTATTTGGGTGTAGCCATCGCCGATGAAGGGAAAGAGTTACGTAAAGCTGGTATCACTTTACCAATTATTGTGATGAACCCAGAACAAAGCAGTTATTCTACTGTTATCGATTATCAATTGGAACCTGAAATTTATAGTTTCCGTGTTTTAGATCTTTTTGTAAAAAAACTGAAAGAAAAACAGATTTCAAGTCCATATCCCATCCACATTAAGTTGGAAACGGGGATGAATCGTTTAGGATTTCATGAAGAAGAATACGATCAATTGATTGAAACTCTAAAAAATACACCACAAGTTTTTGTACAATCGATTTTTACTCATCTAGCTACGGCCGATATGGAAGATGAAAAGGAGTATGTCAATTATCAATTTGGACGTTTTAATAATGGATATCAAATCCTTTCTGAAGGTCTTAATATCAAGCCCATCAAGCATTGTCTAAACTCACCTGGTATTGTCGCCTATAATGATCATCAATACGATATGGTTCGCTTAGGAATCGGAATGTATGGCTATTCAGAATATTCCGATTTTATGAACAAACGATTAAAACCTGTCGTTCAATTCAAAACGGTAATTTCTCAGATATCTGAACTTAAAGTTGGAGAAACTGTTTCCTATGGCCGCCGTTTTACAGCACAACGACCTTCACGTATTGCTACATTACCTGTTGGCTATGCCGATGGTATTCGTCGTTCATTAGGTTATGGAAAAGGGAAAGTAGGTATTCATGGAAAATTAGCTCCAATTACTGGAACCATATGCATGGACATGATGATGATTGATGTAACCGACATTGATTGTAAAGAAGGTGATGAAGTGATTATTTTTGGATCGTATCCAACATTAGCTGATATTACCAAAGATCTTGATACCATTCCATATGAAGTTTTAACTTCGATTGATCAGCGGGTCAATCGTGTATATTATAAAGAATAAGAACATAAGAGTGATGATAACATCACTCTTTTTTATTTCCAAAGGCTAAACCATTCCATCAAAAATTAAAGTATCTTTATAAGAACTAATCCAATTCTCATGAAGCTAAAGCGACTTTTGATAGCCATTTTATGTATTCCTATAACAACCATTGCCCAAGATACTATTCAGGAAAAACAACGTCCTAAAGTGGGGGTTGTTTTAAGCGGTGGAGGTGCCAAAGGATATGCGCATATTGGTGCATTAAAAAAAATTGAAGAAGCAGGAATTACAATTGATTACATCGGCGGAACGAGTATGGGAGCAATTGTCGGTGGATTATACGCCGCAGGATATTCGCCTGATGAATTAGAAACAATTATTCAACAAATGGATTTAACTTCTCTGATCATTAATGAAAAAGACCGTGAAGAAATTCCATATTTTGAAAAAACAAATAGTGAAAAATACATATTAGAATTACCTTTTAATAACTTCAAATTATCCATTCCACAAGCCATATCTTCAGGCCAAGGACCATTGGATTTATTAACCTATTTGTTCAGACATGTTCATAACATTAAAGATTTTAAACAGCTTCCTACACCGTTTATTTGTATTGCCACTGATATCGAAACAGGTGAAGAAAAAGTATTTGATTCTGGATTTCTGCCCCAAGTCGTTTTAGCCAGTGGTGCATATCCATCCATGATCAAACCAGTTAAAATTGATAACAAACTTTACATTGATGGTGGTGTTTTAAATAATTTTCCTGTGAAAGAGGTCAAAGATATGGGAGCCGATATTATTATTGGAGTAGATTTACAAGACCCGTTAAAATCTCAAGACGAATTAGATTCTGCTACGGATGTATTAATGCAAATCATCAAGTTTAATATGGAGAAACGTTCAGATGAACAACGCCAATTGGTAGATGTTATGATTACTCCAAAATTAGATGGGTACAACGTCGCTAGTTTTAGTGAGGTTCAACCCATACTTCAACTAGGTTTGCAAGCCGCAACTGAAAAAATGGATGAATTACGAAACATTGCTGCAATACAAGGAGCCACAGAAAAGAGAAATAATCTCGATCTTAAAGATTATATATTAATCCGTGATGTTGATATTAAAGGTGCTGAAACATTTAATAAAAATTACATTGAGGGAAAATTAAAAATTAAAAGTCCTCAATTGGCAAGTTATGAACAAATTCAAAAAGGAATTAATCGATTATATTCTTCAGGAAATTTCAACAAAATTCAATACAAATTGGATGAAGTGGAACCGAATGATTATAATCTTACATTAAATATTTCCGAAAATCCAACAAAACAAAAAATCAGATTTGGTTTACATTACGATGATTTTTTTAAGACCAGTTTATTGCTGAATTATACCAATCGAAATTTCATTTTTAAAAATTCAACGTTATCGACAGATTTCATTGTAGGTGATCATATGCGTTATAATATCAATTATTTTATCGACAATGGATACTTACCAAGTGTCGGAATTCGATCTCGCATGTATCGTTTCAAAAAAGAGATTGATTTATCTGAATTCAGGGATGATAATTTTTCAACGTTGAATCTATTGAATTATACATTTAACGATTTTGTGAACCAAATTTATGTCCAATCCACAATCAAAGAACGTTATGCATTTGGATTTGGATTAGAACATCAATATTTAGAATTATACACCAAAAATTTACAGGATACAGAAGAATTTCCATTCTCCATAGATGACCGTGGAAACTATTGGAAAGCTTATGCTTATATAGGGGCAGATAGCAGAAATAATCCTAACTTTGCATCGAAAGGAATTATGTTTAATTCGTCTCTAAAATATCTATTTGATTCAAATGTTAAAGACTTTGATAAAATTTATGAATTAGAGGCCGATTTAGAAGCTAATTTTCACATTAATAATTTCCTAAGTTACAGATTTACTGCTAACTTTGGAACCTTTTTCAACGGGAATAATACTGGACCACAAAAGTTTATGGTCGGTGGATATGTGAGACAACGTTTTCTGAATTATACCCGCTTTTATGGTTTACCTTTTGCTACGGCAATTGCAGATAATAAATTAATTCTGGGATCAGAATTGCAATTTAAAATTTTAAAAAATCATTATGCTGGGGTATTCCTAAACGTTGCCAATGTTGAAGATCGTTTAGAGCATATTCAGCTGTTGGATTATACCTATGCTGGTTATGGTGCAAAATATGGTTATGATAGTCCATTAGGTCCTATTCATTTTATTTGGGCTTATTCTCCACATACCGAAAAAGGACTTTTTAATTTAAGCTTAGGCTATTGGTTTTAGAACAATGATAGAATTATTTTACGAATCAGATTTCGAATTAAAGGACGAACAAATCTGGATAGATTGGATTACAGAAAGTATGAAAAATGAAGGTAAATCGGTTGAAGAACTGAATTATATTTTTTGTGACGACGAATATTTATTAGAAATTAATCGTCAATATCTGGATCATGACTATTATACAGATGTTATTGGTTTTGATAATTCGCATGACGACATCTTAACAGGAGATATTTTTATCAGCGAAGAACGTGTTGCTGATAATGCCAAACAGAATAATGTCTCTTTCGAGAACGAATTAGCTCGCGTAATGATTCATGGGATTCTTCATTTTGCGGGTTATCCCGATAAAGGTGAAGAGGAAAAACGAATCATGACCGAAAAAGAAGATTTTTATTTAAATAGATTTGATTACATCAAAGCATAATGTTCCACGTGGAACATTCTTTGTTTTGATACAAAATATAAAACAAGATTTCCGATGATATTTCAATCAGAATATGACGTTATTGTAGTTGGTGGTGGTCACGCTGGTGCCGAAGCTACTGCAGCTGCAGCAAATTTAGGAGCCAAAACACTTTTGGTTACGATGAACCTACAAACGATAGGTCAAATGTCTTGTAACCCTGCAATGGGTGGAATTGCCAAAGGGCAAATTGTACGTGAAATCGATGCCCTAGGAGGTTATTCTGGTATCGTAACGGACAAAACTATGATTCAATTTAAAATGTTGAATCTATCTAAAGGTCCAGCCATGTGGTCACCACGTGCACAATCGGATCGTATGCGTTTCGCTGAAGAATGGCGCTTAACTTTAGAAGGAATTCCAAATGTAGATTTCTTCCAAGATATGGTGAAATCATTAATCATCGAAAATGGTAAAGTTTGTGGTGTACGTACAGGAATGGGAATGGAAATTCGCGCCAAAGCAGTTGTACTAACTAACGGAACTTTCTTAAACGGATTAATTCATATCGGTGAAAAACAATTTGGAGGTGGACGTATGGGTGAAGGTGCTGCATATGGCATCACAGAACAATTAACCGAATTAGGTTTTGAAGCTGGTCGAATGAAAACTGGAACTCCACCACGTGTGGATGGTCGCTCAATTGATTATTCAAAAATGATTGAACAACCTGGTGATGAAATTCCAGGTAAATTCTCATATACAGATACACCAAAATTAAAGCAACAACGTTCATGTTGGATTACATATACTAATCAAGATGTACATGATATGTTGCGTGAAGGTTTTGATCGTTCGCCAATGTTTAATGGAACGATTAAGTCTACTGGTCCTCGTTACTGTCCATCAATTGAAGATAAAATTAATCGTTTCGCTGATAAAGATCGTCATCAAATCTTTGCAGAACCTGAAGGATGGAATACCATGGAATTTTACATCAATGGTTTCTCTACATCATTACCAGATGATGTACAAGCAAAAGCTTTACGTACAATACCAGGTTTTGAAAATGCGAAGATTTTACGTCCTGGCTATGCCATCGAATACGATTATTTTCCACCAACACAATTAAAGCATACCTTAGAAACGAAAATTATCGACAACTTATATTGTGCTGGTCAAATTAATGGTACAACTGGTTATGAAGAAGCCGCTTCACAAGGTTTAATGGCTGGAATTAACGCGGCTTTAAAAGTTCAAGAAAAAGATCCATTTATTCTTAATCGTAATGAAGCCTATATCGGAGTACTTATTGATGATTTGATTACAAAAGGTACAGAAGAACCTTATCGTATGTTTACGTCTCGTGCAGAATATCGTATTTTATTACGTCAAGATAATGCCGATGAACGTTTAACGCGTAAAGGATTTGAAATTGGTTTAGCCAAAGAAGATCGTTTACGTCGTATGGAACAAAAGTATGCCAATGCTGAAAAATTAGTTCAATATTTTGAAGAACATTCAGTAAAACCAAAAGAGATTAATGAGGTAATTGAAGAACGCGATGGTTCTCCATTAGCTCAACCAAATAAAATGGTAAATGTTATTACACGACCAGAATTGAAACTTGCTGATTTTACAAAATTGGATCGTGTGGCGAACTTCATCGAAGAAAACAATATTAATGCGGAAGAGTTAGAACAAACAGAAATCCAAATTAAATACAAAGGGTATATTAAGAAAGAGCAACAAAATGCAGATAAACTTTCACGTTTAGAAAATCTTCGTATCCCAACAAATATTGATTATGATGTGATGGGTTCAATGTCCATTGAAGCGCGTCAAAAATTAAATAAAATTAGACCTGCTACTGTTGCACAAGCTTCACGTATTAGTGGAGTGTCACCAGCAGATATTAGTGTTTTATTAATCCATATGGGTAGATAATATATGAACAACGTTCCACGTGAAACAATAAAAGAAAATCCTTCCATCGAAGGATTTTCTGGTATTAAGGTATTCGATTTAAAAGATTATTTTTTAACTCAAGAAAATTTCAGCATTTATAAAGATGATCAAACGGGGGTTCATTTCACCTATCCACAACCCCTAAATGATTTATCACGCTACTACGAAAGTGAAAATTATATTTCACACACGGATGGTAAAAAATCTCTTTTCGAGAAAATTTATCAAATTGCGAAGCAATATAATTTAAATCAAAAGCTAAAATTAATTCGCGAAACTACACAAGGAAAATCCATTTTGGATTACGGATGTGGCGCTGGAGATTTTTTACAGCACATGAAATTGAACGGATTTCAAGTCATGGGTATGGAGCCTAATGATAAAGCGCGTGAAATTTCACAATCCAAAATTGGAAAGGATCATGTGGTTAATTGTGAATTAAAAGAAATTAATCGTAAATTTGATATCATCACTTTATGGCATGTTTTAGAACATATTCCTAATTTGAATGAGATTGTTAATGAATTAAAAAATCATTTAAATCCAAATGGAACCTTAATCATTGCAGTTCCAAATCATCTTTCTTACGACGCTACTTACTATGGTCAACAATGGGCTGCCTATGATGTTCCACGACACTTATGGCATTTCAATCCCGAAAGTTTAAAATCTTATTTTAACAATTTTGGTATGAAAATTGAAAATATCAGTCCGATGAAGCTAGACGCCTTTTACGTTAGTTTACTTTCTGAAAAATACAGAGGAAATTCATTCCCTTATTTTAAAGCATTCTGCGTAGGATTACAGTCGAACTTTAAAGCATCAAAAACAGGTCAATTTTCATCTTTGATTTATACGATTAAAGTCAAAAATTAAAATAAGCGGATTTAAGACATTTTTAAACACATTAAGATATAAGATGTCTAAAATTTTGCAAAACACTCTTAAATCAAAACTATAAAGGCCGTTTTTTGAAGCAATTTTGATTTAAATAAAACAACTATGAAAAAAGGAATTCTAACTTTAGCTGTAGGTACAGCTTTAATTTTTGCATCGTGTGCATCTACAAATGTTCAGAAATCTCAAATGGAAACGGGTAAAGAAGTTCGTGGAAATTGGACGTTATCTGATGTGAGCTATAGAGGGTTAGCGGATAAAGAAGTACAGGGAAATAGCTATGTTACAGAAAAAGTAGCTAGTGTATTCGATATGGCTGCTCCAGAATGTTATGAAGGTTCAACATGGAACTTAGTTCAAAACAATAAAACAGGTACGTACACTTTTAACAATTCAGACGCTGCATGTCCTACAGGTACAGCTAAAATCATATGGGATATCAAAGAAGAAGGTACAACAACCTATTTCACATTTAAAGATATTACTGGAATTAAAGCCAAGCAAAATACCGCAGGTTACCGTTTAAAAGTAGATTACTTAGATGCTAATTCTATGACATTAGTACAAGATGTTAATGCAAACGGTAAAATTGTACAAGTTGTTTATTCATTTCAACGTTAATTCAAAATCTAGATCATTATGAAAAAATTAAATACAAAATTAACAGCTTTAGTTGTCGGTGGAGCATTCGTTCTATCTTCTTGTTCAGCTGTTCAAAATGCAAATAACACACAAAAAGGTGCTGGTATTGGAGTCGTTGCAGGATCTGTAATTGGTGGAATTTTAGGAAATAACATCGGTAAAGGTGGTAACACAGCTTTAGGTGCTGTAATTGGTGCTGCTGTTGGTGGTGCTGCTGGTACAGTTATTGGAAATAAAATGGATAAACAAGCTCAGAAAATCGAGCAAGTTTTACCAGGAGCTGAAGTTGTAAGAACAGAAGAAGGAATCAACTTAATTTTAGATGAAAGTTCTAAAGTAACTTTTGAATACAATAAATCAAGTTTAACTTCAACAGCAAAACAAAATTTAGATAAATTAGTAGAAGTATTCAAAGAGTATCCAGATACTAATTTATTAATTGTTGGTCATACGGATAACGTAGGTTCTCAATCGTATAACAAACCTTTATCTGAACAACGTGCTCAATCTGTACGTGATTACTTAGTGGCAAATGGTATTGCATCTTCTCGTTTAACATCTGCAGGACGTGGATTAGAAGAGCCAATCGCTGATAATGCTACTGCAGAAGGTCGTGCAGCTAACCGTCGTGTAGAAATTGCGATTACAGCAAATGAAAAAATGAAAGCAGATGCTGAAAGAGAAGCAGGCGCTCAATAATTTAAGATAAAAACATAAAAAAAACCTTCAGATTAATCTGAAGGTTTTTTTTATTTCATATGGACGATAAACCATTTATTATTTAAATTTTCTAATGTTAAAATGTATTTTTTCGTCGTATTATCTTCTAGTGTAACTTGGGCTTCTACAACAGTCACTCGTTCATCAGCATCTAGGATTTTGGACTCCTTTACTTTTGCATTTTCTAATCCAACAATTGTATGATCGGATGAAAATTTCTGATAAGTACTCCAATCAGCACTACGCGTTAGTGCAAAAGCAGCAGAATAATTTTTCTTCGATAGATTTTGAACAAAACGATTGCTTAATGTCGTAATCATCGTCACATCTTTATTAATCACTTTCGCTACAGAATCCATTTTGGTCTCCCCTACTCCACCGACTAAGTCGTTTGGTAATTCTACCGATTTACGTTGGGTTAAATAACGTTCAGGATGTGGAATTCGAATTAATACATCTACCCGATTCGAATTAATTTTAGAAGGATCTAAATTGGAATATTTAATAATAATGCCATTGTTACGATACAATGCATCCATTGAATTAGGATCTATGGTTGCACGTTGCGTATAGATAATGGATCCGCCACTAAAAACTTCTACAGTAGCAGTTGTTGCCTTGTCTAATTGTAATTCATTGCCTTCAACATCAAAGAAAAATGGATCAATTCGGATCACATCATTTTCAGCTTTGATCCGAAAATCAAAACGTTGGATTGCTGAAACTTCTCCTTCTTTTTCTTCTGTTTCTTCCACCAAAGTAGTTGTTCCAGGCATAGGAATTCCATTGGCTAAAGGCACTTGATTTCTGTTCCACGTGAACGAATTATCTATTGCGATTTGCTCCGCAAAATCAAAGACCTCATCTGCAGTTTTACCATCCACTAAATTTCGAACGGCAGCCCAACGTTGTTCCTCATTATTGTTCGCATTTGTACGATAATGGAAAATAATGTCTAAAGCTTCTTTAAATTTTGTTTGTTGCAATAGCGGTAAATCTTTTGCAACTTTATCTACTGTTTCATTAAAAACAGTAGCATCTCTACCATCAATTTTCTGGTTATCATTCATACAACTGATTGTTGCGAATAATAAAGAAGCAATTAGTATAACTTTTTTCATATTAAGTCTAAATCCTATATGGAATTTATGGTTTTAACGATCTAAATAGTAAGGCTTTGTATTAGACACAAATCTAATATTAACTTTTGATGTGCAAAAATAAAACCAATTCTATTATTGTTGGACATTTTTAGGAACGGATTGTTCAGATTTTAATTTGATTTTCTCTTCGTCCAATTCTTTCAAAAGATCCAAAGCGATTATTTCAGCTGTTCGTTCGTAAAATGAACGTTTATCAATCAAGTTCGTAATGATATTTGCACCCCAGGCAGCTACTAACATATAGAATATAACCGAATGACGATCCGTCATTTCTAAAACTAAAATCGCACAGGTAAATGGAGAACGTGTAAACGCTGTTAAAAATGCTACCATACCAATTAGGACCAACATATTCACTTGCTTTGGTTTGAGCGTAAACAATTCTCCTACAAAAGCTCCTATGGATCCTCCAAAACTTAATGCAGGAGCAAAAATTCCCCCCGCACCTCCATTGGTAAAAGATATAATTCCATTAAATAATCGGGCAGGAATAGTGTACCATTCCACGGTCTTATCACTTTCAAATAATAAACGATCCAAAAGCAAATTTCCAGCACCAACACTATCGGAATTGGTATAAAAAACCACTGTGGAAAAAGCCATAACCGCTAGAAATCCAAAAATAAATTGGTTTCGTTTGGTTAATTTCTTTTTAAAACGATTCAGTGCAAAAGCTGCTTTCCCGAAATATGCTCCAAGAATCCCACAGCAAAAAGTCACGAGTAATAAAATAAAGAAAAAAGGCCATCCATCGGGATCTACTTTAGGGAATCCAAACACCAAGTAAGGTCCAAGAATAGTTTGAGCCGTAAAACCAGCAATAATAACTGCAGAAAAAACAGTTGTTCTTAGGTATTTTATATGATTCTTTGAAAGTTCTTCAATAGCAAATACAATTCCACCCAATGGCGTATTAAATGCTGCAGCTAAACCAGCAGCTCCGCCCGTAATAATCATCAAACGCTGTGAAATCTTTGGCCAAGAGTCAGGAATCATCTTATTGACAACATGTAAAACTGAAGCTGCAATTTGGATGGTTGGTCCTTCACGACCAACGACTCCTCCACCAAGAGACATGAAGAAACTACTTAAAATTTTGATGAAGATGATTCGAATACTTAACAGCTGATCAATGCGTTTTTTGGATTTCTTTTTGGGTAAACTCAATGCAGCCATCACTTGTGGTATTCCACTAGCATTTGAATATTTTGCAAATTTCTGAACGGATATATAAGACAAAAAGAAAAACACAGGTGCTAATAAAAACACCCATGCTTTATTTTGTTGATATATTTTTAAAAATGTTGATTCACCAAAATGAAGAATTTCGGCATATAATACAGCCAGTAAACCAATCACACACGAAGCAATCCACAACGGGATATTCTGAAAAATAAAAGCTGTTGATTCAAATCTTTTTTTGGTTGGATTCTCAACCGCTATTTTTTTGTTATTCTTTGGTTTAGGTGGATTCATTTCCGTGGCTGTTTATCCTTCAAAGTTATAAATTCATAGGAACTTCTATCAATAAAACTTGCGAATTAGCAGTGGATTTAAACTGAAATTCGTCAGCATTAATTTCAACAGCATCTCTTCGCTGTAGCAATTGACCATCCCATTCAATTTCACCATCTATAACCAGCAAAAATACCCCTTGGTTTATATCATGTGTTTTATACGTGATGACTTTCTCTTCAGAAAATTCTCCTTTATACATCCAAGCCTTTTGATGAATCCAAACTCCCTCATCATCTTGATGAGGTGATAAAATTTGATACAACTCATTTTCTTTCGCTAAGGATTTATATGAAATTTGTTGATAACGAGGCTCTACATTTTGTGTATGAGGAAAAATCCAAATTTGAAAAAATTCAGTCGTAAGGTCATCATAGGCATTCATTTCACTATGAAAAACACCTGTCCCTGCACTCATCACTTGAATATCTCCAGCTTCAATTACAGAACCTGTCCCCATTGAATCCTCATGCTTTAATTCTCCTTTGGTTGGAATGGTAATAATTTCCATATTATCATGTGGATGTTTCCCAAATCCCATTCCTCCTGTAATGATATCATCGTTCATTACACGTAATGCTCCAAAATGGATTCGAGCAGGATCAAAATAATTGGCAAATGAATACGAGTGCTTTGTATTTAACCATCCATGATTGGCTCCTCCTCTTTCTTCAGCTTTTAATATTTGATATTTCATGATTTATCTTTTCATCAAATTTACATCGGAATGTTTTCAAATGAATTGATATGGGTTAAGTAATGCATGTGTATTACGTATGTAAAACTTGTTCGTAGCGCTTCTAACTTATTAGAATTAACAATTCATAAAATATGTTAATACAATAATATTTAATCTAAAATACAATAAACTAATATTTTATAAGTTTTAAATAAGATGTTAAAAACATTGAAATAGCATTGTGGATAAAAGGTTATTCACAAATGTGGAAAACAGAAAGTCATCACAAAATACCCGACAATGGATTATACCGCTATCGAATTAAAAGTTTTTTTATGGTCATTGCTATCCGTCATAGCTTTGATTGGCACTTTTTTTATGGTATGGAGAGTGTATAAAAGTTTATCCAAATAAAAAAAGCACCTCATACAGAGATGCTTAACGGGTTATTAACATGGTTAATTATATGTTCAATTTTCTTTCCATGCTATAATCTTATCACGAATAAATTCCGCTAATTTTATTTTTGATTGATGCGTCCATCCGGCAATATGCGGAGCTAAAACAGCATTATCAGCTTCGATGAGGTATTGAAACTCTTCCGGTAATTCAGAAGCAATTAATCGTTCAAAGCTTGATTTTTCAAATTCTAATACATCAAGAGCTACACCACGTATTTTTCCAGATTTCATCGCTTCCACAACATCTTTGGTCACCACACTTTTTCCTCGGGCAGTATTGACTAAATAAAACGGATGTTTAAAACGTTGAATGAATTCTGCATTAATCATTTCTGTGGTTTCAGGAGTTTGAGGCGTGTGCAAACTGACAATTTCTGCACGCTCAAAGAATTCTTCTAAAGAAACTTGCGTTGCAAATTCATTTCCTTTGTTCGGTAAAATATCATAACAGATCACTTCAACTCCAAATCCTTGCAAACGACGAGCGAAGGCATTGCCCATATTTCCATAACCAATGATTCCTACGGTTTTTCCCATCAATTCATCCCCCCGATTTTCTTCACGTCTCCAGATCCCTTGACGAACCTCTTGATCTGCACGGCGCAAATGATGCATCAACATCAACAACATTCCTACGGCATGTTCTCCTACCGAATCACGATTCCCTTCGGGTGAATTAAACAAAATAATACCACGTTCAGCAGCATATTCTTCATCAATATTTTCCAATCCAGCCCCTACACGACCTATAAATTTTAATTGCTTTGCTTTTTCTAAAAAAGTACGATCGATAGGAAAACGTGAACGAACGATCATTCCGTCATATTGATCGATAATCTTTTCAACAACTTCTTTAGAGGAAGTATAATCTTCATCTACAATAAATCCGGCCTCACGCAATCCTTGATTCAGACATTCGTGATTCGAGTCTATGGCTAAGATTTTATATGGACTTGACATCTTTAATTTTTTATCAAATGTACAATAGATTTTTTAGACTAAATCAAAATTGACAAACTATTGATAACCTTGTTAACAACCTTTTATATTATTGATAATCAACACTGAAATTTGTTCATAACTGCATTTAATCGAATCGATTTTGAATTAAAAATACGGATGAGGACTATTTCAATTTTTCTCCTATAACCTCTTACAAAACCAATAAAATACGTCATGTTTGAAAAGCATTAATCGTATAATTCTTCATAAATTTGCAGTATGACAATTAAAGAAATTCAAAACGAAATAGTAGACGAATTCTCATTTTTTGAAGATTGGGAAGAACGTTATGAATATTTAATCGAATTAGGTAAAAGTTTAAAATCATTACCAGAAGAAGCAAAAACAGATGATAAAATTATCAAAGGTTGTCAATCTTCTGTATGGTTGGATGCAGAATTAGAAGGGGATAAAATTGTTTTTAAGGCCGACTCCAATGCCATTTTACCAAAAGGAATTGCTGCCTTATTAGTACGTATGTACAATAACCAAGCACCTAAAGATATTTTAGATTCGGATACTGATTTTATCCATGAAATTGGATTATCTGAATTTTTATCTCCAACACGTGCAAATGGATTATTAGCCATGGTAAAACAATTTAAGTTTTATGCCATTGCTTTCCAATCGAAGTTGAATTCATAAGCTTTTTATGGCGAAAAAGAGACTTTTAGCGTTGCGTTTTTCGGCATTGGGTGATGTGACAATGATTGCTCCTGTATTGGAAGAATTTATGGCGCAACATCCAGATGTGGAAGTCTATGTAGCTTCTCGACCGTTTATGGGGACAATCTTCCAATCAAATCCTAAAATCAAGTTTATTCCCATTGATTTGAAGAATAAGTATAAAGGTTTTTGGGGATTGGTCCAATTGTACAAGGAATTAAAAATTCATCAATTCGATTATGTTGCCGATTTACATCATGTCATCCGTACTAAGGTAATTACTGCTTTATTTCGATTAAATGGTACAAAAACAGCAACTTTAGACAAAGGAAGAGCGGAAAAAAAAGCCTTGATTCATCAAGAGCATCGTGTTTTTCAACAATTAAAGTTAACAACAGAACGCTATGCCGATGTTTTTCGAGCTTTGGGATTCACACTTCACTTATCACACCAACTAAAGCCTTCATTCAACAAAGAAGAAAAAGCGATTGGTATTGCTCCTTTTGCCGCATTTAAAAGTAAAATGTATCCTATCGAAAAGATGAAAATAGTGGCTAAAAAATTAGCCGAAAATGGTTTTAAAATTTATCTCTTCGGTGGTGGTTCAAAAGAAGTTGAAGAGTTAAAAACGTGGGAAGAATTTCATCCCAATATCCATTCTTTAGCCGGGACATTGAAATTTGAAGAAGAATTAGAAAAGATTGCATCCTTACAAGTGATGATATCTATGGATAGTGCTAATATGCATTTAGCTTCTCTCAAAGGAACACGTGCAATCTCCATTTGGGGAGGAACACATCCTTATGCAGGATTTTTAGGCTATGGACAATCCTATGCAGATGTTATTCAAGATGAAACCTTAGCTTGCCGTCCTACTTCTATCTTTGGAAAGGACCCGAAAGGATTTGAAAATTTTGATTATTTCCAAAACTTAAGTGCAGAATATGTTTACGAAGAAATTCTTCGTAGAATCCAATAAAAAAAGCCATTTCGCTTGAAATGGCTTTTTTTTATGTTGATTTTATTTTAATCATTTTGTTGAATCAATTGATTCTCTATTTTTTTGTCAATTTCTTTGAAGAAACCAAACCCTTTCAAAGAGATGATAATTCCGAAAATTAATAAACAAATACCGACTCCTCTTCGGATTTTAAAAACCATTTCATCATTGATTTTTTTCTGTAATTTTCCTGCAAGGAAAATTTTGGCCAAATCAATTGAAAAATAGGTAATTAATATGACTCCCATATAGAGGATAAAATCTTTTGGATCTGGATACTTAATCATAATTGATGATACGATTACAAACCAAAATACGATTACTCCAATATTTAAAAGATTCATCACAAACCCATTAAAAAAGGTACGTGAATAGTTTTTGCTTACTAATTGTTCGTCGTTCTCTAAGTGCAACTTTGGTTTTGAAAAGTACATAAATATCCCATAGATAATTACAAAAAATCCTGCGATAATATATATGCGATAGAATTTTGGATGAGTTGTCACATAGTCTGCAAAATCTTTACTCCCAAAATAGGCCGCTGCGATACATAACATATCGGCCGCTATTACTCCTAAATTCAATGTAACCGCTGATTTCCAACTTTTTCTAATACTGGTCTCTATCAATAAAAAGAAAACAGGACCTATTAAAATTGTACTCAGAACAAAACCAATCAGTATGGCTGATAAAATTAATTCCATAACTTGATTTAAGGGCTGCAAGATAATACTTTATCTCGACATATTAATCCTCTACCATTTCGAAGTCTAATTGCTTCTTCATCAGGTCAGCATTCACCACCTTAATACGAATTGGATCCCCTAATTGATATTTCACTCCTGTACGACGTCCAACTAAAGCATAGTTTTTATCATCGAAAAAGAAATGATCACCTTCCATATTACGCGAACGAACTAAACCTTCACAACGTGTTTCAGGAATTTCAACAAATAATCCATACTCTTGAACTCCTGTAATAAAAGCATCAAATGTTTCCCCTACAAATTGCTCCATGTATTTTACTTGCATGAATTTAATAGAATCACGTTCAGCATCTGAAGCCACTTTTTCTCGGGCAGAACTATGCTTGCACTTTTCTTCATAAGTGTCTGCATTTGGTGATTTTTTTCCGTCTAAATAATCTTGTAATAAACGGTGCGCCATAATATCAGGATAACGACGAATAGGTGATGTAAAATGCGAATAATAATCAAATGCTAAACCATAGTGTCCAATATTTTCTGTGGAATATTTGGCTTTTGCCATACAGCGTAAAACCAAAGTTTCAATCATATTTTCTTCAGGTTTTCCTTTAACATCTGCTAACAACTTATTGATGGATTGAATAGTTGTTTTACGATCTCCTACCTCTAATTCGTAATCGAATTGGCGAATGAATTTTTTTAAATCCAATAATTTATCAGGATTTGGATCATCGTGAATACGGTAAACGTAAGTATTTCCATTCTCTTTTCCTTTTTTATCCAAACTCACAAATTCAGAAACTTTTTTGTTGCATAACAACATGAATTCCTCAATTAATTTATTGGAGTCTTTAGCGATTTTAAAGAAAATTCCTTCTGGATTATGATCATCATTCAAATTGAATTTAACTTCAATTTTATCAAAGTTAATGGCTCCCACTTTCATTCGTTGGGCACGCATAATTTTAGCTAATTCATCTAATTTTAAGATTTCATCTCTAAAATCCCCATCTGCACCTTCAATAATTTCTTGGGCTTCTTCATAAGTAAAACGTCGGTCCGAATGAGTTACTGTACGTCCAAACCACGTATTGACGATGTGGGCATTATCATCCATTTCGAATACCCCTGAGAACGTATATTTATCCTCATTTGGTCGCAATGAACAAGCGACATTCGATAAAATTTCAGGTAACATTGGAACTACGCGATCTACTAAATAAACTGATGTAGCACGCTCGTACGCTTCTTTTTCTAATAAAGAACCTGGACGAACATAGTGTGATACATCCGCAATATGAACACCAATTTCCCAGTTCCCATTCTCTAATTGACGGATAGACAAAGCATCATCAAAGTCTTTGGCATCCTTTGGGTCAATGGTAAATGTTGTGATATCACGCATATCACGACGACGAGCAACCTCCTCTTCCGTAATACGCGTATCAATATTATTGGCTTCTTCTTCTACTTCAGCAGGAAATTCTGCCGGTAAACCATACTCCAATAAAATGGCATGGATTTCAACATCTGTTTCTGTTGGGTCACCCAGCACACGGATGATTTCACCAAATGGAGAATTAGAACCCTCTGGCCAGTTTGATAAACGAACAACCACTTTTTCACCCGGTTTTGCACCATTAAAACGTTCTTTAGGAATAAAGAAATCATGATTTCCGTTTTGCATCACGACAAAACCAAAATTGCCATTTTTCCCTAACTCAAAAATTCCTGTAAATTCCGTTTTATTACGATGAATAATCTCTACAATTTCACCTTCTAATTTTGAACTTTGTCGTTTTCTAGGGTACAGATAGACACGAACTTCATCGCCTTGTAAAGCATTTTTTGTTCGTCCTTTTTGTACAAAGATATCTTGTTCAAAATCTTCTACAATGATATAAGCACTTCCCGAAGACGTTAAATCTACAGTACCTACATAGTAGTCTTTCGTCGCGTTGACTTTATATTTACCACGTTCTACTTCTTCGATTTTTTTATCGGCTAATAAAACGTTAATATTTTTAATTAATAATTCAACTTCAATACGGTTATTTAACCCGATTGCCGCTGATATTTGTTTATAATTTAAAGCTTTCTTTGGATTCTGAAATAATACCTCAATGATGGCTTTGGTATATTTGGTGATGTTTTTCTCTTTTTTTGAAGCTTTATTATTTTTAAAATTCTTTCTTGGCATAATTTGTTTTTTCCTCTGATATCTCATGATATCACTCTAAATTTAATTTCTCTATCAACACCTTAACAAATTAGAATTCAATCAAATAATAACATATTCATATAAGATGTTAATAACCTTAATAACATAACCGACGCAAAGGTAAGATAACTTTTGCGGAGTATAACCTATTGGCGAGGAAGTATCTACTTCGGTTGAGTAAATGATTGTTATACATTGTAGCATAATGCTAAAATTGAGCCAAAAAATATTTTATACCTTTTCCCTTTACATCATCCAGTTATACACACCGTAATATCATTGAATATAAATGCATTAACACCCTTATTCTACACTTATTAACATCCAATATTCGGGGATTTAAAGAAATAAAAAGAGGTTTAACTTCTCATTAAACCTCTTTTTAAAACGCTATAATAATTCGATACCTTCTGTTATAAGTTGTTTTTTAGTTTCTCCATCCCAAATGCTTGGTTGTACTTCTCCGATATGTTTTCGTTTTAGCATAAACATGGCTAAACGGGATTGTCCAATCCCACCTCCTATGGATTCTGTTAATTGATCTTTTAATAACAATTGATGATAATACAATGCTTGTCGATCCAATGAATTTCTTATTTTCAATTGTTTTAATAAAGCTTCTTTATCTACACGTATTCCCATGGAAGATAATTCAAACGCTTGTTCTAACACAGGATTCCACACCAAGATATCACCGTTTAATCCCTGAAAACCAGCAGCATTATCTGTACTCCAATCGTCATAATCTGCAGCTCGAGAATCATGATATTCACCATTTGTTAACAATCCTCCAATCCCATAAATAAAAACGGCTCCATACGCTTTTGCAATTGCATTTTCACGTTCTTTTGGGGTATGATTCGGATACAATTGCAACAATTCTTCTGAAGAAATAAATTTGATTTCTTTTGGTAAAACCGCTTTTAATTTTGGATATCGTTCTTCTACCAATTTTTCGGTAATACGCATGGCATCATAAATGGAACGTACAGTCGCTTGTAGATAATCCAACTGACGATCTTGAGGTAAAATGACTTTTTCCCAATCCCATTGGTCAACATAAATCGAATGGATAGGCGAATAATCTTCATCTGGACGCAAAGCTTTCATATCTGTAATAATCCCTTCACCCGCTTCTAATTCCAATTCTTTCAATCGAATACGTTTCCATTTTGCTAACGAATGCACAACAACCGCTTTCTGATCCCCTAATGATTTAATCGGAAATTTTACAGGGCGCTCAATACTATTCAAGTCATCATTGATACCTGTCCCATCTAAAACCACTAATGGTCCAGATACTGGAATTAAATTAAGATGGTGTTGCAAATGTGTTGCAAATTGATCCTTAACAAATGATATGGCTTGTTCTCTTAATAATAATGCTCTGCTCATTTCTCTTTCTTTAATAATTAAATCATTTTCATTTTTCTGATGTCAAAAGTAAAATGGATTTAAATAAAAGATTTCATAATTAAACAAATTGATTCATTTATTAAAAATTTATCAACAAGTTAAACAACTCGTAGTTTACGTTTTAAACTTATTCCCTTAATAAAAGGAGTAAAATAAACCATGAAAAAAGGCTAATTCAGTCGAATTAGCCTTTGAATGGAATAATATCCGTCTATTTTTTATTTTCAATTAGCAAGAACAAGCGATTTTATTCACGCGCGCTTCGTGACGTCCTCCTTCAAATGCTGTCGATAAGAAGGTATCGACAATTTGTTCTGCATATTCGTAGGCAATAAAACGTGCCGGTAAGGTTAATACGTTGGCATTATTGTGTTGACGAGCCAATGCAGCGATATCTGTCATCCAACATAATGCAGCACGTATTTTTTGATGTTTATTCGCTGTCATGGTTACCCCTTGTGCACTTCCACAAAGTAAGATTCCAAACTCTGCTTTTCCTTCCTCTACATTTTGCGCTACAGCGTGTGCAAAATCAGGGTAATCAACACTATCTGTTGAGAACGGTCCAACATCTTGAATTTCAAATCCTTTACCTGTTAAAAAGGCCACTAATTTGTCCTTATATTCATACCCTGCGTGGTCAGAACCAATTACTATTTTCATACTATTAACAACTGTTTTTTATGTTTTTGTTTTAATGTGTTGAATTTCAAAGATTAAGCTATAATAACAACTTGTTAAGATTTCGATTAATAATTCTAATAAGTTTCGCCACAAAAAATTTGGAAATGTGATTCAAAATTCGAATTAAAAATATTTTAATACGAGTCAAGTAAAACTTTTCATTTTGGCATGAAATCTTTACACAGCATTATTAATACTTTTCAGCAATCAACTTTTACACAAAAGTTGTTTATGAACAAATTTAATAAGTTGTTGATACAAGAGATAACCCTTTAATTCTAAAGCAAAATTACAAATAATAAGCTGTTAATAGAAGTTAAACAAAATTTATCTTGTTTTAGTTATACACATATTAACAGTGCTAATAATAGCAACATATTTTTCTTTTTTTAAAAATTTAAAATTTAAGTTAATTATTATTAATGTTTATATGTGTGAATCGTTGAAAAGCTAAAATGGAAAATTGAGGCTACATTTTGAAGTTTAGTTACATTTGTGAAACAGAAATTCAAAACAAGATGAAAACAATTAACGACTTCAACTTTGAAAACAAGAAAGCTTTAATCCGTGTGGATTTTAATGTGCCACAAGACGAAAACTTAAAGGTAACCGATGATACACGAATTAGAGCCGCTGAGCCAACGATCGCAAAAATTTTGAAGGATGGTGGGGCAGTCATCTTAATGAGCCATCTGGGACGTCCTAAAGGAGAATTTAACGATAAATACGCTTTAAAACATATCGCTTATCAAGTTTCTGAAGTTTTAGGAACTGAAATCATTGTAGCAGACGATGTAATTGGTCCTGATGCTCAACAAAAAGTAGAGAATCTAAAACCAGGCCAAGTTTTATTATTAGAAAATGTTCGTTTCCATGCAGAAGAGGAAAAAGGAGATCATGAATTTGCGAAAGCATTAGCTGCTTTTGGTGATATCTATGTGAATGATGCTTTCGGAACAGCTCATCGTGCGCACGCTTCTACTGCAATAGTTGCTGAATTTTTCCCAGAGAACAAATGCTTTGGATTGTTAATGGAACAAGAATTAACAGCCATAAAAAAAGTGTTAGAAGATGGTGAAAAGCCTGTTACTGCAATACTTGGGGGGGCAAAAGTGTCTTCTAAAATCACGATTATTAACAACATTTTACCTGTAATTGATCACTTGATTATTGGAGGTGGAATGACCTATACTTTCGTTAAAGCGAATGGAGGCCAAATTGGTAAATCGTTAGTAGAAGATGATAAACTAGAGTTAGCCAAAGAAATTTTAACAGCTTGTGAAAAACATAACGTTAAAGTTTATTTACCCATTGATAATGTGATTGCAGATGATTTCAATAACGAAGCCCAACGACAAATTACTGCGGTTGGAGAAATTCCTGCGGGATGGATGGGAATGGATGTGGCTGAAGAAACTATAAAACAAAATGCAGAGGTCATTAAAAACTCAAGAACCATTCTTTGGAATGGTCCATTAGGTGTGTTTGAAATGGAAAATTTTGCTGCAGGTACAGTCGCTTTAGGTGATGCTATTGCTGAGGCCACTCAAAACGGTGCTTTTTCTTTAGTTGGTGGTGGTGATTCTGTCGCATTTGTGAAACAATTTGGTTACGATAACAAAGTAAGTTATGTTTCAACAGGTGGTGGAGCCATGTTAGAATCTTTGGAAGGAAAAGAATTACCAGGGGTAGCTGCCATTTTAAAATAGAAAAAAATAAGTTAAAATCATATCCATAAAGTCGAACTTCGGTTCGACTTTTTTTATTCCTTATAGTCAGAATTGTTAATAAAACACAATTGATTTTCAGTAAATTAAAAGGTTATGAATAGTGATTGTTAATAACTGTTGATAACCAAAGATGTTCATTGATAATATTGGTAACGAGCCATTTAAAACAAAATGAAAGGATTGCCGTTTTAAATGAAAGATCTAAACCAATGAATATCTTTCTACACAGAATTAACGAAGTCGAAAACCACATTCATCAACAAGATTTGAACTTGGGGTACCGACGATTAATCGACCTAATTTTAGATTTGGGCGATTTACACTTTTATAAAAAAATAATTGCTTATTCAGATCTGTATTATACAGAACAAACCTCTGATGAAAAGAAAAAATCTCAAGCCTTAGACCTATTAGAAGAATTAAAACAAACAACACCTCCCACTTATTCGGAAGAAGAAATTTTAATTCGAACAGAAGATGTTGAAAAAGCTTATCATCGCAGAAATTTTAAACTTCATCCGGTTTGTTTTGATTTGCGATCGCGCGAAGTTGTTGGACTAGTTGGAGAAAACGGAAATGGTAAAACCACTTTACTCCGACTTATTGCAGGAGAATTGAAACCAACGGGTGGAAAAATTGAATATCTTTTCAGCAAGCACGAACCATTTTCTTTTGACTTAAAGTCACAATTAATTTTTGTTCCACAACGCATCGAAGAATTATATGGGAATTTAATGAACAATTTACAGTTCACGTTAAGTTCGTATCAGATCAAAGGGGAAGAAAATTTATTACTTGCTCAAGTGATGTTGGCACGTTTGGGGTTGTGGGAATATAAGGATTTGGAATGGCGTCAACTCTCATCAGGTTATAAGATGCGCTTCGAATTAGCAAGAACTTTACTTCGTCGTCCGAAAGTACTTTTGTTGGATGAACCGTTGGCCAATTTGGATATAATGGCGCAACAAATTATTTTGGAAGATTTAAAATATTTATCCCAATCCATTCGGAATCCATTTGGTGTGATCTTGAGTTCTCAACAATTGTATGAAGTGGAAAAAGTTTCGACGGAAGTGATCTTTCTAGAACATGGAGTCGTTCGATATCAAGAAGATCAAACGGAAGCATCTTCCAATAAAACTATTGTTGAAATTGATGTAGACAATTCGAAAGAGGAGTTATCAACAGCCTTACAACATTTAAAAATGCAAAGTTTAAAATTCAATGGAGGATCATATATCGCCTATTTTGAAGAATCAATCACTTTAAATCATATTTTAATTGCGATAGGAAATTCAGATCTAAAAGTAAAATATATCCGAGATATTTCAACTTCAAGTCGTCGATTCTTTGTCAACTAACCTTATTACTATGTTCAAAAAAATAAATCAATATTTAATTACCCATTACCCACTCATCTGGAATCTTAAATTGGTTTGGATGGTTCTGATTGGAATACTATTTAATATTATTGCATTCGTGAATGGATGGTTCCATTACAGCAAACCCACGTTAATTACAAATAATAATTTTAAGACAATCTTTTATTCGGAGTTATACATTTTTTATTACTTCATTATTATACTGATCATCTTAATTATTTGGTTGTACTATTATATTAAAAACAACCGTTTCAAATCCAAATATCCAACGAGCAGAAATTATATCTTCAAAGAATTTTTGGGTGTGTTTGGTATTATCATGCTATTTGCTGCAATTCCTAATGTGTTTTCAGCGGGTGTGCATACTCGAATTTCTCATTTTATTTCAGATGAAGCCTATGAAGAAGATGTGGATTTAATTAATCGAGCGATGCCTTTTGCCCTACAGGATCAAAATGGATATAGTAATCATTCCAGAAATTTATCTGTTCCAATTTTTGATTCGTTAGTCAGTGCACAAGAAGTATTGCAATTGTACACACAACGTAAAAATGAGTATGTCACAAAAAATAATTATGGTTACAAAGAATTTTTAGAGCCGTATTTTCGTAATGAAGAGTATAATATTCTATTGTATCGAAAATTATCGGGAGTATATCAACCGTCTGGTTTACGTTTTGACCAAAATTATCACCATTATAAAGAAATAAATACAAATCACTATGTCGAAGAAACCTATGCTCCGGATATGGTGGTCATGGATGCTGCGGACGATCTTGAAAAGAAAAGTGATGCGCCGAAGATGTATAGCATATATAATTATAGTAAGCGTGTATTCGAAGTTCCTTCTCAGCCCGAAAAAACACACCAATACTATGATGAGCAATTGATAAAACTTTTACAATCCAATGATAAGCAGCAGATTGAAATGTTATTAACAACTGTTCAAAACAAATTCGATCAATACCAAATCGGATATCGTTTTAATGAGAAACCATGGATTGATCATGTCTATCAGCCGCCCTATTATTTTATCCATTCAAATCTTTCGCAACCTCATTATTCGGATGGAGTGAAAAACCAGAAAAGCGATTATGTCAATATGGATACATTCATCGAAATCTACAAGAACATTGGATATTCAAAATATACCTATTCCTTTTATGAAGATTTTATTCATTACATCACCGGAGCGTTAGTTGTAGCACTTATCATCATGATGTTCCGATTAAGTTCATTTAAAGTCTGGTTGATGAGTGGGATTGGCTTAGGAATCTTATCTATCATTGGAGGAGGAATGGGAATTACACTTAGTCTATTTGGAATAAGTGAGTATTCGAACTACATCATAACGTTAGGGTTTTATATCCTATTTATCGTGATTAGTTGGTATGGATTATCCAAGAATAAAAATAAAGTAATTACTGGAATGACTATGAATTGGTGGTTAATTTCTTCTTTTGTGATCATGTATATCCTTTTTGGATGCTATCGACAAATAAAAGAAGAAATGATTTATCAGGCCGAATTATTAAAAGATCCAACATATAGTCGTTATGATGTGTATAATCATCCTGACTTGCTATTATTGGATGAACTATTGAATTGGTATACGTACATTAATCCAATGGTAGTAGTTATCGTATTTTATTTCATGATTAATCGATATAGGAAGTGGCAGGCAATGGCCGAAGAATAAAATAAAAAAAGCGAGTGGTTAGCTCGCTTTTTTCGACTTTAAGGTTGTTGGTTTAGATTGAGGTTGGTTAAAAAGAACATTCATTCTTTTATATCAAGTGTTTGAAAAATTTCTAAATCTATTGGAACAACAGAAAATATCATACCAAAAATTACTTAAAAACGCTTAAACACAAAAAATAAGCGAGCATTCGATTCCGAATGGCTCGCTTATTTTAAGTTAATCTATTGAAATTTAATGGATTAAATTTGAATATAAAAAAATAAATTATTTACTATCATTTTTTATCCTTTAAAACGTGGATGGCTTTGAGCTCTTTTCCCTTTTAAACTATCTTTTTTATCCAAACGTTTTTGTTTATCTAATTTATATTGAGCATACTGTCTTTTATCTAAAATTTTCTCGATTTTTTTGTCAAAATCAGCTCTTCTTTTTTCATGCTCTTTTTTAGATTTGGCCATCTCTTTTCCACGACGTTCAAACTCTTTTTTCATTTCACGATCTCTGCTCTCGAATAAATCATGTAATTTTTTCTTCTGAGCTGCTGAGATTCCATATCGATCAAAATGTTTTGCACGTTGTTCAGCAGATGGTCTTTGTTTTTTCACTTTTTTGTGATCAAAACGGTGATCCTTTTGCATTTCCATTTTAGCTTTTGGATCTACTAATTTTCTTTCTGGTCTTTGTTGAGCTGATACACTTAATACAGCGAATAAACCTGCGATAGCGAAAAATTGTTTCATAATTTTATGTTTTTGTATGTTCTACTTTTTTAATTAAAATCATTCGTTGATGATCTTATTCTTATTTCTTGGTTCAAAGGTGCGAAACAAATTTTTCTCTCAAAAAAGAATGAGGTAAACCGGCAAAAAGTGTCGGTAAACACGTCAAATAAACATCTATGACGCTATTTTATTCCCTACAAGGCATAAAAAAAGGCTTTACAATTTAAAGCCTTTAATTCTATTAATGATGTCTGTGTGGTCTGTGATGAGGTTTATAATGAGGTTTCACTTTTGCACGGTGATGGTATTTCTTTGGTTTGTAGTGATGATGTCTTCTTGGTGGTGGAGGTGGTGCATGATGTCTGTGATGAACACGTGGTCTTGTATCTACATGTACAACATCTCCCAAGTTAATGTTTGCTGAAACTCTTACGTTACTTTGAGCAAACGAACATATACTAATCAATAAAGCAATAATTGCGGTATATAATTTCATAATTGTATTTTTAATCAGTTATAAACAATTATTATACCTAAATCAGCCATTTTAGGCTGTTTTTATGAAATAAACTAAAATATTTATTCCATAATCCGCTCAAACGTAACTCAAATTTTTAACTCAAATCTTTGTTAATTTCCTGAATTATAGCAGAAGTAACTAACGTTACTCCTAATCCGATAAAACAACCAATAGCTGTTGTAGAAAAACGTAAAATAGGAGTCATAAAATCTTCAGTCCCGTGTTCGACAACGATAATTAGTAAAGCAACAATTGCACTTCGTGCCACATTGAGTAATGAAAAAATTCGACACAAAACACAAGTTAATATGATTCCTAAGATGACTTTATAAACATGTTCGACCTGAATAAAGAAGACTGCTAAACCTGATAATGAACCTAAAAAGTTAGATTTAAATCGATCAATGGTTAATTGTTTGGCCTGATTCTCTTCTGGTGATATAACTAGAATAATAGAAAGCAGTGCCCAAAATAAATCAAACTCCGTAAATTTTAGAAGAAGTAACCATCCAATCATAAAACCGATCAGGCATCGTAAAAGATAGACGATAAATTGAGAATTTATTGTTCTTAAAACTAGACTTTTAAACATAAGAGGAAAATTTGGTTTTTGGGAGTGCAAATTTACGGCAACATTTAAGATTAATCTAATGGGATTTCATCAGCTCTTTCTATACCGGAATAAGAATAAACGGATCGTTTGAAAATCCTTAATAAAATGTATAATTATTAGGTATTTATTCAAACATTAGAATATTCTACTTCCAATTTAACAAAGTTTAACATAAAATCAATAAATTTTTATTGTTTAAACTTAGACATAGTCCATAATTTTAAAGAAATTTGAATATCAAACCGAACTAAATAAATTTCAACGAAATTTTGGATATACAACAACTCAACGAACAGATTGAAGCAAAAAGCTCAAGTATTACTCGCTTAACTTCAGAGATTAATAAGACAATTATTGGCCAAGAAAAAATGGTCGAAAGTTTATTAATCGGTTTATTAGGAAATGGACACGTTTTATTAGAAGGTGTACCAGGATTAGCAAAAACGTTGGCTATTAAAACGCTTTCTGATGCTGTTGACGGCTCTTTTTCTCGTATACAATTTACACCCGATTTGTTACCAGCCGATGTGGTGGGTACAATGATTTACAATGTAAAGGAAAACGATTTTAAGATTAAGAAAGGTCCAATTTTCGCCAATTTTGTTTTAGCGGATGAGATCAATCGTTCACCAGCAAAAGTACAATCAGCTTTGCTAGAAGCTATGCAAGAAAAGCAAGTAACAATTGGTGACGAAACGTATCGTTTAGATAATCCATTTTTAGTTTTAGCGACACAAAACCCTGTTGAACAAGAAGGAACTTATCCTTTGCCTGAAGCGCAGGTTGACCGTTTTATGCTAAAGACGGTGATTACTTATCCTGAACTAGAACATGAACGTTTAATCTTAAGAAATTCAATCAATCAATCGTTTCCGAAAGTCGAAAAAGTCATTTCGATTCAAGAATTGTTAGAAGCCCGTGAAATGGTGAAGCAAGTCTATATGGACGAAAAAATTGAAAAATACATCTTAGATATTATCCATGCGACTCGTTTTCCGGATCGTGTAGGATTAGATCGATTAATTCCTATGATTTCCTTTGGATCATCTCCACGTGGATCTATCAATTTAGCACAAGCATCTAAAGTTTATGCTTTTTTACGTAAAAGAGCATATGTCATTCCGGATGATGTTCGAGCGATGGCGAAAGATGTCTTACGTCACCGAATCGGAATTAGCTACGAAGCAGAAGCAGAAAATGTAACTGCCGAAGAGATTATTGATAATATCCTTAATGTGGTGCCAGTTCCTTAGTCGTGGATACAAAAGAAATCTTAAAGCGTGTCAAACGTATTGAATTAAAAAGCAAACGCAAAGCGAGCAATTTGTTCATGGGCGAATATCAAAGTTCGTTCAAAGGACGAGGTATGATTTTTAGCGAAGTACGTCCATACCAATATGGCGATGATGTACGTAACATCGACTGGAATAAAACCGCTCGCTACAGCGAACCTTATGTAAAGGTGTTTGAAGAGGAACGTGAACTGACCATGTATTTGTTGGTGGATGTTTCTTCATCAGGCGCTTTTGGTACACGTAAGCAACAAAAAATGGAAACTATCGCTGAAATTGCTGCTTCTTTGGCTTTTTCGGCAACTACTTACAATGATAAGGTTGGGTTGGTACTATACTCCGATCATATCGAAAAAATGATTCCACCCAAAAAAGGAAAACAACATGTTTTACGCATCGTACGTGAAATCATTACGCATGAACCAATTAGTAAATCAACTAATCTGGCGCAAACCATCGAACAATTTCTAAAATATGCGAAACGTAAAGCGAATGTCTTTATTCTTTCCGATTTTATTGATTCATCCGATTATGAACGTCCACTACGTGTGGCCTCAAAAAAGCATGATATTACAGGATTACGCATCTATGATGAAAAAGAAACATTTTTCCCAAATATTGGTTTAGTGAATATCCAAGATCAAGAGACTGGAGAAATTCGTTTAATCGATACATCATCTCCAGAAACTCGTAAAATGTACGCGGCCTATTTTCACGATTTAGAACAACGTTATCATGCCATCTTTAAGAAAAATAATTCAGGAAGCTTGTCCATTCGAGCGGATCAAGATTATGTTTTTCCATTGTTAAACTATTTTAAAAGTCATCGTTTTTAGATTATGAAGAAACTTTTGCTATTAGGATGTTTAGCATGTTCCATCTTTGGGTATGCTCAAGAATTGGAGTCGAAATTAGAAATGAATAAAATTAAGATTGGTGAACCCGCTCGTTTAACTTTTTCTGTCGATTACAAGAAAGGAGATAAAATTGTAGGCCCTGATTTAAAGGATAGCTTAACGCATCATATTGAAATTTTAAATCATACCATTGATACACTTGTAGAAGGTGAACAAAAAAAAATCATCCATCATTTGGATTTGACTTCATTTGATGCAGGTGAATTTTTAGTTCGTACCATTGAAATCGAAAAGAATGGTGAGAAATTAAAAACAAAACCATTTCAATTAGAAGTACAAGATGTTGAAGTGGATACGGCACAAGCAAAAATTCAACCCATTAAACCAGTCATGACTGAAGAATACTCATGGAAGGATTATTGGAACAGGTATTGGATTTATGGTATAGCTGCTTTAATTCTTTTTATTATAGCTCTTGTTTTAGTCGTGTTATATATTCGTTCAAAATCCAAGAACCTTAAAAATGCAGCACCTAAAACGCCGTATGAAGAAATGCTAGCAGGATTAAAATCATTGGATGCGAAAAAGTATTTGAAACGCAATGAGCAGAAAGAATATTATACCCAATTATCTTTTATTTTAAGACGTTATATTGGTAAAGTATATCAATTTTCTGCACTTGAAGTATTGTCTGATGATTTGATTCAGTACATTCAACAAAAAGAAGATGTTTTAACGGAGGATAAACATAAATTAAAAGCATTTTTATTTGATGCTGATTTGGTAAAATTCGCAAAACATGAACTTCCAGAGGAAAAGCATCAAGACTATCGTCAGTGGATAGCAGAATTTGTAGAACGTATTAAACCGTTAGATATTCCAGTAGAAGATTTAGCTACTGAAGATAGTGTAACGGGTGAAAAATACAAAAAATGGGACAATAGCTAATGTTTAATTTCGAGTTTCAAAATCCATGGTATTTAGCGTTACTGTTGATTTTACCTTTTTTTATTTATCGAGAAATTCGTAGATCAAAGGTGAAAGCACCTGCTCTAAAAATCAGTACATTAAAACCATTTGGAGCTACAAAAAGTAATCTATCGCGTTATAAACCATTACTTTTCGCCATGCGAATGATCACCATGGCTTTATGCATCGTAGCATTTGCTCGTCCACGTATTGTTGATGTAACGACGCAAATTAAGGCGGATGAAGGCGTTGATATTCTTGTGACCGTAGATACTTCATTGAGTATGTTAACACAAGATTTAAAACCAGATCGTCTTTCAGCTTTAAAAGAAGTAGCGAAAGAATTCTCGATGCAACGTCCGACCGATCGGATTGGACTTGTCGAATATTCGGGAGAAGCCTTAACAAGAGTTCCATTAACGACAGACAGAGAAATGTTAGTGGCAGAAATAGATCGATTACAATCCGGGAATCTTGAAGATGGTACTGCCATTGGTGTGGGTTTAGCAACAGCAATCAACCACTTAAAAGACAGTAAAGCAGTTTCTAAGGTGGTTATTTTAATTACGGATGGGGTAGAAAGTATTAATCCTTCGGCTGATTTAATGTACTTCTCACCTAGACAAGCGGCTGAAATTGCAGCTTCTAAAGGCATTAAGGTATATACCATCGGGATTGGAACAAATGGTCAAGCTCCTTCTCCAACCAGTTATGATTTATACGGGAATTTTATTTTCGAGATGCGACCTGTTGAGATCGATGAGGTTTTATTGCAAGATATTGCAGATAAAACAGGAGGTTTATACTTTAGAGCAACAAATAATGAAACCTTAAAAAATATTTATAACGAGATTGACCGATTAGAAAAATCTGAAATCAACGAAATTAAATATTACAATTATACAGAGCTCTTTGCTCGATTCTTATTACCTGCATTGATTTTATTACTTGCAGAAATTGTATTAAGAAGAACCATATTTAAAGAATTAATCTAATGCAGTGGGGTGATTTTGGACAGATCGTATGGATGATCGCGTTAGTACTTATCCTTATTTTATCGGTAAATGTTTATCGATGGAGATCTCGTGTGAAGAAAACTTTTGCAGATCCGCATTTGTTACCCTTCATTTTTCCGATGATTTCTTCCAGAAGATTTTTAATCAAATTAGCGCTAACGTGTACCGCTTTATTTTTAATTATCATTGCGTTAATGGATCCGATGCAAGGACAACGCGAAGTTGAGGTGAAGCGAGAAGGAATTGATATGGTGTTTGTATTGGACTTATCAACCAGTATGAATGCACAAGATGTTGCACCATCGCGCATCGAAAAATCGACAAAATTCATCGCTGATATGATGCAACAATTGGGTGGAGATCGTGTAGGATTAGTGGTTTTTGCTGCGAATTCGTATACTATTGCACCTTTAACCAATGATTATGCAGCCATTGAAAGTTATTTAACCAGTGTTAATACAGAATTAATTTCGAGTCAAGGAACAGATTTTCAAAATGCCATTCAAGAAGCTTCAAAACTTTTGAGTAAATCAGCTAATCAAAGCAAATTAGTGGTTTTAATCTCTGATGGTGAGGACAATGAAAATAGTGTAGGCAATGCGATTGAAGTAGCGAATGATCAAAACATCCATGTCGTATCTGTAGGGGTTGGTACAGAAAAAGGTGGTCCAATACCGGTATATTATGATGGTTTTGAAGGAGGGTTAAAACAAGATCAATTAGGAAATACGGTTATCAGTAAACTAGAATCAAAAAATCTTCTCAAATTAGCTGAACAAACTAATGGAACTTATATTCAATTGAATTCCATTTCAGATGCCATTTCGCAATTGGCATTATATAAAACAAGATTAAGTAAAAATGAAATTGCTACATCTACAACTAAGGATATGAATCACATCTATCAATGGTTTTTAGGATTTGCTATATTGTTACTTTTTATAGAATTATTAACATCTGAATATAAGTTTTTTAAGACGAGAAATAAGTAGTTTTGTAGGAGACATGGTTTACTTTATTAAACAATACGGATTTTTATTGGCTTTAGTAATGGCTTCATTCGCTTTCGCTCAACCGAAAGTGAAGGATTATATTATTGAAGGAAATAACTATTACAGTAAAGGGAAATTTGATGAAGCAGAATATGTTTATAAACGAGCTGCATTAGAAGATCCTACTTCTGTTAAGGCAAACTATAATCTAGGTAATGCCCTTTATCAACAAAAAAGATTTAAAGAAAGTATTTCTCATTATAATCGATCAGCTGAGATTGCACAATCAAAAACTGAAAAACATCAAGCTTACCATAATGCAGGAAATGCTTATTTGGAAGAAAAGGAGTATGCTAAAGCAGTTGAAAGTTTTAAAAATGCATTACGAAATGATCCACATGATGAATCCACTCGTTATAATTTAGCTTACGCCAAAAAAATGCTGGAAAAACAGCAACAAAAAGAAAAGAAAGAAAATAAAAAAGATTCGAAACAAGATCAAAAGGAAAACAAAGACCAACAAGATCAACAGAATCAACAACAAAATAAAGATCAGCAAAACCAAAATCAACAGAATAATAAAAATCAACAAGACCAAGAGAATCAAGCGGGTAAATCGCAGCGTGAAAATGAAGGCGGTAATCCAAAAAGTGGTGGACAAAATGGTGACCAAAAAGGACAAGGGAATCAACAATCACCAGAAATAAAAAATGGTTCGAAAGGTGATGGTTCAGAGCAAGATAATGCTCCAGTTGGAGTTGGTGATGGCATGCTAAAAGCGTTGCAAGAGCAAGAAGCTCGAACTCAACGACGCATTATACAACAAAAAGCAGAAAAGCAAAGAACAAAAACATCCAAAGATTGGTAATGGGAACATCAAGGTTTACACATACGATGCTTTTATTTGTTCTAACGTCAATTGTAACGTTAGCTCAAAATGTTACATTCAAAGCGGAAGCCAATAGAAAGTCATTAGCAGTAGGCGAAAGTTTACAAGTCGGCTTTTTCATTGAAGCGGATGCCATGGATTATAGTATCGATAGTCCTATGCGATATCCTGAGCATCAAGGATTGCGTTTGGTGGGTGAAAATAAAACACAGAATGTCCAATATGTCAATGGAAAGGGACAAATACAAGATGGAATCATCTTGATTTTTAATGCAGAAAAAGAAGGTAAACTTCGCATAGGATCTGCACGAATTGTTATCGATGGAAAAACATATACTACAAAACCAATCGACATTGAAGTAACAAAATCGGGTACTTCTACCCTATCCAATCGTTCAAATACCAATCAACCTGTTTTCTTACAAACTAATGTATCTAACAGTAATCCGTATGTGAATGAACAGGTAAATTTAACGGTGAAAATGTTCTCAAGAGATTTAGGATTACTGAATCGAAAACGTAATTTCCGCCAAGGGAAATTAGAAGGTTTGAGCCCTAAAATGGTAACAAGTCGTCCTGAATCCATCAAACAAGAAATGGTTTCAGGGAAACCATATTTTTCGGAGGAAATTGCTAAATATGTGGTTTTCCCAGAAAAAGAAGGTCAGATAACAATTGATCCATTTTCAGTGGATATTTTAGTTTCAGGAATTTATGGAACTGAAGCTTACGAAATTCGCAGTAATCCGGTAACCATTCACGCAAAAGGAATTCCGATGGAAGGTCGTCCAAAGAATTTTGCTGGAGCTGTAGGCGATTTTAAGTTAAAATCGAGCATTAACAAAACTGAAATTAATGCAAATGAAAGCGCTAATTTAAAGGTTGAAATTTCAGGTACAGGTAATTTTAATAAAATTGCCCTACCAGAAGTAAAAGCACCAAAAAATATAGAAACGTATGCACCAAAACGTCATAATAATTTTAAGACGTATGAAGAAGGAATGCAAGGGAGTGTAACTTCCGAAGTTGTTATGGTGCCAGAATATGGTGGAAACTATACCATCTCTCCGGTAGAGTTTTCTTATTTTGATCCCAAGAAAGAAAAATTTGTCACGTTAAAATCAGAAGAAGTTCATTTAACCGTCAATGGTGAAACAGCCCAAGAATTAGGAACAGGCAATGATATGGCATTTAAAGGTCATAATGAAGATACTTCTAAAAATGCTTTAGTAGAATCAGTTGCTGAAATTTCTGAAACAGTAAGCAGTGGAAATGGAAAATGGCTATGGACAGCTGGAGGTTTATTATTTGCAAGTATTTTAGGTTTACTCTTATTACGTCGTAAAAAAGAGGGCAATGAGGAACAATATGTTGAAAAACATCCGGAGATGGATGATAAGCAGCGTTTTGCTCCAAAAGCTGTAACCTCTCCTAATGTAGAAGTGCAACCGACAACAATTCAGGTTTCAGAAGAAAGTAAACGTATTTTAAAACAAAAATTAGAAAAATTACAAGATAATATTCAACATCCAGATTTTAAAATGTTCTTCCAATTGCAAGAAGATCTTTTATGTGAAATGGGAATGAAATTTACCGGAACGGAATTGGCCCATTTTTCGGATTATTCAGTTGGTGAAAAACTCATGCAATACGGATGGGAAACCCCGCAAGTTGAAGAATGGAAAAACTTATTGAATAAAGCTCGTCAGGCGAAATATTCAGCCATTTCATCAACTAACGACGATTTAACGGAAATCTATTTCCGTACCGAAAAACTATTCAAAGAAGTAACGAGATAATTCAAATTATAGTCATAAAAAGGAGATCAATTTTTGATCTCCTTTTTTAATTACACTCCATCCCACACAATCAACAGTTCATCCACTTTCTTTTTCTTTCGATTTTCTTTTGATACAACTTTACATCATCAAATGAAAAATAAAATCCAATGAAAAAACTATTCTTTACACTATCGATAATTCTAACATCAGTAACTTTTGGTCAAACCAATTTTGATGAAGTAATGACAAATGCTTTCAAAGCTTGGAAAAAAGGAAATGATCAAGGAATTGAACAATTCCAAAAAGTCGCTCATCTATTTCCGAAAGAAAGATTACCGCAATATTATTTAGCATTTACACAAACTTTAAAATCGTTTGAAGAAACAAATCCCATCAAAAAAGAAGAACTGATTGATGCCGCGAAATTAATTATTGCTCAATTAGAAAAAGATGATCCAACCAATGAAGAAGTTTTCAACCTCAAAGCACTGAATTTATCTTCTGAAATTATGTTGAATCCGATGCGAAATGGTTTTGCTTTGATGGATGAAGTACAATCGGTTTATGCGAAAGCTAAACTTTTGAATCCAAATAATCCTAGAACGATATTAGGAAAAGCAGAATTTAATATTGTTGCTTCAAAATTTGTTGGAGGAGATCTAACAAATGATTGCAAAGCTGTTGAAAAAGCTTTAGCTTTATTTGCAACAGAGCAAACAGGGAAATTTGAACCAAACTGGGGAAAAGATCGAGCGGAAAATTTATTAAATAAGGAGTGTAAAAAGTAATGCAATGATTTATTTAATGTTGAATTTTCTGAATGAGTTAATTGTTTGGATTATAGAAAGGATTGGGTGATGACAAAATTGAAAGATGCCTATGTTTATATCGTATCGATTGCGATAGTTGTATTTTTGATGTATTTTGATTTTTTTGAAAATATACCAGAATATGGTTTCAATAAGGGTTCAAATATCACAAAAGATATTTTTAATAGATTATTAGCATATATCTTTTTAGGATTATTGTTATATATGTTTATTGTTGGAAAAATGGTTTCTAATAATAAAAATATAATTAGAAATTTGCTTGTTCTCTTAGTTGGAAATCTTATTATTTATACCATTATATTCTTTGTTAATCCGAATACTACTATTGAAAATTACCTTTCAGACGAAAGTATTATCTATTTCAAATGGTATTTCGTTTATAGTGTTTGGGCATCATTTATAGGCTCGAAGATCTTTTACGATTATCGACAAGAAATAAATAAAAATGGGTATCATCGTTATGTGTTTTGGAAATTTTTTATTCAAGCAATTGTTTTTAATTTAGTTTTATATTTTGTTTTTATACAATTCATTAATCCCAATCTAAAACAAGAAATATTTTACGATAGTTTAGGAAATTACATGGTGATTGGACTTATTTCTGCAATATTTTTGGGTGTTTTTTATTTTATCGATCGAAAGAAAAACAGATTAGAAACAGAGATTATCCAACAATCGACAAAAGCGGAAAAGGCAACTGCTAATTTCGAGACGTTAAAAAATCAGTTAGATCCCCATTTTTTGTTCAATAGTTTAAATGTTTTAACCGGTCTAATCGAAGAAAATCCAGATAAGGCCATTGATTTTACAACTTCGCTTTCTAAAATTTATCGTTATTTACTAGAACAAAAAGACAAAGAAGTTGTTCCGCTATCGGAAGAAATCAATTTTGCAAAAACCTACATCAAATTATTAAAACTCCGTTTCGAGAATAGTATCGACTTTGAATTAGATGTCTACCAATTTCCGGAAAATGAATTTATCATCCCTTTGGCGTTACAGATTTTATTAGAAAATACGATTAAACATAATATTGTATCCGAATCAAAACCTTTAAAAATTAGAATGTATAAAGAAGGTCAACATTTAATAGTTGAAAATTCTCTCCAATTAAAAACTTCAGTGAAAGATTCGACAGGTGTTGGATTAAATAATATTAAAAATCGTTATCAATTGATTTCAAATCAAAGAATTGATATCCAACAAACCGAAGAAAATTTTAGTGTAAAACTTCCTATTTTATCGCAAAAAATTAATATTGAACCAGAAGATAATTTAGATTATGAAGAAGCAAAAGATAAAGTCAAAGCTTTAAAAAAATTTTATATAAATTTATTTTGGAACTTATTAGCTATCGGAATATCTTTTTATTATTTAAATCAATTAAAATTTTCGATAATTGTATCACTTTTTATTTTATATAACATATTTACCGAATGGATTAAAGTAAATGGAATCGAAGAAAACTGGGAATAACGTAAAGCACAAGAAATTTTAGATAAAAATAATCAAACTAAAAAATGGAGTTAGGATGAAAATTATAATCATAGAAGACGAAAAACCAGCCGCTCGCCTACTCCAACGTCGCATCGAAAAATTAGGATTAGAAGTTTCTAAATCTTTACACTCGATAGAAGAAAGTGTCGAATGGTTATCAAATAATCCACAACCAGATTTAATTTTCTTAGATATTCAATTATCCGATGGATTATCGTTTGAAATTTTTGATCAAGTTGAAATCCATTCCGCAATTATTTTCACCACTGCTTATGATGAATATGTGTTAAAAGCTTTTAAACTCAACAGCGTGGATTATTTATTAAAACCTGTGGACGAAGAAGAGTTAGCATTTGCGATCGAAAAGTTTGAAAAACAAAGAGAAGTAAAAGTCAATTTTTCTCAACTTAGAAATCTTTTGGATCAGAATAAAACCTTTAAAGAGCGCTTTACGACTAAAATAGGAACTTCGATTAAAATGATTCTGACTTCAGATATAGAGCTTTTTTACAGTGAAAATAAGGCCACGTATGCTCATACCAAAGAAGGAAGAAATTATGTACTGGATTATACCCTAGATAAGCTCGAAGAATTGATTGATCCAAAGCAATTTTTTCGCATTAATAGAGGTCAAATGATAAAATTGGAGGCCATCCGAGACATTTCTGTGTACTCCAATTCGCGGTTAAAAATTTTTTTAAATCACTATTCCGAACAAGAATGCGTTGTTAGTCGAGAAAAAGTGAATGATTTTAGAAATTGGTTAGAAAATTAATAAAATAAATAGGGTTTTGATTTATAGATAGTTGTATCTTAAAAAATATTTTATAGACAAAAGAATTGCTCTAACTTTGCAATTGTTAAAAAATATGATAAATCAACCAATCAATGGAATTTTTTTCTAAACTAAACATTAACGAAATCGGGACAACATTTGCTGTATTATTTGCTGTCATTGATATCTTAGGTAGTATTCCGATTATTGTTGGAATTCGCAGTAAAGTAGGACACATCGAATCCGAGAAAGCATCAATTGCTGCCGGAGTTTTGATGATTTCATTCTTATTTTTCGGTACTAAAATTTTAAATCTTGTAGGGGTCGATGTCCAATCTTTCGCCGTGGCAGGGGCATTTGTAATTTTTATAATTGCCTTAGAAATGATTTTAGGAATCGAAATTCAAAAAGGTGTCGAATCCAAATCAGCATCTATTGTACCTATTGCTTTCCCATTAGTCGCTGGAGCAGGATCTTTAACAACAGTTTTATCGTTACGTTCTCAATATGCAGATATTAATATTGTCATGGCAATTATTTTGAACATGTTAATTGTTTATTTTGTGTTAAAGTTTGCTGGAAAACTAGAAAAATGGATGGGACCTGGTGTTTTATCAGTTTTAAAGAAAGTTTTTGGTGTAATTTTGCTTTCAATTGCAATCAAGTTATTTACATCAAATATTGGGGCATTATTTATCCAAGAGTTTAATTTATAATAAGTCATTTGACAATGAAAACATATATTTATATCATCACTGCTGTATTAGTTGGAGCATTAGGGTACAACCTATACATGATGGATTACGAAGCAGGAGTTTTAGCAGAAGAAAATTTTCCAATGATTATTGGATTAGGGGCTTCTATTTGTGGGTTAATTTTAGCTTTCGTTTTCTTTAGTTTCTTTAAACTTCAGAAAAACGTGAACAAAATCGCTTAAACATTTTAAACTTAATCAATAATAAAAGAGCAACACAATTAGTGTTGCTCTTTTTTATTGAGTTTTATATTCAGTTTCGTTAAAATTTCTTGAAGGGATTGATCAATTTTTTCGTAAGATTGAATTTTAGAAGAAGTGTAGATAAATAAAATATCAATGGAAACATCTTCTGTAATTTCAATAAGATGTTTATTTAATCGATAAGCTTCTTTGATTCTACGTTTTAGTAAATTTCGATCCACTGCATGTTTAAATTTTTTCTTGGCTACACTTTCAGCAATACGAATCGTATAATCTGATTTGGGATTAACTTTATAAACAATGCGTATGGGATGAGACACATAGGACTGACCTTCTGAAAACAAAGCTTCGATGGCTTTTTTACTTTTTAATTTTTCGTTCTTACCAAATGTCAATTTCATGTGTGTAAACTTCTTCGTAAATTTGAGAATTCAAAGGTAAGTATTCTAAAAGTTTTAGATTATATGTAACTTTGACTTTTAATAAAATTAAATATAAAAATTTAGAAATATGTATCCAGCAGAAATAGTTATGCCGATGAAGGAGCAATTAACTTCTAACGGTTTCGAAGATTTAACAACTCCAGAGCAAGTAGAAGCTGCTATCGCTAAACCAGGAACAACTTTAGTGATGGTAAATAGTGTGTGTGGTTGTGCTGCAGGAGCTGCAAGACCAGGTGTTTTACAATCGTTAGATAACGATAAAGTACCAGCAAACTTAACAACAGTTTTCGCAGGATTTGATAAAGATGCAGTCGCAAAAGCACGTGAGTTTTTTGCACCATTCCCACCAAGTTCTCCAGCTGTAGCTTTATTTAAAGATGGTGAATTAGTTCACATGTTAGAGCGTCACCACATCGAAGGACATTCTGCAGCTGCGATTGCAGAAAACTTAAAATCAGCGTACAACGAATTTGTATAATCATTTATTGATTGATAAAAAAAAGCGAAATCTTTAGATTTCGCTTTTTTTTTGTGGTAAATTTTTAAGCTTTACAATACTAATATAGATAAAATTTATCTCATTAGGACATGAATAATGAATTCATCAATTCCATGGGCATATGGAAAGCAATAGTTCTATTTAGATTTATATGTTTAAAAATTTTATATATTTTTTGAGAATTAAAAAAAAGGTGTAAATTAGTATTTCATAACACTTTTGAATTAATAATCTATTAAATATATTATGAAGAAAATTTTTACTACCTTAGCTATTATAGCTACTTGTTCTGTTGCTTTAGCACAATCTAATAAATCTCAAACATTAGAAAAACAAGTAAAGAAATCTGTACAAGGATTAGAACGTGTTTCAGCAAATCAAACTGCAAATCAGAGAACATTACAAAATGCATCTTTTGGTTTTGAAGCTTCTGAAGGTTTTACAACAGGATCAATTAATGGTCAAAACGGTTGGGCTGTGACAAGTACAAATGCAGCAGGAACTGAATTTGTTATGAATCAATTGATTGCTACAGATTTACCTTATGCAGGAGAACAATCCTTAATTATTGCTCAAGATCCACGTTATCCACAAATTACTGACGATGAGGGATATTCTAATCCAATTGTAGGAGCAAATTACACAAAAGCGGACTCAAATGCAGATAATATTAGTTTATATTTCCAAACAACTTTAGATGGTGCAACAAATTATGAATTTGCTACAGTGAGTTCGGATGGATCTTTCTATAGAGATCGTATTAGTCCAGATTTAACTAGTGAAATATTATATATTGCTGATTTTGAAATTTTAAGTTGGGTACCGACAATTTCTTTAAGTGATGAAACTTGGTATAAACTTGATATTGTAAAAGATGCTACTGCGAGAACAATTACGTACAAAGTGGATAACCAAGTGGTACACACAAGAACAGACGTTGATGCATCAGGATTTGAATGGAAGGAATTATATTTAAATCACGATAATGCAGGATTATCAACACAAATGTCAATTGATAATTTAACAATTGGTGAAGCAACGTTAGGATTAAATAATAATGTAAAAGAATCGAAATTATCAGTTTATCCAAATCCTACAACTTCTTTCATTAACATTCAAAATAATGATGGAGAAAAAATTGAATCGATTACAATTGGTGATTTAACAGGTAGAACAGTAAAATATGTGGATCAATCTTCGAACAAAATTAATGTTCAAGATTTACCAAAAGGCGTTTATTTGTTAAAAATTAAAACAGATAAAGGATTCAAAATCGAAAAAATCATCAAAAAATAATTTTTTTGACTGAAAATAGAACAAAAAAAGGAGCTTTTTAAGCTCCTTTTTTTGTTCCCTTAAATAATAAAATTCTAATAAAATTCATTTTTTAAAATGATAATTCAATGAAAATATCCATTCAATGAATTAAAGTCAAATAAATTACGAATCCTATAAAAATCAGTGATATAGAGGGATTGATATGGTTTAAATCCTTAATTTTGCAATTCAAATTTTAATAATTCATAATATAAAACGAATGAGAATAGCAGTCGTAGGCGCTACCGGAATGGTCGGCAGAGTTATGCTCCAAGTTTTGGAAGAACGAAATTTTCCAATCACTGAAATTATACCAGTAGCATCAGAAAGATCAGTAGGTCAAACTATTGAATATAAAGGAGAAAAATACACCATTGTATCAATGCTGGATGCTGTAAATATGCGACCAGATATCGCCATTTTTTCAGCAGGTGGAGAAACTTCCAAACAGTGGGCGCCAAAGTTTGCGGAAGTAGGGACAACTGTTATTGATAATTCTTCAGCCTGGCGAATGGAACCTCATATTCCTTTAGTCGTTCCAGAAATCAATGCTGATATTCTAACAAAGGAAGATAAAATTATTGCCAATCCAAATTGTTCTACCATTCAGTTGGTAATGGTGCTTAATCCATTACACAAAAAATATGGAATCAAACGTGTGGTGGTATCGACTTACCAATCCGTAACAGGAACGGGTAAAGATGCTGTTGAACAATTGAATGGGGAAATTGAAGGACGTGATGTAGCTAAAGTATACCCTTATCAAATCTTTAAAAATGCCTTACCACATTGTGATGTTTTTGATGAAGAAACAGGGTATACAAAAGAAGAATTAAAATTAACACGCGAACCTCGTAAGATTATGCGCGTGGAAGAAATGAACATTACAGCCACTGCCGTTCGTGTTCCCGTTCAAGGAGGACATTCAGAATCCGTAAATATTGAATTTGAAAATGATTTTGAGTTAGCAGATGTACGTCAATTATTAGCAGCGCAAGAAGGGGTAACTTTACAAGATAATCCAGATACCAATACGTATCCAATGGCATTCTATTCAGAAGGAAAAGATGATGTTTTTGTAGGTCGTATTCGTCGTGATTTATCTTTACCAAATGCTTTAAACTGTTGGATTGTCGCTGATAATTTACGTAAAGGGGCTGCTACAAATGCTGTACAAATTGCAGAATATTTAGTGGCGAATGGATTAGTAGGATAATTCTTAATACGCATATAAGATATTGTAAAGCTGATAAATATTTGTTTATCAGCTTTTTTATTTTATTAAATTTGTTTCATTAATTTTTAAATTACTTTATGAAACAATTTTACTTATTGCCAATTTTAGTTATTACTCCTTTGTTTGGGCAGTCGCTTCAACCACCAACCTTCTCTCACGAAAGTGGTTTTTATAACGAGGAATTCCAATTAAACTTAACACACGAAGATCCTGAGGTTCAAATTATTTATACGTTAGACGGTTCTGAGCCTGATATTAATAACTTGAATGGAAGAACGTATCAATATAAGAAACGATATCCACAATTTGCAGGAGAACAACCGTATGAATTCTTTGAAAACACTTTAATTTCTAATGCATACGAGAATCCCATTTTAGTCTATAATCGATCATCTGAGCCCAATAGAATTGCTAATATTTCTACTTCTTTTAAGACCAATCCTTATTTTCCAAATGCATCAGTAGATAAAAGTTTTGTTGTACGAGCAAAAGCTTATGGTACCGAAAATAGTTCTGAGACCGTGACACATGTTTACTACTTTAATGAACAAGCCTATACTCTTCCAATTGTTAATATTACCACAGACGATGAAAAACTTTTTGGGTATGAAAATGGATTGTTTGTGGCCGGAAAATTATTTGATCGTTGGAGACTAGAAAATCCTACAGTAGAGGCATATGATCGATCAGATGCCAATTATTGGGCGAGTGGATCTGAATCGGAAATAGAAGTTAATTTTATTTACTTAGATCAACATAATTCTGTTATCAACCAAAATTTAGGATTACGATTACATGGAAATGGAACGCGTTTTTATGCTAATCGATCTCATCGTTTATATGCAAAATCTTCCTATGGAAAAAGCACTATGAATTATGGTTTTTTTAAAAACTATCATTATGAAAGTTTTAAACGATTAATATTGAGAAATTCAGGACAGGATACTGAAAAAACATTGTTTAGAGATGCGTTAATTCAAGGGTTAAATGCACATTTAAATATGGAAACTCAAAATTATACTCCTGTGATTAACTTTGTTAATGGTGAATATTATGGGATTTATAATTTAAGAGAGCGATTTGATGAAAAATACTTTGAACGCGTTTTTGGTATTGAAGAAGAAGAAGTCGATTTTTTAGAAAATGATGGAATAGTAGATTTAGGAGATGATACCTTTTATCAAGAAATGATTCGTTATTTTAAAACTAATGATTTGTCGATTGAATCAAACTATCAACAAGCTTTAACATATGTAGATGAAGTCAATGTGGCAGATTATCATATAGCAGAAATTTATGCTGCAAATTTTGACTGGCCTCATAATAATATGGAGTATTTCCGCAAAAGAACGATGTATAATCCCGAAGCACCTTATGGTCAAGATGGGAGATTTAGATGGTTGTTCAAAGACTTAGATTTGGGTTTTAATGGTATGCCAGAAGCATTAAATCATACTTTTATGTATAATGCTTTAGAAAATGCGGTCACTACTACGAATTATGAAAATGAGACCTATGTAAATTATGTTTTAAAGGGGTTATTAGATAATGAGAATTTTAAAAAATATTTTATCAATCGTTTTGCTGATTTGTTAAATACTAGCTATAAGCCCGAGAGAATCAATGAATTAATAAATGAATATCAAGACGTATTAAGGCCGGAAATGACAAATCATATACGACGCTGGAATCTAATACCTTCATTAGAAGCGTGGGAGAATGAAGTTGAAACTTTGAGAGAATTTGCTCGAAGAAGAATCGATTTTCAGCGTTCACATATTATGGAGTATTTTAATCTTGATGGATTTTATAATTTGACTCTTCAGACAGAAAAGGAAAAGGGTTTTATTAAGACTAATACCATTGAAATTAATGAAAATACAATTGGTATTGATTCAAATTATGATTTATGGACAGGTCAGTATTTCTATAATGTACCTGTAAAAATTGAAGCTGTAGCCTTACCAGGATATAAATTTTTACGTTGGGAGGGTGATAGACTATCTTATGATCCTGTCTTAGAATTAAACATTGATCATGGATATCAATATAATATTCATGCAATTTTCGAATTGGATGAATTATCGACAGGAGATCTTGATAAAGTAGATTTCTTAGTATATCCAAACCCAACAGCCGATGTTTTAAATATCGCTTCAGCATCAAAATCTGAAATTAAATTCTCGATTTCGAACATGTTAGGACAACAATTAGAAGCTGGAATAACGAAAGATCAAACGTTAAATGTAAGTCATTTGGCAAAAGGTGTTTATCTGATCGAATTAAATCAAGACCAAAAACGCGTCGTGAAGAAATTCATCAAAAAATAATTCTTTGCTTTCAACCCATAGAAGCTGGTAATTTCATCATTATCAGCTTTTTTTATGATGATTAGGGTTAATTTTAACGAAAATTATGATGAATTTATACAACCTTTTCTATTAATTTGGCATCTATATATAAAAGTAAAAGATTCCTTGGATCTCCAGCAGCTGATAAAAGAATGTAAGAAAAATGACTCGAAAGCTCAACGTTTGCTTTATGAGAAATACGACTCGCGGTTTTTCGCAGTATGTAAGCGCTATTTTGTGAACATACATGAAGCTGAAGATGCATTGGTAAAAGGGTTTTTAAAGATTTTTCAGAATATCAATTCTTACTCAGGAGATGGAAATTTTGAAGGTTGGATGCACCGTATCATAGTGAATGAATGCTTGATGGAAGTGCGAAAGAAGAAAACCATATGGATGTCCATAGAAGATCATTCTTCTCATGTTTTTCAACAAGACACCCCTGTGGAAGAAGATGGTGGGCTAATGCAATTGTTAAATGTACTCCCCGAAGGATGTCGAATTGTTTTTATCCTCCATGTGATTGAAGGATTTAAGCATAAAGAAATTGCAGAACAGCTAAACATTTCGGAAGGGACATCAAAATCTCAGTTGAATTTAGCGAAGTCAAAGTTGAAAGAATTATTAGAAAAATATCCTAATCTAAAAGCGAATTTGTTGTGAACCAAAAAGATTCCATAGAAGAATTATTTCGAAATGCAGTAGAGGAAAATTCGCCTCAGGATAAGCCACGCGATATTGTTTGGCAAAAAATAGAAACGGGGCTCCAACAAAATAAAACGAAAAAGCCTTTACACGATTTTATACAAAGCGTTTGGTCATCGGCGGCTGTATTTGCACTGATTGCCATCCCTTACTTCTATTTCTTCATTGAAAATATGAATGAAGGAGATGAGCCCATCGAAATTGTAAAAGAAAGTGTAGATGAAATTTTAGAGAAAGTTCCGGTGATTGTGCAACAAACCAAACCTCCAGGAATGATAGATCCGGAAGTACAGATGGTAAAAAAATCCACAATTCCGACAAAGAAGCAATCTACAAACGGAATTGCAACGCCACCTTCGATTGAATCGTCTTCTGATATGATGCTGATGAATGCTTCTGCCGTATTGGATGAAGAAACTTTAAAAGATCAACTCAAAGATTCGACAAGAGTAACGATGGCAGCGAGTAAAGTTTCTGAAAACGTTGCATTAGAAAGAAAAAATCTTGATTCTATTGCTTCTACGGCAATTGTGATGGCAAAAGTGGATTCTAAAGAGATCGAAAAAAGATCATTTGCTGCGCCTGCATCAACAACTCCATCTGCAAGCATGCAAAAACCATTAGATCCTATTGTTTTTAATCGTAATCGCATTGTTTTACAGACGAAAGTGGACCGTGTGAGTTTAATGTATGTGAAAAAACAAAACAATAAAGTTATTTTTGAAAAAGATAACAAGCGCTTTTCCATTACTCGAAAAAATGGTCAAGTTGAACTATCAACCAATAGTGATAAATTTAAAAAGGATCTCTTACAGATTCTAATCAATAACAAAGAGAATATTTTTAACTATTATATTAATATTCCAGTTCCAAAATAAGTAGAATTATTGTAAACTTATTCTTATTTTAGTTGCTGACAATTAATACGATATGAGATTAACAGCAACTTTTTTATTACTTCTTCTATCTTACTTTGCGTTGGGGCAAGATTATTATTTGATTCATTTAAAACCAAAGCTTAATACTGCTTTATATCTTTCGGATCCTCTTCAGATGCTTTCGCAGCGTGCCTTGGATCGAAGAACGAATAAACAAGTGATGTTAGATGATAAAGATGTACCAATTGATACCCAGTTAATACAACAAATCAAAAATTTAGATCTAACGTATGTTGGAGCTTCAAAATGGTTGAATGCGGTTATGGTAGAAATTTCCAATGAAGCGACCATTTCTCAAATCAGTCATTTGCCTTTTGTTCTATCCGTAGAGAATTTGGTAAGAAATGAAAATCCTCGTCAAGTTTTGGCGCGAAATCACTCCTCAAAATTTCTAGAGTCTACTTTAGATTACGGAAGTAGTTCAGTTTTTATTGAACAGATGCATCTTGGACCATTGCATCAAGCAGGTTATACCGGTCAGAATATTTTAATCGGAGTGATTGATTCGGGATTTCCGGGTGTGAATACGATTAATGCATTTTCGGCCTTACGCCATGAAAATCGAATCGTTGACACCAAAAACTTTGTCAACAATAATTCAATTTATCAAATGCATTCCCATGGGACCAATGTTTTGGCAACCATGGCTGCCAAAATCAACAACCAATACATCGGATCTGCTCCTGATGCACAGTATGCATTATATGTATCGGAAGATGCACCAGTAGAAACACCAAAAGAATTATTGTATTGGGTTCAAGCCGCTGAACGTGCAGATAGCGTTGGTGTCGATTTAATAAATACTTCTTTAGGTTATACCACTTTTGATGATCCACGATATGATTTTACCTATGATGATATGAATGGTGAAACAACGATAATTTCTAAAGGTGCTCAAATTGCTGCATCAAGAGGAATATTTTTAGTCAATGCGATGGGAAATGATGGAAATAATTCTTGGCATTATTTAGGAGCTCCTGCGGATGCCGTGGATGTTTTTTCGATTGGTGCTTTAGACGCGAACCTCAATCCTGCATGGTTTACCTCTTATGGACCAAATGCGAATCAAATCCAAAAACCCAATGTCAGTGCATTAGGTGTACAATCTCCTACATTTAGTCCATCTGGAAATATGACGGCAGCGAATGGGACTTCATTTGCCTCGCCCATTTTAGCCGGTGCAGTTGCTTCATTGATGTCCGCTTTACCAAATGCATCCACTCAAGAAATCAAAACATGGGTTGAAACTTCTGCTCATCTTTATCCTTCTTATGATGTTCAATTGGGGTATGGTGTACCTAATTTTGAAACGATTTTAGGTCAGTTGAATAACCAAGAAATCTCAAGCTTAGACATTCAATTGTATCCAAATCCAGCTACTTATTTTTTTAAAGTACAGAGCAATCAACCCGTAGAGCGCATTGAAGTATTGGATTGGTCAGGTCAAAGGATAAAAGTAAATTCCAATACGAATGAAATGAATGTCGAAGATCTTTCGAAAGGATTATATTTCGTTCGCGTATATATCAATAACAAAGCTTACAATTATAAATTAATGATTAAATAAAATCATTGGAATAAAAAAGGAGGTTCAATCGAACCTCCTTTTTTAATGCCCATATTTTGCAAGAGCATGTGCTTTATCTTGATGCATTGCCTCGATTAATTCATCTAAGCCGTTAAATTTCTTTTCATCTCGAATCTTATCCAAAAATTCTAATCGAATCGTCTTTCCGTAAATGTCTTCATTAAAGTCTAAAATATTGACCTCAATTCGCAATTCCTGCGAATTTGTTACTGTGGCGCGAACTCCGATACTTAGCAATCCTAAATATTTTTTATCCTCTACAAACACATTCACACTGTAAACCCCATGAGCAGGGACAATCTTCAAATTATTTACTCTTAGATTAGCAGTAGGGAAACCGAGTGTACGTCCGATTTTGTCGCCATGTACCACTACCCCACTTAAAGGATAGTTACAACCTAAAGCTTTATTTACATAATCAATATTACCTTCTGTTAAAGCCTTTCGAACCTTCGTTGAGCTTACAGCAATATCATCGCAATCCACTGCTTCTATTTGAACCAGTTGAAATCCATATTCTTTCGATAAGATTTCTAATTGTTCATAATTTCCTTCACGATTTTTCCCGAAATGATGATCGTAACCAATAACTAACGTATGAATATTGATTTGATTTACTAATAAATCTCTTACAAATTCTAAAGAAGTTAACTGTGAAAATTCCTTTGTAAATGGATGAATGATTAAATGATCTAAACCTAATTTTTCTAAGGCTTCTTCTTTTTCATTTAAAGTATAGATAAACTTTAAATCGCAATTCGGTTGTAACACCATTCGTGGATGTGGATCAAATGTCAACAATACACTTTCTCCATCAATTTCATCTGCAATTTGATTCAGTTGATTGATAATGGTTTGATGACCAATATGTACACCATCATACATCCCTAAAGTTAAAACAGGATTTTTGATGGTTTTGATATTTTTTATTAATCGATGTACTTCCACTTCATATAATTTTGCATAAAATTAAGGCATTCAAATCGAACTTCAGTTATCTTTTTTATTAAGGTGAAATGTAATTGATTGATTTTTAAATAAAGAGATTAAAATAAATTTGAATTTACTAAATTCATTTACTAAATTCATAATATTATTAACATATAAAATATTTATTATGAAGAAAATTATTTTACTAGGAGCCTTATTGGTAAGCTCTTTTTCTATTGCAGAGTTTAATAATTCTACAAATCTTTGAGTTAAAATTAACAAAGAGAAATTTGTAGAATCTAAATCGACACCTGACGCATGTTTTGTGAGAGAATGTACAATTACAACTACTGTAGGTCCTGATGGAAATACTTACACAGAAAAATCATGTACTCCATGGGTACAAGTACTTTGTCCTAATACAGAAGAAGAATCTGCACCAGGTATTTATTAAAATGGCAGACTTTTTTGTATGCCATTTTAATAAAAAATAATACAATCAAAAGATGAATAAATTAAGTTTTTTAATACTGATATTTTTTTTGATATCTAATTATACATATTCACAAAATCAAGGAAAGATATTTTATAAAAAAATAAATGTTGATGGAAAAATGAATACTTCAATTTTAATCTATGACGAACATGAATCATTTTTTTATACATTATTAGATAAAGCTATAACAAAACCTTTCAGAGATGAATATGGAACACTTGTTCAGCCAAGTAATACAATTGATTCTATAGCTAATAAAAGATTGTTTAATTATTATGATAGAAAAAAAAATAAGTTTTACTTAAATAATATCAATAAAAACCAAGAAATATTAATGTCTATAACTCCTAATAATGACGAATGGATTTTGACAGATGAAACGAAACAAATAGGAGATTTCAAATGTTTTAAGGCGTATAAGATTATTAATGAAAAAAAATATTTTGCATGGTTTACAGAACAATTACCATTGCCATATGGACCAATCGCAATTAATGGATTGAAAGGTATTATATTAGAATTGTATAATGAAGATAAAACAGTTTTTTTTGAATTTGAAAAATTTGAAAATACTAGCGAATTAGTTCAATCATATATTAGTGAATACGATTTTTCAACTGCAATTACTTATCAAGAATATTTAGAACTAAAAAAATAATTAATCATGAAAAATATTCTTTTATTATTTATCGGGGTGTTCGTTTATTCTCAAAATTATAAAGTTGAATATGATGAAATTTATTTGTTACCAGAAAGTTCTAAAAAGAATCTTTCAGATGTAATAATTAGTAATTATGAGACACCTAAAGAACATGTTTTACTAATAAATGAAGACGATTTGTGCTTGTATAAAAAACAAGAAAAATTAGGTCAAACAAATCGTGTAGAATCTATAGGTAATTACACAACTAATTTTATTGTTACAAATCCATCAGAAAAATACATTTATCAAGATATTACGATCGAGCATAAAAACTATAAGGTTAAGTCTCCATTAAAACTAAGCAATAGATGGCAAAATCATCGCGAAACAAAAACAATCAACGGAATTTTAGCAACTAAATTAACCTTAGAATCAATCAATGATTTTACAGAAGTTTGGTATGCTAAGGATATCAAAACAAAATGTGGTCCATCAAAAATATTAGGTTATCCAGGTTTGGTATTAGAAGTTTTTATTCAACCAAAATCGGATGATAAACCTACTGTTATTTATAAAATGAAAAATATTGATTTCCTAAAAGATGATTCAGAATTAAAACCTTATTTCTCTAAAATATCAAATGAAACAATTACACAAGAAGAGTTTAGCGAAATTTATAAAGCCTACCAAAAAAACGTACAAGAAATGTACGGAGGTGGAATTGATAAAGATTAATATGATTAAAATTTAGTTAATTATTATAAATTCTTGATTAATAATCAAAATATTATGACAAAAATCTTAAAAACTATAATAATAATAAGATAGAATTGACTTACCTTTGCACCCAAATAAAATAAACTAAATCATTTCATATAATGGCAAATCAAAAGAAAGGTAGAATTGCTCAGGTTATCGGACCTGTAATTGATGTTATTTTTGATAACGCTGAAGGCCTTCCAAATATTTATGATGCATTAGAAGTTCCTCGTGCTGGAAAAGAAACTTTAATCCTTGAGGTTGAACAACACATCGGAGAAGATACTGTACGTTGTATTGCAATGGATAGTTCTGATGGTTTACAAAGAGGACAAGAAGTTATCGCTGTTGGACAACCAATTATGGTTCCAATCGGTGAAGAAATTAAAGGACGTGTATTCAATGTAGTTGGAGATGCTATTGATGGTTTAGGGAATTTAGACAAAGCGAATGGATTACCAATTCACCGTTCTGCTCCAAAATTCGAGGATTTATCAACAGCAACTGAAGTTTTATTTACAGGGATTAAAGTAATTGACTTAATTGAGCCTTACGCAAAAGGAGGTAAAATTGGTTTATTCGGTGGTGCCGGAGTAGGTAAAACAGTATTAATTCAGGAGTTAATTAACAATATCGCAAAAGGACACGGAGGTTTATCTGTATTCGCTGGTGTTGGTGAGCGTACTCGTGAAGGTAATGACTTAATTCGTGAGATGATCGAATCAGGTATTATCAAATATGGTGATGAATTCGTAGAATCTACAGAAAAAGGTGGATGGGATTTATCTAAAATCAATATGGAGTTATTAAAAGACTCTAAAGCGGCATTCGTATTCGGACAAATGAATGAGCCTCCAGGTGCACGTGCTCGTGTTGCCTTAACAGGTTTAACATTAGCAGAGTACTTCCGTGATGGTGATGGACAAGGAAAAGGAAAAGACGTATTATTCTTCGTTGATAATATCTTCCGTTTCACTCAGGCTGGTTCTGAGGTGTCTGCCTTATTAGGACGTATGCCATCTGCGGTAGGTTACCAACCTACATTAGCAACTGAGATGGGTGCAATGCAAGAGCGTATTACATCTACTAAAAACGGATCAATTACATCTGTACAGGCGGTTTACGTTCCTGCGGATGACTTAACTGACCCGGCGCCAGCAACAACGTTCGCGCACTTAGATGCTACGACTGTATTAGATCGTAAAATTGCTTCGTTAGGTATTTACCCAGCGGTAGATCCATTAAACTCTACATCTCGTATCTTAACTCCAGAGATCGTTGGTAAAGAGCACTACGAAACAGCACAACGCGTAAAAGAAATCTTACAACGTTACAACGCGTTACAAGATATTATCGCGATCTTAGGTATGGAAGAGTTATCAGAAGAGGATAAATTAGTTGTACACCGTGCACGTCGTATCCAACGTTTCTTATCTCAACCATTCCATGTTGCAGAGCAGTTTACAGGTATCCCAGGTGTATTAGTTGACATCAAAGACACAATCAAAGGATTTAACATGATCTTAGACGGTGAAGTTGACCAATACCCAGAAGCAGCATTCAACTTACGTGGTACAATCGAAGAAGCGATTGAAGCAGGTGAGAAAATGTTAGCAGACGTTAAATAATTAATTTAATAACGATATGAAAGAGTGCTTACGTTTCTTGTTTATAAAGACAACGAAGTACTCTTTTTTTTAAAATAGATCGGATATGCAATTACAAATTATCACTCCAGAACAAGTAATTTTTGACGGTGAGATTGATGCAATCACTTTACCTGGTAAAGATGGTGAATTCCAAATCTTAAATAACCACGCCCCTATTGTAGCAACTTTAGGTGAAGGAACAATTAAAATTGCTGTTCACGAATCTACTTTCAAAGATTTCGATAATAATTCAGGAAAAGTATATACTTCTCCATCTCAAGCAAAGACTTTATTATTTGACATCAAAGGAGGAACATTAGAAATGAATAACAATACTGTAATCGTATTAGCAAACTAATTCTATTACATATTCATATAATATCAAGCATCTGCATTATTGTAGATGCTTTTTTTATATTTGGGCGTTCCCTCGCTATCCCCATCTTTTTCTCGACTCCTTTTCTAATTCTCCATCCCATCTTTCTTTATAACGCTATTTCCTTATGCACGCTCGGTCGGGCTATACGTTACAATCTTTGCTACCGCAAAGGATTTCCACTTCTATCCCTAACGCGGTTAAAGGACGTATTACGTTTTAAGTTCTAAGTTTTAGGACCTAAGGTATGCTACTTTAAATTTGAAATTAATTCCAAATCATTTTCACATTATCTAATTATCACATTACCCAATTACCCAATTAACCTGTTATTCCGAACGAAGCGTTAGTGAAGTGAAGAATCCCCTTGATTGTATTAAGTAATAAGTAATAAGTGTAAACCTTATTTCTAACTTCTAATCCCTAATCCCTAATCTCTCACCACAACTTGTACCTTAAAAACGTAACAACTTACTAACTTCAACACCGAACGAGGTAAAACAAAAAATATCACAAAAAATATTTCCCTTCAACCCAGTTAGTTAAGTTAAAAACAGAAAAAAATTTCAAAAACCATTTGGAAAAACGAATTATGTTGCCCTATATTTGCACTCTCAATACGAAAGAAGAGTAGTGTTGAAAACTTGAAATCGCGAAGAAGTAACTTGTTAATGAGAGATGAGAATTAAGATTATTCTTAATAAAGTCTTGAAAAAATAAAACTTCAAAAATTTTTAAAAAAAGATTTTGTAGTTTAAAAATAAGTATTACCTTTGCAACCGCAAACAACGAAAGAAGTTTGTTAGAATTGAGAAGTTCATTTGAAATTACAATATAGACAGAAGAAATAAAAGCCGAATATAAATTAGGTCAATCCTTAAATAATAGAGCTAAAGGAAATTCGAAGTTGTAAAACATAAGCAGAAATGCTAAAAGAAATTATTTACAATGGAGAGTTTGATCCTGGCTCAGGATGAACGCTAGCGGGAGGCTTAACACATGCAAGCCGAGGGGTAGGGATAGCTTGCTATCTTGAGACCGGCGCACGGGTGCGTAACGCGTATGCAACTTGCCCTACTGAAAGGGATAGCCCAGAGAAATTTGGATTAATACCTTATAATAGTGAGACTGGCATCAGTAATACTTGAAAGATTTATCGCAGTAGGATAGGCATGCGTCAGATTAGCTAGTTGGTGAGGTAACGGCTCACCAAGGCGATGATCTGTAGGGGGCCTGAGAGGGTGAACCCCCACACTGGTACTGAGACACGGACCAGACTCCTACGGGAGGCAGCAGTGAGGAATATTGGACAATGGGTGAAAGCCTGATCCAGCCATCCCGCGTGAAGGATGACGGCCTTATGGGTTGTAAACTTCTTTTATATGGGGATAAACCTACTCACGTGTGAGTAGCTGAAGGTACCATATGAATAAGCACCGGCTAACTCCGTGCCAGCAGCCGCGGTAATACGGAGGGTGCAAGCGTTATCCGGATTTATTGGGTTTAAAGGGTCCGTAGGCGGACCAATAAGTCAGTGGTGAAAGCCCATCGCTTAACGATGGAACTGCCATTGATACTGTTGGTCTTGAGTGAGGTTGCAGTGGCTGGAATGTGTAGTGTAGCGGTGAAATGCTTAGATATTACGCAGAACACCAATTGCGAAGGCAGGTCACTAAGCCTCAACTGACGCTGATGGACGAAAGCGTGGGGAGCGAACAGGATTAGATACCCTGGTAGTCCACGCCGTAAACGATGGATACTTGCTGTTGGGCGTAAGTTCAGTGGCTAAGCGAAAGTTATAAGTATCCCACCTGGGGAGTACGTTCGCAAGAATGAAACTCAAAGGAATTGACGGGGGCCCGCACAAGCGGTGGAGCATGTGGTTTAATTCGATGATACGCGAGGAACCTTACCAAGGCTTAAATGCATAATGACGTATTTGGAAACAGATATTTCTTCGGACAGAATGCAAGGTGCTGCATGGCTGTCGTCAGCTCGTGCCGTGAGGTGTTAGGTTAAGTCCTGCAACGAGCGCAACCCCTATCATTAGTTGCCAGCGTTTAAAGACGGGGACTCTAATGAGACTGCCAACGCAAGTTGAGAGGAAGGTGGGGACGACGTCAAGTCATCACGGCCCTTACGTCTTGGGCTACACACGTGCTACAATGGTAAGTACAGAGGGCAGCTACCTGGCGACAGGATGCGAATCTCGAAAACTTATCTCAGTTCGGATTGGAGTCTGCAACTCGACTCTATGAAGCTGGAATCGCTAGTAATCGCATATCAGCCATGATGCGGTGAATACGTTCCCGGGCCTTGTACACACCGCCCGTCAAGCCATGGAAGCTGGGGGTACCTGAAGTCGGTGACCGTAACAGGAGCTGCCTAGGGTAAAACTGGTAACTAGGGCTAAGTCGTAACAAGGTAGCCGTACCGGAAGGTGCGGCTGGAACATCTCATTTTTAGAGAACGACGAATTTTCTTCTATTTATAGAAGATTGACCTTAATTCGGTTTTATTTACTGTCAAAATTGATTTCAAAAACATATATTACAAAGACCACTCTTTAAGAGTATTAAAGAGTCTCATAGCTCAGCTGGTTAGAGCGCTACACTGATAATGTAGAGGTCGGCAGTTCGAGTCTGCCTGAGACTACAACGTAAAACGTTTAACGTCGTACGTAATACGTAAAAAGAGGGGGATTAGCTCAGCTGGCTAGAGCGCTTGCCTTGCACGCAAGAGGTCATCGGTTCGACTCCGATATTCTCCACGAAGTCCTAACGGACAAGAAGAGTTCATTGACATTATTAGAAAAAGATAACAAGAAATTGTTAACGACATACAATCAAACAGAGATTAAGAAATTAATCAAAGCAATATAGAATTAAATAATTAAACGATTTAATTCGGCAAATTGAAGGTATACAATTAAACAAAAACGAGTAAGATTAACATAACCGCTCATTATTATGACGGTTAAATTATGAAAAAAGTTACTAAGGGCGTACGGCGGATGCCTAGGCTTTGAGAGGCGATGAAGGACGTGATAAGCTGCGATAAGCTACGGGGAGCGGCACATACGCATTAATCCGTAGATTTCCGAATGGGACAACCCGGCATGTTGAAGACATGTCACTGCGCAAGCAGAGCGAACGTTGGGAACTGAAACATCTAAGTACCAATAGGAAAAGAAATCAATTGAGATTCCGTAAGTAGTGGCGAGCGAACGCGGATTAGCCCTAAAGACTTTATAATGCTAGCAGAATAACCTGGAAAGGTTAACCGAAGAGGGTGATAGTCCTGTAAGCGAAAGTGTTATAAGGTTGATAACGAGTAAGGCGGAACACGAGAAATTCTGTCCGAATATGGGAGGACCATCTTCCAAGGCTAAATACTCCTCAAAGACCGATAGTGAACTAGTACTGTGAAGGAAAGGTGAAAAGCATATCGAATAGATAGTTGAAATAGAACCTGAAACCGTACGCCTACAAGCGGTCGGAGCACGTAAGTGTGACGGCGTGCCTTTTGCATAATGAGCCTACGAGTTAATGTCACTGGCAAGGTTAAGTACTTCAGGTACGGAGCCGAAGCGAAAGCGAGTCTGAATAGGGCGATATAGTCAGTGGTATTAGACGCGAAACCTTGTGATCTACCCATGGGCAGGTTGAAGCTTTGGTAACACAAAGTGGAGGACCGAACCGGTTGACGTTGAAAAGTCTTCGGATGACCTGTGGGTAGGGGTGAAAGGCCAATCAAACTGGGAAATAGCTCGTACTCCCCGAAATGCATTTAGGTGCAGCGTTTAGTGAAGTATATTAGAGGTAGAGCTACTGATTGGATGCGGGGGCTTCACCGCCTACCAATTCCTGACAAACTCCGAATGCTAATATATGTTTCTAGGCAGTGAGGGCATGGGTGCTAAGGTCCATGTCCGAGAGGGAAAGAACCCAGACCATCAGCTAAGGTCCCCAAATATATGCTAAGTTGAAAAAACGCGGTTGGATTGCATTGACAGCTAGGATGTTAGCTTGGAAGCAGCTATTCATTTAACGAGTGCGTAACAGCTCACTAGTCGAGCGATCCGGCATGGATAATAATCGGGCATAAGCATATTACCGAAGCTATGGATTCATACTTATGTATGACTGGTAGGGGAGCATTCTAACGGCGCAGAAGTCACCTGGTAATGGGTGGTGGAGCTTTTAGAAAAGAAAATGTAGGCATGAGTAACGATAAAATAAGTGAGAAACTTATTCGCCGTAAGACTAAGGTTTCCTAAGCTATGCTAATCAGCTTAGGGTTAGTCGGGTCCTAACACGAACCCAAACGGGGTAGTGGATGGCAAACGGGTTAATATTCCCGTACCTGCACTCAATAAAAGTGACGAATGATTGTAGGAGGTGCGTGCTGACGGAATAGCACGTTGAACCTGCGTAAAGCAGGGATAGTACACAAATCCTTCGGGTGGCGTGATAATCCTCTGAAAATTGTTCCAAGAAATAGCGAGATGTGCAGCCCGTACCGTAAACCGACACAGGTGGTCGAGGAGAGTATCCTAAGGCGCTCGAGTGAGTCATGGTTAAGGAATTAGGCAAAATAGACCTGTAACTTCGGGAGAAAGGTCGCTGGCGTAAGTCAGCCGCAGTAAAAAGGCCCAGGCGACTGTTTATCAAAAACACAGGACTCTGCAAAATCGAAAGATGACGTATAGGGTCTGACACCTGCCCGGTGCTGGAAGGTTAAGGAAGGGGGTTAGCTTCGGCGAAGCTCTTAACTGAAGCCCCAGTAAACGGCGGCCGTAACTATAACGGTCCTAAGGTAGCGAAATTCCTTGTCGGGTAAGTTCCGACCTGCACGAATGGTGTAACGATCTGGGCACTGTCTCAACCATGAGCTCGGTGAAATTGTAGTATCGGTGAAGATGCCGGTTAATCGCAACGGGACGAAAAGACCCTGTGAACCTTTACTATAGCTTTGTATTGACTTCGGGTAAATAATGTGTAGGATAGGTGGGAGACTATGAAGCAGGTTCGCTAGGATTTGTGGAGTCATTGTTGAAATACCACCCTTTATTTACTTGGAGCCTAACTTCTAGATAGAAGGACAGTGCATGGTGGGTAGTTTGACTGGGGTGGTCGCCTCCAAAAGAGTAACGGAGGCTTTCAAAGGTACCCTCAGCACGCTTGGTAACCGTGCGTAGAGTGTAATGGCATAAGGGTGCTTGACTGTGAGGCCAACAAGCCGAGCAGGTGCGAAAGCAGGACATAGTGATCCGGTGGTTCCGTATGGAAGGGCCATCGCTCAAAGGATAAAAGGTACTCCGGGGATAACAGGCTAGTCTCCCCCAAGAGCTCACATCGACGGGGAGGTTCGGCACCTCGATGTCGGCTCGTCACATCCTGGGGCTGGAGAAGGTCCCAAGGGTTGGGCTGTTCGCCCATTAAAGTGGCACGCGAGCTGGGTTCAGAACGTCGTGAGACAGTTCGGTCTCTATCTGTTGTGATCGTTAGAAGTTTGAGCGGACTTGACTCTAGTACGAGAGGACCGTGTTGAACAAACCTCTGGTGTATCAGTTGTGCCGCCAGGTGCACCGCTGAGTAGCTACGTTTGGATGAGATAAGCACTGAAAGCATATAAGTGCGAAACTCGCCGCAAGATTAGACTTCTTTAAAGGGTCGTGGCAGACTACCACGTTGATAGGCTATAGATGTAAAGGCAGTGATGTCAAAGTCGAGTAGTACTAATTACCCATAAACTTTTTCAAATATTAATTTAACCGTCATAGAGAAGGTTAGTTAATCTTATTTGAATTGTATACTGGATTGTATAAGCAAGAGTATTTGTATTCAATTATCTAATAATGTCAAAAATAGATTAGGAATCAAACCTAATTAAAAATATCTAAGAAATTAGGGTGGTTATAGCGAAAGGGCTCACCTCTTCCCATTCCGAACAGAGAAGTTAAGCCTTTCAGCGCCGATGGTACTGCTATTGCGGGAGAGTAGGTCGCCGCCAGTCTTTATTTAAATCCTCAATCATTTATTTGGTTGGGGATTTTTTTTTATGCTATAAGCTGTAGGCTTTATGCTATAGGCTTTAAATCTTTACTTTGCTAATGTTTCGTGCTGAATGAAAGATTTCCGGTGTCTGAGGTTCTCGAAGACAAAGGAAATCGGCACTTCGAGAACCTCAGTGACCGATTTTTGTATGTGAATAAATAATTTTGAGCAAAAAGATTAGTGAATAACTAAAAGTGAAAAGTGAAAAATTTACTTTTGTTCTAACTTCGTCTTACGTTATACGTTTTGGTTTTTGTAAAATGTAAAAAGATTAGTGAATAACTAAAAGTGAAAATTGAAAATTGAAAAGTGAAAAGTGAAAAGTGAAAAATTTACTTTTGTTCTAACTTCATCTTACGTTATACGTGGTACGTTTTACGTTATAGGTTTTGTTTTTGTAAAATGAAAAAGACACTCTCCAAAATTTTCTGTAAACATATTTTCAGATGGGTTTAACTATTTTATAATTGAACCCTTTTTTCAAATGTAGCTAAAAATTGATTTAAAATTAATCCCCAGTTTTGAATTGGTTTTGTCCATTTTTTGGATATCTGCATTAAGGATAAATATACCGATTTTTTAAGCGCATCATCCGTTGGGAAAACCATCTTATTTTTAGTGCATTTACGGACTTTTCCATTTAGATTTTCAATTAAATTAGTGGTATATATAACTTTTCTAATTTCTCCCGTGAAGTCAAAAAATACGGTTAATTCGTCCCAATTCTTTCTCCAAGATTGTATTGCATAAGGATATTTTTGATTCCATTTTTCTGCAAAACGATCTAATTCATGCGCCGCCATTTCTCTGCTTGTCGCATTATAAATTAACTTCATATCCGAAGTAAACTCTTTTTTATCTTTCCACACCACATTTCGAGCTGAATTTCTGAACTGATGTGCTACGCAAATTTGCGTGTTTGTTTGAGGGAAAATATTGCTAATTGCTTGTGTAAAACCATTCAAATTATCGGTTACAGAAACCAAAATATCTTCCACACCACGCACTTTTAAATCTCTCATTACTCATTGCCAAAAAGCAGCAGATTTGTTCTCTTCAAGCCACAATCCAAGGATTTCTTTATACCCTTTACGATTCAAACCAACATCTAAGTAAATAGTCTTATTTATCACTTTTCCAACTTGTCAAACTTTAAAAACGATGCCATCCATCCAAACAAAGCAATAAACCGGTTCTAATGGACGGTTTTGCCAATCTAATACTTGTTGATTCACTTTATCGGTGATGATAGATATATCGGAGAAGTAGAGAGTACAAAACCATATAGTTTGTAAATACCAAAACAATCAGACCTTTAGCATTTAGCGATATCACCATATTTTCGACTGAAACTGATTTGGATTGATGCTTTGGTACAATTATAGGCTCAAAACTACCCTCTCGATCACGAGGAACTTCTATTGTAGATTCTCCGAATTCACTTTTTATACGTTTGGAAGTAGTCCCGTTTCGTGAGTTAGAATTATCACTTTTTTCATTTTTGTATAGCCTAAATATGCTTCAAGCTCACAGTGGAGTATGGCTTCTAATAATTCTAAATCTAGTTATTTTAGTAATTTACTAAGGTCTTCTAGCGTTTTAACGACTTCCAATAAACCACGATCTTTGATCATTTTGCCAATAGATTTCTTCATAAAAAACTGTATTTTATAAATGTAATTAAAAAATAAATGTGAGTTATAATAACCCACCTTATTTTATATATACACAGTTTTTTGGATACTGCCATGAAAAATGATTAGTGAATAACTAAAAGTGAAAAATGAAAAATTACTTTTGTTCTAACTTCGTCTTACGTTATACGTGGTACGTTTTACGTTATAGGTTTTGTTTTTTTTGTAAAATGTAACTTAGTTCTAAGTTCGCCTTAAGACTTACGTCTTATGCCTTACGCCTCACCATTCATAATTCATCATTTCTAATTTATAATTAGAACGAGAAGTAAGACGGAAACCAGTTAAAAACAAGATAAAAGTAGAACGTCTGACGTAAAACATATCAGGTGTATAAAAAATATTTCACCGAGGTTCAGTGAGTTAGGGATAAAAGTGAAAATAATTCCCAAAACCATTTGGAAAAACGAAATATGTTGCCCTATATTTGCACTCTCAATACGAAAGAAGAGTAGTGTTGAAAACTTGAAATCGCGAAGAAGTAACTTGTTAATGAGAGATGAGAATTAAGATTATTCTTAATAGAGTCTTGAAAAAATAAAACTTCAAAAATTTTTTAAAAAAGATTTTGCAGTTTAAAAATAAGTATTACCTTTGCAACCGCAAACAACGAAAGAAGTTTGCTTGAATTGAGAAGTTCATTTGAAATTACAATATAGACAGAAGAAATAAAAGCCGAATATAAATTAGGTCAATCCTTAAATAATAGAGTCATAAGGAAATTCGAAGTTGTAAAACATAAGCAGAAATGCTAAAAGAAATTATTTACAATGGAGAGTTTGATCCTGGCTCAGGATGAACGCTAGCGGGAGGCTTAACACATGCAAGCCGAGGGGTAGAGATAGCTTGCTGTCTTGAGACCGGCGCACGGGTGCGTAACGCGTATGCAACTTGCCCTACTGAAAGGGATAGCCCAGAGAAATTTGGATTAATACCTTATAATAAATTTCATTGCATGATGAGATTTTGAAAGATTTATCGCAGTAGGATAGGCATGCGTCAGATTAGCTAGTTGGTGAGGTAACGGCTCACCAAGGCGATGATCTGTAGGGGGCCTGAGAGGGTGAACCCCCACACTGGTACTGAGACACGGACCAGACTCCTACGGGAGGCAGCAGTGAGGAATATTGGACAATGGGTGAAAGCCTGATCCAGCCATCCCGCGTGAAGGATGACGGCCTTATGGGTTGTAAACTTCTTTTATATGGGGATAAACCTACTCACGTGTGAGTAGCTGAAGGTACCATATGAATAAGCACCGGCTAACTCCGTGCCAGCAGCCGCGGTAATACGGAGGGTGCAAGCGTTATCCGGATTTATTGGGTTTAAAGGGTCCGTAGGCGGACCAATAAGTCAGTGGTGAAAGCCCATCGCTTAACGATGGAACTGCCATTGATACTGTTGGTCTTGAGTGAGGTTGCAGTGGCTGGAATGTGTAGTGTAGCGGTGAAATGCTTAGATATTACGCAGAACACCAATTGCGAAGGCAGGTCACTAAGCCTCAACTGACGCTGATGGACGAAAGCGTGGGGAGCGAACAGGATTAGATACCCTGGTAGTCCACGCCGTAAACGATGGATACTTGCTGTTGGGCGCAAGTTCAGTGGCTAAGCGAAAGTTATAAGTATCCCACCTGGGGAGTACGTTCGCAAGAATGAAACTCAAAGGAATTGACGGGGGCCCGCACAAGCGGTGGAGCATGTGGTTTAATTCGATGATACGCGAGGAACCTTACCAAGGCTTAAATGCATAATGACGTATTTGGAAACAGATATTTCTTCGGACAGAATGCAAGGTGCTGCATGGCTGTCGTCAGCTCGTGCCGTGAGGTGTTAGGTTAAGTCCTGCAACGAGCGCAACCCCTATCATTAGTTGCCAGCGTTTAAAGACGGGGACTCTAATGAGACTGCCAACGCAAGTTGAGAGGAAGGTGGGGACGACGTCAAGTCATCACGGCCCTTACGTCTTGGGCTACACACGTGCTACAATGGTAAGTACAGAGGGCAGCTACCTGGCGACAGGATGCGAATCTCGAAAACTTATCTCAGTTCGGATTGGAGTCTGCAACTCGACTCTATGAAGCTGGAATCGCTAGTAATCGCATATCAGCCATGATGCGGTGAATACGTTCCCGGGCCTTGTACACACCGCCCGTCAAGCCATGGAAGCTGGGGGTACCTGAAGTCGGTGACCGTAACAGGAGCTGCCTAGGGTAAAACTGGTAACTAGGGCTAAGTCGTAACAAGGTAGCCGTACCGGAAGGTGCGGCTGGAACATCTCATTTTTAGAGAACGACGAATTTTCTTCTATTTATAGAAGATTGACCTTAATTCGGTTTTATTTACTGTCAAAATTGATTTCAAAAACATATATTACAAAGACCACTCTTTAAGAGTATTAAAGAGTCTCATAGCTCAGCTGGTTAGAGCGCTACACTGATAATGTAGAGGTCGGCAGTTCGAGTCTGCCTGAGACTACAACGTAAAACGTTTAACGTCGTACGTAATACGTAAAAAGAGGGGGATTAGCTCAGCTGGCTAGAGCGCTTGCCTTGCACGCAAGAGGTCATCGGTTCGACTCCGATATTCTCCACGAAGTCCTAACGGACAAGAAGAGTTCATTGACATTATTAGAAAAAGATAACAAGAAATTGTTAACGACATACAATCAAACAGAGATTAAGAAATTAATCAAAGCAATATAGAATTAAATAATTAAACGATTTAATTCGGCAAATTGAAGGTATACAATTAAACAAAAACGAGTAAGATTAACATAACCGCTCATTATTATGACGGTTAAATTATGAAAAAAGTTACTAAGGGCGTACGGCGGATGCCTAGGCTTTGAGAGGCGATGAAGGACGTGATAAGCTGCGATAAGCTACGGGGAGCGGCACATACGCATTAATCCGTAGATTTCCGAATGGGACAACCCGGCATGTTGAAGACATGTCACTGCGCAAGCAGAGCGAACGTTGGGAACTGAAACATCTAAGTACCAATAGGAAAAGAAATCAATTGAGATTCCGTAAGTAGTGGCGAGCGAACGCGGATTAGCCCTAAAGACTTTATAATGCTAGCAGAATAACCTGGAAAGGTTAACCGAAGAGGGTGATAGTCCTGTAAGCGAAAGTGTTATAAGGTTGATAACGAGTAAGGCGGAACACGAGAAATTCTGTCCGAATATGGGAGGACCATCTTCCAAGGCTAAATACTCCTCAAAGACCGATAGTGAACTAGTACTGTGAAGGAAAGGTGAAAAGCATATCGAATAGATAGTTGAAATAGAACCTGAAACCGTACGCCTACAAGCGGTCGGAGCACGTAAGTGTGACGGCGTGCCTTTTGCATAATGAGCCTACGAGTTAATGTCACTGGCAAGGTTAAGTACTTCAGGTACGGAGCCGAAGCGAAAGCGAGTCTGAATAGGGCGATATAGTCAGTGGTATTAGACGCGAAACCTTGTGATCTACCCATGGGCAGGTTGAAGCTTTGGTAACACAAAGTGGAGGACCGAACCGGTTGACGTTGAAAAGTCTTCGGATGACCTGTGGGTAGGGGTGAAAGGCCAATCAAACTGGGAAATAGCTCGTACTCCCCGAAATGCATTTAGGTGCAGCGTTTAGTGAAGTATATTAGAGGTAGAGCTACTGATTGGATGCGGGGGCTTCACCGCCTACCAATTCCTGACAAACTCCGAATGCTAATATATGTTTCTAGGCAGTGAGGGCATGGGTGCTAAGGTCCATGTCCGAGAGGGAAAGAACCCAGACCATCAGCTAAGGTCCCCAAATATATGCTAAGTTGAAAAAACGCGGTTGGATTGCATTGACAGCTAGGATGTTAGCTTGGAAGCAGCTATTCATTTAACGAGTGCGTAACAGCTCACTAGTCGAGCGATCCGGCATGGATAATAATCGGGCATAAGCATATTACCGAAGCTATGGATTCATACTTATGTATGACTGGTAGGGGAGCATTCTAACGGCGCAGAAGTCACCTGGTAATGGGTGGTGGAGCTTTTAGAAAAGAAAATGTAGGCATGAGTAACGATAAAATAAGTGAGAAACTTATTCGCCGTAAGACTAAGGTTTCCTAAGCTATGCTAATCAGCTTAGGGTTAGTCGGGTCCTAACACGAACCCAAACGGGGTAGTGGATGGCAAACGGGTTAATATTCCCGTACCTGCACTCAATAAAAGTGACGAATGATTGTAGGAGGTGCGTGCTGACGGAATAGCACGTTGAACCTGCGTAAAGCAGGGATAGTACACAAATCCTTCGGGTGGCGTGATAATCCTCTGAAAATTGTTCCAAGAAATAGCGAGATGTGCAGCCCGTACCGTAAACCGACACAGGTGGTCGAGGAGAGTATCCTAAGGCGCTCGAGTGAGTCATGGTTAAGGAATTAGGCAAAATAGACCTGTAACTTCGGGAGAAAGGTCGCTGGCGTAAGTCAGCCGCAGTAAAAAGGCCCAGGCGACTGTTTATCAAAAACACAGGACTCTGCAAAATCGAAAGATGACGTATAGGGTCTGACACCTGCCCGGTGCTGGAAGGTTAAGGAAGGGGGTTAGCTTCGGCGAAGCTCTTAACTGAAGCCCCAGTAAACGGCGGCCGTAACTATAACGGTCCTAAGGTAGCGAAATTCCTTGTCGGGTAAGTTCCGACCTGCACGAATGGTGTAACGATCTGGGCACTGTCTCAACCATGAGCTCGGTGAAATTGTAGTATCGGTGAAGATGCCGGTTAATCGCAACGGGACGAAAAGACCCTGTGAACCTTTACTATAGCTTTGTATTGACTTCGGGTAAATAATGTGTAGGATAGGTGGGAGACTATGAAGCAGGTTCGCTAGGATTTGTGGAGTCATTGTTGAAATACCACCCTTTATTTACTTGGAGCCTAACTTCTAGATAGAAGGACAGTGCATGGTGGGTAGTTTGACTGGGGTGGTCGCCTCCAAAAGAGTAACGGAGGCTTTCAAAGGTACCCTCAGCACGCTTGGTAACCGTGCGTAGAGTGTAATGGCATAAGGGTGCTTGACTGTGAGGCCAACAAGCCGAGCAGGTGCGAAAGCAGGACATAGTGATCCGGTGGTTCCGTATGGAAGGGCCATCGCTCAAAGGATAAAAGGTACTCCGGGGATAACAGGCTAGTCTCCCCCAAGAGCTCACATCGACGGGGAGGTTCGGCACCTCGATGTCGGCTCGTCACATCCTGGGGCTGGAGAAGGTCCCAAGGGTTGGGCTGTTCGCCCATTAAAGTGGCACGCGAGCTGGGTTCAGAACGTCGTGAGACAGTTCGGTCTCTATCTGTTGTGATCGTTAGAAGTTTGAGCGGACTTGACTCTAGTACGAGAGGACCGTGTTGAACAAACCTCTGGTGTATCAGTTGTGCCGCCAGGTGCACCGCTGAGTAGCTACGTTTGGATGAGATAAGCACTGAAAGCATATAAGTGCGAAACTCGCCGCAAGATTAGACTTCTTTAAAGGGTCGTGGCAGACTACCACGTTGATAGGCTATAGATGTAAAGGCAGTGATGTCAAAGTCGAGTAGTACTAATTACCCATAAACTTTTTCAAATATTAATTTAACCGTCATAGAGAAGGTTAGTTAATCTTATTTGAATTGTATACTGGATTGTATAAAACAATAGTATTTGTATTCAATTATCTAATAATGTCAAAAATAGATTAGGAACAAAACCTAATTAAAAATAACTAAGAAATTAGGGTGGTTATAGCGAAAGGGCTCACCTCTTCCCATTCCGAACAGAGAAGTTAAGCCTTTCAGCGCCGATGGTACTGCTATTGCGGGAGAGTAGGTCGCCGCCAGTCTTTATTTAAATCCTCAATCATTTATTTGGTTGGGGATTTTTTTATGCTATAAGCTGTAGGCTTTATGCTATAGGCTTTAAATCTTTACTTTGCTAATGTTTCGTGCTGAATGAAAGATTTCCGGTGTCTGAGGTTCTCGAAGACAAAGGAAATCGGCACTTCGAGAACCTCAGTGACCGATTTTTGTATGTGAATAAATAATTTTGAGCAAAAAGATTAGTGAATAACTAAAAGTGAAAAGTGAAAAGTGAAAAATGAAAAATGAAAAATTACTTTTGTTCTAACTTCGTTTTACGTCTTACGCCTTACTTCTCATCAATCATTCATCATTCCTAATTCCTAATTTCATTGTATGGCTTGTGCGTGAAGAGTGGTTAAGTGGTTAAGTGATTAAGTGGTGATGTGTTTATTTTAGGGAGGCTTATAGAAAGTGAAAAATGAAAAATGAAAAATGAAAAACGTATAACGTATAACTTATTACATATAACATAATTTCATTTACCATGGCTTACCTCAGATTACAAACTAAAAATTTTATTTGGAGGATGAGAAGCTGATACAAGTCCAGCTTGACGGATTGGCTCTTGGAGGATCAGAAGCTGAAATGAATCCTATTTGTCCAATTAAAATTAATTTGAATTTAAACATTCGCTTTATGCTAATCGGGATTCATAGGTTGATATTTTAAGAAAAAGTTAAATCATTTGTTTCGAACCTATTAATTTTTTAAAGAATAGTTGAAATTCTATAGAATCCTCTAAATTTGTAGGTTGATTTTAAGTCGTAGCATACATGAAAATATATAATGTGGTATTGTCGGGAGGTGTAGGAAGTCGTTTATGGCCTTTATCACGTAAAACACATCCCAAACAATACTTAGAAATATTCAATGATCGTTCTTTATTTGAATTAACTATTAAAAGAAATAAAGCCATTACAACGGATTTAATGGTCATTGGAAATAAAGATAACGAAAGTTTATCTCAAAAGATTCTGGAGAAATTAAACGTCGACTGCATTAAGATTACCGAAGCAGTTCCTCGTAATACGGCTGCAGCAATTGCTTTTGCTGCCTTAGCAGTTGATAAGAATGATATTTTGATTGTGACTCCATCGGATCATTTGATTCAACGCATGGATGAATATCAAGATGCGATTCAACGTGCCATTGATTTAGCGAATTCGGATTACATTGTAACGTTTGGTGTGGAGCCTACGCATCCTGAAACAGGTTATGGGTATATAGAACATAAAGGGGATACCGTTTTATCGTTCCGTGAAAAACCCAATCATATTACTGCACAAGATTTTATTGAACGTGGAAACTTTTTATGGAACAGTGGAATGTTCTGTTTCAAAGCAGGTATTTTATTGGACGAATTAAAACAGTTTGAGCCGGAAATCTACGAAAAATCTTTGCAAGCATGGAATGCTAACCAAGATGGTTATTTGGATGAAGCATTATCTATGGAAATTCCGGCGAATAGTATCGATTATGCTGTGATGGAACGCAGTAAACGCATTAAAGTGGTACAGGCTAAGTTTTCATGGGATGATTTGGGTTCATTTGAAGCTTTATATGATTATTTTCGTTCAGGAGGGCACCCGGTAGATCGTAACGGAAATATGATAATCGGAACAAATGTTTATACCGCATTTGTTGGATTAAGCAATTGTATTTTTGTTTCAACACCGACAGCGAATTTAATTTTACAAAAAGAAGATTCACAAGAAGTGAAGAATGTGTATAATTATTTAGAAAAGAAAAAGCCAGAATTGGTTTAATCAATAAAAAGGAGATCTTAGGATCTCCTTTTCTTTTTTAACAGAAATTGTTGTTATAACTTTTTGAAGTTCTATTTTTGTATAACGTTTTGATATAAAATATTATCTTATGAAGATTGGAATAACCTTTGGGGCATTTGATTTATTGCATGCAGGTCACATTATGATGCTCGAAGAAGCAAAAAGAATGTGTGACCATTTGATTGTAGGATTAAATACGGATCCACAACATATTGATCCGAATAAAAATCAACCGACTCAAAGTGTGGTAGAACGTTATATTCAATTGCAGGGATGCAAATATGTGGATGAAATAATTCCGTATGCTACCGAACAAGATTTAGATGATATTTTAAGAGCGATTCCGATTGACATCCGAATCATTGGAGAAGAATACCGTGATAAAGATTTTACAGGAAAACAATTTTGTATCGACAATCAAATTGAAATATATTACAATAAAAGAAGCCATCGTTTTTCAAGCTCTTCTTTACGCCAAGTTGTGGCGAATAATGAGAGCATAAAATAATACCACCTACGAACTTAACTATGGAAAAAATATTAGTCACAGGAGCTGCCGGATTTATTGGTATGCATTTATCCCAAGCGCTTTGTGCCTTAGGGCATCACGTAATCGGTTATGATAATATCAATGATTATTACGATGTCAATTTAAAGTATGGTCGTTTAAATGAACTAGGCATTGATCGTGCTGAAGCGCGTATTTTTCAACAAAAATGTACTTCGAAGGCGCTTAACTTTCACTTCTACCGTGCAAATTTAGAAGACTTGGAATTTATGACTTCCTTGTTTGAAGCCTATCAATTTGATCGCGTTATTCATTTGGCTGCCCAAGCGGGGGTTCGTTACAGTATCGAAAATCCACATGCATATGGGCAAAGTAATTTGGTGGGATTTTTAAATGTCTTGGAATCTTGTCGAACGTTCAAGGTGAAACATCTGTTGTATGCCAGTAGTTCAAGTGTTTATGGGAATTCAACTGATGTACCCTTTTCCACACAACAAAATGTAGATTTACCGATTAGTTTATATGCGGCCACGAAAAAGTCCAATGAATTGATGGCCCATGCCTACAGTCATTTGTACGGAATACAAACAATAGGATTACGGTTCTTTACGGTATATGGGCCGTGGGGACGTCCGGATATGGCAATGTTTCTATTTACAGATGCCATTTTTAACCAACGCCCGATAAAGGTATTTAATCATGGGGATTTATCCCGTGACTTTACATACATCGACGACATTATACAAGGGATTCTAAGATTAGTTGAAAAGGAGCCTATAAATCATTATCAATTGTATAATATAGGGAACAGTAAACCGGTGCAATTGATGGATTTCATTCGAGAAGTGGAACATTCTACAGGATTAAAAGCTACTTTAGAAATGTTACCAATGCAACCAGGCGATGTGAACCAGACATGGGCGGATGTTCATGATTTAATGGAGAATTATGAATATCAACCCCATTATCCCATAGATAAAGGGGTTGAAAACTTTGTCAAATGGTATCGTTCGTATTATAAAAAATAACCTATAAAATCTTAAAAGAGTTGGTACATTTGTTTCCATCTCTTATTGAATAAATTCATGAAACATATTTTAATCACTGGAGGCGCTGGGTTTATAGGATCTAACCTGACAGAATATTTTTTAGGAAAAGGATATCGTGTGACTTGCTTGGATAATTTTGCAACAGGACATCGATACAATATCCAACCTTTCTTGACGCATGAGAATTATCAATTGATCGAAGGAGATATTCGTGATTTTGAAACCTGTCAAAAAGCGGTACAAGGAGTGGATTATGTCTTGCATCAAGCTGCTTTGGGATCAGTACCCCGTTCCATTAAAGATCCCCAAACGTCCAATGAGGTCAATGTGACGGGATTTTTAAACATGTTGACAGCGGCAAGAGATGAAAAAGTTCACCGTTTTGTGTATGCGGCATCATCCTCAACTTATGGAGATTCCGAAAATCTACCCAAAGTAGAAGATATCATTGGAAAACCTTTATCGCCATATGCGATCACTAAATATGTGAATGAATTATATGCTGATATTTTTTCTAAAACATATGGCATGTCGTGTATTGGTCTGCGTTACTTTAACGTATTTGGAAGAAGACAAGATCCCAACGGGGCCTATGCCGCAGTTATCCCATTATTTGTTAAACAATTAATGAATCACGAATCCCCAGTAATCAATGGAACAGGAGATTATTCGAGAGATTTTACCTATATTGATAATGTGATTCAAATGAATGAATTGGCCATGTTAACGGAAAATCCGGGAGCCATTAATACTGTTTATAACACCGCAGTAGGTGATCGAACTACTCTAAACGATTTAATCGGCTATTTAAAAAATTATTTGAGTGCATATGATCCTCAAATTGCTTCCGTTGAAGTGATTCATGGACCAAATCGTCAAGGTGATATCCCTCATTCTTTGGCCTCCATAGAAAAAGCCAAACAATTGCTAGGATATCAACCCACCCATACGATAGACAAAGGCTTAAAAGAAGCGGTAAAGTGGTATTGGGAGAATCTTAAATAAATTTTGATGGATGGATTAAACGATTTAAATCGTATTCAATCGGAAAATTTAAGGAATCCATTCATCGTTATAACATACAACCATTTAAACAAGAATTAAACATGAACTCAACATATAAAATAGCAGTTATTGGTTTAGGCTATGTCGGTCTTCCTTTAGCTCGTTTATTTGCAACAAAATACCCTGTGATCGGATTTGATATCAATCAAAATCGAATTACAGAATTAAATCAGGGACAAGATCATACTTTAGAAGTTGAAGAAGAAGTCTTAAAAAGTGTACTTGTTTCTCAAAATCCATTCGCAACAGGGGAGCATGGGTTATATTGTTCGGCAAATTTGGAGGAGATAAAAGATGCCAATATATACATCGTAACCGTTCCTACGCCTGTGGATAAAAACAATCGACCAGATTTAACGCCATTGTATAAATCTTCTGAAACGGTAGGAAAAGTGCTATCTAAAGGAGATATTGTGATTTATGAATCAACAGTTTATCCCGGAGTGACGGAAGAAGAATGCATCCCAGTGTTGGAAAAGGTTTCAGGGTTAAAATTCAATGAGGATTTTTATGCAGGTTATTCACCAGAGCGAATTAATCCAGGAGATAAAGAACATACGGTTGAAAAGATTTTAAAAGTAACCTCTGGATCTACTCCAGCGATTGGACAAATCGTAGACACGTTATACCGTTCCGTAATTGTAGCAGGGACTCATCTTGCGCCCACCATTAAAGTTGCAGAAGCGGCGAAAGTGATTGAAAATTCGCAACGCGATATCAACATTGCGTTTGTGAATGAATTGGCTAAAATTTTCAACTTATTGGATATTGATACACATGCGGTATTAGCGGCAGCAGGAACCAAATGGAATTTCTTACCGTTTAAACCTGGATTAGTAGGAGGACATTGTATCGGAGTGGATCCTTATTATTTGGCGCAAAAAGCACAAGAACAAGGGTATCATCCCGAAATTATCTTGGCAGGGCGCCGTTTGAATGATTCGATGGGTCAGTATGTAGCCTCTGAAATTGTTAAAACCTTAATTAAGAAAGACATTAAGGTTAATGGTGCAAAAGTGTTAAATTTAGGGGTGACCTTTAAAGAAAACTGTCCTGATGTTCGTAATACGAAAGCGGTAGATGTAATCAAAGGGTTACACGATTATTCGCTAAATGTGACAACGTTTGATCCATGGGCTAAACCAGAAGAGGTAATGCATGAATACGGGATTACTTCTACCCAAGCTTTAAATGATTTAGAAGGTCAGAAATATGATGCGATTGTATTAACGGTAGCCCATCAAGCGTTTTTAGATTTAAATTTATCTGATTACTTGCATGAAAATGGAATCATTTATGATGTAAAAGGGATTTTACCCTTAGAACAAATCGATCGTCGATTATAAAACTTAAATCCGTTAAAAATGAAAATAACAATTGTAGGAACAGGTTATGTAGGATTATCTAACGCTATGCTATTGGCACAACATCATGAGGTGGTGGCATTAGATATTGTTCCTGAAAAAGTTGATTTATTAAATCAAAAGATTTCTCCGATCGAGGATAAAGAAATCACGGAATTTTTAACTCAAAAATCATTAAATTTTACAGCGACTTTAGATAAGAATTTGGCGTATCAAGGCGCTCAATTTATAATTATTGCGACGCCAACGGATTATGATCCTGAGACGAATTACTTTAATACCAAAAGTGTTGAAGGCGTTTTAAAGGAAGTGCAACAATATAATCCAACCGCAGTTTGTGTGATTAAATCCACAGTGCCGGTAGGGTTTACAGAGAAAATAAAAAATGAATTAGGCATCCAAAACGTGATTTTCTCTCCAGAGTTTTTACGTGAAGGAAAAGCCTTATATGATAATTTATATCCATCTCGCATTATAGTTGGAGAAATTAGCGAACGTGCGGAGCAATTTGCGCAATTGTTGAAAGAAGGGGCGATAAAAGAAGAGATTCCAGTCTTATTTACCAACTCATCAGAAGCGGAGGCTATTAAATTGTTCTCCAATACCTATTTGGCGATGCGCGTGTCTTATTTCAACGAATTGGACAGTTATGCAGAAACATTCAATTTAGATAGCCGTCAAATTATCGAAGGGGTAGGATTAGATCCTCGTATTGGAACGCATTACAACAACCCATCGTTTGGATATGGAGGGTATTGCTTACCAAAAGATACAAAACAGTTATTGGCGAATTATAACAGCGTACCCAATAACTTAATCAAAGCCATTGTAGATTCTAATCGTACCCGAAAAGATTTTATTGCGGATTCGATTATTGCGAAGAATCCTAAGAAAGTCGGAATCTACCGCTTAATTATGAAAGCGGGTTCGGATAATTTCCGTGCCTCAGCAATACAAGGAATTATGAAACGCATTAAAGCCAAAGGCATTGAAGTCATCGTCTTTGAACCGGTTTTAAAAGAAGACACTTTTTTCGGATCTCAAGTCGTTCGCGATTTAGAAGAATTTAAAAAAGTGTCGGATGTGATTATTTCTAATCGTCGTGCTGCTGAATTGGAAGATGTCGCTGAAAAGGTGTATACGCGCGATTTATACGGAGAAGATTAAATTATTTTTTTAACGATAGATTATAAAAGCTTGAATAGGAAACTGTTCAGGCTTTTTTGTTGTAAGTTCTAACTTTGCTTAACGGATAACGGTTGAGGGCGGTGAGTTATGGGTTTTGAGATCAAACGTATGGCGTAAAACGTTAACCTCCTTGTCATGCAGAGCGTTATGTGAATTAGGGACTAGGGATTGGGGTCTGGAGACTAGGGATTGGGGATTCAATCGTTTGTCTATTTTCAATCTCCATCCGTTGTTAATGTTTTTAACATTCGGCCATTCGAAAGCAAGTATCCTGCCTTTATCCTGCCTTTATCCTGCCTTTATCTTGCCTTTATCTTGGGAGTTAACTGCCTGAATCATTTTTATAAATGGACGCATTTTTCTGTAAAGAACAATAAATTGTTAATTCGGACAGAAATACCCATTTTAACTTTTCTTAAACAAAATAGTTTAATTACTTTTGAAGACTCTACAATAAAATAACACATGTCTTTAAAAGAACAAGCTGTTACTAGTGTAATATGGACAGCCATTCAACAATTTAGTACTCAACTAATTTCTTTTTTTGTCTCTATAATTCTAGCAAGATTATTAGAACCTGAAGATTTTGGGATAATTGGTCTTTTTGGTATAATTACGGGTATTGCGGTTCTACTGATGAGTAGTGGAATGACAACATCTATAATACGATCAAAAGATATTGATAATAAAGATTTATCTACCGTTTTTATATTTAATATCATTGTTTCAATACTACTATATATTCTTATATATATAGTAGCACCGTTAATTGAAGATTTTTATAAAATAGATGAATTAGCTCAAATAATTAGAATTTATTCAATAATTTTTGTAATTCAAGCCTTTGGAGCAGTTCAAAAATCCTTAATATCAAAACATCTTGAATTTAAAAAGTTATTTATTATTCAATTACCATCTTTAATTATTAGTTCAATTTGCGGAATTCTAATGGCTTATTATGGTTTTGGTGTATGGAGTTTAGTTTATATGGGAATTATTCAATATACTCTAGATACTCTTCAAATTTGGATTAAATCTAATTATATTCCTTCGTTCGAATTTGATAAAGTAAAATTTAAAAAACATTTTGGATTTGGTATTAATTTAACGCTTACAAGTATTTTAAATGTAATATTTCAGAATATATATACTATATATATAGGAAAGCAATTATCGCCTACTATTTTAGGTTTTTATAACCGAGCAGAGAGTCTTAAGAATTTACCCGTTTCAAATATTATGAATATTCTTAAACGAGTATTAGTTCCATTATTTTCTAAAATTACAGATGATATAACGCTAAAAATTTATTACAAAAAAATATTAACATCAGTTCTATTCGTGCTATCTCCTATTTTAATAATTATGTTTTTTCAAGCAGAGAATATAGTAATTGTATTGCTTACTGAGAAATGGTTATCAGCTGCACCTTATTTACAAATTTTATGTTTAAGTGGTTTATTAATGCCATTAAGTGAGTATAATTTGAATGTACTAACTGTTAAAGGGCGTACAGATTTGATATTAAAACTTGAATTCTATAAAAAAATAATTACAATCACTATTTTTATTATATCTATTAATTGGGGAATTTATGGAATTCTGATTGGACAAGTTGTAAATAGTATTTTTATATATGTACTAAACAGTTATTATACTAAAAAAATGATTAACTATTCTTTAATAGAGCAATTAAGAGATGTTCTTCCCTATATTATAATTTCATTTATATCTGCAAGTATGGTCGCTTATATTTTTAAGTTTTTCTATATTAGTTATCCTTTGAGTATTTTAATACTATTTACTACAATAACCTTAGGATTCTATTTTATTATATCTAAAATTATAGGATTATCAGCCTTAAACCATCTTATAACCATCATAAAAAAGAAAAAATGATTTGGATTGAATTATTAGGCCCATCAGGAATTGGTAAAAGTTATATCTATGATTATTTGATAAAGAAAAAACTTTTATTACCTATAGAATTATGTGGAATTTCATCATCAAATTTTATGATGAGTAATGGTATATATAGAAAATATAAAGCAAGACAATTTTATAGATCTTTAAGTAAATTTAGTCCAAAATTTTCTGATGACGATTTAAATACTCAGCAAATCTTTAAAGAAGGTTTACAATTATATTCTAATAAAGAAGAGATTAAAGAATGTATACAAGAGTATTATTCTTACAAATTTAAAGAGATAAAATTTTTAGAAACTAAACTTAAAAAAAAGGATATTTTCTTTTCTGAAGATGGAATTTTACACCTTAATTATGGTATCAAAGAATCGAATCTTGAATCAATAGTACTTCCGCAATTCATTATTTATCTTCACGCTTCTGAAGATTATGTGAATAAAAATAGATTAAAAAGAATTAGAGAGAATAAATCTAATATAACTGAAAGGCAAACTGATCAAGAACATATGTTAGATGTTTTTTCAAAAAATTATAAAATCTACACGCAAAAAATAGATATTCTTAAAAATTATTACGGTGAGAGATTATTTGAAATAAATGTAGAAGAAAATGATTTAGACGCGATTGTCTCTAAAATAGAAGAAATTTTGAAATGGATAAAAAAATAGGAATTAAAGAAGTAATTAAAGAGAATTTTTGTATAGGTTGTGGAGCTTGTGCATTTACAGATAAAGAAGCTTTTACGGTAGATTTAAATCATTTTGGGCAATATGAATCTAAAATTATTTCAGATAAATTTAATGAAGAACTTTTAAATCAAATTTGTCCTTTTTCAGATAATGCTTTAAATGAAGATGAAATCGGAAAAGATCTTTTTTCTAAGAATAGTTATGTTAACACATTAGGTTACGTATATAAAACTTATGCGGGATATGTTTCTGTGGATGATTATAGGATTAATGGTAGTTCAGGAGGTTTAGGGTCTTGGATATGTGAAGAGTTATTAAAAAATGAAATGGTAGACGCTGTTATTCATCTTATACATTCAGATTCAGATAAAACATTTTTTGAATACGGAGTTTCCAAATCTTCAGAATCAATTCAATTCAATTCAAAATCTAAATACTATCCTGTTAAACTAGATGAAATATTAGACTTTATAACTAATAATGAAGGAAGATATGCAATTGTCGGTATCCCATGTATGATTAAATCGTTGAGACTTTTATCTTATCATAATGAAATTTTAAAAGATAGAATTAAATATAGTATTGGTTTAGTTTGTGGGCATCTTAAAAGTAAAGCTTTTGCTGAAATGTTAGGTTGGCAACTAGGAGTAGCTCCTACAGATTTAAAAATGATTGATTTTAGAACAAAATTAAAAGGATATGGTTCTAATCAATATGGAGTAACAGTCACTAAAGAAGATGCTTGTGGAAAATCAGAAACTATTGTTTCTGGTCCTGTTAACGAGATGTTTGGTACTAATTGGGGATTGGGTTATTTTAAAAGTAAGGCTTGTGATTTTTGTGATGATGTAACAGCAGAAACTGCTGACATTACAATTGGTGATGCATGGTTACCTGAATATGTGAATGATTATGAGGGTACTAATATAATAATTGTTAGAAATCCTGAATTAGATAAATTAATTCAAAATGCTCGTAATAAAAAACAATTATATATAGAGGATTTATCCCACGAAAAAGTCATAGAATCTCAAAGCTCTGGAATTAGTCATAGACGTAATGGGTTAAAATATAGACTTTATCTTAACCAAAAAAATGGAAACTTAAGCCCACGAAAAAGAGTAGAGGCTTCAAGTAATTTTGATAAAAAATTTAAAAAAATTCAAGAATTGAGAATAAAGCTTAGGGATGAAAGTAATAAACAATTTCATATAGCAAAACAATCTAATGATTTAAATGTTTTTATTAATCATATGCAATTAATTAATGATGATTATGCAAAACTTTATAAGAAAAATATTCTCCAACGTATTATAAATAAAATTAAAAGAATCTTCTCATGAAAAATGTTGCAATTATTACCTTACCATTAGGTAACTATAACTACGGAGGCCTTTTACAGGCTTTTGCACTGCAAACTTTTCTTAGAAATACTTATAAAGTAGATGTAGAACATATTGATAGACATTATAATATATCTAAGATTAATTCTTATAAAACAGAATTATACAAGCTTTTTAATTATAACTATACTCAAAAAGTAAAAGAATATTATGCTCCTATGCAAGGATTTATAGATTCAAATATTCAAATATCTAAACCAATTAAATCCAATGAAACTTTTATAAATTATCTCAATAAAAGTAAGAAAGATCTTTTAATAACAGGCAGTGATCAAGTGTGGAATAAAAATTATGCTAATAATTTAAATAAAGATTTAGTTCTTAATTTTCCATACGCTGCACTTAAAATTTCATATGCAGCAAGTTTTGGATCCAATCAATTTGCCGATCAAGAACTAATACCGAAAATTTCAAATCTTAATGGGATTTCTGTTAGAGAAAACGATGCTAAAATAATGTTGAATAAAATTGGGATAGCGGCAGAACATCACATAGATCCAACCTTGTTACTTGAAGTAGACGATTATATCAATCTTTTTCAAAATAGTAAGAAAGAATTTAAAAATGGTATAACATCTTATGTTTTAGATAAAGAAGCACAAACTGATGAATACTTAAAAGAGGTTCAAAGTTTAACAGGTAAAAGACTATATAAGGTTGGAGACAAATTAAAAATTTCCAAATCTAATTATACATCAATTGAAGAAACAGTAGATACTGTAGAAGACTGGTTAAAAGCAATCTATCAAGCAGATTATGTGATTACAGATTCTTTTCACGGTTGTGTATTTTCAATTTTATTTAATAAACAATTCATTACGTTAGGTAATAAAAATAGGGGGTTAGATCGTTTTAAATCATTACTTAATTTATTTGGACTAGAAGATAGATTGATAACATCCCTTGATAACATTCCTACATTGTTAAAACCAATTGATTACCAATCAATAAACGTCAAATTAAAAGAATTAAGAAAAGAATCCCAAAACTATTTCGATAAATATATTGTTTAATAATATGAATTTTCTTGTATCAATTATTTTACCCGTTTATAATGCTGAACAATATATAGAGAGGTGTTTACAATCTATTTTAGCGCAATCTTATAGGAATATAGAAGTAGTGGTAATAGATGATGGATCTACCGATAACTCCAAGTTTCTCATAAAAAAATATTTAAAAGACAAGAGAATCGTTTGGATTCAAAAAGAAAATTCAGGTCCTTCAGAAACAAGAAATATTGGTATACAAAAAGCTACTGGTGATTATGTGTGCTTTGTTGATGCTGATGATTATTTGGATCTAAATTATGTAACTAAATTATTAAATCCTTTTTTAACGCAAGAAAATGTAGATTTAGTGATTGGTAATTATAAAGAACTTTCTACTTATAATGTAAAGGGAGCTCTTATAAACCAAATCCAACAAGTAGGATTTATTTCAACATCTTATTTTGAACCCCTTTTATTTAAGGGAACCATGGGTGTCCTTTGGGGAAAAATGTTTAAAAAAGAAATTATTCAGCTTAATGATTTACAATTACCTACGGATGTACATTATCAAGAAGATTTATGTTTTTTAGTACAATATGTTCATCAGTGTAAAGGAGTTTATGGAATTACAGATAGTGTGTATTGGTATAATCGTTTAAATGAAAATAGTATTACGTCAAAACTTTCAAGAAATTTAATAATAGAGTTTCAGAAAGTACAAGTAAAATTATTAAAATGGTATAAAGACAAACCTTTAGAAAAAATTATACATTCTCGTAATCAAGAATTTTATTCCAATTACATAATTAATATACCAACAAATATTTCGTTCAAAGAATATTTAATTGAGATAAAAAATATAGACTATATATTGTATATACAATCGACAAACCAACTATCTGTAAAACCATATTTCTTTTTCTTGAAAAAGAAGATGTTTTTTACGGCTTTTTATTATAAAAAATTTCTTGCTCTTATAAAATCTTTCGTTCATGGATAAATCCCTAAGTATAAAATTAAAATTCTTCTCGTTTTGGTTAATGATTGGAGTTGTGTTAGCCCACGCAGAAAATATAAGTGATAAATTTACAACTGTTGATATTCTTGAAAATTTAATTTCTAAGCAATTAATAGGGATAATCATTCCTATATATCTTATGATTTCAGGTTTTCTATTCTTTAGAAATGTGTACCAAGAAATACCCTATTTATCTAAAATTAAAAAGAGAGTAAAAACTTTATTAATCCCTTATATCATTTGGAGTATAGGAATTTTCGGTCTAGTATTTATATTTCAACAACTTCCTTTAATAAGAAATTTGTATCCGAATAAATTTATAGATCTAAGTTTTATAGAAAATTTTAAAAATGCATTAATCTATCCTTATAATTATCCATTTTGGTTTATAAGAGAACTTTTACTTTTCGTATGTCTTACACCATTTATCAAGTTGTTAATTGACAAGCTGGGAATACTTATTATACTTTTTTTGTTTGTATTAGGGTTGTTTATAGATAATGTATTTCATTTAGGTATTAAGATTATTCAGATATATCCTCTTTTCTATTTTACTGTTGGATGCTATTTAGGAATAAAAAAAATAGATATAAAGTTTAATAGAAACTATACCATATTATTTGGAATTTGTTATTTAGTAATTTGTGTTTTATTCGCAAATGGTAATTTAGATTTGTGCTTAGAAAAACAATCGTTAATCTTTAAGTTGTTAGATAATTTTAAAAATATTGCAGGATGTATTTTTGTATGGGGATTATATGATTGGATTAATGGAGAGAAATTCCCAAAAATCCACTCTTACTATAAATATAGTTTTTTCATATTTGCTTTACATGGAATTCCAATGACAATGATTTCTAAAGCAACCCAAATATTTGTCTCTAACGATTTTATAAGATTAATAATATACTTTATTTCTTGGATAATTGTAATTATAACTTCTATTACAATTGGGAAATTAGTAGATAAAAAAACTCCCAAATTGTATAACATTTTAGTTGGTAATAGGTAATTCATGCAATTCAGAACAGATATAAGTTTTTTACGTGCCATTTCAGTTTTAATGGTTATGTTTTTTCATTTTCAAATCTCGGGCTTCTCTGGAGGCTTTATTGGAGTAGATATTTTCTTTGTCATCTCAGGTTTTTTGATGACACTTATAACGTTGAATGCTTTTGAAAAAGATAAGTTTTCGCTTAAGGAATTTTATATTAAAAGAGCTAAAAGAATAATACCAGCATTACAAATAATGTTATTGTTTGTATTATTAATTTCAATTTTATTCTTTTTTAAAGCCGATTTAAAACTAAATGCTAAATATGTATTTTTTTCAAATTTCTTTGGATCAAATATTTATTATTGGAAATATTTAAACTATTTTTCATCTGATGATAACATTCTTTTACATACATGGTCATTAGGAGTTGAGTGGCAATTTTATTTAATTTATCCACTGATTTTATTAGGACTTAGAAAAATATTTTTAGCGAAAGAATCTAAATTTTGGATGATACTTATTATTATTATGTTATCCTCACTCTTATTAATGTTAGGTGTATATAAGATGGAAAATAATTTTGCTTTTTATATGTTACCTACTCGTTTTTGGGAATTAAGTATTGGTGGTTTAGCTTACGGTTTTGGTAGAAAATATACAATTGAAAATAATATAAAAAATTATATAGTTTTAATATCTGTTCTTATAATTGGAATAAGTGTTTATTTTATTTCTGACAGTAATATTTGGCCATCTTTTTTAACAATTATACCTGTCTTAGCTACTACAGCTATATTAATTGTAAATAATAATAATCCAATTTTTGATAATAAAATCATTACAGTATTAGGTAATTTATCCTATTCAATTTATTTATGGCACTGGCCATGGTTTATCCTATTTAAATATTTTGGATTGATAAGTCCTGTATATATAACGGTTCTTATTGTCCTGTCGTTTTTATCTGCTTGGTTATCTTATAAATTTATAGAAAATAATAAATTTTTTAGTAAAGGAAAAGTATTAAGTTGTAATTTGATTTTATTGGCTTTGTTATCTGGTTTAATATATATAAAGGTTGATGTTTTTAATCGATTCTCTATTTACCAAAATGATAATTTTCAAATTGCAAATTTTTCTGAAGAATATAAAAATAATTATCGATCAAACCAATTTAATCCATGTGGATGCTATGTAAGTGATAATGATAATCTATATAATTATAATTCTGAGAAGTGTCTGATTGTAAGTCAGACAAAAAAAAATATATTATTAGTAGGCGATAGCCATATGGCTCAATTTTCCTCCGCTTTTAGAAAATATACACAGTATAATTGGTTAGAGATAAGCTTGGGATATGTATTACCAATTCTGGAATCTAATGGTATTAAAGAAAGAAAAGTATTTCAAGATTCCATCCTAAATCAATATATTTTCGCCCCTGAAAAAAAGGTTGATTTAGTAATTATTTCTGTGCATTGGTTAATGCGTCATAATTCTAATATTAATTTATCCGAAGAGGAAGTTATAAGAGGCGTAAAAAATTTAGTAAACAAATTAGATAGTTATAAGGTAAATTACTTAATTCTCGGACAAAGTGAAGCGTATACTTTACCTTATCCTAAAATTCTGATGTTAAATCAATTTGGGCGAGAAGATTCCGAATTTATAAAAGAAGAAACAAGAGAATTAAATAATAAATTAAAAAGAATCATATCAAAAGATCGATACATAGATATATATGATCATAAGAATATTGAGAAATTCAATAATCGAAAACAATTGCCTTATATGTTTGATAGTAATCATTTTACTCATTATGGAGCATCTCAAGTAATAGAATTATTAGTGTATCCAAAAATAAAATCTTTATGAAGCTTTTATACATTACCAATGGTATTAATGGGGCGGGGGGATTAGAACGTGTTCTCTCTATTAAAGCATCCTATTTTGCAGAAAAGTTAGGATATAAGGTAACAATTCTATCGCTAAACGATGCACATCTTAACTCATTTTATAATTTCAGTGATCAAATCAAAATGGTTTCTATTCCTGTAGGCGGAAATCCTATTCAATATATTTCAGCTTACAAAAAAGGAATTCAGCAAGTAGTAGATCAAATTAATCCTGATATTGTTTTGGTTTGTGATGATGGATTAAAAGCTTTCTTTATTCCTCATTTTCTAAAGACGGACGCAAAATTAATTTATGAACGTCACGTATCTAAATTGATAGAATGGAAGGATTATTATTCATTTACAAAAAAAATTACCATAAAAGTAAAATGGGGTTTAATGGAAATGTTAGCGAAGAAGTTTTCTTATTTTGTAGTTCTTACAGAAGGTAATAAAAAGGAATGGACTTCTTTAAAAAATATGGAAGTAATTTCAAATCCATTATCTTTTAATCCTGAAATTTCATCAAATCTAAGAAATAAAATAGTGATTTGTGTTGGTAAAATTTCTTACCAAAAAGGACAAGACTTATTGGTGAAAGCATGGGAAAAAGTACACGAAATTTATCCTGATTGGCAGTTACATTTATATGGAAAAGAGAATTTATCGATTTTAGATACGAATAATTTATCTAATAATATTCAATATTTTCCTCCTGCAAAAGATATAGAAGATAAGTATTTAGAAAGTTCTATTTATGTGATGTCTTCAAGATTTGAAGGTTTTGGTATGGTATTAACAGAAGCCATGTCTTGCGGTGTGCCTTGTATTTCTTTTGATTGTGATTATGGACCATCTGATATCATCAAGAATAATGAAGATGGTTTTATTATTAACAATGGTAATATCAAAGAATTGTCTGATAAATTAATTCAATTAATAGAAAATGGAGATCTAAGAACTGAATTTGGAAGTAAATCAAAAGTTAATGTTCAAAGGTTTGCTATAGGTAATATTGCTCAACAATGGCAAAAATTATTTAAATCATTGTAAATGAAAATAGTATTCAATACCGATCAGATTTATTTACATGGTGGAATAGAAAAGGTCATGGCCACCAAAGTGAATTACTGGGCAAAACTTCCCTATGTAGAAATATATATTGTAACGACGGAGCAACAAGGTAAAAAGCCTTGTTATGCTTTAGACGAACGTGTACAATGCATTGATTTGAATATTAATTATAATCGAAGCAAATCCTACTTTTCAGTAGAGAATGTAAAAAAAGCTTATTTACATTATAAAAAACAAAAAGCGCTTTTTAAAAAATTAAAGCCAGATGTGATTATTTCACCCAATTTTAATTTTGATCATTATTGGTTGCCTTTTATTAAGGGTAATTCGAAACTTATAAAAGAACGTCATGGTTCAAGATATTTGGAGCCAGAGCACCGAAAAAAGGCTTCATTTTTAGAACTTGTTAAATATAAAATAACAGACTGGATTGAATCAAAATACAATTATATTGTGGTTCTAAATGCTGATGAGGCGAAATATGTGCGTACAGGGAATGCCATCGTAATTCCAAATCCGATTGATCCCACTGATTTAAAAGCGCATTTGAAAAATAAACAAGTGATGGCAGCAGGACGAATTGCGCCTGTCAAGGGATTTGATCAGTTGATTGAAGCCTGGAAAGTTGTTCATCAATATGCTCCAGCCTGGCAATTGCATATCTATGGGGACAATTACGGTTCAACACGTGAAGAGTTAGAGGAATTAATCTTGAATTATCAATTACAAGAAGTCATATGTTTTAAAGGGGTGGTAAATAACATTCCAGCAATTATGACGGAGTATAATCTCTATGCCTTAACTTCTGTAACCGAATGTTTTCCTACAGTTTTATTAGAAGCATTAAATGTAGGATTACCCATTGTATCTTATGATTGTCCTCATGGACCTCGACATATCGTAACAAACGGTGAAGATGGAGTTTTAGCAAAGAATCAAGATGCGAAAGAGTTCGCCCGTCATATCATTGATTTAATTCAAAATCCATCCAAAATCCAACGGATGAGCACCAATGCAAAACAAAATAGTGTTCGTTTTTCAACCGTATCCATCATGCAACAATGGAATAACCTTTTAAATTTGTAACATGTTTGACTTAATCCCCATCGAAAGTTATACAGATGTGTATTATTATGTGCTTTTATTTATAATTATAATAGCATCAATATATTTGTTTAAGTACAATTTATCAGATAGGTCTAATACTATTACAATACAAATTCTTTCGGTATTTTTATTTGGATTAGCAATATATTATATGGGCACACGCCAAATCAGTGGTCGATATTATGGCGATATGGCAACGTATAATCGTACATTTTTAAAAATTCAAGAAGAAGGGCAAAATGCTATTCCTAAAAAAGACTATTTCTTTTATTATTTTATGTACCTCTGTACATTAATAATGTCAAATAATTTTTTTTTTGCAGTATGTAGCTTTTTATATTTTTTACCTATCTATATTGTTTCAAAAGTTAATTTTAAAAAAGGAGCATTTTACGCTATATTACTTTTAATAGGCTCTTTTTCTTATTGGGCGTATGGAACCAATGGGATTCGAAATGGATTAGCCACGTCCTGTTTTTTGTTAGTATTTGCGACCAATAAAAAATGGATACAAGGGGTAATTATTTTTCTATCCATTCAACTGCATAGTTCCATGATTATTCCAACTGCAGCTTTTTTAGTAGCTTATTTTTACCGTAATCCTAAACATATTATTTATGGTTGGTTGGCGTGTATCCCTATTTCTTTAGTTGCTGGTAATTCTATTCAAGGATTATTTTCGGGATTAATGGAAGATGACCGTACCTCCTATTTAACGGCGGGTAATGTAAATAACGACCAATTTAGCTCCACAGGATTTCGTTGGGATTTTGTATTGTATAGTGGATCGGCAGTTTTTGCTGGTTGGTATTATATTTTTAAAAAGAAATTTGAAGATCAACGGTATAATTTAGTATATGGAACTTATGTAATCGCCAATTCCTTTTGGATTTTAGTGATTAAAGCCAATTTCTCGAATCGTTTTGCTTACCTTTCATGGTTTATGATGGCTTTGGTTATCGTGTATCCCTTACTTAAAAACTATATCTTTAAAAATCATGAAAGAAATTTAATTTATATTATGATCGCATATTATGGATTTACTTTTCTTATGAATGTAATAATATATTAATGAATTACCTTACAGTTTTTACACCGACTTATAATCGTGCCTATTTATTGCCTCGTTTATATCAAAGCTTATGTAATCAAACCAATAAAAATTTTATTTGGTTAGTCATAGATGATGGATCAACGGATAATACAAAAGAATTAATTGAACAATGGAAATCTGAAGATAAAATAACAATTCAATACCATTGGAAAAAAAATGGGGGAATGCATACGGGGCATAATTTAGCCTATTCTTTAATAGATACAGAACTTAACGTATGCATTGATTCTGATGATATGATGCCAGATAATGCGGTAGATTTAATTTTAAATTTTTGGAATGAAAATAAAGATGAAAAATATGCTGGTTTATTAGGATTAGATATTTATCAAAATGGAAGTATTGTTTCTAATAGAAAGTTCCCCGATCAGAAGTCTGGTAAGTATTATCAATTAAAAGGAAAATTTGGATTAGTTGGTGATATAAAATTTGTTTACAGAACTGATGTAATAAAAAAATATCCACCTTATCCTGTGTTTGAAGAAGAAAGACTTACACCTTTAGGTTATAAATATTTATTAATAGATCAAGATTATGATATGTTGTTTTTAAATGAACCTTTATGTATAGTAGAATATATGGCGGATGGATCTACCAATAATATAATAAAACAATATTTTAAAAATCCTCGTGGTTTCATTTATGAAAGAAACGTCAGAATGAAACTAGCCTATACGTTTAAAGAAAGATTTATGAATGCAATACATTATGTTTCTTCTTGTATTATCATTAATGAAAAAAATATTATCTCGAACAGTTCTAATAAAATACTAACCATTCTGGCAATTCCTTTTGGGATAGTTTTGAATAAATATCTTAAATCAAAATTATGAGCGGAAGAGATAAGTTTAAAAGAATAAAACCTATTATTAAAATTTTGGTTTTGCTTTTTAGTTTCTTTGGAAAAAATATTAATAGTTTACTCTTTTCTATTTTTAGGAATTTCCCTACTAAGTTAGGGATATTGATTAGATATATATTGTTAAAAAACTTAGCTAAAAAAGTAGGAGATAATGTAGCTATACAACAAAATGTTTTTTTATTTAACCCTCAAAACATAGAGATTGGAGATAATGTTTCGATTCATCCGATGTGTTATATAGAAGGTGCTGGAAATATTAAAATAGGTAACAATGTTTCAATTGCTCATGCCACAACATTAATTTCAACAAATCATACTTGGGAGAATTTTGATTTACCTATTAAATACAATAAAGAAACTTTTGGAGAAATTATTCTTGAAGATGATATTTGGATAGGGTGTGGTGTAAGAATACTTTCAGGTGTACATTTAAAATCTAGATCTGTTGTTGCTGCTGGAGCTGTAGTAAATAAATCGTTTAACTCTAATTCTTTAATTGGAGGGATACCTGCTAAATTAATCAAAAGAATTAATGAAAACTAAATTAATACGTGTTACAACCGTTCCTATATCTCTTAGAATTTTGCTAAAAGGACAGCATCAATTTATGTCTAAAAATGGTTTTGAGGTTATTGGAGTTTCATCTGCTGGATCTGAATTAGATGAGGTTAAAGAAACGGAAGGAATTCGTGTGGTACCCATTGAAATGTCCCGAAAAATTACGCCAATAGCGGATTTAAAATCATTATGGCAAACCTATAGATTCTTCAGAAATGAAAAACCTCTGATTGTACATACACATACACCCAAAGCAGGAATTGTCGGAATGCTGGCGGCTAAATTAGCTGGTGTACCGATTCGATTACATACAGTAGCAGGGATGCCATTGATGGAAACTAAAGGAGTTAAAAAATCTATATTAATATTTGTTGAGAAATTTACCTATTTATCAGCAACAAGAATTTATCCTAATTCTAATATATTATATGATTTTATTTTAAAGAATCAATTTTGTTCTGAAGAGAAATTACATGTGATAGCCAATGGATCTTCCAACGGTATCGATACCTCTTATTTTTCTAAGGATATAATTTCAGTTGATGTACAAGAAAAACGAAAGAAAGCTTTGGGAATTTCTTCTAACGATTTTGTTTTCATCTTTGTGGGCCGTCTAGTTGGAGATAAAGGCATCAATGAATTGGTTTCCGCTTTCTCAAAACTCACAAATCCTAATGCTAAACTCTTACTGGTAGGATCTTTAGAAACGAACTTGGATCCTTTACATCTCGAAACACTTCAAGAAATTGAGTCAAATCCACGTATCATCTCCGTAGGATTTCAGAAGGATGTGCGACCTTATTTTGCCATCGCTAATGCCTTAGTCTTTCCAAGTTATCGCGAAGGGTTTCCGAATGTTGTGATGCAAGCAGGAGCAATGGGATTGCCAAGTATTGTTTCGGATATCAATGGTTGCAATGAAATCATTGTAGAGGGCCAAAATGGAAGCATTATTCCTGTGAAAAATACGAAAGCCATTTTAGAGGCCATGCAAAGAATGATGGATGATGAACTTTATTATACGACTTTAAAATCCAATGCTCGCCCAATGATACAATCCCGTTACGAACAATCGGTAGTCTGGAAGGCGTTGTTGGAAGAGTATAATTTATTAATTAGCAAATTAGCAAATTAGCAAATTCACTAATTTTATACCATGTACAAAAATTACATCAAACGCTTGTTTGACTTTACCATAGCATTAATCGGAATAATAATCTTATCGCCAATATTCATCATCGTGACCATAGGATTATATTTTGCGAATCAAGGTAAACCATTTTTTTTACAAGCGCGTCCCGGATTAAACGAAAAGATATTCCATATCATCAAGTTTAAAACGATGAACGATAAAACCGATGCGCAAGGAAATTTGTTGTCGGATGCCGAGCGTTTAACACCTATTGGCGCCTTTGTGCGTAAAACGTCTTTGGATGAAATTCCACAATTGATTAATGTTTTAAAAGGAGAGATGTCGATTATAGGTCCTCGTCCGTTATTGCCTCAGTATTTAAATTATTATAATAATTCAGAAAAGTTAAGGCACAACGTACGTCCAGGAATTACAGGTTTAACAGGTGTTCAAGGACGAAACAATTTATCATGGTTTGATAAAATGAATTATGATATTATCTATGTAAAACAAATAAGTTTTTTAATGGATATAAAAATTTTCTTTTTAACGATTAAAAAGGTCATTATACGTGATGGAGTCTCTAAAGATGGTCATGTAACAACTGATAGTTTTATAGATTATTGTGCAACAAATCAAGAACGTATTTATGAATCCAAATAATTGGTTAAAAGAAGGGAAAAAAGCTGCAATTTGCTTTACAATAGATGATCTTCATCCAGCCCAAAAAATAATACATGGTTATGATGCTGGAGGCGATTTAGATACGGGAGTCTTCAGATATTTGAATTGGTTATTTGATCGACACCCGCAATTAAAAGTGACCTTTTTTACTACTGCTGATTGGAGAGAAAAATCACCAATACCAACTCGAAAATTACTTTCTAAGATTCCTTGGTTAAGAGATCAATTTTATTTGGCATCAATTCAAAAGAAAGGGACATTCAGATTAGATAAATTTCCAGAATTTGTGAAGTTTTATAATCAACATCCTAATATTGAAATAGGTTTGCATGGTTTACACCATATTCATAAAGGATTAAACATTCCTGTTGAATTTCAAGATGAATCTGTAGTTAAAATTGATCTTATATTAAAAGAGATGATTTCAATTTTTGAAAATTCAAATTTAAAATATGTAAAAGGTTTTACTCCACCAGCTTGGAATGCTTCGGATAATTTGCAAAATGCTTTAATTAATAATGGTATAGAATTCTTAGCATCTGCTCGGGATTTGAATACTCCAATTAGCATAGATGCTAAAAATTCAATGAGTGGATTACGTAATGTTTCAATTGTATATCCTGAATGGATACAAAATAATAAGTTATTACATTTTCCCACAAATTTTCAAGTTACCTCTAAATATGAAAGAGCAAAAGAAATAGTCGAAATAGGAGGATTATTATCGATTAAAGGACATATCATTGAAGAGTTACACGGTTTTAAAACAATTGATGCCATTAATAAATCGTATATGGAAAAGTTAGATAAAGTTTTTTGTCAATTAGAAGACATATATGGAGATGATTTATGGTTCACTTCGATGAATGAAATTACACAAAATTTAAAAACTACTAAATGAATTGGAAACTAAATCCTGAAGGAATAAAAGAACAATATTTGAATTGTTTGAATGAATGTTTTGGGCATTGGGGGGATTCTCAATTATATGAATGGGTTTTTTATAGAGAATGTGGTTTAGTAAAACCTGATTTATTTCTATTAAATACATCAGATGATGATTTAATGGCTGGATCTGCTTTAACGTATAGAAAATTAGCGATACCAGGAAGTGATCCGATATCTACGGGTATTATGACAGGTTCATGGACGCTTCCAAATGCTAGAGGGAAAGGGTGTTTTACTGAAATTATTTCTTATTCAAAAAAATTAGTCTTAAATCATAAATACAATTTTCTTACAGCTTATGTTACAGAACAAAATGCTAGTTTTAGAAGGTTAAGAGATTTTGGATCATTATTGATTCCAACTTATTATATCATAGTTGATAATGATTTACTATTGATTAATCATAAAACCATCAAAGAAATAGATATTAATGCTGATTCAATAAGAAAGTGTTTTCAACTACGAGAACAAAATTTAAAAAATGTGATTCATTATGATTATAATTTATGTGAATTTGAATCACAATTTATAAAACGTTCAGGAACAAAAGTTCGTATTTTTAAAATTGATAATGAGTATTTAATTACTGAAGAAAATAATCACACGGTTAGAATTTTATGGTCTTCTTCATATAGTGTAGTTATGATTCAAGTATTATTGAATTGGGCTAAACTATATAATAAAAATGTATTTTTTATGTCTACGGATTCTACTTGGAAAGAAAATAAAGACGTAAAAATAATTCCAGGATATTTCACAGTCATAAATTCCTCATTAAGAGAAATTGATATTGATTGGAACAATATTAATATTCAATACGGGGATAAAATGTAATCTAAATGAGGTCTATTGATGATTTCCGAGAAGGCATTTCACAAGAAGGACAAGCCACAATTGAACCTTTTAACGGACATAATTAAACAAGAATCAAAATGTATTTATACGGAGCCAGTGGGCATGGAAAAGTAATTGTAGAAATTGCAGAAGAATTAGGGTATGGCATTGATGGATTTATTGATAATAATGCTGAGCTCGATTCAATTTTTGATTATCCAGTGATTCATCAAACCCCAGCAAGTGGAGAAGTTTTTCTTTCAATGGGGAATAATGCGACCCGTCAACGGATTGCGAAAGCTTATCCTCAATTTACTTATCCCACTTTAATTCATCCCAAGGCGATTGTCTCGAAAAGAGCAAAACTTGGGGAAGGTACAGTTGTAATGGCGGGAGTAACCATTAATTCGGAAGTCCAAATTGGGAAACAATGCATTATCAATACCAGTGCAACTTTAGATCATGAATGCCGCATCGGAGATTTTGCCCATATTTCACCTCATGTGGGGTTGGCTGGAAATGTCACCGTAGGTGAGGGGACACAAGTGGGTATTGGAGCATGTGTGATCCAAGGCATTACCATTGGAAAATGGTGTATGATTGGTGCAGGTGCAGTTGTGATTCGAGATGTTCCCGATTATGCGGTAGTGGTCGGTAATCCAGGGAAAATTATTAAGTATAATCGACCGTAGGGGTAAGGAATTAGGAATTACGATTTAAGATTTACGAATTAGGAATTAGGAATTAGGAATTAGGAATTAGGAAAAGATAAATCGTCAAAGATAAAGGAAAGGGAATCAATAGAAGTTGGTTCTCTTTTTTGTTATTAAGTGGTTAGGTGGTTAAGTTATTAAGTTTTTAATTTATAATGCATTTTACATTTTACATTTTACAAAGTTCACTAACTTCTAACTACTAACTTCGTCTTACGTTATACGTGGTACGTTTTAGGTTATACGTTTTGTTTTTTGTATAAAGTAAAAAGATTAGTGAATAACTAAAAGTGAAAAGTGAAAAGAGAAAAGTGAAAAATTTACTTTTGTTCTAACTACTAACATCTAACTTCGCTTAACGTTTATTATAAGATTTCAGCTAAAAAATATTTTAAGAAAATCAATTCATTTCTTCCGATGAACAATTAAATTTGTTGAAGTTATAAAACAACACACATGAGCACAAAAATATGGTTATCCTCTCCGCATATGGGAGGAAACGAACTAAAATATATACACGAAGCATTCGATACGAATTGGGTTGCTCCTTTAGGACCTAATGTGAATGGTTTTGAAGAGGATTTAGCCTCTTATTTGAATCAAGAGGTGTATGTTGCAGCATTATCTGCTGGAACAGCGGCTTTACATTTGGCCTTAATTGAGTGTGGGGTTTCCCATGGGGATGAGGTGATTTGTCAATCGATGACATTTTCTGCTTCAGCCAATCCCATTGCTTATCAAGGTGCTACTCCTGTATTTGTAGATTCAGAGCCTGAAACATGGAACATCTGTCCTATCGCTTTGGAGGAGGCTATTCAAGATCGTATTGCGAAAGGAAAAACGCCGAAAGCCATTATTGCGGTTCATTTGTATGGAATGCCTTATCAAGTGGATCAAGTGCATGCTGTTGCAGAAAAATACAATATTCCCGTGATCGAAGATGCTGCTGAAGCCTTAGGTTCAACATACAAAGGACAAGCGGCGGGGACTTTTGGGAAATTTGGAGCCTTATCTTTTAATGGAAATAAAATTATTACCACTTCAGGAGGGGGAGCGTTAGTTTGTCAAACCAAAGCATCGAAAGATCGTACGGTCTTTTTAGCGACTCAAGCCCGTGACAATGCGCCCCATTACCAACATTCTGAAATTGGATTCAATTACCGCATGAGTAATATTACGGCTGGAATCGGACGTGGTCAAATGGAAGTGTTAGACCAACGTGTTGAAGCTCGCCGTGCTATGAACCAATTTTATCACGACTTATTTGCGGATATTGATGGAGTTACTGTATTTTCAGAACCTTCACCCGATTTTTATTCGAATCATTGGTTATCGGCTATTCTTATTGATCCGGTGGTGGCAGGTGTCACTCGAGAAGATTTACGTTTGGCCTTTTTAGCAGATGATATTGAGTCGCGTCCATTATGGAAACCGATGCATATGCAACCTGTGTTTGCTGATTCTCCTTATTATGGAGGTCACGTAGCCGAACAATTGTTTGAGAATGGATTATGCCTTCCATCTGGTTCCAATTTATCCGATGAGGATCGTGGGCGTATTGCAGCTAAGGTGAAAGCGGTTTTTGGGAATTAGGAATTAGGAATTAGGAAGTACGAATTACGATTTACGAAAAGATAAATCGTCAAAGATATAGGAAAGGGAATCAATGGAAGTTGGTTCTCTTTTTTTGTTATTAAGTGGTTAGGTGGTTAAGTTATTAAGTTTTTAATTTATAATGCATTTTACATTTTACATTTTACATTTTACATTTTACAAAGTTCACTAACTTCTAACTTCTAATTTCGCTTAACGCTTAACGCTTAACGCTTAACGCTTAATGCTTAATGCTTAACGGGGTATGGGGGTTGAGATGAATTGAAACGTATAACGTATGACGTATAACGTAAAACCTTAGTGTCATGCTGATTTACGATTTAATGAGATTAAAACATGCATTATTCTCAATTCATCTTGAAAAAACTTATCTTCGTTTGTACGAATACAACCCCATGAAATACATGAAAGGAAGTCTTGTTTTTATTTGGCGCATTTGGATGATTCTCATCGCAGGAATCTATGTTATTGGCTTAGGATTGTTTGTTTTAATCCCTTTGTTGATTTCGGAGAAAGCGTTTCCATATGTTTATCCCATTATCCGATACTGGGGTAAAGTAACTTTTTATGCCACAGGTTTTCGATTGAATTATGAAGAACGTGTTGCTCTGAATCCGAATGAGAACTACGTGTTTATCGCCAATCATACTTCGATGATGGATATTATGACGGTACTCACGGTGTTAAAACATCATCCGATTGTATTTGTTGGGAAAGCAGAGTTGGGTAAAATTCCTATTTTTGGAAGAATTTACAAACGCATTTGTATTTCGGTGGATCGCTCCAGTATGAAAAGTCGTGCCCGTGTGATTCCCGATGCGATGCATAAGTTAAATCAAAATTTAAGCATCTTTATTTTTCCGGAAGGTGGCGTGTCAGATGATCTCACTTTGGTGTTGGACAAATTTAAAGATGGCGCATTTAACATTGCCATTGAAACTCAGACGCCAATCGCTGTATTATCCATCGAAGGATTAAAAGAAATGTTTCCCTTTGATTGGTTCAAGGGCTATCCGGGGAAAGTCCATGTGAAATTATTGGATATTGTGCCAACAGCAGGAAAGAATACAAAAGAACATAAATCAGCAATTAAGGATTATACCTATACTATCATTCGAAAAGAATTAGAATCATGCGAAAAGTAGCATTAATAGCAGCAGGAACATTATTGGCAGTCGCTTGTAATAAACAAGTTACGACAGCCCATCCCGAAAATGAAGGAAGAGATACCCAAACTTTCGCCGATCTTTCGAGAGCCAAAGTAAAACATCTTTCTTTGGACATCGAAACCGATTTCAATCAGAAAATGATTATTGGTTCAGCCCAATATACGTTTGAGAATAACCATGCGGATGAGATTATTTTTGATACCGAAAAATTAACCATTGATTCGGTCGTATTAGCCCATGGGAAAAAAACAAAATATACTTTAGGGGAACAAGACTCGATTAAAGGGCAACCTTTACACATCGAAGTGTCTAAAAATGATACCCTGGTTACGATTTATTATAAAACTTCGCCCGAAGCCCATGCATTGCAATGGTTAGATCCTGCGCAAACGAATGATAAGAAAGCACCATTCCTATTGACACAAGGTCAAGCGATTTTAACGCGTTCGTATATTCCTATTCAGGATACACCTTCCATTCGAATAACTTATGATGCGAAAGTGAAAGTCCCTCAAGGACTAATGGCGTTAATGAGTGCGATAAATCCAAAAGAAAAATCTGCAGATGGCGTGTATACCTTCCAAATGCGTCAACCAATTGCGCCTTATTTGGTGGCTTTAGCGGTAGGGGATGTGGAATATCAACCGATTGATCACCGTACAGGGGTGTATGCGGAGCCAGGAATGTTGAAAGCAGCAGCTTGGGAATTTGCCGAAATGGGAAATATGGTGACTGCAGCTGAACAATTATATGGTCCTTATCCATGGGAACAATTTGATGTGTTGGTTTTACCGCCATCTTTTCCTTTTGGTGGAATGGAAAATCCTCGTTTAACGTTTGCTACGCCTACCGCAATTGTTGGGGATCGTTCGATGACCAATTTAATAGCGCACGAATTAGCTCATTCTTGGTCAGGGAATTTGGTTACGAATTCAACATGGGATGACTTTTGGGTGAACGAAGGATTTACGGTTTACTTTGAACGCCGTATTATGGAAGCGCTTGAAGGAAAAGATTATGCCGATATGATTTCAGTTATCGGGTTCCAAGATTTGGAAACATCAATGCGTAATATTCCGGAAAAATACACTTCACTTAAAGTGGATATGACAGGTGCTAATCCTGATGATGCTTTTTCGGACGTGCCTTATGATAAAGGATATTTGTTCCTTAAAATGTTGGAAGACCGTTATGGTCGTGAAAAATTTGATCAATTTTTAAACCGCTATTTTTCATCTCATGCTTTTCAAACCATGACTACAGAAAAGTTCATTGATTATATGAAAGCGAACTTAACAAACGGGGAAGATGATTTTGTCCAAGAATGGATTTATACGACGGGTTGGCCAAAGGATTTGAAAAAACCAACGTCCAAATTATTTGATTTGGCAGAAGCACAATTCCATCAAGCTATTGAAAATGGACGTGCGAATCAACCGGCTAAAAAAGTTGAAATAAGTACAAAATCTACAAATGAATGGGTTCACTTTATTCGTTTGATCGATCCTAAAAAACATACGATTAACGATCTTAAATATTTCGATGAGGTCTACGATTTCACTCATTCTAACAATCCTGAAATTCAAACGGCTTGGTACGAAAAGGCTTTTTTAATGAAGTATGATGTGGTGAATCCTCATGCCAAAGCCTTTTTAGTGAAGGTAGGACGTCGCAAATTCTTAGAGCCTTTGTATTTGGCTTTAAAAGAATCCAATCAGATGGATTTAGCCCATGATATTTATAAAGCAGCTCGTCCTAACTATCATTTTGTCGCACGTAATACGATTGATGGCATGTTAAATTATAAAGGAAACTAATGGCTGTCCTTGCATATACAGACGGATCTTCTTTAGGAAATCCAGGCCCAGGAGGGTATGGATTGATTCTGTTGGAGACCGAAAAAATGGTGAAGAAAGAAATAGCTCAGGGATTTCGTTTGACGACCAATAACCGTATGGAATTGATGGCGGTTTGTGTCGCGCTCGAATCCTTGAAATTTACCAATACAGAAATTACGATTTATACCGATTCAAAATATGTGGTGGATGCGGTCGAAAAGCGTTGGGTCTTTGGATGGTTACAAAAAGGGTTCAAAGGGAAAAAGAACGAGGATTTATGGCGTCGTTTTCTGCAAGTGTACAAATTGCAAAAGGTTAAATTTCAGTGGGTAAAAGGGCATGCGGGAAACGTTTGGAACGAGCGTGCCGATCAGTTGGCTGTACAGGCGGCGAATCAGCCTGAAAAATTTAAAATAGATCATTATTTCGAGCAACATCAAGACGAATAATTTATACTTTTGTAAGGAAGGAATACAGCAATGAAAATGAAGTTTTGGGGAATCATTCTTCCGATTTTAATTCTTTTTTCTTGTGGAGAGAAAAAGAAAGAAACACAGTTTATCACATTTAGTGGTCAAATCAAAAATGCGACTTTTGATAGTGTTTATTTGATTTTAAATGAACGCGAAAAGGGATTCGCCTTGGATTTTGATGGTAATTTTTCGGATACCGTTCAGTTGAATCAAGAAGGGTATAAAACCTTAGCATTAGATCGCGAAGAATTTCCGATGTATTTGATTCCGGGCGATAGTATTGCGATGACGGTAGACTTACAAAAATTTGATCAAACGTTCTATTATAAAGGTAAAGGAGCGGATCGAAACTTATTTTTATATGAAAAAGAAGTGATGTTGAATGATTGGATGGCGAACGAACATCTTTTTCGTTTGGATCCAGATCAGTATTTAGACAACATCAATGATTTTACCAATCAGTTGCGTCAAATTCTAAAATCGAAAGGGCTAGAAAAATCATTTGAAACTATCGAACAACGTAATATTTACTTCAACGAATTTCAATTGTTATATGCTTACCGCGATTCGTATGCCTATTTCAATCCGACTAAACCCCAATTACCGGTCGATTTTATTGATTTCAAACGTTTCAATTTAGATAACGAAGACGATTATAAACAGTTTACAAGTTATCGCAATATTGTTATTTATTATTTCGATGAACAATTGAACCGTGGAACTGATCCTGAACAGATCTTGAGTCAGATTCAATCGAAAACAATTCGATTCGGGTTTATCCGTCTTTTATTGGATAATTTAGATCCTAATGATCCTGTTTCTAAAACGTATTATGAAGCGATTCTAAAACATTGTGATTTCAAACCTTGGAGGGATGAAGCGCAAAAAATTATGGGAGTGAAATAAGGGAGAGGGAATTGTGAATTACGAAGTACGAATTACGAATTACGAATTGTGAATTAGGATTTACGAAATGATAAATCATCAAAGATATAGGAAAGGGAATCAATGGAAGTTGGTTCTCTTTTTTAGTTCTAAGTTCTAAGACATAAGATGTAAGGAATTAGGAATTACGAATTACGAATTACGATTGATGGATTGTAAAATTAACTTTCTAACTACTAACTTCGTCTTACGTTATACGTGGTACGTTTTAGGTTATACGTTTTGTTTTTTGTATAAAGTAAAAAGATTAGTGAATAACTAAAAGTGAAAAGTGAAAAGAGAAAAGTGAAAAATTTACTTTTGTTCTAACTAATAACTACTAACTACTAACTTCGCTTAACGCTTAACGCTTAACGCTTAACGGGTTATGGGTTTTGAGATAAATTGAAACGTAAAACGTATGACGTATAACGTAAAACCTCAGTGCCATGCTGATTTACGATTTATGAATTACGAAGTACGAATTATGAATTACGAATTAGGAAAAGATTCATCCATTAAAAAAAATATCCAACACTTCAATCGTTATCGTTAATATTCTCTTTTTATCGTGTAGCTGAAATGCTTAAATTTGTTAAGTAACAAACAGATTATGGCATTAAAAACGATCAATCCAACGACGACTTCGGCTTGGAAAAAATTACAAGCCCATTACGAAGCGATTCAACATACATCCATTAAAGCATTATTTGAAGCGAATCCAAAACGTTTTGAACTATTCTCGATTCAGTATCCCTCTTTATTGGTGGATTATTCAAAGAACCGCATTACAGCTGAAACCATTGAGTTATTGGTGGAATTGGCTAAAGAAACAGGTGTTGATGAAGCCATTCAACAAATGTTTCAAGGGGACGTGATTAATGTGACGGAAGGTCGTGCTGTATTGCACACGGCTTTACGTAACCGTTCGAATGATGAAGTTTTGGTTCATGGTGAAGATGTGATGCCTCAAATCAATGCTGTATTAGACCAAATGAAATCTTTCACTGAAAAAGTGATCTCTGGTGAATGGAAAGGATTTACGGGAAAAGAAATTACAGATGTGGTCAACATCGGAATCGGAGGTTCAGACTTAGGGCCTGTGATGGTGACGGAAGCGTTAAAACATTATAAAACACGATTAAATGTTCATTTTGTATCCAATATTGATGGAACCCATTTAGCGGAAACATTTAAAGTGGTGAATCCTGAAACGACATTATTTATTGTTGCATCGAAAACGTTCACGACACAAGAAACAATGACGAATGCCTTTACAGCGAAGCAATGGTTATTGGAGCATGGTGCAGCTGCATCTGATGTTGCAAAACATTTTGTGGCGTTATCTACCAATGCTCAAGGAGTCGCTGATTTTGGAATCGATACAGCGAATATGTTCCAATTCTGGGATTGGGTTGGTGGTCGTTACTCGTTGTGGAGTGCCATTGGTTTAAGCATTGCTTTAGCCGTTGGATTCGAACATTTCGAGGAGTTGCTTGAAGGGGCTCATGAAATGGACCTTCATTTTAAAACAGAAACATTAGATCAAAATATTCCCGTGGTATTGGCTTTAATCGGAATTTGGTACAACAATTTCTTTGGTGCTGATTCCGTTGCTTTATTGCCGTACGAACAATATTTATCGCGTTTTGCTGCTTATTTTCAGCAAGGTGATATGGAATCTAATGGTAAATCCATTGGACGAGATGGTCAGCCGGTTGATTATGAAACAGGACCGATTATTTGGGGTGAGCCAGGAACTAACGGACAACATGCCTTCTATCAATTGATTCACCAAGGAACGAAATTGATTCCCGCTGATTTTATTGCAGGGGCTAATTCATTGAATGTATTGGGCGATCACCACGCGAAATTGTTATCGAACTTTTTTGCTCAAACGGAAGCGTTAGCATTTGGAAAAGATCGAGCAACGGTAATTGCAGAATTACAACAAGCCGGGAAATCCCCAGAAGAGATTGAATTCTTAACACCCTTTAAAATTTTTGAAGGAAATCGTCCAACGAATTCTATTTTATATGAAGTTCTTACACCACGTGTATTAGGTAATTTAATCGCTATGTACGAGCATAAAATTTATGTTCAAGGGGTGATTTGGAATATATTCTCATTTGATCAATGGGGTGTAGAGTTAGGAAAGCAATTGGCGAATGTTATTTTACCAGAATTAGCGAATGATGAGCCGGTGAAGTCTCATGATTCGTCGACGAATGGTTTAATCAATGCGTATAAATATTGGAGAAAGTAAAAATTTCTCATCAACGATAAGAAATGGAGGGGTATTCGATGAATATTCCTCTTTTTTTTGTTTGAACCCCTTAAAAAACTTCCTATTTTATGAATTACAATTAAATAAAATTAAAACACCCCTTAAAAAATAAGGGTGATTCGCTTTAAAATATTGTTTTTTATAAATTAATATTGTTTTTTTGTAGGGTCTAATAACAAAAACACGCAAATATGAATTTACATCGAGTGGAAAGTGATTTAATTGGGGACTTGGATGTTCCTGCTCATGCTTATTATGGGATTCAAACCATGCGAGCTGTCGAAAATTTTAATCTTTCGAAAGAGAAATTGAGTGATTATCCAATTTTTATTCAATCTCTTGCCCAAGTTAAATTAGCGGCTGCTCAAACCAATTTGGAGACTCATGCGTTAGATGAAAAATTATATCAAGCCATTCGACAGGCGTGTTTGGATGTAATCGATGGCCAACTGAATGATCAATTCCCGGTCGATATGATTCAAGGAGGCGCAGGAACTTCGGTGAATATGAATATAAATGAAGTGATTGCGAATCGGGCGTTAGAAATTATGGGATACAAGAAGGGGGAATATGAATTTTGTTCTCCTAATGACCATATTAATTTAGCACAATCGACCAATGATGCCTATCCTACAGCAGTCAAAATGGCTTTGTACCAAATGCATGAAGATTTATATCATCAATTGGAAGACTTAGTGACGGTATTTCGTATTAAAGGAATTGAATTTCAGTCGATCATGAAAATGGGCCGTACCCAACTGCAAGATGCAGTACCCATGACAATGGGTCAAGAATTCGAAGTGTTTGCTTTTACCCTGGAAAAGGAATTAAAACGATTAAAAATGGCACGAGAAGAATTTTTAGCCATTCATATGGGAGGAACAGCGATTGGTACAGGAATTAACGCCCCTTATGAATTTCCTGCGTTGTGTGCTAAAAATTTAAAAAATATTACAGGGATTCCTGTTTATGTGGCCCCGAATTTAATGGAGGCGACTTCAGATACCTCTTGTTTTGTGGAATATTCGTCGGCTTTAAAACGATTGGCCATCAAACTTTCCAAAATTTGTAATGATTTACGTTTGCTTTCATCTGGACCACGCGCTGGTTTAGGAGAAATCTCTTTGCCTGCGATGCAGGCAGGATCATCCATTATGCCGGGTAAGGTGAACCCCGTTATTCCAGAAGTGTTAAATCAGGTGTGTTTTAAAGTTATCGGAAACGATACTACGATTATGATGGCTGCAGAAGCAGGTCAGTTGCAGCTGAATGTGATGGAGCCTATAATCGTTCAATCATTGATGGAATCCATGACCTTGATGCAAAATGGAATTTCTACCTTAAAATCAAAATGTGTGGAAGGAATTGTTGCGAACAAAGAAGTGGCGGAACAATTGGTGAAAAATAGCATCGGGATTGTCACGGCCTTAAATCCTTATATTGGTTATAAAATGGCTACGAAAATTGCAAAAGAAGCTTTATTAACGGGTAAAGGCGTTTACCAACTCGTAATTGAATATGAATTGCTAACTAAGAGTCGTTTGGATGAAATTCTAAATCCTCAAAACATGTTAGCGCCACAAATTGTTTGATGTTTAGCCCAGCTTGCTGGGCTTTTTCTTGGCCAGAAGGCACAAAAAAAGCCTGAACTTCTTCAGGCTTAAAATTAACACATGAGGACAAAATTTACTCTACTAAATCTTATACATATAGGTTAATTACAAATGCTGTGCCAAAACTATTTTTTATAGAAAAATATTTTAATTCTATTGGATTTATAGAATTAAAGGGAGTTTCTGAATCAAGCGTTCCGAAAACTCCCTTTTTTATGATGTCAGTCCGATTTGAATACATCTGTCAATTATGGTTGAAATTGACCTTATATGACTGTTATTTTTCCTTGCATGGTTCCCGCATGACCTGGGAACGTACAAACGAAAGTATAGGTTCCTTTTTGATCCAAAGTAAATTTAATTTGATCACTTTCTTTTGGGCCTAATAATTTGGTGTAAACCACCATATCATTTGGTTTATCTTTTGGAATATAATCGTTTTCTTTCTCTGATGAGGCAGCAAATAAGAAATCATTTAAATCGACCCCCTGTTTTAAAATAACAAGATTATGGCCCATGGCTTCTTTCGAGCTTGTTCCTACATTAACTAACGTTAAGGTAATTTCTTCCCCCTGTTTCACCACAAATTGATTGACGCTGTAGGTCATATCTTCGTTCGCTTTTATGGCAATTTGATTAATGGCTTTAGCGGATTGATCAACAGGAGTTTCTTTCTGTTCTCCTTCATGATATTCGATGATATCAGGGTTAGCATTGCTTTTTTCTTCTTTGGTACAAGCATAAAAGAAGGGTAATGCTAAGGCGATAACACAATACTTTTTCATATGGTAAACTTTTAATTTCTTATGAAGTTACGTTAATTTAAAGAGATGTGCAAGGGAATACAAAAGATAAAAAAAAGAGCATCCGATGAGGATACTCTTTTTGAAATGTTATACTAAAAACTAAGGGATATCTAAGTATTTATGCGTTTGTAAAGAAATTCTCCATTTGGGATTTTTCTTTACATATTCGACAATTTCTGGAAGATTTTTATCTCTTTTACTCCATTCTGTTTGCAAATATAAAAGGCAATCTTTTCCTACACGAGCAGCTTGTTCTTCAGCGAATTGAAAATCATGCTGATTGTAGATGATGCATTTTAATTCGTGTGCAACGGTACAAACATCGTCTTTTGGGAGCATTGTTTTTTTAGGCGATAAACAAACCCAATCAATGGCTCCAGACATGGGATATGCACCAGAAGTTTCCATATGGATGCGCGCTCCTTTTTCATGTAATTTTTCCGTTAAATAAGATAAATCCCACATTAAAGGTTCACCACCTGTAATAACGATGATCGAAGCTTGAGATGTTGCAATTTCTACGATATCTTCAACCAATGTTAACGGATGTTTTTCTGCATCCCAACTGTCTTTAACATCACACCAATGGCAACCGACATCGCAACCTCCTAAACGAATAAAATAGGTGGCTACACCGGTATAAGCTCCTTCTCCTTGGATGGTATAGAAGTGCTCCATAATCGGTAATAACTTCCCTTCTTTTAGTAGCTGTTGTTGTTCTGTTGTAGTGGATGTAATGTTAATCATTTTTTATTTATTATTTCTATTGTAAGCCAATAGGGTATTTTTTAATAACATGGCTCTTGTCATTGGTCCCACACCACCTGGTACAGGCGTAATCCAAGAAGCTTTTTCTTTTACGTTTTCGAAATCCACATCACCTGCTAATTTAAATCCTCTTGGAGCAGTTGGATCGTCGACGCGCGTAATACCAACGTCAACAATAACAACACCATCCTTTACCATATCGGCTTTTAAGAATTCAGGAACCCCTAAAGCGGTGATGACAATATCTGCATCTTTTGTGAATTTTGCTAAATCCTGTGTTTTAGAATGTGTAATGGTTACTGTACTGTTTCCAGGATGACCATTTTTACTCATTAAAATGGACATCGGACGCCCCACAATGCGCGAACGACCAATAACAACGGTATGTTTACCTGCTGTTGGAACATTATAACGCTCTAACATTTCCATGATTCCATACGGAGTAGCTGGTAAGAACGTTTCCATTTCTAACGCCATTTTTCCAAAATTCATCGGATGGAATCCATCCACATCTTTGTTGGGATCAATGGCATTAATCACGGCTTCTTGATCGATGTGTTTTGGCAATGGCAATTGAACGATAAAACCGTCTAAATTGGAATCGTTATTCCATTCTTGGATTTTAGCAATTAATTCTTCTTGTGTGATTGTATCTTCTAAAATAAGTTCTGATGATTCAAAACCTACAAAATGACAATCTTTAATTTTGTTGTCAACATAGGTGCGTGATGCTCCGTCGTTTCCAACTAAAATGGCACCTAAATGCGGTACACGTTTTCCTTGTTCTTTGAACGATTCTACTTTCGCCTTGATCTCTTGTTTGATCTCTTTTGAAAGTTTAATACCATCTAAAATTTGCATTGTTTGTTGTGTTTGCGCAAAGATAAGAACAAAATAACGATTTAGAGAAAGGGTGAAAATGATTTCAATGAATTTATCGGCCGCGTTAGACAATTGAGGTTTAAAATAAGAAATAAAAAAAACGTTTCATTGAAACGGCTGATGTCTTTTTGTTCCTCAAAATTAGAGATTGATTCGAATATGAGGATTTACTTTGATTTGACATGTAGATACAACGGCTTCCACTGTACTGGATGAAGCTTCTATGATTTGATTTTGTAAATCATAGCTGGTCATCTGAATCGTATAAACGCCATCGTTCGGATATTGATGCGTTAAGGTATAAGATTTGTTTAAACCTTCATTATTGAGCGTAACAATAGGTGATTGATCTCCAAAGTTAATTTCAGTTCTTGAATAATTATCACCTCCTTCGCCACCTGTGATATTAATGGTAAAGGTAGTAGGAGTATCCTTACAAATGTTGACCTCATTCATATTCACATTAAAATAAAAAGAGGCATAGGAAGGAAGACCTAAACGCGCTAAAGATCCTTGAGGTAAAATATTATTTAGGCGATAAATCTTTTTAGCTTCTGGATTTTCTGGATTGGTAATCACAAATAAGTTTCGTGTTCCATTTTCAGTAATGTACATACGGTTATCAACACCTGTTGATATTGCACCGAAGTGTACTGTTGAACCGTTTGTTACTGTGCCCGTTTTTAACCCATAGTCTGTCAAATTCGCTGTGGCAATGGAAGGGTTGATGAGCTCACTTACTTTAAAGATATAAAGTGTATATTTTCGATTATTTACTGCATCAGGAGTATTTGTTAGCGATGTAATGTAGACGTATTGATCCGAAGGATCAAATTCAATACTATAAGTTTGTTCATTGGCAACCCCAATCGATCGTTGACTTAAATTGGTGATTTGCCCTGTTTCACTGTTGAAATCCGCAATTAATAAATTGTTATACACCGTATTTCCGGCGTTACGGTTATGAGAAATTAAAGCTAAACGATTGCCACTTTTGTTGAATTTAATTTGACCATATGAGGTGAAATGGGTAACGATATTGGTTTGAACATATTCTAAACCACCATCTTGTAAAGTAGGGGTTAGAGCGATTCCATCTTCATCGACTTTATAAACAGATAATTGGTAATAATTACGATTCGTTGTATTATCAATCTTCCGTGATGGAGCAACTAACCAAAAATCTTTTTTGTTGGAATGGCGTACAGCGTTTACAATTTCTTTATAAAATTGCCCTTCTGGTGGGTTTATGGTGATATTTTTTTTCCCTTCTGGAATTTCATAGCGATTGGTCTGTGTATTTTTCACAATTGGACTCCACGAAAGGTATTTTTGAACTTCTTCTGTTGTAATCGGAGCATTTGATCCATCTTTTGTATTTAAAGTTACGGCAATATAACTCGATGCATTTCCTGGATAGGGTAAAATAATACCGGATTGAACAGAGCTGGCATTTCCTGTTAATCCTGTACCATTCGCAATAATGGCGTCACCTGTTGGGAGTCTTTCCCAAACTTGTATTCCATCGGAATAAAACAATAAATCGCCATTATAATTAGAAACATTAAAACAACCTTCAGATGTTTTAATTTTAGAAGTAAATGCTGTAGGAATTCCTTGTAATAGTGCATCTCCTCCTGAGATTCCAAAAGCATCAGTACCCGTATAATTCTGTAAAGTATTCCATGTTAAACCGGCGTAGTCTCCGAATACCCAATTGTAATTTTCTTTTTGTGCATGCACCAATGTGGAACATATGCTCAGCAATATTCCTAAATATTTTAAATATGTCATCACCACGTTATTTTAAAGGTTTAAGAATGATGTTGATGAATGAATTTACAGGAGGATTTGTGTTATTCACGGTATAAGTCATTACTCCTTCAGGTGTAATTCCATGGATGGTAATGTATCGTTCATCATAGAATGTTACAATGTATTCTAACTCATGGGCTTCAAACAATGGAGCTTCTAAATTAGATACAAGAGAAGTGGTGTTGATGCTCGAAAAATATTTATTGGATTGCTTGGTAAATTGAGAACGGTAATTAGCATACAAATCCACTGTCTTTTCTTCCAACGAACTCATATCCAAGTTGAATGATGGCATGTAGAACCAATCTTGCTTTTGTTGAGTGCTTTCAACAGCTTGCCAAATTTCTCCGTCGAAATAGTAGTATCCTGGATCTTTTACTTTTATGGTTTTTGAAGTGGGTTCAGAAGTTAAACGTTACGTTACATACACAATAGCTCCCGTTTGAGGGGTTTGATACGCAGAGTCTTTTGCTTTTAATTGATCGCCTGTAAGACGAGGAGCAATAATTCCATCCGACACCGTAGTTGTATGAGGGGCTGCTTGAACATCTAAAGAAGCTTGAGGTTCGTTTGTGTTAATCCCTACTTGTGTAAAGGCCAAGATAGAACCTAATGCACATAAAATAAATGCTTTTTCATGTTTTTGATTTGTAATAGTTAGGTTTAAAAAATTAGCTACAAATATACGAAACAACATTTATTTTTACAATACTGTTTAAGGGTGTTAATTGATTTGTAAATACTTAATAATTTATTCGGCGTCTTTTCCTTTTTTAAAAACAAAAAAAAAGGGATATTCCTTGTAGAACATCCCTTGGTATGATAGAAAGAAATTAACTAAATGTAAAATTTCTCTTTTAATCTATTGTATTCTTCTTCGATGCGTTGATCTTCTTCGGTTGGAAATTGGAAAATTCCAGTATGCGTATTCTTAATTCTTTCTACGATCTTAAAACAATTTTCAGCTTTTTCTTGGGAATTGTTTCTTAGATATAGCCTAGTTGCTTTTAAGTAGGTCAGAATGTTCTTCTTGCGAAGTTCATCGGCCAACAGGAATTGATCGCGTTCTTGATTTTCAAGACATAATACCTCCAACTGATTGTCGTCAATCTTATAATAAGCGAGTAACATTTGATTGAATAGGATTAAAAATCCTTCATCAGAATTTCCAATTTCTAAAGCCATGATTTTGGCTAAGGTCTTCGCTAATTCTTGGATATATTTTGAAATAAAATCTTGTTTGATCATCTTAATCTAATTTTTTAGATAATTTAGCCATGGTTTTTGCGGCATTTTGACCTTCATAAAGAATACTGTATACCGCATGAATAATAGGCGCTTTAATTTTGTATCCCTCATTCATAATCGCCACCCCTTTTGTGGCATAGTATCCTTCAGCAACCATATTCATTTCCATAATGGTTGATTTCACCGTATATCCTTTACCGATCATATTTCCAAACATTCGATTACGCGAGAAGTTAGAATAACCGGTAACCAATAAATCACCTAAATAGGCCGAGTCATTGATTTTACGTTTCGTTTTATCCACTTCTTTTAAGATGCTATTCATTTCTCGAATGGCATTACTCATTAAAACGGCTTGGAAATTATCGCCATATCCTAAACCATGGGCGATACCTGCTGCAATGGCATAAATATTCTTTAAGATTGCACCATATTCAGTACCGAAGATATCATTTGATAATTTGGTATTGATAAAATCACAGGCCAAACAATCGGAAACAATTTTGGCTTTATTTTCATCTAGTGCAGCAATCGTAAGATAAGATAGACGTTCTAGCGCTACTTCTTCGGCATGACAAGGTCCACTGACAATTCCTAATTGTTCTTGTTTCAAGTTGAATTCATCAAATAAATATTGACCTACCGCTTTATAATGGTTAGGAATAATTCCTTTGATTGAGGTTACTATAAATTTATCTTTCAGCGAAATGGTTAATTTGCTTAAACAATTCTCGACATAAATAGAAGGAACTACAATAAAGATGATATCCGAATTGGCTACCACTTCATTGATATCGGTTGATATTTTTAATCGTGCAGGGTTAAACTCTGCGTCTGTCAAATAATTGGGATTGTGACGATTTTTTTCGATGTGATTTTTCACGTATTCGTCCTTCACCCACCAGTTGAATGATTCTAGGTTTTTACTCAGCATTTTAGCAATCGCTGTTGCCCAACTTCCGTTCCCTATTAACCCAACTTTACGATTTGATAACTCAATCATATTAATTTTATTGAACTTACAAAGTTACAAAATTTGTAGAATACCTATTTTTGTATTTTCAAAAGCATTTGAATTTTATTTAAACTCTATTAAATTGTATAAAAAATTATTTAGCGAAACCATCATTTATGGGATTGGATCCATCTTGCCACGATTGATTATGTTCGCCTTAAATCCCTTTATTATTGGGAAAACTGCCGAAACAGATTTCTCTATTTTTGGACAGCTGTATGCTGCTGTATCTTTTTTGAATGTGATTTTAACGTTCGGATTCGAAACGGCGTTTTTTCGCTATGCGACCGAAGAAGGGATGTACCAAAAAGTGTTAAACACCGCGTTTTGGTTTATGACATTAACTTCAACAGTAATGATGGTTATTTTATATGCTTTTCTTCAACCGTTAGCTGATTTTGCAAACTATACGCAGAATCCCGAATATTTGTTATGGTTTGGATGGATTGCTTTTTTTGATACCCTTTGTGTTATTCCTTTTGCTGTTTTACGATTCCAGAATAAACCCATTTACTATTCAGCCATTAAAGTTTTTCAAAACGTTTTTCAAGCCGTTTTAACCATCGTACTCTTATATTATGTTTCTACTGATTTCATGGTAAATTTAGGATTTACGAATACCATATCGTATCCTTTTATATCCAATTTAATTGCTAGTATTTTAGGCGTAGTGCTTCTAATAGGTGTTATCCGAAAGGTTCAATTTCAATTTGATGGCGCCTTGTTGAAGAAGATGTTTGCTTATGGATATCCTATTATGATTGCCGGGCTTGGATTTATTTTAAATGAAAATTTTGATAAATTGGTTCAACGTCAATTGATCAGTGAAGCGGATGCCGGATCGTATGCTGCGTGCTATAAATTGGCGACTTTAATGACATTGTTTGTTACAGCTTATCGCATGGGGATTGAACCTTTCTTCTTTAAAGTAGCGAAAGACAAAGATGCCAAACAAATGTATGCCAACATCCTTTTCTTTTTTAGTTTGATTTGTAATGTAGTCATTTTAGGAATATTGGCTAACGTGGATTGGATCAAACACATCTTTATTCCGAAATCGTCATTTTGGATAGCGTTGGATATTGTTCCTATTATTCTGATTGCAAATCTTTTCTATGGCATCTATTATAATTTATCCACTTGGTATAAAGTTACGGATCGTACCAATGTCGGAACTCGAATCTCTTTAATCGGAGGTGCAATCACTGTGATTTTAAATTTAGTTTTATTGCCAAAATACGGATTTATGGTCTCCGCTTGGGCCACTTTAATTGCTTATGGAAGTATGATGATTATCTCGTATGTATGGGGACAAAAAGCATATCCTATTCCATATCAAACCCGTAAAATTATCCTTTACATGTGCTTTGCCATAGGGATTGCCACGATGAATTATTATGTTTTAGAATCCAATTTGATTATTGGTAATCTTTTATTAATCTCGTACATTGCATTCCTATTTATCGCAGAGCGAAAAACAATTAAAAAACTGATACAGAAATAAATCCCATGAAAGTAAAAGTAATCAATCAATCGAAACACCCTTTACCAGAATATAAAACAGCTTTATCTGCTGGAATGGATTTAACCGCGAATATTGATGCGCCTATTGAATTAAAACCTTTAGAAAGACGTTTAATTCCAACCGGATTATTCATTGAATTGCCGGCAGGATACGAGGCACAAGTTCGTCCTCGTAGTGGTATGGCGTTAAAGCATGGTTTAACATGTTTAAATTCTCCGGGTACAATTGATGCTGATTATCGTGGAGAAATCGGGGTGATTATCGCGAATGTTTCGAATGATCCGTATACGATTGAAGATGGAGAGCGTATTGCTCAATTGGTGATTGCAAAGCATGAAACTATTTCTTGGGAAACGGTGGAAGTTTTAGATGAAACAGCACGTGGAGCAGGAGGTTTCGGAAGTACAGGTAAATAACAACTAACTGAACAAGAGAATAAAATAAATGAAAATTATTATCCCAATGGCGGGACGTGGATCACGTTTACGCCCACATACATTAACAACGCCTAAACCTTTAATTCCTATTGCAGGTAAACCCATTGTACACCGTTTAGTAGAAGATATTGCAAAGGTGTGTTCAGAGAAAATTGAAGAAATAGCCTTTGTAATCGGTGATTTCGGAGCTGAAGTAGAAGCGGATTTAATTGCAATTGCAGAAAAATTAGGCGCAAAAGGAACGATTTGTCATCAATTAGAACCACTTGGAACAGCACATTCTATTTGGATGGCGAAAGAAGCCTTAGATGGTCCTGTAGTAGTGGCTTATGCAGATACATTATTCCGTGCAGATTTCAAATTAGATATGGAATCTGATGGTGTGGTTTGGGTGAAACAAGTGGATAATCCATCAGCTTTTGGAGTCGTAAAATTAGACGAAAACGAAGTGATTACAGATTTCGTTGAAAAACCGAAAGAGTTTGTTTCGGATTTAGCGATTATTGGAATTTACTTCTTCAGTAACGGTCAAAAGTTATACAAAGAAATTGAACATCTGATTGAACACAACATCACAACAGGTGGAGAGTACCAATTGACAGATGCTTTAGAAAGTATGCGTGCCAAAGGGGATCAATTTACGTTAGGAAAAGTTGACGAGTGGATGGACTGTGGAAACAAAGCAGTAACCGTTGAAACGAATACACGTATCTTAAACTTAGATCAATCGGATTATACAGAGATAAATCCGAATGCAATAATTGAAAATTCATTAATTATCCCTCCGTGTTTTATTGGAGATGATGTGGTGATTAAAAATTCGAAAATTGGACCAAATGTTTCGTTAGGAAATGGAACAAAAGTTGAATGTTCTAACATTGACAATTCATTAATTCAAGAACATTCAATCATCGAAAATGCGAATTTAACAGATACAATGATTGGTAATCATGCAAAATATTATGGGGTTTCTCGTAGCATTTCATTAGGAGATTACTCTGAATTGGACTTTAAATCGCACGACGCTTAAAAGAAAAACATATGAAATATATTGCCCTGATCTTAGGTCTAGCCTTTGCCGTAACAAGTTGTACAACAACCAAAGTTGTAGAAGATCAAACGATTCCAACGATTTCAGAATCTCAAAAAATCATCGCTCAAACCTTAACAAAAACATCGAAGTTTAACCACTTAACGATCCAGGCCAATGTTTCAGCCGATTTAGAAGAGATCTCAGGAGATGTGAAAGCAACAATATATGTCAAAAATGGATCTAAGATTTGGGTAAATGCCACTAAATTTGGGTTTACAGGGGCGCGTGCTCAGATTACACCTGAAGGATTTGCGGCCTATGAAAAAATTGGTGGTACGTATTATGAAGGCGATTTCTCATTGGCAAACAAACTTTTAAAAGTTGACTTTATTGATTACCAAAAACTTCAGAATTTAATGTTAGGAAAAGTTTTTGTGGATTTAAATGCTTCGGATTATACGGCTCAGTTGAATCAAAATCAATATCTTGTAAGCTATAATAAAAATACTCAAATTCAGTCCAACCCCCAAGCAGGAGAATACATCCAAACCTACGTTTTTGATCAAGGGTTTCGTTTAAAAGAAGCGCACTTAAAAGATCCGAAGCGTAACATGGAAGTGGATATTGAATATGCAAATTGGACCAAATCTGGTGAGGAAGAGTTTCCTAAAAATGTTAAAATTATTATAAAAGATAAAAAAACGCGTCAAGTGGATTTGGAATATAATAGTTTTACATATCAAGAAACGAACACACCTTTCTCAATTCCAAGTGGGTATAAGAAAAAAGAAATAAAATAATGAGGATTGTTTTAACCGCAATTTTATGCTCTTTTAGCATTTGGGCTAGTGCCCAAGTGCCGTATAACAAAGAGAATTTGCAAAAACAAAATGCACAATTAAAGAAAGAGATTCTACAGTTGAGCCAAGCTTTGAAAAAAAATCAAGAAGGCTCAAAGTTGAATGTTGAATATGTGCAAAATCTTTCGAAAAAAATAGATACTCAAACCAAATTAGTCAACAATTTAAGCAAAGAGAAACGCTTTATTGAGGATGAAATTTATTTGACACAATTAGAAATCAATAAACTTTCGCGCGAATTAGAGGTTTTAAAAGATGATTATAAAAAGATTTTAATCAAAGCTTATAAAAACCGTTCAGCTGACAATAAACTTTTATTTGTATTATCTTCTAAAAGTTTAAGTCAAGCGTATCGTCGTGTAAAATATTTGGAAAAATATTCGGATTACCAATTGGCGCAAGCTGAAGAAATTATTGGAAAAACTTCGGACATTAAAAAGAAGAAAGATCAACGCGAAAAAGCAAAACAAGACAAAGAAAAAGTCTTAACTCAGCAGCAATTATTTAGTCAATCGTTGGAAAAAGAACGTTTGGAAAAAGAACGAGCTGTCGCTGAATTCCGTAAAAATGAAGATGTAATTGCCGCAGAAATTAATGCAAAACAAGCTGCTCAACGTCAGATTGATGCTCAAATTAAAGCGATAATTGAAGAAGAAATTCGTCAAGCCAAATTAAGAGCAGAAAAAGACAAAAGAGATTGGGATGCTGCGCGTTCTGCCAATACTGTAGCAGCTTATAATGAGTATTTAAAAGAACACCAAAAAGGTGATTATGCCTCTGCAGCTCGTCGTAATATTGCGATTATCCAAGCCGATGCAAAAGCATGGAATGTGGCGCGATCAAATCACACGAAATCTTCTTATCAATTGTATTTAAAAGAACATCCGAAAGGAAGTTTTGCTTCGACGGCGCGAACTGAAATTGCTAAATTTGAGCAATTAGAAAGAGAAGCCGAAGCCGAACGTCAGCGTATTATCGCGCAACGTAAAGCGGAAGAAGAAGCGCGTCTTAAAGCACAAAAAGAAGAAGATCAACGTAAAATTGCAGCTGCCCGTGCTGAAGCCGAAGCCAAAGCCAAAGCCGAAGCTGAAGCCAAAGTCGTAACTAAGGTTCCTGAAAAAGAAAAAGTAGTGGTAGCGGATAAACCAAAACCAGCAGAGAATTTTGACGATAAACCTGATTCAGGATCATTGTCAGGAGATTTCTTAGCCAATAAAGGACGTTTACCATGGCCGGTAGCAAAAGGTCGAGTAGTGAGTCATTTTGGAACGAATTCGCATCCAATCTTATCAAACATTACAACCGTGAACAGTGGTGTGGATATTGCCACAGGAAAAGGTTCTAGTGCAAGAGCAGTATTTGAAGGTACTGTAACAACAGTAATGGCCGTACCAGGAGGAAACAAAGCCGTATTGGTGAGTCATGGCTCTTATTTTACCGTGTATACCAATTTATCCAGTGTGAATGTTTCTAAAGGTGATAAAGTAGGGCGTGGACAATTATTAGGATTAATTGATACCTCTCCTACAGGGGAAACGGTGATGAACTTCCAAGTTTGGAATGGATCAACAAGACAAAATCCTGCACAATGGATTGCAGGAATGTAACATAAATTAAGTATATTTGCATTAAAATCAGTTCAATATGGGAATGTTTGGAGGTAAAGAATGGATTCTTATTATTATCGTAGTTCTTTTATTATTTGGAGGAAAGAAAATTCCAGAATTAATGAGAGGATTAGGATCTGGAATTAAAGAATTCAAAGATGCTACGAAAAATGAAGATAAGGACCAAGATCCTAAGAAAGAAAATTAAAATATAATTTTAAATTATATAAAGCATTGTAGTTGAAACAACTTTTTAATTACAATGCTTTTATTTTATAATACAAAACATAAGTACAGTAATGACGTTTACAGAAAAAGCTTGGGCGATTTTCAACCAATCAATTAACGATTACCATAAATTCGACGACGTTAACAAACCAATCGAAAATCCTTACGACGAGTCTAATTTATTAGAGCACTTGTTATACAAAAAAAACTGGATTGATACGGTTCAGTGGCATTTAGAAGATATCATTCGTGATCCTCAAATTGATCCTGTGGAAGCGTTAAGTTTAAAACGATGGATTGATAAATCAAATCAAGAACGTACGGATATGGTAGAGTACGTCGATAGCTGGTTTTTACAACAATATGCCGATGTTGAAGTAAAAGCGGATGCAAAGATTAATACCGAATCTCCTGCTTGGGCGGTGGATCGCTTTTCGATTTTATCGTTAAAAGTTTACCACATGCAACAAGAAGTTGATCGTACAGATGCTACTCCTGAACATATTGCTGCTTGTCAAGCAAAATTAGACGTATTAAAACAGCAACATATTGATTTGTCAACAGCAATCGAAGAGTTATTAGAAGATTTTAAAGCAGGAAACAAATACATGAAAGTGTACAAACAAATGAAGATGTACAATGATGAGTTTTTAAACCCTGTTTTATACGCCAATAAAAAATAAGATTTTTAATCTGAAATGATAATCATTTAAAGCTCAACTTTCGTTGGGCTTTTTTTTGGTGTAAACTGTTCGGCATGCATAATAATTTTATAACTTTGAGGTTATATCATTTATACAAGAATAAAAAAATAAAGTTCTAGAACTTTAAGATGTTATACTTATGAATTACAATGAGTTATATGAAATTTTAAAAGAACGATTTGAAAACAAATCTACTTTTGAAATGGCAGAAGATTTAAATTTGACGATTGAAACAATTCATTTTGATTCTCAAAAAGGGAATTTACTACACGGTTCTCCTACCTATCGTTGTGATAAGCATAATCTTGAGTTTAGTACCAATGAAGATAAATCGCACATATTCTACGGATTACCTTCGGTAGATTCTAGAGATTATGACATCGAGTGCAACAAAAGCTTTGACTATTATATTTTAAAACGTGCAGATATTGATCGCGCAGAAGGGTCGATTATCTTTTTTCATGGTTTAAATGAAAAACGTTGGGATAAATATTTGCCATGGGCTTATGAACTGGCACAAAGAACCAAAAAAGCGATTGTATTGTATCCAATTGCTTTCCATATGAACCGAGCGGAAGAAATTTGGTCGGATCGACATGCGATGGTAGAAGTATCTAATTTCCGTAAAAAGAATTTTAAAGATAATTCTGATTGTTCTTTTGTGAATGCTGCCATCAGTTCTCGTTTAGAGGCACATCCTCAACGAATTTTCTGGTCAGGATTCCAAACGTATTCTGATGTTATCTCATTGGTTAAAAGTATACGAGCAAATGAAATTAAAAGTATTTCAACTGACTCCTCTTTCGACTTATTTGGGTATTCGATTGGTTCTTTTTTATCGATGATTCTTAAAATGGCGGATCCTGAAGGTATCTTTAAAGATTCGAAGTTATTTTGTTTTTGTGGTGGAATGACGATAGACCGAATGTTCCCGATTTCTAAATACATTATGGATGCCCGCGCAGCAATTAAAATGCAAACGGTTTTTGCGGAATTATTAAGTTCTGAGTTCAAATCGGATCGACGTTTAGGTCACTTCCAAAATGAAGAATTGCATCAACAAGAAAGTTGGTTTAAAATGATGTTGCGTTATAATTATTTCCAAAAACAGAGAGAGACACGAATTAAAGAAATTCAAAGTCAAGTTAAAGCATATGTTTTAGAAAAAGATGAAGTGGCTCCACCTATGGAAGCATTGAATACATTACAAGGGGGATATCGTAGCATCAAAGTAGATGTCGAAATTCAAGATTTCCCTTTCGATTATTCTCATATGGTTCCATTCCCATTAACCAATAAAATTCAGGAAGAAGTCACTACGGCATTCAATGCGTTTATGACTTCAGCCAGTGATTTTTATAATTCATAAAAAATACAAATTCTTATTTATATCTACCTCTTATTGAAAAATAAGAGGTATTTTTATCTCTCATCCTTTTATAAAAAACGACAAATGAATAAAAATTTTTCAAAAGCTATGGTGTTGCTTTTAGGTTTGGTAACGTTTCAAGCCAATGCTCAAGACGCACCAACGTATGATTATCACGAAGCATTTAAGCCTTTATTTTATCAAAATAATGCCACAGAAACACGTTCTGCGAGTGGAAAGCCGGGGCATAATTATTGGCAAAATCGTGCCGATTATCATTTGAATGTGACTTTAAATGATCAGACGAATGAAATTTCGGGTTACTCTGAAATTACGTACACCAACAATAGTTTTGATTCATTAGAATTTTTATGGTTGCAATTGGATCAGAATTTATTCGATAAAAATTCAAGAGGTTCTTCTTTGTTGCCAATGTCGGGTAGTCGTTACGGAGATGCAGGATCTGAATTTAATGGAGGATATCAAATCAAATCTGTGACAGTCGATGGTAAGCCTGTGAAATATGATGTGATTGATACGCGTATGCAAATTGATTTGGCAAAAGCGTTAAAACCAAAAGGAGGTAAGGCCAAAATTAAAGTCGAATACTCTTATACGGTGCCTTATGAGGGGGCTGATCGTACAGGGATTATTGAGACCAAAAATGGTAAAATATATACGATCGCCCAATGGTTTCCACGAATGGCCGTATATGATGATATCCAAGGGTGGAATACGTTGCCGTATTTAGGACCAGGAGAATTTTATTTGGAATATGGAGATGTAACTGCTACCATTACTGCACCAGCTCATCATTATGTGGTGGGATCAGGAGAATTACTGAATCCAAAAGAGGTGTATTCGTCTGAACAATTGAAACGTTGGGAGAGCGCTAAAAAAAGCGATCAAACAGTGATGATTCGTTCAGCAGCCGAAGTGGAAGCCGATCAGAAGACCTCATCAAAAAATAAAACATGGAAATTTAAAATTAAAAATACCCGAGATTTTGCATGGGCTTCTTCCTCAGCATTTATTTTAGATGCAGCGAAGATTAATTTACCATCCGGTCAACATGCCCTTGCGATTTCGGCTTATCCCGTAGAAAGTGATGGCCAAGAGGCATGGTCTCGTTCAACGGAATATACTAAAGCATCCATCGAACACTATTCACGCCAATGGTCTGAATATCCTTATCCAACAGCAGTAAATGTAGCAGGAAATGAAGGAGGTATGGAATATCCCGGAATTGTATTTTGTCATATGGATTCGAAAGGTGAAAGTTTATGGGGGGTAACCGATCATGAGTTTGGACACATCTGGTTCCCTATGATTGTAGGGTCGAATGAACGTGTACATGGATGGATGGATGAAGGATTCAATACGTTTATCAATGATATTTCTACGGAGAAGTTCAATAATGGGGAGTATCATAAGCCACAATCGTTTCAACGCATGGCGAATATGTTCAATAATGATGGATTTGAACCAGTGATGACTCAACCGGATAATATGCGCGAACGTAATATTGGTGCTTTATTGTATTACAAACCAGGAGCAGGATTGACATTATTGCGTGAACATATAATTGGACCTGAACGATTTGATAAAGCCTTACGAACATACATTGATTACTGGGCGTATAAACATCCAACACCAGAAGATTTTTTCCGTACCATCGAGAATGTAACAGGGGAAGAATTGTCATGGTTCTGGAGAGGATGGTTCTTGAACAAATGGAAAATTGATCAAGGCATCAAATCGGCTAAATATGTCAATGGGGATATGAGCCAAGGGCTGGTTGTGACGGTGGAAAATAAAGGGCAATTGCCAATGCCTACAACGGTTGAGGTTGAATTTATGGATGGAACGAAGATGGAAAAGAAACTACCGATCGAAGTATGGAAACGTAATACGGAATGGACATTTAAAATCCCAACAACGAAAGAAGTAAAACAAGTCAAATTGGATCCGAAAGGAGCTTATCCTGATGCAGATATAACGAACAATACGATGAAATTAAAGGAACCTGCTTCCCTTGGTCGATTGGATATCAATGCTTTTTTAGGAACATTTCATAACGCGATGATTGGGATGGATATTGAAATTAAATTAGAAAATAATCATTTGATGGCTCAAGTTCCGAATCAACCAGCATTTCCATTGACCTATGAAGGAGATCACGTTTTTTCATTTGATGAAGCCGAAATTGTAGTGACTTATCATGAAGATTTAAAATCATTTGTTTTAAAACAAGGGGTACAAGAATTTGAATTCAAAAAGAAATAATAAATTTATTAAGAAAAGGATGGGAACATCCTTTTTATTTTTTGCCAGATGAAACATTTTCATACGTTTGATGCCCTAAGATTTTATGCTTTCTTTATCGTATTTCTCCATCATTTACCGATTCCATCCCATTCCTATTTTTCTTTTATAGCACATAGTGGAGGAATTGGAGTTCAGATTTTCTTTATACTAAGTGGATTTCTAATCACCTATATTTTATATCATGAAAAGCAAAAAAAGGAAGAATTTAGTTTAAAAAACTTTATGATGAGAAGGGTATTAAGAATTTGGCCTTTATATTATGCTATGGTGATATTTGCCTATCTTACACCTCATCTTCTTCAATTTTTATCTTTAGAATCGTCGGATGATGGTTATACGCCGAATTGGTGGTATCCTTTATTATTTTTAGAGAACTATCAAATGATGATAACGGATAGTTTTGCAAATGTCTCACCGCTACGGGTAATGTGGTCATTATGCATTGAAGAACACTTCTATATCATTTGGGGGCTTGTTTTTTTGTTACTGCCGATAAATCGAGTGATATATTTTTTAATAGGAAGTATCATTTTTTCATTCGGTTGTCGAGTGTATTATCAACACATAGGGTTAATTGATATGGATATTTTTACAAATGTTCATTATTTTTCATTTGGAGGCATACTAGCCTATATCACGTGGTATAAATCAGAATGGATAGAGAAATTAGCGATAATACCTGTTACGATTAAAAAAGGGTTAGCTCTTGGTATAATCATTTTATTTCTGATTATTCCTATGTTTAAATGGAATCAACTTTTTGTTGAATCTATGGTCATTTGTGTATTGACGATTTTTTTACTCGCATTAACATTGACAAATGATAAGCCGTTGACACTCTCAGATCGTCATCTCTTTAGCAGGTTAGGGAAGTATACATATGGGATGTATTTATTCCATACGATATGGATCAGTTTGATGATTAAATTTACAAATCAACCTGTATTAATTATTGTTTTATCCTTAACGGCTACTATTCTCAGTAGTATGATTTCCTATCATCTTTTCGAGAAACAATTCTTAAAACTCAAAACATATTATCGATAAAAAAAGCCTCGCAATGCGAGGCTTTACTATTTTTATTTTGTTGACTCTGGTTTAAGGTATAAATCAAAGTAATCGGTAATTTTTTGCATTAAATGCACGCGTTCCACGCCACGAACATTGTGTTCGTGATTCGGATACACATAGTAATCCAATTGTTTTCCTGCTTTTACAGATTCTTTTAATAAATCCATCGATTGTTGCCAAACTACGACAGGATCTAACGAACCATGAATCACCAATAGTTTTCCTTTTAAGTTATCCACTTTTGTTAATAAGTTGTTTCCTTCGTATCCTTCTGGATTATCTTGTGGCGATTCCATGTAACGTTCCGTGTACATAATTTCGTACTGACGCCAATCGATGACTGGACCTCCAGCAACTCCAACTTTAAATACATCAGGTTTGCGTAACATAAAAGAAGTGGTCATGAATCCACCATAACTCCAACCGTGAATTCCCATTCGCTCTGCATCCACGAAAGGTAAAGCTTTTAAATAATCCACACCTTTCATTTGGTCTTCCATTTCTGTAGTAGCCGCTTTACCATGAATGGCTTGCTCGAATTTTAAACCACGATTAGCCGAACCACGTCCATCCATGGTGAATACCACATATCCTTTTTCGGCTAAATGATCGTACCATAAGTTTCCAGAAGCTGGGAATTTATTGTTGATTAATTGAGCATGAGGACCGTTGTATAAGTACACGATTACGGGATACTTTTTCGTCGCATCAAAGTTATTTGGGTAGATTAATTTCCCGTATAAATCGGTTCCATCATCGGCTTTTAATGTGACATTTTCAACTTTCGCTGTTTTATAACCTTCTAAAGGATTTTTCGCTGTTAATAAATGATCAATCTTTCCAGATGTAGTATTGATCAAATCGACTTTACGAGGCGTGTTATCGTTACTCCAATTATCAATCGCATAGATTCCAGAAGTGGAAACCGAAGGATGATGCGTTCCTGCTTCTTTTGTTAATTTACGTAACTTTCCATTCTCCCAGTTTACAGCATATAAATGACGTTCTTTAGGTGAATCTTTAGTCGTAACAATTAACAACTCTTTTGCTTTTGCATTTTGACCTACGATATCGGTTACTATCCAATCCCCTTTGGTGATTTGATTGATTAATTTTCCGTTCGTGTTAAAACGGTACAAATGCATAAATCCATCGCGTTGTGACCACCACACAAATTCGTTTGTTTTACCCGGGATAAAATATAATTCGTGTTGAGGTTCTACATACTTATCATCGTGTTCTTCAAACAATGTTTTAATGAATTGACCAGAAGTTGCATCGTATTGGTTTAATTTCAAGTGTTTTTGATTACGGCTTAAAATTCCAATGTAAATGTGTTTTTCATCGGGTGACCAAGTGACAGATGTTAAGTATTGATCTTTTTCTGGTTCTGTTTGGAAGAAAACCGTTTGTTTTGTTTTAGGATTATAAACACCTAATGTTACCGTATGATTTTTTGTTCCGGCAAATGGATATTTGATGTTTTTATTGACTGCAGGTTGAACCGACCAATCAATAATTGGATATTCAGTGACCACTGTTTGATCCATACGATAGAATGCAACATAATTTCCTTTTGGAGAAATGTAGATTCCTTTATGGATTCCAAACTCGTTTTGGTGAACTGACTTTCCATTGACGATATTGTATGAACCATCTTTAGTGATTTGATGCGTGTTACCAGCGTTATCAACAAAATATAAGTTGTTGTCAATGGTATAACCTGCTTGATTATTTGTTGCATCAAATTCTACATCTTCTGCATTCGCTGGTATATTAATCCAGTTGTTGATTTGACCATTGGTTGCAACCGTTTTAAAAGCGCCTTTTTGGTTGAAAAATGCTTTTTGATTGTTGATCCAATTTAAGGATGGAATACGATTGCCTTCAAATTGAGTCGAACGGAAAATGGTATCCACTTTATTGTTCGGTACATGACGTTTAACCAATGCTTCTCCATATTTGGTCTTTACATTTTGCGTATAAGCATCTTCACTTGGAATCCATTGTACCTGATTTAAATTTTCAATACGAAGATTTGTACTTAATCCCAGTACGGCATCTTTCATGGTAATTTCCTTTTGTTGAGCATTAGTCAAAGTGCTTAATAAAAGGGTAGCATAAAGTAAGTTTGTTTTCATGTTATTTTGATAAGTAAGCTGCTAAAGCTTCTAAATTCTTTTTTTCGTTTCCAATAAAAATGGTGTCACCGTCTACAACAACTGGTCGTTTTAGGAATGTATAGTCGGTTAGGATATAATTTTTAATCTCTTCTTCCGATAATTCCACGTCTTTTAAACCTAACTTTTTATAATTCTGCGCACGACGAGAAAATAAAGCTTCATAACTCCCGGCCAAATTTTTCATGGTTTCTAGCTCTTCTTCCGGAATAGCAGTCGATTTGATTTCATGTAAATCAAATCCCGTAAAATCATTTTCTTTTAAAATTCTTTTACATGTATCGCATGTTTTTAAAAAATATACTTTCTTCATTGGATTTATAATTAAACAAATATAGTTTGGAATTATTTATCGAGTCATCCAATCAATATTAGCTTCTGAAGAGGCCATAATTAAATTCAAAGGTTTAGGCATTGTTTCAGGCCCTGAAGCATACATGAATTTTACTTTTTCTACAGGAATTGTTAAGAAAGTAGAAGACGGGCTTCCTCCAATCACATCAAGTTGATCTTTAAAATACCAGAAAAATACTTCAAAAGGCATATATGGTAAAATATTTAATTCTGGGTATCGGTCTTGATAAATGACCCATTCATAATCCGCTGGATGTCTTGATAAAAAGATATCATATTCATCAGAATATCTTCTCATCGTTTCATCAATTAAGTCCGATAAAGACGAAGAATTAACCGTTGAAATAATGACTAAATTCTTTTTAGGAGATTGGTTAAGCATATTATTTAAACTGGTATGATTCAGCTTAACCATGCTTAAGAAAGTTTCTTTTTGTGCTGGAGTTAAATTTTTTAATATTTCATATGGAGGCATATTTACTGTATTCATCAATGGTAATTGCGCTTGTACATACGAATCGTTTGTTTGCAAATATTCAGGATACTGAAGAAAGTATCTATAATTATTTACCGTTGAAATTGGCCAAGGCCAATCCCATGACTCAAATTCTGGAATCGCTTTCGTATCTAAAGGATTAAATTTAGCCAAAGAATTAGAACGTGAATGTAAATTTTGTATCTCATTTAAAGTATTTACCCATTTTGTTTCGCTTGATCCATTCGCACCATATCGATTATAGAATTCATTATAAGAACCCGTTCCATCAGATAACAACGTTACTTTAACTCTTGATTTATCAATTCCTTGTGCAATAAACCAATCGTATCCAATTCTAGCTCTAAAATCATCGACATAAAGTCCAAAAACTGCATTTGGATTACTTTCATTAATCTCTAAAATTTTTGCTTTCATATAATCACGCATGGTATATTGAACATCATTTCCTCCTAGATTAATGACAGTTGCGTATGAAGGTAAATTTTGTGGATCAAATGTATTTTGTCTTTCATAAAACACATAACTTGGAACTTCGTGTGATACAAGTTGTAATCCTGCATAAAGCGTTGGTAAAGTTCCAAATGTAATGTAAAAGTTATGAGTAGTATCTTCAAATCCAGTATTGGCTTGGCTTTGAGAGATTACAAAATCAAAATTTTCTTCTCCCCCATAATTAAAAGATATTTTTCCATTTCGTGCTTGTAACCTGTTTTCTTCAAATTCAATCGTAATTGTCTTTTCTCCAACTGCACCTTCCATAGTGTCGATAGAAATCCATTCTATTGTATTGGTTAAATTCCATGGCCTATTGGACTGAACTGTTAATTGAACCGTTTGCTGTTGATGATCAACTGAAATAAATTTGATTCCCTCATTAATTTTGATGGATGGAATTAACTTGGATTGAATAATTTTGATTTGATCTCTAATTTGATGATCATTTCCCTTTAAATAAAGGATAGCTTCTCGATTGACATCACTTTCATTGGTTGAAAAATTTAAAATGACTTTATCATCTACTTTTACAGGATTAATCCAATCTGCAGTTGTTTCGATCATCCAATTTTCATTTGATACAACTTCTATTTCGATACTTGTTTCAAAATCACCTATTTCAATGACTTTGTTTTCAGATAAGAATTTTGTAATAGGTTGAAAGTTATCATCGCTATTACAATTTAATAGTAAAAACCCAGATAGAGTCATTACTAAAAATTTAAGTAAGTTTAGATTTTTGAAATAACGCATAATCGTTTATTTATTAGTTAAGTTGTAAAGTTAAGAAATTGAAGGGTAGAATTCGAATTTTTAATTTGTATTATCTTTGTCCAATGGACGAGAAGAAGAACATACGATTAAATAAATACATCAGTGATAGTGGGTACTGTTCAAGACGTGAAGCGGATCAATACATTGAGAACCGCTTGGTTCTAATCAACGGACGTGTGGCCAAAACGGGACAGCATGTTGGTCCGAATGATGTGGTAACGGTAAAAGGGGTGGAGATTGAACCTCGTGATAAAGCCCATGCAGCCTATATTATGTTGAATAAACCAGTTGGAATTACGTGTACTACCGATCCAACAGATCCTGATAATATCGTTGATTTCTTATCGTTCGGAGAACGTATTTTTCCGATTGGACGATTGGATAAAGATTCCCAAGGTTTAATCTTATTAACCAGTGATGGTGATATTGTAAATAAGATTTTACGTGCCGGTAATAATCACGAGAAGGAATACATTGTGACGGTAAACAAACCCATTACAGATGAATTTTGTGAACGCATGGCAAAAGGGGTTCCGATCTTAAATCAAGTCACTAAAAAATGTAAGATAGAGAAAGTCAGTTCAACGGTTTTTAAAATTACCTTAATTCAAGGTTTAAACCGTCAGATCCGTCGCATGTGCGAATATTTTGGGTACACGGTGAAGAAGTTAGAGCGTGTTCGCATTATGAATTTAACGTTAAATGTGCCAGTGGGACAATTCAGAGATTTAACCCCGGAAGAATTGGCTGAATTGCATCGTTTAACGGCAGATTCTGAAAAAACAGCAGAAAAAAAGCCTGCGAATAAAGCTAAGAAATCGCCAGCAAAAAAGGCCACAGATGTGTCGCCTAATTTTAAAGATGACAAAGGTCGTCCAGCACAAAAAAAGAAAACCAATAAACCGAAATCCACTTCTCAAGCACGTATTGGTAAGAGTAAAGCACCAACGACATCTAAGGGAGGGAAATTCGGAAAAAAAAGATAAGTTAGAGGAATCTCAAGTTGAGGTTCCTTTTTTTTCCCTTATACAGAAGGTTGTAGGACAATCAAAATGGTTTAAAATGTTTATCTTAGTTTAAATTAACAAATAGACATGAGAAAGATATTTTATTCTTTGATGTTTTTAGCGTTGACTATGGGGTCTACGTTAAATGCACAAGAGAACATTACATTTCAGACACCCCCTCAAGAAATTTTACAATTAGCGGATGCCGATATGCCACCATCGATCAGTACCGATCGTAAAGCAGAAAATGCATTTTTATCTTATAGAAGCCGTTATAAAACATTAAATGAATTAGCGGAAACTGAATTACGCTTAGCAGGTTTACGTATTAATCCTGTAACAAATATTAACTCGAGAGAGACTTTCGTTGAGAAAATTACTTTCTACGATTTAAAGTCAGCAAAAGAATCTACAATTGCAGGATTACCAGCAAAAGGGCGTTTTTCAAATGCTTCATGGAATTCAGCTCAAACCAAATATGCTGTCACGAATACTACTGAGAAAGGAGTGGAATTATGGGTGATTGATGTGAAGTCAAAAGCTGCCACAAAAGTATATGAAGATAAATTAAATGCGAACTTAGGTCGTCCATACCATTGGATTTCAACGAATGAAGTGATTGTGAATGTCATTCCTTCCACACGTCAACCTTTAATTGATACTAAGGAGGCGATTCCAACAGGACCAACGGTTTCTGTAGCCGATGGTAAAGAAGCACAAAACAGAACGTATCAAGATTTATTACAAAATAAGAATGATGAATTTAACTTTGAGCAATTGGCGATATCGGAATTGGTAAAAGTGAACATCGAAAATGGTACGAAAACAAAATGGAAAGATGCAGCCATGTATACGGATGTTACGGCTTCACCTGATGGAAAGTATATTTTAGTGGGAGAAATCCAAAAGCCATTCTCTTACTTGGTGACTTATAACCGTTTCCCATCAGTAGAAACGGTTTATGACGTAAATGGAAAGTTAGTGAAAGAAGTGGATCGTAAAGATTTACAAGAAGTGGTTCCGAAAGGTTTCTCTTCAACTACAACAGGTAAGCGTGGGATCTATTGGAGAGCGGACAAACCAAACACATTGTATTGGGTTGAAGCTTTAGATGGTGGAGACGCGAATAAACCGGCAGAGTATCGTGATGCTGTTTATCAATTAGCAGCTCCATTTACTGCAGAAAAGCAATTGGTTGTTAAAACAAAGGATCGTTACCGTGGCGTAACTTGGGGGAATGATGAAGTAGCTTTAGTCCGTGATACATGGTACGATACACGTTCGGAAAGTACATATATTTTTAATCCATCTAATCCGAATGAAGCTCCAAGACGTTTCTTTAATCGTAATTCACAAGACGCTTATAACAATCCAGGAAACTTTGCAACAGAAGTGAATGAAAATGGATTCAGTGTGTTATCCATGAATAAAGGAAAATTAATGTTAGTTGGTGATGGGGTTTCGAAAGATGGAATTTTACCATTTGTTGATGAATTTGATATCAAAACTTTAAAAACATCTCGTTTGTGGAGAGCGCAAAAATCCAATCAATTGGAATCAATTGCTCGTGTAATTGATCCGAAAAAAGGAATTATTTTAGAGCAAATTCAATCGAAAACGGATTATCCGAATTTATATGTGCGTAACATCTTCCAAAAAGGAGGAAAGCCAAAACAAGTCACGTTTACAAAGAATCCTTTTGAAGCGATGAATCAAGTTTCAAAAGAATTAATTACCTACAAACGTGCAGATGGGGTAGCGTTATCGGGAACATTATACTTACCACCAAATTACGATAAATCGAAAAAAGAGAAATTACCGATGTTAATGTGGGCTTATCCCCGTGAGTTTAAAGATGCGGCTACAGCAGGTCAGGTAACGACATCCGAAAATAAATTCACTTCGCCTTCATACGGAGGTCCAGTGTATTGGGCGTTGAGAGGATATGCAGTATTAGATGATGCAGCTTTCCCAATTATTGGAGAAGGAAAAACTGAACCAAATGATACATTCGTTCCTCAATTGGTAGCTAATGCCAAAGCAGCAATTGATGCTGTTGATGCGTTAGGATATATCGATCGTGAAAGAGTTGCAGTGGGTGGACATTCTTACGGTGCATTTATGACGGCAAATTTATTGTCTCATTCGAATTTATTCGCTGCAGGAATTGCGCGTTCAGGAGCTTATAACCGTACATTAACGCCATTTGGATTCCAATCAGAACAACGTAATTACTGGGAAGCACCGGAAGTGTACAATACAATGTCACCATTTATGAATGCAGAGAAAATGAAAACGCCGTTATTATTAATCCATGGTGATGCGGATAATAATACAGGAACTTTCCCAATGCAATCGGAACGTTACTTTAATGCGTTAAAAGGATTAGGAGCGACTACTCGTTTAGTTTTATTACCAAAGGAATCTCATGGTTATGCAGCGAAAGAAAACATTATGCACATGTTATGGGAACAAGACCAATGGTTAGAAAAATATGTGAAAAATAAAGGAAAAGAGACTTCTTCAGATGTTAAAAAAGAAACAAAGAAGAAATAATTTTTAAAAATTCTAAAAGCGATTACTTCGGTAATCGCTTATTTTATGCCATGAAAAATAAACCATTACTATTTTTAGGAATACTTCTATTGACCATTATTTGTTTTAAATTGTTCTATATTTTTATAGGGACACCATGGCCTTATGCAAGTTCAGATTTCAATTTTTATTTAATAGCTTTAATCTTAAGTTTGGTCTTTTCAATTACAGTTAGTATAATGGGAACTAAAATTCCTTTCATCTTTCGTTTTTTAACTTTAATACTGCTTTTTCCAACAACTTATTTTTTCTCGGTTTATTTTTTTTATGATACGTTAAAGGCAATCGATTTTGGTATTTCAAAGGAACTTACGATTAAAAAAATAGTCTATTCCACCCATTATAACTGGGTAAATCATCAATTAATTACTGAAGAAAAAGGATCCATTTATATTTCTCAGCTTGATACCTCTATGTATGATGGTTATTCCAATATTCTTAAAGGAGATACCATAAAATCTATTCGAATTAGAGAAAGTAGAACGAATCCGGATCATTATTATTTCTATTTTAAAAGATAAAAAAAAGCCTCGCATTGCGAGGCTTTATATGTTGAATCAAATTTTGATTACATCATTTTTAAGAAGTTCACTTCTAATTCGGTTAATGGGCGGTAATCTCCACGGTTTAAACCTTTTTTCGTTAAACCAGCGAAAGATACACGATCTAAAGCTTCTACTTTATACCCTAACTTTTCGAAAATACGACGTACAACACGGTTCCATCCAATGTGGATTTCTAAACCAACTTCATTTTTCGGACGATTTTCGATGTAAGAAATTTCATCTACTACTGCAATTCCTTCAGGAATTAAACGTACCCCTTTCTTAATTTCAGCTAAATCATTTGCTGTTAATTTTTTATCAAGAGTTACATGGTAGATTTTCTTGATGTCGTGGCTTGGGTGAGTTAACTTTTTCGTTAAGTATCCATCGTTTGTAAACAAAAGAACACCAGTTGTTTGGCGGTCTAAACGTCCTACAGGGAAGATACGTGCTGTTGTTGCACCAGCCACTAAGTCCATTACTGTTTTACGGTTTTTCTCATCTTTCGATGTGGTAATGTAACCTTTTGGTTTGTTTAATAAGAAGTATACATTCTTCTGTGAAGAGATTCTTTTTCCGTCGAAACGTACTTCATCATCGGGTTGAACCTTATATCCCATTTCGGTGATAACTTGACCATTCACTGTAACGATTCCAGTCTTGATCAGTTCGTCAGCCTCTCTTCTGGATGCAATCCCTGCATTCGCTACATATTTGTTTAAACGAATAGTCCCGTCATCAACTGGAGCAGCTTTTAACCTTTTTACAAAAGGTTTCTCTCCTGGTCGATTGAACGTTTTTTTAGGTCCAAAACTTGGTTTCCCACCTTCTGTTCTGCTTCCTCCACCAAAGCTTGGTTTCCCACCTTCAGTTTTCTTAGCTCCAAAACTTGGTTTACCTTTCCCGCCGTTAGGTCTTGATGAAGAAGAACCACTGTTTCCTCCTTTACCACGATTATTCCCGCCTTGGGAATTTCTGTTGTTGGATTGATTTCGTCTATTATTCATGATTATATTGATTGATGCGCCCTAAAATTTTGCGCAATAGTTTGCAAAGTTAAGGGATTTATTTCGATAAATGCGATACTGAAAACCCCTGCAACGATCATTCCTTTAAAAAAATAATGTAAAATTTTATATTCTTGCTCGGTTTTCGCCCTAAATAAGAGGAACGTATTGATTATGAATAGAATTATTGCACCGATAAAAAAATATTTCATTAACCCAATTTCATGACTCTTAATCAGATAAAAACCAATACAACAATCGATTCCGATTAAGAGAAAGACAATATTTTTAGTGAATGTATTCCCATATTTGATGGGAATGGAATTGTAATTATAGATTAAATCGACTCGTTTTGAAGCTAAATCTTTAACGATATCAGTAATCAAAAGTAAAAGGGTTAAGAAACCCGCGTGCATAAATAAGCCAAACTCATAATTATCAAAATAAATTAATAACGCAAAAAAGGGCAAGATGCGAAGAATCACCAGGTAAAAATTTTTGATAAGTGCAAAGCGATTCATCTTATGACTATAAAACCACATCAAAAATTGATAAATAAAGAAATAAACAAAAACCCGCCACGATATAGCTGCGGCAATCAGCAAAGCTGAAGCATTAAGAATGATGTATACGGTGAGCTTAAATCCTTGCGAGACTTGTTTTTGCAAATACGTCTGCATCGGCCGTTTGATAAGATCTTTTTCTAAATCATAAAAGTTATTGATGATATAGCCTGCAGCTACGCACATGACCGAAACCAAAATAATTCCATTGATCTTATGATTGGTTAAGATGCTCAAATGGCTTTCATGTGGAGCAAAAATAAATAAAGATGCAAGGTATTGGGCCAACATCAAAATAATCAGATTGTAGCCACGCACCACAGAAAATAATGCAAAAAGTTGAACGATTATCTTCTGCACATTCATAGTAATGATTTTAGATTAGAAACGGTAGATCACTTCAGTATTGAAATCTTTAAGATATGTTTTCGCTTTCTCATAATCTTGCGTAAATCCTAACACATATCCGCCGCCACCAGATCCGCAAAGTTTAAGATAATACGTATTCGTATCGATTCCTGTCTTCCAAGCGTTCACCAGTTTTTGTGGAATCATTGGACGGAAGTGTTCAAATGCCCAAGACGATAACTTTTGCAAATTATGGAATAAAGGATTGTATTCTCCTTTTACAAAATATTCAATGCAGGCATTATTGTATTTGATGAATTCTTCTTTTAAGGTATTACGAAATCCTTCTTTTTTCATTTTTTCAAAGAAGATTTGAACCATTGGAGCCGTCTCTCCAGGTTCGCCAGAATTAATTAAAAAGACTGCTCCTTTTCCGTTAGCTGAGGCTTCGGGTAATCCAACAGTAGAAATGTCATCTTTGGATTGGATTAATAAAGGAATGTTCATGTAACAGATCAAAGGGTCAATTCCTGAAGATTTTCCATGAAAATACGATTCCATCAAACCAAAAGTGGCTTTTAATTCAGAAATCTTTTCCTTCGTTAAATCGTTATGAATTTCAATTTTGTTTAACGCATATTTGTCATAAATCGCAGCTACTAAAGCGCCAGAACTTCCGACACCATACCCTTGTGGAATATTCGAATCAAAATACATTCCGGCCTCTACATCACGGTGTAAAGCCTCTGTATCGAATTGATTTGAAAAATGTTCCGCAATATAGTGGGCATATTTGCGAAGATGAGCATTCGAATCTGCAGCCATTTCAGAGGGCTCAAATTTTAATGCACCTTGATAGAAGTTATAAGGAATTGTTAGCCCTTTCGAGTTTTCAATAATCCCGTATTCTCCAAATAACAAGATTTTAGCGTAAAACAATGGATTTTTCATTGAATAAGTTAATTCTGTTGAGCAAATTTACAAAAACTTTCTCGTTCGTGATTTAAAATTAAAGGTATCCATTTTATAGCAAGAAGTAAACCACTCTTTTCCGAAAATGATATTATTTAAAATGGAATGTTATTTGTTTAAGTGATTAAAGATTAAAATTTTAACAATAATGAAAAGAAATTGTTAAAAACGAAAAGGAATTATAAAGTTTCGCCATTTCTTATTAAAAATTTTAAATTTGCATCATGTACATCACATCGTATTTATCCCACGAATTAAAACCTGGTAAAGCCACTTACTCTGCTGAACGTTTGCTACAAATGGTACAGGAGATGAAATTGACGCATTTACCGATTTTTGATGGATTGGAATTTGTAGGAAATATTGCGGAAGAAGATTTGGTTGAATTGACATTTTCAGATCAAAAGGAATCCTTGTCGGACTTCACGGAAAATTATTTTTTAACAGAAGAACAAACCATCTTTGATGCCATCCAGATGATGTACACGAATCACACCAACGTATTGGCTGTATTATCAAAAGAACATCAGTATCTTGGACTAGTTAATGAGCAATGCATTATCGAAGCCATGGCAAAATTTCCGTTCATTGCTGAAGTTGCCGTTTCGATGATTGTCTCTATTGCAGCCAAAGATTTATCCATGAGCGTCATTACCAATATCATCGAGTCCAATAATGGGAAAGTATTTGGTTTGATGGTGATTGATGAATCGGATGATCAAGTAAATGTATTAGTTCGATTTGCTTCGTCTAATTTACTTTCAATTGGTGAAACATTCGAGCGTTATGGATACCAAGTGATTCAGAAATTTTATAATGATGAGAAACAAGAGTTGTTGCAAAATCGATACGCACAACTTTTAAAATACATGAACACATAATGATTAAAGTCGCTCTTTTCGGCCAAAAAACAAGCACTTCGTTAGAAGACATTATCACACCATTTTTAAACTACTTATCAGTACACCACATTGAGTTTTGTATTGAAAAAAAGTTTTTAAGGACCATTTCAGTGTTAACAGACGTCAATCTGACGACGGTAGAAACATTTACTTCACATGAAGATTTAGATAAAAATGTGAAATTCTTTTTCACTTTTGGTGGAGATGGTACTATTTTATCTGCAGCGACGATTGTTCGCAATTCAGAAATTCCGATTGTAGGAGTAAACACGGGCCGATTAGGATTTTTAGCGACGATAAATAAAAGTGTTTTATTGGAACAATTGGATAATTTTTTTAATGGAAATTATAATATAATTCCACGTTCGTTAATTAAAATTGAACGAAATGATGGAATTGAAATTGAAGATAATTTTGCCATTAACGAAATTACCGTAGTTCGTCGTGAGACGACTTCGATGATTACAATTGATACTTCTTTAAATAATGAATTTTTAAATTCATTTTGGTCCGATGGCTTAATTATTTCTACTCCTACGGGATCCACCGGGTATAACCTGAGCTGTGGAGGACCGATTGTTCATCCATCCAATCAAAATTTTATTATTACTCCTGTTGCGCCACATAACTTAAACGTTAAACCATTGATTGTTTCAGAGGATTCAGTCATTGATTTAAAAATTAGAAGTCGTGCCAACGAGTACTTCCTATCCTTAGATTCACGAAACATAGCTTTATCGACTGATGTTGAGCTTCGTATCTCGAAAGCTGATTTTAAAATCAACATTGTAGAGGCGAAAGAGGCCAGTTATTTTACTACTTTGAGGGATAAAATGTTGTGGGGATCCGACAAAAGAAATTAATTTAACAATAAATCTTCTTAATTTTTGTTAAATCAGTTATCTTGAATTGACTTTTGTTTATATTTGTTCGAATAATTAACATTTTTAATAAGTAAGCAAAAGCCGAAAAATTAACATTAACACATGAAGAAATTTTTTTTATTCATCTTTGTATTGTGTATATCACAAAGCATTTTTGCGCAAAGACATGAAATCGGGATTTTTGCTGGAGGGGCAAACGTAATTGGGGACGTTGGAAAAGCGAATTATATTAATCCATTTCCAACGAGAACAGAACAAGGAGGGAGTATTGTTTTACCTATTTCGATAGGAGGATTGTACCGTTTTAATATCAATCCCCACATGGGATTTCGACTAAACTTAACGTATTCTCACGTAGGGGCAGGAGATTTTAAATCGGGAGAACAATACAAACGTGATCGAAATAAAAGTTTTGAAAATGATATTGTAGAAGGAGCAGTATTATTTGAATATAACTTTAAAGATATTAACGAAGCTCAAGAATTTGCACATTCACCTTATATTTTCTTTGGTGGAGGAGCATTTCAAGCAAAGTACAGAATCTATGATTATGATGCTGAAGAAGGCGAAATCATACATGATACGTACAATAAACGTAAGTTAACTTTCCCATTTGGAGTAGGTTACAAAATAAGATTTAATTACAACTGGTTGATATCATTAGAAACTGGTTTTAGATATACTAATCAGGATTTTTTAGATTATAATGTCGCTGATTATACAAAAAATTTAACAAATGCAGCCAACTCTAATCCTGACATTGCGCGTGAAATGCGTGGATTAAATTTTGGGAATATGAGTAATAAAGACTGGTATGTACAAACAGGTATTACCTTAACATACAGCTTTGGAAGACCTGCATGTTATTGCAACTAATTTAAATAATGGAGATCAGTTTAATAGATCAGATTGATAGAAATAAATTGCCCGATCATGTCGCCATCATTATGGATGGCAACGGTCGTTGGGCAAAACAGAATGGAAAAGAACGCACTTTTGGGCATAAAAATGCCTTGAAGGCAGTAAGAGCATCTATTGAAACGTGTAGAGATTTAGGAATTAAGTATTTAACACTTTATGCCTTCTCTACAGAAAATTGGAATCGCCCTAAATTGGAGGTTAGTTTTTTAATGACCTTATTAAGCTCTACCATTAAGGCAGAAATTAAAGAACTTCATGAAGGGAATGTACGATTCAATATCATTGGCGACTTATCGAAATTACCTTCATCCGCTCGCAAAGATTTAGAGAAAGCACTTGATCTAACCAAAAATAATACAGGACCAGTCCTTACTTTAGCCCTAAACTATGGTGCAAAGGAAGAACTTCTTGTGGCAATTAAAAATATTGCCAATCAATTCAAAAATGGTTCAATTACAGATCAAGATTTAACCGAAGAACTTGTCGAAAAAAACTTATATACGCATGATATGCCTATGGTCGATTTAATGATCCGTACCAGTGGTGAAACACGTATTAGCAACTTTCTTTTATGGCAAATTGCTTATGCAGAACTCTATTTTACGCCTGTTTTATGGCCTGATTTTACGCATGAGCATTTTTATGAAGCCATTTTAAATTATCAAGGAAGAGAGAGGCGTTTTGGCAAAACAAGTGAACAATTAACGAACTGACCAGACTGGAAATAGGGAGATTATGAAGAAAATTATTTGGACGATGTGTATGTTAGGAGCATACTATGCTCATGGGCAAGTAGATTCCACACAAAACATTGTTTCAACACAGCTAGAGAATAACGAATTGGATTATATGAATCCAAGAACCTTTACTTTATCAGACATTGAAGTAGTAGGGGATATTAAATTCTCAAAAAATCAGATTATTCGTTATGCTGGATTCTCTATTGGTGAAGAAATCGAGTTACCAGGAACTAAAGTGAACAATGCTGTAAAAAAGTTATGGCGTTCTAAAATGTTCTCGGATATTGATATTTACATCAAAGAAATAAAAGACAATAAAGTTGTTTTGACTTTAGCTTTGGTTTCGGTACCTGAACTAGCAGATATCAAAATTGAAGGGATTAAGAAATCGCAACGCGAGGATATTATCAAAGATAATAAATTAAATCCTGGGGTTAAGATTACGAGTAATTTGATGAACGCTACCAAAAACAAAATTAAAACATACTATACGGGGAAAGGTTTTCCAAATGCAGTAGTTACTTTTAATCGTGAAGCTGTAGCAGATACATCAGATAAAGAAAACTTATTGGTAAATGTGAATCGTGGAGAACGTGTTAAGATTAAAGACATTGTTTTCGAGGGGAATAATGAATTATCTTCTAAACGATTACGCAAATCCATGAAAGATACAAAGCGTAAATCCATCAACATTTTCAAAGCTTCAAAGTTAATACCTGAAAAATATGAAGCGGATTTGGTAAATGTTGTGAACGAATACAAATCGGTGGGTTTCCGTGATGCAAAAATTGTATCGGATACCATTATCCAAGTTGATCCAAAAAACTACGTAGTTAAAGTAAAAGTAGAAGAAGGAAAACCATATTTCTTAGGAAATGTAACATTCTCTGGTAACTCTATTTATACGTCAGAACAATTACAACGTGTGTTTTCATACAAATCAGGAGATCGTTATGATGCTGTGGGTATCAATAAAAAGATTTCAGGATCAGATAAAGATGATGATATCCAAACATTATACATGAACAACGGATATTTATTCGCTCGTGTATTCCCCGTAGAGAAAAATGTCAAAAATGATACAATCGATTTAGACATTAAAATTTACGAAGGAACACAAGCAACATTAAATAAAGTGACTATTCTTGGGAATTCTGAAGCCCACGATCACATTTTATATCGTGAGTTAAGAACAAAACCAGGAGACTTATTCTCTAAAACAGAGATTCGTCGTACATTAATGGAGTTGGCTTCTTTAGGATACCTTGAGCCAACGCAAATTTCACCAGATATTCAACCGAATCCAGAAAATAATACGGTAGATATCGAGTGGAAAGTAGCACCAAAATCATCATCTCAAGTTGAGTTACAAGGTGGTTATGGGGCAGGACGTTTCATTGGTACATTAGGTTTAACGTTTGGTAACTTCTCTATTGGAAATTTATTCCGCGGTGAAGCATGGAAACCTGTTCCTATGGGAGATGGTCAATCGTTATCCATTCGTGCGCAAGCAGGGAACGGATATACCAACTATAGCTTATCGTTTACAGAGCCTTGGATTGGAGGAAAACGTCCTACAGCGTTATCTACGTCATTCTATTTGTCTCAGTATGGGTATACCGATCAATGGGGTGAAAAAGCGAATTTAGATATCTTAGGAGCCACTATTGGTTTAACGAAATTATTAACGTGGCCAGATGATTACTTCCGTTTATCGAACTCCATCTCTTTCCAACGTTATAACTTTGATAACTATAACTTATCAGTAGGTAACTTGAATTATGAAAATGGATCATCGAATAATATCAATTATACGATTGGTTTAACGCGTAATTCAGCTGGTCCTGACCCAATTTTCCCAGAAGATGGTTCAGAGATGAGTATTTCGGCTACTGCAACTTTACCATACTCTTTGCTTGGTGGAAATAAAGACTATGCGAATATGAAGGATACGGAAAAATTCGAATGGTTGGAATACTACAAGATCAAAGCAAGAGCGTATTGGTACAAACAAGTAGCAGGAAAATTAGTGTTAAGAGTAGGAGGTGAATTCGGAGTTTTAGGAAACTACAACCGTAAAGTAGGAACTATTCCTTTCGAACGTTTTTACTTAGGAGGTACAGGATTAGCGCAATCTCGTTTTGATGGACGTGAAATTGTTTCATTACGTGGATATGAAGATGCATCAAATGCTGGTGGACAAGTCGGAGATATCACACCATCTGGAGGAGGATCAATTTATAATAAATTTTCATTGGAGTTACGTTATCCAATTACCATGAGCCAACAGGCTAAAATTTATGGATTAACATTCGCAGAAGGTGGAAATGTTTGGGGATCGACTCGTGATTATAACCCATTCGAATTGAAACGTTCAGTTGGAGCAGGTGTCCGTATCTATATGGCTGCATTCGGATTATTAGGATTTGATTTCGGTTATGGATTTGATAAAGGATTTGGTCAAATGGAGCGTTCTGGATGGCAAACACACTTTATTATTGGACAGCAATTCTAATTTTATTACATTAGCATTATCAAAAACGGCACAGTTTTAGAATTAACACCAATCGAATATGAAAAAATGGATTAGCTTTATTGTTGTTTTTTTAGGGTTTTATGGCTCTGTGATGGCACAAAAGTTCTGTTATGTAGATACACAAGTCATTTTAGAGAGTTTACCAGAATATACAAATTCTCAGAATCGATTAAAAACTCAAACAGAAGCTTGGCAAAAAGAAATTGAAGCAAAACAAGAAAACTTAGCGAAAGTACAAGCCAGTTTTGAAGCGGAGAAAATTCTTTTAACACCAGAACAAGTTAAAGAACAAGAGAAAAAAATAGCAGACGAGTTAAAGGCAATTAAAGAGTTACAAGACAAACGTTACGGGCCAAATGGCGATTTAGTTTTTATGCGTCGTGCGTTAGTTAAGCCTATTCAAGATCAAATTTACAATGCGACTAAGCAAGTAGCGGATAAAAGAGGTTACGGATTTGTTTTTGATAAAGGTTCTGATCTTGTGATGATTTATACCGATCCAAAATTTGACATTACGCGTGAAGTGATTAATGTTTTAAAACCGGAAAATAATAAAGATAATAGACAAACAAACCCTAGAGCGAACAACTCTAATCAATCGTCGAACAGTAGAACAAATACGAAATCGACACCAAATCGAACAAAAAAATAAATTTTAAATTAAAAACTAAACATACGTAGAAATGAAACAAGTTAAGGCAATAGCGTTTTTCGCAATGATGGTTTTCGGAAGTGTAATCTCTTTCGCACAAGAAATCGCTCACATCGATCCTCAAGTGGTTTTAGAATCAATGCCAGCTTACAAAAAGGCTGAAGCAGATATGGAAGCTTTAGGTAAAAAACACCAAGAAAAAATTGCAGCAATGGAAGCTGAGTACAAAACTTTCGTAGAAGGTGTTCAAAAACAATTAGCAGGTAAATCTCAAGAAGAGTCTCAAAAAATTATTGTAGCAAATAAATACCAAGAGAAAGATCAAGAATTACAACAAAAATTCCAAGCTTATCGTCAAGCAGCTCAAGAAGAAATTACAGCGAAAGAAAAAGCTTTATTCGAGCCTATCGAAAAAAGAATGAACGACGCAATTTCTGCAGCAGCAGCTAAAAAAGGAATTAAATATGTAATCCCTGCAGGAGTAACAATCTACAAAAACGGAGGATACGATTTAATCAACGACGTGAAAAAAGAATTAGGATTATAATCCTTATTTTAAATATCTTTAAGCCACTATTAGTAGTGGCTTTTTTTATACAATCAAATGAACGCAATTGAAACGAAATTAAAAGGATGTTTTATCCTAGAACCTACTGTTTTTGAAGATGAAAGAGGATATTTCTTTGAATCGTATAACGAAAACAAAATGGAAGGAATTTTAGGATATAAGCCTACGTTTGTACAAGATAACCAATCCCAATCATCCTATGGGGTAGTCCGTGGACTACACATGCAAGCAGGAGAATTTGCACAAGCTAAATTGGTCCGTGTTGTAGAAGGTGCAGTAATTGATGTTGCGGTTGATGTTCGTCCAGGTTCGGAGACGTATGGTCAATGGATCGCAGTTGAACTATCGGCGGACAATAAAAAACAACTGTTTATCCCGCGTGGATTTCTACATGGTTTTTCGGTGATTTCGGAAAAAGCAACCTTCTTTTATAAGTGTGATAATGGATATCACAAAGCATCAGAAGATGGAATCAATCCATTGGATGACACTTTAAATATCGATTGGCAAATTCCAGTGGACCAAATGATTTTATCTGAAAAAGATCAAGAAGCACAATCATACGCTGAGTTTCAAGCTAAAAACGGTTAATCATGGTTAAAAATATTGTAGTTACAGGAGCTAATGGGCAGTTAGGTCAAGCCTTACATGAGATTTCAAACGCGTATAAAGCATTCAATTTTATATTTTTAACCCGTAATGAATTGGACATTACCAATGAAGCATTGGTTAACGATTATTTTGCGTCTCATGAAGTAAATGCTGTTGTGAATTGTGCAGCTTATACGGCAGTTGATCGTGCAGAATCAGATATTGAAAATGCGCGATTAATCAATGCGACTGCAACGAAATATTTGGCGCTTGCGACAAAAGAAAAAGAAATTCCGTTGATCCATATTTCAACAGATTATGTCTTTGATGGTACGGTTTCTACTCCACGATTAGAAACAGATGCTGTTCATCCCATAGGAATATATGGACAAACCAAATTAGAAGGTGAAGAATACGCTCTTTCCATCAACCCTCAAACGATTATTATCCGTACAGCATGGGTTTACTCGAAATATGGAAATAACTTCGTTAAAACCATGCTAAGGTTGTTTAAGGAACGCGAAGAAGTAAGTGTCATTGATGATCAAATTGGTTCTCCAACCAATGCCATTGATTTAGCGGATGCTATTGCACAAATTTTATCGAAAGATGAATTGTCTTATGGCATTTACAATTATTCGAATGAAGGCGAATGTTCTTGGTTTGATTTTGCTTCTAAAATCAAAGAATTGACCAATGCATCAGCAATCATTCATGCGATTCCTACCACAGCTTATCCAACACCGGCAAAACGACCAGCGTATAGTTTATTGGATAAAACAAAAATCAAAGAGACTTATCAAATCACTATTCCACATTGGGAAGAAAGTTTGAAAAAAGAATTAAAAGCAATGATTTAATCACCCAAATGATAAAAAGCAAAAGCCACTCAATTGAGTGGCTTTTCTTATCTTGAATTATAAATTTTCTTATTTAATTTCGTCAAAACGCGTGTAAGGACGTAATGCTTCTGGAATACGAATTGATCCATCCGCTTGTTGGTGATTTTCTAAAATAGAAGCTAAAATACGCGGTAATGCTAAAGCAGAACCATTTAATGTATGAGCTAATTGCGTTCCATTTTCATCTTTATAACGTAATTTTAAACGATTGGCTTGAAATGTTTCAAAGTTAGATACCGATGAAACTTCTAACCATTTTTCTTGTGCTTCAGAGAATACTTCGAAATCGTAAGTTAATGCTGAAGTAAAACCAGTATCACCCCCACATAATCTTAAAATACGGTAAGGTAATTCTAATTTTTCTAATAACATTTTAACATGTTCTACCATCCCTTCTAATGCTTTGTAAGAATTTTCAGGTTTTTCGATACGAACAATTTCTACTTTCTCGAATTGGTGTAAACGATTTAATCCACGTACATCTTTTCCATAAGATCCAGCTTCACGGCGGAAACATGGAGAATAAGCTGTATTACAAATTGGTAAATCTTCAGCTTTAACAATGACGTCACGGTAAATGTTAGTTACAGGAACCTCAGCCGTAGGGATTAAATATAAATCATCTTCGTTGATGTAGTACATTTGCCCTTCTTTATCAGGTAATTGTCCCGTACCGTATCCAGAAGCTTCATTCACAACAAATGGAGGAACAATTTCACTGTATCCCGCATCGGCATTTTGATCTAAAAAGAATTGAGTTAGGGCGCGCTGTAAACGAGCTCCTTTTCCTTTATACACAGGGAAACCTGCTCCTGTGATTTTAACACCCAATTCAAAGTCAATTAAATCAAATTTTTTCGCTACTTCCCAGTGTGGTAAATTCTCTGGCTTTGGAATCGCTTCTCCGTGCTCGAAGATCGTTTCATTATCTTCCGCATCTTTCCCCGCTTTTACACTTTCGTGAGGAATATTAGGAATTTGGTATAATAAGTTTTTTAAAGACTCTTCGTATTGCGATAATACATCTTGTAGTTCTTTGGATGAAGCTTTTAATTCAACCGATTTTTCTTTTAATACATTGGCTTCCTCCGCTTTCCCTTGCTTAAATAAATTACCGACTTCTTTCGCTAATTTATTGGATTCTGCTAATACATTGTCTAATTCAAATTGTGTTTTACGACGAAGTTCGTCAACATTTAACACTTCGTCAACAATACCTAAGTTTTTGAAGTTACGTTTCTGTAACCCTTCAATTACTCGGTCTTTGTTTTCTTGAATGTAAGAAACTACAAGCATATCTATTTTTTATTTTATACAATACAAATGTAAAAAGAATATATTGTTATCGGTAGAATATTGTTTAAGTTTTATGGAAGATTGGGGAGAATATTATAAAATTTATATTTATTATACGATTTTAATGATGAATTTAAATTTAAAATGTTCTTAATTAGATAAATAGCTAAAATTTATTGTTTACAAAATCTTATTTTTATTTTACAATGAAATTATTAACATATTGATATTCAATAGAATGAACTTTTAATGATTAGAAATTTTAATCTACAATTCGATTACGACTAATTTTCTGTGTAACGTATTGAATGTGAGGTAAATTTGTCCTGTTGATCATTCAATAAAACAATTTTTAAAAATCAATTAAAATAATAAACATGAAAAAATTAGCATTAGCTTCTTTCGCATTCGTAGCATTCGCATTAACATCTTGTGGTGAGAAAAAAGTAGAAAATACTGAAACTGTAGTAACAGATACAATTGCTACTCCAGCAGATTCTACAATGATTGAAACTCCAGAAGGAGATACAATCGCTGTTGAAACTCCAGCAGATTCTACAGTTGTTGAAACAACTACTGAAACAACTACTACAACTGCTCCAGCTGAAGCACAATAATCTTTTGATTATTCCATATAATGAAAAGGACTCCAATAGGAGTCCTTTTTTTATTTATACGTTTGCTTTTCGATGCAATAAACGGGTAAGTTTTATGGATAAATCGAATAATATAAATTTAGCATTCCCATTTCGTTCGATATGGTAGGATGCTTCGTTTATTTCTTCTAAAATATCTTCAATATTAGCTCCATGGATATAGGGAGCAAAGCCTTCCCATTTAAATCCATCGACTTGAATTTGTACATTGACCAAATCATGGACTTGATAAGATTTTAATAAAGCTTGGCGAAAAATTTCACTACAATAGTTTAAGAAATTTTTTTGCTCATCGCGAGACCATGTTGAGATTTCATTTGACCAATTGATCAAATCTTTTAAAACTACAGGTGTTTTAGCAGCTAAAAAGGCTTTACGAACCCAAGTAACAAAATAGCCATCAAAAATATGGTTGCTGTTATGAATAAGAGCAAAGGCTTCTCTTAAATTCCCATTGGCTAAAAACGCTAAATGTCGTGCTTTTTCTGCACCATAATTCTCTTTTTCAATCAAGTATTGTTCAATGGCTTCATTTTCAATTTTCGGAATTTTTACCAATTGACAACGTGAAATGATCGTCGGTAACACTTGATCTTCTCGTTCCGTCACCAATAAAAATAAGGTCTTTTGAGGTGGTTCTTCAATGATCTTTAATAATTTGTTGGCAGATGCTGTGTTCATTAACTCAGGCATCCAAATGATCATGATTTTATACCCCCCTTCATAACTGTTTAGGGCTAACGTTTTAACAATTTCATCGGCTTCATCGACATTAATTGCCCCTTGTTTTTTTTCGATCCCTAAGTGTTTCATCCAATCACTGACATTTCCATAAATGTTTTGTTGAATAAATGTTCTCCATTCATTTAGAAGCAACTTTGAGACGGGTTTTTTAACACGATCAGTTGCCGAAAATGGAAATGAGAAATGGAGATCGGGATGTTGAAGATGGTTCACTTTGATGTGACAATTATTTTCAGAAGCGCCACACAAGACTTCTTGTGCATATGCAAGTGCTAATGCCAAAGCACCAGAACCTTCAGGTCCAGCAAATAGTTGTGCATGACTGATTCTTCCATCTTGAATGGATTGTCTTAGTTTCGATTTAATTTCAGATTGTCCTACAATATTGTCCCAAAGCATAAGCCAAAGATATTAGTTTTTTTCGACCTAATTGATGAGAGATTTTAAACGATTGATTTCTTCTAAATCTGAAATTCCGCTTTCATCCGTTAATGCTGATGAGTGAAAGTCGTGTGCTTGAGAAATTGTTGCAATTTCTTGAATATTGGTTGATCGTAGTCCACCACCAGGCATAATGGTGATGCGATCGTTGGCGAATGTTACCAATTTTTGCAAGTTCATTTTCCCTTCATCAACATGAGAAGCCATTCCTGAGGTTAAAATGGTTTTAAATCCCAACTGAATGACTTGTTCTAACGATTCTTCAAGATGGGGCGTTCGATCAAAAGCACGATGAAAAGCACATGGTAAAGGTTTCGCTAATTCAACTAATTCGAGATTTCTTTGGATATCAATCTGATGATTTTCATCTAAAATTCCAAAAACAAATCCATCCACAGGTAATTTTTTGATGGCAAGAATAGAAATTTTCATTTGCTCGTATTCATCCTCCGAATAACAAAAATTTCCGCCTCGTGGGCGAATCATAATCATTAATTCCTTCTCTGAATTTTCGCACAATGTGACAATATCTTCATAGCGAGGTGTTGTGCCTCCTAAATGTACATCAGCACAAAATTCTATTCGATCGGCATTCGAATTTGCAACAACTAAAGCGGATTCAAGATTAAAACAAGCGATTTCTAATTTTTTCATTGGATTACAGATTTACCATCCATCAAGTGATTTCCTGATGGAGTATGAACGGCAAAGTTAAAGCCTGGATGAATACAATACGAACCATATTCTCCTTGTTTGTTTAAGGCAATAAATCCCACTTGAATGGCTTGAAGGTCCTTTTTCCTATGTTTATTTAATCGGATAATTCGTTCTACCGCTTCTTTGCATGCTTGTTCTGGATGTTTGCCTTGTCGCATAAGTTCTACGACCAAATGGCTTCCCGCAATACGAATGACTTCTTCTCCATGCCCTGTAGCTGTAGCAGCACCCACTTCATTATCTACATATAATCCAGCACCGATGATTGGAGAATCTCCTACGCGTCCATGCATTTTGTAAGCCATTCCACTAGTGGTACAAGCGCCTGAAAGGTTTCCTTCAGAATCGAGAGCAATCATACCTATGGTATCATGATTTTCAATGTTGATAGGCATTTGATATGGCGTATCTTTCAACCATTCTTTCCATTCTTTTTCAGAAGTTTCAGTTAATAAATTTTCTTTTTTAAATCCTTTTTCTAAGGCAAATTGTAATGCCCCGTTACCAATCAACATCACATGCGGTGTATCTTCCATAACTTTTCGAGCAACTGAAATCGGATGTTTAATATATTCTAATCCAGCGACTGATCCAATATTGGCTTCATGGTCCATAATGCACGCATCTAATGTTACTTTTCCCTCACGATCAGGTCGACCTCCATATCCTACACTTCTTTCATTGGGGTCGGCTTCCACTAAACGAACGCCTTTCTCTACGGCATCTATAGCTTTACCATCTGTACCAAGAATTGTCCATGCTTCTGCATTGGCTTGAAGTCCAAAATTCCAGGTGGATAAAACGATGGGTTCCGATGTTTGAATAGTATTATGGGATTGTGCCTTAAGTTTTAGCTGTCCTGAAAATCCCAACAGGCTTAATGCCGTTAATTTTTTTAAAAATGTTCTTCGATCATTTTTCATGGCAATTCATAATCTAGTGTGAAGCAAAGATATTTATAAAACAAATTGCTTTGATATTGCCATGAATTAATTGTAATTTAGAGGTCTAAATGGGTAGGTATGAATGATTCTGTTTTGATTTCACAACTTAAAAATCGAAAAATTACTCCTACGGCAATGCGTTTATTGGTTTTAGAAGAATTATCAAAAGCTGATGTGGCGATGAGTATGGGGGATCTTGAATTTGCATTGGATACAGCAGACCGTGTAACGATTTATCGAACGTTAAAAAAATTCGAGGAGAATGGTTTGGTTCATACCATTGAAGATGGAACAGGCTCATTAAAGTATGCGTTATGTGAATCCAATTGTACGTGTACGCCTGAATTTACACATGCTCATTTTCATTGTACTCAATGCAACCAAACGTATTGCTTAAGAAATATTCATTTACCTGAAATTAAACTTCCTAAAAATTTTAGCATTGAACAATCTTCTTTTATCTTGAAGGGAATATGCGATCAATGTAAATCATAGACTACTTTGCAATCCAGTTGCAACGGATGTGTTATAGCTTTGTTCTACAACTTAAAACAATTCATTATGTCCAATTGTAAAACATGTTGTAGCACAGAAGAGCATACACATCAACAGCACAATCATTCAAATCACGAAGAGCACGATCATAATCATGGTTTTGGCACAAAAGGTTTAATTTTCAGTTTGATCATCTTTTCGCTAGGAATGATCTTACAATACCTTATTCAGCCTCAATGGTTCATTCAAAATGAATGGGTTCGCTTATTATGGTTTTTAGTTGCTTATATTCCTGTGGCAAAGCCTGTATGGCAAGAAGCTCTTGAATTGGTTGCGAAAAAGGATTTTTTCAATGAGTTTTCTTTAATGGGAATTGCCACATTGGGTGCATTTTTTATTCAAGAATATCCAGAAGGAGTAGCCGTGATGCTATTTTATACCGTAGGAGAAATGTTTCAAGATCGTGCGGTCAACAAAGCCAAAAGTGACATAAAAGCCTTGCTTGATGTTCGACCAAAATCTGCTGATGTAAAAAGAAATGATCGATATATTAAAGTCAATCCACAAGAGGTTCAAATTGGAGAAACAATTCAAGTGAAAGTAGGAGAGAAAGTGCCATTGGATGGGATTTTATTGTCGAAAAAAGGAAGTTTTAATACGGCTGCTTTAACGGGAGAAAGTAAACCAGCTGTCATTCGTCAAGATGAGATGGTATTGGCGGGGATGCTGAATCTGGAAAATGTGATTGAAATTCAAACCACAAAATGGTTTGAAGATAGCTCAATTGCTAAAATTCTGCAACTGGTTCAAGAAGCGAGTTCTCGCAAAGCGAAGACCGAATTATTTATTCGAAAATTCGCCAAAGTTTATACTCCAATTGTTTTTTTTCTTGCCTTAACGTTGGTGCTGCTTCCATGGTTATTGGTGGACGAATATAATTTTAAAGAGTGGTTATACCGTGGATTAATCTTTCTGGTAGTTTCTTGTCCTTGTGCCTTAGTGATTTCAGTCCCATTAGGCTATTTTGGTGGAATAGGAGCAGCATCACGCCATGGAATATTGTTTAAAGGTTCTAATTTCTTAGAGCAAATGGCTGCTGTAAATACGGTTGTAATGGACAAGACCGGGACATTAACCAAAGGGGTATTTAAGGTCCAAAAAGTTAATGCCGTATCCATGCCTCCAAATGAATTTCTTGATGTAGTGTCAGCGATTGAAAGTCAATCGATTCATCCTATTGCAAAAGCTATTGTAGCGCATCATCCATCTCCTATCGAAATACAAGAGGTAACTGAAATTTCGGGGAAAGGATTAGCAGGAAATTACAAAGGGAAACAGCTATTGGTAGGAAATGGGAAATTATTACATCAATATCAAATCACATATCCAGAATCCATAGATAACATCGTAGAAAGTATTGTTTTAGTGGCGGTAGATGGGAAATATGCGGGGTATATTACTGTAGCCGATGAATTAAAAGACGATGCGATTGAAGCCATCACTTATTTAAAACAGGTAGGAGTTCACGAAACGATCATGTTAAGTGGTGATAAAGATTCGATTACACAAATCGTTGCAAATCATTTGGGAGTTACAAAAGCATTTGGTGGATTATTACCCGAAGGGAAAGTAGAGCAAATGCAACAAATAAAGAAAGATCCTCAAAAAGTTGTAGCATTTGTAGGTGATGGAATAAATGATGCACCAGTTTTAGCGTTAAGTGATGTAGGAATTGCGATGGGAGGACTTGGAAGTGATGCTGCAATTGAAACAGCCGATGTGGTGATTCAAACGGATCAACCTTCAAAAATGGCTACTGCCATTCAGATCGGAAGAGCCACACGTCAAATTGTGCTTCAGAACATTACATTAGCCTTAGTGGTAAAAGTATTGGTTCTTGTTCTAGGGGCATTGGGGTTATCCAATATGTGGGAAGCTGTGATAGCCGATGTAGGAGTGGCATTATTGGCCATATTAAATGCCGTGAGAATTCAGCGTATGAGTTTTAAATCATAAAAAAAAGCGAAGAAAACTCTTCGCTTTTTTTATTCCGTATAAATGGATTTCATTTGGTCGATATCCACTTTTAATTGATCGGTAAGATAATCTTCCATCGAATAGAATTTTTTTTCAATGATTTCTTTGGCATGATGAAGATAGTCTGCATTTACAAGGAATAAATCCTCTAATTGAGGCTGAGTTGCAATGTAATGCTGGTATTTTGGCCTCAGAAATTCATTAGACATGAGATAATCGTTTTCAATAATTTCCCAATCTACACCAAGTGCTTCTAAAATTAAGGCGGTTGCAATCCCTGTACGATCTTTTCCTGCAGTACAATGGTAAATAATTGAGGTGTTGTCGGGATTCTGTAACACTTCAAAGAAAGATTGATACTCTTTCATGGCATTTTCGCTGATGACCAAATCGGTATAAAATCCAAGGATGAGGTCTTTATAGTTTACATGAGGTTCCTTCATTTTCGATAGAAAAGAATTCATATTGGCAGCTACAATATCCAAATGAATTTCATTCTGACAACTTTCAGGGACACGATCAACCGAAATGGAGCGCTCTTGTTCGGTTCTAAAATCGACAACGGTTTTAACCTTCAGCTGCTTTAATAATTGAAGATCGTTTTCATTTAATTGACTCAATTCATCCGTACGAATCAATTGATGGCTTTTAATTGTTTTTCCTTCTTTTGTTATAATTCCACCTAACTCTCTGAAGTTGAAACCTCCTTCGATGGGTAGAACGCGACTTGCATGTACTTCTTTCATATTTTTAGTTTGATGTTTTTAAGATAAGGATTTCTGAGGACTTCTAAAATGGGTATAGATTTTAAAAATCTGTTAAATCAATAAATGGAGTAAAAATTATTTTTATTAATTCTAAATTTAGATTAAGTTTGCCATGAATTAGATTTAATCTAAATAAAAAGATGGCTGATAAAACGAAAATTGTCAAAGAGAAATTTTTCTTAAAACGTAAGGAATATGTAACTCCTCATTTAATCCGTTTGTATATAGGAAGCGATGATGTTGAGATTTTTGAAGAAACAACGTTAGGAGGGACATGTAAATTGTCTTTTCCACCATTAGGAATTCGTGATATTCATTTTGCTGAATATGATGCAGATGCCAATAAATGGTTCACGCCATCCGATAAATTTAAGCCGGTGACACGTACATATACTTTACGTGGAATTGATGCGGAGTCCAATGAATTAATCGTTGATGTAGCAGATCACGGTGACAATGGACCAGGATCACGTTGGGCTAGACATGCTCAAATTGGTGACCGTATTGGAGTTTCGATGAAAGCCAAAAAGAAAGAATTGGCTCCAAAAGCAGATTTCGTTTGTTTAGCTGCTGATTTAACAGGTCTACCCGTGATTTCAGTGATTATAGAATCATTACCAGCCACAACGAAAGGGGTAGTTTGTATTGAAATACCTTCAAAAGAAGATGTTCATAAAATTGAAACAAAAGCCCAATTAGACTTCAAATGGATTGTTAATCCACAACGTGGTAAAGGAACAGCTTTAGCCAAATTAGTCATGAACCAAAAATTCCCTAAGCGTAAAGATGCAAAACGTTTTGTATATGCAGCAGGTGAATCACAATCCATCAAAAAGATTAAAACATTCTTCAAAGATGAGTTAGAGTGGAAGAAAGAAGAATTCTACTGTACATCCCATTGGAAAGCTGGTAAAGCAGAACGAAATGGATTAGAAGAATGCCACGATAAAATTGAGCAAAGAGAGCTTGTTAAAGTTTTTTAATTCCAATATTTTTATTCAATGAGAAATGCCTTCCGTTTGGAAGGCATTTTTTTATTAACTTTAATACAAATCTATGACTATGAAATTATTAGCTTTTATTCTTTTACCTTTTTCACTTTTAGCGCAAGACAAACTAAAAGTAGAATATGAAAAAAGATCTTATATTAAATTAGAAGGAAATAGTCCTCAGTATCGACAAATGGAAGAACAGTTTTCTAAGCCTTCGTATATTCAGTTATTAGGCGATCAAAACCGCTGTTCGTTAAAAACGATTGATCGTGTAACCAACACGCAAGGACCTTCGGTGCAAATGACGATTATCGGTGCAGAAAAGGATTTAGAAACCTATATGGATTTTACCAAAGATGAAAAAGTGGTTTCCAAAGATGTGGATGGGAAACTTTTTCTGATTACTTCGAAAACCAATCCTTTGGAGTGGAAAATTTCAAGAGAAACGAAGAAAATAAATGGCTTTAATACAAAAAAAGCAACTTTTGAAAACGAGGGATTGGGCTATGAAGTTTGGTATTCTACAGAAATCAAATCGAAATGTGGGCCTGAGGAATTTTACGGATTACCGGGCTTAGTTTTAGAAGCAAAATTGATACACTTGGAAAAACCAGAGAACTACACTCATTATCAATTGGATCAGTTAACCATGGATGATACGGTCCAATTTTCAGTTCCTACCAAGGGAAAGTCTGTAACTGCAGAAGAATACGCCACATTTAGAAAAGAGTTGGATAAAAGATTACAAGAAAATTATGGAAATCAAGGGGTAAATCGTGATTAAAAGATAAGCTATAAAAAAAAGCCTCGCTGTGCGAGGCTTTATTAATTTGATTCGTTGTAAAGTGTGTTGTGATTCTTATCCAAGAAGTTAAATTGTAAATATTTATACGCATCTCTTGGGATAATCTTAATCCACTTTTTGTGTTTAAAAAACCATTTCATCTGAATGCTTGGTAATCCATGTTTTAAGTACGCCGCAACGAACGGGTGTACATGTAAAGACATTTTACTTAAATCTTTGTCTTTACGCTCAAGGATATTCAAGAGCACTTGTTCAATCTTGTCAATTGTAACGATCGGTGCCTCAACTTCATTCGAGTCTTGGTTAGGATTTTCTTCAGTTGTAACAAAGTTGATTTCTGGTCGAACCCTTTGTCTTGTGATTTGGATTAATCCAAATTTACTTGGAGGCAAAATCTTATGTTTTGCTTTGTCTTTACCCATTTCTGCACGCAAATGCTCAAACAATTCTTTCTTGTGTTCAGCATCCGTCATGTCAATAAAATCCACTACAACAATTCCACCCATATCACGCAACTTCAATTGACGTGCTATTTCTGACGCTGCAATTTTATTCACAGCAAAGGCAGAATCTTCTTGATTTTTAGAGTTTCTTGAGATATTTCCAGAGTTTACATCAATTACGTGTAATGCTTCTGTATGTTCAATCACCAGATAGGCCCCTTTGGATTGGGGGATGGTAACCGTCTTACCAAAGGCTTGTTTGATTTGACGTTCGACATTAAATTTCTCAAAAATTGGAACATAAGGGTCATCGTATTCTTTCACCAAATTGGTTTTTTCTGGTGCGATAACTTCCAAATATTCGCGCATTTCCTCCGCTAATTGCGCATCATCTACTGAAATTTTAACGAAATCGTCGTTAAAAGTATCACGTAAAATTGATGACGCTCGATCCATTTCACTTAAAATCTTGCTTGGGGCTTTTTTCTTTTGAAGATTTTTGAACACTTGAGTCCATTTGTTAATCAAATAGTTCAAATCCGCTTGTAATTCTTCAACGTTTTTACCTTCCGCAACCGTTCGGATAATGATTCCACATCCTTCTGGCGTTAAACCTTCTAAGATACTTGTTAAACGTTCTCTTTCTGGTTTGGATTTTATTTTTTGTGAAATTGAAACTCGGTTAGAAAATGGTACTAAAACCAAATACCTACCTGCGATAGATATTTCCGAAGTAATTCGAGGTCCTTTCGTATGGATCGGTTCTTTTGTAATCTGAACCAATACTGAATCACCAGACGCGAAAATTTCAGAAATTAATCCGTCTTTTTCAATCGGTTCTTCCATACGGAAGTTTTTCAATTTATCTGTTGTATACGTTCCGTTCACCACACTTTTGGCATAGGCATTAGAAGAACGTATTTGTGGACCTAAATCATGATAATGTAGAAAGGCATCTTTAGAATAACCGATATCTACAAATGTTGCATTTAGGCTAGGTGCTAATTTTTTGATTTTTCCCAAGTAAATGTCACCAACAGCAAATCCATCGTTAGTCGAATCCTGATGAAATTCCATCAAACGACCTTCGTCCAACACGGCAATACGCACGTGTTCTGTTTGTGCCGATATAACTAATTCTTTGCTCATCAAAAATTAACAAAATTTGTCTTTAAAAAATGATAAAAGCACTTTCCAAAACCTGAGTTGAAAAGTGCTATCTTCAAAAAGATGAAAATATCAAACAGTTACCTGCTTATTATTTTTTCTTTTTGTGTCTGTTAAGACGACGACGTTTTTTTCTTTTGTGCGTCGCTACCTTATGTCTTTTACGTTTTTTTCCGCTTGGCATGATACAATTATTTTACTTGTTATTTTACTACGTTTGCTTCGCTAGTCTTTACATCTTCGATGAAAGTTTTAGCAGGTTTGAATGTAGGCACGTTGTGCGCAGGAATAATGATTGATGTTCCTTTAGTGATGTTACGTCCAGTCTTTTCTGCTCTCGTTTTAATAGTAAAAGAACCAAAACCTCTTAAGTAAACATTTTCACCATCAACTAATGATTTAATCACCTCCTCCATAAACGATTCTACTACTCTTTGAGTATCGCTCTTTTCAAGTCCTAACTTACCTGAAATATTATTTACTATTTCTGCCTTTGTCATAATTCCTTTTATTATTCTTAAATTTGAAAGCGGGTGCAAATATAAATATTAAACCTTAACAAAAAAAGCATTTTAGCAGATTTTATGAAATTCAACTTACTGATTTTGTCTTGGTTTGACCAGAATAAAAGAGATTTGCCTTGGCGCAATACTCTAAATCCGTTCCATATTTGGCTCTCAGAAATTATTCTTCAGCAGACTAGGGTTGACCAAGGTATGAAATTTTACATTAATTTCATAACAGAATTTTCAACGGTTCATGATCTTGCAAATGCTGACGAACAAAAGGTCCTAAAGTTATGGCAAGGATTGGGATATTATTCCAGAGCACGAAATTTACATGCCGCCGCTCAATATATTTCAAAAGACTTAGGAGGCGTATTTCCAGATAATTACAAAGATTTACTAAAATTAAAAGGTGTTGGCGATTATACTGCTGCTGCAATTGCATCTATCGTATATCACGAACCTGTTCCAGCAGTGGATGGTAATATGTATCGTGTTTTTTCGCGCTATTACGGATTAGAAAATGATATTTCGCTTTCGAAAACGAAAAAAGTTTTTTGGGATTTAGGCCTAGAAATTATTGATCAAAAAAGACCTGGAGATTTTAACCAAGCCGTGATGGATTTAGGGGCAACCATTTGTTTGCCTAAAGCTCCAAAATGTGATAGTTGTCCTTTAAATGCCTCCTGTGAAGCTTTACGATTGAATAAGGTTTTAGAATTTCCGGTCAAAACCAAGAAAACAAAAGTGTCTAATCGCTTTTTGCATTTCTTTTTAATAGAAGAGGAATCCCAACTGGCGTTGACTAAAAGGAGTGGGAAAGATGTTTGGCAAAATTTATATACGTTGCCAATGGTTGAAACTTCGACCGATTTATTGGATCATCCAGAAATTTTAGAAAAAAATATTCACCTGGATTTGAGCTTTATTTCAGAAGAGAAACACATCTTATCACATCAACACTTATACATTAAATACTATACATATAAACCGAAAGCATCTGCGCTCGAGGATTTGAAACATCTTGTTGATTTTGAATGGGTAAATTTGAATTCAATTGATGAATACCCTTTGCCCAAACCGATTGAAAAATTTATAAATTACCATTTTTTCGATTAAATTTGTATCTTAAAACCACGAATTAAAAACCACGAAAAGCTATGAACGGTACAACCAATAAAGTAATCTTAATCGGTAATTTAGGAGACGATGTGAAATTGCATTATTTTGATGAGCAAAATTGCATCGGAAGATTTCCAATCGCTACAACAGAGTCTTATATTTCTCGCACAGGAGAACGCATTACAGAAACAGAATGGCACAATATTACGACCCGTAATAAATTAGCCGAATTATGCGAGCGTTACCTGAAAAAAGGGGATAAAGTATTTGTTGAAGGTCGAATTAAAACAAGGAAATGGGAAGATAACGGACAAACACGTTATACGACTGAAATTGTAGCCAATTCCATTGAATTCTTAACACCTAAATCTGATTCGGATCAAAAAGGATCAACACAAAATGAAATGCAACAGCCATCTAATCCATCGCCTAACCCACAAAATACGGTAAAAGGTGTAGAGGAAGAAGAAGATGATTTGCCTTTCTAAAAACGATTAGAAGAAAATTATAAAAATGAAATACAATTTACTGACAATGATGTCTGTAAAAAAACTTTATGTTTTAGTAGCATTATGGATTAGTGCTATTTTTTTTATGTCATGTTCGGACAAAACAGAAACAGTAAAACCGCTTGGACAAGTGCGTTTAGAATATCCAAAACCAACGTATGTTGATTTTAAGGAAAATGCCCCTTATGGATTTCAATACTCCAACTTCGGAATGATTAAAGAAGGAAAAAAGCCGAATTGGTACATCGTGCATTATCCAAAAATGAAAGCCAACATTTTTTTAACGTATTTTCCTGTCCATTCGAAAGAAGATTTGATTGTTAAAATCAAAGAAAGTGAACGATTTGTTCAAGAACAAACGGTGAAAGCCAGTTTTATCTCTCCTCAAGTATTCGAATTTCCAAAGAAACGAGTGTTTGGTACATTATATGAATTAGGAGGAGCGTCTGCCATCAATCTACAGTTTCATGCGACGGATAGTGTAAGCAACTTTATTTCTGGATCAGTTTATTTCTCTTCAGAACCAAAAGCGGATTCTTTAGCTCCTGCAGTAGAATACATCAAGAAAGATGTGCAACAATTGATTGAAACACTCGAGTGGCGAAAATAAAATCGTTCGGTAAGTAAATTCAGTTATTTTTGTAATCGTAATAATTAAAAGAACTAATTTTTAAATAATATGTTAGTACAAATCGGGCAGTTAATGCTCAGTTTAATGTTGTTAGTGATGCTGCACGAGTTGGGTCACTTTGTAACAGCAAGATGGTTTGGCGTTCGTGTCGAGCGTTTCTTCGTTTTCTTTGATGTGAAATTTGCAATCTGGAAAAAGAAAATTGGGGATACCGTTTATGGTATTGGTTGGCTTCCATTGGGAGGGTATGTAAAACTTTCAGGTATGATTGATGAAAGTATGGATACAGAACAAATGAAGAGTGAACCTCAACCTTGGGAATTCCGTACCAAACCAGCATGGCAACGATTAATCATCATGTTAGGTGGGATTATTGTAAATATCGTCTTAGCCATGATTATTTATGCCGTATTATTAATTGCCAATGGGGAACGATTTACGAAAGTAGATCAGATGAAATATGGCTTAGCAGTGGATTCAACACAACTTTCATTAGGTCTACGTAAAGGAGATATTCCGGTAGGCGTAAATGGAATAGCTTATAATTCATTAGAAGAAATTAATAAAGAAGCTTTATTAGGAGGACAAACGTTAGAAATCAAGCGTGATGGAAAACAAATTTCATTACCAATTGACGAAAACTTTAGAACGCAAATTTTAAATTATAAACAAGGGTTCTTTGTTCCTGAATTTACATTCGAAGTGGATACTGTGATTGCTGAATCTCCAGCATTTAAAGCCGGGATTTTAAAAGATGATAAAATCATTGCAGTCGATGGATTTACAACACCGTTATTCTCTGATTTTACACAAAAAGTAGCCGAATACAAAGGGAAAACTGTTCCTTTCTCTGTTGAAAGAAAAGGGCAACCGATCGAATTAATGGTTACAGTAGGTAAAGATGGAAAAGTAGGAATTGGAAATCGTTCATCGTACTTAGACTCTTTAGAAGGTCGTAAAGACTATTCAGTTGGTGAAGGAATTGCATTAGGAGTCGTAAAACCTTTTGATGCGATTGCAACTCAAGTTCGTGGAATTGGGACATTATTCCAAGTAAAAGATGGCCGTAAACAAGTGGCTGGACCAATTGGAATGGTAAAACAAATGCCAACGGAATGGAACTGGTTATTCTTCTGGTCATTTACAGCAATGATTTCAGCTTGGTTAGCATTCATTAATTTATTACCAATTCCAGGTTTAGATGGTGGACATGCTGTTTTCGCAATCTATGAAATGGTGACTGGAAAGGCACCAAGCGAAAAAGTTTTGGAAAAAGCACAGATTGTTGGAATCTTCATAATCCTTGGTTTAATGATATTTATCTTCGGAAATGATATTGTGAATATGATTTTTGGATAAAAAATTTTAATTTTTTTTTGTGGGTGTAAAAAATCCTTTTATATTTGCACCCACAATTAAGCAACATTCCTCCTTAGCTCAGTTGGTTAGAGCATCTGACTGTTAATCAGAGGGTCCTTGGTTCGAGCCCAAGAGGAGGAGCTTTTTTAGTGAAAACAATACAGTCAAGCAAAGACTTTAAAATAAATATGGATTTTCCTCCTTAGCTCAGTTGGTTAGAGCATCTGACTGTTAATCAGAGGGTCCTTGGTTCGAGCCCAAGAGGAGGAGCAATCATAAAATATAAAGGCTATCAGTAATGATAGCCTTTTTTGTTGTTTAATATTTCTGATTGATTAGTAAAAATTCTTCAAATTTTTGATTTAATAGATCTTTGTAGATTAATCCATGTACAAGATCTTTAGGTAGGCTTCTAAAGCCGTAAATAGTACCTAACAGACTTCCCGCGACAGTTGCATTAGTATCCGCGTCACCTCCTTGATGAATTATTGTTGCAAGTGTATTTGTAAAATCATTTCGATTGAAATAAGCCCATAACGCTACAGATAATGTTTTTAACGTATAGCCCATATCAACATCATTTTCCAAATCTAATTCGTTTATATCTTTAGATAAAGCTAAATCAATAAAAGGAATGATTCTTTCGTCATATTGGGTAGCAATATTTTTAATCTCATTTACTGTAAGAAATTTATTTTCTTGTAAAATTTGAGCAATTATTAGAGATATAATAACACAAGAACCAATACATCTAGGATCAAAATGAGTCGTTTTACAGATTTTTATCGTGTTATGAATGACTTGTTGATAATCCCAAAAGGAATAAGCGCCTAAGATACTTGTTCGCATAATTGCGCCATTAGAAGCAACTTGTTGTCCCGAAAGTTTCCATGTTAATTCAGCTGCTTGATGTGGATTCGATGTATAACCAGGCATTTTTAAGACTTTGATGACTGTATTTCCAATTCCCATAGGGCAATCATTAAACCAGCCTATCAATTCTTTTGCAAAAGCAATTTCATCCACTTTATTAGCTTTAATAATTGAATCTACAATTGCTAAAAATTGATCGGTATCATCTGTCCAATCCCCTTTTACCCACCTTTTTCGATGTTCATCTTCAATGATATCCTCATATTGAGAAATTCCATTTGGATACAAATGCTTGATTTGTTCTTTCGTTAAAAATTCGGTGGAGAGTCCTAATGCATCACCAATAGCCTGCCCGTAAAATAAGCCTTTAATTTTATCTTCTATGATGGATTGGTTATGCATTTTTATAATTGATGAGTTAATTCTGATTTTCTTTCAACCATTCTTTTGCCATTAAATAAGCATTGCTAGTGGTTTGATTGATAGGATTACATTTTAATTTTTCTTTGGTCTGTCGCTCGATCATCTCCAAAATATAAGTTTCAGCTTGTAGTGATTGTTGTAACGTTCTGTTTTCGCTGTAATAGTTGTTTTCTTGGATTTGTGCGAAGTATTTTTCTACCGTTTCCCATAATTCAGAAATCCCTTTTTCTTTTAATCCCGAACCTAAAATCGTTTTACGTTTCCAATTGGATTTTTTGGATGGTAAAAACTGTAAGGAACGTGCTAAATCTACTTTAGCATCTTTTACCAATTTCTCTTGAAACGAATCTACTTTATTTACAAAAATAATGTCAGCCATTTCCATAATCCCGCGCTTGATTCCTTGTAAATCATCACCAGAACCTGGTAATTGAAGGAATATAAATAAATCTGAAATCTGATTCACTAACGTTTCCGATTGTCCTACACCAACGGTTTCAATTAAAATATGATCATATCCTGCGGCTTCGCATAATAAAATTGCCTCGTAGGTACGCGATGTAATTCCACCTAAATTTCCATTGGTAGCACTGGGACGAATGTAAGCCTTCTCGTTTTTTGCCAATTCTTCCATTCGGGTTTTATCTCCTAAGATGCTACCTTTCGAAAGATTACTACTGGGATCGATAGCTAAGATGGCTACTTTATGTCCTAACTGAGTTAAAAACAGTCCTAACGCTTCGATAAATGTACTTTTTCCCACACCAGGTATTCCCGTAATGGCAATACGTTTGGAGTGTTGATGAGGTTCAAATTGATGAATGATTTCTTGCGCGAGTTCAAGATGTTCTAATTTGGTACTTTCAGCCAATGTGATGGCACGGCTTAAGGCTAATCGATTGCCGTTTTTTATCGCTGACGCAATCGCAATGGGATCAATTTTTCTTGGCATGGAATGAAGTTTTGAAAATTAAAGATAAATAAAAAACTCCTTTCTTTGCGGAAAGGAGTGGAAGCGATGGGCTACGCTTGTTTTTTTTGATCTTTAAGCTGTTTGATATATTCAGAGGGCGATTGCCCCATATATTGTGTAAACAGTGTAGAGAATGAGCTATGAGAACTGAAGCCAAAATCGCTGGCTAAGTAACTTACTTTCGTATTTAAGACCTTATCGTTGGTATTCAATTGATCAATTAAATAATTGATACGAAGTTCATTCAAATAATGATTAAAGTTTTTATTTTTATAGCTCTTGATAATTTCGCTTAAATATTTGGTATTGGTATCAAATTGTTTGGCCAAATTATTTAGGTTAACATCTTTTTTCAAAAAACCTTTATTCTTTTCAAACGCTTCTAATTTTTTAATCAACTGTCGCTCCGTTTTACTCGATATGTTAATATTGAGCTTACTAATAGGTTCTGGGAGATCATCCTCTACTTCGTATTTGTGTGAAGCTTTTTTTGTTTTTTCAACCTTTTGTACAACATCGGAAGGCGTTATTTTTTCTTCTTCGATGGTCGGAATTGGGTTGGAAGGAGGAGTGATTTCTACGTCTGCTTGGATGGAATGTGTAATTGATTCATTGACTTTTGTTTGAGGTTCATCTTCATTTTTAGAAGCAGTTTTATTCTTTAATAAAAAGTAGAGACTAAGGAATAAAATGCTTACTAATACTGCTGCAATTAAATATATAAAAGTATTATCCATTCAGTTATTTTCAATTAATATTAGAATAAACTATTGAAAGATAGGTTATTATTCTTTTTTGAAAGAGGTAAGTAAATTTATATTTTTTTCTAAAAACAAAAAAGACTTAAGAAGGATTCTTAAGTCTTTTCTGATTATTTTTTTGTTTTATTCATTTTTGGTGAACATCCACAATTGGATCCGCAACCTTCTTCTTTCTTGCTAAATGTATTTTTCAACATGCCGTATAAATACCATACAGCAAATCCAACTAAGAAAGCAATGAAAAGGTATTGGATATAGATATTATCCATTACATTTTATTTTAAAAATTGATAAGCAATAAATGCTACGAAATATGCAAATCCTGTCATAAACCCTGTTTGAATAAGAGTCCATTTCCAAGAATCTGTTTCACGTTTTACAATCGCAATGGTACTCATACATTGCATTGCGAAGGCATAGAATAACAATAAGGAAATTCCTGAAGCAAACGTATAGGCAGCTTCTCCCGTATTACGGTTAATTTCAGCACGCATACGATCTAATAATTTTCCTTTTTGTGCATCTTCTTCGATATCAACTTCTCCTAAGCTGTATACGGTAGACATTGTTCCAACAAAGACCTCACGTGCAGCAAATGAAGAAATTAAACCGATTCCCATCTTCCAATCATATCCTAATGGAGCAACAACTGGTTCAATAACTGATCCAATTTTTCCTAAATACGAATGTTCTAATTGATAAGAAGCGATTTCATTCTGTAAATCTTCCTCATTCATTCGAGGATGATGAGCGGTAACAATTTCTTCGGCCTTATCAAATTGTTCCCCAGGTCCAAAATTTCCTAATACCCATAAAATGATAGAGATGGAGAAAATAATTTTACCTGCACCCAATAAAAATCCTAATGTTTTTTCCCAAACATTTAAACCGACATTCTTCCAATCCGGAAGTTTATAAGTAGGTAATTCTAAAATCAGTAAACTTTTATGTTTTGCTTTGATGATGAGATTCAAGATTATCGCACTACCTAAAGCACCTAATACTCCTAAAACATACATTAAAAATAACGCTAACCCTTGAAGGTTGAACCCATACCATTCTTTATCGGGGATGACTAAAGCAATAATGACGATGTAGATCGGTAATCGAGCAGCACATGTCATAAATGGAGTCACCAAAATGGTTAACATACGTTCTTTGGCATTCTCAATGTTACGAGCCGACATAACAGCAGGAACGGCACAAGCAACACCTGAAATTAAAGGGACTACGGATTTACCACTTAAACCGAAAGGTTTTAGCCATCGGTCCATTAAATAAACGACACGGCTCATATAACCCGTTTCTTCCATTAAAGAAATAAACAAGAATAAAATGGCAATTTGTGGAACGAAAATGACAATTCCTCCAATTCCTGGAATAATGGCTTCGGTCAAAATATTCGCCAAAGGTCCTTCAGGCAACGTTACCGAAGTGAATTCTTGTAAAGACCCAAAGAGTCCATCAATAAAATCCATCAAAGGTCCAGACCATGTATAGACGGCTTGGAATATTAAAAGTAAGATTGCGAAGAAAATAACATAACCAAAGAAAGGATGCATTAAAATTTGATCGACTTTTTCGGTAAACGTAGTTTTATTCGCTAAATTATATTGTAAAATCGGCTTTAAATCTTGATCCAATTGTTGATTACGATCAATGGTTTCTTTCACTTGTAATCGGCGGCCAATTATCGCATGTTTCTTCTTAATGGCGTCCAATTTTTCTTTGTCTTCTGATGAAAGAAATGTTACTTCTTTTTGACTCAGATACAAATAAGCCAAATAATCAGAAGAAAGGTTAAATGTGGATTTAACTTCTTCTGTTGCTTTTTCATACAATTGTCCGGCTTGGAAAGATGAAGATTTGGATGTGGGTTGACGTTCGAATTGTTGAATCAATTCCTCTAAACCTTCACTTGTTCGCGCGTTGGTTAAGATCACTTTCGTATCTAATAACGTTTCCAGTTTTTCAAGATCAATAGTTAAACCTTTTGCCTCGATCTCATCTTTCATGTTAATGATAAAAATGGCAGGAACTCCTAAATCTTTTACCTGATAATATAAGAGAATCGATCGTTTTAAGTTACTTGGTTCTGCAACAACAACCGCTAATTCGGGGTAATCTTTATTCTTTTTATTTCCTAAAGTATTGAATACAATTTCCTCATCTAACGAATTAGGATAAATGGAATAGGTTCCAGGTAAGTCGATGATATGATACAAAGTACCATTCTTCGTAACTGAACCTTCCCTTTTTTCAACCGTTACCCCAGGATAATTTCCCACTTTTTGGCGTAATCCAGTGATTTTATTGAACAAGGAAGTTTTTCCTACGTTTGGATTTCCAACAAGTGTTATAATTTTACCATTCATCTTATTTTTGTTCTATCAAGATTTGACTTGCCTCAGCTTTGCGTAAAGCTAATAGCGACTTATTACTCATTATACTGATACAAATAGGGCCTCCAAAAGGAGCTTTTCGTTTGATTTGTAACTCAGTTCCAGGGACAAAGCCCATTTCATAAAATTTAGCAGGAATTTCTTCCGATGCAAAACCACTAATGGTTGCTAAATCTCCAACTTTTAAGTCTTTTAATGTTTTACTCATGGATACATATCGTTAGAAACATCGATAGAGCAAAGGTATTTAATTTTTAATTAATCCAAATAGAAGAAATATCATTAAAATCAATGTTTTATCATAAAAATCAATACGTTCAGATGGTAGATTGAAAAAAAGATTATATATTTGCACTCAATTTTATATCAAATAAATTTTAATTTTATGTACGCAATTGTAGAGATAGCAGGGCTTCAATACAAAGTTGAAAAAGACCAACAATTGTTCGTGAACCGTTTAGCTGGTGAGGCAGGGGAAGAAGTAAAATTCGACCGTGTTTTATTAACTGACAACGGATCAGTAACAGTTGGCGCCCCAGTTATAGATGGAGTTACAGTAGTAGCTAAAATCGTTGAACACGTTAAAGGTGATAAAGTAATCGTTTTCAAAAAGAAAAGAAGAAAAGGTTACCAAAAATCTAACGGACACCGTCAACAATTCACTAAAATTGAAGTTGTTTCAATCGGATAAGATTGAGCACTTTTTAATTTAATTATTAACTTTAAAAGCAAAACGAAATGGCACATAAGAAAGGGGTCGGAAGTTCGAAGAATGGTCGTGAATCAGAATCGAAACGTTTAGGAGTTAAAATTTTTGGTGGACAAGCAGCTATCGCTGGTAACATTATTGTTCGTCAAAGAGGTACTCAACACCATCCAGGTAATAATGTAGGTATCGGTAAAGATCACACATTATTCGCTTTAGTAGACGGAAAAGTTGTTTTCACTAAAAAACGTAACAACAGATCTTACGTTTCAGTTGAACCATTATCTTAAGTAGATAAGAACTCAATTGATGTAAAACACTAAAAAATATAAGCTCATCCATTGGATGAGCTTTTTTTATGCTGTATTGCTTAGGTCTAAAAAAAAGCATCCAATAGGTATTGAATGCTTTTATATAGGTGTTGTGAATTCGTTAATCGAATAATGGTTTAATTTGCTTATGACCACTTTGTTGGATGAGAAACTGAAACAAGCTCTGTTTGACATTTAATTGACATCCGATTTGCAGACGAGTGTCAATTCATTTTGTGGAATTTAAAAATGATTACTGAGCGATAGCGAATGATTTAATCATTTTAATAGAACGAAATGAGAATTGACCGTCGAAAATCGAAGTCTTGATTTTTTTGGTTCGTTTTTTCATCAAGGAAAAAATGAACAACACATTTACCTAGTCTAACTTCTCGATACAATTTTCTTTTTCTTCGAAACGAAAATCACTCGAAGTGACGAAAGTAATTCGTTAATGTTAGAATTGTTTAATTTTCCAATTAACTAATCTTCTTTCTCCTCTTCAGCAGTTCCCCAACCTTGGGCTGTTAAAGGAATCATCTGTTCACTTCCTTTCGTAATTAAATAATTTTCTGCTCCAGCTGCGGTAGCATGTCCAATTACTGTGAGGTAAGGATTTCCTTTAATTTTATCAAAGTCCGATTGTTTGATTGTAAATAATAATTCAAAATCTTCACCACCACTTAAGGCACATGTTATTGGATTAATTTGGAATTCTTCCGCTGTACGAATAACAGAAGGGTCTAAAGGAATCTTCTCTTCATAAACATTAAATCCAATGTTGTTCTCTTTCGATAGGTGGATTACCTCTGAAGATAAACCATCTGAAATATCAATCATAGCGGTAGGAACAATATCCATTTCTGCTAGTAATTTTACAATATCTAATCGTGCTTCTGGTTTTAATTGACGTTCAACCAAATAAGCATAAGGCTCTAAGTCGGGTTGATTGTTAGGATTAACTTTAGTTACTTGTGCTTCACGTTCTAAGACTTGTAAGCCTAAGAATGCTCCTCCTAAATCTCCTGAAAGGACCAATAAATCATTTTCTTGAACCCCTTTACGGTATGTTAACTTTTCTTCTTTTGCGGATCCAATAGCTGTCATATTGATGATCAAACCACTAACAGAAGAAGTCGTATCTCCACCAACAATATCAATTTCGTATTTATCACAAGCATATTTCATCCCGTTATAAATTTCGTCGACAGCTTCTAACGTAAAACGATTCGATAAAGCCATAGAAACCAAAATTTGTTTCGGTTTTGCGTTCATGGCTAAGATATCACTTACTGCAGTAACGACTGCTTTGTATCCTAAGTGACGTAGTGGCATATAAGACCATTTGAAACTCACGCCTTCAACCAACATGTCTGTAGAAACTACAATCTTTTCGTTCCCATAGTCTAAAACTGCTGCATCATCGCCAATTCCCTTTATAGATGATTTTAATTTGATTGGAAAACCTTCTTTAATTTGTTCAATTAAACCAAATTCTCCAATCTCAGCTAAACTCGTTTTTTGAATATTTTTATCTTCTAACATCTTATGATATATTAAATATCGAAGGATCTACATTGGTCGCACGTTTAGGTAAACGCATCAAATCCATTTTCGTTAATACTTTAACGTCTCTTCCTTCGAAAGATTTTTTAATTTTTTCCGTCATTTCTGCGGGTGGAATGGTCATTTTTCGTTCCTTCATCGAGAACCAAACACCAATTAAATCGGATGAACATAAATGGGTTCCATCTGCACGGTAAAGGTTTTGATTAAATTCGAAAATCATTCCATCTTCCGACATACCTCCAATTTCTATGGTAATATAAATTTCCTCTCCTTCGTGGGCTTCACGAAAGAATGAGAAATCTTCATGCAATACAGCAGGACCAATTCCGTACTGTGCTAAATCATTCATTGTAATGCCATAATCGCGTAAAAAAGCGATACGTGCATAACTGGTGAAATTCATATAAGAAGCATTCGCTAAGTGTCTGTTGGCATCCAAATCAGACCAACGTACGATGGTTTTTTGAGTATAAATTTTCTGCATTAAAGTGGGTTTGTGGTGCAAAGGTAATTATTTTCGAGTGAACCTAATCGATTGTTTTTTCTCAATAAAAATAAGGGATAATAAAAAAATAACCCTCGAATAATAAGGTATAAATCATTTATTTGTGTAAATTTAAGATAAACAAATACAGTTGATTATGAGAAAAATATTATTCCCAACCGATTTTTCAGAAACTGCCAATAACGCTTTTTTATACGCTTTGAGTTTAGCCGAAAGTCAAGATGCGATGGTGTATGTCTTGCATGTGTATGAATTGCCTATCATTAATGGTGGATTAAGTGCAGGTTTGATTCAAAATGTATATGACACAGTAAAATTAGGGCAGTTTGAAAATTTTAAAGATAATATTCCTCAACTACGTAAAATTGCGGATGAACATGGTTTAGGGCATATTCCCATGAAATTTATATTGGAAGAGGGAAATCTGCTGTATATCTTGAGGGAAACTATTTCCGAAGAAAATATTGATTTTGTAGTGATGGGAACAAAAGGGAATACTGGTTTCGAGAAAATGATTTTTGGATCGAATACCATCAATGCAATTACCTCCTTAAAAGTGCCTATTTTAAGTGTGCCGAATCATATTGAATTTAAGGGAATAAAAAACTTAGGATTTACAACTGTATTTAATGAAAAGGATAAAGATGCATTATATTATTTATGCGAAGTCGCGATGCGACATAAGGCCAAAATACAATGTCTTCATGTGTCTAAAGATGGGAAATACAATCAGAAAGCCTTGGATCAATGGAAAGAGGAGTTTAAAGATGAACCTATTGAGTTTATCATAGATGTTAATCCCGAGCCTGCGGATGCTGTTTTAAAATTTATTGAAGAACGAAAAATTGATGTATTAACGGTCGTTAGCCGTAATAAAGGATTTTTTGATAAATTATTTTCTCCAGGATTTACGAAGAAAATCGCTTCTAAAAATAAAGTTCCATTGTTTGTGTTTCATGAAAAGAAACCATAAAAAAAGCACTGAATACTCAGTGCTTTCTTTTTTTTATAAATTAATAACAATTCCTAAAGAACCTCTTGAACCGGCTTCAATATAAGCTCCAATAGAATCTGAGAATAAATATCGGAATCCTAAATGAGCACCTAAACCTAATCCATGATTGAATCCGACATCAAGTCCTGGGTATAAATCCATGTTAGAAGGCATGTTTAATAATTCCCCTAAGTGGAAGTTCGCACGACCAAAAATATAGAAGTTGTCATCGTTGTCTTTTCCACCAAAATATATTTCAGCTCCACCTCCTACAGAGATTAAATCAGATAATCCGTGATCATACATTCCTGTAATACCACTTCCATATCCCCAAGGGACTAAACCTATTGAGATTTTTTGATCTCCTCCACCACTGTAAGCTTGTGCATTTGCAAAACTGATTGAAATAATGCTAAGTAATGCTGTAAATAATAATTTTTTCATAGTTCTTTTATAACGTGAAAATCGGGTAACAATTATTATACCTAAGTATAAAATTATGTTAAAAATCCATTTAAAATATTCTTATAACTTTGCTCCGTGGAAAAAATAGCAATAATTGGTGGCGGAGCAGCAGGATATTTCCTGGCCGCAAATCTTGGAAAAGAATTAGGGAAGCATACCGTAATTTTTGAACAAGCTCAATCACCATTACAAAAAGTACGTATATCTGGAGGTGGACGATGCAATGTAACCCATGCATGTTTTGATCCTTTGGATTTGGTTGAATTTTACCCTCGAGGAAAAAAAGAACTTCTAAGTGTTTTCTATCAATTTCAACCAGGAGATACCATGGCTTGGTTTGATGAGCGTGGTGTAGCATTGAAAATTGAAGAGGATAATCGAATTTTTCCTGTATCCAATAGTTCGTTGTCGATCATTGAATGCTTGATGAAAGAAGTCGATAAAAATAAGGTTCGCGTTCAATTTTCGGATGGTGTAAAATCCATGAAGAAAATTGAAGGAGGGTTCGAATTAGAAACAAATTCAGGATTTCACCAATTCGAACAGGTTATTGTAACGACGGGAAGTACACCTAAATTTTGGAAAAATTTAAAAACTTTAGGGCATAAAATCGTTGAACCTGTTCCATCATTATTTACATTTAATTGTAAAGATCCACGAATTGATGGGTTAATGGGAATTTCCTTTGAACAAGCAGAAGTAAAAATTAAATCAGAAAAATTAGATGCTGAAGGTCCTATGTTAATTACGCATTGGGGATTTAGTGGACCTGCGATTTTGAGACTTTCGGCTTGGGGAGCATTAGCATTACACCAACGAAAATATCAATTTGATGTTGAAATTAACTTCGTTCAACAATCCAAAGAAGAAGTTATAGAACTTCTAACGAATAAAAAATCAAAAGACGCTAAAAAATCGATCTACAAATACAATCCATTTGACTTTCCGAAACGATTCTGGCACAGTATCCTTAGCTATTGTAAAATTAACGAACATCTTGTTTTTGCCGATTTATCAAAAAAACACATCGAGGCGATTGCCACTGAATTAACTGAGGCAATTTATAAGGTGAACGGTAAAAGTACTTTTAAAGATGAATTTGTGACAGCGGGTGGGGTGGACTTGAAAGAAGTGAATTTCCAAACAATGGAATCGAAAGTTGTACCTCATTTGTATTTTGCAGGTGAAGTATTAAATATTGATGCTATTACGGGTGGATTTAACTTTCAAGCATGCTGGTCAGAAGCCTATATTATTTCTAATAAATTAAAACAAATTTATTAATTAGTGTAATGGTTACATTAATAAATGTGTATTGTAATCTATTTAATTGAAATTAAATAGAAAATTTATTATGTAAACATAACATTATAAATAAAAAATTATATTTTTGTTAATAAAGATTTAACAAAAAAACTAACAAAAAGAATATGAAGAAAATTTTCTTAACATTAACCTTGGCTGCATTGTCTTCTACTGCATTTGCGGGTGGATATCGTGTGGCATTACAAGGTGTACGACAAGCTGCATTGGGTGGAACGGCAGTGACACATACAAAGGATGCAAGTGTAGCTTTCTATAACCCCGCTGGTTTAGCATTTGTAGATGCGAAATTGAGTATTGCTGCTGGTGTTTTTGGAGTGAAATCGGAAGCCAACTGGCAAGATCCTTTAACTTTACATAAAGCAACTACTGATAATAAATTATCGACTCCTCTATATTTAGCCGTTAGTTATAAACCAACCGATAATTTAGCTATTGGACTGAGTGTAGCTACACCGTTCGGAAGTTCTTTGACATGGCCAAATGATTGGGAAAATAGAGCAAATATTACAGAAATTGAATTAATGGCATTCAATATCCAACCAACAATTTCATATAAGTTTGCCGATTGGTTCTCTTTAGGAGCAGGATTTATCTATACACATGGTTCAGCAACTTTAAACAAAGTACAAACTGTTGCAGGAAATGATGTGAATTTAAAATTAGAGGATAAAGATGCACACGGTTTAGGATTCAATATTGGTGCAATGTTTAAGCCAGGGGATAAATTCTCATTAGGTTTAGCATACCGTTCAAATGTAGATGCAAAAGCAAATTACGGAAAAGTAACTTGGTCGAATGTACCAGCAGGTTTAGCGACAAACCCTAGTTTCCAAACAACAGAATGGAACACCGTTTTACCATTACCTTCAGAATTTACGGCTGGGGTTGCTTACAAATTCACACCAAAATTCGAAATGTTTGCGGATATCGCATGGCAAAACTGGACACGTTACGATGCGTTAACGATCAACTTATATAACCCAGAAACAGGGTTTGCGACACAATCTTCATCAACAAAAAATTGGAGAGATAATACAGTTTATCGTGTAGGAGCTGAATATACATTCACAGACATGATTCAAGGTCGTTTAGGTTATACATATGATAAATCACCTGTACCAGGTCAATACTGGTCATCTGAAACGCCAAGTACAAACTTACATACATTTGGTGGAGGTGTAGGAATCTTATTCAAAAGCGGATTTAATTTAGATTTATTCGCTGGATATGTGAAAGGAGAAGAGCGTTCAGTTTACAATGTAGCAGATAACTTCCAAGGAGATGTTAAAATGCATGCATTTAACTTTGGTTTAGGATTATCATACAACTTAAAATAAAATCAACAGGATCATGAAAAAATTAAACAAATTAGTATTAGCTTCTTTAGCTGTCGCTTTATTTAGCTGTAACAATGATTTCGAGAATCCAGTTGAGGATTTTCAAGTTTCGTCAGGTGAAGCAGACTTCACAAGATACGTTGCCTTAGGGAACTCTTTAACTTCTGGGTATACAGATAATGCCTTATTCAAATCTGGTCAAGAGAATTCTTATCCAAATATTTTAGCAGGTTTAATGAAAGCTGCTGGAGGAGGTGAATTTAAAACGCCTTGGATGCAAGATAATATTGGTGGATTTACGAATTTACCAGGATTTGGTGGAAAATTACAGTTGCAAATTGTAAATGGTGCATTAACGCCTGTAGCGATGCAAGGGGAAACGGCATTAGATAATATTTCTGCAGGTGGACCTTACCAAAATATGGGTGTACCAGGCGCTAAATCATATCATTTAGTAGCTCCAGGTTATGGAAATCCAGCTCTAATAGCAGCTGGATTAGCAAATCCTTATTTTTCACGTTTTGCTTCCTCACCAACAACAACTGTTGTTTCGGATGCGGTTACACAAAATCCAACATTCTTCTCGTTATGGATTGGAAATAACGATGTATTAGGATATGCAGTTTCAGGAGGTGTTGGTGTAGATCAAACAGGAAATACAAATCCTTCAACTTATGGTTCTAATGATATTTCAGATGTGAATGTGGTGAAAGGAGCAATCAATGATGCTTTACAAGCTTTAACAGCGAATGGAGCGAAAGGAGTTATTGCTAATATTCCTTCAGTGACTTCAGTGCCTTACTTCACAACAGTACCTTATGCACCATTATCACCTGCAAATGCATCTTTTGGACCAATGATTCCTGAATTAAATGCGACTTATGCAGGATTAAATCAAGTGTTTGATGCTTTAGGTGTACCAGAGCGTAAAATTACATTCTCAACAACTGCTGCTAGTCCAGTAGTGATCAAAGATAAAGACTTACCAAATTTACAAGCGCAAATTACAGCGGCATTAACACCAGTGGTTGGAGCTGCTCAGGCAACTTTATTTGGTATGACGTACGGGCAAGCACGTCAAGCTACAGCGAAAGACTTATTGGTTTTACCATCATCTAACTACATTGGAACAGTAGATATGGAGCGTGTACAGGCGTTAATGCAAATGGGATTACCTCAAGAACAAGCGGGTAAATTATCAGTTGCTGGTGTAAGTTATCCTTTAGAAGATAAATGGGTATTAACACAAGCTGAGACCGCTAAAGCAGAAGCTGCAGTTTCAAAATATAATGCTGCAATTTTTGAGTTAGCAAGAGCGTATAATTTAGCGATTGTAGATACGTACAATGAAATGAATAAATTATCATCTCAATCAGGAATTCGTTACTACGGTAACACATATACAACAACCTTCGTTTCGGGTGGTGCATTCTCATTGGATGGAATCCACTTAACAGGAACAGGTTATGCTTTAGTAGCGAATATGTTTGTGGATGCCATTAATAGCAAATACGGATCGACATTAAGAAAAGTATTCCCAGGATATTATCCAGGAGTAACAATTCCTTAATTGCATCGATACCATATAAAAAAGCCACTCCTTCGAGTGGCTTTTTTTTGGTATGATATAAAAAATTATTCAGGATGATCTGCTAAAAATTCTTCAGCTTTTTCCACTAAGTTTTTTGATCCACAGAAAAATGGAACACGTTGGTGTAATTCAGTAGGGATAATATCTAAGATGCGTTGATGCCCATCTGTTGCCTTACCACCTGCTTGTTCAGCTAAGAAAGCCATAGGGTTACACTCGTATAACAAACGTAATTTTCCGTTCGGATTATTGGTTCCCGATGGATAGATGTAAATTCCACCTTTTAACATGTTGCGGTGAAAGTCTGAACATAAAGATCCGATGTAGCGTGAAGTATAAGGGCGATCTTCTTCTTCTGCTTGGCAGTATTTAATGAATTTTTTAACCCCTAACGGGAATTTGGCATAATTCCCTTCATTGATGGAATAAATTTTTCCATATTCTGGAATTTTTAAATTAGGATGCGATAGGTAAAAAGTTCCGATTCCAGGATTTAAAGTAAATCCATTTACACCATTCCCGGTAGTATAAACTAGCATAGTTGAGGTTCCATATACAACGTATCCGGCAGCCACTTGTTTATTTCCTGGTTGTAAGAAATCTTCTAATGTAACAGGTGTTCCTGGTTCTGAAACACGACGATAAATCGAGAAAATGGTTCCTACTGAAACATTAACATCGATATTCGATGAACCGTCCAAGGGATCAATTAAAACAACATATTTGCTGTTGTTTTGGTTTTTACAGGTTTTAATTTCGATGAATTCTTCATTCTCTTCAGAAGCAATTCCACAAACAACTTCACGTTGAGAAAGTGTTTCAATAAAAGTTTCGTTGGCAAATACATCTAATTTTTGTTGCTTTTCTCCTTGAACATTTTCATTGCCAAATTCCCCTAAAATATTTACTAAACCCGCTTTATTAACTTTGTAATTAACGATTTTAGTGGCTAGTTTGATGGAACTTAATAAACGAGAAAGTTCTCCGGTAGAGTAAATGAAGTCCTCTTGATTATCGATAATAAACTCTCCAAGAGTTTGATGTGAATTTTGAGCCATTAGTTTTGTTTTGCTCTTCAAATATCGGAAAAATTCAAGTTATCAACAATTTCAAACGTTTGAAATTTTAAAAAACAATGATTTATTTAATGGAATGAATTAACAATTACATTCTTAACTATTTATAATTTAAACCTCTCAAATGCTTATATTTGCAGGCTAATTATTAGAAATGATTTAAAATGAAGGTTTTCAAATTCGGTGGTGCATCGGTAAAGGATGCTGATGGAATCAGAAATGTTGCGGATTTATTGCAAACGGTAGGGTATCAAAATACGTGTATGATTGTCTCTGCAATGGGAAAATCGACAAATGCTTTAGAGGAAGTAGTCAAACGTTATTTTGATAAGGATGATTATTCCAAAACAATTAACGAAATTGAAAAGCAACACATTGATGTAGCCAAAGAATTGTTTACGGATGCTACAGAAGTTGTGGGAGAGATCAGTCAATTCTTTAATGACTTAACTTCGTTTTTAAGAAGAAATAAGTCGCCTAACAGAAGTTATGTGTATGATCAGGTGGTATGTTGTGGTGAATTAATTTCAACAAAAATTATTTCGATGTATTTGAATTCAATCGGATTAACGAATGAATGGTTAGATGTAAGAGATTACATTAAAACAGATAATACATACCGCGAAGGAAAAGTAAATTGGGAATTAACGGAGAAAAATATCGTAAATTTACCTACATCAGGGTTTTATATTACACAAGGGTTTTTAGGATCAGATCCTAATTATTTTACAACGACTTTAGGACGTGAAGGTTCAGATTACTCTGCTGCTATCTTTGCCTATTGTACGAATGCTGAAAGTATGACGATATGGAAAGATGTACCAGGTGTATTAAATGCTGATCCTCGATATTTTGAGGAAACGCAATTATTGAATCATATTTCATACGAAGAAGCAATTGAATTAGCTTACTATGGAGCATCTGTAATTCATCCAAAAACATTACAGCCGTTACAACAGAAAGAAATTCCTTTTTTCGTAAAATCATTTATTAATCCTCTTGAAGCGGGAACTGCAGTACGAAAAGGACAACCTTTAGATCCTCAAGTGCCATGTTTTATTTTAAAGAAAGAACAACATTTAGCACGTTTTTCGTCTAAAGACTTCTCTTTCATTACGGAGGATAAATTAAGTGGTGTGTTTACAAAATTATCGCAATATCAAATCAAAGTAAATTTAATGCAGAACTCTGCCATTTCATTATCACTTTGTTTAGAAGATAAATACAATCATTTAGAGTCGTTTATCGAAGAAATGGAGCATGAATTTAAAGTAAGTTTAGATCATAACGTGTCTTTATATACAATTCGTCATTTTGATGCGACATCTGATTCGATTATCGATAAAAGTAAAGAATTATTACGTCAAACCGTTCGCGAGACGTTACAAATTGTGGTTAAAGATTAATGGGTTTAGTTAGTACAAACGATATATTTCAAGCTTCTGGTTTATCGCGATTTGGAATCGCTGGTAAACCCGTTGCTTGGGCAATCAAGAAATTATTGGATCTTGATAAGCTAAATAAATTATATGATGGAGGGAGCCATTTAGGTGCTGTAGATTTTCTGTCTTATTTAATCGATGAATTAAATGTTGATTACGAAATACACGAAGAAGATTTAAAGCGTATTCCTAAATCGGGACCTTTTGTCATTGTATCCAATCATCCACTGGGCGCATTGGATGGAATTTTATTGATGCACATCATGAATAAAATTCGTCCAGATTTTAAAGTCATGGGTAATTTCCTTTTGCATAAGATCGAACCGTTACAACCCATGGTCATTCCGGTGAATCCTTTTGAATCTCGTAAAGATGCCTACAACAGTTTAAATGGGATGCGTGAAGTTTTACGCACATTAAAAGAAGATGGTTGTATCGGGATTTTTCCAGCGGGAGAGGTTTCGTATCGTGACGAAGAAGGAAATTTATTGGATAGAGAATGGCAGGATACAGCGATTAAGTTAATTAAGAAAGCCAAAGTGCCTGTTGTTCCATTTTACTTTAAAGCTAAAAATAGCGAGCTGTTTTACCGTATGGCTAAACTTCATCCAGATTTCCAGACGGCAATGTTGCCTTCTGAAATGATGAAGAAACATTCACGTCCAATCCAAATTCGTATTGGGAAACCAATCATGCCAAAACAGCAGGAGGAATTTAAGGATATTGAAGAGTTTAAAGCATTTTTACGTAAGAAGACGTACATGTTGTCGTCGTATTATAATAAGAAAAAATCCTTCAAAGAAGTTCTTAAAAATCCGACCAATCTTCACTTGCCGGTGATTTCATTAAAATCAAAGGTGAAAGACATTGTTGAAGAGACCGAAGTGCAATTGCTTCATCAAGATATTGATCGTCTGAGGAAAGATGATTTGTCTTTATTGTTTACCAATAATAACTACGAATGTTATTTCGCGAAAGCGGATGCTATTCCGAATGTATTACGTGAAATAGGTCGATTACGCGAAATCACTTTCAGAGAAGTAGGAGAAGGGACAAATCAAGAAATTGATTTGGATCAATACGATGGACATTATCATCATTTATTCCTATGGGATAAAGAACACAATAAAATTGCAGGTGCTTATCGAATGGCCCTTGGGAAAGAAGTGTTTGAAAAATATGGTGTAAAAGGCTTCTATATCAATGAGCTTTTTAATTTCGGACCTGAAATTTATCCTTTGTTCTCTCAATGTATTGAAATGGGGCGTGCATTTGTTTCATCAGAATATCAGCAAAAGCCTATGCCCTTGTTCTTATTATGGAGAGGAATTGTGCATGTGACTTTACGTAATCCGGATCAAAAATTTATTGTCGGTGGTGTAAGTATCAGTAATCAATTTTCTGATTTTTCGAAGTCATTAATGATTGAATTTATGAAATCACATTATTATGATTCGACCGTCGCTCAATATGTTCGACCAAAAAAAGAATACAAAGTCAAATTATCAGAAGAGGATAAGCAATTCATTTTCCATGAGACAGAAGCTGATCTGAATAAATTCGATAAATTAATTGACGAGTTAGAACCGAATATGCTTCGTCTACCTGTATTAATTAAGAAATACATCAAGCAAAATGCAAAAGTCATTGCATTTAATGTAGATCCTAATTTTAATGATGCAATCGATGGATTAATGTATATCCGTGTGGCGGATATTCCAGAGTCAACAGTTAAACCTGTGCTGGATGATATTCAAAACGAATTGACACGTAAGATTGAATCCAATCAATTTGATTAATTGAATCATCGGAATGAAAGATAAAAGAAAAGGCGCCTAACGGAGTTAGACGCCTTTTATATTTTAGCTTCGCTTTAATTATTGAGCTGGAGCTTCTTCAGTTGCTGGAGCTTCAACTGCTGCTGAATCAACTACTGCTGCTGCAGAGTCAACTACTGCTGCTGCTGAATCAACTGCTACTGCTGCTGAATCAACTACTGCTGCTGCTGAATCAACTGTAGCTTCAACTTCTGTTGTTTCAGTTTTCTCTCCACATGCTACTGCTCCTAATGATAAAGTTGCAACTGCAACTACTGCGAAAAATTTTTTCATTGTTTTAAATTTTAATCGATTAAACGTTTTGTTAACTTGACGAGTCAAAATTAGAATGATTTCGAAAGATTTATCAGAAATGATGTTGTAATGTATTTGTAAAACAATATTTATTTTACAAATAACAATATTTCAGTGTTTTATGATGTTATTTTTCTGAATTTTGAAAATTTTAAATCCAAAAAAATAACCTAATCTTTCGATTAGGTTATGTGATATTGTGGAATTTGTTTTATTTACAAATGCTTGCGTCCAATTTAAAGTTTTCAATTTTATTTTCGATTAAATCCAATCTCAAATTATGAATACTTCCCACATGGGTTGTTTGAAATTCTTTGTGCGGTATATAGGTACCATTCTCTACAGATAAACCTACTTGACGGTAAGCATCTCGGAAAGGTGTTCCGTTTTTGATCGCATCATTAATATTTTCTACCGTGTAGATTGGATCATATTTGGCTTGATCCATATATCCACTTTTAATTTCCAATTGAGGAATAGCAAAAGTTAAGATATCAATGATATTATCAAATTGCATCATAGGCTCGAATAAAATTTCCTTTAGGATTTGATAGTCTCGGTGATATCCACTTGGAAGATTATTAATCGTTAGCATAATATCGTTGGGCAATGCTTGGATACGATTACAATGTGCACGCGTTAACTCAAACACATCCGGATTCTTTTTATGAGGCATGATAGAAGAACCTGTTGTCATTTCATTGGGTAATTTGACAAAAGCTAAATCTTGTGAGTTGTATAAAACCAAGTCATAAGACATCTTGGATAAAGTTCCACAAATCATTGCCAATGCTGTAGCAACCGATTTTTCTGTCTTACCACGTAACATTTGCGCGCCTACGGATGAAACCAATACTTCAGAGAATCCCATCTCTTGTGTAGTTTGGATTCGATCAATTGGGAACGATGTTCCAAAACCTGCTCCAGACCCTAAAGGATTTTGATCCGCAATTTTATAAGCAGCTTCAAAAAAGTATAAATCCGTTAATAGATTTTCTGCATAAGCCGAAAACCACATTCCAAAACTACTTGGCATAGCGGCTTGGAAATGCGTATAACCTGGTAATTGCGCCTCTTTATATTGTTCTGCTTTTTGTAATAGAATAGAAATTAAATCTAAGATTTTAGCATTTATATTCTTTAAATATTCCTTTTCAAATAATTGAATCGCAACTAAAACTTGATCATTACGTGATCGAGCCACGTGGATTTTTTTACCCGCATCACCCGTTTTTTCAATTAAGTAAGCTTCAATTTTTGAATGGATATCTTCGAAATTATCATCAATTTCAAAAGAACCTTGTTCAATTAATCCTAGTACTTCTTTTAAAGCAATCTGTAAAGACTCATTTTCGGCATTCGTAATTAAACCGACTTTCGCTAACATATTCGCTTGTGCCATCGATGCAATGGCATCATGCTTAGCCAAATAAGCATCTAAAATACGGTCTTTACCTACTGTAAATTTTTCGATTTTATCATTGATGGTAAAACCTTTATCCCAAAGTTTCATAATTAAATAATGAATAAGGGGGCAAATTTATAAAAAATAATTGCATAAAATTACAAGGATATGAATATTTATATGGATTTAACTAATATTTATGCATAATTCATGTATATAGAGAAAAATTCGTATAATTGCATTTAATTTATCTAAATAAGACAGAGGAGTTTGGGAATGGAAATACCGGAGTTAAATTTTGATAAAAATGCAACTTAGCAAAAAACAGACCTAAAAATTATTAACTAGGTATTTTATTGGTTTAATTATTTTCTACTTGTATTAATTTGACCTAAAATATTAAGAATGTGAAATTTAATACTTTTTTGTAATAATTCTAAATTATTAGAAAATAATTAAAAATAATCCAATTTTAGTAAAAAATATTTAGTAGAAACGTACTTTTGTCGTATATATATAACTAATAATAACAATCAATTGTGGCATTCTTAAGACCAATTTAATCTGATTAATTTGTAATCATTTTAAAAAAGAATTGAGGTGACATTTAACAATTTTAACGGGTTGGTTAATTGGGTGATTTTCATTTCTGTTACCCACCTATAATATTCAAAAGATATAGAATTATGAGCCTTTATAAGGATTACGTAAACGAAATTGAAGAGAGAAAAGGTCAAGGTTTAAATCCAAAACCAATTGACGGTGCAGAATTATTAAGCGAAATTATCGCTCAAATTAAGGATGTAAATAATGAAGACCGCAAAGAGTCTGTAAAATTTTTCATCTATAACACTTTACCAGGAACTACTCCAGCGGCTGGTGTTAAAGCGAAATTCTTAAAAGAAATTATTTTAGGTGAGGAAGTAGTTGCAGAAATTACTCCAGCTTTCGCTTTTGAGTTATTATCTCACATGAAAGGTGGACCATCTATCGCTGTTTTATTAGACTTAGCATTAGGTAACGATCAAGCCATCGCTACTCAAGCTGCTGAAGTTTTAAAAACACAAGTATTCTTATATGATGCAGATACTGCTCGTTTAAAAGAAGCTTATGAAAACGGAAATGCTGTAGCAAAAGATATTTTAGAAAGTTACGCAAAAGCGGAATTCTTCACTAAATTACCAGAAGTTCCAGAAGAAATTAAAGTGGTAACTTATATCGCTGCAGAAGGTGATATTTCTACTGACTTATTATCTCCAGGTAACCAAGCACACTCTCGTTCTGACCGTGAATTACACGGAAAATGTATGATTTCTCCTGAAGCTCAAGCTGAAATTCGTGCATTACAAGCGCAACACCCAGATGCTTCAGTAATGTTAATCGCTGAAAAAGGAACAATGGGAGTTGGTTCTTCTCGTATGTCAGGGGTAAATAACGTAGCATTATGGACAGGTAAACAAGCTTCTCCATACATTCCTTTCGTTAACATCGCTCCAATTGTAGCAGGTACAAACGGAATTTCTCCAATTTTCTTAACAACTGTTGATGTAACTGGTGGTATCGGTATCGACTTACAAAACTGGGTGAAAAAAGTAGATGAAAACGGTGAAGTTGTTCGTAATGAAGCGGGTGATCCTGTTTTAGAAGAAGTTTATTCTGTAGCAACTGGTACAGTTTTAACAATCAATACAAAAACAAAAAAATTATACAACGGAGATAAAGAATTAAAAGATATTTCTAAATCTTTCACTCCTCAAAAATTAGAGTTTATCAAAGCGGGTGGTTCTTACGCTATCGTATTTGGTAAAAAAATCCAAACTTTCGCAGCTCAAACTTTAGGAATTACTGCTCCAACAGTTTACGCTCCAGCGAAAGAAGTTTCAATCGAAGGTCAAGGGTTAACAGCTGTTGAAAAAATCTTCAATAACAATGCTGTAGGTGTTGCAGAAGGTAAAGTTTTACACGCTGGATCTGACGTTCGTGTGAAAGTAAACATTGTAGGTTCTCAAGATACTACCGGTTTAATGACATCTCAAGAGTTAGAGTCAATGGCTGCTACAGTTATTTCTCCAATTGTTGATGGTGCTTACCAATCAGGATGTCACACGGCATCTGTATGGGACAAAAAAGCGCAAGCGAACATCCCTCGTTTAATGAAATTCATGAACGATTTCGGAGTTATTACAGCGCGTGACCCTAAAGGTGTTTACCACTCAATGACTGACGTTATCCACAAAGTATTAAACGATATTACAGTAGACGAATGGGCTATCATCATCGGTGGTGACTCTCACACACGTATGTCGAAAGGGGTTGCTTTTGGTGCTGACTCTGGTACTGTTGCTTTAGCTTTAGCTACTGGTGAAGCTTCTATGCCAATTCCAGAATCGGTTAAGGTGACGTTCAAAGGAGAAATGAAATCTTACATGGACTTCCGTGACGTAGTACACGCTACTCAAGCGCAAATGTTAAAACAATTTGACGGAGAGAATGTATTCCAAGGACGTATCATCGAGGTTCACATCGGTACTTTATTAGCGGATCAAGCGTTTACATTTACAGACTGGACGGCAGAGATGAAAGCGAAAGCATCAATCTGTATTTCTCAAGACGATACATTAATCCAATCATTAGAAATTGCGAAGTCTCGTATCCAAATCATGATTGATAAAGGTATGGATAACAAAAACCAAGTATTACAAGGTTTAATCGACAAAGCAAACAAACGTATCGAAGAAATCAAAACGGGTGTTAAACCAGCTTTACAACCAGATGCAAATGCAAAATACTATGCTGAAGTTGTGATCGATTTAGATGCTATTAACGAGCCAATGATCGCTGACCCAGACGTAAACAATGCAGATGTTTCTAAACGTTATACACACGATACAATCCGTGAATTATCTTACTACGGTAACGATAAAAATGTAGACTTAGGATTCGTAGGATCTTGTATGGTTCACAAAGATGACTTAAAAATCGTTGCTCAAATGTTGAAAAACGTTGAAGCGGCTAAAGGTGAAGTGAAATTCAACGCTCCATTAGTTGTTGCTGCTCCAACTTACAACATCATCGACGAATTAAAAGCAGAAGGTGACTGGGAAATCTTACAAAAATACTCTGGATTCGAATTCAACGATGCTAATCCTAAAAATACAGCTCGTACAGAATATGAAAACGTATTATACTTAGAGCGTCCTGGATGTAACTTATGTATGGGTAACCAAGAAAAAGCAGAAAAAGGTGATACAGTTTTAGCAACTTCAACTCGTTTATTCCAAGGACGTGTTGTAGAAGATAGAGCAGACAAAAAAGGTGAATCTTTATTAGCTTCTACTCCAGTTGTTGTATTATCTGCAATCTTAGGACGTATCCCTACGATTGAAGAGTACACTCAAGCAGTTGAAGGAATTAAATTAACGAAATTCACTCCAATTTCTTGTCACTAAGAAATAACTTGTAATTTTTACAAATGAGATAAAACTTTGAGAGGTTAACCCAATGGGTTAACCTCTTTTTTTATAGTTCTTTTAATCATAAAAGTAAACATTGTTTTAACATTTGTGGATTATGAAATAATAGAATTAATGAGTAAATTGTATCACTATCAACTAAAAACGAATTTTAAAACAATATTTATGGCATTTGATATTGATATGATTAAAGGTGTCTACGCGAGAATGCAAGATCGTGTAGATGCAGCAAAAACAATCGTTGGACGTCCTTTAACTTATTCAGAAAAGATTTTATATGCGCACTTGTTTGATGGAGCTCCAACACAAGCGTATACTAGAGGTGAATCGTATGTGGATTTTGCGCCAGACCGTGTAGCGATGCAAGATGCAACAGCTCAGATGGCTTTATTGCAATTTATGCAAGCAGGTAAAGCAAAAACAGCGGTTCCTTCAACCGTTCACTGTGATCATTTAATCCAAGCAAAAGTTGGGGCAAAAATCGATTTAAAAGAAGCGATTAATAAATCATCAGAAGTTTTCAATTTCTTAGAATCTGTTTCAAATAAATATGGAATTGGTTTCTGGAAGCCAGGAGCTGGAATTATCCACCAAGTGGTATTGGAAAACTATGCATTCCCTGGAGGAATGATGATTGGTACGGATTCTCATACACCAAATGCAGGGGGACTAGGAATGGTCGCTATCGGAGTTGGTGGAGCAGATGCTGTAGATGTTATGGCAGGGATGGCTTGGGAATTGAAAATGCCGAAATTAATCGGGGTAAAATTAACAGGTAAATTATCGGGTTGGGCTTCACCAAAAGATGTTATCTTAGAAGTTGCTGGTTTATTAACCGTAAAAGGTGGTACAGGTGCAATTGTGGAGTACTTTGGAGAAGGTGCTGAATCTTTATCCGCGACGGGAAAAGGTACCATTTGTAACATGGGGGCTGAAATTGGAGCGACAACTTCGATTTTCGCTTATGATGAGGCTTCAGAACGATATTTACGAGCAACAGATCGTGATGATGTAGCGGATGCTGCAAACCAAATGAAAGCATATTTACGTTCAGATGATGAAGTTTATGCGAACCCATCGGCATTTTATGATCAATTAATTGAAATTAACTTATCCGAATTAGAACCTCGTTTAAATGGTCCATTTACACCGGATTTAATGACTCCAGTATCGAAAATGAAAGATACAGCTGCGGCGAATGGATGGCCGTTAGATGTGGAGTGGGGATTGATCGGGTCTTGTACCAACTCTTCATATGAAGATTTGTCTCGTGCAGCTTCAATCGCTCAACAAGCTATTGATAAAGGTTTAGAAACAAAAGCTTCATTCGGAATTAATCCAGGTTCTGAGGTGGTTCGTTATACCGCAGATCGCGATGGTTTCTTAAAAACGTTTGAAGACTTAAATGCAGTTATCTTTACGAATGCTTGTGGTCCTTGTATTGGTCAATGGGATCGTGAAGGAGCAGATAAAGAAGAAAAAAATACAATTGTTCACTCATTCAACCGAAACTTCAAAAAACGTGCAGACGGTAACCCGAATACTTATGCGTTTGTAACTTCTCCAGAAATGGTTGCGGCAATTGCAATTGCTGGTCGTTTAGACTTTAATCCAATAACGGATAAATTAATCAACAAGAATGGGGAAGAAGTGATGCTGGATCCTCCAAAAGGAGACGAATTACCTTCAAATGGATATGCTTTTGAAGATAATGGGTACCAGGCGCCAGTAGAAGATGGTTCTGCTGTAGAAGTGGTGGTTAATCCTAATTCTGAGCGTTTACAATTGTTAGAAGGTTTTAAGCCTTGGAATGGTCAAAACATCACAGGAGCTAAATTGTTGATTAAAGCATTTGGAAAATGTACAACCGATCATATTTCAATGGCTGGACCATGGTTACGTTTCCGCGGGCATTTAGATAATATTGCCAACAATACGTTAATTGGGGCAGTGAATGCATTTAATCAGGAAGTTAACTTGGTTAAAAATCAATTAACTGGAGAATATGGGCCAGTTCCAGATACGGCGCGTGCTTATAAAGCGGCAGGAGTTCCTTCTGTCATTGTGGGAGATGAAAACTACGGGGAAGGTTCTTCGCGTGAACATGCAGCAATGCAGCCACGTCATTTAGGCTCGGTAGCTGTATTGGTACGCTCTTTTGCGCGTATTCATGAAACCAATTTAAAGAAACAAGGAATGTTAGCTTTAACGTTCGCAGATAAATCGGATTACGATAAAGTGCAAGAAGATGATACCATTAACTTTGTGGATTTGACAGAATTTGCACCAGGTAAACCATTGACAATCGAACTTGTTCATGCAGATGGTTCTACCGATCGAATTTTAGCAAATCATACGTATAATGATGCTCAAATTGAATGGTTTAAAGCAGGTTCAGCATTAAACCTAATTAAAGCGCAAGGCGCATAATCATGATGAGAAATAAAAAAAGCCGATGCATCGCATCGGCTTTTTTGCTTCTATACATAGAAGCAAAAAAAAATCTCAATCGAAACGATTGAGATTTTAAGCAGTGGTGCCTCCAGGAATCGAACCAGGGACACAAGGATTTTCAGTCCTTTGCTCTACCAACTGAGCTAAGGCACCGCCTTAATTGTGATGCAAATATAGAACGAAAATCCAAACCTCCAAATCTTTTTTTGAAGTTTTTTATTTCGTTTGATTTAACCCTTTGAAAATCTGAATCTTTAAAATAAAAATATTTTTATATCATTTTCAATTTTTGAGCAAAAAAAAATCTCAATCGAAAGGATTGAGATTTTAAGCAGTGGTGCCTCCAGGAATCGAACCAGGGACACAAGGATTTTCAGTCCTTTGCTCTACCAACTGAGCTAAGGCACCGCCTTAATGGTGATGCAAATATAGAACGAAAATTCAAACCTCCAAATCTTTTTTGAATTAAATCTGCTTCAAAATAGGAAAATCCACACAAAATTTCCATATTTTAAAAATTAATAGACTTTTAACAACTCATTTTTGCTCTGTAATTTTATAATTTAACAACAAATCATCATATTTGTGCCTTAGAATTCTATATAAGTTCATATGAAATGGATTATTTGTAGTCTTGCTCTTATTGGGGCAACGACAATTCAAGCCCAAACAGTTTCTGTATCTCCGTATTCTTCGTTAGGAATTGGAGAACAATTATATAATAATAACGCAGAAATTGGTGGTATGGGTGGAATATCGACTGTCCCAACCAACCCTTACGGACAAAACGCTAATTTCTCTAACCCAGCAGCGAATAGAAATATTCGTATGACGAACTTTAACGTGAGTGTTAGAGGGGATAATAGTACATTTGAATCAGGTTCGGATAAAGTTTCGACGGGAAGTTTCAAACTTTCGAACATTTCCTTAGCATTTCCAATGACAAAGAAAAGTACATTCGGAATGGGGTTTCAGCCGTATAGTGCTTTAGGATATAACATTACCAATACAGGGGTAGGAGAAAACGCAAACCAAACGTCTGCCATGGAAGGTAAAGGAGCGATTAACTCGTTACACGCCTTCTACAACTACAACATTACCAACGGATTCTCTTTAGCTTTACGTGCAAACTACTTATTCGGGAAGTTAGAAACGAGTGAAAAGGTTTCGATCGAAGGTGCGAGTTTGTTAACCGATTATAGTACAAAAGCCAATTATCGTGGCGTTCAATTTACTTTAGGATCAATGTATCAACAAAAGATTGGTAAAAACAATAACCTTTACATTGGTGCCTACTATACGTTGGGATCTAACTTAACGACAGATTTAAATGAAATGACGTCGACGTATACGTTTTTAGGGACAGATAAAGCATCGTTAGATACGATTAGTTTAAAACGTGATGCAGAAGCAAAAACAAAATTACCTCATACTTTTGCAATTGGGGCATCTTATACAAAAGATAATGCATGGGCCATTTCAGGAGAAGCGAAGTTTAATACTTGGTCTGATTTTGAAAAACCATCTTTATCTCCAGTATCTACCGTAGCATCAAATACGGAATATAAAAATAACGTGTATTTGGCCGTTGGTGGATATTGGATTCCTGACTTTAACAGTTACAAAAGTTATTTTAACCGTGTGATTTATCGTGCAGGTTTATATTATGAATCAGCTCCATATGCGTTATACGGGTCAGATATTAACCGTTATGGTGTAACAATCGGTGCCGGATTGCCTGTTGGAAAAACAAACGATGGGACAATGCTGAATGTAGCATTAGAATATGGACAAAGAGGAACAACAAGTAATGGTTTAATTAAAGATGACTATTTAGGCGTTAAAGTTGGATTCGACTTAAACGATATTTGGTTTAGAAAACGTGTAATTGATTAATGATTGTTAATCAAAAAAATAAAAGAATGAATATCAGTGTGATAAATAATGGTTGGAAGTGTTTAAAAGGAATAACACTAATGCTATCATTATTTGTTACACTTTTTTCGTGTAATAGAGAAGTACCTGTTGTCAGAAAAGATATGAAGACCAACTTTCCGAATAGGAGTTTGATTGACGCTAATATCATTTTTAAGGACTCAGGTAAAGTCACGATGAATCTCCGTTCTCCATTAATTGAGGAATACAGTTTAATTGACACCCCTTATACCCTTTTTAGAAAAGGGTTAGAATTGGACTTTTATGAAAAAGGCGCTGAAAAACCTGGTTTTTTTAAAGCCGATTGGGGAAAATTAAGTGATAAAACGGGGATTTATGAAGGTCGTGGAAATGTAGTCATTGTAACGGATGAAGGAGATTCGGTTAAATCTGAACAATTGTTCTGGGACAAAAACAAAAAACTAATCTATAGCACAAAATTAGTAGAACTAATCGGTAAAGACGGAAGTAAAATAACGGCTAAAAACGGAATAGAAGCCGCAGATGATTTACAAGAATATACGCTTTTTAATAACGAAGGGTATATTTTAATGAAAGAAGAACAAAAATTGTAAAAAATAATTTACAATAAACCTCATTCTTCTACTTTCTTCTGTTTTATTATTCAATGTATTGTCGTATTTTCGCCACCTATTATCGTATATAAATTAACATAAGAATGGCAATTTTAGGAGAAATTCGTAAGAAAACCTGGTTGATTTTCGTAGTGATCGGAGTGGCGATGCTTGCATTCGTTGCAGGTGACCTTTTCGGTGAAAACTCGAAAATTAAACAATTATTCACAGGAGATCCTAACCAAGTGGGAAGCATCAATGGTGAAAGTATTGGGATTAACGAGTACATGTCTCAAAGAGAATCTGTACAAAATATGTTACAGCAACAGGGACAAAGTGTATCTGAAAACCAATTAGCTCAACAAACTTGGTCAAGTTTAGTGAGTCAAAAAGTATTAAAACAACATGCAGAAAAATTAGGATTAGAAGTTTCTGAAGATGAGTTTTGGAGTTATGTTGCTCAACAGTTTGGAATGAAATCTCCAGCAGAGGCAAAACAACAAATTAATCAGTTAGAACAAGCAGCAGCTGCGGATCCAAACATGATGCAAAACTATAAAGGTTGGTTACAAACTGCAGAACAGATTAAGTTAGAGATCTTATCTCGTAAATACTTAAGCTATGTAATGGCTGGTACAGCTGTAACAGGTAAAGAAGCTGATTTACAACAAACATACAATGGTTCTAATGCAACAATTGATTATGCTTTTGTAGATTACAAAACATTATCCAATAAATTGGGATTAAAAATTTCGGATGAGGATATTAATGCTTATACTTCAAAATTCCCAAAACGTTTTGAAGCTAATGGATTAGTAAAAGTTGCGTATGCGTATTTTCCAGCGAAAGCATCTGCTCAAGATGAGCAAGTGGCTTTAGCAAACATTAAAAAATACTTAACGCAGCAAATTATTCACGACGAAGTAAATAATGTAACGGATACTATTGAAGCATTTGGATCTGCGAAAAATGATTCGATTTATGTTGCTTCGAATTCAGATCAACCATTTATTTCTAACTATTTCTCAAGAGAAGATTTAGCAAAAGCGAATTTAACGCCTGAAATTTTAGAATTCTTTAAAACGGCACAAGTGGGACAAATTGGTGGACCTTACAAAGTAGGTGATACTTACCAATTGTATAAAATCTCAAAATCTAAAGAGGTAAAAGATTCGGTAAATACCAATACCGTTTACCAAATTGCAAACATTGTAAAACGTATCGATCCATCGAAAGCGACAACAGATAAAGCGTTTAAAGATGCACGTAACTTCGTTCAAGCCGTAGAAGGAAAATCAGTAAACGATTTCACAGCGTTAGCGAAAAAATCAAATTTTGTTTCTGGTGTTTCAGAATCAATCGAGCGTTTTGCGCCAGGAATTGCTCAAGAATTACCAGCAGATCAAACCGATAAAATTTTAGCTTGGGCATTCGATAAGAAAACACAAGCTGGAGCAACGAACTTATTCACTTCAGAGAATGGAGACTACATTGTCGTACATTTAAATTCTCGTTTTGATAAAGGGTTAGCGCATCCATCAGTTGTAAGACAATTTGTAGAGCCGATCTTATTACAAGAAAAAGTAACGGCTGCTGTAAATGAAAAAATTGCCACAGGAGGAATTGATGCTTTTATCAAACAATTTGGTGGTAAAAAAGCGACTGCCATGGTTAATTTTGGAAACAATAATATCCAAGGTGTAGGATTAGAGCCACGCGTAGTAGGTGCAGCATTTGGGGTTAAACCAAATACTTCATCGAAAGCAATTGCAGGAAATGCAGGGGTATTCTACATTGTTCCTAAAACACAAAATATTCCTACAGGACAAAAAGGAAATATGTTATTAGAAAACTTAAACCGTCAATTAAAAGGACAAGTTTCTCAAACATTATTACCTTCTTTAATTCAAGCGGCTGATATCAAAGACAACCGCGATCGAGTAATTAATTAATTGCTATTTCGATATAGATAAAAAGCCCGAATCATCGATTCGGGCTTTTTTTATGGAATTTTTTATGTTATTATAATTTCGGAATAGAATCGATTAATTCTTTTGTATAGGCTGTAGTAGGATGGGCATATACTTGATCAGCATCGTCTAATTCTTTTAAAACCCCATGTTGCATGACCAATAACTGATCACTCATGTATTTCACAACGGCTAAATCGTGTGAAATAAAGATATAGGTAAAGCCAAATTCGGTTTTAAGATCATTTAAAAGGTTTAGAACTTGTGCTTGAACCGAAACATCTAAAGCAGAAACGGATTCGTCACAGATGATGAATTGAGGTTTTAAGGCCAAGGCACGTGCAATGCCGATGCGTTGACGTTGACCTCCAGAAAATTCATGGGGATATTTGTTTAAATCAGCAGCGGATAACCCCACTTTCTCGAGTAAAGATTCTGCTGTCGCTAATCGTTCTTTTTTAGTCGTACCAATTCCATGGATCCCCATGGGTTCGGTGATAATTTGAGCTATGGTATGACGAGGATTTAAGCTCGAATAAGGATCTTGAAAAATAATCTGGATTTCCCGACGCAATTGACGAACCTCTTCTTTTTTTAGTTGAGTAATATCTTTTCCTCGAAAGAAAATCTCTCCTGAAGTAGGCTGTTCTAATAACAATACGGTACGGGATAAGGTGGTTTTTCCTGAACCTGATTCCCCTACCAATCCTAATGTTTCTCCGGGATAAACTTTAAAGGAAATATCATCTACCGCTTTTACATTCGGTGTTTTCGCTGATCCAAAGAGAGAAGAAGGATAAAAATATTTTTTTAAATTTCGAACTTCTAATATTGGTTCTTGCTGATAAATCGATTGATGAAAAGCTTTTCGTTCGTCATCCGTATAAATTTCTGACTGATGATTGGGATTTTCTAAAAAATCGTTGACTGTCGGAAGTCGCTTGTATCGCTCGTCCAAACGTGGTCGACAAGCGATTAAACCTTTGGTATAATTTTCTTTGGGAGCATTAAAAATGGATTCAACATGCCCTTGTTCAACGACATCTCCTCGAAACATCACCAAAACTTCTTCACATACATTGGCAATAACGCCCAAATCGTGAGAAATGAATATCATACTCATTTGGTGTGTCGTTTGTAATTCTTTTAAAAGATCAAGGGTAGCTTTTTGTACCGTTACATCCAATGCCGTTGTAGGTTCATCCGCAATTAATAACTTAGGTTCGCAGGCAATTGCCATAGCAATCATCACACGTTGCTTCTGTCCACCAGATAATTCATGAGGGTACGCTTTATAGACCCGTTCCGGTTGTGGAAGTTTAACCTGTTCAAAAAGGGAAATTACTTTTTGTTTGGCCGCTGATCTCGACAGTTTTTGATGCAATGCAATCGATTCTTCCACTTGTTCACCACATCGCAAACTGGGATTAAGCGAAGTCATCGGTTCTTGGAAAATCATGGCTATATCATTTCCTCTAATTGTACGAAGCTCATCCGTTTTCAATTGTAATAAATCGATGGTCTTGTTTTGATACTGAAAAAGAATTTCGCTACCAGGATGAATCGTCGCTTGAGGAGATAATAATCCCATGATGGCTAAGGAAGTAATTGATTTTCCTGATCCAGATTCTCCAACAATTCCTAACGTTTCACCTTGTTTTAAGTTAAAATTTACCGCGTTCAGTACTTGGCGATCGCCAAAAGAAACACTCAAATTCTTCACTTGTATCATCCAAGGTTCCTCTGTTTTTGATGTGTGCATGTCAATAATTTGAATGCTGAAATTTACTGAAAATTTATGGATTGGATAAGATGAATCAAATTTGAAAATTGAATCTAAAAATTTTATAATTTTGTAACGAAACAAAAATCGAAATAATTTGAAAAAAAAGAATTAAATTAGAGATAATGTTTCACCAGCCTAAAAAATTGAAACGTGCTGGTTTTTATAATTTAACCAATGGATACATACTCCCAGATTTCGACATTGTTTTTAGTTGCTAATCACAATGTCGCCGATGAAATTTCAATAGCAAAATTATTGCTAACAATTTTCCTTGTCTTTTTAAATGGATTTTTCGTAGCCGCGGAATTTGCCATTGTAAAGGTAAGATCTTCCCAAATTGAAGTGAGCCAGGATATTAATGCTGGTGTATCGAATGTTGCCAAATCGATCGTAAACAATCTTGATGCTTATCTTGCTGCAACGCAGTTGGGTATTACTTTAGCCTCTTTAGGTTTAGGATGGGTTGGTGAATCATCTTTAATGCCAGTAATCGTCAAATTATTTGATGTTTTAGGTTTAACTGGTCCACAATGGGTAGCATTTGCTCAAAACTTCTCATTCATTATTGCTTTCGTTATCATTACCATTTTACACATTGTTTTTGGTGAATTAGCTCCTAAATCCTTAGCAATTCAATACCCTACCAAAACAACGTTTACAGTGGCATGGCCATTACGCATTTTTTATTTCGTCTTCAGACCAGTGATTTGGTTAATGAACGGATTGGCCAATATGATTTTACGAGTAATTGGGGTAAAACCAATTCATGGTGGTGAAATTCACTCTGAGGAGGAACTTAAGATGATTATTTCAGAAAGTTCTGATGGTGGAGCGATTGAAGAATCAGAGCGTGATTTGATTCAAAATGTATTTGAATTTGATGATCGCCGTGTGATTAATATCCAAACATTGCGTAAGAATATTTCAGCGATTAATGTAACCACTTCTGTTAAGGAGGCCATTGATTATGCCATCGAAGAAGGATATTCACGTTATCCTGTTTATGAAGAGTCGTTAGATAATATCATTGGTATTTTATATACAAAGGATTTGATGAAACAATTGATGGCAAATCCAAATCAACAAGATATTCGTGGACTATTGCGTGAACCTTTATTTATTTCAGAAAGTGCAATGATTAAGCACGTACTGAAACAATTCCAAAAGAAACGTGTTCAAATGGCTGTGGTAACCAATGAAGTAGGGGAAGTCGCAGGAATTGTTTCGATGGAGGATATTCTAGAAGAATTGGTAGGAGAAATCCAAGATGAATATGATAATGAAGATCCAATTGTAGAACGTATTGATAAAGGAATTTATCTTGTAAATGCGCACAATACCATCTCTGATATCAACCGCTTATTGCCTTACAAATTCGAAGAATCAGAGCATTATGATACGCTTGCAGGTCTTATCGCAGAAATCTGTTATGACCGTGAGTTAGAAGTCGAAGATGTTATTGAAATTGCAGACTATACGGGGATAGTGAAGAAGATGTACCGTAATTCGGTAGAAAAAATTCTTCTAACCATCCATGATGGAATTGAAATTGAAGAAGAACTTGAAGAAGAAAACTAATCATAGAAAAGCCTCCCATTGGGAGGCTTTTTTTTATAGATCTTCTTTTCGCATTAAAATCGATTCATAACGCATCTTCCGAAATACATTGATTAGTGTCACCACATCCTTTTCACAATAGGCTTTAATGCGTTCGATATTGTTTTCATCATAATATACTTTAGCGACCTGAGAACCATCGATATCATCTTTTGGCGTTTCAATCTCAAATATATTGGCCAATAAATCCAATGAAGTATAATGTTTATAATCACCAAATTTCCACAATTCCATCGTGTCCAAATGCGGAACTTCCCATGGTTTTTTTCCGAACAATTGAAGGATTCTTGGAATTTCAATTTGATGAATCATCATACGACGGGCGATATAAGGGAAGTCAAATTCTTTTCCATTATGTGCACAAAGCAAATGATCGGGCTTGAAATAGTTTTCAACTAACATTTGATTGAAATCGCGTAAAATTTTCGCTTCATCATGACCGTAAAAGCTCTTCATGTGGATATAATTTTCATTGACCACGATACCACATGAGATGCATACTATTTTTCCGAATTCAGCCATGATTCCTGCACGCTCGTGATAGAAATCTTCCGGTGAGATTTCATCATTGTTGCGTTGGAAAGCGGTTTTCTTCGCCCAGAGTTCTTGGGTGCGTTCACTCAACAAATTCCAGTCATCAGTTTGTGGAACTGTTTCAATGTCGAGGAATAATATTTTTTTATACGGGATTTGAGTTAACATTTTAATTAAGTTTTTGATTTACTCGTACTGCTTCATCTACTAAGCGATACACATCTCCATCTGGAATAGGGTTGGTTTGGGGTTGATCGTTGTGCGTCTTACCTGTTCGTACCACCACCATTTGAAGAGATGGAATAACAATAATTCGTTGTCCCAAGTGACCTAGTAATGCATAAAAAGGAGTTTTGTAAGAAGGATCCATCCAAATGGAATGTCCGTAGATTGGAACTTCATTGGGCTGAAATGCTTTTGCATTCGGTGTAATCATTTGGTGGACAAATGCTGAATCTAAAATTTGTTGATCATACCATTTACCACCATTTAAAAGCAATTGTCCCAATTTAGCAAAATCACGTGCTGTTGAGTTGAAACAACAATAGGTTTTTTCCATCCCATCTGCTCGATCTTTCGACCATTGAGCATCAAATTCCATGCCCATGGGTTGCCAAATTGTTTCTTGTGCATATTGGGCAATGGATTTATTTTTTAAAGCTCTTTTCAATACAATGCCTAACAATTGGGTATCCCCAGATGAATATTTAAAATGACCTCCTGGAGCTGATATAAATTGTCTTTTGAGCATTTGCCCTTCGACATCATCACCGTAGTACGCTTTTGCGGTCGGATTTAATGGAAAGTAATAATTTTCTTCCCAATCATAACCCGAGGTCATTGCTGACAAATCACGAACTGTGGCTTGTTTTCCATATTCATCATCTTTAAACTCAGGAATAAAATCGGTCAATTTTTGATCAAAACTTTTGATGTAACCATCTTCTATGGCTTTTCCTATTAACATTGTAAGAATCGATTTTGCCATAGAAAAAGAATTGGTTAACGAAGCTTCCTGATAATGGTGATAATATTTTTCAATCAGAAGTTGACCATCTTTTATAAGGATATACCCTGCTGTACCAAAATCCACTAATTCTTTCTCGAAGGTGGCATCAATTTCAATGGTATTATAGAAAGGGTGCGGTGTCCATTGTCGTGGAGTTCCTGCCAAGATGACATTATTATCAAAATCTTTATAATCATCGATATTGGCTGTTTTTTCGCCTTTGAGATACGTCAGTTGTACTCCTCGAATGATATAGTCGTTTCCTGTAAAATACAGAGCGAGAAGTAATAATGCGATAATTATTAAAAACCATTTGATGATTTTCCAAAGTCTTTTCATAGCAATTGTTCTTGTGGATTTACTAATTTAAACTATTCGTATTAAATAATGTTAAATTTTTCTCCGTTCGGTCTTATATTTGTTAGAATTAATTTAATTTTAAACAAATTAATAATCTAAAAAAAATAAAATATTATGGCTTTTGAATTACCACAATTACCATATGCAATTGATGCATTAGAACCACACATTGATGCTAAAACAATGGAAATCCACCACGGAAAACACCATGCAGCATATACGACAAACTTAAATGCAGCAATCGAAGGTACAGATTTAGCTGATGCAACAATCGAAGAGATTTTAGCAAAAGGTACAGATAAACCAGCGGTACGTAACAATGGTGGAGGTTTTTACAACCACAACTTATTCTGGGAAACATTAGCTCCAAATGCAGGAGGAAACCCAACAGGAGAATTAGCAGAAGCAATCGATGCTGCTTTCGGATCATTCGAAGCATTCAAAGATGAATTCTCTAAAGCTGCTGCAACTCGTTTCGGATCAGGATGGGCTTGGTTAGTTGTTGTTGATGGTAAATTAGTAGTGACTTCTACTCCAAACCAAGACAACCCATTAATGCCAGTTGCTGATGTACAAGGTCAACCAATTTTAGGTTTAGATGTTTGGGAGCACGCTTACTACTTAAACTACCAAAACCGTCGTCCAGACTACATCAACGCTTTCTTTAATGTGGTTAACTGGGAAAAAGTTGCTGAATTATACGCTGCAGCTAAATAATTAAACAAGATTTATTCAAATATCTGTTAAGACTTGCTTGGAAAAGCAAGTCTTTTTTTATTTTTGGGCTATGGGAATTATTATTTTAGAAAATATTAAAATCTATTCGAATCACGGGTGTTTGGACGAAGAAGCACGCATTGGATCAGATTATTTGGTGGATTTAGAGGCACATGCTGATTTTAGTAAAGCGTGTGAGTCGGATGAATTGGTTGATGCCTTAGATTATGTCACGTTAAATAATATCGTGAAAGAGGAGGTGGGGATCCGTTCAAAATTATTAGAACATGTGTGTAAAAGGGTCTTAGATCGTATAGGTCAAGAACTTACCACGGTAACTTATGCCAAAATTAAATTATCTAAGGTAAATCCCCCTATTGGCGGGCATGTAGAAAAAGTAAGTATTATTTTAGAAAAACATTTTTAGGCTTTGTTTTTTTAAAATTATTATTATATTTGCAAACCAAAATGATGGAAATGGTTCCTTGACCGAGAGGCTAGGTAGCGGTCTGCAAAACCGTCCACAGCGGTTCGAATCCGCTAGGAACCTCCAAATTTTCAACCCTCTAATCGAAAGATTAGAGGGTTTTTTAATGGTCTTCTCTCATGGTCCGAATCCTTAATATTTCGTGATACAGAAGAGTTAACCTTCCGGATAAATTCATTTTTTTGTACTTTTAAATAAGCAAGTACGTTAATTCAAAAACTTACGTTCTGGAATGTTTCGGCTTAATGGAAGTTGTTAATCACTTCGCCTTGTACTTCAAAAAGAATTTTTATTTGCTACTTCTATAGCGCTTCTATGCCGCCTCTATGTCGCCTTTATATCGCCTCTGTAACGGGTTTAAAGTACCTTTGTTTCGCATTAATCCCGCTTTCGAAAGGAGGTATTTCTTATGATTCTAAGTATATTCAGTAGGTTATCGTCATCTATAAAGTACATGTTCCCTTAATTAAACAATAATTTTAGGTAGATAATTCGACCAAGTTGTGCATATATGCATTTCTTTGGGGTAGAATAGGATGGTTCAGAAAATCGGTATAGAATAGGGGTACTACTGCTAAATTTTCCAGCACTGATCGGAGGAAAAAAGTATAAAGAAGCTCCTTTTAAAACTTTTCATATTAATCTTTATCTTTGTCAAAGTTTGATGATTCAATTACAGATCAATGGCAGAAGAAAAACAATATATCGAGAAAGAGGTAAATTATAAAGGGTTTACAAAAACATTTAAAGTAGAAGTTAAGCCTATCCCACCTTTTGATCCTAACTATATCAGCGAAGAAGCATATGAAAAGCTGAAAAAAGACTATATCGAAGAAGCGAAAAATCGATTAGCCGACGAAAAAATCCTTTGGGTTTTTGGAATTGAACAAGAGTTACAGAAATAAATGATGCGAAAGTCGAGATTTGATCTCGACTTTCTTTTTTTCACGACACAAGTAGGCGTTTTAGTGAATTATATTTGAATAGAAATCATGAGGATCCGTGATGATGAACGAATCTTATTTTTAATCCTTCAGGAAAAATATTTCCTTCATTCTTCACTGTTCATTTTCGATGATCCCCTTCAAAAAAATAATTCCTAAAACCTATTTTATGATAGACATTACAAAGAAAAATTTTGCCATTCGACAAATTATGAGCCGCTACATTGATTGTGAATTTAGTTCTGTAATCGTAACCATTGATGAAGAAAAAGTGTTTGAAGACGTCAAATCACTTTATCCTGAAGAACAATTTGTAGACGAAATAGATGAAACGTTCGAAGCGATAGGTGAAGTCAGCCTTTCGGGGGTGTTAAATTTATATTACGACCCCGATTATCGTTTTATATTAACGTTACTTTATCAACCGTCCCAAGCGGTATATGGTTTAACCTTGAGAAAATAAAAAATCCGATAACTTGTATAAATTATCGGATGCCTTTTATTGTTTTGGTTGTTGCTGTTGTGTTTCTGCACGTAATTGTTCCATACGATTACGCTCTTCTTCCGACAATTGGTTGGTTAATTCTTCCTTTACGTCGTCTAAGATTTTTTGATACTCTTTAGGGTTTGCAAAGTAATATTTATAACTCCCTTCAAACTGTTGATACGTCATCTCTTGTTCTTGAAAAATATACAATGTATTCTTCGCAATATCTAAAATTTGATTTCCAGATTGTGATGGAACACTATTGATCATTTGTTGACTCTTGTATATTTCGACCAATACATCGACCATTTCCGATTTACTTAATAAATCATCAGGTTTTTCGATGTAAGGGCGATTACATGCCGTTAATCCCAAACAAATGATACAGATGTAAATTAACTTTCTCATAGTTTACCAAACATATTTCTTAAGCGAAGCGAAATAACGCCAAATACTGCTTCACCAATGATATCCGAACTGATTTTCGACTCTCCTAAGGTGCGATCAGTAAAAATAATAGGAACCTCTTGAATTTTAAATTTCTTGATCCACGATTTGTACTTCATTTCAATTTGAAATCCATAGCCTTTAAATTTGATTTCATCTAAACCTAATGTTTTTAAAACTTCCGCTTTATATCCCACAAAACCAGCTGTCGCATCATGGACCGGTAAATTGGTAATGATACGAACATATTTAGAGGCGAAATAGGACAACAAAACACGTTCCATTGGCCAATTGACCACATTGACACCTTTGCAATAACGTGATCCTACAGACACATCTGCTCCTTGTACCAGTGCTTCATACAATTTTGGCAAATCATTCGGGTTATGCGAAAAATCGGCATCCATTTCAAAAATGTATTGGTAATCGTGGGCTAAAGCCCATTTAAAGCCATGAACATATGCACGACCTAAACCATCTTTTGTTGTACGAACTTCAAGATGTAATCGACCGTTGCTTGTAGGAATTAAGCGTTTGATAATCTCACCTGTTCCATCAGGAGAACTATCATCTACAATTAAGATATCAAATGCACCATCTACCGCTAGAACCGCTTGAATAATCGCTTCTATATTTTCTTTTTCGTTATATGTCGGGATGATGACCAATTTGTCTGACATAAATATCAATTTGAAGGTGTAAAGATAGTTATTAGATTAATAGTGTTTTGTATTTTTGAAAAAGATTATGAAAGCAACAGATTTAATTAGCATTGCTCGAAACCCGGAAACCAACGATATAGTGTTATTTATTCTTATCGTTTGTTTATTAATTGTTTGTGCAACAAAATATTTATTTGCTAAAAACTTTAAGACTTTAAAGAACAAAACGGAGTATTTAAGTTTTACAGATGATAATACCACCATTTTTAGTTTTATTATCAATATTTTGATGATCGTACTGGTCAGTACGCTAATTGTATCGCACTTTGATGTGAAGATTGCGAATTATAATCTTTCTTTACCATTACGAATTATTGCTTGTTTTGTGATTATTTCAGCAATTATGATGGTAAAACTATTCATTGAAATGGCTTATTTCAAAGTTTTTTACAAAGAAAGTTCCATCTCATTTTTCATGAAAAGTTCCAGCTATGTCAATGCACGTAATGTTATTATTTTATTGACGAGTGGATTTCTTTATTTTTATTCGGAATTACCGGCAGAATACATCATGTTTTTCTGGTTTGGAGTATTATGCATTAACCGAATATGGGAAATTTATTTCAGATATTCGAATCAAATTACAAATAATAAGTCTATTTGGTATTACAATATTTTGTACCTTTGCACCCTAGAAATTTTGCCAATTATGGTATTAGCAAAACTGCTTATTTTTGGTAAAGTAATCTAATAATTACTATGAAAGTTAAATCGATATTAGTATCACAGCCTAAGCCACAAGTTGATAATTCTCCATATTTTGAAATTGAGAAACGTCACAAAATTAAAATTGATTTCCGTCCTTTTATTCAAGTAGTAGGAGTTGATGGTAAAGAAGTAAGACAGCAAAAAATCGATTTTCAGAAAGTTACTGCAGTTATTTTTACAAGTCGTAACGCCATTGACCACTTTTTCCGTATTGCTGAAGAATTAAGAATTCAGATTCCAGATACGATGAAGTATTTTTGTGAATCAGAAGCGATTGCTTTCTACTTACAAAAATATATCGTTTATAGAAAGCGTAAAGTGTATATTGGAGAGAAAGTATTCTCTGACATGGTTCCTTTGTTTAAGAAGCATAAAGACGAGAAATTCTTATTACCTGCATCTGACGTTTTAAAAGCGGATGTTCCTGCTTTATTGGACAGTTTAAAATTGGACTGGCAAGTAGCCACTTTATTCCGTACAGTTTCGAGTGATTTATCGGATTTAGAAGACGTAAAATATGATATTTTAGTTTTCTTTACACCTTCTGGTATCAAATCGTTATTTGAGAATTTCCCAGATTTCGTACAAGATAATACTCGTATCGCAGTGTTTGGACCAACAACTGTGAAAGCTGCCAAAGAGATGGGGTTACGCATTGATATCGAAGTTCCTACAAAAGAAACGCCTTCGATGACAATGGCATTAGATAAATATGTAAAAGAAGTAAATAAGTCAAAATAGATTATTTATTTTTTTATCCTATCTCTAAATGGTATAAATTTATAGCATAAACACTATTTAGAAGATGGAAAAAAAATGGCAAATAAAAGAGCAACCTTTACCAGAAGTGGTGGAGGAGGTAAGAAACACGTTAAATGTTTCTGAAAGCATTGCTATTTTATTAGCTCAACGAGGAATTACTGATTTTGATACTGCAAAATCATTCTTCAACCCATCACTAGAAGAACTTCATGACCCATTTAAAATGAAAGATATGGATGTTGCTGTATCTCGAATAAAATGGGCTATCGATAACGAAGAAAAGATTTTAATCTTTGGAGATTATGATGTAGATGGAACGACAGCAGTCACGTTAATGTACGAATTTCTGTCGTCCATCTATCCTCATGTCTCTTACTACATTCCTGATCGTAACAACGAAGGTTACGGAATTTCTTACCAAAGTATTGATTACGCCATCGCTCAGAATATTTCCCTTGTTATTGCATTAGACTGTGGAATAAAAGCGCATGAGCAAATTGATTATGCCAATTCAAAGAATATTGATTTTATCATTTGTGATCACCACTTACCCGATAAATCTATTCCGAATGCTTATGCCGTATTAGATCCCAAGCGTAAAGGTTGTCATTATCCCTATAAAGAATTAAGTGGATGTGGAGTTGGTTTTAAATTGGTACAAGCTTATATCAAGCAGTTTCAACTTTCTTCTGAAATTATCGATTCTTTATTGGATCTTGTTGCGGTAAGTATTGCCGCAGATATCGTTCCCATAACGGGAGAAAATCGAATCTTAGCTTATTCGGGTCTAAAGCGATTAAATACTACGCCCCGCATGGGATTTGATCAAATGATTCCGACCAATATCAAAGGAAATGTAACCATTTCGAATGTCGTGTTTTCAATCGCACCAAAGATAAATGCTGCTGGACGTATTAAACATGGCTCGGAGGCCGTTCGATTTATGTTGAGTAAAAATGTTGAAGATTGTAAAAAGTATTTGGCAGATATCAATACCTTGAATAATGAGCGTAAAAAATTAGATCTCGAAATTACAGAACAAGCGTTGGAACAATTGAAAGGAATTGATCAAAGTAAAACATTTTCAACCATTGTATATCATCCTGAATGGAACAAAGGCGTAATTGGAATTGTGGCTTCACGATTGGTGGATATGTATTATAAGCCAACGTTGGTGTTTACAAAAAACAATGAAGGAGAATTAGTAGCTTCGGCACGTTCGGTTCAAGAATATGATATGTATCAAGCCATTGAAAAAAATGCACACTTGTTGACGCAATTTGGTGGACATATGGCAGCGGCCGGATTAGCGCTGAAAGAAGAAAATTTTGAAGCTTTTAAACAAGCCTTTGAGCAAACTGTAAAACAAGAAAATAACGATAGTCATTTCCATCCAGTGTTGGAAATTGACAAGGAAATTTCGTTCAATGATATTTCGAAATCTTTTTTAGAAACGTTAATGCGAATGGCTCCATTTGGACCTGAAAATATGACACCTGTTTTCTTATCTACGAATTTAATTGCAACCGATTTTCGTTTAGTAGGGAAAGAACACGCACGTTTATATGTGCATCAAAAAAATACCCGATCGACTTTTGCTGCCATTGGATTTAAGTTAGGGAAATTTGGTAAAAAGCTACAAGAAGGATGTGCTTTCGATATGGTGTATACCATTGGGATGAATTATTGGCAAGGCAAAGGAACTTGGCAATTGAATATTAAAGATATCCGATTCAGAGAATAAAAAAGACTTTCAACATCCATTGAAAGTCTTTTTTTATATTTTCTGATGAAGAATGATATTTTAGCCTTGAAATCCTTCAACGACTAAAACCATTTCACCTTTTAAATTTCGCTTTTCTGCAATTTCTGCTAATTCGCTTAACGTTCCGCGAAGGGTTTCTTCAAATTTCTTCGAAATTTCACGCGACAAGCTGGCTCTTCTTTCATTTCCGAAGGTTTCTGCTAAATCCTTTAGTGTACGACCAATTTTATGAGGCGATTCATAGAAGACCATCGTTTTCTTTTCTTCTACTAAACTCTCTAATTTTGTTTTACGCCCTTTTTTTACAGGGAGAAAGCCAATAAACGTAAATTCATTATTTGGTAATCCTGATACAACCAATGCCGGAACAAATGCTGTAGCTCCTGGTAAACATTCAATGGTGATGTTATGCGCCACACATTCTTTCGCTAATAAATAACCAGGATCCGATATTCCAGGGGTACCTGCATCAGTAATAATGGAGATGATTTGTCCATCTTTCAATTGGCGAATAATATCTTCTGTTGCTTGATGTTCATTATGCATATGATAACTGCGCATTGGAGTTTCAATCTCATAATGTTTCAATAAGATTCCACTGTTGCGTGTATCTTCAGCTAGAACAACATCAGACTCTTTTAGAATTTCAACTGCTCTAAAAGTCATATCCTTTAAATTTCCAATTGGTGTAGGAACCAAATATAATTTACCACTCATAGCGCAAAGATACAAACTACTTTAAAATATCAGTTAGTTCTTCTAAATCCGACAAATCAATATCTTCTAACGCACGTTCTAGCTCGTCTTTTGTTAAATCGACTTTCGAATCAATGACTAAAACATTGCTTAAGCCATTCACTCCTAAGATAAGTTTATTGATCTTTCCTTCGTTTTCTAAATAAGAGGCACTCAGATTATTTCGTTTGACTTTTAATTTCACCATTTGTTCAAAATTTTCGCCTTTTGTAGCTGAAAGCAAATCTTTGATTACGCGATTTTGTTTTCCTTTTCCAGCGTTCGAAATAACAAACACTTTTGCAGACTTAACGTACTCTAGAATTTTAGCATCTGTTTTCTTTTTGGCTAAGTTTACCGCAAAAGAAGGTAAAGGAATAACAGTTGCACGTTTATCGTATTTGGAATAAAATTCGTCTAAGTTTTTTGTCGGTGAACAAGCTGATAGAGCCCATCCAAAGATGATCAGTAATGGAATTATTTTTTTCATGTTCTGAGTATTTTTATTTTGATGGAAACAATTGTTGTTCCAAGATTAGAGATACGATTGAATAAAGGCTAAAATAGAGGCATCATCTAATTTCATTTGACGATACAATTCTTGTATCGAAGCATGTCCCATAAATTGATTAGGGTAACCATTCATTTTAAAACTACCTTTGTATTGCACTTCATTCAGGATGTGTAGGACACTTTCACCAAAACCACCATTCAAAATGCCATCTTCATAGGTTACAATCACCTTGAATTTAAGGGCTAAAATTTTGATCGTTTTAATGTCTAACGGTTTGATGAATGGAAAATCAATTAAACAGACTTCATTTTCCAACTGATTTTTCTTAAGAATTCGCTTAAGCTTAGGTGTGAATTGACCTGTACTTAAAATTGCCATTTTATGACCTTCTGTCAATCGATGAGAGGTGCCAATAGCAATTTTTTCATAGTCAAATGCATCATTGCATTTTTCGATTTCATCTTTAGGGAAACGAATAGCAAATGGTTGTTGTGTAAATTGGGCGGTATATAAAATGTTTTTGAAATCTTTTTCATTACTTGGCGCAGCCAGAATAAGATGAGGTATCGCATTTAAAATGGATACATCAAAATATCCATGATGAGTTGCACCATCTGACCCCACAATTCCTGCACGATCAATACAAAAAACAACAGGTAAATGTTGCAAAGCGACATCGTGTATCACTTGGTCATACGCTCGTTGCAGAAATGTTGAATAAATGGTACAATAAGGTACAATATTTTGAGTAGCAAGTCCGGCCGCAAAGGTTACAGCATGTTGTTCTGCAATTCCGACGTCGATGACACGAGTTGGGAAATTTTGATGGCATTTGACCAAATTGGATCCTGTCACCATTGCGGGTGTGATGGCTACAATTTGTGGATTGTAGGTTAATAAATCCATCATGGTTTCGCCAAACACATCTTGAAAGGATTTTTCTTTCACTACTTGAGTAATTTCACCTGTGGATTTATCAAATAATCCAGGAGCATGCCATTTGACTTGATCTAATTCGGCTTTTTCGTACCCTTTTCCTTTGATGGTCTTTAAGTGAATGACCTTTGGTCCTTTGATGGATTTTGCTCTTTCAAATGCATTAAAAAGTGCATCAAAATCATGACCATCAACCGTTCCGATCATTTGAAGTCCAAAGTCTTCGAAAACCGAATGCCCCTTATTTGTCAATTGATTAAAATGCTGTTTTAATCCACCGACTGAAGGATCAATACCAATCGAATTATTATTTAAAATGATTAAAACATCCAAGTCAGTTGCCCCCAAATGATTGAGTGCTTCTAAACTCATTCCGGATGTAATAGAAGCATCACCAATTACAGCAATATGTTGGCGATTAACCCCATGAATTTGGTCTGCTGTTGCCATTCCTACAATGGCAGAAATTGATGTAGAAGAATGTCCCGTTCCAAACACATCAAATTCACTTTCTTCGCGCGTTGGAAATCCAGATAATCCGTTTTCTTGACGTAACGTATCAAAGGCTTCTCTTCTTCCGGTAAGAATTTTATGGGGATAACATTGATGGCCAACATCCCAAATCAATAAATCTTCAGGCGTATTGTAAAAATAATGCAATGCAATAGAAAGTTCAACGACCCCTAAGCTAGCACCAAGATGGCCTGGTTTAGTACTTAAGGTATCTAAAATAAAATCACGAATTTCTTGTGCTAAACCGGGCAATGCAGCGCGGCTTAGTTTCCTAAGTTCTTTAGGATGATTGATTTTGTTGATGAGTCTTTCCATTATTCTTTCACAAAATTACATTTTTCTGAGTAAAACGTCGTATCTTTGTCGGTTACAAAAAATAGATAAAATTATGTTCCAAATCGGAAAGACTTTAGTTTCTGCTGAATTGCTTAGTGAGGAGTTTGTGTGTAACTTGAATAAATGTAAAGGAATTTGCTGTGTAGAAGGGGATGCCGGAGCACCATTAAACGAGGATGAACTTTCTATTTTGGACGATATCTACGAAGATGTAAAACCTTATTTACGCCCAGAAGGAATCGAGGTGATTGAGAACGAAGGAAAATACGCCATGGATTTAGATGGTGAATGGGTTACTCCATTAGTCAACAATCGCGAATGTGCTTACCTGGTATTTGAAGAAAATGGTTTCTCGAAATGTGGGATAGAGAAAGCCTATGAAGATGGAAAAATCGACTACAAAAAGCCTATTTCTTGTCACTTATACCCTGTCCGTATTAAGGAATATTCAAATTTCACTGCCGTTAACTATGATGTTTGGGATATTTGTTCAGATGCTTGTACCTTAGGTAAGGAATTAAAAGTAAACGTTGCTACGTTTGCGAAAGATTCTTTAATTCGAAAATTCGGAGAAGAATGGTATGAAGAATTAATGCAAGTTCAAACAGAATTAAACAACCAAAAAAAGTAACAAAAATTATGTCAATAACAAGAGCTAGAAGATCGACAGACGCGATCGAAAGATTATATATTTCAATGCGCCACTTATTTCACCGTGGCGTTTATCGTATTTCAGGAAGTCCTGGTAAGATTTTAAGAAATTTATTATACGAATTAGAACCAGAAATCTATGGTTCAATGACGGATCCTAATAAAGTGGAATTAAGTGGATTAATGTATGTTTTAGACCGATTACCTGATGGAATTGTTGAAACTCCATTTATCACTTTCACAGCGGATGAAGGATATGATCGTTCGATTTTCACGCCGATTATTCCGGCAAAAAGACGTCGTTTCTGTTACCGCATTGATGATGATCAAATGAATATTGAAATCTCAAGAGGTCGTTCAGAAATCTATGATATTTTAACGCACTTAACGTTCTTATTTAACGAAGCCGATAAAATTAGAAATCGTGCGTTTGATAATCAAACCTTAACAAAAAATCGTTTGTGGGAAATTATCGAAGATATTGTGGTTTCTGGAAAAGAATTAACGCGTAAAGATCGTGAGGTGGCATTAATGCATTTATCGACGATATTGGGACGTACATTCGAAGAAACACAAGGAATACACGCTTACTTCAGTACAGCTGACGAACCGGATAAATTCTTTAAAACGGTTTATTGGATGGGAATGACAAGCCAAGCAGATCGTTTAGGCATCAAAAAACGCGAAATTACATTTACCTCAACCCTACGTGAGTCGATTGGACACCATGTCATTGGGGAAAAATGGGCGAATGAAATTAAACGTCAGTTATTTGCCAATAATTTACAAGAAAAGAATATTCATATCATCAGTGCTAACATGCACTCGGTATCGAATATGTTATATGCACATGAAGCCTTGAAACGAAAATTCAAAGCGGATTCGGTTGAAATCTACGAAGATTTAAGTGCTTCTAACAATAAATTAATGCGTGATCAGTTACATGAATATGTACAAAAACAGGGCTTAATTTACATTAAAGATCAATCCGGTACTAATATCGATGTGCAAATTATCGATTTAGCGAAAGTTGATTTAAAGAACACTGCATTCTCTTATGCCAAAGCCAAAGACAATGATGTCATTATTGTCATGGATTACGCTTTTGGAGAGCAAGCATTCGAAGCGATGGATGAGCTTTTAAAACCATATAAATCACCAGAAGTATCTTTCAAAATGAATGTGAAATCGGTAGCCATTATGGGGAAAGCTGGAATTTTAGAAGGTGTAAAAGGTGACTTAATGGTGGCAACATCACATGTATTTGAAGGAACAACAGATAATTATTTCTTTGATAACGAATTAACTGCAGCAGATTTTGAAGGATGTGGTTTAGGCGTTTATGAAGGGCCAATGATATCAGTTTTAGGGACATCATTACAAAACAAAGACATTTTAGAATACTTTAAAAATTCATCATTCCAAGCGATTGGATTAGAGATGGAAGGTGCTCATTATCATAAAGCGATTCAAGTGGCGTCAAAAATTAGACATCATATCGACAAAGATGTAAAAGTGATGTATGCTTATTATGCATCAGATAACCCATTAGAAACAGGAAGTACATTAGCTTCTGGTGGATTAGGTTTAACAGGTGTAAAACCGACTTACTTAATCACTCAAAAGATTTTAGAAAAAATCATAAAATAAAATATGAAAAACTTTTCCATCCTTGGATATGGACATATTGGTAAAGTTCATGAACAAGCCATTTTAGAATCAGAAAATGCGCAATTAGTTTCAATTATTGATTTTGAATTACCATCTGATTTAGGGGTAAAAACCTATACCGCTTTAGAGAGCTTCTTACAAGAAGATACGGAAACAGATGTCGTGGTAATTGCTACACCCAATGGATTACATCGTGAACATGCTATCCGTTGTTTAAAGGCTGGAAAAAATGTTTTTATTGAAAAGCCAATTGCATTAAATGTAGAAGATGCGGAAGAAATTTTAGCCGTAGCGAAAGAAAAAGGATTACGTGTATTTTCATCAATGCAATTGCGTTTCTCACCAGTAGTACAATACGTTAAAAAGTTGTTGGAAAATAATGCTTTAGGAAAAATACACATGGTGAATGTTCAATGCTATTGGAACAGAAATAAAAATTACTATAAACTGAGAGAATGGCATGGTACAGAGGATATGGATGGTGGAGTATTATTCACACAATTTTCACACTTTGTGGATATTCTTAATTTTTGGTTTGATGAGGTTACTTGTATCGGATCAAGAAGTTTTAATTTTTCACATGAAAATGTAACAGAATTTGATGACAGTGGTTATGTTGACTTCAATGCCGGGGAAGCGGTAGGTCATATGACATATACGACATCGGTATTTAATAAAAATTTTGAATCGAACATCACCATCATAGCTGAAAAAGGCACGGTAAAAATTGGCGATCAATACCTGAATCAAATGCTGTATAGTGATCTGAAAAATGTCTGTTGTTCTAAGAATGTTTCTACCGAACAAAAGAACTTTCATCCATCGGCAATTACAGAAGTTTCGGATGCCTTATTACGTCATAATCCATCGATTTTAGATGGAGAGCATGCCGTTGATTTGGTGAAATTTATTACAGATGCCAATCATTTTGCCCATCAAGAAAAATTAAATAGCATTAAGAATTATGAAGTTTCACACTCGTAAATGGGTAAAACCAGAAGATTTGAATCCCAATCGATCGTTATTTGGAGGTCGTTTGTTGGCTTGGATTGATGAAGAAGCTGCACTTTATAGTGTGGTGCAATTAGAAAACCCTCATGTTGTAACCAAATACATGTCGGAAATTAATTTTATGTCTTCAGCATTACAAGGTGATATTATAGAAATTGGGATAGACGTCGTAAAATTTGGGCGTACCTCTTTAATCTTACGTTGTGAAGTACGTAATATGATGACCAGAGAAACAATCATTACTGTGGAGAATATAACCATGGTTAATTTAGACGAACATGGTCGACCATTTCCACATGGAAAAACAAAGGTTGAATATGTAAAAGATCGTTTACAAAATAGAAATTAAAAAAAGCCACTCGGACGAGTGGCTTTTTTTTAATTTTCATGATCCTCAAATAAGGCTTTTAATTCGTGTGCTTCACTTGGTTTCATTCGTTTAGCTAAAACTAAGCTTAATTGTTTACGACGTAATGCCGCATTGTATCGTTCTATTTCCAATTCTGTTTCAGGTACCAATTCGGGTACTTCCACGGGTTTATTGTTCTCATCTAATGCTACGAAAGTATAGATGGCGTCATTTGTTTTTGTAAACGTTTCTTGATTATAATCGTAGATGTACACATCAACATATACTTCCATAGAAGTTTTGAATGCGCGGGTCACTTTAGACTCTAATTTAACCGTACTTCCCAAAGGAATGGGTTGATTAAAAGAGACGTGATTTACGCTTGCTGTTACCACTTGTAAGCTCCCAGAATGCATTTTAGCAGAAATAGCAGATATTCTATCCATTCGTGCTAATAATTCTCCTCCAAACATATTATTCAATTGGTTGCTGTCATTGGGAAGAACCAAATTGGTCATTACTGCTAATGATTCTTTCGGGGTTTTTGTTTTAGACATAAAAAAAGACCTTTGTTACGATTAATTAGCAAAGGTCTTGAAAATTATTGAGTTATTAAAATTCTCTTATTTGTGTTCTCTTATCCAAGCATCTGGACGATCGGAATGAAGTTTATTCAAATATTTAGAAGCTTGTTCCATCGTATCAAAACTATCAAACGTTACATAATAAAAACGTCCTTTAACATAAACGATACTTGCGTTTTTAAATCCTTCACTTTCAAGAAAACGCAACATGCGATCAGCATCTTCCGCACGGCGTAAAGAGGATGCAATCACCTGATATTTCTTTGGATTGGCATCGATACGAATGGCATCAGCTACTTTTTTATCCTTATTTGTAGCCGTTTCTTCTTTTGCTTTTGCATCAACTTTTGAAGGTTCTTTTTTCGCATCGACTTTAGCGTCAGCTGTCGAATTTCGGATAATGGCTTTTACTTCTTTTTCTTCGTTATTCAATTGTTTTTCTTCAACCACAGTAATTTCATAGCGAGAAAGCACATCATTTTCTACTGAATCGGTTGGATTTTGAGCAGGTAATGAAATGGTAGTTCCAGCTTTAACGTACGCTAAAGGATTACCGATTGTGGTTGGTAAATTGTGAATAATGTCTTCTTTTTGATCTAATTTTTCAATTGGTGTAGAAGAATTTAGAAGATTTGGAGCAGCTTCTTGGATGGCAGGTAAAACAATTCCACTCCATTGATGATCCACATATTTCTGTACATTTTGAGGCGTATTAAAATAAAAATATCCTCCCACTAAAATGGGGATAATTGATGCAACTGCTAAAACAGAAGACCAATTTCTTTTGCGTTCCACAACTTCTTCTTCCACAGCGGTATTAAGAATTAAATTAGGTTTGATTGTTTTCAGTCCAAAGGCTTCTGGAAGGAAATAATCGGTAGTATGAGGTTCAAAGTTTACCTTACCTTCAGCATTCTTTTTCAACAATCCAACCTTATCAATTACGATCGATTCACCGTTCTGTAAACGTGTTCGCCAATCGTTCACATCTTCTTCTAATAGGGAAGAAGCCTTAGTCGTATTAACCTTTTCCATCAAAGCATACCATTGTTCCAATTTTCCATCACTCGTTGTCAATGATGAATTAAAGGTTAATGTATGATATGGAGGAGTGATCGTATGATCCTCAGGGTTAATTGAAGCACTTGTTGGATGCGATATAAATGCACCAAATTTCGGTACGATTACACAATCGTGCTGAAATAGTAATTGATGAATATACTGTTCTAACCTCATAACAACGAATTTAACATTTTTTTCTGAATTCTTAAGTTAAACAATTAAAAATGTACATTTTAACCCTAAAATGATTAACTTATTCCTATGAATTCAGAGCAAAGATACATTTTAGCCTTGTTTTTCATCAAAGGTTTAGGCGATTATCGCATTTTTTATTTAATCAATCACTTTGGAAGTGCAGAAGCGGTATGGTTTCAAGCCAAAGAGAAGCTAGCCTGTCTTCCTAATTTTGGCACTAAACGAATCGAAGAAATTGGTCAGCAACGTTATTTGGATTTAGCCGATCAAGAAATTGAATTTTGCCAAAACTGTGGGATAAAAATAACGACGCGTTTGGATGAAGATTATCCAAAATTATTGAATCAATGTGTGGATGCACCTATTGTATTATTTTCAAAAGGAAATGCAATTTTAGAGCAATCTAAAAAAATAGCGATTGTTGGTACACGTAAAATGACACCATACGGTCGCCAATTTATCACTCAATTGATTGATGATTTGAAAGGATATGACGTTTCCATCATCAGTGGTTTAGCGTATGGATGTGATATTGAGGCACACAAACAAGCCTTACATCATCAAGTTCCAACTTGGGCTGTATTAGCGCATCACCTCAACCATATTTATCCTTCCCAACATCGAAGTATAGCAGAAGCCATGTTGGATCAAGGAGGTTGGATTTCGGAACAACCATCAGGGAATGAAATTCATCCTCAATTTTTCTTGCTACGGAATCGAATCATTGCTGGCTTATCCGACGTGACCGTTCTCGTAGAATCAGATTCTAGAGGAGGAAGCTTGGTGACCGCTAAATTTGCAAATGAATACAATCGGGAAGTGTTTGCCGTACCTGGTAAATTTACAGATCCGTTGAGTAAAGGATGCAATCATCTGATAAAAACGCATCAAGCCTATTTGATTGAATCTTCAGAAGATCTCTTGTATCATTTAAATTTAAAGAATAAAAACCATCAAAAACAGCAATTGGAATTGTTTTTAGATTTATCTGAAACCGAACAACAATTGGTAGAAATCATCACAGCTAATGGTAAAATGCATATTGATCAAATCGCCATCGCGATGGAATTATTTACCTATGAATTGATGCCTATTTTATTGGATTTGGAGTTGAAACAAGTGATTCGTCCATTGCCCGGAAAGTTTTTCGAACTATCCCTTTAAAATTTACAATTTTTAATCGAAAAAAAAGTTATAATTAACAGTATTTTTGTTAATTATGAAGAAGTACATTTTATTATTCATCTTGTTGCCTTTATCAACACTTGTTGCTCAATCAACAAAAGGAAGATGGGCCGATTTATTTTCTTATGCTGATGTTCGTTTTATTGAAGAAATCGATCAAGCATTGTATTGTGCCACAGAAAATGGAATTTTTCTTTACGAAACATCGGGGGTACAAGATGAATGGATTAAATACAATAAGACCAATATTTTAAGTAATGTTGGAATCACTGCTATGGCGTTTGATGCGAATGAATCCATTTTATTAATAGGATATGAAAGTGGAGCCATGGATTTATTGATTAATGGGGAAGCTCAAATGGTGCTTGATATTCCATGGAATAATTTTTCAGGTTCTAAAAAGATCAATGATATCTCCATTCAAGGCGATATAGCTATTATTGCGGGTCAATTTGGGATTGCATCATATAGTTTAAGCCAAAAAGAATTCTTAGAAACTACATTTTTTTATGATAGCGGAAACTACAAAGCTGTAAATAAAGTTGTGTTTTTTAACGACAGAATATATGCAGCGACTGATTCGGGGATCTATCATTATCCTTTGGTCAATGGAACTAATTTTCCCAATTTCTATGTGTGGGAAGTGTTGACAGGATCTGCAGGTGCACAAGTCAAGCATCTAGAAGTTTTCAACAATGAATTGTATTATACATATTGGAGTGATTTATATAAGCGATCTGCTTCTGAACAAGTAAATTATATCGGAGTCTTTACCGATTTAATGGATTTAAAGGCGACAAATGAAGGTTTAGTTATTGCTCAGAAAAATCGCGTCAATTTTATGAATCCTTCTGGTCAAATCACCACAAAAAATATTCGTTACCGTGATGAGAGTGGGGCCGAATTAACCATGGAATTTAATACGGGATACATCCATCAAAATAAATTTTACGGTGGAAGTACCCGGTTTGGTTTAATTGATTTTGATTTATCAGCTCAATATTATCAAGATCCTCAAGGATATAAACCCGATGGTCCCTATAATAATAAATCGGTAGGGTTAGCGGTAAAAAATCAAAAAGTTTGGATTGCTCCAGGAGGAGCAAATTACTTTAACGAACCTACTAGTAATTCCGATGGATTTTATTATTTCGATAAATTTCAGTGGAAGCATTTTAAAAGTGCGGAAATGTATAATGCAAAAGATTTTATCCGAATTACAGTCAATCCTAAAGACGATAATCATTTTGTTGCCGTACCTTATTTCGAAGCGACCAGTTGGAGTTACAATAATCGTATTGGAGTAATGGAGTTTCATTTAGAAGATAATACTTATTCGTTAAATCATATCGTCTCACCATTGGAATGGATGTTTCGTTCGGCAAGTGCTTCTTTTGATGAGAATGGGAATTTATATTTAGGTACTTCGTGGCCACAAATTAACGGTGCTTATAACGATCGTGCCAATTACTATTACGAGCGAAAAGGCAATACTTGGAAAAAATCACTCGTCTATAAAAATTCGGCATCCAATGCCTTATCTCCTGAATTTTCGTCCAATTATATTTGGTATCCTAATGCGCGTGCTGGTGGGCTAACAGTGTTGGATAAAAATATGAATGAAGTTGCGACTTTAACGAAGGCGAATGCAGAGCTATACGATGATGCGGTTTTATCGGTAGCTATAGATCAAAACAACACGGTATGGATCGGAACACAATTAGGAATTACAGTGCTTAGTGGTGGAGATACCGCAATAGAAACAGGTAATTTGAGAACTCAACCAATTGTTATCATTCAAGATGGCATTCCCGAAGCATTATTAACTTCAATTCGAGTGAATGATATAAAAGTAGATAAGGCTAATCGTAAATGGATTGCAACGCATACCTCAGGGGCCTATTATGTCTCGGATAATGGGGAACAAACCATTTATCATTTTACTTCTAAAAATTCGCCTTTGCCTTCAGATATTATTAATGACATCGAGATTGATGATACCAATGGTAAAGTCTATTTTGCGACGGATAAAGGGGTTGTGGTATTCAATGGAGATGTGCAGGATGTTGGAGATAATTTTGATCAGGTGATTGCTTATCCAAATCCAGTAAGACCGGGGTTTAAGGGCAAAGTAATCATTAAAAATATTCCGAATCGTGCTTCGGTAAAAATTACAGATGTAACGGGTAATTTAATTTACGAAGCAAAAGCGAATGGAGGAATTGTAGAATGGGATACCAAAAATAGTAAGGGGAAAGACGTTGCATCAGGCGTATATTTGGTATTAATGACCAATGCGGATGGAACAGAAACCAAAACCATTAAAATAGCAGTCGTGCGATAATGAAAGTGATCGAAACAAAAGCAATTGTTTTATCAAGTTTAAAATATGGAGATACAAGCTTAATTGTTCGTTGTTATACCGAACAATTAGGCTTGAAATCTTTTATAGCCAAAGGAGTGTTTTCGAAAAAGAAAAGAAATACATCCATTTATTTTCCGTTAAACGAGATCGACATTGCCTATACACCTAAAAATAACGACCAACAATTGGTCTTTTTAAAATCAGCGCAAACGGCTTATTATTACGAATCGTTGCATTTTCATCCGGTGAAGTCAGCTATCGTTTTCTTCTTAGCTGAACTTTTAAATTTGATTCTAAAAGCGGAAGAACAGAACAGCGATTTGTATCAATTCATTAAACAAAGTTTGATTTTGTTTGATGAGAAGAAAGAAGATTTTGCCGATTTTCATCTGGTTTTCTTGATGAATCTCACCCACTTTTTAGGATTTTATCCGAATGACGATAATGAAAAAGCAATGTTGTTTGATTTAGAAAACGGCTTCTTTTCGGAAACCAATTCTTCGATTAATATGTTAAATCCGATCGAGACAGAATTGTTCAAAAGACTCTTAAATACCCCTTTCGATTTAACAACGAAGAACCATTTCAATCAGCAGCAACGTGGCTTATTATTGGAAATATTGGTGAAGTATTATCAAATCCATACCAATAATTTTAAGAAACCGAATTCATTACAAGTCTTACACGAATTGTTTAGTTGATGGGAAGAAATATTAATGATTCTGTTGGTAAGAGAAAGAGAATAGAAGAAGAAAAAAGTAACAAAAAGGCAGAAAAATATTCTACACTTATATTCATAGCATATGGTGTTGTCTTGTATTTGTTGATTCATCATGATGAGATTAAACTTTTTAATGTTCAATATTGGTATTATTTTGCTTTTTATTTCTTAAATGCTTTGATCATCTATATGATTCTTACGCTACCAATTATAAATAAATATTTATTTAAAGAGAATAAATTAACATCCACAATTTTAATCTCACTTTTATTTGCTTTTTTCTTTTCTGCATTAAGCTATTTTGGAATAAAATATATAATTGCAAAAGCATCAGAGGATTCAATTGAAATAGAAAATTGCGAGATTATAGAATTCAAAAAAGGAAGATATCGAAGAGGAGGTGATTACTATAATGTTAAAATACTTTTTAAAGGGCATGAAGAATCAATAGATTTGGATAAAAGGCAGTATCCAAAAAACTGTGTAAACATAAAATAGGGTGGGTTATTATAACTCACCTTTATTTTTTTTTTAATTACATTTATAAAACACAGTTTGTTATGAAGAAATCTGTCGGCAAAATGATCAAAGATCAAGGTTTATTAGAAGGCGTTAAAACGCAAGAAGACCTTAGTAAATTACTAAAAGAACTCCATTCAGAATTATTAGAAGCCATGCTCCATGGCGAGCTTGAAGCACATTTAGGCTATTCAAAAAATGAAAAAAGTGATAATTCTAATTCACGAAATGGGACTACTTCCAAACGTATAAAAAGCGAATACGGAGAATCTACAATAGAAGTTCCACGTGATCGAGAGGGTAGTTTTGAGCCTATAATTGTTCCAAAGCATCAATCCAAATCAGTTTCAGTCGAAAATATGGTGATATCGCTATACGCTAAAGGTCTGAGTGTATCGGATATCGAATCGGAACTTTACGAATTATATGGTTATAAACTCTCTACTTCTGCGATATCTATCATCACCGATAAAGTGAATCAGCAAGTATTAGATTGGCAAAACCGTCCATTAGAATCGGTTTATTGCATTGTTTGGATGGATGGTATCGTTTTTAAAGTTCGACAAGCCGGAAAAGTGATAAATAAGACTATTTATTTAGCCGTTGGTCTAAACCGTGAAGGATACAAAGAAATCCTTGGAATGTGGCTTGGAGAGAACGAGTCTGCTGCTTTTTGGCAAGGTGTAATGACAGATTTAAAAGTTCGTGGTGTGGAAGATATTTTGGTTTCTGTAACCGATAATTTGCATGGTTTTACACAAGCAATTAGCAATATTTTCCCTCAAACAAACACGCAAATTTGCGTAGTTCATCAGATCAGAAATTCAGCTCGATATGTGGTGTGGAAAGATAAAAAAGAGTTTACTTCGGATATGAAATTAATTTATAATGCGACAAGCAGAGAAATGGCGGCGCATGAATTAGATCGTTTTGCAGAAAAATGGAATCAAAAATATCCTTATGCAATACAATCTTGGAGAAAGAATTGGGACGAATTAACCGTATTTTTTGACTTTCCGGTAGAAATTAGAAAAATTATATATACCACTAATTTAATTGAAAATCTAAATGGAAAAGTCCGTAAATACACTAAAAATAAGATGGTTTTCCCAACGGATGATGCGCTTAAAAAATCGGTATATTTATCCTTAATGCAGATATCCAAAAAATGGACAAAACCAATTCAAAACTGGGGATTAATTTTAAATCAATTTTTAGCTATATTTGAAAAAAGGGTTCAACTATAAAATAGTCAAACCCATCTGAAATATGTTTACACAAAATTTTGGACAGTGTCGGATAAAAACTCATTTGAGCAATTAGAAAATGTAGATTTAAATAAAAATCACGCCATCGTCACAACTAAACCTTCATTTTTTAAAATTTATGTGGTGGATGAGATTAGGTTTCAATCCAAATATATTTCAAACTAATTTCTAACAATACTTTAAAACTTAGAATAAATAAAACTCCATATATTTGCTATACTTTAAAGAATACAACATGAAATTCAATACAAAAGCTATACACGGTGGTCAACACCATGACCCATCTACAGGAGCGGTTATGACTCCAATTTACCAAACATCAACATTTGCACAACGCTCTCCTGGAGACTACAAAGGATACGAATATTCTCGTGGTGCTAACCCAACACGTTCAGCTTTAGAAAATGCTTTAGCATCGATTGAAGGTGGAGTAGCAGGTTTTGCCTTTGGTTCTGGATTAGCAGCAATCGATGGTGTTTTAAAATTATTCAAGCCTGGTGATGAAATCATCGCGATGGACGATTTATACGGAGGATCTTACCGTTTATTTACACGTGTTTACGAAAAATTTGGATTAAAATTCCATTTCGTAGATATGACAGATGTAGATGCAACGATTGCTTTAATCAACGACAATACAAAAATGGTTTGGATTGAAACACCAACTAACCCGTTAATGAAAGTGGTGGATATTAAAGCGATCAACGATGCAGCGAAAGCGAAAAAAGCTGATGTTTTAGTAGCGGTCGATAATACGTTTGCTTCTCCCTATTTACAACGTCCAATTGAATTAGGTGCAGACATCGTGATGCACTCAGCAACAAAATATTTAGGAGGTCACTCGGATTTAGTGGCTGGAGCTATTATCGTGAATTCAGAGCAATTAGCAACTGATGTTCACTTCAATTTATTTGCAACAGGTGGAATTTTAGGACCACAAGATTCATATTTAGTGTTACGTGGAATCAAAACTTTAGCCGTTCGTATGGATCGTCACTGTTCAAATGGAATGAAAGTCGCTCGTTTCTTAGATGCTCATCCAAAAATTGCTCACGTATATTACCCAGGTTTAGAGAATCACCCACAACATGAAATTGCTAAAAAGCAAATGAAAGATTTTGGTGGAATGGTAACTTTCACATTAACTTCTGGTAAAAAAGAAGATGCGTTCAAATTATTAGAAAACTTAAAAGTATTCACGTTAGCTGAATCTTTAGGTGGAGTTGAATCGTTAGCAAATCACCCAGCAACAATGACGCACGCGTCTATTCCGGCTGATAAACGTGCGGAGATCGGTATTACAGATGATTTAATTCGTTTATCAGTGGGTATCGAAGACATCGACGATTTATTAGCAGATTTAGAACAAGTTTTAAACTTAATCTAATTGATTAATCACAATATTTCTTAAATCCCGAATTATTTGATTTGGGATTTTTTTATACAAATTTTGTCATCCTGATTTCTATGACAAAACCAAGTTATTTTTATAAATCGTTTGATTTTTAATTAGCGCATAAATTCGATGAATAATTTTATTTCGAACAGCATTCAAAACCGACATTTTATTTTTTCCTTCTTCAACCTTACGATGATAATATATAGCTAAGTCATTTTCCAGTCGAATAGCACTCATTGCAGCTAAATGCAAGGTCTTTTTAAGTTCTTTATCAGCCATTGTTGAAACTCGAGCTCTATAGTAAATGGAACTTCCAGAGCGATGTTCAAAAGGAGCTATTCCAGCATAGCAAGCCATTTGCCTGGGTGTATTTATGGTTGTAAAGCCATCTGTTTTTATCAACATATTAAATGCTAAAACTTTTCCCACACCAGGAATTGATTGTATTCTTTTATAATGGTTATTAAGCTGTTCATCCTCGCTAATTAACTGAAAGATTCTGTTTTCTATTTCATTAATTTGTTTGGTTAAGACATCTATAAGCTTAGAGTTTAAACGTAAAACAGCTTTATCCATAATTGATTTTAAGAATTGTTTATCTTGTGTTTGAGCTAATAATCCAGCTCTTATTTTAACACGATGTTTTCTTTCTGCATTCAATAATTTTATTTTTTCAATGACTTTCGAATTAGGTTTCCATTGCTCAAGATCCATATAATTCTTTAGTAAAAATACAGCAATACGTTCGCTGTCAATTTTATCATTTTTACCTCTAACTAAACCCATACTTTTTTTCAAATGCAAAGGATTGATAACATAAACGGCAAAAGAATGATGAATTAATACATTGTAAAGAAGAGCATTAAATCTTCCAGTATTCTCCATTCCGATTAGAACATTTTGTCTCCTAACAAATTGTTTGAAAAAAGATTTGATAGCTTTTTCAGTATTAGCAATAGTTTCAAAACGATTCACTCCATTTTCTTGAATACAGATGTCTAAAGTTAATTTACTCACATCAATACCGATAACAATTTTTTCCATAAATTTGAATTTAATGAGAAGAGAAACTTATCAATAACTCGATTCCTTACTAATGGGTTTTTAACCCGAATTTCTATTTGAGAATTTGATAAGAAAGAGTTGAGTCTTAATCAGAATATGAGATTATATAGCTCTGAGCTCGTTATAGTGTACTCAAACTCTTTTCTCTTCTTTTTATACTACAATTTAAGATTTTCAAATCTAAAGGAATTTATTTCAGGATCGCATTCTAATTGAATGAGAAGCTGAAACGAGTTCAGTTTGATCCAGTGAGCAAAAATATTCTCTTATATTTGGCCAATGGAAAACATCTTTGGAAATATATTCGGTATCATTTTAATCGTTATCGTGTTTATCTTTATACGTTTAATTTTTGTTCGTTTTGATAAGATTTTTAGAAATACTGAGCGAATGGAAGATTTAGAACGTCAAAATGAACAAATTCTAGAAGAATTAAAACAGCTGCGTCAAGAGTTGGAAAAGAAAGGTTAGATGAGATTTTTAGTTTTCTTTCTACTTTCAGTTTTCACCTTTGGACAAACCAATGACACCATTAATTTGAATGAAATCAATTTAATGGATTTTTCTAAATACAAACAGTTTAGACCAAAGTATAAGAAGATTCGTCGTTTAACGGATCATACAACCTACGGAATCAAAGTATTTTCTACCCTACATTTACCTGATGAAGATGTAATTGAAATAATAGCAATTGAAATTCTATTTGAATCCAAAATCAAGAAGAAAAATTATTGCAACGAATACTATTATTTCAAACCGATAATTCTTGAAAATAAAGATTCTAAGATCAGTCTGATTGATGAAAAATGGTTTGAAGTGGATAAAGATTATGCAGGTAAATATATCTTTCCTGTACGATTAAAGATAAATCCTAAACAAGCTCAAAACTTCATCATTGGTTACGAAACCCATTACGATAATCCGTTTTGTCCAGAAGGAAATGGGTATTTCGATTTGGTGGAAACGAAATCAGCTTCAACTTTATTTTATGGAGCTAATGAACAATTGTTGGAACAAAGTCCTTTAAAAAATCACGCGATTAATTATCGATTGTATTACAGATAGATTAGTAATGTAGCATGCGAAGCAGAAACAAGTTTAGCTTGACAATATTCGTTAGAACATAGCCATCATCCTGTACTCGTTTTAGGATCACATTATAATTGGATGAGAAGCAGAAACAAGTTTAGCTTGACAATTTCACAAATTAGTTAGTTATCAAATTATCAAATTAACTCTACTTCCAAAGCAATTGTAACTCCACTTGATATTCCCCTTGGTAAGGTGTTTTAATCGTCGGCTTTTCAGAAACAGAGAAATTGTAATTTCCTTTAGCCGGTAAATCAAAAATTAAGGTTTTTCCGAAAGGACCACCCTTTATCGAATCAACAGGTCCTTTGATGTGATTGATTCGAATATTGGCTAACGTATCGGCTGCTGAAAGTTTAATTGCAACCTTTTTCGCAGTATCCGAATTAAAGACAAACGTATTGGTTTGACCTGGTTTTTTGATGACTGTTTGTTTAGCCTTTGCATATGTGATTTTTAACGTATCACGCGTATTATCTTGACTGAAAGGCACAATTTTATCCACAGTAGGCAATGGAGCTACTGTTTTTTTAGGTTGAGGTTTTACCTTAGCGACTTGCGTTTTTGTTTTCGCTTGATCATCTCGTACTTTTTCTTCTACTTTTTTTATTTTCAATAAGTCAGCATATGCAGAATCTACTCCTTTTTTAGAAGGATAAATTTTTGGTGTAGCATTTTGCTCACAACTAGATAATAGTGACCATACGATAAGAGATAAGATGAAAAATGGTTGAACCTTCATTTATGGTAAAATTGATGCGTAAAAGTAATTATTTTAACTCAATTTCGACTTTAAATTTTCCTTGAAATGGATTCCCTTGCATTAAACTTTCTGCAAATACTAATTGATAGGTTCCCCCTTGATATAAAGGAAATTCAGCTTCTTTTCCAAAAGGACCGTCCGATTCTTGATCAGGTGTAATGACTTGATTTAAACGAATATTAGCCAACTCATCTTCAGTGATAATTTTTACAAATGCTTTGGTTTGCGTGGTTACATCAAAATACAGTGTAAATTTTTCACCTTCTTTTTTCTCTGCAAGAGCCGTAATCTTTTTTACAGTAGGAGAAAAGGGTAAGATATCTTTGTTCTTTACCACTAAGCTGTCATAATTGTGTTTTGCAGGAACAGTATCCATTAATGACGGTGCCGTTTCATTAATAAAACCGTCATTTGTTTTGGTATCTGGGGTACAATTCCAAAAGAAAACAAGAATAAGAAGTAAACAATAGCGTATCATAATTTTGTTTTTTTAAATGTTGGTACGAAATTCTTGCCAATTATCGTTTACGCTGAAAAAAAGCTTTCATAATTTCACCACATTCATCTTCCATCACGCCAGAAATAATTTCTGTTTTGGGGTGTAATTCACCAATTTTGGCTTTAAATCCACGTTTAGGATCCGATGCTCCATACACTACTTTCGAAATTTGGCTCCAATACAAAGCACCTCCACACATTACACAAGGTTCTAAAGTCACATACAATGTACAATTTTGCAGGTATTTTCCGCCCAAATAATTGGCTGCAGAAGTAATGGCTTGCATTTCGGCATGGGCCGTTACATCGGTTAAAGTTTCGGTTAGATTATGAGCTTTTGCAATGATTTTGTTGTTGCTTACGATGACAGCACCAACTGGAATTTCATCGCGTTCGTATGCATTTACCGCTTCATTTAATGCTATTCTCATAAAGTACTCGTCCGAAAATAAATCTGCCATGTGTTAAATTTTCAACAAAGGTAATCATCTTCTTATTTATCTGAAATCGGCAACAGATAATCCTTTACTTTTGTGCGTAAATTATACTAAAGCACCTTTATGAATCAATCAAAATACATCTTTTCTGCTGTAACCGCTTACTTTTTGTGGGGATTTTTTAGTTTTGGTTTAAAACCCATTGCACATTATCAGTCATTGGACATATTGTTTTATCGTCTTTTTTTAAGTGTATTGGTTTTAATCGGAATTAATGTGATTTTTCGTCGCCATAAAATGCGTTCAGATTGGCAATTGTTTCGCTCGTTGTCAAAAAAGGAGCAGCAGAAATTATCGGCATTGATTGTAGGTGGTTCAATTGTTCTGATGTCGAATTGGTTGGTTTTTATTATCGTTATGAATCATGTCAGTGTACAAGCCGCATCCTTGTCTTATTTGGTATGTCCCATCGTAACTACCGTATTGGCTTTTGTGATACTAAAGGAAAAGCTCTCAAAAATTAAGTGGTTGGCTGTATTAATTAGTGGGATAGCATGTACAATTCTTTCGTTTGGACATTTTACGGATTTGTTATTTAGTTTATTTGTTGCGGTGACTTTTGCAAGTTATTTGATTATTCAACGCAGCTTGAATCGATTTGACAGTTTTAATTTATTAATGACACAATTGTCTATTGTAGCTGTACTGATGTTACCGATGGTATTCTTATTTGCAGGATCCATTCCGACGGAGCCAATATTTTATCAATGCATTTTTGCCATTGTATTTCTATTTACAGTTATTCCGATGTTCTTAAATAACTTTGCGTTAAAAGGAATTAATTCTTCGACGGTAGGAATCTTAATTTATTTGAATCCGATCATGAATTTTATTTTAGCCATCACTTATTACAAAGAACCGATTACAAGTATTCAGATTTTAGGATATGCATTGGTTTTGATTGCTATTTTGGTCTTCAATGCTCAAACAATATTAAATACCATAAAAAAATCCGAAGCATAAGCTTCGGATTTTTGGTATATGATAAAAAGGATTAATTTTTTGTGATAAAATTAGGTCCAATACCTGTAGAAAAACTTCCTAAACGATTCCCAACTAAGCTGTAGTATTGTACTTCTCCATTTGAGGCGAAATCTTTAGCATCACCAATATAAATGGCATTGTTGATGATTTCAAATGAATAGATGTACGTTGCGTTAGAATTGAATAAAGGTGTTGTAGGTAATGTAGTCGCTTGCGTAGACAATTTGTACACTGCACCATTTAAAGTATAGTACAATTGATCATTTTCTTCGGCTAAGAAACGTGGATTTTGACCTTCTGAAAAGTTTAATGTTTTAGCGACTGAATGAGTTGCTAAATTCAATTGAACTAATTTTCCTGGAGAGGCATCTCCACCCCACGTCACTCCTGAACATAATACATATACGAACCCATCTTCTTCAACAAGTGCAGATGGAACATCACCCACCACTACATTGTTTAAAGTATTAGAATTTAAGTTATAAATAGAAACAGAATTTCCGTTGCTCCAACCTCCCGAATGGGCAATAACCAATTGATTGTTCTCTACTAAGATTTGATCTGGACCTTCAATAACCTCAATTTTTTTAACGAATCCTAAGTCTGCTTTACGGAAAACAGCGATGAAATCATCATTTGGGTTAGAGGCATCTCCCCAGTTTGTTACATAGATATTTTGGTCATCTGAAGCGATATATCGGGGATTATTTAAATTTGATGCAATGGTACCTACTGAACGAAAAGTGTTTTCATCCACCACTTCAATTTTGTTGGAAAGGTTTACGACAATATATCCTTTATCATCATCAAAATGCATGCTCGTCGCAACATTTCCTAAAGTTTGAGAAGGATTTACTGTTCTAAAAATATTTTGTGTTGCTGTTCCATTTTTAAAAAATGTGACTTCAGCATTATTGCTTCCCATAGCACCTTCGTTTAAGACAAAGATTCCCTCATGATAATCCCCTGTTTGTGCTGTTGTTGGTGTATCATCATCCGAAGTACACGATTGTAATGTAATTGTAGTAGCGATGAAGGCGTAAAGTAGAAATTTGAAATTTTTCATTTTATTATAGTTTGATGTTTATTGCGAATTGATAGTTGATTCCAGGCATATAACGGTTTTCAATACTCTGATATGCATGATCGAAAATATTGTTTACTGTAAATTGTGTTCGGAAAATGGAATTAAATGCATACCCTAAACCGACGTTTGAAGTCCAATAACTTGGAATGGTTTTTTGATTGTCAGTTTGGGTATACACTTGATCGATCCAACGATTTTGCATATAGATGTTCCATTTTTTCCATTGGTAATTCGCATTGATATGAAACTGATGCTTTGGAACATACATTAAAGTTTTATCTGTCAATTGATTCTTTGATTCCGTATAAGAATAGAGTCCTCGAAATGACAATTGATTCCATTGATAATCAGCGATGATTTCAGCGCCATAGGTTTTCACATGATTGTGATTAACAGGAGTCCAATACGACGATTGATTGTTTGGAATCCATTGAATCATGTCTTTTATATCATTGTAATAGATATTGGTTTGGATGTTCAAATTTTTTGCTTTCCAATCATTTCCTAATTCCAACTGAAATGCTTTTTCGGCTTTTAATGCTTCGTTACCACCAGTTTCCCAAAATAAATCATTGAATGTTGGAATGCGATAATTGTTCGAAACGTTTAAACGGATTTGGTACCGATCGACCGGCTTATAATTGATGCCTAATGCATAAGTAAACGGAACATCATAGACTGATGAGAAGTCTTGTCGAATACTTGCTTCATAATGCAGTTGATCAGAAAGTTCATACTTGTAAAGTAATCCTAATCCAAACATATTACGATCAGATGTCGAAATGTTTGTTCCTAAACCTTTAGAATACGTGTTTTCAGCAATTAAACTCAACGACTGTTTATGCGAGAAGTTATAATTCAAATAATATTTTGCAATCCAATTGTTGACTTCTAAATCTTGTGTGGTTGTACTGTTTCGATTCGGATAAAATTGATTGGATTCGTGTGTATACGCTAATTTTAAATCGGAATTCCAACGGTTGCTTTTCATTAACCATTGGCCCATGATGCGATAATCTTGATTGCTATACATTGTGGGCGTTTCAAACTGATCCGTTAAGCTGAATTCTCGTGATCCAAAATTGAATTGGGAATACAAACGCAATTGATGATCGTTTAATCTAATTCCAGCATGGGCATCGATCGTATTAAAGTAATATTTTCCGTTTCGATTTTTTTTCAGGTGATTATTAATTTTATAATCATTATCCGATTGAAAACGAGCATATCCGACAGTTGAAGTAAAATTATCTTTGGCATAATGCAGTTGATAATTTCCTTGATACGAATCAAAACTCCCGTAATTTAAATCTAAGGATTGAGAAAGTTGGTTATCCCACTTCATCTGATCCATTAAATGAATACTTCCACCGATTGCTCCTGTACCATAGGCGATACTTCCACCGCCAGGTTTCACAATGATAGCATCATAGGATTTAGCATTAATTGGAGAAAAATCAGTTTGTCCATTAATGGAAGAGTTAATATTAATTCCGTTCCAGATAACCGCCGTTTGTGATGCGGAAGTGCCTCGGAAAGAAGGTGAAGAAACCATTCCAACACCGTTTTCTTTGAAATAGACGGGGGATTCAAATTGCAACAATTGGCTCAATGAGGCATTGTTCTTCTTTAAGATGCTATCGTTTAATTTGATTTGCGATTGGCTTTTGTAGTGATGCGATAAAAAAGGATCCGTGAGAACGACTTCTTGTAAATGGATCGAATCACTTTGACCAAAAGCAACGGTCGCAGCTAAAACCAATAAAATGAAATATTTTTTCATATGTTTTGACACCTTTCTCCCCGAAAGTGTTTAAAATTTAGGGTTAACGAATGGCAGGTTTCCTGACTTGTTTCAATTCTTTTAAGCCTTCCCATTTATCTAAAAACAGTGGCGTGAAGTATAAAAAGAATAGTTTTGAAACGTACAGTTGCGGGGACAGTTTTGGATTTGAACCAAATTCCCTTTTAACTCAATTTTCTGAGCACCATTGCATTTACAAAACTAAACGATTTTTTAAATTTTCAAAGATTTAAGGCCTAAATTATTTCTTTAACCCGCTATTTGAGATATAAATTAATATTTCCTAACTTTTTTATTACATTTGCTTTAGGAAAAAAATAAAGTAACGAAATCAAATCACAATGGCTATAAAAACTTTTAGAGAAGTAATCGCTGAAGCAATGAGTGAAGAAATGCGTCGCGATGAATCTGTCTACTTAATGGGGGAAGAGGTTGCTGAATACAATGGTGCCTATAAAGCTTCAAAAGGAATGTTAGATGAATTCGGACCGAAACGTGTTATTGATACTCCTATTGCTGAATCTGGATTTACAGGAATTGCAGTGGGTTCTACATTAACAGGATGTCGTCCTATTGTAGAGTTTATGACATTTAACTTCTCATTAGTTGCAATCGACCAAATCGTAAATAACGCAGCAAAAATATACCAAATGTCTGGTGGACAGTGGAATTGTCCAATTGTTTTCCGTGGACCTACAGCCTCAGCAGGACAATTAGGAGCAACTCACTCACAAGCATTTGAGAATTGGTATGCAAATGTACCAGGACTTAAAGTTGTTGTCCCTTCTAATCCATACGACGCAAAAGGATTATTAAAATCAGCAATCCGCGACAATGATCCTGTTATTTTTATGGAATCAGAGCAGATGTACGGTGATAAAATGGAAATTCCAGAAGAGGAATATTTAATTCCAATTGGAAAAGCAGATATCAAACGTGAAGGGAAAGATGTTACAATCGTTTCTTTTGGTAAAATTATGAAGCAAGCTTTATTAGCTGCAGAAGAGTTAGCTAAAGAAGGAATTGAAGCTGAAGTCATTGATATCCGTACAGTACGTCCAATGGATTATGATACAATCATTGCATCTGTTAAGAAAACAAATCGTTTAGTGATTTTAGAAGAAGCTTGGCCTTTTGCTTCTGTTTCAACTGAAATTACGTATATGGTTCAACAAAAAGCATTTGATTATTTAGATGCTCCGATCAAACGTATCACAACGAAAGATACATCAGCTCCATACGCACCAAACTTATTCCAAGAATGGTTCCCACAAGCGAAAGAAGTGGTAGACGCGGTTAAAGCTGTGATGTACAAGTCGTAATATGAATTATTAACATCATTATAAATTAAGTCTAGCATGTATTTTGCTAGGCTTTATTTTTTTAACTCGATTTAACAAAAATGTCAACCAAAAACTATTTTTCTATACTACTCTTATTCGGTGCATATTTCATTTATGCCCAAGTAAAAATCCAAGGAAAAGTCTTAGAAGCCACAACGGGAAAGCCAGTGGCCTATGCTGACGTTCGTTTACCTGAACTAAAAGTAGGGACAACAACAAATTCGGATGGATCTTTTTACGTGGAATCCACAGGTAATACGAATAAATTAGTGATCACAAAATCTGGTTATCAGAGATATGATTATGAAATTGTAGAAAAGATTGACTTTAATTTTTTAGCTGAATTAGAATTGGAAGCAGAAGATCCTAGTGACTTTATTGATGATTCAGGGGATGGAATTGCGTTAGGTACTGCAACTGTTACAGGTAAGAAAAAGCAAAGGGTTAAGAAAAAAGAAAATCCTGCTTATGCTATACTTCGAGAAGTATGGGCAAGGCGTAAGACCAATGGTCTAAAGAAAATTCCACAGTATTCGTATAATGAATACGAAAAGTTGCAATTTGATTTGAGCAACATTGATTCTGCTTTTATGAAACGCAAAATCTTTAAGGGTTTTGAATTTGTTTTCGAAAAAGTAGACACTTCATCGGTGAATGGTAAAACTTATTTACCCGCATTTTTAAATGAATCCATTTATAAAGTAGAGGGAATCAATCAACCCAAAAGTTTAGAGCGTCGTGTATTAGAAGCCAATAAAACATCTGGTTTCGAAAACAATGATGCTGTATCTGCTACGGTAAAAAATTTATTCAAAGATGTTAATATTTACGATAATCGCTTAAATTTTCTCAACATCAAATTTGTGTCTCCTATTGCAACTGATGGTTTTGCCGTATACGATTACGAATTAAAAGATACCATTGATATTGATGGAGTAGAAACCTATCGTATCAAATATTTTCCACGTCGAGAAGGAGAATTGACATTTAAAGGTGATATGTATATCGCCAAGGATTCATATGCCGTTAAATCCATTGATTTGGAAACAACAAAGGATATGAATGTCAATTTTGTACGTAATATTTTTATGGCCTTAGAATTTGATATTGTCAATGATTCGGTATTCTATCCCAAAAAGGAATATGCAATGTTGGATATGACCATACTTTCTAAAAAAGAGAGTTCGAAAGGTTTATTTGCGCATCGTACAGTGAATTATTACAACTATGATTTGGAAAGTCGACAGCCGGATGACTATTATGCCCAACGTATTGATCCTGCTTTAAATGCTGTAAACACAAAAGATTCTTCTTATTGGGCAGCAAATCGACCAGAAGCACTTACGAAGGATCAAGAAGGAATTTATGAAACGTTGGATCAATTGAATGAGATTCCAAAATTCAATCGGATTGTAAAGACGTTAGAAGTATTAGGTTCAGGATATTATCGTGTAGGAAATATTGATATTGGAAATCTATACAATTCATTCGGATATAATAAAATCGAAGGGTTTCGTTTAAGAGCGGGCGCAAGAACCTATTTCTCTCAGAATGATATGTGGCGTGCGCAAGGTTTTTTAGCGTATGGATTTGATGATAACAAATTTAAATATGGTGCTGATTTACGTTTTATGTTCAATAAGTACAATCGTTTTCAAGTCGGAATTGGTACAAAACGCGATGTAGAACAATTAGCCGCACAATTAACGGCATCGGATGGAATTATGACGCGAAGTTTTGCCTCTTCATCCATTATCAATCAAGGAGATAACTTTTTTTTAAGTTCCAATAACTTAACCAATGTGTATGCATCGATTGAGCCATGGAAGAATGTAATATTCCGATTAGATGGGAATTATCAACGCATAAAACCGGCATCTCGTGAATATTTTTCTATTGCCTATGATAAAAATGGTGTGGTACAAGAAAATTTAACCAATTCATCCATCAGTTTTTCGATTATCGCTAAGCCTGGAGCAAAGTATTCACAGTATGGAATTGATCGTTTGGAGATGACGACTTTAGCGCCAACATTGATGTTACGTTATACCAAAGGGTTGAAAGGTGTAATCGATTCTGATTTTGAATTTGATAAAATCCAATTTTTATACACTCAACCGATTTTAGTAGGCTCATTGGGAAGATCGTTATTAACGGTAGAAGCTGGGAAAACTTTTCAAGGTGTACCTTTATCGTTATTGAGTGCGATTCCCGGGAACGAAAGTTATGGTCAGGTTTATGGTACATTCTCACAATTGGATTACTATGAATTCGTGACGGATGAATATATAACAATGAATTGGGAACATCATTTTAATGGATGGATTTTAAACAAATTACCGCTTATTAAAAAATTAAAATTAAGAGAAGTCGCTTTTTTAAGAGCTGCTTATGGTGATATCTCTGAGAAAAGTATCAACATCAATCGTTCAACGATTAATTACTTCGCACCGAATCAACAAATCTATTATGAATATGGATTTGGAATCGAAAATATAGGGTGGGGAAATATTCGTCCGATTCGAATTGATTTTAATTGGCGCGGAAATTATAATAATTTGCCAGATGTTCGTAAATTTGGGGTGACTTTAGGATTACAATGGGACTTCTAAAGTATTGAATTTAAAGATTAATAAATATTAAATAAGTTAAAAATGACTTTTGACGCGATTATTGAAATCCCAAGAGGATCTCGCAACAAATATGAAATGGATCACGAAACAGGAAGAATCCGTTTTGACCGTGTATTATATTCTCCAATGCAATACCCAGCAGATTACGGGTTTGTAGAAAACACATTAGCGTTAGACGGTGATCCAATCGACGTATTAGTTTTCTTAACTGAGCCAACTGTACCAGGTTGTGTAATCGAAGTTAAAACGATTGGTGTTTTAAACATGTCTGATGACAAAGGTCGTGATGAGAAATTAATTTGTGTACCAGTTGCTGATCCAACTTGGAACAAATTAGAAGATATCAACGATATGAACGAGCACACTTTAAAAGCAGTTGAGCACTTCTTTAAAGTATACAAAGATTTAGAAAACAAAACATGTATCGTAGAAGGATATGGTGATAAAGCGCAAGCTGAAAAATTATTCCACGAAGCTGTTGAGCGTTTCAAAACAGAAGGAGGTCACTAAGATTCGATTTTTCTAAATATAGTAAAGCCACTCAATTGAGTGGCTTTTTTATTTGATTTACTTACTTTTATGTTAACACAAATATGAATTAACATGAAGAAAATTTTTACAGCTTCTTTGGCTTTAATCGGAGCCATGGTATTTGGACAATATACAACTCCAAATACTGGACAAACTTATACGATCGATCAATTGGATCAATTAACGGATATTATCACTTATGATCAAGCAACCAATCGATATGTATTATCAGAAAATTTAACCATCAGTGAATCTGATACATTTTTAGCTGAAACCGACTATGTTTTAGCCATTGCAGAAGGTAAACTAATTACAGTTGCTGGAAATATTCAGATTAATGCTCCTCAAGAGGTTCATTTTACATCTACACAACCAGGTTCGACTTATTTCCAAGGTCTACGTTTAGAAGATACTTCTACAGCTCAATTTACAAAATTTAAAATGACCTATGGTGGAGGAATTCGAGTATTGGGTGAAAATTTCTTTATGGACCAATCGGAAGTATCTTATCAAAATTCAGGGATATCTACTGGAGCAGCAATTAATTTTTCAGCAGGAAATCCTACCATTCAAAATTCTCGATTCATTGAAAATGATACTCCAGCAGTTGCTTCAGGCGCCAATCAGTCCGTTGCCTTAAACTATTTCAATAATTATTTGGTTGGAAATAATAAATCCAATTCCAATCGTCCACAAATCAATATGGGACCAAGTGGTACAGGTAGTGTCACGCGAATCATAGGAAATACAATTTTAGGGAATCGTTCCTTAACACGTGTAGGAGGTGTGTCTGTCTCGAGTTTATTAGGAGTAAATAATGAATTATGGATTGAGAATAATCTTATAAAAGATAACCGATATGGAATCACAGCTTCTGGTGGTAATACGAAAGGAAATATCATCAATAACCAAATAATTGATAACAACACAGAACCTATCCCTGCTAATGGAGGAAGTGGCATTAATATTTATTTGGCTCAGAACCCAGAAGATTATGTCATTAATATTCTAGGAAATGAAATCAAAGGAAATCTTTGGGGAATTACGAACATCGGTAATGGAGCTTATATCCATTTAGGAGACGAAACAAATTATGGCAATAATGTTTTCGAAAATAATGGGAATGAAGGGGTAATTTATGCTCTTTATAATAATTCTCCTGTCGAAATTTCAGCTAAAGGAAATTGTTGGGATCCGGTCTTGACAGACGAAAGAGTGGAAGAGGTTATAGTGCATTACAATGACGACTCTACTTTGGGATTAGTCGATTATTCTGACTATGGGTGTTTATTAAATACGACAGAGATTATCCCTACAAAAATAAAAATTTATCCAAATCCAAATCAAGGACAATTTGTGATTGAATCAGAAATAAATGATCAGTATCAAATTTATGATTTGACTGGAAAACTAATGAAATCGGGTGCATTGATTCAAGGGAAAAATTCAGTAAACACTTCGCTTCGTAAAGGGGTCTACGTTTTAAAAACAACATCATCTACTTATAAAATGATAATAAATCATTAGTCTTTTATAATATATTGGTAATAAATTTGTTATAAGTCTTAAAACACTATTATATGAAGTTACAGTTATTCACTATTTTAATCGCGTTATTAGGATTTATATCCTGCTCCAATAATGACGATAATAATCGAAACACAGATACCATCGAAATTCCGGATGAGGTTAACATGGATTTGTTAATGGGAACTTGGAATTTTAAAGGAGAAGGGATTTATCATGATTTTTTTCCAGGCTATCATAATACCGTTGTTCCAGAAGAAGGGTTAGAGTGTGTATATCAAGGGTATCTAAAATTCAATCCATCTGATAATACATTTACGCAGGTAAGTTATTATTATAATGGTTATGATAATAGTTGTTCTCCTACATACTATATGGGAACTTTTTCAGTAAGCGGTAAAACATTTACTTTAAATTTTATAAGATACGGACAAGAGGTTTCTGTTACATATCAAGTTAAACGTTTATATCAAAATAAATTAGAAGTTATACAACCGTCTTGGAGTGAGGAAGATAGAAGTGTATTATATGTTACTTATTATGAAAAATAAATTACAAATACTATTTATATTATTGGGAATATTAGGGTTATATTCTTGTAATAGCGATGATGATAGCAATTCAAATTCGAACTCCAATTATTTAGAAGGAATATGGCAATGGGAAAATGTAGGTACCTATAAATTTGAGAATGACGTACTGATTGATTCAACCATAGAAGCCTTTGCACAACCTAATCGTCAGGCGTGTATGAAACAGAAAAAAATTCAATTTACTTCAGACGATTTTTTAGAAAATCATTTGATCCATTATAATAATGGTTGTGAATTTAGAACGATGAAATTCCCATACGAATTAGGTGATGGCGAATTTAAAATCAATACATCAGAGTATAAAAGAAAATTCTTTTACAAGAAAATTTCAAATACAGAAATGAGAGTATATTACTATAAGCTAAATATGCCAAATGGTCAAGTATGGTATGATTATGAGACTTATAAAAGAATAAATTAAATATGAAAATCCACCTTTTAAAGGTGGATTTTTTATTTGAGATAAATACAAATATGAGAATTATAGCTAAGTTTAATGTAGAATATTAATACATGAAGATAATACCAATACTGGCTTGTACGATTTTAACTACAATATCGTTAAAAGCGCAATCTAATCAATTCATTTTAGATCAAATCAATACCGAAGTATCTCAGAATGGACAAGCGTATCAATTACTTAAATCAGCAACCGAAAAAATTGGTCACCGTGCAACTGGGACAAAAAATGGAATTGAAGCTGAAGAACTTGCAGCAGAAATTTTAAGATCATATGGTTATGATGTTACTTTTCAAGAATTCTCATTTAATGGTTGGAATAGAAAAAGTCTTGAATTAGAAATCAATGGAAAAAAAATAGAATCTGTAGCCTTAGCTCATTCTCCTGCCTTAGCACAAGTTGAGTCAGAATTGGTGGATTTAGGAAATGGACTTGAAGAAGATTATCTAAAATTAAGTAAGAAATTAGATGGTCAAATTGTATTTGCTTCTTTAGGTTTAATGGAGGGTACATCAAAAGAGGTTAAGAATTTACATCGTTCAGAGAAAACGGCCTTGGCTTTAAAGTATGGAGCAAAAGGTATAATCTTGTATAACCAGGCTAAAGGTGGAATTTTATTAACAGGGACAGCATCTGTGACGGGTGATATTATCGATATTCCTGCTATAAATATTTCGTATGAAGATGGTTTGAAGATCAAGCAAATGATTGCATCTCAAAAAATGGTTGCCAAAATAGATATGAAAAATGATGTGGGACCAATGAAGGGACGCAACGTAATTGCTCGTAGATTAGGAAAAGAATTACCTCAAGAAAAAATTGTACTTGGAGGACATTTGGATAGTTGGGATTTAGCCAATGGTGCAATTGATAATGGTGTTGGTAGTTTTTCAATCATAGATGTGGCTCGAACTTACAAATCGTTGAATTTAGAAAATAAAAGAACAATAGAATTCGTACTTTTTATGGGGGAAGAGATTGGTTTACTAGGCTCTAAACATTATGTAAATCAAGCTTTAAAAGATGGTTCAATAGAGCAAATTAAAGCGATGTCTAATATGGATATGACAACAAATCCAAAATCTTATTTTTCAACAATGAATTCTTCAAAAGGATTTTTAGATCATTTGTCTAAAGATGTGCGTCAATATATAACTGATTTTAAAGAGAATTCAGTTGTAAATGTTGGTTTGCATTCAGATCATCAGCCTTTTATGTTAGCAGGAATTCCGATTATTGGTTTGTCTGATAGTCAGTTTAAAGAAGGGGCATTAAATTGTTACCATGCCGATTGTGATACATTTGATTTTGTGGAAGAAGTTGGTTTAAAAAACAACGTGATTTTAGAAACATATTTACTTTATAATTTAAGTAATTCATCACAATTTCCTTCTAAAAGATGGACAGATGAAGAGACTAAAAATGAAATGATTAAAGGGAATTTAGAAACTCCCCTGCGTATTTCAGGTGATTGGAGATGGAAATAAATAAAAATCCACCATTTGGTGGATTTTTTATGAAGATTATTTTTCTTTCAATTTAACTGTAAAATGTCTTAAAATATCAGCTTCCCAAGTAATCTCGTAACCAGACTTGATTTCTTCACGACGATCAAAAATGTTTTTTAATGCAACAGCAATATAATCCATATGACTTTGGAAATATGTACGCCTTGGAATAGCTAAACGCAATAATTCTAATTTGGGATAGCGATTTTCTCTCGTTTCTGGATCGCGATCGGCTAATATCGTTCCAATTTCTACACCTCTTACCCCAGCTTCTTTATACAATTCAATTCCTAAGGTTTGAGCAGGAAACTCTTCACGTGGAACATGAGGTAAAAATTTTACAGCATCTATAAAGATGGCATGTCCACCAATTGGTTGTTGAATTGGAATTCCATATTCAATTAGTTTGTTTCCAAGGTACTCCACTTGTGAAATTCGAGATTTGAGATAAGGATATTCTGTCGCTTCATTTAGACCTTGTGCTAAAGCTGCTAAGTCACGACCAGCTAATCCACCATAACTTAAATAGCCTTCATAAATGATTCCAAAATTACCACATACTTTATATAGCTCTTCGTTGTTTAGTGCAATAAATCCACCAATATTAACTAATCCATCTTTTTTTGAAGACATGGTCATCCCTTCACCTAAAGCAAAAACGGTTTTGCAAATTTCTTTAATGCTTGCGTTTTTGAATTCTTCCTCTCTTTCTTTAATAAAATATGCATTTTCAGCAAAACGTGCAGAATCGAAGAAGATCGGAATTCCGTATTTGTCGGACAAGGCCTTAACTTTTCTGATATTATCAACAGAAACTGGTTGACCACCAGATGAGTTACAAGTAATCGTGATTAAAGTAAAAGGGATATTTTCTTTTCCATATTTCTTATAAACTTCTTCAAGTTTATGAAGATCGATATTTCCTTTGAACGGATGAATTAATTCACTATCAAACGCTTCATCAATTGTACAATCGATAGCATGGGCTTTTCTAAATTCAATATGTCCTTTTGTTGTATCAAAATGTGAATTTCCAGGAATAACATTTCCTTCTTTGACTAAGGCAGAAAATAATACGTTTTCTGCAGCACGTCCTTGATGTGTTGGTAACACATATTCATATCCAGTGATCTGATTTACCGTAGATTTTAATTTTTGAAACGATTGCGATCCAGCATAGCTTTCATCACCTGTCATCATTGCTCCCCATTGTTTATCAGACATTGCTCCTGTTCCGGAGTCAGTTAATAAATCAATAAAGACTTTTTGACTTTCAAGATTAAATAAGTTATAATCTTTTTCTTTGATCCATGCTTCACGCTCTTCACGTGTCGAAGGATAGATTTCTTCCACCATTTTTATTCGAAATGGTTCAGCGAAAGGTAGTTCCATCATTTTTTTGTTTGCTTTTGAATGTTAAATTTATAAAAGCTAAACGAGAAAAATGACTAAAAATTGGAGTAAAATAAAAAATCCTTAACGCTATAAGGTTAAGGACTTTATTTTTTTCTGATTAATTAGTCAATTACGGGAACTGGTCTTTTATTTTCGTTGATGGCAACTAAAGTAAATGTACCTGTAATGGCTTTATCACGACCATCTCTGTACATACTTTCAATAAAAACATCAATCTGTACATCTAAACTTGTACGACCTACACGTACTACTTTCCCTACGAATTCGACTAATGTACCTGCAGGAATTGAATGTTTAAAATCAATTTTATCACTACTTACCGTTACAATAGGCTTACGACAAAAACGCGTTGCTGTCATAAAAGCGATTTCATCCATTAAATACATTACTGCACCACCAAACATTGTTTTATGGTGATTTGTATCTCCAGGAAAAACAGCTTTAAAAACACGTGTTTCAGATTCAATAATTCGTTGTTCAATTAACTCCTCTCTTGTTTTACTTTCCATTTCTTTAATCATATCTACACACTACTTCTATTAAAATGTATATGTGATAATGTTTTTGTGGTGATTGAGAATAAAATCTCATTTGAATAGAGCTTCAATCCGCGAAAGCATTATCCATTAGGCCCATCAATTGGTAATCTGACTTTTCATGCGATCATGAATTACAGTTGCGCGACAGTTCGTGATTTTCACACGATTCCCCAATTGTTGAGTCCGAGCATTTTGCAAAGATAGAGAGATTCGTGTAAAGGAATGTTTTAATTAACGTATTATTTTATTGCATAATTCTTGTACCTTCAACATCAACTGATTTAAAAAACGATGAAAATAAAATTGATTAAAAATTTAATCCATAATGATAGAGAGTGGAACGACTTTATTTCGAGCTCGAATAACTTAACCAATAAAGTTATTCAAGATGTCAATTTCTGTACAAAAAATGTAGATTGGGAGAATTTAATATTAGACAATACTTCCTTTTTAGGATGTACCTTTCGCAAAGATGAAGCTATTCCATTAATTGAAAGAGGCGCATTTGTTTATCCTAAATTTAAGGATTTGCCTTATAATCCGTATCGAGGGAAATTATATTCATGGCAAGAATTAATGGAAGGATATTCAAAAGATCATGACAATAGTATAGATATTAATATTTATAAACATTTTATAAAACATAAATACAATCCACCCGTTTCAGAAGCCTTAGCTCAACGGCTACACGATCATTCCATTGATGATGCATTAAGAAGAATCCTAGAATATGATGACTTAGGCATGACGAAGAAAAAAGTCGTGGGATTTATGGGAGGTCATTCTACAAGAAGAGGAATACAATTTTATACCGAAACAGCAATTGCAGCACAATTAGCCACTCAAAAAGGGTATTATGTAGTAACTGGTGGTGGTCCTGGAATAATGGAAGCTGCTAATTTGGGTGCATATATGGGGAATTATTCTAAACAAGAATTATTTGATGCGATATCGATCTTAAAGGATTTAGATTTTGATAATATAGAAAATCCTGATTATTTAGCGAAAAATTTTCAAGAAAGATCGTTAGAAGTTTTAGCGAAATATCCGAATGGAGCAGAAAGTTTAGCTATTCCGACTTGGTTTTATGGGCATGAGCCGTCTAATTTATTTGCCACTTATATTGCAAAATATTTTTCGAATAGTATTCGTGAAGACATATTGCTTACCATTAGTTTATATGGATTAGTCTTTGCACCAGGTAGTGCAGGAACAACACAAGAAATTTTTCAAGAAGCTGCTCAGAATCATTATGGTACCTCGGGATATTATAGCCCTATGGTATTTTTAGGGAAGAAAAGATATGTAGAAGATACTTCGATTTATTCTGTTTTACATCAATTAGCTCAAGGTAGAGTGTATAAGGATTTACTCTTTTTGACAGATAGTGCTGAATTAACAATTGATTTTATTGAAAAACATCCACCAATACGTGTATCATAAATTAAAAAAGCGAACGCATGCGTTCGCTTTTTTCCTAACATAACTTAACTAAGGTGTCTGATATTGTTCAACAATAAACGTTGACTTAATATTAGCGGGGGTTAATAAACTTTGAGTTGTTGAGTTAAAAGTATTAGTTCCATCTGCTGTAACAGCATTTTTTCCTATTCTTAAATATTCAGTACTAGCAACATTTCTTCCCCTACAAGCAACAGCAATATCATATGAAGTACCTACGGCAAATGGTTGATTATTTCCATCTCGATCAATAACTCCAGAAACAGTTATAATTTTAAATGAATTACGATCTCCAATGATTACTTCTGGTCTTATGACCTTTAATTTATAACTGTTATTTCCTTCAGACGATTTTTTAACAAAAAAACCACAGGTATAACTTACAATATTATTATTTGTTGATCCAGTTCGAGTGTATTTTAGTACCATAGTTTGAAATTGAGCACTAATACTATTTGTAGGTGTATCAAATGTGAATGATGTTTTTAAATCTGGCATTAAAACCCAACTTTTACCACTTGTATTAAGAGCATCATTTAAGTTATCAGGTGTAGTTTGACTAACATCATTGATTAATAAACCATTCGTAGATTCCAAAATCATTTTATCTTTAATCATGATAGAACCTGTAAAATCAACAGGTTGTGGTAAATGATCCCATCCTGGATATCCATTATTTAGAATTTTATAATAGGTATTCTCAGCTCCGGTAGGATTCGGAGAGATTAATTGACCTCTAATCAATAAACTCTCAACATCTAATAAGGCTTGAGGATCTTCAACTCCAATACCTACTTGTCCGTATAATTTAGGAAAAGTTAAAAGCATTAATATATATAGATATTTCATAGGAATTAATTTAGAGGTTCAAATACATTGATTTTTAAAAATGTCTTAGCAGTAAAATTATTGATGTTAGAGTCTAATGCTCCACCAATTGTAAGGCCGCCAGAATAATTTCCGAAACTATTTCTTCTCATACAACCAATTTTGACATCATAGTTTTTACTAGGATTAAAGGTGAAGTTTCCTTCTGATTTTATTTCAGTAGATAAAGTGAAATTAAAGAAAGGAGAAGAATTCGAACCTAAATTACCTGTAATTATGCGTACACCTTTTAACTTATAATCTCCAAAAGTTGTTGAGTTAGTTGTAGATTCAGCTACGAATATACCGCAAGCAAAATTTACCCCAGACCTAGCATTATCATCGCTTCCACTAATTTGAGCGACACTTTCCATAGTAATAAAAACTTTAGAGTTTACACTACTCACTTTAAAAGTTGTATCTTGATTATTTTTCGGTAATTCTTTCCAATTATTATTCATTATTTGGTCGTAACTGTATGAATAATTAGAATTTGATACTGCCTGATTAGAGCTTATGGATAAAGTAGTATAATTATTTAAAGATTTTGAGAATAATAGAAAATTTAAATTAGGAATAGATGTATTGTCAATTGGAATTACTTTCCAAGAAGGATCAACAGAAGGACCATTCGAGCTATAAATCATACCCGGTAAAGCACTTTCAAGATTAATTTCTTCAACTTTTACGTCTCCCTGTACTGTTAATGAATAGGCAGGATCTGGATCATTTGTTCCAAACCCAACTTGGGCAAAAGTATTTACAGTAAATAAACTGATAAGTATATAGATAAATGTTTTCATGGAATAAGATTATAATTGATATAAAATATCTAATTTCACAATAGGACGATCCGAGAATTGAGATATGTGATCATGTTCAGGTTGACCAATACGTAATTCCATATTATTTACGCTTTGATTCATTTTCTTACATGCTACAAAAAAGTTATACTCTCCAATTGGAAAATCTTTAATGGTATATAAAAGATTAAAGTTCGTATGCTGAGTCGTTTGATTAGTGATCCAATTCACTTGTCCCACACGATATGCTCTTAATTTAGCTGTACTATCATTGGAACCATGGGCTTTAGAAAATAATCCACAAGCATACTGTGCATTACTCGAATTATTTATAGTGGTGGAGGTATTTGTATTTCGAAGTTGAACTCCAGTTTCAATATGAATATTAATATTATTCTTGCTTTTTAAAATATTGAAATTCTTATAAGTTCCATTTTCTTTAAATTCAGCAATTTTTTTCCATCCGTTACTAAATGTTTCTGCATTAATATCAGCATTGACATAAGAATTTATATCACTTGATGTAAATACTGCACCAGTAGTACTTGTCGTAGTATAGGTGTTCTCGATGTAATACATTCCCTCTTCAATTAAGGAAACTGGAGGGTTTACCCATTGTGGCTGTAATTGTCCATTTACGGATTTCATTTGTAAAACTTGACCGTTTTGACCATTTCCAATAGATTGATGAGGTTCATTCGTCGTTTTAAAAATGCCACGAACATTAAGTTTTCCATCCACGTGAAGTGCCGCACCAGGTTCTGGTACGAAATTTGGATCCATAGAAATCCCGACTTGTGCATTGAGATTGTTAAATAAGAATAATGCGGGTAGCATTAAAAATTTTAGATAAATTTTTACCATAGTGTTATAGATTAAGTTATGTGTTAGTTTTGCTAAGTTAGTAAGCTTTATGCTGAGGATTTAATTGTATTCTGTTCGTATTCAGTAAAATGGATAGATATAAATACTAAAAAGCTTTATTTTAAAGAATTTATAAACTGATAAATTCTTTTGGCTGAATTATCCGAAATCAAGAAAATTTCCCTAATTTTTAAAGTTTTTAAGTGGCTAGCTCTTTTAAATCGGCTATGTATTTTGATGGTGTTAACCCAATATTTAATTTAAAGAAATGGGCAAATTTGCTGTGAGAAGAAAATCCAGCTTCTTCAGCTAATGCACTAATTTTATATTGATGAAGTTTAGGGTTTTCATCCAGTTGATTGATAATATATTGAACTCTTAATAAATTGATATAATTATTGAAATCTCGATCACTATGTAATTTTATAATATGTGATAAGTATTTCGTATTTGTTCCAAGTTGATGAGCAACTTTTGTAAGGGTTAAGTTTTTTTCTAAAAAACCTTTTGATTCTTCAAATTGAATTAATTTTTTGAATAGTTCATTCTTTTTTTCTTTAGAAATTTTTAATTCATAAGAAGATGAAATTTCTTTTTTTGTTGCCATAGGAATAATAGATTCGGTATGACTTAAATGAATTTCTGAATTTTTTTTGCGAAGAATAAGATAAATTAACGTACCAAATATGGCAATTAACATTAATGTATTGAATAAATTCAATACAACAGGAGATAAATTTCCGTATAAGAAAATTGCTCCTATTTTAAATAGGGCTATTGTCTTCATTGTTTAAGTGTTTAAGTTATGTTTAGTTAGGATTGTAAAAATAGAGATTAAACGTAAAATCGGAAATACCTATAATTGGGTATTTTTTTATTTTAATGGAAATAGTTTGCAGATTAATAAATCCTTAATATATTTGCAGTCCAATATCGCGAGATGGAGCAGTAGGTAGCTCGTCGGGCTCATAACCCGAAGGTCACAGGTTCGAGTCCTGTTCTCGCTACTAATTATCGCGAGGTGGAGCAGTAGGTAGCTCGTCGGGCTCATAACCCGAAGGTCATCGGTTCGAGTCCGGTCCTCGCTACTAGTAAGAGAGTTTCAATTTTTTTGAAACTCTCTATTTTTTTATAAAAAAATAAAATATTTAATTTGTTTGTGTAAATATATTATGTATATTTGCAGTCCAATATCGCGAGATGGAGCAGTAGGTAGCTCGTCGGGCTCATAACCCGAAGGTCACAGGTTCGAGTCCTGTTCTCGCTACTAATTATCGCGAGGTGGAGCAGTAGGTAGCTCGTCGGGCTCATAACCCGAAGGTCATCGGTTCGAGTCCGGTCCTCGCTACTAGCAAGAGAGTTTCAATTTTTTTGAAACTCTCTTTTTTTATTCAATAATTTCTCTTTTTTAATTGGTTAGAAGTATTTTTGTATTATGAATTTAGAAGAATACAAAAAACAATATAAACAAGATCAAGCGGTCGGCGCATTAGCAATCGAAGAACGTTTAAAACTTGTGTATGGAGATTTAGAACCTCGTTTTTATTCTCCTCAGACTATGTCTTTTCAAGGAGGTGAAGATCCGATAGATGGTGTCGCAGTGTATGATGTGAATGGATATCATCATTTGATTTCTTATGGAATGTCACATTTATATTATAACGAGCAAGCGGTTGGAGAAGAATTTAGTAAATGGGGATTCGAATTAACTTTTCGTGTAAAGCCATTTGATGGTGACGAGGGGCAAGATCCATTTTGGGTCATTCAATTGATGAATAATCTTGCTCGTTTTGTAGAAGAAACTAAAGTCTGGTTTAATGAATATCAATTTTTACCGCTTGGAGGTCCTATCCGCTCGGATGCGGAAACCGATATTGTAGGAATTGCTTTTGTGAAAGATGTTGATTTGGATGAAATGGAAACACCTCACGGAAAAGTGATCTTTTTACAAATGGTGGGATTAAATGCGGAGCAATTAAAACGTTTAGAAAATAATTCAACAACTGAAGAGGTTAAAGCATTATTGAATGACATTCAGTCGTCTAACCCAAAATTTATTTGCGAATTATAACATTTTGTTATTATTTAAATTGTAAAATGTTAATTATAAGCTAATTATCAATATTATATTAGTCTTTGGAATCTATTTTGTTATATAAGTAGATAATTATTGCTCAGTAGTTAGAGTTAATAATTTTTCATAGGTTTAGGTTGGTAATTAAGTGAAAACTTAATGGAAGCACTCCTTGCGAGTGCTTTTTTTATACATTCGTATAAAGAACAATGATGAATTTTATAAAAAATATTTTCTCTAAAAAAGGAACCCAAGAAATACAGAAAGAAGAAACTATGACATTTGAAGAAATAATTGCATCAGAAAAGCCTGTTCTAATTGATTTTTTTGCGACTTGGTGTGGACCTTGTCAAATGATGGGACCTATTTTGCAACAAGTAAAACAAGAGTTAGGGGATGATGTGAAGATACTAAAAGTAGATGTGGATAAATATCAATCGCTATCCGCACGTTATCAAGTTCAAGGTGTGCCTACATTTGCGATTTTTAAAAAAGGACAATTGCTGTGGAAGCAAAGTGGAGCAAGACCAAAAGAAGAATTAGTTCAGATTCTGAATCAGTATATTGATAAATAAAAAAATCCATCTCAAGAGAGATGGATTTTTTTGATGTTATTGTTTGGCTTTATTTCGTTTGACCAATTGATAAGCGATATATAAGAATAAAAGCCATGCAGGGATTAATTCAACAGAGATTTTTAATCCAGTAAACCACATGATGACTAAAATTCCAACTAAGAATACTAAACAGATGTAGTTACTGATGGGATACATGAATGAAGGGAATAAGGTTTTTGTCCCTTCAGTCTCTTTCTGTTTACGGTATTTTAAGTGGGTGTAAGAAATCATTATCCAGTTAATGACTAATGATGAAACGACTAATGACATTAAAATTTCAAACGCTGATTCAGGGATGATTTTATTGATTAAAATACATACAGCAGCGAAAACTGATGACACTACAATTGCCATTACGGGAACACTATTTTTACTTAATTTCTTTAAAAATTTAGGGGCATTCCCTTGTTCTGCTAAACCATATAACATTCTTGAATTACTATAAACAGAGCTGTTGTAAACCGACAAAGCAGCTGTTAATACGATTAAATTTAAAGCATTGGCAATGATTCTAGAAAACTGAATGTTTTGCCCGAATAATTCAATATTTAAAGATTTTAAGTTGTCAAAAACGGTTACGAATGGACTACTTTCTACGGTAATGGTTTCCCAAGGTGACAATGAAAATAGAATCACTAATGCTCCTACATAGAAAATTAAGATTCTGTAAATCACTTGATTTGTAGCTTGAGGAATTGTTTTTTCTGGGTTTTTAGCTTCTGCTGCTGTAATTCCAATTAATTCTAATCCTCCAAATGAGAACATGATTAATGCCATAGCAGCCAATAAACCAGAGAATCCTTGATCGGCAGTTCCGCTTAACCATCCTTTAGGAAAGAAACCTCCATTGTTCCATAAGTTTTGAATAGTTGCTTGTTCTCCTCCTGTTCCACTAATTAATAAATAGCCCCCAAATAAAATCATTGCAATAATGGCCACGACTTTAATAATAGAGAACCAAAATTCTGCTTCCCCAAAAAGTTTTACTGACCCTAAGTTTAAAGCGTTAATGACAAGGAAAAAGAATAAGCTCGATGCCCAAAGAGGTATTTCGGGCCACCAAAATTGGATGTAGATACCGATTGCAGTTAATTCGGACATACTTACCAATACATATAAAATCCAATAGTTCCAGCCAGAAGCAAAACCTGCGAATGAACCCCAATATTTATAGGCAAAATGACTAAAACTTCCCGATACAGGTTCGTTTACAACCATTTCTCCTAATTGACGCATGATAAAGAATGCAATAATTCCGGCAATTGCATATCCTAAAATTACAGATGGTCCTGCTAAAACTGCTGCAGGTCCAATTCCAAGGAAAAGTCCAGTTCCGATTGCTCCACCCAATGCGATTAATTGGATGTGTCTATTCGTCAAACCGCGCTGAAGTTCCTTGTTTTCAGTTTTTTCTTTCTGACTCACTTTTGATTATTTATTTGTTAAAGATATGTAAAAAATTATTTTTGAATTAGCTGCTCAAACATTTGACTGATAATAATTAATCATATCTTATTTTTCGTTTATATTTATTACCAAATTCACAATTGAAATGAAAATTAATTCGATCTACTTCCTTGGATTAGGCGCGTTGGGCGCAAAGTATGCGGCTAGTTTAGTTGATTATAATGCTGGTTTAGTAAAAGTCATTGTTAATGAAGAGCGTAAAAAACGTTATGAAGCTGAAGCGGTATACGTTAACGGTAAACGCTACGATTTTGAGTACGTGACATCTGTTGAAAATCAAGATTATCCTGATTTTATCTTTCTGGTTGTAAAAAGTGATCATTTGCCTCAAGCGGTGGAGGATTTAAAACCGTTTGTGGGAGAAAACACGATGATTGTAAGTTTAATGAATGGGATTACATCTGAACGTGTATTGGCTGAAACATTTGGCTGGAATCGTGTGGTGAATGCCGTTGCTTATATGGATGCAGTAAAGCAAGGGAATCAAGTGACGTACGGAAGTATTGGTCGTATCATTTTTGGGCAAGTTAATCCATCTTGTCCAGAGCGATTAGAGGCGTTAAACCAATTGTTAAAGGATGCGGATATTCCAAATCAATTGTCCGATGATATACAAAAAGCACAATGGGCGAAATATGTCGTGAATGTGGTAGGGAATCAATTGACTTATTTGTTAGAATTTCCTTACGGTCAATTCCGTACCAATGAATATTTAGACCGAATGGTGGATTTGGTCGGGAATGAAGTGATTGCTGTTGCAAATGCACACGGTGTATCGATTGGTCAACCAGAAATAGATCAATTAAAAAAGACGATGAAAATTGTCGATGAAAATGGAAAAACGTCGATGCTGCAAGATCGTGAAGCAAAACGTTATTCGGAAGTAGATGAATTTTCAGGAGAAATCATTCGTTTAGGTAAACAATATGGAATTGCAACGCCTTACAATGAATTGATTTATAACATGGTGAAAGCAATTGAAAAAACATATTAGTTAAAGATAGGATACAAAAAAGCCTCTTCAAATTGAAGAGGCTTTTTGATTTCGTCGGGGTGGCAGGATTCGAACCTGCGACCTCCTGCTCCCAAAGCAGGCGCGATGACCGGGCTACGCTACACCCCGATTAAGGTGTTTGGATAATCAAATCTCCGGTAAATTTTGTCGGGGTGGCAGGATTCGAACCTGCGACCTCCTGCTCCCAAAGCAGGCGCGATGACCGGGCTACGCTACACCCCGTTGATCTGATTATCGTGGCGCAAATGTAAGGCCTTTATTTAATACAAACCAAATTTTTTATCTAATATTTTTCAGAAAATTTCATGTACGTTTCTAAATCTTTGTCTCCTCGTCCCGAAAGGTTCAGAACCACAATGTCTTGCGGTTTAAAATCAATTTTTTCTAAAGCCGCTAAAGCATGAGAAGATTCTAAGGCTGGAATGATTCCTTCTTCTCGTGTTAATAAAAAGGCAGCTTGTAACGCTTCGTCATCTGTTGCATTTAAAAACGTTCCACGACCTGTTTTGAATAAATGAGCGTGTAATGGTCCAACACCAGGATAATCTAATCCCGCAGAAATTGAATAAGGCTCAACAATTTGACCATCTTCATCTTGCATTAACATCGTTTTACTTCCGTGGATAATTCCTTCGGTTCCTTTTTGCATTGTCGCAGCAGTTTCTCCAGAATCAACGCCTAATCCAGCCGCTTCCACCGCAATTAATTTCACTTCTTCATCATCTAAAAAGTGATAAAATGCGCCAGCCGCGTTACTTCCTCCACCCACACAAGCAATCACATAATCCGGTGTTTCTTTTCCGTATTTTTCTAATAATTGTTTACGAATTTCTTCCGAAATTATCGCTTGGAACTCGGCTACAATCGCCGGATAAGGATGAGGTCCAACCACTGAACCAATTAAATAATAGGTTTCAGGATTATTAATCCAGTAACGAATCGCTTCGTTTGTTGCATCTTTTAACGTTTTACTTCCAGAAGTGGCTGCGACGACAGTTGCTCCTAACATTTGCATACGGGCAACATTTGGTGCTTGACGCGCAATGTCAATTTCTCCCATAAAAACGGTACATTCTAAACCTAATAACGCACAGATGGTTGCGGTTGCGACACCGTGTTGACCGGCTCCTGTTTCCGCTAAAATTTTTGTTTTACCCATTCGTTTCGCCAACAAAGCTTGTCCAATGGTATTGTTTACTTTGTGTGCGCCTGTATGGTTTAAGTCTTCGCGTTTTAATAAAATGTTCGCCCCATATCGTTCCGATAATTTTGGTGCATAATATAATGGGCTAGGACGACCCACATAATCTTTTAATAAGCCACGAAATTCACTTTGGAATTCTTCCGTGTAAAAGTATTGATCAAATGCTTCTTTTAATTCTTGACAGTTATGATGTAATAATTCAGGGATAAATGCTCCTCCAAAATCACCATAAAATCCGTTCTCGTCTACTGAATATTTCATTTTGTTTGTTCTCTTAATTTTGTTCAATTCGACCATCAATTGTGTCGATAAATTGTTTTACTTTTTCGATGTCTTTGATTCCGGGTTCAATTTCAAAACCACTGTTGATATCAAAACCTATGCATTGGGAATGTTGGAAATTTTTCAAAACCAATGCGTCTTCTAATTGAATTCCACCACTTAATAAAAAGGGTGTTGATAACTGATAGGTTTTCAACAACTGCCAATCAAATTTCTGACCAGTTCCGCCGTATTGATTTGATTTGGTGTCAAATACAAAACTATCAACAACTTGTTGATAACCTCTTAATTCTTCAAAATCTGTATCTTCATGGATACCGACAGCTTTCCAAATTTTAAAATCTAAAAACTGTTCAGACGTTAATAATTGTTGATGTTTGGCTTCGATTAATTGTTGACAATAATTTGGCGTTTCGTCACCGTGTAACTGTACCACATCTAATTCGAATTTTTGTGCTTTTTGAATAATAGATTCAATGGATTCATTCACAAAAACACCTACACGTTCAGCATTTGGAAAAATGTCGAAAATGGTTTCATCTTTTACAAATCGTGGAGATTTTGGATAAAAGATAAATCCCACATAATCGGGTTCAATTTCGGTTAAGGCTTTAAAATTCTGAACCGAATTATTGCCACATACTTTTACTTGAAATCTTTTCATTACAATTGATTCACAAATTCGTGAAAGGCTTTCCCTGGATTTTCATTTTTCATAAAGTTTTCACCAATTAAAAACGATTGAAATCCAGCGGCTTTTAAATCTTTGACTACTTCCGGATCAGAAATTCCGCTTTCCGCGACTTTAATCAAATCCTCGGGTAATTGTTTTAATATCTGTTTCGATTTCTCCGTATCAACTTCAAACGTTTTTAAATTTCTGTTGTTGATGCCGATCAAATCAATGTATTCATTGACTTTTTCCAATTGATCTTCCGAATGAATTTCCAACAAAACTTCTAATCCGATTTCTTTCGCCAATTTGGCTAAATCGTGGACCTCTTCTTTCGTTAAACATTCGGCAATCAATAACATCAAATCGGCTCCGATTGCTTTTGTTTCGTAAACTTGATAAGTATCCACAATGAAATCCTTACGAAGGACAGGAATGGTTAAAAATTGTTTGGCTTGCTGTAAATCTTCAATGCTTCCACCAAAGAAATTTTCATCCGTTAAAACGGAAACAACTGAGGCACCAAATTGTTCATAACCGACCACCACATCTTCCACGTTGGCGTTTTCGTTGATAAATCCTTTCGATGGCGATTTACGTTTAAATTCCGCAATAATTCCCGTTTTGGATTCATCTAAAATTGAAGCTTTCGCTGATCGAATCGGATTTAAAAAGTGAATACTTTGTTTTAAATCCTCAATGGATTGAATTTGTTGTTTTTGTTGAACTTCGATTCGTTTTTGTTCAATGATTTGATCTAATATATTTTTCATCGGTTGGTTAGTTTTTGAAAGATTTCGAATGCTTTTCCTGAGACTAAACTTTCGTTTGCAATCGCTACACATTCTTTTAAATCTTTGGTTGGATGAATTGTTTTTAATCCTAAAGCCGAATTGGCTAATACCACTTCTTTCTGTGCTTTGGTGCTTTCATTCTGTAATACGGACAAGAAAATTTTTGCGTTTTCTTCTACCGTTTTTCCTCCTGCGATTTGATCGGCTTGAATCGTTTCTAATCCAAAATCCTCACTTTGGTACAAGAATTCACCTTGATTCGTATATACTTTTGTTGGTGACGTTAATGAGATTTCATCATATCCAGCTAAGGCTGTTGAAATCGCATAGTTTTTACCCGAATTTTGCATCACATAATGATACAAACGAGCGGTTTTCACATCAAATGTTCCTAAGTTTTGAGAATCGGGTTGAACCGGATTCACTAAAGGTCCCATTAGATTAAAGAACGTTTTTACGCCTAATTCACGTCTTAAATTCGCGACTTTTTTCAACGCGGGATGAAATAAAGGTGCGTGTAAAAAAGTTAATCCGACTTCATCGTATTCTTGGTTTAATTTCGCTTCATCCGAAGAAAATTGATACCCAAATTGTTCCAACATATTCGATGAACCACTCACCGACGAAGCACCATAATTACCTTGTTTAATTACTTTTTCGCCTGTTCCGGCAATTACAAAAGCACTTAATGTCGAAATATTGAATGTATCTTTTCCATCGCCACCCGTTCCAACAATATCTAAAGCTTTTTTCGGAAGATTAACCTTTAAACATAAATTCAATAAAGCTCTACGATATCCTTTTAATTCGTCTAACGTAATATTACGCATATTGAAAACCGTTAAAAACGAAGCCAACTCGATATCCGAATACTTGGATTCAGAGATGTCCACCATAATTTGGTAGGCTTCTTCTTCGTTTAACGTATAGTTTTCAAACAATTGATTTAATAACTTTTTCATCGCTTAAGCTTTTAACCAGTTTTCAATCATTTGTTCACCTTCAGGTGTTAAAATTGATTCGGGATGAAACTGAACACCACGCACATCATAGGTTTTATGTCTTAAGGCCATGACTTCACCTTTAGGTCCTTTCGCTGTAATTTCTAAAGTGTCAGGAAAGTTTTCATTCGAAACCACCCAAGAATGGTAACGACCGACTTGTAAGTGAGACGGCATATTTTGAAATAAAATTTCATCCGAATGAACGATTTCAATTTCCGATTGTACGCCGTGAAAAACTTCTTGCGTATTCAATAACGTTCCTCCAAAAACTTCACCAATTGCTTGTTGGCCTAAACAAATTCCGAAAATCGATTTGGTCGGCGCATATTTCTCAATGATTGGTTTTAATAAATTCGCCTCGTCTGGAATTCCAGGACCTGGAGAAAGTAAGATTTTATCGTATTGTTCGACGTCTTCCAACGCAATTTCATCGTTGCGAAAAACATCAATAGTATCCGTGAATTTGCGTAGGGCGTGAACGATATTGTAAGTAAATGAATCGTAATTGTCTAAAACTAAAATTTTCATGGTTTAAATGTTTTCTGCTAATTGAATGGCTTTGCGTAAAGCGCCTAATTTGTGATTAACTTCTTGTAACTCGTTTTCTTCGATGGATTTGGAAACGACTCCAGCACCCGCTTGGAAATATAATGTATTCTGTTTACTGACGAATGTTCGGATCGCAATCGCCATATTAATGTCGCCATTAAATCCTAAATACCCAATGGCTCCACCGTAAATTCCACGGTTTTGATTTTCGTATTGATCCAATAATTCCATCGCTTTAAATTTTGGAGCGCCCGATAATGTGCCTGCTGGGAAAGAATCAGCGAAAACTTTCATCGTATTTACCGCTGGTTCGATATCTGCAATGACTTTCGAAACCATATGAATTACGTGAGAAAAAACTTGAATTTCTTTGTACGATTCTACGGTAACCGCTTTCGAATTTCGACTTAAATCATTTCGAGCCAAATCAACTAACATCACGTGTTCCTCGTTTTCTTTTGGATCTTTGATTAATTGATCGGTTAACTCTTTGTCCAATTCTGGTGACCCAGTACGACGAACCGTTCCAGCAATCGGGTGAATTTGTGCTTGATTATCGCGAACAATCAATTGAGCTTCAGGCGAAGATCCTAATATTTTATAATTTCCATAATCGAAATAAAATAGGTAGGGAGAGGGATTGATGGAACGTAATACGCGATAAACATTGAACTCGTCACCCGAGAACTTTTGCTTGAACTGTCTTGACGGTACAATTTGGAAAACATCCCCTCTAAAACACGATTGTTTGCATTGGCTCACGATGTTTTTAAATTCTTCATCTGTCAAGTTGGATTCGATTTCACTTTCGATTTGGAATGGATATTCAACAAAAGTTTTGTTTCGAATGATAGCTTTAATTTCATCAAAACGAGATTCGGTATCATTATTTTGGAACTCTAAATACTGAATTTCGTTGTGGAAATGATTGAAAACAATGATATTTTGATAGAAAGAATAACGAACTTCTGGAATCGTTGCTTCATTTCCTTCATTCTTAAATTTTACCGTTTCGAAATACGGAATGGCATCCCAACCAATGTATCCAAATAACCCATTAACGATTAAATCTTCTTCTGTTTCAATCTTGAATTGAATAGCAAAATTCTTGATGACTTCTGCTAATTCTTGCCCTTGTAACGGATAATTTTTTGTTTCACCATTCGCATAAGATTCAGTTACAATTCCTTTATTCACCTCAATTGTCGCAATGGGATTTAGACAAATAAAAGAGTTGGCATCTGATTTCGAATGATAATCCGAACTTTCTAAAAGCAATGCATTTGGAAAGATATCACGCAATTTTAAGTACATCTGTACCGGAGTAGTTAGATCTCCTAAGCGTTTTTCAGATTTTGTTTGGAATGTTAGATTCATTGAATTTGATATTGGGATGTTTTTTAAATTTTGGGTACAAAAAAAGGCTTGTCGGTTCCGACAAGCCTTTTCTACATATAACTATATAGCGCTCCTACGAACCAACGTTTTGCTGTTCGAATTTCCACCACCAGTTATTTGTAAATAATGTTTTCATTGGGACAAATGTATAAAGGATTTTGAAATGAAAAAATTAATTTTTCATAAATTTTTTGGAAACCTTTCCATTTTTATTTTCTATCTCTATGATATAAATTCCTTGTTTTAAATTGTCTACCATTATAGATCCTTTGTTAATATTGAAATTTAAATATTCAATTAATTGTCCATTTAAATTGTAAATCTTAACTAAATTTTCATTAGAATTTGTGTTTATATATAGAATATCTGTTGTAGGATTAGGATAAATATCAATAGTTGTAGGAATAGTAATAGTTGATGTATTTAACACTTGTCTCGAACAAGGTTCACTTGATGTCGTTAAATTAAATGATTCAGACACATTCGTTTGATGATTGTAATAATTATTTCCGTTTACGGCTCTAAAATTTGTTATATCATCAACGATAATGTTTGGAGAAAACGTCGATTTTGTTTCTAAGGTGAAATATTTAGATGTATTAATATTGTTTCTAAGATCAATAGTTATAGGTGCTTGATCATAAATTTGTAATCTAACATTTGGATTATTACATAAATTTAAAACTCCTGAAAAATCGCTATTTATAGATGGATTTAATGATAATGAACTAAAAGCAAGATTTTTTAAATTAATGTTGTTTACAAACATATTAGTTAAATTCATTTTTACAGGAACTGACCAATATACCAACTTTTCAAGATTAGTTAGATTATTAAAATAATCGTTTTCAAATTCTATAGTAGGTAATATGATGTTATTTGTATAATAAAAAGTACCACTTCCGTAAAATTGTAATGATTTTAAGTTCGTATTATTTTTAAAATCTAATTTCGGTAAGGTATAAGGATTTATATACTGAATATTTACATCTTCTAAATTTTGTAAATTATTAAAGTTAATATTTGCTGAATCTCCAATAGTTAAATACAATCTTTTTAAATGTTGTAACTGATCAATATTTGAGGGTAAAACGTAATCATTATAATTTAGACTACTTAATTGAGCATAATTGATTAGATATTCTAATTCTCTTAAATTAGGATGATTAATGAAATCTAAATCGGTTACATAATTTTTAGGAATGTATAAATTAAGTGTTTCTAATTGATTTAAATTATTGATAAGAGATATGTTTTCAACAAATCCATTCGTACTTATGTATAGATTCTTTAACTGTGGTATTTGTGAGATGCTATTGTTTAAAACTAAGAAGTTTTCGTTATAGCTTGTAATATGTAAAGATGTCAAGTTATTTAACGTATGAAGCGAAGTCGGTAGATTGTATAAATTATATGATCTAATCTCTAAAGAATTTAATTGAGATGCATTTTGAATATCATTATTTAAGCCTGAAAAATCACCAATTAGCTTAAGTTTTTTTAGCGTATTTGTATAAATATTATTAGAAATAGATACAATTCTATTTAGACTTAGATCTTCTAATATTGGAAAATTGCTGTTAAAATCTACATTTTCCATATTTGTATTTACCAGATCTAGTTCTAATCTTTTTATTAAAGTTCCAGTTGTATTCGATAAAAGATTATAATCATACCAAGTACTATTTATTTTTAAATCATGTAAATTATTGAAAACCGTATTTAATTCAATTTCTTTAAGATTAGATAAATTTAAAGTTCGAAATGTAGGAATAAGGTTAATAGAACTACTGTTTTGTATAATTAAATTTACTCTAGTTGTAGGGATATTGTTATAAGACTCAAATTCAAATTTTTCTAATTTTTGTAAATTAGTTAGTTGGTTAAAATCAACGATATAATCTTGAATAAAATTAGAATTATTAACAATAGATGAATATCTAGCTTCTGGTGAAATAACTATTTCTTTAATTTCAGTTAATTGATTTAAATCTGAATGTAGCTCTGTTGATAAATTTTGATTAATAGAACTTTGTGAGCCATTAGTGATATTTACACTAGACGGTAAATCAATTTTTATAACTCTATTTTCATTATCAATTACTTCAGTAGTTATTCCATAAATTTGATTTAATGGACGATTAAAATAATCATCTTGGTTTCTTTTTAATTTTGTATAAAGTGACTGAACAGCTTGTTTATCACTCTCCGAATCTAATTGTCCAAATAAAATGGTAGAAGTAGAGATTAATAATAGTGTAAGATATTTTAGCATAATGCAATATTAGTGTTGAGTAAAATTATATATTATTAACTAAAAATCCATTATTTTTAGAAACGAATTCAAAACATAATCAATCACAAAAAAAATAGACCATGTCTTACGAGAATTTAATAGTAGAAATAGAAAATAGAATTGCAGTTGTTACTTTAAATCGTCCACAAGCTTTAAATGCTTTAAACAAAGGGTTGTTAGACGATCTATCTGCATTTTTTGATGAAGCGAAATCCAACGATGATATTCGTGTCGTGATCTTAACAGGAGCAGGGGAAAAGTCATTTGTGGCAGGAGCTGATATCAAAGAGTTTGCAAGTTTTAATGCAGAAGAAGGTCAACAATTGGCAGGAAAAGGGCAAGAACGTGTTTTCAACAAAGTAGAGAATTTTCCAAAACCTGTTATCGCTGCCGTTAACGGATTTGCTTTAGGTGGAGGATTAGAATTAGCAATGGCTGCTCATTTCCGTATTGCATCAACCAATGCGAAATTAGGGTTACCAGAAGTAACGTTAGGATTAATCCCTGGATATGGAGGAACACAACGTTTGCCTAAATTAATCGGAAAAGGTCGTGCGATGCAAGCCATTATGACAGCTGATATGTTTACAGCCGAAAAGGCAGAACAAATTGGCTTGGTGAATGAAGTGGTGGAACAAGCTGAATTAATCAATCGAGCGAAAGAAATTGCGGGTAAAATCACGCGAAATTCATCCATTGCAATTGCTCAGGCGATTAATGCCATCAATGCATCGGATAAAGAAAATGGATTTGACATCGAAATAAAGAGTTTTGGTAACCTTTTTGAAGAAGAAGACTTCAAGGAAGGAACGACAGCCTTTGTCGAAAAACGAAAACCAAATTTTAAATAAAAAATTAGTTAGAAAGGCTCCTTCACAGGAGCTTTTTATTTTTAAAACAGAAATGAAAAATAAACTTTTAGTGTTATTGATGTCGATGAGTGCTTTTGCATCGGCACAAGGAATTTATCATGTGAATGCAGTAGATGGATTAACGGTTCGTACAAGCATTAGTGGAAAAAAAATTGGTAAAATTCCATATGGTTATCAAGTAAAAGTTTTAGAAAAATCGGATCCATTGGTGATTAAAGACGACGGAAAATCGATTGCTGGAAATTGGGTAAAAATTGATGGAAAATCAACCCAAATTATTATTGATCCAAATTTTGATGAAAGTTATGATCCGCAAGGGGTATATGTGTTTGATGGTTATTTAACGAATCAAAAGGAATTTATCACACAAGCGGAAAATAAAATTGCCAAACATCCAGCGTTAAAAGATTATTATTTAGCGACTTCTTATAAAGTTTTTGCAATTAAAGGTGATTTTTTTGCAGATGGTGTAGAAGATGACGTGTATCGAATGATTTCGCCTGATGGAAATGTGCGTATTATGGCGATTAACAATAAAAAAGTAGGAAGTGATATTTATGCACTAGGTGGTCCAAAAGATCCATTTGGTATCTCGGATTACGACTTTGATTATTTCTATAAAGTACCTAAAAATACGCCATTTTGGGCAGATCGAAATGGAACAAAGTTGATGAATCAAGTGTCCAAAAATGACATTAAAACATTTACGTATGATGCGTTATATTTGAATGATTTACAGAACAAAGGAGGTTACATTTACCGTTATGGAAAGAAATGGAATATCCTAAAGTAAACGAATAAAATATCCCTATGAAACAATCTATCTTTTATCTTTTCATGTTTTGTGCGATGCTTTATACACAAGCACAAGAATATATCGTAACTGCCCCAAGTGGATTAGTGGTACGAGAGCAGCCGAATGGTAAAAGATTTGGGAAAATACCATATGGCGCAGGAGTTCATGTGGTGAAAAAGTTAAACCCATTTTCAGTTTCAGATAACGGAAAACAAATACAAGGGCATTGGGTCCAACTTAATGGAAATGATTTGGGGCAAGTGATTATGGACCAAAATATTGATTACACTCCTTCTGAATATTACACATTTAATGGTTTTTTGACCTTAAAATCAGAATTTATAAAGCAACAAGATCAGGAGATTCAAAAGTATTCAGGTTTAAAGGATTTCTATTTATCAACGGCCTATAAAACATTTGCCCTAAAAGGAGATTTCTTTGGAGATGGAATTTCAGATGATTTATACCGAATGACGGATACGAACGGAGACACACGTTTAATAATTGTAAACCATCAAAAAGATGGATCTAAAATTTACGGTTTAGGAGGTGCTAAAGATCCGTTTAATATTTCGAGTTATGATTTTGGAATACTTCATAAAGTCGATAAACAAACACCCTTATGGTCTAATTTTACGGATGATTTTAGAGAGTTCAAAGATGTTCCTAAATCCGAAATTGTGAAGTTGAATTACGATGCAATATATGTGCATAACGAAGAAGCTTGCGGAGGCGGATATATCTTCTGGAAAAATGGAAAATGGAATTGGTTACAACAAGAATAAAAAATAATATACCATGCAAACGATTGAAAATAAAGTAGCCTACATTACAGGTGGGACAAAAGGAATCGGTTTCGGAATTGCGAAAGCGCTAGTAGAAAACGGAATTAAAGTAGCGATTTCAGGTCGTAATTTAGCTGATGTTGAACAAGCAAAACAAGCTTTAGGAAATCAGAATGTATTAGCATTACAATCAGATGTAAGAAATTATGAAGATGAAGTAAAAGCCGTTGAAGCAATTATTGCTGAGTTCGGACAATTAGACATTGTGATTGCGAATGCAGGATTGGGAAAATTTGCGCCAGTCGATGAGTTATCTTTAGAAGATTGGAATGCGATGATCGATACAAACTTAACAGGAGTATTTCACACAATGAAAGCAACAGTTGAGCAATTAAAAGCCAACAAAGGATACTATATTTCGATTGCTTCTTTGGCAGGTACAAATTTCTTTGCGCAAGGTGCTGGTTACAATGCGTCTAAATTTGGAGTGGTAGGATTTACTCAAGCAGCAATGTTGGATTTAAGAAATTACGATATCAAGTGTACGACGATCATGCCGGGTTCAGTTACATCAAACTTTAACGATCATCAACCGAATGAAAATGATGGATGGAAAATTCAACCCGAAGATTTGGGACAAATGGTTGTTGATTTATTAAAAATGAATCCAAATGTACTTCCAAGTAAAATTGAAGTTCGTCCAACGAAAACAAAATAAATGATAATAAGCTCTATAAGAGCTTATTTTTTTTGGAATCGTATTTTAGAATCAAGTGTAAAAGGGTTAAAATAAATTAGATATATTCTTGAAATTAAATACAAGAAATTCAATACTTCGTCGTTACTTTACTACAGAATTTTGTAGGTAAATTTTTAGATTTTTCTATACATTCATTTTGAAAATATTAAGTAGCACACCCGTTTAAAACAATGAGTTTTAAAAGTCAAATTAACCATTATCGCCGTACGATAATGAAAGCCTTAACAGGTAACATTGGAAATAGATTTTTAGCAGAAAAAGGTAAGATTGATCCAAATTTTAAAATCAATCGTGTGTTGATTTGTCGTCCTAACCAACGATTAGGAAATACATTATTAATCACACCATTAATACAAGAAATTATTACAGAAAACCCTCAGGTGGTTATTGATGTATTTGTAAAAGGCCGTGTAGCTCCAATTGTATTTCAAAATTATACACAAGTTGATCAAATCATCGAATTGCCGAAAAAGCCATTTAAAGATTTAATAAATTACATCAAGGTTTGGTTTAAAATTCGAGATAAAAAATATGATCTAGCCATCAACGTTCATCAAGAATCATCATCGGGAAGAATTTCGACTTTGGTGTCACGTTCAAAATTTAAATTATTTGGAGATGAATTTTTATCTGACCCAACTGCTTTAGAACAAGTCCATTTAGCAAAAATGCCGGTATTTCAATTTCGACAGTTTTTAAAATTTGTGAAAGGAAAAACAATAGCTACACCATACCCGATATTAAATCTTAATTTATCGGCAGCAGAAATAGCAAAAGGTCAGAAGTTATTACATCAAGTGACCCAACATTCCAATAAAAAAACAATTGCATTTTTCACCTATGCTACTGGTAGTAAGTGTTACAGTTCACAATGGTGGGATGATTTATATGAACAAGTAAATCCTACATTTTCAGAAAAATATAATTTAATCGAAATTTTACCCGTAGAAGATATTTCTATGTTGAATCGAAAATTACCAACATTTTATAGCAAAGATGTTCGAGAAATAGCAGCTGTAATGAATAATTGTGAACTATTGGTAGCTGCAGATTCTGGTATGATGCATTTAGGGGTAGCCGCTCCAACGAAAACCATAGGATTATTTAAAGCGGGGTTAGTGGATAAATATCGTCCTTATGGCGAAGGAAATGATATGGTTTTTGTACAAGATGATAACGCTTCAAAAGTTGTAGAGAAACTGAAAGAAAAATTAAATTAATGCTTAAACATTATTCTTGCAAATGGTAGACAATGGATTTTTACTTAATTTGCAGTAAAAATTAAGCTTGTTTCACCGACTTTACCTACTATTTTATTTAATCTTCATGTTTGCAACGTTGCAAGCACAGGAAAGCGGTTGGCAAAATCCAAATCTACGAGAAGAACATCATATCGCTTCGGATACGATAAAACTCAATAGTTTTGGAATTTTAAACGAGAAATTTCAGGTGTTGGATGAGCATGGAAATCTGATTCCATCCAGTTATTATACGAAAGATTTAATTCGAAATGAAGTCTATCTGCACTCGATTTATCAAGGGCTTCCCATCAAGATTCAATACTACATTAATCCGCAATTAGCAAAATCCTTTATCGCGAAAAGGGATTCTAGTTTAATTGTCTCTAACAATCAAAAAGTCGATGAATTTCATCAGATTAATCCCCAGAAAAATCTACAAAAGAATGATTTTTTTAAAGGCTTAAACAGTCGTGGTTCATTGGTCCGTGGGATTCGTTTTGGAAACAATCAAAGCGGTTCAGTACAATCGTCTTTGGATTTGGAATTAAGTGGGAATTTATCGGATGACATCACGATTAAAGCAGCGATTTCGGATAATAATGTGCCGATCGAAACGGATGGATATACCCAAAAATTACAAGATTTTGATAAGGTATATATTGAATTAGCGAACAAAACTTCAAAAGTTCGTGCAGGTCACATCGACATCAATCATACCGATGATTATTACAATCGTTTTTCTCAAAAAGTTACCGGTTTACAGTTATCCACACATTTAGAAAATGAACAATCAACGACTGATATTTTTGCAACAGGAAGTGTAACACGTGGTGAATTCAAGGAAATTGATTTTATAGGGCAAGATGGGAATCAAGGACCATATCGCTTAACTGGTCAAAACAACGAATTGTATGTCATTGTACTTTCAGGTTCGGAGAAAGTGTTTATTGATGGTGTGCAATTATCGCGTGGGGAAACCAACGATTATGTCATCAATTACAACACCGGAGAAATTACATTTACAACGAATCGATTAATTACTTCAAATACACGTATTCACGTTGAATACCTTTATAACAGCCGAAATTATTCACAGATTTTCTTATACGGTGGAATTCGTCACCAACGCGATCGATTCAAGATCGCCGGTCACTTTTATTCCCAATCCGATTCAAAAAATAGCACTTTAGGTTCGGATTTATCCGATGATGAGAAACAAATTTTGGCCGATGCTGGGAATGACCGCTCTCGTATGTATTCAGTATCTGCGGTTTTAACGGATTATGATTCGAATAAAATTTTATACCGCAAAGAAACCGAAAATGGTGCAACGATTTTTGTGTATGCAACGAATCCAGAGGATGAATTGTACCAAGTAACGTTTACCTATATGGGAACGAATCAAGGAAATTATCGCTCGATCAATGCAACACAAAACGGAAAAGTTTATGAATATGTTGCACCTATTGCTGGAATTCCGCAAGGAGATTACGAACCGATTAAACAATTGGTGGCGCCGAAAAAATCTCAAGTTTATACAATCAATACAAAATACGATTTCAAAAAGAATGGATTTATTCAATTTGATGGAGGTTTAAGCAACAACGATTTTAATCTTTTTTCTTCTTTGGATGATGAAAATAATGTGGGATTAGCCGGAAGATTATTGGCTCAAAAAGAATTTCAGATCAATCAATTTAAAATTGCTCCAACGGCTGAAATTGATTTTATGAATCAAAATTATTACACCGTAGAAGGGATTCGAAATGTAGAGTTTGCACGTGATTTTAATATTGCGCAAGAATATTTAGGATTAAGACAATTAATGGCGAAAGCTGGATTTGATTCGGATTGGAAAAACAAATTGAAAACCTCTTATCGATTGACGTATTTGGATTATAAAAATTATTACCAAGGGGTGAAAAACGAATTGAATGCTCAATTTGTGACTGAAAAAGACGAGTGGAAAGCGAATATAAATCAGCTGTCGACAAAGGCAACGGATCAAGATTCGAAATACATTCGTTATGATGTGGATGGAAAACGTAAGATGGGGAAACAATTTTGGATTGGCTCACGGTTTTATGGAGAAGATAACGACCGATTGATGCACGAAACGGAAACAAAATCGCCTTTAAGTTTTAAATATAACGAAGTCCAAATCAAAGGTGGTTGGGCCGATTCAATTGGTCGTCGATTGGATGTAACGGTTTACAGCCGACGCGATGATTCGATTCGATTGAACAATTGGGTCCGAATGCAGAATAGTCAAGGAATTATTTTTAATTCGCAATTGATTCAGAAAGCCGATCACCAATTGGGAATAAACTTCCATTACCGTAAAGTGAATTACCAATATGAAGATGCTCCGAACGAAGCGTTTATGGTTGGAAATATCAAATGGTATAAAGCCTTTTTTCACCAAGGTCTAACGATGAACTTAGATTATGGCTTAGGAAGTGGAGTAGAACCTCAACGCGAATTTCAGTATGTGAAAGTAGCAGATGGAATGGGAATCTACAAGTGGACCGATTACAATGGTGATGGCATCGAACAAATTGATGAGTTTGAAATCGCCGAATTCATCGATCAAGCGAATTATATTCGGGTGTATACCAATACCATTGAATATTTAAAAACCAATAAAAATGAGTTCAATTTCTCGATGCGAATTCGTCCACAACAGATCTTTCAATCGAAGAATAAATTTGTTGCCCGTTGGTCATTCCAACAAGTGATTTCGGCAACCAATTCATTACGCAAAGAAGACGAAACCTTGGAATGGAATCCATTTACAAACTCAGATTTAATCTTAGGGAAAACAAGAAATATTCGTTCGATGGTCTATTTCAATCAAGGGGCGAATTACAAATGGTTAGCCACATATACGTTTAATCAACAAGCGAATCAAACCTATGTGTATACTGGAGCCGAAGCACGTGAAATGCAAACCAATACCTTGATGGTGAAATATAACATCAAGCCTTCGTTTTCGATTCAGAATGAATTCGAAATGGGAAAAGTAAAGAATCATTCAGATGTATTTGCTTCACGCCGATTTGAATTAGAAAATTTCAAGTTACATCCTAAATTAACGTACCAATACGGAAAGAGTTTTTCAGCTGCGGTATTTTATGCGTACCAAAATAAGGTTAATACCATTGGAATTGAAGAATTGAATCAATCGGATTTAGGAACGGAAATCCAATGGAATGAAATCTCTAAAATGAGTTTATTGGGAAGTTTTTCGTTTGTGAAAAATGCCTTTGTAGGAAATGGAGATTCAGTGGTTGGAAATCAAATGATGGAAGGTTTACGTGCCGGAAATAATATGGTGTGGCAACTACAAGTACAACGTCAAATCAATTCTTTCTTACAATTGAATATTTCGTACGATGGTCGTAAAACGGAAGCGAATAAAGCAATTCATACCGGAAGTGTGCAGTTACAAGCAAGGTTTTAATGAATGATTAATTATTCGTCAGTTCGAGTGTTTAAAATGAATTGTATTCATTTTAAAAGTATCGAGAACTAAGACGAAATTCCATCTAACTTCTCTATACAATTTTCTTTTTCTCCGAAACGAAAATCACTCGAAGTGACGGAATTTTATACTCTGATCTAATCACGAAACCTATCATTTATTCAATTTCAAAAGTCATGTTGAACTTGTTTCAACATCGCATATCGTACATCTTTAATTTGATCTTAAAAATAAGTTGAGGAAGGTGGTAGAAACATTTCATTCAGAGCTTGTTAAGGAATCGAATAAAAATACATAAAAAAACCTCGCTCATGGAGCGAGGTTTTATATTGAATAGCATCTAATTTAAAAATTAGATCGCATCTACGATTGCATTTAAAGTTGCAGAAGGACGCATTGCAGCAGAAGTTGCAGCATAATCTGGTTGATAGTAACCTTTGATTTCTTGTGCAGTACCTTGAGCATCGATTAATTCAGCTACGATAGCTTCTTCTTGTGCAGTCATTGCTTCAGCAACTGGAGCAAATTTAGCAGCGATTTCAGCATCTTTTGTTTGAGCAGCTAATGCTTGAGCCCAGTACATTGCTAAATAGAAGTGAGATCCACGGTTATCGATAGTTCCTAATTTACGACCTGGTGATTTGTCTGTATCTAAGAATTTATCGTTTGCCTCATCTAAAGCGTCCGCTAAAACTTGCGCTTTTGCGTTACCTTGTGTTTGCGCTACGTGCTCTAAAGAAGCTTGTAATGCTAAGAATTCACCTAATGAATCCCAACGTAAGTAACCTTCTTCTTTGAATTGCTCGATGTGTTTTGGAGCAGATCCTCCCGCACCCGTTTCGAATAATCCACCTCCGTTCATTAATGGAACGATAGATAACATTTTCGCAGAAGTACCAACTTCTAAGATTGGGAATAAATCTGTTAAGTAGTCACGTAATACGTTACCTGTAACAGAAATAGTATCTAAACCTTGACGGATTCTTTCTAATGAGAATTTAGTTGCATCCACTGGGTTCATGATACGGATATCTAAACCTGTAGTATCAAATTCTGGTAAGTATTTTTCAACTTTTTTGATCATTTCTCTATCGTGTGCACGATTGTCGTCTAACCAGAAAACTGCAGGAGTTTCAGATAAACGAGCACGAGTAACCGCTAATTTAACCCAGTCTTTGATTGGAGCATCTTTTGCTTGACACATACGGAAAATATCTCCTGTCTCAACCGCTTGTTCCATAATTACATTTCCTTCAGCATCTACTACGCGGATTGCTCCTTCAGCTTCTGCTTGGAAAGTTTTATCGTGAGAACCGTACTCTTCCGCTTTTTGAGCCATTAAACCTACGTTAGGAACAGATCCCATAGTTGTTGGGTCTAAAGCACCGTTTGCTTTACAATCTTCGATTGTAGCTTGGTAAACACCAGCGTAGTTACGGTCTGGGATGATCGCAAAAGTATCTTGTTGTTTTCCTTCAGCATTCCACATTTGTCCTGATGTACGGATCATTGCTGGCATAGAAGCATCAACGATAACGTCAGATGGAACGTGTAAGTTTGTAATTCCTTTGTCAGAATTAACCATTGCAATTGCAGGTCCGTTAGCAATAGCAGCATCGATAGCAGCTTTTACTTCAGCTTCTTGAGCGTGACCAGCGATTTTGTTGTATAATTCACCTAAACCATTGTTAGGATTAACTCCTAATTCAGCGAATAAATCAGCGAATTGAGTAAATACATCTTCGAAGTAAACAGAAACCACAGCTCCAAAAATAATTGGATCTGAAACTTTCATCATTGTTGCTTTTAAGTGAGCAGATAATAATACTCCAGCCTCTTTAGCTTCTTCTTTTGTTTGTTTAACGAAAGCTTTTAAAGCAGCTAAGTTCATTACTGATGTATCGATAACTTCACCTGCTTTTAATGGCGCTAATCCTTTTAATTCTTTAACAGATCCGTCTTTACCAACGAATTCGATTTTGAATTGAGAATCATTTTCAACTGTAACTGATTGTTCAGTACCGTAGAAATCTCCACCTTCCATGTGAGCCACTTTTGTTTTAGAATCTGCTGACCAAGCGCCCATTGAGTGTGGGTGTTTTTTAGCATAATTCTTAACCGCTTTAGGTGCACGACGGTCTGAGTTACCTTCACGTAAAACTGGGTTAACCGCAGAACCTAAAACTTTAGCGTATTTCGCTTTGATTGCTTTTTCTTCTTCAGTAGCAGCATCAGCAGGATAGTTTGGTACAGCGTATCCGTGTGCTTGTAATTCAGCGATAGCAGCTGTTAACTGAGGAATAGAAGCAGAAATATTTGGTAATTTGATAATGTTAGCTTCTGGAGTTTTAGCTAATTCTCCTAATTCTGCTAAGGCATCACCAATTTTTTGGTCGTCTTTTAAAAACTCTGGGAAATTTGCTAAGATTCGTCCTGCTAAAGAGATATCACGAGTTTCAACCTCGATATCCGCTGTAGAAGTGAAAGCTTTAACAATAGGTAACAATGAGTATGTTGCCAACATTGGCGCCTCATCAGTAAGAGTGTAAATAATTTTTGACTTTGACATTATTTTAAATTTTTGAGACTTCTTTCGAAGTCAATTTAAATACTACTTTTCAATTGTTTGAATTTGACTTAAAAAGTCATGACTGCAAATATACAATATTTAATGTTTTTTGAAAGCTGTAACCTATTGTTTTCCTTGAATTTTAGGATTAGTTTCACACAGATTAGAATATTATACAAGTTGATAATTTTTGATTCTTTTTTTAGTGAAATCGAAAATTAAAACCGATATAAATTATTAATTTAGGACACGATGATTGCCTTATAAGTAATGTAGAAGAAATAAAATTACTTTAAGCGCGACATCTTTAGTCGAGGAGAATACCTATTTTAGCAAAAATCCTTAAAAATTTGAAAACGAAATTAGCCACATGGGCATTCTATAATGTTGAAAATTTTTATTCGAATCAAACTGATTTCGAATATTCTTACTTGCCAAGTAATTACTCTAAATGGGTAGAATCACGCTATAATTTTAAGGTTGATAAAATATCTTTTGCGATTTCGCGTATTGGTAAAAAGGAAACGGAGGATTTACCTGCACTAGTAGGGTTATGCGAAGTAGAAAATGAAATTGTTTTAAAGGATTTAATCGCACATGAAAACCTAAAGGGTGGTGCCTATGATTTTGTATTTTATGAATCATTAGATGAGCGTAAAATAAATGTCGCTTGCATCTATCGTAAAGACTTGGTCCGTGTTGTTCATTCAGAACCTATACGTGTGGTATTTAAAAATCAAATGGATGAACGTTCTTATACCAGAGATATTCTCTTTTTGGAAACGGAAATGGGTACTGAAAAGGTGTTTTTCTTTATTGTACATCTTCCGTCTAAATTAGACCTGGAAGTGAATCAGGAGAAGCGTGGCATCTTATTGAAAAAGATCCAGCAACGCGTGGATGACTTGAAAAGAGAACATCAACAACCGAATATTGTCATCATGGGAGATTTTAATGATACTCCGACTGCCGAAAATATTCGATTGATTTTAAAAACAAAACCAACAAAAGAGGAGACGGGAATAGATGATTTTTTTAATCCAATGGTTGGGTTAATGAGTTATAAAAGAGGTTCTTTAGTACATCACAAGCAATGGATGTTGTTCGATCAAATGTTATTTTCTTATGGATTTTTAACACAAAAAACTGCGATAGAAATTGTAAAAACTGATATTTTTGACGAATCTTTTTTAACTGTGGGTGTAGGTAAACTAAGGAATTTTCCGGCGCGTAGTTTTGTGGGGTCAAAATATTTAGGAGGGTATAGTGATCATTTTCCGATTTATACGATAATAAAATATTAAATTTGTAGAACCAAAATCAAAGCAGAATGAGAATTCATGAAAATGGTCAAGTAGAGCTTGATGGAATTGATAAGTTAATCCTTAATGCATTTATGGAAGATGCAAACATTCCTGTCTCTCAATTGGCTAAAGAATTGTCAATTTCGAATACAGCGGTGCATCAACGCATCAAAAAGTTAGAAAATTCTGGTCTGATTAATTCTACTAAAACGATTATTAACCCCAATGTATTAGGGTACTCAACAATGTCATTTGTCGGTGTTTTCATGGATAAACCATCTTCTTACAAAACGGTGATTCGTTCATTGGAAGAAATTCCAGAAGTTGTCGAAGCACACTTTACAACAGGGAATTATGGAATTTTCTTGAAGTTATTGTGTAAAGATAATATGCATTTAATGAATGTGTTGAATCAGAAAATTCAACAAATTGACGGAGTGACTCGTACAGAAACGATTATTTCGTTAGAACAAACAATTAATAGACAAATCAAACTTTAATATATAAAGATGAGTATTAAAACATATTTAGACTCGACGTATCTTAAAACTCCAGAGCAAGCCGGAATATCAAATTCTGATACTTTGGATAAAGTAAGGGCTTTAGCAGTAGAAGCTATGGAAAATGGAATCTATGCCGTTATGATTCGCCCGGACTATGTGCGCTCGGTTCGTGAATTGTTAGATGAAAATAAATCAGATGTGATATTAGGAACTGTTATTGGTTTTCATGAAGGAACATATGATTTAAACGAAAAATTAAGAGAAGCCCAAAAAGCAATTGCTGATGGAGCGGATGAATTGGATTTTGTGGTCAACTTTGAAGCCTTTAAAAAAGGGGAAATTGAAAAAGTGACTGAAGAAATTGAAACGTGTACAACAGTTGCTCTAAGAGAAGGTCGTGTGGTGAAGTGGATTATTGAAACTGCAGCATTATCGGATGAGCAAATTGTAGCAATCACACAATTAATCCGTGATATTGTTTTAGAGAAAATTGGAGAACAACATGCATCTCATGTTTTTGTGAAGTCTTCTACAGGATTTTATAAAACACCAAATGGGGAACCTAATGGAGCGAATGAACATGTGATTCAGTTAATGTTGGACAATGCAGGACCATTACCAGTAAAAGCATCAGGAGGTGTTCGTAATATTGAAGAGGCGGAAAAGATGATTCGTTTAGGTGTAAAACGCATCGGAACTTCTTCAGCTTTAGCGATTGCAAATGGAGAGCAAACTTCTGGAGGATACTAAACAGATACTATCATATTTTAAAGTCTTTAAACTTAGGTTTAAAGACTTTTTTATTGAAACGAATCGTCTTTAAGTCTTTTCCTATTCCAATGGAATTCCCCTTAAGCAGAACTTCCCAGCAAAATATTTTAAGTTCGTGGAGCGATAGCACTTGATCTCGAATATTTTTCTTTTAAATGAGAATAAAAAAACCTCAAGCTTATGCTTGAGGTTTTTATGCGTTATGTTGTTTTAAAAATTGACTTTATCTTTTATATATTTTCCGCTTTGGCAAAATTGTTTCAATTCGTTTTCAATAAAAATTTCAATTGCTTCGGCATCCTGTGTCGGATACAATAAATGCACGTTCGCACCTGCATCTAATGTGAAGTATAAATGATTTCCAGTTTCGCGGCGGAACTCCCATAATTTTTCCAACGCAGCAACAGTGTTGGGCTTCATTAAGATAAATGCAGGGTCCGACATCATCATCATAGCGTGTAATGTCAAAGCTTCGTGTTCTACTAATTTTCCGAAGGCTTCAAGATCACCAGATTTTAAAATGGACAACAATTGTTCTAAATTTTCATTGGCTTCTACAAAACGACGTTCTGCATAAGGATGCCCATTCATTAAATTATGGCCTACCGTAGACGAAACCGATTTTTGGCCTTCGTGAATCAATAAAATGGTATCATGGAACGTTTTAAATACTTCGTGCACTTCAGCGTCAGGATATTTAGATCCATATAAATCAGAACTTCCTTCCATAAAGTTATTTTCTCCCCATTCTACCAAACCTTTATAAACCGAACGACAAGCACTTCCTGACCCTAAACGTGCTAAGAAAGATGCTTTTCTCAACATTTCATCTTTCGATAAGGTTCCCCCTAATCGTTTTTCGATTTCCACTAAGCATAAAGCCATTGCACTCATTCCTGAGGCAGAAGAAGCAATTCCAGAACTATGAGGAAAAGAATTTGAAGTATGCACTTCAAAACGATATTGTTCTAGAAAGGGAAGATATGCCGAAATACGTTCAAAAAAAGTAATGATTTTTGGTGCAAAACTCTCTTTATATTCTCCTTCTAAATAAACTTTTACATCAAATCCTTTCTCTTCTTTTGGAGTGAATTGAAGCGTAGTAGCGGTAAAAGAATGGGTAAGGGTATAACTGATCGATGAATTCGTCGGAATTTGATTCTTCTTTTTTCCCCAATATTTAACTAATGCGATATTGGATGGGCTTTTGGCAGAAACTTCTCCTGCTTGTAAGCTATAATTAGATTGTAATGTCGTTTGAAATTGCTTTTCCATAAAGGCAAAAATAGATTATTTAGAAGAAATAATTTCTTGATAGTTTTTATAATGGTAATGGATTGCTTCTTTGATCGGTATAAATGTATAATCCAAGGCTTGAATTACTTTGCGATTATCATACTTGGTAAAGGTTGTTAACGCTTTATAAGTCGCGTGATTTAAAGTTTGACCGCCAAATAATTGGTTGATTTGAGATGCGACTTGTATAACCTTTAATGTGGGATTGGAAATTTTTTGTATTTCTTTTTGTTTCTTTTCAGCAATCAGTTTTAAAACTTCTTCGTAAGGTAAATTCTCAGCATTAATGATGAATTTCTGCTGAAATAATTTTTTCTCTAGGGTTTTACAAAGAATGGATACAACATCACGAACATCAACGAAGCCAGTTCCTCCCGATGGAGCGTATTGATTGATTAAATGATCTTCGAAAATGCGCTCACTTTCTCGTTTGCCATCAAATGATCCAATAATGACAGAGGGATTAAGGACAATGACATTTAATCCTTCTTGTGAACCTCGCCATACTTCCATTTCAGCGCGGTATTTAGAAAATGCATAGGCCGAATGTTTGGCTTCCGTATTCCATGTCGAACTTTCATCAATACATTTCGTAACAGGATTAACATCATCCATAGCAGCAATTGAACTTAAATATATAAATTCTTTCACTCCTGATTCAATGGCTTCATTGACTAAAGCTTCTGTCCCGTTAACATTAGTGGCTATGATCTGATCTTCTTCTGCTTCATTAAAACTGACATGTGCGGCAGTGTGAATAATAGTCTCGACCCCTTGTAATGCTTGAGGTAAAAATGTAACGTCTAAGATATCACCATCAATCCATTCGATTTTATGAAAAATTTCTTGGGCTTTATTTCGTTTGAAAAATGCTTCAACAGCTCTAGTGTTCGAAGTAGATCGTTTTAAAGCACGTACTTTTTTTCCTTGATCAATTAATTGAAGTAATAAGTGGCTCCCCACTAACCCTGTACCTCCTGTTACAAATATCATTTTAGACTTGACTTATACCTTTCAAAATTATAAAAATAGTTGACGTGAAGCTTACGAATGTAAAAATAATGGGATGTAATATGAATTAAGTTAAAAAATTAACATAAAAATTGTTAATAATGGATAAATATACATTTTGATGAATTTAATTCACATATTGTGCTAATTAACTGAATTTTGTATTGAATATATATGCGAATATCCGAATTGATTAAGTAATTAAAACGTTTTCGTAAGGCTTATATTGCTTTATAATTTAAAATTTATGTTAAATATTTCGTAAAATAATTTACAAAATGCATAATATTGTATAAAAATTATAAAAAACACAGTTAATATCATGAGGAGAAAATTAACTTCATTAAGTTTATTAGCATTTTTAGGGTTTGGTGCAGTAGCATACGCACAGACTTCAGGAACTGTTAATGATAAAAATGGTTTTCCTGAAATGGATGTACCAGTACAAATTAAAGGGACAAATACAATCGTTTACACAGATGAAAATGGTGAATTCTCTATTGATGCAAAAGTTGGTGATATTTTAATCATCAATGGGAAAGAAGTTTTAGTAACTAAAGAAAATTTAGGAACGATTGAAACTGCATCAGCAACGGATAACATTGAATTAGAAGAAACGGTTATTACTGCTTTTGGTGTCCAAAAGAAAGAAACCGTGGTAGGATCTAATATACAAATTAAATCGGAAGATTTTGAAAATCGTGCAATAACAAATGCAACTAAAGCATTAGAGGGTACTGCAGCGGGGGTTCAATTCTCAACTGGATCAGGACAACCAGGAGATTCAAATAATATTCGAGTTAGAGGTTTTTCATCGTTTACTTTATCTAATAGCCCTTTATATGTAGTAGATGGTGCAATTTATTCAGGAGTTCTTTCTGATATTAACCCTTCGGATATTGAATCGATAACGGTTTTAAAAGATGCTGCTTCTACATCATTATATGGTTCTTCTGCTGCAAATGGTGTAATTATGATTACAACGAAAAAAGGGAAGAAAGGTAAAAAAGGACAATTAAGCTTTAGTGCTAATACAGGTGTTGTAGTAAGAGGAACAAAAGAATACGATCGTGTTTCTGCAAAAGATTACTACGAATTAACATGGGCAGCCATGAGAAATGGTTACTTAGAATCTACACCTGGAGCTACATTAGAAGAAGCAAATCTTTACGCTTCTGAAAATTTAATTGATTACAATTTACAAAATAACATTTATAATGTTCCAAATAACCAAGTGGTAATTAATGGATCATTAAATCCAAATGCAGTTCAATTGTATGATGATTTTAATTGGCAAAAATATACTGAAAGAGTAGGTGTAACTCAGCGTTATGATATTCGTTATAGTGGAGCAACAGAATCTTCTGATTATTCAGCGTCGTTAGGATACAACAATGAAGAAGGATATTTAATTGCTTCGGATTATGAAAGATACACGGCACGTGTAAGTGCAAATAGCCAAGCAACTAGTTGGTTAAAATTAGGAACTGATATTTCGGGAATCCTTACAAAATCTGCAATGGCAGAAGATGGTGGAGGTTCATCTTATATCAATCCATTCTATACGGCTCGTTTTATGGGACCAATTTATTCGCCATTTTTATATGATGAATATGGAAATGCAGTATATGACTCAAATGGAAATAGAGTATATGATGGTGTGGAAACGAGAGGTAGAGGTACTGGAGCAGGAGTTGGACGTAATGTGATTCAAGAGACATTATTACACAAACGTCAACGTTTATCAAACACTATTAACTCTAGAGCTTATGCTACGATAACACTTGCTAAAGGGTTAACTTTAACAGGAAATGTAGCTTATGATGTGAGAAACAGAACGACTAATTATTACCAAAATAAAGTAATTGGTGATGCTCAAGGGACAGGAGCTTTTTCTGTAACTGACGAAAAAACAACAGGAATTACTTTAAACCAAATTTTAACGTATAAAAAATCATTTGGATTAAACAATTTCCAAATTGATTTAGGTCATGAATCTTACGAGCGTAAAATTCAATATTTATACACTCGTAAAACACACGAGGTTGTTTCAGGAATTTATCAATTGGTTAACTTCTTAAATACATCGAGTAATACAGGATACCAATACGGTCATATTACAAAAGAATCGTACTTCGGACGTATTAATTACGATTACAACAACAAATATTTATTATCAGGATCGTTAAGACAAGATCAATCTTCTCGTTTTGATCCAGCAAATAATAAAGGAGTGTTTTGGTCAGCGGGTGCAGGATGGAACTTACATCGCGAAGATTTCTTAAAAGATTCAAAAGCAGTTAACTTATTAAAGTTACGTTCATCGTATGGTGAAGTAGGTAATGACGGAGGTAATGGTGAAGAACCAGGTTACAATGCTGATTTATCATTATATGAATTAGGATATAATAATGCTGGTGAAACAGGAATCTTATTAAGCCAAATTGGAAACAAAAATTTAACGTGGGAAGCGAATTCTCAATTCGATGTAGCGTTAGAATTTGGATTCTTCAATAACCGAATCTCGGGTACAGTAGAATACTACGAGAGAAAAACGGATGATATGATTTTCCCAGTTCCAACACCAGGATCTGCAGGAGTCCCAGGCAACTCGATTTATGCGAATATTGGAGCTATGCAAAATAAAGGGTTTGAAGTGTTATTAAACTTAGGTATAATCAGAAACGAAAATTTCTCTTGGGATGTAAGTATTAATGCCTCAACGCTTAAAAATAAAATTACTAAACTACCAGATGGACAAGATGCAATCATTAACGGTACGAAACGTTTAGCGGTTGGTCAATCAATTTATGATTTCTGGTTAAGACAATATCATGGAGTAGATCCTTCTGACGGTCGTGTACTTTACGTTCAAGATGCAGAAAAAGAAGATACTGATGATACGCGAATCATTGATGGTCAAAAATATACAACAAATCATAATAACGCTCAATTTGCATATTCAGGATCTGCTATTCCAGATGTAATGGGAGGTTTCCAAAGTAATTTCTCTTATAAAGGATTTTATTTAAATACGATGTTCTCATACCAAATTGGAGGTAAAGTGTACGATAGTAACTATGCTGGTTTAATTTCTACAGATCCAAAAGGTGCAGCTTTACATGTAGACATGTTAAATGCTTGGCAAAATCCAGGGGACATTACGAATTTTCCAAAAATGTCAACTTTAAATGAAGCGCAAAATTTAGCACAATCTTCACGTTGGTTAGTCGATGCTGATTATTTATCATTAAGAAGCGCAACATTTGGTTATACTTTTAATAGAAAAGATATTGAATCAATCGGTTTAAGCTCATTAAAAATCTATGTGACTGGTGAGAACTTAGTCAATTGGACAAAGAAACAAGGATTAGAGCCAGTACAAAGTTTTAATGGTACAACATCATATCGTTATTCTCCTGCAAGAATTGTGAGTTTAGGATTAAATGTTAATTTTTAAGATCAAATTATGAAAAAAGCAAAATATATATTAGCATCAATTGTATTAGTAAGTTCTCTAACATTTACTTCATGTTCTGAAGAATTTTTAGATACTTTACCTACAGATAGTGTTACGGAGCAAACTGCTTACGCAACTGCAGACAACTTGATGGTGGCGGTTAACGGTATGCATAGAAATATGTACGTTCGTCAGAATTCTTCTCAAGGACAAAACGGATATACAGCACAAATGATTTATGCTGATGTATTAGGAGATGATGTAATTTTTCCTTCTCAAGGGAACGGATGGTTCGTAAGTATGATGAGATGGTTAGTTAACAATAACGAAGCTTCATCAGATTTATCATATCCTTGGAATTTCTGGAGTGGTATGATTAAAAATGCTAACTATATCATTAATTATGGACCTAATGCAAGTGGTGATACTGATTTAAGAGATAAAGCAATTGGTGAAGCTTATGCATACCGCGCATTTTCTCAATTTCAATTGGTACAATTATATGGAGATCGTTATGTTAATGGAAGAACAAACGATCAATTAGGAATCGTTATTCGTACTGAAGCCTCAGATAATGAGCCGAAAGCGAGAGCTACAGTGGAAGAAACATACGCTCAAATTTGGGCTGACTTAGATAAAGCGGAACAATTATTAACAGGGAAAACCAAAACAAATAGTTCTCACTTTGCATTAGACAACGTATTAGGGATTAAAGCTCGTGTGGCTTTAGTACAACAAAAATACAATGAGGCTGCTCAATATGCTGCATTAGCGCGTACGGGGAAATCATTAATGACTCAAGAGCAATACAAAGAAGGATTTAATGATTATGCAAATCCTGAATGGATGTGGGGAGTAACAATTCAAGGAGATCAATCAGACTTCTTCGGAAACTTCCACGCATACATGTCTCGTAACTATAACTCAACACAGATTCGTCAAGCGCCTAAAGTGGTAAATTTAAAGTTATATAATGCTTTCCCTGATTCGGATGTGCGTAAGCAACTTATTGATCCAACAGGACAGCATGAATCTTTAAATTTAGCTTCAACGTATGCTAAATTCCCTTACACATCTGAAAAGTTTGTAACGAAAAATAGAGATAATAACACTGCTCTAGGGGATGTACCATTTATGCGTGTAGCAGAAATGTACTTAATTGAAGCAGAAGCAAAATATTTCTTAGGAGACGAAGCGGGGTCTAAGGCTGTATTAACAGAATTAGCGACAGCTCGTGATGCAGCATTTACTGGATTTACAACTTCAGGAGAAGCATATTTAGAGGAATTATACCTACATCGCCGTATGGAGTTATGGGGAGAAGGATTTAGATTCTTTGACTTAAAACGTACAAATTCGCCTTTAAATCGTAGAGATACTGGAGCGGTAGGTGCGATTATTAACAATGTGTGGGAAGTTCCTGCGAATGATAAGAAATGGACATGGGTTATCCCTAGACAAGAGATGAACTCAAATCCTTTAATGGTTCAAAATCCATCATAATAGATTAAGATTTTATAACATTCCATAGGAAAAGGTCGGCGATTGCCGACCTTTTCTGTTATATAAAATGTTTCTTCCTGAACCAAATGTAAATGATAAGTGATATGATTCCCATAACCAATAGACACACGGGATAACTCCATTGATAGGCTAATTCAGGCATATATTGAAAATTCATGCCATAAATTCCTGCGATAAATGTCAAGGGTAAAAAGAATGCAGAAAATATGGTTAAGGTCTTCATAATATCATTTGATTTTTGGCTATTCAACGAAATATAAATGGATAATAAGTTTTGAGTATCTTCCATGACTTGTGAATGCAAATGCAACATCTTTTCGCATTCTTCTTTTAAATCTTGGAGTGTACTGGATTGTTTTCGCGTTAAGCTATATTCGGACAAAACTTCCTTTGTGTATTCCAGTATTTTTTTACATGCAGAAGCTTCTCTTTTAATGAGGTAAAGATTCTTTAATTTTATATGCTGAAGTTGTTCTGTAAAGATCATTTCTTCAAATTCATCGATGTTTTCATCCATTCGTAAGGCCGGTTGCTCGAAAGTGGATAACAACTCATCAATTAAAAAATAGAGAATATTTCTAACACTAATTTTATCGGCTGCATAGCGTAATTTCAATTGGTTAAACACCGATTGGATGATTGGGGTATCGTGTTGATACACGGTAATGATAGTGTCTTGATCTATGTATATCCCGATCTTATGACTGAATTCCCGAACAATATTCTTAACCGAATGCCGGTCTCTTACATAGTAGCGAAACAGAAAGAATGATGTTCTTCCATCAAACTCAAATTTAGGAAGATGCCCAGGTTCTAAACTGTCTTCAATGGTTAAGGTTTGGAATTGGTATTTTAAAGCCAATTCCTTTAAAATTTCTTCGGTTGGATTTTTTAAATCAATCCATTCCACAAGTTCATTTTTAAAAATGATTTCCATTGTATCGATTCATTTTTCAGGTTGATAACAATTAAAGGTATTGAATTATATGATACCCGCTTTTGATTTTAGATATTATGATAGAAAGTTATAACTTTACAACTTTAATAAAACAAGATAAATAATATACAATACATATGAATCCATTAATTGAAGAGCTTACTTGGAGAGGGCTGGTACATAACATTATGCCAGGAACAGAAGAACAATTAAATAAAGAAATGACTTCTGGATATGTTGGGTTCGATCCTACTGCTGATTCTCTTCACGTGGGAAGCCTTGTGCCGATTTTCTTATTAGTTCACTTACAGCGTCACGGACACCGTCCGATTGCTTTAGTGGGTGGAGCTACTGGATTTATTGGAGATCCTACAGGAAAGGCTGCGGAAAGAAGCTTATTAGACGAAGAAACATTAAATAAATATGTGGCTGGTATCAAAGGTCAATTGGCACGTTTTTTAGATTTTGATTCGAACAATGGAAATTCAGCCGTTTTAGTAAACAACTACGATTGGATGAAAGAGTTTTCATTCATTGATTTCGCGCGTACAGTAGGAAAGCACATTACGGTGAATTATATGATGGCAAAGGATTCAGTGAAAAATCGTTTATCAGCAGAATCAAATGTCGGAATGTCCTTTACAGAATTTACGTATCAATTAATTCAAGGGTATGATTATGTTCATTTATACCGTGAATTAGGGGCGAAATTACAAATGGGTGGTTCTGATCAATGGGGGAATATTACAACTGGTACTGAATTAATCCGTCGTATGGAAGGTGGTGAAGGATTTGCTTTCACATGTCCTTTAACAACTAAAGCGGATGGAACTAAATTCGGTAAATCAGAAGGTGGTGAAAACATTTGGTTGGACAAAAACCGTACATCTCCTTATAAATTCTACCAATTCTGGTTGAATCAAGCTGATGCAGATGCAGAGAAATACATTAAAATTTATACATTCTTAGACAAAGAAACGATTGATGATTTAATTGAGCGTCACCGTCAAGAGCCTCACTTACGTGAATTACAACGCAAGTTAGCAACTGAAATCACAATTTTAGTGCATGGGGTAGATGAGTTGCGTAAAGCTGAAAAAGCGTCTCAAGTCTTATTTGGAAAATCAACATCGGAGGATTTAAAGGAATTAGATGGAGATACTTTCTTATCTGTTTTTGAAGGTGTGCCTCAAGCCACTGTATCTAAAGCAGATATTGAAGCTGGATTAGATATTGTAGCTGCTTTAGCCGATAAATCAGGTTTCTTAAAATCAAATTCAGAAGCGCGCCGTGAATTAAAAGCAAATGCTATTTCTGTAAATAAAGAAAAAGTAGGGGAAGAATTTACGTTATCCACTGAAAACTTAATTGCAGATAAATACGTATTATTACAAAAAGGGAAAAAGAATTATTTCATTTTAATTGTGGAATAAATTTCCAGATAACATAGAAAAAGGGGGAAGTGACTGGATGTTGCTTTCCCCTTTTTTTTGTGGATTGTATAATGGAAATAATAGGTAAACCATTCCATGACTTAGGGAAAAGTTCGTCTGGATATACGCATGTAATAGGGTGATGGTTCGGCTGATGTTAGGAGAAACCTAAGATGAACCATAGCGGTGAGGGCTTTTTTATGACCAATTGAGGCGGTATAGAAGCGGCATAGAGGTAGCATACAGGCGGCATAGAATCGTCTTAGAAGCCTTAATGAAGAGAATATTCAATTAGGGTTTTTAACGTAGAATTTTCCTGGAAGGAAACGCTTTATAAAGTTAAAAAAATACCTTTAAATAATTCATATAAAACAAAAAAGAGCTCTTTGAGCTCTTTTTTTTATTGGATGGATTGGATGAAATCATCTACCGATTGTTCAATCGCAGTTGAATTTTCAATGGCACGTAAAAATGCACTACCAATTATAGCACCGTTGGCATATTTCCATGCTTTTTCCACATCTTGTTTGGTTGAGATTCCAAAACCGATTTGATAAGGTTTCGTTAATCCTAGCGTTTTTAAACCTGCTAAAAATTCTTCATTGTAATTGGCTTCCGTTGATCCAGTGGTTGCTGAATTGGATACCACATAGACAAACCCAGACGTTGCATCATTGATGGCTTTAATACGATCCGCTGGTGTTTGAGGTGTAATTAAGAAAATGACGCGTTGCTCGTATTTATCGAATAAAGCTTGGTGTTGATCCAAATAAATCTGAAAGGGCATGTCTGGTAAAATTAATCCTGAAACTCCACTTTCTTGACATTGTTGTAAGAACGCTTCTACACCGTATTTAATCAATTGATTGTAGTATCCCATTAACACCAAAGGGGTGTGGATTTCTTCTTTAATGCTTTTTAATTGATCAAAAAGCACATTGAGTTTCATTCCATTGGCTAATGCTTTTTCACTCGTCGCTTGGATGGTAGGTCCATCGGCTAAAGGATCCGAGTAAGGAATCCCAACCTCGATAATATCAACATTGTTTTTTTGCAATTGCTTTAAAACAGTTGGGGTATCCGTTAAATTTGGATACCCCGCTGTTGTATATATCGTGATTAGATTTTGTTTCTTTTCTTGAAGTTTTAAATCTAATGCGTTCATATGTTTATTGTACTGATTTTAATAAAATGGTATACACAGGGAAGTGATCGGAATATCCATTTGCTCTGTACGTATCACCACTCCACATTCGGTTAGGATAACCTTTGTATTGGCCTTCTTTTGCGATCAGATAATCTTTGTTAAAAATCTCTGTTTTATAAATTTTATACGTTGAAAAATCTTTGTTTTTTGTCGCAAAACTAGCTGTGGTGATGATTTGATCAAATAGATTCCACGAATCTCCATATGCTAAGGTACCAATTCCTTTTTTAAATAATGGTAGAGTAGGGTTATAAAATCCATCATCTTTTAAATCTTTTGGATCACCGACTGCATTAAAAGTAATTTTTACACTTGGAGATACTGGATCATCATTCAAATCACCCATTAAAAGCACTTTGGCATCCCTTTTCTTTGTTCTTAATTCGTCAATAATGCCTTTTGCAACTTTTGCCGCTTCCATACGTCCTGGCATTGAGGCTTTTTCCCCTCCACTACGAGAAGGCCAGTGATTGACCAGGAAAGTCATTTCTTCCCCATCCAAAAAACCTGTGACTTGTAAGATATCTCGGGTGTATTTTCGTTTTCCTTCGGCATCGTAAATAAATACGGGATGAGGTTTAGCTTCTGTTACAAAAAAACGATTTTTTTGATAAATTAAGCCCACATCAACTCCGCGTGCATCAAACGAATTGAAATGAATAATTCCATAATTATAACGTTTTAAATGAGGTGTATTGATGATGTCTTCGATGACGTGAATATTTTCAATTTCCGATAACCCCACAACGACCGGAGCATTTCTTGTAAAGTCTTTTCCTAACTCAGAAATAACCTTAGCGATGTTGTTTACCTTTTGATTGTAACGATCTCTTCCCCATAGTTTTTTGCCTTTGGGTAAAAATTCTTCTTGTAGTATTAATGGGCGGATGATTTTCTTTCCCTCAATATTTTCATACGTGTATTGTTGGCGAAATGAAACGGTATCATATTTACCTACCTCATCTATTGAAATTGAGATGTGGTAATTGGGATCATTATATTTTAATTCACCGTTGATATATCCGGCAGAATGGATGGTATCAAATAAATTTTCAACATTGTAAAAAGCAACAGTGGCGGAAGCGTATTTTCCTTGTGCTGAAACGTTTACTGTTAAAAGTATAAAAGTAAGTAGAATAAAACTTAAAGATTTCTTAAATTTATACATATCTTATTAATTATGAATTTATTAAATTTGATTTCTTTTCCTAAAATACTAATTTAAAAATAAAAATTCTATTGAATGAATAAATTATTGTTAAGTATTTCTCTCTTTGCAGCGGTTGCTGGAATGACGCAAGCCCAAACTAAAATTTCGGGTATTGCAAAGAATTCAGCAACAAACGAAGAGGTGTACAATCTTACGGTAAGATTGGATGGAATGTCTAGTGACGCGGTTATAACCGATCGCATTGGATATTTCCAATTTGTAGATGTGCCAGATGGGACCTACAAATTACAGGTTTTCGGAGTGGGATTTGATCCCTACGAGAAATCAATTTCGGTTGCAGGTCAAAAGGAAATTGAATTAGGTGAGATTCTTTTAACGTATAACCCAACAAATATTGATGTGGGATTGATTACGTTAAATGATGATGAACTGTCTTCAGATGAATCGTCTACGTCATCAAACGCTGGACTTTTACAGTCTTCACGCGATGTGTTTGCCCGTGTGGCAGCGTATGAATTGGGTTCTTATTGGTTCAAGCCAAGAGGGTACGATAACAAATACAATGATATTCATTTCAATGGCGTTCGAATGAACAAAATTGATAATGGTCGTGCAACGTTCAATAACTGGGGTGGTTTAAATGATGTCACTCGTCGACCAGATGAGTTAACGTATGCTTTAGAACCATCAGCTTATTCCTTTGGTGATATTGGAGGGGTAACCAATTTTGATACCCGTCCTTCAACCATGCGAAAGGGCGTGAGCTTATCGTATTCTGCAACCAATCGTTCGTATCGTAACCGTGTGATGGCAACATATAATACCGGTCTAATGAACAATGGATGGGCCGTGATGGTTTCTGGTTCTCGTCGTTGGGCTGAAGAAGGTTTAGTGGAAGGTACTTTCCATGACTCTTGGGCTTATTTTCTAGGAATTGAAAAGAAATTTAACAATCAACATACGTTAAACTTTACAACTTTTGGAGCGCCTAATCGACGTTCAACGGGTTCTGCTAATACCCAAGAAATGGTTGATATCAAAGGGATTTATTATAATTCTTTTTGGGGATGGCAAGATGGAGAAAAACGCAACGAACGCGTCAAAGAAACTTTCGAGCCTGTATTTCAATTGTCGCATCATTGGAATCTGAATCCAACTTCTAAATTATTAACCACATTATCGTACCAAACGGGTCGTGAATCAGGATCTCGATTGGATTGGTTTAGGGCGAATAACCCTACTCCAAATTATTACCGCAATTTACCTTCTTGGCAATTGGTAAATGCTGATAATTTAGGAATTGATGGAACTGATAACTATAATGCCAAATTGGAGGCGTGGAGAAATGGATCGGCTTCTCAATTGGATTGGTATCGTTTATATGAAGCGAACCGTAATGTGAATGGTAATTCTGTATACTATTTGACCAATGATGTGAATGAAGATAAAGTCGCTACATTTTATACCAATTTCAAAACCGAATTAACGAAGAATATTGATTTGGTCATTGCTGCATCCTATCAAAATGTACAATCCGATTTATTCCGTGAGGTGGAGGATTTATTAGGTGGTCAATATGTGATGAATTATGATGAATTCAATAATGTCGAATACGATGTAAATCATCCAGGGTATACGGCTAAAACGGGGGATCGTCACGAGTATAATTACGAGATCAATAGAAATTATGCCGACTTATTTTTTCAATCCAAAATTAAAAGCAAATTTCTAGATTTTACGGTAGGGATGAGAACGTCTTATACGGATTTCTATCGTAATGGTAAATTCAAGCATGGACTTTATCTGGATTCTTCCTTTGGTAAATCGAAACGATTTGACTTTTTGAATTATGGAATTAAATCCAACTTCTTATTTAAATTGGATGGACGAAATTTCTTCTCGTTGAATGGACAATATGCGACAGAAGCTCCTACAGCCGATGAGGTTTTCCCTAATGCGCGTTTGCATGAAGTGACAGTAGATGACGATATTGTAAATGCAAAAATTTTATCGGGAGATGTATCCTATATTCATCGCGGTCCTAAATTTAAAGCGAGAGCTACAGCATACTACACCAAAATTGAAGATGAAATTGAAAAAGGTTTCGGTTATATCGATGGGGCAGATAATCAACGCCTATTTGTGGCTGAAATTATGACGGGTGTAGATAAACAATACATGGGAGGAGAATTTGCCGTTGAAGCACAAATCACCCCTACAATAAAAGTTTCAGGAGTTGCTGCTTTAGGTCAACATACTTATACCAATAACCCTAATTATTATTTATTCTCAGATAATATCCAAAAAACAGATCATGTTCCTTATAAAAATTATGGAACAGCTTATATTAAAGACTATAAACTTCAAACAGGACCTCAATCGGGATATTCATTAGGTGTTGAATATCGTGCTCCTCAATTTTGGTGGATTGGCGTTTCTGGGAATTACTTAACGAACAACTATTTGGATATTGCCCCTTTCCGTCGAACAACTAATTTTATTCGAGGGGTTCAAAATCCAGTAACAGAAGAATCTTTGCGTGAAGTTTTAAAACAAGAACGCGTTTCTGATGAATTCATGTTGAACTTAAATGTGGGGAAAACGTTTCGTTTTGGAAATTACTATTTAGGAACAAGTTTAACTGTGAATAATGTATTAGACAATAAAAATTATGTCACAGGAGGTTTTGAACAATTACGATTAGGTAATTATGATGATGCTTTAAACCCGAATGTCAGAACATTACTTGGACCACGTATGTTTTATGGTTCAGGAAGAACATTCTTCTTTAATGTTTATGTACGATTCTAACCCAACAACACTTACGATTTAAAAAACAAAACCATGAATAAATTCAATAAAATATTAACAATTCTTGCTGTGTTTTGCAGCATGTTTTTATCCTATTCTTGCGTGCAAGATGATGATTATTCGATTCCACCGGCTGAATGTACTGGATTACAAACGAATAAGTATATTTCCGATTTAATCGCTGATGTAGAAGCTTCAAACTTACCAAATCAATTGCATTATTATAATGAAGATGCTGTTTTGGAAGGGTATGTGATTTCAAGTGATGAAACAGGGAATTTCTTTAAAACAATTTCGATTCAAGATGATCCTGTCAATCCTTCTGGAAAAGGAATTCAATTGGAAATCGATGCCAATAATTTATATACGAATTATCCATTAGGTTCTAAAATTCAAATCCAGTTGAACGGATTAGTAGCAGGATATGATCGAGGGGTAATAAAATTAGGTTCTATTTATGTTCAAAATGGTGAAACGCGTGTGGGACGAATGCAACAGACGTTAGCTAATGCTAATATTAAAAAAACGTGTGATGTGATAGAACCTTTAACGCCTCGTGTTTTTAATTCGCTATATGAGGCGCTAAAACTTGAAAATGTAAATACATTAGTGACAATTAAAAACATTCAATTTGAAAACCCTACAGGAGATGTGACTTATGGGGATGCTGTTAATTTAACGACGGTGAATCGTAAATTAATTGATAAGAAAGGGAAAACAGTAGATTTAAGAAATAGTGGATATGCTTCTTGGGCAGATGCTACGTTACCAACGCAATCAGGGGAGATTACAGTTGTCGTATCGATTTATAATGGAGGATACCAATTGTACATACGTGATTTAAATGATGTAAAATTTGATCAACCACGATTTGAACCTGGACAACCTGATTTACCTTCATCAAATGCAAAATTGCCATTTTTAGGAGCTGATTTTAATGATTGGCAAGCCTTTTTGGACAGTAAAAATAGTTTCCCATACGATCCTATCGTCCAAAGAGGAGTAGGTGAAGGGATAGATAATACCGATGCGTTGCATTTATCAGGAACCCGTTCATCCAATGGATATGCATTTACCACACGTCCAACAGGAAGTAATTTACCTACTCATCCAACCAAGCTTCATTTTTGGGTGAAAGGAACATCTGCGAAATCATTAAACATCTATGTGTATAAAACGGATGGTTCTTTTTATGCATTTAATGTAGGAGCTTTAACAAATGATAAGTTGGTCGTGGAGAATGGTGGTTCGACAAACAGTTATACGGGAACCATTGATACCAATGGGGAATGGAAATTGGTTGAATTAAGTTTAGAAGGATTAAACGATATCAATACTTCAAATGTTCAAGGAGATTTCTTAGCCTTTCGTGTAGGAAGTGCTGCGAATTATGATTTGTTTATTGATAATATCACGATTGAATAATCAGAACACCAATAAAAAATTGAAAAGGAGAGCTTTGGCTCTCTTTTTTATTTAAAGACCTGCTGTGATTAATATAAAAGTTTATAAAAAGGTTTTTCTGGTGAATATTATTCTTAAAAATGTATATTTATTAGAATTTTCTTAATTAAAACTAAATATTTAATAAGCCATAAAAGGGCTTGAAAAGGGTATTTTTATATGGTTAATGCGAAATAATATAGTTTGAATTATGTAAATAAGATAAATATGCGGGTATTTTATTATATATTCTATAAGTCTAATGATTTTATGTTAAAAAGCTTAAAATTTAAAAAAAATATTATAACTAGTTGTATATCTTAAAAAAATGTTACAGTTTTGTACTAAATGTTATAAAAATTAGACTATGAGGAGAAAATTAACATCTTTGAGTCTTGTTGCTTTCCTTGGACTAGGAGGTTTAGCAATGGCTCAAGTTACAGGTGTAGTTAACGACGCGGACAACTTTCCTGAATTAGGGGCTGAAGTTGTTGTAAAAGGTACTGATAAAGTTGTATATACAGATGAGGATGGTAAATTTGATATTGATGCTAAAATCGGAGACGTTTTAGTGATTAATGGGAAAGAATTTATTGTTACATCAAATAATTTAGGAGTAATCAAGTATGCTGACGAGAATGTAGCTTTACAAGAAGTTATTGTTACAGCATATGGTACTCAGACAAAAGAGTCTTTAACGGGATCTGTAGGAGAAGTTAAAGCGAAAGAAATTGAAAATGTTACTGCAACAAATGTTGTTCAAGGGATGACAGGTAAAATTGCAGGGGTACAAGTAATTTCGAATAATGGTATGCCAGGTTCAGAACCTACAGTACGATTCAGAGGTATTGGTTCGATTAATGGATCTTCAGCACCATTATATGTAGTAGACGGTGTTCCATTCAATGGAAATATTTCTGCGATTAATAATCAAGATATTGAATCGATCTCTTTCTTGAAAGATGCATCTGCAGCAGCTTTATACGGTAACCGTGGAGCGAATGGTGTAATTATTATTACAACGAAAAAAGGTGTAAAAGGTGGTGATCGTTATACTTTAAATTTAAAATCTGGGGTTGCATCACGAGGAGTTAGAGAATATGATATTCAAAGATCTCCTTCTAAACATTATGAAGATCACTTCAAAATGTTATATGAAACTTATAGAGATAATGGAGGTAGTCATGAAGCTTCAATGGCATGGGCTAACACTAACTTAATCTCTAACTCTACTTATGGGTTAAGAAGAAATGTTACTAATGTTGCAAATAATGCAATAATTGATCCTACAACAGGTAAGTTTGCGAACAATGCTTCAATTTTATATTCAGAAGATTGGGAAGATTACTTATTTAAAGATGGTTTCTTTACACAAACACACTTTAGTGGATCTGGTGCTACAGACAAAACTTCATACTTCTACTCAGCTGGTTATGATAGAAATGATGGTTACGTTGTAAACTCAGGAGTTGAGAAATTTACAGGAAGAATCAAGGTTGATAATAAAATCAGCGATCGATTATCTGTAGGTGCTAACGTAGCTTATACAAATATGACAAGAAAAACGGTTGATGGATTCGAAGGATCTTCAGCATTCTCAAACCCTTTCTCTTGGACAAGAGCTATTGCTCCAATTTATCCAGTACATGCTTATAATAATGGTCAATTGGTATTAGATGCTAATGGTAACCCAGTTTATGATGATGGTACTAATACTTATACAGGTGCACCTCGTCCATACGGAAGTTTACAAAATCCATATGCTACAGCATTAAATGATATTAAGAAAACAGTATATGACCAAGTTTTCGCTAATGGATATGCAAAAGTTAACATTTTCGATGGTTTAGATTTTACGTACTCTGTTACAGCGGAATTAAACCAATCTTTAAATAAAGATGTTGATACTCCATTATACGGTGATGCAGTTGGAGCTGGAGGTCGTGTATCAAATACTTCTGGACGTGTTTTTGCATTAACACAACAACAATTATTAACGTATAAGAAAAGATTTGGTAATCATAACTTTGATGCGTTATTAGGACATGAAACGTTAGATCGAAAAACTGAAGGAGTTTATGCTTATAGAACAAACATGTTGTTAGCAAATAGTCCTTATGTAAATCATGCATCTTTATTAAACGAGGCGCAATCTTACGGTACTCCTTATGCTATCGAAGGTTATTTTGCACGTTTAAACTATGATTACGCTAGCAAATATTACATCAATGCGAATGTAAGACGTGATGGTTCATCTCGTTTCCACCCAGATAACCGATGGGGAACATTCTTTGGTGTTGGTGCAGCATGGCGTATTTCTCAAGAAGCTTTCTTAAAAGATTCAAGTGTTGTTAATGAATTAAAATTAAAAGCATCTTACGGAGAACAAGGAAATGATAACTTAGGATACGATTTCCCATACACAGATTTATATTCTGTTTATATGGAAACAGATCCAGATTTCCCATTAGCTTACGTACAAACGTTTAAAGGAAATAAAAACATCACTTGGGAAACTAATGCAAACTTTAATGCTGGTTTCGAATTAGGAATGTTCAATAATAGATTAACTATTGAAGCAGAATATTTCTTAAGAAAATCTCAAGATATGTTATTCATGAAGCCATTAAATTTATCAGAAGGATTCGCGTCTTACCCTGAAAATATTGGTGATATGAAAAATGAAGGGGTAGAGGTTACTTTAGGAGTTGGTGTTGTTCGTAATGAAAACTTCCAATTTAATATCTCTGCTAATGGAACATACTTAAAGAATGAAATCACATCTTTACCAGATGAAACAATGATTTCAGGAAGTTATATTTTCCAAAAAGGAAATTCTAGATACGACTGGTATTTACGTGAGTTTGCTGGTGTAAACCAAGAAACAGGAGCTGCTCAATTCTATATTGTTGACGCTGAAACAGGTGAGAAAACAATTACTGAAAATTATGCTCAAGCTACTTTACAACGCGTAGGAAAATCAGCTGTTCCTAAATTCTATGGAGGTTTTGGATTTGATATGGCGTATAAAGGTTTTGACTTAAACGTAAACTTTGCTTACCAAGCAGGTGGTTGGGGTTATGATTCTGAGTACATGGCATTCTTCGATGGTGGTATTGGACAAACATTCCACAATGATTATGCAAATACTTGGTCAGAAACGAATAAAACAGCTAATTTACCAACTGTATTAGCATTAAATAGTAAAAACTACTATTCAACTTCTACATTAGGTTTAATTAAGTCAGACTATATTTCATTACAAAATATTTCTATTGGTTATACATTCAATAATAAGTTAGTAGAACCAATTGGAATTAAGAGTTTAAGAATTTATGCATTAGCAGATAATGTTGCTGTGTGGTCTAAACGTCAAGGATATGATCCTCGTTTAAGTTATACAGGTGTTTCATCTAATCAATATTCTCCATTACGTACAATTTCTGGAGGTATCAACATTAATTTCTAAATTTTAAACAAATGAAAAAATATATTTTAACAGCTTTTGCAGCTTGTGCATTATTCTCTAGTTGTTCTGAAGATTATTTAACGAAAGGACCTGGAGATGAGGTATCAACAGATCAAATGAATGATTTGTTACTTCAAAATCCTGAGCAAGCATACGTAATCTTTGACGGTGCTTTACAAGGGAACAATAAATATTTAATGGAATTTAATACGAATGGAGCAGGTGCTCATGATGATTTCGGTTACATGTCTATTAAATTAGGATTAGATCACATGGGAAATGACCTTGTGATGGAATCTAATCAATGGTTTGTTAATTATTATAACTATACAGCTCGTCAGGTATCTAACGCTAGAAACCAAATGGTTTGGAAATTCTATTATAAAGTAATTTATAATATGAATGATGTGATTAAAAGAATTGAGGCATCTCCAATCGCAGATAACGATTCTGGTAAACAATTAGTTGCAAGAGCGAAAGCTTTACGTGCAAACTCTTATTTTGATTTAGTAAGAATTTATGCGAATGGTGAAGAAGGTATCCCATACTATGAAGCAAATGGTGTTTACGATTCAAGCCGTGTACCAACAAGCCAAATTATGGCGTACATTGAGAGAGATTTATTAGAGTCTTACAACTATTTAACACCTTCTCAATCATATATTTCTGATATTAATCAAAATGTAGTTGCTGGTTTCTTATCTCGTTTTTATTTAACAAAAGGAGATTATACAAAAGCAGCACAATACTCTAACTTAGCTAGACAAGGGTATGCATTAATGGGACGTGATGGTTTAGCTGCAGGTTTCTCAGATGTAAAAGATGCTTCAGCAAATTCAGAATACATGTGGGGAGCAGATATCACTGTTGCTACAACGGCAGTATACGCATCTTTCTTCTCAATGATGGATAACACGAATGATGGATATGCAGGATTATTAGGTCAAATTAGAAAAATCGACAAACGATTATACGATCAAATTCCTGATTCAGATTATCGTAAAGCATGGTTCGCTTCTGAAGATACAGAAATTAACGGATACGAAGTTCCTAAGTATGCTAACTTAAAATTCCGTGATAAAACATTCTTCTATGGAGATTATGTATTTATGCGTGTTGCTGAGTTCTATTTTAATGAAGCAGAAGCATTAGCATTATCAGGAAGCGAAGCTCAAGCTAAACAAGTATTATTCGAAATTATGTCAACGCGTAATCCAGAATATACATTATCGACAAACTCTGGTCAAGCATTATTAGATGAGATTCGTATTAATAAACGTATTGAGATGTGGGGTGAAGGTTTAGAGTTCTTCGATATGAAACGTAATAACATTCCATTATTAAGAAATTATGAAGGTTCTAATCATACATCTTTAGGTAATCCTCATAATTATGAGGCTGGATCTGCGAAATTTATTTTCCAAATCCCTCAAGCTGAGATTAATACCAACGGTAATATTACAAGCCAAAATCCATTCTAATCATAGAACGATTTTAAACATAAAAAAATCCCCTCATTTGAGGGGATTTTTGTTTTTATAAGAATTTATTTAATAGTCTTTTAAAAATTCATAGGCTCGAATTTCAGCCCAAGAATGAAGGGTGTTTTTTAAAGGAAAAGCACAATGTCCTCCGTACTTTGGAATTTCAAAGAAAAGGTGTGGATATTTTGTAAATCGTTCCTTTGGATAACACTCTTCTCCTAAAAAAGGATCATTGGCGGCATTGACGATTAATGTTGGAACTTTTACCTGATCCAATACCGTAGCAGGACTTGCTTTGTGGTAATATTCTTCTTTCGATGCATAGCCATGTAAAGGGGCAGTATAGTAAGCATCAATTTCATCAAACGATTTAATATTTGCCAACATCGCTTCATTTACTTTTCCGGGATATTGTTTGGATTTGGCCTTAAATTTTGGGATCAGCGTCTTTTTAAAATTGTTCAAATAAATGGTATTGGGAAATACCTTTAAGGTATCTGAGCATGATTTTAGTGAAATTGGAATAGAGAATACCGCTGCAGCTTTTAGAGAGTGATGCGTCTCGTATTCGCCTAAATAATTTACAATTAATGCTCCCCCCATCGAATATCCAATAAGATAGATGGATTCGTAACCTTCAGCGATCGCTTTTACCATGACGCGATGCACATCATCGGTCACCCCATGATGGTACAGACGGATGGTTTGGTTCATTTCTCCTCCACAACTGCGATGATTCCATGCTAAAATATTGTACCCTTTTTCAAAGAAATAATCCGAACAGGTGTTGAGATAGGTACGTTTAGAGTCGCCTTCTAGCCCATGAAATAGTATGGCTAATTTCTTTTTGTTGTCTTGGAATCGCCAATCCAAATTCAGAAAGTCACCATCATCGGTTGAAATTTTTTCTCGAGTATACTGAGGAACAGGATATTTCTTATAGCGTGTACCTAAAATCGTCGATAAATGCGAATTTTTTTGCCAAAATCCTTTGGCTTCATAAGCCGAATGTTCAATCAAGGGCATGCTTAGTAAATTTTAACGTCCATCAAAAAATCTTTTTTGATTTCTTCATTAATATTGGCAATGATTTTTGATTTTCCATACATCAATTCTTGACGCATTGCTGGTGAATTGATTTTCACATAAAGAACACGTTGTCTCACTTCCACACGATCGGTATATTTTTCAAAGAATTTGCCCATCACCGTGTGCCAAGCTTCTTCAGCTTTTACTTCCCACATCAACTCTTCTTTCCCATTGGCTTTCATAAAATAGTCAAATGCTTCACCAATGGATTGTGTGTTCTGTCTTTTGTAATTCTTCTTCATGTTTATAAACGAAAGACTTTACTTTCGGCATTGATTTGTTTGATGATGTTTTCCGTACGGTCTGAATGTGTATCGGTAATGAAAATTTGACCAAATCGTTCTTCGTTCACTAATTTGATCAACTGGGTCACACGATGTTCATCCAATTTATCAAAAATATCATCCAACAACAAAATTGGGGTAACGTGTTGGGCCGCCTTGATAACTTCCAATTGCGCTAATTTTAAAGCGATAAGATAGGATTTCTGTTGGCCTTGTGATCCAAATTTTTTAATGGGATAATTTGTAATGGTAAACAATAAATCATCTTTATGAATCCCAGCTGTGGAATATTGTGCCGCACGATCCTTCCATAAAGCCTCTTTTAAAACGGTTTCAAATGAAGCATTGTTTAATTGAGAAACATATTCGATGTTTACTTTTTCCCGACCTTCCGAAATTTCATCGTAATATTTTAAAAAAGCTTCTAAAAATTCTTTGACAAAAGCTTGACGAACTTCATGAATTTTTTTTCCTAAATGAATCAATTCTTCATCATAAATCTCTAATGTCGTGGCATCAAACGTATTATTCGCTGCGAAGTATTTTAATAGAGTATTGCGTTGAACCAACACTTTATTATAGCGCATTAAATCCGCTAAATAATGTTTGTTGGATTGGGAAATGATGTTGTCTAAGAATTTGCGACGGACCTCGCTCCCTTCTTTGATTAGATCACTGTCATAAGGCGAAATCATCACCAAAGGATATTGTCCGATGTGTTCCGAAATACGATCGTATGCTTTTGAATTGCGTTTGAGTTGTTTGGCTTGACCTGAGCGAACCAAACAGAAGATAATGTCTTCCTTCTCATTTTTCTCAAAAATACCTTCTAAGGTAAAATAATCACACTCAAATTGGATGTTCATCGCATCCGAATGATTCAAATAGGATTTACTTAAAGCCAAGTAATGGATGGCATCCAAAATATTGGTTTTTCCTTTTCCATTTTGTCCTACAAATGCATTAATTTTTGGTGAAAATTCTAAATCTTTCTCATCAAAATTTTTGAATTGGCGTGCTTTAAGTTCTTTTAAATACATGATGCAAAATTACAACATTTTCTCATCATTGGAGGCGTCAATCAATACTGCAAGTTGAATGCAATTTTCATTTGATCGGTTACTCCACGCATGATTTGTACCTCGTTGAATCACTACATCTCCCGCTTGCAATAATGTTTCACCTTCTTCCATCACAAGATATATTTCACCGGACAGAATAACCACATAATCCAATGTTTGGGTTTGATGCATTAAGGGATGAGGATGGCCAATTTCTTCTTCAATCCCCAGTTCTTTATCGGGAGGAATACAAACATATCGTAAATAGGTCCCATTTTTAGGTGTTTGAGGAATTCCTGTATTCGGAATTTCCACTTCATCTTCTAAACTGGCTGGCATTTGAGAGGTATTCCATAAATCAGAGATGTATAGCCCATGGAAATGGTCGACGACATTTTGGGCGATTTGATCTTCTACGATGACCGATTGACCATTCTTTATTCCTGTGACTACTCGGCGAGGGATATTTTTCATGCAAAAGTTTTTTATTAAATTTAAATAATTGATAATGAATGGTGTGTTAATTTTATTTGAAAATTCGTGAAAAAGAAACCCTATCCGTTTGAATCCTGAAATAACGAAACGTTAAGTGGTAAAAAGTTGTCTTTTAAATCAGTAAAATGATGTATTTTTGCACCTTTAATACAGAATACATTAAGAAATGGCAGTTCAAAAACCATCGATTCCAAAAGGAACAAGAGATTTTTCTCCTTTAGAAGTGAATCGCCGTCAATATATTATCAATACCATTAAGAAGCAATTTGTTTTATTTGGTTTCTCACCCATCGAAACTCCTTCATTCGAAAATTTATCGACTTTAACAGGTAAATACGGAGAAGAAGGCGATCGTTTAATCTTTAAGATTCTAAATTCTGGAGATTATTTAGGAAAAGTAGACGAACAATTATTAGCGGACAGAAACAGTCAAAAAGTAATTCCTCATATTTCGGAGAAAGCATTACGTTACGATTTAACGGTGCCTTTTGCTCGTTACGTGGTGCAACACCAAAACGAAATCACATTCCCATTTAAACGTTACCAAATTCAACCCGTATGGCGTGCAGACCGTCCTCAAAAAGGTCGTTTCCGTGAGTTTTACCAATGTGATGCCGATGTGGTTGGATCGAATTCGTTATTACAAGAAGTGGATTTCGTGCAATTATATGATTCCGTTTTTACCCAATTAAATGCGCCAGTTGAAATTCACATCAACAACCGTAAAATCTTATCAGGTTTAGCGGAAGTGGCAGATATTTCGGCTCAATTAATTGATTTTACGGTGGCTTTAGATAAGTTGGATAAAATTGGGGAAGAAGCGGTAAAAGAGGAAATGCGCGGAAAAGGAATTTCAGAAGAAGCCATTACGATTTTATCTCCCTTATTCGCGATGAATGGTGATTACAAATCACAATTTGCTCAATTAAAAGAGATTTTAGCAACATCTGAAACGGGGTTAAAAGGAATCGAAGAATTAGAATTTGTTTTTGAACAAACGGAAAATATCGGTTTACAATCAGCAGATTTAATCTTAAATTTAACGTTAGCGCGTGGTTTAGATTACTATACAGGAGCGATCTACGAAGTGAAAGCGAAGATTGGAGAATTTACTTCATCGATTGGTGGAGGTGGTCGTTACGACGATTTAACAGGAATTTTTGGTTTAAAAGATATTTCAGGAGTTGGAATCTCTTTTGGATTAGACCGTATCTACTTAGTATTAGAAGATAATAATTTATTCCCTGCGTTAGAAGATTCAACGAATATTCAAGCGTTATTCATCAACTTTGGAAACAAAGAGGCGGCTGAAGCGATGAAATTGGTGAAACAATTGCGTTTACAAGGGATTAATACAGAAGTGTATCCCGATGATGCAAAAATGAAAAAGCAGATGGGGTACGCGGACAAAAAAGGAATTAAGAAAGTCATTTTATTAGGCGAAAAAGAAATCCAAGAGCAAAAAGCAACCGTAAAAGATATGGTTACGGGAGAGCAATCCGAAGTAGCTTTTGCGGATTTGGTAAATGCTTTATAATCTGAAAATTACTTAATATATTTGCAAACTATTTAATTTACAAGATAAAATGAGTTTATTAACAGTAGGTACAGTTGCCTTCGATAAATTAGAATCACCATTCGGGAAAACAGATAAAATCTTAGGTGGAGCAGCAACATACATCAGTATGGCTTCTTCATTATTAGGAGTTGAAACAGGATTAGTTTCTGTAGTTGGTGGAGATTTCCCTCAAGAATACATCGATTTATTAAAATCGAAAAATGTTGATTTAGCAGGTTTAGAAATTGTAGCTGATGGTAAAACTTTCTTTTGGGAAGGTAAATACCACAACGATTTAAATACACGTGATACGTTAACAACTGAGTTAAATGTATTAGAAACGTTCAATCCAGTCGTTCCTCAAAACTGGAAAAACGCTGACGTATTAATGTTAGGAAACTTACATCCATTAGTACAAGCAGGAGTTTTAGAGCAAATGGAAAATCGTCCAAAATTAGTTGTTTTAGATACAATGAACTTCTGGATGGATTGTGCTTGGGAAGAGTTAATGGCAGTCATCAAAAATGTTGATGTAATTTCGATTAACGACGAAGAAGCGCGCCAAATGTCAGGTGAATACAGCTTACGTAAAGCAGCTCGTAAAATCGCTGAAATGGGACCAAAAACGGTGATCATTAAGAAAGGAGAGCACGGAGCTTTATTATTCCAAGGAGATCAAGTTTTCTATGCACCAGCATTACCAATGGAAGAAGTTTTCGATCCAACAGGAGCAGGAGATACTTTCGCAGGAGGATTCTCTGGATACTTAGCAAAAACGAATGATTTCTCTTTCGAGAACATGAAACGTGCGATTATCTTCGGATCGGCATTAGCATCTGTGACATGTGAAAAATTCGGTACTGAATCTTTACAAAACTTAGATGTTGACGCTTTAAATGCTCGTTTAAACGACTTCCGTGAATTAATGCGCTTCGAACAAATTGAATTCTAATTGAATTGATCATCATATTGAAAAGCTCTTTCTTCGGAAAGGGCTTTTTTTTTGGAATTACTTTTGTAACTTCATAAATACCAAAACCTAAAGCGTATGAAAAATAGATTTATTCTTCTGTTAATCCTTGCCTTATTTTCTATCATCTCTGGAGTACTTATTTCTAAGATGTCTTTTATCGGAAAAGTTGGAATAACTTTTTTATATGATGAATACACGATATTAAAATCGTGGTGGCAAACTGCACTCATGCTGTTTGTCGTGCAAATGGTCATATTTGGTTTGATGTACTATTTCCATTTCAAACAAACTGCTGTACTTATGCGAAAAATATTGCCGTTAATTTTAATTGTGGTGGGAATTATCGGTTTATATCTCACATTTATTGATTTTACGGAGACTTCGCATCGATTAATGAGTACAAGTTTCCATATGGGCTTCTATTTGTTTTGGATTACATGGTTTATCAATTGCATATACTTTTTAGTACTCCAAAAAAAAGAAAGGAAATTAGAAGCTTTCCATGAAATTTATCAACATGAATCACAAGAATAAAAAAAAATCCTATCGAATTTCGATAGGATTTTCATTGTGACGTCGGCAGGATTCAAACCTGCAACCTCTTGAGCCGTAATCAAGTGCGCTATTCAGTTGCGCCACGACGCCATTCTGAATAAGAAACCGTTGTTCTTATTTTGGACTGCAAATATAGGGTGAATTTTTAATTCACCAAATAAAATTTACATTTTTTTTATCCTCTATTTCGGTCAGCGATTAAAAGCATCATATAACTTAGGATAAATAATTCGTCATTTCCTTCTGTATCAGCAAGTTTTTCTAATTTAAATTTTCTTCCAAAAAATGAAGGTTCTTTAGAAATTTCCATTAATTCTTTTCCTGACAAATCACTTAAAGCATATTTTGGATTAAAAACATAACCAGAAAAGAAGCCAAGAATAGGAATTTCTCCAACCATTCCATCTAACATACGTACCAATCCACTTCGTTCTTTGATGGTGAACATATGTTGATCATTGGCATCATAAATATGAAATGTTGCGGTCCAAAATGATTTTAAGGTTTTGCGACGTGCTTTTCCGACAACCTTTCCATTGCGGTCGGTAATCGTAAAAGTTTGCTGAAAGTCGATGAGTTTGTTGGATGTTAATTCGTAAAGTAATGCTGTTTGTTTTGAATCTGAATATACTTTAATGCGATCGCGCCATGTAAACATTTTTTCTCTGACATAAAAAACAGATTGTCCTGTAGCATCGGTAACTGAGAAATCATTGGAAATGGTAGCGATATGGAATTTAAAATCTAAAGGAAATTGAAGTTGGTTGATTGACATATTTAAATTGTTATCTCTTTCAAAAATAATGGAATAAATTAAATTTTATTGTTAAATTAATTTATCACAAAAAACTATTCAAATGAAAAACATTAAAACAGCTGATTTATGCGATGATTACATCGATGAGTTAAAAGTTGCTCTGCCCATAGGTTTCAATAATTATGGTGGAAAGAAAGCATTTCACGGCGAAATTGTCACCATTAAATGCTTGGATAATAATCCGTTGGTTCGTGCCACGTTATCCGAAAATGGAAAAGGTAAAGTATTGGTGGTTGATGGGGAAGCATCGAAGAAATGCGCTTTAACTGGGGATAATATTGCACAATTGGCGTATGACAATGAATGGGCGGGTATTATTATCAACGGTTGTATCCGCGACAGTGAGGCAATTGGTCGAATTGCTATTGGGGTAAAAGCATTGTATACGAATCCAATAAAAAGTGGAAAACAAGAAGTTGGAGAAATCAATATTCCGATTACATTTGCGAATGTAACATTCTATCCGGGTGAATATCTGTATTCAGACGAAGATGGAATTGTTATTTCTAAAACCCCATTGCATTAACCTCGTGCAAAACTGAAACTCACAAAAAAATGAAATATAATTTTAAAGACAAAATTGTTTTGATTACCGGTTCTGCTACTGGAATCGGAAAAATAATGAGCCGTAAAGTACTGGAAAAAGGTGCAAAAGAAGTGGTCATGTTGGATTATAATTTAGAAGGCATTCAACAGGTCAAACAAGAATTTGCCCATTTTGGAAAAACGATTCATACCTACCAAGTCGATTTATCGCAACAAGACCAAGTCTTAGCGGTCATCGAAAAAGTAAAAGCAGATCTCCCAAAAATCGATGTGTTGATTAACAATGCTGGAGTTATTGTAGGGAAATATTATACCGATCATACGGTGAATGATATCAATTACACGATGGATATCAATACGATTGCCGTGATGTTGTTAGCCAATGCCTTTATGCCGGATATGGTTGCTCGTAACGAAGGGGTGATTTGTAATATAGCTTCGATGGCGGGATTAACGTCTACACCAAAAATGGCTGCTTATGTAGCCAGTAAATGGGCTGTAGTTGGTTTTTCGGAAACCTTATGGTTGGAGATGAAACAACAGCAAAAGAATGTTATCATCAATTGTGTAATGCCTTTTTATATCAATACTGGTATGTTTGATGGGGTAAAATCGCGAGTAGTTCCGATTTTAGATCCAGAGAAAGTAGCCACTAAAATTATCTCGAATATCGAAAAAGGAAAATTCAGAACACCATTGCCGTTACCTTATTGGTTTATACGAACAGCTCAAGCGTTGATGCCGAATAAGATTTATGATTTTGTGATGGGAGATATTTTCGGAATTTATGATTCGATGGAAGATTTTAAAGGAAGAACGAAATAAAATAAAAAAAGCTGAAGATTATTCTTCAGCTTTTTGCTTTTATAAATAGTTTCTTACTTCATCCAAATGTTTGATGGTTGGAACACCATCCATTTCAAAATTGTCGTCTAAACGATCAAAGAAAATGGCTGACATTCCATAGGCTTTGGCACCTACAGCATCTGCAATCCAATCGTCACCGATATAAATAGATTCTTCTTTTTTAGCCCCAGATTTATGAATGGCTAAATCAAAAATACGAGGGTCTGGTTTTAAGATTTTAATTTCATCCGCATACGTTACCGTATCAAAATAACCATTTAAATCAGAAGTTTCAATCTTACGTTTCGAAACTTCGATAAATCCATTCGTGATGATGTGTAGTTTATATTTCGGTTTTAAATAATCCAATAATTCCATCGCTCCATCCACCACTTCATTATAGTTGGTAATGGTTTCCATGTACTCATCTTCAAAAATACGGGCTAATGCATCATTATCAATTCCTAAGTTGTCAAAGGCTTCTTTAAAACGACGCGCGCGTAATTCCTCTTTAGTAATTTTTTTGTCACGAATCAAGGCCCATAGGCTTTCGTTGCTTTCGTGGTAGTGGGGGTGAAATTCATCGAAGGTAAAACCATAACGGTTTTCCACATCGTATTTTATATATAATTCGGCGAGTGCAAAACGTGCATTTTTACGGAAATCCCAAAGGGTATTGTCTAGGTCAAAAAAGACGTGTTTTATTGTGTTCATAAGCGCAAAGTTAATGATTATGATGTAGATTTGTGATTAAGAAATTGGAAGTTTGAAGAAGCGACTTGAAAAATTCAAAACAAAGAATGCCAAAGGTGTACTTTCGTTAATGGCCGGAAACACGGTAGCTCAATTGATTATGATATTGGGTGGTTTTGTCTTGGGAAGATGGTATGGTCCTGAACATAACGGAACCTACAATGTATTTTTAAGTTTTGTTGCCATTTTATCCATTTTAACGACTTTTCGATTGGAGAATATTTTTGTCATCTCTAAATCAACAAAAGCGATCCGAAATCTTTTTTCGGCTTTATTGGTCATTACAACAGTAGCTACATTTATCTTTTTCATAGGTTATGCTGTCGCCGATGAGATTTTTTCATTACGAACTTCACTATGGGTTGTTTTATTAAGTTCAATTGCCGGATTGTTTACGGCTTGGTATAATTTACAGACCTCATTATTTACCAAGTATCAATTGTTTAATATCATTTCCAAAGGATTTGTGTTAAACGCATTGGTTTCAGTCGCTTGTCAATTTATATTCTTTTTTCTGAATTATAAGGAGAATGGATTGATTTATGGAACAATTATCGGGACGATTATTTCGTGTGTATATTTCTTTACGATAACCAAAGGGCGCCTAAAAAGACCCAAGTATGCCTTACTGAAAAGTACAATTGAAAAAAATAAAGAAATCGTTAAATATACCTTACCATCAGATTCGTTAAATGCTATTGCGAATAACTTGATGCCGATATTAATTGTGTTCTATTTCACGAAGATCGAAGTGGCCTTTTTTGCGATGTCGGCAAAAATGTTAGTAACTCCGCTTTTGATTCTATCCAATGCCATGTCGAAAGTTTTCTTTCAAAAATCGGCGAGTATGATGAACCATAATCCAGAACAACTATTCGATTTATCCCTACGTATTATCTTGTACAATGTAGGTGCAATCGGTGCTTTTTTATTGGGAATGAATGTTATTGGTGTGTACATTCTGGAATGGATTCTCGGAAAAGATTGGGAAGGATTGCATATTTATGTCTTCATACTATCATTTTGGATTTTATGCCGTTCTGCTATGAACCCCATTTCGCAAATTGTTGTGGTGATTCGCAAAAATCATTATGCTTTATATTTTAATATTTATCTGGTATTGATTACAATCTTATCCGTTTTAATCGGTGGTGCACGAAAAGATATGCTAATGACGTTATATGTGTATTCGGTATTGGCCGGTATAGGATATTTAATTCAGTTGTATTTTGTATTAAGGGAACTTAAACTCATGAAAACGCGTGCAATCTCATCGTAAACATATTTTATTTCTTGCTTCTTGGTATCCTCAAAGAAATTCGTTGGATAATGGCGATTTTATACAGCGGCATGCCCAAGCAGTAGCCACATTGCATGATGTGACAGTGGTACATGCAATTAAAGATCCCCGATTAAAAACGGCAAAATTTGAAATCGAACAACGTAGTATTCAAGGAGTAAAAGAAATTATCGTGTACGTGAAACCTTCCCTTTTTCGGCCATTTAATTTTTTTTATCTCTTGCAAGGTTTTTTAGTGGGGATTCAGCAGGTCAAATCCTTTGATTTGATTCATTTGAATGTTGTTTTTCCTGCCGGAATAATCGCATTATATTTAAAATCAAAATTTAAAGTTCCTGTGGTTTTAACCGAACATTGGACTCATTTACATCATAATAAATTCAAGGAATTAGCGCGATATAAACAAATCACAATACGAAGAATATTAGAACATATGGATACAATTGTTCCTGTATCGGATCATTTAGGGAAATCGTTGCAACAAATTCAACCATCGATTACCTATCAGGTGGTGCCCAATGTAGTGGATTTAAATCAGTTTAAACTCTCTTCAACAAAAGATTTTCATACAACTCGTTTTCTCCACTTGTCTCATTTAGGGGACGAGCATAAAAATATTTCTGGAATGTTACGTGTCGCTAAGAAATTGGTGGATCATGGCTATGAATTTGAATTTCATATGGGTGGGAATGGTGATTTGAATCCCATTCTAAAATTTATACAATTGCATCAGTTAGAGAATTGGATTATACCATTTGGCCGATTGAAACATGATGAGGTGAATGAGAAAATGAGCGCAGCAACTTGCTTTGTTTTATTCAGTCGATTCGAAAATCAACCTTGTGTACAAGCAGAGTCATTCGCTTGTGGTTTGCCCATTATAGCCACGGACGTGGGAGGGATTAAGGAATATTTACCCGAGGATTATGGGATATTAATTGAATCTGAGAATGAAGATCAATTATATCAAGCAATGAAGCAAGTAATCGAAGGGCATTCTTTTGCAGACGCGAAAGAAATGAATCATTACGCAAAAAATCATTTTTCGACACCAGCCATCGCACAACAATTTCATCAAATTTATAAGCAACTATTCCAATGAAAGGTTTTCAAATACATGTAAAAAAAGGGAGCGTAAAAATTCAATCGTTAATTCAATCCCATCATTTTGATAATGATGTTTTTGAAGATGAAGATTTATCCTTTGGAATAGAAGGGGTTTTGCTTAATAAAAAACAAATCGAAAAAAATACACCTCCAACACAACACTATCTACAATACCTTTATCAAACTCATCCGTTGGATGCGATAAAGCAATTGGAGGGCGAAATTGTAGGATATATTTTTGATCAACAGCAAAAAAAATTATCTGTATTTACAAATTTTACAGGGACCCGAAAATGTTTTTATTATGCTTCAGAAAATGAAGTGATTATCGATACCGATTTGCCTCGTTTGGTAAAGACATTAAAAGCCAATCATATCCCTTATACTGTTGATGAATTTGCGATGTATTCGCTTTTAGTTTGTGGCAATACGTTGGAGAATCATACCCCTATTCAACAAATTAAAAAGTTATGTGATGCAGAAATCTTACAACTTGATATCACATCAAATCAATTGGAGATTCACTCTTATCATCAGCCACTTCCTTCTTTTCAAGGAACAAAAGAAGAAGCACTTCATAGAATTAATGAAATTTTTATAGAAGCGACGAAATTAGAATTTGATAAAGATCTTGAATTGCATTTACCTTCCTTTGCTTTGTTAAGTGGAGGTTTAGATTCGCGTATGACTTTTATAAATGCGAAGCGACAGGGTTATGCGATAGAAGAAGCTTTTTGTTTTTCTCAGAAAGGATATTGGGATGAGGTAATTGCTGAAAAAATTGCAAAAGCGTATGAAACTCCATTTCATTTCGTTCCACTTAATGGGGGAGAATATATTACGGCTGTAGATGATATATTTAAAAATTCACAGGGATTAATCAGTTATTCGGGAGCAGCTCATACCAATTTTGCCTATAAAAATATAAAGCGCAATCGATTTGGATTGATTCATAGTGGACAATTGGGGGATGGAATTTTAGGTTCATTTAATAAACATCCTTTTCCACATCCACCAACCTCCGAAAAGATTGTTGTAATGCCGCGAATGTTCTCCCGAATGCAATCTGAATTTGATAAAATTATCCAACGTTATGATCGCGAAGAAATCTTCTTGACTCGGAACGTAGGGTATAATCGTGCCGTAATAGGATCTTATATGGCGGAGAGTTTGTCTTCTTATCAAACGTCCCCTTTTATGTATTCGGAATTGATTCGATTTGCTCAGAGTTTGCCTGAAGAATGGAAATATCAACAAAAAATTTATATCGATTGGATTAAGGCGCATCAAAAAGAAGCAACACAATATATGTGGGAAAGAACATTGTTAAAACCAACTTCTCACTTCAATACATTTATTGGAGATAAGGTTGTAAAACGTGCTTTTCGTATTTGGAATTCGAAGTTGAAGAAAAATAGAGAAAGAGGAAATATGACGGCGTACGAATATTATTTTCAACAGAATATAAAACTGCAACAGGAAGTGAATGATTATTTTACTGAAAATATAGATCGTGTCGCTCTTCCCCAACTTAAAGCCGATTTGATTCAGCAATTTACGCAGGGTTCATTTAATGAAAAAGCTGCGGTATTAACTGTTTTATCTAATTTTAAACATTATTTTTAATGGAGGGTTTAATTCGGTTTCTAAAAGATTTTTACCAAAACAAAGGATTGTTGGTTTTCCTATCCATCTTAACCGAAAAAGTGGTAGGATTAATTAATACTATTTTTGTGGTACGATTAATTTCTCCAGAAGATTATGGATTAATCACTTTAATTGCTTCCTTATTTGGCGTTTTTATCACCTTAAATGGGTTTGGAACAGTGCAAGGCTTACTTCGATATGGCGCGTTGGAAAAAGAACTGGAATCGAAACAAAAGTTAGCTCAATATATTTTTAAAGAAGGGTTTAAAAGACATCTCATCTTATTCATCCTTTTTATATTCTGCGCTTTGTTTTACGAATTTAAGTATTTCAATATTTGGATAATTATCGGATTTTTTGGGTTTCGTATGTTAGGATATTATTTCTATTCCTTTATTTTAAACTATTATCGAATCCTTAATCGGAATGATTTTTTCGCTAAAATTTCGATGCTTATCAATGGTGTAGGATTAATTTTAGCCCTTGCTTTAACCTACGGATTTGGGACGTACGGTTATTTAATTGGTTTAGCAATTACCCCTTGGCTTGCGCTATTCTTTATTAATAGATCGTTTGTTTCTACCATTCCCAAATCCATTCCATCCCTTGATATCAAATCGTTTTGGAAGTTTTCTATCAATTCCTCAGCAACATATTTTCTATCTGAATTTTTATTTATGATTGATGTATTTTTAATTGGATTGTTATTAAATGAATCTGCCGTGGCACAATATAAAGTGGCGATAATTCTACCCATGAATTTGATGTTTATTCCCATGATTTTTATGCAAACCGATTATCCCAAATTGGTAGAAAATGCGAGGGATAAAGCGTATTTACAATTTTATATTCGTAATTATTATAAACTTTTTATTCCGTTAGTAACCATGATGTTGATTGTTGGATTTCTATTAAAGGATTGGATTATTCCTTTTGTATTTGGACCCGAATATCAACAACAAGGTTGGATCTTTTATGTGATATTAATTGCAATTGCATTTAATATGTGTTTCCGAAACTTGTACGGAAATCTACTTTCGGCAGTTGGATTGGCACACAAAAACTCCCGGGTGGCTGCTTTATCCATTGGAGTGATGTCTGTATTAGGATGGGTGCTTATCACCCAATTCGGAATAATAGGCGCAGCATTAGCATTGTCGCTTACCTTTATCAGTATGGGATTTTACTCGGCATCATTATTTTATCGCTACCTCCATCAACTTTCCGACAAGCCTTTAGTTTAATTGTGTTGAATCGAATTACTTTTCTTATTGATGTAATGCGTAAATTCTTTTCCGTTCGGATAGACTATTTTTCCATTCTTTTCCAAGATGATTTTCGCATTATTACCCAATGTAATTTGGGCTTGGGGCGCTATAATAATTGGTTCGGAAATACGAAGATCTATATTATCCAATAGCTCTAAATTCGAATAAAAACGTTGAGTTTTGGTCCAGTTGGTATTGGCATTTATTTTAAACGTGTTTCCTAAGAATGAATCCTCTGTCACAAACTGTATCAGATTGCTTTCACGTAAATTTTTATGCGCTTTTATTATTTCAGTAGGCTGTAAATAATTGCGAGCATGTTGCCAATTCTGTGATAATAACGAATATTGACACTGGTTAGCCCCATGATAAGTGTTCGAATGGGTTAATCCTAAGGTATGCCCTAATTCGTGTGCTAAACCTACAGCATCCCCAATATGCCATTCTCTCGTCTTTTCCCAAGTTGTATTATTCTCAATCGTAGATTGGTAACGATGCATTAAATATTTTAAATATCTATTGGGAGCAAAAATACTCGAAGTTGCTTTTAAATCGACTGTTGAAGGTAATTGAGCAGCCTGGATATTATTCAGTTTATAATTCTTCGATTTGTTTTTTAAGTATGTATCAAATTCTCTTCCGTCCACAGGCAGGTAAACATTAATCCCTTTTTTAAATTTTGGGTCATTATAAATTTGCTGATCCAAATAGGTTAAATACCAGTTTTTTGCTGGCAAAACATTACTGTATTTTTTTAATTCCAAATCTCCTCCACTGGTTCTAAAATCCCACGCTTTAGGGTCTATAATTTCGTGATAATAGTATTTAAAACGGATTTTAGAATCGGGATAAAAGTCGGTTCCAGTGTAGCATCCCGTTAAATTATCGGGCTGATAAAATTTGGACCATGAGGTATTGGTACGTTCAAAATAATCTTCTAATAATTTCTTTTCTTCAGGATCGCTCAAGTCAAAATTAGATTTCGATGTTTTATCTCGTTTTAAAATAATAACATTTACATTAAGCGTAATTGGTGATAAATCATTTGTAATCTTAAAATCTTCGATTGTCGAAAGTTGATTTGATGTTGTTTTTTGTACTGGAATCGAAACCTCATTGTTCGGGTTGGGATGTGTAATTCCAATGGGTTGTGTGGTACAACTAACAATCAATAAAAGGATGTAAGTGAAGATCGGAACAGAAATTATTTTAGCCATGGGTTACAATATTTTTACCTAACATTTTTTTCAAACGATAAGATACTAAATTCTTGTAAATAAACCAATTAGGTTTTTCTGTGCACTCGTCCATCGGAATACGTTGGAAATGAGTCGGAATTTCATCATCTTTAATTCCGGCTGTACCAAAAGTGAGATCGGCTTTTATATGTTCGAATAATTCCCTCGTTGTACCATCGTCTGTAAAAGGAAAAGAAAATACACGATAAGGTAAATTGAATTTTTCTTGAATAATATCGATACTTTTATTGGTTTGTAGAATTTGTTCTTCTAAGGAAATATGTTTGTAATAGGGGTGGGTAAGTGAGTGTGCACCAATTGTAAAACCATTTTTAATTAGATAAGAAATATCATCCTCATTCATATACAAATCAAAACGACTTACATCAATTTTATATTCTTTAATCAATTGATCGATATACTCCGTATCATGAATATTAAGTTGCAATAAAGTATTAATGAAGGTTTTATCTTTTGATTTCTCAATAATCAGTGCAATTTTATATCGATAAAATATTTCTTGATTTCCGATAAAATTTGGATTTAGAAAGAAAGTGGCATTTAATTTTCTTTCCATTAATATTTCTGCAATTAAACCTGCATTTTCCTTTAATCCATCATCAAAACTCAGATGAAAAAAATTATGATTGTCCGCCTTTCCTTCATTCGATAATGTGATCAAATCAGTAAGCGCAATATCTTGATAATATTTCTGAAAAAAATCCAACTCACGCTGAAATTGATCTACCGATTTTAAACGATAAAGATTAGAAATATGCGGTAGGTTTTGATCTGAAACCGTGTGATAAAATGGAAAAATATTTCTTTGGAAAATCATTATTATGTAAAAATTAGTTCACCAATTCCGTGCTGAAATTTATTGTTTATTACCTGTTGATAAAGTGCATCGGAAACAAACATAAAATTTTTATAAGGTTTAATAAACAAGGGCTTATGATATTTTTTTACCCATTTTAAAATCGTCGAATCTCGAATTATCAATACAGTAAGTTGGTTTTCGATCATTTCATTCACTATAAATTGAGCGATTTCTTTGGCTTGTTCATTATTTTCATAAAAGGCATAATGCAAATAATAAGCATTTCTTCTAATATTCCTCACCATTAATGCATTGATTTTTTGATGGGTGTGAGATAGATAACAATCGGACTGAAAGGTAGAATCCTCTAAACTAAAATCATACATTTGACCTTCTTTTATATATGTATTTTGTCCAATCCAAGGATAACTCAGAATCCAATCTAACTTTGGTTGAGTAAGCGAAAATATTTTATTGTGACTTTTAGCGTTTAAAAAATCGGAAATGTTCTGTTGCCCCACACTGTATTTTTCGAACTTCGATTTAAATGGTAATTTTCGTTTCTTTTGAGGAATCAAACCATTCATTATTTTCACCAAAGAAGAAGGAAGTTTCCTCTCTAAAATACTTAAATCATAATGTAACTCTTTTGATTCGCGATCAATTATCGCATGAAAAGATTCGGTGCGATCGTATAATTTTTTAGAAGCTATACTCTGGGTATAGATTATAGATTGTTGAGGATAATCGGCTTCCACAGCTTTTAATAGCTTTTTCGAAAGTCCTTTTTGACGATAATTAGCATCGGTCCAACTTCCGCTCGACCACACCACTTTTTGTCCAGGAAGCATCTCATCAAATAATAAAGTACGATAACTTATAATCTGACCTTGATAGGCGATGTAATATAAAATATAATCTTCGGCATCGGCAAATGGATTGTTTTGATAAGATTTTAACCGTAATTCCGTTAAAGGAATATGCTTCAGCAATTGATAAAACGCTGAAGTAAAGAAAGATTCAAGTTCTTTTTTCTGGACACGAGAAATGGTTAAATGATCTAAATCCATAAATTTTTATACTTCGTATAATATACCTTTGTTGTTCCAAATCCCTTAAAGAAATTGGAAATTCCTTCGATATTCGAGCCTTCAAAATCAAATATTAGATTCTGATTGGTATTTTCGGAAATCATATAATTTAATAATCCTGTCGAAACACTATATTTTTTACCTTTTATAGAGGATGCAGAATTAATATAAATAATTCTATTTTTAGAAAGAATATAACACGAGTAACCTAAATTTTCGCCTTGATAAGCAAAATGTATGGCTAAACGATCATGGTGTTCTAAAGTCTTCAGTAACTTTTCAAGCAGATAAAGATTAGCAGAATGTTCGCTGTTTGTTCTCTTAAATGCAATAACCTCGTCAATGGATTGATTACTGTGGATTTCCACCTTTTTATTCTGGAACGATTTACAGTTTTTCAACGTTTTTTTATCATAAACTATATCTTCCGAACGAGATAAATCAATAATTTGATTGGTACTTTTTTCTCCTTTTAGATGATAATCCAAGGTGTTGTCTTCATTAAAATGATAACTTCTTACAATCGTATATTTAAGTTTTCGCAAGAATAAATCAAATACATTATCCTTTAATTTAGAGTGATAAAACACGCCCAACTGTTGACAATATAATGGCTGGCAAATAATTTTAATTCCAAATTTTTTCTGAAAAGGTAACGGCATTACGGCTTCATAATCATTTAGTACCAAACAATCCCATTGCATATTAGCAACCGTATCCAAATACCAACTTTCCGCATAGATACGATAATTTACAGCGCCTTGTAGGCAAGCGTTGTATTTCGATACATCCAATTGTTGTCGTGTAATTCGTTTAATCATCAAACAAGCTTTCGTAAACTTTTCTCCAGGGTTTCCATTCGTCTGTTAAATTAGACTGATGAAACAACGTGATAAAGTTACCATTAACATTTTTAATTTTTTGTTTCAGTTGTTGCAATTCTATTATTGCTTCTTCAGGAGATAAATTCAAATAATTTTTCAATGTAACATCCATTGCAACAAAAGGATAGATTGTTAATAACGTTTGTTGATTATTCGGCAAATCAAACCATTGAAAAGGTGTTACTGTTCCTGCTCTAAACCCAATGGTATGCGCAAATCCCATCGTGTAATCTTCTTGAATTCCATTTTTCAACAATTGTTGATAAGTGTGTGGAAAGTTCAATTTAATAAAATGTTGACGAGACTTTCGGATCGGACGGTCCAATATATTTTCTAATCGTTTGATTTCTAGTGTTAACGAATCCGTATTGAAATTGGAGTGATAGGAAGGATGTATTCCAATTTCTGCCCAAGAAGAAATCTTTTGGATGAGTTTTTTTTGTTTCACATTATGATGCGAATGATTTTTGTCGAATTCATTGTAGTTTCCCAATAACCAGAAAAAAATACTTTCTACCCCATGTTGATGCGATAAGGTGCGGTAATATTCATACTGATCATACGGATCGTTTCTTTTCCCTATCAGCACTTGAATCTGTTGCTTGAGAAGTTTGAACTCTCCTTTTAACATCTTTTTGACTAGCGAACCTAAGATGATTTGAGGCGAATGATATTTGTATTTCCACGCGAAATCTACATCGTGGGTATTAATTTGTTTAAAGCTTCTTTTTTTGAATTTAAAATCAGGATATTTCGTTTGAATTTGCTTTTGTATTTCATAACAAATTTGATCGACAATGGGCTGCGAATAATCCAATTCAGAACCTAAAAATCGGTTGTGCTGATCAAATTGTTGTGGATTGGCAACGTATTCTTCATATCGTGATAACCAATAAAAGCATTGCCCAATCGGTTGCAAGGAATAATAATCAATGGCTTGATTAATTCCATTTTCCAATAAAATATCATCGACTCTAAAATTAATCTCATCCACAATCTGGTGATTCGAGAAATTAATTTTAGGAATAGTCATCGTTTTAAATTCCTTTAAATCATGAATGTATTGAAAGGAAATCCCACCAAATGTTCGAAAAATAAAATTGAAAATATAGTCGATTCTCGGCGTGATTTTTTCAGTATAAATGATGAGTGGTGTATTCAATGGTAATGGATTATCAATGAACTTTAAAAGTAATCAATTTCTAAATTAAACCTTCGTCTGCAAACGAAAAATAATCTTTTTGAGATACTATGATATGATCTAAAATTTGAATGTCCAAATAGTGCGAAGCTTCTTTGATTTTTCGGGTTAATTGGCGATCGGCTTCACTCGGATTTAAATTGCCGGATGGATGGTTATGTGACAGGATCATCGCTGTAGCCATTAATTCGATGCCTCGTTTAAAAATGATCCGAATATCCACGGCTGTTTGTGTAATACCTCCTCTCGAAATTTGTTCAATTTTAATGATTTTATTGCCTTGATTGAGGTACATGACCCAAAATTCTTCTGTAGGTAAATCGCCAATTTGTTGTTGTAAAATCAATGCAGCATCAGTGCTGGAAGTTATCTTTTTGCGTTCCAAAACTTCTTGGGTATTTCTTCGACGCCCTATTTCTAAAGCGGTGATGATTGAAATGGCTTTGGCTTCACCAACCCCTTTGAATTGGCATAAATCCTGGATGGAGTACTTGGCTAATTCGTTCCAATTGTTCTGTGCTGAAGCTAAGATTCGTTGGGCTAATTGAACCGCAGATTCTTCTTTATTTCCACTTCCCATAATAATGGCTAAAAGTTCGGCATCGGACAAAGATGAACGCCCTTTTAACGCTAATTTTTCTCGTGGACGATCATCTTCATTCCAATGTTTGATCGATTGTGAATGTTGATTGTAATTTTCCATCCTAAAATTTACTCAAAATCAAGGAAATAAATCAACAATTAAATAATTAATAATAAAAAAGCTCAGACCGAAATCTGAGCTTTTTTGTTTATAAGAGGAAATGTTTATTTATTGATTTTAGCCCAAGTATCTTTTAATGTAACCGTACGGTTAAACACTAATTTATCTGCTGTAGAATCTTTATCTAAAGCAAAATATCCGATACGTTGGAACTGGAATTTATCTTCAACTTTCGCATCTTTTAAAGCTGGTTCCGCAAATCCTTGTTTTACTGTTAATGAGTTTGGATTAACGAATTGTAAGAAATCCACATCTTTTTCTGCATCTGGAGCTTCCACTGTAAATAAACGATCGTATTCACGCACTTCAACTGGAATATTTTCTGTTGCAGAAACCCAATGTAACGTTCCTTTTACTTTACGTTTCGATGCTTCAGAACCACTTCCTGATTTTGTATCCGCATCGTAAGTCGCGTAAATTGTAGTGATATTTCCTTCTGCATCTTTTTCCACACGTTCTGCTTTGATAATGTACGCTCCTTTTAAACGAACTTCATTCCCTAATGATAAACGGAAGAATTTCTTAGGAGCTTCTTCCATAAAGTCGTCACGTTCGATGTAAATTTCACGTGTAAATGGAACCGTACGAGAACCTGCGTTTTCGTCTTCTGGATTATTTTCTAATGTTAATTCTTCCACTTGTCCTTCCGGATAGTTTTCGATCACTACTTTCACAGGATCAACAACTGCCATGACACGTGGAGCCGTTTTGTTTAAAATTTCACGGATAGAGAATTCTAATAAAGAGATATCTAAAACATTGTCGCGTTTAGCAATCCCTGCTTTTTCCCAGAAATTACGAATTGCTTCTGCGGTATATCCACGACGACGTAAACCAGAAATGGTAGGCATACGAGGATCGTCCCATCCTGTTACAATTCCTTCTTCAACCAGTTTCATTAATTTACGCTTAGATGTAATCATGTACGATACATTTCCACGCGCAAATTCACGTTGTTTTGGTTTTTGAGGTTGCCCTGGGATTTCCACTTGTTCTTTGTACCAGTTGTATAAATCACGGTGATTTTTAAACTCTAAAGAACATAATGAGTGAGAGATTCCTTCAATGTAGTCCGATTCACCATGTGTCCAGTCGTACATTGGATAAATTTTCCAAGTATCTCCTGTACGGTGGTGAGGACGTTTTAAAACACGGTACATAACAGGGTCGCGCATATTCATGTTTGGCGATGTCATGTCGATTTTTGCACGTAAAACATGAGAACCTTCTTCGAATTCTCCTGCTTTCATTTTTTCGAATAACGCTAAATTTTCTTCAACAGAACGATTACGGTAAGGCGATTCGATTCCTGGTTCGAAAGGTGTTTTACGTTGTTCGTTAATCACTTCAGATGATTGGTCGTCAACATATGCTTTACCATCTTTAATCATCTGTACAGCCCAATCGTAAAGCTGCTGGAAGTAATCAGAAGCATAACGTTCTTCAGCCCATTCAAATCCCATCCATTTCACGTCTTCGCGGATCGAGTCTACGAATTCTTGTTCTTCTTTGGCTGGGTTGGTGTCGTCAAAACGTAAGTTTACCGGTGCATTGTACTTTTGACCTAAACCGAAGTTTAAGCAAATTGCTTTTGCGTGACCGATGTGTAAATAACCATTTGGCTCTGGTGGGAAACGAAAACGTAAGTTTTCCTTAGGCATCCCATTGGCTAAATCATCTTCAATGATTTGCTCGATAAAGTTCAAAGATTTTTTTTCTTCTTCCATTGTCTTGTTACGATTGAGTTTGCAAAGTTACGAAATTGACAATAAAAATGATATTTTACTTATCTGATTAATCAATTCTTTTTGCACTGAAGTTTTTTGCAACTATATAAGGTTGCTTAAAATTGTAAAAGTCTGACGAGACTAATTCATTTCCGAAAATTAAAAGCTTTAGATTTGATGCTATTGGTTTTTGAATATCTTCAATCTGATAATTTATTTGATCAGTTTTACAAAATTGTTTAAATTTTGAAAATATTGACTCTGGAATAAATAAATAACGCTGATTTAATTGATTTAAATCCATCCATAAACCTGTTTCTTTTTTAAGAAAATGATGAATTTTACTTAAAAGAATAGGATTTTGCTCTGGATTTTCATTTAATTGAATACTAACCAATTCATCAGTATAGCCCTTTATAATAGAATGTTCTTTATATTCTTTTATACGAAAAAATGGATTTAATGAACACTGTGTTAGATTTTTGAAGTCTAATACTTGTTCCGCTTTTATTTCCCATGTATAATTCAGGTCATCTAAATTAATGTCAATGATTAAATTTATTTCAGCATTAAATGCATCAAAATGTAAAGACATTAGATGAATATGTCCATAATAAGATGTAAAATTTGTAAAGTGAATAAGTTCTTCCATTTATTGATAGGTTAATAAATGAAAGATAGGGATAATTATCCTAAATAGATATCCAATAAACCGTCTGGAATTTGAATTAACATCGCTTTTTCTTCGCGGTTAAGTTCTAAAATCCATTCGTCAATCATTGGAATTAAGATTTCTTTCCCTTGTGCCTCTACTTCAAAATAAGCTTGAGCGGCAGAGTCATTTACAGCTTTTATGGTACCAACTTCTGTATTTGATTGGTCAAAAATTGTAAATCCGATAATTTCGTGATAGTAGAAATCTGTTCCAGATAATTCTGGTAATGTAGTTAAAGGAAGATAAACTTCACGATTCACTAATCGTTCCGCTTCTTCAGGAGATAAGTCTTCAAACTTCACTAAAAGTTTAGTGCCTTGATAAGGTTGTGAAGTTTCAAAGAAAAAAGGAACCAGTGTTCCATCTTGCTCGATGAACACTGCTTCCAAAGTATCGTATAATTCGGGTTCGTCTGTATCCAAATGAATGATTAAATTACCTTTGAAACCATGTTTCTTCGTAACCTTACCTAAGTAGTAACAATCATTTTTTGTCATTGGGATCCTTTCTTGAACTTATAAATTATTCTTCTGTAGCAACTTCTTCAGTTGTACCTTCTGCTTCTTCAGCAGTAGTTTCTTCAGCTTGAGCAGCAGCTTCAGCTTCTTGAGCAGCTTTAGCACGAGCTTCGTTTACAGCTTTCTCAGCTTCTAAAGCAGCTAATTTAGCAGCAGTAGCTTCAGCAGATAAACCGTCTTTTTTCGCTTGGATTTTAGCATCTTTAGCTTCTAACCATGCAGCGAAACGTTTTTCAGCTTCTTCTTGAGAGAATGCTCCTTTAGCAACACCACCTAATAAGTGTTTTTTCATGTAAGCACCTTTGTAAGATAATAAAGCTTTAGCTGTGTTTGTAGGCTCAGCACCAGTCATTAACCATTTAACAGCTGAATCAACGTTTAATTCAACAGTTGCAGGGTTAGTAATTGGGTTGTAAGTCCCTAATTTTTCGATGAAACGACCATCACGTTTTGCTCTTGAGTCAGCAACTACGATGTGAAAGAATGGTTTTCCTTTACGACCATGTCTTTGTAATCTAATTTTTGTAGCCATAGTATAACTAATTATTATGGGAACTCGTCCCGTTTTACAAATTTGAGGTGCAAAGATAAGCATTTTATTTGATAAAATTTTTAAGTCCATTCATTTGAATGATAATTTCCATTCAATCCTTAAAAAATAAATAATGTTTATGATTTATTGTAACTGTTTAATTTTGAATTTATTTATTTCGAGATTGATAATTATATCATGTTAAAAAAGTTATTTTGATAGTGAAAATTGGATATTATTAACTTAAAAACAAAAATGTTTTATTAATTTTATTACTTTAAATTTTATTCAATAAAATGAACAGGTTTATATCCATCCGTTTTGTTTTTCTATTCAGCTTAATTATGGGATGTCAACAAAAAAATCAGCCGATGAATGAAAATTCGAAGAATGCGTCCGTTGATTCATTAATGGAAGCTAAGAAAAATAAACTGAAAGAAAAATTTAATGCGCAAAGTGAGGCGAATAAAAAGAAATTTGACAGCTTAGGATTGGTTGAAGATTCTTTGCGGAATAAAAAGAATTTATCTGGATTTGATGATGATGCGCCTGTTTTTAATCAATTAGAGAATAAATAACTTTTAACATTATACGAATTTACATGAAGAAAAAATTACTTTCTTTAGCTTTAATTACTCTGGTTTATGGAGGAGTTAATGCTCAAACTACTGAACGACTTAAAGAAAAATTTAATACGGAAACGGCCAATAAAAATGCGTTTATTGATGCCATCCAAATGAAAGGTGGATCCTCTTTTTTACATGAAAAAAGAGATGTCATTACTGAAATTTCCAATGATCATATTGCGATTGTGCAATCGGATGATTTTCGTGCAAATAATGCTTCTAATATCGAACAATTACAAGCAGGTGCTGTTGGAGGTTTTGCATTGAATGGTGAAAATATGAGCATTGCGATTTTCGATGGTGGAAAAGTTTTACCAAATCATAATGAATTTAGGGATTTAGATAATGCGGGACAATTTCGTGTAATTGATTTAGAGAATGGTGCTCAAGGTTTAAGTTCTCACGCGACTTCTGTTGCAGGATTTATTATGGGAGAAGGCCGCGGAACAGTTTTTTCACTTCCAAATGTTGCCAAAGGTGTTTTGCCTAAAGCCATTGTTAAGCATGCTGGTTTTGCAGAAACTTCGAATGGAAATCGTTTTACGAAGATTTTAGAATATGGTGAGTATATTTCCAATCACTCGTATGGGGTGAATAATGGTTGGTCATATGATGCAACTGGATCACGAGGAGCAGGGTATTATTATGGTGTCAATACAACCATCATGACAAGCCCTTCACAAACCTTAGCGGGAGCATACCAGTCTAATGATCAAGCCATAGATGAAATTGTATATGCTGATCCAAAATTCGCTATCGTAAAATCAGCTGGGAACTATTATGGTACAGTACCAGGACCAAATGATAATAAATACCGTTGGAGTGCTTCAGGATATGTGCCTTTTGAGGAGGGAGATATCGTGCCTGATGCAAACTGTGCAATAGGAGCTTATTGTATAGGAAATGGATCGTTGGCTAAAAACATAATCGTTGTAGGAGCAATTGATTTACCTACAGATGCTACAACCTATAAGTTTGCAAATACGGCAGAAATTACACGTTCAAGTTATAGTAGTGCAGGACCTCGTAAAGATGGAGCAATTAAACCTGATTTAGCTGCTGTAGGTACATTAGTTATTGCACCAACCGTTTCAAGTACGAATACTGCTTCAGTGAATACGTATACAAGAGGTAGTGGAACATCATACTCTGCTCCTAAGGTAACAGGGACAATTGGATCTTTAACGCAATTAAAGCGTTTATTAACAAACGATAACGAGTTCTATTTCTTTGCGGATGAAGTAAAAGCCATCTTAACGCACACTGCGATGGAAGCTGGAAATTATGATGGACCAGACAACTGGTACGGATGGGGAGTTCTTGATGGCTTAAAAGCTGCTGAAGTTGTATTGTCCACTCATAATAATGAAGATACGTTAGAGCGTAAAGTAAAAGTTTCTGGTGTAAATGATGAAAAAGTAATTTCAGCTCGTGAAGGAGAAGATTTAAAAGTTACAATTTCTTGGATTGATCCTGCTGCTGAATTAGCATCAGGAACATTAAATACAATGAATGATACTTCATCTAAACTTGTGAATGATTTTGACTTACGTGTGATTGATACTGAAACCAATGAAGTTTATTATCCATGGAAATTGGAATTATCTAATCCAACAGGAGCAGCTGTTAAAGGAGACAATACGGTGGATAATATTGAGCAAGTTTTAATTAAAAATCCAGTAGCGGGACGCAATTATCGTGTAGTAATTTCAAACAAAGGAACATTAGTAAATGATGAAGGCGTAGCTGCGGATCAACATTATACATTATTAATTACTGGAGCTAATGCAGAAGTGTTATCTACATCAGAAGTGGTGAAATCTAAAATTTCAGTTTATCCAACGGTGGCTAAAGATGTGGTGAACATTAAAACGCAAGACAAAATTCAGAAAGTAGATTTAATTGATTTAACAGGAAAATTAATTTCTACAACGAAAAAAGAAACAGTTGATGTATCTTCTTTATCAAGTGGAGTTTATATTTTAAATGTAGTTACCGATAAAGGAACAACGACTCAAAAAATTGTAAAACAATAATCTGATTTTAAAAGATATTTCTAAAAACTTCAATAGCTTTAGCTGTTGAAGTTTTTTTTATGAAAAATTATAGGCTATTATTTGTGGTTTTGTTTCCAATTTTTGCTTTTTCTCAATCGTTACAATTACTTTATTTTACGGATGCTCATCAACTTTATCCCTTGGATGATGTGGAAGGAACACGAGGTGGAGTAGCACGATTAAAAACTGTAGTCGATCAAGCAAAAGAGGATTATCCAGCTACCATTACCATTCATGGTGGAGATTTTGTTGGTGGTGTTTTGTATGGTGGAATTTATCATGGAAAGCATATGATTCCAGCATTCAATCTAATTCCTGTAGACTATTATAATTTTGGGCAACATGAATTTGATTATGGTTTAGACCATCTACAATCTTTGCTCAAAGAATCCAAAGGGCAATTTTTTACTTCCAACCTTATCCATGGGCTGAATCAACCGTTATTTGATTTGCCTACACATGTCCTAATCAACAAAAATGGATTACGAATCTTAATGATAGGATTGACTGATCAAATGGAAACGACCAAAAAGGATCCGAGGGTTCTACAAGAAGATGTGTATGCTTCTACAGCACGGGTGCTTAACCAAATCGATTTAAAATTGGTGGATATTATTGTTGCCGTGACTCAGATGGATTTAGAAAAAAACAAAAAATTATTACAGTATTTTCCATCCATCGATTTGATTTTAACCGAAGAATTAGAAGAATATCATACCCAAATTCATTATCAAAATCATCGTCCCATTATTGCAACTGCTGGAAATATGAGTTCGGTAGCAAAAGTTATTTTATCCAAGCAAAAACGACCTTTGATTGAAATCATTCCGTTGGATCATTCCATTCCAAGAAATCCTGAACTGCAGGCGATAGAAAATCAAGAACGTCAACGTGTAGAATTATTATTGCATGAAAAATTAGGAACGCTTCACGTGGATTTGGATGCATTTGAAAGTTTAAAAAAAGAATCTCGAGCTGGAAATTTGATTACAGATGCTATGAGAGATTACTATCAAACTGATTTGGCTCTTATTGACGGGAGTGGTATTCGAAAATCCGTAGAGAAAGGAGATTTTACGTATGAAAAAGCGCGAACTTTATTGCCTTATGGAAATAAAATGGTTGTTGTACAGATTAAAGGTGTGGATTTTAAGAACTTCATCTACGGATATCTTACAGCGGAGAAACCTAAGTTAGTTCAGCTTTCAGGTTCAAAATATATCTGGGAGCCTAAAACAAAAGAATTAGTGATGGAAGGGATAAACCCCGATAAAATTTATACCTTAGTTTTAAACGATTATAATTTTAGCAAATTAAATCAATACGAAAGTGTTGTTGTATCCGCTGATCATAATCAATCGATATCCGATTATGAGGCATTAAAACATTATATTATAAAACATCAGATCATTAATCCTCCATACGAAAACAGAATAATAATTAAGAATGAATAAATTAGAAATCCTTACTCAAGTACAAGCGTACATCAAAAAAATATTTTTGGACGAAGGTACCGGTCATGATTATTTCCACATTGAACGCGTGGTAACCAATGCTAAAAAGATTTTAGCGCACGAAAATGCAGATGCTTTTTTAGTCGAATTGGCCGCATGGGTACATGATATAGGAGATTATAAATTGCATGACGGTATTGACCAATCCGAAGAAATGATCACATCGTATTTACAATCCTTGAATTTGGATGCAGCAATTATAGCACGCGTAAATGAGATTGTTTCTCAAGTATCGTTTAGCAAAGGCAATCAACCAACTTCCATCGAGGCGATGATCGTACAAGATGCAGATCGTTTAGATGCAATTGGAGCTGTAGGGATAGCGCGATGCTTTGCCTATGGAGGAAGTACAGGAAATATATTATATCATCCCTTCGATCAAAGTAAAAATGCTTCCAGCGTTCAACATTTTTATGACAAATTATTCAAATTAAAGGATTTGATGAATACGGCAACAGGAAAAGCCATCGCCCAAGAAAGACATGTCTACATGGAAAATTTTATCCAACAATTTTATTCAGAAGTAAAACCATAAGGCTATGAAAAGTTTAAAAACAACCCTATTATTTAGTTTATTATCCATCTCATCATTTGCGCAAGATACGTTTCAATTCAAAGGGACATTAGCCCCTAATAGCATTTATAAGATGAAAATGAATTCTGATTTGGAATTAAAAATGCAAATAGATGCACCTATTGAAATTGAAGGAATAGAAAAAGAAACGACTTCACATACCCTTTCTACTTTTGATATTCAGACCCAATCCTTCGATCAATTACCAAATAAAGATGTTCCATTTGAAGTGACTTATACGAAAATTGATATGAGCCTTAAAATGAACAATCAGCCCATTCCTTATAATTCAGACGAAATTAAAGGGCTGTATGAAGTAAAATTAAAAGGAATTTCAAATGATAAAGGACGTGAAAAATTTGAGTATGTTGGTCCAGCACAATATAAAGATGTATTCTCAGGAATATTAAAAAGTTTTGAAAGTTTAACGAAATATCCTACAGAAACTTTTACTATTGGTCAAAGTCATTCCTTACCATTTAGTACGGATATTCCATTAGAAAATGGGAAAAATTATGTGATGGATTTCGTCGTAAAATATACGTTAAAAAATTTAGAAAACGATTGGGCATATTTTGATGTATTATTATTTTCAGATCAAAAAAAGCAAAATTTAGACGGATTAATGATAAGCATAGATACGTATAAAGTTATAGGGCAGATGAAAGTTTCGGTGAAGGATAACAACATCTATGACTCGTCGTTCGAAGGACCAATGAAAATGACCATGGAAAAAGATGGTTTAACGATAAAAATGGACTATACCTATAAATACAAATTAAATTCAACCAAAAAGTAACCTTTTTTAATTATTAGCGTCTCTACTGATAAATCACCCTATGAATAAATATTTTGGACTTTTATTGCTTGTATGTGGTACATTTTCATGTGTATCGAAAGAAAAATTCAATCAACATTTGGATCAACCTTTAAGTGTAGAAGCGTTGAGAAAAGATGTGGATTTTACTACGAATAAATTACTGAAAAAACATGTGAATTTGGAGTGGTACTATCCCGAAGAGGTGATAAAATTCCGTTTGGATAGTTTTAAATCGACTATTACTCAGCCGATGGTTCCCAATGATTTTGCCATGCATTTGATGCAGGTTGTTTCTAGTTTTGGGCATGGGCATACGTATGTTTCGCCTCTTGATTACAAGTTAACAAAAGAAGCCAAAAAAAAGTATAAAGGTTCGAAGAATCCCTTGAAATTATTGGCCTTTAAAAATGCTGAAAATCGTATTTTTTTGGATGAAAATTATACGAAAGATTCCACTTTATTGGTCCATTCAGAACTCTTAGCTATTGATGGATATTCTTATCAAGATTTTATTCAAAAGAATCCAAATGTTCGTGCAGGTGATGGGTATACAAAAGTGTTGAATCAAAATTATAATGCATCTTATTTCATCAATTATGTCGATCGCAAGCTGAAAGTGAGGGATTCTGTTGTATTGACCTTGCAGCAGAATGATTCTGTTTTTCACCATGTTTTATATCGTGAATTAAAAAAAGATAAAAAGAAAAAAGACACCCTCATTTCCAAAAAAGATTCGATTCAGTCTGTTAAAGATCGTCTGAAAATTGAAAAAAGTAAATTAACGAAAGCGGAACGATTAAAAGTAAAAGATAGTCTACAATTAAAACGTAAAATCAATAAATACTATGCTTTTGATCGAGTGAAAAAGAAATACAATCGTGCCTTGTATTTTCCTAATCCACAAGATTCAACAACTGTGGTACTCGACATCAATTCATTTACTTTAGGCAGTCATAAGAAAGCGTATGATCATATTTTTGATTCTATACAAAGACTAGGTACAAAAAATTTAATCTTAGATTTAAGAGAGAATAGTGGAGGATATCCCGAAGATATCAATCATCTGTTTGCTTATTTGACAACGAAGAGCGAGCCTCAAATGGTGATTGATCCCTTGTTGAAAGTGAAATCGAAATGGACTTTATTTTCTCGATTTTATCGTAAACCAAATCCATTTTTACATACAATATTCTTACCTTTAATTGTTTATAAATCAACGGAGTCATTTTTTCGTACAACGAAAATGGATGGCGCATATTATTATAACGACGGTCGCAAGAAAAATTTTCTTTTCAAAGATAAGAACCGTTATGAAGGGAATTTGTATGTACTAACGAGTGGGAAAAGTTATTCTGCAGCCAGTTTAATTTCGTCTGCATTATATGCTGAAGGTAAAGCTATTTTTGTAGGTGAAGAAACTGGAGGAGATTATAATGGAACAGTGGCAGGTTATTCAGAAGATTATAAACTTCCCCATTCGAAAATAAAAATTCTAATTCCTCAAATGGTCTTTCAACCGAATCAAACACGAGAATTGAAAGGGAGAGGCGTGTTCCCTCATCAGGAAATACCCTATCATTTCTCAGATTTTATGCAAGAACATGATCCTCAATTGGATTGGATTTTAGAAGATATAAAGAAGAAAAAACAATGAAAATAAAGCATTATATCGTATTGGGATTTTTAATTCTGATTTCAACTGGTTGTTTATCAGTTGAGCGATATAATGCACATTTGGAACGTGATCTCACGGTTGAACAACAACTAAAAGATATTGAATTTGTTCACCGGAAATTAAAAAAGAATCATCCCAAATTGGATTGGTATGTTTCGCAAGAAATGATTGATTTTCGTTTTGATAGTTTAAAAGCTACGATTAAACAAACATTGAAACCCAACGAATTTTTCTTGAAATTACAACCTGTAGTGAGTGAAATTCGACATGGTCATACGGATGTGATGCCTTTGTTTCCGAGGTATCCTAAACATGAATTAAAACGCATCAAAGATTCATCTGGACCATTGAGTCAATTGACGACCTTTTGGCAAAATGATTCTTTGTATTTGGTACAGACCAAATCAAAAGATTCATTGGTAAAACCAGGTGCAGTTATTCTTAGTATTGATTCAATCGCTCCCGCTTACTATTTAAATAAATTTCATCATACATTTTATGGTGATGGATTTAATACCTCTTATTTTCAAAACCGGCTAAATCGTACATTCTTTACCTATTATTATAATTTAGAACACCCCATCAAGGATTCTGTTTTATTCGAATTATCCTATCAGGGAAAAAAATATCCGTATTGGGCAAAACGTACGTTTAAAAAAGGAGAAGAAAATAAAAAAATAGCCGATAAAAAAGATACGATTCGGGTTCAAATGCCAAAGAAAGTAGCAACAGTTAATCCGTTGAAATCGTATGAGTTTTCATTCAATAAAAGCAATAAGACTTACGCCAGAGTATTATCGTTTCCAACTAATGATAGCACCTTTGCCATGCTCCGTGTAAGTACTTTTAGTTATGGCGATTATACAAAGGATTATCAAAAGATTTTTGAATTGATAAAAACACACAAGGTAAAAAATCTGGTGTTGGATTTAAGAAATAATGGTGGTGGACGATTAGCTGATGCTTTTCAATTGTTTTCTTATTTTGTACCTAATCAAGACGAATTTTTAGCCAAACAATCCATCGTAAAGCCTTCAGCATTTCAACATGCTATTGTATCCCTTTTCCCTAAATGGTCTCGGCCAATAGTGTATCCAATATCATTGTTGTCTCATTTGATCACCCGAAAAGACGACACGGGATATTATATTAAGCCACAATTAAGTCGCATTAGAAATAATCCACCTGATCATCCTTACACCGGAAATCTGTACGTAATTATTAATGGAGGTTCGTTTTCTGCGTCATCTTTGATTTCATCCAATTTGAAAGGTTTCAACCGCGCTTACTTTGTGGGAGAAGAAACGGGGGGCGATGCCAATGGTAGTGTGGCGGGACTAATGCCGAAATATGAATTGCCTCATTCGAAACTAAAGCTGCATATTGGTACCGTATTTTTAGAGCCTAAATACTATCAAACGGAAGTAAAGGGCCACGGTATATTTCCAAATAAAGAAATTAAAACGACTTTAGAAGATCGTATAAAAAATAGTGATCCGCAATTGCGATGGATCATTACAGATGTGAAACAGAACAATAAAGCCTTACGTCAAATTATACCTCATACTACCCCATAATGTTCTCAAAATTTTTTAATCCCAAGCAAGAAACCAACGCAGCAGACGGTACAGATTATCTGAAAATATTCAAATCAATTTTTGAGTTTTATGAACAGGATGATGAATTCAATTATCGTACAAAATTGATCGGTACGGAGGGATTTTGCGAGTTGAATTATTATTTAATTCCCAATGCATTTGATTTAGAAAATCAATTAATTCCAAACGGCATTTCTACCTATGAAGATTTATATGCGATCATCGCTCCTAAAATTAACTTTTCGACAGTAGAACCGAATTATTTTGATGAAAACTCTGTGAACTTCTTACATCTGTTTTTTAAAACTTCCCATCCAGAAAATAAATTTCAATGGATTGATCACGATTTTTTAATCTTTTGTGGATATCAAGATTCCGATGAAATCAATGTGTATGAGGTGCTTTATTCGTCACAATTTGAGACCGATTTTATTGATTTTTGGCAAAAAGCCGAACCGTGTAGTTTGATTTTACCCATAAATTCCGATCACGCGGAAGCGCTTGAAAAGATAGAAGATGTGTTGTTGGGATTGTGTCAAACGATGGGCATACCGCATTTGGATAAAATGTTCAAAGATGCTACAAAAGAAGTGTATTATGAAGTCAATGCACAATTGTATGCTAATTTATTGAAATTGATTAATCCGTTGACCGATGAATCAGAAGTCTTGCATCGCGCAAAAAAATTACATCAAAAATTGGTAATGGATGAAATGGAAGACGAGGGCGATAATGCCGATTTACTTTTAGAATTCTATTGGCAATCGGATTGGAAATTTGAGTTTGAAGATCTTGAAGATTTTATTGCTTCAGCAGTCGATCAACCGTTACAAATCGAAATACCAGAAGATACTTATTCAGCCGATTTGTTTCCATATATCCAATCATTTTTGAAGCAAAACGGTAAAATTTTGATGAATTATAATTCGTTTGGTGATAGCTATTTTTTCTTTATCATTGATTTAAAAGATGCCGATGCGGTGATCAACCAAGCTTATTTTGCAGGAATACATCTTGAAGTGGCAGAGTAAAAGTGCTATCGATTATTTGAGTTTCTTTTTAATTTTTTTGTAGTTCTTCGAACGAATGATTTTTCCGTTATCGGTAATCAATAAAGCGGCATACTCTTTTTGCTGATTGATGAAAGCTAATCCTTTTTCTTTCCCTAAAACCATCATAGACGTAGAGAAACCATTGCACATTTCAGCATTTGGTCCAATCACGGTTACACCGGTTAAACCAGTAGAAGGCATACCTGTTTTGGGATTGATGATGTGGGAATAGCGTTTACCATCAATTACCACGAATTTTTCATAGTCTCCAGAAGTGGTTACGGCAGCTTTTTTTAAGGAAAGAATATCGGCCATTTGATGGCGATCAAATGGATTGTTGATTCCGATTCTCCAAGGTTTTCCATCGGGTTGTGTTCCCCAAGTCGTCATATCGCCAGAGGCATCGATAATTCCAGCATTTATTCCCAATTGAAGCATTAATTCACGGGCTTTATCTGCCGCATATCCTTTTCCTGTTGAACCAAAGCCAATTTTCATTCCTGGTTTTTCTAAGAAAATAGTTGAAGCTTCTTCGTTGATGATGATGTGTTGATAACCGATTTTTTCAATGGCTTTTTGAATTGCTGATGAGGTCGGAATTTCTTCCATGGAACCATCGAATTTCCAGATGCGATCCATCGCCGCAAAGCTGATGTCAAAAGCACCTTCTGTTATTTTGGAGAAGTAAAGAGCGCGTTTGGTTAAGTCGATGACTTCTTGATCTACTTTTACCGGTTGGATTCCTGCATTTTGGTTGATTCGAGAAACTTGTGAAGTGGGTTTCCAATCCGAAATCAAATGTTCAATTCGTACCATCTCATCAATGGCTTTGTTGATGTTTTTTTCAACTGAAATCGAATCGGTATCCACCAAAGTAATTTTGAAACGGCTTCCCATTAAAACAGTATCTCTAATTCCGACCGTTTGTGCATTTGCCGGAATTAGTGATACAAATAGTATAAAAATGAATATGTATTTAAAAAATGAGGATTTCATAGTATTATTTTTCGTCTTAGTTCTCGATACAATTTTCTTATTCTTGCGAAACGAAAATCACTCGAACTGACGGAAAAATAAACTGTCATTTCGAGTGTCTAAAAAATTAGTTAAAATTATAAGGAATTCAATATTTTTCAATTTTCGTCTTAATTCTCGATACAATTATCTTTTTCTTTCGAGACCATTATCACTCAAATTGATGAAAAATAAAACGTCATTTCGAGTGTTTGAAATTATTCGATAGAATAATTTCAAAAGTATCGAGAAATTAGACGGTTGATTAAAATTTCTTTTTCGATAAATTAGGCAAATCAATAACGCGATTTTCAATCAATGCTTCTTTTTTAGCTTTTGACCATTTCTTGATTTTTTTTTCGGTTGCTATTGCAATTTCAATATTTGTAAAAATTGTAAAATAAACTAATTCAATAGGTCTTCTATTGAAAGTAAAAGCTTTTGAATCTATTCCATTTTGGCGCTCTTCAAAACGTTTAAATACATTATTAGTGACACCTACATAAAAAGAATTGTCTTTACATTTAATGATGTACACATAAGAAATTTGCATACTTTAATTTACAAATATTCATCCTAGTTTTCGATACAATCTACTTATTCTTACGAAACGAAAATTACTTCAATTGACGAGAAATTAGACGGATATTTTGCTAATAACAATCCGTTAAAAATTGTCCGTTTGATTTAAAATGATCGAATGATTGGTTGAGATGGGTTTGACAAATTTCTTCCAATACTTTTTCGATATCGTGTTGCATCGCTAAGGCACCACAAATCATGATGACACCATTTTGTTGTAATATATCTGCAAAGAATTTCGCATCTCTTCGAACTAGATCCATCACATACTGTTTATTTTCTTCACGAGAAAAAGCAATGTGAAATTGATTTAATTGATTCTTTTCGATCTGTTCATTCGCAAATTGTTGATACCCTTTTGTGATGGAATTATCAAATCTAAAACCTGTATATAAATGCGTTTCGACCTTCTTTTTATTCTCATCTACCATTCCTAAAAATGGCGCAATTCCGGTTCCATTTGCAATCATGATCACTTTAGATGCTTGTTTTGGAAAATGAAACGCTTTGTTTTTTACGACGCGTGCTTTGATGGATTGACCAGCTTTTAAGTCGTGTAAATATTGAGAACCTAAACCCAATTTGTGTAACTTCACAATCAACTGCAATTTGTTCTCGACTTTACCAATTGAATACAAACGTTCGCGATGATCATTCGCCGGATAAATGGCTAATAAATCGCCCGATTTAAACTTCTGTTTAGCATCTAAAACAACAGTGAAAGTTGCATCTTCTTTTGTAACTTGTGTCGAAGAAATTACTTTTAAATCTTTTAATTTTGGAGCTTTACCCACATACATGGCTGGCGTTGTCGCTAATGGAATATCCGTAGCCTCTTTGTATGCAATGACCCAATTTGTAAACTCTTCTGGAGATTTATCGTTGATGGTTTTTAAATCCAATAAACGTGTTGCCCACGATTGTTTTTCGAACCATTGATCCACTTTAACCGCGTAGCCACAATAATCGGAGTAAGCTCTTGAACCAAATCCAACGACAGAGAATTTTACATCTTGTGATTGCGGATATTGAGCAATTAATTCTTCAAATTTCTTGGCATTAGCGGGCGCATCTCCAATTCCATAAGTGGAAGTAAAAACCACGATATGTTCAGCATTAGGATACGTTTCATATTGATTCATTTGAACCATAAATGATTTCTTTCCGTTGGCTAAAAATTGTTGATGAATTTTATTCGCAAAACCAACTGTTGAACCATTTTCAGAACCCACTAAAACTACAATTTCAGCTTCGTTGGCTTTGAATTTATTTTTTCCGATTTTCGTACGTGTACGTTTTAAGGTAATGGCAAATCCTGACCAAATAAAGAATAAAATATTAAGTGATGCGATTCCTAAAATTGCTGCCCAAATGATATTTGTACGACCCGTATGTAAATCGATATTGAATTTCTCAACAACTGCAGAATATGGATGGAATGATTCAGCCATAATTTCTCCATTGACTTGATTAATCGTTACATTTTTCTTTCTTAAATGAACGATAAATGGTTCTGCTTCATCATCGGGAATAAATGGAAATTCAATTCTTTCTACACTGCTTAATTTCGTGTTTTGGAAAAATTCTATTTCACTTAAATCTTTGGCAGGTAAATTTTCTTTGATGGGGTGTTCCACTTCTGTTGGTTGACCAACTAAAGGTTCTAATCGTGCCAAGAAAATGAATGTTCCTGTTAATCCAATGATCACAATAGGAATCAATAACCAACGTCCGGTTGCCACATGAAAATATTGGGCAAATGAGTCTTTATTGACTTTCGTGAAGAAGTTTAAAATTCCGTTTTGGCGTTGAATCACTAAGATTAATCCACTCACTGAAATTAAAAATAAGATGAAGGAAATGACCCCAACAATGGCGCGTCCTGTTTCTTTTAAAAATAATGAGCGGTGTAGGGCAGTGGTCCAATTGATGAAATCACTTTTTGGAACGATTTCTCCAATGTTTTTTGCTGTATTCGGATCGATGTACGATTGGATAGGATTCCCATCTTCGTCCATCGCATCAATCGTTACAAAATCGTTGTGATCAACTTTTATTTCGATAATTTCAAAATAATTCTCGCGCAAAGTTGGAAGAACCTGCGCGAGTGTAATATTTTCAAAATTTTCGACTTTGTAGGCCGGAGATTTCTCATTGATGGCATCAACCGCTAAAATTACTCCTGTCGTGGAAAGGATTAAAAGAAAAGCTGATGATATAAGGGCTAATGCCAAATGGGCAAACCTCCAAATCGATAGGATCATTTTACTGAACTTTAATAAAACGTACGGCTTTAATGTATTCTGTTCCTTTAATTCCTGCTTTATTGTCTAATGCCGCAGATGTTAATGCAATTTCAGCATCTTTTACCACGTACTTTTGTGTTTCAACAGCAGATTCAAAACGGATTTTATACCCTTTATTTAATTTCGCTGTATCAAATTCGATCACACGTGTTGCTCTTGCACCACCTGCCACAGAAGCTCCTGTAATTCCGTTTAATTTTTCTTTTTTCTTTTTATTGAATTTATCCCACTCTTTTAATGTGTTATACCATTCATTATCTTTTCCTAAAACTCCTAACGTTTTCTCGTATTGTCCTTTTGGATTAATCAAAGAAATTACAATGTAAGCTTCCTTACCTGTATAATTCTCCATCTGGATCATTGTTTTATACTTCGTTGTTTGAGCGAAAGTGGCAGTAGCCATTAGAATAACTACGACGCTGAATATTTTTTTTATGACGTTAAATTTCATTTTCTGTATTATTTTAAGAAGTCAATCGATACATTATTTTTCTTCAAGAATTCGTTTTGAGCAGCTAATTCGTAAGCTGTTTCTTCAAATTCTGTTTTTAAATTTTTTTGAGTACCTGCACCAATTAAAGTTTTTAAGATTTGATCATCTTTAGCAATTAGAGCTGCTTTATGTAAAGCTGTATTCCCGTCTTCGTCTTGTGCATTAATATTTACACCTAATTCAATTGCTTTCTTTACTAAAGCGTTATCACCTTTATCTACAGCTAAATGCAATAATGTCGAACCTTTTTGTTGAGTGGCTTTAAAATCTACCTTTGCCTTTGCTAATATTTCTTGTTTTTGTGTAAATGTTTCATCATTTGGTTTGAAAGAATTGAACCAATATGATGCTAAATTATTACCTTCTTTATCCTTGATATCCGTTTTTGCACCTTTATCAATTAATAAAGTTACGATTTCAGGAGTTCCAGATGCTACTGCCTTTGTCAAAGCCGATTCTCCATTCGAGTTAACAGCATTAATATTGTTAGATTTTGATAAGAATAAATTGATTAAATCTGTGTTTTTTCCGGCAGCAGCCACCATTAAAGCCGTGTTTCCTGCTTTATCTACTACTTTAGCATCAGCACCTTTAGAAATTACATAATTGATGATTTCTGAATTTCCTCGGCGAGATAAGGCGTGTAATAATGATTGTCCTTGAGGGTTTAAAGCTTTTGGATTTAATTTATATTTTTCAACTAAAGTTTTGAAAACTTCAACTCCATTTTCTTTCATTCTAGAGCCTTGCGTTGCGAAGAATAAAGCTTGATCTGTAGGTTTTACACCTTTAGCAGCTAATAAATCTAAGATTTCTAAATTCCCAACTTTCGTAGAATAGTCGGCTACTGTACGTCCGAAGTTATCTTTCTCCGTTAATGAAACACCTTTAGAAACAAAGTATTCTGCAATTTTTAAATCCGTATCATTTGCGATAGACTCCATAATTATGTTTGTACCATCCTCGTTTTTTACTTTAGGATTAGCACCTGCTTTAATTAAGGCATCATAAACTGCTAAATTCTTGTTTCCAGCACTTGCTGCGTATGTAATCACATCATCACCATGGCTGTCTTTATAATTAATATCAGAACCTTTTGCTAATAAATAATTGACTAATTCTAAATTACCTGCAGCAGCAGCCCATTGCAAATAAATTCTTGAGTGATGTGTTTTTTTATCTACCGAATTACCTTCTTGCTCAATTAAAAATTTTAAAACATCAAAATCTGCTTTATTATTTATCGCTATCACCACAGGATCAAAAAATCCTGCATTTTGCTGCGAAGGACTGTTTCCTTTTCCAATTTCTGCTTTTACAGTTTCAACAGATGGTTTATTTTTCCAAAAACCAGCATCCATTAAAGTGTTGGTTTGCGCTTGTAAAAATGAAGCGATTAATACGGCAACTGTGATGAATAACTTTTTCATATCTAGCGTTTATCTTATCTATTATTATTTAGACCAATTTTAATTTGATATCAAAAGTAATGTTTTATTTATAATAATTCTAAATTTTAAAATTAAAATTATGTGAAGGTGCTAAATATCATTATCATTTAAAATTGAATTTGGGGAATTTATAATTCAATCCTCTTCAACATGAATTGAATGGATATGTTTTGAAAAAAAAGGAAGTTTTTATTCAAATAAGTAAAGAATTCCTATTTCGTTACAGATTTGCATTTTACTTTTGACATATCATATTCAAACGACTACCATGAAATATTTATCATTCTTAAGTTTTCTTCTTTTTTCCATTTGCATCAATGCACAAGTTTCTCCTCCTGGTTTGGGCGATACCAATGGTGCGAGTTGGTTTGCATTAGGAATGAAACAAGATCTGAATGAAAAGATGGAATCAATGACGTATGTCGGATTAGGTTTAAAGAGTGATGAAGAGAATTACAACATTACATCAAAACCAGCAATCATTGTGATAAATCAAGAATTTTATCACCAACTGGATAAACATTGGAAAGTGTCTTATGCCTTAAGTTATCGTAAACAAATGGAATATTCGATGGATGATGATATCGAAAACATATCGACACAAAATGAAATGAGAATTTATGGACGTGTGGCGTATTCTACTTCAATAGGGAAGGTCAAATTAACACAAACGGCACGACAAGAAGCTCGTAAATTTGTCGATCATCACTGGAAAAATACAGATGAACCTATACAATTGCGTTCTCGTATAAAATCACAAATTTCAGTTCCGATTGATTCAGAAAATCATCATACGATTACAGGAGGTGCAGAAATTTTGTTTGCAACGAGTAAACATAATTTATCCAAGGAATGGAGTCGTCTTAAATATAAAGAATCCCGTTTTACCTTGTTTTATACTTTTAGACCACAGAACACTCCGTTGGCTATCAGTTTAGGATATATGAATAATTTAATTGAAAAAAATGCTACGCATAGCACACATTATGCTTCCATAGATATTACATGGGAAAATCCGTTTCATATATTTTCATAAAAAAATCTCATCTTTTCGGATGAGATTTTTTTTTATTCCGGTCTTCTTGGACCGTTTTCTCTTGATTTTAAAACGTTTTCTACGTCTTCTAATTTAAATCCTTTTGCTTTCAGCAAAATCAAATAGTGATACATCAAATCGGCCGCTTCACCTAAGAATAAATCGTCGTTGTTATCTTTGGCTTCGATGACAACTTCAACTGCTTCTTCACCGACTTTTTGCGCTACTTTGTTGATTCCTTTATTGTATAACTTATAGGTATACGAATCTTTATCTTCTGCTAAATCGATTCGATCGTTAATCGTTTGTTCTAACTCATACACAAATCCACGATTCGAAACTTCGTTGAAACACGTTGTAGAACCTGTATGACAAGTAGGGCCCTTAGGTTTAGCTTTGATTAAAATCGTATCGTTATCGCAATCAATCGCGATGGACTTTACTTCTAAAAAGTTTCCTGATTCTTCCCCTTTGGTCCATAATCTATTTTTAGAACGCGAATAGAAAGTTACTTTTCCTAATTCTTCTGTTTTAGCAAAAGCTTCTTCGTTCATATATCCCAACATCAACACTTGATTGTTTAGGTAATTTTGAATAACAACAGGAACTAATCCGTCGTTACTTTTTGTGAAATCGATTTTCATCGTATCGGAATGTTTTGTTCTTTTAAATAATTTTTTAGCGTCGGAATCGGAATTTCACCAAAGTGAAAAATACTTGCGGCTAATCCTCCACTTGCTTTTGTTTCGGTAAACACTTCTGTAAAATGTTCCATTTTTCCTGCTCCACCAGAAGCAATCACCGGAAGATTTACCGCATCAGCAACCGCTTTCGTAATATCAATTTTGAAACCAGCTTTTGTTCCATCACCATCCATCGATGTTAATAGAATTTCACCAGCTCCTAATTCTTCTACTTTCTTTACCCAGTCTAATGTTTCCCACTCGGTTTCAATTTTTCCACCGCTGACAAACACTTTTTGCGTTCCATTGACGTTGCGAGTATCTACTGCGACCACCACACATTGGGAACCAAAACGAGCAGCTAAATCAGCTACCAACTGAGGATTTTTTACCGCCGAAGAATTTACGGATACTTTATCCGCACCGGCTTGAATTACAGCCGAAGCATCTTCTACTGAATTGATTCCGCCACCCACTGTAAATGGAATATTAATCGCCTCCGCAATTTTTTCAACCATTTCAGCTAAAGTTTTACGTTTTTCAATCGTCGCTGTAATATCCAAAAACACCAATTCGTCAGCGCCTTCTTCTACATATTTCTTTGCCAATTCCACTGGATCTCCCGCATCGCGTAATCCTATAAAATTAACTCCTTTTACTGTTCTTCCATCTTTGATGTCGAGACAGGGGATGATTCTTTTTTTTAACATATTAGTTCTAAGTTCTAAGTTCTAAGACGTAAGGTTTTAAATTACTTCTTAGCAAATGAACTACTTTAATTATAATTAATTGAACATCTTAGAACTCAAGACTTATGCCTTCGAGCCAAAGTTGTCGTTTTTTATAAATTTCTCGTAACCGTTTAACAATCTTCCAATTTCTTCAGTCAACGGAAAAATTTCATCATAAATAGTTTGGGTGATGTATCCTAGATCTTTAGATAGTAATAAAAAATATTTTACTTCTTCCAAAGATCCAATTGCATGTCCCAGAAAACTAAGTTTATGCGCATTTGTGTTTTTCTTTCGCCCTTCCACAATATTTGAAGGAATAGAATATGCAGCACGTCTAATTTGACTTGTAATTCCAAATATTTCTTCTTTTGGAAAAGCTTTGGTAATCTCATAAATTTTCAAAGTTAATTCGTGAGATTTCTGCCAAACAACTAATGATTCAAAATTTGTTCCCATGGTAAAAGATTTTATCCTAATAATTTACAAAATAAATACCTTAGAACTTAGAACATACGACTTAGATCTTTAAGATTAATTCTTCCTTCGTAAATCGCTTTTCCTAAAATCGCTCCTTCACAGCCTAATTCTTTGACTTTGATTAGATCATCAATTGAAGAAACGCCACCAGAAGCAATTAATTTCACGTCTGCAGCAGCTAAAATTTCTGCATACAATTCGTTGGAAGTTCCTTGTAACATTCCATCTTTTGCGATGTCTGTACAAATTACATAATCAATTCCTTTAGCTTTATATTCTTGGATAAAATCAATCACATCTAATTCAGAAGTTTCTAACCAACCGTGCGTCGCAATTTTACGATCTTTGGCATCGGCTCCTAAAATGATTTTTTCGCTTCCGTATTGCGCAATCCATTCTTGAAATAAAGTAGGATTTTGAACGGCAATACTTCCACCTGTAATTTGATTCGCACCACATTCAAATGCAATACGAATATCATCATCCGCTTTAATTCCTCCGCCGAAATCCACTTTTAAATTGGTTTTCGATGCAATTAATTCTAATGTTTTATAGTTGATGATTTGCTTTGATTTTGCACCATCTAAATCCACTAAATGCAAGTATTCGATTCCGTAATCCTCGAATTCTTTTGCCACTTCTAATGGATTTTCGTTGTATATTTTTTTTGTATCGTAATCGCCTTGAGATAATCGAACGCATTTTCCGTCGATAATATCAATTGCTGGGATGATTCTCATTTCTTTATTTTTTCAGTGTTAAAGTTTTTACGTTTGTATGTTTTTAAGTTATTAAGTTTGTGAGTAGTTAAGTTCGTATTAGATTAACTTAAGCACTTAAAAACTTTACAACTTAATCACTTATAACGACAAAAAATTCTTCAATATTTGTTCTCCAATTCCTGCTGATTTTTCAGGGTGAAATTGAGTGGCGTAAAAATTATCTTTATTTAAAGAAGCTGAATATTCTAGAATATAGTTGGTTTTCGCAATCGTATATTCTGAAAGTTCGCAATAAAAACTGTGTACATAATAAATGTCCGAGTTTTCTTCGATTCCGTTGTATAAAGATGTTTTTAAATCGTAAATGGTATTCCATCCCATATGTGGAACAATTTCCGTTGATGGAAATAATTTCACTTGAATTGGAAAAATTCCTAAACAATCCGTGTTTCCTTCTTCTGAAAAAGCACACATCAATTGCTGACCTAAACAAATTCCTAAAGTGGGTTGTTTTAAGTTTTTGATAACTTCATCTAACCCTTTTTCTTTTAAATAAGTCATCGCAGAACTCGCTTCTCCAACACCAGGAAAAATTACTTTATCTGCATTTTGCAAGGTTTCAAAATCGTCTGTAATTACCGCTTCGTAACCCAAACGAGTTACGGCATTGTAAACCGATTTTACATTTCCTGCGTTATATTTTACTATTGCAATCATTTTATTTGAGTGTTTAAGTTTTTATGTTGATCAGTGTTTACGTTTGTAGGTGATTATGTTTGTAAGTTAATTTATGGTTAGATTTTAAGTCTTTTATCTAAAAATAACTTTATCACTTAATAACTTAATAACTGTACAACTTACAAACTATTACAGCATTCCTTTCGTCGATGGTAAAATCATTTTTTCCGGATCACGTTTTACCGCAACTTTAATCGCTTTCGCAAATGCTTTAAAAATCGCTTCGATTTTGTGGTGTTCGTTTGTTCCTTCCGCTTTGATGTTTAAGTTTGCTTTAGCGCCGTCTGTAAATGATTTGAAGAAGTGATAGAACATTTCTGTTGGCATTTGACCAATCATTTCACGTTTAAATTCTGCATCCCAAACCAACCAGTTTCTTCCACCAAAATCAATTGCCGCTTGCGCTAAACAATCATCCATTGGTAAAGTGAAACCATAACGTTCGATGCCTAATTTATTTCCTAACGCTTGTGCGAAAACTTCACCTAAAGCAATGGCTGTATCTTCAATCGTGTGGTGTTCGTCAACTTCTAAATCTCCGTCAACTTTAATCACTAAATCCATTTGCCCGTGACGCGCAATTTGATCTAACATGTGATCGAAAAAGTGTAAACCCGTAGAAATATCTGATTTTCCTGTTCCGTCTAAATTTAAGTCGATTTTAATTTTTGTTTCATTTGTATTACGAACAATTGAAGCGGTACGATTTTGTAATTTTAAGAACTCGTAAATTTCTTTCCACGAAGTTGTTTTTAATGCAATGGCATCATTCAATCCTTCGTTATCTTTGATTTCGTCTGCTCCTAGAGCTTCATCATTCGCAATGAAAATTCCTTTTGCCCCTAGATTTTGTGCTAATTTCACATCGGTAATACGATCACCAATCACAAAAGAATTCGTTAAGTCGTATTCTGGATTGTTGATGTATTTTATTAATAAAGCTGTTCCAGGTTTACGTGTTGGTGCATTTTCGTGTGCGAATGTTTTATCGATATAAATATCTTCAAATTTTACTCCTTCGTTTTCGAATGCTTTTACCACGAAATTTTGAATCGGCCAGAATAATTCTTCTGGATTAGCCGGTGTTCCTAAACCATCTTGGTTGGTTACCATTGCTAATTCGTAATCCAATTCTTTTGCAATTTTACCTAAATAAGTAAAGGCTTCTGGATAGAATTCTAATTTAGAAAAGCTGTCTACTTGGTAGTCTTCAGGTTCTAGGATTAGCGTTCCATCTCGGTCTATAAAAAGTATTTTTTTCATTTTTTGTTTGTTTGTAAGTGATTAGGTGATGAAGTTTTTAAGTTATTTCGCGTCGATATGTTTTATATAACCGGCAATCATTCTTCCTACTTCTTCACTTTTACTCATCAATATTTTGTATTCTTCTTCTGTTATATAATTCAAATCTTTAGAAAGTAAAAAGTAATACTTCAGTTCTTCTAAAGATGTATCCGAAATGTTATAATAATGGATTTGATGAGCTTTCGTTTGCTTTTTATATCCCTCAACGATGTTAGCAGGAACAGAAATTGCACATCGTTTCATTTGACTTGATAATGCAAATACTTCTGATTTAGGAAATTTATCTACTGTTTTGTATACTTCTAAAACAAGTTGATGCGCTTCTTTCCATAAATTTAAATCATAAACTAGGCCCATAATAATTTGGTTTAAAGGTTACTATATTAAGTTATGAAAAATGTTTTTATGTTGGACAGTTGGTAAGTTTTTAAGTTAGTAGGTTGTTCAGTTTGTATGTTGGAAAATCTAATAAAGTAAAACAACAAATACATAATCACTTGTATACTTAACCACATAAACACTTCATCCCTTACTAACTTAACCCCTTAAGCACTTCCACCAACTTCACATTCTCTTCTTCCGTTCCAACAGTAATTCTCAGACAGTTCTTACATAAATCGTCGTTGTTACGGTTACGGATGACGATTCCTTTTTCAACTAATTGGTCGTAACGCTCGTTGGCATTATCAACTTTAATTAAAATAAAGTTCGCATCACTTGGATAGATTTTCTCTACAAAAGAAATTTCAGTTAAGGCATTTTCTAACACTTCTTTTTGTTGAATAATCGTGTTTGTTGCAGCTACCACTTTATCGTAATCGCTTAGTATTTGAATCGCTTTTAATTGCGTTAATTGATTGATATTATAAGGCGGCTTAATTTTATTTAAGACCTCTACAATTTCTTGAGAGGCATATAAAATTCCTAAACGAATTCCGGCTAAACCAACCGCTTTTGATAAAGTTTGTGTAACAATTACGTTTGAATAATTTTTGATTTCTTCGATCCAAGATGGTTCAGTCGCAAAATCAATATAGGCTTCATCGATAATGACTAAACCATTGAAACGATTGATAATTTCTAAAATCGCTTCTCTCTTAATAATTTCTCCTGTTGGATTGTTAGGCGAACACAAGAAAATCATCTTCGTATTTTCATCCACTTTCGAAAAAATGTCTTCGATATTCGGTTGAAAATCGGATTCATTTAATAAGGATTTACGATATTCCACCGCGTTTAAATTTGCTAAAACACCGTACATTCCGTAAGATGGAGAAATCGCAATGACATTATCTTGATTGGGTTCGCAAAACGCACGGAAAATTAAATCTAAAACTTCGTCGCTTCCGTTTCCTAAAACAATCTGATTGGCAGGGAAGTTCTTAATTTCACTTAAAATCGATTTTACATTACGTTGTAAAGGATCGGGGTAACGGTTTAAACCATTGTTAAATGGATTTTCGTTCGCATCTAAGAAAACGAAATCGTCATTGATATCTTGAAATTCGTCACGAGCAGATGAATAAGCTTTCATTGCTTTTACGTTAGGACGAATGATGTTATTTATGTTTAACATTTTATTTTCAGTTTTTAAGTGATTATGTTGTTAGGTGTTTTAGTTACTAAGTGTTCAAGTGTTTTAGTTTTTAAGTGTTTCAGTCATTTAAATCACAATTCTTAACACTTAATAACTTACTCACTTACCAACTTATTTCAAGTCTTGTAGTCGTAAGGTAACTGCATTTTTGTGGGCAAATAATTCTTCGGCTTCTGCCATAAATTCGATTGCAGGACCGATATTTTGAATACCTTCTGCGGATAATTTTTGGAACGTAATTTTCTTGATGAAACTGTCTAAAGAAACGCCCGAATAATTTTTCGCATACCCATTTGTTGGTAAGGTGTGATTGGTTCCTGAAGCATAATCTCCAGCCGATTCACATGAATAGTTTCCTAAGAAAACAGAACCGGCATTGATGATATTTGGAATAAAATCTTCTGCTGTTTCGCAAGCAAAAATTAAGTGTTCCGGTGCGTAGATATTCGAGAAAGCCACACATTCTGCTATAGAATTTAAAACAATTCCTCTTGAATTTTCTAATGCTTTAGCTGCTAATTCCTTTCTTGGTAAAACTTCTAATTGCGCATTGATTTCTTCAATGGTTTCGTTTAATGTTTGCTCATTCGTTGTTAATAAAATTACTTGTGAATCGATTCCGTGCTCCGCTTGAGATAATAAATCGGCAGCCACATATTTTGGAACCGAAGTTTCGTCTGCAATGACTAAAACTTCACTTGGACCGGCAGGCATATCAATCGCCACTCCGAAGTTTTGAGCCACTTGTTTCGCAGCTGTTACGTATTGGTTTCCTGGACCAAAAATTTTATCGACTTTCTGAATGGTTTCTGTTCCAAACGTTAAAGCGCCGATCGCTTGGATTCCTCCAATTTTGTAGATTTTTTCGATTCCGATTAAATTCGCTGTATATAAAATGGCAGGGTGAATTTTACCTTCCTGATTAGGAGGCGTACATAAAATAATGTTCTGACAACCCGCTAATTTTGCAGGAATTCCTAACATTAATGTTGTTGAAAATAATGGAGCTGTTCCTCCTGGAATGTAGATTCCTACATTCTCAATTCCGCGAGACTCTCTCCAACAATTCACGCCTTTTGTGGTTTCAATGACTTTTACTTCCTCACGTTGTACCGCGTGAAATTTCTCAATATTTGAAGCAGCTAATTGAATCGCTTGTTTTAAATCGTCCGAAATTAAAGCTTTGGCTTCTTCTATTTCTTCAATTGAAACTTCTAAGGAAGTTAATCGAACTTTATCGAATTGTTCGGTAAAGTCAATTAAGGCTTGATCTTTTTGCGTTTGAATTTTTCCAAAAACATCTAAAACGATTTTTTGTAAATCTTGTGCTTCTTTCGTTGGTCGAGAAGTCAAGTCTGACCAATCTGAAAGTTGTGGGTTTATATAGGTTTGCATCTATTATAAGTTTTTATGTTATAAAGTGTTTCAGTTTATAAGTTTTTAAGGATGATAAGTATTTTTCTTTATATAAATAACTCCTTAAGAACTTTACAACTTAAGCACATCAACACTATAAAATCATTTTCTCAATTTCTAATACTAAAATTCCTTCGGCACCAGCGGCTTTTAATTGCTCGATGATGTCCCAGAAAGTATCTTCTTTTATCACCGTGTGGATTGATGACCAACCTTCTTGCGCTAACGGCAAAATGGTAGGTGATTTGATACCAGGTAGAACCGCGATAATTTCGTCTAACTTGTCGTTAGGCGCATTTAATAAGATGTATTTATTTTCTGAAGATTGTTTAACCGCTTCAATTCTGAATAATAAGCGATCAACGATGGCTTGTTTTTCAGCGTCTAAATTTTTGTTCGAAATTAAAACAGCTTGAGATTCTACTACTGTTTCGACTTGTTTTAGACCGTTTGTTAGTAAGGTAGAACCTGTAGAAACAATATCGAAAATGGCGTTTGCTAAACCGATGCTTGGTGCAATTTCTACACTTCCTCCAATTTCTTCAATCTTTACGTTCATTCCTTTCTCTTGAAAGAAATTGCCTAAAATACGAGGATAAGAAGTCGCGATTTTTTTGTTTTCGAAGTACGATAAATCCGTATAAACTTCGTCTTTTGGAATCGCTAAACATAATTTGCATCCTGCAAAACCTAATTGACGAACGATGTTGATGTCTTTATTTTTTTCCCACACTTCGTTTTCGCCTAAGATTCCGATATCGGCAACCCCTTGTTCCACGTATTGTGGAATATCGTCATCGCGTAAGAATAAAACTTCGATTGGAAAGTTAGAGGATTCGGTTCTTAATTTTCGACCACTGGCAGAAATCTTAATCCCACAATCTTTTAATAGTTCTAAGGATTTTTCACTTAATCTTCCGCTTTTCTGAATGGCAATTTTTAATTTACTCATTTTATATTTTATTGATGAAGTCTGAGTAAAAAAGCGGAAAGTGAAAAGTTAATAAACAAAAAAACCGACTGATTTACTCAGACGGTTTTTATATTATATTTTAGTTCAACACAGAATACAACATATCAGGCCGCCTGATGGTAGCAATGATGATGATGGATATGATGAGTTTGTGTTAAAAACATTTTCTTTATTTGTGCTTACAAAATTAGAAAGGATATTTTAAACCATGGCTATTTTTGATTAATTATTTTATAAATTTTGTAAATAATCATGTTTTAGCTTTTGATTTAGATATTAATCCTGTATTTTTCGTGTTTGATAGAAAAATATTAATTTTTAATAAATTTTTCAATAGTTGAACGCTTATCCGTAGTTACTTTTAATAAGTAAATTCCTTTATTTAAATGTTGGACATCGATTTGTTTTAAACCTTTATGTGTTGCGATCGATTGACCCGTAAAATCTAAAATTTCTACGGTTTGAATCTTCTCAGATGTATTTACATTTATAAAGTCTGTTGTTGGATTAGGGAAAACGGTAAAGTTGGATGAAGAATAATCTGCTACTCCTAAATTGGATAAGTTAGAAACTTGAAGGTTATCTAAAATAAATCCTGTTCCATAATTATCAAATTCAAAATTCGTTTCATCAATTGAATTAATCCCTGCAGGAATTTGAAGGGTATTGACTAAAGAATTATTCACGTACAATTTTATTTCGCGAGTCGTAAAGTTGATGTCTGATTTTAAATTGTACCAAGTATCCGCTTCCCAATAGAATGGTGATGTAGCATTAACTTCGCTTCCAAAGGATGTTTCACCATCGTAAACAAAATAGAATCCACTGATATACTCGTATTCACCGTTCATAAATGAATACAATGACAATAAATCGTAATCTGAACCATAATCTCCCGATAATTTCACATCTGCAGAAACAATGAATTGATTGGATTGTGGTAAATTATAGATTAATCCACCCCAATTTCCTTGGAAATCTTCATTCGATTCTACTTCTACCGCTTGAATTCCCACTGATGCACTATGGTTGATCACATTCGCATAGTCATCGATAATGTATCCATAGGCACTCCAATCGTTTTGCCCCAACAGATTTCCTAATGTATAGCCTTCATTTTCTTCAAAAGAGATTATCGTGTTTTGAGATTGAGCATTACCAACAATTGAAAATAATGCGACAGATAAAATCGATAGTAAAGTTTTTTTCATTTAGTATAATTATTAAATATAAACCTAAAGCGTAAAATTGATAAAAGAAAGTTTTTTTATTTTTAGGTATAATAATTGGTGATATTAGGTGAATTAAGTAGAAAACTTTTACTTTGTAAAATATTTTAGAAATCTATTTTTTTAGATGTTAGAAAAGAAAGAAGCAAATTACGAAAAGGTCATTTTAGTCGGATTAATCACGCGTGAACAATCGGAAGAGAAACTGACTGAATATATGGATGAATTGGAGTTCTTAGCTTATACAGCAGGAGCGACAGTTGGAGAACGTTTTACACAAAAAATGGATCGTCCCGATTCAAAATTCTTTGTGGGAAGCGGAAAATTAGATGAAATTGCAGCATTTGTCGAAGAATATGATATAGATACTGTAATTTTTGATGATGAATTAACACCTTCTCAGTTAAAAAATATTGAGAAAGTGGTGAATCGTAAAATCATCGACCGTACACAATTAATTTTAGATATTTTCGCGCAGAGAGCGCAAACGTCATATGCTCGTACGCAAGTCGAGTTAGCACAATACCAATATTTATTGCCTCGATTAACACGTATGTGGACGCACTTAGAGCGTCAACGAGGGGGAATTGGTATGCGTGGTCCTGGGGAAACGGAGATCGAAACGGATAGACGTATTATTCGAGACCGAATCACTTTATTAAAAGAGAAATTAAAAGGAATTGATAAACAAATGGCGACGCAACGTAAGAATCGTGGTCAATTGGTGCGTGTGGCTTTAGTAGGATATACGAATGTTGGAAAATCAACTTTGATGAATGTCTTATCGAAATCTGAAGTATTTGCAGAGAATAAATTATTCGCGACACTAGATACAACGGTACGTAAAGTAGTAATCGGAAACTTACCTTTCTTATTAACGGATACCGTTGGATTTATCCGTAAGCTACCAACACAATTGGTTGAGTCATTTAAATCGACTTTAGATGAGGTTCGTGAAGCAGATTTATTGGTTCATGTAGTGGATATTTCGCATGCGAGTTTCGAAGATCATGTCAATTCGGTTAATCAAATTTTAACAGAAATCGAATCGAAGGAAAAACCGACCGTAATGGTTTTTAATAAGATTGACAATTTCTCTTATGTGAAAAAAGACGAAGACGATTTAACAGAGAAAACATTCGAAAACTATTCGTTAGAAGATTGGAAACGTACGTGGATGGCAAAAACGGATCATCCTACATTATTTATTTCAGCAACTGAGAAAGATAATTTAGAAGAGTTACGTAAAACGATTTATGAAGAAGTAAAAAACATTCATACCAAGCGTTTTCCTTATAATAACTTCTTGTTCCAATATTACGACGAAGAAGGAGAAGAAGGAATGGAAGAATAATCTTAATAATAGAAAAAAGAGCTCTGATGAGCTCTTTTTTTATGCGTTTAAAAATTCAGTTAAATTTTCGATAAACTGATCTTTTTGTTCCATAAAGGCGACGTGTCCGCAATTTAATTGTACGATATTAATATTATCTTTTTTAGGAATTACGGTAGCGAATAGTTCAACATCAATCGTGGTATCTTTTTCGCCATTTAAAATCAGTACCGGAAAATCAGCATCATATAGAATGGATGTACGATCAGGACGCTCTTTTATACCTTTTAGGGCCGCTTCAACACCTTCGATGGAAGTTTCTAAAGCAATGGCTTTTAGGGTATTCATTTCTTCTGTCAGTTGAGGTTTTAAATCTTCACTGAAAAGCATGGGAATACTCAGCTTGACAAATAACGGGTAATTGCGGTGAATGGTTGGAATCACTTTAAGGCGTTGTTCTTTTTTATCTTTAGAATCCGGTAAAGTTGTAGAATTCACAAGAACGAGTTGATCAACATATTGTGAATAAACATCAGCAATGGCTAAACTGACATAGCCTCCCATCGAATGCCCAACAAAAGTTGCTTGTTTAATTTGAAGATGATTCAAAACTTCTATCACATCATCCGCCATATCTTCTATGGTATTTATCTCTCGCGCGACTTCACTTTTACCGTGACCTGAAAGATCAATTAAAATGACCCGAAATTTTGATGATAAAGTAGGAATAAAAGGATTCCATATTTTATGATTTTCCATAAAACCGTGTAAGAAAACGATGGTTTTTCCTTGTCCTATAGTTTCGTGATAGAGCATAATTATTGTGAGATTGAAATCAAAAATACAAAGAAAAAAGTGGAATAATTCAGTTTTCGTTTTCGTACTTTTGAAACCTAAAATTTTAAAGCATGATACTTTTATCACAAACATATACTTTACAAGATAATGTAGTGTTCTTAATCGATAAGTCTTCTGATTTTAAGGTTGAGAATCATGAGATCATCCAAAATATTGTGGAAGATTTTAAAGCAAGTGATTCAAAATTTGATTACATCAAATTAGGCAAACAAACCATTGCATTGATTGATGCAAATCAAGCAATAGAACCATTGCGTGTAAATGGATTTAATGTTCGTCAGCAATTAAATAAAGATGCTGCGAAAGTAGTCATTGTTGGGAATGGTGAGCAGGCTATTGCAGTAGCGGAAGGAATTGAATTATCCAATTATCAATTTTTAAAATATTTTAAAGATGCGGATGAAAAAGAATACGCTTTAAACCAAGTAGAGATTGTTGGTGAAGTTACAGAATCTCGAGTTATAGAGATGAATAATATTATTAAAGCGGTGTATTGGGGAAGAGATATGGTCAATGAACCAAATTCTTACTTAACAGCAGTACAATTAGCCAAAGAGCTAGAAGAAATTGCAAAAGAAGCATCAATTAAAGTAAAAGTATATCAGAAAGAAAAAATCGAAAGCTTAAAAATGGGTGGGCTTTTAGCCGTAAATAAAGGTTCTGTTGTTCCACCAACTTTTACAGTTTTAGAATATAAACCCAATCATCCAAGAAATGAAAAACCAATTGTCTTAGTAGGGAAAGGTGTGGTATATGATACAGGAGGATTAAGTTTAAAACCGACTCCCAATTCAATGGATTTAATGAAATCGGATATGGGAGGAGCCGCTTGTATGGCAGGGGCAATCTATGCAGCTGCATTGAATCAATTAGACTTACATATCATTGCCTTAATTCCTGCAACAGATAACCGACCAGGAGGAGATGCATATGCCCCTGGAGATGTGGTAACAATGTATGATGGTACAACTGTAGAAGTATTAAATACAGATGCCGAAGGTCGAATGATTTTAGCGGATGCAATTGCATATGCCAATCAATATGAACCTGCTTTAATTGTAAATGCAGCAACATTAACAGGAGCTGCTTTAGTTGCAGCAGGTGTAAGAGCGTCTTGTATGATGAGTAATGCAGGTGAAGAAATCAATGGGCAATTAAAAACTGCAGGAAATGAAGTGTACGAACGTTTGGTTGAATTACCGTTATGGGATGATTATAAAGAACAATTAAAATCATCAGTTGCAGACCTTAAAAATATTGGAGGAAGTTATGCTGGAACGATCACAGCAGGTAAATTCTTGGAGCATTTTACAACTTATCCATTTGTCCATTTAGATATTGCTGGTCCAGCTTTTACCACAGCCACAGAAAATTACAAAGGATTAGGAGGGACAGGTGTTGGAATCCGTCTTTTAAATCAATTTTTTAAAAAATATCATGCTTAATTCATTATAGTAATCGAAAAAAAAAGCCTCGGAATTCCGAGGCTTTTTTTGTGTGATACAAAAAGATTATTTCTTAATAATTTTTACCGTTTTTGTAGTACCATTTTCAAAGGCTACGCGAACCATATACACACCTGCTGTTAATTTAGAAGTGTTTAATGTATAAGATTTAGCATTTACTTTTACTTGGTTCACCACTTGTCCCGTTAAATTAAATAATTCAACAGATGAAATCATTTGATCACCTTTAATATTTAATTCATTTTGAACTGGGTTAGGATAATAAACAAAATCTCCTTTTACAAGGTTTCCAGTTGATAAGTCTTCTGCTGGTCCAAAGTAGAAGTTATCAATAGCTAAAGGGGGTTGAGTTCCTACAGAAGAATCATTTTTCCAATAAAATACTAATCGAACTTTTTGTCCTGCAAAAGCGCTTACATCAATAGCTGTACTTGTAAATGTAGATTGAGCATTTTCAAATGAAGTACTTGTTCCTGTCGCTAAATTTAACTTATCCGATCCAAAGATTTGATTAGCAATCGTTCCTGTCGCAGAAATAGTTGTACCCGCTACTGGTAAGTATGATGTAGGAACGATAAAGAATCTTCCGAAATCAAAAGTACTTTCACCTTGAGCATACCAATTAAAGTTAACATTTGCAGTTGTGATATCACTCGGTAATTGAACGTCTACATACGCGAATGTTGCACTTGCTGAAGTGTTATCATACGTATTCGAAGTGGTGTTATTTGATATGAACAATGCATTGTTTGTAAATGTTAAGGCACTTTCAATAGGCGTTCCGATCATGAACTTATTGGATTGTGTACCATTTACTAGCGTCCAGTTTTCTGATTCAAATGTATCTTCAAAAGGGAAACTTTGAGTTGATCGAGAAGTTGTAAATGGCTCTCCAGCTGCCCATGTAGATGTCGAATCTTCACAAATTGATTTTACCCACCAGTAATATCTTGTATTTGCTGTTAAGTTTTCTAAATCAATTGTAGTCGTTGTACTTGCAGTTCCCACAAATTCAGCAGTTGGTGCTTCATTTGTAGTGGATACATGGTATTGATAACCTTCAGTGTTTCCTACCCATGAGATAGTCGCTTCAGAATCTGAGATATTAGAAGCAGTTAATTGAGTTGGTTGAATACAGTTTGGTGTATAATCAATAACGAAATTATCAATGGCCAATGAAGGAGGATAGATTCCTGAATCATTTCTAAAGAAGAATACCATACGAACCGTTTGACCTGCAAATTCTGATAAATCAATTACTTGATCATTATAATGATGTGCAATCTCTTCAAATGCCCCTTCGTATGAAGCTGAAGGATTGTATAATAAATAATTTCTACGATCTACAGGAACAGTATTGTTTCTTAACGAATAAATAGCGTTAGGAATTTCTTCAACGAATCCTAAGTTTGTACCAGCTGTTGGTAAAACTGATGTTGGAATAATATAAAAACGTCCATAATCATAAGGTGTTCCCGATCCTGTACCACCTTCCCCTTTATAAATCCAATCAAATGATATTTTAGCATTTGTTAAATCTGTTGGTAAAGTGATATCACGATAAGCATAGACAGAAGATGCTGACGTCGCATAAGTATTTGTAGTTCCATTTTCAGAGACAAATAATTTATTATCAGCATACGTCACTCCATTAGTAGTTTCAGGTGTACCGACATAGAACTTGTTTGTTTGAGTTCCATTAATAAATACCCATTGTGCTTCATCAAAATTATCCACATATGGGAATGCAGCAGGATTTTGAGCTGTTGTAAATGTACTAACAGTTGTCCAACGCGAAGGACCATCCTCAGTACCACAATTAGTTCGTACAAACCAATAATAAGTCGTGTTAGGTGTTAAATCATTTACAGTTACTGTATTTCCTGTTACAGCTGTACCTTCTGAATCTAATGTCGGTTCTATATTAGTCGTTGATAAAATATATTCAAAATTTTCCGCAGTAGATGTCCATCCTAAGGTTGCTGAATTTGTCGTAATATCAGAAGTTACTGGTGCAGTTGGCGCATCACATGCAATTGCAGTTGTAAATGAATGAACTGTAGTAGACCAACTTGATTTGCTTGTAGGGGAACAAACCGATCTTACCCAAACGTAATACGTAGCATCGGGAGTTAATCCAGATAAAGTAGTTGTAGTTCCTGTTGAAGTACCAGTAGCATCAACCGTATCTTCTGGAGTTGTTGAGTTTGTTGAATAATAATATTCATATCCATTCGCAGGATCTGAAACCGATGCAGTCCATGAAACATCCGCAGTTTTCGCTGTTACATTTGTAGAAGTTACAGCAGTAGGAGCTGCACAAGCTGCAGGATAATCAAATTTAAAATCATCGATAATTAACGATGGATTATTAATAATCGATAGATCGGCTCTAAAATAGAATAATAAACGAACTGTTTGTCCAGCATACTGTGATAAATCAACGGCCAAATCTTCATAAACATGTGCTTTTGATTCAAATGCACCATTAAATATTGTATTTGCTGCTGATGGATAATTGATTAATGTTTTATTTGCTGTTGATGACTGATACGGATTGTTATTAAAAGTATAAATGTTATTAAATGCCGTTGTAGAATTTCCAATCGCCACCCCATTATCTAAAGGTTGTGTCGTTGGAATAATTAAGAAACGACCATAATCAGCAACACCTTCTCCTTTAAACATCCATTTAAACGATAAATTAGCAATCGTTAAATCAGCAGGTAAAGTCACATCTTTATACGCATAAGCTAAACTATAATTAGTGTATGAAGGAGATAAATTTGCTGCATCATACGAAACAAATAATTTACCATCTCCGAATGTTAATGTTCCTGCTGTTGTTCCTGAACCTAAAGTAATTGATGTTGGTGTGTTAATATAAAATTTAGAGATCTGATTACTTTGTGTGCCAGTTGTTGTACTTCTTCCAAAACTAGTCCAATCACTCGTTGAATTAAAATTATCGATTACAGGGAATGCTGTATTGGCTTGTGATGTCGAAAACGTTTGTACAGAAGACCATGCCGATACGTCGTCTGTCTCACAAACAGCTTTTACCCACCAATAGTATGTTGTTCCAGGTGTTAATCCTGTTAATGTAGCACTATTCTGAGTGACAGTTGTACCTTCTGTTTCAGCTGTTGGAGCTGTATTTGTAGTCGATACATAATACTTAAATTCTTGAGCACTTGATGTCCACGTAATAGCAGCCGTATTGCTTCCTACCGCAGTATTTGTTAATTCGGTTGGAGCAGGACAAGAAATTGTCGTTGTAAATGTTGTGGATGAAGACCATTCTGAAACATCATTTGGACCACAAATTGTTCGTACCCAAGCATAATATTGTGTTGTTGCATTTAATCCTGTAACCACAACTGAATTAGATTGGGTGTTTCCTGTTGGTGTTGTAGTTTCCGTAGGTGCAGATGGCGATGTCGAAATATAGTAATCAAAATTATTTCCGGTTGATTCCCAGTTCAACTGTGCCGAACGTCCTTCAATATTTGTTGTTGCTGTAAAGGTAGGATTAAGACATGTTGGTGTATAATCCAATACAAAATCATCAATGATTAAACTTGGATTATTTTGAATACTCGTATCATTTTTCCAATAAAATACTGCTCGAATGGTTTGACCTGCAAATTCAGAAAGATCTACCATATTGTCTCTGTATTCATATGCAATACTTTCAAATGCTCCTGATCCTGAAAAATTAGGTTCATTCAATAAGAAATAATTAGAAGATCGTGTTAAACGAGCATTATAAAATGAATTAGGGACTGCTGTTGTTCCATTACTTGAAATACCTGTCCCATTGGATGGAGGAGTTGTTGAAGCTGGAACTAAGTAAAAGCGACCAAAGTCATAAGTACTTTCTCCTTTCGCTAACCATTTGAATGAAAGTCTGGCAGTAGTAATCCCTTCAGGAATGATAATATCTTTATAAGCATAGCTGTCAGTTATTCCTGCATTGTAAGTTGGACCACTCGTATCTGAATGAAATGCATTTGTAATGTATAATTTACTATCTGCGAATGTAATTCCTGAAGCAGTAGCTGGAGTACCAATTTTAAATCGGTTAATTTGATCTGTTCCGTTATTTATCACCCAGGTGTCATGATTGAACTGATCACGGTAAGGGAAAGGAACTGGTAAATCAGGAGGTGTAGTTCCTTCAATAATCACATCATCGATTGAGAAACTGTGATTATCTCCACTTCCTTGATTGTTAACCGTGCGGGCAACTACCCAACGTAATTGTACTTCTGGTTGTAATTCAACATCAGCAGGTAAGGTAACTTCTCTTTCGTGGGTTTCTAATGCGGCAACTCCTGTACCGATATTTACACCTTCTCCTGCTCCATAATATTCAAATAATGATTCATTGACATCTGTAAAATTACCTGTTTGTCCAACGCGATATTGTAGTTTTACAGCTAATCCGCGGTTACTGTTTACACGTTGTACATTGATTTTGTATTTTACTACAATGTTTTTCTTTTCTAGGGTTTTAATGGCTAATGCTGGAGCAGTTCGCTGTCCAGTAGTTGTTAAGAACCCTAATTTGCCGACCATGTCGTAAATCCCTGGAGCTGTGGTATTATTATTCCCCACACCAAACGTTGCGTCGGCTACAGGTAAAGCATCGAAATAGGTATTTAAGTTTCCATCTAATCGCCAACCTGCCCATCCCGCAGGATACGAAGGGTTTGCACCAGTTAAGTTGTCAAAGTTTTGTGTGTAAGGTACTTGTTGAGGTACAGGATTGGTCTGTGCGTATAAAAACGCTGCAGGGGTCGCTGCAAACAATAAAGTACCTACACCTGATCTAAAGTTTCGCTTTAATTGATTGAAAAAATCATTCGAATTCTTTTTACGCGAAATTTTAGATGAAGAGTAGTTGTTCATCATAAAATATGTGTTAATTAATATTAGTGTTAATTGGAACTAATATAATTTTTTTTCTTTTAACATAAAACCATAATTGACTATATTTTAATTAATTACTTTTAAATAGCTATTAAGATGGATTAAAATAGAGCTGAACATCTTAATTTTAGTGGTTTTGAAAAGGATAGGATAATTTTGTTTTTTCTATCTATTATTCAATATTGATATTTTATTTTTTGAATACCTATAAAAAAATAAAATAAAATGCGCCTCGAGAATTTTCTCGAGGCGCACATATAATGTAAATAATCAATTAAGATTATAATTATTTCTTAATGATTTTTACTGTTTTTGTTGTTCCGTTTTCAAAGGCTACGCGTACCATATACACACCTGCTGATAATTTAGAAGTGTTTAATGTATAAGATTTTGCATCAACTTTTACTTGGTTTACCACTTGTCCTGTTAAATTAAATAATTCAATCGATGAAATTGTTTGATCACCTTTAATGTTTAATTCATTTTGAACTGGATTTGGATAGTACTCAAAGTTTGAGTTCGATAAATGATTTGTACCTAAATCACGCACTGGACCAAAGTAGAAATTATCGATAGCTAATGGTGGCTGAATTCCAGATGAACTATCATTTCTCCAATAAAATATTAAACGAACCGTTTGCCCAGCTTGTTCAGATAAATCTAAAGTCGTTGTAAACTGACCTTTAGCTTCGTTGAATGTACTTCCAGTACCTGTTGACCCTTGTAATGGTGAAGATGCAAAATATTGACCTTCTATTGAACCATCGAAAGCAATAGTTGTACCAGCTGTAGGAGTGTATGATATTGGAGTAACGAAAATTCGTCCAAAATCATAATAAGTTGAAGAAAGTAATTCTCCTTTGTTATACCAATCAAAAGCTAATTCTGTTGAATCCACATCTGTTGGAACTACGACATCTACATAGGCATATGATGATGAAGCAGAGTTGATCGTATACGTATTTGATATCCCATTGTTCGATACAAATAAAGCTCCATCTTCAAATGTCAATTGTGAATTTACAGGTGTACCAATTTCAAATTTATTTGTTTGTGTACCATTTACTAAAATCCAATCATTTGTACCATTAAAGTTATCTGTAAATGGATATGATTTTGGAGCTATTAATGTCGTAAATGGTCGTCCTTCTGCTGCAGTAGTATCATTATCACAAACGGATTTTACCCACCAATAATAAGTTGTATTCGATTCTAAACCTTCTATCGTAATGTTTTGTTCTGACGTTGTGAATCCAGTTTCAGGTAACACATTAGTTGTTGAATAGAAATATGTATACTGTTCAGAATTACCATTCCAACTTAATGAAGCTGAATTACTACTTACGTCAGAAACTGATAGATTTACAGGTGTTAAACAAGATGGAGCGTAAGTTAGCTCGAAATCATCTACAACTAAAGAAGGTTGAGTTTGTGTTAAACCATCATTTCTCCAGTAGAATACTAAGCGTACCGTTTGTCCTGCATATTCAGATAAATCTAAATCTTCTTTTAAGTATGTATGAGCTTGCTCATTAAATGAACCTGCTTCATAAGCGCTACCTTTATAGAATGCAAATGTATTAGTCGATCTAAGGTTGTGATGTGCATTAAAAATAGAGTTAGGAACAGTAGGGGTGATTCGATCAATTTCTATTCCTGCTTCTGGAGTTACATCTGTCGTAGTGATATAAAAACGACCATAATCCCATGGATTCGACTCTCCTGCCGCTAACCATTTAAATGTTAATTTCGCTAATGTAAGATCAGTTGGTAAGATTACATCTTTATAAACATACGTATGATTCGTTGTAGCTCCATATTCAGCTTTTGTGCCATTATTTGAAATAAATAATTTACTATTATCAAAAGTGATATTTCCTGAAGTTTCTGGAGTTCCTACATAAAATTTATTGGTTTGTGTTCCATTAACAAATGTCCAATTAGACGTTTCAAAATTATCCGTAAATGGGAAAGCAGAAGGAGCGGAATTCGTTGTAAATGAAGGTCCAGCAACCCAAGTGTTTGTTGCATCACAAGCTGCTTTTATCCACCAATAGTAAGTTGTAGATGCTTCTAAATCTGTTGCATTTACAGTTAGATCTGTAGTTGTTGTACCAACATCACCTGTAGGAACCGTGTTTGTTGTTGATAAATAATAAGTGTAAGATTCAGCATTTCCTACCCAGTTTAATGTCGCTTGATTAAATGTAATATTAGTTGCATCTAGATCAGAAACCGTTAAACATGAAGGGGCTTCAGTAATCTCAAAATTATCAATAGCTAATGATGGAGGATAAGCTCCTGAGTCATTTCTAAAGAAGAAAATTAAACGGACCGTTTGACCTCCCAATCCTGTTAAATTTACCGCTTCATCTACATATTTGTGTGCTATTTCTTCAAATGCACCTGTATAAGTATGTGATGGATTATATAGTAAGTAATGTTTTCGACCTGTAGGTGTCGTAACAGGATTGTTTCTTAACGAATAAATGGCGTTAGGTATATTTTCCTCATATCCTAAATTTGTACCAGCGTTAGGAGTAACAGTTGTAGGTACGATATAGAATCTTCCGTAATCATAAGGAGTAGATGTTGAAGTAGCACCTCCTTCTCCTTTTAAAATCCAATCAAAAGAAATCTTAGCTAAAGTAATATCAGCTGGTAAAGTGATGTCTCGATAAGCATATACAGATGATGCAGTTGTTGCATAACTATTGTTAGTCCCATTATTAGAAACAAATAACTTATTATCAGCATATGTTACATTATTAGCTCCTTCTGGCGTACCGATATAAAATTTGTTGGTTTGTGTGCCATTAGCAAATACCCATTTCGCTTGATTAAAATTGTCTGAGTATGGGAATGAAGCAGGGATTTGTAACGTTTGGAAAGTAGAACCTACCCAAGTTGACTTATCATCTGTATCGCAAACTGCTCTTACCCACCAATAATACGTAGTAGTATCATCTAATCCAGTTAAAGTTACAGAATTTGTATTTACTACGGTACCAGTGGCAGAAACTTCAGGAGCTGTATTTGTTGTTGTAACAATATATTCAAAACCTGTAGAAGTAGATGTCCAACTAATTTCGGCACCATTTGGAGTAATATTTGTAGTTGTTAATGCTGTAGGAGCAGGACATGAAATTAAAGTTGTAAATGTTGTTGAAGCAGACCAATCTGATGTTTCATTTCCATCACAAACAGCTCTTACCCATGCGTAATATTGTGTGACTGGGCTTAGTCCTGTAACTATAACATTGTTTCCTGTAGCTGTACCTGTTGCTTCAGTATTTGCAGTAGGTTCAGTATTTGTAGTAGAAATGTAATATTCAAAGTTAGTTGCCGTTGATGTCCAATTCAATTGAGCAGTTCTTCCTTCAATATTTGTTGTTGCATTAATATTTGGACTAACACAGTTTGGTGTATAATCAAAATTAAAGTCATCAACGACTAGAGCAGGATCGTTACCACCTCCTGAATCATTTCTCCACATGAAAACCAAACGTACCGTTTGACCCGCTAAACTAGAAAGGTCAACGAAATTGTCTTCATATTTGTGTGCAGCTGTAGAGAATACTCCTGTATAAGCATTTCCTTGATTGTATAATGCAAATGGGTAGGTAGAGTTACCTGTACCAGGTTGCAATGTTGCATAATATACCGCGTTTGGAATATCTCTTTCAGTTCTTCCAGTCACTTCAGCCCCAGCAACTGGTACTGGTGAACTTTCAGGAACAATATAAAAACGTCCATAATCCCATACTCCCGATTCTCCTCGCGCCATCCATTTGAATGAAAGACGAGCAGTTTCGATATTTGCAGGAAGAGTTACATTTTTATAAGCATAAGAAATTGATGCTGAATTTTTAGTATAATTGGCATCGGTACCATTATTTGAGATAAATAATTTTCCATTGTTTTCAAAATCAATTGTAGTGCTTGTTGGTGTGCCAACATGGAATTTATTGACCTGCTCCCCATTGATTAACATCCAATTACTTGTATCGAACTGGTCAGTATATGGGAAAGGTACTGGTAAATCTGGAGGTGTATTTCCGGTAACTTCTACATTGTCAATTGAAAAACTATGGTTGTCTCCACTTCCTTGATTATTAACCGGTCTTGCCGTTACCCAACGGAATTGGACTTCATCTTGGAAGGCCACATCTGGAGGTAAAGTTACAACACGTTGTTCTGTAATGTACGATGCAACACCATTTCCTATATTTGCACCAGTTCCAGGTCCTGTAAAGGTAAAATCATACTCTGGTAGATCAATAAATGTAGCAGTATTGCCCACACGATATTGTAAACGTACGATCAAGGAACGATTACTGTTAACGCGCTGTACATTGATATCATATTTTAAAACGATATCTTTTCGTTCATGGGTTTTAATTGATAATACTGGAACTGAACGTGAACCGTTCGTGCTTAAAAATCCTAATTTCCCCACCATGTCGTATAAACCTGGTGCTGTCGAATTATTATTTCCTGCGGCAAAAGTAGTATTTGCAGTGGCGGTTCCTGAGAATGATAACCCTAATTGTCCATCCAGTTTCCATCCTGCCCATCCTGCAGGTAAAGTAGCACTGTTTCCAGGTAAAACATCAAAATTTTGTGTATAGGGAACTTGTTGCGGAACCGGGTTGGTTTGCGCATACATTGTAGCCATTGGCGTAGCCGTTAGCATTAAAGTTCCCACACAATTTCTAAAGTTTCGCTTTAATTGATCTATAAAAGGTTTAGAGTCAACTGTACGCGAATTTTTAGAAGAAATGTAGTTGTCCTTCATAAAAATATGTGTTAATTAATTTCTGAGTGTTAAATCACCCCAAAAATAGATTTATTTTTCATATCAACATCAATTGATATGAAAATTAAATCCCAAGAATCACTTTTTTGCTTCAATTGGAATTAACAGGACATAAAAAAAGGCTTTAAATAATTAAAGCCCTATTTATTTTAAATTTTCTAAAGAATGACGTGTCCTAATTTGGTTAATTTATGATGATCTAAAATTTTAATTTTTCGACCTTCAACTTCAATTAGTTCATCTGTTTTAAATTCAGAAATCAAACGAATAGCAGATTCTGTTGCTGTACCAATTAAATTCGCCATCTCTTCTCGAGTCAACGAAATATTGATAAATCCATCTTTATCTGTACCTAATTTTGCTTCTAACAATAACAAGACTTCAGCCAAACGTTCTCTTACCGTTTTTTGTGCTAAATATGTAATTGTTCGTGCATATTCCCCCAAATCTTTTGCAATACGTTGTAAAATATCGAATGCTAATTTTGGGTTTAATTCTAGTAAGCGTAAAAAGAATTTTTCCGGAATGTAGTAAATTTCCGTTGGATTCATTGCTGTTGCTGACGCACCAAAAGATTCTTGACTTAAAATCGATCGATATCCAATAATATCACCGGCATTTGCAAAGCGTAAGATCTGTTCTTTTCCATTGAAACCAATTTTAAATAACTTAGCAGTACCTTTAATAATGCAGTAAATACCTTTAGGAGTTGCGCCCTCTTGGATGATCTCGTCACCCTTCTTCAATGTTAGAATCTTCTTCTCCTGTTCAAACTCAATTAATTCTTCCTTAGTAAAAACACCTAAACTATCTGGATGTTCAAATAGATTTTTGATTGATTCTACGTTCTCGTTAAATTCTGACATCGCTATACGTTATGACTTATCTCATACAAAGTTAAGGTTAATTCTCCTAAAAGGAAAGTAATTTTGCAAAAGAATATGGCAGAGAATTGTTTTCATTGTAGACAAAGAATTGAGGAAGAGCGAATTGAGTTCGATCAAAAAGCATTCTGTTGTCAAGGTTGTAAGACGGTATATGAAGTCTTAAACATTAATAATTTGAGTGAGTACTACAACATCAATCAAGGTGCTGGAGTACGACCTGACGCCCGAGGTGACCATCAATTTGACTTTTTAAATACCAAAGAGATATTTGATAAAGTGGTGGATTTTTCGGACGATGGAGTCACTGTGGTTACTTTTGAGGTGCCTGTGATTCATTGTACATCATGTATTTGGTTGTTAGAAAGCTTAGAAACGATTAATCCAGCAGTAATATCTTCCCATGTTAATTTCACGAAAAAAACGGTGCAAATTACCTTCCATCATGAAGAAATTTCTTTAGGAGATGTGGCTCGATTAATGACCAATTTAGGATATAAACCTTCGATTAGTTTAAAATCGATTGATAAGAAGAAACATTCGAAAGTTGATCGTTCATTGGTCAGTAAATTGGTTGTTGCAGGTTTCTGTTTCGGAAATATCATGTTATTATCATTTCCAGAATACGTGGATTTCTTTGGAGAAGTTAAAGAGCAATGGTTAGAAGAAAATAAAGGATTTTTCCGTTGGGCAATGTTCTTTTTGTCATTACCCGTATTTTTTTATTCATCGACTGATTATTTCCGTTCAGCATGGCAAGGCTTAAAGAATAAACACATTAACCTTGATGTGCCTATCGCTTTAGGAATCTTGGTGATTTTCTTTAAATCTACCTATGATATCATTTTTGACTTGTCGCCTGGATATTTTGATACATTGGCTGCATTATTATTCTTGATGTTAACCGGAAAATGGTTTCAACAGCAGACCATTAAGTCTTTAGCATTTGATCGTGACTATAAATCGTTCTATCCTGTAGCTGTAGCTCGTTTGGATCATGGGAATGAACAACCAATTCTTTTATCTGATCTGAAAAAAGGGGATCGTATTTTGGTGCGTAATGAAGAAATTATTCCTGCGGATGCGATCTTGATTAAAGGTGAAGCGATGATTGATAATTCGTTTGTGACAGGAGAATCTCGTTTGATTCCCAAAAAATCGGGCGATAAAATCTTTGCAGGAGGAAAACAATCAGGACATGCCATTGAATTGGAAATTATTTCAGAAGTGAATCAAAGTTATTTGACTCAGCTTTGGAATAATGATGCATTTAGTAAACAAGAATCGGAATTAAATGCATTAACCAATCATATCAGTCAATATTTTACCTTAATTATTTTAGGAATTACATTCATATCAGCAATGTATTGGTGGATTATGGATCCTTCGTTGATTCTTAAAGTGGTTACATCCATATTAATCATTGCTTGTCCTTGTGCTTTGGGATTATCTTCTCCATTTATTTTAGGGAATATTTTACGCATCTTCGGGAACAAGAAATTTTATGTAAAAAATACGGCGGCCATTGAAAATTTAGCCAAAGTAACCGATATCGTTTTTGATAAAACCGGAACAATTACCGAGAGTGATGATGCCAATATATCGTACGAGGGTAATGACTTATCTACGGAATTACAGGTGTTAGTCAGATCCTTGTTAAGGAACTCAAATCATCCGTTGAGCCGAACATTATACCGCAAATTAAATGTGAATGATTTTGCAATGGTTGAACAATACGAAGAAATTGTTGGAAAGGGGCAGCAGGCTATAGTAGATGGTCAATTTGTCAAAGTAGGTTCAAGAAGTTTTGTGGAAGCGGAAGGTGTTACCTCACTGAATCAGACTGAAGTGTATATTTCCATCAATGGTACGGTGTACGGGAAATATGTTTATAAAAACCGATACCGTAAGGGGCTCAATGAATTAATTCAGCAGTTAGGACAGTACCAATTGCACATACTTTCGGGAGATAATGATTCCGAAAAAGAATATTTAGAAACCATTTTCCCATCCAATGCCGTCTTACAGTTTAATCAATCTCCTTCAGATAAATTAGAGTACATTAAAACGCTAGAAGGGCAGGGAAAAAAAGTTTTGATGCTAGGGGATGGTCTAAACGATGCGGGGGCATTAAAGCAATCTACAGTCGGAATTTCGATTTCGGATGATATGAATAGTTTTTCTCCGTCATGTGATGGTATTTTAGATGCAAGAAAGTTTAAATTGATTTCAGATTTTCTATATTTATCGAAACATTCGATCAAGTTAATCTGGATTGCGTTCGTAATTAGTTTTGCGTATAATATAATTGGGCTAGCGTTCGCAGTTACAGGGTATTTAGAGCCTGTAGTGGCTGCAATATTGATGCCGATCAGTTCAGTTTCTGTGTTGATTTTTGCCACGGCGAGCACGCGTTTGGCGGAATATTTCCATAAGTGGAATTTAGAATGATTTTAAATTAGGTTACAAGAATGGCCTGTGACTAAAATCATTGTGATAAGAAGTTGAGGGTTTGTAATTTTGTAAATGTTATGGGGATATTATTATTGATGATAATGGTGAGCGTTTCATTGGGCGCAATCTTCCTTCTGTTCTTTTTTATAGGGTACAAGAAGGGACAATTTGATGATGATGAATCTCCAGCAGTACGAATGTTGAAAGAAGATAAAAAAACTAAAGATAAAATCGACTCATAATGCAAATGCAGACTTTTAGTTACGACAATAAGATCGTAAAGTATTTCGTTTATGCCACATTATTTTGGGCAGTTATGGCATTTTTCTTTGGGGTTTTAGTGGCGACATTGCTTTTCTTCCCGACTTTACCGGAGATGATCTTTGGTACAGATGACGGAACCGTAGGTGGTTTAGGTGGAGGAATTCAAGGTCTTGTTAATTCTCAAGGGGTGCTTGGTTATGGTAGGCTACGTATGATTCATACCACGTTTGCAGTATTTGCTTTCGTAGGTAACTGTTTCTTCAGTGGTGCTTACTATTCATTACAAAGATTGTTAAAAACTAGAATGTACAGCGATGTAATGAGCTGGACAGTATTCTGGGGATGGCAATTATTTATTGTTTCGTCTTTTGTGACGTTCATTTTAGGTTATAATACTTCAAAAGAGTATGCTGAACATGAATGGCCAATAGACATTTTAATTGCTTTAGTTTGGGTATTATTTGGTGCACAAATGTTCCTTACTATTGCTAAACGTCGCGTACGTCATTTATACGTTGCGATTTGGTTCTTTATTGGTACTTGGGCTGGTATTACAATGTTACACGTATTCAACAACTTAGAATTACCTGTTACATTTAGCTTAACATCTCCTAAGTCTTATTCTATTTATTCAGGTGTACAAGATGCCTTAGTACAATGGTGGTACGGACACAATGCAGTTGCATTCTTCTTAACTACTCCAATCTTAGGTTTAATGTACTACTTTGTACCGAAAGCGGCTAACCGTCCTGTATTCTCATACAAGTTATCGATTATCCACTTCTGGTCATTAATCTTTATCTACATCTGGGCTGGACCTCACCACTTATTATACACTGCATTGCCAGGGTGGGCACAAGCTTTAGGTACTGGATTCTCAATTATGTTAATCGCTCCATCTTGGGGTGGTATGTTAAATGGTTTATTAACATTACGTGGATCTTGGGATAAAGTAAGAGAAAATCCTATATTAAAATTCTTCGTTGTAGCATTAACTTGTTATGGTATGGCTACATTCGAAGGTCCTTTATTAGCAACAAAAACTTTAAACAAAATCGGTCACTTTACGGACTGGGTTCCTGCTCACGTACACGTTGGTACTTTAGGATGGAACGGGTTTATGGCTTTTGGTATGGTTTATTTCTTAGTTCCTAAGCTATTTAACACAAGATTAGCTTCTATTAAGTTAGCTAACGCACACTTCTGGATTGGTACTTTTGGTATCTTATTCTGGGTAATTCCAATGTACGTTGCAGGTTGGACACAAGGTTTAATGTGGAAACAATTTGCTGACGATGGTACATTAGCTTACGGTAACTTCTTACAAACAGTTACGATCTTAAAACAATGGTTATATCCATTACGTGCATTTGGTGGTACATTATACTTAACTGGTGCAATTTTAATGGTGATCAATGTAATTAAAACAGTTCGTGCAGGTTCTTTCGTAAACAACGAAGAGGTAACAGCTCCTGCATTAGCACCAAAATCTGCATCTCGTGCAGAAGGTGAAACAGTTCACACTTGGATCGAACGTATGCCAATTGTATTAACAATCGGTTCGATCTTAACATTAGCAATTGGAGGTTTAGTAGAGATTGTACCTACATTAACAGTAAAATCGAATATTCCAACGATTTCTAGTATCAAACCTTATACTCCATTAGAGTTAGAAGGTCGTGACTTATATATTCGTGAAGGATGTAATGCTTGTCACACACAGATGATTCGTCCATTCCGTGATGAAGTAAAACGTTACGGTGAATACTCTAAAGCTGGAGAATTCGTATACGATCACCCATTCTTATGGGGGTCTAAACGTACAGGACCAGATTTACACCGTGAAGGAGGTAAAAATCCAGATGCATGGCACTACAAACACATGTGGAATCCACGTGAAACTTCTGATGGTTCAATCATGCCTCGTTACCCTTGGTTAGCTGAAAATACATTAAAAGCTGATTTAACTAAGGATAAAATGAAAGCAATGGTTTCTTTAGGAGTTCCATACGAACAAGAAGATTTTGATAGTATGCGTGTTTCTATGGATCGTCAAGCGTTAGCAATCGAGCAGAGTATCTTTAAAGATGCAAGCGACTTAAAAGCTTTATGGGCTAAAAAAGAAGCTGAAGCTAAGGCTGCTGGTGAAGAGTTCGTTCCATTACGTAACCGTGAGATTACAGCTTTAATTGCTTACTTACAACGTTTAGGAACTGATATTAAGGCAGATCAAATCGAAACGGCAAGTAATTAATGTTAAAATATTACAAGGAGTTTTTCTCTGAGTATGATAACGCAAGTTTGTATCAAACTTTAATCCTTTTGGCTTTTATCCTGTTCTTTGTAGCAGTTTTCTACATCGTATGGAAAAAACCAAAAGGATATTATAAAGAGTTTGAACATGCTCCTCTTGATCTAGAGAAAGAAGAAATTGTAAATGAGAAAAACGATAAAAAAACTCTAAAATGAAACAACGTACCCCGGCTTATATATTTATTCCTTTAACAATGTTAGCTGTTATTCTAGCTTTCACAATGGTAACGCCAGTAGAAACTATTGCTGAGCCAGGTTTTAAAGGAATGGTTAATAATTTACTTACTCACTTAGGTGCAGTAGTACAGCAAGGAATTGTTTGGGCAGTAGTAGCTGTGGCTTTAGTCATGTTATTTATTATTAATGCACTTAATAAAGTTATAGAGACACAAAAGTTTAAACAATTAACACCAGAACAACAAGCAGAGTATTTAGCTGAAGCTAAAATTGGATACTTCAAACGTTTATTCGGTAGTGCTTCTAAAAAACAATCTGCTGAAGAGGAAGAAGCAATCATTATCGACCATGGTTTTGATGGTATTAAAGAGTTAGATAATGCTTTACCTCAATGGTGGTTATCATTATTTTACTTTGGTATAGTATTCTGTATTACTTATGTAATGTCTTATGCGTTTACAGATTTTGCTCACATGGATAGAGAGTTCGAAGAAGAGATGGCTATCTTAGATGAAAGAGATGCTAAATGGGCAGAAGCTAACGATATTACTATCGAAGGTGCTGTAAATAAATCTAACGACCCTGCAATTGTTGAAGAAGGAGGGAAAATCTTTAAACAAAACTGTGTACAATGTCACTTAGAAGGTGGTCGTGGTGGTATTGGTCCAAACTTAACAGATGATTATTGGATCAACCACGAACAAAACGAAGATTTATTCTACAATGTCTATGACATCGTGTATAATGGTGCACCTCACAACCCTCAGATGAGACCTTTCGGACAACGTAAAGAATTATCTGGTTTAGCAATTGAAAAAGTTGCTTCTTATGTGTACCACATTAACCAAGTAGAAAAAACGTTAACTGAAGCTGATGGTGCTGCTGCACCTCAAGGAGACTTAGTTGACAAGTGGAAACAAAAATAATTTGTTTATAAACAAATAAATATCACAAGAAAGAGAGCTTATTTATAAGCTCTCTTTCTTTTTTTAGTCGTAAATTTGATAAGAATTTAAAGCAATCATTATGAGTGCATCAGATAAAGATAATAAAGATAAAATTCAGGATGATGTACATTTGGATATCGATTACCAAATGGACGAAGAGGTACGTAATTCCATTGGAACAATGGAGAAGTCCGGAAAGAGAAAATGGGTATATCCAAGAAAACCCAAAGGGAAATTTACAGATCGTCGTACTTACGTAAGTTATCTCTTATTGGCCATTTTATTTATTACACCATTCATTACTTTACCCAACGGGAATCCTATCCTAAAGTTTGATGTATTGAAACGAGAGTTTATTATCCTTGGATATCCTTTCTTTACATCCGATTTCTTTTTGTTGGCTATTGGTGGTATTGCCACTTTTATATTTGTCATTTTATTTACAATGGCTTACGGACGTCTTTTCTGTGGATGGGTATGTCCTCAAACCATTTTCTTAGAAATGGTTTTCCGTAAAATAGAATATGCTATTGAAGGGGACCGTGCAAAACAAATGCGTTTGGATAAGCAAGAATGGGACGAAGAAAAGATTCGTAAAAAATTATTAAAATGGACCATTTTTGCAATTATATCATTTTTAATCTCAAATGTCTTCTTGGCCTATATTGTAGGGAAAGAAGCATTAATCGAATTAATAAAACATGGACCAATTGAAGAATTCACAACATTTTTTGTTCTAATTCTTTTCACAGGAGCATTCTATTTTGTTTTCGCATGGTTTAGAGAACAAGCTTGTACGTTAGTATGTCCTTACGGTCGTATGCAAGGAGTATTAATCGATTCACAAACCATTAATGTAACGTACGATTACAAACGTGGTGAGCGTACTGCTGGTCGTGCAAAATTTAAAAAGAATGAAGATCGTATAGCTGCTGGTAAAGGAGACTGTATTGATTGTGGACAATGTGTGGCGGTTTGTCCTACAGGAATTGATATTCGTAATGGGATTCAATTGGAATGTGTGAACTGTACGGCATGTATTGATGCCTGTGATGAAGTGATGCTTAAAGTGGGACTTCCTACAGGATTAATTCGATATGCATCTGAAGATAACATTAAGAAAGGAGAGAAATTTAAATTTACGAAACGATTAGGAGCTTACACATTTGCTTTAGTTGCTTTATTAGGAATTATGACGGCTTTCTTAGTGACACGCTCTTCTGTCGAATCAAAATACTTAAAAGTTCCTGGTACCGATTTTAGATCAGAAGGTCAATATTACGTAAACCAATTCGAGTATACGTTATACAATAAAACAACAGTTGATCAAGTCGTAAAAATCAAATTATTATCACACGAAAATTCTCAAATTGAAATGTTCATTGGTGATAATAATTTAACGTTAGATAAAGGAGAAATTATTCAAGGGAAATTCTATTTGAAAATTCCACAAAACGAGGTAAAATCCTATAAGGAATTAATCGTTATTGGATTGGTGGATGAAAATGGAAAAGTCATTGATAAATACAAAACAAGTTTCTCATCACCTTATAAATATTAGATTATGAAATTAAATTGGGGTCATTATATTGCTATTGCATTAGGATGTTTTATGACGTTTATTTTAACGTTAATGTTTACCGCAGGTGATTCTGGACATGCTATGGTAACGGAGGATTATTATGAGAAAGAATTAACTTTCCAAAATGAGATTGATGCCGAGAAAAGCGCATTAGCATTAACAGAAAAACCAGAATTACGCTCACAAGCGAATGGAATGGTATTAGAATTCCCTACATCAATAGTTGATCCTAAGGGGACAATTTATTTAATGCGTAACAATGATGAGACGAAAGATATTTTAATGCCGATTAAGTTGAATCATAAAAATCAAATGTTAATCTCTTCAGTTGATCTTATCGATGGGGAATATGAGTTATTCCTAAAATGGAAAAGTGAAAACAAAGAATATATGATTAAAAAGTCCATTCAATGGATTTCACAATAATAATATTAGCTTTAACAATAGGACTGACATCATCCCTGCATTGTGTAGGGATGTGTGGTCCTATTGCTTTATCGCTTGGGCTAAATGCTGAAAATAAAATTAAATTTTCGGTTCGTAATTTAACCTACCAATTGGGTCGTGTAACGACTTATACTTTCTTAGGGGCTTTTCTAGGAATCATTGGAGAATCATTTTCTTTTGCTGGACTTCAAAATTATTTGAGTATCGCCATTGGAATATTAATGATTATCATGGTGATGATTCCAAAATTTTATGAAAACGGAGCGACTTCACTTCGTCCTATTAATCAGCTAATGCTGAAGGTGAAAATACTTCTAGGGAAATATTTATTGAAAAAAGATTCTACTTCATTGTATATCGTTGGAGTATTGAATGGTTTATTACCTTGTGGAGCCGTATATGCAACATTAACAGCTGCGATTGCCATGGGGTCTGTGACTAAAAGTGCCTTGTTTATGTTGTTCTTTGGTTTAGGAACATTGCCTTTAATGTTTGCGACGGTTTTATTCGGAAATTTCATTTCTGTCAAACAGCGTCAAACCATTCTAAAAATTCTTCCTATAATCACCATCCTTCTTGGTGTTCTCTTTATTCTTCGTGGATTGGAATTAAATATTCCATTTATTTCTCCTAATCCTGAAGCGTTAAAATTAAATGGTATGGAAGACCATTCCATGTAAATCTAAACATTCTTTATTTTATTGTTAAATTATCTTAATAAATTGTATTTTTGACTTTGTTGTATAACAAAATCTAGAATAAATACATTGAAATGATAACACAATTAAGGGGAAAATTAGTAGAAATCAATCCTACTAATGCAGTGGTTGATTGTAATGGAGTTGGCTATTGGGTTAATATTTCATTGAATACCTATTCTGCAATTGAACACGAAGAATTAATTACAATCTATACACATCTTATCGTTAGGGAAGATGCGCATATCCTTTATGGTTTTGCAACAAAATCGGAACGTGAAGTTTTTTTAAAACTAATTAGTGTAAATGGTGTAGGACCAGCATCTGGAATGATGATGATTTCTACATTATCGGCTCAAGAAATTGCAAATGCAATTGCTACGGATGATGTTCGCATGTTACAAAGCGTAAAAGGGATTGGAGCCAAAACAGCCCAACGAATCATAATTGATTTGAAAGATAAGTTAGATGTTGTAGTGGACGTAAATGTTAATTCAGGTTCTGATAAAAATAAATCTAAGAATGAAGCGTTATCTGCTTTAGAAGTTTTAGGAATTCCTAAAAAATCAGCAGAAAAAGTAATGGATAAAGTCTTATCGAGTTATCCAGACGCTGATGTTGAATTCTTAGTCAAAGAAACACTGAAGAAAATTTAATGAAATTAGATCGTAAGAAAAAGTCTAATACTCGTCGTCCATCAACTATCGCACAGTTATGTTTGTTGTTCGCTTTATCAACAGCACCCATAACTTATGCGCAAGAAGGTGGTGATGATTCCATCAAATTTCCTATTCGCAACCAAACCGGAGGATTATTTTTAGACAACCAAATTACCTATGATATTACGTATGATGCCATTTTTCAACAATATGTTATTGTTCCGAAAATAGGCACTACGCAAGCAGGAGCGCCTATTATTTTATCGCGTAAAGAGTATTTAGAATTGGTACAAAACGAGGATATGAAATCCTACTACCAAACGAAATCTCGTACGAACGATCAATTTTACCGTGAACAACAATTCGGGGATCGTGTAAAAAATAAAGAAGGAAGTATACTGCCAAGTTTTAAAGTCAAATCAAAAGCCTTTGAAACCATTTTTGGTGGATCAGAGATTAAACTGATTCCACAAGGATATGCCAACTTGGATTTAGGTGTATTTCTTCAAAAAATAGATAACCCACTCCTTTTACCACAAAACCGTCAAACTTTAACGATGGATTTGCAACAACGTATGCAATTAAGTGTACTTGGGAAAGTTGGGGAAAATTTACAATTAAAAGTTAATTACGATACGCAAGCTGGTTTCGGATTCGAAAACCAAATGAAGTTGCAATGGAGAAAAGCTTTAGGTACAAAATTAGACCCATTCGGTGGGGAAGATGATATTCTTCAAAACATCGAAGTCGGGAATATTAGTATGCCTTTAAGTACTTCATTAATATCAGGAGCACAATCCTTATTTGGGGTTCGTGCCGATATGCGTTTTGGACGTACTAACGTAACAACAGTTTTTTCAGAGCAACGTTCAGAAGCACGTAACATTAGTGTGCAAGGAGGAGGGGTAATGAATACCTTCAAAATTGCGGCTGAAAATTACGAATATAACCGTCACTTTTTTATAGGTCATTACTTTAGAGATGCTTACGACCGTGCATTGGCCAACTATCCTACGATTAATAGTAAGATTAATATTACGCGTATGGAGGTTTGGAAAGTGGACCGTTCAGGAGGTAATCAAGAGAACCGTCGTTCAATTATTGCGATCCGTGATGTGGGGGATGGAAACTCGATGTATCCAGACCGTGATAATGATCAATTGTATAACTCGATTACGAATATTGGAGATATTCGTAACATCAGTACAGCACGTACGGCTTTAAATGGTTATAATGATGGTACAGAAGTATTCCGTGATGGTGAACATTATTTGGTTAACGAAAATGTTCGAAAATTAGATCCTTCGGAATACTCTTTCAATCCACAATTAGGATACATTACTTTAAATTCACCTTTGGTAGATGGTGAAGATTTATTAGCAGTTTCGTTTCAGTATACTTTAACTGATAATCCATCGAAAATTTATAAAGTCGGTGAGATGTCGGATGAGTTTGATAAAACATTAATCACGAAGTTAATTAAACCGAATTCGGCAGTAAATCTTGCATCACCAATGTGGGATTTAATGATGAAAAATATTTATTCTTTAAATGCTTTCGGCGTAGATGCACAAGATTTTACGATGAATGTGACATTTAAAGATAACTCTGAGAATTCATCTGGAACCATTAATTATTTACCGAATACCGCAACCAATAATCGTCCTTTAATTCAGGTCTTAAACATGGACCGTTTAAATCAAAATGGACAACCAAGTGAAGATCCTAACGGAAATTCGGGGGATGGTATTTTTGACTTTGTTCCAGGATTGACGGTAGACACACAACGAGGATCGATCATTTTTACATCGGTTCAACCTTTTGGTTCTTACTTGAACCGTAAATTACAAGGTCAAAATCCTGAGTATGTCTTCAATGAAATCTATACCAAATTACCAAATGTATTAACTGCTGAGAAATTAGCGAACCGTTATCATTTGGAAGGAAAATACAAAGGTACAGTTGGTGATGGTATTCCATTAGGAGCATTTAATGTTCCTCAAGGTTCGGTAAAAGTGACAGCCAATGGAGTGGCTTTAATTGAAGGTTCTGACTATACGGTCGATTACCAATTGGGTCGTGTAAAAATCTTAAATGAACAATTAAAAAACTCAGGTACGCCGATTAACATCAGTTTAGAAAATCAATCGACATTCAATCTTCAGAAAAAACGTTTCATGGGGGTGAATGTAGAGCATCGTTTTTCGGACAAATGGATGTTAGGAGGGACGGTCATCAATTACCAGGAACGCCCAATTACACAGAAAACACAATTTGGTTCAGAACCGGTGAATAACACTGTTTTTGGATTAAATACACAATACAATTCTCAATCTGAATTCTTAACACGTTTAACGAATAAGATTCCAGGAATTAAGACGGATGAAATTTCAAACATCAACTTCCAAGCTGAGGGTGCATACTTAATGCCAGGAATTAACAAAGCGACCAGTGGATATTCATACATTGATGACTTTGAAGAGGCACAATCGCGTATCAGTTTATTGGATGTAGCGTCATGGCGTTATGGTTCTACACCAGGACGTCCTGCAGGGTATAACAATCAAAGTTTTCACCCGTATTTCCCAAACGGAACATCGGATAATAATTTAAGCTATAACAATGGACGTCGAATGATGTCTTGGTACTCTATTGATCCGCGTTTTTATGGTTTAGGTGGAAGTTCACCGGTTTCCGATGCTGCCATTTCGAATCACAAAGCGAGACGTGTTTTATTACGCGAATTATTTGATCAACGCGATGTCATGGCTGGAACGAATTCGTACATTAATACGATGGATATTTCTTATTATCCAGATGAGCGTGGTGCCTATAATGTGAATCCAAACAGCAACGATACACAAGGTTGGGCTGCGATGATGCGACCAATTAATGTTTCCAACTTCAGAGATTCGAATGTAGAATACATTGAATTCTGGATGATGGATCCGTATGCTGATGGTGAAGGAGGAGAAGGAGAATTATTAATCCACTTAGGGAATGTTTCGGAAGATATCTTAAAAGATGGGGAAATGGCTTATGAAAATGGGCTTCCGCATGCAGGAAATCAAACACAAACGACCGAAACCAATTGGGGTAAACAACCTTCGATTAATCCCGTTTTATATGCTTTCGATACGGAAGGTGAACAACGTAAGCAACAAGATTTAGGGTTCAATGGATTAAATGATGAAGAAGAAGCCGCTAAATATGGTTTAACATCAAATAATCCGGTAACTGGAGAGCTGGATCCAGCAAATGATAACTATTTATTCTATTTGGATCAGCGTTTAGCGAATCACCCATTTGGAGAAAGTGTGGTGAATCGTTACCGTTACTTTAGAAACCCACAAGGAAATACATCGACAGATGATCCATTAGCAGCATCTAGTTTATTACCAGATGTAGAGGATATCAATGGCGATTATAACTTAGATCAAACGGAAAATTATAATCAATATACATTAAAGATTACGCGTCAATCGTTAGAAGATCCAGAAAACAAATTTATTGTAGCTCGTAAAGAGTCTGAAGTTGAATTTGCCAATGGACGTCCTTCAACGGTGAAATGGTATCAAGTGCGTATTCCTGTGGATAGCTATGATTTAGATATCGATGGTGATGGTATTGAAGAATTAAATAACGAACAATCCATTGCGCAAGCGGAAAGTGTTTTATCATCCGCACGTTTTATGCGTATGGTAATGCGTGGGTTTGATGAACAAACAACAATTCGTTTAGGAACATTTGATTTAGTTCGTTCAGAATGGAGAAGATATCCTAAAAATATTTTCCCATATATTATTAACAATGAGGAAGGGTATGAGGAAGATCGCAACATTGGCGATTTAGAAATTGGTGAGGTAAGTATTGAACAAAACTCAACGAACCGTCCTCCTTATAAGATGCCTCCTGGAATTTACCGTGAACAAACTCAAGGTACAACAGGATATCAAAGTCAAAATGAGGCTTCGATGACGTTGAAAGCGAAATTCAAAGGAGGAAGTACATCAAAGGCTATTTTCAAAAATGTAAATCTTGATTTACGCCGATACAAAAAGTTAGAAATGTTTGTGTCTGCCCAAGATTTATTAAACCGTACGAATGCGAATTTAGATCCAGATACGAAATTATTCATTCGTTTAGGATCTGATTATACTGATAACTACTACGAGTACGAAATTCCATTAAAGTATACGCCGATTACGGCAATTACTGAAAGTGAAATTTGGCCAGTAGATAACAAAATTGATTTAAATACAGATTTCTTTACTGATGCCAAGAAGTTAAGAGATTCTGATAACTACAGTACCAGAGAACGTTTCTCTTATTTAATAGATGAAGCTAATCCAAACAAGGCAGTTTACGTAAAAGGTCGCCCAACGTTAGGAAATGTTTCCTCATTAATGATTGGGGTTCGTAATACAGGGGGTGCAACAGATAAAGAAGTTTTACTTTGGGTAAATGAATTACGTTTAAGTGAAATTGATAACGAAGGGGGGTATGCAGGAGCAGCTAACCTACAATTCAATTTAGGAGATTTTGCGAACGTACAATTATCAGGTAGCACAAGTTCTGTAGGATTTGGTGCAATTGATCAAGGACCTGCAAATCGTAATCAAGACGAGACAACAGAGTATTCGATCAATGCAGAAGTGAAATTAGATAAATTCTTACCAAAGAAATGGGGCTTTGAAATTCCATTCAATTTTACAATGCAAGAGCGCTTCATCGATCCAAAGTACAATCCATTGGATAATGATATTGAATTTGATGAAGCACCAAATAAAGAAGAGTTAAAAGAAATTGTGCGTACTTACTCACAGTATAAGAGTTTTGCGTTCAATAACATTCGAAAAATTAGAGCTCCGAAGAAAACGCCTCGTTTTTATGATATTTCGAATTTCTCTTTATCCATGATGTATGCAAACAATTACTTCCGTGATATTTATACAGAATACATGGTGGATCAACAGTTACGTGCATCATTAAACTATAATTATCAATTTAAGAACAAGCCATACGAACCATTCAAAAAATGGAAGGCTGCTCAAGCAGCACAACCATCTGGGAAGTATTTACAATTTATTAAAGAATTTAACATCAATCCAATTCCAACGAGATTCTCGTTCAGAACGGAGATTGCACGTACTTATAGCGAGCGTCAGTACCGAGATTTAAACCAGTATCTTGGTGGTAGTTCAGCCTATATGGCGCCATTCTTTAGTAATAATTTCTTGTTCTCATGGCAATATAACTTAGGGTTTGATTTAACAAAATCCTTACGTTTAGACTTAACTTCATCTACAACGACGTTAAACGATGGCGACATGTTCTATAAAGCTGATCAATCATTGATTTGGCAAAACATGTTCAAAGTTGGTCGTCCTGTAAACTATGATCAGAAGTTACAAGTCAACTACAAGTTACCATTAAAATTCTTCCCGTATTTAAACTGGATGAATATGGAGGTTGCCTATAGTGCGAATTATAACTGGCAAGCCAATTCGTTAGCTACGCGAGTGTATAAAGAATATGATGATATTGGAAATGTCGTTAAAACACACAATTTAGGGGATGGATTTGCACAAAATTCAAATGCAATTTCCTTAATTGGTGATATGGATTTTTCTCGTTTCTATTCTGAATTTAAAGGATACAAAAAGTTTGATTCAATTTTAAAAGGCCGTCGTTCAGAGATTGATTCCTTAAATAATGCCTATGCAGAATTGGCATTGAAAAAGAACAAACGTCGTTCGAAAAATGACTATAAATTCAAACATAAATTTAAGGCAAAAGATTATGGTTGGATGTTATTGTCATCATTAAAACGTGCAAACTTTAACTATAACCAAACGAATGGAGCAGTGATCCCAGGATTGTTCTCGGAACCTGGTTTCTTCGGAACAAATAGCCAATCTGCACCTACGTTAGGATTTATTTATGGAACGCAGTTCGATATCAAACGTCAATTGGTGGAAAGAGGATTAATTTCGGATAGTGATTTGATGACGGATCCGTATCAAATCAACAAAGGAACGAACTTTAATGCCACAGCTTTAATTGAACCTATCCCGAATTTACGTATCGATTTAAATGCAAAACATACAGAAGATCGTCGTCAATACCATACTGGATTTAATACCTACGAATGGATTGAAGATCCTATTACAGGAGAATTAGTTCGTGGAGCGTATCGTCCAAATCCATACATTGACCAATTAGGTAACCTGAATGTATCGAACATCAACTTGGCCACAGCTTTTTCAGATAAGGATCAAATCTTTACTCAATTCATCGAGAATTCGAGAATTATTTCTCAACGTTTGGGTGGACAATTAGCCGGTCAAGGAGAATTCGCTGATGGGTATAGTATTACAAATCCAGATGTTGCATTACCTGCTTTTGTTTCTGCAGTAGAAGGAAAAGATGCGTCTGGAGCCAAATTAGGATATAACAAACGTATTCCTTTACCAAACTGGCGTGTAGCTTATACGGGATTAAAATCGATTCCAGTGATCAATAAATTTGCGGATCAGATTGAAGTATCTCATGCATATGTTTCAAGTTATACCGTAAGTAATATTCAATCGAATCCAAACTATTATTTTAGAGGAGATGATAATGCGCTTGGACGTGATATTTCAGGAAACTTTTACTCGAAAAATTTATACGGATCGGTAGCTATGATCGAATCATTCTCTCCATTAGTAGGAGTAGATGTTACTTTCCGTAACAGTATGCAAGTAAGAGCGCAATATAATCGTGATCGTTTGTTGTCGTTAAGTTTAAGTAACTATACGTTATCTGAAGATTACGGAAATGAATTTATTGTAGGTTTCGGTTACATCTTTAAAGATTTTAAAATTAAGATGCGCTACCAAGGAAATCAAAAGACATTAAAAGGAGATTTGAATATCCGTGGAGATTTCTCTTTGCGTGATAACGAAACTCGTATTAGAAGATATGGAGAAATGTTCTCATCTGGAACAGTAGATCCAACCATTGCACAAGATTATTCGCAAATTACTGGTGGACAACGAATCATGTCGTTAAAATTATCGGCAGATTATAATGTTAGCCAAAATTTAAATCTTAGATTATATTGGGATCAAATGTTGAGTGAATATAAAATTTCAACAGCATTCCCAATTTCTCAGATTCGTGCCGGATTTAGTGCTACCTTTACATTCGGAAATTAAAAAACAATAAACAGACAATTATGAGCATTCCAAACAATTTAAAGTACAGTAAAGATCACGAGTGGGTTTCTGTAGATGGTGATATCGCAACAATCGGAATTACTGCTTTTGCACAGGGTGAATTAGGAGACATCGTTTATGTTGATGTTGAAACTGAAGGAGAAACTTTAGGAAAAGAGGAAGTTTTTGGAACAGTTGAAGCTGTAAAAACGGTTTCTGATTTATTTATGCCTGTTTCTGGAGAAATTATCGAATTCAACGCTGAATTAGAGTCTCAACCAGAATTAATCAATACAGATCCTTATGGAGCTGGATGGATCATCAAAGTAAAATTAGAAAACGCATCTGAACTTGACGAGTTATTAGATGATGCGGCTTACGGTGATTTAATCGGTGCATAATAAGATAAAACAAATTATATTTTATAGTTATTTGGCATTGGTGTTTTATCTAACACTGATGCCAGGTAACCAATTAAAATCCATTGATCGTGCAGGATTAGGAGAATATCTAAATTTTCCACATTCGGATAAATTAGTCCACATGTGTATGTTTTTCGGTTTAGCATTTTTATATGCGTACTTAAAAAGACACAGCATAGCACGAATGTTTTTCGTTCCAGTCTCAATTAGTTTTTTAATTGAAATCTTACAAGGCATAATGCCTTATGGACGAACATTTGATTGGCTTGATTTACTGGCCAACAGCATGGGAGTAACATTGGCTATAGCACTTGTTATAGGCATAAAAAAAGCGAAGATTTAAACTCTTCGCTTTTTTTATTATTTATATTCAGCCGGTATAACACACACCGGAATTGGAACCATTTTATGTTGATTGATTCGATTTAATCTCGAGTAAATGTCAAACACTTCTTTTTGTCGCCCTTCAAACTCTTCGGATTGATATCCACTTTCTTTCATGGTCATTGCCCATTCTAACTCATCGTAAGAAGCACCCAATTGATCTTCGTCGGAACGATCATCCCCAAATAAACCGTCGGTTGGTTTAGCTTTTTGAATTTCTGTATTAATGCCTAAAAAAGCAGCAATTTCATAGACTTCAGATTTCATTAAATCCGCAATAGGACTCAGGTCAACACCTCCATCCCCATATTTGGTATAAAATCCTACACCAAAATCTTCCACCTTATTTCCCGTTCCAGCTACCAAATAATTATGTAATCCTGCAAAGTAATAAAGCGTTGACATTCGAAGACGAGCACGTGTATTGGCTAAGGCTAAGTTGACTTTGTCGGTTGTTTCGGTCGGAGGCAATGCGGCTACTAAAGCATCAAAAGTATTCGTCAATTCAACTTCAATTGAATCAATAGGAGTTTCAAATTGAGTTTTTAACCATTCGATGTGACGTTTGGCACGATCGGCTTGATTTTTTTCTTGATGAATCGGCATTTCTAAATTTAGAAGAGGATATCCCGTCATGGCACATAGCGTAGAAGTTACCGCAGAGTCAATACCGCCCGAAATTCCAATCACAAAACCTTTCTGATGCGATGTTTCTAAATAGTCTTTTAACCAAGAAACAATATGTTGTACAACTTTTTCTGTTTGCATGAGTATGTGTTTTATACCCAAATATAAACATACTATCTCTTAATACGTGATAATTACGATTCGATTTAAGGATTAATTATTATTTTTGTTTGCTAAACAGAATAACACGATGAAGATAATTTATAGCATTGCAATAGTTTTTTTATTGATGCTAAGTTCTTGTAAAAAAGAACGCACTTGGGATGTAGATACTTCTGGAGTTCCTGTAGAACTAACGATTCACGATATTAGTAAACGTTTTTTTGATCAGACAATTCCATTAGATCAGTTAAAAAAGGATTATCCATTCTTTTTTGATAATTCATCAGACAGTATTTGGAACGAACAACGCAAAGATGTATTTGAAGTAAATATTTATCAAGAGGCACTAAAACAATTCGGAGATTTTAAACAATTGGATCAAGAATTAACGCCAATTTTTAAGAAGTATAAATATTATTTTCCGGAATATGAAACACCTAAAGTGTTTGTTTATTCCTCAGGATTACAAAGTTTGGATTATCCTGTGATTTATAGTGCTCCCGACCAATTAATGTTTATTGCGATGGATGGCTTCTTAGGAGAGAAAAGTAAATTATACGATAGCATTCGTGTCGAAAAGTATTTGCGTCGTAACATGTATGTGGAGCGTGTCCCTTCGGCTGTGGTAAGTGCAATTGCCGAAAATATCGTGACTTATTCGCCAAGACAACAAAAATTCTTAGACATCGTATTATACGAAGGGAAAAAGCTGATTTTACAAGATGCATTACTTACAGATACACCAGATGAATACAAAATAGGATATACACCTGAACAAATGGCATGGTGTGTGGAGAATGAAGGAAATATCTGGAACTATTTTGTAGAACAAAATTATGTGTTCAGTGATGATCGTACATTAGAAAAACGTTTCTTAAAAGTGGCACCTTTTTCTAAGTTTAACAATGAAATTGAACAACAATCACCAGGTCGTATTGGTGCATGGATCGGTTGGCAAATTATCCGTAAATACATGCAAGAAAATCCTGAAGTTAAACTTCAAGATGTCTTGTTAGATATGGACAGCCAAAAGATTTTACAAGCTTCTAAATATAAGCCAGAAGCCAATGGTGCATCGACCGTAAAATATAAAACAAAGAAAAAAGAAGGTGTAGATGAGTTATACCACTATGCCGAATAATTGTATAAAAGTTAGATTATGAGAAAAACAAATATTTCAGTTGAGATCGAGTTAGATGAGAATCACGTTCCAGAAACAATGTCTTGGAATGCACCAGATGGAGGAATTAACAACGAAGCAACGAAAGCCATGTTATTATCAGTATGGGATGATAAAGCAAAAGAAGCTTTACGTATCGACTTATGGACGAAAGATATGACACAAGATGATATGAAACGTTTCTTCCACCAAATTTTCATTTCAATGTCATCGTCTTATCAAAGAGCAACAGATGAAGAAGATGTAGCACAAAAAATTGCAGCTTTCGCGGAAGAATTTGCTTACGCATCTAAAATCAAAGGATAAGAATTAATCATTCAAAAAAAAAATAAAGTCGAATTTCGTCACAAATGTGTTAGAAGTTCGACTTATTTTTTACATTTAAGTCAATAATAGATTTTATGAAGAAAATTTTTCTTTCCATCGTTTTGTTGTCGAGTGGTTTTCTTTTTGCGCAAGAGAAATGGTCCATTGAAGAATGTATTTCTTATGCGGCAAAAAATAACTTGACCATTCAGAATAATCAATTGAATGAACAATTATCGGCTAAAAATCTCGAACAAGCCAATAACAATTGGTTGCCAACGGTTTCGGGATATTTAGACAATAATTTTTCCATCGGTTCATATAACCCTTTAATTGAAGATGGATATTATCAATTTTCGAATAGTTTCGGAGTACAATCTCAAGTCAATTTATACAGTGGAGGAATTGTAAAATTACAAAAAGAGAAAGCTTCGATTGATTTAGATGCTGCAGCAATTCAAACCAAAACCACGTTAAATGATATTTCAATACAAGTAGCGAACTATTATTTAGCCGTTTTATTGAATCGAGAGTTGAAAACGGTTGCGGAAGGAAACTTAGATATAGCAAAGCAATTGTTGGATCAGGCGCGCAAGAAATTTAATGCAGGGACCATTGCAAAAGCCGAATTGGTTCAAGCAGAAGCCGAAGTCGCATCGAACATTAAAAACATTACTGATGCCCAAATTGAGATTGATCGCTCCCTATTTAACCTTGCAATGTTATTGCAGTTACAAGATTACCGTGATTTCAATGTCGAAGAAGTTTCTTTACCCGATCAAATTGGAAAAGAGTTATATGATTTAGATGAGGTGCTAAAAATTGCTTATGCATCTCAACCTGCAGTGTTATTGGCAGAAAAGAATATCGAATCTGCCCAAAAGGCAACTGAAATTTCAAAAACATATCTGAAACCTCGTGTGACCGGAAATTATAGTTTAGGGACAAACTATATGGATTACTTTAATAAAGGTTTAAATCAAGATGCATGGCTAAGACAATGGCGTGAAAATATCGTGAACGTCATTGGAGTGGGGGTTTCTTTTCCGATATGGAATCAATATTCTAATAAAATCAATATTCAAAAATCCCTGATCAATGAAGATATTGCGAACAATACCTACTTACGCGAGAAACAGCAAGTCTTACAAAATGTACAATCTGCATTTTTTGAAGTGAATTCGTCTTATGCTTCTTTTGAGGCTGCACGAGAGGCAGTTCGTTATGCGGAAATTTCTTTTGATTTTGCCCAAAAATCCTATCAAGCAGGTAAAATTAATTTGTACGATTTTAACCGTTCACGTAATGATTTGATGATTGCGCGTTCACAAATGCTACAAGCAAAATACAATTATATTTTCAAGCAGAAAGTATTGGATTTCTATGCAGGAGTGCCAATTCGTTTAGATTAAAAGGAATATGACGAATTAGATATTTCACATCCTCTAATTTTGAATTATCTTTGTTCCATGGCAACGATTTTAAATATAGAAACTTCAACAAAAAATTGTTCAGTTTCGATTGCTAAAGGAAATGAGCTTCTTTGTTTAGTAGAGGAAGCAGATGAAGGATATGCACATGGTGAGAAATTACATCAATTCATCGAGTGGTGTGCTGAAGGAGCGAATATCAGTTTAAAAGATATCGACGCAATCTGTGTGTCTAAAGGACCAGGTTCTTATACCGGATTACGTATTGGAGTTTCTTCTGCCAAAGGATTAGCCTATGGATTAGATGCAAAATTATTGGCCATTAATTCTTTAGCGATTTTGAAAGAATCTCAAATCAACAAAGGATTTGATTTGATTATTCCTATGATTGATGCACGTCGCATGGAAGTATATACTGCCCTATATGATGGTGAAGGAAACGAAATCTCTTCTACGGAAGCCAAAGTCATTGACGAAACATCTTTTGAAGAGTTAAAAGGAAAGAAAATAGTGTTTGTAGGTGATGGGGTAGAAAAATGCCAAGAAACTTTAGCACATTTGGATGCAACATTTGTACAAATGTATCCATCTGCTAAAGATATGATTCGACTTTCAGAGGAGCGATTTACGCAACAATTATTTGAAGACATCGCGTATTTTGAACCTTATTATTTAAAAGACTTTGTCGCATTAAAAAAGAAAACAGATAAATAAAATAGTCATGAAAAATATAGTTTTAACCATCGCAGCATTTTATGGAATGTCATCCGTTATTTTAGGCGCGTTTGGAGCTCATGCTTTTAAAAAGTTTTTACCAGAAGAAAAATTAGCAAGTTTTGAAGTTGGTGTTCGTTATCAAATGTATCATGCGATTGCGTTATTGGCTATAGGGTTATTTTTTAGTTTTTCGAATGGAATGGAAAGGTCAGCCGCATGGTGTATGATGATTGGTACTTTTATCTTTTCTGTAAGTATCTATTTCTTATCTTTTGCGGATCATTGGGGAGTAAATTTAAAATTTTTAGGACCAATTACACCTCTTGGAGGATTGTTAATGTTAATTGGTTGGGGAATTTTGATGGTTTACTTCATGAAAATGAAATTCAATTAAATATAATTATAAAATGAAAAAGGCACTTTCTACTGGAAAGTGCCTTTTTGGTATCATGAATAATAATTATTCGTACTCTTCTTCGTTAAATTCGAATCCTTCGAAAACACAATTTACTTCAAATTTGATGTCACCATCTGTTTCTTCTGTAAAGTCTTGAACGCTTCCCGTCCATTTTAAAGATAGAATTCCATTCTCATTAATCGAGAAATCTAATACATTATCTACTGCTTCATAATCACCTTCCGATACATTTAGAGAAGTGTAATATACTTCATGTATTTCACCGTCTTCATCCTCTTCTTCAGTAAACCCGTAAGGAATAGAAATTGTTTTACCTGTTAATTCTTCAGTAGAAGCAACATCCATTGGAAAATCATCAATGTATAAAGATAATTGAGGATAATCGTTTTGGAGAGAATCATCTTCCACATGATCTAATTCGTCGGTTGTATGAATTTCGATTAATAAAACTTGTTTATCACCTTGATAAACGACCTTACAAAGGCTTTTTTCGATATTGTAATTAAAGGTTTCTTCTGGATGGAAGAACTTAATTGTTTTCATTTTAATGTAACAGTAAATAATATTGTAACACGAATATAAAGAACATGAATTAATTATCATAAAAAAATAAATATTTATTTTCTATCCCAAAAGGGCACAAAAAAAAGAGTTCTCAACGAGAACTCTTTCAGGATGATATAAATTATAATTCGATTATTGTGCTTTTGCAGTTAAATCAACTTGTAATAAAACTTCGTCTTTGATGATTGATCCACCACCACCTGTGAAAGTGATTCCGAAATCTTTACGGTTGATTCCAAATTCTTCTGATTTGATCGTTACGACATCATCAGCGACAGTAACATTCGCTTTGAATGTAACATTCTTAGGTGTACCACGGAAATCTAAGTTTCCTGAAATTTCTGAATTGTAGTCTCCACCTTCAATAGCTTTAACACCTGTAATTTCAAACGTTGCAGTTGGGAATTTTTCTACATCTAAGAAATCAGCAGCTTTTAAGTGTCCATCTAATTTCGCTTTTGTTTCAGGATCAGCATCTAAATCTTTTGATTCAAATGTTGTAAAATCGGCTACAAATTTACCTGATTCTAAAACACCGTTGTTTGCTGTAACTGTTCCTTCTTTTAATTTTACTACTCCCCAGTGTCCTTCTTCTGGTTTGTTGATGTCTTCAAATGTTTTTCCTCCTTTCCAGTTTACAGTAGATGCTTCTACATCAGCAGCGTACGTTTTTGCTCCTTCAGTTGCAGTTGCAGATTCTTGCGCTTCTGTAGCGTTTACAGTTTCAGTTTTTCCTCCACAAGATGTTAATGCTACTGCAGAAACAACGGCTAAGCTTAAAAATAATTTTTTCATAACTATTGATTAATTTTTTTTTGCTAATTTATCTGTTTAATTTAGTTTCCACATTGACCTATATCAATATAGAAAACTTATTTTTGTTGTTAAATTTAATAAATCTAATTAATACTATAACAATTAAACCCATATCTCAACACAAATGTTAGACGTTAAAAACTTAAGCTTCCAATACCCTCATGCAACCAACAAGGCTCTAAATCAAGTATCCTTTGCTGTAAATCAAGGCGAAATTATAAGTATTATTGGAGAAAGTGGAAGTGGAAAATCAACGTTGCTAAAACTCATTTATGGTTTAGAAGATTTTATAGAGGGTGAAATCTTTTGGGGACAAAAAAAATTGTTAGGTCCTGCATTTAATATTATTCCAGGACACAAAATGATGAAGTATGTTGCGCAAGATTATGACTTACTTGATTTTGTGACGGTCGGGGAAAATGTAGGAAAATACTTAAGTAATTTTGATTTAGAAACGAAACAAAGCCAAATTGATGAAGCATTGCGTGTTGTAGAAATGCTCGATTTAAAAGATGAATTCCCCAATAAATTAAGTGGTGGACAACGCCAACGAGTATCTATTGCAAGAGCGCTGGCTCAAAAGCCGGAAGTTCTACTATTGGATGAACCTTTTTCTAATTTGGATCAAACACTGAAACTATCCATTCGCGAACGAATTTTAGATTGGTGTAAGCTGCATCACATCACCGTTATTTTTACAACGCATGATTTAGAAGATGCCTTATATACTTCGGATCGAATCTTAGTGCTTCAAAAAGGTAGAAACTTACAATTTGAAGAAGTTGAAAAGATTAGAAATAAGCCTTACAACAGTTATGTGGCCAAACTTTTTGGATTTGTTAATCTTTTAGAAGTTGGAATATTCAATCATTTGAAATTAAATGAAATTGATAAATTAAATTATTTTCAATTGGTCTATCCGGAAGAAATTTGGGTGCATGATGATGGGGAATTTATGGGAGAAATCATTGATTGTAAATTTCAGGGAAGAGATTATTTAATTCGTTTTATATCTAATGGACAAAAAATGGTTTGTTATTTTCCCTTTAAGTTTAAAGTAGGGGCTAAATTTAAATTTTCCGTTCCTGTAGATCGAATCATAAAAGCATAAAAAAAACCGAGCAATTTGCTCGGTTTTTTTATTTATTGTTCTAAAAATTCTAAAATTGCTTCAATAAAATCTTTTGGATTTTCAGCATGTAACCAGTGACCAGCATTGGCAATGGATTGAATTTTTGCCTGTGGAAATTGTTTCTTAATAATGAACTCATCTTCCGGCAATATATAATCCGATTTCGCACCTTTTAAGAATAACGTTGGACCGTTAAATACTCCTTCTGCCAAAGGTTTTCCTACCAAATCTTCATAATGTTCACGCAATACAGGAAGATTGAAACGGAATGCATATTTACCGTTTTCGGCATGGTAAACGTTTTTTAATAAAAATTGACGTACTCCAACTTCTTGGATGTATTGGCTTAAGGTTTCTTCCACATCTTTACGAGAAGTAATGGTTTCAAAGTCTACTGATCCTAAAGCTTTGAAAATGGCATTATGATGAGGTTGATAGGCTTTTGGTGCCATATCAGCAACAATCAAATGGTCTAAACGTTCAGCGTAACGCATGGCAAAATCAATAACAATTCGCCCACCCAATGAGTGCCCTAATAAATGAGCCTTTTGAATGCCATGAGCGTCCATGTATCGAAGAATATCATCACTCATCGCTTCAATCGAGCTTTCATTCGAATGAAAACTACGACCATGATTTCTTAGATCAACCAAATGGGTCGTGTAGATTTCACCAAATTGTCTTCCGTGGGTATTCCAATTGTCTAACTGTCCAAATAAACCATGAAAGATAATAAAGTGTTGAGATCCAGAACCAATAATTTTACTGTGTAAGATGGGTGTTTCCATAAGACTATAAGTTTGCGACTTCGATTTTTCTCAAGTAAGCTTGTACGGTATTTTCTAATCCCATATATAAGGCCTCTGAAATTAAAGCATGACCAATTGAAACTTCTGCAATCTGAGGAATTTGTTCGATAAAATATTGAATATTTTCTAAACTTAAATCATGACCAGCATTTACCGCTAAACCATGTTCGATAGCTAATAAGGCTGTTTCTTTATATGGTTGAATGGCGTTTAAATTTCCTAAAGCATATTGTGTAGCAAATTCTTCCGTATATAATTCTATGCGATCAGCTCCTGTTTTTGCTGCCGCTTCCACTAAAGATGGATTAGGATCTAAGAAAATTGAAGTTCGAATTCCAGCTTCTTTAAAGGTTTTAATCACATCAGTTAAATAATCTTGATATTTAATGGTATCCCAACCCGAATTTGATGTAATAGCATCTTCAGCATCAGGAACTAAAGTCACTTGTTCAGGTTGATTGGCTAAGACCAATTCCATAAAACTATCAATCGGTTTACCTTCGATATTAAATTCAGTGGTTACCACAGGTTTTAAATCGTAAACATCTTGGTAACGGATATGGCGTTCATCTGGACGCGGATGGATGGTAATTCCTTGCCCACCGAACTCTTGGATTTTGATTGCCGCTTCAATTAAATTAGGCGTGTTACCACCACGTGCATTACGGATGGTAGCGATCTTATTTATATTAACACTAAGTTTTGTCATTTTGCTATGATCTGTTGTTTGTTTTTATATCTGTTGCAGAAATCGACTGCATAATTTGTAAATCAAATTTACGACAAGCGGTATACAAATGATCAAATATATCAGATTGAATACGCTCAAATTCAAAATTGTTGGACGATTTTGCGAAACATCCTATTTCCAAAGGCATTCCTTCCATTGTAACAGGTAATTGTCGTATAATGATGGGATCATATTGTGATACCGTAGGAATACTTTTTAAGTAATTTTCAACATAAATTCGGAACACGCCAATATTGGTCAATTGTTGACCGTTAATGTCAATGGTTGAATGTTCGATCTTTTGATTATGAATTTTAATTTCTTCTCGTTTATTGACAATATATTGTTTTAATAAAGCAATGTTTTCATAATTGTCTAACATTTCATCAGAACAAAATTTAAACGAATTGACATTAAACGAAATGGGACGTTTTATTTGTCGGGTACCACTGGCCATCATAGGCATATGGTTGGTCACTTGAGAGGTAACAACATCTACCGTAGGAATTGTAGCAATGGTTTTATCAAATTTTTCTATTCGAACCAGATTGATGTTGATCTCACGGACGATTCCTTCGACATTTCCTTTCGATAAGGTTACCCAATCTCCTACTTTGATGACTTTCGAATAGGCAATTTGTAGTCCTGAAACAAAACCAAAAATAGCATCTCGAAATATTAATAAAACAGCAGCTGTCATCGCTCCCAAAACAGTAATAATGGTAGAAGTATTTACCGTAAACAAAATCATTACTCCAGCAATGATGGAGAAGAAGGTAATCACAAACTTCATCATTTGCCCAAAAGTGCGGACCCCAACCGTGGTATAACTGTTATCTTCGTTATAAATGTAAATGATGGTGTTAATAATTCGGAAAATCAATTGTGTAAAAACAATCAATAAGGCAAGTTCAGTTACTCGTTCGATCAAAAATAAAATCGCTCCATTGTTTTTAAACAACAGAAAATTCATTTTCGAGGCAAAAGAAAGAGTAATCAGATGAATAAATGAAACAAACCCTTTGTGGATGTACAATGCTTTAATCCAAGATAAAGAAGTTTTGTTGGCTAATTTCTTTAAAAGTGGAATCGAGATCGAACGCAAAAAGAAATTAATCGCAAAAAGTATTGCGACCCAAGAGATTATCTCTATTGCTGTAAAAAGATTTTCGGATAAATCAATTTTAAACTGATCATTAAAAAATATTTTTACACTGTCTGCAAACTCTTGGTAAAATGATTTATCTTGCAATAGGTTCTTCATTTATAGGAGAAAATAATTCGTCGTACAAAGGTACATTTTGTTCGTTGTATAAAGTTAAAATAAAATATAAATATGGACGATTCGATCATTAACCTTATTTCTGGAATTTTAATTCTTATTGGATTTGTAGGGGTTATTCTTCCAGCATTACCCGGAGCACCCTTAGCATTGATAGGAATTCTCGTATTCAAATTATTCAGTGGTGATTGTAGTTTTGGATGGGAAGTCATAATCATTGCAGGTCTATTTGTCATCATCGGGGCTATTTTGGACTACGTACTACCGGTAGCACTCACCAAGAAATTTGGTGGAACTAAATATGGTGTATGGGGATCCATCATCGGATTAATTATCGGATTTTTCTTTCCACCCATCGGATTTATTATTGGTCCATTTGTAGGAGCGCTTTTGGGTGAATTATTTTTCGCAAAAAAAGAATTTAATCTTGCTTTAAAATCTGCATTTGGTTCATTTGTTGGCTTTTTGGTCACAACGGGATTTGATTTAATTCTCTGTTTAGTCCTTTTTGGATTATTTATTTGGGATATTTTTATCAATTAAACCAAAAGATAAATGAAAATAAATCAGATAAATAGTAATCAATTAGGCTGTTTAAAAAATAATTCCTAAATTTGCATAGAATTTTAGAAGAACTAAATGGAGGAGGGCTGGTTATAGCTCTCTTTTTCGTTGTATATGGATTCAAATAAAGTAAAACAATTAATAGAAGAAGCAATCGCTGAAAATCCAGCATTGTTTTTAATCGACTGGAAAATTTCACCGGACGATAAAATTTCCATCTTAGCAGATGGAGATGAAGGATTATCAATCGAAGAAATTGTTCGTATCAGTCGATACGTAGAACACAATCTGGATCGAGAAGAATGTGATTTTGCGTTAGAAGTTTCTACACCAGGAGTTGGTTCTCCACTTGTGATGCCACGTCAGTATAAGAAAAACATTGGTCGTTTATTGGAAGTAACATTAAAAGATGATACGAAAATCGAAGGCGAAATCGACGATGCAGACGATGAAGGTGTAACATTATGGTGGGAAACACGTGAGCCAAAACCTCTAGGAAAAGGGAAGGTAACTGTAGAAAAAGAACAAAAAGTTAATTACACTGAGATCAAAAAAGCGATCATCAAAGTAACATTTTAATAAACTAAATGTAAAATGGACAATCTTGCATTAATCGAGTCTTTCGGAGATTTTAAAGACGACAAAAATATTGACCGTATTACGTTGATGAAGATTTTAGAAGAAACTCTTCAAAGCGTTTTAAGAAAGAAATATGGTTCTGATGATAACTTCGATATCATCGTAAATCCTGATAAAGGAGATTTAGAGATCTGGCACAACCGTATCGTGGTTGAGGATGGTTTCTCTGAAGACGATGCATTAGAAATTGAATTGGCAGAAGCACGTAAAATTCAACCTGATTTTGAAATTGGTGAAGAAGTATCTGAACTTATTCCAATCGAATCATTAGGGCGTCGTGCGATTTTAACTTTACGCCAAACGTTAATTTCTAAAGTGATGGAGCATGATAACTCTAACTTATACGAGAAATTCAAAGGAATTATCGGAGAAGTAGTTTCAGGTGAAATTCACCATGTTCGTCACAAACACGTAATTATCTTAGACGAAGAACAAAATGAAATGATTTTACCAAAAGAAAATCAAATTCCATCAGACTTCTTCCGTAAAGGTGATACGTTAAGAGCTGTAGTAGATGATGTAAAATTAAGGGGGTCTAAACCTCAAATTATTTTATCTCGTACTTCTCCTAAGTTCTTAGAAAAATTATTTGAACAAGAAATTCCAGAAATTTTTGATGGATTAATTACCATTAAAAATGTAGTTCGTATCCCTGGTGATAAAGCAAAAGTAACTGTAGAATCATACGATGATCGTATCGATCCTGTAGGAGCATGTGTAGGGATGAAAGGATCTCGTATCCATTCTATTGTACGTGAATTACGTAACGAAAACATCGACGTTATCAACTATACAAACAACATGAGCTTGTTAATTACACGAGCTTTAAACCCTGCGAAAATTTCTAAAATCGAAATTAACGAAGAAGAAAATAAAGCATTAGTATACGTTGAAGCAGAAGAAGTTTCTAAAGCAATTGGTAAAGGAGGATATAACGTTCGTTTAGCTTCTAAATTAGTTGGAATGGAAATTGATATTTTCAGAGAAGGAGTTCAAGACGAAGACGTTGAGTTAACTGAATTTAGTGATGAAATTGATGCGTGGGTAATTGATGCCTTCAAAGCAATTGGACTAGATACAGCGAAAAGTGTTTTAGAGCAAGATGTAGATGATTTAGTGAAACGTACAGACCTTGAAGAGGAAACAATTCAGGATGTAATTAACATCTTAAAATCAGAGTTTGAAGATTAATTGTCTTTAAATCATAAACAATTCGTAAATTTGCAAACATTATAAAAAGATTAGCATATATGCCGGAAACAATCAGATTAAGTAAAGTATTAAAGGAGTTAAACATATCTATAGATCGTGCTGTTGATTTTTTAGAGGGGAAGGGTACTGCAGTAGAAAAGAATCCGAACTCTAAAATTGATATGCCTACTTATGATATTTTAGTTAATGAGTTCCGTTCAGATGCTAAGCAAAAACAAGCTTCCGGGGAGATTGTCATTAACAAATTATCAGGAATTAAAGCTGCTGAGAAAAAAGAAGCTGAAGAAAAAGCTGCAGCTCAAAAACCTGAAGTGATTAAATCAAACAAAGTAGAGCTAGAGGGTCCAAAAACAGTCGGTAAGATTGATTTAGATGCTTTAAAATCGAAAAAGGAAGAGAAAATTGTTGCGAAACAAGAAGAAAAAGTAATCGAAGCTGAAGCTCCTAAAGCTCAACCTGTGAAGGAAGAGCCGAAAAAAGAAGTGGAAGCACCAATTCAGGAAGAGCAATCTCATCCGAAAGTAATTGGTAAAATCGATTTAGATAAAATAAATAATACAGGTAAAACTAAGAAAGAGGAAGCTCCTAAACCTAAAAAAGAGGTGAAGGAGAAGCCTGCTGCCCAAGCACCAAAGGCCGAAGTGAAGAAAGAAGAGCCGAAACAAGAAGCAGTGGTTAGTACACCTGAAGTAAAATCGGAAGCGAAGCCTGAAGTGAAGAAAGAAGAAAAAGAAGTAGCAGCAGAACCTCAGAAAATTGAGACTGTATATACGAAGTTGGATGGTCCTAATTTTACAGGAGCAAAAATCGATTTATCAAAATTCGAAAAAGCACCTAAAAAAGCAGACGACAAAAAAGGATCAAACAATCCAGCAGACAAAAAGAAACGTAAACGTATTCAAAAGGGAGTGAAACCAGAAGATGTGAAAACAACAGAAGGTGGAGCACCAAAACAAGGAAATAACAACAATCGCCAAGGAGGACAAGGTGGTCAAAATCGTCCAGGAGGTCAAGGTCAAGGTGGAAACCGTCAAGGTGGTCAAAACCGTCAAGGTGGACAAGGTGGAAACCGTCCAGGAGGACAAGGTGGAAATCGTCCAGGAGGACAAGGTGGAAATCGCCCAGGAGGACAAGGTGGAAACCGTTTTGGAAACAACCGTCCAGGTCAAGGACACCGTGCTCCACAAGCTGAATTGAGCGATGAGGATGTTAAAAAACAAATTAAAGATACTTTAGATAAATTAACGTCTAAAGGTCAAAATAAAAAATCTGCTAAACACAGAAGAGATAAACGTAATGAACGTCGTTTCCAAGCCGAAATGGAACAAGAGGCAATGGAAAAAGACAAGACATTACAAGTAACAGAATTCGTAACGGTTAATGAATTAGCTTCATTAATGGACGTTTCTGTCATGGATGTTATCTCTGCATGTATGGCGTTAGGTATTATGGTAACCATGAACCAACGTTTAGAAGCGGATACAATTCAATTAGTAGCAGATGATTTCGGTTACGAAGTAAAATTCGCAACAGCTGAAGATGAAACTGCTGAAGAAGAAGAAGTAGATGCTGAAGAAGATTTAGTAGAAAGAGCGCCTATTGTAACTGTAATGGGACACGTTGACCACGGTAAAACGTCTTTATTAGACTACATCCGTAAGGCAAATGTTATCGCAGGTGAGTCTGGAGGTATTACACAGCACATCGGAGCGTATAACGTTACATTAGCAAATGGTAAACGTGTAGCGTTCTTAGATACTCCTGGTCACGAAGCCTTTACAGCTATGCGTGCTCGTGGAGCTCAAGTGACAGATATCGCGATTATTGTAATTGCAGCAGATGATCAAATCATGCCACAAACTCGTGAGGCAATTTCTCACGCACAAGCAGCTGATGTTAAAATGATCTTCGCTATCAATAAAATTGATAAGCCAGCAGCGAATCCAGAAAAAGTAAAAGAGCAATTAGCTCAAATGAACTTATTGGTTGAAGATTGGGGTGGTTCTTACCAATCACAAGAAATCTCTGCTAAATCTGGTTTAGGTGTAGATGAATTATTAGATAAAGTTTTATTAGAAGCGGAAGTATTAGAATTAAAAGCTAATCCAAACCGTAAAGCATCTGGTACAGTTGTAGAAGCTGCTTTAGATAAAGGTCGTGGATATGTATCAACAATGATTGTACAAAACGGTACTTTAGAAGTTGGAGATTACATCTTAGCAGGTTCTAATCACGGTAAAGTTCGTGCAATGTTAGATGAGCGTGGTAAACCAGTGAAAAAAGCTGGACCATCAACGCCAGTAACAATCTTAGGTTTAGACGGTGCACCAACAGCAGGAGATAAGTTTAAAGTATATGATGATGAACGTGAAGCGAAACAAATTGCATCTCGTAGAGAGCAATTACAACGTGAGCAAACGATCCGTACGCAGAAACATATTACATTAGATGAAATTGGACGTCGTTTAGCTTTAGGTGACTTCAAAGAGTTAAATATTATCTTGAAAGGGGACGTGGATGGTTCTGTAGAAGCATTAACAGACTCTTTACAAAAATTATCAACAGACGAGATTATTGTTAACATCTTACATAAAGGGGTTGGACAAATTACAGAATCTGACGTATTATTAGCTTCTGCTTCTGATGCGGTTATTTTAGGATTCAACGTACGTCCTGGTACAAATGCTCGTGATTTAGCTCAGAAAGAAGAAATCGAAATCCGTACATATTCGATCATCTATGATGCAATTAATGACATCAAAGAAGCGATGGAAGGTATGTTATCTCCAGAGTTAAAAGAACAAGTTACAGGTAACATCGAAATCCGTGAAACATTCAAAGTATCTAAAGTAGGTACAATTGCAGGTTGTATGGTATTAGATGGTAAAGTGTACCGTACGTCTAAAATTCGTATCATCCGTGATGGTGTAGTAGTTCACGAAGGTGAATTAGCTTCATTAAAACGTTTCAAAGATGATGTGAAAGAAGTATCGAAAGGTTACGAATGTGGTTTAAATATTAAGAACTACAACGATATCCAAATTGGTGATATCATCGAAGCTTTCGAAACAGTAGAGGTGAAAAAGAAATTAAAATAATTTCTTAATCAATATAATTTAAAAGGCGATTCTTTATGGAATCGCCTTTTTTTTGTTTAAGTGATTTTAAAACTTACTTTTGTTTTAAATACACATGAAATGAAAAAAGGAAACTTTTTACTATTATTTATTTTAATCGCAATTCAAGGATTTGCACAAACCAATTATAAAAATGGTGTCGTCGTATCTGCTCATCCCGAAGCTTCAAAAGTCGGAGTAGATATTCTAAAAAATGGAGGGAATGCTATCGATGCATCTGTTGCCGTACAATTTGCTTTGGCAGTGGTGTATCCCAATGCAGGAAACATTGGTGGCGGAGGATTCTTGGTTTATCGTGATCATAAAGGAAATATTGATGCTTTAGATTACCGTGAAAAAGCTCCTTTAGCAGCCAAGGAAGATATGTATTGGGGAGAGGATGGAAATGTCATTACAGAACTTAGTTTATACGGTCAGTTAGCGGCAGGAGTTCCAGGAACAGTAGATGGAATGGTTAAAGCGCATCAGAAATATGGAAAATTAAGTTGGAATGAATTGCTTCAACCTGCAATTGATTTAGCGGCAAAAGGTTTTCCCATTACTCAAATGCAGGCCGATGAATTAAACGAAAAGTTTGAAAACTTCAAAAAATATAACCCATCTTCGAATCCTTTTACTCTAAAAAATAACTGGAAAAAAGGGGATCTTTTTGTTCAATCCGATTTAGCCAATACGTTAAAACTAATTCAACAAAAAGGCTGTAAAGGTTTTTATGAAGGTCGAGTAGCAAATTTGATTGTAAAAGAAATGAAGCGTGGAAACGGGATCATTTCCAAAAAAGATTTAAAAAACTACCAATCGGTGTGGAGAACACCTGTTTCAGGAGAATACAAAGGATATAAAGTTATTTCAATGCCACCGCCATCCAGTGGGGGAATAGCATTAATTTCATTATTTCAATCCGTTGAAAAATATCCATTAAAAGAATGGGGATTTCAATCCGAAAAATCGGTTCAAGTGATGGTCGAAGCCGAACGTCGTGTATATGCCGATCGTGCAGAGCATTTAGGAGATCCTGATTTTATTCATGTGCCCCAAGCGCAATTATTGAATAAAGCGTACAATGTGAATCGAATGAATGATTTCTCTTTCGAGCGTGCTTCTAAAAGTTCAGAGATTAAGGCAGGAGAAATCATTGGAAAAGAATCGATGGAAACCACACATTATTCAATTGTAGATAAAGACGGAAATGCTGTTTCAGTAACGACAACTCTAAACGGTTCTTATGGATCTTTGGTCGTGGTAGATGGTGCTGGATTCTTATTGAACAATGAAATGGATGATTTCTCAGTAAAACCAGGTACGCCAAATTTATATGGTTTAGTAGGCGGTAAAGCCAATGCAATTGCACCTGCTAAACGTATGTTAAGTTCAATGTCGCCATCCATTTTAGAAAAAGATGGAAAATTATACATGGTGGTTGGAACACCAGGTGGATCAACGATTATTACTTCGGTTTTTCAAACGATTTTAAATGTATTAGAGTTTGGAATGACGATGCAAGAAGCTGTTGCTGCACCACGTTTTCATCACCAATGGTTACCGGATCGCATCGATGTTGAACCAAATGCTATCTCAAATGAAGTGAGAAATTCTTTAAAAATTAAAGGGTACGAATTAAAAGATCGCCAACCGTATGGTCGAGTAGAAGGGATATTAGTGAATGCGGATGGAACGTATCAAGCAGGTGCAGATCCACGTGGAGATGACAAAGCAGAAGGATATTAAACCGTTTACAGATGAATAATTTTGGAGAAGTAGAGGTTACATTTAATGTCGGAATTATTGGTTACTTAATTTTAATAGGATTATTTTTAATTATAGCTTTTGCCCTTTTTAGAGGGTTGAAAAAATAAAAAAGTAGAATAGCTTTAGCTATTCTACTTTTTTTGTTAACACCAATTAATGGATTAAAAGAATCATATGTTTTGTCCGATATAGACCGATGTCATCGATAATGAACCAGCAACTGGTTCGTCGTTGAAAAACGCAATTTCGTCTTTGTTTCCTTGTAAAGCTAAAGCGTATAATAAAGGCAAATAATGTTCTGGAGTTGGAATAGCCAATTGGAAAGCTTGTCCTTGCTCGAATGGATTCATCAAAGGTTTGTGATTTCTCTCCATAATTGCAGTTTTCACAATATTATTAGCTTCAAGTGCCCAATCGAAGCCAAAGGTATCATTGATGCGATTCCAAGCTACAGCACGTAGGTTATGCACAATATTTCCACTTCCAATAATTAAAACCCCTTTCTTGCGTAAGGCTTTTAATTCTTGAGCCAATTGATAATGCTGTTCTGGTGTTCTTCTGTAATCCAAGCTAAATTCCACAATCGGAATATTCGCCTCAGGATACATATGTTTAATCACCGTCCAAGCCCCGTGATCCAATCCCCATTCAACATCCAATCCCACTTCTGTTGATTGAACTAAATTCTTAATTTCTTGTGCCAATGCCGGATCACCCGCTGCTGGATATTGCACATCGTGTAAGGCTTGTGGAAATCCTCCAAAATCGTGAATGGTTGGAGGAGTTGTCATTGCAGTGACGAAAGTACCTCTCGTTTCCCAATGGGCCGAGACACACAAAATGGCTTTAGGAGTAGGAATTTTTTGAACAATATCACGAAAACCGGTTACAAACTGATTTTCCTCAATGGCAATCATTGGACTTCCATGTCCTAAAAATAAAACAGGCATTTCGTCAGTTTCACCTAATGTATCGGTGAATTGACCTAATTCTTGAAGGCTCATCGCACTTCCGACTAATGGGGCTACTGCTAACAATTTTAAAAATTTTTTTCGATCCACAATTCAAAAGTACAACAACACGGAATAGATTGCATTGATATACGTTAAGAAACGAAAATAAGGCCCATAAAAAAAGCAATCCTTAGGATTGCTTTCAATAGTATATGAATATGAATTACCATCCTTTGATGGCTCCATCTTTAAAAATTTCTTTTGCTTTTTGTTCAACCGCTTCCGATTGGTATGCTTGTAAAAATTGCTTGATGCGAGGATCGTTTTTGTTGTCTTCTCTGGAAACAACCAAATTCATATAAGGCGATTCTTTATCTTCTGTAAATACCCCATCTTTTGTCGCATCTAATCCCGCTTGTCCCGCGAAATTGTTATTGATTACCGCGATGACAACTTTTTCGTCGTCTAAAACACGAGTTAATTGAGGTGCTTCTAATTCGATAATGTCTAATTGCTTAGGATTAGCAACGATGTCTGTTAATTTAGGGAATAAACCAACTCCTTCTTTTAATTGAATCAACCCTAATTTGTTTAATAAAATTAAGGAACGTCCCCCGTTTGGTGCATCATTCGGAATGGCAATGGTGCTTCCATCTTTTAAATCATTTAACGATTTAATTTTCTTTGAATAACCGACGATAGGGTAAACGAAGGTATTACCGATGGCTGCGAATTTATACCCACGTTGTTCTGATTGCGAATCGATGAAGGGTTGCGTTTGGTAAGCATTGGCATCAATATCCCCGTTATTTAATGCTTCATTTGGTACGATATAATCGTTGAACGAAACCAATTCAACATCTAAATTGTACTTTTCTTTCGCCACTTTTTGCGCTGTTTCCGCTAACGCATATTCAGGGCCAGCCATTACACCTACTTTTAGTGCTCCGGTTCCATCATTCTTTTTTTCGCCACAAGCAAAAATCGTTAAAAACGAAATTCCTGCTAAAACGGACTTTATGATTGACTTTTTCATTCGATATATTTTTATTTATGATTGAATTTTTTTGATAAGAAATCACCCGTAAATTGGATGATAAAAACGATAATGATTAATAAAACTAAAACCACATTCATGATTAAAGTATCATAACCAACATATCCATATTGATAACCGATTTGTCCTAAACCTCCGGCACCAACTGCACCACCCATGGCAGAATAGCCCACCAAAGTAATTAAGGTAATGGTTGCAGCATTGATCAAAGAAGGTAAAGCTTCAGGTAATAATACTTTCGTAATAATTTGCATGGGTTTAGCGCCCATTGCGCGAGCTGCTTCAATTAAGCCTTCCGGAATTTCCAATAAACTATTTTCAACTAATCGAGCAATAAATGGAGCTGCTCCTACACTTAAAGGAACTAATGCCGCAGCCATTCCGATGGATGAGCCGACGATGGCACGTGTAAAGGGAATCATCCAAACAATTAAGATGATGAATGGAATCGAACGGAACACATTTACGAAAAAGGATAAGGTTTGATTCACGATTTTATGTTCTAAGAATTGTCCTTTGCGCGTTAAAAACAAAATAATTCCTAAAGGTAATCCGATGACGAAACCGAAAAATCCAGCGACAAACGTCATGACAATCGTTTCCCACGTTCCTTTCACTAAAAGATTAATGATTGATTCTGACATAGCCTATTTTTTCGATGTTAAACTGATTGTTTTTGAAATAGTTTTCGATGGTTGCTTCTTGGTTGTTGATTTGATCAATTTTAATGAACATCGTTCCGTAATTAATACTTCCAGCATATTCGATACGAGAAGTAATGACTTCGGGCGTGAACTGATATTGATTTTTAATTTCAGCAATTGTCGAATTATAATTCGGTTGGTTGCTAAAACTAATTTTATAAATCACTGCTGAATCAGCTGTTGCATCATTTTCAAGTTTTGATTTAAACACAGAAGGCAATTCAATATCCAATGATTTTTTGATGAAATCGTGAGTGATTTGCTCTTTTGGATTCGTGAAAATCGTTTCAACAGAACCATGTTCTACAACTTTTCCATTCTTCATCACCGCAACCTCATCACAGATGGCGTTGATTACCTCCATTTCGTGGGTAATTAATACAATCGTAATATTTAAACGTTGATTGATTTCTTTCAATAAGTTTAAAATTGATTTCGTTGTGGATGGGTCCAACGCACTTGTTGCTTCATCACACAATAAAACCGATGGATTACTGGCTAAAGCACGAGCAATGGCTACCCGTTGTTTTTGACCTCCCGATAAGTTGGCAGGGTATTCGTTGGCTTTATCTAGAATTCCAACCAATTCCAATAATTCATTGACTTTCGATTGGATTTCACTTTTCGTAGCGCCTGTTAATTCTAACGGAAAAGCCACATTCTGAAAAATCGTACGAGAAGATAATAAATTGAAATGTTGAAAGATCATTCCAATTTTTCTTCGTTCTAATGTTAATTTCGCTTGCGCCAAAGAAGTTAAATCAACACCATTTACCCAAACTTCTCCTGAATCAGGCGTTTCTAATAAATTGATGCAACGAATCAAGGTGCTTTTCCCAGCACCAGATTGTCCAATGACACCAAAAATTTTTCCTTCATCTATGGTTAATGAAACATCATCCAAAGCCGTAATGGTTTGGGTTGAAGTTTTAAATTTTTTATTAATATTTTTTAATTCAATCATTAGATTAATACGAAAAAAGCCCCTCAAGACGTAACGAATGAGAGGCTAAATTATAGGATATAATGTATCGAACCACTTCATTCAGTCAGACAAGAATGCATGCAGTTCCACTTCATTACGATATTTACATTACGAGTATTCAATAGAAATAATTCTGATGCAAATTTATTGACTAGAGACACATAAAGCAAAAAATTTTAACTCTATGGTATTGAATTTCAATAAGAATAAAATTTATTTCAATTAATAATACTTTTTAGGGAAAAATTATCGGAAGTTCAATTGAATGTATAAATTATTAACGTATAAATATGCAGTTTGATTAAATAATATTTTTCTGTTTAAAGTCTATTTATAATCATAAAAAATCCGATCTCAAAAGATCGGATATATAATTATGCCAATACGTCTCTAAAGCTTTCGTTCTTGTCAAATTGTGCCTTGGCAAACGGACATAATGGAATCACTTTTACATTTTCGGTTCTTACCCAATCCAAAATGTTTTCTAAAATGTGTTTACCAACCCCTTGTCCACCGTATGCTTCATCCACGTGAGTGTGATCGATAATAATTTTGTCTGAACCGGCCCAAGTATATGTCATTGCACCCGCCTCTGTTGAACCGTCCATTGCTTGAACCATTCCACGTTTTCCGTCATCTGTTTTTACAAATTCCATTGTTTTTTATATTGTTGATTGATTAATCTAAAGTTCCAAACTTACCGTTGTTATAATCTTCGAAAGCTTCACGGATTTCTTCTTGTGTATTCATCACAAATGGTCCATAAGAAGCAATAGGTTCGTTTAATGGTTCTCCACTCAAAATGAATACCACGGTCTGATCTTCCATTGCTTCAATGGTAAATTCTTGTCCAACATTCCCAAACAAAACCATATGATCGGTTGGTACAGTTGTATCACCATTCACTTTTATGGTTCCTTCGATGACCAAAGCTAATGTATTATAATGAGCAGGGAAACTAAATTCAGCTTTTCCGCCTGTATTTAATTTCGCATTTTGCATATGTACAGGAGAAAATGTGCTTGCGCTTCCTTTTACATTTTGATATTCACCGGCAATCACTTCTACCCATCCCTTTTCCACTTCAACAATCGGAATATTTTGATGTTCGATGGCTTGATATTTTGGGGCACTCATTTTATCTTTTGCAGGAAGATTGACCCAAAGCTGAACCATTTGAAAGATTCCGCCTTTTTTGTAAAATTCTTCTGCGTGATATTCTTTGTGTAAAACACCTGATGCAGCTGTCATCCATTGTACATCGCCTTGGTGAATTGTGCCACCTCCGCCCGCACTGTCGTGATGAGAAACACTTCCTTGATAGGCAATGGTTACGGTTTCAAATCCTCGGTGAGGATGAACGCCAACTCCTTTTGGAATGTCTGTCGCTGGGAAATTAAATTTAGAATTATAATCCATCATAATGAAGGGATCCATTCTTCGCATCGTTAAATTATTCCCTGGAATAAAGTTGTGAACTCTAAATCCATCGCCTACAAAATGAGGTGTTCTTGGTGCAATTACGGCTTCTATATTTTTTGTGTTCATAGCTGAAAATTTGATGTTAAAAACGTATTTCTTTTTTGTTTCACAAATTTACGATCGCTTGCTAAGGTTAGTCTTGATGTAGGATAAGAAGTTGTGTGTGAATGAATTGATGTAGGTCAATGGATTATTTAAAAATGTTTTTTGAAGTGAAAACCATCCCACTGAAATGGAATATTTTTTATCTTTGTCACAGAGTGTGAATCCGCTCAAAATCTTCCTTTTAGCATCTGATTTATAAATCTTCTATGCCGCCTTCTACGGCATGATTACCACGTGATAAATCCCTGAGAGATGCCTGAGCAAGGAGGTTTGTTCGGTCTTTCTTCGGTGTTACACTATGCATTGTCTCGTCTTTCATTATTTTTTACCTTCTTCATATCAAAGAATAGAAGCCCTCATTTCTGCTTGACGAATGTGTTGATAGAACAGTTTAGTTCTTAATATTGTATTATAAATCAAAAAACCACTTCGATAGAAGTGGTTTTTTGATTTGATTTAAAGTAATTCTTCATTTACCATATTCGGTAAAGTTACCTTTAGTAAAGGTTCTTCTTCCATGGCACGTTTGATAGCAAAAATAGCTTCTTCGTTTCTTGCCCATGAACGGCGCGCAATTCCATTGTTCACGTCCCAATGTAACATTGATTTTAGACGTTGTTCTGCATCTGAAGATCCGTCCAATAACATTCCGAATCCCCCGTTGATCACTTCGCCCCAACCAACGCCGCCACCATTGTGAATCGAAACCCAAGTAGCTCCTCGGAAACTATCACCAATCACATTGTGAATCGCCATATCGGCTGTGAATTTCGATCCATCGTAAATGTTGGAGGTTTCGCGGAAAGGAGAATCTGTTCCCGAAACATCGTGGTGATCTCGACCTAAGACAACAGGTCCAATTTCACCATTGGCAATCGCATCATTAAATGCTTTGGCAATTTTGATTCGACCCTCGGCATCGGCATATAATATACGTGCTTGTGATCCTACGACTAATTTATTTTGTTGTGCCCCTTTAATCCATGTGATGTTATCTTGCATCTGTTGTTGGATTTCTTCAGGCGAATGCTGCATGATTTCTTCTAATACTTGACAAGCAATTTCATCTGTTTTTTGTAGATCTTCTGTTTTTCCTGAAGTACATACCCAACGGAAAGGCCCAAACCCATAATCGAAACACATTGGTCCCATAATGTCTTGTACATACGAAGGGTATTTAAAATCGATGCCGTTTTCGGCCATCACATCCGCTCCAGCACGAGAGGCTTCTAATAAGAACGCATTGCCATAATCGAAGAAGTAGGTTCCTTTCGCAGTATGTTTATTTACGGCTTCTGCATGACGACGTAACGATTCTTGAACTTTCTGTTTGAACAATTCTGGATCATTTGCCATCATTTCGTTCGCTTCTTCAAAACTTAATCCTACAGGATAATAACCACCAGCCCAAGGATTATGCAAAGAAGTTTGATCGGATCCTAAATCGATGTATACATTTTCTTCATCGAATTTCTCCCAAACTTCAACGACATTACCATCGTAAGCGATTGAAACGACTTCGTTCTTTTCTTTGGCTTCGCGAACACGTTTGACCAATTCATCCAAATCCGATATCACTTCATCGACCCAACCTTGTTCGTGACGTTTCCACGTAGCTGCCGGATTGACTTCAGCCGTTACTGAAACTACTCCCGCAATGTTCCCAGCTTTTGGTTGTGCACCTGACATTCCACCTAAACCTGCAGTAACAAATAATTTCCCTGCCGTTCCTTGGTCATCAATTTTACGACAACCATTTAAAACTGTAATCGTTGTTCCGTGTACAATTCCTTGTGGCCCGATGTACATGTAACTTCCGGCCGTCATTTGACCGTATTGAGAAACGCCTAAAGCATTCATTTTTTCCCAATCATCCGGTTTCGAATAATTCGGAATCACCATACCATTTGTAACCACTACACGTGGTGCATTTTTATGGGATGGAAATAAACCCATCGGATGACCCGAATACATGACCAACGTTTGTTCATCGGTCATTTCCGACAAATACTTCATCGTTAATAAATACTGTGCCCAGTTTTGGAATACGGCACCATTTCCACCGTAGGTAATTAATTCATCCGGATGTTGAGCGACCGCAGGATCTAAATTATTCTGAATCATTAATTGAATCGCTTTCGCTTGCTGAGAATTTCCGGGATAATCCTCGATTGGACGTGCGTAAATCTCATAATCTGGTTTGAAACGGTACATGTAAATGCGACCATATTTCTCTAATTCTTCCTTGAATTCAGGAATTAATTCGGCATGATGTTGAGGTTCGAAATAACGTAAGGCATTTTTTAAGGCTAATTTTTTCTCCTCTTCTGATAAGATTTCTTTGCGTTTTGGGGCGTGACTTACATTTGGATTATATGCTTTTTTTGCAGGAAGTTCGACTGGAATTCCTTGTTTTATTTGTTCTTGAAATGTCATTTTTATGTGGTTTTAAGTTCTACGTTAATCGTTTTAAGTTTTACGATTTTATGTTGATCAGAATGTTTTAGAATCTCAACTTCTTAATGTGAAGCTGAACTAAAATCAGCTTGACATGTTTCTTCTTAAATCTTTATCCATCACGAATAAACATCCAAATCCAATGATGTAACAAAGCATATCGATCCACGAAAAAGATGTTCCGATCAATACCTTTGCTAAAGTTGAATGTTGTAATCCGATGATTTCGATGAATTTAAAATATTGTAAAGTTTCAACGGTAAAAGCCAATATCAACGTAAAGATTGCGATGTATAAAGGTTTTAGGGTTAAAAATGCTTTGATGAAATAATAGATTAGAATAACTACTAAAATATCACCGACATAAGGACGGATAATTTGATCGTGTATGTAAAGCGCAATAATTACTTCTAAAATGAAGATGAATATGGCGATTAAAAGTGATTTAAGTTGAAATCGAAACATAGTTATTTTTATTGGTGATGTGAAGCTGAAATATATTTAGGTTGTTAATTTGTGAAACATCCTTGTCAAGGTTCCAAACCTTGACAAGGATTATAATCCGTTTCTTTATTGTGACTACTTATAAAATTCTCCTTATCATCAAAAAGTTTAATTAATTTATTAACATGAATTAAATTTTCCGCATGGTTTAGAATTTTCCCATAAGAAGAATATTTATACTCTCTAAAATTGTCGATCAAATCATGTGACTGAGGGTTTCGATGAATATAAATGATTACGTTTTTAAGATATTCCTCTGAGCTAATTGCTTTTCTTTTAAAAGGTGATTCTATTAAAGCACCATGTCTTTTATTTTCTTTGTTAAATGCTTGTGTGTAAGAATTAAAAATTTTAGAAAATTGTTTTGAAAATATATTTCGAGGAGAATGTAAACCTTTAGATGCAGCCTTGTCAAGGTTTTGAACCTTGACAAGGCTAGTTAATTCATTTAATGACTTAATTTTTACTAACAGATGAAAATGATTCGGTAATAAACAATAAGCATAAATGTCAGCTACTTGTGTGAGATACTGATTTAATTTTTGAATGAAAAAATCATAATTCCTTTCTGATTTAAATATGATTTCACCATTGATTCCTCTATTATAAATATGGTAAAATTTATCCGCTTCGATAGGTAATGTTCTGATATCCATTTTCTATTCTATCCTCTTTATTTGTTTTAAAATCCTTGTCAAAGTTTTAAACCTTGACAAGGATGATAGCTTTTAATTTTAAAACTTCATGATTAATTCTTGAAACTCCTCGGTTTGTAACAAGTCAATAATATTATTCATATCCTCACCAATCAAACGATCATCTTCTAATTTTGGACAAACTTCGCGTACTGCTGCAAAAACTTGTTCTAAATAGGGACTGCTTTGTTTTGGTCTTCTAAATTCTAATCCTTGACACGCATACATTAACTCGATGGCTAAAATACGTTCCACATTATCTAACACTTGATTGAATTTTCGTCCTGATATACTTCCCATCGAAACGTGGTCTTCTTGTCCTAAAGAAGTTGGAATACTATCGGCAGAAGCAGGGAAACATAAGGTTTTGTTTTCTGTACATAAAGCCGCAGAAGTGTATTGCGGAATCATAAATCCTGAATTTAAACCAGAGCTTTCCGTTAATAATTTGGGTAAACCGTATTTTCCTTCGATTAATAAATATTGGCGACGATCGGAGATATTTCCTAATTCAGAAGCGGCAACAGTTGCATAATCTAACGCCATGGCTAATGGTTGCCCGTGGAAGTTTCCGCCTGAAATCGCTTCTTCATCTGAAATGACAATCGGATTATCGGTTACTGAATTCAATTCGATTTCAGCTAATTCTTGTAAATGGAAAAAGGCATTTCTTGATGCGCCATGTACTTGGGGAATGCATCGTAACGAATAAGGATCTTGGACACGTCCACAATTGATATGTGAATGAGCAATGCCCGAGCCTTCTAATAATTTTCGCATACGTTCGGCAACCAAAACCGTTCCTTTGAACGCACGAATTTCGTGTAATTCGGCTTTGAACGGACTTGGAGAACCTTCGTAAGCTTCTAAGGATAAAGCACCCACGACATCCGCTAAGTTTAATAAATATTCAAATTTCTTTAAGCCGTGTAAGGCGTGTGATAAGATGAATTGAGTTCCATTGATTAATCCTAAACCTTCTTTAGCCGATAAATGTAGGGGTTGTAAATTGTGTTTGGCTAAAGCTTCTTTCGTTGAAATAATTTTGTCTCCTTCCCATACTTTACCTTCTCCAATCAGAGGCAAAAATAAATGAGATAGAGGCGCTAAATCTCCAGAGGCACCAACTGAACCTTTTTCAGGGACAACGGGGATAATATCTTTCTCCACCATTAATAGAATTCGTTCCACGACTTCTAAGGTTACACCCGAATAACCTTTGGCTAATGCGTGTGCTTTGGCTACTAACATGGTCTTGGATAATTCCTTTTTAATTGGATTTCCGACCCCAACGGCATGGCTGATTAATAAGTTATGTTGTAATTTTCTGGTTTCTTCTTCGGATATTTTGGTGTCGCATAAAGGTCCAAAACCAGTATTGATGCCGTAAACGGTTTGACCAGAAGCTACGATTTTAGCTACATTTTGTTGTGAAGTGGAGAGTTGAGCTTTGCTTTGTTCTGTCAGTAAAATTTGGTTATTTCCAGCTTGAATTGCTTTAAAATCTTCGAAAGAAATAAAGTCTACTCCTAGAGTTTTTGTTTTCATTTATGGTAGTTTGCGTTCAACCAAAGATAAACTTTTCTCGGATTGTTTAAAATATACTATTGAAATAGAGCTAATAATTGACATGAGATAAGGTTTTATCTCCTCAACTTTTATAAATTTGCTAAAATTTTAAAGTAATGTGTGATAAACATCTTCATGACGAGATAGGAGACGACCACATGTCAGCGAACTTAGAGACTCCTTTAAGAGACGATGCATTTGAGTTGTCAGTAGAAGAAAAAGTTGCTATGATTGAATCGGATTTCCGTCACATCATGGAAACTTTAGGTTTAGATTTAACAGATGATAGTTTGAAAGGGACACCAAAACGTGTAGCGAAGATGTTCGTGAAAGAGATTTTTGGAGGATTATTACCAGAGCGTAAGCCAGGTATGTCTACTTTCGACAATAAATATAACTACAACCAAATGTTGGTTGAGAAGGATATCGTCGTTTATTCCACGTGCGAACACCACTTCTTGCCAATTGTAGGTCGTGCTCACGTAGGTTACATTTCGAAAGGAAAAGTAATCGGATTATCAAAAATGAATCGTATTGTAGAATATTATGCTAAACGTCCTCAAGTACAAGAGCGTCTAACAATGCAAATTGTAAAAGCGATGCAAGAAGCTTTAGGTACGGATGATGTGGCATGTATTATCGATGCAAAACACTTATGTGTGAATTCTCGTGGTATTAAAGATATCGAATCAAGCACTGTTACAGCAGAGTTTGGTGGAGCATTTAAAGATGATGAGCAATTAAGAAAAGAGTTTATTGCCTATATCGGGATGAAAACACCTTTTCAAGTATAAGAATCAAAACATAAAATCGAAAAGATGGTAAAAGAACATCAATTAAAAGTACACAATTCCTTATCGGGACAAAAAGAGACATTCGAGCCAATTAACAAAGATTACGTTGGGATGTATGTTTGTGGACCTACGGTTTACAGCAATGTTCACTTAGGAAACGTGCGTACTTTTATGTCTTTCGATATGATTTATCGTTACCTTCAATTTTTAGGGTACAAAGTGCGTTACGTTCGTAATATCACGGATGTGGGGCATTTATTAGACGATACAGATGAAGATAAAATCTCTAAAAAAGCACGTTTAGAGAAATTAGAACCGATGGAAATTGTACAAAAATATACCGTAGATTTCCACGAAGTTTTAAGAAAATTCAACAACTTTCCACCAAATGTCGAACCTACTGCAACGGGACACATTGTAGAGCAAATTGAAATTACGCAAGATTTAATTGCCAAAGGATTAGCTTACGAGTCCAATGGTTCTGTGTATTTTGATGTCAAAAAATACAACGAAGAAGGTGGTGATTATGGTGTTTTATCCAACCGTAACATCGAAGAGTTATTTGCAAATACAAGAACTTTAGATGGGCAAGATGAAAAACGTAATCCTCAAGATTTCGCGTTATGGAAAAAAGCATTACCAGAGCACATTATGCGTTGGCCTTCACCTTGGGGAGATGGTTTCCCAGGATGGCACTTAGAGTGTACGGTAATGTCGACAAAATATTTAGGAGAACAGTTTGATATCCACGGAGGAGGAATGGATTTAAAATTCCCTCATCACGAATGTGAGATTGCACAAGCCAAAGGTGCTTATGGTCATTCGCCTGTAAAATATTGGTTACACGCCAATATGTTAACCTTGAATGGACAAAAGATGTCGAAATCGACAGGAAATACCATTTTACCAAACGAATTAATCACAGGGGATAATGATTTCTTCGAGAAAGGTTTCTCTCCGATGGTGATTCGTTTCTTTATGATGCAAGCGCATTACCGCTCAATGTTAGATTTTTCTAATGATGCGTTATTGGCTTCAGAGAAAGGATACAATCGTTTAATGGAAGCAATTAAAACATTAGAAGGTTTAACGACAAGTGCTACATCTTCAGTAAATATTCAAGAGTGGGCAACTAAGTTGTATGCTGCCATGGACGATGATTTTAATACGCCAATTTTAATTGCGCATTTATTTGATGGGGTTAAAATGATTAATTCAATCAAAGATGGTTCTGAGACGATTACTGCAGAAGATTTAGAAGTGTTAGCGACAACCATCAAAGGATTTGTTTTTGAAGTTTTAGGAATTCAAAATGAAGAAGATGGTAATGCAAATACAGAAAAATTAGATGGAGTCATCAAAATGTTAATTGATATGCGAGTTCAAGCACGTACAGATAAAAACTGGGCGTTATCTGACCAAATACGTGATCAGTTAGCTGCTTTAGGCATCCAATTAAAAGATGGTAAAGACGGAACGACGTATACATTTTAAAATGTTCTGATACATAAAAACTTAAAAAGGGATTCTTAAAAGAATCCCTTTTTTCGTTTATAATGTTAAATGTTTATTGCGTTTAATGATTTTTCTGAATTAAAATTTGTTAATTTCTGTTAAATTATACATATTTGTCATAATTAGCACTAAAAAATTAACAAATGAGGAAAAAACTTACGTCATTAGGCGTATTATCATTATTCCTAATGGGTGGTATGGCCTATGCGCAAATCACAGGGGTAATTAAGGACTCTAATGGATTCCCATTAGAGGCAGCAGAAGTTATATTAGAAAGAACTGGTGCAACAGTTTTGACCGATGAGTCGGGTGCATTTTCAATCGATGCAAAAATTGGTGATACGTTAAAAGTAATTGATATTAATGGGGAGGAGAAAGTCATTAAAGTTGCTTCAAACCATATCGGTGAAATTAAATTCCAAAATCCAAAAGATGAAATTAATTTAGGAACAGTTAATTTGGTTGGAGGGATTAAAATGGACGCTTCTCAAAAAGTAGGAGCATACGATATCATTAAAAAGGAGGATTTTGAATTAGCTCCAACTGCATCGATTGATGAGGTTTTAAATGGTCGTGTAGCCGGTTTAGTATTCTCAACGAATTCAGGAGATCCAGGGTCAACAAATATCATTACAATTCGTGGGGTTGGATCCATCATTGGTACTCCAAATCCATTATATGTTATTGATGGAGTGGTTGTAGGTAAAGGTTCAGATAATGCAGGATTAATGGAATCTTGGAATCCAATTGCCTCAATTGATCCAAATATGATTGAAGATGTAACAGTTTTAAAAGATGCATCGGCTACGGCTTTATATGGAGCACGTGGTGCAAACGGTGTAATCGTCGTTAAAACGAAAAAAGGTAAATATGGATCTAAAACACGATTTAATTTATCTTCGGATATGGCGATGCAATCCATTGCTTATGATAAGCAAAACTGGATGAATGCGGACGAGTATATCCAATGGGGAGGTTTAGCCTATTTCAATACGGGTGCTTATGCCAGCAGAGAAGCAGCTACAACTTACTTTAGAGATTCTTACTTAAATTATGATGGAGTAACGGATACCGATTGGCAATCTGCTGTCATGCGAAAAACAGCTTCTGTTCGTACGTACAATTTCTCTGCTTCTGGAGGTTCAGAAAATACATCTTTCCGTATTGGAGGATCATTCTATGAAAACAAACCATTAGTATTAAATTCAAAATTTGATCGTTTAAGTGTGAATACAGCACTTGAACATAAAATTGAGGATAAATTAAATTTAGGGATTAGCTTAAACTTTACAAATGTTGAAAGAACATCTGTTAGTGATGGTGGAGCTTTCCGTAATCCTTGGTTACAATCATGGGCTATTTCGCCAACGCGTCCAATCTACAACGCTGATGGTTCATACAACCAATTAGCTTTAGGGCCTGGTAATGATAACTTCAATCCAGTAGCTTTACAAAATACAGATTTCTTAAAAGGAGGAATTCAAACCTATTTAGGTTCGATCAATGGAGAATGGCAATTTGCTAAAAACTTCTATTTATATACATTATTTGGAGCGCAATTCCAAAAATTAGACGAAAAGGAATATTGGGGACCAACGATGGGTGATGGTCTAAATTACAATGGTATGGTTTCTAAGGCTGCTACCAATGTATTTGACTGGAACTGGCAAAACTCGGTTTCTTATCGTAACGTTTTCAATGATATGCACGATTTATCTGCATGGGCTGGGGTAGAATACCAAGAGCATAAATACAATGGATATTATGCAACGGTTTCTGATTTAGAAGAACCGAGACCTTACTTATCGTATGGAAAAGAAAGATTAGGAACTTCTGATAGTTTTTATAAATGGACTCAGATTTCGTATTTTTCTCGTTTAAACTATATCTATAATACTAAATTCACATTATCTGCTCAATTAAGACATGATGCCAATTCAACGTTAGGAATCAATAATAAATCAGGAGTTTTCTGGTCTGTTGGAGGTAGTTATAATTTAGCAAAAGAATTATTTGCACCTAAAGTTTTATCAACTTTCATGTTAAGAGCAAATTATGGTGAAATTGGTAATATTCCTTACGCAGATAACTGGGGATCTCAATATAATGCTTACTCAATTTCATCGTTAGGTTTATATGGTGATAATACTTCAAGTGAGTACATTGGTACAGCTGGAGATCCAAATTTATCATGGGAGATTTCGAAACAATGGAACGTTGGAGCAGATTTAGGATTTATTGAAAATAAATTAGTTTTCGGTGTTGATGTGTACCATAAACGAACGGTAGATGCAATTTATAATGGTGTAATTGCTCCACAAAATGGTACTCCAGGAAGTTATTTAACTAACATTGGGGAAATTTCGAACAAAGGGGTAGAAATGACGATTAATGCAAAACCAATCAATAAAGAGTTCCGTTGGAACCTTTATGGAAACTTTGCGTACAACAAGAATATTCTAGAAAAATTCTCAGATAATCCGGATCAAATTATTGCTGCTTCAGGGAACGGAATTAGAGCCTTAGGAGAAGGTCATGAAATTGGAGAATATTACACTTATACATGGGCTGGTGTAGATCGCGAGACGGGTGCTGCGTTATACTATACAGATGAAACGCGTACGGCTACGACAACAGATAAAGGTCAAGCAAAACGTGTGTGGCAAGGTATTTCACCATTCCCAAAATATACAGCAGGTATTAAAAGTGAATTTGCTTACAAAGGAATTTCATTAAGTGTATTCTTCACAGGACAATTTGAATATGCTGTTCATAACATGTGGCAAAATTATGTGTTAGGTGATGGAACTTCATTAAACTATAACCAAACAACAGATGCGTTATATGATTCTTGGACACCAGACAATAAAGATGCAAAAAACCCTATTCAGTTAGCAGGAAATGCTTCTCAATCGAATTTATTATCTTCTCGTTGGATGAGAGATGGTGATCATATCCGTTTAAAAGAAGCTCGTGTTGCTTATTCGTTTGGAGATAAATTTAAAAAGCAAACGGGTATTGATAACTTAACTATCTATATGAAGGGGGTTAACTTATGGTTATATACTTTCGATAAAGACTTGACTTTTGACCCAGAATCAAATTCAAATGCTTATGGAGGTTGGGCAGGAAAAGGTTTATATGATTATACCTCTCCAATTATGAAATCAATCTCTTTAGGATTCCAAATTGATTTCTAATTCACACAATTAATGATTTTATTATGAAAGGAAAGAATTTATTTAAAATAGCAGTTTTAGCATTAGTACCATTTTTCTATTCTTGTGATGAGGAAAGATTGGATGAGCGTCCTTTAATTGGTGATGTTTTTGAACCAACAGATGGTCTTAAAAATGTTGAGCAGATGGAGCGTTTTGTTGTTGGAGGTTATACATCTTTAGCTTCTTCTACAAATTTCGGAGCCAATTTATTGATTTATGGTGATTTAATCTCTGACAATATCTTTGTTTCTCAAACAAATGATGGATATTACCAAACAGAAAATGCATTGTCATGGATTGGTGATACATCCTTTGGTCAATACCAAGGATTATATACAGCGATTCAACGTGTAAACTTTGTAATTAATGAGCAAAATTTACCAGAAACGGATCAAGTCAAAAGTCTTCAAGGGGAAGCAAAAATTATTAGAGGTTTATCATATTTCTATTTAATGCAATTATTTGCTCCTAATCCAACTTCAGGAATGCATCAAGAATATGGTGTGCCTTTAAAGTTAGGAATCTATAACATTTATGATAATAAAGGTCGCGCAACTGTTGAAGAAGTGTATGATCAGATTGTTAAAGATCTTGAAGAAGGTATTACTGAGATGTCTCCATCAAGCCGTGCATCTAAATCTTATTTATCTCCAACAGCGGGAAAATTTATTTTATCCAAAGTGTTATTAACAAGAGGTAAAGCTGGAGATTATGAACGAGCTGCGCAATTGGCTTCTGAAGTCTTGTACAATTCACCAGCAAATTTCGAAATGATTGAATCAAGTCAATTATACGATTATTTTACGGCTAATGAAGTTACAAAACATGAAGATCAGAATGAAACCATTTGGGAGATTGAACAAACGTTAGTAAATACATTAGGAATCAACTCTCACCCAGCAGCTTTTTATTCTAATACAGGAGCACATCGATCGTTATTAGCACGTTTATCATTTTATAATTCGTTCGAGACTTCAGATGTTCGTCGTGCATTGTTTAATACAGCAGGTACCCCAAACACAGATGATCCAAAAGGGGTTTGGTTACGTAAGTATCCTCGTTATGTGATTGTGGATAATGCGAATAATAATTATGCTGGAAATATAAAAGTGTTCCGTATGACAGAGGCATTATTTGTTCAGATGGAAGCTTTAGCGAAAGCTGGACAAAAAGGTCAAGCTGTAACATTACTAAATGAATATGTAGCGTCTCGTGGAAGCTCTGCTGTATATAATGAAGGAAATGTTTTAGAAGGAATCTTATTAGAGAAACAAAAAGAATTTATTGGAGAAGGTCATCGTTTTTATGATTTAAAACGTAATAACTTAGGTTTCGATAAAGTGACAAATTGTGGAGCAGGTCGTTGTGATGTTCCGGCAAATGATCGAATTTTTGTTTTCCCAATGCCATTAACAGAACGTGATATGGTACCAGAAATCAAACAATATCCAGACTGGCAATAAGTCCAACTAAAATTATATAAATTTTAACCCACTCCATGCGAGTGGGTTTTTTTGTTCTCTCATATTTTGCATTACTTTTGTATTGTTATAACAATTTTATGAAGAAGTATTTTTTCATGTCTTTATTGAGTTTCGCAGCTTGGGTTAATGCACAATCTAGCGACTCAATACAAACCAAATCTTTAAAACCTTTAAAGGGAAATACAACCAATGATTCCATCCAGATTTTTAAAACTAAAATTCAGGATTATCAATATTGGACTGAAAATTCTAAAACGTCAATTATCGATACGACTTTATCGATAAAGAACTATTATAATCAGAATTTTCTGAAGCGAGATTTATTTGGTAAAATGATTTTTCCAAATAGTGGATCAGTAGTGGTGGATCTCGAATTGCAAGATAAGCCATTTGCCATTGCTTTACTTCCTCACGGTAAAAAGTATAATTACTACGGCGTTGATGATATTAAATATTATGATGTTAAAACACCTTATACCGAATTTATTTATGAAGCAGGAGTCAAGGAAGGAAATTTTCTGTCAACGACGTTTTCGCATAATATTAGCAAACAATTCAACTATACTTTACACTATCGTGGTTTAAATTCTGAAGGACGATTTGCACAAGAAGCAAGTAAAAACAATTCCTTTGTATTTTCGACCAATTTTAAATCCAAGAATGAACGTTTAAAAATTCAAGGGCATTGGGCTTCTCAGAAATTTTTAAATTCGGAGAATGGTGGTGTACAAGATATTTATGATTTTATATATCAAGACGATCGTCGTTTATCGAATGTGAGAAACATCAAAATGAATTTGCAAAATGCGCGTTCAGAATTTGATGCACGTCGTGTGCATTTAACGGGATCTTACGGTATTTTAAAACGTATCAATCCAACTGATTCTTCGGTGTATCATCCCATTCAATTGAAAAATACAATTTCTTACGAGAAGCAGAAATTACGTTTTGAACAACAAACACCAGAATACTTTACTTCTCCTGTAATAGGGAGCTACAATACGGATTATAAATTTTCAAAAAACTTCAGTAATATTACCACTGCTGGATTTCAATGGAATGATCGTTTAGCCATTGAAGCAGGGATTAAATTTCAGAATGTATCCATTGGTGTAGATGAATTATTGGTAAATAATAATCCCGAGATTACAGTTCAACCATTGCCAACCAAATGGTCCGAAAGTCTTTTTGGGGTGGTAGGTCAATTGAATTTCGATTGGAATGAAAAAGTGAAATTAAGAGCGAATGCAGAATTATTGCAAGGTAGTCAATACAATGGATTGTACAACTTGGATGCTGCATTGGACATTCAACCGGTAGCAGGTTATACGTTAACGGCGGGTATATTAGCACAATCAAATATGCCATCGCTAAATATGATTTATAATCAAAGTTTCTATGCGGATTATAATTATCTGAATGATTTTGCAAAAGAAAATTCTCAAAAAATTTATGGGATATTATCGTTTGATAAAATCAATACTTCAGTTGAGGCTGCAGTACATAACTTAGATCATTATGTGTACGTTGATTCGGATTATTTACCGAAGCAATTGGATGATAACATTAATTATTTCAAATTAAAATTTGCGAACCATTTGAAGTTTGCTAAAAACTTTCACTTAGTTTCTACACTGCAATACCAAAACGTAACGAAGAATGAGCGATATATGCCATTGCCTGATTTTATGTTACGTGAAACCTTATATTGGCAAGGTAAAATTTTTGAGGGTAAAGCAGAAGTACAAGCAGGTCTTAACGGATCGTATTTTACGAAATATGACGCCTTACGCTATAATCCAATCATTGGTGAAATGATGCTTCAGGATCAAGAGAATATTCAAGAAATTGGAAACTTTCCTATTATTGATGCTTTCTTGAATTTTAAAGTACAAAATATGCGTTTTTATATTCGTGCGGAACATTTGAATTCAATGTTTTCTAAAGAACCAAATTATTTTTCTGCACCAGGTGTTCCATACCGCGCTTTCAAATTCCAAGTGGGATTGAAATGGAATATTTTTACATAATTAAATTGTGAGTCTGAATCTATCGAAGAGTATTCATAATAACTTTAAAACGGCTTCTGATGAGGTCGTTTTTTTTATGTGTAAAATCATTCTTTAGATTGATTCTAAATAATTAATTTTAAAGAAAAATCAACATAGTGAAAAAACTACTTTATTTAATTGTTTTATTTATCAGTCAATTGACCTTTGCACAAGAAAAAGTTACGATTGGTGAGATTCAGAAAATTCAATCCAAAATTCTTGGAACTGAAAGAGAAATATGGATTAATCTGCCTGCTTCCTATTCCGACACAAGATTGCATCCCGCGAAATATCCGGTTATTTATGTTTTGGATGCTGAGGATCAATTTACGTTTTTAACAGGAATTGTCAATAAATTTCAAAAAGGACATTACCAAGAAATGCCCGAATCGATTGTTGTCGGAATAACCAATAAAAATGGTGATCGTACCAAAGATTTTACCCATCATAACGACAAGCATTTTCTTCAATTTATCCAAATGGAATTGTTTCCATTTATCGAAAAGCATTATCGTGTACAAGATTATCGCCTATTGCTTGGGCATTCTTTGGGTGGATATTTTGCTTTAAAAACACTATATCATCAACCAGAAACTTTTAACGGGTATGTAGCCCACGATCCAAGTATTTGGTTCAACGATTTTGAATTGAAAAATTTATATCAAAATGTAAAATCGAATGATTTTAAAAATCGCTTTTTGATGATTACCCAAGTAGGTGAACGTCAAAATTTTGGACATTTGCAAGAGCATTATGGAGGAATAAAAGCGGTTCATTCATTGATTAACGATTCAAAAAATCAATCGTTAAATTATACTTACCGTCAATATGCAGACGAAGAACACGGATCGGTACCAATGATTGGAAACATTGATTTTATGCGTTGGATGTTCGATGGTTATCGCATCAATATTAAAGATGTTCCAAACCAACCAAATCTAATTGAAAATACATTTAAAGCGTTTTCATCGAAAAGAAATTATACATTTCAACCGCAAGAAACCTATATTCATTTAGTGGCTACTTATTTAGTCAAACAAAAGAAATTTGATTTAGCGAAGAAGTATTTTGAATATAATGTGAATCAGTTTCCTCAAAGTAAACAAGCGAAAGAAGCGTTTGAAAATTTTAAATCTGTAGATTAAATTACTCTAAGCTTATCGATGAATTAATGATAATATTAATTAAAGTTACTCATTTTTAACTAATTAATTTTTGCTATTTATTTATTTATTTATTTATTTATTTGGGATGTTGATGAAAATAAATTTTATACAATGAAATTGAAGAAAACTTTAAGTTGTTTATTAATAATAATAAGTACGTTTTTAATTGCACAAAGTAACCTTAAAATAAGTTATAAATATGAATACAATTGGAAGAATGCACCAAATTATACTGTTCCTTCTTTATTAAAAATGAGTGAAGATAAATCTTTATTTATTATAGATCATAGTAGAAATGGATTTAATGATGAAGAATTAGAGGCGAATAATATTATACAAGTAAAATCAAAAAATAATTTTGTTGCTTATTTTAAAGATTATTTAAAAGACACAATCTATTATGACAATGTAATTGAGTTTAGACATTTTCCTACAAAAGATCCCATTCAAATTTTTAATTGGGAACTAACCAATCAAACAAAAAACGTATTGGGGTACGAATGTCAACGTGCAGTTGTACATCATTTTGGACGAACATATCATGCTTTTTTTACGACAGAATTAGGCTTTACACATGGAGGGCCTTGGAAATTTGATGGTTTACCAGGAGTAATATTAGAAGTTTATTCTTTGGATAATGAATTCAAAATAACAGCTACACAAATTCAGTTAAAAAACGAAGACATAATAATTGATAATCCGTATAAGGAGACTAAAAAGTTTATCGATTTTAAAGAATATCAAAGACTTTATCAACAAAAATATAAAGAGGCTAACAAAACTGAAATTAATGCTGATGGTAGTACAAGTTCTGAAAGTATGCCTAAATGTCAAATTGAATGTTTGGTTGATTAATTGTATAAAATTTGAAGAATATAATCTTAGGTTTTCTAATATTTTTAGGAAATCTTGTGCATGGACAACTTATTAAAGGAAATATAACAGATGAAGATGGAAAACCACTTTCATCTGTTTCTGTATTGGTGAAAAATCAATCGACGCAATTAATCGAAAAATTTACGACCACTAAATTTAATGGACAATTTCAGTTGGATTTATCCGAAGTTAATGATACAATTTATTTAGAAGTTTATAAGTTAGGATACGAAAAAGAATATCAGTCAATCATCAAATCTGATTTGAAATTAGAAAATCAAATCAATTTTATTTTATCTAAAAGTAATGTACAATTAAAAGAAGTTTTAATTAAGAGTACAAAACCTTTTACGATAAAAGATGATACCGTAAATTATAACGTTAATCATTATAAGAGTGATTTGGATAAGAGCATAGAAGATGTTCTAAAGAAAATGCCTGGAATTACTGTAGAGGATAATGGGACAATAAAATATAAAAATAAGCCCATCGAAAAATTATTGCTTGATGGTGATGATTTATTTGGTCATCAATATACCAATGGTTCTAAAAACATTTCGCCAGATATCATCGATCAAGTACAAGCGATAGATAATTTTGAAGAAAATCCTCTTCTTAAAAATATAAAACATACCGATCAAGTTGCTCTTAATCTTAAATTGAAAAAAGGAATGGCTGACGTTTCTTTTAATTTTGATTTGGCAGGAGGGCTAGAAGATAGAATCCAAGTAAAAGGAAATGAATTGACGGTTTCTAATGCTATTAAAAATTTCACTACAATTTCTTATAATAATACTGGATTAAATGAAACTCCATTTGATTATTTTTCTGGAAATTCAGATGTTGCACAATCTAAAATTCAAGAAAATTTGGGAGCAAATTTAGTTAGTGAAAATACATTTAACAGTGATGTAGGTGCGCAACGTGCCAACAACAATAAATATTGGTACGGAAATACAAATACCATTTTCAAAATCTCGAAAGCAACTAATCTTCGATTAAATTTTACTGCGTTAAAAGATCGTATACAATATGAATCGTCAAATTTAACGAATTACTTATTTGATGAAAATGAACTAATTTTTTCTGAGTTAAATGAAGTAATCAAAAGACCTACACTTTACGATTTGAATGTAAAACTAACATGGAAAAATAAAACTAAATCGATGATTGAATATGATTTTGTTTATCGTTATAACCATACAACAATTGATAATTTATATGAATCGAATTATAGAAACAATTTCCAAAGTCGTTTATATTCCAAAAACAATTATTTAAGAAATCATTTTTTATACACAGAAAAAATCAACAATAAACAAAGTTTACAATTGCATTCGCAATTTTCTATAAATGAAAAACCTCAAGAATTTACACTTTCACCAGGTGTTGACTTATTAGGATTAAATCAACATATCACAAATACCAATCAATTTAGTGCTTTTGATAAATATTTCACTTCTATAGGATTTAATTTCTATGGTCGTAATTCGTTGGGTAAATACGAACTAAATGCTATTCAAAGTTTAGTAAATAATAAATTATCATCACAAATTTTTCAAGAAAATACCATTTTAGAAAATCAATATTTCAATAATATGAAATATGACATTATTAATAGTGCAATAGAAGGTAAATACACTTTTGTTTTAGGAAAATTAACGTGGATAAATTCATTGAAGTTTAAAAATTATTGGATCAAGAATAAGCAAAATCATTTATATCATCTTGTTTTTAATCCAAATGTAAATCTAATCTATCGCTTTGATCCTCAAAATAGTTTAAGTTTTAATTATACAGCAGACGAAAAATTACCACAAGACAATAATTTTTATGAAAATTATATCTTAGTTAATCATCGAACGCTTCGCAATAATACAGATACATTTAAGTTACAAAAATTTCAGAAGTTTAGTTTAGATTTTTCCAATCAAAGTGCCTATCATCAATTTACGTGGCGAATTAATAGTAATTATTATATCAATCAAAACAATCTATTCTCTGATATAGTAATCGAAAATGATTTAACGAAAGTTTCAACATTTTTATTAAACACAAAAAATAAAACTTTTGATGCCTCAACTTCTTTAGAAAAATATTATTACCCTTTAAGAAGTAATTTTAGATTACGATTAGGTTACAATTGGATGAATTATCAAAACAGAGTAAATAATTCTGATTTAAGAACAAATATTAATCAAAGTTTTAATGTGAATTTCTTTGTAAAATCATCTTTTAATTTTCCTATTAACTTCGAAAACAACCTTACGTATTTAAATAATCAAAATTTTACAGAAGGTTTCAATCAACGATTTAAGTTTTCTTCACTATCAAATTCAGCTAAGGTTTTAATCAAACCAAGTAAATCTTTATTCTTTAATATTACTTGGGACTATTTTAAACCAAATTTAGATTCAAAAAGTGAATATCATTTTTTAGATACTTATATGTTTTTCAAACCGAAAAAAGACAATTATACTCTGTATTTAAAAGGTGCAAATCTGCTGAATAATAAAACTTTTGAGATGAAAAATATTAGCGATTATTATAATAATTTTTCAAGTTATTCTCTAAATCAACGTTATATTTTATTGGGAATTAATTTTAGGTTATAAAAACGACTTCTGAGAAGGTCGTTTTTTTGTTTATAAATTTATTAGCTTCGTAAAAATAACTTTTATGAAACGCTTATTATTTTTATCTGCTTTAGTCTCTTCTACAGCTTTTGCACAAGAGTTGAAAATAGAACAAGCACAAAAGATTTTCGAATTACCGACGCATTGCATTACGATAGAATATCCCAACAAATTGGGAAATGTTTTAGGAAGCGATGCGGATTTGAAAACACCGAAACAATTACGTCCTATATTTTATGGATGTTTTGATTGGCATTCTTCGGTTCACGGATTTTGGTCGATTGTAAAGTTGATGAAAGATTTTCCGGAATTGGATAAAAATGGCGAAGTTCGACAACAGTTAAATGCATTAATCACTGCTGAAAATGTGGCCGTAGAAAAAGCCTTTTTCGAAGATAAGAATAACCGAAATTTCGAACGTACTTACGGATGGGCGTGGTTACTTCAACTACAAATGGAATTGAACAAATGGCAAGATGCAGATGCGCAACGTTGGGCGAAAAATCTTCAACCCTTAAGTGATTTGATTGTTGAAAAGTATAAAGTCTATTTACCAAAATTGGTTTATCCTGTGCGTACCGGAACACATGATAATACGGCTTTTGGATTGAGTTTAGCGATTGATTATGCTCGATCGGTAAATGATAAAGCATTTGAACAATCGATTATCGAAAATGCGAATCGATTATATCAAAAAGATAAAGGATGTAATCTTGGTTTTGAACCAAGTGGATCCGATTTTCTTTCGGCTTGTTTAGAAGAAGCTTTACTAATGTCGAAGTTTACACCTGAAAAAGAATATAAAAAATGGTTAAAAGCGTTTTTACCACCATTATTTGATCGAAAACACGAACTAAAACCAGGAATTGTTTCGGATCGAACGGATGGACAATTGGTACATTTGGATGGATTAAATTTTAGTCGTGCAACAGCATTGTATCAAATTGCAAATAAATTACCAGAATTAAATTATTTAAACACGTGGGCCGATCATCATTTTAATTATTCGTTCAATAATATTTCAAATGACGATTATATGGGAAGTCATTGGTTAGGAACTTTTGCATTGTATGCATTGAAAACTAAGAGAGATATAGAGATTCGTAATGCATTGTCAGGTAAAGTTTTTAATTAAATCAATTTATCATGTTCAAAGATCAAGAAGGAAATTATAAATTGAAAGTAGCTTTCGACTATGATGATACGTTAACCGATGACGTTTTGTTTCAATTGGCAAAGCGATTAATTCGTAAAGGTCACGATGTTTGGATAATGACCGTTCGTACAAGTAATGAACAGTATTTAGAACATTATAAAAGAATGAATCTTGAACCTAAATTAGAAGGTCGAAACGAAGATTTGTTAAGAGATGCGAAAGAATTAGGAATCGAAAATAAAATCATTTATACCGATGGAGAAGATAAATTAGAATTTTATCAAGAACATCAATTTGATTTATTGTTTGATGACGATGCCGATTGGCACACGAATCCGATTTGCAAGAATGGTGGAATCGGAATTCACATATAAAAAAAAAGCCATCTTAAACAAGATGGCTTTTATTAAAACATATAAACAGCTGAAAATTGTAAACGCGCTTGTTCACTTAATTTGTCATTGTATCGATCAACAAAACCGTAAGTAAAATCCATACCCGTTTTAAAATTTGCGGTAGGTTGATACATGGTATTGAATCCCACATGCTGAACCGATTTTAAATTTTTATTGCTATTCCCATCCATATATTCTTTTTTTCCAACAGTTGAGTAGCTGTAGAAAAGTACAGAACTCCACTTTTTATTCCACCAATATTCATATGCACCTAATAAAGATAATACAGGAAGTGTTTTAAGGGATTGTTGGGTTCTCGCATCTACAACAGCATCATATCCGTCTCCGCTAAATGCTACGACACGAGTTGACACCCCTTTACCTGCAAATGCACCTAATTTGAAATTGCTTAATTCATCGGTGTAAATATTTGAGGTCAGATTAATCCCATACCCAAATTTTGTGTTGGTTTCAAATTCATCTTCTGATGTTCGTCGTTCTTGATATGAAATTGGACTAATAATTCCTGCTGCACGAACATAGGAATGCTGACCATATTTATACGTTCCAACTAAGTTAGGATATAATGATTTAGATTTCCATAAATCGTTATCAGGTAAAGTAACACTTGGAATGGCTGGATCTTCTAACGCAACTTCAAATCGGTTTTTTGAATTGATTTGCTTTGCATATTGGATCAGCATTCGGCGTCCATAAGCTGCTGCATTAGGTCCATTAAAATCAAGGATATTAGGCCAAGTATTAATATCATCCACTGTACTCCAATCTTGACCAATTTTCCAGTTTTTGTAGGTAATGAATATTTTTCTTAAACGGGGTTGAGTCTTATTGTCTGGCCCAATGAAGTCAATTTGTACAAAACCTCTAATACCAGTAGAATTATTAGTTATTCCTAATCCTAATTGTGTTTGACGCATGGAAATGTAAGAATGGTAATCGGTACGATTGGATTCTAAGTAAGAAGGATAAAATCCATCTACAAAAACTGCTTTTTTGTTATCGATAATAACATCCGCTTGTACAAAACCAGAAAAATCAACAGACCATTCTTTTTGAGGTGGAGACAAATGTTTTTCGGATTCATGGACTGAATCCATAGGTGTTTCTATTAGCTGGGCATGCAATAGCATACTGCAGAACATTAGAAAATAAAATGATATACTTTTCATGTCATGGATGATCAAAAATCAATCATGATAGCAAACATTTTTAAAGTTTATATGGTAGGGGTTATATTAAGGTTGCGAAATAACGACAAATATTCTAATTTCTAATGCTTGAACTTATAGTAAAATAAAATTCATGATTTGAATAATTTTATAATATATTATTCAATGATTTACGTTTTGTAAAGAAGAATTTAAGTGAATCATAAAATATATACGAATGCAATATTTTTAATCGTAAAAAAACATGTTCTTGCATCTGTATGTTGTCGAGGAATTTATCACCCTTTGAACCCTTTTTGGTATTTAAATCATAAAAAAAGCCACTATCTAAAAAGTATAAATAGTGGCCATTTGTTTTATAGTCTTAAAATCGATTACAAACTATTTAATAAAGTAGGAATAAATACTTCTTCGATTTCATTAAACGTCGCCTCTAGGTCAGCTAAATTATCTTGTGTGACCAACTTTGTACGATAAGGTTTGAAATTAGGAATTCCTTTAAAGTAATTTGTATAATGCATACGTGTTTCTAAAATTCCTGTACGTTCTCCTTTCCATTCAATTGCCCATTTCAAGTGGTTTTTAGCCGCTTCCATGCGTTCAAAAATGGTCGGTTCTGGTAACAATTCTCCTGTTTCACGATAATGTTTGATGTGATTAAAAATCCAAGGATATCCAATTGCTGCACGCCCAATCATCACACCATCAACACCATATTTTTCTTTATATTCTACGGCTTTTTGAGGCGAATCGATATCCCCATTTCCAAAAATTGGAATTTCGATATTTGGATTTGCTTTTACACGAGCAATATGCGACCAATCCGAATGACCTTTATACATCTGTGCACGTGTACGACCGTGAATAGCTAATGCTTTAATTCCGGTATCTTGTAAGCGTTGCGCCACTTCATCAATATTAATCGAATCATGATCCCATCCTAAACGTGTTTTAACTGTTACGGGTAAATGTGTGCTTTCTACAACTGATTTGGTTAATTTCACCATTAAATCAATATCTTTTAACACGCCAGCACCAGCCCCTTTACAAACTACTTTTTTAACTGGACACCCAAAATTAATATCTACCAAATCAGGTTCAACAGTCTCCACAATTTTAGCAGACATCGCCATTGCTTCTTCATCTCCACCAAAAATTTGAATCCCAATTGGTCTTTCATAATCAAAAATGTCCAACTTCATTCGACTTTTTATGGCGTCACGAATTAATCCTTCAGAGGAAATAAATTCCGTATACATTAGATCTGCGCCATGTTCCTTACATAAACGACGGAATGGCGGATCACTTACATCTTCCATCGGTGCAAGTAACAAAGGGAAGTCTGGTAACTCTATGTTTCCTATCTTTACCACTAGAAATAATTTTTTGCAAAATTACGGAATTATTATGAAACAAGACCCTAAGACAAAAAACGTAAATAATTTCTTGAAATTTTCTGGAATGGGAATTCAAATGGCCTTAACGATTGCTATCTTTGCCGGAATTGGTTATTGGTTAGATGGGAAATATGAAACAAAACAACCGTATTGGACAGCAGCATTATCGCTTATAGGAGTGTTTGGAGGAATATTTTCGGTGATTCGCCAATTGCCAAAAGACTAATTTATGGGAAAAGAATATTTTAAAATTGCAGTACTATTTTTAATTGGTGTTCTTCTTGCGGGTGGAATTCACTACGGAGTAGTGTTGTCGATGAATTTGAGCGAAAATCCGCCAATAGTGTACAAAATTTATATTATTTTGGGTTTGATTACCTTTATGATTTTACAAGTAGGTTTCGTCGTAAAAGCGAAAAGTTCTGATTTTGTAGGATTTACTTTTATGGGAGGGATGGTTGCTAAAATGGCGATTGTTTTGGTGCTGATAATTGTAAATGAACAAATTAAATCAAATGTTTTGCATTTGGTATTGGCTTATTTCGTAATTTTGCTCATCGAAGTTTTAGTGTTTTTACGCCTAATAAAATTGGAGTTTAAAAAGTTTTAATGATTTTTAGCATTACGTTTTGGTAAGTGGTTAATTTACTATAATTTTGCACGCAATTTAGATACAAAGGAATTATACATGAAATTTTCAGCGTTATTAACGTTTTTAATGTTATTCACATTTGGTTTTGCTCATGCAGCAGACCATCATGGGGATGCGCCAAAGACGTTCAGTGAATTAGTACAAAAGGATAAGCAAGCGAAAGAAGAGGAAATGGCTAAAGTTAAAGCTGGTGAATCTACTTTTAATCCTGTACCAACGATTATGCACCACATTTCGGATGCACACGAGTGGCACTTATGGGGAGAAGGAGAGAACAGTGTTTCTATTCCATTACCAGTAATTTTATGGGATGATAACGGATTAAATGTTTTCATGTCATCTAAATTCCACCACGGAGAAGAAGTTGTTGAAAGCAACGGAAACCACTATTTACTTTACCACGAAAAAGTTTACAAAACAGACGCAGATGGTACTGTAAATATCCACGTAGACGAAAAAGGTGAGTCTCATTTAGAAAATGCTAAACCATTAGATTTCTCGATTACTAAAAACGTAGCTTCTATGTTATTATCTTTCGTGATCTTAGTTTTAGTATTTATTACAGTAGCTTCAAACTACAAAAAAGGAAATTTAGTTCCTAAAGGAATTGCAGGTTTCTTAGAGCCAGTAATTATCTTTATTCGTGACGAAGTTGCGATTCCAAATATCGGAGAGAAAAAATACGCGAAATACATGCCTTATTTATTAACGTTATTCTTCTTTATCTGGGTAAATAACTTATTAGGATTATTACCAGGAGCAGCTAACGTTACAGGAAATATCGCCGTAACATTTGTTTTAGCATTAATCGCATTAATTGTGATCAATGTCTCAGGAAACAAAGAGTACTGGGGACACATGTTATGGATGCCAGGTGTACCAGTTCCAGTTAAAATCTTATTAGCTCCAATCGAGTTAATCGGAATTGTAACAAAACCATTCGCCTTAATGGTGCGTTTATTTGCGAACATTACCGCAGGTCACATCATCATTATGTCGTTAATCTCGTTAATTTTTATCTTCCAAACAGAATTTATGGCCGGTGGTTCATTACCATTAGCATTATTTATCTACTGTTTAGAGTTATTAGTAGCGGTATTACAAGCATTCGTATTTACAATGTTAGTGGCATTATTCATCGGTACTGCAACTGCAGAACACGAACACCACGATGCACACTAAGCAGTAATTACAACAAGAACAAATAAGTATAAAATAATTTTTTAATATATCTAAATCATATTATTATGGCAATTTCAGGAAGTATTGCAGCTTTAGGAGCTGGATTAGCAGTATTAGGAGTAGGTTTCGGAATCGGTAAAATCGGTTCTTCAGCTATGGAAGGTATCGCTCGTCAGCCAGAAGCAGCTTCAAAAATTCAAACAGCTATGATTATCGCTGCAGCCTTAATCGAGGGTGCTGGTTTATTCGGGATCGTAGTTGCGTTATTAGGTAACGGATAAGAATTTGACACAGATTTAGCTCCCGTAACGGTTGGTTATAGGAGCTAATTCTTATTAAAAAATTAAAGTAAATTTTAAATATCAAATAAAACATACAAATGGATTTAATCACTCCTTCGGTTGGTCTTATATTTTGGACGGCGATTGTTTTTATCATCTTATTAGTGATTTTAAGATCTGTAGCTTGGAAACCAATCTTATCTGCAGTTCAAGAAAGAGAAAAATCTATCGAAGATGCTTTAAATGCAGCTAAGAAAGCAGAAGAAAAATTAGTAGCATTAAACGCAGAAAACGAAAGATTAATCAAAGAAGCTAAAATTGAGCGTGATGCAATCTTGAAAGAAGCTCGTGAAATGAAAGATAAAATCGTTAACGAAGCGAAGAACACTGCTCAATCAGAAGCTGACCGTTTAATCGAGTCTGCTAAAGTTGCAATCTCTAATGAGAAAGCGGCTGCTATGGCTGATATCAAAAACCAAGTAGGTCAATTATCAATTGAAATTGCTGAAAAAATCTTAACTAAAGAATTAGCTGATAAAACAGCTCAAGAGTCTTTAGTAAACGAAGTTATTGACCAAGTTAAATTCAACTAATAATGGCAGGATTCAGAGCAGCAAATAGATATGCAAAAGGTTTGATGCAATTTGCTTTAGAGGCAAATCAAACTGACCTTGTCTATGCTGAGATGAATGAAGTTGTTAAGATCATTAAAGGTAGTGATGATTTAAGAGTTTTCTTAAATTCTCCGATCTTAGATGCAAAAACAAAAGAAGCTACTTTAGCGCAAATTTTTGCGAGCTTCTCTAAAACTTCTCAAACATTCATTTCATTAGTTGTAAGACAAGGAAGAGAAAACATTTTATCTAAAATTGCAGAGCAATACAATGCAATTTACGATATCATGAACAATGTTGTAACAGCAGAAATTACTTCAGCTGTTGAGTTGGATCAACCAACAATCGACAAAATTGTAGCTAAAGCTAAAGAAGGTTTAGATGCAAATGCACAAGTGAAAGTAGTCCGCAAAATTGATGCTTCATTAATCGGAGGTTTCGTTTTAAAAGTAGGAAATACTCAAATTGATTCATCAATCAAGACAAGATTAGCTTCACTTAAAAAACAATTTTCAAATAACGATTACATTCCTAAATATTAAATATTTCAAAGATGCCAGAAATAAATCCAGCTGAAGTATCAGCTATTTTAAAACAACAACTTTCTAGCTTCGATTCATCAGTTGAATTAGCAGAAGTAGGAACCGTTCTAAGTGTTGGGGATGGTATTGCTCGCGTTTATGGGTTAGATAATGCTCAATACGGTGAGTTAGTAGAGTTCTCTAATGGATTAGAGGGAATGGTACAAAACTTAGAAGAAGATAACGTAGGTATTGTACTTTTCGGAACGTCTACAGGAATCAAAGAAGGTGATACTGTAAAGCGTACTAATAAAATTGCTTCTATCAACGTAGGTGAAGGAATGTTAGGACGTGTAGTAGATATGTTAGGAAATCCTATCGATGGTAAAGGTCCAATCGAAGGTCAATTATATGAAATGCCAATCGAGCGTAAAGCTCCAGGGGTTATCTACCGTCAGCCAGTAAACGAGCCGTTACAAACAGGTATCGTTTCTATCGACGCGATGATTCCAGTTGGTCGTGGTCAACGTGAGTTAATCATTGGTGACCGTCAAACAGGTAAAACTTCTGTTGCTATTGATGCAATCTTAAATCAAAAAGAATTCTACGACAGAGGGGAACCAGTTTACTGTATTTATGTTGCTGTTGGACAAAAAGGTTCTACAGTTGCAGGAATCATGAAAACATTACAAGATCACGGTGCTGATAAATATACAGTAGTAGTTGCTGCTAACGCATCAGATCCAGCTCCAATGCAAGTATATGCTCCTATGTCAGGTGCTGCAATCGGAGAGTACTTCCGTGACTCAGGTCGTCCAGCGTTAATCGTTTATGATGATTTATCTAAACAAGCGGTAGCATACCGTGAGGTGTCATTATTATTACGTCGTCCTCCAGGACGTGAGGCATACCCTGGTGACGTTTTCTACTTACACTCTCGTTTATTAGAGCGTGCAGCTAAAATCATCGCTGATGATACAATTGCATCTCAAATGAATGATTTACCAGAATCAATGAAAGGTATCGTGAAAGGTGGTGGTTCATTAACTGCTTTACCAATCATCGAAACACAAGCCGGTGACGTTTCTGCATATATCCCAACAAACGTAATTTCGATTACAGATGGTCAGATCTTCTTAGAGTCAGATTTATTCAACTCAGGGGTTCGTCCAGCGATCAACGTAGGTATCTCTGTATCTCGTGTTGGTGGTTCTGCACAAACTAAACCAATGAAAAAAGTATCTGGTACATTAAAATTAGACCAAGCTCAATACCGTGAGTTAGAAGCGTTCGCGAAATTCTCATCTGACTTAGATGCTGCTACAATGGCGGTTATCGGAAAAGGTGTTCGTAACGTGGAAATCTTAAAGCAAGGAGTGAACTCTCCAATGCCAGTAGAAGAGCAAGTTGCTGTAATTTTCGCAGGAACAAATGGTTTATTGAAAAATGTTCCTACTGAAAAAGTAAAAGAGTGGCAAGCTGACTTTGTTGAATTATTAAGAAACAAATACGCTGATACTTTAGAAACTATCCGTAAAGGTAAATGGGATGATGCTATCATCGCTACATTAAACCAAGTGGTAGCAGATACAACAGCTAAATATTAATAATATCTATTTCAACGAGGAGCTTCGGTTCCTTGTTGATTTTATATAATCCTTCAACTTATAAAGTTATATGGCAAATTTAAAAGAAATCCGTGGTAGAATTACTTCTGTAGGTTCAACAATGCAGATTACAAGTGCTATGAAAATGGTATCGGCTGCTAAATTGAATCGTGCACAAGAATCTATTGTTCAACTACGTCCATATGCAAATAAATTACGTGAACTTTTACAAAATGTAAGTTCTACTTTAGATGCTGGTGTAGGAGGAGCTTTAACAGAACAACGTGAAGTGAATAACGTACTTTTAGTAGCGATTAACTCTAACCGTGGTTTATGTGGAGGATATAATTCTAGTATTATTAAAAAAGTTAACGCTTTATTAGAAGGTGAATTAGCAGGTAAAAATGTTGAGTTAATTACGATTGGTAAGAAAGCTTACGAAGCGTACAAAAAAACTGGCATGGTTGCTTCTAATGAATCGGCTTTATGGGATAACTTAAACTTTGCGGATGTTGCAAAAATCGCTGACGAATTAGTAGCTCAATTTAAGGAAGGGAAATATGATCAAATTCGTATCGTATACAACCAATTCCAAAATGCGGCAGTACAAATCGTTCAAGACGAACAATTCTTACCTGTAGTTTTAGAACAAGGGGCAGAAGAAAATGCAGCTGAATTAGATTACATTTTCACTCCATCGAAAGAAGAGATTTTAAATGATTTAATTCCTCAAACGTTAAAAACGCAATTATACAAAGCTGTTTTAGATGCTAACGCTTCTGAGCATGGTGCACGTATGACGGCAATGCATAAAGCAACTGATAATGCAAGCGAGTTACAAAGAGCGTTGAAAATTCAATACAACAAAGCTCGTCAAGCTGCTATTACAAACGAGATCTTAGAGATCGTTGGTGGTGCGGAAGCATTAAATGCGTAAGATTAGAATTTAATATTCGACATATTTTAAAAAAGCAATCTCATTCAGAGGTTGCTTTTTTTTTGATTATGCATTATAAAATTTTCAATATGTAATTTTGCCTTCCACCTTCCACCTTATGCATTGGACCATAAAAAAAGTCCCAAGTAAAACTCAGGACTTTCTAACTTCTAATATTTAATACCTCTTACTTTAAAGCTTCAACCATTGCTTCGCCCACTTTGGTTGCGGATTGGGGATTTTGTCCTGTAATTACACGTTGATCAACTACGACATAAGGTTGCCAAGGTTCTACCGCTTCGAAGATTCCACCACGTTTTTTCATTTCATCTTCTAACAAGAATGGAACAACTTCTGTTAAACCAACTGCCTCTTCTTCTACATTGGTAAACCCGTTGACTTTCTTTCCATCAATTAAGTATTTGCCGTTAGAAAGTTTAATGTTTAATAAACCTGCTGGTCCATGACATACAGCGGCAACGATACCGTTGTTTTCATAGATTTTTGTAGCCAATGCAGCGATGGCTTCGTTTTGTGGAAAATCCCAAACCGCTCCGTGTCCACCTGCATAAAAAATCGATTGGTATTCTTCTGGTTTTACCTCTTCCGGTTTCATCGAGTTTTTGATTTTGTTCTGATAATATTCATTTTCATAAAACTCTTTGTTGATAGGATCTTCTAAATCGAATCCATCAATTGGAGATTCTCCACCTTTCGGACTCACAAAATCGATTTCATATCCTGCATTCACTAATACTTTCCAAGGGTGAGCTACTTCTCCTAAGTAGTAACCTGTTTTTTCCCCTGTATTTCCTTTTTCCTCGTGACTTGTAATCACAAATAAAATTTTCTCCTTCATATTCTTTTGATTATTGATTTGTCCAAATCCTGAGATAAATGTGAATAACATCAGCAGGATTGTATTTATTTTTTGCATTAAACTATACTTTTTATAGTTGCAAATTTAGTACCGCAAGTTTACCTTCGCAAGAACTATCCAATTGGATAGTCGAAAGTATTATGATTGATACATCATCTCGTATTGTAGGGAAAACATATCCTTGTGCGATTAGTTTAGCCATGGATATGGTAGGCGGAAAATGGAAAACGGTTATTTTGGCTCATTTGATGGATGGAGAAAAACGTTACCATGCATTAAGAAAGGAATTACCAGATGTGACAGAACGTACGTTAAGTTTACAATTGAAACAGTTGGAAGCTGATGGTTTGGTTTACCGCGAAGTTTATGGAGATAAACCACCCTTAAAAGTAATGTATGGTTTAACCGAATTGGGTAAAAGTTTTATACCCGTCTTGGAACATTTAATGGAATGGGGGAAACAAGTCGTTAATGAATTCGATGTCGAATTGGTCAATACTTGTGAAAATAAAAAGTCCTAAGCAGTGCTTAGGACTTTCTATATACTATTATTTAATGACTAATAAATTAGTAAATTAATTCATTTGAAATAATGGACGATCCGCCATAAATTCATTGACTTTGTCTGCAACGGCATCAATAATTTCCTCGTTATCGATGTTCATTAATACTTCGTCGATGAAATCAGCAACCGTTTGCATATCTGCTTCTACTAAACCACGAGTTGTTACCGCAGCAGTTCCTAAACGGATACCAGAAGTTACGAAAGGTGATTTGTCATCAAAAGGAACCATATTCTTGTTACACGTAATTTCAGCTTCTACTAAAGCGTTTTCAGCTTGTTTACCAGAAATTCCTTTGTTACGTAAGTCAATTAACATACAGTGGTTATCTGTTCCTCCAGAAACAATATCGTATCCTTTAGCTACTAACGCATCTGCTAAAGCTTTTGCATTTTTAACCACTTGTAAAATATACTCCATGTATCCATCCGATAAAGCTTCTTCGAAAGCAACTGCTTTTGCTCCAATCACGTGCTCTAATGGTCCACCTTGTGTTCCTGGGAAAACAGCAGCATTTAATAATTGAGACATCATTTTTACTTCACCTTTTGGCGTTTTGTATCCCCAAGGGTTTTCGAAATCTTTCCCCATCATAATAACTCCACCACGAGGTCCACGTAATGTTTTGTGTGTTGTTGTTGTTACGATGTGACAGTGAGGCATTGGGTCATTTAAGATTCCACGAGCGATTAAACCAGCAGGGTGAGAAACGTCTGCTAATAATAATGCACCAACTTCGTCTGCTACTTCACGGAATTTGGCATAATCAATATCGCGTGAGTAAGCAGAAGCACCACAAATGATTAATTGAGGTTTTTCTTTGCGAGCTGTTTCAGCCATTGCTTCATAATCGATACGACCAGTTTCTTTATCTACACCGTAGAAAGAAGTTTGATAGGTCATTCCCGAGAAGTTTACAGGAGAACCGTGTGTTAAGTGTCCACCGTGAGATAAGTCAAATCCTAAGATTTTATCCCCTGGTTTTAAACATGCTAAATAAACGGCAGCATTGGCTTGAGAACCAGAGTGTGGTTGTACGTTTGCATATTCTGCATTAAATAAAGCTTTGATTCTTTCAATGGCAATTGTTTCGATTTGATCAACCACTTCACAACCTCCATAATATCTTTTTCCTGGGTAACCTTCTGCGTATTTATTTGTTAAAACTGAACCCATTGCACGCATCACATTTTCAGATACAAAGTTTTCTGATGCGATTAATTCTATTCCGTTTAATTGTCTTTCTTTTTCGTCTTCGATCAAATCAAAGATAATGTCTTGTGCCATTTTATGTTTGTTTGTAATTTATGCAACCAAAGATAAGATTTTTATCTTTTATTTTAAATTCAAAAAAAGAAGGCGTTTATTATTTTTTGGGTGTTTTCCTTGGTTGTGATTTTTAATTTTGTTCTAAGTTCCGTCACTTCGAGTGAATTTTCGAAATGCTCTGCAGAAAATTTGTATCGAGAAGTAAAACGGGAATTTGTCTAAGTTCTTGACATAAAAATCAAAGATTTTTACTCGAAATAACGAATGATATCTCCTTCTCAAAAATCCCTAAATTAGCGGTATGAAAAATCCCATTTACTGCATTGGTTTAATGTCCGGCACTTCTTTGGACGGATTAGATATTTGTTATGTTCGATTTGATTCGGATACTTCGTTCGAAATTCTACAAACAGAAGGAATCAATTATTCTTCAGCAATGAAAAATCAATTGAAGGATGCGTATCAATTATCGGCGATGCAATTGTGCGAATTGGATGTACAGTTTGGGTATTATTTAGGGGAACAAGTCAAATTGTTTGTGGATAAATACCACATCGAACATTTAGATTTTGTAGCCTCGCACGGACAAACGATTTTTCATCAACCGGATAAAAATTTTACATTACAAATTGGAAATGGCGCGGCCATTTCTTCCAAATGTCAGCAACGTGTGATTTGTGATTTCCGTACACAAGATGTAATTTTAGGTGGACAAGGAGCACCTTTGGTTCCGATTGGCGATGAATTATTATTTAATGAATACGATGCTTGTTTGAATTTGGGAGGGTTTTCGAATATTTCGATGAATCGTAATGGAAAACGAATCGCTTTTGATATATGTCCGATTAATATAATATTAAATCATTATGCGAATCAATTGGGATTGGATTATGATAAAGATGGTCAAATCGCTTCCACAGGTAAAATCAATCAAAGTCTTGTGGAAGAATTGAATCAATTAGCGTTCTATCACCAATCTTATCCAAAATCTTTAGGTTTTGAATGGGTAGAAAAAGAGTTTTTAACAATTGTTGAAAAGTATGATTTATGCATTGAAGATAAGCTATTTAGCTGTGTTGAACATATGGTTCATCAATTAAATAATACCTTCAAGGAATATGATATCAACAAGGTGTTGATAACTGGAGGTGGAGTTCGAAATCAATTCTTATTCAACGTTTTAAAATCGAAATCAAATACTGAATTAATCATTCCAAATGATAATTTAATCGATTTTAAGGAAGCCTTGATTTTTGCTTATTTAGGCTATCGCAGATATTTAGGAAAAGTAAATTGTTTGGCATCGGTTACTGGAGCAATAAAAGATCATTCGTCTGGAATAGTTTATGAACCTATAGAATGATTAAGAATATTGCAATGAAGATTAAATAATAAAATGCGTCTTTAGACTTTAATTCTGCATATTTAAAACATTTCATTATGGAATATTTGGTATACAAAATTGAACTTCTGTAATTTTACTGCAAATTCAATTTATAAAAGATGGTTTCTAAACTGTTTCAAAAATTCTTTCACAGCCAAACATCAGGTGGTATAACATTAATTTTCTGTACAATTTTTTCATTAATCGTAGCCAATTCCCTATTTGCGGAGTCCTATCAAAGTCTTTGGCATTTGGATGTATTTGGTCACTCTTTTGCTCATTGGATCAACGATGGGTTAATGGCGATTTTCTTTTTTCTAATCGGACTTGAGCTTAAGCGAGAAATATTTGTTGGAGAACTTTCGAATATAAAAAAGGCGATTTTGCCCATTTTTGCTGCATTAGGTGGAATGTTGGTTCCAGCAGGAATTTTTGCAACCATTAATATGGGAACAGATACCATTAATGGATTTGGAATTCCTATGGCTACTGATATTGCGTTTGCCGTAGCAATTATTACGATGCTTGGGAAACGTGTCCCTCTTTCTTTAAAAATATTTTTAACAGCATTAGCTGTAATTGATGATTTAGGTGCAATAGTGGTTATTGCTTTATTCTATCCTAATCCAGAACTCCCATTGGATTTTACACAATTTGGGATAGCAATAGCTGTCTTGGCGGTACTTGGAGTGATGAATAAATTGAAGGTGAAATCAATCGTTCCTTATATTATTGGAGGAATTATTGTATGGTGGTTTATGTTGCACTCAGGAATTCATGCCACAATAGCAGGAGTATTAGTTGCATTTACCATTCCTTTTGATAAAGATGATTCTAAATCTCTTTCTTATAAAGTTCAAGAAGCATTACATATACCAGTTGCATTTATCATTTTACCTTTATTCGCTTTAGCGAATACAGCCATTACAATAGAAGGAGGTGGTTTTTCACATTTTAGTTTACCATTAGCAACAGGGATATTCTTAGGGTTAGTAATTGGAAAACCTTTGGGAATTACTTTAATGACATGGATAGCTGTGAAAATGGGATTATGTGAACTTCCTACAGCAGTGAATTTTAAACGTGTTTTTGGAGTTGGTATGTTAGGAGGGATTGGATTTACCATGTCGATATTTGTGTCGATGTTGGCATTTAAAGATCCGGCGTATATCAACGAAGCCAAATTGATGATTTTGGTTGCATCTGTAACCGCAGCGTTGTTAGGGTTCTTTTATCTGAAGACGACATTAACGCAACGTCAAGATTATTCGGATTAAATGAATTATGAAATATGATAAAGTCGATTTTTTCTTAGGAAGAAATCGACTTTTATTTTATCCCTCCGTATCTTCGTATAAATATTATGAACAATGAGAACATATCAAGAAACTATTGATTGGCTATTTTCTAATTTACCAATGTTTCAGCGTGTAGGCGCTTCTGCAATGAAAAAAGACTTAACCAATATTACGGCATTATGTGAATACTTGGGAAATCCACAGCAGAAATTCAAATCGATACATATTGCTGGAACAAATGGTAAAGGAAGTACATCTCATATGTTGGCATCCATTTTACAGGAAGCAGGATATAAAGTCGGTTTAACAACTTCTCCACATTTGAAAGATTTTCGGGAACGAATTCGTATTAACGGAATGATGTGTGAAGAAGAATTTATTGTAGATTTTGTGGCTCAGCATGAACAAAAAATTTTAGACCAAGGCGCTTCATTTTTTGAAATTGCTATTGCAATGGGATTTGAATATTTCGCTCAGCAACAAGTTGATATCGCAGTCATTGAAACCGGATTAGGTGGACGATTAGATTCAACGAATATTATTTTACCTGAATTATCAGTAATTACCAATATTGCTTTAGAACATACTCAATTCTTGGGAGATACTTTAGCGCAAATCGCTTTCGAGAAAGCAGGAATTATAAAATCGAATACACCTGTTGTTATTGGAGAAACAACAATGGAAACAAAAAAAGTATTTTCTGAAATAGCTGCTCAACGACATTCAGAAATTATATTCGCCGAAGAAAAGTTCTTCCAAGATTTACCATCTGATTTAAAAGGATCTTATCAAGTAAAAAATAGACGTACAGTTTTAACAGCTGTGGAACAACTTCAAGCACAAGGGTGGAATATTACAGCGTCTAACATTTCGAATGGACTTTTGAATGTGGTAAAAAATACAAATTTGAGAGGTCGATGGGATGTTTTAGGTCAACATCCATTAATTGTTGCTGACACTGCTCATAATCCGCATGGATTAATTGAAGTCGCCAACCAAATTAATGAACAAGCTTATAATCATTTGCACTTAGTTTTAGGTTTTGTTAATGATAAAGATGTGCAGCAAAGTTTATCCTTCTTCCCAAAAATGGCAACCTATTATTTCTGTGAACCAGATGTGCCTCGTCGATTACCCATCGATGATTTGCGAATGGTTGTACCGAAAGAATTGAAAGATATCCATTATTTTGATTCGGTTGAAAAAGCGCTCACTGCTGCGAAAGCAGCAGCAGAAGAAAATGATATGATCTACATCGGAGGATCAACATTTGTAGTTGCAGAAGTGCTTTAATTATTCATAAAATAAATAGATTAAAAGCGTAAAAAACAATAGCGTTTAATCTTTCTTTTTGTATAAATCAATAGAAATAGTCAGAAATTCTATTCTTATAACGATTCAACTTGTTTAATAGTTGTTGAATATTTTATGAGAAATATTATTTCTGGCTAATTTTTAATGTTTTAGGTCTTTTTATTTTTCAGAGAAGTCCTATCTTCGCACCGGTTAATTAATTTTAAATTTCATGAAAAAATATTTACTAGGTGTAGCATTCGCTATGTCTTTTACATTAGCGCAAGCTCAGGTTGGTATTGGTACCGATACACCTCAAGCAACATTAGATATTATTGGACAAGGGGATGATAACAATGTTATTGATGGAGTTATTGCGCCTCGTATTACTGGAAATCAATTAAGAGCAAAAAATGACTTATATACAACTGCTCAAAATGGTGCAATTGTATATGTTACTGAAGCGGATTCTGCTCCTGCTGGAAAAACTGTTAAAGTTACTTCTCCAGGATATTTTTATTATTCTCACCCAGAAGGAGATAATATTGAAGGAATTTGGGAACGTATGGATTCATCGTCTAAATTCTTTTATATGCCCTCTGTAGCATTGCCTACAAGAATTGATGATGCTAGAATTACAGATGAGAATAATGCTAATTTTACTGTAACTCAAGGTGATCAAACGATATTTACGGTAGACTTATATAATATTTTTAAAGAGCAATTTTTAAAACCCGTAGCATCTTCAGCATTATCAAGTTCTGAAATTCAAAATTTAGACTGTAATGTAAATCCAAGTAAAGGACTATGTGGTTTCGTTTCTTCTAGTGATAAGTATGAATATTATGTAACTTTTATAGATGAATCATTGTTTTTAAACACATCAATTTCTCCTGAAGGAATTTTGAGTTATCAAGTAGATCCAAATAAAATAATTAGAAATGGTTCTTTTATGAATATTGTTTTAAAGGTTAAGTAAAATAAACATCTTATAGTATGTATAAATATATTCAATACTTCCTTAGTTGTTTACTCGTTTTGCTTCAAATTAATGTGTCAGCTAATGTAAGTAACTCTGATTTTTTCCATAAAATGATAGGGAAAAATGAAAATTCATATAATTTAATCAATCAGTATTCTTATTTTAAAATAAAATATGCTGAACCAGATATCATTTTTGGGTTTGATAATATTGTTTGGAATGTTAATCACGAATCATTTAATATTATTGAAAATGATAAGTACATGAATTCAAATGGTTTAGAGACTAATATAGTTTTAGGTACAAATGGTGCTTCAATTGAAACTGTAGGTAACTGGACTAATGGGGTTTCGTTAAATACTCAAACAGGTATAGTTACAGTGGATCCATCTATCGTAACTTCTAGGCCTCAAATGATGTTTGACTATAAAGTTTGTGTTGATGGGTTCTGTAAGAATAATTCATTTTCTTTTCAAGAAAAACAAGATGTTTTATCTATTAATAAAACTAATAATTCTGAGTCAAGAAAAAATGGTGAAATTTTAAATTATGTTATTGAAATTTCTAATTCTTCTAATAAAGATGCTTTAGTAAGAATAAATGAGGCGTTATTAAATACAGAAAATGTTTTAATTCTAGATAAAAATATAGTAGAATTCAATTCGTGGGATATTAAGCAGATTAAATCTAATGAAGAAATTACGTTAAGTTCTAATTATTTGACAGTAAATGAAGATAATAATTTGATTGGTACGGTTACAATTCCAGCTGAGGGTAGTTTAAAATTGACTATTAGCTTAAAATTAAATGCTATTATTGAAAATAAAATTTTATCTAAAACTGAAGTAACTGGGCTAAATGTTTCAGAAAATTATTTTGAAAATAATTCATCTATTGAAAATCTTAATATCGATTTGGTAGATAACGATTTGTCTTTAATGGTTTTTGTTCAAAATGAAAAAACTTTCGTAGAAGATAATGTTTTCACTATAAGAGTAACGAATGTTGGGAAGAATCCAATAATCTCAAATGGTAATAATATTAAAGTATCTTTTAATTTACCATACACAAGTTATTCAGGTGAGTTATCAAATAAAATTATTCTAGCATTTACAAATAGTTATGGACAATTTACTCACTCAGATGATTATAGAATCGACACAAGTAGAGATCACTTCTTTAAACTAAATAATAATATAACAATTAATCCTGGTGAATTTTATGAAGCCAAATTCAAAAAAGAAAAGGGATTTGGTAGGCTTAATGTAGGAGATAATCAAATTAGAACAATCAATTTTAATCTAGAATATTCTAATCCTGTAAATCTTTTGAATAATTCATATAATTTAAAAATTTTTAATTCACCAAATCCAGGTGAGATTGCTTTCGACAATTCTAACGGACCAACATCAAAATATACTTGTTATAATGGGAGTGTTATAATATCAAATAAAACATCAGCATCTTCTAATGTACAAGGGGCAGGATCTGGATTAAGATATAAATATGAAGTAAGTAGAGATAATGGCATAAATTGGGAATTTTTAAAAGATTTAGATTCAGAAAATGAACAAAAACCAGATAAAGTTTTCTCTAACACAGATAATGTTACAATTCCTAATATTACAGAGAAAACTATAATTAGACGTTTTGTTTATAATACAGAATCTGAAGAACTAAATTCTGTGTCTAATATAATCACAGTTGAGCCTTATAAATTGGATCTTTCTTTACCAAATAACGTTAATTCATTTATAGTAGCAGGTCAAAGTTATTCTGAAGATGGAGATTTGTTGCCTGTAACATATACTTTACCGCAAGGATTAATTTCTGTAAACGGGACCAATTCAAATAATAATGTAGAGCTTACTTATTATGATCAAAATGGAGAGAATTTAGGGAATACACCTCCTACTTTAGCCCTTTCTGAAGGAGAACATCGTTTTACATTAACTGCTAAATCAATTGATGGAGCGCCTGTTGTGGGATGTGAAGTATCTCAAACTGTTGTTATAACTGTATATGATGTAAGAAAATGTAATGTATATACTAAAAGAACATTTGCAACACATGTTAAGTCTTGGATTTCAGGATTAAGCGGTGTTGCCAATCCAGAACAAGCTATACCTCAAGATTACAATGGAGAAATTCGTATAAATAGAGCTAACGCTGCAACACTTACTGGTGGAGTAGTACTATTAGGTATAGGTACTGTTGGGGTAGATTTATATTTTACAGATGAATCAGGAAATTTATTAAATCTAAAAAATAAAAAAGTAGTAATTAAATTAGGAGAACAATATTCAGGTTTAAAAGTTGCAGGAGGGCTATCGGTTAGAGCAATTAAAGAAGATAGAGCAGTAAATAATTTAAGGGTAAATCCAAACTTAGTAGGTGCAACCTACGGGGTTAAAGGAGGTGTTTTAGATGCTTTAAAAGGTGATAATGTATTTGAATATTCTTTTATTCCATCAACTACATCAGGATCACCTGTAGAATTTAATGGTGTACGTATTCAATTAGGATCATTAATCGGAGTAGCAGATTTAGCATCAGTATTTTATGCTTATATTGAAGAGGAAGAAACAATTACAAATAATGACGATTATTGTACTTTAATTAATTCTGATATTATTGTATCACCACCTTCATCGTTACAATATCCAGACAATCAACGTGATGTTGATGCATCTTACGTCAAGTCAGGGTCTGATAAAATTGAAAATCAGAATATTAAATTAAATAGATCGGCAGAAGATGCATTTTGGGGAAATTATTCTGAGGTGTTAAATGTTGCATCTTCTTTATCATCTGTAGTTTTTCCTTATTATTCTATAGACGATGACTATGATAGTTATACCTTATTTAATGCAACAGCAGGGGTGTTAAATAAACAATTTTTAAGAGCTAAATTAAGACAAGCGGCACGTCCCGGGGATCAAGTTCAGATAACATTAGCTTATCCGAATATTAATGTTCTTAATTTGAGCTTACTTCAATTAGGAAATTTTAAAATTGTTTATTATAATAAAGGAGCAAAAGTAGGGGAAGAGCTTTTAGAAAAATTTAGAGTTTTAGATATTGGATTATTTAATTTTAAGGATAAACGAAGAGCAATTTTATCTCGACCAGTTAATTTTATATATGATGAAGTTGAGTTACAACAGTTTAATACAGTATCTGTAAATTTAGGTGATGGTATTCATATCCATGATATTAGAATTAACCCATTATTAGCTTTTAGTACTCAACAAGATCCTAAAGATGTAACCGAAATATGTGCAGCAGAACCTATAATTATAGAGAAACCAGATTTTTGTACGACTTATAAGCTTTCATTAGCTCGAGTAAGCAAATTTGGAACAGAAAATTATAAGAATGAAGATGGTTCAGATTTTTTAGATTATAAAGGACGAAAAATTTATCCTATAGAAGAAATCGTAGATTTAACTCCAGAAGAATTAACGAGTTTTGGTATTGATTCAACAGTATTTAATAGCATAGATTTAGATAACGAATTGAAAGCTTATTTTAATTTAGAATTATCACAATTATTTACTGGAGAATTATACGACGGTAAAATGTTAATTAAATTACAAGCTGTAAGGAAAGGGTGTGATTATGGAGAGCCTCAGTATTTAAGAGTTGACTTTAATAATTGTAATCAAGGTATTATTAATCCTGTAATTATGAATTCAGCGAAATACTAAACGTATTTTTCATAAATAAAGCGGTTAAGTTTTTCTTAACCGCTTTTTTATTTAGTAAATAATCATCTAAATAATGATATATTATTAAGATAAAAAAAAATATTTCACCGAGGTTCAGTGAGTTAGGGATGAAAGTGAAAATAATTCACAAAATCATTTGGAAGTTCGGAAAAACTTCCCCTATATTTGCACTCTCAATACGAAAGAAGAGTAGTATTGAAAACTTGAAATCGCGAAGAAGTATACTTATTAATGAGAGATAAAAATTAAGATTATTCTTAATAAAGTCTTGAAAAAATAAAACTTCAAAAATTTTTGAAAAAAGATTTTGTAGTTTAAAAATAAGTATTACCTTTGCAACCGCAAACAACGAAAGAAGTTTGCTTGAATTGAGAAGTTCATTTGAAATTACAATATAGACAGAAGAAATAAAAGCCGAATATAAATTAGGTCAATCCTTAAATAATAGAGTCATAAGGAAATTCGAAGTTGTAAAACATAAGCAGAAATGCTAAAAGAAATTATTTACAATGGAGAGTTTGATCCTGGCTCAGGATGAACGCTAGCGGGAGGCTTAACACATGCAAGCCGAGGGGTAGAGATAGCTTGCTATCTTGAGACCGGCGCACGGGTGCGTAACGCGTATGTAACTTGCCCTACTGAAAGGGATAGCCCAGAGAAATTTGGATTAATACCTTATAATAGTGAGACTGGCATCAGTAATACTTGAAAGATTTATCGCAGTAGGATAGGCATGCGTCAGATTAGCTAGTTGGTGAGGTAACGGCTCACCAAGGCGATGATCTGTAGGGGGCCTGAGAGGGTGAACCCCCACACTGGTACTGAGACACGGACCAGACTCCTACGGGAGGCAGCAGTGAGGAATATTGGACAATGGGTGAAAGCCTGATCCAGCCATCCCGCGTGAAGGATGACGGCCTTATGGGTTGTAAACTTCTTTTATATGGGGATAAACCTACTCACGTGTGAGTAGCTGAAGGTACCATATGAATAAGCACCGGCTAACTCCGTGCCAGCAGCCGCGGTAATACGGAGGGTGCAAGCGTTATCCGGATTTATTGGGTTTAAAGGGTCCGTAGGCGGACCAATAAGTCAGTGGTGAAAGCCCATCGCTTAACGATGGAACTGCCATTGATACTGTTGGTCTTGAGTGAGGTTGCAGTGGCTGGAATGTGTAGTGTAGCGGTGAAATGCTTAGATATTACGCAGAACACCAATTGCGAAGGCAGGTCACTAAGCCTCAACTGACGCTGATGGACGAAAGCGTGGGGAGCGAACAGGATTAGATACCCTGGTAGTCCACGCCGTAAACGATGGATACTTGCTGTTGGGCGCAAGTTCAGTGGCTAAGCGAAAGTTATAAGTATCCCACCTGGGGAGTACGTTCGCAAGAATGAAACTCAAAGGAATTGACGGGGGCCCGCACAAGCGGTGGAGCATGTGGTTTAATTCGATGATACGCGAGGAACCTTACCAAGGCTTAAATGCATAATGACGTATTTGGAAACAGATATTTCTTCGGACAGAATGCAAGGTGCTGCATGGCTGTCGTCAGCTCGTGCCGTGAGGTGTTAGGTTAAGTCCTGCAACGAGCGCAACCCCTATCATTAGTTGCCAGCGTTTAAAGACGGGGACTCTAATGAGACTGCCAACGCAAGTTGAGAGGAAGGTGGGGACGACGTCAAGTCATCACGGCCCTTACGTCTTGGGCTACACACGTGCTACAATGGTAAGTACAGAGGGCAGCTACCTGGCGACAGGATGCGAATCTCGAAAACTTATCTCAGTTCGGATTGGAGTCTGCAACTCGACTCTATGAAGCTGGAATCGCTAGTAATCGCATATCAGCCATGATGCGGTGAATACGTTCCCGGGCCTTGTACACACCGCCCGTCAAGCCATGGAAGCTGGGGGTACCTGAAGTCGGTGACCGTAACAGGAGCTGCCTAGGGTAAAACTGGTAACTAGGGCTAAGTCGTAACAAGGTAGCCGTACCGGAAGGTGCGGCTGGAACATCTCATTTTTAGAGAACGACGAATTTTCTTCTATTAAATTAGAAGATTGACCTTTATTCGGTTTTATTTACTGTCAAAATTGATTTCAAAAACATATATTACAAAGACCACTCTTTAAGAGTATTAAAGAGTCTCATAGCTCAGCTGGTTAGAGCGCTACACTGATAATGTAGAGGTCGGCAGTTCGAGTCTGCCTGAGACTACAACGTAAAACGTTTTAACGTCGTACGTAATACGTAAAAAGAGGGGGATTAGCTCAGCTGGCTAGAGCGCTTGCCTTGCACGCAAGAGGTCATCGGTTCGACTCCGATATTCTCCACGAAGTCCTAACGGACAAGAAGAGTTCATTGACATTATTAGAAAAAGATAACAAGAAATTGTTAACGACATACAATCAAACAGAGATTAAGAAATTAATCAAAGCAATATAGAATTAAATAATTAAACGATTTAATTCGGCAAATTGAAGGTATACAATTAAACAAAAACGAGTAAGATTAACATAACCGCTCATTATTATGACGGTTAAATTATGAAAAAAGTTACTAAGGGCGTACGGCGGATGCCTAGGCTTTGAGAGGCGATGAAGGACGTGATAAGCTGCGATAAGCTACGGGGAGCGGCACATACGCATTAATCCGTAGATTTCCGAATGGGACAACCCGGCATGTTGAAGACATGTCACTCTAATTTATTAGAGAGCGAACGTTGGGAACTGAAACATCTAAGTACCAATAGGAAAAGAAATCAATTGAGATTCCGTAAGTAGTGGCGAGCGAACGCGGATTAGCCCTAAAGACTTTATAATGCTAGCAGAATAACCTGGAAAGGTTAACCGAAGAGGGTGATAGTCCTGTAAGCGAAAGTGTTATAAGGTTGATAACGAGTAAGGCGGAACACGAGAAATTCTGTCCGAATATGGGAGGACCATCTTCCAAGGCTAAATACTCCTCAAAGACCGATAGTGAACTAGTACTGTGAAGGAAAGGTGAAAAGCATATCGAATAGATAGTTGAAATAGAACCTGAAACCGTACGCCTACAAGCGGTCGGAGCCCTACGGGGTGACGGCGTGCCTTTTGCATAATGAGCCTACGAGTTAATGTCACTGGCAAGGTTAAGTACTTCAGGTACGGAGCCGAAGCGAAAGCGAGTCTGAATAGGGCGATAGAGTCAGTGGTATTAGACGCGAAACCTTGTGATCTACCCATGGGCAGGTTGAAGCTTTGGTAACACAAAGTGGAGGACCGAACCGGTTGACGTTGAAAAGTCTTCGGATGACCTGTGGGTAGGGGTGAAAGGCCAATCAAACTGGGAAATAGCTCGTACTCCCCGAAATGCATTTAGGTGCAGCGTTTAGTGAAGTATATTAGAGGTAGAGCTACTGATTGGATGCGGGGGCTTCACCGCCTACCAATTCCTGACAAACTCCGAATGCTAATATATGTTTCTAGGCAGTGAGGGCATGGGTGCTAAGGTCCATGTCCGAGAGGGAAAGAACCCAGACCATCAGCTAAGGTCCCCAAATATATGCTAAGTTGAAAAAACGCGGTTGGATTGCATTGACAGCTAGGATGTTAGCTTGGAAGCAGCTATTCATTTAACGAGTGCGTAACAGCTCACTAGTCGAGCGATCCGGCATGGATAATAATCGGGCATAAGCATATTACCGAAGCTATGGATTCATACTTATGTATGACTGGTAGGGGAGCATTCTAACGGCGCAGAAGTCACCTGGTAATGGGTGGTGGAGCTTTTAGAAAAGAAAATGTAGGCATGAGTAACGATAAAATAAGTGAGAAACTTATTCGCCGTAAGACTAAGGTTTCCTAAGCTATGCTAATCAGCTTAGGGTTAGTCGGGTCCTAACACGAACCCAAACGGGGTAGTGGATGGCAAACGGGTTAATATTCCCGTACCTGCACTCAATAAAAGTGACGAATGATTGTAGGAGGTGCGTGCTGACGGAATAGCACGTTGAACCTGCGTAAAGCAGGGATAGTACACAAATCCTTCGGGTGGCGTGATAATCCTCTGAAAATTGTTCCAAGAAATAGCGAGATGTGCAGCCCGTACCGTAAACCGACACAGGTGGTCGAGGAGAGTATCCTAAGGCGCTCGAGTGAGTCATGGTTAAGGAATTAGGCAAAATAGACCTGTAACTTCGGGAGAAAGGTCGCTGGCGTAAGTCAGCCGCAGTAAAAAGGCCCAGGCGACTGTTTATCAAAAACACAGGACTCTGCAAAATCGAAAGATGACGTATAGGGTCTGACACCTGCCCGGTGCTGGAAGGTTAAGGAAGGGGGTTAGCTTCGGCGAAGCTCTTAACTGAAGCCCCAGTAAACGGCGGCCGTAACTATAACGGTCCTAAGGTAGCGAAATTCCTTGTCGGGTAAGTTCCGACCTGCACGAATGGTGTAACGATCTGGGCACTGTCTCAACCATGAGCTCGGTGAAATTGTAGTATCGGTGAAGATGCCGGTTAATCGCAACGGGACGAAAAGACCCTGTGAACCTTTACTATAGCTTTGTATTGACTTCGGGTAAATAATGTGTAGGATAGGTGGGAGACTATGAAGCAGGTTCGCTAGGATTTGTGGAGTCATTGTTGAAATACCACCCTTTATTTACTTGGAGCCTAACTTCTGAATAGAAGGACAGTGCATGGTGGGTAGTTTGACTGGGGTGGTCGCCTCCAAAAGAGTAACGGAGGCTTTCAAAGGTACCCTCAGCACGCTTGGTAACCGTGCGTAGAGTGTAATGGCATAAGGGTGCTTGACTGTGAGGCCAACAAGCCGAGCAGGTGCGAAAGCAGGACATAGTGATCCGGTGGTTCCGTATGGAAGGGCCATCGCTCAAAGGATAAAAGGTACTCCGGGGATAACAGGCTAGTCTCCCCCAAGAGCTCACATCGACGGGGAGGTTCGGCACCTCGATGTCGGCTCGTCACATCCTGGGGCTGGAGAAGGTCCCAAGGGTTGGGCTGTTCGCCCATTAAAGTGGCACGCGAGCTGGGTTCAGAACGTCGTGAGACAGTTCGGTCTCTATCTGTTGTGATCGTTAGAAGTTTGAGCGGACTTGACTCTAGTACGAGAGGACCGTGTTGAACAAACCTCTGGTGTATCAGTTGTGCCGCCAGGTGCACCGCTGAGTAGCTACGTTTGGATGAGATAAGCACTGAAAGCATATAAGTGCGAAACTCGCCGCAAGATTAGACTTCTTTAAAGGGTCGTGGCAGACTACCACGTTGATAGGCTATAGATGTAAAGGCAGTGATGTCAAAGTCGAGTAGTACTAATTACCCATAAACTTTTTCAAATATTAATTTAACCGTCATAGAGAAGGTTAGTTAATCTTATTTGAATTGTATACTGGATTGTATAAGCAAGAGTATTTGTATTCAATTATCTAATAATGTCAAAAATAGATTAGGAATCAAACCTAATTAAAAATATCTAAGAAATTAGGGTGGTTATAGCGAAAGGGCTCACCTCTTCCCATTCCGAACAGAGAAGTTAAGCCTTTCAGCGCCGATGGTACTGCTATTGCGGGAGAGTAGGTCGCCGCCAGTCTTTATTTAAATCCTCAATCATTTATTTGGTTGGGGATTTTTTTATGCTATAAGCTGTGGGCTTTATGCTATAGGCTTTAAATCTTTACTTTGCTAATGTTTCGTGCTGAATGAAAGATTTCCGGTGTCTGAGGTTCTCGAAGACAAAGGAAATCGGCACTTCGAGAACCTCAGTGACCGATTTTTGTATGTGAATAAATAATTTTGAGCAAAAAGATTAGTGAATAACTAAAAGTGAAAAGTGAAAAATTTACTTTTGTTCTAACTTCGTCTTACGTCTTACACTTTATATCATTTTAGGATGAAGTTCTTCATTTTGCATTTGGTCTTATATTTTAATATCAGTATTCATTCAAATAATATTCATTAAAATCCACTAGATGTAGTAATTATTCCTTCAGATATCATTAAATTAAAAGAATAAAACTATTTGAATTTTATCGTTTCGAAATTATGTTTTATAATTTTGTCAATCTAAACTTCTAAATTATTTAATGGAAATTCAATATTACTTCGAGATTTTTGGAGTTATTTTTTATGGGATATCAGGGGCATTAGCTGCAGATGAAAAATCAGGTAAAGATTGGTTTGGAGTAACATTTACCGCATTTATAACCTCTCTTGGAGGGGGAACAATTCGTGATGTATTGTTAGGTGCTTATCCCATTATGTGGATTAAAGATGTGAATATTCTATATGCCGTAGCAGCAGGAATTATTTTAGCTGCAATATTCTATGATTTCTTTTTAAAATTAAGAAAAACATTTATGTTATTTGATACATTGGGTATTGCACTATTTACAATAGTTGGTGTTGAGAAAGCATTAGGATTAGGAGTAAGTCCGGTAGTTGCGATTATTATGGGGATGTTTACAGCCATTATGGGTGGTGTTATTCGAGATATGATGATTAATGAATTGCCCATTGTATTTCGTAAAGAAATATACGCCTCAGCATGTTTAGCAGGAGCAATCTTGTATGTGATATTAGAATTATTAAATGTTGAACGTACGATTAACTTCTTTGTTTCTGGGTCTGTTATTGTAACCATTCGATTATTAGCTTTACGATATAATTTATCCATACCAAAATTTAAAAGTCATTAAATGCTATAAATGTTAATGTGAAGCTAAATGCGTCACTTTTTTATTGTTAAAGGAATTTATTTAATTTTATTATTCAACAAATTTTGGCATCTTTGTCGCCCTTTATCTAAAAATGATGCAAATACAATATATCTTCGAATTAATAGGAACTTTAGCTTTTGCTATTTCAGGAGCATTAGCCGGTGATGAGCGACAAAAACATGATTGGTTTGGAATTACTTTCATTGCATTTATCACAGCCATTGGAGGTGGTACTTTACGTGATCTATTCTTAGGTAGTTATCCATTGGTATGGTTTAAAGATATGTATATTGTATATACGATATTTGCAGGTATTTTATTAACAGGTCTATTTTATAAACAATTCTCAAAATTAAAAACAACATTAATGTTGTTTGATACATTAGGAATAGCATTATTTACAATTGTAGGTTTAGAAAAAGCCCAATCCTTAGGTGCAAATAACTTTATTTCTGTAATGATGGGAATGTTTACAGCCGTTATGGGAGGAGTTATTCGTGATACCATGATTAATAAAACACCTACTATTTTTGTCCAAGAAATTTATGCTACGGCATGTATTGCAGGAGGAATTATCTATATTATTTTAGACGATTTTGGTTTAGATCGTAATATTAATTTCTTAATTTCAGGTAGTTTGATTGCAGTAATTCGAATTATTGCCTTTAAATTTAATTTATCATTACCTAAATTTTATAAATAATGCATTACGATTCGTATGATCAAAATTGGTGGACTGGAAGAATAGACTCTGAAGATGGTGAATTAGGTTTGCGTATTCATCAAATTATAAAAGAATATCAAAACCAAAAAAAGGGTAAAGTTATTCTTGGATTTTGTTCTGAAGAGGGGGTGGAAAGAAACAAAGGTCGTTTAGGTGCAAAAGATGCTCCAAATTTCATCCGCAAAGCTTTAGCAAATTTGCCTGTACACTTTACGGATCTATCCTTATATGATGCCGGAAATATTAAAGTTGATTCTGATTTAGAACATTGCCGAGAAATTCAAATTGAAAAGATTTCTGAATTAATGAGTCAGAATTTACAACCCATTGTTATCGGTGGTGGGCATGAAACGGCACTGGGAAATTATCTAGGTTTTATAAACAAATTTCCAACAAATAGTTTGGTGATTAATTTAGATGCTCATTTTGATTTAAGAACGCCTAATCCGATTTCATCTTCTGGAACACCATTTTATGAAATGTATAAAAATGCAGCAGCAAATGGTATTGAGTTTAATTATTTGGTATTGGGTATACAAGAATTAGGAAATACAAAAGCGTTATTTCAACGTGCAGAACAATTAAAGGTCAATTATATTTTAGCAGATGAACTTCATGCAAATTTTAATCGTGTTTTAGAAGAATTGAAACAAGTAATTGAATCTTTTGATGCCATTTATCTTTCACTTGATATGGATGTTTTTGATGTGGCGTATGCACCAGGAGTGAGTGCAACGACAATTAATGGACTTACTCCATTCCAAGTTAAATACCTATTAAAATTATTAAAAAAATCTGACAAAGTGAAAGTAATGGATGTAGTAGAAACAAATCCTACATTTGATCGTGATAATCAAACATCTAAACTTGCTGCACAGATGATTTACGAATTTTTAAGGGATTAAATATCAAAAACTTTACAATTTTTTGTAACCTTTTGAGTTTTCCTTCGTATATAATAATGTAGGCCTGTTCGAAAGGGCTTATATTCAAACAATCATTCATATAAATTAGGAGGTTTTTAGTTAAATGAGACAGCTTAAAATTACAAAGCAGGTAACGAATCGTGAAACTGCGTCGTTGGACAAATATTTACAAGAAATTGGTAAAGTAGACTTAATTACGGCGGAGGAAGAAGTAGAATTAGCTCAGCGCATCAAAGCAGGTGATCGTGTTGCCTTAGAAAAATTAACAAAAGCAAACTTACGTTTCGTGGTATCGGTTGCAAAACAATACCAAAATCAAGGTTTAAGCTTACCTGACTTAATCAACGAAGGAAATTTAGGTTTAATTAAAGCTGCTCAGCGTTTCGATGAAACGCGTGGTTTCAAATTCATTTCATATGCCGTATGGTGGATTCGTCAATCAATCTTACAAGCGTTAGCAGAACAATCTCGTATCGTACGTTTACCTTTAAATAAAATTGGTTCGATCAATAAAATTAATAAAGCATACGCATTATTAGAGCAAGAGCATGAGCGTGCCCCATCTGCAGAAGAAATTTCTGAAGTATTAGACATGTCTGAAGGTGATGTAAAAGAGTCGATGAAAAACTCAGGTCGTCACGTCTCAATGGATGCTCCATTAGTAGAAGGAGAAGATTCAAACTTATACGATGTATTAAACATCGGTGAGTCACCATCTCCAGATATGCAATTAATGATGGAATCCTTACGTGTAGAAATTGAACGTGCTTTACAAACGTTAACTCCTCGTGAAGCAGATTTAATTCGTTTATATTTCGGATTAAACGGTCAACATCCAATGACTCTAGAAGAAATTGGTGAAACATTTGACTTAACTCGTGAGCGTGTACGTCAGATTAAAGAAAAAGCAATTCGTCGCTTAAAACATACATCAAGATCAAAGATCTTAAAAACGTATATCGGACGATAAAAAATAAAAGCAGCTCAGGCTGCTTTTTTTAATCAATAAAAATAAATTAGATATTGTGAACTGGACATTAGAAGGAGAAGATAAAAATATTTCATTTTTTAGATCAGGAGATCGAGACAAACGATTTGTTGGTGTTTGGAGAGGTACAGATCACGGAAAATTTTTTAAAGGAGAAACTAACACTTGGGTCGTAAACCGTAAAGAGGATGGAACCTTTATGATTAGCTTTAAAACAATTCATGCCGATGATAATGTGACTTATTCTGAAGAACAAGGTTTATGGTGTGTAAAAGGAAATGAATATTTCGAATTTAAAGAAAGTGATGAAAAGATGGATCGTTATTCTTTTCTTTTTCTTGCCAAAGATTCCATTCATTTTATCATCAATGAACCTCAATCCAAAGAAGAACCATACAATTTTGTGGATTATAAAGTAATTCTAGATTAATACTATTATTAGTTTACATTTGTGCACAACAATGAATTAACACAAATGAAAAAAACTTTATTTACATTCTTATTTTCAACCACGTTATTTGCACAAGAAAAAGCCACGGACTTATTTAACGTTAATGTGAGTATTTTAGGAGTAGGATTACAATATGAGAAAGCATTATCTGAAAATTTTACTGCATTAGGTACTTTAGACTATGCTGGCGGTTTTAGATATAGTAATAGTGATTATTACGGAAGTGATTTTGAGTATATCCTTACAACTAATTTAGCATTAGAAGGAAGGTATTATTATAATTTTGATCGAAGAATTTCTAAAGATAAAAATACAAAAAATAATTCAGGGAATTACTTAGCTTTAAAAGGGACTTATACTCCCGATTGGTTAACCTATTCTAATAGTGATAATTTATCTGTAAATCCTCAAGGAATGATTACGTTAAACTATGGTTTAAAACGTTCTTTTTCAACAAATTTTTTCTATGAATTTTATACAGGATTAGGTATAATTTTTTATGATGATGAAAATTATTCTTTTGATCCAGAGCATCAAACCTATCATCCTTATCAATCTACTACTACAGCGTTAGCACTTGACTTAGGATTTCGAGTTGGATACAATTTTTAAAAATATTTCAATCGCTGTACCCACAGCGATTTTTTTATTTCCGTACCTTTGCAACACAAAATACAAACAAACAATACTCAAAAAATTATGGCAATTATCGCACCTTCAATTTTAGCTGCTGATTTCGGAAATTTAGCGAAAGACATCGAAATGGTTAACAATTCTCAAGCCGAATGGTTTCACTTAGATGTGATGGACGGCGTATTCGTTCCTAATATTTCTTACGGAATGCCAATTATCGAAAAAATTAATTCGTTAACGGATAAAGTTTTAGATGTTCATTTAATGATTGTGGATCCCGATCGTTACATTTCTACGTTCAAACAAGTTGGAGCAGATATTTTAACGGTTCACTACGAAGCGTGTACACATTTACACCGTACCATCCAAGCGATTAAAGCAGAAGGAATGAAAGCTGGTGTAGCATTAAATCCGCATACGCCTGTATCGGTTTTAGAAGATATTATCAACGATTTAGATTTAGTATTAATCATGAGTGTGAATCCAGGTTTTGGAGGTCAGAAATTCATTGAAAATACGTACAACAAAGTGTCTAAATTGAAACAAATGATTACTGAAGCTGGTGCTGATGTGATCATCGAAATTGATGGTGGAGTAGGTGTACAAAACGCGACTCAATTAATCGAAGCTGGTGCTGATGCATTAGTTGCTGGTTCGGCAGTTTTCAATGCGGAGAATCCAACAGAATACATCGCAGCTTTAAAGAAAGCTTAAGAATTCAATTTCTACATATTCTAAAAACTGAATCAGCAATGGTTCAGTTTTTTTTATTTTGTTTAAGTTCTTTGTCACTCTAAGAATGTTAAATAGTTCCTTCATCCTGAACTTGTTTCAGGATCTCATAGTAATAATATAAATTTCAAATTCAATATTGATTTTTCCATCATTACAAGTGATTTCGAAGAAAATAGTATCGAGAATTAAGACGGAAAACCCTTTTTTACAAATTTTCAAATTATCGAATTACCTTTGCAATATGAGTTTTACCCCAAAAGACAATTCGAAAAAGATTTATACAATTGATGAAATTAAAGATAAAATGGCCAAATTTTGTCTTTACCAAGATCGTTGTCATTGGGAAGTAGAAAAAAAACTGCGCGAATTTGATTTGATTCCGGAAGCGAAAGATGAAATTTTATACAAATTGATTCATTACGGTTTTTTGAACGAAGAACGTTTTGTACATTCATTTGTTCGTGGAAAAGTCAATCAAAAATTATGGGGACGAAATCGCCTTCGACAAGAATTAAAAATGCGTCAAATTGATGGGAAATTAATTGATAAAGCATTTAAGGAAGAAATCGATCCCGAAAAATATTGGAACAATTTAGTTCGATTGGCGCAGAAAAAACACGATGCTTTATATAGCGAGCGTGAATCCTTTAAAAAAATGAATAAAATCAAAGCGTATTTGGCGTACAAAGGCTATGAATTCGATTTAATCAACGAAGCGATTCATACGATTAATTCTGAAGAATAATCACTCAAATTACAATTCATCCCATAAAATAAACACTTCATCTTTAATTTGTTGTGCTGATTTTTTTCATACATTAATTTCACTTAAAAATTAACACATATGGAAAATTTCATTAAAACATTAATTTACATTCACGCTTTTTTCGGAGGGATTGGCTTAATCGCAGGAACAGTCATTATGTTCGCCAAAAAAGGAAATCAATTACACGTAAAAGCCGGAAAAATATTTTCAATAGGAATGTTGATCAGCACCATTCTCTCATTCATCGTTTGTATTTTCCCAAATCATCACAATTCATTTTTAGTTTTAATCGGAATTTTCAGCATTTATATGATTTTATTAGGAAACCGAGTAACGAAATACAAAAAGAAAAATTATAAAAATTCGATCGATCAATATATTTCTTATATGATGTTTTTCGCGGGAATTGTAATGATTGGTCTTGCAATTTATTTCCGATTGATGTACGATAAATTACCAATTCTATTTATCATCTTTGGAGTCTTAAGTGCATTTATGGCTTCACGCGATTTTAAATTTTATAAAGATCCCGAAAATCATAAAAATTGGGTAAAGTCGCACGTCGGAAAAATGGTCGGAGCTTATATCGCATCAGTTACTGCGTTTATCGTAGCTGGATTAGGTTATGGAGATAATTTCTATGCGTGGATTTTACCAACCGTAATAGGAACAATTTATATTATCGCTTGGGGAAGAAAATTGAATAAAAAACCTGTGATAAATTAATTATCTTTCATCAAACGACTTGATATGAAATTCTTTTACTATTTTATAATTCTATTTTTTTCTTTGGATGTAAAGAGAAGAAATCTACTTTCGAATATAAAATAGAAATTCCTAAGGAAATTAAAGATCAAAAGTTTTACAATACTTTACAACAAGTAATAGATATTACTGAAAAAAATAATATCGAAGTATATAATATCAATGTAACGTTTACAGAAAATCAGATTTATTTTTTTACTTCTGAAGTGATCGAAGATTGTATGTACGGTGATTATTATCAATTGCCCATTAAATTAAATCAAAAAGATTACGCTTTAATTCTAAGAAATAATAAATTCTTAATCAATCATATTGATTTAAAAGATTTAAAGTACGTTTCAGATGACCAAGAGATAACGATGATTTGTGATATTTTTGATGGATTAGCTTTCGCTTATCGTAAAAATGAGATTGGCGAGTATCAATTAATAAAAGTATTGCATTACGAATTTTTGAACGATGATTTTATTTTAGGAGAAGATCAAGAATATTTTCCTAAAAGAAAATTTATAATGGAAGAACCTGAGCCAGAACCTCCTATTGAAGAAATTAAATAATAATAAAAAACCGAAGTTCGAATTTCGAACTTCGGTTTTTCTATTTTAAAACTTACTCAATTCTTTTTCAAAATTGGCTAAATAATTGGCCAAATGTAAACCATCCACAAAACCGTGATTGGCCTCAACAGAGACAGGCATCATCATTTTGTCGCCTTGTTGATATGCTTTTCCGAAAATAATACGTGGAATCGATTCTTCTGTTCCATAATTTGATGGCTGAATTAATCCTGTAAATCTCGACCAAGGAAAAGTTGAATGACGAATTAATCCTAAAGTTAAATCTTCGTTTTTGATGTGTAATCCTACACATTCTTCCACTTCTTTAATCTCTTGCTGTAATTTTGAATTGAATGTTTCAAAATCGTCCGAATAAGGAATAAAGGCAAATCCAAACGTTCCGTCTTTTCGTCCAATGGTTGTTCCGCAATCAATGTGATCGTAGATAAAAATTTCACCATCTTCTAAACGATATTTGAATTCCTCCACACTGTTTTCTGCTTGCATCGAACAAAATAAATACGTCGCAAAAAAGGATTGTTTGTTTGCTTTTGCGAATTGATACGCTTTCGTACAATCTACTTCTGCAACCACACCAACATAGGGATTATCCATTCTCGAAAATAGCTCAAAATGCTCTTTTCTATTCCAACCTTCAGCATTAAAAATTCGTTTCATGTAACAAAAATAAAACCTTCTTATCGGAATAAGAAGGTTTTTGAATTATTTATAGAAACTCCAATTGTTACCATTAAATATAGCTATGACTTTATTGAAAGAATCATAACACATCATTCCAATAGGTGGATCAACTATAGTTTGATGTGGTCTATCAACATGTGGTAGAGTTATAGTTCGATGATCACTTTCTAATACCAAAATACCTTTAGGATGGTTGGTTACATCTTTTTTATCTGTAATTATGATTCCATTATTTGAAGCTATTTCTTCGTTTGTATTTACTTCTACATTTATACTTCCTTGTTCTGTAAGGTCTATCCAATTATGACCATCATAATATTGGATTTTAGAATTATTAAGGTTTACTCTAAAAGTTCCTTCAACAGGGGAAACTGTGTTATAATGATAAGGTAAAACAATACCATTAATATTCCCTTTGCCGAAGTCTATTAACGAAGCTCCTCTTGCATCACTTCTTCCGAAACTTACTTGTGCATAATTAATAGAAGAAAGCCCAAATCCTATTATAAGAGTTAATTTAATTTTATTCATTATTGTACACAACTTGCAGTTAAACATTTCCATTCTGTTCCATTAAATAATTTGACACATTTATCAAATTGATCATAGATTATCATTCCTTCAATTCCTTGATTGTGATTTATAGCAGTGTTTGCTGATGAAACACTAGGAATTACAAAACCTTTTTCTTTTGACTCTAACACAAGGTTTCCACCATTAACATTGTTTGGCCAATTTGGGTTATTTTGAATTTGAGTTGTAATTCCTACATTTGAGGGAATTATATTTCCAGTCAATTGAGCAGGCTGATTACAAGCAATGGAAGAACATAAATTGTTAAAATCATCCATAACTTCTATATCCGATAAAATTGAATTTGTTACATGGATATAAGCAATATTAGTAGGAGATTGTTCGTCTCTTACACGTAAGTCGTCTTTAATAAATAAGATATTGCCATTAGCTGGAACTTTATATAATCCAGCTGAATCATTGTAAGTAGATACTTTTTTTCCGTTAATATAAACTGTAATGATATTTGTAGCACTATTACGAGATAGAGTTAGGTAAGTATATTCGGCGTGAGAATTAGATAATAAATCGTTCCCTACATTTCCATTAGGATAGAAGTTTAATCCATTAGAAAGTCTGTAGATTCCCGCATCAGATTCCCCGTCACTAAAATCTATAAGACGTGCCCAACCTCCTAAATAAGGATTTAAACGAAAATATAAGCTTATGGTATAATCATTATACAATTCACCAACACCATCATTAAATATTAAACCAGCATTATCAGCTACGAAATATACAGTTCTAGATACGCCACAGTTTATAACCTCATCTTTTATAAACTTATTATCCAAATGTTGATTAACATACGAGGTTGGAACAAGTTCGTTTTCTCCAGTTGAATCTTTTAAATTCATGAACATAGGGAAAGTTCGGTTCACTTTTCTTACACATAAATTTTTATAATTGTTAATAATTTCAGTAGATGTAAATGCTCTATTTTCAATTTTAATTTCACCAACAAAAGCTTTTTTATCATTAAAAAAAGTAAGAGGAGATTGTTTTGTAAATGAGAAATTATTGTTAGGATCAGCTATTTGACCAACAAAATTACCATTCATATAAATTTGTAAAACACCAGGGTTTTTAACAATTGTTAATAAGTTATAGTTATGAATCATCAAAGATGATAAACTTAAATTATTGGAAGTTGGGGAAAAATATAATCTGTCATTTTGGTAAGTGATAGAATTATTATTCCCAAAGTTTATTAATTGATTTACGTCAGATTTAGAAGCTACTTTAAAATACAGACTGATAGTAAATTTATTGTAAACAAAATAATCTTCATCTTCATAAATAAAGCCTTCACCTTGATTTAAAGTATAGAAAACTTTTCGATCTCCACAGTTTGTGTTTTTATCGGAATAAAAATTTTGTACATTGTATGAATCCAACGATGGTACAAAATTTAAATTTTTTGTGTTTGTTTGATTACTTAGATTTCCATTAAATTCAAACGATTCATTAACAATTTTTGGACAAAATTCATTTAGAGTTAATTTAATATCATCTAAATCTTTAATCGAATTTGAAATATTAAAATATTTAATTTTAATATTAGTTAATGCAGAATTTATATTGTTTAATAAATATACATCTCCATTTGCGTTAATAGCAATATCATTATTAATATCTAAAACAGTTCCCAAATATATTTTATCCGCATAAACTTTTATTTCTTTCGTAGATCCGTCTTTAATAAATGATAACAAATTGAATTCTTGTGAATCTTGTGCAGGAATATTAAAAGTATAATCATTTATGGAAGTTTTAACAAGTAATTGGTTTCCATTTTGATAAATTCCTTTGGCAGAATCATCAAAGCTTATTAATTTTATAGATGAAGTATTATTATTATGAAAATATAACTTCAAGGTAAAGTTGTAGTAATACATTCCATATCCATTGTTATATTTAATTTTAGATTTTGGATTTGCATTATAAGTGTAGGCTGATGTATTACAATTAGAAATTACATTGTTTGAATAATTATTTGAACTGTGTGAATTATCTACAGAGCTAACAATTAAAGGATTTGTATTAGATAAGTTATTTAATGTTTGATTAAATAAATAGGTATTATCAATAGTAACATTACATATTGATGTAAATTCATTTTTGATTTTATCCAGAGTATAAACTTCATTTGTATATTTGAATAAAGCTAATGATGTTGTAGAATTATCGTTTACCTTACAAATTTTAGCTTCATAGGTATCTAAAAATTTAAAAATTTTATCAGAATCTAAATACGTTCCCAATAAAATATTATTGCTATATATATTTATTTTATTATCAGAATCGTTTCTAGTAATTGCTAAATCAATCCAAGAATTTTCATCTTGTCGGTTTAGTGTAATATTACTTGTATTTCCACCAAAATATAATTTATTATTTACTAATGAAATTTTACGATTTGTACCATCATTAGAAAAATCTATTAACGAAATATTATTACTACTTGATGAAGGTTTAATTTTAAAAATAAAAGTATAATTTAAATCAGATTGCGATTTGTTTTTGAACGTTAAATCATTATTTGAATTAATTAGTAATGCATTACGATTTACTTGACAAGAAGGATCGTAAACTTGGCCAAAAGTCGTTGTTGATGAATTTGATAAGTTAGAAGAATTATCCGTATTATTTAAATTATTTAAAAACAAATAACTTTCTTCTAAAATAGGATTTGTAGCTTTCTCAAAAATCTTTCTAATTTCATCAGCAGTTTGTATATAGTTGGCCACGTTAATATATGCCACTTTCGCAACATTTTCTTCTCCTCCATTATCTTTAAAGAAAGTAAATTTTTTATCAGATTGAATTTTTAAAGCGTCAGAAGTATTCGTGTATTCTTTATAAAAATCTCCATTTATATAGATTCTTACTGTATTTGTTGATGCTTTTCTTGATATACCTATATGAGTATAATTATAGCCAGATTTTGGTAATAATGAAGGTCTATCATTAATTCCAGAACCATAAACGTAAAGTCCAGTTCCATATCTATATACACCACCTTCTAAATTTCCAAACATTTGGATTCGATTATAGCTAGTGTACGCAGGCATGTAATAGATTACATTATAAGTATAATCTTTAAAATTGTTAATATCGTCTATCGTATAAACTAAACCATCATTTGCCTGAGATTTATTGTAAACCTGTTGGGTTTTACTTCCGACTTTTACATAGTCTTGAATAAAGCTTCCTCCTGAATTGCTTAAAAGTTTTGTAAGATATTTGGCTCTACTTTCAGCTTTTAAATTTCCTTTAAAATAGAATTCGTCATTGATCTGTTGCCCATAGAGTAAATAAGTAAAAAAAAATAAGAATAAATAAAAATGTTGTTTTTTCATGAGTATTTGTAGTAAATTTTAACAAAATTATCCAATTAAGACTTATGATTTTTTAAAATACAGGGTTTAGGTAAAATTTTTAATCAATAAATATAACAATATAAGTAATTAGTAAACTTTTATTCTATTGTATTCTAGTGTTATTAATGATTTTATCGCTTAGTATATTTAATATCATACCTACAATAATCATTAAAATTCCGAGTGCTAAACTCAAAGAAAAATCTTCTCCAAAAAGAATCACACTTACAGCTACCGCCACAACAGGTTCAAATGCACCTAAAATTGAAGTAGCTGTTGATCCAATTTCTTTAATCGTAAAGACCAAAGCTAAACTTGAAACAACCGTTGTAATCAACGCAAATGTGAAAAAGTTGAACGCTAAATCAATGGACGGTAAAACAAAAGAATCTTTGTTGATCAACATCTTGATGGCGTAATAAATAATTGTTACGACAAATGAATAAAAAGTCAATGTAAAGCCTTTCATTGTTTTTTACATTCGATTTATTTACGGTGATGATATACGAAGAATAAGCCAATGCGCTGATGAATACGATTCCTAATCCAACAAGATTCAAATCGAAATTTCCGTTTTTAAAACTGAGCAAAATCACTCCAATTAAGACGTAAGCAATTGGGACCAGTGTAGCTGTTGTAATCTTTTCTTTGAAAAAAACAGCCATGATGATCGCCACGATTAATGGATAAATAAAAAGTAAGGTGGAGGCAACTCCAGCCGATAAATAATCATAAGCCAAGAACAATGAATCGGATGATATGCCGTACAAAATGCCTAAAATAATTAAGACAGGAATTTGTTGGACTTCAATTTTGATTGATTGTTTTTTGAGGATTAAATAAGTTCCAACAATTAAAGCCGAAAATAAAAAGCGATAGAACAACGTCGTGTCTATCGAGAAATTGGCTTGTTTGATCGGTAATATAAATAACGGGATTAATCCATAAGAAATGGATGAAAGTAATCCTAATGCGTAACCTTTGAATTTCATAATAAAAAAAAACGAAGCTCGAATTTCGAACTTCGTTTAACGTATTTATTTTCTAGTAAAATCTAAATCGTGGAAGTCGTAACTAAAATCGGTCATTGGCGAAATCGCTTTCATTTTAAATCCAGCTAATTTTCCATCTTTCATTTCAGCAAATACAAACGCATCGGCGTGGAAGTAACGATTGTACCATTTCACGGCGTAAGTATTGTCTTTATAGAAAAACATTTCTCCCGTTAATTGAGGCGAACGTTTTGATTCGAAAATTAATTTTCCTTTTTTCTCGTAAATTTCTACATCACCAAACCAATTGTCTTTGTACGTTCCGACGAATGATTTGGTATCAATTTTTAATTTCTTATTTTTTTGATTCGCTTCAACTGTTTTCCAAACTTCGTCCGTAATTCCGTCTGCTTCAGCCACACGAGATTTCATTAATTGGTCATAGGTTTGCACCCAATCTTTTTCAGGATTTCCTAAATAAAAATCTTTGATCGTATTCGAAACCGAATTAAACGCAACTCCCGCTTGTTGGTTCGTTAAAACCACAATCCCTAAATTCAGTTGTGGATAAAAAATCGTTTGTGTCACGATTCCTTCCAATCCTCCAGTGTGCGAAACTTCTAATTTCCCGTTATAATCTTGCAATTGCCATCCTAATCCATACGCTTTAAACAATGAATTATAAGGTGGTGTTGTACCAACTTTTTGCAACGTTTGAGGGGTAATCATTTCTTTCATTTGTTTTTCAGAAATGATTTGTTTGCCGTTCACTTTTCCTTTATCTAAATTGAATTGTAACCATTTGGCAACATCATCCACATTCGAATAAATTCCGGCAGCTGCATCAAAAATTGTATTCGTGTAACGATTGATCACTTGTAATTTTCCATCAATCGGAACGTGTGGTGCAATCGCATTCTTTTGATTTTTGACCAAATGCCAATTGGCAGCAGAATTCGTCATTCCAATTGGTTCTAATAAACGTTTTGTGACAAAATCAGTCCAGGCTTGACCAGAAACTCTTTCGATAACTTCACCTGCAATGATGTACAATAAATTATCGTAATCATATTTCGAACGGAAATCTGAAACCGGTTTCAAGAATTGAATATTGTTGATAATATCTTTCGGTGTGAAATTGTGTCCATCAGGCCATACCATTAAATCACCAGCGCCTAAACCTAATCCACTGCGGTGTGTTAATAAATCGCGAATCGTAAATTCTTTCGTTACATAATCGTTGTACATTTTAAATTCAGGAATGTGTTGAATGACTTTGTCATCCCATTTGATTTTTCCTTCATCTACTAAAATGGCTAAAGCAGCAGCCGTAAATGCTTTTGAATTCGATGCAATTCCGAAATTTGTTGAAGATTCAACTTTTTCTCCGGTTAAAATGGATTTCACGCCGTAACCTTTCGAGTGTACAATTGTTCCGTCTTTGATTACTGCAACAGCCATTCCAGGAACATCAAATGCTTTCATCGCATTTTCTGCAACTTGATCAATTTTTTGATTCGATATATGTTGTCCGAAAGCTACCGTAGAAGCTAACGTAATTGTGGTAAGTAGTATATTTTTCATTTGTATTCTGAATTGAAACGAAGTTAATAAATTTAATTGATTTTGGAGTTTGTTGAAGAATCAATCGTCACTTCGAGTGATTTTCGTGATCATCATAACCAAAATTCATTTCAGCGACTAATTAGAAATTGAGGATGCGATCTTGAAACAAGTTCAAGATGTTCTGTGTTTATAGACAAATATTTTCGTTATAATTTTGATTAGATTTTCCAATAGCAAAAATCTGTTTGATTAGCTTATTGGCTATTGCAACTTTTATTACTCGTTCAGGTTTTCCTTTCACTTTTAATCGATCGTACATTTCTTTACAAGATTTATTGTAGCGTTTAGCGGACCAACTGCATAAGTAAAGTAATTTTCTAAGTTGGGATTTACCCATTTTACAAATATGTCCTTTCCCTCGAACGCTGCTTCCACTTTGATAGATACGTGGACTAAATCCGATATAAGCGATCAGTTGTTTATAATTATCAAACTTTTTAAAATTGTCTGTGATCAAAGCCATCATCATAGCTGTTTTGGGACCAACTCCTGGAATAGATTCTAAATGAGCTAATGTTTCGCCATATTCAGCCTTAGATAATAGAAGCATTTGTCGTTCTATTTTTACTTTTGATTTTTCTAAATAGCATATATCTTTTTTAAGTTCTTTTTCTAAAAATGGCTCTAAACATCCACTGCTAACATAAGATTCCAACTGATGGTTATTCTGATGAATTTGTTTGTTTATAAGCTCTAATCGGGTATAAAGTTGTCGGAGCTTTATATTATTTTCACTTTCTAATTTCCATAATTTCAAATCGTTTTTCATTCCATATTCAGCTATGATTTTGGAATCTTTTTTGTCTGTTTTAGCGCGATAAAGCATCATCTGGCTGAAACGCTTGATCACCAATGGATTCTCTACACAAACTTGAATATTCTTGTGAAATAGATAACTTGCTAACGCAAAATAATAGGTACCAGAAGCTTCCATGACCACCCAATCGTCTTGAGTAATCAATCGATTTAAGGCTTTAAAACCTTTTTGATTATTCTCAAAAATTTGGTGTTCCCACTTCTCATTTTCAAGAAAACTTACATCAAATGTTTGTTTACTAATGTCAATTCCTATAATTTTACTCATAACAAATGTTTTAATGGAAAAGATCTCTACATTAATTTATCTATTCTAAATACAGGCTTTATAACCTAATGTTCTGTTCAAATTTTTGTAGGAAGGGTAAAGGAACTAACATCCCGAACGGTCTACGACGACAAATGACAAGCTATAGTTTTTTTCTTTACCCTGGTCTTTTCTTCTATGTTTACTTCTTCTAATTTAAACTTTTACAAACATAGAATGACTATTGATGTTTATTAAGGAGCTTGACAAGCAGAATTTATTTCAGCTTCGCATAAAAGATGTGATCCTGAAACAAGTTTAGGATGACAAAAAAAAGCCACTCATTCGAGTGGCTTATAAATTTATATCAAATAAATCTTAGTCGTTTAATTTTAATACCGCTAAGAAGGCAGATTGTGGAACCTCTACACGTCCAATTTGACGCATTTTCTTCTTACCAGCTTTTTGTTTTTCTAATAACTTACGTTTACGAGAAATATCTCCACCGTAACATTTAGCTGTAACGTCTTTACGTAAGGCTTTAATCGTTTCACGTGCTATAATTTTCGCACCAATCGCCGCTTGGATTGGAATATCGAATTGTTGACGTGGGATTAATTCGCGTAATTTCTCACACATTTTTTTACCAATCGTGTAAGCATTGTCAACGTGAATTAAGGCAGATAAAGCATCAACCACTTCCCCGTTAATCATGATATCCACTTTTACTAATTTCGATGCTTTCATTCCTGAAGGTGCATAATCGAAAGAAGCATATCCTTTAGAAATTGATTTTAAACGATCATAGAAATCGAATACAACCTCAGCTAAAGGCATATTGAAAATCATTTCTACTCGGTGCTGCGTTAAATAATTTTGAGATTGTAGTTCTCCACGTTTTTCGATACATAAACTCATTACAGGTCCAACGAATTCCGATTTTGTAATGATTGCTGCACGAATATAAGGCTCTTCTACACGATTCAATCCAGATGGATCTGGTAATTCTGATGGATTATGTACTGGTATTGCTTTTTCTGGATCTTTTTCTAAGTAGGCTTCATACGATACGTTAGGTACAGTTGTAATCACCGTCATACCAAACTCACGTTCTAAACGCTCTTGAATAATTTCTAAGTGTAACATTCCTAAGAATCCACAACGGAAACCAAAACCTAAGGCTGCAGAAGATTCAGCTTCGAAAGTTAATGAAGCATCATTTAAACGTAACTTTTCAATCGAAGAACGTAAATCTTCGTAATCTTCGGTATCTACAGGATAAATACCCGCGAATACCATTGGTTTTACCTCTTCAAATCCTTCAATAGCTTGTTCAGCAGGATTATCTACAAGTGTAATTGTATCCCCAACTTTTACTTCAGAAGCATCTTTAATACCAGAAATGATATAACCAACATCTCCAGTTTTGATCACTTTCTTTTCAACCTGAGTTAATTTTAAAGTTCCAATTTCATCAGCACCATACTTTTTATCAGTTGCCATGAATTTTACTTGGTCACCTTTTTTTATCTCACCATTTACCACTTTATAGAACGCTTCGATTCCACGGAAAGGATTGTAAACTGAGTCGAAAATTAAAGCTTGTAAAGGCGCATTAGGATCACCTTGAGGAGCTGGAATTTTTTCGATAATGGTATGTAATAATTCTTCTACACCTTCACCTGTTTTTCCAGAACAACGTAATACATCTTCAGGATCACAACCTAATAAATCTACGATATCATCAGTTACTTCTTCTGGGTTAGCAGAAGGTAAATCGATTTTATTAAGAACTGGGATAATTTCTAAGTTATTCTCTAAAGCTAAATATAAGTTAGAGATTGTTTGGGCTTGGATACTTTGCGCAGCATCCACAATTAATAACGCACCTTCGCAAGCAGCAATCGAACGAGAAACCTCGTAAGAGAAATCCACGTGTCCAGGAGTGTCAATTAAATTTAAAATATATTTTTCACCATCTTTTTCATATTCCATTTGGATAGCATGCGATTTGATTGTGATACCACGTTCGCGCTCCAAATCCATATCGTCTAACGTTTGATTTTGTAACTCACGGTCTGAAACTGTTTTAGTTACTTGTAAAAGACGATCGGCCAAGGTACTTTTACCATGGTCAATATGGGCGATAATACAGAAATTACGGATATTTTTCATACTTTTCTTCTCGAATAGGCAAAAATAATCTTTTCCGTTCAGAGTACAAGTATTTTAGAAAATATTATGTGTTTATTTCGAATGATTTCGAGTGGGTTTTGAAATAATGAATTTCTTCCATTAAATTGGGCCCTCATCTTTGTAAAAATAAATCTATACTTTGTGATCATTAGAAGATATTTTTTCATTTTGATGCTTTAAGTGAAAAAAAATAGCAACAACTTGATGCTGTATTATTTAGTGAATATACACTGATTTCGCTAAATTGCAGTTAAAATTAAAACTATGACACAAATCGATATTTTATACCACAAAGCAAGTGATACGTATGTAGCAGATGATTTAAATGGAAACGTAATTACATTTAAAGCGGATCGAGAAAATCACGAAGCTGCTCCACAATCAACAGGAAAATCGGTAGGTCCTATGGTCAGCTTATTGATGGCTTGCGGAGCGTGTAGTGGAATTGATATTGTAATGATTTTAGAGAAACAACGTCAAAATTTTGATCGTTTAGCGATTAAAGTTTTCGGAGAGCGTGAAAAAGATAAAACGCCAGCCGTTTGGGAAAAAGTAAAAATCGAATATTATATCGATGGAGATTTTGATGCAACAAAAGCACAACGTGCAGCAGAATTATCGATCGAAAAATATTGTTCAGTTTTAGAAACTTTACGTAGAGCAGGTGCAACTGTAGAATACGAGGTCATCATTAACGAAGGAAAATAGTCCAATGCATAAAATTACCGCAGCCATTCGAACGCAAATCGAAAAAACGCAAGAACGCGAACATTCAAATCCGATATTTCTTACCAGTAGTTTTTGTTACGATGATGCGAAACAAATGCGTGCGGTTTTTGCCGATGAGGAAGAAGCCAATAGCAAATTTAGGCGATACCAGAAGTATTGCTTCGCACCCGGCAAGTACCACACACGCAAAATTAACAGATGAAGAGCGTATGAAAGTAAATATAACACCTGGATTAATTCGAATCTCGGTTGGTTTAGAACATCGCGACGATATTTTAGCCGATATTTTACAAGCGTTAGAAGATTAAGTTGTATTGATTTTTGTTAAAAATTTGGAAATTAATATTTTAATGATTTAAATTTGCGCCGATAAAATCAATTATTGTATAACTATTAATACCGAAGAATAAAAATGTTCAATCAAAGTACATATTCAATTTCAACTGTTGCAAACGCTTTTGCAATGGCTATTCTTCGTGCTGTTATTTCGTAAAGAAACCATTTACATCATATACAAAAGCCCGAAGAATTCTTCGGGCTTTTTCTTTTTCAGAAAATTCCCGACTGCAGGTAATAAACGAAAGTTTAGGTTACAATCCTTTGTGTTGAATCAAAGCGATTGATGATTTAGTATAAAACAAAATGGGAAATAAAATTTCTGGAAAGGACTTTATCAAATTAGGCTTTCCAAATAATAATTCAATCAATATTGTCTTAGGACAAATTCACAGATACAGAAAAAAAGAAAAGAAACAAACGATTTTAAACGAAGCGAAAGAAGTCTTACTAGAACCTCAGAAATTTATTGGCGATGGAATTTGGGGTAAAGTTGCAGAAGGTTTAATTCAGCCCGTTGAGGTGCGTTTGCAAGAATTGAAAACAACACGTTCACCTTTTACCATTTTCGGGGAAAATGAAATTGATGAACAAGCAAAATTTCAATTGTATGATGCCTTGAAATTACCGATCGCAGTGAAAGGGGCATTAATGCCCGATGCACATTCTGGTTATGGTTTACCCATCGGTGGGGTTTTAGCAACAGATAATGCTGTGATTCCTTATGGCGTTGGAGTCGATATCGGATGCCGAATGAGTTTATCGATTTTCGATTTACCTGCAAGTTTTATGAAAGGAAAATCACATCAATTGATTTCCATTTTAAAGGAACATACCAAATTCGGAATGAGCGAAACGCATAAAGTAAAAGCCGATCACGAAATTTTTGAACGTACTATCTTTAATGAAATTCCAATTTTAAAAAGCTTAAAAATGAAAGCCTATCAACAATTGGGAACTTCTGGTGGAGGTAATCATTTTGTGGAATTTGGAATTGTGCGTTTAGATGAGGTTAAACCGGAATGGAATTTAACGCCTGGTGAATATGTTGCAGTTTTATCGCACAGTGGATCGCGTGGTTTAGGGGCTAATGTTGCCAAACATTATACGTATTTGGCAAGTAAACAATGTCCGTTGCCTAAAATTGTACAGCATTTGGCGTGGTTGGATTTAAATACGCACGATGGGCAAGAATATTGGGCGGCGATGAATTTAGCAGGTGATTATGCAAAAGCGTGTCATGATAATATTCATAAACGTTTGGCAAAAGCGTTAGGGAAACGAATTGTTTGCACAATCGAAAATCACCACAATTTTGCGTGGAAAGAAGATATTGATGGTATTGAACGCATTGTGCATCGAAAAGGCGCAACGCCAGCCGGGAAAGGTGTTTTAGGAATTATTCCAGGATCGATGACAGCCAATGGATATATTGTAGAAGGTTTAGGAAATGAATTAAGCCTGAACTCCGCTTCTCATGGTGCAGGAAGAAAAATGTCGCGTGGAAAATGCAAGGAAACCATCACGAAAAGTTTTTTACAAGCACAAGTTAAAGATGCTGGCATCGAATTAATCGGTGGTAGTGTAGATGAAGCGCCTTTTGCGTACAAAAACATTCAAACGGTAATGAATTTACAAACGGAATTGGTGAAGGTCTTAGGTACATTTACACCGAAGATTGTACGAATGGATAAATAAATTTTTATGAAAAAAATCATACAATTAACTTCGGGTAGAGGTCCTGCAGAATGTAAATATGTGGTGACCAATGTGCTAAAAAAGTTTTTACAATTTTGCGAGAAAAATCAAATTCAAGCAGAGGAGCTTGATCGAGAGATAGATCCAGATTTTCATTTAATCACTTCGGTAATTTTATCGTTAGAAGGGAGTGATTTAAATCTTTTTTTAACGGATTGGATCGGAACAATCCAATGGATTGGGAAAAGTCCGTATCGAAAATTTCATGCACGAAAAAATTGGTTCATCGGTTGTTTCGAATTAGAAATACCGAAAACTAATCCGAAATTGGAAAAAGAATTTGTGTATCAAACCATGCGCAGTTCGGGCAATGGTGGACAAAATGTGAATAAAGTGAATTCGGCTGTTCGGATAACGCATCCGCCTACGGGATTAGCTGTGGTTGCGATGGATTCGCGATCACAACATCAAAACAAAAAAATCGCCACCATGCGAATGCTTTTAAAATTAGAAGCCTTAGAAATGGACGAAAAAAAGAATTTAGCCAAAGCCCAATGGCAAAATCAAACGGCTATTCAGCGAGGAAATCCAGTGAAAGTATTTCGTGGAGAAAAATTTTTATAAACAGAAAAGCCGTTCAAATGAACGGCTTTTTTTATTTTGAAACACTTAATGTAACTAATCGCATTTCCAAAGGAATAAATTCATCAATTGGATTTCCTTTTTCATCATAAATAATGGATGCTTCTCCAGCACGCTGAAACTTATAGTTTTGAGGTAAACCAAATTTTTGAATCAAAGGATCATATTTTAAATCTTCTTTTGTTCTGGAATTATAATAAGTCAAAGCTGTTTTAAGATCAAATAATAAAGTATCAGAGATTTCAAACAATTGTCCATTTTTGGTAATCAGACGTTCGTCGTAAATACACGAACAATATTTATCTTCTTCGAAAAAAAAGCTAAAATCACTTGAACAGTCATTGCTTTCCTTTGACGGTTTTAAATTCTTTAAACGATCAATAATCGAGTTGAATTCTTTTGCTTTAATTAAGACTATTTCGGAGTCTAAATCATGAAATTTATTTGTGAAGTTATCACAAGTTGGTGCAATATTATGTTCTATAAATACTGGTTGAAAAACAGCTTTGATTACTTTCTCTGGATTTACTTTAAGATGTAAAATTTCTTTCGGTTGTTCGCAGGATGTAAAAAGGATAATACTAAATAGTCCTAAAATAAAATTCTTCATAAATAGCATTTAAACTTTAATGTAAATTTTCTTCTGATCTAAATAATAAGCCAAAGCCCAAAAGAATCCTAAAAAGATAAGAGAATACGCAAAAGATCCAACTTCAGGTATTCCAGGGATTTTTGCACAAACATTTTCGTAGAACCAACCCAGAGGAGAAATGTATTTAATCTGACCATCTTCATTCAATCCATTTTCAATTCTAATTAAACCCAATAAACGGAGAAATAATCCACTAAATGCAAAAATGAACAACGGATTTTTCCCAAAGACATCAAAGAATTTCATTACGCCATTTTTGATGTTTAAAATTTCGATGAACCAAATCATTGCAGCAATTGTTAATAAAGATAATCCTGTGGTGTGAACGACATACGAACTGCTCCAAATCTTTTTATTGTAAGGAAAATCCAATTGCCAAAAGTATCCGATAACTAAAGCAATTGTTCCCAAAACAAAAAGTCCAGCCACTAAACGATAATTCGGTTGATTGGTTTCAGGTAAAGCTTTGTTTAACCATTTTACGTTTCCTTGTTTGTTGATAAACATTCCGACTAAATAACCTAATAAAACTTGTGGAATGGCATTAATTGTACTGTATAATCCTTCAGGGTCAAAAGGTATAGTTTCGCCTTTATAAATATGTGCTAAACCTAAAATTTGATTATCGATTGTAGTTCCAATAAATCCTTCGATGGAGTAAGGATCGATTCCGCCTAATAATTTTGTAACGATCCAATATCCAACTAAAATTAAACCCGAAATCCATAACACCATTTTCTCTTTGAAATAAAAGGCAATCACAGAAGCGAAAAAATAAGCTATCGCAATACGTTGTAAAACACCCATTATTCGAATTCCACTTTCAGGTGAATCTTGCCACGCTTTAAAAATGATTTCATTATTCTCCCATTTAAAAAATGGAAACCAATTGATAAAAAGTCCAATTATAAAAATGATGATTGTACGTTTAATTACTTTTTTCCAAAATTCGGATTGTGGTTGTTGCTTAAATCGTGGAATGACAAAAGCCATTGCATTCCCAACTGCAAATAAGAAAAAAGGAAAAACTAAATCAGTCGGTGTGCATCCGTGCCAATCCGCATGTTTTAATGGGGCGAACATGGCAGACCAAGTTCCTGGATTGTTAACTAAAATCATTAAAGCAACAGTTGCACCTCGAAAAACATCAAGGGAATAATAGCGTGGTGGTTTCATTTTTAGTTCAATAAGGTCTAAAAATAAAAAATCCACGCGAATTACTCGCGTGGATTATAAATTATATCGTGGAAAAGATTTTAGTAACCGTGTAGATTAACATCTTCTGTTGAGGCAATCTCTACTTTTTTACCCATTTTTTTCTGAATCACTTTAAAATGGTGCAGATCTTCTTCTGTTAATAACGTAATGGCTTTACCCGTTTGGTTCGCACGACCTGTACGTCCAATGCGGTGCACATAATCCAAAGGCGAACGAGGTAATTCGTAATTAATCACACAAGGTAAACCTTCGATGTGGATACCACGACCAATTAAATCCGTCGCCACCAAAACTTGAACATCTCCCAATTTAAAATCTTCTAAGTTGTCCATACGAGCACCTTGAGATTTTTTACTGTGAATCGCCATCGCTTTGATTTTATTTTTCTTTAGTTTTTCCACTAAATTATCAGCCGTACGCGTAGAAGAAACAAACACTAAAACCTGTTGCATTCCTTCCGTTTTAATTAAATAACGCAAGAAAGGACCTTTTGTTTCGGCTTCTACTTGATAAGCAATTTGCTCGATGTTTTCGATTTCCTCTTTCGCATCTTCTTTTTTAACCTCAACAACTTCTGGGTTAATTTTTAATGTCGATTTAATTTCATCCACTTTATCATTTAACGTTGCTGAAAATAAAATCGACTGTTTTTTAGCGGGAACTGCTTTTAAGATACGCGCCATTTCGTCTCCAAATCCTAATTGGAACATTTTATCCGCTTCATCAATCACTAAATATTGCAATTGATCCATTGTAAACGCATTGTGATCCATTAAATCCAATAAACGTCCAGGAGTTGCGATTAAAATTTCAGTTCCGTATAAATTTTTCATTTGGGGATTAATCGATGTTCCTCCGTACACCGCTTGGGTTTGTACTTCGCGGCGTAAAGCTTCTTGTAATCCGGCAAATGTTTGTTCAATCTGAACGGCTAATTCACGTGTAGGGACTAAAATTAGAGCTTTAATCGCACGTGATTTCTCGTAGGGTTGGTGTTGAATTTTTTGTAATAAAGGGGCAACAAAACATAAGGTTTTACCTGAACCTGTTTTGGCAATTCCCATCACATCTTTTCCTTTTAAAATAGAAGGGATGGTTTGTGTTTGGATTTCGAATGGTTTTAAAAATCCAAGTTTAGAAATTGACTTTGATATATATGGGGATAATCCTAATTTTTCGAATGACATAAAATAAATTATGCTGCAAAGGTAAGATTATATTTTTTATGATGTTGGGGTAGAGAAACAGGATAGAGGAACAATTTCTGGATTAAACCGACAGTTATACCGAAGGAAGACAACAGGAGCACCGCACAAACCTCTTTCTTGATGCCTTGTAAAGGGCTTTTTAGGATGGGATTGAGGTAATGTTAAGGCGTGATGGAGGCGGCATAGAGGTAGCATAAAGGCGGCATAGAAGCGTCATAGAAATTTGGTAAAGATCCTGAAATGGAGATTACAATGGTTAGAATCTAAATTTAAAAAAAAATCCCTGTTTTGTTCATTATTTCGCATGAAAATCTTTGATTTTGGTATCGAGAAATATGACGAAGTTTCGAACGAACTGTCGATGCAATTTTCGATTATTTTCCCAGTGAAATCATTTATAAGAAGATGATGTCTTTTTAAATCTGTTGCTGACTTTTTCATTTCGACCAGCTACCCTTGTCAAGGTTCTAATCCTTGACAAGGGTAAATCAGCAGTTTCACGGTTCGGTTAAATCAAAGAAGCAGTCCTATTGAACTTCTTTCAACATCATCACATGAAGAATAGGATTTTCTTTATTACATTTCGACTAGTACCCTTGTCAAGGTTCTAAACCTTGACAAGAGTAAATCAGCAGTTTCACGGTTCGGTTAAATCAAAGAAGCAGTCCTATTGAACTTCTTTCAACATCATCACATGAAGAATAGGATTTTCTTTATTACATTTCGACCAGTACCCTTGTCAAGGTTCTAATCCTTGACAAGGGTAAATCAGCAGTTTCACGGTTCGGTTAAATCAAAGAAGCAGTCCTATTGAACTTCTTTCAACATCATCACATGAAGAATAGGATTTTCTTTATTACATTTCGACTAGTACCCTTGTCAAGGTTCTAAACCTTGACAAGGGTAAATCAGCAGTTTCACGGTTCGGTTAAATCAAAGAAGCAGTCCTATTGAACTTCTTTCAACATCATCACATGACGAATAGGATTTTCTTTATTACATTTCGACTAGTACCCTTGTCAAGGTTCTAATCCTTGACAAGGGTAAATCAGCAGTTTCACGGTTCGGTTAAATCAAAGAAGCAGTCCTATTGAACTTCTTTCAACATCACGTGATGAAAAAATGCAAAAAAAATCCCCCAAGAATGGAGGATGAAACTTATAATTGATTCAAGAAATGATCAACTTGTTCTTCAGGTGTGGCCCAAGACGTAACCAAACGAACGGCTGAATGTTCGTCATCTATTTTTTGCCACACAAAAAACTCAAATTTTTCATGTAAACGTTCGATCTCTTGGTGGGGTAGAATCGGGAAAATTTGGTTAGAAGAGGGAACCGTTAAAAAGTCGTATCCTTTCGCCGCAATTCCTTCCGCTAATTTCTTCGCCATGGCATTGGCATGTTTTCCCATTTCGAAGAATAAATCATTTTTAAACATTTCCGCAAACTGAATACCGATTAATCTTCCTTTGGCTAACATTCCACCTTTTTGTTTGATGTGGTAACGGAAATCTTCGTTCAGTTGTGGGGTGTTGATGATGATGGCTTCACCGATCAATGCCCCATTTTTGGTTCCACCAATGTAAAAGACATCTGTAAGATTGGCGAAATCTTCTAGCGTTAGATCCGATTTAGATGAAGTTAAGGCGGAACCTAATCGAGCTCCGTCGACAAATAAATACAACTGATTTGCTTGACAAAAATCATAAATCGCCGTTAGTTCAGCTTTTGTATACACACTTCCGACTTCCGTTGAATTGGAGATGTACACCATTTTAGGTTTCACCATATGTTCATCGGTATGAAGATTTAGTATGTTTTGAATTTCGTCAATCGTCATTTTACCATCAATGGTTGGAACCGTATTGACTTTATGGCCAGTCGCTTCGATGGCTCCCGTTTCATGTACAGCAATATGACCCGATTCAACCGCAATGACCGATTCATGGGGTTTAAGCATCGAAGAAATCACAATTAAATTGGCTTGTGTACCTCCTGAAACAAAATGAATGGCTGAATCTTTTTGCAAATACGTTTTAATCCATGCTCTCGCTTCATCACAAAATTCATCTTCTCCATATCCGATGGTCTGTTGCAGATTGGTTTCCATCAAACGTTGTAAAATCGCTGGATGTGCCCCTTCACTGTAATCGTTTTTAAAACTATATTTTTTCAAAATTGTATATTAATTGATACGTTAAAATTACGCTTTTCCTAAATTTTTCCTATTTTGAAAACTAACTTTGAAGAAAATAATTCTTTCCTATGAAAATACTGGTCGTAGAAGACGAAATCCAATTACAACAAACAATCGTTGAGTTTTTGGTTCAAGAAAAAATGATTGTTGAAACCGCAAGTACATTTCACGAAGGAATCGATAAAATTATTTCCTTTGATTATGACTGCATTTTGTTGGACATGATGCTGCCGGATGGGAATGGAATGGATATTTTGCGCGAATTGCGTAAAATGGATAAGAAAACATCAGTGATTATTCTTTCCGCAAAAGATTCTGTAGACGATAAAGTCGAAGGGTTATTGGTAGGAGCCGATGATTATTTGGCTAAACCTTTTCATTTTGCCGAATTGTTGGCCCGTATCAAAGTGGCTATGCGTAAAAATGCACAGCACGGAGAAGAGATTATTCAATACAAAAACATTTACTTATATCCAGAAGATCGTCGTGTAGTGGTCGATAAAGACGAAATCAAATTGAACCGTAAAGAATACGACCTACTGTATTACTTTATGTTGCGTCCTGAAAAAGTATTTCAAAAAACAACCTTGGCGGAAAGTGTTTGGGGCGATCATATCGAAATGGCGGATAATTTAGATTTTATTTATTCTCAAATTAAAAACCTAAGAAAGAAATTAAAAGATGCCGGAGCGGATGCCGATTTGCAAGCCGTGTATGGAGTAGGATATAAATTAGTGTAGATGAAAACATCATTAAAAAACTATACGTTTCAGTATACCACGTTTTGGTTGCTTATCGTTTTGACCATTTGGGCTGTATTATTCCGAGGGTTAATTTTAGATGAAGTCTACGATAATGTAGATGATGGATTAAAAAATCAAAAAATCGAAATTATACGTGAATCATATATTCATCCTGAAATTTTAAAAACAAATGAATTTGGTTTAGCTCAATTCCGAATTTTACCTGTTGATCCCTCCGCCTACAATGAAACCAATCGCTTGTCCAACGAATTGGTTTTTATGCCCTATGATGGGGAAGAAGAACCTTATCGTATTCTAAGAACAGGTTTTTACGGAAAAGATGGACAACCTTATTCGTTAGAAATTCGAACGTCGACTGTGGAAGAAGATGATTTGATCTACGACCTTACGGTTTCGCTTGTAGCGTTATATGTTTTTATCTTAATCAGTATTTTAATTATTAATCATTTTGGACTGAATAAAGCATTAAAGCCATTAGAGAAAATTGTATCGCAGTTGCAAAATTATCGCTTTGGACAAACGAAAGGAATGGAAACGACGCCGATGAACGTTTTAGAGTTTGAAATTTTACAAAAAGAAATCGCGACGATGATCGAGCGTAATGAGCGCGTATTTAGTGATCAAAAATTATTTATTGAAAATGCGTCACACGAATTACAAACTCCTATCGCGATTGCATCGAATAAAATCGATATTATTCTTGAAAATGAAAATTTAGACGAATCGACCTATGTCCAATTGGTAGATACAAAGAAATCACTGTGGCGAATGGTGAATCTGAATAAGTCGTTATTGATGTTATCTCGGATTGAAAATCAGCAATACAAAGAGCAAGAAACGGTTAATTTTTCAACATTAATTCGCGATTTAGTAGAGGATTTTGAACCCATTTTAGAATCCAACGAGATTAAACTATCCTTACATATACCATCGGATTTTGAAGTCCCTTTTAATAAACAATTGGCTCAAATTTTAATGTCTAATCTTTTACGAAATGCCATTCGACATAATAACCGAGAAAAGATTATTCAGATTGAAACGACACCGAACGAAATTATTGTTTCAAATACTAGTGATTTTATGGCTTTAAATCCGAATGTTATTTATAATCGATTTTATAAACAAGGATTTCAAGTGGAAAGTAATGGTTTGGGATTATCCATCGTAAAAACAATTATTCAAAATCAAAATGAACTATTGCTTGACTATCGTTATGAAAATCAAATGCATCAATTTGTTTTAAAAAAAATAAAATAGAGTTTTATTCCTAAATCTTTCCCAAATCGTTTCAGAAATTTGTCCTATCAATTTTAAAAAACATCAACAATGAAAAAGTTATTATGCCTTTTAATGTTAGGATTTGGGATTATGTCATTTGCACAAGATCGTGCGATCCGTTTCAACGAGTTACCTCAAAAAGGTCAACAATTCGTTAAAACCTATTTTAATCCAAAACACATTAGTGCAGTGATTTTAGATGATGATATTATCAAAAAAGAATATGAAGTCATCTTAACCAATGGAACTAAAATTGAATTTGATGGAAGTGGTAATTGGAAAGAAGTAGATGGAAAGCGTAATCCTATTCCTGCTGGTTTTGCACCAAAGTCCATCGTGTCTTATGTGAAGAAAAGTTTTCCAAATACTCATATTATCAAAATTGAGAAAAAACGTTTTTCTTACGAAGTGGAATTGTCGAACGGATTAGATATTGATTTCGATTCAAAAGGAAATTTTTTACGTATCGATGACTAAATAAATCAACGAATAATCAATCAAATTACAATTTATGAAAAATTTAATCTTAGGAATTGGTTTACTTGTATTTGCAGGAGTAGCAACCGTTTCATGTAATGACGACGACGATCATCAAGTATCAATTGTTGAAATGAATACTTTACCAACATCTGCTCTTGAATTCTTGGCGACGTATTTTTCAGATGTTGAAATTTTCAATATTGAAAAATATGCACCTGTACAATCCAATGGAGCGATGTATGAAGTGAATTTTAGAAACGGTTCAGAAATAGAATTTGATCAAGCAGGAAATTGGATTAAGGTAGAAGCAACCGATCGTAATGTGATTCCAACAGGATTTATATTGCCATCTATCGTAGCGTATACAACAACCAATTATCCAACAGAAGGAATCAATCAAATTGAAAAAACGCCAACAGGATTTGAAGTCGAGCTTACAAATGATTTGGATCTTATTTTTGATGCCAATGGACAATTTGTTCGAATCAATCCTTAAGGGAAAAAAATACTTAAAAAATTAAAAAAAAATCCAACATGTTACATGTTGGATTTTTTTTATTTCTCACGACTTTCGAGCATCGGAACAAATTTAAAATCTCCGAATTCAAACATCTCAAAATGGGATTCATCCAATCGTAGAATGGAAATCATTTTTTGTGATGGATTACCCACCGGAATCACCATTAATCCTCCGATTTTTAATTGTTTTAACAATTCTTTTGGGATTTCGGGAGCCCCGGCAGTGACAATGATTTTATCAAAAGGAGCATAGGTATGTAAACCTTTATACCCATCGCCATAGGTTTGGTAACGGGGTTCTGCGCCAATTTTACGTAAAATCAATTTTGAAAAATCAAACAATTCTTTTTGTCGTTCGATGGTGTAAACTTCCGCTCCTAATGCTACCAAGACGGCCGTTTGATATCCACTTCCAGTTCCGATTTCTAACACTTTTTCTTGGGGTTGTACATCCAATAATTGTGTCTGAAAAGCAACCGTATAGGGATGTGAAATCGTCTGACCAGCGGCAATAGGGAATGCTTCATCTTGATAAGCATATTCTGAAAATGCACTATCTAAAAATAGATGACGTGGTATGGTGTTAATGGCTTGTAAAACAGATTCGTTATCGATTCCTTTGGTACGTAATAAATCAACAAGCATTTTGCGTCGACCTTTACTTTTAAAATCGTCTATTGACATCTTCCAAAATTTTTACAAAAATGCGTTAAATGCAACATATTCTCATTAATTTTATCGGCAAATTCTACCAAAAATGTTAAAAGTAGGGGTAATAGGTGCTGGACACCTTGGAAAAATTCATTTAAAGTTATTAAATCAATCTGAAAAATACGATTTAATAGGATTCTATGATTCATTCGAAGCGAATGGAAAGAAAGTAGAAGCTGAATTCGGTTACAAGTATTTTTCGTCAATGGACGAATTAATGGAGGCTGTAGATGTTGTAGATATTGTAACGCCTACTTTATCGCATTATGAAGTTGCGGTAAAAGCCATCGAAAAAGGGAAGCACTTTTTTGTAGAAAAACCGATTACAAATACCTTAGAAGAGGCCAATTCGTTGATCGAATTATCTTCTGCAAAAGGATTAAAAGCACAAGTTGGACACGTGGAACGTTTTAATCCAGCCTTCACTGCTGCTTTACCTCATATCGAAGAACCTTTATTTATTGAGACGCACCGTTTAGCAGAATTTAATCCTCGTGGAACAGATGTTCCGGTAGTGTTGGATTTAATGATTCATGATTTGGATGTGATTTTATCGATTGTAAAATCTGAAATCAAAGCGATTCATTCTTCAGGAGTTTCTGTGATCTCGGATACACCTGATATTTCAAATGCGCGTATTGAATTTGAGAACGGTTGTGTCGTTAATGTTTCTACGTCTCGTATGTCGATGAAAAATATGCGTAAAATGCGCGTGTTCCAACGTAATGCATACATTTCAATTGACTTCTTAGAGAAGAAAACAGAAATTATTAAAATGCACAAAGCACCTGAAAATCCTTCAGAATATGCGATGATTTTGCAAAATGATAAAGGGGATCGTCGTGAAATTTGTTTCGAGCACCCTGAAGTATTGCCGAACAATGCCATTTTGGATGAATTAGAATCATTTGCCGATTCAATTGTTAATGATACACCGATTCGTGTATCTTTAGAAGATGGTCGCGACGCTTTAAAAGTAGCTTTAGAGATTATTGCTTATTTTGAACAAGCACAGCAAGTGATTAAAGATCAAACGATCGAGAAAGAATAATTATTTTTTTAAAATAAAAACACACACAAAAAAATGAAAAATGTAACTGTTATTGGAGCAGGAACAATGGGGAATGGAATTGCCCATGTTTTTGCACAATCTGGATTCAAAGTTAATTTGGTAGACGTTGCGCAAGCAAGTTTAGATAAAGGATTAGCAACAATCGCTGGTAATTTAGATCGTATGATTGCAAAAGAAAAAATTACAGCAGCTGATAAAGAAGCTACTCTTGGAAATATTACACCATTTTTAACCATCGAAGAAGGAGCTAAAGATGCCGATTTAGTGGTTGAAGCTGCTACTGAAAACATCGATTTAAAATTAAAAATCTTTCAACAATTGGATGCGGTGGCTCCGGCTCATGCCGTTTTAGCAACGAATACATCTTCAATTTCTATTACAAAAATTGCTTCTGTAACAAATCGACCAGAGCAAGTCATTGGAATGCATTTTATGAATCCTGTGCCGATGATGAAATTGGTCGAAATCATCCGTGGTTACAGTACTTCAGATGAGGTAACTTCTGCTATTATGGAGATGTCGAAACAATTGGATAAAATTCCGGTAGAAGTAAACGATTATCCAGGTTTTATCGCTAACCGTATTTTAATGCCGATGATCAATGAAGCGATTTATTCGTTATACGAAGGAGTAGCAGGCGTTGAAGAAATCGATCAAGTGATGAAATTAGGTATGGCTCACCCGATGGGACCATTACAATTGGCCGACTTTATCGGTTTAGATGTTTGTTTATCGATTTTAGAAGTGCTTTACGATGGCTTTAAAAATCCTAAATATGCCCCTTGTCCATTATTGGTTAATATGGTGACAGCAGGTAAGAAAGGAGTGAAGTCGGGTGAAGGTTTCTACGACTACTCTACATCTAAAAAAGCTGAAAAGCTTGCAAAACAATTTGCAAAATAAAAATCGAAAAAGCTTATGAAGTAATTTTTTTTGCATTACATTTAACATTAATTAACACATTAACACTAAATACACATGAGAAAAACGCTAATTGCATTGGCTTCGCTATGCAGTTTTAGTGGGGTTTCTTACGCGCAATCAGGGAATGTACAGGTGGTTAACCTAGTATGTTCAAATGACGCGTTCGAAGCTGGACCCCCTCAGGCTACTAATTTTGATGTTGGATCTACCTGTGCACCAAATGCCTATTCCGATCGTCTTGTATTCTACTTAGTAAAAATTCGTTCAGGTTCTACATTTACATTTACAGTTCAATCGGACGACCGTGGAGATTATGATTTCTTATCATGGCAAAATCCACCTTTACCAGATATTGGAAATATATCGGTTGATGATATTAACAATTTACCGTTAGCCGATCGTGGAAACCGAAACGCAGGAGGGAATGAAGGACGTATTGGTTTACGTTTGAATGCACCGACATTGTGTCAAGGTGTCTCTGGAGATGGTTTTGAGCGTCATTATGATGTACAGCCAGGTGATGTCATTTTAATTGGTATCGACCGTTGGAGTTCAACTGGAGGTTTCTCTATTTCGTTCGGTGGAGATGCTGATTTGGATTGTTCGATTACAGTTCCGGGAGAACATTTTAACGCATGTGATACTGGAGATGGAACAGCGACTTGGGACTTAGAGCCTATTGCTTTAAGTTTAATGGAAGATGATCCGGCATTATACTATCGTATCTTTACCGATCAAGAAGAAGCGGAATCAGGGGTAGGTACTCCATTAACTTCTACAATATTTACAGCCCATAAGGATAATAATCCAAATCCATTATATTTTAGAATCGAAAACTTCATTACGGGGGAAGCGACTATTACACGTATGAACTTCAACGTGGTAGATCCGCCTTCATTTGAAGATTTTGCGATTTCATTCTGTGATACAGAAGCGGCTGGGCAAGGTTCAGAACCAATCAACTTAGTAAATATTTTTACATCATTGGTCAATGATCGTGAAGGATATGAAGCGGAGTATTATACCACACGTGAGGATGCAGAAGCACAAACAAACGCTATTGCAACTCCTGCAGCATATGTGGTATCGAACAATACAAAAGCATACATCCGTATCGCGAATGAATACGATTGTTACACGGTCGTAGAAGTTACGTTTAACAATTCAACGGATTCCGTTAACAATGCTACATTAGAATATTGTGATTCATTAGAAGATGGATTAGGTGTTGAAACCGTAAACTTACGTAATGCTGAATCGGAAATTTTAGGAGATTTAACAAACGTAACGGTTCGATACTATCCAACGCGTGAAGATGCAGTAAACGGAACAAATGCGATTGAAAATCCATCGTCTTATCTTACACCATTCAATACAAAAGTTTATGCGACAGTATCTAACTTAGGTGGTTGTACTACAATTGCTGAAATTGATATCCGTATGAAAGATATGGAAGGTGTAGCCAATGCAACTTTAGAAATCTGTGATTCCTTTACAGATGGATTAGGTGTAGAAACTGTTGATTTAACGTTAGCTGCTGGTCAATTGACAGGCGATTTAACAGGAGCAACCGTAATGTATTACCCAACTGAAGCAGATGCTTTGGCTAATACAAATGAAATAACAACCCCTACAGCTTACAATTTAACAATCGGAAATTCAGTTTATGCTCGTGTAATCAGTGAAGATGGTTGTTCAACAGTTGCTGAAATTACTTTTACTTTAAGAGAGTTAACAGGAGTGACAGAACCAGTGATTACGTATTGTGATACTTTAACAGACGGTTTTGGAACTGAAGTTTTAGATTTAACTACAGTTGAAGCTGGAATTTTACAAGCCTATCCAGGTGTAACATTTATTTATTATGCTTCTCAAGCCGATGCTGAAGGAAATGTAAATCCTATTGATACACCAACGGCTTATACTTATACGACGGGATCGTCAGTTTATGTTCGTGTGGTTGATCCGCAAGGATGTTCATCAATTGTTGCTATACGTTTTGAGCAGAATGAATTAACAGGAGCTCAAGATGCAACAATCACATTCTGTGATACTCCAGGTGATGGAGAAGGCGTAGAAGTTTTAGACTTAACGATTGCTCAAAATCAATTGGCTGGTTCAGTAGCTGGCGCAACATTTATTTATTATCCAACAGCAGCAGATGCTGAAAACAATACGAATGCGATCGATAATCCATCCGCTTATATGGTAACTGTTGGTGGTCAAGTGTATGTTCGTGTAATGGATGCGAATGGATGTTCTTCAATTCAAATGATTGACTTTGCGTTAACTGAATTAGAAGTTTCTTTAGGAGATACTTTTGCGATTTGTGACGGAAGTGTTCCAATTCGTGCAACAACAAACATCCAAGGAGAAGCTTTAACATACAAATGGTTCTTTAATGGACAAGAAATTGAAGGAAACTTTGGTGATACTTATACTGTAACTATTCCAGGAACTTATGGTGTTGAAGTGGTATCTGCTTCAGGATGTAGAGGTTCACAACAAATTGTTATTGTAGAAGGGGTTGGTGCAACAATCACAGGAATTGAAGTGAACGAAAGAAATGTAACGGTTAATGCAACGTCAGATGCTATGCCATTACAGTACAGCTTAGACGGAATCAACTGGCAAGATTCAAATACATTTACGAATGTAGAAGGTGGTCAGCATGTGGTTTACGTGAAAAATGCTGAGGGATGTATTTCGACACGAGAATTCTCAATTTTCTCAATTCCAACGATGTTTACACCAAATGGCGATGGAATCAATGATACTTGGAGAGTTCAAGGAATCGAATTATATCAGGGTTCTCAATTAGAAATTTATGATAGAGGTGGACGTTTATTAATCAATAAGCGTATCGAATCGAATGTTCTTTGGGATGGATTCTATGCAGATGGTAAAAAAGCACCATCTACAGATTATTGGTATGTGATTAAGTTAACTGATGGACGCAAGTTCACAGGAAGTGTAACTGTTAAGAGTAGAGGTCCTAAGGATAACAATTCTTAATCCACATTAATTATTAATCCATTTATCTCAAATTATGAAGAAGATTAAACACGTACTATCAGTACTTACGATATTAACAGCTTCGGTTGCCTTTGGGCAATCGAGCTTACCTTTCGATGAACAATATTTTACATCAGAAAAGTTTTTAATCAATCCGGCATTTGCAGGGATTACAGACGATATAGCATTCAAATTATCTCACCGTAGACAATGGAATAATTTACCAAACGGACCAGAAACTTCTATTGCAAGTATTCATGGGGTGGTGGTTGATCGTTTAGCCGTTGGTGCTTATTTTATGAAAGATAAAAATGGGAATACCTCAACAAGTTCTTTCAATTTAGCAGCCGCTTATCACATTCCAATCGGAGAGTTTGAAAACCGTCAGGATGGACAATTTTCATTTGGTTCATCGTTAAGTTTTGCGGGAATCCGTTATACTGGACAACCGGAAGACTTATATGATCCATTATACATGGATCAGTTAGCAGTATATGTTCCTTACTTAAACTTAGGAGCATCTGTACAATACAAAGGTTGGACATTAGCTGCATCGGTTTTAGATATTCCGTTGAGTTATAATTCACCAATCGTGAATGAATTAGAGCCTAATCCAGTATTCTATTACGGAATGTTAGGGAAACGCATTAATGTTTCTTCGAATTTTGAATTAGAACCAATGGTTGCATATCGTATGAATGAAGCAAGTGAAAGTCGTTTAGACGCGAATTTACGTGCCAAATTTAAAATGAACGAGAATGCTGTTTGGGTTGGAGCAAATTACCGTACCGATTTTTGGGGAGATGATAATCAAGCAACTGTTGTATCGCCAGCACTAGGGGCAGAAATCGGAAGATTTAATGTTGGTGCAGCTTATAACATTGGATTATCAGATATCGCTAATGAAGGGAACAACGGATTCTCTGTAAGTATTGGATACAATATCGAGAATTTCTTTAGTCCAAACCATAAATAATTCATTCAAACCGTAAAGAAAATCAAATGAAAAAATTATTATTTACAGCGGTTGCTTTGATTGGATTATTTGGAAATCAAGCGCAAGCGCAGAATACAACAAAAAAATGGTATGTGTCTACAGGGGCACATGCGGTGAATCATAATAGTGTTCGTGGAATGTTTGATCAATTTTTTGATACAGACAATTGGTCAGCAGTACCACCACCATCACAATTAACAATTTCGAGAACTTTAAATCGTTCATTTGCAGTGGATGTACAAGCATCTATTGGAGAAGTGGATAACTTTCGATTGAACCACAACAACGAATTTATGTCGTTGGTTGGTGCGGGGTTACGTTATAAGTTAACGAACGGGTATATCTTAAACGAAGAATCTTGGTTTGATCCATATTTTAGAGCAGGAGCCAACTTCTATCGTCATCCATATCGTGGAATTCACTTTGATGGAGGACAAGATGTTGCAGGTGAAATTATGGGGAATGCACAAAATGCACATAATAATTTCTTCGCCGTATCAGGAGGTTTAGGAATTAACTTCTGGATTTCTCAAAAAGTGGGGATTAACATCGAAACCCAATATGTTTGGGTACCAGCGATGGAATCAGACTATATTGATTTCTTCCAAGCGAAAGCAGGAGTTGCTTTCCGATTTGGTCAAAAAGTGTGTAAAGACCGTGATAAAGATGGCGTATGCGACGATGAAGATGCATGTCCAGATGAACCAGGAATCAGAACAGACGATCCAAGAACAAATGGATGTCCTGATAAAGACAAGGATGGTGTATTTGATTTCGAAGATGCATGTCCAGATGAGCCAGGTTTAGTAGAATTCCAAGGATGTCCTGATCGTGATGGAGATAAGATTATTGATAAAGATGATCAATGTCCAGATGATCCATGTCCAGACGGATTCGAAACGGATGAATACACATGTAGCAATGGTTGTAAAGTGGAGAAACCAAAACCAATTGATCCACCAGTTGTTGATCCTGAACCAGTGAAGGAAATTAACTTCGAAAACGTATTATTCGAATACAATTCTGCAGATTTAACATCAGATGGTGTAGCAAATGCTAAAATTGCCGCTGATATCATCAAGCAAAAAGGAGGAAACTACTTTGTTGATGGATTCGCAGATAGCGTTGGTTCGGATGCTTATAACATTAAGTTATCTCGCCGTCGTGCAGAATCTGTACGCCAAGCGTTAATTAACGAAGGTGTTAAACCAGAACAGTTAGAAGTTCGTGCATTTGGTGAACAATATCCAAAATGTACTAACGATACTGCTGAAGGTAGAGCATGTAACCGTCGTGTAGTCGTTATTGATAGATACTAATCTTCAATCCATAACTTAAAAAAAGGTCATCCCCATGGGATGACCTTTTTATTTATTCAAAATTTTAAAAAATAAAATCTTATCCTTTAATCGAAGCTAATGCCGCTTCGTAAGAAGGTTCTTGTGCAATTTCAGGAACTTGTTCCGTGTAAATGACATTTCCTTCTGGATTAATTACGACTACTGCACGGCTTAATAAGCCTGCCAATGGACCTTCTGTCATTTTAACGCCATATGCTTCCTCAAAAGAGGCATCTTTAAAAGCAGATAAAGAAACGACATCTTCTAATCCTTCAGCAGCGCAAAAACGGCTGAATGCAAATGGTAAATCTTTAGAAATACATAAAACAACAGTATTTTCTAAAGCGGATAATTCTTGATTAAACGTACGAACTGATTGTGCACAGATTCCCGTATCTACACTTGGGAAAATATTTAAAACCACATTTTTACCTGCATAATCATTTAATGATTTTGCGCTTAGATCGGTTGCCGTCAATTCGAATGCAGGAGCTTTTGTCCCTACTTGTGGTAATTCGCCATTCGTATGAATAGGATTCCCTTTGAATGTAATTTGAGCCATAATTGTTAAGATTTTTGGGATATTTAAATCACGATAAATTTAATCAATTTCTAAAGAGAATAAATTATCTTCGCAAGAAGATTAGAATTTTACACAAACAAATAATTCACAACTATTATGCAACTTTCAAAGCGTCTACAAAACTTAAAGCCTTCTGCTACTATTGCGATGTCTGCAAAAGCAAGAGAATTAAAAGCGCAAGGTTTAGATATTATTAGCTTAAGTATCGGGGAACCTGATTTCAATACACCAGATTTCATTAAAGATGCGGCTAAAAAAGCATTGGATGAAAACTATACTGCGTATACGCCAATTGCGGGTTACCCAGAATTAAAAGAAGCGATTGTTAAGAAATTTAAAAGAGATAATCAGATTGACTATACAGCCAATCAAATTGTAGTTTCTACAGGTGCAAAACAATCGATTTATAATGTATTACAAGCTATTGTAGACGATGGTGATGAGGTTATCATTCCTACACCTTATTGGGTTTCTTATTCTGATATTGTTGAATTATCAGGAGGTACACCAAAGTTTGTAGAAGCGACTTTAGAGAATGATTTTAAAATTACACCAGCGCAATTAGAGGCTGCAATTACAGATAAAACAAAAGCAATTATTTATTCCTCTCCATGTAATCCTTCAGGATCAGTATATACCAAAGAAGAATTACAAGGTTTAGCTACAGTTTTAGCAAAACATCCCAATGTAATTATTATCTCTGATGAAATCTATGAGCATATCGTTTACGGAGAGAAAAACGTAAGTATTGCTTCTTTCCCAGAAGTGTACAACCAAACGGTTACGGTTAACGGTTTAGCAAAAGCTTTTGCGATGACGGGATGGAGAATCGGTTTCATTGGAGCACCAGCGTGGTTAGCGAAAGCGTGTGAAACTTTACAAGGCCAAGTAACTTCTGGTACAAATGCGATTGCACAGCGTGCTGCCATTACTGCATTAGAAGCTGATCCATCTTCTGTAAAATACATGATTGATGCTTTTGCAGAGCGTCGTGAATTAATGATTGGTTGGGCAAAAGAAATTCCGGGATTTAAAGTTAACGAACCAAAAGGTGCGTTCTATTTATTTCCAGACGTTTCAGAAACTTTTGGTCAAACATACAATGGCGTAACCATCAACAACGCGGATGATTTAGCGATGTACATTTTAGAGCACGCGCAAGTGGCCATTGTTTCAGGTTCAGCTTTTGGATCGAAAGAATGTATTCGTATTTCGTATGCAGCATCTGTTGAAGAATTACAAGAAGCCATGGCACGTATCAAGAAAGCATTATCTTAATTAAGATTCAAGTCATATGATAAAAAGCCTCGAACGAAAGTTCGAGGCTTTTTAATTAATGCTCTTTTTTTAAAAGGGGATTTAAACGTTCTGCTTCTTCCCTCATCCAATCTTTAAGGATCTTTTTATCTTTTATGGATAATTTTGCTTCTGGGTGTTGTGAAACATAACTTGGTAATGGCATCATATCAGGTTTAATATAGGCCATACTATTGACCAATTTTCTTGATTTTTCATCGTTGTTATACGCTTCCCACGCGGAGAAGTTAATCATCTTTCGTCCTTCGTTAATATGTCCTTTTATCCACCATGAAACTGGGGCAACATTAGCGTACCAAGGGTATTTCGTTTCCAACGAATGACAATCATAACACGAGCGTTTGATAATGGTTCTGACATCAGCAGGAATTGCTTCGTTGGTTGCAAAATCTTGCCCTTTATCGATGGTCGATGAGTTTTGATCAATTCGTATCAATTGAATCAGAATAAAAATTCCAAGGATAAGGATTGCGATTTTTTTCAATTGAATTCATTTTTGAGTTACAAAATTACAATCAAATGCTGATGCAAATGCTTAAATGGGGGTGAAAATCGATTTTTTCTGTCGATGAATCGTTTTAAACTTCGTTTGAATAAAAAAAATTAAAAAATATTTTAAAATTTATTTTTATGAACATCAATAGATTAGCCTGTTTAAGCCTAAAAAAGTGAAAAATATTTGAAAAAACATTTGGTAGAGTCCAGAATATGCGCTTATATTTGCACCACTAAAAACAAACAAGGCGAGGTAGCTCAGATGGTTAGAGCGCAGGATTCATAACCCTGAGGTCGGCAGTTCGATTCTGCTCTTCGCTACGACCTCAAAAGCAGATTCATTACGAATCTGCTTTTTTTTTTGATGAAATATTAACAGAGTTCTGACGATAATCATCATTTAAATGGTTCAATTTCACTAAATTTGCGAACAATTTAGTCGTATTCTAAATAAGTTTTAAACAAAATGATTCAAACAGATATAATTATTATCGGTGCTGGACCAACAGGATTATTCGCTGTGTTCGAAGCAGGTTTATTAAAATTAAGATGTCACATTATTGATGCTTTACCTCAACCAGGAGGACAATTAGCAGAATTATATCCTAAAAAACCTATTTTCGATATTCCAGGTTATCCGTCGGTTGGTGCAGGAGAATTAATTGATAATCTAATGGAGCAAATTAAACAATTTGAGCCAGGATTTACATTAGCAGAGCAAGCAACGACAATCGATAAGCAAGAAGACGGTACTTTTATCGTTACGACAAATAAGGGAACACAAGTTCATGGTAAAGCAGTAGCAATTGCAGGTGGATTAGGTTCATTCGAACCACGTAAACCTTTAATTGAAAATTTAGCGGATTACGAAGAAAAAGGTGTAGAGTACTTTGTGAAAAATCCAGAGCAATTCCGCGACAAGAAAATTGTCATTGCAGGAGGTGGAGATTCAGCATTAGACTGGTCGATCTTCTTAGCAGAGGTTGCGGCAGAGGTAACTTTAATTCACCGTCGTAACGAGTTCCGTGGTGCTTTAGATTCTGTGGATAAAGTCATTGAATTAAAACAACAAGGAAAAATCAATTTAGTTACACCGGCAGAGGTGGTTGGAATTAAAGGTGATGGAAAAGTAGAAGCAATCGTAGTAGAGAAAGAAGGTGAAACTTTTGATTTAGCAACAGATTACTTTATTCCATTATTTGGATTATCACCTAAATTAGGTCCTATTGCTGAATGGGGATTAGAAATTGAGAAGAATGCGATTAAAGTGGATAACTCATTAGATTATCAAACCAACATCGAAGGAATTTACGCCATTGGAGATGTGAACACGTATCCAGGAAAATTAAAATTAATTTTATGTGGATTCCACGAAGCGACTTTAATGTGTCAATCAGTTTATAACAAATTAAACCCAGGAAAGAAATTTGTCTTAAAATATACAACCGTTTCTGGTGTGGATGGATTTGACGGAACACGTAAAGAAGCTGAAAAAGCAGTAGTAAAAGCCATTGATTAATTTCAATTCTAATTATAAATATATAAGGCACCTCCAATGGAGGTGCCTTTTTCGTTTTACTTTTTTGATATTAGCCTTTAAATATTTATAAATGATATATTTGTAACTATTACACAATATACTTATATATGAAGAAAATAATCTACTCTGCTATATTTTTAATTGGAATTATTTCTTATGGACAACAAAATTCGGTCGCGTTAGACGTAATTGATATTTCTAAATCGGAAGGATCTAGTATTTCTAGTTTTTTTATATCCAATAATAAACTACATTTTACGGCTAATCAATCTCGAGATTATCGATGGTTATATACACTAGATGATAATAAATTAAAATTTGTAAATAAGGATCAATCGAATACTTCAATTAATTTCAGTAGTACAAAGGCAATTCAATTTGATGAGAATAGATTTATATTGTATGGTACTAAAAATTATAATAGCCAAAGAGTTTTTATTACAGATGGAACAGAGTCTAATACAGTTGATTTAGGATCATTTTCTTTTGATGAGAAAGATTATGTGAAATTAGGAAACAAGTTGTATTTCTTGGTAAGAAATAATGGATATGAATATTATTTATATGAGACAGATGGAACAACTATAGGAACTAAAAAAGTAACTGTTACAGACAATGTTAGTTATTCCAATTTTTCTTCATTAAAAGTAATTGGTGGTGAGCTTCATTTTATAATAACGATAAATAGTAAGGATTTCCATTATAAGATAGATTCTAATCAAAATCTAATTCAAATTTCAAATTTTGATAATCTTAAGATTAATGATTATGTAAAAGTTGATAACAAATGGATTTACACTTTGTCTAATACCTATAATTCAGGTAAAATTTTAACTTGTGAAAATGGAAATTGTAATGAAATATTTTCTTTTGAGGATATTTATTCACTTCCTAATCACAAATTAATGGTATTAGATAATGAAATATTAATTATAGATGCAAAAAATATTGATTGGTCTACTAAACAATCCAAAGCGTATAAATACAATAGGTCAACTAACGCTTTTGAATTAATTACAATCGATGGAAATGAAATATCAAATCTATATTTAAATTATAGAAAATCATTTAAGTTCAAAGATCAATGGTATATTGTAACTGAACATAATTATGAAAGTAGTATTTATAAATACGAAAATTCTCAATTAGTATTTCTTGCCTCTACAGGTAACATCCATAGTGATTTCTATTTTACGGAAGATAATTTTTATTTCAGTGTGACCGATAATACTCAATCTTATCGAGTTTTTAGAAGTGGAGGAACTGTAGAAACTTCAGGCTTAGTTAATGAGATTGGAATTATTAATTCATATGATATGATTACCTATAATGGTGAATTATATTTTAGAAAGAGTGATGAAATTAACGGTGATGAACTTTGGAAATATAATGAAGTTACAAATACAAAAGAGTTTGTAAAAAATATCAATTATAGAGGTTCAGGAAATGTACAAAATATTAAAAAATTAAATAATCGTTTATTTTTTGAAGGTGTAGGAAATAGTGTTTATAGTATATCTACTACAGGAGAAAGTGTAAAATATACAAATCCAGAAAGTAATTATAATTATGTGGAGCATTCATTTTATCAAGTGGGAGATGATGTGATTTTATTAAGTAAAGGAAATTATCAATCTCATTTATCAAAATTGAATGAGGAAACAAAAGATTTTGAAATTATTTATTCTGCATCATTATTCTCTGTCGGAAATCCATATGTATTAAATAATAAATTATATTTTGTATCTAATACCTTATCAGGTACTTATAATAGTCAATTACATTATTTAGATCCAGTAGATAATTCTCTTAATTATGTAAAATCTATTTTTAATGTGGATCCAGATATATTAGGATATTCATTTAAAGGAATTTTTGAACTAAATGGTCAATATTATTATGTGTCTGAAGGAAATAATAAAGGAAGAATCAATAAGCTTAATTTATCAAATAATAGAGTTGATTCAGTCTATCGATTTTTAGCACAAAATTATGATGATAATCAAGCGAATATAGTAGGTAAATTTAATGATCAACTTTTAGTAAATTATAATAACGGGTATTATTTATACAATGGGACTACCATGACATACGTCACTGATGGAACTGTATTTGGTGATGTATATCCAGCTGATGAACCTTTTAATATTTACAATCAACCGATACATAATAACAAATTTTATTATTTAAAACAGGTTGGAAGTTCAAGTGTTTATGACTTATGGGCAAGTGATGGTGTAAATCACGAAAAATTGAATGTGCAAGGAAATCGTACTGATTCATTTATTGGTAAAGCATGTAACGACAAAATGTATTTTATTAGTTTCAAAGATTATAATTTATATGAAACGGATGGTACATCTGCAGGAACAAGATCTGTTGGGTTTATGGATCATTCATATGTGTTAAATACTAGTCCTATGAAATGTAATAATGGAAAATTATTCTTCATAGAAAATTATTATGGTAATCAAATATCAGTTATTGATAATGGAACCAAAAAAACTTTTGATTTTGAATTCAATGATCTACCAAATATGTGGTTAAATTATGATTATACGAAGGATATGGAATTTATGGATAATAAATTATACTTAAATATATACCATTATTATGCAGGAGAAGAAGTGTTTGTGGTAGACTATGATGCTTTTAATTTAACAACTTTATCGGATCAAAATTCTAATATTAACTTGAATTTAAATAAAAAAGGTGAAGTTAAAGTTTTTCCAAATCCAGTAACTGGTAAAGTAAAAGTTATAGTAAATAAAGATGAGCAAATAAAAGAGATTAAAGTTGTAAATGTTACAGGGCAAACAATTCTAAATCTAAACATACATTCAAATGAAAGTTTCTCAGAAATAGATTTATCTCAATTAAAAAAAGGAATTTATTTCTTAAATATAACAACGAATACATCTAATTACTCTAATAAATTAATTAAAAACTAATGAAAAAATTAGTATTATCCCTTGCTTTAGTCGCTTTAAGTCCAATTTTATTTGCACAGAATGAATTGAATTTTCAGACTATAGATATCGTAAAAAATGGAGATATAACAGTTAGAAATTTTACTTCAGCTACAGAAGATTATATTTTTCTTGCCAACAGCAAATTAACTAAGTTGAATAAGCAAACGAAAGAATATTCTTCGATTAATACTGGAACGAATAATTTAGATTATTCCAATTTAATTTCTGACGGTTCGAACCATTTTTTTTATAATACAAATAGAAATTTATTATTAAAATATATAGAGGAGGGTCAATTAGATACTATTAAAACATCATTTTATCTGAATAAGATTTTCAAAATTGATGAAAATGTAAGTTATATATTATATTCTGATAGTTATAATGTTACAAATCCAAAATTGGCTAAGTTAACCAATGGTGTTTTTGAGGATGTATTAGATTTAAATACAGATTCAAAAATAATGGGGATTACCATTAAAGATAATAAGCTTGTTGTACTTTATGAAAATAAAATTAGCGTAGCTAACCTATCTACTAATGAAGTATTGCATTTTCCTATTGATAATATGCTGTATTATGGTAATCAAATAACTGATTTTAAATTAGATATTATTGATTCAAAATTGTATTATAAATCTTATGAAAACTATCAACCATTTGTAAAAACATTCGATTTAGAGACGTATAATATTCAAGAAACTAGCTTACCTAATTTCACTTTAGGATCATTCAAGAAAGTTGGGGATTCAATAATTTTTATATTCAATTATAATTTTTATAAAATAAATTCAGATGGAACTACATCTCAAATCGATTTAGGTAACTACTCATTAAATTATAATTCATCATTAGATATTTCATATAATAATTCAGTTCTAACAACTGTATTTTCTAGTCAGACAGGATCTTATGAAACAATAAAAATTGATATTTTAACAGGTCAAATAGAACAACTTTCCTTCTTAAATTATACGACTATATTTGAAAATCATTCAATAGGTTCTAAACAATATTATATCAAAGAAGGAAATCTAGAAGTTTATGATTTAAGTAATGGAGTAAGAGAAGTTTTAATTTCAAATATAGTAGTTCAAAAAATATTAAGTGTTTCTAACGACGAAATTATAGTACATGCTTCTACACCTGAAACTGGTGCTGAGATTTTCGCTTACAACAATTTAACATCATCATTAGATTATTATGGAGATCTTAATCATTCTCCAAATTCAAATCCAAGAGTATTTACTAATGTAGGTAATAAAGTTTTTTATCAAGCTTTATCACCATCAGGATATGATGATTTATACGTTACCCAAGGAACAGAAGATACCACGAGAAAAGTATTTGATGTAGGATTAAATAATAATTCATCTGGAGGGTTGATGAAAGCTATGGAATTTAATAACAAGCTTTATTTTTCAGGAACAAGAAGAAGTTCGAATTCTGGATCTGAATTATGGTTTACTGATGGAACACCTGAAGGAACTCAAGAAATAGAAATTAATCCAACGACTGCTGGACCTTATAGTGATGTGAGTGGTTTTAAAAGCTTTATAGGTAAAGGTCAAAATAGATTTTATTTCATTGGATATATACCTCATCAAGGAAGTGAAATTTGGACAACGAACGGAACAAAAGAAGGAACGTATATTTTAAAAGATATAGCACAAGGTTCACAATCTCCTTATTTGTCAACATCTTCTAAAGCAATAGTTGGTGATAAATTATATTTTTTACAAAATATTGGAGGCTCATTAATAAAATTATGGGAGAGTGATGGTACATCTAATGGGACCAATTCAATAGCTGATGTGTTTCAATTAACAAATGATGGTTTATTAGAGAAATTTCAAATAATTACAGCAAATGATTCTGCTGTTTACTTTGAAACAAGAGTATTTAATTCTGACGCTTATTATTCTGGTGCAATCATTTGGAGATATGATTTAGAGACATCTGCAATTACTAAAGTAGATTCTATGAATTTATATTACAAAATATCAAGTTCAAAAAACAATATTTATTATTTTAAAGATTCAAAATTTTATAGATATAATACTATTAATAATGAAATAACATTATTAGAATCAAATATTGGAAATCTTTATAATGAATTACTTCTTTTAGAAGAATGTGGTCAATATACATTATATGGTGACACTAATTTTGATATGAATTTTAGAGGTTTAAGAGTATGGAATAACCAAACGCAAACTTTGGAATTTACCTTTGATAATTCATATTCCTTTTTAAAAGATAATAGTATGTGTATTAATAATTCTCCAATACTATATGCGAACAATTCATTAGGAACCCCAAATATTCCCAATACCTATTTTCAGATAGCAAATGGTGAGATAAATGAAATCGCAATAAAAGTTGATGATGAATTGGTAATTCCTCCCAATTATTTAGGTCAAGTTGTATATAATCCACAACTTAATAAAGTATTTGGTAATTCTAATTTTAGATATAATGGTATAAGTGAGTTAATTGTTTCGGATGTAGATTTTCAGTTTCTTAATATGACAGAAATTTTTCAAAATCAAAATTCTAACAGTAATAAAAATGTTATAGTTTACCCAAATCCAGCAACAAACGAATTATTTATAACAACTAAATCAGCAGAGATTTTAAGCTTTGGTATTTATGATTTAACTGGGAAATTAATGGGAACAGAATTAACCGAAAATCAATCAGAGATAAAAATTGAGATTAAAGATTTACCTAAGGGAATTTACATCATCAATGTAAATACAACAAAAGGAAAAGAATCAAAGAAATTAATTATTAAATAAATCCCACAAAAAAGGCATCAAGGAATTGATGCCTTTTTTATATCCAACCATTTTCGATGGCTTTGTAAATGACCTCTTGTATCGAATTGCATGATGTTTTGGCTAAAATATTTCTGCGGTGTGTATTCACCGTTGCTTCGCTTAATGACAGATGATAAGCAATTTGTTTGCTGCTTTGTCCTTTGAACAAATAGCGTAATAATTCTTTTTCTCGAGCGGTTAAGATCTCTTTTGTAGGCTTAAATTTTTCAATAATTTCCAGATCAATAAAATTTGGTTCACCGTCCATTCCAATAAAGGATAAGATGGGTCTTCCCATGACATTCAGGTACGAAATATCGGTATGTATGCCCAAACAACGAATGATACCGCCCGCTTTCGAAATTTGTAAAGGATGCAAATGTTGTAAAATCCGTAAGGTTTCCCCTTTGGTATTGATCAATCTAAAATCTGTTCGCACCTTATATTTTACTAATCTTTTAGCATCAAAATTCATGGCAAATTTTATGGCTGTTGCTTCACTGTTCAGATAATGGGTATAATCAGCTGGATGTATCATTTGAAGAAATTTCCGAAGGGTAAAATTTTCAGGTGAAATTCCAGTGATGGTTTCGACGCTTGGACTTATAAATTCTACTTGGGAAGTCTGTAAATTAAAAATGTAATAGTAGAAATCCCCAACCTTAAAAAGATTGAGTAAATGTTCAAAATTATAATCGGTTAAATATTCCGATTCCTCGTCGGTCTTCACAATCGAATTCCAAATGGTTTGCAAAGTGTTTAAATGTTCATTTTGCATAGGTTAAGTTGTTTAGGTTGTTATAATTTAGTGCAATTTTTGAACATAAAAACTGTTTTAAGTATTTAATCGAATTTATTGTGGACATCATTTTTAATGGATACAAATAATCTATCTTTTATTTTCAATCCGTGAAATTCCAAGGTTAAATTTTATGAAAACCATAACGACTAAAGATAAAAAAAGAGCTCAACTGAACTCCAAAAAAAAACCTTGTCAAGGTTCTAAACCTTGACAAGGTGATTTTATTTTACGGTTAATCTCCGTCCATTAAACGTCCTAATCCACCAAGAATAGAACCTTCGCCTTGCGATGAACCACCCGCTGATGGTGCATGAGCAATAATACGATCTGCTAAACGGCTAAATGGTAACGATTGGACATAGACTGTTCCAGGACCGCGTAACGTGGCGAAGAATACCCCTTCACCTCCGAATAATGTATTTTTTATTCCACCAACAAATTCGATGTCGTAATTCACGGTTTGTTCAAACCCAACAATACATCCGGTATCCACTTTTAAAACTTCACCCGGTTGTAGCACTTTTTTGTGTAATGTTCCTCCAGCATGAATAAAAGACATTCCGTCTCCTTCTAATTTTTGCATGATGAAACCTTCACCTCCAAATAATCCTGTTCCTAACTTACGGTTGAATTCAATTCCGACAGCAACTCCTTTCGCTGCACATAAAAAGGCATCTTTCTGACAAATGAATTTTCCATTGTATTCTTGTAAGTCGATTGGAATAATTTTCCCAGGATAAGGTGAAGCGAAAGAAACTTTTTTCTTGCCATGTCCGTAGTTGGTGTAAGTGGTCATAAATAAACCTTCACCCGTTAAGATGCGTTTTCCGGCGTTCATTAATTTCCCAAAAATTCCGCCCGATTGACGCGAACCATCCCCGAAAATCGTTTCCATTTTAATGCCATCTTCCATCATCATAAAACTTCCGGCTTCGGCTACTACTGTTTCTTGTGGATCCAATTCGATTTCGACGAATTGCATTTCTTCTCCAAAAATCTCGTAATCTATTTCGTGTGCATTCATAACATTTCAATTTTACCAATTAGTATCAAAATTGCACATTTCGTAACAAGAATTATTTTAAATTAATGCTAAAATTTAGACAAAACGTATAATCCTTTTTTAGTGGTGTAAGTATTCTTATTTTTGTAGGAAGAAAGAATAAAATGGCAGATATTAAAATTACAATTATAGATCGCGACGGTGTAAAACATGAAGTGGATGCGCCAACTGATATGAACATGAATATTATGGAACTAACGCGTGCATACGAATTAGTGCCAGAAGGAACGATTGGTGTTTGTGGTGGTATGGCCATGTGTGCATCTTGTCAATGTTATGTGCATACACCTGAAATCAATTTACCTGAAATGAATCCCGACGAAGATGCCATGTTGAGTGAAGCGTTCAATGTGCAAGAGAATTCTCGTTTAGGATGTCAGTTGCATATCACGGAAGAGATGGACGGATTAGTGGTCGAATTAGCGCCAGAATATTAATGGACAAGTTTTACGTAGTATGTAATACGTTCTACGTGGACTCATTTATACGTTTGTCGTAAGACGTAAAACGTAATACTTAAAACTTATCAACAATGAATCAAGATAAAAGATTATTTCTTTTAGATGCGTATGCCTTAATTTTTAGAGGGTATTATGCATTTATCAAAAATCCACGCATCAACTCAAAAGGATTCAATACCTCAGCAGTCATGGGGTTTATGAATTCCCTTTTTGATGTGTTACGTCGTGAACAGCCGACGCATTTAGCTGTAGTTTTCGATGTCGGAGAAGCAACAGTGCGTACGGTAGATTATGCAGAATACAAAGGAAATCGTGATGAAACGCCTGAGGCCATTCGTGAAGGTGTTCCGGTGATTCAAGAATTATTACGTGCGTTAAAAATTCCCGTTTTATTTGCGGAAGGATATGAGGCCGATGATGTCATCGGAACATTAGCCAAGAAAGCAGAACAACACGGTTATGTGACTTATATGGTGACGCCTGATAAGGATTTTGGGCAATTGGTTACCGACAATATCAAAATGTATCGTCCACCCGCAAATGGAAAAGGGGTTGAGATTTGGGGAATCGAAGAAATCAAAGAAAAATTTGGGGTCGATGAACCGATTCAAGTCATTGACTATTTAGGAATGATGGGTGATGCGGTGGATAATATTCCAGGCTTACCAGGTGTTGGTGCGAAGACCGCGAGTAAATACATCAAAGAATTTGGTTCGTTGGAAAATCTTTTGGAAAATACCCATTTATTAAAAGGGAAAGCCAAAGAAAAAATTGAAGCAAATAAAGAGTTAGGTTTATTATCTAAAAAATTAGCGACAATTATTACGGATGCACCTGTAGAGTTTGATGAAGAAGATTTATTGGTTTGCCCACCCGATTTAGATAAAGTAACGGAGTTATTCAATGAATTAGAATTCCGTCGAATGTTAGAGACGGTGTACAAAATCTATGGTTTAGATGCTTCAGGAATAATTCAGGAAGCGCAGACAGAGATTTCAATCGCTTCTCAAGAAAATGTAGCTTCAGACCCCGCTGGTCAACAATCGTTGTTTGATTTTACATCGGACGAAGAAATTGTACCTCAAAATTCGGTGTATACCAATGCATCTACTACAGATCATTTCTATCAATTAATTGATACGCCAAAAGCGCGAAAATTATTGATTAAAAAATTAACCGAATTATCGGAGTTCTGTTTCGATACTGAAACGACTTCTTTAGAAGCGTTAGAAGCAGAATTGGTCGGGATTGCCTTTTCTTACGAAAAAGGTAAAGGATATTATGTTCCTTTTCCGGCCGAATTTGATGCTGCTCAGGAATTAATCCAGGAGTTTAAAGAAGTTTTAGAAAATGATCAAATTGCAAAAATTGGTCAGAATTTAAAATACGATATTAAAGTATTGGCGAAATATGGTGTGGAAGTGAAAGGAAACAACTTCGATACGATGATTGCACATTACTTAATCAATCCCGATATGCGTCATAATATGGATGTCTTATCGGAAACCTATTTAAGCTACCAACCGGTTAAAATTGAAGACTTAATCGGGAAAAAAGGGAAGAATCAAAAGAAATTTAATGAAGTAGAATTAGACGCACAAACGGAATATGCTGTTGAAGATGCGGATATTACTTACCAATTAAAAACATTGTTTCAACCTGAATTGGTGAAAGCCAATACGTATAAATTATTTACGGATTTGGAAATGCCATTGATGCAAGTGTTGGCAGAAATGGAATTGGAAGGAATTAATTTAGACGTCCCATTCTTAAAAGAATTGTCGGTAAAACATGAAGCGAAATTAGCGGAATTGGAAGCGAAAATTCATGAAGATGCCGGGGAAGTATTTAATATTAATTCGCCAAAACAATTGGGCGATATTTTGTTCGATAAATTGCAATTGGATCCTAAAGCAAAAAAGACCAAAACCGGTCAGTACGCTACAGGAGAAGAAGTCATTTCGAAATTAAAAGATAAGCATCCGATTATCCATGATATTTTACAATATCGTCAGTTACAAAAATTAAAATCCACATATATCGATGCATTACCTGAATTGGTGAATCCTAAAACAGGTCGCGTGCACACGACGTATATGCAAACGGTTGCGGCAACAGGTCGTTTATCTTCAACAAATCCGAACTTACAGAATATTCCAATTCGTTCTGAAGAAGGACAACAAATTCGTAAGGCATTTATTGCAAGAGATGAGAATCATGTGATTATTTCAGCCGATTATTCGCAAATCGAATTACGTTTAATTGCTCAAATGTCGCAAGATCCTGCGATGGTCGAAGCGTTTAAAAGTGGAGAAGATATTCATGCCTCAACAGCTGCAAAAGTATTTAATGTGGCCTTAGAGGAGGTGACGCGTGAGCAACGTAGCCAAGCGAAAACGGTCAACTTCGGAATTATTTATGGGGTTTCAGCTTTTGGATTAGCGGATCAAGCGAATGTGTCACGTAAAGAAGCCAAAGAATTAATCGATGCTTACTATCAAACGTATCCAACATTAAAAACGTACATCGAAAAACAAGTGGATCTCGCGCGAGAGCAAGGATTTGTGGAAACGTTAATGGGACGTCGTCGTTATTTAAAAGATATCAATTCGCGTAATGGAGTGGTTCGTTCGCATGCAGAAAGAAATGCGGTGAATGCGCCAATTCAAGGAACGGCAGCCGATATCGTAAAAATGGCGATGATTGAAATTCAACGTGAATTGAAGAAAAATTTCAAAACCAAAATGCTATTGCAAGTGCACGATGAGTTAATTTTTGATGCACCAAAAGATGAATTGGAAGCAGTTTCGAAAATGATTAAAGAAAAGATGGAAGCTGCAGCTTCTTTCGATGTGCCTTTAATTGCTGAGGTTGGAGTAGGAGCCAACTGGTACGAAGCGCATTAAACTATAAAAATAAATCGTTATAAAAATCCATACCGAAAGGTGTGGATTTTTTTGTTGACAAGGGTGTTCGAAGGGTTTAAAATATTAATTTCGCGCACGAAAATAAATCCTTATGAAATTATTGCCATTCTTCTTCTTTATATTCCTGTTCGCAACTTCTCTAAAAGCACAACCAATTGATCGTTTTCCTATTTATCCCGGTTGTGATCGTTATATGCAGTATAACCATAAACTTAATGGATGTTTCCAAGAGCGCATGACGAAAGATTTGGATTTATATGTAAAATCAGTACAACCGAAACATGATTCGATTGCTCCGATACAGGTTAAATTATCCATGATTGTTGATCAAAATGGAAAAATAAAATCGATTGAAGTTTTGGAAAGTAAAAATCGTAAAGCGGCGAATCAGTTGGTGCATCGCGTGAATCAATTGCAACACTATTTTGAAAAACACCACAAAAAAATTAAACCAGCGATGGTGGGACGTCGAAATGTGAATTTTAAAATGGTATTTATCGGATCACAGTATTTATAAATGTAACTGTATTGATTATTTGTTATTTATCAGAAAAAAGATTGATTTTTGTTTTAAAGATTGATTATATTAGAATCGACTAATTAACACGATGGAATGAAAAAACTTTACGCTTTATTTTTTGGATGTATTGCCTTGCTGTACTCATGCGAATCAGTGGATCATTTAACCATTTCTAATGAAAATGAACTAAAGAATTCCTTGAAAAATGAATACATGAAAATTTCATTTCAATCGGAAAATCTAGCCTTAAAAAATTGTTCAGATTTTCAATTCACTTTTGATGATGTGGAAATTATTCAATTGAGCAAATCCGATTATAATGCCATAAAAAAAGGGTTGAAGGATTCCAAGTTAAATTCTTTGCAAGTTTCTAACGAGGTGGATTTTCTTGTTGAATATCAAGGGGAGCGATATTGTATGAATCACTTAGGACAAATGTTTAAGAATAATCGAAAACTAAATGATCATCCTGAATTGGTTTATTTATTAAAAAATAAATCGAATTATTACAATCGGTTTACTGAAGATGATTTGATGCAATCGGATACTTTAATTCGTCGGTACGGAACACCATTTGGTTACCATTATGAATCGCCTGAAAAAGCTGGTAAATTATTGGAAAATGACAGTTTGCTGATTGAAAATATTAATCATCGTACCCATCACAATATTATTCTTACTTATTGATAGAAAAACCCCTTATTCAATAGAAAATAAGGGGTTTTTATGTTAAAGAGGTTTTCTTACCACAGGTAAAATTTCCCCTTTTTCTAAACAATATTTTTCAACGTCAGCTGCAGGAATTTGTTTGGTATAATCGACTTGCTCTACAATAAATCCAGCGTTTTCTAAACGCTTGTAGTAATCCTTTCCATACACACGAACATGGTCATATTGACCAAATTCTCTTCGACGATCTTCTTTCGAAGTGATGGTAGGATCTTCGTATGTCACTTCTCTTTGATAAGAAATAGGCACTTGTAAAATTCCCCATCCACCAGGTTTCATGACACGAAATAATTCAGCCATTGCTTTGGCATCATCAGGAATATGTTCTAAAACATGGTTACAAAAGATCACATCATAGGAATTATCTTCAAAGGGTAAATCACAAATATCCGCTTTGACATCGGCTAAAGGTGATTCTAAATCACTGGTCGTATAATCCAAATGTTTAAGATTTCTAAAACGTTTAATGAAAGACTGTTCTGGGGCGATGTGTAAAACTTTGGCTGCTTTCGTAAAAAAGTCAGTTTCGTTTTTTAGATACAACCACATCAAACGGTGTCTTTCTAATGAATACGTTCCTGGAGAAAGTACATTTTCTCGTTGCTTTTCGTATCCATACGGTAATAAGCTTTTGTATCCTTGATTATCGATTGGATCTACAAAACGATTTCCACGCATGTACCAAACAATAAAAGGACGAACAATGTAACTTCCTTGAATTAACAAAGGACGTGGAACAATGTTCATGATTTTTTTAAATGCCGCTTTCACTAATTGAGATTATCGCTTATGGTTTAAATAAAAATGGAGTTTCTTCGTCTGAAACGATTCCTAATGCATCATAAATGTATTGGAAAGTTGATAATAATTTTGGTTTTCCATCTACGACACATACATCATGTTCGAAGTGGGCTGAATATTTATTATCGCGAGTGGTTACAGTCCATCCATCTTTGTGAAATTTCACTTTTTCCGTTCCCATATTGGTCATTGGTTCAATGGCTAATACTAATCCCTCTTCGATTTTTTTACCTGTTCCTTTACGACCATAATTAGGAACTTGAGGATCTTCGTGCATTTTTCGACCTAATCCATGTCCAACTAATTCGCGAACGATTCCGTATCCTTCTTTTTCGCAATGCAATTGAATGGCATGACCAATATCCCCAATGCGATTACCTTTTTGCATTTGTTCAATCCCTTTGTATAAAGATTCTTTGGTAATGCGTAATAATTTTTCTGTTTCAGCATCCACTTCACCTACAGCAAATGTGTACGCGTGATCGCCATAGAAATCATTCATATAAACACCACAATCCACAGAAACGATATCCCCTTCACGTAAAGGTTCATCATTAGGGATTCCATGAACCACTTGTTCATTCGGAGAAATACATAAATTTTTTGGGAAATCATACATTCCTAAGAATGCAGGATACCCTCCATGGTCACGAATAAACTCACCACCTAATTTATCTAAGTGATTCGTCGTAACACCTGGTTTAATTTCTTTGGCTAACATACCTAATGTTTTAGACACTAACTGTGCACTTAGGTACATTAATTCTAATTCTTCTTTACTTTTTAAATGTATCATAATCCAAAAAATCCTCTCTTTTTTTTCTTTTCACGTTCTTTGCCGTGTTCGTGTAGAGAAAATTCTATTTTTTTCGTTATAATTTGATAAACTTCACCCCAACCAGGGAACCCACCTAAATTTCTATCATCGATAAAAATATCAGCATTGATTTTACGGCTTGCTTTTTCTTCATTGAATTCTTCACCAATATAACTATTGTTGATGCCGTAAAATTCGATTCCATTTTTCTGACAAAACGCTACGGCTTCTTCTAATGCCTTTCCACTACGGTAAGTCCAAAGCGTTAAGCGATAGCCATCATTTTGTAATTGTTTTAATGTCTCGAATGCAAAAAGTTTTGGTTTTCCAATTGCTGGATATTTATCTTCTACAATTGTGCCATCAAAATCTACTGCAATGATTTTATTTGTCATAGGTTAGCTGTTTAGTTATTATTGTTCGATTTTATTTACAATGATATTACCCGTCATTTCTTCTGGAATCGGGATTCCCATTAAAGTTAAAATAGTTGGAGCAATATCTCCTAATTTTCCATGAGAAACATTCCATTCCTTTTTGTTTTGCGCTAAAATGAAAGGGACTTGATTGGTTGTATGTTGTGTGTTTGGTGAACCATCTTCATTCTTCATAAAATCAGAATTTCCATGATCAGCCAAAATCACCACTTTGTAATCTTTTTCAAGGGCAAGATTTACAATTCTTTCGGTACATGCATCAACCACTTCAGCGGCTTTTATTGCTGCTTCCATCACTCCTGTATGTCCTACCATATCTGTATTGGCAAAATTTAAACAAATAAAATCGGCTGTTTCCTTTTCAATTTCAGGTAAAATGGCATTGGTAATATCGTAAGCCGCCATTTCTGGTTTTAAATCATAAGTAGCTACATCTCGAGGAGAAGCGCACAATAATCTTTTTTCACCGATAAATTCGGTTTCGCGACCGCCTGAAAAGAAAAATGTCACGTGTGGGTATTTTTCTGTTTCTGCAATACGAATTTGCGTTTTACCCGCAGCTTCTAAAACTTCACCCAATGTGTTTTTAATGTTGCTGTCATTGAATAATACTTCTACGTTTTGATACGTTTCATCGTATTGTGTCATTGTAATATATTTTACATTCAATGGTTGCATGCCATATTCAGGATAGGCCTTTTGAGTTAATACTTCTGTAATTTCACGTCCACGGTCGGTACGGAAATTAAAGCATAAAACGACATCACCTTCTTGGATAGTAGCAATTGGTTCGTATTTTTCGTCCGCTACAATAATTGGTTTGATGAATTCATCCGTTACCTCAGCTTCGTAAGAATCTTGAATGGCTTGAATAGGGAAAGCGGTTTTTAAGCCTTCACCTTTTACCATAGCATCATAAGCCAATTGGACACGTTCCCAACGTTTATCACGGTCCATAGCGTAATAACGACCGGTAATTGAGGCTAATTTTCCTGTAGTTTCATTCATGTGATTCATTAAATCACTGATAAATCCTTCACCTGATTTCGGATCACAATCGCGTCCATCGGTAAAGGCATGTACAAAAACATTATCTTTTAATCCTGCTTGGTTTGCAGCATTTAATAGCCCTTTTAGATGATTGATGTGTGAATGTACACCTCCATCAGAAACTAATCCAATGAAGTGAACGTTTTTGTTATGGTTTAATGAGTACTCGAAGGCATCTTTTAAAATGGGTTCATCAATAAAAGTTCCATTTTCAACGGCCATATTGATTCGAACCAAGTTTTGGAAAACTACTCTACCTGCTCCTAAATTCATGTGTCCTACTTCCGAATTTCCCATTTGTCCTTCTGGTAACCCTACGGCTAATCCAAAAGTATCCAGTGTGGCGTTTGGGAAACGTGTGTAACAACTATCAATAAAAGGAGTGTTCGCTTGTTCAATGGCAGAAACTTCAGGATTGGTACCGATTCCCCAGCCATCTAAGATCATTAAAATAACTTTGTTGTTCATTGTGTGTTTGAAAAATAAAGCCCAAAGTTACAAAATCTTTGGGCTTTCAATTTATATTTTAGTTGGCAACTTCACTGATGAATTTGATGCGCATCAGTCGAAGTTCTTCTTCGTCATATTCGTCTCCAAATTCTTTTAGTAGCGTTGACATAGAGTCGGAATCGGATTCCATTAAGAAGTCATAAATTTCTTCTTGTTGGTCTTCATCTAAGATGTCTTCGATGTAATAATCGATATTTAATTTAGTGCCTTGGTAAACAATGGCCTCCATTTCAGAAAGCAAATCACTCATCGAAAGATTTTTGGCTTCTGCCACATCTTCTAAATTTAATTTGCGGTCTGTCGATTGGATGATGTACACTTTATGGCTCGATTTATCCGCCACTTGTTTGATCACCATATCTTCAGGACGTGTGATGTCGTTGTCTTCCACATAACGGGCAATAAATTCAACGAAATCTTTTCCGAATTTTTGAGCTTTCCCTTCACCAACTCCAAAAACATTTGTTAGTTCTTTGATGGTTGTTGGGTATTGCATGGTCATATCATCCAAACTTGTATCTTGGAATACGGCGAAAGGTGGGATGTTATGTTTTTTGGCAATTTTTTTACGTAATTCCTTTAATTGCTTTAATAAGTTATCATCAAATGCTGCAGGAGCCGTTGTGACTTCTTCTTTATCTAGACCGCCTTCGGTTAATAACTTTTTAAAGTCCACATCTTCAGCAATCTTGAATGATGTAGGGTTTGCAATAAAGTTTCGACCTTCGTCTGTAATTTTAAGCACACCATATGTTTCAATTTCTTTTTCCAAGAAATTATGAACAATAAGTTGGCGTAAAATGGATTTCCAGTAGTAATCTTCTTTACCTTTCCCAATGCCAAAGAAATTCTCTTTCTCTAAATTGTATGATTTTGTTGTCGAAGTTTCTTTACCAACAATAGCATTTACAATTTCGTTCAGTTTCAGCTTTTGGCTCGTTCTGCTTACCACATCTAAAGCTGTTAAAGCATCTTCTTTTGCCTCGACCATTTTCTTAGGATTGCGCATATTGTCATCCATATTAGCACCAGCTCCATTGATTTCATCGTATTCTTCGCCAAAATAATGCAATAAGAATTTACGACGAGACATCGATGTTTCGGCATAGGCCACGACTTCTGATAATAATTGCATTCCGACTTCGCGTTCAGCAACGGGTTTACTCGCTAAGAATTTTTCTAACTTTTCAATATCTTTATAATCATAGAAAGCAACACAGTGCCCTTCTCCGCCGTCGCGACCTGCACGACCCGTTTCTTGGTAATAGCTTTCCAACGATTTCGGAATATCATAGTGAATGACAAAACGTACATCTGGTTTGTCGATTCCCATACCAAATGCGATTGTTGCTACGACAACGCTCGCATCTTCCATCAAGAACATGTCTTGGTGTTTGCTGCGTGTTTTAGCATCTAAGCCTGCATGGTAAGGAATGGCATTAATCCCGTTGACCTGTAACAATTGAGTGAATTCTTCAACTTTTTTACGGCTTAAACAGTAAATGACTCCAGATTTCCCTTCGTTTTGTTTAATAAATTTGATGATTTCTTTATCCTGATTCACTTTCGGGCGAACTTCATAAAATAAGTTGGCACGATTAAACGAATCTTTGAAAACTTTTGCTGTTTGCATCCCTAACGTTTTTTGGATATCCTCCTGTACTTTAGGTGTTGCTGTAGCCGTTAAAGCAATAATTGGAGCGTCTCCAATTTTGTTGATAATTGCTTTCAAATTACGATATTCAGGTCTGAAATCATGACCCCATTCAGAGATACAGTGTGCTTCATCGATTGCAAAAAATGAAATATCCACTGATTTAAAGAAATCAATGTATTCCTCTTTTGTTAAAGATTCAGGTGCAACATAAAGCATTTTTGTGATACCGTTTTGGATATCGGTCATCACTTTCTTAGTCTCTGACTTGTTTAAAGACGAATTTAAAACGTGAGCGATTCCATCATTTTCTGAAATCCCACGAATTGCATCGACTTGATTTTTCATTAGTGCAATTAAAGGTGAAACGATAATTGCAACTCCATCTGACATTAGTGCCGGTAATTGATAACATAAAGACTTACCTCCTCCTGTTGGCATTAAAACAAAAACATCCTCTTTATTTAATAAAGCGTTGATAATTTCATTTTGTTGACCTTTAAACTGGTCAAAACCAAAGTATTTTTTAAGGTAAGATGTTAAGTTTTTCGAAGTGGCTTCCATCTACACAAAAGACTAAAATTAATATTATAAATTAAATAGTTCCTATATTTGAACCCTGATTATAACTCTAATTTTTTATATGATTGAATTAGAGATAAAAAGGAAGGGTTAAAGATACTGAAAAAAATAAAATTAGACAATACTATTTGTTTTGGAAGATTCTAAATTAATACAAATTGCTCAAAATGTTTTTCGAGAAGAAATTCAAGAGCTTAGTTCAATTGCTGAACGTATAAATGATTCATTTGTATCAGCAGTGAATACGATCTATAATGCTGCAGGTAAAGTAGTTATTGTTGGAGTAGGGAAGAGTGCTCATATTGCAAATAAAATTGTAGCGACATTAAATTCGACAGGTACGCCTGCTCAATTTTTACATGCTGCAGAAGCCATTCATGGAGATTTAGGTTTATTACAACCCGAAGATGTTGTAATTTGTATTTCTAAAAGTGGTAATACACCCGAAATTACATACTTAGCGCCGATTTTGAAACACTATTCTTCTTGTTTAATTGGACTAACGGCTAACCTAAAGTCTGAATTGGCTAAACATTCGGATATCGTTTTAGATGTTCATGTGACCAAAGAAGCTTGTCCCATCAATTTAGCGCCTACTTCGTCAACTACCGCACAGTTGGTGATGGGAGATGCAATAGCAGTTGCTTTGATGCAAATGAAACAATTCAAATCAGACGATTTTGCCAAGTCACACCCAGGTGGAGCTTTAGGAAAGCGTTTGTTATGGACTGTAGAAAATATTGTAGATCCCAATAAACGTCCATTTGTGTCACCGGAGGCGTCGATTTATGATGTCATCAATTCGTTAACATCAGGGCGTCATGGAATCACCGTGTTGTTAGAAGATGAAAAAATTATCGGTGTAATTACTGATGGGGATTTACGTCGAATGTTGTTAAATCATTCTGATTTTTCACAACTTGTTGCACGTGATATTGCCACAATGTCGCCGAAAACGATTCATAAATCTGAAAAAGCGAGAGAGGCATTAAGTATTTTACGACAAAATAGTATTGGTCAATTGGTTGTGGTTGACGATCAAAATCATTACTTTGGTATTTTGGATATTCACTCAATTTTAAACGAAGGAATCGAATAAGATGGCGACAGGATTTGGACATAAAGATATGTCGTTTTTAGCCCATATAGGCGAATTAAGAGGGCATTTGGTCCGCTCTTTTCTAGCTGTTATTGTGACTTCTATTGCAGTCGCTATATTTTGGGATGAATTAGTGGACTATGTGATCATGGCGCCATTAAAATCAACGTTTCCTACTTTCGATTGGTTTAATGCCTTTGGTGAATTTACAGGATATGGAAAAATATATACTTCATCCTTTGATATTTCAAATGATTTGACCAATTTAAATCCATCAGGGCAGATTACTTCTCAGTTTTTTGCGGTGATGGTTTGTGGGGTAATTATCGCTATTCCGTACATTATCTACGAAATTTGGCGATTTGTTAAACCCGCATTAAAAGAAACAGAAAGAAAATATGCCAGTGCAACCATTGCAGCGGTGACGTTCTTCTTCATATTAGGGGTCTTATTTAGCTATTTTTTATTACTGCCACTTTGTACTCAATTCTTATTTACGTATGATCCATTCGGGGTCGGAAATACATGGACACTGCCAAGTTATATTGATTTATTCGTTCAATTATTATTGTCAATGGGTGTGATGTTTTTAATGCCTGTTTTTGTGTATTTCTTAACAAGTATTGGTATTCTTACACCGATGTTTTTGAAGACGTATCGCAAGCATGCATTCATAGTTGTTTTAGTTATTGCAGCTGCCATTACACCGAACGATGTCTACAGTATGGTCTTAGTTACAATACCACTTTGGATCTTGTATGAATTCAGTATAATTGTATCTAATCGTGTGTATACAAATCAATTAAAATCTCAACCAAACGAGATTGTGAAGAAATAATGTTATTATGCTTGCATAATAAAATAAATTAATTAATTTTACAATAAAGATTAAATAAACCCAAAATTATGAAGATATTAGTTTGTATTAGTAGTGTACCAGATACTACAGCAAAAATCAACTTCACAGGTGACGGAAAAGCGTTTGATAAAAACGGAGTACAGTTCGTTATTAACCCACATGATGAATTTAGTTTAAACAAAGCCGTAGAATTACAAGAAAAATTAGGAGCTACTGTTACGATCTTAACAGTGGGTGATGCTTCAGTTGATCCTGTAATGCGTAAAGCTTTAGCTATTGGTGCAAATGATGGTATTCGTATCGATGCCGATGCACGTGATGATTTCTTTGTAGCAACACAAATTGCAAAAGCAGCTAAAGATGGAGGTTTTGATATTGTTTTAACAGGAAAAGAGTCAATTGATTATAATGGTGGTGCTGTACCAGGATTGGTTGCAGGATTATTAGATTACGGATTCGTGAATGGATGTATTGGTTTAGAAGTAGAAGGTTCTACAGCGAAAGCCGTACGTGAAATTGATGGAGGAAAGGAAACTGTAGAAGTTGCTTTACCAGCCGTTATCGCAGGTCAAAAAGGTTTAGTAGATGAAGCAGCCTTAAGAATTCCAAACATGAGAGGAATTATGCAAGCTCGTACAAAACAAATCAACGTGGTTGCAGCTGAGGCTGTAGAAGCAAAAGTTGAAGTTGTTGGTTACGAAAAACCGGCTTCTCGTGGTAATGTAACATTAGTAGACAAAGATAATGTTGCTGAATTGGTACGTTTATTAAACGAAGAAGCGAAAGCAATCTAATCTATTAACCTAAAATCAAATTAAAATGGCAATTTTTGTTTACGCAGAGTCTCACGACGGAAAATATAAAAAAGCAGGTTTAGAAGCAGTTTCTTACGCAAAAGCAGTTGCAGATTTAGCTGGTGATACAGTAACTGCAATCGCATTTAATGTAACTGAATCTTCTGAAGAATTATACAAATATGGTGCAACGAAAGTTTTAAAAGTGGATAACGCTTCATTAAAAAACTTTGATGCCAATGCTTACGCTAAAGCTATTGCTGAATTAGCAGCAGGTGATGTAGTGGTATTACCTTCAACAAATGATGCAGGTTCTGTTGCTCCATTATTAGCTTTAAAATTAGGAGCTGCATTAGTAACGAATGTAGAAAAAGCACCTAAAGGAGTTTCTCCATTAACTGTAGATCGTAAAGCGTTCTCTGGAAAAGGAATTGAAACTGTAGCTGTATCAGGTAAAGCAGTAGTAACTGTTTTACAAAACTCTTACGGTGTGAAAGAAAATGCAGTTACTGGTTCTGAAGAATCAGTATCAGTTGCGGTTTCTGATGCAGACGTTAAAGTAAAAGTTGTAGGAACTGAAGTCGCTCAAACAGGAGCAATCGATTTAAAAGAAGCTGAAATTGTAGTTTCTGCAGGTCGTGGTTTAAAAGGACCTGAAAACTGGGGAATGATCGAAGAATTAGCGCAATTATTAGGAGCTGCAACTGCATCTTCGAAACCTGTTGCTGATATTGGATGGAGACCTCATTCAGAGCACGTAGGACAAACAGGAAAAGCGATTGCACCTAATTTATACATTGCAATTGGAATTTCTGGGGCGATCCAACACTTAGCAGGTGTAAATGGTTCTAAAACAATTGTAGTAATCAACAATGATGCAGAAGCACCATTCTTTAAAGCAGCGGATTACGGAATCGTAGGTGATGCCTTTGAAGTGGTACCGAAATTAATTGAAGAAATTAAAAAATTAAAGGGAGTAGCGTAATTGTTCCCGATCTTAAAATAAATAAAACCGAACCAAATCAATTGGTTCGGTTTTTTTATGTGTTAAAAAAACAACAATAATTGAGTTTTTTTTGGTAATTTTACGCCCAAATGAATAATTTAATCAGCTTAGTGATAAAAGGCATTTCATACAGTCAAACTCAGACTGGTGCATATGCTTTAATTCTTGAAGAGGAATCAGGTTTACGTAAATTACCTATTATTATCGGAAGTTTCGAAGCACAATCTATCGCATTGGCTTTAGAAAAAGATATTAATCCACCACGTCCGTTGACGCATGATTTATTCGTAAGCTTAGGGGAATCGTTCGGAATACAAGTCGAATCCGTTTATATCTATAAACTGGAAGATGGTGTATTCTATTCTAACATCGTATTTGTTGATGAACATGGAAAACGTTCTGAAATTGATTCGAGAACATCGGATGCCATTGCATTAGCGGTGCGCTTTAATGCGCCTATTTTTGCCTATGAGCATGTCGTAGAGAAGGCCGGAATCCATTTGGATATCATCCAAGAGGAGGAAGAGCTTTTGAATGATGCCATCGATGATTTAGAGAATGACGATGAAATTCATTTTTTAAACGAAGAAGAATTTGGTTCAGATTTTTCAGGTTGGTCTAAAGAAGAATTAGAAGAAGAAATGAAAAAAGCCGTGATGAACGAAGACTATGAATTAGCGGCCCGTCTACGTGACGAAATTGAAAATCTAAGAAACTAATAACTATTTCAAATATATATGTCTTTAAAAGTTAGACTAGCTTTCATGAACTTCCTGCAATTATTTGTGTGGGGAGCATGGCTTATAACCATTGCAAACTATTGGTTTGGAACAAAGCAGTGGGACGGAACCAAATTTGGTTTAATTTTCTCGACAATGGGATTTGCATCTTTAATTATGCCAACCTTAGCCGGAATTGTAGCAGACCGATGGATTAACGCAGAAAAGCTTTATGGAGCACTGCATATCGCTTATGCTATCGTCTTATTTTATCTTCCTCAAGTCACAGACCCTAACACTTTCTTTTGGGTTATGTTAGCCGCAATGGCTTGTTATATGCCAACTATGGCACTTAACAATTCGATCTCTTACACTATTTTAAAATCAAACCATTACGATGTCGTTAAAGATTTCCCACCCATCCGAGTATGGGGTACGGTAGGGTTTATCGTCGCGATGTGGATTACTAATTTAACAGGAAATAAAGCCACTGAATTTCAATTTTATATTGCGGGGGTTGTTGCATTTATTTTGGGCTTATATGCTATTCTTACGTTACCAGCATGTAAACCTCAACGTACAATCAATGAAAATGCCAGTTTAACGCAAATGTTAGGTTTAGATGCCTTTAAATTATTTGCGAATTATAAAATGGCCTTGTTCTTTATCTTTGCCATGTTCTTAGGAGGAGCATTACAATTAACCAATGCTTATGGCGATGTTTTCTTAGATGAGTTCAAACATTTTCCAAAATTTGCAGATTCTTTTGTTGTAAAATATTCGACGATTATTATGTCGATTTCTCAAGTCTCTGAAACGCTATTTATTTTGGCCATTCCATTTTTCTTAAAGAAATACGGAATCAAGAAAGTGATGTTAATATCAATGTTAGCATGGGTATTACGTTTCGGATTATTAGGATTCTCAGATCCTGCAGGAAACTTATGGATGATTATCTTATCCTGTATTGTTTACGGAATGGCGTTTGACTTCTTTAATATTTCAGGTTCATTATTTGTTGAAACGACAACAGACTCGAAAATTAGATCATCCGCTCAAGGTCTGTTTATGATGATGACCAACGGAATTGGAGCAGTATTTGGAAGTTTAACTTCAGGTTGGTTAATTGATAAATATTTTACAAAATCGTTTGGAACAACCGAAGAATTAGCTTCATTTTTAGACACGACAGTGGATAACAATTTAATGATGAAGTTTATCAACGAACGTGGTATTAGCATTGGAGCAAATGGTGTGTTTGATCAGCCTTTATTATTTAAAGACTGGCAAAACATCTGGTTAACATTTGCAGCTTATGCCTTAGTTATTGCGATTTTCTTTGCTCTGTTATTCAAACACAAACACGATCCAAAAGCTGTAGAAAATATTTCTCACTAATCGATATCATTGAAAAGGAAGACCTGAGCTCTTCCTTTTTTTATGGATAAAATTCAAATTAAATTGTAGTTTTGGATGAATGATCAATAAAACTATAAAACCAACGAAGTTTATCACAATAGGAATGCTCCTTCTTGTTGTGATTGTCGGTGTTTTTTATTTTTATCACAATGATCCATCAGCAGGAGACGCTGTATTTTTACGTTGCCCATCTCATCTGATTTTCGGAATCTATTGCCCCGGCTGTGGGACGCAACGTGCCTTGCATCATTTGCTGCATTTGGAAATCCGAGAAGCTCTACGATACAATGCTCTATTTGTATTGGCTGCACCATTCGTGATCTATGGGATAGCCATTAAAACCTATAACTTTATTTTTGATGCAAAAAAAACAACCCGAATCCCTACAAATCGAATGGTATGGATTGGATTGCTTCTTCTTGTGTTGTTGTTTGGGATTATGAGAAATGTCTCTGTCTATCCTTTTACTCTTCTGAGTCCGTGATTCGTTTGTACGTAATAAATGAATAGGAATAGGGATGTTTTTCGTCTTTCATATGATGTACACGTTCTACTTCCTCAAAAGATTCTTCATCAATCTCAGGGAAGTATGTATCTCCGTTAAATTCGTGATGGACTTCCGTTAAATAAATTACATCCACATATTCCATGGCCTGCTTGTAGATTTCACCTCCTCCAATCACAAAAACGTCTTCTTGAATTTCATTTGCTTTGGCTAATGCTTGTTCGAGCGAATGGGTGATAATGATTTGATCATCGATAAAATTCTGATCTCGTGTAATGATGATATTTGTGCGATTTGGCAACGGTCTTCCCAATGATTCGTAGGTTTTTCGTCCCATAATAATGGGATGTCCAGTCGTTAAATTTTTAAAATGCTTTAAATCGTTGGGTAAATGCCAAATCAGGTTATTTTTATCTCCTATTACATTATTACTCGCTTTGGCTACAATTAGTTTTATCATAGTTTATTTCTAAGGCTAAAAAAAGCTATTCCCTGACGAGAATAGCTTCATAAAGATAATAAAAAAATAATTATTTCATTTTTTCAATCGCATTTTTTAACAGCTCTACTTGTTTTTCCAAAGCCGCAGAAGGTTTTTGTTTTAGTGTTTGCGTTTTAAGTTCTAATCCTTTCGTTGCTGTTTGTCGAACAATATTGGCTACTGCAGGATTTTCTCCTTTGAAGTATCCATAATAACGGTTGAAAGCAGATACGATTCCTGCAGTTGCTTCTGGGGTATCGTTACTCATGATCCAACGAAAAGCATCTTCGTAGGTTTTCCCCACTTTTGCATCTTGAAATTTGATTAATTCATAGAAAGCAGCATTTTCCCCAATCAATTTCGCTTTGTTTAATTGGTTGTTTTTTATCCAAGTCGGAATTAGGATAGTGACTAGATCATCACTTGATTTGATGACATCATCTTCTAAGTTTGCATACTGATCCAATGCCGAAGGATTGTTTTTTACAATCCCTGCAACTGCTCCACCTTTCACACGGAAAGATGGACTTGAAGCTGCTTTTTCAAAAACTGTAGCATCAAAAATATTTGCTTCGTTTAAGGCTTTAATCGCTGTTCCTTGTACTTTCGTCTTAGGATCATTTGCGGCGATGGCTAATAACTTGTTTTTCGCTTTTGCCATCACTTTATCGGATCTTAAATCCAATTGTTGAATCGTAAAGTTGCGAATTCCTTCGTACGAATCATCTAATGCTTGAACTAAAGCGTTTAGAGCTTTATCATTTGTTGTTTGTTCTTTCGCGAATGCTTCTATGGCTAAACGTCTGGTGTCGAATTCGTTTTTACCGTTTTTATATTGGGCGATGAATTCATCTATACTTTTGACATCATTAATTTCAGCCAATAAAACTTGATCGGCATTTGAAATCACCACCTCTGGTTTAGAAACGGCGTCAAATTCAAAAATGGATTCATTTTTCTTTCCAACCCATACTTGATGACGTTTTGTTTTACCATCTACCACCACATCAAAAGTGATCGGGAATTCAAACAATAATTTTGGATCTTGTTTGACAATCACTTTCACCTTTTTGTTTGCCGCTTGATATTCTGACGCAATGGTTAATTTTGGATGTCCATTTGAATAGTACCATTGATCAAAAAACCAATTCAAGTCACGCCCTGATATTTCCTCTAAAGCTAAACGCAAATGCGTTGCTTCAGCAGATTTATAGGCATTGTTTTTTAAGTAATGATTAAGCCCTTTAAAATAAGCCTCATCTCCTAAATAATGACGTAACATGTGCATGATTGCACCACCTTTGTTGTACGACACAGCATCAAACATATCCTCACGCGAATTGTAGTGTGGTCGTACTAATTTTTTCTCGAAATTATCGCCTTGTTTATATCCTTGTCGGTCGATGTATCGGTGTTCGTCTGCTTTTTCTTTTCCGTAACGATGTTCAAACCATAAATACTCTGAATAATTGGCGAAAGATTCATTGACTGTTAAATTTGTCCATGATTCAGCTGTTACTAAATCACCAAACCAATGGTGGAATAATTCGTGTGCGATAATAGGCTCAGCTGTATTTTCATCGATTAATTCTCCAGGTTTTTGTTGAACCGCTTCATAAAATAACACAGCACCCGTGTTTTCCATTGCTCCAGAGACATAGTCTCGTGCCGTCATTTGATGATATTTATCCCATGGGTAAGGGTAATTTAAAAGATCAGAAAAGAATGTAATCATATCTGGAGTCATTCCGAAGATATCCTTTGCATACTCTTTATAATCTTGTTCTACGTAGTAGTCAACATCAATATGTTTCCATTTGTCTTTAATAATGGCGTGGTCACCAATACCCACAAAGAATAAATAAGGCGCATGTTTATAATCAAATTTCCAATAATCCGTTTTTGTTCCGTTTGGATTTTTCTTTGAGGATTTTAATAAACCATTCGATAACGAAACATATTTCTCAGGATAAGTTAGATAAATTTCTTGAGAAGTTTTTTGATTGGGTTTATCGATGGTAGGGAACCAACAAGATGATGACTCTGTTTCGCCTTGGGTCCATATTTGAGTTGGTTTAGAAGGATCGGAACCATCAGGATTGATAAAGTATATTCCACGTGCATCGTTAATGGCAGCACTCCCTTGCTGTTTTACCTCGTTTGGTCGCGCAGTATATTTGATGTACACGGTATATTCTTGATCCCTTTTATACACTTTATCCAAATCCACAAAAAGCTGATAATCGTCGTTGGTAAACTTTAATGGTTTTTTGGTATTTCCTTGGACCAAAGCAACTTCATGAATTAACATGGCTTTAGCATCCAACGTTAATTTGTTGGTTTCATAGAAATGGGGTTTTAAAGTTACCCATGCTTCTCCTAACACATGCTGCTTGGCATAATCAAATTTCAAATCCAATTTGGTGTGCACCAAATTATTGATGCGTTCAGCTTCCGCGCGATAGACTTTACTAGTGTCCATCTGTGTTTCACTGTAACTTGGTGGAGGTGTCATAACCTGTGCTTGCGCATATGTTGTAAATGCGAAAGCGATGGCGATATATAAAAAAGTTCTTTTCATAAAATAACAATTAAATGATTAGATGCATAAAATCGTGTTTTGTTACATTATTTATGGAATAAATTCTATCTTTTCGATGGAATTGACTTTCGGAATTTCAAGCAATTGGATGAATCGCTGTTTTTTAGGAATATCATCAAATTGTTCGTTTTTTTGTTCTTTCAGTTTCAATTTGAGTTGTTGATCTGAAATCTCTGGAATGATTTTATAGGTTGAGGTTTTTGCTTTCGTCATATCAAGATTGATTAAAACGACCGATTGGTTGCTAAAATCAACGGATTTAAATGGAATGCCAGGAAATCGAGTGGCATTCATTTGATTGGTTACTTTACCATATTCAATTTCATTATTGATCAACAGAATGGAATCAAATTGAATCAACGAATTTTCCCTTAGAGTAATAATTTCAATTGGTTCGATGGGTTGATTTATCGGCTTCTGTGATTGACATGCTAGGCATAGACCAATCAAAAGGAGTAATGCTACACTTTTCTTCATAAGGAATAAAAATAAAAAATACCCCAGTTGCCTGAGGTATCTAAAATTAAGAATTATTAAACTATTTAATGATGATTTTTTTCGTTTGTTTTTCTTTTCCATCATCTATTTTCACCACATATACTCCTTTTGGTAAATGATTCACATTCACTCGGATTTCGTTTGATGAACTATTGTATTGTTTTTGATAAATACTTTGACCTGCTAGATTAATGACTTCGAGAGAAACTTTTTCGGCAGGGTTACCTAGACGAATGGTTTGATTTAAATTAACATTATTGATTTTGAAAGGCCCTACATCTTTTACTGCCACAGTTACTTCATCCGATGCAATTTGTCCTCCCTGCGGTTGATTGTCTCGTACTTGAAAAACGAATTTTAAATCTCTTTCAACATCAGAAATATTATTCCATGTCGTTCTCAAATTTCCTGATAGAACTTGTTTTAAAGGAGGGAAATAAGCCACAGGATTTTCCTGATGTGCATAGATACGGAAATTTGCTCCTTCCGTATTTGTCGAACTAGGATTAAAGAAATCCATACCTGTATCAGAAACCAAAGGATTGGATTGTTCCCAAGAATAGGTTAAACGATCTTGGTCTGCATCTGTGGCCGTACCTGACAAACAGAATGGCGTACCTTTAGGAATGTTGTAATCGTTTCCTGCATTCGCAATTGGCGCCTGATTTGTCGATGGGGTAGTAATTCCACAACTTTGAGCGCCTAAATAAGTATTTATTTGTCTTAAGTTGTAATGATTAAATTGTTGAACAAATGCATCAGTAACATCATGGGTTCCGGTAACTCCTGGATATCCCATAACAGTCACCCCACTTCCGATTTCACGATTGGCCTCAAAATTTTCGTTTCGCGCATGCACATGATTCGCTCCAAATTGATGTCCTAATTCATGGGCTACAATCATGGCAAATTGAATAAATGTTTCACCTGTTCCAATCCCCCCGGCATAGGATGATCCTTTTAATTCGTTATTACATACAGTTCCGATTCCTCCAGCATTTCCACCACTGGCTTTTCCTGTAAGTACAATTCCCACATCGTAATTCTCTGATCCAATATATTGATCTAAATCTTCTTGCGTCTTATCATTTAAATTAGTCAATTCAAATCCAAAGAAGTTAATTAAGAAATAAGGATCAGATTCTTCTGTTAAATGAGTTACATTCTCCGTATTATCGACCAATTCGAAGGTGATGGATAAATCATTTTCATAAACAGGCGATACATACGTTAAGGTTTGAACTACTGCAGCTAAAGATGATTCTAAAGTTGGAGTTTCTCCGTTCGCAAAGAATTGGTTAAAATGATAATCTGTAGCAACTGCTAATTTGTACTTACGATACTGATTAGGATTATTCACCGATTGGGTAGAATTTGTTAATTTGTTTGAAGCTAATTTGGCTTCACCACAGTCAAATCCTTTTAGTGATGGTAAATTTTTTGCATCGAAAATTTGATATTCGTTTCCAACCTTTTCAATCACAAATTTTTCAGATGGTGAATAAATAATTGCTGAAATTCCGTTGGAAGGGGAGTAGCTCAATGAAATCTTTTGGTTTGGATTCGTTGTCGAGTACCCTGTATAAGATTTGATGTTGGGGAATTTCGCTTTTAATTTTGCATTTAAAATTGATCGTTCTGTAAATACAAACTCTCCTGTATTCTTTAGATTGGATAATTTACCTCTAAATGAAGTAGCATTGGTTTGTATCGCCTGTTGAATTATACCCTCGATTTGACTCAAATCAATTTTTTGTTTTTTGCTTTGTTCAAATTTTGATAAAACATTGACATCAATTATTGGTTTGTCTTGGGCATGTAAAGTGGTAGATAGAGAGGCAAGAATAAATCCTGCACAGAATAGATTTTTTTTCCATATTTGTTTTTTAAGGTTTGATTTTTTTAAATCTAAATATTTAAAAAAACAATACGATAGTGTTTGTTGTGCTTTCCGTAAATAAACCTTTTTTTTAACAGAGTGTTTGAAAATTTTTCTATAATCTATAGGCGTTGAGAAAAGTCTTCCAGAGTTTGTTAGGTTTTGTAAAATACGGATTTTTAATTTTAGGTTACTAAAGTTGTGTAAATGAATAAATTAGGGAGTATTTTTGCTGTGGTTTTTCGAGTAATATGAATTTCATTCAGAAATTTTTTATAAAAACTGTATCATATTCATAGTTATTGGGGACGAAAAAGAATGTTGTTCAATAGGAATTATAAAAAAAAACCTCAGCTTCAGCTGAGGTTTTTTTATTTGTTTTTAAATTACTTAATCATTAATTTTTTAGTTTGTGTCTGCGTACCATCTTGAATAGATACCACATAAACTCCTTTAGGTAAGTGAGAAACGCTCATCGCATAATCATTTACATTAGAATTTGTAGTGTTAAATGTTTTGGAATAAACAGTTTGTCCCGCTAAATTAATCACATGAGCTGTAAATGTGTTGCTGTTTGATTTTACACGTACATTAAAATTACCATTGTTTGGATTTGGATAAATACCAAATTCATTCTTTTCAGCGACTAAATTATCTAGACTTAAAGTAGACGTTGAACGTTTACATATTTCAATTGCTACACGATTAACTGTTCCAGAATTTCCTGCAACTAAATCTAAAACTCGGAACTGATAATTTCCGTTAATGTTTAAATTTTTATAGCGATTGAAATCAAATGATGTCGGTGCAATATTCGCATTTTCTACATCACAGTTCGTGTACATGTTATCCCCAAATTCAGAGAATTTTACTTTTAAGTTTTGAGAAGTTCCACAGTTTTGATAAGTCATTAATTGATAATACTGATCAAATCCAATTTTAGCAAATTGTAACGCTAAATCAGAACGTCTTGTATGATTAATATCTGTAATAATTGAAAAATCTTCCAATTGTCCAGTAGCTCCAGCGATTGTTAATGGAACCACTACAGCATTCCCGTCTGGGATATTGTATGTGTTTGTATTTTCATAGGTCGTACAATCCAATGATACTTCATAATTGATTGCAACTTCTGGACTCATAGCATAGAAGATATTTCCAATAGCTTCCACAACTAGATAAGCACTTTCAGCCGAAATCTCTTGAGGAATTGTAAATGTAGCTGAACCATTGTTAGGAGTACTTTCAACTAAAGTTGTAAAAGTTTGTCCACCATCCGTTGTTAATTTGATGGCTACATTCGCTACATCTATAGTATTAGCATCTGTTCCTGATACATTCCAATTTAATGTCATTGGTTCTCCAGAAACTAATGTTTGGTTCAAATTGATGTTTGTAATTTCAAAAGGTTCAAGATCTCGAACAATTACAGTTACTTGTTTTGAATCGATTTGTCCTCCATCAATATTATTATCTCTTGCTTGTAATACAAAAATTAAGTTACGAGCTACATCAGAAACGGTATTCCAGTTTGTTCTTAAGTTTCCGCTTTTCACTTGTTCTAATGGTGGGAAATAAGCGACAGGACTTTCGTTGTGACCATATACATTGAATAATGCCCCATCTACATTTGTACTGCTAGGATCTCTGAACTTATCTCCAGTATATTGCGTTAAAGGATTAGATTGTTCCCAAGAATAAGTAATTGGATCACCATCTGCATCAGTTGCAATTCCTTCTAAACGGAAAGGAGTTCCTTTAGGGATGCGATAACTTACTGCAGGTAACGATACAACTGGTGGTGTATTCGTAGAAGGTGTAATTTCACCACACGTTTGACGAGATAAATACGTATTAATCTGTCTTAAATTGTAATGATTGAATTGGTGTAATGTTTTATCTTCTGTAGCTACATCATGAGTTCCAGTAACACCGGCATATCCCATTACTGATAAACCACTCCCGATTTCACGATTAGCCGAATAACCTTCATTTCTAGCGTGGGTATGATTTGCTCCAAATTGGTGACCCATTTCGTGTGCAGTAACCATCGCAAAAGTCATCATATCTACAGCTTGTAATGAATTTAATCCTCCAGCATATGCTGATCCTTTGATTGCATTGTTACATACTGATCCAATGGCTCCTGCATTTCCTCCACCTGTACGGTTTGTTAATAAAATACCTACATCATAGTTTTCAGGTCCAATTTGAGCATCTAAAACTTCTTGCGTTTTAGAATTTAAATTGGTATTCGTATATGGATTAGAAGCAGAAGTTAAATATGCTACGCGGTCTAATCCATCCACTAATTCGAATGTGATCGATAAATCATTTTCGTATAATGGCGAAACGTAAGTCATCATTTGAACGATTGCTGCTAAAGTCGCTTCAAAATTAGGTGTACCATTATTTGCTGCTGTCTGATTAAATTGATAATCTGTTGCAACTGCTAAACGATATTTACGTTTTGTATTTGGATTGTTATAATCTGTTAAATTTTTGTAAGCTGTTGTTGGTTCAACGTCTCCACACGTAAAATCTTTTAAACCAGGAATTGATCTTGAATCAAGTACTTGATAGCTATCTCCTGATTTTTCAATAACATAGCGTTCGGAAGAACTATACACAACAGAACTAATTCCACGTTCTGGAGAGTACGATAAACTTACACGTTTATTAGGGTTAGTTGTTGAATAACCATAATATGAACGAATATTTTCGTAACGATCTTGTAAACTTTTACTTAATAAGTTTCTTTCTTTAACAATAAATTGTTCAGAAGAAGATTGTGATAATTGAGGTAATGCAATGACAAAACGATCAGATTTTTGCGCAATGGCATTTTTGATGGCATTTTCTTCTTTTGTTAAATTTACTTTTTTAATATTTACAATTGAAGATTCTACACGATTATCGAATGAGGTAATAGAAGTAATGTTTTGTGCTGATACAGTCGATGTGAAAACAGACAATAACATCCCTACACAAAATAAATTTTTTTTCATTAGTGTTATATCATTGTTAATTATAACACTAATGTAGAATTAAAATTTTAATTTCAAAATGAAATAAACCATTTTCATGATTTTTTATGATCGATAGGTAAAAAAAGGCAATGAATCACTTCATTGCCTCAATTATATTTTAAACAGCTACAATTCCTTTAATGTGAGGATGTGCTTGGTAATTGATCAGTTCAAAGTCCTCATACGTAAAATCAAAGATGTCTTTTACTTCTGGATTGATTTTCATCGTTGGTAATGGATGGGGTTCTCTTGTTAATTGCAATTGAATTTGGTCAAAATGATTTTTGTAGATGTGCGCATCTCCAAAAGTGTGGACAAAATCGCCTACTTCTAAATCACAAACTTGTGCCACCATCATTTGTAATAAAGCATATGATGCAATATTAAAAGGTACACCTAAAAAGATATCGGCACTGCGTTGGTATAACTGTAAGGATAATTTACCATCGTTTACATAAAATTGAAAAAAGGCATGACAAGGCGCTAGAGCCATTTGATCTAATTCCCCCACATTCCAAGCCGAAACAATAATACGTCTTGAATCAGGATTATTTTTGATTTGATCGATGGCCACTTTGATTTGGTCGACTACTTCTCCATTTGGTTTACCCCAAGAACGCCATTGTTTTCCATATACAGGTCCTAGATCACCATTTTCGTCTGCCCATTCGTTCCAAATTCTGACACCATTATCCGTTAGATATTGGATGTTTGTGTCTCCTTTTAAAAACCATAATAACTCGTGAATGATCGATTTTAAATGCAATTTTTTCGTAGTTACTAAAGGAAAACCTTCTTTTAAGTCAAAACGCATTTGATAACCAAAAATACTTTTGGTTCCTGTGCCTGTTCGATCTTCTTTCAATGTTCCTTCGTTCATGACTTTACGACATAAGTCTAAATATTGTTGCATTTGATTCGAATTTTAATGAGTAAATGATAAAAACAAAAGTATAGTAAATTTAGCGTATTTTTGAATTGCATATTGATTAAAATGAAATATCCAGCAATTCTTTCAGTACTTCTCCTATTGGCGCTCTTATTTTTTGTCAAACGAACAAAAAAAGGACAGGAGTTAGTGCAACATTTTTATTTCCAGACCTTTATTATGGTATTTTTAATGGGGAGTTTGGTTTTTCGTTTAATTCATTTTTCTTTGAATTTATGGAGTGTAATCGCTGTATTTATCCTTGCATTTGCATTAACGACAGGCTTACCACATTATATCCAAAAAGTAAAGAAAAGGATTGGTAAATAATTGTATCTTTGCAACTATGAAAAACGAAGGAGGTATTTTTGGTCTTAGACCTGTTATTGAAGCGATTGAAGCAGGGAAAACAATCGATAAAATTTTTATTCAAAAAGGATTACAAGGTGAAATCTTTTCTGAATTAAGAAAATTAGTAACGGAATACGAAATTCCAGTAAGTTATGTTCCGGTTGAAAAATTAAATCGTTTCACAGGAAAAAACCACCAAGGAGTTTATGCATTTATTTCACCGATTGAATTTGATTCGATTGAAAATGTATTGCCTCAAGTTTGGGAAAAAGGAAAAACTCCATTCATTTTAATTTTAGATCGTGTAAGTGATGTTCGTAATTTTGGAGCGATTGCACGTACTGCAGAGTGTGTCGGAGTAGATGCAATTATTATTCCTGCAAAAGGTTCAGCCTCTGTAAACGGGGATGCGATTAAAACATCAACAGGAGCTTTATATAATATTCCGGTTTGTAAAGAGACAAACTTAGTGAATGTAATTAAATATTTACAAGCATCAGGAATTTCAATTTTCTCCGCATCAGAAAAATCAGCAGATTTTATTTATGATGCCGATTTCTCTGTTCCAACAGCTATTGTTATGGGTAGTGAGGAGGATGGAGTATCAGATTCGATCATTAAAATTTCAGATAAAATTATTAAGTTACCAATGGCAGGACAAACGGCATCTTTAAATGTTTCAGTTGCTGCTGGTGCCATTTTATACGAAGCGGTTCGCCAACGTATCAATGCTGATTTATTCTAAATTTTATTAAACCATGTCATACGCAACAATCATAGGACTTTTACTTTTAGCATTATCATATGTGATGTATGCGACAACACACACTGTTTTTGAGGTGATGATTAAAGAATACAGTTTTAGTATTGGGATTGTAGGTGGAATTGGTATAGGGTTGATTTTTGGAGGGTTTTTAGGATGGTTATTTAAATACCGCACCCTAAAAAAAGAAGCTCGAAAAGAAGCAGAACAACAAGATAAAATATAAAAAAAGCGACTGAAATTATTCAGTCGCTTTTTTATTTCGGATCTCTTGGTAATAAAAACAGGGAACCAAAAGGATTAAAAACATGGGTTGAATTAAAAATCGACGAATATAAAAGAATATCATTTCTCCAAAGTTGAATTGATGACGGAGCATATATGCATAAATTGGCAACAATATTATAAACCCTACTATTCCAAGAACAATCGTCAATTTTACATACATCTGCTTCCAGAACAACACTTTTATGATGAAAGCAGTTAACAGAAGATTAATCATATAACGGAAGAATACATGACTATACAATTTCATCTCATCCATAGCAGGAAGGGTGTCATGTTGTGCATTTTTAAAATAGCTTAGTAAAGGATCATAAAATAAGTGCTGTTCGAAAACACGAACCAACACCAATCCAAATACCAATAAAGCAGCTATGGAGTATCGTAAATAGTTAGGCATTTGATTTCTTTTTTAAGACAAATTGTTTTATCCAAACAATCCATAGAATAATAATTGAACCGTAAATAATGGCAGGAAAGAGGTAGTCGTGAGAAACTTTAGAATATTCCGAATGGTATCGGAAAATGTACGTTAAAAGAATAATTCTAAAAATATTCATACCAAAAAGAGCCACTAAACTAAGGATGATATAGGTAAAGGTTTGTTTAAAAGTAGTGTAAAAGGCTAAAATAAAAGAGACGAATATAATTAACACGGATATAGCGTTGCATCCTTCATTTACAATTGAGCCTATTTTACGATCCACTAATAAGCGCATAAAATTTTCTCCAGGCAAATGCACCGTCATCGATTCAAAACCAATCCAATTAAACCCTTTTGAGGCTAAATCTGCACAAAAACGTGTAAAAGGATCAGGCTGATTAAAAGGTAAATATTGATTCAGGTACCAGTTGTAAATGATAATCAATAGAATATATGAGCCTAAAAAGCGAAGCAGAAAATATAGTGTGGGTAAATATTGTTTCATAGGGTAGTTTATATAAACAAATATAACTGAAATCATAAGAATATATTCGTTCTCCTTTGCAGAAATACAATAATTATTCTCTGTATATAAATACAAGAAAAGAATAATGTTCTAATAAATGTTGATTATGCTTAATTTATTTCTTTAAAGCGATTAATATCTGATCTAATTCATAATTTTGTTCGTTTTAAAATTAGAATATACCATGGAAAATTTAAATAAAAGAGTAGATGTCATTTTTGATAGTCCAATAGCAGTAGAGGAAAAACTACAACGTATTTGTCAATTGTTATCGGATGAAGTAGAACACTACAATTGGGTGGGATTTTACTTTAAGAATGGAGATAAAAATGAATTGAAATTAGGACCATATGTCGGGGCTGAAACCGATCATGTAATTATTCCTTACGGAAAAGGAATTTGTGGTCAAGTGGCTGAATCGAACGAGACTTTTGTTGTTCCAGATGTATATGCTCAAGATAATTATTTGGCTTGCTCGATTGAAACAAAAGCTGAAATTGTAATGCCTATTTTCAAAAATGGAGAAAATATTGGTCAAATTGATATTGATTCGCACACAATTGATCCATTTACTGATGCAGACACAAAATTGTTGGAGTATATTTGCAACAAAGTTTCTGAAATCATATAATCTTTATGGATTTAATTTTAAAATATTTTCCTGATTTAACTGAAAAACAAATCGAACAATTCAATAAAGTTGGCGATTTATACAAAGAGTGGAATGAGCAAATCAATGTTGTTTCACGTAAGGATATCGATGAAATCTATACCAATCATATCTTACATTCTTTAGCGATTGCTAAAGTGATGAAGTTTGAGGATGGTTCGGATGTCTTAGATGTTGGTACTGGAGGTGGATTGCCTGGTATTCCATTAGCGATTTTATTCCCAAATGTTAATTTTCATTTGGTGGATTCTATTGGTAAAAAAATTAAAGTGGTTCAAGGTGTTGCCAACGGTTTAGGTTTAACAAATGTGAAAGCAGAACAAAAAAGAGCGGAAGAGTTGCATCAACATTATGATTTTGTTGTTTCTCGTGCGGTAACTGCTATGCCTCGTTTTGCAGAATGGATCAGAGGAAAATTTAAAAAAGATTCATTAAATCCATTGCCGAACGGCTTGTTATATTTGAAAGGAGGTGATTTGACGGAAGAGTTAAAAGATTTTCCAAATGCTGAATTGCATAATATCTCTGATTTCTTTGAAGAAGATTTCTTCGAGACGAAGAAAGTCGTTTACTTGCATAAAAAAGACATATAACCATTTATTGGTCTATCGATAAAGCCTTGATTTTTCAAGGCTTTTTTTGTGATGATTCATTTTGAAAAGGATGTTTTTAACCTTAGTTTGTGATGGTAAGTTGGCTAAATTTCACTATATTTGTTTGTTTTAAAAAGATAGAGAAATACATTATGAGTAATAACACATATACGGCGGATAATATCCAGGCGTTAGAAGGTATGGAGCACGTTCGTCTTCGTCCTTCAATGTATATTGGAGACGTCGGAGTTAGAGGATTGCATCACTTAGTTTATGAGGTTGTTGATAACTCTATTGATGAAGCGTTAGCAGGTTACTGTGATACGATTAAAGTAACAATATTAGAAGGGAACTCGATTCGTGTAGAAGATAACGGTCGTGGGATTCCTGTTGATATGCACAAAAAAGAAGGGAAATCGGCTTTAGAGGTTGTAATGACTAAAATTGGAGCTGGTGGAAAATTCGATAAAGATACCTATAAAGTTTCTGGAGGTTTACACGGGGTTGGTGTATCCTGTGTGAATGCGTTATCTAACCATTTAACGGCAGAAGTTTTTAAAAACGGTAAAAAATATATCCAAGAGTATTCAAAAGGTAAGCCATTATACGATGTCAAAGCAGTAGGTGAGACCGATCGCAATGGTACAACTGTGACTTTCACACCGGATGATACGATCTTTCAAGAAGTAACAGAATACAACTATAATACATTAGCCAATCGTTTACGTGAATTAGCATTCTTAAATAAGGGAATCAACATTACATTAACTGATGAGCGTACTACAGACGAAGAAGGAAATTATGTTTCTGAAACGTTCCATTCTGAAGAAGGATTAAAAGAATTCGTTGAATTCATTGATGGTAATCGTGAATCTATTATGGATAGCGTGATCTTCATGGAAGGTGAGCGTGATGGTATTCCAGTTGAGGTAGCGATGCGTTATAATACTTCGTATACAGAGAATGTCCATTCATACGTTAATAATATTAATACACACGAAGGAGGAACCCATTTAACAGGTTTCCGTCGTGCATTAACACGTACCTTAAAAAAATACGCCGAAGAAAACTTTAACTTAGCAAAAGAGAAAGTTGAAATCGTAGGGGATGATTTCCGTGAAGGTTTAACAGCAGTAGTTTCTGTTAAAGTAATGGAACCTCAATTCGAAGGTCAAACGAAAACAAAATTAGGGAACTCTGAAGTGTCTCCAGCGGTTGATAAAATCGTTGCGGAGATGTTAACGAATTTCTTAGAAGAAAATCCAGCATCGGCAAAATTAATTGTTGATAAAGTGATTTTAGCGGCTAAGGCACGTCAAGCGGCGAAGAAAGCCCGTGAAATGGTACAACGTAAAAACCCAATGGGTGGAAGTGGTTTACCAGGTAAGTTAGCGGATTGTTCTTCACGTAATCCAGAAGAATCTGAATTATTCCTTGTCGAGGGTGATTCTGCCGGAGGTACGGCAAAACAAGGGCGTGATCGTCATTTTCAAGCGATTTTACCATTACGTGGTAAGATCTTGAATGTGGAAAAAGCGATGGCTCACAAAGTTTTAGATAACGAAGAGATTAAAAATATTTATACGGCTTTAGGTGTAACTATTGGTACAGAGGAAGATTCAAAAGCCTTAAACATTGCAAAATTACGTTACCACAAAATCGTCATTATGACCGATGCCGATGTCGACGGTTCTCACATCGCGACATTAATTTTAACGTTCTTCTTCCGTTACATGAAAGAATTAATCGAGCAAGGACATATTTATATTGCAACTCCACCACTTTATTTATTAAAGAAAGGAGCGAAACAAATATATGCTTGGAACGAGAAAGAGCGTGAACAAATTACACAAGAATTATCAACTGATGGTAAAGGTGTAACCATTCAACGTTACAAAGGTCTTGGGGAAATGAACGCGGAACAATTATGGGATACAACCCTTAATCCTCAACACCGTACATTACGTAAAGTAACGATTGATAATGCTGCTGAAGCCGATCGTGTCTTTTCGATGTTAATGGGGGATGATGTTCCACCACGTCGTGAATTCATTGAGCAAAATGCACACTATGCAAAAATTGATGCTTAATTTTTAAGCTTTCATATATTTTGAAGTCCAGCTGACGAGCTGGACTTTTTTTATGGCAATTATTTTTTAGGGATAAAAAAAACTCCAATCGTTTGATTGGAGTTTTTTAAATTATAGTGAAGAATTATTTTCCGTAATATTTCGCTTTTAATTCTTTTACTTTAGGATCTTCTAAGAATTCATCGTAAGACATGTAACGATCGATAATACCGTTTGGTGTTAACTCGATGATACGGTTACAAGTCGTTTGAATTAATTCGTGGTCATGAGACCCCATTAAAACAGTTCCTTTGAAGTTGACTAAAGAGTTGTTTAAAGCTGTAATCGATTCTAAGTCTAAGTGACCTGTAGGTTCATCTAACATTAAAACGTTCGCACGTAATAACATCATACGAGAGAACATACAACGCATTTTTTCACCTCCTGATAATACAGAAGATTTTTTCAAAGCTTCGTCTCCAGAGAATAACATTTTTCCTAAGAAACCACGCATAAATTCTTCGTGACGCTCTTCATCTGATTCTGTGTATTGGCGTAACCAATCCACTAAATTGATATCTTCTTTAAAGAAATTAGTATTATCTAATGGTAAGTAAGCTTGAGTTGTTGTAATTCCCCAAGAGAAATCTCCAGAATCTGGTTGTGCATTTCCTGCTAAAATTTCGAAGAATTGAGAAATGGCTTTCGAATTGCGAGAGAAGATACCTACTTTATCCCCTTTCTTTAAGTTGATGTTTGCATCTTTAAATAAGATTTCACCATCAACAGAAGCCGATAAATTGTTAACTTCTAAGATTTGGTCTCCAGCTTCACGTGATTGTTCCCAAATAATCGCTGGGTAACGACGAGAAGAAGGTTTAATGTCATCGATATTTAATTTCTCTAACATTTTCTTACGAGAAGTCGTTTGTTTTGCTTTCGCTACGTTAGAAGAGAAACGAGCAATGAAATCTTGTAATTCCTTTTTCTTTTCCTCTGCTTTCTTGTTTTGTTGCGCACGTTGTTTTGCTGCTAACTGAGAAGACTCGTACCAGAACGTATAGTTTCCAGAATATAAGTTTAATTTTCCGAAATCTAAGTCACAAATGTGCGTACAAACTGCATCTAAGAAGTGACGGTCGTGAGAGACAACAATTACCGTGTTTTCGAAGTTTCCTAAGAAATCTTCTAACCATTGGATTGTGTTAACGTCCAACTCATTCGTAGGCTCATCCAAAATCAATACATCAGGATTACCAAATAATGCTTGAGCAATTAAGATACGTACTTTCGCTTTATTATCTAAATCTCCCATTAATGTGTAGTGCATATCCGACTCAATCCCAACATTCGATAATAATGTTGCAGCGTCTGATTCTGCATTCCACCCGTTCATTTCTTCATAAATAACACCTAATTCACCTGCTTTGATTCCGTCTTCTTCAGAGAAATCAGGCTTAGCGTATAAGGCATCCATTTTTTCTTTAATATCATATAACACTTTATTTCCACGTAATACAGTATCTAAAACAGTGTATTCGTCGTATTTAAAGTGATTTTGTTCAAGTACAGACATTCTTTTCCCTTTCTCTAAAGAAACATGTCCTGAAGTTGGATCAATTTCTCCCGATAAAATCTTTAAGAATGTAGATTTTCCGGCACCGTTAGCCCCAATGATTCCGTAACAGTTGCCATTTGTAAATTTTATATTAACTTCGTCGAAAAGTACACGCTTTCCGAATTGAAGTGATAAATTAGAAACATTTAACATAATTTTTGGTATGATGTTTGTTTTAACATTTCGGCAAAGTTACAAATTTTAATTGGAATAAAATAAAGTGCAAAAGGAAGTTACAATTAAGAATAAACGTGCACGCTTTGAATTTGAATTATTAGATTCATACGATGCCGGGATCCAATTGTTTGGAACTGAGATAAAGTCAATAAGAATGGGGAAAGCCTCAATCACTGAAAGTTTCTGTCAAATGAAAGACGGTGAACTGTATATCATTAATATGTTTATTGATGAGTATGATTGGGGGACCTATTTTAACCATAAAACTCGAAGAGATCGAAAATTACTTTTGACGCGTTCTGAATTAAAGAAGTTAGAACGTAAGACAAAAGAAACTGGATTAACAGTTGTTCCGACAACTCTCTATATTAACAATAAAGGATTAGCTAAGCTAAGGATTTATTTAGCAAAAGGAAAGAAACTTTATGATAAGCGAGAGACAATAAAAGGAAAAGATTTGAAAAGAGATTTGGATAGAATGATAAAGAATTCTTAAATTTGCTTTAATATTACTAAAAAGAAAATATATTTAAAACGCTAAATATTTGATAATGAAAAAGTTTAATCTATTATTATCTGCAATGACGTTACTATTAGCTGGTAACTCATTAGTAGACGCTCAGAATTCTAGAAATCCATGGGCAATTACAGTAGGTGCACACGCAACTGATCACCGTGCAGCTCGTGGAGCTTTCGACCACTACTTTGATACTGATAACTGGGATATCGTTCCACCTTTATCTAAATTATCTGTTATCCGTAACTTAAACAGATCTTTCGATGTTGATTTAACAGCTTCTGTTGGTGAAATTGACAACAAAAGATTAAATATCAACGACGAATTATTCATCAACGCTGGTTTAGGTTTACGTTATAAATTCGCTAATGGATATTTCTTAAACGAAAACTCTTGGTTTGATCCATATTTAAGAATTGGAGCGGGATACCACCGTTATGATTACTCTGGATTCTCAACTCCATACGTTTCTACAATTGGTGAGTCTGATAACCCACAAACTGATATCTTAAACGAAGATGTAACAGCTGAGAAAAATCACTTCGTATTAAACGGAGGTGTTGGTATTAACTTCTGGTTTACTAAAAACTTCGGTTTAAACGTTGCTTCTGATTACAACTGGATCCCAGCAACTCAAACTGATTACTTCGACTTCTTCCAACACACAGTTGGTTTAACTTTCCGTTTCGGAAACAATGATAAAGATGGTGACGGAATCATCGACGACGAGGATGCATGTCCAGAAGTTGCAGGTATCGCTACAAACGATCCAGCTACAAACGGATGTCCAGATGCTGACGGAGACGGAATTCCAGATCATTTAGATAACTGTCCAAACGAATTCGGACCAAAAGAAAACAACGGATGTCCATGGCCAGATACTGATGGTGACGGATTAACTGATAATGTTGACGAATGTCCAGAGGTTGCAGGACCACAAGAAAACAACGGATGTCCTTGGCCAGATACAGATGGTGATGGAATCTTAGATAAAGAAGACGCTTGTCCTACAGAAGCAGGTATTGCTACAAACGATCCAGCAACTAACGGATGTCCAGATAGAGATGGAGATGGTGTTGTTGATAAATTAGATGAGTGTCCAGACGTTAAAGGACCAGCAGAAAACAACGGATGTCCTTGGACTGAAGTTCACGTTGCTAAACGTTTATCTTCAATCTTATTCGAGTACAACTCTGATAAAATTGTTGAGTCTTCTTACGATGACGTACGTGTAGCAGCACAAATCTTAAACTCTGAAGATTTAAAAGATAAAAACTTCTACATCGACGGACACGCTGACCAAAGAGGATCTGCTGCTTACAACAAAACTTTATCTTTAAAACGTGCTAAAGCATTAGTAAAGGTTTTATCTGAAAGAGGTGGTGTTGACGCAAAACGTTTAACAGCTCGTGGATTAGGTGAGTCTCAGTTATTATGTAAAGAAGAAACTGAAGAGTGTTACCAAAGAAACAGACGTGTTGAAGTTTTACCTAAAACTGCAACAGTAACTGAAACTAAAGTTATCAAAAAGAAATAATTTCTAACGATACATTAGATATAAGGCCTTCTCGATGAGAAGGCCTTTTTTATTATCGGTGCTATATGTAACCAATAAAAAACTCCTTTCGTTTGAGAAAGGAGTTTTTTATTGCCTGTTATTTCTTTCGGAATACGTAATATAAAATGGATAGTCCTGTAAAAATGGACATTCCATATCCAACCCAAGCTAATAATGGCATATCAAGAATTAATGGTCTCACTTTGGTATTGGCGAGCATACTGGCTCCAATCCCAAAGGTCAGTGTAAGAATTGCTAATACTAATTTGTTGACACTTGTCTTTATAATGGCAAGGATTAATCGAATTTCAGCAATCTTAAAATTTAAAGCCAATTGATCATTGTTTACTTTTTCAATTAACTTTAAAGTATCTTCTGGGATATCATCCATTAAATCTTTGAGATCACTCAAATTTTTAATGGCTTTCTTTGCTACGTTTTGAGGGTATAATTTTTCTTTTGCAAGTTTAGCGGCATATGGTCGCATGGATTTTTGAACATTTAAATCCGCGTCTAATTGTTGTCCAATCCCTTCAATTAAAGCCACACCTCTTAGTAAGATATAGACATATTCAGGAAGTAAAACATGATTACGATTCAAAATATTGTTAAATTTTTTGATAATCACTTGGACTTCGATTGTGTCTACGGTGTTGTATTCTAAGTAATCGAAAATATCAGAAATGTCACGTTCTAATTGTTTGTCATCTTCAATATAATGTTTAATGGCCATTTTTTTTAACGATCGTACAATTTTACGTGTATTCTTTAAACCAAAATTAATTACGACATCTTCTAGCAAATCTCGTTCGGTTACCGTTAGCACGCCCATCGAGCCAAAATCAATAAAGACAATTTGACCATTGGGTTGAATAAAGATATTGCCTGGATGAGGATCGGCATGAAAAAAACCATCGTCTAAAAGTTGTTTCAGATAAATATCAAATCCCTTTTCTACAATTTTTTTAGGTTCTATTCCATGCGTTCGTAATTGTTCAATGTCAGTAATTTTAAACCCTTCAATGAATTCCATACAAAGAATATTGTTGTTGCAATAATCTTCATAAGTTTTAGGGACATATACATCTTTACTGCCTTCAAAATTTTTTCGGAATCGTTCGATATTCTGATATTCGTTGACTAGGGAAAGTTCTTTTAGAATCGAATTTTCGAAACTACGTTCAATTTCAGAAATAAATAATTTTTGCAAACGAACATACTTTTTCTCTAAGAAGAAAATTAAATCACGGATTAATGCTAAGTCCGATTCGATGATTCGTTGAATATTTGAACGTTTAACTTTTAGAATCACACGATCACCTGTAATAAGTCTTGCACGATATACTTGAGAAATACTTGCCGCGGCAAATGGCATTGGCTCGATTTCTAAGAAATGATCCCGTACCACAATTCCAAACTCTTCTTCTAAACGCGCTTCGATATCGATGGGTTCAGGAGGGACATTATCTTGGAGTTTTTTAAGTTCTAAAATCAATTCTTCAGGAACCAAATCTTTACGATTACTTAATAACTGTCCAAATTTGATATAGGCAGGACCTAATTCTTCTAATGCGAGACGAATTCTCTGATTAAAATTTTGAGTAAAAATATCTTGGGTATGGCCTGTGTTTAAAAAGTCGGGCGTTAAGGCTTCTAAAGGACTTCTCGAAAGAATCTCTTCAAATCCATATTTCGATAAAACACTTACAATTTTAGAAAAGCGTTTTATTTTTTTTATGCTGTCCATCTGTTAGGTATTGATTGTTTATAAAGTTAGACAAAATTTTTGCCAATTTGGAGTTCTCAATTTTAAAAAAGGTTGTGATTTTGAGCAATTTTAACGAAAGAATGATGTAATTAATTGAAAATTAATGTATATATTTGCACTCGCTAAAATGTGAAAGAAGCCAGCGAACTTATATTAAGTTAAACTCCTCTCATTCATTTGTTTACATTTATAGGCTTCTAACAAAATTGAATTGAGATACAAATGATATTATTATGTCTACAGAAAATCAAGTAGAAGAGCAAGTAATTGAAACTGCTCAAACTGACGTTTTAGCTAACGCTAACGTTGCTCCTGAGTCTTTTGACTGGGAATCTTTCGAATCAGGTTTAAACGAAGAAGATCGTAAAGAAAAAGCTGAATTAGAGCAAATGTACGATACAACTTTAGAAGACTTAAACGAAAACGAAGTTTTCAAAGGTCAAGTTGTACGTATTACAGATAAAGAAGCTATCGTTGATATCAACTTCAAATCAGAAGGTGTTATTTCATTAAACGAATTCCGTTACAACTCAGATTTAAAAGTTGGGGATATCGTTGAAGTAATGGTTGATCAACGTGAAGACAAAAACGGACAATTAATCTTATCTCACAAAAAAGCTCGTACATTAAACGCTTGGGATGCTGTTAATAAAGCACACGATTCTCAAGAAATTGTTAATGGTTACATTAAAGCTCGTACGAAAGGAGGTATGATCGTTGACGTATTTGGAATCGAAGCTTTCTTACCAGGTTCTCAAATCGATGTTAAACCAATCCGTGATTACGAACAATTCGTAGGAAAAACTATGGAATTCAAAGTGGTTAAAATTAACCCAGAATTCAAAAACGTAGTTGTTTCTCACAAAGCGTTAATCGAGGCTGACATCGAAGTTCAAAAGAAAGAAATCGTTGCTCAATTAGAGAAAGGACAAGTTTTAGAAGGAGAAGTTAAAAACATTACTTCTTACGGTGTATTCGTAGACTTAGGAGGTGTTGACGGTTTAATCCACATCACTGACTTATCTTGGTCTCGTATCAACCACCCATCTGAAATCTTAGAAGATGGACAAAAAATCAACGTTGTAATCTTAGATTTCGACGAAGATAAATCTCGTATCCAATTAGGTATTAAACAATTAGAAGCTCACCCATGGGATGCTTTAAATGCTGATATCAAAGTTGGTGATAAAGTTAAAGGAAAAGTTGTTGTTTTAGCTGACTACGGTGCATTCGTTGAGGTTGCTCCAGGTGTAGAAGGTTTAATCCACGTTTCTGAAATGTCATGGTCAACTCACTTACGTTCTGCTCAAGATTTCGTAAAAGTTGGTGATGAGGTTGAAGCAGTAGTTTTAACTTTAGACAGAGAAGAAAGAAAAATGTCTTTAGGAATCAAACAATTAACTCCAGATCCTTGGACAGATATTACAACGAAATACCCTGTAGGTTCTACTCACAAAGGTAAAGTTCGTAACTTCACTAACTTCGGTGTATTCGTAGAATTAGAAGAAGGTGTTGACGGATTAATCTACATCTCTGATTTATCTTGGACTAAGAAAATCAAACACCCATCTGAGTTTACTAACGTAGATGACGTATTAGATGTAGTTGTTTTAGAATTAGACGTTGAAGCTCGTCGTTTATCTTTAGGACACAAACAATTAACTGAAAACCCATGGGACAAATACGAAGCTAAATATGCTGTAGGAACTATCCACACAGGTGTTGCTGCTGACGTATTTGACAAAGGTGCTACAGTTCAATTCGAAGACCAAGAAGTTGAAGCTTTCGCTCCAGCTCGTACTTTAGATAAAGAAGATGGTTCTCGCGTTAAAAAAGGTGAAGAAATTTCTTTCAAAGTAATTGAATTCAACAAAGAATTCCGTCGCGTTGTAGTTTCTCACACTGCTACTTTCCGTGAGGAAGAAGCTAAACAAGCTGAGAAAGTTGCTGATAACAACAACAAAATCGAAACTTCTACTTTAGGAGATATCGATTCATTAGCAGAATTAAAAAAGAAAATGGAAGAAGGAGGAAACTAATTCTCTAACTGAAGTTTTAAAAAAATAATGCTTAGGCTACTCATTTTATGGGTAGCCTTTTTTATTTTTACTTCTTTTTATAGGAATTCTATAACAAAATGTTAAATGTTATGGATTAAGAAATTAAGTAGATGAAATTGATAAATTCATCGCTTTTTATTTAATATATTTGGCGGCGAACGGATAAATATGAAAAGAGGCTTAATTTTTGTGGGCATATTACTTGCAACTGCAAAATTATTTGGACAAGAAAGTTCAATACAGCAAGATTCGGTACAAGCCATTCCTGCTGATTCAATGATAATACAACATAGGGAGAATACTACGGCTCCAGTTTTTAAGCATTCATTAGGAGAATTAAATATAAAATTGGATGAGAGTGGCTCTCGTTTTATGAAATTTAATCTTAACTCACAGGTTTGGTTAAGAAGCATTGAAAATAATCCTGGAACATTAGTGAATGGTGTTCAACAATCCCATACGACGGATGCAGGACTTAGAAGAATGCGTGTAACGTTGAAAGCACAACTTTCTTCGGCTTATCATATTTATGTTCAATTAGGAATCAACAATCAATCATTTATTGCGGGTGGAGGAAGTGGAACCGGAGCCAATGGCCAAGGAAAAAAGCCACAAATTTTCTTTATGGATGCATTTAATGAATACGAAGTTATACCTAAAATAAATTCCAAAACCAATTTAGAAAATAAATTTCATCTGTCGCTTGGAGCAGGATTGCATGGTGTGAATGGTATTTCCCGTTTAAGTAATGCCTCAACCGCTAAATTTTTGATGGCCGATTTGCCTGTTTTCAATTATCCTAATATAGAAGTATCCGATCAGTTTGCTCGACAATTTGGTGTTTTTGCTCGTGGTGAGTGGAACCATTTGAATTATCGTTTTGCTGTTAATAAGCCTTTTGCGACAAATCAGCAACCGGAAGTTGGACAAACCGTTGATAACAATCAATCTGGAAAATTAAGTTATTCGGGATATGTAGCCTACAACTTCTTGGATAAGGATGATACCTCTACGATTTTCTTTTCGGGAAATAATTTAGGAACTAAAAAAATGTTGAATCTTGGTGTTGGTTTTTATAATGCCAACTCATCCGCTCTCTCTCAATTAAATGAAGGTGAATTTAAATCTCACGACCAATCCGTACTAAGTGCTGATATATATGCCGATTTACCGGTTGGTAATCCTCATAAAGAAATGGCATTTAATGTTTATTCGGTTTTTTACCGTTATAATTTTGGACCCCATTATTTGAGAAATACTGGAATTATGAATCCGGGAACCATCGATCCAAATTATGATGGAACCCTAGCGCTTGAAGGGGCGGGAAATGGACGTAATTTATTAGGAACAGGAAATATGTGGTATACACAAGCTGGATTTCTATTGCCTAAATTTAGCGATAAGGTCAAGTTGCAACCCTTCGCATCCTATACTTTAAAAGATTTAGATGGTTTAAATGAAGTTGGTCATTACTATGATTTAGGAGCTAATTTATTTATCCTATCGCAATCTGCAAAAATCACCTATCAATACTCTTCACGGCCGTTGTATGATCGAGTTAATAAAGAAATGTTCGATCGCAAAGGGGAACATATCTTAATGTTACAAATCGCATTTTAATTATATCAAACCATCTCTTCTCATAAGGGATGGTTTTGTTTTTTATGCAAAAAGTTTAACTTTAGAACCAATTTTAACATTAAATGAAACTACTATTAATTGAAGATCATTCCGAATTAGCCCAAAACATTATTCATTTCCTTCAACAAGAAAATTATTTGTGTGATTGGGTGGATACATTATCCTTGGCAAAGGATCATTTGTCCATGTATGAGTACGATTGTATTCTTTTGGATATTACTTTACCCGATGGACTTGGATTGACTTTATTGCACCACATCAAAAATAATTATTCTGCTACTAAGGTTATTATAATTTCAGCTCAAAATTCCTTGGATTATAAAATTTTAGGGTTAGACAGTGGAGCAGATGATTACATTACCAAACCCTTTCCCTTGCCAGAATTACATTCGCGCATCAAAGCGGTTACACGCCGAAGTGCTGACCAAGGTATGCATCAAATTTTGAAGTTTAATGAAATTGAAGTGGATTTGGATTCAATGGAATGTAAAGTGAATGGCAAGAATCTTACTCTTACAAAGAAAGAACTCAATTTACTGATCTATTTTATCAATAATAAGAATCGAGTATTATCTCGTCAGGCCATAGCCATTCATCTTTGGGGAGAATATACTTATAATTTGGACAATGTGGATTTTATTTATCAACATTTAAAGAATTTAAGAAAGAAGATTGCGGAGTGTGGGGGTGTAGATTATGTACAGACAGTATATGGGTTGGGGTATAAATGGTCGGAATAAATTAAGCCTTAGCCAAAAGCTTACGCAATATTTTGCGGTAATTGTCTTTCTATCCTTGGCATTTGGGTTCATTATTTTTTATTTTGCCATCGAACGTGCCACGACACAATCAGCTATTGGTAAATTAGAACATTTGAACCAAGTGATTGCTCATAAATTAAGCGAACAGTCTATTGATGAAATTCAATTGACACACCCTCACGTTCAAATTACAGAGCTCACTCCAGAAGACATTCATTTGGTCGATGAAGTCGTTAAAGAAGGGAAGTATGAATGGAACGATAGGCTACTAACGAATGCGAATAATGTGACTGTTACTACTTTTCCATTTGTAGGCAATAAACATTATGCTATTCAAAGTCAAATCAGTTTAACCATCATCGATAATGAGTTTTTCGTTGGTATTATCATGACCATTGCATGGATTTTTGTCTTTATTATTATTACTTTAATTTTCTTTGGGGAATTAATTACACGAAAATTATATACCCCTTTTTATCATTTGGTGGAAGAAATGCAACGTTTTGATGTCCGTGAAAGCCCCACATTGCAAGTGATGGATACTGATATAACAGAACTTGCTCAACTCAATCATTTATTTCTTAAAACTTCAAATCAATCCATTGCGCATTACGAAGCTTTAAAAGAATTTACCCAAAATTTATCCCACGAATTGCAAACCCCTATGGCCAATATAAAAGGGAAAATTGAACTTATGCTCAATACCAATCTTTCGGAAGAGCAAATGCAAGCTTTGAGTAGTATGTATGATGAACTCAATAAAGTATCTTCCATTAATCGTTCGTTGGTCTTATTGATGAGTTTAGATCATCATCAAATTACGGAGGAGGAATTGAATGTATCTCCCCTAATTGAAGAGATTATCTTAGATCATGAAGATATGATTGCAATGAATGGTGTAGCATTGACATATCAACTTGAAGCGAACGTTCCCATTCAATTGAATCCATTATTGGCGCAAATTGTGTTTTCTAATTTGATTAGCAACTCCAATCGTCATAATATTCCTCAGGGAAAGATTGAAATTCAGTTGACTACAGATTATTTTATGATTAAGAATACAGGATATGAACAAGAATTTTCGAATGATACCATCTTTCAACGCTTTAAAAAAGGGAAACATAACGCCCAATCCATTGGGATTGGATTAGCTTTAGTGAAGAAAATTTTAACGCTTTATCGTTATGAAATAGCGTATCATTACGAAAATAATGAACATGTATTTATAATCAAATTCAAGAATTGATTTCTTTATAAAAGGTTGATCATTACTGATTTAATAAAAATCAGAATTAATTCAAGAAAACTTCAAAAAAACTTCAAATTTGGATTGTTACTTAGTGGTGTAAAAAATACACAACCTTTTTTACCAACAACACTACTAAAATTAACATGAAAAATTGCTTACTTATTTCAACAATGTTTTTGACCGGAATAGTTTCTGCGCAAGATTCTATTTCGCCAAAACTTGTTGATGAAATTCAGCAACCTCAACCTATTCTCGAAAATAAGAATCTCCCAACGTTTAAAAATTCTTTAGGAGAATTAAAAATTAATATTGATCCATCTGGAGATAAAAATGTAAAATTCGGTTTTTCAAACCAAGTATGGTTTAGGTATTTGGAAAATAATCCAGGTACTGCGGTAAATGGTGTTCCACAAGACCGAACGTATGATGCAGGGATACGTCGAATGCGTATTACGTTAAATGCTCAATTAACCCAAGCTTATTCCATCTTTTTACAATTTGGTATCAATAACCAATCCTTTATTAGTGGAGGAGGAACGGGAACGGGAGGGAATGGTCAAGGGAAAAAACCACAGATTTTCTTTATGGACGCTTATAATGAATTGGCTATTGTACCTCGCGTCAATGCTGAAACCAAAAAGCCCAATAAAAATCATCTTTACTTAGGTGCTGGATTACACAGTTGGTCAGGTATCTCTCGTATAACAAATGCGAGTACGACTAAGTTATTAACAGCAGATTTACCTGTATTTCATTTTCCTAACATTGAAGTATCCGATCAGTTTGCGCGTCAATTTGGAATATTTGCTCACGGTGAATTCAACAAATTGAATTATCGTGTGGCGGTGAATAAACCTTTTGCCACAAATCGTCAACCAGGCGTAGGTGAAATTGTCGATAATAATCAAGGGGGTAAATTATCCTATGCTGGATATGGAATGTATCAGTTTTTAGAAAAAGAGACGACAGCGACTTCATTCTTAGCAGGAACTTATCTTGGTGCAAAAAAAGTTTTTAACATTGGTGCTGGAATATATACCTCAGCAGATGCAACACTTGCACAACCAGAGGCAGAGGTATTTCGTTCTTATGATAATACCATGATTGGTGTAGATGCCTTTTTGGATATGCCTATCGGTAAACCTTCGAAGGAGATGGCAATATCGGTTTATTCTGCGTTTTTTGATTACAATTTTGGACCGAATTATTTGCGTACCAATGGGATTATGAATCCAGGGACAAAAGATCCCAACTTTACCGGAATTGCAGCGGTAGAAGGATATGGAAATGCCAAATATCTGTTAGGTTCAGGGCAAATGTGGTTTACACAAGCTGGATTTGTTTTACCAAAATTTAGTCATCAATTAAAAGTTCAACCTTTTGTGAGTTATACGTTAAAAGATTTGGATGGATTAAATGATCTTGCCCATTTCTATGATGTTGGTGCGAACTTATTCATCTTATCTCAAAACGCCAAATTAGCATATCAATACTCTTCTCGTCCTTTGTTCGAAGCGGAATCCAAACGATTATTGACGCGTAGAGGAGAACATCTTTTTACATTACAAATTGCTTTATAACCCTATTAAAACACACAAAATATTATGTCAAATACATCAGATACAATAGAAATTGTTCAGTCTAAAAGCAAAGTGATTGCTGGGCAAAAACCTTCAAAATCAGATTTAGATTTAACCGTTAAAGACCGTGTACAAGCTATCGTAGGAGGGTCGATTGGAAATTTAGTGGAATGGTATGATTGGTATGCTTACGCCGCATTTGCCATCTATTTTTCATCTTCTTTCTTTCCTTCAAGTGATCAAACTGCACAGTTATTAAATACAGCTGGAATTTTTGCCGTTGGATTCTTAATGCGTCCAATTGGTGGATGGTTATTTGGAACAATTGCCGATAAAATTGGACGTAAACAAGCAATGACATTATCTGTATTATTGATGTCTTTTGGTTCGTTATTAATTGCCTTAACCCCTACCTATGCTACCATTGGAGTTTTAGCTCCTGCAATGTTATTAATTGCTCGTTTATTGCAAGGTTTAAGTGTAGGAGGAGAGTATGGAGTTTCAGCCACTTATTTATCGGAAATGGCAACAGCCGATCGTCGTGGATTTTATTCTTCTTTTCAGTATGTCACTTTAATTGGTGGACAATTGATTGCTTTAGGGATTTTATTAATCTTACAAAAATTAGTTTTAACGGAAGAACAATTAATGAATTGGGGATGGAGAATACCATTTGTTATTGGTGCGATCTTATCCGTTATTGCATTGTACTTAAGAAAAAACTTACACGAGACAGAAGCATTTGAAAAGAATAATGACCAAGATAAAAAGAAAGAATCGAATGGATCGATGAAGTTATTATTGCAGCATCCTAAAGCTATTTTAACAGTAGTTGGGTTAACGATGGGAGGAACATTAGCATTCAATACTTATACGACTTATATGCAAAAATTCTTAGTTAATACAGTGAATTTAACAAAAGAAGAATCGACATTTATTTCTTTCTTATCATTATTGATCTTTGCTGTGTTACAACCATTGTTTGGATTATTATCGGATAAAATAGGTCGCCGTCCATTATTATTAGGATTTGGAGTCTTAGGTACAATTTTTACGGTTCCTTTATTAACGGGATTAGCACAAGTGACGACAATGTGGGGTGCTTTCTTCTTCTTGATGGTTGCCTTAATTATTGTTTCGGGTTATACATCGATTAACGCAGTAGTAAAAGCTGAATTGTTTCCTGCAGAAATTAGAGCCTTAGGCGTTGGATTGCCTTATGCCTTAACCGTTTGTATTTTTGGTGGAACTGCAGAATATTTAGCATTATTGTTTAAACAAAATAATGTAGAGCATTATTTCTATTGGTACATCACGGGATGTATTGCCTTTTCTTTAGTGGTTTATTTCTTTATGAAAGATACCAAAGAGCATTCGATGTTAAATAAAGACTAATACTATATTTTAAATTAATATTACTTTAGATTGTTTATTATTTTGATAAAGCTGAATCTCTGATTCAGCTTTTTTTTTGCAAGAATCGGTCAAATCATTATAAAATAATACCTTTGTAATGGATATGAATAAAATAGAAGTAAATTTAGACGCAACTGATTTAAAGATCATGCGATTGATGCAAGAAAATGCACGTATCAATAATGCTGATATTGCACGTGAATTAGGAATGGCTCCATCTGGAATCTTAGAACGTGTGAAAAAATTGGAACAAAAGCAAGTTATTTTATCCTATCATGCAAAAATTAATCCTGTTGCAATAGGTCAAAAGTTATTATCGTTTATGTTCATAAAAACGACCGATATAATTGGTGATGAAACTGTTGGGAATCAATTGGCTCAAATTCCAGAAGTATTAGAAGTTCATGACATTGCGGGGGATGATGGTTATTTGATTAAAGTACGAACAGCAGATTCAGAAGGATTAGTGGAATTAATGCGAAATTCATTAAGTAAAATTGGTGGAATTACATCTACGCGTACAACGATTGTTTTACAAACGATTAAAGAAGTACCGACGATTGTTATTCCTGAATAATCTCATTTAAAAGACATAAAAAAAGCCAGTTCAAATTGAACTGGCTTTTTCCTTTTATAATGATGAGTAATTATAATTGTGTGTAATCAACAATTTCTAATCCGTATTGTGTCGTATGAGGTTCCTCTGAAATTTTACGAGTAATGACATTCATACGTTTAATGCCTAAATCTTTGATGATTTGAGATCCAATGCCATGGTTTTTCTCATCCTCTGGTAAGATGGCTGTTTCAGCAGATCCATTCGAATATTTTTTAAACATATCCAATTTAGTTTGAACTAAATCACCATCTTGGATATTGTTAATAAAAATAATTGCACCTTTTCCTGCTTCATCAATTAATTTCGCTGTTTTTTCTAATAATGGCGTTTCTCCATTTTGTAAAGCAGCAAATAAATCATAATAATTATTGGATGATTTCACACGAACTGGAACAACATCATTTTCTGTCCATTCTCCTTTCGTTAAAGCAAAGTGAACTTGTGCGTTATTCGTTTGTTTGTATGCCACCAGGTTAAATTCTCCAAATGTTGTTTTCGCTGGAAATTCATCGATGCGTTCAATTAAGTTATCGTGTTTTAAACGATAAGCAATTAAATCTTCAATCGAAATAATTTTTAAATTAAATTCTTTCGCAATTTCTAAAAGTTGAGGTAAACGTGCCATTTCCCCATCTTCTTTTAAAATTTCAACGATACATCCTGCTGGATAATGTCCTGCTAAACGTGCTAAATCAACCGCAGCTTCTGTATGTCCCATGCGAACTAATACACCGCCATCTTTAGCAATTAAAGGGAAAATATGTCCAGGACGACCTAATTCGTCTGGATCGATAGAATCATCGATTAATGCTTGTACTGTTTTCGATCGGTCAGATGCAGAAATTCCTGTTGTACATCCATGACCTTGTAAATCTACTGAAACGGTAAAATTCGTTTCATAGATCGCCGTATTGTGTCCCACCATTAGGTCTAAACCTAATTTCTTGCAACGTTCTTGTGTTAATGGTGCACAGACTAATCCACGTCCATGTGTAGCCATAAAATTAATGACTTCTGGAGTAGCTGATTGAGCTGTACACAAAAAATCGCCTTCATTCTCACGGTCTTCATCATCTACTACGATGATGACTTTACCTTGTTTTAAATCTTCTAAAGCTTCTTCAATTGTGTTCAATTGAGATGATCTTGTACTCATTTTTATATTTATTGATAGCGGGAATGTTCTTCCGTGTTTTGTTTCTTTTTTCTAAACTTATTGATAAAGTCAATAACTGGATCAACATATTTTGAAGCATCAAATAATCCAGAATCTTTATTGGCTTTTACACATAATACAATTGATATCGGTAGTGCAATCATATTCGCAATCCAAGCCGCTGTAAATGGAGTCAATTTACCATTTTTGGCCATATTCTCTGCCGAGAAATTAATAACGAAATATACGACGAAAATAACAATGGATATAATTACAGGCATACCAATACCTCCTTTTTTTACGATAGATCCTAAAGGAGCTCCAATCAAAAAGAAAATGATACATGTAAAAGCGTAAGATAAGTTACGATAATAATGTAAATTGATTTTACTGTAATATTTATCGTTATTTTTAAAGAAATCAACCAAATAGCCTGAGTTTTCTTTTTCACGCTCTACATTTTGAATGGCTTGAATCAAAATTTTATCTTGATCTTGAGGTGAAAATTGATCAAAAGTTACAGTCGGTTCAAGATTGGTTGAATCGACTTTAGAGAACTCTTTTGCATAAAAATAAGAATTATCATATGCTTTTTGTTGCTCTTCTTTATATACCACTTTGAAATTCTCTTTTACTGAATCGATGGTCAATTTTAAATCACTCCCATTTAAAAACTTGTAATGATCCCCCACTTGATTATCACTGTTGTTCTTTTCAATTAATTCCGAAATGTCAAAGTAATAATTTAACGTGTCAAACTTCGTCGTTTGATTTTCTTGCTTTTGTCGTTGCAGTATGTTTTTTCCTTGGATGTTATCGGTATAAGCTGTACCATTAAATAACTCCAATTTCAAATAGCGATTGTCTTCTTTATCAGCTTTAAGTATTCCATTTTTCGCGAGAATCGTCATGGTATTTTCACCAAACCCTGCATTTTGATGAACGAAAATATCTTTTAGAAATTCACTATTTTCTCCAGAAACCTCATTTACTTTTAATTGAAAACCAGGAATGGCGTCAATAAAAACTCCTTCCTTGATTTGCATGGTAGGTTTGGTTTGAATAATCGTGAATAATAAGTTTTTAGCTTTTCGTTGCGATAAGGGCATCACGCGGTCTCCAAAAAAATAAAGACCAACTGACATGGTAAATACCAATACGAAAATAGGAGCAATGATGCGCATCAAGGAAATTCCAGACGCTTTCATTGCTGCTAATTCGTATCGTTCACCAAATCCTCCAAAGGTCATAATAGATCCTAGCAGGACTGTTAGAGGTAAAACTAATTGTATAACGTTAATACCTAAGTATAGTAATAATTCTGCGATGGTATACCATTCTAGACCTTTTCCAATGAATTTTTCCATCTCTTGCCAGGCAAACTGTACAATAAAGATGAAAAATAGAATACTAAAGATGAAAAAAAATGGTCCTAAAAAGGTTTTAAGGATATATCCGTCAAGCTTTTTTAACATTGATTATAATTGAGTAACAATATAGCCTTTAGACTTATATTTCTTTTGGTCAAAGTTAAAGTAATCTTTGTGAATAATTAAATTTTCTAGGTATTCTTTTACGGTAATCGTTGTTTTTGCACCATCCTTACCAAATTCTTGGTATGAATAGATTTGATTGTTTTTGGTATTAATTCCTAAAACAGAATATTTCATTGTTGCATTCTGTGTTGTAGGCGTTAATTTGATGTATTGAATCGGTTGTCCACCAATGGTTTGTTTTTTATCTAACGTGTAGTGGTATCCTGTTTTATAAGAATTTAAAACTTTTGTTGGCGTTAAAAAATCTTCCGTATTTGATGCATTTGAAATTACGACTTCTTTTTCATCCTTGGCAACTGTATATAATTTTTTACCATCAAAAATTTGATTTGTTTGATCCACATTTAAATTAAATTTTTGTTTTGCAGAATAGACTTCCCCACTATTTTTTTGAGTGTTTCCTTTATTCTGATGTTCAAAATCAAATTTAATATAATACGTCTGCGCATTTTGGTATTTATTATACACTTTATCTAACCACTGTTTTGCAGTTTGTGCATTTACCATTCCAACCCCTACTAATAAGAGTATGAAACTAAAAATAGTTTTTTTCATACAATTTGACAATTTTGTTAATTTAAATTATTCAACAACTGTTCCAAACTCACTTCATCTGCGACCAATACTTGTCGCGCTTTACTGCCTTCAAAAGGTCCAACAATACCAGCAGCTTCTAACTGATCAATTATACGCCCTGCTCGGTTGTATCCTAATTTTAATTTTCGTTGCAATAAAGATGCAGATCCTTGCTGTGCAATAACGATTAATCGTGCAGCATCTTCAAACAATTGATCGCGATCAGATAGATCAACATCAACAGATGAACCTTCGTTTTCGCCCACATATTCAGGTAAATGCATTGCGTCTGGATAACCACGTTGTTCTCCAATAAATTCAGTAATATCATCCACTTCCGGTGTATCCACAAAGGCACATTGTAAACGAACAAGTTCATTACCTGTTGTGAATAACATATCTCCTTTTCCAATCAATTGATCAGCTCCTGGAGAATCTAAAATTGTACGTGAATCAATTTTAGACGTTACACGGAAAGCAACACGTCCTGGGAAATTGGCTTTAATTGTACCTGTAATTACATTTACCGATGGACGTTGTGTGGCAATAATTAAATGAATTCCTACGGCACGAGCCAATTGGGCTAAACGTGCAATGGGTAATTCCACTTCTTTCCCGGCAGTCATGATTAAATCGGCAAACTCATCGACGATTAAAACAATGTATGGTAAATAGCGGTGTCCATTTTCTGGATTTAATTTTCGAGCTTTGAATTTAGCATTGTACTCTTTAATATTACGAACAAATGCATTTTTCAATAATTCATAACGATCATCCATTTCGATACACAATGAATTAAGCGTATTAATTACTTTAGCATTGTCCGTAATAATGGCTTCTTCAGCATCCGGTAATTTGGCTAAGAAATGACGTTCAATTTTAGAATATAATGTTAACTCCACTTTCTTAGGATCCACCATCACAAATTTTAATTCAGACGGGTGTTTCTTATAAATTAATGAAGTAATAATTGCATTCAATCCAACCGATTTTCCTTGTCCCGTTGCTCCCGCCATTAAGAGGTGAGGCATTTTAGCTAAATCGGCAATAAAGGTTTCATTGGTAATGGTTTTTCCGAAAGCAATCGGTAATTCCATATCTGCATTTTGAAATTTTTGTGAAGCAATAACCGAATGCATGGATACCATGGATGGATTACTGTTTGGTACTTCAATACCAATTGTCCCTTTTCCTGGAATAGGTGCAATAATACGAATCCCTAAAGCTGCTAAACTTAAAGCGATATCATCTTCTAAGTTTTTGATTTTCGAAATACGAACCCCTGCTTGAGGTACGATCTCGTATAACGTTACAGTAGGACCAATGGTTGCTTTGATGTGTTCAATACCGATTCCGTAATTCTTTAATGTATCTAAGATTCGGTTTTTATTTTGTTCTAATTCTTTTTGATCAATGATGGTATTTGTACCCGATTCATAGCGTTTTAATAAATTAAGCGTAGGAAATTGGTAATTCGGCAAATCTTTTCTTGAGTCGTATTCCCCTTGTTCAGAAATTAAGCGTGCAGCCGTTTCTTCTACTGTTTCTTCTTCGGCAACAGTTTCTACTTCCAATTGTGGACCATCTGTTGTTGGAGGAGTAGGAGGAAGGCTATCTTGATCATCTTCGGCTACTACATCTTCATCTTTAGGCATTTCAAATACAAACGAATTATCATTCGATGCATTTAATTCTTGATCCAAATCATTTTCATTGAGCACCGGTTCATCCGTTAAATCTTCTTCCACTGCAGAAGTAATGTTGATTTCATTTTGAGATCGATCGATTATTTCAAAATCAAAAGCATCTTCTGGTAATTGAGGTTCAATCTCAGATGAAGCAGTGGGCGTAATTTCTTTCGATTTACTTTGATTTTCTACTTCATCATTAAATTTATTTAAAAGCTCTTCTTCCGCTTTAGCAATGCGAATGCGTTCTTCTTCTAATTTTTTACGTAACTCTTCCGCCTTTTCTTTCTCACGTTTTGCCAACTCTATTTTCTCTTGCTCTAAAAGAATTCGATTTTCCTCTTCCTTTTGTAAACGTAATTCTTCTCTGCGACGTTCTTGCCACGCTTGAAATCTTTCCCAGCTTAAGTCGTAACGGACCATTAAGTAAATTAATAATGAAATTCCAAGGATAATTCCTACCCCAATTTTTCCAATAAAACTGTTTAGAAAATCGTTGATTTCAAATCCCATTACGCCAGAAAAAGTAGGATGGTCTGGATATACAAAGCCTAAGAAGATAGGCAACCAAATCACAAAAAATAAGGTTTTAGATAAGAAATAAAATGGTTTGATTTGAGACAAACCTGAAATTTTCTTCGCCGAAAATAACATGATAAAAATTGGAAGAATAAAAGCGGCAATTCCTACCCCATTTTCAATAAATACATGGCCCAGTAAGGCTCCGACTTTCCCTAAAGAATTCTCAGCCTCTACATTTTTATCAATCATTTCAGAAATTTGGCTTTGATCTTCAAATCCATTAAAATAAAAAGAAACAAAGGCTGCTAAAATTGCTATCCCAATACAAAATATTGCGACATAAAGTGATTGTAAATATAGTTTTGCTTTATTTTTTTTGGGTTCTTGTTGCGTGTTTTTTATAGCCATTTTCAATCTGATCTGTGAGTTTGCAAAAATATAAAACTTTAAAGTAGACTTGTTGTAAATCTTAGTAAATTTTACTTTCTAAAATTATATTTTTTATACGAGAATTAAAACTATTATATTTGCCTTCGTATGGAAAATTTTGTTGTCTCAGCACGTAAATACCGTCCTTTAGAATTTGATGATGTGGTAGGTCAATCTTCAATCACAAACACTTTAGAACAGGCAATTACCAGTAATCAGATCCCCCAAGCTTTATTATTTTGTGGACCACGTGGAGTTGGTAAAACAACTTGTGCACGTATTTTGGCACGCAAAATCAATGAAGAAAATGGAGTGTCTGGAGAGAATGACTTCGCATTTAATATTTTCGAATTGGATGCCGCTTCAAATAATTCCGTTGATGATATTCGTAATTTGATTGATCAAGTCCGCATTGTACCTCAAGTAGGGAAATATCGCGTGTATATTATCGATGAGGTTCATATGTTATCTACTGCAGCGTTTAATGCTTTTCTGAAGACTTTGGAAGAACCACCCGCGCATGCTATTTTTATTTTAGCGACAACGGAAAAACACAAAATTATTCCTACCATTTTATCGCGTTGTCAGATTTATGATTTTAAACGTATTTCAGTTGAAGACATCAAAGGTCATTTGATCCATGTTGCTTCGAAAGAAAATGTTTCATACGAAGATGATGCTTTGCATTTAATTGCTCAAAAAGCAGATGGTGCCTTGCGTGATTCGTTATCAATTTTTGACCGCATGGTCACTTTTACGAACAAGAATTTAACTTTAGAAGCGGTTGCAGAAAACCTAAATGTCTTGGATTATGAATATTATTTTAAAATGACAGATGCTTTCTTGTCAAATGATATTCCAGAAGCGATGCTTCAATTCAATACCATTTTAAACAAAGGGTTTGATGCGCATTTATTTATTACAGGACTTGGATCTCATTTCCGTGATTTATTAATGGCTAAAACAACCAATACTGTTCAATTACTTGAAGTAGGAGAGCGTACAAAAGCCAAATATGTAGAACATGCTCAAAAATGTTCTAGTGTATTTTTATTTGGTGCAATTGAAATTTGTAATACAGCTGATATTCATTATAAAACGAGTAAGAATCCTCGCCTAACGGTTGAAATTGCTTTAATGCAGTTGTCTTCTTTAACAGCCGAAGAGCAAGGGCTTAAAAAAAAAAGTATAGGATAGTCCCTCCCTCTTTTTATTTGGCAGAAGATGCTCAACAACAAAGTTCCATTGGTACGAAAGGATCAATGGTTGCTTCTGTTCCGCCATCTGTTGCTCCTAATCCAAGTCCTGTTTCTTCGCCTAAACCGGTGCCTGCTCCTCCAAATCCGAATGAAAATCGAAGAGTAAGCAAGCCTTTAGGAACAGCTAATGGATCTGCATTTAGTTTAAAGAAAATTGTTGAAGAGAAGAAAGAGGCAGCTCCAGAAGAAGAAATTCTTCGCAATGATCTTCCGAGAAATCCATATACTTTAGAAGATGTACAGAACTTCTGGAATAAATTCTTAGAAAAATTAAAGGTTGAGAATAACATTCCTTCATATAATGCATTAGCAACGACAACCATTCATTTAAAAGAAGACAATAATATTGTTCTGGAATTTATTTCGGCTTCATCAGAATCCGAATATGAGATTTATAAAAATCGAATTATGAATGGATTAAGAAACGCGATTAAGAATTTTTATTTTACCATTGAAATTGCCTTTTCGCAATCTGAAGCCAAAAGTCATATCCTTACCTCAAAAGAAAAATTCGACGCTTTTGTTCAAAAAAATCCAACAATCCTAAAGCTAAAAGAAGAGTTTGGATTGGATTTATATGAATAAATCACTAAAAATTCTCCATGTAATTGCTTCAATAAAAAGTGATTTTATAAAATAATTTTGTAAACTTGCATAGTTAAATACAGATATAATGAAAAGAATTCTTGTAGGAATTTTCGTTGTTGCATCATTAGCATCATGTAACAAAGGAAAAACTGTAGAAAAATTAGATAACGACGATCAAAAAGCATCTTACGCTTTCGGAGTTGGATTAGGTGAAGGAGTAAAACAAATGTCTGCTCGCTTAGTAGAATCTGATAGTATTGATTACGCTCAGTTAGAGAAAGGTTTAAGTGACTATTTAAACGGATCTACAGGGAGAGAATCTTACTCTATTGGTCAACAAATGGGACAGCAAATTGAAACTGTTATCCAACAACAACAATTAAATCAATTAGACAAAGACATCATTGTACAAGGTATTATGGATGTGGTGCGTCACAAAAAATTGTTAATCACTCAAGAGGCTGGAATGACTTTCTTAGATGGATATGCGCAAAACCATATGAAAAATACAGCTAAGAAGAATCAAGAAGAGTCTAAAAAATTAGTTGAAGCTAAGAAAACAGGAAAAGCGAAAGCGACTGCCTCTGGATTAGTTTACGAAGTGGTTAAAGAAGGAACAGGAGAAAAACCGAATGCAAATTCTATTGTTAAAGTAAAATATACAGGGAAATTATTATCGAATGGTAAAGTTTTCGATTCTACTGAGAAAAACAATAAAGGTGAAGCTGTTGAATTCCCATTAAATGCTGTTATCCCAGGATGGTCTGAAGGTTTACAATTAATGTCAAAAGGAGCAACTTATAAATTCTATATTCCAGCAGAATTAGGATATGGAGAGAATGGTGCACCAGGCGGGCAAATTGGACCTAACCAAGCGTTAGAATTCGAAGTTGAATTAGTAGACTTTAAAGACGGTGGAGCTCAACCAGCACCATCTCAAGGAGGTTTAACAGAAGAGCAAATGAAAGAATTACAAAAACAATTCGAAGCTCAAGCTCAACAGGGTAAATAATCGGATAAAATCATAACATAAAAAAGCGAATCCCTTGGGATTCGCTTTTTTTTATTTTAAATGATTGAATATTTGGACTACTTCAATCGATCCTCTTTTCATGGTTTCGGTAGTTCCTTTTTTGTCAAATAGGAAGTATGTCGGTAATGTTGTTAATTTTAATTTTTCAGGCATCTCATATTCTGAATCTCTTAAAATTTCAACATTCTTAGCTTCGAATAATTTTGGTGCAATAGGTTTTACTTTTGCTTCGAATTCTGATTGATCATACTCTGTCACAAAAATTATATTAACATCCTTTAATAATTCCATATTATGATTAATCAGTTCAAGGGATAATAAACAATGTATGCATTCGGGAGATACATATCCTAATAACGTTTTTTTGTTTTTCGCAATATCTTTTGAATCAAAAATACCTTCTCCTTTGATTTTGATTAATTGGAATTCAGGAAGGTGAGCAGGGATTTCTACCGTTGCAGATTGTGCTTGACTAAAAATACAGGCGAAAGTAATGCATAGAAAAGTAAAAATAGATTTCATGTGTTTTCTTAAATTTAGTGGAAGATAAGTACTCTTTTTTTAAAAATAAAAAAAGAGACCGAAAAATCGGTCTCCTAAAAATGAATTTTAATTAAACTATTATAGCTTAAAGATTGGTTTGAAATTTAAAATTTATATACGACTTGTGCAGCCATGTTAAATGGATCAATTTGGTTGATATAACCTCCTCTATAATAAGAGTTATATCCCACGGCATCCGTGATATTATTGAAGAATACTCGAATATCAAAATTCTTTAGCGCATATCCTACTTGAGCATTCAATGTAGTATAATCTGGCATTAAGAAAGGTTTTACACCTGGTGTTGTGTTATGAATCACTGTTTTCTTTGTGTATTCGTTTACAGGTCTTGAACCTACATAATATACTCCGGCAGATAATGATAATCCATCTATAAAAGATTGGGTATTTTGAAATTTATATTGTACCCATGCATTTGCAGTGGTATAAGGCGCATTCATTGGACGAGAATTTTCCATATAAGCAGGAGAATCTTCGTAGCGAGAATCTAAATAAGCATAACCTAATAATACTTGTAAGTTAGGTAAAGGTCTACCAGTAATATCTACTTCAACTCCTGAACGTTTTAAGTTACCTGCTAAACCATATAAGTTTGTAGCATTTCCTTCAGCGTCATAAATTTGATAAGATAAATTATCATTGTTCATATTAAAGTAGGTTACATTAGCACGTAAACGATCGTTAAACCAATCTGTTTTTACTCCTGCTTCAATTTGTTTTGTACGCGAAGTTCCTACAGTTCCTCCACCTTCTAATGGATTAGATGCACTTCTTAAGTTAGAAGTCGTTGTATAAGATCCAAAAATGTGAATATTTTTCACAGGTGAAATCATAATTCCCGCCATTGGATCCATAACATCTTTAGAATTTTCACTTGAGTAAGACCAACGTAAACCTCCAACGACTTTCACATAATCTGTAATGTCTACGTGATGCTGTGTCATAAAACCATAATAATAGTTCGTTTCTAAAGGCGTCACCGTTGTTAAATTCATTTGATTCATGTCAAAATCAGTCGGTAAACTATTTGTAAAGTCTTCTAAAACATTGATTTGGTCAATTCCACTTACAGTAGCTGAAGATCTTGCATCAACACGAACAGTAGTGTAATCATACCCGGCTTGCCATTTCCAATTGAAAATACCTGCTTTTAAATCTCTACCCATGATATCGATTTGTACAGTTGAATTACGGTCGTTTTTATACGAACGGCTCATTCCACGGTTTCTTAAAGCATAATTTACATTAGCACCTCTTCCAACAGATAAAGAAGCTCCTTGTTGGTCACGATCATAATATGATGCATAGTATGCGACACGTGCACTAATTTTATCTGTTAATTGACGAGTAGCTCTTAAAGAGTAAGTAATGGCTTCTGATTTTTCAAAATCAGTATCAAATCCTAAGAATTTATGTCCTAAGTTGATTAAAGCTTCAGTATCATCAGCCGCTAGATTCACTGATCCACGATCTGGCACACCATCAAAGTTGTAGTAATCCATTTCTGCGACAACTTCCGTCTTACGGTCTGGTCTCCAAGCCACAGATGGTTGTACATAAAAACGTTTAGAACTAATAACATCTCTATAGCTATCCGCTTGTTGATAAGCACCATTTACGCGGAAAGCAAATTTCTTTTGTTCTCCTAAAGTTCTTTGAACATCAAATGTTGTACGAATTTGATTCCATGAACCAACACGTAAACCAATATTCCCTGCATTGATAAAACGAGGTGTTTTTGTAACTACGTTGATTACTCCACCTGCAGATCCTAATCCATTTCCAACTCCTTGAGTGATTGAAGCTGAACCTTTAATCACTTGGATAGATTCAACCCCTTGCATGTCAGCTACACCTACTGCAGATCTGAAATCAGAGTCTTGTCTTACCCCATTTCTTAAAACTGGAGTACCACGGTATCCACGAATCGACATGGATTCTCTATTTCCACCATAAGACCCAAATAAAGTAACACCAGGAACATTACGAGCAGCTTCTGTGATTGTTAATGCTCCTTGATCTTCAATTAATTTTTCCGATACTACAGATACCGATTGTAATTGCTCTTGTGGAGAACCTGGAAAACGAGTGATGGTTTCTAGTCCACGTTGTTTTTGATTGCGTTCACCAAATATTTCGACTTGTTGTAAATTATTTATAGAATCATTTTCTTGAGCATAAGCATTAATGCTCAATAGTATAGATAGAGTAGTAATTAAGTAGGTATTTTTTTTCATGTAGTTATTTTTATTTGTTCTAAATAATTATAACGCAAAAGTAATCTTAGAATTGGTATAAATAAAAATAAAAAAGGATGATAAATGTCATTTATCATCCTTTTTTTAGAAATATTCTAAATAATTTTATTCAAAAAACGTAAAATGCACGTTTCCGTATTTTTTATGCTGTACAAATCGAGGGTGATCTTCGAATTGAATATGAGATGGGTGTTCTAAAACAAAATTTCCACCTTCTTCTAACCATTCGTTTTCTAAGACTCCATTTAATAATTTTTGATAATCCTCTTCTGGTAAATCATAGGGTGGATCAGCAAAAACAATATCATACGATTTAGATGCTTTTTTATTTACGTATTTGATAGCATCTGCTTTTTGAGTATCAATAATATGATCAAGATTTAATTTTTTAGCTGTATCATCTAAAAATTTGATGCAGCCTACAAAATTATCAACTGAAGTAATTTTTTTAGCGCCACGTGATGCAAACTCTAAACTGATCGATCCAATTCCTGAAAATAAGTCTAAAACTGCGATTTCGTCAAAATACCATTCATTATTTAAAATATTAAATAATGCTTCTTTTGCAAAATCGGTTGTAGGTCTTACAGGTAAATTGTTTGGTGCTGTAATTCTTTTTCCTTTTAATGTTCCTGAAATTATTCGCATTCGAAAATTTTATAAAGTAAATATTTTGGGCCCTTTTCTTGGATGTCCTCATTTGATGAAACAGAATGAACATATTTTGGTAGATGTTCGTAAATGGGATGATCTGCTGAAATATTACCATCTAACGAAACTTCCACTTGACTAGGGTCCAATTGTAATTGTTGCATTGTATTTAAGATATGATAAACAATATCATCATCGCCGATAATGTCATATATATTATACAATGTAAAAATTCCTTTGTTATAAATGCAAAGTTCTAACTTTTGATTGATAAATTGTGCAAATACTTGAATCTTTTCTCGATCGTATTTTATTCTATCCAAAAATTTTTTGGCTGTGTGGGTATAAATGGCATTTGTAAAATTGGGTAAATTTTGAAATACTTTATACAAATGACCAAAGTTATTGAAAGCGATAGAGGCATCAATTTTGGAAAGAGGACATACAAGTTGATCTTGAGGCCATTTTTGAATATAATTCGTTTCAGAACGTTCGTCAAGATATGCTTGAGGTACAATGACTACTGGTGTCGATTGATAACAAACAATGATTTGATTGTAATATAATAATAAAGGGAGATGATTTTTTATCATCCCTTCGATTTCTTCATAGGCTACCGATTGATTCAGATCTTTCATTGCGATGACGATGGGTTCTGAATAAAACAGTTCGTCGTGCTGATTCGTCTTTGTTAAAAAGGTAATTGTATCATGGGATACCAAAAGCGCTAAAGATTTAGTAGATGAATTTTCTGACATAGCAACGATTTATTTCAGTTCGTTTATTAAGATATAGATCAAAGCGAATGATATTAAAAATAATACAATTTTGAATGCTAACTTCATTGGACTTTCACTTAGGATGTAAATATACTTATTAATATCAAATGTTAGAAATTCAGAATTGAAATGATATTTTTAGTTACTTTGTAAATAAAATCTAATGAGAAAAATTGCAGTCATCCCTGCACGTTATGCAGCTTCTCGTTTTCCTGGAAAATTAATGCAAGTTTTGGGAAATAAAACTGTAATTCGAATGACTTACGATAATGTTGTGGCTACGCAACTTTTTGATGATGTTTTTGTGGTTACAGATCATGAATTCATCTATAATGAGATTACGAGTCATGGAGGAAAGGCGATTTATAGTACTAAAGAACATGAAACAGGAAGTGATCGTATTGCAGAAGCAGTAGCTCAATTGGACTGTGATATTGTCTTAAATGTACAAGGAGATGAGCCATTTGTAAATGAAAAAGCATTAGCGGATATTTTATCTTCATTTGATGGAGCAGAAGGGAAAAATGTAGATGTAGCAACTTTAAAGCAAAAAATTACATCAGAAGACGAAATTAATAACCCAAACGTAGTGAAAGTTATTACAGATGTTAATAATTTTGCACTGTATTTCTCAAGAAGTACTATTCCATTTCCACGAGAAACAAATTTTAAACCTGATTTTTATCGTCATATTGGTATTTATGCTTTTCGAAAAGAGGCTTTAATTAAGTTTTCAACTTTAGAAATGCGACCAATTGAACGAGCTGAAAAATTAGAGCAACTGCGTTATTTAGAATATGGTATGCGTATTAAAGTAATCGAGACAAATTTTGTAGGAGTAGGTATTGATACACCTGAAGATCTCGAAAAAGCAAAAGCCTTATTAAATTAACCTTGTTAAAACTTTAACAACAAATCTAAAAAGTTTGTTTATATTTGTCGTTCCAATCTAGAATTCTACTAAAAAAATCCTAATACTTAATCCTATGATGTAATGTTGTGCTTTTCGGTACGAATATTGTTGTTTATATATATAAGTAAGTTAAATTAGTGATTATGAGTGATTCATGGAAAGAGTATGAGTCTGAGGGTTTAATTGATAAAAGATCGTTTCTTGTTTCAGGAAGTGGTTTAGTCAAAAAACTTTACACAGGCCAAGACAAGTACAAAATTTTAGAAGGTGCAATTAATAATGGTTACCGTGCAATATGGGTAACTAAAGAAGATGGTAAAAGAACTGCGAAGTATGTTCATAAAATGGTTGCAGAAACTTTTTTACCAAATGAAGAGAATAAAGAGTATGTGATTCACTTAGACCATAATAAATTGAACAATAATATTGAGAATTTAAAATGGGCTACTTTAGAGGAGTGGAAAGAACATAACAAAGATTTATTCCGAATGATGAAGGGGCGTTCTCGATTAGATAGTATTCCTAACAGCAAATTATCTGAGAAAGAAGTTGTTCGTCTGAAAAAGAAATTAATGGACCCAAATCGTAAAACTAAAATCGCGACTTTGGCTAAGCAGTTTAATATTTCTCAAGGTCAAGTTTACCGTATTTTGAGAGGTGAAAACTGGTCTCATATTGAAGTTAAATAAACTAAAATTATAGTTTAGCATAAAAGGAGATTTTTAAATCTCCTTTTTTTGTTTGTATATTCAACCTTAAAATCGAATAAACCATGAAAAATATAATGTTAAAAATTAAATCAACTCTATTTACTTTCTGTTTAATGGCTACCGCATTATCTGCCCAAGATGTGGATAAAATTTTAGACAAAAATATGGAAGTGACGGGCGGAGAGAAGAGTTGGAATAATCTAAACAGTATCATTTTGAAAGGTGAGGCCATGCTGAATGTGGATTATTCTTATCCCATTACCATCAAACATCAACGTCCTTACTATAAAAAGGTAACATTTACGATTGATGGAAAAGAGATTTTAAACGAAGGATACGATGGTTCTAAAGGATGGACTTACAGTGAAATTCAAAAGAAAAATGTAGTTGTTCCTCATTATACTCCCGACGCCTTTGATTCTGATTTGTTGAAATACAAGCAAAAAGGGTTTAAAGTGCGATTAGTAGGAAAAGAAACTTACGAAGCAGGGAAGCAATGTTATAACATCGAATTAACTAAAAATAAAAATGTTTCACATTATTGTTTTGATGATAAATCTTATCATTTGGTGATGGAAACGAATCAAGATGAAACATTATTCTATAAGGATTATAAAAATTTCCAAGGATTATCTTTTGCGACCAAAATCATAGGGAAGCCGAAAGAAGGAGGAGAATATATCATTCGATTTTCAAATATAACGATCAATCCTTTTATCGATAAAAAAGAATTTAAATTCTAATTTATCCACCCAAAACCAACCAATTATAAATCGAAATAAACATCTGTATTGACGATAGAATGTTTATTTTTGTACCAATCTATAAAAAGATAATCTATGTCTTTAAACTCACTATTTGATCCAAATAAAGACTTCGATAAAAATTTTATAGTAGAAATTCTTGATAAAGCGCGTAAGAGTTCAAAAGACTCGATTACACTTTTTGATGAATTTATAGATACTATAGAAAATGATGAAATTAAAAGACGTTTCTTAATTAAACGATTAGGGAAAATCTTTATCAATATCAATTTTATTGGATATTTGGTAGATTCTGGTATTCATGTGGAAGAAGGTTTGTTTTCTATCTTCCGCAAACGAATTACAGATTTTATTCTCCCAGAAATTGAAGATAACAATGAGTTAACTTCTTTAGTGAACGAGGTTTTCTATGAAAACAAACGATATGAAGCGCTACGCCTAATCCCAAGAGATCGTTGGGATCGTTTTTTTAAAATTATTTTAAACGATTTTAGCGAAGAACAAGAAAAAAAGAAAGCTCAGAATATCCGTTATTCTTTAATGCAATCCATGATCATTTTAACCGATCGTATTGTGGGAGGATTTTCTGAAAAAGATATGATGCGCTACAGTTCAGAAGTGAATTATTTGGATAATCCCTTCTCGAAATTAGCGATGCAAATCAATCGTATTGTTGATAAACCTGACTTACCTTTTGATCATTTAGAAATTAAAGAAAGTATTGCCAATTGCCGTAAACTTTTGAACGATATCCTTACACAAAAAGATTACAAAGGAATATCTTTTGGTGTGGCTTCAAAAATTAATGTGCTCCAACAACGTTTGGTGCGATTGCAATTGGTGATAAATAGCTTCAATGATTTAAAACATAATGGGCTTATTGGTTTTTATACCAATGCGACAAAAACCTGGGTTGAATTTTATTCCCCTAAAAATTGGTTAAGCAATCAATTAAGTTCAACGTTATATTTAATCACTTTCCTTGTTACGTATCATAATGGTAAAACAGGTGAAAAATACATTACAACCACGGCAAAAGAATATGTTCGTATGTTTTGGACTGCTTGTGGTGGTGGATTAATCGTGGCCTTTTTGTGTTTCTTTAAAACATGGCTAGGGAATATTCCTAATGCCTCTATGTTTTTTAAAGGATTTACATTTAGTATTAACTATGCCATAGGTTTCACGACGATTTATTTACTGCATTGGACTTTAGCCACTAAACAGCCTTCGATGACTGCAGCCCGTATTGCAAGTTCATTGGTCACGAAATCAGGATCCGAAGTGAATGTAAAAAACTTTACAACCTTATTTGCACAATTATGTCGTAGCCAGTTGATTGCCTTTTTTGGAAATGTAATAGCAGGTTTTTCGGTAGCGATGCTGATTTTCGTTTTCTTAGATAAAGTTCTAGGGATGGAAGTGATTAAATATTCCAAAGCGTATCATTATTGGGAAGAAGTGGTAATTATGGATCCACAAATCTTCTATTATGGAGGAATTGCCGGAATATTTTTATTTATTTCAGGATTAGTTTCTGGGATGACGATTAATAATCAACGTTTTTATAACATACCTGATCGTGTTTACCATCATCCGGTTTTAAAACGTTTTTTTGGAACAGAGAAACGCAAGAAAATTGCTGGATGGGTAGAACGAAATAATGGAGGTGTAGTAGGTAATATTATTTTCGGATTTTTAATGGGATTTGCTTTTATTGTTGGAGAAATTTTAGGAATTCCATTTGATATTCGACACATTACTTTTGCAGCCGGAAATTTTGCCATTGGAATTGGTGGAATGGATTATCATTTTACAGATAAAGGCGCGATTGTTATTGGTTTTATCTCTATTTTTGGGATAGGATTGTGCAACTTTATTGTCAGTTTTTTACTTTCATTAATCTTAGCATTCAAATCCAATAACTTGCCTTTTTATAAAATATTTCCAATGACGATGCATATTATTAAGGCATTTTTTAGAAATCCATTACCATTTTTCATTCCACCTTTGTGGACTAAATCGAAAGAAGAAGCTTAGTGATGACGGAAATTAAAACAGCTAAACAAACAAAATACGACAAAGCCTATTTAAGAATGGCTTTAGAATGGGCCAAATTATCTTATTGTAATCGAAAGCAAGTCGGTGCGATTATTGTAAAAAACCGAATGATTATTTCGGATGGATATAATGGAACCCCAAGTGGTTTTGAGAATTGTTGCGAAGACCATGATGGAAATACCCAATGGTACGTTTTGCATGCTGAAGCAAATGCCATTTTAAAATGTGCTGCCTCTACCCAATCGACTGAAGGAGCAACCCTTTACATTACCATGTCTCCTTGTAAAGATTGCAGTAAATTGATTTTACAAGCAGGAATCAAACGAATCGTTTACATGGAAAAATATAAAGATTTTTCAGGTTTAGAATTTTTGGATAAAGCTGGAATTGAAATTTTACATCTTCCCTTGGAAGAACTCAACAATTAATGAATATATTCTTCAAAATATTAAATGCCATTCTTATAGCCTTAATTTTATTTCTGGTTGGTTTTCTTGTGGGGAAAAAATACGATTTTACTTACGATGAAAATGATGAAATTGTTGGGCTTCAATACAGTAATAATGAGCAGAAAATAAGAAGACTAGTTTCTTTAATTGATAATCAGTACGTTAACGAGGTTAATTCGGATAGTTTAGTGGATGAAGCCATCAATTTTATGGTGGGTAAACTTGATCCTCACAGTACCTATTTAAGCAAAGAAATGCTTAAACGTTCGAATGAAGAACTGAGTGGTGAATTTGTAGGTGTAGGGTTGAAATTTCGCGTAGTGAATGATACTGCTATTGTGAGTTACATTATGCCAGGAGCGCCCAAATCCAACCAAATTTTAAAATTTGGTGATCGTATTGTTCGAGTTGCCCAAACTTCAGTTGTAGGAGATGGATTAAAGCAATTTAATTCGTTGTTAAAAGGAAAAGTATCGACACAGGTTGAGGTTGAAGTTCTTCGCGCAAATCAGCTTGTGAAATTGAATTTAACCCGAGACCGTATCCCAGTTTCTACGATAGAAGGTAACCATATGATTACTTCGGATATTGGTTACTTAAAATTAACACGATTTACAGAAAAATCAGCATCAGAATTTCATGAGGCTTTACAAAGTTTATTGGATCGAGGGATGAAAACTTTGGTGTTTGATTTGCGTGGTAATCCAGGTGGATTAATGCGTTCTGCGGAAAAAATTGCCGATGAATTTCTAACGAAAAATGAACTTATTGTTTACACTCAAGATAAGTCAAAAACTAAAAAATATGTTTATGCTACTAATTATGGCTTATTCGAAAAGGGAAAGGTTTATATTTTAATTGATGAAAGTTCTGCTTCATCGAGTGAAATTGTTGCTGGTGCCATTCAAGACTATGGTCGAGGAACCATTGTGGGTCGCCGTTCTTTTGGAAAAGGATTAGTGCAGAAGGAAATCAATTTAGGGGATGAAACGAGAGTTCGTTTAACGGTTGCCAATTATTTTACACCATCGGGTCGATCAATCCAACGTCCTTATGATAAAGGCAATCAGGCATATGCCGATGAATTGTATCAACGCTTAAAGAATGGCGAATTATACAATAAAGATTCGATTAAAGTCGATGAAAAACTACGTTATGTTGCGCCATCAGGTAAAATTGTATATGGAGGTGGAGGAATCATTCCCGATGAATTTGTTCCTTTTGATGTTGCTTCAATCTCCAATTGGTTGGTGTATAATAATGATTCAAAATTTTATGAAGAATTTTTATTTAAAAAGGCAGACCGTTTGAATCAATTGTTTTTACTTCAAAACGAAAATACATACATTAAATATTTCGGTGCTGGGATTTTCAGACCCGAATTTTTAAAAATGTTAGGTGTTCCAAAAGAACAATTTAACGATAGTCTAGGGGCAACTTTAGACACTTATATCAAAGCCACAATTGCACAAGAAATTTTTGGTCCTAGAGCATTTCATGAAGTATGGAGCAAAGAAGACGAAATGATCAAAAAAGTATTAGAATTAGAAAACAGAGGATCTTAACATGCTTTGGAAAGACGCATTGTATGATTACAAAATGTATCTGAAATTAGAAAAAAGAGTTTCAGATAATACCATCGAAAATTATTTACGCGATTTAAAAAAATTAATCGAATTCTCCGATAAACTCCCATTAGAATATATGCAAGATGATATCACAGGATTTATTCATCATTATGCATCGTGCGAATATAGCGTTCGTTCACAAGCTCGATTAATTTCAAGTTTAAAGAGTTTTTTTGGGTATTTGCAATTGGAAGAATTTCGTGAAGACAATCCTGCCTCGATGTTGGAAACCCCAAAAATTGGGATGAAATTACCAGATGTTCTTTCGGAGGTAGAAATTGATCAAATGATTGAAGTTATTGATCTTTCGAAACCTGAGGGGCAACGTAATCGTGCCATTTTAGAAGTGTTATATGGGTGTGGATTGCGAGTTTCAGAACTGATAAATCTAAAAATTTCAGATTTATTTTTTGATGAAGGTTTTTTGCGTGTGATTGGTAAAGGAAATAAACAACGTTTGGTTCCAATTAGTGAATACACCATAAAATATGTTAACTTGTATAAAGATTTAATTCGTGTTCATACCAAAATTCAACCTGGTTATGAAGATGTCCTTTTCTTAAACCGAAGAGGTAAAGGATTAACTCGCGTAATGATTTTTACGATTGTAAAAGAATTATCGATTATTGGTGGAGTATCCAAAACCATATCTCCTCACACTTTTCGCCATTCTTTTGCAACACATTTATTAAAAAATGGAGCTGATTTGCGCGCCATACAATTGATGTTGGGTCACGAAAGTATATCAACAACTGAAATTTATACACATGTCGATCAAGAATTTATACGAGATGCCATATTAAATTTCCATCCCCGAAATAAAAACTAAATTAACTATGAAAAAATCGTTTCATTATTGTCCAAATTGTGGTTCAGAAGATATCACATTTGATTTTAGAAAATTTGTATGTCATTCTTGTGAAATGGTCTATTATCAAAATGTAGCCACCGCAACAGCTGTAATTTTGAGACGTAATGATGAGATTTTATTCACCGTTCGAAATAAAGAGCCTGAGTTTGGTAAACTTGATTTACCCGGAGGTTTTACGGATCCTGATGAAACCGCAGAGCAAACCTGTCAGAGAGAGTTAAAAGAGGAATTAGGAATTGAAATTCCATTAGAAAACTTTACATATTTGCTTTCTCAGCCTAATAATTATGAATATAAAACTATTCCGTATAAGACTTGTGATTTGATTTATGAAGCTATTTTTCCAACAGATAAAGATCTTGTGATAGAGGAGGAGGAAATTCAAGCTGTAAAATGGATGAAATTAAATGAAATAGATTTAAATCAGATTGGTTTTGTATCTTTAAGGAAAGCTGTAGAATATTATATCAAAAATCATTAGCCTATGAAAAATATAATCTTTATTCTTCTGATTTGTATGAGTTTTATCGGATGTAATTCTCAAAAAGTCAGTGTTGATTATGACCGACAAGTGAATTTCAGTGATGTTCGAACTTTTCAAATCGATCCTTCTGCAACGACTGGATTAAATGATTTAGACCAATCCCGTGTTTTTACGGCGTTGGAAAGAAATTTAAAATTCCGAGGCGTATTAAATTCAGATCAGCCTGATGTTATCATAAAAATTCAGCCAAGGGAATATGTGAGTACCAATACGGCATCTACGGTTGGCATTGGAGTGGGGACAGGAATTATGCGAAGAGTAGGTGGAGGTATCTCAGTTGGCGTTCCAGTACGATCAAAAAGTTTAAATCAGCAATATGTTGTGTCGATGTTACAAAACAATTCGCTGATTTGGGAAGGTATTCTTGATCTAAAAATGCCAATGAATGCTTCAGCTGATGTGAAGCAACAAAGCATTGATAAAGGGATGGAGAAATTATTAAAAAATTATCCTCCTCAACAATAAAAATTATTGATACTTAAAAAGAAGTGGATTTTCCTCTGAATTTTTAAGAACAGATTGTTCCAATAAACGTACAGTTGCAGGTTGAGACGGATGAGCTTTACCTGCAATTTTGTCTAAACGTAATTCGTTTATTCCATAATTCACTACAGCATTTAAGGCCTCTTTTCCATATCCTTTATTCCAAAATTTCTTTTTTAGACGCACATTAACAACGGGTCCATATTTTGTCTGGCGCATTCCTGCCCATCCGACAAATCGGCCACTCTTTTTTTCGAATGCTGCCCAAAGACCAAATCCAAATTCATGGTAGTGCTCAATCATTCGTTCTATAAAATATAATGCTTCGTCTTCTGATAAATAAGGTTTCTCGTTTACCGCTTTTGCAATGTCTTTATCGGAGTTCATTTGAAAAACTTCAAAAGCATCGAAATCAAGAAATTCTCTAAATACTAGAGATTTTGATTCACAAATCGTCTTCATGAAAGGTATTATGTATTTCTTACAAAGGTAAGGAGTATTATGACAATAAAAAAAGCCTTACTCTAATGTAAGACTTTATATTATTTTATTTCACTTTTTCTTGGATGTCTTGAATAAAGATTTGTTTTTTAAGCGCAATAATCTCATTGTTTTGAGTTTCTATTTTTGCTTCTAAATCTTTTGTTTGTTTCATCAATTCCTCCACTTGTTTTTCTTTATCTGTTAATTGTTGGAAAAATGTTTGAGATTTTTGACTTGTACTGTTTAATGCAGAATGCATTTCTTGTAATAACCCTTCAAATTCAGCTTGAGAAACATTCATTAAACGTTGTGCATTCGTTAATGCAGTATCTTTAATGTATAACTCTTTTTGTGTTTTCGCCAATTCAGCTTCTAACGATTCGATTTTATGGTTCGCTACCGTTAAATCACGTGTAACTCTTGCTTGCTCATCTAAAGAAGCGTAATAGTTATTTTCTAATTCATCGAATTTTTTCTGAGGAACACAGCTTGTAATTCCTGCTAAAACGATGCAACTTAAAATTATTTTTTTCATTGTGTTAAAATGATTAAAGGTCTAATTCAATTAAAATTGGGCAATGGTCTGAATGTTTTGCTTCAGGTAATATCGCAGCACGTACCATTTTATCTTCTAAAGTACGGCTCACCATATTGTAATCAATTCGCCATCCTTTGTTATTTGCTCTTGCATTTGCGCGATAGGTCCACCATGAATAGTGATGAGGTTCTTTTACGAAATAGCGAAAAGAATCAATCATTTCGCAATCTTTCATGAAACCATCAATCCATTCTCTTTCGATGGGTAAAAATCCTGAAACTTTAGCATTTCGAATAGGATCATGGATATCAATTGCTTCGTGACAGATATTGTAATCTCCACAAATGACTAAATTGGGATGACTAATCTTCAGTTCGCGAATATAAGATTTAAAATCCTCACAAAATTGCATTTTGAAATCCAATCGATCAATATTAGTACCGCTAGGTAAGTATAAACTGATGACAGAAACTTGATCGAAATCCAAACGGATAACTCGACCTTCACGATCAATATAATCAATTCCAGTACCTATTTGTACATGGTTTGGTTTTATTTTTGAAAAGATAGCAACTCCGCTGTAGCCTTTTTTTTCTGCAGAATGCCAATGGTGTTCATAGCCCAAAGCTTCAAAAGCAGAAGTTTCTACTTGCTCTTCTAATGCTTTTGTTTCTTGAACACAAAAAACATCTGGATTAGCTGCAGAAAGCCATTCGACTAATCCTTTCGTCATGGCAGCTCTAATTCCGTTAACGTTATAACTGATGATTTTCATAAGAAGCGAAATTAACAAATATTCAGGTTTTAAAATAATTTTAAAATAGATTTATAAAAACTAGATTTTTGATGTAACCTTTTGATTATTAAAGCGTCTTATTCTTAAAACATCAGTATGAAAAACTTTATTTTACCAATTGTAATGGCCGTGTCAACAATTTTATCCAGTTATACGGCAGATGTTCAAGAAATGAGACATCCACTAGGGATTGGAAATATTACAAATGATTTCAGTTCAACTACAGAAGTTCGTCACGTTTCGAATTTTGAAAAACTTTCAGTAAGTTCTGCTTTTATTGTTAAAATTTCAGATGGACATCAAAATGGGCAAATAAAAATCACCGCTCCTGATCATGCTTTACAAAAGATTAAATCAAAAGTGATCAATGGAGAATTGAAGCTATATGTTGAAGGAAAATTGCAATTGAATAGCAATAAAATTTTAATTGAATTTCCACATCAAAAGCTACGAAATCTTTCAATTTCTGGCGCTTGTAACGTAACGATAGATCATCAAATGAAAGTCGATAAGTTTAATGCCAATGTTTCCGGTGCATCGAAGTTGAAAGCGAATATTTTAAGTCATGATGTATCCATTGAAATTTCAGGGTCATCTACCGTACAATTATTAGGAAATGTTGGAAATTTAGATGTAGAAGCTACTGGAGCTTCAAAATTCGAAGGAGAGCAATTGAAGGCTAATATAGCAGAAGTTGAAGCATCAGGAGCAAGTAAAATTAAAGTTTGGGCTGTGAATGCTTTAGATATTGAAGCTTCTGGGGCAAGTAAAGTAGAATATGTAAATCAACGTGGCTTAAATCCTAAAATTAAAAAATCTGGAGTTTCTAAAGTTTCCGTTAAATCATAAAAAAAACCGGTTGAATTTCAACCGGTTTTTATTTATCTTTTATTAAAATTGCCAACCTAAAGTCAGTAAGAATAAACTGTTATTTAACTTCGCTTCTGGGGCGTAATAATTATTTAAATCCACATGATATAAATCGTTATCAACATAAGTTGCATTTCCAATTAAATATTGTGCTTTTTGCGTTTGATATTGATAAGCAGCATCAATATAAAATCCTCCGAAGTCATACCCTAAACCAGCACTAAATCGATTAATATCCCCAATAAATGGTTTATTCAGTGTTGTGTTGTTTAATGCATTATTCGTATTAGCGATATTTAATGTAATATCTGCATATGGCGATTGTACAAAATTATATCCTAAACGAGCTTTGAATTTGTTGTAACGGTATTCCCCCCCTACACGAATTTCACTTGAGTTCTTAACATATTGATCAATGAAATTATTATCTGACGTGTAACGATTACCAGGTTTTATTTCAGTATTTGAATTATTATGTAAAGTATAATCTACTCCAAAAGAGAAATTTTTATCCAATACAAAACCTAATGATCCGACAAAACGACCACCTCTGGTTAATTGATAATCATTTCCATATAAATTATAATTTGCTACTTGATCACCTTCATCGTTAAAACGTGCAGCATAGAATTCTTCAGATACATCATACCAAACGGGAGAATGATAAGCTACACCAGCACGGAAGTTGTGATTAAATTTATATAATGCCCCTAATGAGAATGAGAATCCATTACCGATTTCATTAAATGGTGTACCATCTAAATTATAGACATAGGTTTTATTTTCATTATCCGATTCCGCATACTGACTAAACTTTTGATAATTGGTCTCATGAAAGTTTAAACCTAAACCTAAGTAAAGCTTATTATCGTATGATGTGGCAAAATTTAATCCGAATTTGGATTTGTACCCATCAATTTGATCTGCATAACCTGCAAAACGATAAATATTTGATCCGTCCTCATTTGTAAAGTTAATATTAGGATTAGCATTTACTTGATTGATTCGATCAAATCGCTCATTTTGATAATTTACACCGATTGTAAAACGATTCCATTTAGAGTCATCAATATTGAAAACAAAAGTCCCTCCAAATTGCTGAAAGTCAAATTGTGAATCTTTATTCTCACGTGATGAAGCAAAAGTATTCGTATTTTTATATGAACCTACTCCAGCAGTAATTTGAACTTCTGATCCAATAGCAACTCCTAATCCAGCAGGGTTTTGTTCTGTAGAAGATATGTCACCTCCTAAAGCACCTACTGCACCACCAATTCCTGTATATTTTGCACTACCACTATTAATCCCTTGTCCGTAAAATTCAATTGCATTCGTCGAATACTGAGAACTAATACTTTGTTGAGCATATGTCATTCCACATCCTAAGACAAGGATATTGATAAATATTTTTTTCATTTTAATTGTTAAAAATAATCACTTATTATCATGGTTTATCTTCTACCAGATCCACCTCCAGATCTCATTCCACCACCTGTAGAACCACCCATTGAGCCTCCACCCATACGAGTTCCTGAGCTCGAAGGAGAATAACTTGGTTGATATGATCCTCTATCGTACGATTGAGTACGTGTTGGAGTATTGGATTGTTCTCTTGTACGAGATGGCTGATTTTGTCTTGTTCTTGTACCTTCTTGTCCGTAATTTCCTGTACGAATATTTGAATTAGGATTAATTTCACGAACTGGACGAACTTCACGCGTTGGACGAACGCCACCAGTTGTAGGAGTTTCTCTAATTTCTCTTGTAGGACGAACGGTCGGATTATTCGTATTTCCTGTATTTGTCATTGGTCTAACTTCACGAGTTGGACGAACGGTATTTGAATTATTTAATCCATTTGATGGTCTAACGTCACGAGAAGGATTTAATTCGCGTGTAGGTCTTGTCGAATTACCAGTACCTGGACGTGTTAAATTATTATTTCGACCTGCATTTGGATCAATTAAATCACGTCTTGGTCTTGTAGAACCATCATATATTGCATTTGATCGATAACCATAGTAATAGGGGTCGTAATAACGTGATCTCCACCCCCAGTTATAGCCATAGTAACCATAGTATCCCATGCCTCCCCAACCCCAAGGGTTGTAGAATCCATGATTCATACCATACCAACCACCGTAACCGCCATACCATGGGCTAGACCATCCCCAGTATGGATCATAAAATCCACCCCAAGATAATCCCCAGTTATAACCATAGAATCCCATTCCGCTCCATCCCCAAGGACGATACCATCCCCAATTGTTGTAAACCGAAATATTTACGCCATCATTACGTCCCCAATTGGAGTTGTTTGAAAATAGATTTCCGTAGTCGTTACCATATAATGAAGTATATCCATAACCATAAACATTTAAGTTTACATTATCTTTAGTTTGCTCTTCTTCTCCATAGAAGTAATCCTCAGCTCCGTTGCCATTGGCATCGAAGTAAGGTGAACCTACTCGAATTTCCCCGTTTTGTGCAGCCTGCTCATTTTCTAAGTCGGCATATGTTTTATCAGTATTTGGGTTATAATATACACCATCGGTTTCTACTTGGGCAGCAGATTGGTATGTACTACATGATGAAACACCCAAAATAACTGATAAGGGAACAGTTAATTTCAGTAAGTTTTTTGAAAATTTATAAACTTTGTTCATAAGATATGTATTTACTAAGTTTCTAATTAATAAATTTGTACTTTACTTTTATACTTAAAAGGCAATAAATATGCCAAGCAAAATTAAGTACTTTATAAACAAATATAGATAAATATGGCAAAATTAACAACTCGTGCTGAAGATTATTCTAAATGGTATAACGAACTTGTAGTCAAAGCGAACCTGGCTGAAAATTCAGGTGTTAGAGGCTGCATGGTTATCAAACCGTACGGGTATGCTATCTGGGAAAAATTACAGGCAGAATTAGACAAAAGATTTAAAGAAACTGGTCATCAAAACGCTTATTTCCCCTTATTTGTTCCTAAAAGTTTATTCGAAGCAGAGGAAAAAAATGCTGAAGGATTTGCGAAAGAATGTGCCGTTGTTACACATTACCGATTAAAAAATGACCCAGACAATGCTGGGAAGTTAATGGTTGATCCAGAAGCTAAATTAGAAGAAGAATTGATTGTACGTCCAACTTCGGAAGCCATTATATGGAATACATACAAAAATTGGATTCAATCGTATCGTGATTTACCAATCTTAATTAATCAATGGGCTAATGTTGTTCGTTGGGAAATGAGAACTCGTTTATTCTTACGTACAGCAGAATTCTTATGGCAAGAAGGTCATACAGCTCACGCGACACGTATTGAAGCGGAAGAAGAAGCCGTAAAGATGCAAGAGGTTTATCGTGATGTGGTAGAAAACTTTATGGCGATTCCAGTCGTTAAAGGGTATAAGACGCCATCTGAGCGATTTGCAGGAGCTGATGAAACGTACACGATTGAAGCGTTAATGCAAGATGGAAAAGCATTACAAGCAGGTACTTCTCACTTCTTAGGTCAAAACTTTGCGAAAGCATTTGATGTGAAATTTGCGACAAACGAAGGGAAGCAAGAGTATGTTTGGGCAACATCTTGGGGAGTATCTACGCGATTAATGGGTGCATTAATTATGACGCATTCAGATGATTTAGGATTAGTATTACCTCCTAAATTAGCTCCAATTCAAGTGGCAATTGTTCCAATTTATAAAACTGCTGAACAATTAGAAGAAATTCGTCAAGTTGTGGATAAAATTCAATCGGAATTAAAAGCAAAAGGAATAACTGTGAAGTTTGACGATGACGATAAAACAAAACCAGGTTGGAAATTTGCTGAATACGAATTAAAAGGTGTACCTGTTCGTATGGCTATTGGACCTAAAGATTTAGAAAAAGGTCATGTTGAAGTCGCTCGTCGTGATACTTTAGAAAAGCAATTTATTGTTTTAGATGAGGTGGTTGAAAAAACAGAAGTGTTATTAGAAGATATTCAAGCAAATTTATTCCAAAAAGCTTTTGATTACCGTACAGAGCATACGACTGAAGTTTCAAATTTTGAAGAATTTAAAGATGTTTTAGAAAATAAAGGAGGATTTATTTCTGCTTTATGGGATGGAACGGCAGAAACAGAAGAAGCAGTGAAAGATGCGACAAAAGCAACGATTCGTTGTATTCCTCAACATTTTGAAATTCCTACGGAAGGCGTTGATATGTATTCAGGAAAACCAGCGAAGTATCGTGTTTTGTATGCGAAAGCTTATTAATCTAAATTAATGATATAAAATAGAAAAGCCTTGAATTATTATTCAAGGCTTTTTTTATTATGTTATTATTTCTTTTGAGATTTATGACGTTCTAAAATGGCTTTTAATTTTGCTTTTTGCTCTGGCGTATATAATCGATCAATTTCTTCTAACTCTTTTGTTCGAATTTCATTTAAACGATTTTTTAATTCTTGTTTTTCGGCCGCATATTTATCTTTAATCGCTTTTATTTTAAGCACCTGTGCATCCGTTAAATCCATTTCGCGTTTAAAGGTTTCGAATTTCTCCGAATTGCTTTTATTGGTTTGTGCCATCGCACTCAACGATAGGGTAAATAAACCTACAAACATCAAATTTTTTAATACATATCTCATTATCAAAATATTTTTAATCAAAACTCTATACCTTTTAGACAACGATTTAAAAAAAAGGTTTAATCTTCATTGAAAATAAATTAAAAAAAAGATTCATTTTTAACATTATTCGTATTCGGTATTTTATTTTTTAAAAAAACGCTCATCTGATTAAACCTTTCGCGCTTTATATTGTCTAATGCTATAACAAGTTAACTACAATTAGAAATTAATAATGAGACTAAAAAGTTTATTTACTTTGATCTTTACACTATTTGTAATTGCCTTAAATGCGCAAGACAAATACCAAATTAAAGGGAAAGTATTATCAACCACGAATGCTCCAATAGAGTTTACCTCTGTTTCTTTAGAGACCGATAGCGAAGGAGTTGTGATGGAAGGAATGGCAGATGCAAAAGGAGAATTTGTAATCGAAGCGCCAGCAGGAGAATATATCTTAATTATCGAGCCTTTAGGATATGATATTATTCAAAGGGATATTAACCTAACATCGAATATTGATTTAGGTACTTTTTCTGTGAAAGTTGATGAAATTGTAAGCTTAGGTGCAGCGGTAATTACTGCAGAAAAACCGGTATATAAGGTTGAATTAGATAAAAAAGTATATGATATGGCAAGTGATCCAATGTCACAAGGTCAATCATTATCAGATGCTTTGCAAAATGTACCATCTATCCAAGTCGATGCGGAAGGAAATGTTTCGTTACGAGGAAATGATAATGTAAAATTCTTAGTGGATGGTAAACCTTCAGGTATGTTAGGGGTATCTAGTGTTGCAGAAGCATTAAAAAATATTCCAGCGGAGAACGTTGAGCGTATTGAGGTTGTAACAAATCCATCGGCTCGTTATGAAGCTTCGGGATCTGCCGGGATTGTTAATATTGTATTGAAAAAAGGAACAAATACTGGTTTCAATGGATCTGTTACATTGAATGGAGGAATTCCTGAAATGGTAGGTGTAAATGCGAATATTAATTACAAAACGAGAAAATGGAACTGGTTTGCCAATGTAGGTACTCGTTATGCCGATCGTGCGGGAGAAGGTTCTGCTTTTATGACAAGTTTTGATAATGGTTTAGTATCAGAATACCGTTCGACAGATCGTACAAATGATCGTATCCGTAGAAACTACAATGTACGTGTGGGTACGGAATATTATATTAATGATAATAATACAATTGGTTTATCAGCAGGATACCGTTATAACAATGGAAATAACTATTCTTTAATTGATTATAACTACTATGATCCTACAATGGCTTTCTTATACAATGATTATAATAAACAATCGGAGAAAGAGTTAGAAAATAACTTTGATGTTGATTTAAATTATAAACACGAATTTGATAAGAAAGGTCATGAGTTATCATTTACCGGACGTTTTTCAACTCAAAAAGAAGAAGAAGACGGATTGATTAATGGGATTTCTACACAATTTAATCCATTAACAGGAACATATGAACCTGTAAAAACAAATCGTTTAACGGATAACTTAGAAAAACAAAATACTGTTGTATTCACAGCTGATTATATCCGTCCAATTGGAGAAAAAGGGAAATTTGAATTAGGTGCTCGTGCTGATTTTAACAACAATAAATCGGATAACCAAACATACAATATTCAAGAGGATGGGTCATTAGTGATCAACAATGATTTCTATGCGAATATCGATAATCAACAAAATGTTTTAGCAGCTTACGCACAATACGGAAACGCTATTGGTAAATTCCAATATTTTGCAGGATTACGTTTAGAAAGTTCTAATATGGATATTAAGTTCTTAACGACAAATGATCGTATTAAAAAGAACTATACGGATTTATTCCCAACAGCAACATTAAACTATACGTTTAATGAAAAGAATGAATTACAATTAAGTTATTCTAAACGTATTCGTCGTCCAATGGGATTCATGTTAAATCCATTTTTCTCTGCAACAGATGACCGTAATATTCGAAGAGGTAATCCAGATTTAGATCCAACATATACTAACTCATTTGAATTATCTTACATTACGACTATTGGTAAATTAATGATTACTCCAAGTGTTTTCTATCAAAAAACAACGGATATGATTAATCAATTCCAACGTCAAAGCTTTAACGATAATGGTGAGAGAATATTTATTACTCGACCAATTAATGTTGGAGAAGAGCAACGCTACGGATTAGATTTAACTACAACTTATCGTCCATTTAGATGGTGGAATTTAATGTTAAATGTGAATTTATTTGGATATGATCGTACAGGTTTCTACCAAGAAACAAATGAATATAGAGATCCAGAAACAGGAGCAATGTTAACGAAAGTGGATTCTCAGGATTTTTCCGGAGATGGATTTAGTTCAAGAGGACGTTTATCATCTAACTTTACATTACCAGCAGATTTCAAAATCCAAGTTGCTGCCAACTATATGGGAGCTATCGAAACTGCTCAACAAAAAGTAGAAGATAACTTATCAATGGATTTCTCTTTATCAAAAGATTTATTCAATAAGAAAGCAACTTTAGCATTTAATATCCGTGACGTTTTTGATTCAAGAAAACGAGAAATGACTCAATTTGCAAACGATTATACAAATTACGAAAGTATGCGTTGGATGGTTAGATCTTGGAACTTATCATTTACATACCGTTTCAAAAATACAAATGAAGGAAAAGGTAGAGATAAGCAACAACATCCTGATGGAGAAGAAATGATGGGTGAAGGAGGTGAAATGGGAGGTTTCTAACGCACTCTATTTATAATACATCAATTACAATATTAAAAAAGGTTCTGAGATTATTCAGAACCTTTTTTTGTTTCTATACATTAATAAAAAAAATCCGAATACCATTTGGTATTCGGATGAACATTTATATAAAACTGAATTATTTTTGATTCTTTAATAAATCGCGAATTTCAGCTAATAATTCTTCTTGCGTTGGTCCCGCTGGAGCTTCTGGTTCTGCTGGAGCTTCTCTTTTTAACTTGTTAATTCCTTTGATCATTACAAATAATGCAAAAGCTACAACGATAAATGAGATCGCAGCTGAAATAAATAAACCATATTTAATGGCTGTACCAGGAATTACTAAATCTGCTAAATTATCCAACTGTAATGTTTCTAATGTTGGAGTTAATATTGCAGGAGTAATAATATCTTCTACTAAAGAAGTGACAATCTTACCAAATGCACCACCGATCACTACACCGACAGCTAAGTCTACTACGTTTCCTTTAACAGCAAACTCTTTAAATTCTTGAAAAAATCCCATAAGTTTAATAAATATTTTAGTTGATAAATGTTCTATTTTTTGATGATTTAAAGAAATAGAATCCTAAAATCATAAATGGTATACTTAAAATTTGACCATTGTTTAATCCAATATTAAGTGCTTCTGCAACTGCTTCTGTGCCTTGATCTTCTTTAAAGAACTCAACAACAAAGCGTATTAAGAATAAGAAAAATAAGAAGATTCCAAATAATGCTCCCATATCTTTTTTCTTATCCGTTTGATTGTATACGTATAACATGACAAAACCTAAGATTACGTATCCTATAGCTTCATATAATTGCGCAGGGTGTCTAGCAACAATTGCACCATATCCTGAACTTTGATTATGGAATTTCACTGCCCAAGGTAAATCGGATGCTTTACCAACAATTTCAGAATTATAAAAGTTTCCGACACGTACTGCTGCACCTCCAAAGGGTACTACCGTTGCAATACGATCCAACAACCATAGGACATTACGTTTGGTGTATTTTCTTGAAAATAAAATTGCTGAAAGGATCACTCCAATTGCGGCTCCATGACTAGCTAATCCACTAAAGCCAACAAATTCATAATCTTTTAAAAGGCCAAATAAAGCAGTTTCTCCAGGAGAATATGCTACAGGTAGAAAAACTTCGATTGGTCGTTCTATAAAAGCGGATGGATCGTAGAAAAGATACTCTCCTAGACGAGCACCCCCAATGGCTCCAATAAAGATGTAAAGAAATAAAGGGTCTAACCATTCTTTTTTCTCTTTTTCTTTTTTAAAGATATTGGCCATTAAATACCAACCTATCACAAAGGCTAAAATCCAACATAAGCTATAAATGTGAATTTTAAATGATCCAATTTCAAATAAATATGGCGATGGTTGCCAATCAATGTAAGCGAGTAAATTCATTCTGTATTGTTATTTTTTTTAGGTACTGGGTCATATCCATGTCCTCCCCAAGGATGACAACGACCAATTCTCTTTGTTCCGAGCCATAATCCTTTTAACAAACCATGCTCTTTCAGTGCTTCAATCATATAAGAAGAACAAGTGGGTTGATAGCGGCAATTACTACCCATCCAAGGTGAGATGGCATATTGATAAAACCGTACCAATAGTATGAATGGTTTAATTAAAAAATTATTCATCGGGCAAAGGTAATGATATCAGATATATAAATATACAAAAAACTCTTACCGAAGTAAGAGTTGTTGAGTTTGTATCTTAAGGATTATTTTTTAATGTAAGAAGCAGGATCTAATGCTTTGTATGACCAGCTTTGTAAAAAACTCAGTACTTCTTTCGGATCATGACCTTTCACTTCTTTGCTTTCTAAATAAGCAGAATTTTGAGTATGAAGTAAATTTCCATTTTGATCTAAAATAACAAATACTGGAAATCCGAATCGTTCAGGATGTTTTAAAGATGCTAAAACCTCTTCATTTTTATTTTTTGGTGAATAATTGACGTGTACTACTTCATAGTTTTCGTTTAAATATGAATGGATTTCTTCATTTTTTTGAGTTAGCTCGTTAAACATTATACACCATGCACACCAGTTTCCACCAATTTGTAATAAGACATGTTTCTTTTGGGTTGATGCTTTTGCTACAGCTTCATTGATTTGTTGTTGCGCATTTGCAGATTCGTCATATATTTTTTTCTTCTCAGCAGTTTGTGCAAAAGCAAGGCTTAATGTCATTAAGAAAGCTCCGAATACGAAAGAAAATCTTTTCATTTGAATAAGTATTTATTGAAGCTCTAAAGTTATAAAAAATCAAGCCAAAGTTATGGCGAGACCTATTTTTTGATTAAATTATAGTATGAATTTTGCTTTGCTTGTAATAATTCTACATCTTGTTTGGGTGAAGGAAAATGATTCGGTTCAGTCGTCGAAAAATAGAATTTAGATTCAAATGCTAAAAGATCTAATTCTAATTGGTATTGGTTGATTCGGGTATGTATTTGGTTTGAATAGTAATTGATTAATTGATCATATTGTTCAGCTAATTCGCTGTTCATCAAAATAAACGATTTGAATTCTTGTATTTCTTCCAAGAATTGAATGATCTGATGCGAAATTTTCATTTGTTTCGCACGTAATTCTTTTTGCTTAGAGTAAAGGTCAGAAGTCAACAATTGTTGATTAATTGCACGATGTCTATCTGTTAAGATTAATGCACATTCTAAAGCTTTTTTCATCATTCTCATATTTTGTTGGTACAAATAAACAATTGTATCATGACAAAATATGTCGTTGAAAATGGGATTGAAAATTTAATGTAAAACTTTAACTAAATTTGAAAAAGTAAAATTTCGAGTTATGAATATGCCACTTGCTGAACGAATGCGTCCACGTACATTAGAAGATTATATCAATCAAAAACATTTAGTCGGACCTAATGGTCCAATTGCGATGATGTTGAAAAATGATTTGATTGCTTCAATGATTTTCTGGGGACCTCCAGGTACAGGAAAAACTACATTAGCGCAATTGGTTTCTGAACTATCAGGTCGCCCATTTTACACATTAAGCGCCATTAATGCTGGCGTTAAAGAAGTACGAGAAGTCATTGAAAAAGCGAAAGGGCAGAATTTATTTTCAGGTGGTAAAAATCCAATCTTATTTATAGATGAGATTCATCGATTCAATAAAACTCAACAAGATAGTCTATTAGGTGCAGTAGAAAAAGGTTGGATTACACTAATTGGAGCGACAACTGAAAATCCAAGTTTCGAAGTGGTTCCGGCCTTATTATCGAGAGCTCAAGTGTACACAATAAAATCCTTGGATCGTGAAGATTTGGAGGAATTAATTGCACGAGCTTTAATAAAGGATGATTATTTATCCAAAAAAAATATAACGATTCATGAATCAAACGCGTTGATTCGTTATTCGGGAGGTGATGCGAGAAAACTTTTAAATGGATTAGAGTTGGTTGTCAATAGTTTTGGGAATGATGAAGAAATTATTATTACAGATGAAATTGTGACGACCCGAATTCAACAAAATCTTGCACGATATGACAAATCAGGAGAACAACATTATGATATTATTTCAGCATTTATTAAATCGATTCGCGGTTCGGATCCGAATGGTGCAGTTTATTGGTTGGCTCGAATGATTGAAGGAGGAGAAGATTTAAAATTTATTGCTCGAAGATTATTAATTGCGGCATCTGAAGATATTGGGAATGCTAATCCCACAGCGATGATTTTAGCAAACAATACGTTTCAAGCAGTTTCGGTTGTTGGATATCCTGAATCTCGAATATTATTAAGTCAATGTGCAATTTATTTGGCCAATTCACCCAAAAGTAATTCTACTTATATGGCCATTAATAAAGCGCAGCAGATAGTGAAGCAAACCGGAGATTTGCCAGTTCCTTTACATTTGCGTAATGCTCCAACAAAGTTGATGAAGCAAATGGATTACGGCAAAGAGTATATGTATGCTCATGATTATGATAATAATTTTGCTTATCAAGAATATTTACCTGACGAATTAAAAGGAGCTACATTTTATGAACCAGGTAATAATAAAAGAGAACAACAAGATAAATTTTCGCTGAATCAAAAATGGCGAGGAAAATATGGGTATTAAATTTAATTCGTTTTAACGAAGTAGTTCGGACTTTATTTGTAAATTTAGTAGACAATACGAGGCAATGAAGCAAATACAAATTATTAACGGTCCCAATCTAAATTTATTAGGTGTAAGAGAGCCTGAAATTTACGGAACTCAAACTTTTGAGGATTATTTTATCGAAATCAGAAAACAATTTCCAGATTGTTCGATTCATTATTACCAATCCAATCATGAAGGGGATTTGATTGATTTGATCCACAAGGTGGGATTCTCTTATGATGGAATTGTATTGAATGCAGGTGCATATACTCATTATTCTTATGCTTTAGCAGATGCTATTAAAGCCGTGAAGACTCCAGTGGTTGAGGTGCATATCTCTGATATTTATGCCAGAGAAGGTTTTCGTGCCACAAGTGTAACGGGAGTTAATTGTATCAAAATTATATCGGGTAAAGGATTGCCTGGCTATATCGAAGCTATTAAAGAATTCATTAAATAAACAAAAAGGCTGATCATTGATCAGCCTTTTTTAATATTCTTTTTTGTATTGTTCTTTTTTAAATTCGTCCACCAAATGTTCATTCAGACTTTCGATGTATCCTAAGATTTCTAGTTTTCCAATTTGACTACTTGATGAACTAGAGAAAATAACGGGTAATTCTTCCCATGTTTTTAATAATTCATTTTTGTAGTTATTTAAATTCTTTTGGAATTCAGTACTCGATAATTTATCCAGTTTAGTAAATACAATTGAAAAAGGAATTCCTTTGTTTCCTAACCATTGCATAAACTGTAAATCGATTTGTTGAGGTTTATGTCTCGAATCGATTAGTAAGAATACATTCACTAAGTTTTTACGAAACTCAATATAATCATAAATCATACGATTAAAACCACCTCGAACTCCTTTCGGGGCTTTGGCAAAACCATAACCCGGTAAATCCGTAAGATACCAAGTGTCGTCCATTTCAAACGTATTAATTAATTGCGTTTTACCTGGAGTAGCCGAAGTTTTTGCTAATGATTTTTTATTCGCTAACATATTTATTAACGAAGATTTTCCAACATTAGACCTTCCAATAAATGCATACTCCGGTTTGAATGGAGGAGGACATTCTGTATATTTTTGCGAACTTTTAAGAAATTCAGCTTTCTTAATCATCATAATTTATTATTTTACAGATGGTGCAATATTCTTTTCAATTAACCATTGATCCAAAATTTCATTGAATAAATCAGGATGTTCCATCATAGGAGCGTGTCCACATTTATCAATCCAATATAATGAAGCATCAGGCAATTCTTCATTAAATTCAACTGCGACTTCAGGAGGCGTAACATTATCTTGTTTTCCCCAGATTAAACAAACAGGAATTTTAATGTCTATTAAATCGGATTTCATGTTTGATTTAATCGCATCACGTGCAATATATAATGTTTTGATGGCTTTATTACGATCGTTTACCGTGTTGAATACGTCATCTACAATCTCTTTTGTAGCAACTGTTGGGTCATAAAATACTTCACGTGTTTTACGCTCCACATATTCATAATCTCCTCTTTTAGGATATGTTTCACCAAAAGATTTTTCATATAATCCAGAGCTCCCTGTTAAACATAAAGCAGTTACTAATTCTGGTCTTTTATGGCTTACGACTAAACCGATATGTCCACCTAATGAATTACCAACTAAAATAACAGGTTCTTGAATAACTGTTTCAATAAATTTTGCAACGTGTTTTGCAATGTTAGCCACGTTTGTACTAATAACTGGTAAAGAATACAAAGGTAATTCTGGTGCGTATACTTTATAACCTCTCTGCGAGAAATAACTCGTTAATGAGCTAAAGTTACTTAGTTCCCCCATTAATCCATGTAATAATACGATAGGTTTACCCTCTCCTTCTTCTATATAAGAGAATTTGTCTTTCTTTTTTAAGCTAAAAAACATCTACTTGTTGTTAAGTCGACAAATTTAGTCAATAATTATATTATAGAATAATTTATTCGAAAAACTTTAATTCTTACCACATGGTTTTAGATGCATATTGATATATTAAGAGCTATATAAATAATTGATTTCAAAAAAGATTGTACTTGTTTATAAATGAATATTTTAAGTTTTAAAATGTTAAAATTGAATTGTTAATAAATTTTTAAAATAAATGTGGTAAAAAATGGTAAATTGTGGTAAAATATTTTTTATTTTTGGAAAAAATCTCTCATGAATTCATTGTTTGGTACATATGAGTGCAAAGTCGATACAAAAGGCAGGCTCCCAATACCAGCGGGTTTGAAGAAGCAACTTGCTGATTGTATGGAGGATGGCTTTGTGATAAAGCGTTCTGTATTCCAACAATGTTTAGAGATACATCCCATGAAAAACTGGGAGAAAATTATGATTGATTTAGGAAAACTGAATCGTTTTGTTAAAAAAAATAGTGATTTTATTCGAATTTACACTGCTGGAGTGAAGGTGGTAGAAGTAGATTCGAATTGTCGTTTGCAAATCTCAAAGGATTTGGTGAAATATGCCTCAATTGATAAAGATGTGGTGTTGAGTTCATCAGTCGATTTTATTGAGATTTGGGATAAAGAGTTGTACGAAAGTATTATTAATAATGTTGATGATGTCGATTTTGCTCAAATGGCAGAAGATATCATGGGAAATTTAAACGAAGATGAGTGAATATCATAATCCAGTATTGTTAAAAGAAAGTGTCGATGCATTAATTATTAATGATTCAGGGATTTATGTGGATTGTACTTTCGGAGGTGGTGGTCACTCTCGCGAAATTGTAAGTCGTTTAGCAGAAGGTGGAAAGTTGTATTCTTTCGATCAAGATGAAGATGCTGTTCGCAATAAGTTTGACGATCCAAAATTCGAATTAATTGAACAGAATTTTAGATTCTTAAAAAATAATTTACGTTTTCGAATGGTTCGTGAAGTAGACGGTGTTCTTGCGGACTTAGGGGTTTCTTCTCATCAATTTGATACACCAGATCGTGGGTTTTCTACACGTTTTGATGGTGAATTGGATATGCGAATGAATCAAAATTCAAAATTATCAGCTAAAACGATTGTTAATGAATATGAGGAAGAAGATTTAGCTCGTATTTTTTATGATTATGGTGAGTTACAAGGATCATATCGTTTAGCGAAAGAAATTATTAAAGCAAGAGCAGATAAACCGATTGAAACGATTGATGAATTAAAAGCAATTTTCTCATTTATTCCCAAGATGAAAGAGAATAAGTTCTTTGCTCAAATGTTTCAAGCTTTACGTATCGAGGTGAATGACGAAATGGCTGCGTTAAAAGAAATGTTGATGCAGTGTGCAGAAGTAGTGAAGCCGGGAGGGCGTCTTGTGATTATTTCTTACCATTCATTAGAAGATCGTTTAGTGAAACGATTCATAAAAAATGGAATGTTTGAAGGAGAGCCTGAACGTGATATGTATGGGAATTGGTATGCGCCATTTAAACCCTTACAATCAAAGGTTATTGTTCCGACGCAAGAAGAAATTAATGTTAATCCAAGAGCACGTAGTGCTAAAATGAGAATCGCAGTAAGAAACGAAAATGAATAAAAAGGTTAAACAAGGTAGAGTAGAAAAGATAAAGAAGGAGGATTTGCCTTCTCGAAATACGATTTTCAAGATTTTAGCTGGAGATTTTTTAATCAATAGTAGTTCAAGAAAAAACTGGTCTTTTATAATTTACGTTGTATTCTTAGCTTTTTTAAGTATTACCAGTTCCCATTGGGTGGATCGAAAAGTAGTTCGGATTAATGAATTACAAGAAAGTGTTGAAGATTTAAGATCTCAATATACCGATAAGCATCGCGATTTAATGCGTATGCAATTGGAAACTGAAATTATTAGTAAAACAGAAATGTATGGGCTTAAAATACCAGATAAGCAACCATACTATATAGTAGAAAAAATTGATGAATAACGATAATAAAAAATGGATAGTAATTAAAGGTTGGATTGTCGCTGGGGGACTGGCGATATGGGCTATTACTATCATTTTTTTTATGTTTAGAATCAATGTGATTGAAGGGGAAGAATTGGAGGCTTTTGCGGCTAAAAATAATTTCCGTCTTGATACAGTAGAAGCTGAACGAGGAAATTTATATGCCTCTAACGGTGCTTTAATGGCTACAACCGTTACAAAACATAATATTTATGTGGATTTAGTAGCAATTAAAGATGAGCTGTATAATGAACAAATTGGAGCGCTTTCAGATTCTTTAGGACGAATGTTTGAAAAATCGTCAGTTCATTTTTTGGATAAATTCAATAAAGAAAGACAAAAGAAAAACCGTTACATGATGTTGGTCAAAGGATTAGATTATGATCAGTATCAACGCATACGTAAATTTCCAATTTTCAATAAAGGTCAAAATAAAGGTGGATTTATTCATGAAACTGAATCTATTCGTGAATTGATTGTTTCGGATATTGGAGCGCGTACAATCGGTTATGATGATTCGAGAGGTAAAGTTGGGTTAGAAGGAGCTTATAGTGATCTTTTAACCGGAATCGAAGGTCGTCGTTGGGAGCAATTCATGGGACGTGGAAAATGGAAACCATTTAAGCAATGGGAGCAAGAACCACAACCTGGTTCGTCCGTTTATACCACAATAGATGCTGATTTACAAATGATATCTTATGATGCTTTGTATCAGCAACTTTCTGCTTTTGAGGCACAGCACGGTAGTGTAGTGGTGATGGAAGTAGCAACAGGTAAAATACGTGCCATTGTTAACTTGACCCGTAAAGAGAATGGAACATACGTCGATGATTATAATTATGCCGTAGGTGAGGCAGCTGAACCAGGATCTACATTCAAAGCTGTATCGATGTTAATCGGTATGGATGATGGGTATTTTGATAAAAATACTGTGGTAGAAACAGGAGGTGGTGCTTACAAATTATACAATAGAAGAATTACCGATTCGCATGCGAATGGTACATTAACTGTAGATGGTGTAATTAAAAAATCTTCTAATATCGGTACGGCCAAATTAATCAATGAGCATTACAATTCTCAGCCAGAAAAGTTCTTTAAAAAATTAGAACAATGGCATATGACAAAACCTCTTGGAGTTGATATCCTTGGGGAAGGTAAGCCGATTATGCATCGACCTGATTCTAAATCATGGTCGAATGTTACTTTACCTGTAATGTCCTATGGTTACGGATTAAGTATTACACCAATACAATTGGTGACATTTTATAACGCAATTGCCAATAATGGAAAGATGGTTAAACCTCTTTTTATGGATAAAATTGCGAAAAAAGGGGAGGAAGATATTGTTTTTGAACCTGTTGTTTTGGTAGAGCGTTTGACTTCTATAGAGAATATAAAAGCAATGCAAGATATGTTGAAGGGAGCCGTAACGGAAGGTACAGCTCGATTAATTCATACGGATAACTACGAAATTGCAGGAAAAACAGGTACAGCACGAGTAGAATATTGGAAGAAAGATCAAGGTATGCAATACCGTGCATCTTTTGCGGGGTACTTTCCAGCAGACAAACCAAAGTATTCTTGTATCGTAGTGGTACATAAACCAAATCCTCAAAAAGGATATTATGGAGGTGGTGTAACAGCTCCTGTATTTAAGAAGATTGCAGATTGGGTATATTCAAAAACTCCCATACCTTTGCCGTCTGATATTAAAAAGTCTGGTAAAAATGTGATTAACGAATTCGCAAAAGAATCGGTGATTAATGTGAGCAAAGTTCAAAACATTGTTCCAAATGTCATGGGATATTCCGGAAGTAAAGCTATTCCTGTATTGGAAAATATGGGCTTAGATGTACGTTATTCTGGGATTGGTCGTGTGACAAATCAATCTTTACCAGCCGGAAAAAGATTTAAAAAAGGTGAAACAATTTATTTAATGTTGGAGAGATGAGAAATTTAAAAGATTTATTATACAGTGTCTCAATCTCGCAAACTGTAGGACGTATTGATGTTCAGGTTGAGGAGATACAGTTTGATTCCAGAAAAGTAAAAAAAGGAGATGTCTTTGTTGCTGTACGTGGTGTAACAGTAGATGGACATACTTATATAAATAAAGCCATTGAACTTGGAGCACGTGTTATTGTTTGTGAGGAAATTCCCGAGCATATACAAGAAGATATTACGTATATCCAAGTGGATAATGCGCAAATAGCATTGGGTGTATTAGCATCTAATTTTTATGATAATCCAACCAAAGATCTTCAATTAGTAGGAGTGACAGGGACAAATGGAAAAACGACAACTACAACTTTATTGTATGAGTTATTCACAAAGTTAGGCTATGCTTGTGCATTAATTTCGACGATTAAAATCGTTATTGATGGTGAAGTTATTCCATCAACACATACAACACCAGATATTTTGACTTTAAACAAAATGTTTAGAGAAGCTGTTGATCGTGGTTGTGAGTATGCTTTTATGGAAGTGAGTTCGCATGGGATTCACCAAAATCGTATTGCAGGATTACATTTTGCGGTAGCCGGGTTTAATAATATTACGCACGATCATTTAGACTATCATAAAACATTTGCCAATTATATCGCCGCGAAAAAGAAATTTTTTGATGATTTACCAAAGTCGGCAATTGCCATTACAAATGTCGATGATAAAAATGGTTTAGTGATGTTACAGAATACTGTAGCCACAAAAAAAACATATGCCTTAAAAACTGATGCTGATTTTAAAGCAAAGATTTTAGAAAATCAGTTTGATGGGATGTTACTAGAATTCAATGGGAAAGAGTTTTGGACTTCTTTAATCGGGAAATTTAATGCTTATAACTTATTAGAAGTTTATGCGATAGCAACCTTATTAGGTCAAGAAGAGTTACAGGTATTAACTGCTTTATCAACACTTAAAAATGTGGATGGTCGTTTCCAAACATTCAAAACGGCTACAGGTATTGTTGTTATTGTTGATTATGCACATACTCCCGATGCCTTAGAAAATGTTTTAAATACCATTGAAGCTATTCGCACGAAAAACGAAAAATTAATCACTGTTGTTGGTTGTGGTGGGGATCGCGATCGAACTAAACGTCCAGAAATGGCTGATATCGCAAGTCAACAATCACAAGTTGCAATATTTACATCAGATAATCCACGTACTGAAGATCCTGAGTTGATTTTACAAGAAATGGAAGAAGGTGTACAACCACAATTTTATAACCGAACGTTAAAAATTACTGATCGTAAAGAAGCGATCAAAACGGCATTAAAAATGGCTGAACCTAAGGATATTATTTTAATCGCGGGAAAAGGTCACGAAACATATCAGGAAATTAACGGGGTTCGTACTCATTTTTCTGATTTAGAGGTAGCAACAGAATTAAGTCAATTATTGAACAAATAGGCAAATGTTATATTATTTATTTGATTATTTAAACGAATTAAACATCCCAGGGGCAAGAATGTTCCAATACACTTCTTTCCGTGCAGGGATGGCCATTTTATTAGGAATGTTTATCAGTTTATTTTATGGAAAACGTATCATAAGCTATTTACGCCGTGAACAAATGGGAGAAATTGTTCGTGATTTAGGTCTAAAAGGACAAGTTGAAAAAGCAGGAACACCAACAATGGGAGGAATCATCATCATTGTGGCGACTCTTATACCGGTGTTATTGTTTTCTAAATTACACAATATTTATATCATTATCCTATTGGTTTCTACTTTATGGTTAGGAGTGATTGGATTTTTAGATGATTATATCAAAGTCTTTAAAAAGAATAAAGAAGGTCTTAAAGGAAAATTTAAAGTCGTTGGACAAATCGGCCTAGGTTTAGTTGTAGGAGTAATGCTTTATTTTAGTGATTCAGTAACGGTTAAGAAACAAATTGATCGTGCGGATCATGTGACACAGTTAGAATATAAACCAGTAAAATTTGGACCAGAAGAGAAAAGTTTAGATACGACGATGCCTTTCGTTAAAGGAAATGAATTTAACTATTCTGATTTTCTTTTTTGGATGGATGCTGATAATAAAGCGGTATGGGGAGGTGTAATCTTTGTTATTGCTGTTATTTTTATCATTACAGCTGTGTCTAATGGAGCAAATCTTACAGATGGTATAGATGGGCTAGCAGCAGGGACTTCAGCTGTCATTCTTTGTGCATTGGCATTATTTGTTTTTGTATCAGGTAACATCATTTTTGCCGATTATTTGAACATTATGTTCATCCCTCGTTCAGAAGAGGTTTTAATTTTCTGTGGTGCATTTTTAGGTGCTTTAATAGGATTTATTTGGTACAATACATATCCAGCTCAGGTGTTTATGGGAGATACTGGAAGTTTAACAATTGGAGGTTTAATTGCTGTTTTAGCAATTATTCTTCGTAAAGAGTTGTTATTGCCTATTTTATGCGGAATTTTCTTTGCAGAAAATCTATCTGTTGTATTGCAAGTATCTTACTTTAAATATACCAAAAAGAAATATGGGGAAGGTCGCCGTATTTTTTTAATGTCGCCTTTACATCATCATTATCAGAAACTTGGGTATCACGAATCAAAAATTGTTGTAAGAGCCATCATTATTGGAATCATTTTAGCCGTAATATCGGTTATTACATTAAAAATTAGATAACCAATGAAAAGATTAGTTGTTTTAGGTGGTGGTGAAAGTGGAGTTGGTACAGCCATCTTAGGGAAAAAAGAAAATTTTGATGTATTCCTTTCAGATATGGGAAGCATCAAACCGAAATATAAAGCCATGTTGGAAGAACACGGGATTGCTTATGAAGAAGGTCAACATACAGAAGAATTAATTCTGAATGCTGATTTGGTCATGAAAAGTCCGGGGATTCCTAAAAAGGCCGCGCTAATTCAGAAATTAAAAGGGAATGGAATCTCTGTAATTTCTGAGATTGAATTTGCTTCTCGTTATACGGATGCAAAAATTATTGCAATTACAGGATCAAATGGTAAAACAACAACGTCTAGTTTAATGTACCATATCCTAAAGCAAGCTGGATTAAATGTTGGATTAGGAGGAAATATTGGGACAAGTTTTGCTTTATTAGTCGCTGAAGAAAATTATGATTATTTCGTATTAGAAATTAGTAGTTTTCAATTGGACGATATCGACACTTTTAAGCCGAATGTTGCCATCTTATTAAACATTACACCAGATCATTTAGATGAGTATGATTATAGTTTTGATAAGTATGCTCAAGCTAAATTCAGGATTACTGAAAACCAAGACGAGAATGATTATTTCATTTACAATCTCGATGACGAAAAAACAATGGAGATGATGAATGAAATAACTATTCGCGCCAATCAAAACCCATTTACTATGAAAGATGCTAATCAAAATTCTTATGCGAATGATGATTGGTTTTTTATCAATGATCAAGAAGGCGGATTAAAGATGTCGATTAACGAACTAAGTTTGTTAGGAAAACATAACATTTCGAATTCACTAGCCGCAGCTACAGCAGCTAACATTTTAAAAATTAAAAAAGACTCAATTAAAAAGAGTCTAATGGATTTCAAATCAGTAGAACACCGATTAGAACCTGTTTCAAAAATTAAAGGTGTAGAATACATTAATGATTCTAAAGCTACTAATGTCAATGCGACATATTTTGCTTTAGAAAGTATGAAGAAACCCGTCGTGTGGATTGTTGGTGGAAAAGATAAAGGAAACAATTACAATGAAATTTTACCATTTGTAAAAAGTAAAGTGAAAGCTATTGTTTGTCTTGGTGCTGACAATACAAAAATTGTTGACTTCTTCTCTCCATTTATTCCAACAATTGTAGAGACCAATACCATGAAAGATTGTGTAGAACAATCAAGTAAATTGGCAGAAAATGGTGATGTTGTTTTATTATCACCTGCATGTGCTAGTTTCGATTTATTTTCAGGGTATGAAGACCGAGGAAATCAATTTAAAGAGCAAGTAAAAAAAATATAAAATAAGAAAAAACGTCACGTTTCTAAATGGGGAATTTATTTCAGAAAATATTTAAAGGGGATAAATCATTATGGTCATTCATTTTGGTATTATCCATCTTTTCATTCTTACCAGTATATTCAGCAAGTTCAAACTTGGTATATACTGTAGGAACGGGTACAGTATTTTCTCACTTATTTAAACATGGTTCTTTCTTGATGGTGGGATTATTCATTATCTATGTCATTCAAAAATTTGATTATAGATATTTCGGAATATTCGCATTATCAGCAGTTGTACTGTTATTTTTCCTCTTGATTTTTACGCTTGTTCAAGGACAAACCATTGGAGGAGCTAATGCCTCACGTTGGATAATGATTCCCGGAATTGGGGTAGGAATTCAACCTTCTACCATTGCTTCTCAAGCATTGTTAATCTACATTGCACGATTTTTAACGAAGCATCGTGGAAAAGAATATACTTGGAGTATTGTTTCAGTACAGTTATTAATTCCAATGATTGCCATTATTGGTGCAATTTTTCCATCGAATGGTTCGACTGCATTAATGCTAGCCGTAATGTGTGGCACGTTATTGGTAATTGGTGGTTTTCCGTTCAAGTACCTTGCGGTGATTGGTTCGATTGGAGCAGCATTTGCTGGGCTTTTTGTTTGGGCAGCGTTAACCTTTTCAGATGTATTTACAAATACGCGTGTACACACTTGGATTTCGCGTATTGAAAAATTCATGTCGGATGATGCACAAACAACTTTAGAATCGTACCAAGTGTTACATGCTAAAGCTGCAATTGCAAGAGGAATTACGGAGATGGCAGGACCAGGAAAATCAGTTTTTAAACAAACGTTACCCCAATCTTCGTCGGATTTTATTTTTGCAATTATTGTCGAAGAATATGGCGCTATAGGAGCAATTTTATTAGTCTGTACTTTTTTAATCATTCTATTTAGAATATGCGTTATTGCTTCTAAAATACATACAGTATTTGGGACATTATTGGTTTTTGCGGTAGGAATTCCTATTGTTTTCCAAGCCATGATTAATATGGCCGTAGCGGTTAATTTAATTCCTGTAACGGGACAACCCTTACCAATGATCAGTTATGGGGGAACTGCTATGTGGATGACCTGTGTTTCATTTGGAATTATTTTGAGTGTTAGTACTCAAATTAAAACCAAAGAAGAGTTAATTGAAGAACGAAAAAGATATACAAATCAAGATGACATCGAAGACATCGCCTAAGGTTTTAATTTCTGGCGGAGGAACTGGTGGACATATCTATCCAGCAATTGCCATAGCAGATGAAATCAAGCGTCGTTTACCGAACGCTCAAATTTTATTTGTAGGAGCAGATAGTAAGATGGAAATGGAGAAGGTACCAAAAGCTGGATATGACATAAAAGGATTACCAATTGCAGGTTTTGATCGCAGCAATATGAAGGCGAATTTAAAGTTCCCTTTTAAAGTGATCAAAAGCTTATCATTAGCCAAGAAAATCTACAACGATTTTCAGCCTGATTTAGCTGTTGGTACTGGTGGTTATGCAAGTGGTCCTATGCTATGGATCGCAGGAAAGAATAATGTTCCTTATGTTTTGCAAGAACAAAATTCGTTTCCAGGAGTAACCAACAAAATTTTAAAAAACAAAGCTAGTGCTATTTGTACAGCTTATGAAAATATTGCTCAATTTCCAGTAGAAAAAGTGAAGTATACTGGGAATCCTATACGAAGTGAAATTTTTACCAATTTACCTTCAAAGGCAGAAGCGATTCAACAATTTAATTTGCATCCTGATTTACCAACCCTTTTATCGGTTGGGGGATCTCAAGGATCTCGAGCAGTAAATAATGCTTGGTTAGAAAAATTAGATGAATTAGTTGCAAGTAAAGTTCAATTGATTTGGCAAACAGGTAAATTGGATTATCAAAAGATCAAATCGATAGTAGGAGATCAATACCCTACAATCCATGTAACGGAATTTATCTATAATATGCAAGATGCCTATGCTGCTGCAGATTGTATTGTTTCAAGAGCAGGAGCGATGGCAATATCGGAATTAAGTATTATTGGAAAACCAACAATATTACTTCCTTTACCTTCTGCTGCCGAAGATCATCAAACAAAAAATGCAATGGCTTTGGTGCAACAAGAGGCTGCGATTTTAATTAAAGATAGCGAAGCAAAAGAAAAATTAGTTCCAACGGTCATTGCTTTGGCAAACGATGGAGCATTAAAAAATAAATTATCAAACAATATCAAAACATTGGGTAAACCAAATGCGACAAAAGAAATTGTTGATATCTTATTGAATTTATTATAATGGGAATTTTAGATAAAACATATTATTATTTTATAGGTGCCGGAGGAATCGGAATGAGTGCCTTAGAACGTTATTTCAAATCGATTGGAAAAACAGTTATAGGGTATGATAAGACACCTACAGAATTAACTTCTGCCTTAATCGAGGAAGGGATTGAAATTCATTTTGAAGACAACATGGATTTGATCCCTGCTGAAATTAATCAAGAAAATACGTTGGTTATTTATACACCTGCGATCCCAAAAGATCACAAAGAATTAAATTATTTCTTTGATCAAAATTATGAAGTATTAAAGCGTTCAGAGGTTTTAGGTGCAATAACAAAACATACTTATGCCATTGGCGTAGCAGGAACACACGGTAAAACGACAACGTCATCTATATTAGGTCATTTATTAAAAGTTGCAGATTTAGAATCTACAGCATTCTTAGGTGGTATTGCAGAGAATTATCACTCGAATATCATTCTGAATGGATCGAAATATACTGTGGCTGAAGCTGATGAATTTGACCGCTCTTTTTTACGTTTATCTCCTAAGTTAGCCATTATCACTTCTGATGATGCTGATCACTTGGATATTTATGGTGAGCGTGAAGAGGTTAAAAAATCATTTCAGGAGTTTGGTTCAATCGTTGAAGAGCAATTATTTGTTCGTAAAGGATTGAATTTCCCGAATGCAAAAACGTATGGAATAGAAGAAGGAGCAGATTATGATGGAGTAAATGTCCGCATTGAAGATGGTTTTTATGTGTTTGATGTTAATACGCCAAATGGGACATTAAAAGACATCAAATTTCAATTGCCAGGACGTCATAACATGGAAAATGCTGTAGCTGCCATCGCTGTTGCGGATTACTTAGGAATATCAAGTGAAAAGATACATGAAGCTTTGGCTTCCTTTATTGGAGTGAAGCGTAGATTTAATCGTTTTATGATTCATAATAAAGTGTATGTAGATGATTATGCACATCATCCCACAGAACTTAATGCGGTGATTCGTTCTTTAAAAGAGTTATATCCTGGTAAAAAATTATTAGGGGTATTTCAACCTCATTTATTTACACGTACAAGAGATTTTGCATCGGAATTTGCTGAAAGCTTGTCTGAATTGGATGAACTAATTTTATTAGACATCTATCCAGCACGAGAATTGCCTATTGAAGGAATTACTTCAAAATGGTTATTGGATATGGTAAATTTAAAGGAAAAATCAGTATATTCATTAGAAGAAGCATTACCTGCGATACAATCAAAAGATTTTGATGTGTTATTAACGGTAGGTGCAGGGAATATTGATACATTAGTTACACCGATAAAAAAATGGTTAGAAAGTGAAGCGTAACGAAGTCATATATATGATTTTAGGGTTTATCGTACTTATCTTTTTGGTAAGTTTTTCGGTAATCCAAAACGCAACACGTCCAGTAGATAAACTTGAAATTAAGTTTTTATCGGATAAACCAAACTTTTTCCTTTCAGAAGAAGCCATTCAAGAAATTGTCAATCAGAATGAAAGTGTTGATATTAAATCGTTGACACTTCATGAGGTGGATGTCAAAAAAATTGAAGATAAAGTCGCAAAAAGCCCTTATGTCGATTCAGTTGAGGTAAGTAAAGATGTAAAAGGAGCCATTCATTTTGATATCAAAACTAACGTTCCAGTGGCTCGTATTATGTCTCCAAAAGGTGAATTTTATATTTCGGAAAAAGGACATAAAATGCCATTATCTAAAAAGAATTCGGCATTGGTTTTACTCGTGAATGGTGATGTCAAAGAATCAGAATTCGAAGAGTTGAGTTTATTTGTTCAAACCATCCAAAAAGATGATTTGCTAAAGAACCACATTATCGGAATCGAAAAAAGTGGGAAAAGATCCTACAATTTAATCGTAAATAGAGGAAAATTTTATATAGAATTCGGAACTTTAAATAATTTTGAAAAAAAATTGAATAATTTAAAGTTATTTTACGAACAATATATTAACTATGTTGGTATTGACCAATATGAAAAATTAAGTCTAAAATTTGTAAACCAAGTTGTAGCAACCAAAAGACCCGTACATGATGAACAATAAGATTGCAGTAGGATTAGACATCGGAACTACTAAAATTGTTGCCTTAGTAGGAAGAAAAAATGAAAATGGAAAGATAGAAATTCTTGGCTATGGACAAGCGAAGAGTTTAGGAGTGCATAGAGGTGTGGTAAATAATATTACCCAAACAATTAATTCTATTCGCGAAGCTGTAGATAAAGCAGAACAATCATCGGGTATTAAAATTACTGAGGTGACTGTAGGAATTGCTGGACAACATATTCGTAGTTTACAACATAGCGACTATATCACACGAGAAAACTCGGAAGAAGTCATTGATGAGAATGATATCAAAAAATTAATTAACCAAGTACACAAGTTAGTAATGTTACCTGGTGAAGAGATCATTCACGTTTTACCACAAGATTATAAAGTAGATAATGAAGATGGAATTACAGTTCCGATGGGAATGTACGGAAGTCGTTTAGAAGCAAATTTTCATGTGGTAGTTGGTCAAATCTCATCCATTCGAAATATTGCACACTGTGTCAAAAAAGCGGGACTTAAATTAGCATCTATTTCTTTAGAACCTATTGCATCTTCAGAAGCTGCTCTTAGTACGGAAGAGAAAGAAGCTGGTGTTGCATTAATTGATATTGGTGGGGGTACAACGGATATTGCAATTTTTAAAGATAATATCATCAAACATACATCTGTAATACCTTTCGGAGGAAACGTCATTTCAGATGATATCAAAACAGGATGTTCAATCATTGGTAAACAAGCAGAACTTCTAAAACAACGTTTTGGGTCTGCATGGCCAGCAGAAAATAAAGAATCTGAAATTGTTTCAATTCCAGGTTTAAAAGGTCGCGAAGCGAAAGAAATTTCTTTGAAACGTTTGTCTCAAATTATTCATGCTCGTGTACAAGAAATTTTAGAACAAGTTTATTTAGAACTAAGAAACTATGGATGCGAAGAGCATAAAAAGAAATTAATTGCTGGTATCGTATTAACAGGTGGTGGTTCTAAATTGAAACATATTCGTCAATTAACAGAGTATGTAACAGGAATGGATGTACGTATCGGATACTCTAATGAGCATATCGTTGGAAGTAAATCAGATGAAATTAGTGGTCCAGAATATGCTACTTCTGTAGGCTTATTGATGAAAGGTCTTGAAGATTTGGAAGATAAATTACACGCGAATTTATTTGCTCCAATCCAAGAGACTTTAAATGCAGAGGAACAGAAGAAGACTGTAGAATCAACAATAGAAACAGCAATTACAGAATTTGCTACAACTTCGCAGCCAGAACCTGTAAAAACAGAACCAATTCAACAGGAAGAAACTAGAGTTGTAGAAAAAGAAATTGAATCGAAAGTGGATGAATTAACTGGAGAAGTTATTGGAGAGGCGACAGAAAATACGAAAAAACCAGGAAGAGAAAAGAAAAATTTCTTTTCGAAATGGACAGACAAGTTCATTCAAATGATCAACGAAACCGAATAAAAAAAACAAATTGAACGACAAATAATAAGAATATGAGTGATATCTTAACAGGTGATGTACTATTTGATCTACCAAAAAGTCATTCGAAAGCAATCAAAGTAATTGGAGTTGGTGGTGGAGGTAGTAATGCCGTAAACTACATGTACGAGCAAGGAATTGCTGGTGTAGACTTCGTAATTAGTAACACAGATGCGCAAGCATTAGCCAATAGTCCAGTTCCAACTAAAATTCAGTTAGGTCAAGCCATTACTGAAGGATTAGGAGCAGGAGCAAATCCTGAAGTAGGTGAACAAGCTGCTTTAGAAAGTGTCGATGATGTAAGAGCTGTTTTAGATGCTGGTACAAAAATGGTGTTCGTAACTGCCGGTATGGGTGGTGGAACAGGTACCGGAGCTGCACCAGTAATTGCAGGTATCGCTAAAGAATTAGGTATCTTAACTGTAGGAATTGTTACAGCGCCATTCTATTTTGAAGGTAGAATGAGGTTAGAACAAGCTGAAAAGGGTATCGAAAAATTACGTAATAATGTTGATTCATTAATTGTTATCAACAATGATAAATTACGCGAATTATATGGAAACTTAGGATTTAAATCTGGTTTCTCTAAAGCTGATGAAGTTTTAACAACTGCTGCAAAAGGAATAGCTGAAGTAATTACGCAACACTATGCGATGAATATCGATTTACGTGATGCGCGTACCGTATTAGCAAATTCTGGGACAGCGATCATGGGGTCTGCAAAAGCTTCTGGAGAAAATAAAGCCAAAGAAGCAATTACGTCGGCCTTAGACTCTCCTTTATTAAATAATAATAAAATTACGGGAGCTCGTAATGTATTATTATTGTTATTATCTGGTAACACAGAGATTACAATGGATGAAATTGGTATTATCAACGATCATATCCAAAATGAAGCAGGTAATTCTGCGAACATTATTATGGGTATTGGTGAAGATCCAGAATTAGGTGATGCTATCAGTGTAACAATTGTTGCGACGGGTTTTCCAGCAGATGATCAATCTTACACAGGGAAAGAAGAGGTAAGAGTAGTTCATACCTTAGTGGAAGAACAAACGATTAGTCGTCCGTTATCGACAGAAAATCAAGCGCAACCTCGTGTGGTTCCTGTTGTTTCGAAAGTGAATCCAATTTCATTAAATTTTGGACGTAATGCGGCTCCTACTCAGCCAGCACAATCTGCTCCATCATACCAAGCGCCTCAGCAGCCATCTAATCCTCAAAATAATTATCAAGAATATTCACAAGCTCCTGATGGAACAGTACGTTATACATTAGAAGATGATGAGGTAGCCCCAGTACAGCAAAGAACAAATTATGATGATTTTGAACCTCGTTTGAAGTCTGCTCCTTCAACTCCATCTCAAAATGCTCCTCAAAGCACAGGATATGGACAGCAGACATCTAACCCATATCAAGGTGTAAATCATTCATCAACGCCGTCTAACGAGCCTCAAAACAGTTATACAGGATATCAAGCACCTCAATCTCAAGTTTTCAACATTGATAATGTTCCAGCGATGCAGTCTCAACAAAAGTCTTCATCTGTAGCAGTTGAGGAAGAAACTGTTCAACCAATTATGGAACAGACTGCAGATACAACATTGGATCAAACCGTTGAAGATAGAAGAAACAGACTTCGTCAATTCAACTTTAAATTTAATTCGCAATTGACGAATCAACAAGTTGATGAGTACGAACAGATTCCTGCTTATCAAAGACAAGGAGTCCAGTTATCTAATCGAACTGAAAATAAGACGTCTGACTTATCATTAGGTACAAACAATAATAATGAACCTCAGATTCGTCCAAATAACTTCTTACACGATAATGTAGATTAATTCAATCACAATATTCTTATTATATAAAGCTTCAACTCTTCAGTTGAAGCTTTTTTTGTTGTAAATTTGATGTAAAATAATATCATATGAGTTTAGAAGCAAATATCATGTCTCAATTAAAAGAGGCAATGAAAGCTAAAAATACAATCGCTTTGGAAGCACTACGTGCTGTAAAATCAGAATTATTATTAGCAAAAACTTCTGGAGCTGGAGGTGAGTTTACAGAAGCACAAGAAATTGCTTTATTACAAAAGTTAGTAAAGCAAAGAAAAGAAGCAGCAGAACAATTTAAAGCCAATAACCGTACGGAATTAGAAGAAAAAGAATTGGCTCAAGCTGAAGTTATCATGCAATTTTTACCAAAACAATTATCTTCAGAAGAATTGGAAGTCATCATTAAAGAGATTATTGCTGAGGTAGGAGCGACATCGCCTAAGGATATGGGGAAAGTAATGGGTGCAGCATCATCAAAATTAGCTGGTAAAGCAGAAGGAAAATTAATTTCAGAAAAAGTAAAAGAATTATTAAACCAAATGTAATTCTTTATATCCCACTTTAATGAAATAAAAAAGCTAAGACAATCAATGTCTTAGCTTTTTTTGATAATAAATGTGTATTTTTATTAAATTTAAAAAACGCTGATAATCAGCGAGATATCTAAAAAAATACTTCAAATCACAATATTTTTAGGAAATCGTCTTTATTTTAACAATTTTTTAACAATTCGTGTAAAACCTTTACTACACAATGGTTCCGAGCACTTTTCTTACTTGAAAATACCTTATTAGAATTATTCTAAATAAGTAGGGGGTATCCTCCTTAAATTTGCAACGTAATCAGAAAAATCTAACGGATGAAAAAAATTATATTGACGTTGGTAACATCGTTAATGATTTTTCCAATAGCAAATGCTGATGGTAAAATTTTAAGAGGATCGGAAGCCGAACTACTTGAGGGTCAAGCTAGAATCGTGCCAAATCCAAATGAAAGATTTAACATTCTGGCTGATAATGATACTATTAAACCTGTTAATGATAGTATGTCAGCTGAAGATGAAATGAAAATTAAAGCAGCAATTGAAGAAGCTGCTGAAGTTTCATCAGGTGTGGTTTCTTGGTATGGGGGTAAATTCCATGGAAGAAAAACAGCGAGTGGAGATCGATATGACAAAAACGAACTTACAGCTGCACACAAAACTTTACCTTTCGGGACAAAAGTGAAAGTAACAAATACAAGAAATGGAAAATCTGTAGTTGTAGAAATTAATGACAGAGGTCCATTTGTTAAATCTAGAGTATTAGACTTAAGTCAAGCTGCATTCAATGAAATTGGTCACACCAATACAGGAGTAATGCACGTAGAGTATGAAGTATTAAATTCAAACGAAAATTAGTCTAGTCTCGAAATCTTCTAAAGGAAAACATAAAATGTTTTCCTTTTTTTATTTCTTGAATGAAAAGCAAAAAAAAACGTAATCCATAAGGATTACGTTTTTTATATGTTGAGATTAAAAATTATTTAATTTTTAATACTTTATTTGTTCTAGCTCTACTTTCTTCAATTAATTGAGCATTATTGAAATCTTCACCAAATGAAGGGATCATTGATTTAATTTCTTTGTTCCATTGCGTTTTCATTAACTCTGGGAAACATTTATTTAAAACATTGATCATTGCACTTACAGAAGTAGATGCTCCTGGAGAAGCTCCTAATAAAGCTGCAATTGAACCATCAGCAGAAGAAACGATTTCTGTACCAAATTTTAATACTCCTTTACCGTTTTGTTCTTCGATAACTTGTACACGTTGTCCAGCAGTTTGTTCAAACCAATCTTCTAATTTCGCTTCAGGGAAATATTCTTTTAACGATTCTACTTTTTGAGCTTTAGATAACATTACTTGCTCAATTAAGTATTTCGTTAAATCCATATTATTTAAACCACAGCTCATTAAGAAACCAACATTTCCTAAATTCACTGATTTAAATAAATCTAAATGAGAACCTTCTTTTAAGAATTTTGTTGAGAAAACCGCAAATGGTCCGAATAATAATGATTTCTTACCATTAATTACACGTGTATCTAAGTGAGGAACAGACATTGGTGGTGCACCAATTTTAGCTTTACCATAAACTTTAGCAAAGTGTTTTTTAATCACTTCTTCGTTTTGACAAATTAACCATTGTCCACCTACAGGGAATCCTCCGAATTTTTTCGACTCTGGAATACCCGATTTTTGTAACGTTAAGATAGCTCCACCACCAGCACCAATAAATACGAAATCTGCATTTACAGGTTTAGAATTTCCAGATTTTAAATCTTTTACTTTAACTGCCCATTTTCCGTTTGATAAACGTGTAACGTCTGTCACTTCGTGAGAAGTTTCTAAAGTAATTTCACCTTTTGCTTGTAAACCTTTGAAAATTTCGCGTGTTAATTCACCAAAGTTAACGTCAGTTCCGATTTCCATAAAGGTAGCGGCAACTTTCTCATTTGGATTACGTCCTTCAACAATTAATGGCGCCCAAGCTTTAATTTGTTCGAAATCCTCCGAATATTGCATGTCCTTGAATAAAGGATGCTGAGACATTGCCTCGTATCGTTTTCTTAAGAATTTTACGTCATCTTCACCCCAAACAAAACTCATATGAGGAGTTTTACGTAAGAAGTTTTCAGGAGAAGAGATATAGTTATTATCAATTAAATAAGACCAGAATTCTTTTGATGTCTCAAATTGCTTTGCAATATTAATTGCTTTAGTAATATCAACATTTCCGTCTTTTCCTTGTGGTGTATAATTTAACTCACAAAAAGCAGAGTGTCCAGTACCAGCATTATTAAATGCTTCAGAACTTTCGAAACCAATTTTATCTAATTTTTCAAAAACTGAGATCTTAATTTCTGGATTTAATTTTTTTAGAATAATACTTAAGGTAGCACTCATGATTCCAGCACCAATTAAGACTACCTCTTGTGGTTGTTTTTCCATCTTGATTTCTAAATTTACTACAAAGTTATTAATAAATGGCTTTATGTGTTAGAAATTCAATAATAAAAATCAATGATATTTTACATAAATATCTTGATACTCGATTATTAGTTATTTATTGTTTAAAACAACAAAAGGTATTAGATTGTATTTAATGATTCAATTAAATCATCTACTGTAGATTTAGTTTCAAATGTTTTTTTACGAATGATTGAATAAAAATTTTTTTGGTAAATCTTCTCATAAAATAAAGCACTTAAAGAATAAAATCTATGAATTTGAATATGTTTATTTATAATTTGGAATATAATAAATCATTTAAAAGACAAAAAATGAATCCCATACTGTAAGCGATTATTTGGTAATTTAAAGGCCTGTAAATGGCTGAAAAATCAATTTTACTTGCTACATAATAGTGAAGAGTAGAAGCAGAAGAGTAGAAATTAAAAAGGAGATAAAAAAAAGCCATCCTTTCGGATGGCTTTTTATATTTGTATGAGATGAGGTTTGATTACATCATACCTGGCATTCCTCCACCCATTGGTGGCATTGCAGGCTCATCTTTTTTAATTTCAGTTACAACAGCTTCCGTAGTAATTAACATACCCGCAACAGAAGCAGCGTTTTCTAATGCAACACGAGATACTTTAGTTGGATCGATAACTCCAGCTTCAATCATGTTTACATACTCGTCAGTTTTAGCATTGTATCCGAAGTCACCTGTTCCTTCTTTAACTTTAGCAACCACTACAGAACCTTCACCACCTGCGTTGTGAACGATTTGGCGTAATGGCTCTTCAACTGCACGTTTAACGATTTTAACACCAGTCGCTTCGTCAGCATTTTTCGTTTCGATTTCAGCTAATGTCGCTAAAGCTCTTACGAAAGCAACACCACCACCAGCAACGATACCTTCTTCTACAGCTGCACGAGTTGCGTGTAATGCATCATCTACACGGTCTTTGATTTCTTTCATTTCAACTTCAGAAGCAGCACCAACGTATAATACAGCAACACCTCCAGCTAATTTAGCTAAACGCTCTTGTAATTTCTCACGGTCATAGTCAGATGTCGTTGTTTCGATTTGTGCTTTAATTTGGTTGACACGCGCTTTAATTTGCTCAGCATCACCAGCTCCATTAACAACAGTTGTGTTGTCTTTGTCGATTACAACTCTTTCTGCAGTACCTAACATTTCTAAAGTAGCAGTTTCTAAAGTGATTCCTTGTTCTTCAGAAATTACAGTACCACCTGTTAAGATTGCGATATCTTGTAACATGGCTTTACGACGATCTCCAAATCCTGGAGCTTTAACCGCAGCGATTTTTAAAGATCCTCTTAAACGGTTAACGACTAAAGTAGCTAAAGCTTGACCTTCAACTTCTTCAGAGATGATTAAGAATGGACGTCCTGATTGTGCAACTGGCTCTAATAAAGGTAAGATTTCTTGTAAGTTAGAGATCTTTTTCTCACATAATAAGATGTAAGGATTTTCTAACTCCGCAATCATTTTATCCGCGTTTGTTACGAAATATGGCGATTGGTATCCACGGTCGAATTGCATTCCTTCCACTACGTCAACGTAAGTTTCAGTTCCTTTCGCTTCTTCAACTGTGATAACCCCTTCTTTTCCTACTTTAGAGAAAGCTTCTGCTATTAATGAACCAATTGTATCGTCATTGTTTGCAGAGATAGAAGCCACTTGCTTGATTTTTTCTGATGAATCACCAACTTCTTCTGATTGCTCTCTTAAATTAGCAACGATTCCAGCAACTGCTTTGTCAATACCACGTTTTAAATCCATTGGATTTGCACCAGCAGCTACGTTTTTTAATCCTTCGCGAACGATAGCTTGCGCTAAAACTGTTGCAGTAGTAGTACCGTCACCAGCTACATCATTCGTTTTAGAAGCCACTTCTTTTACCATTTGTGCTCCTAAGTTTTCGATTGGATCTTCTAATTCGATTTCTTTTGCAACAGAAACACCATCTTTAGTTACGTGTGGTGCTCCGAAAGATTTTTCTAAAACAACGTTACGTCCTTTTGGTCCTAATGTTACTTTAACTGCATTAGCTAATGCATCAACACCTCTTTTTAAAGCGTCTCTTGATTCAATATCGAATTTAATATCTTTTGCCATTTTTTTAATGTATTATGTACGATGTAAAATGTACAAAGTACTTGGTTTTGTTATTATTAATTTAAAAATCTAATTATACTTTTTACTTAATACAATTATACTTTTTACAATTTAATTAGATGATTGCTAAAATATCAGCTTCACGCATGATTAAGTAATCTTTACCCTCTAATTTTAATTCTGTACCAGAATATTTACCATAAAGCACTTTGTCACCAATTGCAACAGTCATTGGCTCATCTTTTTTACCATTACCAACTGCAACAACGATTCCTTCTTGTGGCTTTTCTTTCGCTGAATCTGGGATAATAATTCCTGATGCTGTTTTAGTTTCTGCAGGAGCTGGTTCAATCACAACTCGGTCTGCTAATGGTTTAATGTTTAATTCTGACATATCTTTTATTTTTTTATAAAATTTAGTAATGTTTGTTTGTGCTCTTAACTATTCGAAAAGTGTGCCATTGCTTATTTTCTGACATTTTGAAATTGTTAATTGTAAAAAAAAATGCCAGGTTCTGACAACCTGACATTTAATGTACATTTGTACGAAGAATATTATTTCTTAATAATTAATTTTTTAGAAAATTGTTCACCATCTGCTTTTACTGTAACGATATAAACCCCATTTGGTAAATGTGATAAGTTTAAGTGATGAGATTTTACATTTTGTTTCGTTGAGTTATAATTCGAAACTTGTTTTCCTGTCATATCATTTACGTAAACAATCACATTTGTAAAGTTTTTGTTTAACTCGATATTTACTTCTCCACTTGTTGGATTAGGAGAAATTGTTACAGCCTCTAATTTATCTAAATCACCAACAGCTAATGGGCTATCAATTGTAAAGTTAACCTTATTTACTGCTAAATAGATGTTATCAACTGGTTGAATCATTAAACGAGCATTTGTCGTATTTCCAATTCCATAAGGTACTGTAAATTCATATGTACCATTATTAGGTGTAGATTCTACTAAAGTATACTCCCATGTTTGACCACCATCTAATGATAATGAAATTTTTACATTCTCTGTATCAATTCCATTGGCATCTGTTCCAGCAACATCCCATGTAATTGTTTTCTCTTCACCAGCAGTCCAAGTTTCTGTCGTTTCTTGTGAAGTTAATTGGAAAGGTCCAACTTCTTTAACGTTAACCACAACATTTTTACGTGCTGTTTGACCACCGATTGGGTTATTATCACGTACTAAAAGTGCGAAATTTAATCGACGAGCAACAGCTGGTAAAACTTCCCAATTGAATGGTGAAGGGTTAGTTGTAGCAGTTAATTTATTCGCTAAGATATTTTGGAAATTAGGGAAATAACGAACACCATCCGATTTTGGAGTTAAAGAACGGAAAGTAGGTCCACCTGTATTCGTAGAAACTGGCGGCTGTGTTGCAGTTTGATTATCTGTTTGTTCCCAATTATATGTAATTACATCCCCATCTGGATCTACTGCAGTTGCTTCTAATTTGAAGGCTGTTGAATGAGGAATGTGATAAGAAAGTTTGTCTAATATAATTTCAGGTTCATTATTTCCATTTTCAGTATCAACCGAGCATCTTCCCGCTTGTGAAGTAATGAAAGAATAAATATTATTAACACTTACAACTGAAAAATAAGGATCACTGTTGTTTTGTACGTTTGGTGCACAAATTCCGGCGTAAGCCATAATAGTACTTCCACTACCTGGTTCTACAGCTGTTGCAGAAGATCTATTACCAGAACATGAATTGTTAAATGTATGTGTAGCTCCAAATTGGTGTCCCATTTCGTGTGCGACGTAATCAATATAGAATACATCGTTAATTGGTGCACCTAATCCTGTAACCCCACCAGCTTTACTGCTTCCACAAGGGCTTCTTAAATAGGCAACTCCACCACCACCTGTAGAGAAAACATGTCCAATATCGTAATTGGCTGATCCGATCACACGGTCTAATACGACTTGGTTTTCACCTAACATGGCCGAACCACTATTGTTTGTATATTCGTCTGTCGTAATGAAAATCACTTCGTCGTTGTTTTCAACCATTTCCATTGTTACTCCGAACTCTTTTTCATAAATCCCATTTACACGAGTCATTGCAACATTCATAGCAGATAATACTGCGGCTTTTTTCTCTTCTTCTGTACCATTACTTAATCCTGCTCTATTGATATGGTATCGAGAATATTCGATAGTTGAAGCTAATGCTAAACGATATTTTCTCATTTTACCATCAATCACTATTCGATTGTTCTCAACTTCTGTAGGTACTTGATTGATTAAATGTTCTTGATGAATATCATCTGTTTCACAGATAAAATCATGTGTATTGTCAACACTTTTTCTATTATAAGAGATATACGTATTTAAATCTTGTGTATAGGCATCAATGTAAGAAATTTGATCTTCTTGATGAATCATAGCACTTAATCCATGGTATGGAGAAATACTAAAACGAATCGTTGATTTCCCATCTAAAGATTTACCTGCATAGGATTTAATGGTATTGTATCGCTCTTGTAAACCTGGGGCCATCACTGAAGATTCTTGAACTTCATATTTAATCATTTTCCCTTCTCCATTTGGAATGTTTACCAACTGCGTAGCATTTCCTCCTCGATTAGAAATCGCGTTTAACTCGTTTGTTAATCCTTCAAAGTCTAAATTAAAAGTTTTATGTTGTTTTGGAACTGAAGTACGTTCAATTAAATTAGAAGCTTTGAAATTATTGTTTCGGATTTCTTTCCAATAATTCTTTTGAGCAAAAATAGTACTACTACTAAGGAGTAGTGATAAGATAATAAATTTTGATTTCATAAATTCTAATATACTAGTGTTAATAGTTTAATTTCTTTGGGTAATTCAACTAAAATATAATTGATAGATGGATCGTAATCTTCTTTCAATTGATAAAGTTTTAATTTGTTTTTTTTCACCAATTCCACTTTAGAAGTATCGTATTGGTCTATATTCTCTTTGCAAATAACCGCAATGTTTTTGTCTGAAAAATCGATAATTTGTAGCGGTTTATTTCGTTGCCCAGGAATTACCAGGCTTTTTTGAAATTCATCGAAATCTTCGAAATTGGTATAGACTTTTACTTCTTCAGTACATCCATTATGATTATAGGATTGATCAATTACTTCTAAATTCATTTGTGTATAACAACTTGCCAAACTACCAAGGCATAATAATGTGAGTAATTTTTTCATTCCAATTTGCGGTTTAAATATTTTTAAATTTAATCATTTTTTTTAGGGAATAAAATTTATTCATATAAAAAATGCGAACCTATAAGGTTCGCATTGATTGAGTTATATTCAAAATTTTTATTTTGTAGCTTCTTGCGCTGGTGCTGCAGGTGCTGTTGTATTTCCTGTAGGTACAGCAGTATTTCCTGTAGGAATTTCAGTTTTTGGCTGAGGTTTAATTTTGATCGCATTTGGGTTCTCTTGTAAAACATTTGCTCCAATAACTAATAAAATTACTACTGCAAATAATCCCCAAGTTGTACGGTCTAAGAAATTATTTGTACGTTGAACTCCAAACATCTGGCTTCCACCACTACCACCAAAGCTTGATGATAATCCGCCACCTTTAGGGTTTTGTGATAAAATAACTAACGTTAATAAAACACATAAAATCATGATAACAACCATGAAAAATTGAAATGTTCCCATTTTATTTAGAGTTTTTTAAATTTTCTATTTCTTTAATTTGATTTGCAAATAAACTATTTTTTTCCGGATATTTCAAAATTAATATCTTATAAGCTTTTATTGCTTTTTCGTATTGTTTCTGTTCAATGTAGATTTGAGCCAATGTTTCTGTCATTAAATCAGAGAAATCAGTATTCTTTATTTCTCGAGCATCCACTTTACCTTCTGGAACCTCTTGCTTTTTTAAAGGTTTAATCTTTGGATTTTTCTCTAAAAAATCATCGATAATTTGAAACTTATGTTCTTTCTCTGTTTGTGCTTCCATTGAATTGGTTGAAGGCAATTTTAACCAATCATTAAACGAAAACGAATGCATATTTGTATCAACATTTTTATTCTCTGAAGGAGTTATATTTTCTGTCGAAATGCAATCATTCGATGTTATTTTAACGGCTTCATCTTCTTTTTCAACAACCTTTTCTATTGTTTGCTCTATTTCTTCTTTTTCAAGCTCATGGATGGGGTGATCCATTTCAGTATCTTCATCCACGATCTGATCAGTTAATGTAGATAACGAATGATTTTCCGGAATCGTATACTCAACGGTTTGATAGCCTCCTTTTACCTCATCCATTGGATTTAAAATTTGAAAAGGAGCAATAGATGTCACTTTTTCACCATCGCTAAAATCAGTTATCACATTTTCTTTTGAACGATTAATTAAATCCACTTGCTCAATAACCGGTTGATGCTCTTCAATTATGGGCTCGATTTCCTTGGTTTCTTCCAACGCTTTAACGATAATGGAATCTTTTTCTAACACTTCTTGAGCAATTTCTAAAGAATTTTCAATCGATGGAGTATGAGTTTTCACTTCAGGTAAATCGAATTCTACCAATCCAATTTCCTCCGTAATCATGGATTGTTCTTGAAGTTTAAAATCTTCAATAATAGATTCTATGGTTGGCTCAATTATGATATGATCAGAAAAATCATCTGAAGGATGAATGTTTTCGTGCTCCTTAATTTTATTTGTTAAAACAGTTTCATTACTAGCACTCATTGCGTTAATATCGTCATCATGTACAGATTTCAAATTCTCATGGTTGTAATTCGACGAATCCTCAGTTATGTTTTCTGATGTTTCAGCTTGAATCGTTAAAGACTCTTCCTTAACATCCTCAAGCGATGTTAGATTGATGTTCGTTTCTGAAAGAATATCTTTTGTAAGATTTATCTCGTCAGAAGATTCAATAGTTTCGATGCTGTCATCATCAGTCTCTGTAGAAAGTAATTCGACTTGAGAAATTTCTTCTTTTAATTCTGAATCTTCAATTTCTAAATCATGGGATGACGTAACAAAATCTTCTGTTTCATTAGAAGGCGTATTCAAATCCATTTCATCGATGATAACATCATTGGAATCCGAAAGATTAGAATCATTCTCGACTTCAGAATCATTCTCATTATTTGATGCGATGACATCAACAACTTTCGCATCTTTCAGAAAGTTTGAAAAATTAACGTTAAACTCGGGATGCAATAATGAATACAATTGTTTTCTATCGTTATTGAAAACTGATGTTAACTGTAATTCGTTTTCGTAATCGGTATGGGATGACTTTTTAAGTGCTAATAATTTTAAAGCACGTAATGAATAGAAATAGGGATATTTTTCAATTTCAGTATTTAATAAATCAAGGTCACTTAGCTCAACCTCTTGAGGATTATTAATAAGATATTCTATTCTTGCCATGCTCAAATATATTGTAAATTTTTACCAATCCATTGCAACAGCTGCAAAAACTTGATCACGAATAATATCAATAATATTCGGAACAATAGATGATTCTACATCCGATAACATTAATGTTCCATCAAAGTTTTCATAAGCCGTAAATGTACGATCGAAACTTTTTGTTTCATCTACATTGTTAATGTAACGAACACGAACATTTATCGTTAAACGGTTTTCTGCAGCAATATCATTTCCTTGAATCGACATAGGTACCACATCATATCCTGTAATTTCACCTTCAATGACCAAGTCGGCATCTTCCGTTCCTGTTAAATTTAATTTTGTACGGTTTCGAAAGGCATCTTGTAACGTTAAATTTAATTCTTGACTTAACGATGGATTAATTAAAGGTGCGTTATTTGGGAATGGTGAAATATAAATGGTTTTCCATTCGGGTAAAATCGATGAACCCGACAAACTATAATTTCCGGACATCGATCCACAACCTGAAAGGGTGAAAATGGTAAAAATCGAAACGATGATATAGGTAATATAACGCATGTTTATAAATGATATTGTTTAATTTTTCGGTACAATGTACGTTCAGAAATGCCTAGTTCGTCTGCAGCTAATTTTCTTTTTCCACGATGCTTTTCTAATGCCAATTTAATCATTTCTTTCTCATTATCTTGTAATGAAAGCGATTCTGGTTCTTCAATTGGACTTACATCATAAATATCATCCGAATAATCATAAGCGGGCTGAGCAAAATTTTGAGGTGCGGTTTCTGGTCGGAAGATATTTACACTTGGTAATGTTGTGGCATCATCCGTTGCATCTTCACGGTAAACACGTTGAATTAGTTCTTGTGTATTCCCGTTAAAATCGTTGACATCTTTATTTTTGATCAAATCCAATGTCAAGGCACGTAAATCATTCAAATCTTTTTTCATATCCAAAAGAACTTTGAACAATAATTCACGTTCCATAAAATCAGATTTGCCCCCTTCAGATGATTTGGTTACCGTAGGCATCATATTATTCAAAGGAAGTAACTGCATGATTTTTTCAATTGAAATCACACGGTCTTTCTCTACCACAGATACTTGTTCAGCAAAGTTTCTTAACTGACGAATATTTCCTGGCCAAGGATAATTGGCAATGTAATTTGCAGCCTCAGGCGAAAGTTCGATGTGTGGCATTCTGTATTTAGAAGCAAAATCCGAGGCGAATTTTCTAAATAACAAATTGATATCTTCCTTTCGTTCACGTAAAGGAGGTAAATCAACTTGTACCGTATTTAAACGGTAGTATAAATCCTCACGGAATTTTCCTTTTTCTACTGCTTCTTTTAATTTTACATTGGTTGCAGCAACGACACGAACATTTGTTTTTTGAACATCGGAAGAACCAACTTTCATGAATTCTCCTGATTCTAAAATACGTAATAAACGGACTTGTGTGGATAATGGGAGTTCTCCGACTTCGTCTAAGAAAATGGTTCCTCCATCTGCCACTTCAAAATAGCCTTTACGCGTTTGTGTAGCTCCGGTAAAAGCACCTTTTTCGTGTCCGAATAATTCCGAATCGATCGTCCCCTCTGGGATAGCACCACAGTTGACTGCAATGTAAGCATTGTGTTTACGGTGTGATTGGTTGTGAATGATTTTTGGAATAAATTCTTTTCCAACACCACTTTCTCCAATAACTAACACAGATATATCGGTAGGAGCAACCTGAATCGCTTTTTCTAAAGCGCGATTCAAGTTGATGTTATTTCCTATTATTCCAAATCGTTGTTTAATGGTTTGTAAAGAATCCATAGTATAAGTTTTGAGTTAGAAGATGAATAAGATTGAAATTAATTTAAAATTAAAATCAATTGAGTGTTCAAATTTTACTCAACGATCATTTCACCAATTAACGTAGCTGTTGTACAAGAATTTGCTTTTACATTTACAAAATCTCCTACTTTAGTTCCTTCAACTTTAGGGAAAACTAAAACAGCATTTTGTGAGTTACGTCCGTACCAGAAATTTTCATCACGTTTAGAATTACCTTCAATTAAAACTTCATGAACTTTTCCCACGTAAGAATTCATACGAATGGCAGAATGTTTTTGTTGTAATTCGATAATTTCTTGTAAACGACGTTTTTTATCTTCTGGAGCTACATCATCTGGCATTTTTTTGTGTGCAGGAGTCCCTGGACGCTCAGAGTATGCGAACATGTATCCAAAATCGTATTGCACATATTCCATTAATGATAATGTATCTCGGTGTTCTTCTTCAGTTTCTCCACAGAATCCAGCAATCATATCGTGAGATAAGGCACAATCTGGAACAATACGACGAATTTTATCGATTAATTCAAAGTATTCTTCACGTGTGTGCTGACGGTTCATACGCTCTAACACAGTTGTAGAACCTGATTGAACAGGTAAGTGAATGTATTTACAGATATTTTTGTGTTTTGCCATCATCTCTAATACATTATCATGCATGTCTTGAGGATTAGAAGTTGAGAAACGAATACGAATTCCTGGGAATTGTGTCGCTACCATATCTAATAATTGACCGAAATCGACAGCAGTTGCTTTTTGAATTTCAGAGGCATTTTTAAATTCTTTTTTTGGTCCTCCACCATACCATAAGTACGAATCGACGTTTTGACCTAATAACGTAATTTCTTTGTATCCTGCTTCTGCTAATTCTCTACACTCGTTTAAAATAGAATGTGGGTCACGAGAACGTTCACGTCCACGTGTAAAAGGAACTACACAGAATGTGCACATGTTATCACATCCACGCGTAATCGTTACGAATGCTGTTACACCATTACCTCCTAAACGAACAGGAGAAATTTCAGCATATGTTTCTTCTTTCGATAATTGGACGTTGATGGCATCACGACCGTCTTCTACTTCGTTTAATAAATTCGGTAAATCACGGTAAGCGTCTGGACCAACAACAATATCAACTAAATGTTCTTCTTCTAAGAATTTATGTTTTAAACGTTCAGCCATACAACCTAAAACACCAATTTTCATTGATGGACGTTGTTTTTTAATGGCATTTAGAGTTCCTAAACGTTTACGTACAGTTTGTTCAGCTTTTTCACGAATCGAACAAGTGTTTAATAAAATTAAATCGGCTTCATCTACCTTTTGAGTGGTTTGATAACCTTCTTGACTTAAAATAGAAGCTACGATTTCACTGTCCGAGAAATTCATCTGGCAACCGTATGATTCTAAGAATAATTTCTTCGTTGCATTTCCCGTTGGTAAAGTCAATAATGCTTCCCCTTGTCTTGCTTCGTCTATATGTTTTTCTTCTGTATGCATTCTTTACTAATTCATTGATTCGGCAAAAGTACAAAATCATCGTGACATATTGGCAGTAAAATTTTCTTTTGCATTTTCTTAACAAATTTGTAGATTTATCAAAATAATCAATCTTAAAGTTATGAATGTTAACACAGAAAATAAAATTGCAAATCTTTTAAATTCAGGATATAAAGTGCAATTGAACCATGTGTTCGGAGGTTTGTCGCATATATTGAAAGGAATATTTGGTTATGCCTTTTTAGCAATCATCATTTATTCTATCGCATCCTATATCATTAGTTTGTTAGTCGGAATGATATTTCCAGTTCCTTCCATTGATTCGGATGAAATTGAAGCCATTATGGAAGCTGGGAATAGAGAAGAAATTATGGAATATTATTCTGAAACTTTTTCAAACCCAAACTTTGGAATTTCAACATTTGCAACTAATTTGATATCTGCTTTTCTTTATCCTATTATATATAGTATATACGTTATGGCATATAAATATGATCATATGCAGAAGGTAAGTTTCGATGATATTTTTATACACTATAAAAATGGTAAATTCTTAAACTTATTTTTAATCACAATCATTCTTCAAATTTTAACAAGCATCGGTTTTGTTCTTTGTATAGTACCAGGTTTTATTTTATCTTCAATGTGGTTATTATCTGTTCCGTTGATCATTTTTGCTGATGCTGATGTCAAAGAAGCTTTAGATAAAAGTATGAAATTAGCATTTAAAGATTTTGGATCATTTTTATTACTATTTTTAAGCTTTATCGGAATTGGAATTGTGTGTGCAATTTTCGGTATAGTCTTATGTTGTGTTGGATTATTGTTTACAATGCCTTTGTTCTATGTGATTGTAGTGGTTTTAATGTATTCATTTTATAAAGAAGTAGTCGGTTTTGATGAAAATGATCAAAAACCAGCAGCACCAATCACAGATATTTATAAAGATAATCCATATATGAATTAATCAATTAAGTATAAAAATAGAGCAGTCCTAAAATGATTTTTTGGCTGCTTCATTTTTTTGTATTTAATTTTGCAAAAATTTTAAGCTGATAATATGTCAAAAAATCTCGTAATAGTTGAGTCCCCAGCAAAAGCCAAAACCATCCAAGGTTTTTTAGGTAAGGATTTCATTGTGGAGTCTAGTTTCGGACACGTAGTAGATCTACCTAAGAAGGGAATGGGTATTGAGATTGAAAACGATTACAAGCCTGTTTATGAGGTGACGCCTGATAAAAAGGATGTCGTGAATAAATTAAAAAAATTGTCTGATAAAGCGGAGACAATTTGGTTGGCATCCGATGAGGACCGCGAGGGAGAAGCGATTTCTTGGCATTTATATAATGTGTTAGGATTAGATAAAAAAGACTCTAAACGTATTGTCTTTAATGAGATTACTAAAAAAGCAATTCAGCGTGCTGTTGAAAATCCACGTCAAATTGATGTGAATTTAGTTGATGCACAACAAGCCCGTCGTGTATTGGATCGTTTAGTTGGTTTTGAAATGTCTCCAATACTTTGGAAAAAAGTAAAACCAGGTTTGTCGGCAGGTCGTGTACAATCAGTATCTGTGCGATTAATTGTAGAACGTGAAAAAGAAATCCAAAATTTTAATCCCACATCATCTTATCGATTTACAGCTTTATTTTCTACAGCCGAAAGTAAGCAATTAAAGGCTGTCCTTACCAAAGAATTCGAAACGCTTGAGGAAGCTGAAGCGTTTTTAAATACATGTATCCAAGCAGAGTTTAAAGTAAAAGATTTACAAAAGAAACCTGCAAAACGTACACCATCTGCTCCGTTTACAACTTCTACATTACAACAAGAAGCATCTCGTAAATTGGGATTTTCAGTATCTCGTACGATGCGTGTTGCTCAACAATTATATGAGCAAGGGCATATCACGTATATGAGAACAGATAGTGTGAATCTGTCCGATGATGCTTTAACAGCTGTTCGTACAGAAATTGAATCAGCATATGGAAATAAATATGTTGAAATTAGAAAATACGCAAACAAAAATACTTCTGCTCAAGAAGCGCACGAAGCCATTCGTCCAACACATTTCGAAAATCATACGATTAATGTTACCGATGATTCGATGCGAAAATTATATGAACTAATTTGGAAGCGAACAGTAGCTTCTCAAATGGCAAATGCCGAATTAGAGCGTACAATTATCGATATCGAAAATCAAAAAAATGACTACATTTTCCAATCGAAAGGAGAGGTGATTGTTTTTGATGGATTCTTAAAAGTATATCAAGAATCACACGATGATGAAGATGCAGATGATGATAAAGTTTTATTACCAAAAGTAACGGTAGGTGAAGTGTTAAACACCAATTCAATTCAAGGAATTGAGCGTTATTCTAAAGCACCAGCACGTTATACTGAGGCATCATTAGTAAAAAAATTAGAGGAATTAGGAATCGGACGTCCTTCGACGTATGCGCCTACTATTTCTACCATCCAAAATCGTGGATATGTTGAAGTAGGAGAGTTAGAAGGAAAACAAAGACAATATCATACTTTACAATTGGTAAATGATACTGTAGAAGTAAATACAGCCACAGAAACATATGGAGCAGACCGTCGTAAATTAATGCCAACTGATATTGGAATTGTAGTAAACGATTTCTTAGTGGATTACTTTAAAAATGTAATGAACTATGATTTTACTGCACGTGTTGAACAAAGTTTCGATAATATAGCAGAAGGTAAAGTGGAATGGACAACGATGATTGATGAGTTTTATCAAAAATTTCATTCGATTGTTGTTGATGTTCAAGAGAATGCCGAACGTGCTTCAGGTGAACGTGATTTAGGTGTTGATCCAACGTCAGGAAAAGCAGTTCATGCTCGTATTGGACGCTATGGACCAATGATTCAGATTGGTGATGCTGATGATGAGGATAAACGATTTGCAAGTTTGCAAAAAAATCAATCGATTCATAACATTTCATTAGAAGAAGCTTTAAAATTATTTGAATTACCAAAAATATTAGGAGAATATAAAGGTTTTGTTGTAGAAGTAAACAATGGTCGTTTTGGTCCATATGTGAAATTTGATGACAAATATATTTCTGTCCCAAAAGATATTGATCCTTTAGATCTATCCTTTGAAAATGCAATTCAACTAATTGAAGAGAAATTAGAAGCTGATGCACCTATTGCCCAATATGAAGGTCATGATGTAACGAAAGGAAAAGGGCGTTTCGGTCCATTTATTAAATGGAATGAATGGTTTATCAATGTACCGAAAAAATACGATTTCGATCATTTGTCACAAGCAGATATTATCGAATTAATTGAAGATAAAAAACGCAAAGAGTCAGAACGTGTTGTACGTGAATGGCCTGAGCAAGAAATTCGTTTAGAAAAGGCTCGTTGGGGACGTTATAATTTAATTCATGGAAAAATTAAAGTGGAAATGTCTAAAGAAACAAATCCAGAAGCTTTAACGTTAGCCGATGTAGAGAAAATTATTGCGGATCATACGCCAGTTAAAAAAGCGCCAGCCAAAAAAACAGCCACTAAAAAAACGACAACAGCTAAAAAAACAACGAAGAAAAAATAATGTATACAGATTTTCTTAAACCTGTTACCAAGGAATTACAAGACTTTGCTAAGTCTTGTAATTCTTTTTGTATTGGGGCTAATGTAAATTTTGAAAAAGAAGTATTAGTCGATCCCAATGAATTCAAACAAAAAGAAAAAATCGCCTTAATAGGGGTACAAGAATTTCGTTCGTTGAATTCAGAGGAACAAGAGGATACGGATTTTAATTTCTTAAGAACATCATTATACGAATTAAAAAAAGGGAATTGGACAATTCCGATTTACGATTTCGGAGATATCATCGCTTCTGATCATAAAATTGATTCTGGGGAAGCCTTTCAAAAGGTGCTTACAAGTTTACTGAAAGATCAGTTTTTTGTGATTATTTTAGGAGGTTCACCAAGTTTAGGTTTTTATCAATACCGAGCTTATGACTCGGTGATTAAAAATCTACATTATTTTACAGTGGATGAGAAAATGCGATTTGGTAATCCATTGCATCAAGCCAATGATAATAATTATTTAAGTAAAATTATTGATTCAGAGCCACTCAATTTATTGGATTTTACTCATGTTGGTTATCAAACCTATTTCGTAGGTCAAGAAGAATTGGATTTGATCGAACAATTAAATTTCGAAGCGTTACGTCTAGGTCAAATTAATCAAGACCTAAAAGAAATCGAGCCTTATACGCGAGAGGCTCATGCCGGTTTAATAAATCTCTCATCTATTGAGGCTAATTGTTATGAATCTTCTAAAGATTTAACCCCAAATGGATTTAATTCAAGAGAAATTTGTGGTGTAGCAAAATATATTGGCTTAAGTTCCGTTTTATCCTCAATATATATATCAAATTATATCGAACGGTATAAAAAAGTAGATCATTTATTGGTTAGTCAATTGATTTGGTATTTGGTTGATGGAAGAAATCATCGCCCAGAAAGAAAAAATTTTGATGATACACAATATTTTGATAAAATTTTTGTTCCATCAGATGTACAAGTTTTTGTTTTTTATAGAAACATTCAAACAGACCAATGGTGGATTGAAATAAATGAATCTGAAGAAGGGGAGGGAAATCGTATTATACCTTGCTCATCACAAGATTACACTAAGGCATTAGAGGGAGAAATTCCTTATAAATGGTGGAAATATTTCAAAAAGTTTTATTGATTTGATTAATTGTTTGAAAGTCAATAGGGTAGTTTCAAATGTTAATATATACTTAAATTTGTTTAATTTTAAATAAAATAATAGTTTTACAACCCTGTATAAAATAAATCTATAACAGAATGAATAGAATTTTGGTAAGTACTTTATTACTGTCGCTTTCATTTACTTCATGTAAAATGTTAAAAAGTGGAGGTAGCAGTAATAAACATGATGGACAGATCACCTCGAAATCATCGACAGCGTGGACTCCAGCACGTCCAAAGGGAATGGTTCCAATTCCTGGAGGATCATTTGTTTTAGGACAAAGTGATTATGATTTCACTCAGAATAATGATGCGCCTGTAAAAACTGTATCAGTAGCTGGTTTCTTCATGGATGATACGGAGATTACAAACTCTGAGTATCAGATTTTTGTAAATTATGTAAAAGATTCTATTGCTCGTACAGCATTAGCAACTAAAGCAGAAGAATTAGGATTTGATCCAATGAACCCAGGTGGATCTGACTCTGGTATTGGTGCTTACTCTTACATTTCAGGATCTAAAGATGGAGAAGGAACTCCTTACGACGAATACATTCAACAAGCCAACACAGGTCGTGATGGAAATACAATGGACGGTCGTAAGTTAAATTGGGATGTAAAATTAGAATGGGATAAATACAAATACCCAGATGTAGATTATACTGAAGTGATGGAAAGTTTATACTTCCCACCAGAGGAGCGTATGAATGGTGAGCGTCGTATTGATACACGTAAATTAAACTATTCTTACGTAGTCGTAGATCAAATGGCTGCTGCTAAAAAACGTGGAACGTTCCAAGTTGATTTTAGAAAAGAATTCCAAGTTAATGTTTATCCTGATACAACAGTTTGGGTAAGAGATTTTAACTATTCTTATAATGATCCAATGCACCAAGATTATTTTTGGCACACAGCGTATGCAAACTATCCAGTAGTTGGTGTGAATTGGAATCAAGCAAATGCATTTGCAGATTTCCGTACAAGATATCATAACATTGCATTAAATAGAAAGAAAAAGAAAAACGCTTCTGCAACTAAAGTGATTAGTTATCGTTTACCTACTGAAATCGAGTGGGAATACGCAGCAAGAGGTGGTATTCAAAATGCACCTTATCCATGGGGAGGTCCTTACTTAACGGACGATAGAGGTTGTTATTTAGCGAACTTTAAACCAAAACGTGGAGATTATATCGAAATTACAAAAGGGAAGAAAACAGGGTATATGTACACTGCACCAGTGAAAACATTCCATCCAAATGGATACGGTCTTTATGATATGGCTGGTAACGTTGCAGAGTGGACTTTATCTCCACACAACCGTTCTTCGTACCAAATGGCATCTTCTTTAAATCCATCGATTACATCATCTAACGAAACGAAGATGGTTGTAAGAGGAGGATCTTGGAAAGATATCGGTTATATGTTAATGGTTTCTACAAGAGATTTTGAACACAAAGATTCAGCACGCTCTTTCGTAGGATTCAGAACTGTTCAGCCTTTCCCTGATGGATCGAAAGTAACATACAGAAAATCAAAATAAATTTTATACACAATTAATTAATATTAACACACACATGGCAGTACAAGCAAGTAAGAAAGAACGTATAACTAATTTTATTTATAGTTTTTTCGCAGGTATCGTAATTTTAGGAGCATTATTTAAAATTACTCACATCTCTATCGGACCATTAAATGGTAACGTATTATTAACAGTTGGTTTAGTTGCAGAGGCATTAGTATTCTTCTATGCTGCAATCTTCGATCAACCACAAGGACAATACGAATGGGAAAAAGCGTATCCAGAATTATTAGATGGTGCACCAGTTGCTAAGAAAACAGCAGCAGTTGCAGCAGCAGGAAACTCTTTAACTCAAGAATTAGACAAAGTTTTAGCAGAAGCTAAATTAGACAAGCAAGTATTTGAAAGTTTACGTGCATCTTTAGATAACTTTGGAGCAGCCGTTTCTGAAATCAACAAAACGACGACAGCAGCAGCAGCTACTCAACAATACAACGATGAGATTTCTAAAGCAGCAGTTAATGTAAATGCATTAAATACATTATATGCACAACAAATTGAAAACTCTAACAAGCAAGTAGAATTAAATAAACAATTCATCGAAGAAATGCAGAAGTCTTCTGGTCACTCAGAAAAATTCTTAACAGAGATGCAAGCTTTATCTGCTAACATCAATGCATTAAACAAAGTATACGGTGGAATGTTAGCTGCAATGAAAAGCAACAACTAATCATTGTACATAATTAATTATTAATTTATTCTACTATAAACTATGGCAGGAGGAGGAGGTGCTCGCCAGAAGATGATCAACTTAATGTATCTTGTATTTATCGCCATGATGGCGTTAAACGTAGATCGTGAAGTTTTAAGATCATTTGAGAGCATTTATTTAACATTAGAGTCTTCTACAAAATTAGCAGAGGACAACAACACTACTTTCTATTCGAATATTTCTAAAAAAGCTCAAGAAGAGCCAGATTATAAAGCAATAGAAGAAAAAGCAAATGTAGTACGTAAAGAAGCAAATGAATTCTTTACTTATATTGAAGGTTTAAAAACTGAATTAAAAGGAACTGAATATACGCCAGGAGCAGAAGAAACAGATTACAATTTGTTAGCAAACTCTGAACCTGTAATGCAATTATTCTTCAAAGGAGAAGGTGGAGACAAAGGAAACGCTAAAGCTCAAGAGTTAGTTTCTAAAGTGGAAAACTTCCGTAAGTTCTTATTAACTTATGCCATTGAAGAAGGTGATAAAAAGCGTATTAATCAAGTTTTATCAACAGAAGCAGCAAAAGGAAAGAAATCATGGTTATTAGAAAAATTCTATGAACAACCTATGGTTGCTGTTATGTCAAACTTAACGAAATTACAAGCAGATGCTCGTACAGAAGAGGGGAACATCGTTCGTGATTTATTAGGTAACAAATTAAAAGAAAAGATCGAGTTAAACTCTTTCCAAGGGATGTTCTTATCTCCAGGTATTGTTAAAGTTGGTGACGATGCAACATTAAATGTTGTTTTAGGAGCTTTCGATAACTCTATCACAGGTAATGTACAAACTTCAGTTGGAGCAGCGAATTTAGTCGATGGTAAAGCATCAATTAAATTAAATACAGGATCTGTAGGTATTCACCAATTAACAGGTAAATTAACGTACAAAGATGCATCAGGAGCAACTAAAACAGTTGATATCTTACCTTCAACTTACCAAGTTGTAGCGCAAACTTTAGATGTTAAAGCAGCTGAAATTATTGAGAAAGACCCTACAGGTGGTTCTATCGTAGCAGATAACTTAAGAGTTGTTTATCGTGGTGTTGAAAACCCAATTTCTGCGACAATCAACGGTGCAAATGGACCAGTTTCTATGACAGCTTCTTCTGGTAACTTATCAGGTGCTGGAGCAAACAGATGGAACCATATGCCAGGATCTGGAAACGAAGTGGTATTTACAGCATCAGCTAAGGCTTCTTCTGGAAAAACTTTAACTGTTCGTGAAACATTCCGTGTTAAACCATTACCACCAGCACGTGGTGTTGTTATGGGGAAAACACACGCAGGAGTACCTCAAGCTTCTTTAGCAAGCCAAAGAGTACGTGTTGACTGGCCAGACTTCTTATTCCCTGTTAAAGGTGAAGTTGAATCTTTCAGCATCAAAGTTCCTGGAAGCCCGATTGAACGTGTTAACGGTAACAGCTTAGGTGGAGCTTCTTCTATCTCTAAAGCGAAACGCGGTGATAACATTTCAATCATCAACATTAAATACAAATCTTCTTTAGGACAATCAGGAGACGCTTCTATTGTATCTATCGAAGTATTATAAAATAATTAAAGAAATATGAAGTATCTTTTAGTTGGATTATCAGTCTTAATGTCTACCGCTGCATTAGCACAAAACGTGTTAAATGCAAAATCTCCGGAAGAATTAAGAGAGCAAAGAGCTAACAAATTAGTGATTAATGAAGCAGGTGATTCTATCAGTACAGAAGCTGAACCATTAGCTTATGGTTTTATTGAAGACAAGGATATCATCTGGTCTAAAGTAGTTTGGGAAACGATTGATCTTAAAGAGCGTTTAAATCAGCCATATTCTAAAAAAGGAGACGAAATCATTCAAAACTCAAAATCTCTTTACGAGGTATTGATGGACGGAATGAAAGAAGGTCGAATCAAAGAGGTATATGCCACTGACGAATTCACTCAAAGATTGGATTATGATCAAATTGTAAGCAAATTAGAGTTTGTGGAAGTTGATCAAGCATTCTTAGACGATTTAGAGGCTAATGGAGAAACTCCAGCTGAAGGGGAAGGAATTTTAAAACACCAATTACACAACGAAGACGTGCGTATGATTCAAGTAAAAGGATTATGGTACATCGACCGTCGTTTAGGTGAATTGAAATACCGTTTATTAGGATTAGCATTATTATCAAAAGATATCCAAGCACAGACGACTCAAGCGCGTATGGCGGGTATCGAAAGTGACGAAATGTTCCCGTTATTCTGGATTTGGTATCCAGATGCTCGTAAAGAACTTTCTAACTATACGATTTTTAATCCTAAGAACTCATCTTCACAAATTACTTACGATGAGGTTTTAAATGCAAGAAGATTCTCTTCAATCATTTACAAAGCTCAAACAACAGTAGGGGTTAAAGCGATTAGTGAGTATATTCCAGACGATGCAAAATCTCAATTAGAGGAACACAACAGAATCAGAAACTCTATTATTCAACAAGAGTCTGATATGTGGAATTACTAATTAGATACTTTATTCATAAAATTAAATCCTGTTCAGTAAACTGAACAGGATTTTTTTATTCACATTTAATCCACTCATATCCTACTACATGAAAAAATGAATACCAACATTATTTCTTGTTATCCCATTAATTACTTCTCCGTAAGAATAAAGGGTTAGCACCGAGTTCATCACCAATGGTAGTTGTACCATTTTCCGAACATGAACAAAAAGATAAACCTTCACTGCAAGCATTTGTAGATTCGATCTATATCAATGTGGTTACGTTATTAGAAAATGGCAAATCGATGTATAATGATGGAGAATTCCCTGTGTATATTTATAATCGTTCAACAGGGACCTATAAGCTAATTCAATCGAAGGAATTGATTCAGTTTAAAGATGTACAAACAATAGTTTTAAATACTCCAAAAATGCTGCTGAAACTGCTCTTTTTGGGACGCGAATTGAAGCCACAGGATTAGTATTTCTTGAGATTGAATAGAAAAGGATGACCATAGGCCATCCTTTTTATCTTTGATTAGTTAGCATCCCCTTTTTCGATGCCATCTTCTATTTTTTCTTCGACTTCTTGCTTTTCATCGGCATCTAATTTCATTTCGCCAGAAGTATCATCTTTTCGAATCACAACAGAAATTGAAATTGGAAAATGATCCGATCCTACGGATTCTTCAATTTTCATATCTACTACACGAAATTGTGAGCTTAAGAAATAATGATCCAATGGCCATCGTAAGAACCAGTATTTTTCATGAAATGTATTGTACATACCACGTCCTCTTCGAGGATCTAACATTTGTGATGTTTTAAGGAATAATCGTGTCGTTCTACTCCATGCCACATCATTCATATCCCCAAATACAATGCAGGCTTTTCCATATTCTTTAGCGGCTTTACCAGTTATTAATATTTCAGCATCACGTTCTGTACTCTCTTCATTTTCTTGTGGTACAGGAGGAGTTGGATGTAATCCATATAAGCGTACAATTTCATTGTTATATTGAATATCTACAACAATAGATGGAATCTCTTCACTTATAAGGTAATTTACCTCATGATGTAGTATGGGAAGTTTCGAATAAAACAATAATCCATAGGTATTTTCTAAAGGAACTTCTATTTTATATTCAAATTGATCTGTAGCCTCACGAATATTTTCCATCCAAGCGTTATTTGTTTCTAATAAGAACAAAATATCAGGTTGTGATGTATTGATAAGTTTCACCAATCGGTGATATTGTTGATTGTCTTGATAAACATTCGAAACTAGTAAATTTAATGGTTTCTCTCCTGGATGTGGATCTACACGATCAATCATGGTCTTACCAATCGGTGTATATGGAATAATCACCCAAGCCAAATACAAGGTACAAATTCCAAGGAGAACCAATAAAATATCATCAAATATAGTTTTATCATCGATAAATGTCCATATGATGAAGGATACAAAAAACAAAACCAATTTCTGAAATCTTGGATAATCGAAAACCCTTACGGACCAATGGTCGCTTCGAATAAAAGGGATTAAGACGGATATTATCAGAAAAATGGATAAAATGTAAAATACATAGATCATAATATAAGTGTTACTTTAGTAATAGTTGTTCTTAGTCGGTTCTACTTTCTTAACTTTGTGTTTTAAAAGTTTATAATTTGAAAACTGTAGATTATATTATCGTTGGACAAGGTGTTGCAGGTAGTTGTATGGCTTTGCAATTGTTAGAAAACAATAAATCGTTTCTTGTTATTGATGATAATGCACATAAAGCTTCTGCAATAGCTGCCGGAATTTATAATCCCGTTGTTTTAAAACGTTTTGCTGTTGTTTGGAATGCTCAACAACAAATCAAAAAGTTAAAAAAAGTTTTTCATTCCTTTGAGCAATTATTAAACCAAAAATATGATTTTGAGTTTCCGGTCTATCGAATTTTCAACGATGAAAATGAAAAGAAAACTTGGTTGAAAAAATCTAATCGTGAAGATTTAAAGGATTTCTTATCTCAAGATTTTAATGCGTTGAATGCATTTGAAAATATTAATCAACCTTTAGGAACGGGAGAAGTGATGCATACAGGCCGAATCGACCTTTCTAATTTATTATCCAATTTTAAATCCTATTTACTGGCTCATGACTTATGTTTAGATGAATCGTTTGATTATTCTTTATTGGAATTGAACGATAATGGCATTAGCTATAAAAATATACATGCGAAGAAAATCATTTTTGCAGAAGGTTATCATATTAAAAAGAATCCTTGGTTCAATCAATTGCCTGTAATCGGTGTTAAAGGTGAAGTGCTTCGAGTGAAAACAAATGCACATTTACCCAATGCGGTGGTGAAAGCAAAAGAGTTTTTAATGCCATTGGCCTCTCAAGAATATTTTGTAGGAGCAACGTATGATCGTGACCATGTAGATTATGAAATTACCGAATCTGCAAAAGAAAATTTACTACAAGGTTTAAAACAATTTCTAAAAGATGAAATTGAAGTAATTGACCAAAAAGCATCCATTCGTCCAACAGTGTCCGATCGCCGTCCCCTTATTGGTTCACATCCATATTACCACCAATTGATTTGCTTGAATGGGATGGGTACACGTGGGACTATGCTCGCTCCGGTTATGGTCGAAGAATTATACAATTATTTAGAGCATGGAAAACCAATCACACCAGAGGCAGATATTGCTCGATTTTATACCTTAATGAAAAATGAAAATTAATCATATCATCTTTCAATTCTTAGCTGGATTGTTTCTGATGCTAGGAAGTAAACAATTGTATTTTTTAGGAAATATCGAATTGTTAGAATTAATTAGTTCGATGGGAAAGGAAAGCTTCGCCTACTTTGCAAATAAATCAGATCGTTTTGGGATATCAAGCGCATTACAAAAATTAATCATTTTTAAAATTGTATTGGGGTTTGTTGCGATAGGGATTAATTATATTATTCTATTCGTAATGGCGTATAAAAAACGATGGAATTGGAATATCCCTTTAATCATTTCCATTGTATTAGGAATAATCCATTATTTGAATTGGATTCAATTATCCCCGATTTCATTGCTCTCAAAACAATTGATGATCGCTTATCTCTTACCTGTTATCGTTTCATTTGGGCTATCAGGTCTATTTTATTGGTTGTCTTTTCGCACAACATCGAAGTAAAAATTTTATAAAGCAAAAAAACCAATTACTTTTGCAAAATGTTATTAGTACAGAATTTAGGAGTTTATTTTTCAGGAAAATATTTATTTGAAGATGTTTCATTTCGTATCAACAAAGGAAACCGAGTAGGTTTAGTTGGTAAAAATGGAGCTGGAAAATCAACTTTATTAAAAATATTATCAAAACAAGATCAACCTTCAGAAGGGGAGGTGATCTATGAAGGAGAAGTTACGGTAGGATATTTATCACAGGACATCGACTTCGTACAAGGTCGTACCGTTTGGCAAGAAGCTGATTCTGCCTTCGAGCAATTGGTCGAAATCCAAGAGCGTATAGATTTTGTGAACAAAGAATTAGCAGAACGTACCGATTATGAATCGGATGAATATGCAAAATTAATTGAAGATATTTCAACGCTAACTGATCGATTTGGCTTATTAGGAGGGTACACAAAAGATGCTGAAATCGAACAGATTTTAGGTGGATTAGGATTTAAAAATTCTGATTTTCACCGTCCTACGGATGAGTTTTCAGGAGGATGGCGTATGCGAATCGAATTAGCCAAATTACTTTTACAAAAGCATGATGTGATGCTTTTAGATGAGCCGACCAACCACTTAGATATCGATTCGATTATTTGGTTAGAGGAATTCTTAAAAGATTATGCAGGTGCAGTTGTATTGGTATCACACGACCGTCAATTTTTAGACAATGTGACTAACCGTACCATTGAAATTGCGAACCGTCACATTTCTGATTTTAAAGCCAATTATACTAAATACTTAGAGTTACGCGAAGATCGTCGCATTAAGTTAGAACAGGCACAAAAGAATCAGGAACAAATGATTAAGCACACAGAGGATTTAATTTCTAAATTCCGTGCAAAGGCCAATAAAGCTTCGATGGCTCAATCGTTAATCAAAAAGTTAGATAAAATTGAGCGTATTGAAGTTGAGAGTGATGATGTAACGAAAATGAATATTCGTTTTGTAGACGCTATTCAACCGGGGAAAATTATCTTTGAATTAGATAATGTGGGTGTTTCATTTGGTGATCATCAAGTATTCGATGGCGTTTCATTTTATGTTAATCGTGGAGAGAAAATTGCTTTCGTTGGTCAAAATGGGCAAGGAAAAACAACTTTATCGCGTTGTATAATCGGTGAACAACCGTATACAGGTATGATTAAACATGGACATAATGTTGAAATTGGATATTTTGCTCAAAATCAAGCCCATGTTCTAAACGATAAATTAACCGTACAAGAAGAAGCTGAAAATTCGGCGACTGAAGAAACACGTAAACATGTTCGTGATTATTTAGGAGCGTTTATGTTTGGTGGTGATGCGGTGGATAAAAAAGTTTCGGTATTATCGGGGGGAGAAAGAAATCGTCTAGCTTTATGTAAATTATTATTACGTCCATTTAACGTGTTAATTATGGATGAGCCGACGAACCACTTGGATATCGTTTCAAAAGAATTGTTGAAAAAAGCATTACAAAAGTATACGGGAACATTAATTTTAGTTTCTCACGACCGTGAATTCTTAGAAGGATTAGTGGATAAAGTATTTGATTTCCGTAATGGTCAAGTGAAAGAGTATTTATCAGGTATTGATGATTACTTGGCTGAAGTAAAAGCGGGGAACTTCCGTGAGATTGAAAAAGGAAATATCTTAGCTGCTCCAAAAGAAGAAAAGCCGGTTGAGGTTAAAATTGAACAAGCAAAACGTGTATTATCTTTTGAAGAAGAAAAGGAACAAAAACGTTTAAAAAATAAATTATCGAAAATCGAAGCTGATATTACAACTTTAGAAGAGAAGGTTGCAAAATTAGAAGCGCATATGGCCGATGGGAACCAATCGCAGAAGGATTTGGATGACTATCATCAAGCGCAACAAGATTTAGAAAATAAGATGTTAGAATGGGAAGAAATTTCTGAACAAATCATCTAAAGTATATTATTATTAATGGAAGAAGTGCTATTTTTATATAGCACTTTTTTTATGCGTTAAAATTTCATTTGTTATGACTAAATATTCATTTGATCCGATTATCTCCCATGAACCTACAGTTTTAATCTTAGGATCACTTCCAGCTGATTTATCTATAGAAAAACAACAATATTATGCCCATCCACGGAATCGATTTTGGAAAATGTTATTCAAGATTTTTGAAGAAGATTGGAGCGAGGAATATCATGATCGGGTAAATGTTATTCAAAAACATCATCTGGTGTTGTGGGATGTAGCTAATTCAGCTCAACGCAAAGGAAGTTTAGATGTTGATATATGGGATGAAATACCAAATGCAATAGAAGATTTGTTGATACAATATCCAACCATTCATCGCATCATTTTTAATGGGAAGAAAGCGGAAAAGCTGTTTGATAAACATTTTGAACGTAAAAATCACTTACATTATTTCTCTTTGCCTAGTACAAGCCCTGCTAATGCTCGTTATTCCAATGAAAAGTTGATGCTGCATTGGAAAAATGCATTGCATCAAGAATTATAATTCATGATTATTTGACATTATTATTGATCATTTTGATTAGAATTTCATTCAAAGGCAAAAAAAATGAATCAAAAATTCGATTGTGAATCCATTGAAGAAAGAGATCAAATGGTGTATTTAATCCACATTTCGAAGAAATGAGAAATAGAAGGATAAAAAAAATGAAAAAAAAATAAAATTTTAAAATCATTGTAATTAATGAGTTACAAAATAACGTAAAAAATATCTCGTTTTTTTTCTTTTCAAAGTTTGGTAATTCAAAATCCTGTTCTATATTTGCACTCACAATCGCGGGAATAGCTCAATTGGTAGAGCGTCAGCCTTCCAAGCTGAATGTTGCGGGTTCGAGTCCCGTTTCCCGCTCTTTGAAATATTGAAAAATTAATCAAATTTTGCCTTGGTGGTGGAATTGGTAGACACGCAGGACTTAAAATCCTGTGTCCATTAGGACGTGCGGGTTCAAGTCCCGCCTGAGGTACTTTTTTTGATTAATAATAATTTACGCGGGAATAGCTCAATTGGTAGAGCGTCAGCCTTCCAAGCTGAATGTTGCGGGTTCGAGTCCCGTTTCCCGCTCTTTGAAATAACTGAAAATATAAATTAATTTTGCCTTGGTGGTGGAATTGGTAGACACGCAGGACTTAAAATCCTGTGCTCATTAGAGCGTGCGGGTTCAAGTCCCGCCTGAGGTACTTTTTTAATTTATATCTTTCTACACTGCGGGAATAGCTCAATTGGTAGAGCGTCAGCCTTCCAAGCTGAATGTTGCGGGTTCGAGTCCCGTTTCCCGCTCTAACTTTACTAAAGTTGGAGGCCTTGGTGGTGGAATTGGTAGACACGCAGGACTTAAAATCCTGTGCTCATTAGAGCGTGCGGGTTCAAGTCCCGCCTGAGGTACTAAAAGCTCAAGAATTTATTTTCTTGGGCTTTTTTTATTTATACGAATTTGACTTCTTAATCGTTTATATATTATCTATTTAATATTATGTATAAATATCCTTTTTTACTTTTCTTAATCATTTTTATTAATTGTAGTTATAATAATCCAAATAGCTATTTTGAATTTGATAAAATCGAATATTATAGATTAGATAAGAATTACATTCATTTGATTAAAGATTCGAAAGTAATTAATCCATTGGATACAACTAATAGTGCAGTGTTTCAATTTAATGTGATTAATACTTCTATACCTTTAGATTTAAATAATAATCAACTTCAAAATAAACTAAAGGAAATTGGATTTAGTAAGTTAGAAATTCCAGAAAAATATTATAAGGATATTGATAAAATTTTTAGTTATAAAGAATATGAGGAATCATTTCAAGGAATGTGTTTGCCATCATATAGAGATATTTTAATTTTTAAAAAGGAAAATGAAATTATAGGAATAGCAAAAATTTGTTTTCAATGTGGTCAACATGCTACTAGTGGAGCATTTGGAGAAACAGATTGGTTTGGAGGTGATGGCGATTACGAAAAATTAGAAAAAATTTTATATCAAGAATAAAAAAACCGACACTTACATGTCGGTTTTTTTTATCTATATTATCAATTATTTTATCCATTCATTGAGATTAAGAACTCTTCGTTGTTACGAGTATCTCTAATGCGTGAATGTAAAAATTCCATTGCTTCCACAGGGTTCATATCAGATAAATGGTTACGTAATACCCACATGCGTTGTTGAGTAACTTCGTCTAATAATAAATCGTCTTTACGAGTAGAAGAGTTAACCAAGTCAATAGCTGGGAAAATACGTTTGTTCGCAATCTTACGATCCAATTGTAATTCCATATTACCTGTACCTTTAAATTCTTCGAAGATTACCTCATCCATTTTCGATCCTGTATCAATTAAAGCAGTAGCAATAATTGTTAATGAACCTCCATTTTCGATGTTACGAGCAGCTCCAAAGAAACGTTTTGGTTTATGTAAAGCATTGGCATCAACCCCACCAGATAATACTTTACCAGAGGCTGGCGAAACGGTATTATATGCTCGTGCTAAACGTGTAATAGAGTCTAATAAAATAACGACATCATGTCCACATTCTACCATTCGTTTAGCTTTATCTAAAACGATATTAGCAACTTTTACATGACGTGATGCTTCTTCGTCGAATGTAGAAGCAATTACTTCACCGTGTACAGAACGTTTCATGTCTGTTACCTCTTCTGGACGCTCATCAATTAAAAGAACAATCAAATAGACTTCTGGGTGATTTTGAGCAATTCCATTGGCAATATCTTTTAATAAAGAGGTCTTACCAGTTTTAGGTTGGGCTACAATCATACCACGTTGACCTTTACCAATCGGAGTAAATAAATCGATGACACGATTTGATAAAGCATGTGAGTTACTTAAGTTGAATTTCTCGTTTGGAAAAAGGGGAGTTAAATGTTCGAAAGAAATACGATCACGTACATAATCTGGTGTACGACCATTAATTTCGATGATTTTAATTAAAGGGAAATATTTTTCACCTTCTTTAGGGGGTCTTACTTCTCCTGTAATGGTATCACCAGTTTTTAAACCAAATAAACGGATTTGGGATTGAGAAACATACACATCATCGGGAGATGATAAGTAGTTGTAATCCGAAGATCGTAAAAAACCATAATTGTTATCTGGTAAAATTTCTAAAACACCTTCTGCTTTGATAATGCTATCGAATTCATAATTCGCGGCACGGTATTTATTTTTTTGTTGATGATGGTGATTTTGATTGTTCTGTTGAGGTTGATCAGAATTGGAATTGCGTTGTTGATTTTGTTGTTTACGCTGGTTCTGATTTTTATTGTTTTGCTTCGGATTGTTTTGGTGTTGAGGTTTAGCCTCTGTTCCAGAATGATCTTCTGCTTTAGATTCTTCTTTTGTTTCTGTCGCAGTGTCTGTGGCTTCTTGCCTCTTCGAAACTTTTTGTTTAGTAGATTTTTGAGTTGATTCTTTAGGATTTTCATCAACTTTATTTTCTATCTCGGTTTCAGCTTCTACTGCGGCTTCCGTTTGTTTGGAAACTCTTTTTCTTTTTGGTTTCGTTTCCTCACGTTCAGTAGATGTAGCCGTTTCAACTTCTTTTTCTTCATTTATCGGTTGTGGTTGAGAATCAAGAAATTTTTCAATAGCTGCTTGTAATTCCCCTTTCTTTAATTTCTTAAAGTTATCGATTTGGAATTGTGCTGCTAGCTTTTGTAATTCGGCTAATTTTAATGATTTAATATCGGTTTCTGACATAAACTTATTATGTATGAGGTATTTTTAAAATAAAATAATGGTGAGATTATAACTAAGAATAATTACAATAAATGCTGTAAATGATGTGGTTATAAAGTATTTATACTGCAATAGTACGAAATTCTTGGAATAAGTAAAAAAAATATATACATTTGTATACGAATTTTAAGATATGATTCAGAGAAAGCAAAGTATTTACTTATTTTTAGCCGGATTAATCTCAATGATCTTTGCGGTTAACTTTGATAAATTAGTTGATATTTCATTAAATTTTTTATCAGATCCTTCAAAGGGTGATTTAATTTTTAGTCTTGCATTTTTCTTTTCAGCATTCGTATCTTTTTTATCAATCCTGTTATTTAAGAACAGAAAATTTCAAATGACGTTGGGATGGGTAAATATTATTTTGAATATTTTATTAATTGGTTCTTTCATTTTTAGTCTGCTAAACTTACCTGGAGGAGAAAATCCTGAGAAAGGTATTTGGGCTATCGTTCCTTTAATCTCGGTTGTATTACTGTCAATTGCCAACCGCTTGATCAAAAAGGATGATGACCTTGTGAAATCTGTAGATCGATTTAGATAAGACCAACAACTTTTATATGAGCGCAATTTAAAGCAGTTTTAGTTTACTAAAACTGCTTTTTTTATTTCTAAACTTTTAAAAACTCCTATAAAAACAGGGTTTTTAAATTTTAAATCTATTTTTTTTATTTTGACCCCTATTTTTTTAGGGGTAGTTTTAAAATTTATTTTATTTTTGCGTCATCAAACAATAATAAAAAATAATTAAACTAATGTCAACACTAAGATTTAAGGCTTTAGAGAAATCTGTAAATAAGCAAGCAGAGAAAGTTGTGATTAATGATAAATTATCAACTTTATTTGGTGAAAACGTATTCTCACATGATACAATGCGTGAGTATTTGCCAAAACAAGCTTTTAAAGCCATTATCGCTGCTAAAGAAAAAGGGACAAGAATTCCTCGTGAATATGCTGATCAAGTTGCATCTGCGATGAAAGATTGGGCAATTTCTAAAGGAGCTACTCACTTTACACACTGGTTTCAACCATTAACAGGAACTACAGCAGAAAAACATGACTCATTCTTTCGTCCAACTGAAGATGGTCGTGCAATCGATACATTCGAAGGATCGGCATTAGTACAACAAGAGCCAGATGCTTCATCATTCCCAAATGGTGGAATTCGTAATACATTCGAAGCACGTGGATACACTGCTTGGGATCCAACATCTACTGCTTTCATTATTGGTACAACTTTATTTATCCCTTCAGTTTTCATTTCTTATACAGGAGAAACTTTAGATTATAAAGTTCCATTATTAAGAGCTTTACAAGCGGTGGACGAAGCAGCTACAGAAGTGGCAAAGTATTTTGATAAAAATGTAACAAAAGTTCAGTCAACTTTAGGATGGGAACAAGAATACTTCTTAGTTGACTTAAACCTATATAACTCGCGCCCAGACTTACAAATGACAGGTCGTACTTTAGTAGGACATTCTCCAGCTAAAGGTCAACAATTAGACGACCACTATTTCGGTGCAATTCCGATGCGTGTGATGGCATTTATGCAAGAATTGGAAGTGGAATCAATGAAATTAGGTATTCCAATTACAACACGTCACAATGAGGTAGCACCAAATCAATTCGAATGTGCTCCTATGTTCGAAGAAGCCAACCAAGCAGTAGACCACAATTCATTATTAATGGATTTAATGGGACGTATTGCAAAGAAACACGACTTTAAAGTATTATTACACGAAAAACCTTTCGCAGGGGTTAACGGATCAGGTAAGCACAACAACTGGTCTTTATCTACAGATACAGGCGAAAACTTATTATCTCCAGGTAAAAATCCAAAGAAAAACTTACAATTCTTAACATTCTTTGTGAATACGATAAAAGCTGTTTCTGAATATGGAGATATGTTACGTTCTGCCATTGCAGAAGCAGGTAACGATCACCGTTTAGGAGCAAATGAAGCACCGCCTGCAATTATTTCTATTTTCATTGGTTCTCAATTAACAAACGTATTGGATGAATTAGAAAAAGTAACGGAAGGTAAATTATCACCAGAAGAGAAAACGGAATTAAAATTAAATGTTGTTGGTAAAATTCCAGAAATTTTATTGGATAATACAGACCGTAACCGAACTTCTCCATTTGCCTTTACAGGAAACAAATTCGAGATTCGTGCTGTAGGATCTTCTGCAAACTGTGCAGAACCAATGACTGTAATTAATACGATTGTAGCTCAACAATTAAAAGACTTTAAGAATGAAGTTGATGCTTTAATTGATGGTGGTTTATCAAAAGACGAAGCAATTTTCAACGTATTACGTGAGTACATCAAATCATCTCGTAATATTTTATTTGAAGGAGATGGTTACTCTGACAATTGGGTGGAAGAAGCTGCAAAACGTGGATTGAACAACTACAAAACAACACCAGAAGCATTAAAATTAGAGTTAGATCCTAAATACATTGAAGTTTACGAAAAAACGGGTGTATTAACACCACGTGAAGTTGAAGCCCGTAATGAAATCAAATTAGAAAAATATTCGACTAAAATTTCGATAGAAGCGAATGTATTAGTAGATTTAGTTTCTTCTCAAGTGATACCAGCAGCTGTCAACTATCAAAATGTTTTAGTGAAAAATGTAAAAGGATTAAAAGATATTTTCGGTGATGAATTTAAAGTATTAGCGAAAGATCAAATGGATTTAATTCGTGTGATTTCTACTCATATTAATGAAATTAAATCAGCGAATGATAAATTAATTGGTGAAATCAAAGCAGCGAAAGAAGTTGCAGATCACCAAGCGCAAGCAGAATACTATGGTTCTAAAGTTAAACCATTATTCGACGAAATTCGCTACCACTCGGATGAGTTAGAAGAATTAATCGATAACAATTTATGGCCATTAACAAAATACCGTGAAATGTTATTTACGAGATAAAAATTAAATATCTAAATTGTAAAATAGCCCTCAATATTTGAGGGCTATTTTTTTTTGGTTTTTATAAATAGTGGAATCAAATGTTAATATTATAATATTTTTTTTGAAATATTAATTCTATTTATATATTTGTTAAATAGCCTAATATCAATTAATTACAAATATAAAACTTTATGAAAAAAATTTTATTTTCTTTATTTGCATTTGCAGCATTATCAGCCAATGCACAATATTGCCAAGTTAATATCGATTGTACAGATGATGACTTGATAAATCTAGTTGAGTTTTCTAATCTTGTAAACCCATCATCTTGTAGTTTAAATGGATATGGTGATTATACTACAACAGTAGAACCTGCTGAAGTAACAGCTGGAGAAACATATCCTTTGTTAGTAAGTGTAGGATCAGGTTGGTTTGAAAGAGTTTCATTATGGATCGATTTTAATAATGATGGAACTTTTGATACAGCAGATTTTATCGGAGAAGTTGGTGAAGGTGGTAGCGGAGTAGAATTAACAGAGGACATTACAATTCCAGCAGATACTCCTACAGGTAGCTATAGAATGAGATTATTAGCCATGGCTGTTGGTAGTGATAATCCAGCTTCAGAAGATCCTTGTATTAATGAATCAACACAATACGGTGAGTATGAAGATTATATGATTAATGTTACGAATAACACAATGTCTGTATCTGATGTGGACGCAGCTAAAGTTTCAGTTTATCCAAATCCAGTTAAAGACGAGTTTAAATTAAACTTAAGTTCAATTTACAATTCAGCTAAAACTCAAGTTACCGTTACTGATTTAACAGGTAAAAAAGTTAAAACATTTGCAGCAGGTGAAGCTTATAATGTTTCTGATTTAGCGAAAGGTGTTTACATTTTAACTGTAACAGATGGTGCTAATCAGTTTACACAAAAATTAATCAAGAAATAATAAAAACTATTTCTAAATACAAAACCGATGAGAAATCCTCGGTTTTTTTTCTTCAAATTTTCTGAATCCCTTGATATATTGTATCTTTGCCAACCAATAATTGATTATGGCAGATTTAGGTCTATTAGATAAATTAAGAGCAATTAAACAACGTTTCGATGAGGTTGCGGATTTAATCATCCAACCTGATATCGTGACTGATCAGGCTCGTTACGCAAAATTAAATAAGGAATATTCAGATTTAAGAGACTTCGTAGAAATTCAAAAAACATACGAAGGGTACATTAATGCAATTGAAGAAGCAGACGAGATTATCGCAGATGGTTCGGATGCCGAAATGGTTGAATTAGCGAAAATCGAAAAAGACGAAGCAATTAATGCAATTCCAGCATTAGAGGAGGAAATCAAAATGATGTTAATCCCTAAGGATCCAGAAGACGACAAAAACGTTATTGTGGAGTTACGTTCGGGTACAGGAGGGGATGAAGCAGCGATTTTCGTAGAGGATATTTACCGTATGTATTCGATGTACTTTAAAGACAAAGGATGGAAACACGAAGTATTAAATACTTCTGAAGCCTCTGGAAAAGGGTACAAAGAGTTGGTGATGCAAGTAGAAGGTAATGCAGTATACGGTACCATGAAATACGAATCAGGTGTTCACCGTGTACAACGTGTTCCAGAAACAGAATCTCAAGGACGTGTGCATACATCAGCCATTACAGTTGCGGTTTTACCCGAAGCAGAAGAGGTGGATGTGGTTATTAATCCAGCTGATTTAGAGTATCAAACGGCGCGTTCATCTGGAGCAGGAGGACAGAACGTAAATAAAGTAGAGACGAAAGTACAATTAACACACAAACCATCAGGAATTGTAATTGTATGTCAAGAGGCACGTTCTCAGCACAAAAACCGTGAGAAAGCGTTACAATTATTACGTACAAAATTATACGAAATCGAGTTCGAGAAAAAACACTCAGAACGTTCAGCTCAACGTAAATCTTTAGTATCTACTGGAGACCGTTCGGCTAAAATTCGTACGTACAACTACCCACAAGGGCGTGTAACAGATCACCGTATCAATAAATCAATTTATAACTTAGATAACTTTATGAATGGAGATATCCAAGAAATGATTGATGCATTGAAAATGGCAGAAAATGCAGAAAAATTAAAAGGAGAAGACGACTTATAGGTCATTTATTCTTTCAAAATAAAAAAAAGCACTTCAAGAAATTGAAGTGTTTTTTTTTGAATTTATTTTAAAGTCCAATCTATAAATGCATTCATGACTTCTGGCCACTGTGGATTTTCGTAATTTGGTCTTCCTTCTGAATTAACCTTAAAGAAGTTATGATCAGCATCTAAATATCGTTTAAAAGTAAGATTTAATTTATGCTCTTTCATAAAATAGAGTGGTACCATGTCGCATAAATCTGCTGCAATATCATTTGTTCCAAAAGCTAAGTATATTGGTTTATTTAAAGCTAACCAATCGTCTATCAATGGTTCTGAAAAAGATTTCCAAGCTAATAAATAAGGCTTCTCTTTTATTTTGTTTTCGTCCAAAGCATCGCGGTACATTTGGTATTCTTGTTCGATATATTTATCCGCATCTTCCCAAGACATTTCTTTTCTTTCAGCCATTTTTCTATAAGATCTGATATTTTGATCCATTCTTCCAAAAGGATTTGCAGCAAATAATCCAACTTTAGAAACGTGTTTATAATTCGTCGCAATTTTAGAAGCAACTTTGCTTCCTTGCGAATGGCCAGCGATTATTAATTTAGTGTTATCTACCCATTTTTGTTTTCTTAAAAATTCAAGAACAGCAATTCCTCTTTCGACATAATTCTCTAAGAAATCTGCTTTCTGAAAAGTTAGAGAAGGCATTGTTTGATCTTCTGAATCACCATTAAACCAATACGATTTACTGATTTGATCTTCTTCCACTATTACGGGTGTTTCTGGCATTGAAATCACTACTAAATGATAATATTTTTTAATATAATCTGTATCAAAATTTGTAATTCCACCACCAATCATCCAATAGTCATTTGTTCTTTTGACATATAAAGGAAAAGGTAACGAACCTTGGCACCATAATAAAACAGGTTTCTTTTGTTCTAAATTATCGTCATATATAATAAAGTCTATATTCTTATTTTTAGATTTTATCGTAAATTTTAAACTTTCATTATTGATTAATTCTTGGGAGAAAGCAAAGGTTGATAATAGGAAGAAGAAAAAGAAAATAGCATTTTTCATTCGAAATCAATTAAAAATATTTGTTGCAATATACATTTATTTCAAATTTGTTTCAGGCATAAAAAAACCACCTTTTAAAACATAAAAGGTGGTTTTTTAACTATTATAAAATGGATTAATGTCCGACATCTACCACTTTACCCGCTCCTTTTTTAATAAAAATTAATACGAAAGGAATACAACATAAGAACAATACTCCCAAATAAAGGAAAATATCCATGTAGGTTAGTACTGTACTTTGTTTCAAGATTTGTACATCCAAGATTTGATACGCTTTATTCAGCGACTCTTGTGCAGTAAAACCTTTTTGCATGAAACTTTGTTGTAAAGCATGAATTCGGGTTTGTACATCCACATTTGAAGGATCTAAATTCGGAACCAAATTGGCACGATGTTGTACCGTCCAACGTGAGACTAAAGTGGTAATAATAGCAATCCCAAATGATCCCCCCAATTGACGGAACATCCCTGTAAATGCTGCTCCTTCACCAATCGATTTCCCCATCAATGTTGATAAAGACAAGGTCGTAACCGGAACGAATAATAATCCTAATCCCATCCCACGAATAATCAATGGCCAGAAGAAGTGTTCAGTCCCTGTATCTGGCGTCATAATCGTAAAGAACCAGAAACTATAGGCGAAGAACACTAAGAATCCTGCAGATACCAAATATTTAGGCGAAACACCTTTTTGAAGCATTATTGCAATAAAGGGCATCATAAAGGCAGTCATTAAAGAGGATGGAACTAACAATAATCCGGCATCTGTCGCTGTCCAGCCCAATAAGGATTGGGTATAAATTGGAATGATGAACGTAGATCCATACAATCCAAATCCTAAGACGAAGGACAAGATGGTACCAATTAATAAATTCGAATCTTTTAATACACGAATATTTACAATTGGGTGATCGAACACTAATTCTCTCCACACAAATAGAATGAAGGAGAATAAACTGACAATTGATAAAACAATAATTGTAGTATTATCAAACCAATCATCTTGTTGCCCGTGTTCTAAAACATATTGTAAAGCACCAACCGCAGCAGATAAAAGGATAATACCTAAGAAATCGACTTGACTTAATTTCGATTTCTCTGCGTATTTAGGACTTCTTACAAATCCTATGGTTAATAAAGTTGCAATAATACCAATTGGAATGTTGATGTAAAAAATATAAGGCCATGACCAATGGTCGATGATAAAACCTCCTAAGGGTGGACCTAATGTAGGACCTACAATAACTCCCATTCCATAAATGGCTTGTGCAATTCCTCGTTTTTCTTTGGGGTAACTTTCCGTGATAATAGTTTGTGAGGTTACTAAAAGTGCCCCACCACCTAGACCTTGGATAAATCGGAATAAGATGATTTCCCATAACGTGGTTGATTGCCCACATAAAAAAGAGGAAATGGTAAAAATTACAATCGAAGCCGCAAAATAATTTTTACGACCAAATTGTTGGGAAAGCCAACTGGTCATCGGAACGATGATCACATTGGCAATCGCATAGGCCGTAACAACCCATGCAATATCCGTTAGCGTAACCCCCAAACTTCCTTTCATGTCGTTCATGGCTACATTGACAATAGTGGTGTCCACAATTTCAAGTAGCGCACACATGATGGCTGTGATGGTGATGATGACGCGGCGGGAACCGTATTCAACTAAACTATTTTCTTCCATAACTGATCGAATTGAATGGAAGATTATTTAGATTTTCCTGACTTTAATAAAATATCTGTTTCTACATTCATCCCTGGACGTAATAATTTCATCATTTCGTCATTAGGATTAGAGAACACTAATTTAATAGGTACACGTTGAACTGTTTTTACGAAGTTTCCAGAAGCATTATCTGGAGGTAATAAAGCAAATTTAGCTCCTGTTGCTGGAGAAATTGAAGTAACTGTAGCTTCAAATTCGTGACCAGGGAATGCATCAACTTTGATGATTGCTTTTTGACCTTCTCTAATTTCGTTTAACTGTGTTTCTTTATAGTTCGCAACCACCCATAATCCATTTGTTTTTACAATATTGAAAAGGGATTGACCAGCTTGTACCAATTGACCTGGTTGTAAATTAACTTTTGAAATTTGACCATCTTCAGCCGCAATAATATACGTGTATGATAAGTATAATTTTGCGTTTTCAATATTTGTTTGCTGTTGTTTGATTGTCGAATTAGCAACTGTAATTTGTGCTTTAGAAGCTTCTGCTTGTGCTTTAGAAGTATCAATTTGTTTAGCTGTAGCAGCAGCTTGTTTCGCTGTAGCAGCTAATTGAGCTTTGGCTACATTTAATTGTTCTTGAACAACACGCAATTGTTTTTCAGCGGTTTCTTTTGCTGCTAAGGCTTGCTCGTATTGTTGTTTTGTAATTGATTTATTTTGATATAAACGGTTGTAACGCTCGTAATCGTTTGAAGTTCTCCAAACTTGTACTTTAGCCGCTTCCACATTTGCTTGTGCTGTTTTTACATTGGCCTGCGCTGTTTCGATTGTTGTATTTGCCGCCACTGCGCCAGCTTCTGTTACGCCAATCCCCGCACCTGCTGTACTAACACCTGCATTTGCAACCGCCAATTGCCCTTGAGCTTGAGCTAATGCATCCTCTGCTTGTTGTAATTTTAATGCATATTCAGAATTGTCTAGAATCACTAAAGTATCACCTTTTTTGACATATTGATTATCTTCAACTAATATCTTTGAAATATATCCTGACACTTTAGGAATTACAGGCGTAATTTTACTTTCGATTTGAGCATCATCTGTAATTTCGTGCTCTAATGAATGCATGTATTTATAAGCTCCATATCCACCACCTGCTACAACTAAAGCAACTAAAATAATGATGAATTTGATGTTGATTCCTTTTTTCTCTTCTGGAGTAATGTGTTCTTGTTCTGTTGTTGTTTCCATCCTAAGATTGAGTTATTTTTTAGTACTTTCGATTAAACTTCCTTGAGTATATAAGAATTCGTAACCTGCTAATGCTTGATCCGCTTCACCTACAACTTTATTGATTTCCGCTTGTAATTGTTGAATATCTGCTTCTAGTAATTGATCAGTATCCGCTAATCCGTTGTCGTATTTATCCTTTATGATACGATAGTTTTCAACGGCTTGTTCAAAAGCTTCTTCATACACTTTATTTTTCTTCTCCGCTAAAGTGTACTTTTGATGCGCTTCATTCAACTCTACTTTCGCTTTATCTTTTAAAGCTTCCAATTGCATCTCGGTTTCTACTTTCTTTGCACGAGCATATTCTACTTCTCGTTTATTCTTATAAATTGAACTCAAATCATATTTAAGTCCAACTCCAACAGTTAAACTGTTAAACATACTTGCGATTTGATCAATATCAATAGCATAATAATTTCCTGTAAATCCAATTTGTGGATAATAAGCTGCTTTCGCTATACGTATTGCTTCTTCTGCAATTTCTTTTTGTTTTTCAACTGATAAGATGTCTTTTCGCTGAAGTAATGATTCATCTGATTGATTCTCGATGACAATGTTTTCGCTTTCCATTACATCGTAATCCAAATCATTCGGATCTCCCATTAATACTTTTAGACGATAATTAAGATTTACATAATTATTTGTGGCTTCTTCTATGGCAATTTGTACATTAGAAGCTTGGAGTTTTGCGCGTAAAAAATCATTACGTGCAATAATTCCATTGTCTAAGAAATTTTGAAAATCTTTTACACGTTGATTGGCACGAACCAAATTTTCATTTAATACTTCTAAGGTTTTTTGTGTTTTATAAATACCGAAATATAAATTAATGGTTTGCCAAACCACATCTTCTTTTGTTGACTCTAATTGTAATTTTGATAAGTCAACTGCAAGATTACTTTGTTTAATGGCTCCTTTAATTTGACCTCCAGCATAGATCGGTAAAGAGACTCCAGCTGTACCAAATAATACATGATCGGGATTTACATTAACCATTCCACTTCCAGCACCAGCAGGAAGCTGCATCTTTAATTTTGTATCACCTTTCGATAAAATTTGCTGGTATTGACCTGAAATATTTAAGTCAGGTAATTGATGATTTTTTGCTGTTTTTGCTTTCCATTCCGCCGATGTTGTGGCAGCTTCAGAAACTTTTACAGCTTTACTATTGGATAAACTTCTATTTATGGCATCTTCTAAACGAAGTGTTGTATGATTTTGTGCCATTAATAAAGAAGAAGCAACCAATAAAAGCGGTACGAAAATTTTATTTTTCATTGTATTGTAAAATTGCTTTTAAAGAGTCTAATAAATAAGGAAAAAATGTGTTGATGATATTTTCTTTATATTCATGATGATTATCGATATTCCAAAGAGGCATATAGGTTTTATCATTTAACACGATATAAGAAATAGGTCCAATAACGGACATGATAATAGCTTCAGCTGGAACTTTTCGAAGGAAAATTTGTTGTTGATAACCTTCTTCAATTGCTTGATTGATAAAATTGAGATTAGACATTTTCAAATCTGTGATGGCTTTATCAATGAAAATAAATGAATCGTTTTTAGAATATTCTCTCACCATAATGCGATGAAAGGCATGATTACTCATGATGCGTTGCATGTAAGTATCCAAGAAATACACTAATTTTTGATACGGATCTAAATTTTCATTTTTCACCGTTTTCGCTAATTCTTGATTCAACATGTATAGGCGCCATAAAAACAAGGATTCAACTAATTTTTGTTTAGATCCAAAATAATAGCTAATCATTGCAATATTGATTCCTGCAAGCTTAGCGATATCTCTAACACTTGTTGCATCGACTCCTTTATCAGAAAATATTTTTTCAGCAGATTGTAATATTTCCAACTGTTTATCGGTTAAATTCAATTCCATAATGCAGTTTTAGAAATGCAAAGTTAAACAAACGTTTAATTAAAATTATAATTTTTTTTGAATAAAAATTTTGATTAAATTATTGGAAACAAATGCGCAATGAAAGAAGCTTTTTTACATCACATTTGGAATCATAAATTATTACACCAACATTCACTTCGTACATTTCATGGAAGTTCAATTGAAATAATTCGGTTTGGTCAATTAAACTTTCATTCAGGACCCGACTTTTTGGAAGCTGAAATTCTTATTGGGAAACAACTATGGATAGGATCTGTCGAAATGCATGTTAATTCATCTGACTGGGAGTTACATCGGCATTCTAATGATCCCGCATATCACAATGTCATTCTCCATGTTGTATGGAATCATGATTGTGAAATTGATTTTTTAAGGCAAAGAAATGTTGAAACGTTAATCCTTCAAGAGTTTGTTGCAAAAGAAATCGTATTTAATTACAATTTAATTTTAAACAATTCAGTACATTATTTCCCTTGTGAAAAAATGATAAAGACCATTGATTTTGATAAAATTAAAATTTGGTTCGATCGACTAATAATTGATCGATTGGAATTAAAATCGAAGGGAGTATTAAAATTGTATGAAGCAACTCATCATAATTGGGAGGAAGTGACATTTAAACTTTTAGCTTATAATATGGGTTTAAAAATAAATGCTGATGCTTTTGAACAATGGTCAAATTCGTTTCCTTTTCATATTCTGCAAAAAAATCAATTTGATCCCTTACGCATTTATGCCTTATTTTTTGGTCAAGCTGGTTTCTTAACAGAATCGATGGATGATTATATGCATGCATTAAAAGTAGAATACGAGTATATTCAACATAAATATCAATTGAAACCTTTATCAAAATCAATTTTTAGATTTTCATCCTTGCGTCCACCTAATTTTCCAAGTATTCGATTAGCACAATTGGCCAGCATTTATAGCCAAGAGAAAAATCTGTTCTCTCAATTGGTTAGCTTTGATGATCGAAAAGAAATTGAACTTTATTTTGAAAATTTTGAACCTCATATATATTGGAATACCCATTTTGTTTTTGGTAAACAAAGTAAATCAATCGTAAAACGGCTCTCAAAATCCAAGATTCATCAATTAATTATCAATTGGATAATTCCGCTTCGCTTAACCTATGATTTGATAAGCGATCACTTGGACATGGAATGGTATTTACAATTATTAGAATCATTGAAATCTGAAGAGAATCGAGTGATTGAAAATTATCAAAATGCTGGTGTTTTGATTCAATCTGCAAAAGATTCACAAACCATATTACATCTTAAAAAATACTATTGTGATGAAAAAAAATGCTTAAATTGTGCCATCGGAAATGAAATTCTGAAAACATGAAAGAGCAAATAAGACATTTTACAGAGAAGAGTTGGTTTAATGTAATCTCACGCATTGCAGATAAATTTGGAGTGCGCGTTACACGTTTACGTTTTATTTATATCTATCTGGCATTTGCTACTTTTGGTTTAGCGTTTATTGGCTATTTTATGATGCTATTCTTTTTTTGGATAAAAGATGTTTTTGTTATCAAACGTAAATCAGTTTTCGATTTATAAATATTTATTGACCGAATAAATATTTTCTTCTATTGTACATTTAATAATCAAATAATATTAGCGTAGTTCGGTTGGGATGGCTTGGTATGTAAAACCCTTCGTCTTATGAATTATTTGAAAAAAGATTATTGGAGAACCACTTTTGTACAAAGAGTTGGAATCTTTGTACTCTTACTGATGCTTATTGGATTTGAAATGGCTCTTCATTTCAAATCGAATGTCGAAAAATCAACTTATTTTAGTGCGAATACCTCGCGATACGATTCATTGGAGTTCCAATTATCCCAGTTAATTGATTCGGCAAAAACCAATGGATTTACATTCCATCGAACAAAAAGAAATAAAATTTCTAAAGATTCACTTCGACCATTTCATCCCAATGATTTACCAAAACAAGGTTGGGAAAAGTTAGGATTTACGCCAAAACAGGCGGAGGTTATCATGAAATATAAGCAAATGCTTGGAGGGAAATTTGAGTCGAAAGAACAGATTCGAAAATGTTTTGTGGTCTCTGATGAAATCTATCAAATTTTAGAACCTTATATTCTGCTTCCTGAAAAATCAAAATCAGATATCAAACAAGACAAGTATCAATCTGCTAAAAAAATTAATTATACTCGATTTAACCCCAATGAATATACCGAAAGGGATTGGATTAAAATTGGTTTTAGCCCTAGACAAGCTGAAGTGATTTTAAAATATAAAAAGATGGTAGGTGGAGAGTTCCGCAGCAAAGATCAATTAAAGAAATGCTTTGTGATTTCTGATGATAAATATGCAGAAATGGAACCTTATATAGATCTTCCTGAAAAAAATGAATCTAATTTTAAATCCAAAGAACAAGAGTTGGTAGAATCAACTATTCCAACAAATCAATCATCCAATCAATTAAAATCAAATCCATCTAAAGTCGAAATAACGGAAAAATTTAATCCTAATGATTTGGATTTGGAAGGCTGGATAAAGCTGGGATTTTCAGAAAAACAAGCGCAAACGATATTAAATTTCAAACGTTCGTTAGGGGGGAAATTTAAAGATGCAAAAACATTGAGTCGAAGTTATGTTATTTCGGAAGAGAAATTTAAAGAAATGGAACCTTATTTGGTGTTTGAGTAAAAAAAAATCCACTTCGACCGAAGTGGATTTTTATATTTGAATTGGATTTTAGTAATTGAATAAATCTTCTAAAGATAATTCTGTTACTGGTCCTAATTTTTCTACAGATTGCCAATCTAGGGTTTCTTTTTTACCAATTAATCCCACATTGAATTTTTGACCTTTAATGTGTTTGTTAAAGAATTGGTCTAAAGTATCCATTGTTAACGTTGACGTTTGGTTGTAGATATCTTTGTTGATATCATAGTTTAGTCCACGATCTTGTAAAGCTAACCAATAAAAGAAAATATTCGATTTTGTATAACGCTTCGTTGCAATTTGTTTTAAAGCTGCTTGTTTTGAATTTTCGAATTGATTTTGTGCTTTCGGCATGTTATTCATTAACTCTGACATGGCTTCAACTGCTTGAGGTAATTTATTGGCTTGTGTACCAATACTAGCAGACACGTAGTTATAGTTGCCTTTTTTACCAGCGTTCGAATAGTTTGAACGAGCAGAGTAAGCTAATGATTTAGATTCACGAATTTCTTGGAAAACAATTGAAGATAAACCTCCACCAAAATATTCATTAAAAATTCCAGAAGGAGTTAATAAATTCGAATCAAATTGTTGATCACGAGCAATAAAATTAATCTCCGCTTGTACCATGTCGTATGGAGCAAAATATACTTTACCAGTAGTAGGTGCTTGTACAAATTCTTTTTTCGCTGGAGCTTGTAAACCTTTACCAAAGTTGTGGTATTTCTCTAACATTTTTTTCGTTGCAGCTTCATTATTTCCATAATAGAAGATTTGATGCTCATAGTTAAAGAAATCTTTGATGATTTGCGTTAATTCTTTTGGATCAATTGCTTTTAATTCTGCTTCAGACAAAATGTTTCTGAAACGGTTATCAGGACCATATTGCGCATATTGATTTAAAGCCATTGCAATTGCATTTTTATTTTTCTTAGCATTGACACGAGACTTTAAAATAGAATTCACATATTCGTTGTATGATTCTTGGTTTGCAACAGCATCAGAAATTAAATGTTCAAATAATTGAAGTCCATTTTCCAAATTTTGTTGTAATCCTGATACAGATACATATGTACGTTCTGTTCCTGCATTTACACCATATTCTACCCCATATTTATAGAATTCTTTCTTTAAATTTTCTGGAGAATATTTAGATGTTCCTAAATAATCCAAGTAGTTGATCGCTAAAGCTAACTTTTTGTTGTGATCAGAACCCATTTCTGAAATGAAATAGATTGAACTTAAATCATTTGTTTTGTTTTGAATTGAAGTGAATTTTGTGTTTTTCACTTTTCCTTCCTTCATTTCTTTTTTGAAATCTACAAAAACAGGTTTGATATCACCTGAGTTGATTTTCATAAACTCTTTGTACCATGTCGATTCAGCGTCACGGTTTAATTGAATAGGAGTAATCCCTGGATTCGATACACGAACTAAATCTTTGTTTTCACCTTGACGTTTGTACACAATCACATAGTTGTCTCTATAGTTTTTATTGGCAAAATCCATTAACTGTTGTTTCGTGATTTTTGCCATTTCATCATGTTCAGCAACTACTTTTTCCCAAGGAGTTTCGTTAATGAATGATTTATATAAACTAGAAGCTAATGCACGTGTATTCTCCCATGATTTCATACGGGATTTTTTCATATCATTCACAACTGCTTCAATCATCCATTCGTCGAATTCACCCTTTTTGATTTTATCAATTTGAGCAATTAATAAATCACGAACTTCTTCTAATGATTGACCTTGTTTAGGTGCTCCAGAGAAAGAATGCATTCCTAAATCGCGGAAGAATGAAGCTCCAGAACCTGCACCTAATGCTTTTTGTTGTTGATTAATATTTAAATCGATTAATCCAGCAGTAGAGTTACTTAAGATGTAATCGATTAAAGTAACATATTTTGCATCTTCTGAATTCACCCCATTGAAACGATATGCAAATTGTACACGTTCTGATGAAGGACTTGCAACCTCAGCTGAAATAATTCCTTTGATAGGATCCTCTTTTGCAACGTATTGTTGAGGAGCTGGCTTTTTTGCCATTCCACCAAAATACTTATCAATTAACGGTACAGCCGTGTCAAATTCGAAATCTCCAATTAATAAAACGGCCATATTACTTGCAACATAATATTTGTTGAAGTAATTATGAATCGCAACCATTGAAGGATTTTTTAAGTGCTCTGATGTTCCAATTGTTGTTTGTGTACCGTAATGAGAAGTTGGAAATAGTTTTTCCATCATTTTATAGAACACAATACGACCGTCATTATCTTGAGAACGATTAAACTCTTCGTAAACTGCTTCTAATTCGGTATGGAATAAACGTAAAACCAATTCATTGAAACGTTCCGACTCTACCATTAAAAATTTTTCTAATTCATTGTTCGGAATATTATTGTGATAAATCGTCTCTTCTAATGATGTATGGGCATTTGTTCCAGTTGCGCCTAAAGATGAAATTAACTTATCATATTCGTTTGCAACGGCATATTTAGAAGCTTCTTGAGATACCTCATCGATCTTCTTATAAAGTGCGATTTTCTTTTCAGGGTCTTTTTCTGCTTTGTGTTGTTCGTACAAATCAGAGATTTGCTGTAATAAAACTTTCTCTTTGTTCCAATCTTGAGTTCCAATTTTTGAAGTCCCTTTGAAAACCATATGCTCTAAATAGTGAGCTAATCCTGTATTATCTTCTGGGTCATTATTTGAACCTGTTTTTACGGCAATATGTGTTTGGATTCTAGGCTCATCTTTAATTTGAGCTAAATATATTTTTAATCCATTATCTAATGTATAAATACGTGTTTTTGATGGATCGTTCTCCACTATTTCGTAAGTATATCCTTTATTGTCTGTTTTTTTCACGGTCTTAAATTGTGCATAAGATAGGACTGAAGAAAACATGATTCCACAGACCAATAGTGATTTTTTCATGTAGAAATTTTTAAGCATTCGCTAAAATTACTTAATTCTCCCTAAATGAAAAAATATACGAATAGTTTTAATGAATAATTTTGTAGCCCAATTTCACGGCTAAAATTCCTAAAATTACACTTGAAGTTATGTAAAGTAATGGAATTGTGATGTTTTGTTGCTGAAATAAGTTGTAATTCTCATTCGCAAAAGTGGAAAATGTGGTGAATCCTCCACAAAACCCTACGATTAGTAGAGCGTTAAAAGCGGAATTTCCAAGATTATTTTTCTCAGAAATTCCGTATAATAATCCAATAATTAAACAACCAATAATATTAATCGCAAAGGTAGCAAAAGGGAACGTAGTCGATACAAAATGTTTGATGAGCACACTAACACCATATCGAAAAATACTTCCTAATGCACCACCTAAACCGATAAATAAAATTGTTTTAAGCATGGAATTTTATTGATTTAAAAACTTTTTAATAGCTACTGCAACTTTTGCACCATCCATCGCTGCAGAAATAATCCCTCCAGCATAACCAGCACCTTCAGCACAAGGGAATAAACCTGATACTTGTACATGTTGTAATGTTTCGTCGTTACGAGGTATGCGTACAGGTGATGATGTTCTGGATTCTGTTGCTACAACATTTGCTTCTTCCGTAAAATAACCGTTCATTTTCTTTCCGAAAGTTTGGAATCCTAAGCGTAAAGAGTCATGTACTTCTTTAGGCAATACTTCGCTTAATAATCCCGAAGTGAATCCCGGTAAATACGATCCCGGATTTAAACTATTTGATAATCTTCCGGAAACAAAATCAGTCATACGTTGGGCAGGAGCTTTTAAACTTCCACCACCCACTTGCCATGCTTTTTGTTCGACCATTTGTTGGAATTTCATTCCAGCTAATGGACCCGTAAATCCATATTTGGCGAAATCTTTTTCATCAACTGTTACGACCATTCCAGAATTTGCAAATTGTCCGTCACGTTTAGATGGTGACCAACCGTTAACAACTAACTCTCCTTCATCCGTTGAAGCAGGAGCAATAATTCCACCAGGACACATACAGAAAGAGAATACTCCGCGACCCGCTTCTTGTGAAACTAAAGAGTAAGAGGCAGGAGGTAAATATTGATTTCTTTCCGTACCAATAGGGCAGTGGTATTGCGCAGCATCGATTAAACTTTGTTGATGTTCAATACGTACACCTAAGGCAAATGGTTTCGCCTCAATCAATACTTTTTTGGCTGCTAACATTCTGAATATATCACGTGCAGAATGTCCAGTTGCTAAAATTAAAGATGAGGTTTTGATTCGCGTATCATTGTTAAGTTCAATACCTTTTACTTGATTATTCTCGATAAGGATGTCCGTTAATTTTGTATCAAATAAAACTTCTCCACCACATTCAATAATTGCCTCACGCATATTAGCAATAATTCCTGGTAATTTATTGGTACCAATGTGTGGATGTGCTTCTTGTAAAATTCGTTCAGTGGCACCAAAATGAACAAACCATTGCAATGATTTTAAAATATTTCCACGTTTGGTTGATCGTGTATATAATTTACCATCCGAGTAAGTTCCAGCTCCACCTTCTCCATAACAATAGTTGGATTCAGGATTTACTTTTCCTTCTTTGTTCATGGCTGCTAAATCACGACGACGTGCACGTACATCTTTTCCTCGTTCAATGATAATAGGTTTTAACCCTTGTTCGATTAATTCGAGTGCAGCAAATAATCCCGCAGGTCCAGCTCCGGCTATATAAACTTCGGGTGCATTCGCAACATTCTGAAGATTTGGATGAAATTCGAAAGCATCATAAAATTCTTCATTGATAAAAACATTCACTTGCAATTGTGCCACAATATTACGGCTACGTGCATCTAATGAACGACGAATAATTTGATACGCATTGATATTTTGAGGTCTAGTTTTAGCGGCTGCAGCTAAACGTTGTATTAAAATGGTTTCATTCGCAGCTTCTGCTGGAGAAATTCGTATGGTTACGTTTTGAGGCATATTTATTGTCTAAAAAATATTCAGGTTACAAAATTAATTCAATCCAATCGAAAACGAACATATTGACTGATTTTTGTTTTAAATTTGTTTAAAGAATTCAACCTAAAATGAAAACCATGAAAAAATACATTCTAGCACTTATCGCATTACCTGCACTCTTTTCTTGTGCAACATCTAAAACCGCACAGAAGATAGTGCAATTAAACCCTACAGAAGAAGAGACGATCGTATCTTTAAATATTGGTCAAACTGTTCAAATCGAAGCAGAAAAGAATCCATCAACAGGTTATAATTGGCATCTAGAAGTTCCAAGTGATTGTAGTGTTACGTTTATTAAAGAGGATTCGAAATCGATTTATAATGATGGGCGAGTAGGAGCTCCTATTATTGGAATATATGAATTTTCAGCTTCATCTGTTGGTGAATGTATAGTAGAATTTGATTATTCTCGTGGATGGGAAGGAAAAAGCAATCAGCCTAAAAAAGTTAAATTTATTGTCAAGTAGATGATCAAAAAGAATAATTATAATACATGGATTGTCCTAAGTTTATTGATTTTCATTTCTTGTGGAAATAATAAAAAACAAAATACGGTAACAAGCAATGAATCCCAATTAATTAATTCGGAGAAACCAGAGTCCATTATCAAAGATTCTGTTACTTACTATAATGGAAATCAAAAAGTGATTGAAATCACTGAAGGAGAATATTTCGGATTTATGTTTGAAACGAACGGACAGCAGTTTAATTGGCGAATGGAAAATGCTATTGATGATTCGTATCATTATGTTTCTGAGTCATATGAACCACAACCTGATCATGTAGAAGAAGTTTCTAATGGGATCCAATTGTTTACGTTTAAATCTTTGAAGAAAGGGAAAACGAAAATTGTTTTTCAATCAAAAGATTCCAAAGAAAAAAAGATCATACAAATCCATATCAAATAAAAAAGCATCTCATAAGAGATGCTTTTTTATTATAGGGGGTTATTTACCAATTTTCTTTAATAATTGTTTTGGAACACCATTTTTGTGCACTAAAATATTTAGAGTTTTGTATTGTACATACGCTTTTGTAACATACATATATCCTTCATAATCATTAGAAGCACCCCAAGAATTTTTGATGATATAATATTCCTTTCCGTTTTGATCTTTCGCTAAACCAACGATATGCATTCCATGATCATCTGTAGTTTCATAATTATCAAATGCTTCTTGACGCATTTCTTCTGTAATGACACGCTCTGGCTTAGGTCCATTGAACATGTCTGCTCTTTCTTCAGCCGTCATATCCGCGTAATCTTTTGTTGGAACATATGCTACTCCGTTTTTCCAAGAAAATGACTTTTCCGAAACATCTTGTGCCCATGCGACAGTAAACCCATTTTTCAAAGCATAATCAATTGTATTGGTAATATCATTCATCGGAATGTTATAATATTGACCAAATGCCCAGTTATCTGGAATCATTAATGTAAATGGTTTGTATAATTCTTCGCTTTTAAATGAAGATAATGGAATGTAATCATCAGGATTAATTCCTACCACTTCATCTGCAAATGTGCGTGGTGTATATTTCTTTCCGTTGTAGGTAAATTCTTTTGGATAAGCGCCTAAATAAGCATCCATAATACCAGAGTAGGCTTGTTTCCAGTTTGGTGTTAATTTTCCATTCGGATTAGAAACAATTCCTTTTAAGAATCCTTCCATAGCCGCTGACATTTCACCAAATTGGTTTTTGTTTGTTCCATAGTTTAAACCAGAATATACTTCTTGAGGAACCATTCCGTATTTTTTATATACGTTCATGACATCGTGAAATACTCCACCTTCACCCATTGCAAGGTTTCCATGCATTTTTACATACTGAACCGCACGATCTTGATAAGCATTACGGGCAACGAAAATCTGAGATAATTGTACAGGTTGTTTACCCATTCGTAACATCTCCGATTCGATGAAAGAAGATCCTGAATATGACCAACATGTTCCTGAAGATCCTTGATTTTGTACTGGAGTTTTTGCTAAATTAATCACCTCTGTAAATTGAAATGAAGATTTGGCATTTTCACTTGCATTTTTACTCAAGGAGTTCACTAAGTTATCTTGCGCAGAAACTACTTGTGCTGTACTTAAAAATAAGACAGATGCAAGTAGAGGGTAGAATATTTTTTTCATCTTAAATTATGTTTGATTGTCAATAAAGACGCTAATTTCACGAAAATGTGAATACAAAAAACTGTTTTCGTTCAAAAAATTTTGAAAATTATCAATTGTGATTAAAAATTCAGTCTTGATTGAATAATTCAAATTAAAATTGACTTAAAATTCCAAAATGTATTTTAGAATTTTTAAAGTCGAATGGTGTCTGTTCTGTTTTACCAACGGCATAGCTTAAATTAAATATCCCAATTTTGGTTAAAAAAGATAATCCTGCTCCAAAACTTAAAAAATTGGTGTTAAGATTTATTCTTTTATTTTCAATAAAGGCATAATCTAAAAATGAACTGATGTAAAAACCTTCATTGGCAAGAAAACGATATTCTAGACTCCCAATTCCGTACATATTAGCCAAAATACTTTCTTCATTAAAACCTCTTAAACTTCCAAAGCCACCAATACGATACAATTCGTTTTCAGAATATGATTTTTCTTCGTCCAGTAAGGCGCTAAACATAATCATAGGTTTTAAGTAATGTTTTTTTCCGAATTCGATGATTCGATAAGTAGATAAACCAATTTCAAACTGTTTGGATGTTTCGTTGGTGTAATCCTCGGTTAATGAGAAGTTAGTTTCTTTACGTTTAATGGATGATGCCTGTATACGGAATAATGATTTGCCTTCCATCAAAGCAATGGGATGTCGTAAGAAATATTCGTAACTTAATCCTATTCCAGTTTTGTTATAATCATCATATGAAGCAGCATATACCTCATCATCCAATAAATAATTGGACGAAGTGTAACTCAAATTTGCTCCTATGCTTGATTGGGGATTGATTTGATAAAATAATCGTTCATTCAAATCCAAATTCACAAAGACAGAATCTTGTTTAAAAACTTTAAATTGCGTTTCAGAACCAATAGGACTTTTAAATAAGTAAGGTAATTTGACGCGAATATCTAAGGTTGTATTTTTATTTGCAGTAGCCACCCAATTTAATCGGATTTGCTCCAAACCATTAAATACATTGTTTAATTCTAAAAGTACATTTCCATTTAATTTAAAGTTACCATTATCATCATTCCCGAATCCTAAAATTCCATCAAATGTGTTGGATTTTATTTTCTTTGGATAGATATATACAACAGTTGAATCGGGTCTGAAAAGAGTTTGAGGACTTTGTAGCTCTTCAATAAAGTTGGTATTTTGCATGACTCGACTGGATTGAGCCAATATGTCATTCGTGTATAATTTACTATTTTTTAGCCCTAATCCGTGTTTTATATACCCTTTTGATAATTTAGGATATCCTACAGCAATCACATGATCAATTTTTCGTAATTCTCCGTGTTCAATACGAAGTTCTATTTTTTGATTGTTATCTTGTAATCCTTGCGGTATAATACGTACGTTCGAAAAAGCATATCCCTGTTTATCATTTTGATCTATCGTATATGAGATAATCGAGTCAAGATTATTGGTTGGATGATAATTTGAATCTCCGAATAATTGTTCATTTTTTACCCAAATTGTTTTATAATTTTTTCCTTTATTGAGGTATACCTTATGATTGCGAATAGAATCAATTTGTAATGTATAATATCCATTATTGGTTAATGAATCCAACGCTTTTTGCTGATTCGAAGAAGTAAAATCAAATTCATAATTATTTTTTGTTTCATTCCAACGGTAGAATTCATTTGATTGCTGTGCATATAATGTTTGCAAACATCCAAGACAAATGATGTAAAAAAGAGCAATCCAATGTTTCATAAATGTTAAGGTTGAGAAAAATAATTGATTTATAAAGATATATGATGATAAATCATTTTTAAAGTTAAAAAATGAAATTATTTTTGAGCAAATTTAAGGTTAATGTTGAAATTTTTTAAAGTTACGGGATACTTAGAAGCTTTGTCTGCTATTGCATTATTTTTCTTTGCGATGCCAATGAAATATATTTTTGATGATCCATCATGGGTTACTCTTACAGGTCGAATCCATGGCGGACTATTCGTATTGTATATGGTTTTAGTGTATATCTTAAAAGAAAAGTACAATTGGTCTTGGAAAATCTTTATGATTTTCTTTGTAGCTTCTATTATTCCGGGTGGAACAATTTGGGCAGATAAGCGCCTTATCGAGGGTAAGAAATACAATAGTTAATATAGATAAAGGTTGGAAGTTTATGATTTTCAACCTTTTTTTGTATCTTTAATTCTACCAAAAACTACTATAAAATGCCCAAAAGAATAAAAATATCATTGCATCCGCTGTTTATCCTTCTTTCTAGCATGTATCTTTTAATCTTTATTACGTATGGCATAAAGAATTTAAAAGGTTTATTGGCTCATGGCTATACACAGCACGAAATTGTAGGGATTATCATTTCTATTTTAGCCATTGCTTTATTTGCTTTTTTAGCCTTGATTCGATATCGAAGAATTGATGTATATCCTGATCGCTATGTATTTCGAAGTATTGTAGCTTCTCGAATCATTTATAAACATGATATTAACGAAATAAAAAAACATCCACTTAATCTGTTTAATTTTAAATGGGGAAGTAATGGAATTATGGGAATCATTAGTCTGAATAGTTCAGGTGAAATGTATAATGTCTCGGATGTATCCAATACAATTCGAATTGCCTTAAAGAATAATGAAGTCATTCATGTGAGTTGTGATAAACCGGAAGAAATTGTATAAAATAAAAAAGCTGAAGTTATAAACTTCAGCTTTTTTTATTGGAGAGCGGGAAACGGGACTCGAACCCGCAACATTCAGCTTGGAAGGCTGACGCTCTACCAATTGAGCTATTCCCGCATTGCTGATGCAAATATAATATCAAGTGAATTGATTTTGCAAGCATTTTTTTGATTTTTTTTAATCGTATATTGTAAAATATTGAAATTCAGAAAAATATTTTTTTTGAATCAACTGATGTAAGCCATAAAAAAAAGCTCAAGAATTAAATTCTTGAGCTTTAGTACCTCAGGCGGGACTTGAACCCGCACGCTCTAATGAGCACAGGATTTTAAGTCCTGCGTGTCTACCAATTCCACCACCAAGGCATCCAACTTTCGTAAAGAAAAGCTAGAGCGGGAAACGGGACTCGAACCCGCAACATTCAGCTTGGAAGGCTGACGCTCTACCAATTGAGCTATTCCCGCATTGCTGATGCAAATATAATATCAAAAGATGCGGTTTTCCAAGTGTTTTCTGAAGTTTTTTTACGATTTACTTGTAAGTGATTGATACGGTAGGAAATAATTTTTAATTCATTTTTTATTTGTTCGATAATGATTCTTGTGGGTAAGCAATTTTGCCCATGACCATTATTTTTCGCTGGAAGGATTGGCGTTGGATGATCATCGTATCGGGTAATTTTTTTTCAAAATATTCAGTAAAATAATATTCTTGTTTTAGATTAGAATGTACACTTAAATGAATCATCTGATCTTTTTCGATTTCCAACTCCATTTCAATCCATTCATTATTCTTAATAGAATCATAAACCATATTACCGTTTATAATTAAGCGATATGTTTCATCCGATTGCTCAGATTTTTCCAATTTTAATCGAAATTTCTTTTTAACTACTTCTATATTTTGTTCTGGACGTAATTCAGGATGGTCAACTATTTGTGCATTTAACGGCATAGAAAAGAACCCTATGGATGAGAATAGGAGGAGATTATAAATAGGATGGGAAGAAAACTTTAATTGTTCAGTAGAAAAAATCCCACAATATGGTTTATTATGCTCTAATTCATCCAATAATTGCATTGGAGGTATATTGGAAAAATCGTGGATATGATGCATACAACTCTGGCAAAAATTATTGCGATCTAATTTTTCATGGCATGGTTTAGGAATAAAATTTTTCATCTAATATGTTTTATGAATAAGATGAATTTTACATAAGAAAGGTTGGATTGGAAATAAAAAAAGCCCAAGAAAATAAATTCTTGAGCTTTTAGTACCTCAGGCGGGACTTGAACCCGCACGTCCTAATGGACACAGGATTTTAAGTCCTGCGTGTCTACCAATTCCACCACCAAGGCCTCCAACTTTAGTAAAGTTAGAGCGGGAAACGGGACTCGAACCCGCAACATTCAGCTTGGAAGGCTGACGCTCTACCAATTGAGCTATTCCCGCAGTGTAGAAAGATATAAATTAAAAAAGTACCTCAGGCGGGACTTGAACCCGCACGCTCTAATGAGCACAGGATTTTAAGTCCTGCGTGTCTACCAATTCCACCACCAAGGCAAAATTAATTTATATTTTCAGTTATTTCAAAGAGCGAGAAACGGGGCTCGAACCCGCGACCTCAACCTTGGCAAGGTTGCGCTCTACCAGCTGAGCTATTCTCGCGATTGGAGTGCAAATATATAAAATCAATTTTTAACAATCCAAATGAAACGTTTAAAATTTTTAAATAAATATTTGCACTCTGTTATAATTAGTTGATAGGCATTAACATATCAACTACTTCTTTTAATTTTCCTTTCATCTTTTTACGATGAACAATCATATCAACGAATCCTTTTTCTAATAGGAATTCAGAAGTTTGGAATCCTTCCGGTAAATCGCGACCAATTGTTTCTTTAATTACACGAGGACCAGCGAATCCGATTAAAGCTCCTGGTTCTGCCATAATCACGTCACCAATCGATCCAAAAGATGCGGTAATTCCTCCAAATGATGGATTGGTTAAAATTGTAATGTATGGTATTTGATGTTCTGATAATTGAACCAATTTTGCTTCAACTTTTGCCAATTGCATTAACGAAATAGCAGCTTCCATCATACGTGCACCACCTGATTGAGTGATAATTACATAAGGAACTTTATTTTTAATACAATAATCAATTGCACGAGCAATTTTTTCACCCATTACAGATCCTAAAGAACCTCCAATGAATTTGAAATCCATACAAGAAATTACAATTTCTCGTCCTTCTACTTTACCAGCTCCAGTACGGATAGAGTCTGTTAAACCTGTTTTTTTCTTGATTGATTTTAAACGATCAACATATGGTTGTGTATCTGTCCAATTTAATGGATCTTTACTTTGCACATTTGCATCAAGTTCTGTGTACTTACCATCATCAAATAAGATTTCGAAATATTCTTCCGAACCAATTTGTACGTGATGATCATCTTCCGGACTAACGTAACAGTTTGCTTTTAATTCTTCTGTTTCGATAATTTTCCCAGAAGGAGTTTTATACCATAATCCTTTTTGTACATCTTTTTTAGACTCAGTAGGAGTAGTGATATTTTTCTTACGTCTTATAAACCAAGGCATACTTTCTTTATTTTTATGTGGGTCAGAATAATCCATTGCTGCACCAACGAATTACCCTAAAGTGTTTACATTATTTAAATCGTGGAAGGCTTTGATCATTCGTTCTTTGAATGAAACTTCACCTGCACGTAACCACACGCGTGGGTCATAATATTTTTTGTTTGGAGATTCAGGACCTTCTGGATTTCCGATTTGTCCTTGTAAGTAAGCAGCATTCGCATCAAAATATTTACGCACACCTTCCATGAAAGCATATTGTAAATCTGTATCGATGTTCATTTTGATGACACCGTAGCTAATCGCTTCTCTAATTTCTTCTAATGTAGAACCTGATCCTCCGTGGAATACGAAATTAACATCTTTTTCTACACCGAATTTTTCTTGAATATATTTTTGAGAGTTGTCTAAAATTTTTGGCGTTAAAACAACGTTTCCTGGTTTATAAACACCATGTACGTTTCCAAACGCTGCGGCAATCCAGAAGTTATCAGATACTGATTTTAAGTTTTCATACACGTAAGCAACTTCTTCAGGTTGTGTGTATAATAATGAATTATCCACATTTGAGTTGTCGACACCATCTTCTTCACCTCCTGTGATTCCTAGCTCCATTTCTAAAGTCATTCCGATTTTAGACATACGTTCTAAGTATCGTTTACATGTTTCCACGTTTTCTTCCAATGGTTCTTCTGAAAGATCTAACATGTGAGATGAGTAAAGTGTTTTACCTGTTTTATTGTAGAAATCTTCATTGGCATCCATTATTCCATCAATCCATGGTAATAATTTTTTTGCACAGTGATCAGTATGTAAAATAACAGTTGCTCCATAAGCTTCTGCTAATTCGTGTATATGTTTTGCTCCAGCAATTGCACCTTTGATAGCAGCAGTTTGTCCTTCTGCTTTAAGTCCTTTACCAGCATTGTAGATGGCACCACCATTCGAAAATTGTATAATTACAGGCGAGTTCACTTCTACAGCAGCTTCCATCGCAGCGTTGATTGATGAAGAACCTGTTACGTTACAAGCAGGTAATGCATATTGGTTTGCTTTAGCATCTTTAATAATTTCTTGAACTAAAGCTCCGGTTGCTACTCCGGCAGGAAATTTTCTACTCATTGTGTTTTAGTTTTATTAAACAAAGATAGTTTTTTTTTAGAATGGATAATTAATTCCGAAATGTAATCTCGGTTTTAAGATATTAAAGTTATCCAATTGCCAACGATCACCTTCGTCATAAGAAGGGTCATATAGCTTATATCCAAGGTCGAAACGTACGATAGCGAAATTACTGATATGTATTCGTAATCCGACACCTGTACCAACCCCAAATTGTTTATAGAATTTATTGAATTTGAATTGATATTGTTCACGATCTTTTGAAACTGACCAAATGTTTCCTGCATCTAAGAATGTGGCAACTTCGAACATATCCGTCATACGGTAACGGTATTCCGCATTGAACAATAATTTTAAACTTTCGAAGGCTAAACTTTCGCGATTCACTCCTTCAATATGGATACGATCAGCAGGTCCTAAGGTTAAAGGCCACCAGCCTCGCACATCATTAGCTCCACCAGCCGAATAACTACGGACAAAAGGCGTAATTTCCGTATTTCCGTATGGTTTAATAATTCCAAAAAATCCTCGAGTAGCAAATTGTGCTTGTGGAGAAATGGTCCATTTTTTACGAACTTCAAAATCAAATTTGACAAATTGAGAATATGGTATTCCGAAAACTAAACCAGTATCTTGATTTAATTCATTTTGTCCTCGATTAAATCCAAAAGCCTTATCTAAGGCACGTAATAAATTACCTGCTAACTCGATTCGTGCTGATCCAAACCATGGATTAGGAACAGGTCTAAACCCATTTTCTTGATTATAGGTAAATTGATAAATGAAAGAGTTAATTAATACATTTTGAGAAATACTCGCTTTACGATACAGCATATCCTCAAAATCCACATAATTTTTGGCATCTTGCCCTGTTAACGACTGGCGATATCCTTGGTCATTTTGAATGATATCGGTGATTTCATCATCAGTGATTAATCCTCCTTCATATTCATTACGTAACGTATTATCGTAATTGAAATAGTTTTCAACAATTAAATCTTTACGTTCGTTATCGGCCTTGAAAATAGTATAGTAACGGTCTTTTTTAGAGTTATCAACGAATTCTGTATTAAATAATGAAATTTTGTGTTGAAACTCCCCACTGGTCATGTCCATATCTAATCCAAACCCATATGAAACGCGATCCAAGCCCACATTTTTCTGTGTACTTGTATTTAAACGAATCGCTGATTCTGAAACGAAACGACGCGGAATCCAATCTTCCATGAATTTTGGTGCTAACAGATAAGGAAACTTCAAACGAGCTTCTAATGCCAATTCATAGGCATTTAAAAAACGATCACTATCTGTAAAATCTTTATCTACGGATCCTAAATTCCCTTTTAAAGTGGTTTCTAGATTTTCTCCTCCACCAAAAAGATTTCGGGTTGTTAAAGTTACCCCGGGTGAAATTGCAAAATTCATGTATTGAGAAGCATAACTCTCAAAGAATACATTTAAATCATACTTTTTCTTCGGCGTAAAATAGACGTTAACATCTAATAAAGAATCACGTTTAATAATATCAAATTTATGAAGATTGATATTTTCGCGTTTAAAGATGTTACGCTTCGTTTGAATTTCTTGGCGTTGTCTAAACAATTGGTTAGGACGTAATACAAAGGCATCTGTATAATAGCGAGGCTTATATTTCGGTTCACCCTTATAATAAACGTTATAACCGTTGTGTTCTATTTTTTGAATCGAATCAAAATTAATGTCGTTCGTATTACGAGCATCCGTATAGATGTTGATATTCCCCCAATTGTATTTTAGGAATTGTTTTGTGCTATCTTTTACAATTGTATCTTGAATAAATTTATCAATAAATAAAGTAACATCCAGGCGTTTATTGCTTTTTAAGGTATCGGCTTCAAAGTATAAATCTTCACCAGAATCGTTAAAATCATAGTATCCACGATTTTTCAATAAATCCACAATTCGATCCCTTTCTGCCTCAAATTTACTAAAATCGTATTGATCACCTGCGACAACTTTAGACTCTTTCATGTAATTTGTCTTGATGGTCTTACGTTTACCAAACAAATTAATTCCATCAAATTGATCACGATCGACGGTTAGTAAATCTTCGATATCTTTATCATAAATTTTATTAGAGACGGTTTCAATGTATGATGGTTCTCCTAATTTAATTTGATAAATTGTTTTCGCTTTTTTTGCTTTGTCATTCTTATCATATTGGACTGATACTTTAGAATCAAAATATCCTTTATCATGGAATAAGCGATTTAAGTTTTCAGCGGAGAATTCGGATAAATCTTCATCTAATAATACAGGAGCTTCTCCTGAGCGATAAAAGAATCGTTCTTTAATAAGACTTTTTCCTACAAATTCTTCTAATCCATTTTTCACCAAAAGACTATCTAATAATTTTTGATTACGTTTGGACTGATCCTCGCGGTAATATTCTTCGAATGTTTGATCAAATTTAGCAGGTGCCCAATTATAGACCCATTGCCAAAGGGGGAAAAAACCTAAAAATTTTCCTGCTGGTTTTTGTTTGACATAACTTGACAAATCTTCTCCAACGATTTTTTGTTTCTTTTTAATGTCGGGATCGTCTTGATCGTATTCAAACTTATTTTTTACAAACAAATATTCACCATCTGGAACTTTCTCGGTCATACTACATCCCGATAAAATAACAGTTAAACTATAGATAAGTGCTATATTTGCAGTGATTTTTTTACGCATAAAATATGTTATCAAATAACGTTATTAAGATAATAACTTCTTTAGGTTCTAAAAAATATAGACAAAAATATAATTTGTTTGTTGTAGAAGGTGTTAAAAATATAGGAGAAGTTATAAAAAGTTCCATTAAGGTAAAGGAATTATTTATTACTGAGGACTTTTGGCCAGAGACGACTTCGATTAAAAAAACATTTATTGATGAAAAGGATTTGAAAAAAATTAGTTTTTTAACAACTCCTAATGTCGGATTAGCCCTTTGTGAGCTTCCTGATAACCCAAGTTTAGAAAAAATTGAGGGATTAGCTTTGGCGTTAGATGATATTCGTGATCCAGGAAACTTAGGAACGATTGTTCGTTTAGCAGATTGGTTTGGAATTGAACATATCTTATGTACAAAGGAATCGGTTGATTTATACAATCCTAAAGTCATTATGTCGACAATGGGTTCTTTTTCTCGTGTAAATGTCCATTATATTGATTTAGTGGATTATTTATCAGCATATCAAGGCAATATTTTCGGAACCTTTATGGAAGGGGAGTCGATTTATGAAAACCAATTGCCCCAAGAAGGTATTCTTGTGATGGGCAATGAAGCCAATGGAATTTCGAAAGCGATTGAAAATTTAACGACACACAAAATCAGTATTCCATTTTTTGGAGTGAAAGAAAATACTGAAAGTCTTAATGTTGCAGTGGCAACCAGTGTGATTTTAGGTGAATTCAAGTCGCAATTAACTCGAATGAAATAAAAAATTATAATTCCAAATATCCTTTGAACAAAAAATTAATTTCTAAATTTAGCGGGCGAAGAAATAATAGCAATTAATTTTTAGAAAAGAGAGATGAGAATTATAGGTGTTCTTGCTACTTCTTTTTTGTTAACTTTTGCAAGTTGCGGAAAAGAAGCAGACAAACAAACAACTAAAGCTGTAGATCCTAATGCGCCTCCAAGGTTTGATTCAATCGATTGGTCAAGTGAAACTAAACATCCAGTTTTAACTGCTCAAGAAATTGAAAAATATCGAGGTGTCGTATCAAAATTTTATAAGGATTTTTGGCAAGGTGCAAATGTAAGTGGTGGGTTATTGGTTGCAAAAAATGGAAAGATTATCTTCGAACAATATTCTGGTTTAGCAGATGTAGAGAAGAAAACTCCAATTACTTCTGAAACGCCTATTCATATAGCTTCTATATCAAAAGTTTTTACTGGTTTAGCCATTTTAAAATTAGTAGAGAGCAATAAAATCCAATTGGATCAAAAGGTAAATACTATATTGCCTACATTTCCTTATCCTGAAACAACGATCAGACATTTATTAAATCACCGCAGTGGTTTACCGAATTATGCGAATGTATTGTGGGAAATGAAATTGGAAGATCGAAATAATCCGGTTACTAATGAGCAAGTATTGGATGTTTTTGCAACACATAAAGTAGGATTAGTACGTAATGTGAATACAGGCTTTTTTTACTCGAACACCAATTATTTGATGTTGGCATTGATTATTGAAAAAATCCAAAAGATGCCTTACCCTCAGGCAATGAAATATATGATTTTTGATCCTGTGGGGTTAGAAAATACATTTGTTTTTGAATACGATAAGCATAAAGATAAGGTTTCTTCTTCCTACGGTTATGCAGGAACGAAATGGGCTTGGGATCATTTAGATAAAACGTATGGTGATAAAAATATTTATTCAACTCCGAGAGATATTTTAAAATTGGATCAAGCCATGTATTCCGATAAATTTATTTCAAAAGCCTTAAAAGATGAAGCATATAAAGGTTATAGCTATGAGTCGAAAGGTTATAAAAACTATGGGTTAGGAATGCGTTTATTGGAATATGAAAATGGGGAAAAACTATTGTATCATAACGGATGGTGGCATGGAAATAACACAGTTTTTGTTCATGATGTTAAAAATAATTTTACCGTTGTTGCCTTAGGAAATCGTCAAAACAAAGCGATTTATAGTGCATTTCGATTAGCGGGTATTCATGATACATATCCCATCAAAGTTCCTTCAAAGGATTCGATTCGATAATTTAAATACAAAAAGCGATTAGTTCAACTAATCGCTTTTTTTTTATTCATTTTTGTTGAGCACATTAATATAACCTGTGTATTTCCGTCCGTCCGGTAAATCAATGGTGTACCAATAGCTGCTAGATGGAAGTGGTTTGCCATCCTTTTTACCATCCCATATCAATTGGGTATTACTTTCTTGTTGAAATAGGCGTTTGCCAAAACGATCAAAAATTTCGAGTTTTGCCATTTGCCCAGTAAATACATGTAAATCTCGAATTATCCATAGATCATTCATCCCGTCTCCATTCGGAGAAATGGTGTTATGAATGATTGGAATAATGCCTTCATAAGGTCCTACAATACAATTTTCGTCTGTGTATTTAATATAAAATTGATGTAATCCATTGGTTAAATCTGTAAAAGTGGAACTCGATTGCCAATCAATAGCATTCATTGAATATAAAATCGAACGATTACCAGAAGCAATCACTGTGGCAGAATTTTGTTGAAATATAATTTCTTCGATTATTGGGAGATCAAAATGTGAAATTTCAAATTCTTCTGTAAATGTACATCCATTCGTTGCAGTCAAAACCAAACGGTAGTTCCCAACTTCGTTAAGTGTAATTTTATTTTCATTAGAAATTAGCATGTTATTCATGTCATACCATTCAAATTGCTGAATTTCCCAAGGGGTTGTATCAGGAAAAATTGTTATAGCATCATGAGGACATATTTTATAATCTTCAATATGAACCATTGGAGTGGACTTTAAATTGATGCTAATTATTCCTAAATTCTTACAGTGGACATCTACTTGTTCTATCGTAAAGTAAATGGTCGATCCCATAGAAAATGTATATTCTAACTGATGTGGGGTTGTTATTGGATTGGACTGAGTGTTTAAATCCTCTAAACTTTGATAATATGTAAAATATGCATTGGGGTGATGAGTTTCAAAAATTGTCAAATCAATGGTTTCAATACCGTCATTATTCTCATCACATAATTCGGGATATTGATATTGAAAAGTTTCAAACGTCAAATAATTTATCTCTACTGGAACATGGTCGATACAGCCACCTTCTATAGTAGCTCCTAAAATTAAAGTTTGATGAATTGAAGGATCCAATAAAAATTGTTGTTCTTCCTCTGGTGTTAATGCTCTTCCGCTGTTATAATCGGTTAAGTTTAAATAAAATTTATAATCGGCTACACGGTTGGCATTTTCATCAATTAATAAATCATTGTTCGTATCATCATCCCTTGTCGCTTGATGAATCCATTCTCTTAAATCAAAATGATATCTGCCATCAAAATTAGTGTCACAAATATCAATTTTTAAATCGTTCTTAAGTTTAATTAATCCAATGATTTCCAATTGTATTTGTGCTACACTGAAGCAGCCGTATAGATTCTCATAACGAACATAAATTATGACACGTGGTCGATCCAATTCGACACCATATTGATTGACGTTTTGAATAAAATTGTCATTTCCCGCCATTGCATCATCTCGGGATTCATAATATTTTATAGAGGTAATAAAATCTTCGATAGGTGGATTACTATCCAAATAGGACTGCGAAACAGAACGCTCTAGATCAAAATATACGTATGGCGAATTGGCTTCATTGCATAATAATAAATTGGCTTGTGGTTTTAATTTGATGGTATGATCGGGTTGAATATTATAAAGGATATTTAATTCTAATTTTTGACTACAACCTCCTTCCAAATTATTTTGAATAAGTTTAATGTATATTGTGATATCATCATCGATAATGAAATTAGAAGGGCTATTGATTCGGTTAGAATAAGTATTTGTCGTGGCATTGTAGTTTCGATAAAATTCAAAGGTATAATCAGATGGATTATCGACAAATTCACGCATATAGTCGTTTAAATTCACCATTTCTTGATTGTCGTTGTTGTGATCACAATTCAATTCGACCTGATGTATAGATTTGACAATACTTTCTAATGCAACTAATCTAAAGTCTAAAGGTGATATTTGTTCACAAGTGTTTTCAGTTTGCGTATATTTTATTTTAACCCAAATTCGTTGCGACGTAGAAGTGACATTCAGTTGAGTAATTTCATTTGTTGCAAGAGCATCGCTATAAAATGTTACAATCGGACGAGGTTGAAGATTGAGATAACGTTCATTGATTATATGAGAAATATACTCACTTAGAATAATATTTTTTTCAGAGATTGTATAATCTACACATATATTGATTTTGTCTACTATTGGTGTCGATGGTACTAGAGTATACAGCAAAGGTTTTACAATAAATTGTTGTGGTGCGGGATCCTGAGATCCTGTATAAGGTAATTCTAATCGGACCAAATACGTAGCATTCGCATTAATAACGATATCGGGATCAATACCATTATGTGAAAGGTTATTCGCTGTGTTGTAGGACGTATGAAACGTGATTCTAAGTTGTGAAAGGTCAAAATTTGTAACATGAAATATGGAGAACAGATCAGTTAATAAATTACGTTCATAATTTTCGCTACCACATAAATAGATATCAGCGCTCTCTTCATCATAAATTAAAGGATTATCGATCGGATTATCAGTATCTGCATCATCAATGTTTAAAATAATCCTCTTGAATTTAACACGGGCATTAACGGTTACGATATTTCCACAAAATCCTTTGCAATCTTTACTTTCATTTTCGATTCGGAAATACATAATGTATCGATAGTCTGATGTGGCATTTCCTTCTTGTATATATTGAATTGAATTTCGATTATTAAGTGCATCATCAAGGTTTAGAAAGGCTTTTACAGTAGTGTTTTCATCATTCGATAAAGTAATTCCAAGATTTTGTAATTGCTCATTCCATGCAAAAGGTTCACGATAAATAGGATTATTATTGGTAATGACATCAAATATTTCTTCATACGATTCAAAAGAAATTTCAGGAGTAATGACCTGTGGACTGTTGATGAATCGTACATGAATTTCAGATGAGAGTAAATCTCGGCATCCGGGTAAATTATATTGAACTTTTAATGTCGTATTTTGATTTAGATTGGCACGAGTTACTGGAGTCGATTGGTTATTTATGTAGTATCGAATGTTCGAAACATTTGGGATATTCTCAAAAAGTTGACAATTCAGATTATTTAAAATATAGTCTTCTTGACGATCATTGTACGTGTCACAAATTTCTACATGAGATGGAAATGTAACGGTACTTTTTAATTCTAAAGTAGCGATATCGTAACAATTAAAATTAGAAGCGTTTTCAATCCGAACAAAATACGTTTGATTGCTTTGTAAATTTTGATTTGGACTTAAGAAATTTGGAGTATTATTTATGGCATCATTACGATTGGTATAAAATTTATATCGAAATAAATTGTGATTGGTTTGAGAATTTAAATTAGAATAAAAACGAGCTTGTGTCAAGGATTCGTTTGTATTACAAATAACTTCGGAATGATTTTTTACTAAGGGATAATTCGGTTCAAATCGAATCTGATGTTGATCTTTGATCGTAAACCTGTATCCATTCATTTCATAGGTAGCAGTAGCTGTATATGTTGCAGGAGACATATTACAAATATTTAATGAATTGGATGAGGTTTGCGTGGAGTTAACCGAATTTGTCCAAGTGATACGTTGTGGAGTTATGGATGGTCCCGAAGGTGTAAATACATAGGACTCATTCGAGGCGTTCCATATTCCAGTATTACGGTTTGGTGCTGCATATCCACTCCCGGTCTGATTGACGATTCCTATTAAACTACTTCGAAAGCGAACACCTTGTTCAGGAGTAGGTTTATTTTGAATATGCACTTCGATTTTACTATTTAATTCATGCAATACAATTTGAAATGTAGCGGTTTGATTGTTTCCTGTAAAGCGCGCATTATAAAAATTGAAAATTAATTTTCGGCATGGATATTCTCCAATAACTTCAGTATAGATTTCGGAATCATTGTTTAAACTAAAATTAAAATCCTGAAAAACACCAAATATAGAACTAGAAGGAAGAAATGGATTTGGAATGGATTGATTGTCTAATAAAGGGTTGCTATAATCACCCACACTAAAATTAGAATTGAAAGATATAAATCCATTGGAGCTGAGAATTACACTTTCTTTTACTTCACCAAAAAAGGTAAAAAGAAAAGGTTCATTACCAATAGAATTGAAATCAATCCGATGAATGTATTGATCGTCCGCATTAGCTTGTAATGGTGTACCATCATTAAAATTTCCAATTGGACGATATGAAATCTGTTCAATTTGATAGGTGTTCGAATTGGCAATGGTGGGAAAATTGGAGGTAAGACGTATGCAAGAATTATCGAATGAAAAATTGCATCCAACAACAGTTTCATTCACTTGATCCAGATGATCTCGAATATATTCACACGTTTGTGCTTGAAGTAAAGGTGTAGAAAATAGTAGAAAAAATAGGTAAAATAATTTTTTCATACAATTTAGGTTTAGTTAGTTCTTTCAAAGTTAATCAATTCATAATGAATAACAAAAAAGCGATTCAGTTTTCTGAATCGCTTTTGATATGTTTAATTTTTAATGTCCATTAAATCGCGGAGTGTATTTCCAAAAATATTAAAACCGAGCACTAAAATCATAATGGCTAAACCAGGCAAAATCGCCAGATGTTGTTTACCTAATATAATATGGCTATAGTGTTCTTTAATAATATTTCCCCAAGATGGCGTAGGGGGTTGGGCTCCAATACCTAAAAAGCTAAGTCCACTTTCTACCAAAATAGCAGAGGCAAAATTAGCTGCTGAAATTACAATAACTGGCGCAATAATATTGGGCATAATTTGTTTAAAAATAATATTGAAATCGCTAAAACCTAAAGCTCTTGCTGCTTCCACAAATTCTTTTTCGCGATAAGATAAAAATTGACCACGTACAACACGTGCAACTTCTACCCACATGGTTAATCCCACAGCGATAAAAATTTGCCAAAATCCTTTACCAATCGCTAGTGTAATTGCGATAACAAGTAATAATGTTGGAATAGACCAGATAACATTTATTAACCACATGATCATGTTATCTATGTTCCCTTTATAATAACCTGCAATTGCCCCTAGAGTTACTCCAACCAAAAGAGAAATAAATACAGCTATAAATCCAATAAGAAAAGAAATACGTGTTCCAATCACTAAACGAGAGAAGAAATCACGTCCATAACTATCCGTACCTAAAAGATAGGTTTTTTCGAAAATATATTTCTTTTCTATGTCTTGAACGGAGATATTATACTTGGTCCATTCCTCTACATCTAAAGTGAGCGGTTCACCATTCAATCCATTCCCTAAATAAGGTGTATAAATGATTTGGTTATTTTTGACTTTGTAATCTGAGATACTAATTTGCTCCGTATCGATTTCTTTTCCAAAGAAATAATCTTCAATACTTCGATTGGGGGTATAATTTGGTAATGGAACTTCAATTGTCAATTGACGATGGCCAATTGGAGCATATGCAATGGCTAAATCTTGACGATTAGCATTCTTAGTCGAATCAGTTGCGAATAAGTAAGCAAATAGTGTAATAAAACCTGCAATAACAATGACACTAAAAGAAATGAGCCCAATCGGGCTCTTTCTTAATTTTTTAAATATGATTTGAGTAAATGAACCTGTTTGCTGCTCCATTTTATTTTCTTAAATCTTTTAAAACATTGATTGATTCTTCTAAATAAATGTCTTTTTGAAGTCCTTTGATCCAGTTTTCTCTTCTAGCTTTAAATACAGTATCAATTTTAGATGTTGCTAAATCTTTAGCATTCATCGCAATTTTTAAGTTGTTTTTGTAATTATCTAAAGCTTCGTATTTTTTGATTTTAGCTTCACGATCTTTACGGTAAGCTTTGTAATCGTTTAAGTTTAATGGAACTTTTTTCGTGTCTTCCATGGATTTCACAAACTTCATACTCTCATCAATCAATTTTAGATGTTGATTGTTTTTTAAACGCTCAGCACTTTTTGCTTTGATGGCATTCATATCAAATGGGTTTGTCCATTTATTGAACGTTAATGCCCCAATTTGATCCCATGCTAAAGCTTCTGCACGAGCACCTTCATTGATATCACTATAAGTGAATTGATCAACCATTGTAATATCAGAATTTACTCCTTTTAATTGTGTTGAACCACCATTAATACGGTAAAATTTCTGAATAGTTAATTTAATTGCTCCATATTCATCACTGCGTGAACGTTGGTCTAAAGGTAACATTGTTTGTACAGTTCCTTTACCAAAAGTCTGTGGAGAACCCACAATAACTGCTCTACCATAATCTTGCATAGCTGCAGCTAAAATTTCTGATGCTGAAGCCGATAATTCATTCACCATAATAACTAAAGGTCCATCATATACAATTCGATCATCTTTATCTTCATGGATTTTCATCATTCCATCGCTACGTTTTACTTGAACAATAGGGCCATTTTTGATGAATAAACCTGAAATTTGAACGACTTCTTCTAAAGAACCACCTCCGTTGTTACGTACATCGAAAACAAGTCCTTTGATGTTTTCTTTCTTAAGAATTTCGATTTCTTTTTCAATATCAATTGAAGGGTCACGACCTTCTTTTTCTCCCATTGAAGTATAGAACTCTGGTAAATAAATCACCCCATATTTATCACCTTTATCATCCGTTACAATTGATGAACGAGCGAAAACCTCATCGTGTTCAATAATATCACGAATAATAGAAATATCTTGAGTTGATCCATCTTTTTTCTTAACTGTAAGAATTACTTCTGATCCTTTTTTACCACGAATCAAACGAATTGCTTCGTCAAGTAACATTCCAACAATATTTACAGCTTCTCCTTTTTTACCTTGAGCAACTTTGATGATTTGATCTCCAACTTCTAATTTTCCGCCTTTCCAAGCTGGTCCACCAACCACTAATTCAGCAATTGTAGCATACCCTTTTTTATCTTGTAATTTGGCTCCGATTCCTTCCAATTGTCCAGACATAGATACATCAAAATCTTCTTTGTCGGTTGGTGAAAAATAAGTTGTATGTGGATCGTATAATTCCGTATGAGCATTAACGTAGATGGAGAAATATGTACTTCTCTTACGTTTCTTCAAACGACGGAAATAATCAGCAATTAATTCTTTGACATCTTCACGCGCAATTTTTTCAATTTCTGCAAAAGGAGTGTCTTTAGTTATTTTTACTTCTTTATCATCTGATGCAACTTCAATCGAATCATTTGACTTTTTACCGTCTAAATCATCCTGCATTGAAGTGATTTCTAACATCACATTGTACTTTAAGTATTTTCTCCAAAGTTCTTTTAATTCCGCTTTATTTTTAGCGTATGATTGAACTTTAGGATCTAAAATTAATTCTTCTTTTTGATTAAAATCAAACGGTTTTTCTAAAACTTCTAAAGCATATTTTTCCGCTTCGTTAATACGAATCATCATGGTATCAACAGTTGTGCGATAAAATGTTAGATTCTCAGTTTTAAAATAGTCATCTAAATTGTGCTTGTCTTTTGCAAAAGCGTCATAGTCTGTTTGTAAAAGAAAACGTTTAGATGGGTCTAAGTTCTCGATATATTTATTAAATACATTTTCTGAAAATTTATCATCGATTGTTGCTGGTTTGTAATGAAGATATGAAAGAGTATTTCGAGTATTTTTAATTACTAATTTCTCTTTCTCATCGTCATTATCCAACATCGGTTTACAAAAGCAAAAGGCTAGTAAACTCATTGATAAAAACGATAATAAGACATACGTTTTTTTAATTAGCATAATATGTTATTCTTGGATAAAATTGATTTTTATAATGTTCTTTCAAATATAAACCAAAATACTTATTTATTTTTAAGATTTTTGCATGGTCTAAAGAATTCTAAAATAAGAATAATTATGGAAAGACCATTAATTTTGGTAACAAATGATGACGGAATTACTGCTCCAGGAATACGTCATTTAATTAATATAGCGAAAGAATTAGGAGAAGTATACGTCGTAGCCCCAGATAGCCCTCAAAGTGGAATGGGACACGCCGTAACGCTGAATAAATCGATTTTTTGTAATGAAATTGAATCGAAAAGTGGAGTGAAAGAATTTTCATGTTCAGGAACTCCTGTAGATTGTGTAAAATTAGCTGTAGCACATATTTTACCTCGTAAGCCAGATTTATGCATCTCTGGAATTAATCATGGTTCAAATTCATCGATCAATGTGATTTATTCCGGAACAATGTCTGCAGCTGTAGAGGCAGGAATAGAAGGAATTCCTGCAGTAGGATTTTCATTGGATTCGTTTGATTATAATGCTGATTTTTCAGCAGCGACAACTCAAATCAAAACGATTTTAGATGAAGTGCTTTCGAAAAATATGCCTAAAGGGGTTGTGCTTAATGTCAATATTCCAGATGTGCCGGCAGAGCAAATCAAAGGAATTAAAGTGTGTCGACAAGCAGATGCCAAATGGGAAGAGAAATTTGATAAACGAGAGGATCCTCGTGGTAGACAATATTATTGGATGTGTGGTGAATTTGTAAATCACGACAAAGGGGACGATACGGATGTATATGCTATAGAGAATGGATTTATTTCGGTAGTTCCAGTTCGTTTCGATTTAACTGCTCATCATTTTTTAAGTGAGTTAAAAAATTGGAATTTTTAAACATATTTGAAATAAAAAAGAGCATTCAGTATGAATGCTCTTTTTTTATATGAATGGATTCTGAATTATTTTCCAGAAACCGTTTTTCTTTCTAGTGTACGATAATAATCTTCTTTCGCACTATCTTCGATTGTTCTATATGCAACTGCTAAATTTTTAATCACACTGATATCGTTAGGCTCCATTTGATGAATCTTCTCTAAAATAGGGATGATTTCTGTAAATAAAGCTTTACGTTTAGCAATGTTTTCAGCATAAATTGCTTTTTCTTGCTTAGAGCTTCCTAAGTTATTGTTGATTTTTTCAACATATTCTTTGTCTTTTACTAAGTATGAAGCAACTAAGTTCTTGTAAGATTCTGTGTGTTTAGGATTTAATTCAATTGATTTCTTGAATAATTCTTTAACACGAGCTTCTTGAGATGCATCCTCCATTAATAACACTCCTAAATTGTAGTAATTTAAGTGATCAGTTGGATTGATTTTAATGTTTTCTTCAATCTTTGCCTTTAATTTATCGCTATTTCCAGTTGCTTGATAAATACTAGTCGCTAATGTGTTGATGTCAACATCTTTCGGATATTTTGCCAACGCTTCATCTAAAAATGGATCAACTTTCTTTAAATTAAATAAAGTGTTTAAACCTAAAACATATAAGTCACGGTTATAATTCTTTGTTTGATTTGCTGAAATTCCTGTAAAGTTTTTACTCGCTAAATCTTTGATAATTTCTAAAGATTTTTCAAATTTATTACCATTGTAGTAAGAAATAGCTGCTTGATATTTGTAGATGTCTTCTTTTGTTCCTAAAGCTTCCACTAAGTTGTAAACATTTAAGAATTTTTGACCTGCAACATCATAATTTTTAGCATCTAATGCTGTACTCGCTTCATTTAATTCCTTATTTGCTAATTCAGATACCTGAGATTGTAATAAGAAACCATATTTCGGCATTAATGCAACTTCTTTAGCTTTCGCATAATTTCCATTAGCAGTCGCTGCATTTAATTCTTCTTGAGTATAGTAAAATTCGTCTTTTTTCGTGTCTTTGTTACGAACTTGCCAAACTTTACCATTCTCGTATTTTGTTAATTTTGCTAAACTTTCGCTTGCTTTTGTTACATCTCCTTTTGCTAAACTTTCTTTAACTAAGTTGTTGTATTTTGTAGCTAATTCTGTAGGATTTGTATTTAACTCTTCAACATTTGTTTGTGCAAACGCTGTTGATAATGATAATACTAATCCTAAACTAAATAAGAATTTTTTCATAATTAATCATTCGTTTGATCATCTTCAGAAATTGTTTCTTCTGTTCCTTGATCGTTAGTTAATTCTACATTTGATTCTATTGTACCTTCTGCTGTTTCTGTTGATGCTTCGATTTCTTCTTCAATCTCTTCCTCAACTTCTACTTTTGCAATTGCAGCAATTGCATCATTATTTTTTAGATTAATTAATCGAACCCCTTGAGTCGCACGACCCATTACACGGATTTCATCTAAACCTGTACGAATAGCAACTCCTGATTTGTTGATAATCATTAAGTCATTATCGTTTGTTACAGATTCAATTGCAATTAATTTACCTGTTTTTTCTGTAATATTTAATGTGGTAACACCTTTTCCACCACGGTTTGTTTCACGGTAATCTTCGATTGAAGTACGTTTTCCGTAACCTTTTTCAGATACTACTAATACCGTTTCGTTTTCAATGTCCGAAACAACGATCATACCAATAACTTCGTTATCCGCTTCTTCACCTAAGTTGATTCCACGAACTCCAGAAGCAGTACGACCCATTGGACGAACTTTTTCGTCGTAGAAACGAATGGCTTTACCATATTTCGAAGCAATCATAATCTGAGATTTACCATCTGTTAATAAAGCTTCTAATAAAGTATCTCCTTCACGAACTGTAATGGCATTGATACCGTTTGTACGTGGGCGAGAATATGCTTCTAAAGAAGTTTTCTTAATGATACCATTTTTCGTTACCATGATAACAAAATGGTTATTCACGTATTCTTCGTCCATTAAGTCATGCGTACGAATGTATGCTTTAACTTTATCGTCTGGATCAATATTGATTAAGTTTTGGATGGCACGTCCTTTCGATGTTTTCGATCCTTCCGGAATTTCGAATACACGCATCCAGAAACATTTTCCTTTTTCTGTAAAGAATAACATGTATTGGTGGTTAGTCGCCACAACCATGTACTCTAAGAAATCTTCGTCACGCGTTGTTGCCGCTCTGTTACCAACACCACCACGAGATTGTTTACGGTATTCTGATAACGGCGTACGTTTGATGTATCCTAAACGAGAAATAGTTAAAACTACTTTTTCATCAGGAATTAAATCTTCCATATTTAAGTCACCGCCAGCGAAATTGATGTCTGTACGACGCTCATCACCATATTTTGTGCGAATTTCAATCAATTCGTCTTTGATGATTTGCATACGTAACTCTTCATTCGCTAAGATGTCTTGTAAATGTTGGATTGTTTTCATGATTTCTTCGTACTCTGCACGAATTTTATCAATTTCTAATCCTGTTAAGGTACGTAAACGCAATTCTAAAATTGAACGAGCTTGGATTTCTGATAATCCAAATGCTTCAATTAATCCTTGGCGCGCAATTTCTGGCGTTTCAGATTCACGAATGATACGGATTGCACGGTCTAAATCATCTTTAGTACCAATGACTTTCATGTATCCTTCTAAGATATGCGCACGTTCTTGGGCTTTTCTTAAATCGTATTCAGCACGACGAATAACAACTTCATGACGGTGTTCTACGAAGTGGTGAATTAAATCCTTTAAATTTAATTGCTCTGGTCTTCCATTAACTAAGGCAATATTATTTACCGAGAAAGAAGATTGTAATTGTGTATATTTAAATAACTTATTTAAGACAACGTTTGGTACAGCATCCATTTTAAGCACGTAGACGATACGCATCCCTTTACGGTCAGATTCATCACGAATCTCTGCGATACCATCTAATTTACCGTCTTTAATTAATTCTGCTGTTTTCGCAATCATATCGGCTTTATTCACTTGATAAGGGATTTCAGTCGCGATAATACAATCACGGTTGTTTACCTCTTCAAAATGAGTTTTTGCACGTAAAACGATACGTCCTCTGCCAGTTTCTAAAGCTTGTTTAACCCCATCATAACCATAGATTGTTCCTCCAGTTGGGAAATCAGGAGCTTTTACATATTGCATTAATTCATCGATCATGATGTCACGATTTTCGATGTATGCAATTGTACCATCAATAACCTCTGTTAAGTTGTGAGGCGCCATATTCGTCGCCATACCTACAGCAATCCCCGATGCACCATTTACTAATAAAGTAGGGATTTTCGTTGGTAAAACAGTTGGTTCTTGAATTGTATCGTCGAAATTCAACTGAAAGTCGACTGTTTCTTTATCTAAGTCAGCTAATAATTCGTCTGAAATTTTTTGAAGTCTTGCTTCTGTATAACGCATCGCTGCAGGTGGATCACCATCTACAGAACCGTAGTTCCCTTGTCCATCAACTAACATATAACGTAATGACCAAGGTTGAGCCATACGTACCATTGCATCATAAACCGAACTATCTCCGTGTGGGTGAAATTTACCTAAAACCTCACCAACGATACGCGCAGATTTTTTATAAGCGCGGTTAGAAAAAACGCCTAATTCATACATCCCGAATAATACTCTTCGGTGAACAGGTTTCAAACCATCACGTACATCTGGAAGGGCACGAGATACGATTACCGACATCGAGTAATCGATATATGCCGATTTCATTTCATCCTCAATGTTGATTGGGATCAGTTTTTCTCCTTCAGTCATATCCTTTTGTTATATAAGACGGCTAAGATACAAATTTTAACTACAATTCGGAGTGATATAACTTATCAAATTGAAGATTTTATATTTAATTTTGTGTTGTTTAGAAAGAAATAATTTTTATATTTGCACTTCGAAAATTACAAATATTGGAAACGGAGACGGTTTGAATTAATTCATTATTACGTTTGTAATTTTCTAAATTTTGATTTTTGAATTAATAATAATAACTGTATATTTGCAACCCCATTCGTGTAATGGCATACAAACTTAGTAAAGATGAGTAAGAGAACATTTCAACCAAGTAACAGAAAGAAAAGAAACAAACACGGATTCCGTGAGCGTATGGCTACTAAAAACGGGCGTAAAGTATTAGCTGCTCGTAGAAAGAAAGGTAGAAAAGCATTAACTGTTAGTGACGTTAGAGCTAAAAGATAATCGCTACAATTCATAAAAAATAAGCTTGAAGGTTTTTCTTTCAGGCTTTTTTTTTACATTTGAAAAAAAGACGGATACTCGTATGGAAGTTAAAAATGTAATTGAAGTAAATCAGTCTTCAATCTATCAACGTAATCATTTGGTTTTATCGGATGTCAATTTCACTTTAGCAGAAGGGGAATTTGTTTACTTAATCGGTAAAACTGGAAGCGGAAAAAGTAGTTTATTAAAAGTGCTTTACGGTGACTTACCATTAAAAAATGGAAATGGAAAAGTCGTAGGGATGGACTTGAAAACCTTAAAAACAAGCAAAATTCCAGATTTACGCCGTCATTTAGGAATTGTATTCCAAGATTTCCAATTGTTAACAGATCGTACCGTTGAGCAAAATTTAATCTTCGTGTTAAAAGCAACGGGATGGAAGGATAAAAAATCAATTGAATCTCGTATTGATGAAGTATTAGACTCAGTTGGGATGTTATCTAAAAAGAAAATGATGCCTTTCCGTTTATCAGGAGGAGAGCAACAACGTGTTTCGATTGCTCGTGCATTATTAAATCATCCTGAATTAATTTTAGCCGATGAGCCAACAGGAAACCTAGATCCTGAAACATCGAATGAGATTATGAATCTTTTATTATCGGTATCTAAACAAAACAATTGTGCCGTATTAATGGCAACCCATGATTATGATATTATTCGTCGTTATCCAGCACGAATGATTCGTTGTGAGAATGGAAATGTGATAGAAGTAGCGGCAGAATCGATTGAATTTTAATTTTCAATAAAATATATTTAAAAGAGAGTTTAAGAAATTAAACTCTCTTTTTTGCTTTTATAAAAAGGTATAATTTATACAAATTAAACAACTTAAGGTTCGGATTTTGACAGCATAAATGATGGATGATTCGCGTTTCATTTTTTCGAAATACGTGATAAAAAATTCCACTTAAACCCAATTGATTGATTTTTTGATAAAAGGATAATAATTTTATACGATGATAATCTTTAGGAGTTATTGTATTATTATCAATCAATTGTACAAGATTTTCAGTCGCTAATCGGTTTTTATCGATATAGGATAAATTATCCTCAATGTGATGATTTAAAACAGGATTTTCAATGTGTAAAATAGAAATATTACGTTTGGCTAATTCGATTCCAAATAACGTATCTTCATGTCCATATTGTTTCAATGACTCATCAAATAAGATTTCTTGAAATAACGAACGATGTATAATGAAATTATTTGATTGAAAGCCTAATTTTGGATAACGTTGCCGTATAATGGCGGGCTGACTTTCGATGAATGTTCCATATTTCCAACTTAAGCTCTGCTGAGCAGAAGGGCATTCGTATGGATAAACACGTCCTCCGTAACAGATAACAGGTCGATATTGCTTTAAGGCTTTCAAATAATTTTCGATGAATTGATCATTGTTTTCGACGGAGCTATCACAATCCATAAATAACAGATAAGGCTGTGTAGCATATTGTAAAAATAAATTCCGAATACGCGAACGCCCAACATTCTTATTCAATTGAATGTACTCATGAAGTTGTTGTAAAGATTTATTTTTTTGTCGAAATTCTTCAGCTGATGCGTCATCTATTAAGATGATTTCTACTTCTGTATCAAAAATGAATTGAATCTGTTTGGTTAAATCATTCACCAAAGGACGTACATCGTAATTATAAATAGGAATACAGATTGAAATCATCTCTTTTCTTTAACAACGTTTTCAAAAATTTCTTTTAGGCGATGTTCTTCCTTTTCCCAACAACAAGCTAAGGCAGCTTTTGTTAGCTGTTCACGATAAGCAGATTTGCCTTCGTTTAACATCAGCATAGCAGTTTCTGCGATGTGCTTTGCATCGTGTTTTTCAATAACACGTCCAACATTGTAATGTTCAATGGTCGATTTGATTTCTGGAAGATATGTAGCTAAAATAGGAACTTTAGCCTGCATATAATCAAAAATTTTATTAGGTAAGGCATAGCGATAACTGATGCCTAAATCTTGTTCTAAACTAATACCAAGATCGGCTAATGGAGTTATTGTTTTAAGTGTCTTAGGGGGAAGAATTCCTAAGAAAAACACTTTATCCCGTACGTTATAATAATCGACTAGTTGTTCTAATGTTTCACGGTGTGGTCCATTTCCTGCAATCCAAAAAACGCAATTTTCGGTATATTGCATCGCCTCAATCATAAATTCTAAACCGCGGCTCATATTCAGAACACCTTGGTATAGAATTATTTTATGATTTGAAGGCACGGTTGGTAATGGAAAAAATATCAATTCTTCTTTATCATTCATTTTTTGTAAATGCGGAACATTACGAATAATGCTTGGCTTTACATGATATTCTTTTTCAAACCATTCGGCATAGCCTTGACTTACCGTATAAAAATGTTTTTGTTTTGGGAGTAGAAAACGTTCTAATGTTTTCCAAACTCGTTTAATTTTTGGCCGTTGGCTCAGAGACGGCAGCTCAGAGAAAATTTCGTGGCTATCAAATACTAAAGGCAGATTTTTTATTTTGCTCACCAAATAGAACGGTAAAAGACTGTCTAAATCGTTAGCTAATAAAATCGTTTGTTGATCTGCCCTTAGCATAAGATGAATGAATAATTTGAAATTAAACTCTGCATATAATCTGAAACTTTCTTGATTCTTTAGGGGAATAATCGTCGTTTTGAACGATTTATTTAATCGGGGTTTTCCTCTTAACGTAGTTCCTATTAATTCAACTTCATAACCAAACTTCAATAAAGAATTACACACTTTATCAACTCTTTGATCCGTTTCAATATTATTTATTACCGCAGAAAGTACTTTCAATTTTTTGTGTTTTGTGTTCGACTGATTATTTACTTGGTTTAAAAATAATATAATAGAGTTGAACAAATAATAAAATTGCATTTGGAATCAACACAGGCCATGCTTCATAGATGGCAGCATAGATGACAAAGCAAATGCATCCTATTGCATTGATAATTCTAATTTTCGTAATGTTCGAAAAAAAGAACGCTAATACAATAAATACTGATGCCAGGTAACCAAATACATCGGCTACCGAAATGTTTGATATGAAATCCATAAAACGATAAATAAGAATGATAAAGTATAGGCAAAATTAATAAAAATAGTCTAGAAGTTTTGTGTAAATTTGCATCATGATACAAAACATATCTAACATTAAACATAAAGATTCTTCAAATTTCTTTTTAATCGCTGGACCATGTGCGATTGAGAATGAAGATATGGCTTTGCAAATCGCTGAGCGTGTGATTACGATAACAGATAAATTAAATATTCCTTATATTTTTAAAGGATCATTTAAGAAAGCCAATCGTTCTCGTATTGATAGCTTCACAGGAATTGGAGATGAGGAAGCATTGAAAATTTTACGTAAAGTAGGTGAAACTTTTGATGTACCAACAACTACAGATATTCATGAACCATATCATGCAGAAATGGCTGCAGCTTATGTTGATGTATTACAAATTCCTGCTTTTTTAGTGCGTCAAACAGATTTAGTAGTGGCGGCTGCTAAAACAGGTAAACATGTTACATTAAAGAAAGGCCAATTCTTATCACCTGAAGCCATGCAATTTCCAGTACAGAAAGTTACAGATTCAGGAAATAACAATGTAGCTATTATCGAACGTGGTACAATGTTAGGATATGGAGATTTAGTTGTAGACTACCGTGGAATTCCGGTGATGCAAAATTATGCTCCTGTTATTTTGGATGTAACTCACTCTTTACAACAGCCTAATCAAGCGTCTGGTGTAACAGGAGGAAAACCTGAGTTGATCGAAACTATTGCGAAAGCAGGTATTGCCGTTGGAGCAGATGGTTTATTTATTGAAACACATCCCGATCCAAAGAATGCCAAAAGTGATGGAGCAAACATGCTTCAATTGGATTTATTAGAAGGATTATTAGAAAAACTTGTTCGCGTAAGACAAGCTGTTATCTAATTGGTTTTAAAATATTTATTATTTCTCAATGTTTGAAAACTTTTTTTCGAGCATTGAGAAATTTATTTAAACTCTTTTTTGAAGAGTGCTTGATATCGAATGAACAATTTAATTCAGAAATATAATATTCCAGGACCACGATACACCAGTTATCCAACGGTGCCATTTTGGGATGAAACCGAATTTACGAAAGAGCAATGGGTAAAAACTTTTCAACAATCGTTTGTTGAAAGTAATGAAACAGAGGGTATTTCGTTGTACATACATTTACCGTATTGCGAGTCATTGTGTACATTTTGTGCATGTAACAAGCGTATTACAAAACAACATTCGGTAGAAGAACCTTATATTGCAACAGTTCTTAAGGAATGGCAGTTGTATTTAAATATGATGCCTTCCAAACCTGTTATTAAGGAAATTCATTTAGGTGGTGGAACGCCAACCTTTTTCTCACCTGAGAATTTGAGAATATTATTAGAAGGAATTATTAATACATCAATTGTTGCTGATGGACATGAATTCAGTTTAGAAGGACATCCTAACAATACAACAAGAGAGCATTTACAAGTATTGTTCGATTTGGGCTTTCGTCGTGTTTCTTATGGTGTACAAGATTACGATTTAAAGGTACAAAATGCTATTCATCGTATTCAGCCATTTGAACAAGTTAAAAGAGCAACAGAAGAAGCTCGAGAAATTGGATATACTTCAATTTCGCACGATTTAGTTTTTGGCTTGCCTCATCAAACTTTACAGGGGATGATGGAGACAATTAATAAAACAAAAGAACTAAATCCGGATCGAATTTCTTTCTACAGTTATGCACATGTACCGTGGATTAAAGGAGTAGGGCAAAGAGGTTTCTTAGAAGAAGATTTACCATCTCCAGAATTGAAACGTGAGTTGTATGAAACAGGAAAGAAAATGTTCGAAGAAATGAACTATTTCGAAATTGGAATGGATCATTTTGCTTTAGAACATGACTCGATGTATCAATCGATGGAAAACAAATCTTTGCATCGTAATTTTATGGGGTATTCGTCCTCAAAAACACAAGTAATGATTGGATTAGGTGTTTCGTCGATTAGCGATTCTTGGTACAGTTTTGCTCAAAATGAGAAAACAGTAGAAGAATATCAGGCTTCGATTAATAAAGGAGAATTATCTGTTTACAGAGGACATATCCTAACGGCAGAAGATTTAGTGATACGCCGTCATATTTTAAATTTGATGTGCAACATGGAAACTTCTTGGGAGGATGATAAAATGAAATTTAACGGAATCGATCAAGTCAAATCGATGCTGAAAGGAATGGAAGACGATGATTTAATCATTATCGGTGAAAATGGAATTGTTGTAAAAGAGCAAGGTCGTCCTTTTGTTCGTAACGTTTGTATGTCTTTTAACTTGCGAATGTTGGAGAAAGAACCTGAGACGCGTTTATTTTCTATGACAATTTAATTTTCGAAAATTTTTGCAAGCTTTATCCAAAATAGTATATTTGAATATCTTAAAAAATGAATGAAATAGAAATTCACGGTAAAAAATTTATACCGTACATTGCTTTTGAAGAAATTGAACATGCAATCAAAGACATGGCGAACAAAGTGTACGATGAGTACAAAGATGAAACGCCAATCTTTATTGGAGTTTTAAACGGGGTTGTGATGTTCATGAGTGATTTCTTAAAACAATATCCAGGTGAATGTGAGATCTCTTTCTTAAAATTAAAATCTTACGAAGGAACAGAATCTACAGGGAAAATTCAAATCCAAATGGATATCCCAATGAATGTAGAAGGACGTCACGTGATTATTTTAGAGGATATTGTTGATACTGGAAATACGTTAGTAGAATTACACCGTATTTTAAAAGAGAAAAATGTAAAATCTTTAAAAGTAGCGACTTTATTATTCAAACCAGATGCTTACAAAAAAGACTTAGAGGTTGATTTAGTAGGTATTTCTATTCCAGACAAATTTGTAGTGGGGTACGGTTTAGATTACGACGGATACGGAAGAAATTTACCGGATATTTATCAAATAAAATCATAAAAAAAATGCTAAACATCGTATTGTTCGGCCCTCCTGGTAGTGGGAAAGGAACACAAGCTAAATTCTTAGAAGAAAAATATTTAACTTCTCAAATCTCAACTGGAGATTTATTTCGTTACAACTTAAAAAATGAAACGGAATTAGGGAAATTAGCTCAATCTTATATGGATAAAGGGCAATTGGTTCCTGATGAAGTAACAACGAATATGTTAGTGGATCATTTAGATAATAATCCAAATGAAAACGGTTACATTTTCGACGGTTATCCAAGAACAACAGCTCAAGCCCAAGAATTAGATAAAATTTTAGCTGATAAATATAACCAAGAAGTAACGGTAACGTTAGCTTTAGTGGTTGAAGATGAAATCTTAGTTGAACGTTTATTAGAGCGTGGAAAAACTTCTGGTCGTGCTGATGATATAGATGAAACGATTATCCGTAACCGTATCAAAGAATACTACGAAAAAACAGCTATCGTTGCCGAGCACTTTAAAGCGCAAGGGAAATGGGTGGAAATTGACGGTGTAGGTTCAATTGAAGACATTACAAACAAATTGTTTGCTGCAGTAGATGCTGCAAAATAAGAAGAAGTTAATCAAACTTTTATATATAAAAAACCTCAACGATTGTGTTGAGGTTTTTTTATGGGATTTAATGATGTATTTATTTGATTAATTTTTCACAAATCGATTTGGCTAATCCAGGTCCTTCATAAATAAACCCGGTATAAATCTGAACTAAGCTTGCGCCTGCTTCTAATTTTTCAATGGCATCTTCAGCAGAATGAATTCCACCAACACCAATAATAGGAAAGGCTTTATTCGACTTGTCAGAAAGATATTTAATCACTTCTGTCGAACGTTCTTTTAAAGGTTTTCCGCTTACTCCACCAGCTTCCTGCACAATTTGTGGATCAGATTTCAAACCTTCTCTTTCAATAGTTGTGTTCGTAGCAATAACACCAGCAATCTTAGTCTCCGTTACAATTTCGATGATGTCATCCAATTGGTCATGGGTTAAATCTGGAGCAATTTTTAATAAAATTGGTTTTGGGTTTTCCTTGATTCCGTTATGTCTTTGTAAAGTATATAACAAATCCATCAAAGGTTCTTTTTCTTGTAAAGCACGCAAATTAGGAGTGTTTGGGGAACTGACATTCACAACAAAATAATCCACTTCATCAAATAATGCATTAAAACAAATCACATAATCATTTGTCGCTTGTTCGTTTGGTGTAACTTTATTTTTACCAATGTTTCCACCAATAATATAACGTTCGCGATGTTGCAAACGACGAATTTGTTTTACGGCATAATCGACACCTTTGTTATTAAAACCCATTCGGTTAATAATCGCTTCATCTTCCACTAATCGAAACATGCGAGGCGCTTCATTTCCGGGTTGAGGTTTAGGTGTTACAGTTCCTATTTCGATGAATCCAAATCCAAAATGGCTCAATTCTTTGATGTATTCTCCATTTTTATCAAACCCTGCAGCTAAGCCCACTGGATTTTTAAATTTGATACCGAAAACTTCACGTTCTAATGAAGGGTGATTTAAAGTAAATTTTTTGGTTAATAGTTTATCAATACCAGGAAAATTCGCGTAATTTCTTAATTGACGCGTTACGAAGTGGTGTGCATCTTCTGGTTGTAACTGGAAAAGAATGTTTTTGATTTGCTTGTACATATTGCAAAAATAAACAATACTATTCACTCTTAATATTCGTTGGAAAATTAATTCTTGGGTTTTATTTCTATGAACTCTAACAATATAAAATTTTAAGATTAGAATGGAGTGATTTAATCGGGAATATAAATGTGTAATCGTTTGATTTTATGATAATACAAATTGAAAATAGAATTAAAACGGGATTTCGATTGATATAAATTAGGGGATGAATTTCAAATTTTACGAATCTCGTAAATCTTTTACGGAAACGTTCAATTCATTTTTCGTTATTTTAAAAAAAGTGCTTTGATGACAGAAGTACAAATTGTTTTATTTCAATACATAATCGATGAGTTAAAATAGATTCAACAAGATTTTATTATAAGGCTGATAAATCGTATTTTTGCAGACTAATTATCAAAAAAGAAAAATTTATGCAATCAAATTTTGTTGACTACGTAAAAATTCATTGTAAAAGTGGACACGGTGGAGCGGGTTCAGCAAGTTTGCATCGCGAAAAATATATCGATAAAGGAGGTCCAGATGGTGGAGATGGAGGTCGTGGAGGACACATCATTTTAAGAGGTAATGCCAACCTTTGGACTTTATTGGAATTTAAATTCTCTAAACACTTCCGTGCACAACATGGAGGTCGCGGAGGTAAATCTCGTTCTACAGGTTACGACGGAGAAGATATTATCTTAAATGTTCCAATTGGTGTAATTGCTCGTGATGAAGATGGAGAAATCGTTGGGGAGATTACAGAAGATGGACAAGAAATTATCTTAAAACGCGGTGGTAAAGGTGGTCTAGGGAACTGGCACTTTAGATCGGCTACTCGTCAAACTCCTCGTTATGCACAACCAGGTTTAGATGGTGAAGAAGGATGGGTAACCTTAGAATTAAAAGTGTTAGCTGATGTAGGTTTAGTCGGGTTTCCGAATGCAGGAAAATCTACATTATTATCTGTTTTATCAGCTGCAAAACCTAAAATTGCAGATTACGCCTTTACAACATTAACGCCTAACTTAGGAATTGTAAAATACCGTGATCACCAATCATTTATTATGGCAGATATTCCTGGTATTATTGAAGGAGCTGCAGAAGGTAAAGGTTTAGGTCATCGATTTTTACGTCATATTGAACGAAATTCAACTTTATTGTTTATGATTCCTGCTGATGCAGAAGATTATGCAAAAGAGTATGAAATTTTATTGAATGAGTTACGTAAATTCAATCCAGAATTATTAGACAAGGAACGTGTTTTAGCAGTTACAAAGTCAGATATGTTGGATGATGAATTAAAAGCTGAAATTTCAGCTCAATTGCCAAAAGATATCGAAACCGTATTTATTTCTGCAGTTGCGCATCAAGGATTGACGGAATTAAAAGATATTATTTGGGCCAAGTTAAATTCTTAATTTAAATTAATAAGATATAAGATTATGTTTGGAAACTTCGGAAACATCATGGAAATGATGGGGAAAATCAACTCATTTAAAGACAAATTTACAGGGTTAAAAGATGAGTTAGAAAACGAAACATTCACAACTACATCTGCTGATGGTACAGTTAAAATTACAATGTCTAAATTGGCAACAATTAAAGATATTGAATTAGCTGAAGGAATGGAAAAGGAGCAAATTGAAGATATGTTAGTAATGACATTAAACAAAGCGCTAGAACAAGTAAAAACAGAAGCCATTGCGAAAGCAAAAAAAACGGCTCAAGATAATTTACCAAGTATTCCTGGAATGCCATTCTAAGAATTACAAAAGATTTAACAAAAGGTGCTATTTTTTAGCACCTTTTTTGTTATAGATTACTCATAATTGGGTATTTCAAGGTTGGGAAACACCTTATAAATTTGTGATTTTAAACATTGTTGTGTATGAGAAGTCCATTAAAGTTTTCCATTTTTATGTTTATGCTGCTGATCCTATTTAGTTTCACAGACTTTCTTCAAGAAAAAATAAAAATTATTCGCTATACTAAAACAACGAATGGGTTCTTAGTTGTTGAATATTCCGATGGAGTTATCAAAAAGCAAGTCAAACGCAATCAAATTATGGTGTATAATTTGCCATTTGCTGATAAAAATACCATCGAGAAAGAAATTACACAATTAAATTTTCATCACATTCAGAATGAAATTGACTCTGTTATTGTCCAAAAGCCAATTCCTGCAGTAGCCAATATGTATATGTTTATTAAAGGATCAGATACCATAAAAACAGGATTTTTTTCAAAAGAACAAACACCTCAAGCTTTGAGAAAACTAGATTTTTTATTGCATCAAAATCGAAAATAATTTATCGTATCGTTATTTTAATTGATGTGGTAAATCGTCTGATTTCGTTTGTTGATTGAATGGCTCTGAAGCTGTTTCTTCATTAGAATTTAGCATACGATCAGGGAAATTAAGATCCAAATAACGTTGCCATAACTCTTCTTCGCGAGGATCAAAATAATTTTCATCCTCCCATTTCGGTTTTTGTTTTTTAGGTCCAACATTTCGAAATAAATAAGCAAAGAATGCTCCCACTAGAAATCCACTAAGATGCCCTTCCCATGAAATAGGATTATTCCCTAAATTGGCACTGGGTAAAAATTCTTCAGGTATCACTCCCCAAAACATTCCTCCATACAAAAGAATGACAATAGCAGAAATAGCCATCAGTCCTCTCTCTTTACGGATTAATCCTGAAAATAAAATAAATGAGGCTAACATATAAACAATTCCACTGGCTCCGATATGACATCCAATCGAATCATCCATAAAGGGTGGATTTCCGATTAACCATAATAATGAACCAGAAATTATCCATCCAAAGAACAATACATAATAGGCTAATCGACCATACATCAATAACGCTATAAAACTTAAAAATAATAGAGGAAAAGTATTGCTTAATAAATGTGTCCATCCAGAATGAAATAATGGAGAAAGTAATATCCCTTTTAATCCATATAGCGTTCTTGGTACAACCCCATAACAATCGTTTAATCCCATACCGCTATTTTCGATCAGGAAAATAATCCAAATGGTAGAGATTAAAAACAAAGGAATTACAAGAGTTTTCTTAGGTAATGGGTAGGCCATAATACATGATTTAGAACAATGAATTGTCATAAATCATTCCTAAGGATTTTATCTGCCAAAAATGGTTATTTTTTTAGAATCCGTTGGATAATTTCCCGTGCTAATAATCTCCAATCAGTATATTTAACACCCAATTCATGATTTTGTTTTGCAATTTGATGTTGGTAGTCTAAGTGCTTTATCACCTCTTTGTAGGCAAAAATAAGATGATGCTTCGGGTCATAAACATGAGTGGCTTCTGAGTTGGCACCATTTACTTCTAAGATGACAAAATTTCCGTTTTGTAAATCTTCGATGCTTTTAGCTTTTAAATCAAAACGCCCGTAGTAAAACCCTTCAATCCCTTTGGCAATTTCATCAATGGTATAGGTTAATTTCTCTGAAATTAAATCAGTTGCATCCAAGAAGGTAGTTCCTCTATTGTGATTACCAATGGGTTCAACTAAAAGTGTTTGTCCTTCTGGTAAAATAAAATCCAATTGAGATTGAAATTTTTGGTACAAATAATCTTTTCGAAACGTTGCCCGAAGATTGGTATCTATTAAGTCTTTTACTGTAGAGCGACCATCTCCTGTAAACTGTAGAAAATCCTTTCCCGTCATTGAAATCAATTGCCCTTTCTCTTCTTTTGGTAAGCGTACATAAAACGCTCCAAATTCCAAAGGAAATTGATTATATTCTTGAATAATTAAATCGGTTGATAAATGATTCAAATAATTTCTCCATTCCGCTTTATTTTGGATCAATTCGACTCCGATTCCTCGTTCTCCAATATCTGGCTTTACGATAAACGGAAAACCAAATGGAACATCATTTATCGTTGCTTTTGGATAAAATTTTGTTTTTGGTTTATATGCATCGCCAATTTGGTTGAGCAGATTTATTTTAGAATAGTTCATAAATCCACCCCATTTTATTCCTGGATTTGCAGAACAGAAATAAGCGGGTGCACCTGCAGTAAAAATTTTATAAATGTACCAAGGAGTCAATGGCCCATAAAACAACCAGAAGGGCCAAAATTCATATTTGGTCCATTTGACGAAGCGTGGATTCATGTGTGATGATTATATTGAATGGTAGAATATGCGATACCAAAATTTTTGTCAAAAATAATAGTAGGAAGATGATGTTGAATCGCAATTTTTATGATGGCAAAATGATGGATACTATGATCAATACAATATATCATTTCACGGCCTATCGTTGTTCCGATTTCAATTAGTTCATCATTCACCAACTGTTTTAAATAAATCGATTGATTGAGGTTTAATAATTCTATCGCTTGAAGAAGTTGATGAATATATTGGATACAATAAGAAGTTGAATTTTCTATTTTTTCATCGCGTTCTCTTGCGTCATAACAAACGTTTGTTTTCGCATGAATTAAGCAGCCATAAAACTCGACAATATGACGCACATGTTTTCCAATGCTCTGACCATTGAGAATCCTTAAAGGTGCTGAATATTGTTCATCATTTAACTGAACTAAAATGTCTTCCAGTTGATGTAAGTTTTGGCGAATTGTTTGTTTGATTTGCATACTTATTTGCAAAGATAATTTACTTTTGAAAAAATTCAATTGAATAATGTGTATCATTAGTTTTTATAAGCAAAATGATGAAATCGTTTTAACGCACAACCGTGACGAAGCGATAGATCGTGTCGCTTCTTTGGAAGTGGAAACACGCGAATGGAATGGGAAGAAATATTCAGCTCCAATTGATCAAAAGAAAAATGGAACTTGGATTTTTTATAGTGAGGAATTTATTGCTTGTATACTGAATGGGGGGAAAGTAAAGCCGATGAATCTAAAATCCACCTATCGTAAAAGTCGTGGTATTGTTCTATTGGAATTAATGAATTATGATTCAGTAAAAGAATATGCAGAAAATGAAAATCTAAAGGATATCGCTCCTTTTACCATTTTCGTTTTCGAAAGAAAATCGAATAAAATTTATCTTTTATTTTGGGATGGAATAAGCTTAGAAATGAACGATTTAAGCAGTGATAGCTTCGTTTTTAGAGCTTCTTCAACATTATATTCTGAAACAAATATGCGGGAAATCGAAAAAAAAATCTGTACATTTAATATTACTTCACCAGAAGCATTGTTCGAAATTCATCAAACAATTAAAATGAAAGATGGTGATGTCGAATCAGGAAAAGCAACAACATCAATCACTCAGATTTTTGCAAATTCTTCAGAAATCAGCATGAAATATTGTCCGTTTTTTTGATTTTATCGGTATAAAATGTCATTAAATATCAATTAGATAATATAAAATGACAAAAGGCATAATTTATGCTATATTCATCAATAATAATTTAAATTTATTAAAAGACAGTTTAATAATGAATGATAATTTCTCACAACAAGTAAAAGATGTTATTACTTACAGTAAAGAAGAAGCATTACGTTTAGCTCACGATCAAATCGGTACAGAGCACTTAATGTTAGGTATTCTTCGTGATGGTGAGGGAAAAGCAATTTCTGTCTTAGAGGCGCTAAATGTTGACCTTAAAGAACTGCGTCAGAAAATTGAAAATCTTAATCCACCAAAAGACGATACATCTGCAAATCATATAAAAAATTTAAGTTTTACAAAGCAAGCCGAGCGTGCTTTAAAAACTACTTTTTTAGAAGCAAAACTATTTAAAAGTGGTACTGTAAACACAGTGCATTTATTGTTATGTATTTTACGTAACGAAAATGATCCTATCACGAAATTGATGAATAAATTCGAAATTGATTATAATACAATCAAAGAAGAATTTAAATTTCAATTTCAAGATGAAGATTTATCAACACCAAAAGCTGAAAATCCATCGTATGAAGGAGATTCTGATTTAGGTTCTGATTTTGATCGTGGATCAATGAGTAAATCGACTGCGAAAAGCAAAACTCCAGTATTAGATAATTTTGGTCGTGACTTAACTGCAATTGCTTTAGAAGGTAAATTGGATCCAGTCGTTGGACGTGAAAAGGAAATTGAACGTGTGTCTCAAATTCTATCCCGTCGTAAAAAGAATAATCCTTTATTGATTGGAGAGCCTGGTGTTGGTAAATCTGCTATTGCAGAGGGATTAGCATTACGTATTGTTCAACGCAAAGTTTCTCGTGTTTTATTCAATAAACGTGTAGTCACTCTTGATTTAGCTTCATTAGTTGCTGGTACAAAGTACCGTGGACAATTTGAAGAGCGTATGAAAGCCATTATGAACGAATTGGAGAAAAATGATGATATCATTTTATTCATCGATGAGTTGCATACGATTGTTGGTGCAGGTGGTGCTACAGGTTCTTTGGATGCCTCTAATATGTTCAAACCAGCATTAGCTCGTGGGGAGTTACAATGTATTGGGGCAACAACATTAGATGAATATCGTCAATACATCGAAAAAGATGGGGCTTTGGTTCGTCGTTTCCAAAATGTGATGGTTGATCCAACAACTCCAGAGGAAACTTTACAAATATTACACAACATCAAAGATAAATACGAAGCTCATCATAATGTAAATTATACTGAAGAAGCATTAAAAGCATGTGTGAGCTTAACAACTCGTTACATCACTGATCGCTTCTTACCAGATAAAGCAATTGATGCTTTAGATGAAGCAGGTTCTCGTGTACATATCAAGAACATTCGTGTGCCTCAAGAAATTTTAGACTTAGAGAAAAAATTAGAAGAGGTTCGTGAAGAAAAAACTAAAGTTGTAAAATCTCAGAAATACGAAGAAGCAGCTCGCTTACGTGATTCTGAAAAACAATATGAAGCCGATTTAAAACGTGCTCAGGCTGAATGGATGCAATCGTCCAAAGAAAATCGCGAAACAGTTACAGAAGATAATGTGGCTGAGGTGGTTTCGATGATGAGTGGTGTTCCAGTAAGTCGCGTAGCTGAAAAAGAATTGAAAAAATTAGCTCAAATGAATGAGTTAATGAAAGGAAAAGTAATCGGTCAAGATGAAGCTGTTACGAAAGTTGTAAAAGCCATTCAACGTAATCGTGCAGGTCTTAAAGATCCTAATAAACCAATCGGTTCGTTTATTTTCTTAGGAACAACAGGTGTTGGTAAAACGCAGTTGGCTAAGATTTTAGCTAAAGAATTATTTGATTCTTCTGATGCATTAATTCGAATTGACATGTCGGAATATATGGAGAAATTTGCTGTTTCACGTCTCGTTGGAGCACCTCCAGGTTACGTTGGATATGAAGAAGGTGGTCAATTAACAGAAGCGGTACGTCGTAAACCATATGCTGTAATCTTATTGGATGAGATAGAGAAAGCACATCCAGATGTTTTCAATATTTTATTACAAATTTTAGATGATGGTCATGTCACAGACAGTTTAGGACGTAAAGTTGATTTTAGAAATACAATTATTATTTTAACCTCTAATATTGGTACACGCCAATTGAAAGAGTTTGGAGATGGTGTTGGATTTGGAACTTCAGCCAAACAAAATTCAGCCGATGAACGTGCGAAATCAACGATAGAAACGGCTTTAAAACGTGCATTTGCGCCAGAATTCCTAAATCGTATTGATGATATTATTTTCTTTAATTCATTAACGAAGGAAAATATTATGAATATCATCGATATCGAATTAGCTAATCTATATGAACGTTTAAAAGCATTAGATTATCATTTAGAATTAACGCCAGAAGCAAGAGACTTTATTGCAGATAAAGGATTTGATAAGGATTATGGAGCACGCCCATTAAAACGTGCAATCCAAAAATACATTGAAGATCCTATGGCAGAAGAAATTATCAATGCAGAAATTTCAGAAGGAGATCACTTAATTCTCGATCTTAATGAAGCAAAAGATGGAGTGAAAATCTCTGTTAAAGGACGTAAAGAAGAATCAAATCAATAATAGATTTAATTTCAATACAATAGAAAAAGCTCGTAAATAAATCGTTTACGAGCTTTTTTGTTTGTTATAATTTAGCTTACATTTGTACCAAGCAAGCCACTTTGTCGCTGCGAATTTTATTTCGGGGAGGAAAGTCTGGACACCATAGGGAAAGCATAGCGGGTAACACCCGTCCGTCGTGAGGCGAGGACAAGTGCAACAGAAAGCAAGTACAGTTCGGCTGTAGTGAAACCAGGTAAACTCTATGCGGTGAAATACCATGTATACCAACAGTTAAGGGCTTCCCGTCCGTTGTTGGGGGGTAGGTAGCTCGAGACTTGGAGTAATTCAAGTCCTAGATAAATGACAAAGCGTTATAACTTGTTATAACTGACAGAATCCGGCTTATCGGCTTGCTTATTTTTCTTCATCTTAAAAGAATATCTACTTTTTTTCAGTCCCTTGTTGTTAATCTCAGTTTTAATTTATAAATTAGGACTAATTAACACTAATATTTATTATATACGAAGAAGCTTTACTCAATTATAACATTATTTCTGGTAAAATACGTGTATATAAACAAATCAAAATTTAAGTTTAAATAAGTTTTAAGCGTTTATAAGTAAATATACCTATTTATAGGTATTGTATAAAATATTTACTTGTATGATATTTGCATCACTAACAACTTAAAACCGAACTAAACTTTAAATCATAAAAAACCCACCTAATTTAGGTGGGTTTTTTATTGCGATCCAATGAAGGATTATAATAAAGATTTTACTTTCGCTATAACAGCATTTGAATCAATTTCATATTTTGCCATTAATTCTGCTGGAGTTCCTGATTCACCAAATGTATCATTCACTGCAACAAATGCTTGTGGAGTTGGACATTTCTGTGCTAAAACACGTGCAACTGACTCTCCTAAACCTCCTAAAATATTATGCTCTTCTGCAGTAACAATTTTTCCTGTTTTCTTTACTGAATTGATGATAATGTCTTCATCTAAAGGTTTAATCGTGTGGATATTGATTACTTCACATGAAATTCCTTCTTTTTCTAATGCTGCTGCAGCCACTAAAGATTCCCAAACTAAATGTCCAGTTGCAACAATCGTTACATCTGTTCCTTCGTTCATTAAGATTCCTTTTCCTATTTCAAATTTTTGATCAGCAGGAGTAAATACAGGGACAGCTGGGCGCCCAAAACGTAAATAAACAGGACCTTCGTATTCTGCTGCAGCAATTGTAGCTGCTTTCGTTTGATTATAATCACAAGGATTAATAACAACCATTCCTGGTAACATTTTCATTAATCCAATATCTTCTAATGTTTGGTGCGTTGCTCCATCTTCTCCTAAGGTTAAACCAGCGTGAGATGCTGCAATTTTTACATTTTTATTTGAATAAGCAATCGATTGACGAATTTGATCATAAACGCGTGCTGTAGAGAATTCAGCAAAAGTTCCAGTAAATGGAATTTTTCCACCAATTGTTAAACCAGCAGCAATACCCATCATATTCGCTTCAGCGATTCCTACTTGGTAAAAGCGCTCTGGATTTTCTTTAATGAATTGGTCCATTTTTAAAGAACCGATTAAATCAGCACATAATGCCACAACATTAGGATTTGTTCTTCCTAATTCTGTTAATCCGTCACCGAATCCACTACGTGTATCTTTTTTTTCTGTGTATGTTAAATCGATCATTGTAATTGTTTTTTATGTGGAAGTTGCCTTCCGTATGTTTTATTTTTTTTCTAATTAGTCCAAAGAATCTAAGAATTTTTTTAATTTTTCTTTGTCTTCTTTATTATACGAATCGTAATTTTTACTTAGCTCCCAAATACTTTTTCTGATGGCGTCAACTGTTGAATTTACATCAATTAAGCCTGTATTGTATAAGTATAAATCACAAATTTGTCCACTGTAATTATAGACAATTTGTTTTAATGATTTGTCAGTAAATGATGGAATTTGAATTTTTAAATCCTTGCAATAGTTCGGAGTGTACTCCATATAATAAGGCGCATTCAACTCATGGATTGCAAGATTAATTTCATCCAATGAAGATTGTTTGTATAACGATTGATAGCTGGCAAGGGCTGCTGCTTCTTCAATACTATCATTGAGATTCCATAGTCCATCTTCAGAAACGATGTCCAATGATGCTGTATCTTTTACCAATACAAATGCATTTGCATCATTATAATATTTAGTAAATAAATTATTAAGTTCTTTTGCTTCGTTTTTATCAATCAACCCATGCTTTTTGAAAAGCTGTATCGTCTTCTTTGTTGATGCATCTACACTTTTTAACGCCGATTGACGATCAAAATCATACGTATTATCATAATCATTATCCATCAGAACAATGGCAATTGCTGATGATGACATAATAGTAAATAAATTATTTATTTTTAAATCATCAGACTGAGCGTAAGAATAATAATTATACAAAGGGTCATCATATCGATTATCAGCTGTATAAGGATAAGTTGTTACTGTATCTTCAATTTCACTAGGCGTCTCATACATCTCCTTATATTGATTCTTTACAATCTCCAGATTTTTTTGATAGTCAGAAATGGCTTTATTCTCATCAAAATATAATTTCAATTGAGAAGGCTTTACCTGATTAATAATTATTGAATTTCCATGTGAATTAGAACCAAGTTTGACGATTAAACCTTTAATGTCAGTGTGTGGAATAAGAAAACTGACATTATCAATTTTACTTTTTTCATCAATACAAACTGTCGTTGTATCATCAACATTTTCTTCATTCAATTGGTAATAATTACAGGTGTATCCATTAATCGTTTCTGTTCGATTTAATGCAACAAGATGATTTTTCTTTGAAAAGTATTCTTCATCATACGGAAAATGTTCATCTGTTGCTGAATAATCCAATAATGTTGGAGTTTTTATACCTATTTCATTTTCCAATGATTTAAATATCACATCGTAATAACGTGTAGGTGTAATTAGAAATGCTGACGATTGAAAACGATCAAACAAAAAATCAGAAGTTGAATGCCCCAAAATGCCATCTTTTCCTAAATAAATATTTAAGAAACTATCAGCAAAATATTCATCTCCGTATAATGCTTTTATGTCATCAGATACCGAATATTGATAAGATATCTTATGATTAAAATTATACGTTTTTTCCTGAGCAATTAATGTTAAAGAACAAAACGCGAAAAGGGAACAAAATAATTTTTTCATAGTAGTTGGGAGTAATTTATTGTAGGATTCTAGTAATCTCCTAATTCAGTTACAGGGTTTTGTTCTAATGCAGAAGCTAATTGATCATCAGAAGGAGCTTTTCCATGCCAAGCATGCGTTCCCATCATGTAATCTACTCCATTACCCATTTCTGTGTGTAATAAAATAGCAACTGGTTTACCTTTTCCGGTTAAAGATTTTGCTTTTTCTAATGTCGCTAAAATTGCTTCTAAATCATTTCCTTTTGGTTCATCGATAACGTCCCAACCAAAAGCTTCAAATTTCGCTTTTAAGTCACCTAATGGTAATACATGATCGGTATCTCCATCAATTTGGCGTCCATTGTAATCTACAGTAGCGATTAAGTTATCTACATTTTTACCTGCAGCAAACATTAATGCTTCCCAAATCTGCCCTTCTTGTAATTCACCATCACCGTGTAATGTGTAAACTAATTTATCGTCATTGTTTAATTTTTTAGCTAATGCTGCTCCGATAGCAACCGATAATCCTTGTCCTAAAGATCCTGAAGCTACACGAATACCTGGTAATCCCTCATGTGTCGTTGGATGTCCTTGTAAACGTGTATTTAATTTACGGAATGTGTTTAATTCTTCTACTGGGAAGAAACCATTGCGAGCTAAAACACTGTAAAATACAGGAGAGATATGACCATTAGATAAAAAGAATAAATCTTCATTTTTTCCGTCCATTGAGAAATCTGTCGAGTAGTCCATTACCTTTCCGTATAGGGCGACTAAAAATTCAGTACATCCTAATGATCCACCTGGGTGACCACTATTAACAGTATGTACCATTCTTAAAATGTCTCTTCTTGTTTGTTGTACTTGTGTTTGAAGTTCTTGAAGTGTCATGTTTGTTTGATATAATTTTTACAAAAATAAGTTATTTTTCGGGGGTATAGAAATCAATCGAAGCACGAATGCGATAAAATTTAGGTTAAAAAAATAGCTCAATTGAAATCGAGTCAATTGAGCTATATATTTTAGTCGTTGTACCATTCTCCTCGGTGAGGTTTTAAAGCATCGCGAACGGCAATCATTTCCGATTCGTTCACAACAAGCCACGCAATGGCGTGCATTTCCTCTAGTTCTTCGTAACCAGTGATATGATTTGCCAATTGATCGCGTTCAATGAATTGCTTCAAATGAATTTCATGATGTTTTGCTGTTGGTAAAGCATCTGGACCATGAAAATCCCATATTAATTTTAATCTCTTCTCCATTCTAAATCGTGTTGGCCTCTTCAGGCATGTGTTTACTTACTAACCATAATCCGATAAAAGTTAATAATCCATTTAAAATAATTAACTCTACTCCGATTCTATAATCGGTAAAATTAGTAACAATTTCGTTAATAATATAGGTTAAAATAGGTGCAAGTAACGATACGGTAATGATTGCATATTTGATAACAATTTTACGCGAAGTAAAAATCCCAAAAGCGAATAAACCTAATAGTGGGCCATATGTATAACCTGCAACTTCCATGATTAGATAAACTATTCCTTTATTATTGATCATTTTAAAAATCATAATCAGGATAAAAAATACAATTGTAAAGGTTAAATGCACTTTAAGACGTAACGATTTCTTTTGTTTTTCAGTTAAATCATTGCGATCATTAATATTTAATAAATCCACACAATACGAAGATGTCACGGCAGTAAGGGCACCATCTGCTGAAGGGAATAAGGCCGAAATTAATCCAATGATAAAAATTACAGAAATAAACATTGGAAAGTAACCTTGTAAGGATAAAGCAGGGAACAAGTCGTCACCCATCACATTTACACCACCTTCTTTCAAATGAAATGTAGATTCGATTACATTATAAAAACCTCCATTTTCAATTGCATATAAATATAGTATTCCGCCTAAAAATAAAAAGGCTAAATTGACGAATAATAATGTACCAGCAAACGTCAACATGTTCTTTTTGGCATTGGCAACATTATCCACAGAAATGTTTTTTTGCATCATTTCTTGATCTAGTCCGGTCATCGCAATTGTAATAAACATTCCTCCAAGAATAGTTTTAAGAAAAAATGTTTTTGAATTTGGATCAAAATTGATGAAGTGGGTATAATTTTGAGCTGATAATTGATTGAAAGCCTCTGTTGGAGATAAATTTAATTGATTTAATATAAACCAAATACATGCAATTAAACTGATAATCATAAAAGAAGTTTGTAATGTATCAGTCACTACGATGGTTTTCACTCCCCCTTCAAAAGTATAAAGAAGAACCATAATTAATAATACTGCGGTTGTCGCCCAAAATGGAATTCCTAAGGGATCCAATAAAAACAATTGCAATACATTAACCACCAAATATAGTCGTGCTGTTGCACCAATACCACGAGAAATAATAAAGAAAATCGATCCCATTTTATGTGCCTCCACATTAAAACGTTTTCCTAAATAGGTATAAATCGAAGTTAAGTTCATTCGATAATACAGAGGAAGTAAGATAGCAGCTACAATAAAATAACCGATAAAGAAACCGATGACCATCATATAATATTCAAATCCACCATAGACGTACTCTGTCCCTGTTAATTTACCGACCGTTCCCGGAACTGAAATAAATGTCACACCACTAAGACTAGTACCAATCATACCGAATGCAACTAGCCACCATTTACTCTTTTTATTTCCGTTGAAAAAAGATTGATTATCAGAATTTCGACTTGTAAAATAAGAGATTACAAGCAATCCTATAAAATAGATTACTACAAAAAGTAGCAAAACAGATGAATTCATAAATTTTTTAACAAATATGATTCAAATTTAATATTTTTGAAGTTATAATGAAGATTTAAAAGCCTTGAATTTTAGTAATTTTGTAGGCTAATCAATTAATAGCTTGAGAAAATGAATTATCCAAGTAAAGTTTTGGAACGTGCAGTAGATGAAATGGCAAATTTGCCAGGAATAGGGAAGAGGACTGCTTTGCGATTGGTACTTCATATGTTAAATCGACCTAAATCTCAAACCAATGCTTTAGCTGAAGCCTTGGACCAATTGGTTGATGATGTTAAATATTGTACAAAATGTCATACCATTTCAGATCATGAGGTATGTGAAATATGCATTAATCCATTAAGAGATCAGAGCTTAGTTTGTGTAGTAGAGGATGTTCGCGATGTGATGGCAATTGAAAATACAGGACAATTCAAAGGAACATATCATGTATTAGGTGGAAAAATTTCACCCATGGAAGGAGTTGGTCCAGGACAATTGAATATTTCTTCATTAATCGAACGTGCAAAAAATGGTGAAATTAAAGAAATTATATTTGCTTTAAGTTCAACGATGGAAGGGGATACCACAGTTTTTTATTTGTACCGACAATTAAAAGATTATCAAATTGAATTTTCTACGATTGCACGTGGGTTAGGTGTTGGAGATGAGTTAGAGTATGCGGATGAAGCAACTTTAGTTCGATCTATCCAATATCGTGTGCCTTATTCGGATCAAAAATTTTAACTTAAATTATATATATGAAAGTCATCAACTTTAATTGCTCTGAATTTGAAGTTTATCTTCAATCAATTGTTGATGAATTAATTATTGATTTCCAATCCATACTTGTTTTAGGCGTAAAAGAGGGTGGAGTTCCCATTGCCACAATGGTCTATCAAAAATTGACGACTTTTAAGCATGTAAAGGTTGATTATTCTGAAATTTTATGTCAACGTCCAACAACGAAAGTGAAAAAGAAAAACCCTCAACGGGAAAAATTAGTAAAATCCATTTTTCGTTACACCCCAGAAATTGTTTTGAATCAAATTCGTGTGGCTGAACATCATCTGCTTTCTTCAAAAAAAAGGAATACTCGACGTACAATTCATGCAGAATATGAGAGAGAGACGAATCATTATGATCTAATTTTAATCGTAGATGATGCTGTGGATACAGGGCATTCTATGGCTGAAATTATAAACTACGTCAAAAGGCAACATCATCAATCAATAATTAAAACACTATCGGCAGTTGTGACTAAAAAAAATCCCGTAATTATGCCAGATTATAGTTTGTACCGTGATGTATTAATCCGTTTTCCTTGGTCTTTAGATGCAAAGTAATAAAGTTGTTTTTGATTTTGATGAAACGTTTATTTCCATCAATTCATTCCCTTATTGGGTAGTTTATTTGATAGTATTTGATTTTTTAACGCTTAAGTGGAGTGCGGGTCTATACCTGACGAAATGTTTATTGCAAAGGAAAATCATGAAAACAATTTCTCATGTCGAATTCAAAGAAGAAATTCTAAAGCATAAAATCAATTCGACTAGTGTTCGTATATTTTGCCAATTTCTTCGTAGATATGAACATCAATGGATTCATGATAAGTTTGTTCAACATATTCATCAGCAAGATGAGGTCATCATATCTTCAGCTGCGCCTGAAATCTATTTGAGAGAATACTTTAAAAATCAAAAGATTAAAATCGTTGGTGCGCATTTAAAAACGGATGGAACTTTAAATGATAACCATAGCGAAATGAAATTAAGTAATCTATATCACTTCCAATGGCTGAATAAGAATGAAAAGTTAAAAGAAGTATATACAGATTCTTATGAAGATTTACCTTTGGCTAAGCAGTCGCTTCATGTATATCTTATAAAACCAAATCTCAAAACCTTAAAAGCTTTTGAGATTTTGAAAGAGCATATTACAATTTTAAAATAAAAAAAGCTGGAAATTAATTCCCAGCTTTAATTGTATCTTCTTTAACTGTCTCCACTTGAACAGAATCAGTTTTAACTTCTTCGTGTTTAGCTTCTTCAGTGTGCTCCTCGTGTCCTAAGTGTTCACTTCTGTGGTGCACATCTTCTGCTGTGTATGCTTCGTGCTCAACAGGTAAAACGCCGTGGTTTCCTCCGGGTTTATTGTTACAAGAAACTGCGAATAAAGCTACAGCAGCTAATAATCCTAATTTTTTCATGTCTACAACTTATTTTATGTGTAAGATAATTTATATAATATCTGAGGGACAAAATTAAATTAAAATGTTCGTTTAATGAAATTTTATTTTAATTCTCCGATCTTTTGAATACCTCCTTTTGTAATATCACCTACTTTTACGTCAATTTGAGTTCCTAATGGCAAGAAAATATCCACTCGAGAACCAAATTTAATAAATCCATATTCTTGACCAGCTACAGCTTGATCATTTTCATGGGCATAATTCACGATTCGTCGTGCGACAGCACCAGCGATTTGTCGAAATAATACCTTTGTTTGATTAGGTGTCTCAACAACGACTGTTGTTCGTTCATTTAATTCTGAAGATTTTGGATGAAATGCAACCAAAAACTTACCAGGATGATACTTCGAGAAAATTACGTTTCCATTTACAGGATAACGGGTAACGTGTACGTTTAATGGGGTCATGAAGATGGAAAGCTGAATGCATTTCTCTTTTAAAAATTCAGGTTCATAGACCTCTTCTAATACCACGACTTTACCATCAACGGGTGCAATGATACAATTGGATGTTGAATCTGTTGCGCGCTCAGGATTTCTAAAAAACCAAATCACAAAACCAAATAGAATCCATAATGGTAATGCAATTAAAAATCCATACGGTGGGATACTATATCCTAACGCAATAGTAATTAAAGTAAATAATACCAAGCATCCAATTAAAATGGATGTACCTTCTCTGTGAAGCCTCATAAAGTGTATACTAATAAATAATATAAATAGATAAACGGAACGACAAATATAAAACTATCTAATCTATCTAAAAAACCTCCATGCCCAGGAATTAAATTTCCACTGTCTTTTACACCAAAAAAACGTTTCAATTTAGATTCTGTAAGGTCTCCAATAGGTCCTAAAATCGCTACAATTACACCAATAATCGTCCAATTGATGATAGGGTTTTGATCGAAATACGTTTCGATTAAAAAACCTGCTAAAATCGTGAAAATGAAACCTCCGAAGAATCCTTCCCAAGTTTTAGCACCTGATATTTTAGGGGCGAATTGATGTTTTCCAAATAAATTCCCTGCAATATAGGCAAACGAATCACTGGTCCACAATAGAATGAAAACAAATAATAATTCAGGGTTCATTTTGTTTTCTCCCAAGTCATATCCAAAGGTTGGAAGCGTTAATGCAAGAATAAATGGCAATACTACATAGACCACAGCTACTGTCGCTTTAGAGAAATCATTAATTAATTCTCTTGTGGAGTAAAATATTGTGATAATGGCTATCGTAAATAATACAGGACCAATAAATGCTTTGGTATTAAGAAAAAAGTCATAATTGGATGCTCCTGTAAAAAAGACAGTATAGAATTCTTTTCCAAAAAATAGGAATAAGAATAATGAAGCAACAAGGCTTCCACCTAAATATAATTTGTCTCTTAATTGGGTTAATTTGATAAATTCAAACAAACAGAAACTAGCAAAAATAGCCATTAAAGCTAATAACCCATAAGGATGAAATGTTGTGCCTAGGAAAATAATAAGAGCGTAAATTAATCCGGAGATTGCTCTGGGGATAAAATTTTTCATGAGATATCGTCTACCAATAAGAGGTAAATGTTTTTAGCATTTGGAATTGAACTAAAGCTATGCATGTCTTTTCCTCTAATACATGTAATGTTGGAAGGTAAATTGTCTTTCTTTAAATTTTTTAATTTTTGTAAAGCATCACTCAGATTGTTAGCAAATTGCTGAGGTTTAGCCCAAATTATAAAATTCATTGGAAATTCTTCGACTTTTCGGCCAGCCGTTTGATGTGCAGAAATCATAATGCTTCCGTCAAATGCACATAAAAATTCACATTTTAAAAATGAGAACCCTTGAGGTAAGTCGGTCGGATTATTGGTATATGGAACCGAAATCGAATCAAGCTTTGATTCTAAATCTTGATCCAAACAAATTATACGATTAATCTTTTCGTAATTGATGATTTGTTGAAGATTATGAATGGCTTCATTTTCATTTCCACAATACAAGAAATGCCCACCACCTGAATTAAAGTTGGTCGCAAACAATTCATCTAAAGAAGATTCAGCTTCTGTAGCTGATTTAAGAAATAAATCAACGTTTTCTTGCTCATCCTTCTCCAGATCAGTAATTGACTTGTTGAATAATTTTTTAATGGCCTTCCACATGAATAATCATGATTTACAAAAATTCGATTAGAGTGTTTAAAGGTAGTAAAATTTACGGATTAAAAAAGGAACATAAAAAAAAACACATCCTAAGATGTGTTTTTTATACTAAAAAGTTATTCTTTGATAATTTCTGATTCTTTTTCTACCGGTTCAGTCGTCGGCTCTTCTTTTAAAAGCGCATCTGAACTGAAAGGGCGCGGACCAAAAATTTCTTCTAAATCTTCTTTAAAGATGACCTCTTTATCAATTAATTTTTGGGCTAATAAATCTAATTTATCTCTATTCGCACGAAGAATTTCTTTGGCTCTTTCGTATTGACCTTCGATTAAAATACTAATTTCTTTATCGATTTTTTGAGCAGTTAACTCAGAATAAGGTTTACTGAAACCATATTCATTTTGACCAGATGAATCATAGTAAGAAACATTCCCTACTTCTTTATTTAATCCGTAGATACTTACCATAGCATTGGCTTGTTTTGTCACTTTTTCTAAGTCACTTAATGCTCCAGTTGAAATGTTACCCATCACAACTTCTTCCGCTGCACGACCACCCATTGTCATACACATTTCGTCTAACAATTGTTCAGTCGTTGTAATTTGACGCTCTTCAGGTAAATACCAAGCTGCTCCTAACGATTTTCCACGAGGAACAATCGTTACTTTAACCAATGGTGCAGCATGTTCAGTTAACCATCCAATTGTTGCATGCCCAGCTTCGTGATAAGCAATACGTTCTTTCTCTTGTGGCTTAATAACTTTCGATTTCTTTTCAAGTCCACCAATAATACGGTCAACAGCATCTAAGAAATCTTGTTTTTCAACCACTTCTTTATTTTTACGAGCTGCAACTAAAGCGGCTTCGTTACATACATTAAAAATATCAGCTCCTGAGAAACCAGGGGTCTGTTTTGCTAAGAATTCTACGTCTACATCTTCACCTAATTTTAAAGGACGTAAGTGTACTTTGAAAATATCTTTACGCTCATTTACTTCAGGTAAATCCACGTGAATCATACGGTCAAAACGACCTGGACGAATCAAGGCTTTATCCAAAATATCTGCACGGTTCGTTGCAGCAATTACAATAACATTCGATTCAGTTCCGAAACCATCCATTTCAGTTAACAACTGATTTAAGGTATTTTCACGTTCATCATTTGATCCCGAGAAGTTTGATTTTCCACGCGCACGACCAATGGCATCAATCTCATCAATAAAGATAATTGAAGGCGATTTTTCTTTGGCATTTTTAAATAAGTCACGTACACGAGAAGCACCAACTCCTACGAACATTTCAACGAAATCAGAACCTGATAACGAAAAGAAAGGAACTTTAGCTTCACCGGCTACAGCTTTTGCTAATAACGTTTTACCTGTACCTGGAGGTCCTACTAATAATGCACCTTTAGGAATTTTACCTCCTAATTTTGTGAATTTTTCAGGATTACGTAAAAATTCTACAATTTCTTCGATTTCTTCTTTCGCACCTTCTAATCCCGCTACATCTTTGAAAGTCGTTTTGATATGATCTTCCCCTTCAAATAATTTCGCTTTGGATTTTCCAACGTTAAAAATTCCTCCTTGTCCACCGCTGCTTGGTCCACCCATACGACGGAAAACAAAGAAATAAATTGCACCGAAGAACAATAACCATAAGAAAATGTTTAAAAACATTTTGCTGAAAACATCAGGTGTGATAGTGTTTAGCTTCACATTTTTGTTTGGACTTTGAGCAACAATTTCATTGAATTCTTTTTCAAAGTTACCGGCATCAGCAATCGTAAATGAATAGTTTGGACCTTTTGCTCCAAAATCCATAATACCTGGCTCTTGATTTTTGAATTGCTTAAATTCTTCTTTATTTAAGGCTTCATCAGTCAAGTAAACACTTACTTTATTGTTCTCTAAATCTAAATCCACTTGATCCACATAGCCTTGTGTAATATAGCTATTGAATGTCCCGCGGTCTAAACTTTTAGACTGACTTCCAATATTTGGCGTTAATAAAAAGAAGCCAATAAGCACTAATCCTATGATAGCATATATCCATGTAGGATTAAAACCTTTTGGTTTTAAATTATTTTTTTTCAAATTTTTTTGGTTTCGTTACAAGATTAATAATTCATTTCGATACGAGTTTCTTTGGCATCTCCCCATAAACCTTCGATGTCATAGAATTCTCTGTATTCTTCTTGAAAGATATGAACAATAACGTTCGTATAGTCCATTAAAATCCAATGTTTGTTTTGAGTCCCTTCTACGCTATAAGGTCTCTCATGCATTTCTGTTTTTACAGTTCTTTCAACAGATGCTGCGATTGCGCTTACTTGTGTATTCGATTTTCCGTTACAAAGAACAAAATATTGACAAAATGCATTTTCAATTTCACGTAAATCTAAGATGGTAATATCTTCTCCTTTAACATTTGTAATTCCGTCAACAATGCTATCTAATAAATCCTTTGTATATTGTGTGTCTATCATCAATTTTATTTATAAATGGCAAATTTAAGTAATATTAGGAATATTCTTGCGATTTTAAAATAACTTTAACCACATATTCGATTAAGTCAAAAAAGGATGAAAATTATTACGTTCCCAACCATTCCTAATACCAATAATTATTTAATGGATTTATCCAAAAAAGGTGCCAACTCTTGGACCGTCATACATGCTTTAGAGCAAACTGAAGGAAAAGGTTATGCAGGGAATCAATGGGAGGTTATCGCAAATCAAAATCTAACGTTTAGTTTTTTGATTAAAAGTGATTTAGAATATCGTGATTTAATTTATCTCAACGAATGGATAGCACTGGTATTGCATCGGTCATTATCCGCTTATACCAAAGGAATTGAGGTAAAATGGCCGAACGATATCATTTTAAATAACAAGAAGATTTGTGGGGTTTTGATTGAAAATCATAAAACCAATCATCAAATGCATTCCATCATTGGAATTGGTATAAATGTGAATCAAACTGATTTTAATCATTTACCAAAAGCAACATCTCTATCGAAAGAAACTGCCAAAACGTATGACATCGTGTCGGTATTGACAGAATTAATGCAGAATTTTCAGTCCGAATACCACTGGTTGGAAGAAAAAAAATTTGATACCATTCATCAGCACTATAATGAATTATTGTTTCGTAAGGATATTAGTTCCCAATTCCGATGGAATGGAGAAGTGATTGAAGGAGTAATTCGAGCATCAACAGAACGTGGTACATTAATCGTAGAGATCAATGGTGAAGAACAAGAGTTTTTGCATAAACAAATTGAATTGATGTATTAATTCCCGATAAAATGTAAATTTGTTGTTATGGAAGAATTTGTTGTATTGGTAGATCGCGAAGATCGCGAATTAGGATTGATGGAAAAGCAACAAGCACATGTTGCAGGTTTATTACATCGCGCATTCTCAGTTTTTATTTTTAATTCAAAAGGAGAACTGATGTTGCAACAGCGTGCAGCGACTAAATACCATTCGCCTACGTTATGGACCAATACTTGTTGCAGTCATCCACGTGAAAATGAAACATATCGGGATGCAGCCAAACGAAGATTGGTAGAAGAAATGGGTTTTGATTGTGATTTATCCTACAAATTCAATTTTATTTATAAAGCACCTTTGGATAATGGATTAACGGAGCACGAATTGGATCATGTTTTTATAGGTACTTTTGATGGAGAACCTAACCTTAATTCTGAGGAAGTAATGGCGTATCGCTGGGTAGAAATGGATGACCTAAAAAAAGATATGCAAAAAAATCCACAAAATTATACCGCTTGGTTTAAAATTATTTTTGATCAGTACCTTTCGCATATCGAAGCATAAAAATAAAATCCCTATGAAAGTAACTATAAACCGTAAGGCTCATTTTAATGCCGCACATCGTTTACATAATCACCAATGGAGTGAAGAGAAAAACCGTGAAGTGTATGGAAAATGCTCCAATCCAAATTATCATGGTCATAACTATGAACTGATTGTAAGTGTAAAAGGAGAAGTAGATCCCGAGTCTGGTTTTGTCATGAACTTGGATGTTTTACGTCAAATTATAGCTGTTGAAGTAGAAGACTATTTGGATCACAAAAACCTAAATTTGGATGTTGAAGATTTTAAACATTTAATACCAACGGCTGAAAATATTGTAGTTGTGATTTGGAATCGTATACGTGCAAAACTGAATGAAAGTCTTGAACTAAAAGTAACCTTGTTTGAGACACCAAGAAATTATGTTGAATACGAAGGACATTAGTGATGAAATTAGGAGAACATATCCCATCGTTTAATTTATTAGATCATAAAGGAAATTATTTCAATTCGGATGAATTTCTGTATAAAAAATATTTTGTCCTGTTCTTTTATCCGATGGATTTTACACCAATGTGTACTAAAGAAGTTTGTCATTTTAGGGACATTAAAGCAGATTTTGATCAATTGGACGCTGTATTAGTTGGAATCAATGGTCAATCATCTCTATCGCATGAAAAATTTGCAAGAAAACACCAATTGAATTATCCTCTGTTATCTGATCGAAATGCAGAACTCACAAAACGATTAGGCATCAAAAAAACTTTTGGATTACTAACACCTCGCGAAACCTTTGTGTTTAATAAAAAAGGCCTATTAATTGAACATATTCAATCGAATCAAGCTGATGTACACATCGAACGCGCGATTAAAGCTATAAAAAAAGACCAAGAAAACTAATCTTGGTCTTTTTTATTTTTTTTTATAAACCATGTTCTGATATAGGTACGATACATAAAAAAAATGGCCGAACCAATGACAGAGTAGATTAACATTGATGTGAAATCACTTTTGTCAAATAAAAACTTCATTGTAAATAGAATAATGAAGAATACTCCTGTTAAGAATAAATTTTGTTTCATTGGTCAAAGGTAACTATTTTGTAAGATATAGTTCGAGACTTCCGACCATTTCTAATTTAGAGGATTGAGATAACTGATTGGGATTGGTTCCTGGATAACCTTGTGGAACAGATTGATTGAAATTGGTATAAAACTCAATCCAATATGTATCGATTTCACCACTGGATTTATTTTTAAAATTCATTGGAATGTGTTCAAAGATTTGATCTTTTCGAAATGCTCGCTCAACAAAATCAGAACAATAATATTCATTTTCATTTAAAATATATGTCCAATTGTAGGGTTTACCAAGCATCGTGTTCGCTTGAGTAATGGCATGAGGTATAGCGAAAGTATAATTTTTCTTTAATCGATAAACGACAATCGAATTTTGTTCGGTTTTTCGAAGGGTATAAAATCGGTTTAATTCTTCTCTTTGTGATCCACCTGTTGGTGCAGCGTGTAATACATAAATTCCATGGGTGGTGCGTTCAACGATTCCTACATGATCATAATTATAACTCCCCTCCAAAATCGTTGCTCGTTTGATCGCACCCGAAAGCCCCTCATCTAACGCCCCAACAAAAATAAGATCACCATTTTTTAGAACTGAAGGACGAATAAGATGGGGAGGTGAAGAAGTTTTTTGTATTGTACAACTTGTAAGGAAAAAAAGCAACAAATGAGTAACGATAAGCGGTAAAGAATTAAATATTTTTTTCATAGATATTTTATTGTATTTTTAAACTCTATAATAAAGGTATAGTTTATGGATTTTAAAAAGGGATTAACGATTACAATAATACTATTATTAATTGGACTTGGTGTTGCGATTATCGTGGGGAGTAATCAAGGTCGTGATGTATTTTTTATCAATGATTTTGATGCCATTGTTAATAACTCGATTCCTGCTAAAAAGAATAAAAATTATACCTATCAAATCGTTCGAATAAAAGGAGAGACGAATGATAGCATTAAAATTAAACCATGTGAAACATGTGAAACAGTGGTCTTAAAAGGAAAAATTAGCCAAAAATTTAGGCATGATTTCAAGGATGGGACTTCGAAAATGCAATTTGATCCTTATAAAGCAACTTCAGGACATTTAAAAATTGTCCATAAAATCAGATAATAGAAATTTTTAGTTTGTTCTGTTTGATCATAAAATTCCTTATTTTTGGGAGAAATAATTTACAAAGCAAACAAACATGAAAATTACCGCATTAAACCAAAAGCACAAAGATTTAGGTGCGAAGATGGTTCCTTTTGCTGGATACGAAATGCCAGTACAATACGCAGGTGTTAATCAAGAGCATTTTGTAGTTCGTGAAAAAGTTGGTGTATTCGACGTGTCTCATATGGGACAATTTTTTGTGAAAGGTGAGAAAGCTACAGACTTTTTACAATATATCTTAACGAATGATGTAACGAAAGTTGCAGTTGGACAAGCGCAATACAATGCCATGCCAAATGAAAAAGGTGGAATTGTGGATGATTTGATCATCTACAAAATGGCAGAAGATGAGTTTATGGCCGTAGTGAATGCTTCTAATATTGATAAAGATTGGGAATGGTTTAACAAGCATAATACTTTTGGTGTAGAACTATCTAATAAATCAGATGATATGTCTTTATTAGCCATCCAAGGTCCTAAAGCAATTGAAGCTATGCAATCTTTGACTGATGTTAATCTAGCTGATATTCCTTTCTATCATTTCGCAGTAGGTACATTTGCAGGATTTGAAAATGTAATAATTTCAGCGACAGGGTATACAGGTTCAGGAGGATTTGAAATCTACTTTACCAATGAACAAGCCAACGAAATGTGGGACAAAGTAATTGAAGCAGGTAAAGATTTTGGAATCGAACCTTGTGGTTTAGCTGCTCGTGATACCTTACGTTTAGAGAAAGGATACTGTTTATATGGAAATGACATTAATGATGAAACTACACCATTAGAAGCAGGATTAAGTTGGGTTACCAAATTAGATACAGGATTCATTTCTTCTGAAATCTTAAAAGCACAAAAAGAAGCGGGCGTAGAGAAGAAATTAGTTGGGTTTAAAATGATCGAGCGTGGAATTCCTCGTCATGATTATAAAGTTGTAGACGATGCAGCGAACACGATTGGAATAGTTACTTCTGGAACACAATCACCAATGTTAAAACAAGGAATTGGTTTAGCGTATGTACACGTTGATTTTGCAAAAGTCGGAACAACAATTCGAATCCAAATTCGTGATAAAAACATATTAGCAGAGGTGGTGAAAACACCATTTGTTTAATGAAATCGATAAAAAATTAAAAATAGCCCACTTTTTCAGTGGGCTATTTTATTTAATAGTAATTTTTAGTGGGTAAAAATTAAATAATCTTGTTTTAAAAACTTGAAATATTATCAAATTGTTAAATTTTAAAATTATTTAGTATTTTATTAACTAAAAAGCTTGTTTTGTTAAATTCTAAAATGTACTTTTGAGTAGTACTATTTCTGAAATAGTCTATTTTTTAATGACACTAATATGAAAATGAAAAGCCTTTCTGAATTGAAAGGCTTTTCTTTTTTATGTCGAAATCGAATTATAAATCTTCGTCGTATAAATCAATTATTGGCTTAGGATCTTTTTTCTTGATTTGATATAACCAGTAGATAAAAACACCGATACCATTTCCTAAAATAATGGCTAATATCCAAAGCAATCGATCATCACTTTCGATCAAATTTGGATTTTTTACAGCATGGACTACATAATATATAAAAGAAATCACACCGACAAAAAATCCAATGAAAACGAGAAAGATAAAGATGACCAAATTTCCTAATAAGGAAGTAAGCATCGATTTAGAAGCACCTTCATGGCCTATTTGTGCATCTAAGGTTCCGAATAACGAAAAAAAGATGATAAAATAGCTTAGCATTGCAAGTGTAAATACAGCAAGAGGTACTGTCGCTAATATGGCTTGTAGTTTAGTATTATTCAATAGAGAGGTTAAATCTCTATCCAATATTGGCATTGTTTTCATTAGAAAAATACACTTTTATTTTTTCTGCTCTGGATTTCCCCACAACATCCGTTAGTTCTTCCAAAGATGCAGATTTTATTTTTTGTACCGACTTAAAAATTGTTAATAATTCTTTAATTGTTTGAGGTCCTATACCAGGTATATCATCCAATTCAGATTTAAACGCATTTTTACTTCTTCTATTGCGATGTCGTGTGATCCCAAAACGGTGAGATTCATCACGGACATGTTGTAAAACTTTCAAAGTCTCTGAAGTTTTGTCCAAATACAATGGATAGGGGTCATCGGGATAATAAATTTCCTCCAGTCGTTTTGCAATACCAATAATCGAAATTTTACCACGTAATCCTAAACGATCAATCGATTTTAATGCTGAGCTTAACTGACCTTTACCACCATCAATCAAAATCAGTTGAGGTAATGGTTCTCCTTCAGCCAAAACACGAGAATAACGTCGATAGATAACTTCTTCCATCGTAGCGAAGTCATTGGGCCCTTCTACCGTTTGTACGTTAAAAATGCGATAATCTTTTTTACTCGGTTTACCATCCTTAAAAACTACACAAGCTGATACAGGATTGGTTCCTTGAATATTGGAATTGTCGAATCCTTCAATATGACGTGGTTCTACTGGTAAGCGTAAATCATTTTTCATCTGATTCATAATCCGATTGGTATGGCGATCAGGATCTACAATTTTGGTTTGCTTCAATTGTTCTAATCGATAAATCTTCGTGTTTTTAATCGATAAATCAATGATATGTTTTTTATCTCCAATTTTAGGAACGGTAATTTTGCGATTCGGGATCTCTAAACTGATCTCAAAAGGCACATAAATTTCTTTCGAGTTTAAATTAAAACGTTCTGAAAAATCAACAATGGCTCTTTGCAATAAGTCTTCATCACTTTCTTCTAATTTTTTCTTCCATTCTTCGGTATGCGATTGAACAATTGCTCCATGATGAATTTTCATGAAATTGATATACGCATATTCCGCGTCAGAAGTGATAGAAAAGACATCAACATTAGTAATTGTTGGTGAAACAATCGTTGTTCGTGCTTGATACTTGTGTAAAGTCTCTAGTTTGTCTTTAATCATTTGGGCTTTCTCAAACTCCAATTGAGAGGCGTAATGAAGCATCTTATCATTTAAATAATTTTTAGCTTCAGAAAATTCTCCTTTTATAATGCTTCGAATACCATTGATTTGCGCATTATAATCTTCTTCTGACTGAAAGCCTTCGCATGGTCCTTGACAATTTCCGATATGATACTCTAGACAAACTTTATATTTGTCATTTTCAATATTTTTTTCACTTAAATCATAGGAACATGTACGAATTTGATACAATTCTTTAATTAAGCCCAAAAGTATCTTCATCATTTTGACGCTCGAATAGGGACCATAGTATTCGGATCCATCTTTGATGACATTTCGGGTAGAAAATAGGCGTGGAAATCGTTCATTTTTAATGCAAATCCACGGATAAGTTTTGTCATCTTTTAAAAGAATATTGTATCGGGGTTGATGTTCTTTGATCAGATTATTTTCCAATAAAAGGGCATCATATTCACTGTTCACATTGATGGTTTCGATGTTATCAATGTTAGAAACCAACACACGAAGTCGTTTTGAATCATGTGTTTTATTGAAATAGGAATTGACCCGTCGTTTTAAGTTCTTCGCTTTTCCGACGTATAACAAATCCCCATTTTTATTATAATATTGATAAACGCCAGGCGTTTCAGGTAATGAGGCTAATTTTAATTTAACATTCTCGTTCATTAATCAACAGCAACTATATTTATTTTTTCGTGTGTATCATCAATATATACTAATAATTTCTCTTTGATGGTATATCCCAATTGACTGAAAAATTGTGCATATTGACTGATTTGGAAATGATGTGTGGTTTCCGGTTGTCCTGTTTTATAATCAATAATTGTACAATTATTTTCAGAATCGATGACCACACGATCTGCACGGAAAATTTCCCCGCTTTGATCGATAAAATCGCGTTCATTCAACACGATTAATCCTTCTGCAAAGTACGGAACTAAAACGGAATCATTTAGAATAATTTCAATTCCATTTTTTATACGCAAAAGATTTTCGCTAGATATTGTTCCACGTTGATGTTCTAAATGGATGATGGTATCCACATCGTGAATCGTTTTGATCTGAGCCAATACATTATGCATCGCGTTCGCATATTCAGTTAAAGCTAATTTTTGTTGAGCTTTTTCCGAATTGGTGTTGACCGTTAATTTATTGTTCCAATCCAAAGAATGTAGTTTGATTTCAATCGAATCGTCTTGATGCTTCTTCGGAACTGATAAACGTTTTGGATCTCCGTAAACCGTAAACTCATCTTCTGTCATTCCTTTTGAAAAAGCAAACTCATGAAGATAATGGGCAATGGTTTTGGTTTTCGAATTTTCCTTTGGTTTTAAAGCAATCATATACAACTGCTCTTTGGCACGCGTTGTAGCCACATACAATGTATTAATCGCATCCATTTGGACCAAATTCTCTTCTTGTTCAATCGCCAGTTTAATCGATTGATCTTTGATGGTCTTTAAATCGTTATTAATTCCAACATAGAAATTCTGAAATGGATTCACATCTGTTTTTTCGAGCGGAATCCAAATGTTTGAATTTTTAGGAGTCCAATCCAAATAAGGTAAAATCACCACGGGAAATTCTAAACCTTTTGATTTGTGAATCGTCATAATTTGAACGGCTTCTACTCCTTTTGGTGTTTTGACAGATGATTTGTCTTTTGCCGTTTGCCAGTATTCTAAAAATGAATTTAAGTCGGATTCATTTTTGGATGAATAATCTAATACGACATCTAAGAAGCTTAGGATATAAGCCGGAGAACGTTCTTCCAATTGTAAAGCACGAATCGTTTTTTCGGTAAAATCATAAAGTGATAAATTCTCATCGCGAATAAAATCCAAATCAAGACCAATATCTTTCATCAAATCTAAGAATCCATCGATTTTATTTTTTATCCCTTTTTGAATGGTAACGGTTAAATCATCAGATTCAAATAAATGAATCTCATAAGCCACCATTAAAAAGCGTATCTTACTTTGCTCATCCATCGGATTGGCAGCAATTTTAAACAAATATTCAATCAACTGAATCTCATACGAATTCTTTAATAATAAGGCTTCATTCGAAATTACGACGATTTCATTTTCCGTTAAATGTTTAGCGATTGCAATTCCTTGCGCATTGCTACGTACCAAGATGGCAATATCACTTAACGAATAGCCATTATCACGGCATTGATTGACATACTGTAAAATAGATTCAAGATTTTGTTCTTTGAATTCATCTTTTGAACGTTCTTTGTTCTCAATGAATTTAAGGTGTACAAAACCATCTTTTCGGCTATTGGTTTTTTGCTGATTTCCGCTTAAATAGATTTCCCTGAAATCAGGCATATTCAATTGAGGGGCGATAAAAGTATATAGCTCGTTGTTGAATTTGATAATATTTTCATGGCTGCGCCAATTGGTATCTAATTCTTGTACTTTAATGTTCAATTCATCCTGATGTTCAATCAAACCAGTCATTTGGGCAGGATTTCCACCACGCCAACGATAAATCGATTGCTTGGCATCACCAACCAACATAATCGTATCGGATTGAGCACGGGCATTCTCAATCAAAGGATCAAAATTTTGCCATTGTAGGGTAGACGTATCTTGAAATTCATCAATAAAATAATGATGGTAACGGCTCCCTATACGTTCGTAAATAAAGTTAGCAGGTTGATCGCGCAAATGTTTACTAATTCTCGTATTAAACTCGTTAATCAATAATACATTCGTTTCTTTTTTGATCGAATCCAATGATTTTTCAACTTCATTAATCAAAGAAATAGAGGATATATTTTTTTGAATCGATGACAACAAAACCAATTTATCCGTGATGAACTGAGCTTGTAGAAATAAAGCTTTGATGTCAGGGAAAATTTGTTCAGCAGTAGCATCTTTTACTTTTTCTAAGTAAACACCGTCAATAATTTCTTTGGTATTCGTATCCGTAGGTAAAATAATACCTTCCCCATCATAATTCTTTAATTTGTTGAAATAGGAAGATACTCCACGAGACTTTCCTGGAAGTTCATTCGGTGTCAGTCCATATTGTTGCAAAAGTTCGAAGAAGGATTGTCCTACCATCGTCAAAGCTTCTTTTAATGTTTTAATATCATCAAAAATGGTTTTACGATAGGCTACAAAATCTTCCAAAGGAATTTTGCGTAAATCATCCAATTGCTCTAAGTTTCGATCATTGGAAATATTAACAGTATCTGCCGATAAGGATTTTCGGATATCCCATGATTTATTATCATCCATATTATCTAAGGCGATGGTAATCATGGTTTCAGTTAATTTTTGATCTTCTCCGATTTTAGAATATAATAAATCTACGGATTCTTCCACCATTTCTTGAGTATTCATTTCCACATCAAAATTCATGGATAAACCTAAGTCTTGAGCAAATGATTTCATTAATCTCAAGTTAAATTTATCGATGGTTGATATTGAAAATTTAGAATAGTTGTGAAGAATAGCGATTAAAATTTTACGCGCTCGTTCTTGAATTATTGTAGGATCTAATGCGATTTCTCGAGACAAATCTAAGATGTATGCATCAAATGTTTTAGAAGTATCCGCTAATTCTTCTAACTTTTCGATGATACGTTCCTTCATTTCATTAGCTGCTTTGTTGGTAAAGGTAATCGCTAAGATATGTTCAAAACGATAAACACTTTCGTCTTTAAGTAACAACGAAATAAATTCTTTAACAAGAGTATAGGTTTTACCCGCTCCAGCTGAAGCATTGTAAATTTTAAAATCGCCTGGTTGTAGCACTTCAATAAATTTTTAGAAAGTTAATAAAACTCTACAAGATTAAGAAATTGAAATGCCAAACTATGACGTAATAAAAAAGGAAGCCTTTCTTGAAAAGCTTCCTTCCACCTTTTTGTTATAAAAAAAAGATCTATTTAAAATAAATATTTGATACCTACTTTAACACCGTCCATCATACCAGAGTTTAATCCGAATTTGAAAGTGTTATTTGTGTCACCTTGTTTTGGGTTAACTGCATTCCAAGCAAATAATCCGAAAGTTGCTTCTACAGACCAATTAGATGAGAAGAAGTAATCTAAACCTGGAGCTACTTCAACACCGTAAGTAGTGTAGCTGTGTCTGTAATCAACACCGTCAATTTTATCTTTGTAGTTTCCGATACCTACTGGAACAGACGCTTGTCCGAATACTTTTAATCCTCCAGCAATATCCCAATATTTACGTACGAAAGGTTGTACTAAGTAAGTATTTGTTTTGTGGATAAATTCAGGGCTTTTTTCATCTCTAGATCCTGTGTATCCAAATGCTGCCCCAACTGCTACATCATTCGTAATGAATTTTCCAATTGATGGTAATGCTGTGTAAGTTTGAGTATCTCCTTCGTTAGTTGAAGTATATCCAGCTTGACCCATTAACATCCATTTTCCGTTTAATTCTACACCATTTGTAGATTCAACTTTATTTCCTTCTCCATTCTCTTGTGCGAAAACATTCGCTCCTAAAGCGAATAATGAAGCGACTAAGATTAATTTTTTCATATCATTAAAACTTTGTGTAAAGGTGAGGGTGGTGTGAATCTTAAGAAATGATTAATATCAGTTAATTTTAAAGGTTTGTTTAAAATATTTCAGTGAAATAGTTATTTCGCTGAATGATATTCAATTGTGAAATGTTAAATGTGAAAAATCCTAAAATTTATCATAAAAAAAACAGGTAGTTTTTCATTTCTCTTATACGTTGTTATAACAATTTATGAAGCCTGTTTTTGGCGAATAGCATATAAAGACGAGAAGATTAGCATTCTTTTTCACTCAAAAAACTTCCATGATTAATGGATTTAGAATCTTAAAAGAATCTTAAGAGAAATCTTAGATAGAAAATTCTTGATCTACTCAAAAAAAACAGGAAGTTCTTAGAACTTCCTGGTTTAAAAAATTAATCAAAAGTATATTTTAATGAGATCATAATTCCATTATTGGCACTAAGGGCGTAATTTCTTTCCGATGAAAATCCTAAATCAAAAGAATGTTGAACTTCTCCTAGTTGGTCTCTTGAGGCCGTCCAAGAAAACCCTCCTAAACGCGAATTGATGGACCAATTGGGTGTAAAATAATATTCAAATCCAGGTGAAAGTCCAAGACCATATCCACTATAATCAGAGATTGCTTTATCATTTAACTCATGATAGGTATGCGTCGTTTTACCATATCCATAGACAGCCGAAAAATCCAAGAAGAGATAGAATTGATTGGAAATTCTCCAATATTTCTGAACAAATGGATTTACGCTAATAAAGTATTTTTTGTCGTCAAATTCTTTATAGGTATCCAGATATGCACCATAAGCTAATCCTATACCAATGGCAAGGTCTGAGCGTACAAATTTTCCCACCGAGGGTGAAAGTGAATAATATCTATAATTTCCTTCGTTAGAGGTTCCAAATCCAAATCCACCTTCGACGAACCATTGATTTTCTAGTGCGATTTTATTTTCCTCCTGTGCGTTAACACATACGGATAACAAACCAATCAGTAAAAGTGTTTTTTTTATTTAAGGGGTGTTAATTATTTCAAAAATACATTTTTAAATGATTATTTAGTTTAATATCTCGCATAAAAAAAGGAAGCCAATTCGACTTCCTAAAATGTTATAAAAATTTACTTTAATTTCTTTTGTTGTTTTTCTAATGCTTTGATGCGTTTTTTCGTTTCTTTTTCTTTCGATTTTAATTGATCTAGTTCTTTTGCGATTTGCTCTTTTGTTTGTGGTTCAGTTTCGATGTATAAACTTTTCACTGAAATTGAATTTCCATGGATAATAGGATACGAACTATTTTTAGTTAGTTCAGGACTACTATGAGGTTGTACATCGATTCTCCATCCATTTTTTGATTCAAAGTCTGTTTTTGAAGGGGTAACAACAGAAAGTCTATTATGAATAGGAGGAATGTTTTTTAATTCTTTTAGAGTGTTATCATCAATAACAATGGTTTCAATTTTTGATGGAACGGATGATTGACTTATTAATTTATCTTTAGAATCGAATACAAGAATTTTATCTTCAACTTGGATTACTTTGGTTCCGTTTCGATTTAACATTTCAATACCCGCAAAGTTTTTAATATCCAAATCTTTTAATTTTGCTTTTATTGTAGGCGTTAAAATCTCATTTGTTGATAGTTCATCAAGTTTTAAAATTTTAGAATTACTTGCTTTAAATTTTGATTCAACATTAAATTTGATGGTGTCATTATTCTTTTTAATAACTTGTAAAAAGTTTCGGTCTTTTCCAACGACAATGGATTTAATTTCTTTTGGATCGATGTTTTTTAATTGATCACCATTTTCGATTTTAATATTGTTTTTTTGTACCGCTAAATTTTCAAGTTTAAACTCTTTCGTTTCTCCAGAATGTAATTCGACTTTTCCAGTTTCAGTTCTATAATCGATGGTAAAATTTTTAATATCTGCTTTAGAGATATCTTTTATTTCTTTTGGAAAAATCATTCTTTTATTCGTAGAATCAAGCGTTATCGTAATATTATCGGCCGCAATGATTTCAGTATCTTTAGCTATTTTTTTTAATTCGATAATCGGATTTTCTACTTTCTGATCTAAAACGTTTTCTACTTTTTTAGCATTTTGTTTTACTTCTTGTGCAAATGTTTTTTGACTAAATAATACAAATGCAGATAATATAAATGGAAAACTAGCAAAAGATAATATACGAGCTTTTCTTTTTGATGTATGTTTGGTCATCATGAGTAATCTTTTTTTGGTTAGAATAAAATTGAAATGACTCGCAACTGAATTTTGAGATTGAGCTGCAATACAATCTAATATTTGATGCTGGTATATTTTTACGTCGACGTCATTTTGTAAAACATATTCATCAGCCAAAAATTCGTGGTTTAATTGGATGGATTTTTTATATAAATAGATAAAAGGATTGAACCAAAATACAATCTGAAAGATTTCTATGAATACGATATCCCAACTGTGTTTTTGGATGCAATGTGCTTTTTCGTGCTGAATTAAGTTCGGATGAATTGTATCATATTTTTCTTGTGGCAGAAAGATATAATGTAAGAAACTAAATGGTTGATCAGTTTTATCGTCTAAAACAAAAGTGATGTCTTGTGTTTCAAATTTTTCATCTTGTTTTATTCGGTATATAATAGAAATAATATTGAATACAAATCGGAAAAATAATCCTAGTCCAATAATTCCATAAATCAAATTCAAAAGTTCCCCATAATTCCATCCTGACTCTTGTTCTAAGAGTTGAGGATTAGCCAAAATATAGGCTATAATTTCTGGAGAAATTTGAGTTTCCTGTATAGTCATCGGCAACTCCATTTCGTAGATGGGAGCAACTAAAGAAAACACTAGCGAAAACAGTAAGTAAAATCGGTTGGTTTTGTACATACTTTCTCGCTCTAGGAAAACTTTATAAAAAGAAAAAAGAAATCCTGAGCATAAAACAAATTTGATGATATAAGCTATCATAGGCTATTTCTTTTTGCGGTCGATTTCGTTGTCGATAACATCTCTTAATTTCTCTAATTCTTCGATACTCATCGTGTTCGATTTTGCAAAAAATGAAGCAAATTGAGCAACTGAATTATTAAAGAAATTAGAAATCATTCCTTTCACTTCTTTCGAGAAATAATCATCCTTTTTCACTAGAGGAAAATACAAGCGTGAATTTCCATGCTGTTCGTAATCGATAAATCCTTTATCATACATACGTTTCAATAACGTCGCAATCGTAGTTGCAGCAGGCTTTGGTTCTGGCGCAGCATCAATAATATCTTTGGCGTAGGCTTTTCCTTTCGACCAAATCACTTCCATTACTTCTTCTTCTTTTTTGGATAAACTCATATTTCTATAGTTGTAGAACACTACGAATGTAGAATAAAAATTGAGATCACCAACTTTTTAAGAAAAAATTAATAAAGGATTGTCAAGATGAATTTTATAATGAATACAGTTTCTTTGATAAGCTCAGAGGGAAAAAAAAATGTCATTCTGAATTTATTTCAGGATCACATTATATTTTATAAGAAGATGAAATGTGCTCAGATTGACAGCTAGAAAAGACAAATCGATGGATTGTAGTCTCGTAGAATTAGAAAATAGTATAGTGAAATACACAAACTGTCGAAATGATGTTATCTTAAACGAAACGAATAAGTAGTGAAGAATCTAAATAAAGCGAAATCAAGTCATCCTGAATTTATTTCAGGATCTCATCATATTTTACAAAAAGCTAAAATGTGTTCAACTTGACTTTTTCTCATTACCAAATTCTCACATTCTCACATTAAAAAATTCCCACATTAACGAATTAACTCATCCACATATTCCATAATCATCGCTGTAGCATTGGGCGATTGCTGTACAAAATCCCCCGCTTTTTGACCCGCTGACGTTCTAAACGAATCATCGGTAATTAATCGATCCATGATCGCATCAAATTCGTGTTGATTCGCGATGCTAAAGCCACCTCCAACTTCGATCAAATCTACCGCTTCTTGGAATTTTTTGTATTTCGGTCCAAAAACCACAGGATTGCCATAAGTCACAGCTTCTAACGTATTATGTATACCTGCCCCAAATCCACCGCCGATATACGTCATATCTGCATACGCATAGACCTTAGACAGAATACCAATCGTATTTAAGATGAATACTTTTGCTTGAGCAAGTTGTGCAACAGAAGTTTTTTCCAAATCCGAAAATTGAACGAAGGGAACATTTAATTTTGATGTAAAGGCTTCAATTTCTTTGTCGTGTAAATTATGTGGAGCAAAAAGGATTTTCCAACCTTCGGATAAGCGTTGATGAATCAAAGGAAGAAAGAGTTCCTCATCTTTAGGCCAAGAACTCCCCACTACGATTAATTTAGAATCCCCTTTAAATTGAGCCATAAAATCCAATTGATTGTTTTGATGCACAATTTGTTTCACGCGATCAAATCGGGTATCTCCCGCTAAAGTCGATTGTGGAATGCCAATCGAATCCAATAAGGTTTTACTCTTTTGATTTTGAATAAAGAAATGTGAAATCAAATTCAATTTTTGGGCAAACCAATTGTTTCCATTCTTTTTAAAGAAGTTTTGACTTTCTCTAAAAATTGCAGAAACCACTATCGTTGGAATATTTTTTTGATGTAATGCAGTAATCAGATTAAACCAATATTCGTATTTCACCAAAACCAACAATTCGGGATGTAAAACTTGGATTAATTTTTTAGCATTAGCTTTTGTATCGAGTGGTAAATAAAAGATCACATCAGCGCCTGGATAATTTTTACGTATCTCGTATCCAGAGGGCGAAAAAAAGAGACCGCAATCTTATGATTCGGATATTTTACTTTTAAGGCTTCAATGACAGGACGACCTTGTTCAAACTCACCCAGAGATGAACAATGCACCCACAAAACTCGATCCTTCGGTTGTATTTTAGAGGTGATTTGTTCCTCCCAATTTTTACGCCCTTCTACCCAAAGTTTTGCTTTTCCATTAAATCCTGAAGCCAATTTCAGCGCTAATCCGTACGCCTTAATCGATGTGTTATATATTCCTTGCACGATGATGCAAAGTTAAAACTTTTGATTAAGGTTTTTTTGTACATTTGTCTATAGTTTTCGATTCGAAAAACAATTGAATCGATCAATAGAATTCATAGGCTATGAAAAAAATTCAAATGGTTGACTTACAAAGTCAATATCAAAAAATAAAATCAGAAGTTGATGCTTCGATCTTAAACGTAATCGAATCGGCTGCATTTATCAATGGGCCTGAGGTAAAACAATTCCAAGCAGATTTAGAGCAATATTTAAATGTAAAACACGTCATTCCTTGTGGAAACGGAACAGATGCTTTACAAATCGCTTTAATGGCATTAGGTTTAGAACCAGGTGATGAGGTCATCACAGCTGACTTTACGTTTGCTGCCACTGTGGAGGTTATCGATTTATTAAAATTAAAATCAGTTTTAGTAGATGTTAATTTAGATACATTTACTATTGATACTGAAAAATTAAAGGCTGCGATTACGCCTAAAACAAAAGCGATTATTCCAGTTCATTTATTCGGACAATGTGCAAACATGGACGAAGTAATGGCCATCGCAAAAGAACACAACTTATATGTGATCGAAGATACGGCTCAAGCCATTGGAGCAGAATACAAAGGAAAAAAAGCAGGAACTATCGGAGATATCGGATGTACATCTTTCTTCCCATCTAAAAATTTAGGATGTTACGGAGATGGTGGAGCAATCTTCACGAATAATGACGACATCGCTCACCGTTTACGCGGAATTGTAAACCACGGAATGTACAAACGTTACTACCACGACGAAGTGGGGGTAAACTCTCGTTTAGATTCAATTCAAGCAGCTGTTTTACGCCACAAATTACCTTACTTAAATTCATATAACGAAGCACGTTTAGCAGCGGCGACGTATTATAACAATGCATTCGCAGATATCGAGGAATTAATTACGCCTGTTGTTTCTCCAGATTCTACACACGTTTTCCACCAATATACATTACGTGTATTAAATGGAAAAAGAAACGAATTGCAAGCCTTCTTAACAGAGAAAGAAATTCCAGCAATGATCTATTATCCAGTGCCATTACGCAAACAAAAAGCGTACGACAACGGTCACTACAATGATGCGGATTTCCCAAATACAGATACGTTAGTCGATGAGGTAATGTCTTTACCAATGCACACTGAATTATCAGAAGAGCAATTGATATACATTACAACTGCGGTTAAAGAATTTTTCGGAAAATAAACTGATAATAAATAAGTTTTTAAAGCCTTTGCCCTTGCAAAGGCTTTTTTTATTTATAAATTTGATGAACTAACATCTACTAAAATATATTATGAAAAAAATCTTGGTAACGGGTGGTTTGGGGTATATCGGATCGCATACTGTTGTCGCATTACAAAATGCTGGATATGAAGTCATCATTATTGATGATTGTTCAAATGCAGAAGAAAATTTCTTGGAACGTATCACTTCGATTACACATCAAAAACCTGCTTATTTTAAAATTGATTTGAAGGATGAAAATTCTGTTCGTGATTTTTTTCAAACGCAACATGTGGATGGAATTATTCATTTTGCAGCCTATAAAGCCGTAGGTGAATCGGTTCAAAAGCCTTTAATGTATTACCGTAATAATTTAGTGGGACTTATAAATGTATTAGAATCGATGCAAGATTTTGATGTCGATAATATCATTTTTAGTTCATCTTGTACGGTTTATGGTCAGGCTGACCATATGCCAATTGATGAGCAAACACCATTAAAGAAGCCCGAATCACCTTACGGAAAAACGAAACAAATGGGCGAAGAAATTTTAGAAGATTTTTCAGCTGTTTCTGGTAAAAATGTCATTTGCTTACGTTATTTCAATCCAGTGGGAGCGCATCCCACAGCAAAAATTGGAGAGTTGCCTAAAGGTATTCCAAACAATTTAGTGCCTTATGTCACACAAACTGCAGCTGGTATTCGCGAATGTTTATCGGTTTGGGGGAATGATTATCCAACACGTGACGGAACGGCAATTCGTGATTATATTGATGTGAATGATTTAGCAGATGCTCATGTCAAAGCCATGACCCGTTTAATTGAAAATAAAAACAAAACCGCATTAGAATTTTTTAACTTAGGAACAGGAACAGGTTCAACTGTTTTAGAAGTGGTTAATGCATTCCAAGAGGCGAATAATTTAAAAATCAATTACCAAATTCAAGGACGTCGTGAAGGAGATATTATCGAAGCTTATGCGAATAATACCTTAGCAAAAACAGAATTAGGCTGGGAACCAACAGTTACTTTAGAAGAATCTTTGCGAAATTCATGGAAATGGGAACAAGGCTTGAGAAATGAACTTTAAGAAATTACCAACCGCGGGATTAATCGTAGTAGAAAACAATAAATTATTGTTAACCTATAGTAAGAACAAAAAAGCATGGTATTTACCAGGCGGTAAAATTGATGCAGGTGAAAGTTCTAAAGAAGGATTAATCCGAGAAGTAGAGGAAGAATTGAATTTAATTTTAGAACCTCATCAATTAGAGTACTGCTTTCATATTACTGCCATGGCCTATGGAGAACAGAATTTATTAATGGAACAAGATTGTTTTAAAGCAGAAATTCATCAAGAAATTAAACCTTCCAATGAAATTGAAGCAGTAAAATATTTTTCTAGAGAAGATTATAAAAAAGAAAAGGTACAGGTAGAAGGAGTTTTGATTGCCTTTGATTTACTTGCTTTATAAAATAAAAACCCGAACATTAGTTGTTCGGGTTTTTATTTAAATTATTTCTTGATTAATATATACTTATCTGCTAAAGACCCCGTGATTTCTTTTCCTTCTTGATCTAACATCCATAATTTTCCTTCACCCACTTTAAATGAATATACAGTTCCTTTATCTTTTGTATTTAATGTAATTGTACTTCCATCAGCAGACCAAGCAAATTGACCTTTTTCTTCAGATTTCGTATTTTTATTTAAATATTCTTGCGTTAATTTAAAGGTTTCATCTTGGTGCAATTCTACTATGGTATGTATACCTTCGCAATCCGCACAAGGTAAAGTTCCGTGATATGTACCATTCCAATCCAACGAGTTTTTAGAATTATGTTCGTCGACACGTAAACCTGTATCATCGTTAGGAGCTATAGTATCAGAATTTTCTACTTTAATAGTATCTTGATTTCCATCAGTTGTTACAATCGTTTCTGTCTTTTTTTCGCAGCTAATCATTACGAATGTCCCTACTAATAGGGCGATTAATGTTTTTTTCATTGTTGTATAAATTGTTAATAAATAGAAGATTATCAATCCCTATTCCACTTCATAAAAATCAATGTTAAATTTAAAATAGGACATAAACTATAAATTCAATAACATCTAAAAATAAATTGTAAATTAGCTTTTCAGAAAAAGTAACGTATGAGTGTTGAGTTAAGACCAGACGGAAGAGTGAAAAAACCTGAGTGGTTACGTGTAAAATTACCTACAGGAAAAAAGCATAAAGAATTAAGAACTTTAGTTGATAAATATAAATTAAATACAATTTGTCAAAGTGGGAGCTGTCCTAACATGGGAGAATGTTGGGGAGAAGGAACGGCGACCTTTATGATCTTAGGAAATGTTTGTACACGTTCTTGTGGTTTTTGTGGGGTAAAAACAGGTCGTCCAGAGCAAGTGGATTGGGCTGAACCAGAAAAAGTAGCGCGTTCGATTAAATTAATGAAAATTAAACATGCTGTTTTAACATCTGTGGATCGTGACGATTTGAAAGATATGGGGTCAATCATTTGGGCTGAAACCATTCGTGCAGTACGTCGCATCAGTCCAGGTACAACCATGGAAACATTAATTCCAGATTTCCAAGGCATCGAAAAACACATCGACCGTATCATCGAAGCAGGACCGGAAGTTTTATCACATAATATGGAAACGGTTCGTCGTTTAACACGTGAAGTTCGTATCCAAGCGAAATACGATCGTTCGTTAGAAGTTTTACGTTATGCAAAAGAGGCAGGTCAACGTCGTACAAAGACAGGAATTATGCTTGGTTTAGGTGAAACAGAAGATGAGGTTTTCGAAACAATTCAAGATGTAGCGAATGCCAATGTAGATGTGATTACAATTGGTCAATATTTACAACCAACAAAACAACATTTACCGTTAAAAGAATTCATTACGCCAGAACAATTCAAGAAATACGAAGATTTTGCTCGTGGATTAGGATTCCGTCACGTGGAATCAGGACCGTTGGTTCGTTCTTCTTACCATGCAGAAAAACATATTCTATAAAATAGTTTATCTATTATAGTTAAAAGAGTTACAATTTATTGTAGCTCTTTTTTTATTTTTAAAACAAAATCGAAAAAATGAGAATCATATCCGTAAAAGAAGAACCAGGATATAAAGAGAGAATCATTCAATATTTTCAGAAACATTGGACAGGTGCTCCGCCAATTATTTATGAAGATTGCATCTCACATTGTATTACGGCTGAAAATGATTTACCACAATGGTATGTGTTAGCAAATGAGAACGATGAGTTTATCGGTTGTGCTGGTCTAATTACCAATGATTTTATCAGTCGAATGGATTTGTATCCGTGGTTATGTGCCTTATTTATTGAAGAAAAACATCGCGGAAATAATTACGCCAAATTATTAATAGATCAAGCCATTAGAGACACCAAACGATTTGGATTTCATCAACTGAATCTTTGTACCGATCACATCGGGTATTATGAAAAATTTGGATTTAAATATGTAGGACAAGGTTATCATCCGAGGGGAGAAGAGTCAAGAATCTATCAAATAAAATTTTAATAGTAAAAGAGTTACAATTTGTTGTAACTCTTTTTTATTTTTAATAAAATTAATTTAAAAATGAAAAAACTTTTTTATTTACTATTCGTACTTAGTTCTTTTGTACAAGCTCAGGTTTATGAAGTAAAAGTCGAATTACAGCATCATACCAAATATACACCTGAATATATTGAAAAATTTTTTGGAAATATTAAAGATGTAGAAGCAAGAAAATGGAACATCGAACAAAATGAAAATCCTAAACCATTAGATTATTTAATTTATTCATCTGAAAAAGAATATAATTCAATCGAACAAGAGAAAATAGATAACGCTCAAGATACAAAAGGAGGAGTGAAAAAATCTGTAGCAGGTTTACCTTTTGGATTAACATATTCTGATTTTATGTTAAATGAGAATTATCGTGAGGTAGATGTTTATGGTAAAAAGTATATCGTTAAAAATCTTATTGAAAAATTAACTTGGGAATTGACGAATGAAACCAAAGAAATTTTAGGTTATAAAGTTCAGAAAGCGAAATCAAAGTATAAAGCTGGTCAAATGGTTTATGATGTTGAAGCTTGGTTTACAAAAGATATAGATTTTAAATTTATGCCAATTGCAGTACAACCTTTGGATGGTTTTGTTTTAGAAATGAATTTATTTATGGAAATTCCAGAAGTAGGAAGAATGGATAATTTTATTCGTGTGCAAAACATTAAACCCAATGTCAAAAATTACAAATTCAAAAATCCTTTAAAAGCGGATAAAAAATCTAGACTACAAATTATATCGCCACAAGAATTAAGTGATATTTACGACGAAGCCAATCGCAAGCGAAACGAAATGTTTAATCAAGAAAGTTCAATCGACAAAAAATAAATCGAATGCCTTACAACTGAAGACAACCAAACAAGCATCATACAAACACCGAACAACCTCCTTGGTGAACCGATTGAAAGGGCAATATAAAGTAGGGTTAAAGCGTCTTAAGGCAGCATTAACGCGACATAAAGGTAGCATAGAGGCGGCATAGAAGAATGAGGGATTTCAAAAAGCGTTCTATAAAAATATGAAATATTGAAAGAATTTAAAATGATTCAAAAATTTAATAGGTTATATATGAGTTTTCACATGTTTCTAACGATAATAATAATTTGAAAAAGCATTCTATTAAGCTTTTAGAATTGTTTAGAAAATGTTTGGATTTATAATAGCCTCCGATGAAGAAAGTTGTTAATAAAAATTAATTTGAAACGCTTTAAACTTGTTACCTTTAGTGGAGCAAGTTTTTTTAGTTATGAAAACCAAAGCAACCTTAATAACAATTGGAGACGAAATCTTAATCGGGCAAATTGTCGATACCAATTCGGCTTTTATTGCACAACAACTCAACCAAATCGGAATTGAAGTCGAAGAGATTCTTTCGGTCAAAGACGAATTATTCCATATTATCGAAGCATTTCAACGCGGAATAGACCATTCCGATATCATTATCGTCACAGGTGGTTTAGGACCAACAAAAGACGATAAAACAAAAAATGCATTGTGTCAATTTTTGGATTGTGGGTTCGTTCGGGAAGAGAAAGTCTTGGAAAATATTGTGCAACTTTTTGCGGCAAGAGGATATACCAAAGAATTAAATCACTTGAATCAAGACCAAGCGTTAATTCCTGAACAATCAACTTTTATACAGAACCGTTACGGAACAGCACCGTGTTTATGGACCGCTTTTCAAGATAAAATCATCATCAACCTTCCAGGCGTTCCGTTTGAAATGAAAGGGTTGATGCGCGAAGAAATTATGCCAAGATTAAAAGAACAATTCAAGGCCGAAGTAATTGTTCATCGTGATATTTTAGTCAGTGGGATTCCGGAAAGTGATTTGGCAATTTTAGTAGAGGAGTGGGAAAATAAAATTCCAGATTTTATCAGTTTAGCGTATTTACCGAATCGAACATCCATCGATCTACGTTTTACAGCCACTGGAACGGATGAGGAACAATTGAAATTAGCAATTCAGGAACAAATTGAGCTATTCAAACAAATTGCAGGATCATACATCCTTTCTGAAGTTTCGGGTAAACCTGCTAAAATATTAGCCGAAGTATTAAAGTACAGAGGGCTAACCTTATCCACAGCCGAAAGCTGTACAGGAGGAAATTTAGCAACTTTACTCACATCTGTACCCGGAAGTTCCATGTATTATTACGGAACAGTGGTGTCCTATGCCACTGCAGTAAAAACAAATGTATTAGGAGTTGAACCAAAAATCATTCAAGAATATACCGTAGTTTCAGCACAAGTAGCCGAACAAATGGCGAAAGGGGCTTGTAAAGTACTCAATACCGATTTGGCCATTGCCACAACAGGTGTAGCAGGACCTTCAAAAGGCGAAGACGGTAAAGAAGTAGGGACAGTTTGGGTATCGGTGACCAACGGTTCCGCGACATTAAATAAAAAATACTTTTACCCGTACATGGACCGCGAAGATTTGATCAAAACCGTGTCCAATAATGCGTTGAACCTTGCCATTCAATTTGTACGAGAGAATTATTAATTGAACCTCTTCAGCTTGAGTGTTTCATTGTATGGATCAGATAAAAGGAAATGAATCGAGAACTAAGACGAGAATTAAACCGCTTTATATTTTAAAAGTACTGATCAATTCTTCACTTTAAAAAAATCTTAAATCACATAAAGTCTATTTAATTAATAGACTTTATATTTGAGGCAAATTAGTATGAATGTTAAAAAAAATAGTAAATAACACCTTATTTCGATTAGTATTAGGTGTAATTGCCGGTTTAGTCTTAGGAAATTATTTAACAGAAAGTACCATTCAAGTGGTATTGTCCCTTAAATATTTTACAGGACAATTGATTTTCTTCTTAGTACCTTTAATTGTCATTGGATTTATTGTCTCATCAATCACCAAATTAAACCAAGGGTCCGGTAAAATTGTAGGATTCTCGTTATTAATCGCTTATTTATCATCGGTGGGTGCCGGTTTATTTTCAACATTTGCCGGATACCAGATTATTCCGAATCTTTCCATCCCAACTTCTGTAGAAGCTTTAAAAGAAGTCCCGAAAATTTTATTTCAATTGGATATTCCACCTCTATTTTCGGTGATGACCGCATTGGTCATTGCATTGATGTTAGGTATGGGAATTCTAATCACCAAAGCCAAAGAATTAGAAAAGATTTTTGATCAATTCAAAGACATTGTGATTCTATTGGTCAATAAAGTGTTGATTCCAATTCTACCCTTTTTTATCGCCGCAAACTTTGCGATTTTAAGTTATGAAGGTTCCATCGAAAAACAATTGCCCGTTTTCTTAAAAGTCATTTTAATTGTGATTGTGGGGCATTTCATTTGGATGACGCTAATGTATACAATTGCTGGGGTGTACCATAAAACCAATCCCTTCAAATTATTAAAACACTATCCGCCCGTGTATTTAACGGCAGTCGGAACCATGTCTTCAGCAGCAACGTTAGGGGTAGCAGTAAAAGCAGTGGACGATAGTAAAGTCATTAAACCAACGATTGCGAACTTCACAATTCCATTTTTCTCGAACACCCATTTGTGTGGATCGGTGTTAACGGAAGTATTCTTTGTGATGACGGTTTCCCAAGTATTATACGGAACAATTCCCGATGTAGGAACAATGCTAACCTTTGTATTATTATTAGGTATTTTTGCAGTGGGTGCACCAGGTGTTCCAGGGGGAACAGTCGTGGCTTCATTAGGATTAATTTCAAATGTGCTTGGATTTGATGAAGCCGGTGTAGCTTTAATCTTAACGATTTTTGCGTTACAAGATAGTTTTGGTACTGCGTGTAATATTACAACCGATGGTGCATTGAGTATGATTGTGGATCAATATGCGGAAGAAAAAGCTTAACAATATATAAATAGAATAAACGTTACTTTCTTTATATTAATCAAATATATGAAGAAAACTTATTTATATGCTTTACTTTTATCTTCTACGATGAGCTTTGCACAGAGCTCATTTGGAGTAAAAGGTGGAGGTCAAACCACAGGAATTGCAAATGCTAAAATTGGCGATAATCAAAATAGATTTGGATTTTATATAGGAGGCTTTTATAATCTTCAAATGAAGAATGGATTCAGTTTTCAGCCAGAATTAATGTATTCGTATGAACGATTTAATAATGTAAATATTTCTACAGTAGAATATTTTGGAGGAATAGAAAATCCAGAAAATACTCAACCAAGATTTGATGAATATTATAAAACAAATTTAGTGAAGTTACCTCTTCTACTAAAATATCAACCTACAAAATTTTATGTTGAATTAGGACCTCAAATAGCTTATTTAATTTCAATAGAAGGGACGACAGAAGATAGATTGAATGAATTTCCTAAAATAGAAGGCAAGTTAGAAGATATCAATAACTTACAATTTTCATTTGTTTTTGGTGGAGGTTATAATCTGAATAAAAAATTCGATGTAGGGCTTAGAGCAGATTTAGGATTTACAAAATTTAGTGAATATACTTACATTAAAAATTTCAATGTAGGTATTGGAATTAATTACCGTTTAAAATAAACTAAAAAAGCACTTCAATCGAAGTGCTTTTTTAGTGGATATTATCTTCTGCGATCTCTACGATCACCTTTAGTCTTGAAAAATTCTTTCTTTGGACGGAATTTCGTTTTCGAGTTGCTTTGTTTTACTTCAGCATCTGGTTTTTTATGAAACTCTTTAGGCGTTTTAATGACCGTAACATAGGCCTCAATCAATTTCTCGATGTTCATTAAGTCTCCTTTTTCGTCTGCTGCACATAACGAAATGGCTTTTCCTTCGCGACCTGCACGACCTGTACGACCAATACGGTGTACATAGGTTTCGGGTACATTTGGTAATTCATAATTGATCACATAAGGCAATTGGTCAATATCAATTCCACGCGCAGCAATATCTGTCGCAATTAAAACTTTTAATTTTTCCTCTTTGAAATCATTTAACGCGCGTTGACGTGCATTTTGCGATTTATCCCCGTGGATAGCAGCCGATGGAATTCCAGCTTTTTCCAAATGACGAACCAATCGATTAGCCCCATGTTTTGTACGCGTAAAGATTAAAGTACGTTCTTCGGGATGATCGTTTAAGATACTCACCAATAATTTAACCTTCATATCCTTGTCCACATGGTAAACAAATTGTTCCACCGTTTCAGCTGTCGAAGAAACTGGCGTTACGCTTACTTCTTTTGGACGACGTAAAACAGAATGAGAGAATTTACGAATGGATTTAGGCATCGTTGCCGAGAAGAATAACGATTGTCTTTCTTTCGGGATGATTTCTAAAATCTTTTTGATTTCGTGTACAAATCCCATATCCAACATACGATCGGCTTCATCTAAAACAAAAATCTCAATTTGATTGATTTTTAAATGTCCTTGTCCAATCAAATCCAATAAACGACCTGGTGTAGCAATTAAGATATCTACCCCGTTTTTAATCGCTCCAATTTGTGGATTTTGATTCACCCCACCAAAAATAGCAAGGTGTTTTAGAGGTAAGTTTTTTCCGTATAATTTAAAGCTGTCATTAATCTGAATCGCTAACTCACGTGTCGGCGTCAAAATTAATGTTCTTACTTTTTTTCCTTTGCTTGGAGTATTCGTTAAGTTTTGTAGAATGGGAATCGCAAATGATGCTGTTTTTCCAGTTCCCGTTTGTGCGCAACCTATAATGTCATTGCCTTCTAAAACCAAAGGAATAGACTGCTCCTGAATTTCTGTAGGTTCTGTATAACCTGCATCTTCAATGGCACTTAGGATAGGTGCGATAATATTTAATTCTGTAAATTTCATTTTATTGATTTGTGCTAATGCCTCAACGGACATTAATTTTTAAAGATTTAATCAATAAAAAATTTAGTAAAAGTAAAATAATTGTGTCCAAGGCAATGAACAAAGGGAATTTTCGCAACAAACTAAATTGCTATTGATTATAAAAAAGAGGGAAAGCACTCCTCGATGAAGTGCTTTATCTCAATATGTAGATTGAATTAATCTTTCAATTCTTTTGCATTTCGATCAATTGGTTCATCAGGCTCTGAAGCGTGAACTGAATTAATCGAATAATTTCTCCATCTTTCGATAATATCGACCATATCTGCTGGTAATGGCGACTCAAAAGACATTCTTTCCCCTGTCGTTGGATGATCAAATCCAAGGGTACGGGCGTGTAAAGCTTGACGTGGACAAGCAGCAAAACAGTTATCCACAAATTGTTTGTATTTGTTGAAGGTTGTTCCTTTTAAAATACGATCTCCTCCGTAGCGGGCATCGTTAAATAACGGATGACCTAAATGTTTAAAGTGGGCACGAATTTGATGCGTACGTCCGGTTTCTAATTTACATTCTACTAAAGTTACATAAGAGAAATTCTCAATCACTTTGTAGTGTGTCACCGCATGTTTCCCTTGCTCTCCATCAGGGAATACAGCCATTTGCATACGGTCTTTTAAGTGACGACCAATGTGTCCTGTAATTGTACCATGATCTTCTGCTAAAACACCCCAAACAATCGCGTTGTATAAACGATCTGTTGTGTGGTTGGCGAATTGCTCAGCTAAAGAAGTCATCGCTACTTCAGTCTTTGCAATTACCAATAATCCAGAAGTATCTTTATCGATACGGTGAACTAATCCTGGACGTTCCATCTGATCCGACATCGATGGTAAATTGTCAAAATGGAATTTTAAGGCATTCACTAAAGTTCCTCTGTAATTTCCATGTCCTGGGTGAACCACCATCCCAGGTGCTTTATCGATAACTACAACTTGATCATCTTCGTAAACGATATTTAATGGAATATCTTCTGCTAAAACTTCGTTCTCACGGGGAGGAGTTTCTAACATAATCTGAATAAAATCCCCAGGCTTTACTTTATAGTTTGATTTTACGGGTTCATTATTCACTAAGATGTTCCCGTTCTCAGCAGCTTGCTGAATTTTATTTCGTGTCGCATTCTCAATTCTTACCATTAAGAACTTGTCTATACGCAATAACGATTGACCTTTGTCAACCGTTATTGAGAAATGCTCGTATAATTTATTGTTGTCTTCTTCTAAGAAGTCTTCAAAATCTTCAGTCATTTATTCTTTCTTATTCAATAATAATCTCTTCTTCAACTACAGTCGGTGCACTAGGCGCAGCTGGTGTAGTTTGAATTTGCTCTTCCTGTTTAGGTTGAGGATTATTTTTATTTAACATATCTAAGTAGCGCGATCCTTGGATAGTATCTTCATCAAATTTCTTGTATTGAAGATCTAATTCTTTGATACGATCTTTTAACTCAGCCATTGTTTTGTTGGATAACCAAATGTCAATTGGTTGTCCTTGATCATAAGCATCTCCACTGAATGGGAATTGATAAACAATTCGTGCTCCAATAGTATCTCTACTTTCCCCTAAGAATTTGATTTGTCCCACTTCGAAGAAGTTATCTTTAATCATTTTCTTTGCATCAGTTAAGTTTAATCCGACTAAGTGAGGGGTACGAACTCCAGTTAACATTCCACGACCTAAAACTAAATCAACCACTGCAAAGCGAGGTAAAATATCTCCAGGTTTTAAAACTTTACCATTGTAGATAATTTTAAGGACAGCATCTTTAGCAATATCTGGTTCATAAATAATATTCCCCACTTTCAATCCTGAAATATCCAATTGGGTTAAAGCCAATCGTTTAGACTTTCCAATTAAATCAGGTAATTCTACCGGACGATGTGTTTTAGGATTTGCTTTTATAAAAATTCGTCGTCCTTCTTTTACTTTAGCGCTTAATGAAGGGTAATAATCCATTACGGCATAAGGTTTTACAGTAGGATCGAAACGAACAGAATCGACTTCATACGTAAGCCCCAAATCATCTAAAATTTGAGTAGCTTGTTGGATATTCATATTCGATAAATCAGGTACTTCCACGTATTCATTGTGGTTGGTGTAACTTGATAACCAAATATTAAATACAAAATGATACAGTCCGTAAGAGAGTGCAACGATAATAATTGCGTTAAGCACAACTTTTAGAATTGATTTCGCTGAATTCATTGATCTTATTAATAACGTACAAATATAGTTTAAAAATAATATTAATGATTATTATCAAAGTTCTATATTTGAATAAATTTAATTTCTAATCATGTTAAAAGTAGCAGTAGTCGCAGGAGGTTATTCAGATGAGAGCGTTATCTCACTGAAAAGTTGCGAATTAATCTACGCAAGTTTAAATGCTGAAAAGTACGAAAGAACGCGTGTTCGTATTTTAAAAGAAGGTTGGTATGCTGAGATTGAGGGGGTAAAATATCCCATTCAGAAAGAAGATTTCAGCTTTATGAAAAATGGTGAAAAATATACTTTCGACGTTGTCTTTAATACCATTCATGGGACTCCAGGTGAAGATGGATATTTACAAGCCTATTTCGAATTGATTGGTTTACCTTATACAGGATGTCCATTTTATCAATCGGCCTTAACATTTAACAAAAAGGACTGTATTGCTGCCTTAAGTAAATATGGAATTCCTCATGCTAAATCCGTTTATATTCAAAAAGACGGTGATTATTCTGTAGAAGAGATTATTCAGACAGTTGGTCTTCCATGTTTTGTGAAACCAAATCGTTCGGGATCGTCTTTAGGCATTTCACGTGTGAATGTTGCTGAAGATTTTGAAGCAGCATTAGTTAAAGCTTTTGCAGAGGATAAAGAAGTGCTAATCGAATCGTTCTTAGATGGAATTGAGGTGTCTGTAGGGGTGTTGAATTACCAAGGAGCGATTAAAGTGGTTGGAATTACAGAAATTGTTTCTGAAAATGAATTCTTTGATTATGAAGCCAAATACGAAGGGAAATCTCAAGAAATAACACCTGCACGTATTCCAGAAGAAGTTACGAAAAGAGTAGAAGAGGTCGCTAAAAAAGCTTATTCATCTTTAAATATGACTGGTTTCTCTCGTTCGGAATATATTATTGTTGATGGAGAACCGCATTTTATAGAAATGAATACATTACCAGGTTTCTCTCCAGCGAGTATCTTTCCCCAACAAGCCGCTTATTCTAAAATTGAATTATCCGATTTGATGGATAGTGAAATTGAATTGGCATTAAACAGAAAATCACCATGGCAAGAATAGCAGTATTTCCAGGGTCTTTTGATCCCATTACCATTGGACATATCGATATTATTGAACGAGCAGTTCCGCTATTCGATAAAATTATCGTTGCCATTGGAACCAATTCTTCAAAGAACTATATGTTCTCACTAGAGCAACGCAAGGAATTTATTGCACAATCGGTGGCCAAATATGAAAACGTTGAGGTTGATGTCTATGAAGGATTAACGGTAGATTACTGTCGTGAAAAAAATGCTAGATTTATTTTAAGAGGTTTAAGAAATCCTGCTGACTTCGAATTTGAGAAAGCAATTGCACATACCAATCGTGCCATTACCAATCATGATATCGAAACGATATTTTTGTTAACATCTTCAGGAAAAGCATATATTTCCTCAAGTATTGTACGTGATGTAATGCGCAATGGAGGAAACTATACGATTTTAGTTCCTGATGTTGTTCGATACGAACCTTAATACAATAAGGGAATAATCATAAAAAAGGTTGAATGTACATTCAACCTTTTTTTTATTATAAATCTAAACTCAATTGATCGGGTAATAATCGAAAACTTAAACGATGATGTGGCGTCGTTCCATATTGAGCAATAGCTTCTCGGTGAGCTTTTGTAGGATAGGCTTTATTTTTCTTCCATTGGTATTCCGGAAATTCTAAATCCAATTGCTCCATGATTTCATCCCGATACGTCTTTGCTAAAATCGATGCGGCAGCAATGTTCATGTATTTTCCATCACCTTTTACAATACACTCATGAGGAATATCTTGGTATTTGTTAAATCGGTTTCCATCTACGACAATTAAATCAATTGGGGTTTGTAACTGATCGATGGCGCGATGCATGGCAAGAAAGCTTGCATTCAAAATATTGATCTCATCAATTTCTTGAGGTGAAACAATTCCAACGGCCCAAGCCAAGGCATTTTCTTCAATATATTGTCTTAATTCCTTTCGATTTTTTTCGGATAACTTTTTAGAATCGTTGATGATACTGTTTTTAAAAGCTGAATCTAATATTACTGCAGCTGCAACAACTGGACCTGCTAAACATCCTCTTCCTGCTTCATCACACCCTACTTCGTATTGAAGATTTGTTAAAGATTTATCCATTTATCAAATTTTTTAACAAAATTAACAAATAATTGACATTTTATGTTTGAAAAACCAAAACTTATTTCTAAGTTTATTTAAGTTTTAAAAATGTTTTAACAGATGAGGAGAAATTTAAAAAACTTGTTCGTCTTAGGAAGTTTACTTTGTGGAGCTTCTTTATTCGCACAAGAAAAGACTGTAACTGGTACAGTAAAAGATCAAGATGGTCTTCCAGTTGCAGATGCAGTAGTTAAAACTTCTGGTGGAAAAGAAGTTTATACGGATGAAAACGGATCGTTTTCAGTGGAAACAAATAAAGGTGAAGTTGTAACAATTGAATCATTTGGATTACCAACACAAACGTTTATGGTTGGAGATCAAAACACATATTCAGTTACAATTGCTCCTTCAGAAGATATTCAATTAGGTGAAGCGGTAGTTACTGCATTAGGGATTACTAGAGAAAAGAAATCTTTAGGATACGCTTCTCAAGAAGTAAAAGGAGATATCATTTCTCAAGGACGTGGACAAAATGCTTTACAATCTTTATCGGGTAATGTTGCCGGAGCGCAAATTACATCTCCATCTGGTTTAGGAACTTCAGCGCGTATTGTTTTACGTGGGATTGGATCTGTAACAGGTGAAAATAAACCGTTAATTGTTGTGGATGGAGTTCCGATGGATAACTCAAACTACAATTCAACTTCAACACAAGGTGGATCTGGAGGTCGTGATTATGGAGATGGGTCTTTTGACATCAATCCTGATGATGTAGAATCGATCAATGTTTTAAAAGGTGGTCCTGCAGCAGCATTATATGGTTCTCGTGCCAATAATGGGGTAATCATGATTACAACAAAATCGGCTAAAAAAGGAAGAGATGAAATTATAATTAATACAGGTGTTGCTTTCGAGTCCTTAAATATTCAACCAAAATTACAGCAATTGTATGGAGGGGGATTTGAAGAATCATTCCAACAAGCAAATATTAATGGAATCAACTATAATATTGTTGACTATGCAGCAGATGAATCTTGGGGACCTCGTTTAGATGGACAACAAGTTTTACATTGGGATGCATTTGACGCCAATGATCCAGCGACTTATTTAAAAACAAGAGCTTGGTCACCAGCGCAAGCAAACTATAAAACATTATACCAAACGGGTATAGCGTATACCAACTCGGTGTCATTCTCTAAATCATACGAGAACACTTCGGCTCGTATGTCGTTGTCTCATGTGGACCAATCAGGGATTTTACCAAATACAAGTTTAAAGCGTACAACTGCCAACTTAAATTTATCAACACGATTCAATGATAAATTAACGGCGAAAGGAGGAATTACTTATGTTAGAACAAATGGTTATAACCGACCTGAGTTCGGATATGGAGATAACTCAATTCCACAAAAATTATATCAATGGGGACAAGTACAGTTGGATTATAATCGTTTAAAAAATTATAAAACAGCGTCAGGAGAACAAAGATCATGGAACCGTACAGCATGGAATGATGCTAGACCAAAATTTTCTGATAACCCATACTGGTTATTATACGAAAATACTTCATATGACCAACGTGATCGTTTCTATGGAAACTTCGAATTAAAATACGATATCTTACCTGGATTCTATGCTGTAGCGAATGTTTATGGTGATAATACCACTTTAAATATAAACTCTCGTGTAGCTGTAGGATCTCAAGCGCAAGATGGATACTCAGAAAATATTCGTGAAAGAACGGAAATGAACTATGAGGGTCGTTTACACTTAGATAAAAAGTGGGGTGACTTTAGTTTAAATGCTTTTGCGGGGGTAAATAGAAGACATGAAACATATTCAGCATTTAATGCCAATACAAATGGTGGATTAATTGTTCCAGGGTTATACACAATCAATAACTCATATCAACAAGCTTCTGTTACGACTTCGAAAAGTAAAAGACGTGTGAATTCGGTTTATGCAAGTGCCTCTTTAGGATTTATGGATACATTCTTCTTAGAAGCAACTGCACGTAATGACTGGTCTTCAACATTACCAAAAGGAAATAACTCTTATTTCTATCCATCATTTACGGGATCATTCGTGTTCTCTCAATTGGTTGATGCACAATGGTTGAAATTTGGTAAATTAAGAGCAGGTTGGTCTCAAACAGGTAATGATACTTCAGCTCATCAAATTTATGATACGTATGAAAATACAGCATTCAGTGGATCATCATTTAATCAATATCCTTATTTCTTAACGTCGTTATCAAAGAAAAATCAGTTCTTAAAACCAGAAACAAAAACATCTTGGGAGGTTGGTTTAGAGATGCAATTCTTTAAAAACCGTTTTGGATTTGATGTAACATACTACAACGAAGAAACGGAAGACTTAATCATGGGTGTTGAGTTTGGAGCTGAAACAGGAGTAACTTCTAAAATTTTGAATGCAGGACGTTCTGTAAACAAAGGGATCGAAGCAATGGTAAACGTAGTTCCAATTCGTACAAATGATTTCGAATGGGGAATTAACGTGAACTTCTCGAAAAATGACAATAAAATTGTAGAATTATACGGAGACTTAGAAACATTACAAATTGGATCTGCTCCATTTAAAGCGTCTTTAGTTGCTGCAGTAGGTGAAAAATACGGACAAATTCGTGGTACAGACTTTATTTATGATTCAGAAGGGAATAAAGTAGTAGGAGCGAATGGTTTATATTTATCATCAGATGTGAAAAACTTAGGGTCTATTATTGCCGATTGGAATATGGGTATCCGTAACTCGTTTACGTATAAAAACTTTACTTTATCAGCGTTAGTAGATATTCAACAAGGTGGTAAATACTTCTCTGTAACAAACATGTTCGGTCATTATTCTGGGATGTTAGAAGAAACAGCAGCAAATAACGTACGTGAAACTGGGGTAGTTGCACAAGGTGTTACAGGTACAGTTGTAAGAAATTCAGATGGATCTTACACGGTAACGAATACAGCTGAGAATACAACAAATGTATCAGCGTATAACTACTTTGGTCACTATTATGCAGGACCAACAGCACAAAACGTTTTTGATGCAGATTACGTAAAATTAAGAGAAGTCACAATCTCTTACGCTTTTCCAGAAAAATTAAGAGGGCCTTTCTCAAATGTTATTGTTTCGGCATTTGGTAGAAACTTAGGAACTTGGGGATTAGATAATAAACACATCGATCCAGAACAAGCTTCAGGAGGAAGTGGAAATATTCAAGGTATGGAAGGTGGTTCTTTACCATCGACAAGAACGTATGGTATGAACCTTAAATTACAATTTTAATTCGATTAGTTATGAGATTATTAAATAAATTAGTTTTATTCACGTTATTAGGTGCTTCAGTAGGAACACTGACATCATGTGATAACGATTTAGAAGCTATAAATGTAAATAATAACAACCCAGAGATTGTTCCTACATCTACAATCTTTAATGGGGCGAATAGATATTTAATGAATTATACGCGTGATGGATGGTGGTCAGCTCGTATGTCACTTCCATGGATGCAGTATTCTTCTCAAAATAATTACTTAGAAGAAGATAAATATCAATATCGCGATACACAAACCAATAATGGTTGGACCTATTTATATCGTTCAGCAAACAATTTTAAAGATATTATTGATCGTGTAGAAAATCCAGAAACAGCTGTACAAATGTCTGCTTATGGTAACTTACAAAATCAAATTGCTGCCAGTAGAATTATGTTAGCCTATACATTTGATAATTTAGTAACGCACTTTGGAGATGTTCCTTATTGGTCATATGGGCAAAAAGACAATCCAAGATTTCAGGCATTACAAATTGAAACGTATACTGTACCGGCTTATGCAACACAAGAAGAAATCTATGCTGATTTATTAAAAGAATTAAAAGAAGCAGCAGATCAAATTGTGGTAGGGGAAATAGTATTTACTGCCGGAGATAATATTTATAATGGAGATGCTGCTAAATGGAAAAAATTCGCAAACTCATTACGTTTAAGAATTGCGAACCGTTTAAAAGAAAAAATGCCAGCAGCTCAATCGCACATCAACGAAGCAATTGCAGGAGGTGTATTTACTTCGAATGCCGATACGGCAGCTCATAGATTTGGTTCAGCCGATGCAGAAGGTAACCCATTCTGGAAATTATTCTACGTGGATAACCGTACGGATTTTTACGTTAACCAAACTTTTATTGAATTATTGAAGGGTGAAACAGGATCGTATGGATTAGACCCACGTCTATTTAAAATTGCAGCTCCTAAAGGTTTAACTTTCACACAATTTCAGGATGTGACTAATTGGTATAAACCAATAGATGATAATGGATATGGACTTGTTGAAGGTAATTTAGACGATTATACAGGTATGCCATATGGACAACCTTCTGTTGATACTTTCTATGGTGCTTCTGCAAATATTAATTTCTTTTCTCATGATTATATGAAAATTAATAAACCAGAAGTTTTAATGGAATATTCTGAAGTAGAATTTATTTTATCAGAGTTAAACGGATGGTCACAAGCAAATTATGAAGCAGGTGTACGTGCTAATATGGAATATTGGGGTGTAGCAGCAAGTGATATTGATGCCTACATTGCAAATTTACCAGCAGCTACTCAAGAGCATGTATTGAATCAAAAATACATTGCATTATTAAACAATGCTGATGAAGCTTGGAATGAGTACAGAAGAACGGGATATCCTAACACATCAATCTTATTAATGCCAGGTGAAACAAATACGCGTCCAAATGGAACAACGTATACTTTCACGCCATTAATTTCGGGTAATGTTGTTGCAACAGATTTACCAGGACGTGTAAGATACCCTACTAAACAGCAAACGTTAAATAGAACGAATTGGTTAGAAGCATCATCTCGTTTATCGAATGGTGATGAAATCAACTCGAAATTATATTTCGCACGTTAATTTTAATTTAGTCCTCAATTTATAATTTTTTACCTCTCCTTCGGGAGAGGTTTTTTTTATGTTTTTGTAAAAAAAAAGCCTGAAGTAATTACTTCAGGCTTTATAATGGTATTATCGATGATTCTAATTAATTTGAATAATTCGGTGCTTCTTTTGTGATTACCACATCATGTGGGTGTGATTCATTTAATCCAGCTCCTGTAATTTTAACGAATTTTCCGTTTTCAATTAAGTCTTGAATCGTTGGCGTACCACAGTATCCCATTCCGGCTCTTAAACCACCACATAATTGGTATACAACTTCAGCAATAGATCCTTTGTGAGGAACACGACCTTCGATTCCTTCTGGAACTAATTTTTTTGCATCCGATTGGAAGTAACGATCTTTAGATCCACGTTTCATGGCTGCTAAAGAACCCATTCCTTGATACGCTTTGAATTTACGACCTTGGAAAATAATTTCTTCACCTGGTGCTTCGTCTGTTCCAGCGAATAAACTTCCCAACATGACTAAGTTTGCACCTGCAGCAACAGCTTTAACAATATCTCCGGATAATTTGATTCCACCGTCTCCAATAACAGAAACATTTCTTGTTTTGGCGTATGTATAAACATCATGGATAGCTGATAATTGAGGAACTCCTACACCTGCTACAACACGAGTAGTACAAATAGAACCTGGTCCCACACCTACTTTTAATGCATTTGCTCCAGCATCAATCAATGCTTTGGCAGCCTCAGCAGTAACAATATTTCCACCAACAATATCTAAATGAGGGAAAGCATGACGTACTTCAGCAACTTTATTAATTACTCCTGCAGAATGTCCGTGTGCAGAATCTAATGCTACAATATCAACTCCTTTCGCAACTAAAGCTTGTACGCGTTCTAACGTATCAGCTCCAACACCAACTCCAGCACCTACACGTAAACGACCTTGAGCATCTTTACATGCATTTGGGAACTCTGTTAAGTTATCGATATCTTTAATCGTAATTAATCCAATTAATTTATTGTGCTCATCCACAATTGGTAATTTTTCGATACGATATTGTGATAGAATTGATTTTGCTTTATGTAAGTCCGTATCAATACCTGATGTAATGATATTTTCTTTTGTCATTACTTCTTCCACCAATTGATCGAAGTTGACTTGATAGCGAATATCACGGTTTGTAATAATTCCCACTAAAGTACGATCTTCTTCAATCACAGGTAATCCAGAAATTTTATATTTTTCCATTAATGCAACTGCATCACGTAAAGTATGTTTTCTAGATAATGTAATAGGATCTGAAATCATTCCATTTTCTGAACGTTTTACCATATCGATTTCATTGGCTTGTTCTTCAATTGTCATGTTTTTGTGAATGAAAGATAATCCTCCCTCACGCGCTAGGGCAATTGCTAAACGAGCTTCAGATACGGTATCCATCGCTGCAGATACAATCGGAATGTTTAAAGTAATGTTGTCTGTGAAACGTGTTTGTAGAGATACTTGGTTCGGTAAAATCTCTGAGAAGGCAGGTACTAATAACACATCGTCAAAAGTATAGCCCGTTTGAAGTATTTTGTCTGTTAAAGGCATTGCTTTTTGCAGTGCAAATATAAAGCATAAACTTTAATTAATCAAAATATAGTAAAAACAATTAATCTAAAATTATTTTCAATATTTTTACCTTAATTTCGCAAGATAGTTTATTGAAAAAATGGATTTAAATTTCAAAAAATGGAATAATATCCTTGGTTGGTTGATGTTCGGCATCGCAGCCATTGTATATTTAATGACCATGGAACGCCACCTGAGTTTATGGGATTGTGGTGAGTATATTGTGTCATCAGCAAAGTTAGGAATTACACATGCACCGGGAGCAGCTTTGTTTCAGTTGTTTGGAGCAGTGTGGGCAGGACTATCATTTGGAGATGGTAGTAAGTATTCAATTTTAATTAACTCGACTTCCGCTTTATTTAGTGCAGGAACCATCGTGTTATTATTTTGGACCATCACCTATTTTGCGCGTAAAATGTTCGCGAAGGCCAATGATATGACCATAGGAGTGGATGACATTGTTTTAAATGGCAATCAAAAATTAATCACTTTAGGAAGTGGATTAGTAGGGGCTTCTATTTTTATGTTCAGTGATACCTTTTGGTTTTCAGCTTCTGAGGGCGAAGTGTATGCCATGGCCTCATTTTTCACGGCTGTTATTGTTTGGCTTATTACAAAATGGGATCCTGTAGCCGATACAGCGCGAGGAAACAAATGGTTGGTCATCATTGCTTTATTTATAGGTCTATCCATTGGGGTGCATTTAATGGCCATTTTGGCTGTGCCTATGGTTTGCTATGTATACTATGCCCGCAAATATAAGTTTGGTGTCAAAAGTTTTGTCCTAGCAAATATCATTACGTTTTTTATCTTAGTCTTTACTTTTAAAGTGATCTTCCCTCTGACGATGACTTTCTTTGGTAAAACAGAAATTTATGTGGTGAATAATTTCGGAATGCCTTTCCATTCTGGATCGATTATCGCTTCTGTCATTTTAATCGGTTTATTATATGCTGTTTTTAAAACATCTAAAAAATATGGTTCGGGATTAGTGAATACCATCGCTTGGTGTGTAACCTTTATGTTGGTTGGTTTTTCTTGTTGGTTAGTAATTCCTATTCGTGCCAATGCTAATCCTCATATGAACTTAAATGATCCTGATACGGCTTTAGGCGTTTTGGATTATTTCAACCGTGAACAATATGGTTCATGGCCTGTGATGTATGGACCTGTATATACGGCACACATCTCAGATGATGGGATTAAGCGTGATGCCAACGGAAATTATGAAAGAACGATTACAGGTGCAGATTATGTAAAAGATAACCGTACTGGGAAATACATTAAAGTATCGGATCGTTCAGAATATGTATATAACGAAAAGTATACGAAGATTTTCCCTAAAATGTTTAATCCAGATCCGAACGTGATGGAAAATTATGCGGCGGTTTATGGATTCCCAGAATTCTCATTGAAAGCAGAATATTTTGGTGATGAAGGGGCTCAGCAAGCTTTTTCAGAATTGATGGCACGTAAGGAGTCAAAACAATTAAAAGTTGCAGATCTTCGTAAATACAATGAAATTTTAGACATTCAACCCCCAACATTACTTCAACAAATCAATTATTTCTTGGATTACCAAGTGGGGTATATGTTCCTACGCTATTTTATGTGGAACTTCTCAGGGCGTCAAAATGATTTAGAAGGAAACTTTGAAGTCACGAAAGGAAATTGGATTTCTGGAATTCCTTTTATTGATAATCCACGTTTAGGTGATCAATCATTATTACCATCAGAGTATGTAAATGATGGAACAAATGTTTATTTTATGTTGCCTTTAATCTTAGGATTAATCGGATTATTTTTCCAATTGAATCGTAATTTTTCGAATTGGTGGGCAATTTTGTCGTTATTTTTCTTAACAAGTATTGGTATTATCATCTATACATCGGTAAAACCTTTCGAACCTCGTGAACGAGATTATGCGTTAGTTAGTTCGTTCTTTGCTTTTGCCATTTGGTGTGGTTTGGGAGTTCAAGGAATTTACTTCTTGATTCAAAAAGTGACGAAAAAAGAATTAACAACTGGATTAACGGGAGGGATTATTGTCATCACCTTAGGTATTCCTGTTTTAATGGGATTCCAAAACTGGGATGATCATGACCGCTCGGAACGTTCATTAGCTTATTCATTAGCTTATAACTATATCAATCCATTGGATAAAAACGCTATTTTATTTGTCTATGGAGATAATGATACTTATCCATTATGGGGGTTACAAGAAACTGAAAATTTCCGTGAGGATGTAAAAATTGCCAACTTAACGTTAGCAGCATCACCATGGAATTTAGAACAATTGTTACGTCGTACATACAATGCACAAGGAATTCCTACGAATCTAAAACCATCCGATTTCCAGAGCGGAACGAATGACAATATTTTTATGGTAGCTGGATCGATCAAAAATATTTTTGATCAGTTAAATTCATTTACGAAAACGGGTCCAAATGGAGAAAAAATTCCATTAGCACAATTAATACAAATGGCACCAGAGCAAGCGGCTCAATTTTTAAATGATCCTGAATTGGATATGAACCAAATCGCTCAAGTTTATTCGAGTTTAGCTCCTTTAGAGCATTATATCACGAATGATACGATGACTGCTAAAGAAGCCATTGATTTTATTTTAGATAATAAATCCGTTGAAAAGAAAGCTTTAGGAGATTATTTTGGATACCAAGTAGGACCAGTAAATTTCTTACCTGTCAGCAAAATCAAAATTCCAGTTAATAAAGCGAATGCTTTAAAATATGGAATTGTAGCAAAAGAGGATGCAGATAAAATGGTGGATGAAATTGTGATCAACATTACCAAATCAAGTTTATTTAAAAGTGATTTAATGATGTTATCCATGTTAGCGAATTACAATTGGGATCGTCCTATTTACTTTAGTGGAGGAGGTGTTTCAGACCCTTCAAATACGTTCTTTTTAAATGATTATTTATATAATACAGGATTAACATATAAATTCGTTCCAATTTATAATGAATTTGGAAAAGGAGGAGTTATTGGAGGTTCTAACTTAAATGAGCTAACACGTGTATTCAACTCATTTAAATCTTCTGGCTTTAATAATCCAAAAGCCTCTTTCAGTGTGACAGAACGTGCTTATTCGTCTTCGTTCCGTAATGTTGCTGTTCGATTAGCAGATGATTTATTAAAAGCAGGACGAACAAAAGAAGCAGTTCAAGTGTTAGATAAGATTATGGAAGATATTCCGGCTTGGACACAATACGATATCGGATATGGTGTAAGCCGTATTGCAGGTTTATATTTAAAAGCAGGGGAAGATCAAAAAGCGAAAGAATTGTTTAATTATGTCCGTAAAAATGCGAACGATAAAATTAAATTTTTCGATAGTTTACCTACAGGATATCGCGTAACTGTATCAAGTGATATCGCCTCAGCAAAACAAGATTTAATGATGGCATTATTCAATGAAGTTTCTGCCGTTTCAGAAAGAGGAGATAAGCAAAAAGCTTTAGCCATTTTCGAAAAGGATTTTGCACCGTTTAAAAAGCAATTTCAAGCATTATATGATGAAGTGATTGCCGATGGTCAAGTCGATAAGAATGAAGAAATCCGATTGATGAATCAATTGAATTTCTTAAATGATTTAATTGGAGTAGCTGCAGAAGTGGACACAATATATGCCAAAAAGCAACAAGATGTCCTTTATTCGATCGTAGGTCAGTAAACAAAAATAATAATACAATAGGAGATAAGACACTTTTTTAAGTGTCTTATTTTCTTTTATGTCAATAAGATGCAAGTTTCAAACCCTCGTAAATAGGGGAATTGCGAATGATTTTTTACATTTTTGTCAATTTTGGCACGGGAATTGGAATATGGTCAAATGTAATCGCAACTTAGATTATAAATTTTAAAAAGTAATAGAAACTAAAATTATAAAGACATGAAAAAATTATTTTTCGCAGCAGCTTTCGCAGCTATCGGTTTAGTAGGAGTTAATGCACAAACTGGTTTTGAAGGTACAGTGCACGTAGGTGTTCCAGTAGGAGATACTTCAGATGTTTCTTCTTTTAACTTAGGTGTTGATTTCGGATACTTATGGCCAGTTGCTAATGATTTAGGATTAGGAATTAAAGCAGGATATGATCACTTTATTGGAAAAGATTACGATTATAGATTAGGTAACGATGTTTACACAGTAGAAGGTGAAGATTTTGGATTTATTCCAGTAGCCGCTACAATTAAATATGAATTCGGTCAAAGTAATGTTTTCGTAGCTGGTGATTTAGGGTATGCATTCGCTACAAATGACGGAATGGAAGGTGGATTATTCTACCAACCAAAAGTAGGATACGCTGCTCCAACTTGGGATTTATATGTAGGATACAAAGGAATCAGTGCAGGTCCTGAAAATAACGACTATGTTGATTACAAATTCAACGCAGTATCTGTAGGTTTTGCTTACAAATTTTAATACATAAGTATTTAACAACCATTAATATAGGAGACTCTTAGGAGTCTCCTTTTTTTTATATGCATTATTGATGTGTTAAATTTTAATAAAAATGAAAGTTTTTATTTATTTATAACCCTCTAAAATAGAGTGTTATATAGTTTTAAGAAAATTTCGACTATTAATTATTTATAACGAAATCTTTATAACCTCCTCATAATCAATCTATTTTTGCGTAGGTTAGTTTAGTTAGGTTATGAGGTTATTTGTTTTATGCTTATGTTTTACCACATTAGCAAATTTATCTTTTGCACAGGATTCAAAAAAAGGTGCAATTCAAGCCAATGTCTATGTTGGAATACCAGTAGGAGCTATTGCAAGTGAATCTTCTTTTAACGGAGGTGTTTCGGTTGGATATCTTGGGAAAATTGAAAGTTTCTTACGTGTGGGGGGGACAATCGGATATGATTTCTCCATTTTAAATTCAGATTCAAAAATTCCAAAAGAAAAAGGTTACCAATACTTAATGATTGGAGGTACTGCAGAACTAGATGTTTATCAAAATTTTTATGTTGGAGCAGACTTAGGTTATGCTTTTGCGGAGACAAAAAAAGGAATAGGAAGTCATTACATCACACCTAAGATTGGTTATCGCTTTAATGATCATGTGAATCTGTATGCCCATTACAAAGGTGTACGATTTTCTGGATATCAAGTGGCATCTTTAGGATTTGGTATGGCTTATAATTTCTAAAATTGTCATTTGAGTTGTTGTGTAAATAAAATAATACATTGGTTATTAAATGATTAAAAATATTTAACTTTTTTTGGCACGCAAGTTGAAATTTAGTGTGTAATCTAAATTTTAAAATGATAAAAATGAAAAAGTTATTTTTTGTAGCAGTTGGATTAATTGGTTTAGCTGGAGTGAATGCTCAAGAAAAAACAGAAACACCGCAATTAGGTCTTAAAACAAATTTAAACGTTACATCTTTTTTAGGTGATGATGTGAACGATGATGATTTTAAATTAGGATGGTCTGCTGGTGTATATTATCACATTCCAATTAATCAAACGTTAGCAATTCAGCCAGAGGTTAATTTTTCTCGAATTGGTGCCAAATATAAAAATGAATTAGTCAATACGGAAAATATTACAACAACATATTCAAACACAACAACATTAGATTATATCCAAGTTCCTGTCGTATTAAAAATTTATCCAGGAGGATCTCGTTTCAATTTCGAAATTGGTCCACAAGTCGGTTTTAATGTGTATGCTTCAAACAAAGCAAAATACGACACGAATATCAACGGACAAAATATTCAAAGAGAAGTGAAGACAGATATCTCAGATAATGTAGAAAAAGTGGATTTTGGAGCTGTAGCGGGTATCGGTTATAATATTACCGATCATATCAATGTTGGAGCGAGATATTATTTAGGTTTAAATGATACGTTCAAAAGTGATACAAACTTTGACGCTAAAAACCACGGATTTACATTTGGTGTAGGATATTCTTTCTAATCCAGAATAATGCAATAGTAGAAAGGGAGCTTTATGGCTCCCTTTTTTATTTTATAATTCGTTGAATTGTGCGTTGCAGAATCATCATATTACACCCTATAATGAAAAGCAATACAAATCCGCTCCCCATTAAAATTAAACCTACATTGGATTCTTCCATGGGTACAAATCCACCTATTTTTTCGAGAATATATTGATTCGTTTGCCAAACCAGTGGAACGCTGATTAAAAAACCAATAATGATAAACACCGCCATAAGAATGAAATAAGGCTTTACCAACTGTGAAGATGAAAAACCGATTAAATGCAAATCTTTGATTTTCTGTTTATTTTTTTCAATCAACAACTGGAAGTTGATAATCATTAACCAAACGGCAGATAAAACAATAATTCCTCCAATAAAAACAACCAAACTAAAAGTTAATTTTAGATAACCCGTTAGTTCATTGTTTTTTAATTCATCTTTATTCAAATCGTAATTCTGTTGTTCTAAATAATTCGTGTAATTTACTGAACCGTCACTTGTTGTTTCAATTATGATACGAGATGCTTCTGATTTTTGTTGAGGTGCAAAAGTCTGATTGGCCCATTGCATAAAATTTTCAGGGACTAAAATCGTGTTGATTTTGGTGGTAAAATCGACAATCCTAGCTTGGTAAATTTGTTGATGTTCTCCTTTGCCTAAAACCAATTGAAATGGAATTTGTGTAAATAAATTTTCAGAAACTTGTGGTAAACCTTGACTTGAAGCAAATCCAAAATTATACAGGTTAATATAACTTTTGGGGATAATAATTGGGATTATTCGATCGCCTGGTTTCCAATTCCAATCATCATTTTCAACATCGATAAACTCTTGTGGCACTGATTCAAAAAATAGATCGGTTGAAAAACCTCGAATACCAGCAATTCCACCAATTTGAAGTTTTACGGGAAATAAGCTCGATTGGAAACTCCCAATATTTGTAACAAACGATTGATTTTTTAGTTCCTCAATCTCTTGGGCGTCAAAGGTAGGTTTGCCACCAGTAATGGTTTGAAGGGTGGATATTTTTTTATTCAAGACGATATAGTTGGATTTCCAAATTTCACTGTCTTTGGTGAAATTCTTAGCATAATCAAAGTATAAGATATTGGCTAATATCAGGATATAAAATCCGATAATCGAGAAAATAAAAAATGTAATCATTCGAGTGAGGCTAATTTCTTTTCGAACAATTTTACGTAAAAGTTGATTAGAGCTGTACGACATGATGAATTCTTTGGTCTTTTATCGGTTGTAAACTGGTGAAAATTATTCCTGCCTTTTTCTTTTTCGCTTCTATTTCAATTAAATCCATTAAAAGGTTTTGATTGATGACATCCAAGTGACTGAAAGGTTCGTCTAAGAGCATAAAATCAAAGGGTTGACAAAATGCACGGATTACAGCGATACGTTGCCGTTGGCCATAAGACAAATGTACTGCCTTTTGGTGCAAATGCTTTTCTAATCCCACTGCTTCTATCCATACCTTAATTTGATGTTCAGTCGCATGTTTGGTTAATCCATTTTTCAATTGAATATTTTCTAAAAGCGTTAATTCTTCAAACAGATGTAATCCTTGAAAGACGTAGGAAAGCTTAGTTTTTCGAATTTCATTCCAATCTTTTTGTTTTAATGCCTTGGCTGATGTATCATCAAACATTAATTCTCCAACATAGTCTGTACGATCTCCATAAATGATATTGATTAATGTTGATTTTCCCAGCCCAGAAGGGGCTACAATTTGATAATAGTTTCCTTTTTCGAATACAATATCATTATTCCACACCATGGATTGGTCAAAGCCAAATTCTTTGATGGGATGCGGAATGATATGATTTAATTTAATTTGATTCACGACTGTATGAATTAGTATTGGTAAATTCTTGATAAAAATCATCTAAGAAATGAAGGACAAACTCCAAAGCATTTGGACTCTGTTTCTTTAAAATAATCGATCCGATTTTAGTGTACTCATCAGTCGTTTTAACATTAACTTCCTTTAAATTTTGTAAAGCCAATTGTACTGATGGATAATGACTGACCGGTATTTTTTTTAGAAAATAGTGTTGAACTTCAGGCGTATAATCTTCTAAGTTGAGGTTCATATAACCAAACATCGGATTGTTGGCATTATTCGAGTAAGGTGAAGTGACAAAATTATTTTTAGTGACGCGATTCAAGGAAAAATTATTGAGTTGAATCAAATTGTTTGTAATAAATAAAATATCATTTTTTAAAGTCATATACACACCATAATTCCCCCTTATTTTTAGTTGATAATGATTTCCACTCTGAATCAAATTCTTTCCTAATTTATCAATCAAATGATCATAGAATAAGTGATTTTTCATCTTACCTGCTATGATAAATTGAGGAATAATCACAGTCTGATGAAAAGTTTCTTTTTGATTAAAATAATCATTGATGGAATAAGATTGAGCAGCTTCAAAATCAAAAACACTGTATAATAAGTCTCCATCGAATGATTGTTTTAAAAGATCCAAATCAATTTGATATGTTTCAATTAAATCATTGATAAAGTCATTGTGATACGTTAGGGTTCTTAAATTGTTGGGATATAGTCCAAATGAAACGTTCATAAAACTTTCAGCAGGGAAATATTTATAGAATTCCGTATTGATTCGGTTTTTCCACATGGGACGTTTTTCTAATTTCACTTTCGAATCCACATCAGGATGAAATTTATGGGTAAAACTAATATTCCCGTTATTGAAAGAAATATAGGTCACCCATGAACTTTTACTTAAATCCAAGTTGGTTTGCGCCGTTTGAATTTCTCGGTTAAAATACTTCACAAAATTACCGGTATACCAAAGATTAATGTCTTGTGAATTCTTCAAAAAATCTTTAAAGCTGTTGTTTTCTTGCAAAGGGATTTGGGCTGCATTCAGCTTCGTGAAATATTCATTTAAGGTTTTATCATTAGTGCCGTATTCCCCAGCAACAAATAAGAATTTATGTTTATCCCACATCATAAATGGTTTCTTTATTCCATCAATAGTGGTATATCCATGTTCAGATTTAAAGGAGATCTCTTTTTTGTAGACGCCTTGATAAATGATTTTCAATTGTTCTTCAAAATCACTTTTATTATCCATGTTTACTGATAAGGTTACAATGACTTTGTTTTGAAATTGGGTTCCAAAAATATAGAGGGGAGATATGATGTCTAATCCAAATGAGGTTGGAGATTGTCTGATTTCATCAAACAACTTTGCCAATGCAGGGTCTTGGTTTTTCACTTCCCTTGTCAGAAATTGAGCCATTTGATATTTTTCCAATTCCTTAAAGTTCCCTTTTTCAGCAATGGTTTTTGGGTTTAATTGAATCACAAAATCAGCATCAGAAGGAATAATCTCAACATAATTTTTCCCTTTACTGCAACTAATAAATTGTAAAGTGCATAGGAATAAACAAGTGATATATACTATTTTTTTCATGAGTGTTCACTATAAAGTCGTTACTAATTGGTCTCTACAAAATTGGTAAATTATTTTACAATTCATTAAAGATTTTCTCCATTTTCAACGATTTATTCTTTAAATTCAAAATATGTTAAGGAAATCTTTATAAGTGGGCTAAATATTACAATATTTTAGCATTTTTACTTATATTCGCAAACCTTGATTTAGAAAGAAATAAACTCAGAATTCATGGCAAATAAATTCAAAGAATATAAACACTTAGACTTAGTACAAGTCGCACAGGATACTTTACAAGATTGGAAAGAAAATAATGTTTTTGAGAAAAGTATTACGTCTCGTGAAGGGAATGATTCGTACGTTTTCTATGAAGGACCACCTTCAGCAAACGGAAAGCCAGGAATTCACCACGTATTAGCACGTTCGATCAAAGATATATTTTGTCGTTACCAAACCTTAAAAGGAAAACAAGTTTTCCGTAAAGCAGGTTGGGATACACACGGTTTACCAGTTGAATTAGGTACTGAGAAAGAATTAGGAATTACAAAAGAAGATATTGGAAGTAAAATTTCGGTAACAGAATATAACGAAGCTTGTAAAAACACGGTTATGCGTTACACAGATTTGTGGAATGACTTAACGGAGAAAATGGGATATTGGGTGGATATGAATGATCCCTATATCACGTACAAGCCAAAATACATGGAATCAGTATGGTGGTTGTTAAAACAAATCTATAACAAAGATTTATTATACAAAGGATATACGATCCAACCGTATTCTCCAAAAGCAGGGACAGGTTTATCTTCTCACGAATTAAACCAACCTGGGACTTATCAAGATGTTACAGATACAACAATTGTCGCACAATTCAAAGCAAAGAAAGAATCTTCAGCTTTATTAAAAGATGTTGAAGGTGAGGTTTATTTCTTAGCCTGGACAACGACACCTTGGACTTTACCATCAAATACAGCGTTAACGGTTGGACCAAAAATCGACTATGTTTTAGTAGAAACATTCAATCAATATACATTTGAACCGATTAAAGTAATCTTAGCAAAACCGTTGGTAGGAAAACAATTCGGTAAACCTTATTTCTTAGCTGAAACCGAAGAAGATTTCACGATTTATGCGGCAGGAAATAAAACAATTCCTTACCGTGTATTAGCAGAATACAAAGGAGCTGATTTAGTGGGGGCACGCTACGAACAATTATTACCATGGGCTTTACCATTTGAAGATGCAGATCAAGCATTCCAAGTGATTCCGGGTGATTTCGTAACGACAGAAGATGGTACGGGTATCGTTCATACGGCTCCAACTTTTGGTGCAGATGATGCGAAAGTTGCAAAAGATGCTGGTGTTCCTGCCATGTTAGTTTTAGATGCGAACGGAAATGCAGTTCCATTGGTGGACTTACAAGGTCGTTTTGTAGAATCTTTAGGTGAAGGTTTCGGAGGGAAATACGTGAAAAACGAATACTACGACGAAGGACAAGCACCTGAGAAATCGGTAGACGTAGAAATCGCGATTTTATTAAAAGAGCGTAATCAAGCGTTCAAAGTAGAGAAATACAAACACAGTTACCCACACTGTTGGAGAACGGATAAACCAATTTTATATTACCCATTAGATTCTTGGTTCATTAAAGTTACTGCGGTAAAAGACCGTATGGTTGAATTGAACAAAGAAATTAACTGGAAACCAAAAGCTACTGGAGAAGGACGTTTCGGAAACTGGTTAGAAAATGCGAACGATTGGAACTTATCGCGTTCTCGTTACTGGGGAATTCCATTACCAATTTGGAGAACGGACGAAGGGGACGAAGTAACGGTTGTTGGTTCTGTTGAAGAATTAGTCGCTGAAATTGAAAAAGCAATTGCTGCAGGTTTCATGACTTCGAATCCATTTGATGGTTTCAAAGTGGGGGATATGTCTGATGCAAATTATGATTTAATTGACTTACACAAAAATGTAGTGGATGAAATCACATTAGTTTCTGCTTCAGGTAAGCCAATGAAACGTGAGTCGGACTTAATTGACGTATGGTTCGATTCAGGAGCAATGCCTTATGCACAAGTGCACTATCCATTCGAGAACAAAGAATTAATCGATAACGGAACAATGTACCCAGCCGATTTCATTGCGGAAGGGGTAGACCAAACCCGTGGTTGGTTCTATACCTTACACGCGATCGGAACATTAGTATTTGATTCAAAAGCATACAAAAACGTGGTGTCTAACGGTTTAGTGTTGGATAAAAACGGACAAAAAATGTCAAAACGTTTAGGAAATGCCGTTGATCCATTCGAAACTTTAGCGACTTATGGTCCTGATGCAACGCGTTGGTACATGATTGCAAATGCTCAACCATGGGAAAACTTAAAATTCGATTTAGCAGGAGTAGATGAGGTACGTCGTAAATTATTCGGTACTTTATACAACACGTATTCATTCTTTGCTCTATATGCCAACGTGGATGGATTTACGTATGCGGAAGAAGAAATCCCAGTAGAAGAACGTGCGGAATTAGACCAATGGATTTTATCGGAGTTAAATACATTAACGAAGAAAGTTGATACCTATTTAGCAGAATACGAACCAACAAAAGCCGCTCGTGCAATTCAAGAATTCGTAATCGATAACTTATCGAATTGGCACATCCGTTTATCAAGAAGACGTTTCTGGAAAGGAGAGTACTCAAAAGATAAAATCTCTGCTTATCAAACATTATATAGTGTATTAGAAACTGTAGCAATTTTAGGATCTCCAATCGCTCCATTCTTCATGGATCGCTTATACAAAGACTTAAACAATGCAACAGGTAAAAATACTGCAGAATCTGTTCATTTAGCCTTATTCCCTAAAGTGGATGAATCGTTAATTAAAGCCGATTTAGAGGAACAAACACACTTAGCGCAAACGGCTACAAGTATGATTTTATCCTTACGTAAGTTAAGTGATAATAAAGTACGTCAACCTTTACAAAAAGTTATTATACCTGTATTAAATGATTCGATGAAACAAAAATTAGAATCTGTTACAGAGTTATTAAAACAGGAGGTTAATGTAAAAGAAATTCAGCTTTTAACAAACGAAGAAGCTTCGAATTTATTGGTAAAATCAATTAAGCCTAACTTCAAAACTTTAGGACCAAAATTTGGTAAAGAAATGAAGGCAATCTCTGCTGCTACAGCACAATTATCGAATGATGAAATTGTTAAATTAGAAGCTGAAGGGAAAATTGATTTGGTAATCGACAATAAAACTTATACTTTAGAAGTAGAAGATTTCGAAATTTCAACGAAAGATATTCCTGGTTGGACTGTAGCTTCTAATGCTACTTTGACTGTGGCTTTAGATTTACAGTTAACGGATGAATTAATCAATGAAGGGATTGCGCGTGAATTAGTCAATCGTGTACAAAATTTACGTAAAGAGACTGGATTAGAAGTAACTGACAAAATCAAACTATTACTAAAAAATGATGAACCAATCGTAAAAGCTGTGGAAGGAAACCAAGAGTATATCACTTCAGAAACATTAACTGTAGCATTAGAATTAGTAGATGCTATTGATAATGGAGTAGAAGTAGAAATCAATGGAATCGAAACAGTGATTGCGATACAAAAAATGTAACGCTTATGACTACAGACGAAAGAGTAAGGTATTCTGATAAGGAATTAGAAGAATTCAGAGTTTTAATTCAAGAAAAGCTTGATCAAGCCATTCGTGATTATGAACTTTTGAAAGAGGCTTACATGAATGACAGTTCCAATGGAACTGACGACACGTCTCCAACATTCAAAGCCTTCGAAGAAGGTTCTGAAACGATGAGTAAAGAGCAAAATGCACAATTAGCATCGCGCCAAGAAAAATTCATCAGAGATTTAAAAAATGCATTAATTCGCATCGAAAATAAAACGTATGGTATTTGTCGTGTGACAGGAAAATTAATTAATCCCGAGCGATTAAAATTAGTTCCTCACGCTACTTTAAGTATCGAGGCGAAGAATTTACAACGTTAAAATATAATTTTTTGAAAAAAATATTTTGGATTACTTTATTGGTTCTATTCATAGACCAAGTATCAAAAATATATGTCAAAACTAATTTCTTCTTAGGCGAGGATGTCGAAGTGTTTAGCTGGTTCAAAATCGCCTTTGTAGAAAATCCTGGAATGGCATACGGAATGGAGTTTGGTGGGGTAACAGGAAAAATTATTTTAACTGTACTACGAATTATACTTATTGGAGGTATTATTTATTATATCTACGAATGGTCGAAACGTATTTCGAATAACTACTTTATCATTCCCGTAGGTTTAGTCCTTGCAGGAGCAATAGGAAATGTTATCGACTGTATCTTTTATGGGGTTCTTTTTGATAAAGGAACAACGTGGGATACAATGTTTGGCGGTTGGGTAGGGTATCCAGGTGTCGCATCAGCTGATTTCTCGGGTTATTCCGGATGGTTAACTGGTTGTGTTGTGGATATGTTATATTTTCCATTAGTGGAGTTTGACTGGCCTACATGGATTCCATTTGTTGGAGGTCAACACTACAAATTCTTTCAACCCGTATTTAATATTGCTGATACTGCAATTTCAATCGGAGGTTTTGCCTTATTTATTTTTAGAAACAAAGCTTTTATTACAGACTCAGGTCAGAAAATTAAGTTTTAAAATAAAAAAAACCACTTCAAAAATGAAGTGGTTTTTTTATGGTATTTTAATTCCAAACACAAAATCATTCAGGATACCTTCAGAACTTTCTAAATGAATAAAACCCATAAATTCTTCGAAATAATGAGCGATTATGGTTTTATCTTGTACCCTTAAATCCAATTCATAAAGCTTGAATTCATCAGTTGTTTTTTTAATAGCCAACTAATAATAACGATTATCTGGATGATTACTGGTATTACTCAGCTCTAAAACATTCGCTAAGTGATTTATTTTCTTTTCTACACCAGTTTAAACTCTCAGCAGATACTGTATTAGTTGTTTTGAATTTTTCTTTCTGAATAAAGGGTTCAAATTTTTTTTAGGTGGGCTGTTGTCCCTAACTTACAAAAGAATATGATAAAAGAACCATGGATAATGGTCTACAATACCTCATATTTAGTCAATCATTGAAAGTTGTATTTTTCGTTTTTCCTCATCAATTCCAATTACTGTCACTTGTACTTGTTGTTGCAAATGAACTTTCGTCGAAACATCAGAAATAAATTCTTGACAAATTTTAGAAATATGAACAAGTCCATTTTCTTTTAAGCCAATATCTACAAAACAACCAAAATTGGTGATGTTATTAACAATTCCAGGGACCTTCATACCCAATTTTAAATCTTCAAATTTCTTTAAACGCGAATCAAAACTAAATACTGTAGCTGATGCTCGTGGATCTAAACCAGGTTTTTCTAATTCTTTTATAATATCGTGTAATGTCAGTAAACCGATGGTTGGAGTTATATATTTTTCTATGTCAATTTGCTGAATTAATTCAGAATTTTGGATTAAGTCCTTTACATCTACTTGAAGGTCCTTCGCCATTTGCTTTACAATTCCATAGGATTCGGGGTGAACCGCTGAATTATCCAACGGATTTTTTCCATTTGGAATGCGTAGAAAGGCTGAAGCTTGTTGGTATGCTTTTTCACCCAATCGAGGTACTTTTTTAAGCTCTTCACGACTGGAAAAAGGACCATTTTCAGAACGATATTGAACAATGTTTTCGGCTAATTTTTCTCCAATTCCTGAAACATAATTCAATAAATGTTTGCTGGCTGTATTCAAATGAACACCCACTTTATTCACACAGATAGATACCACCTCATCCAATTCATTTTTTAATAAGGTTTGATCGACATCATGTTGATATTGACCAACTCCAATGGATTTAGGATCAATTTTAACCAATTCAGCTAAAGGATCTTGTAAACGTCGACCTATAGAAACAGCTCCACGTACAGTAACATCTTTGTCTGGAAATTCTTCTCGTGCAATTTTAGAAGCGGAATAAACAGAGGCACCGGCTTCATTCACAATAAAAACTTTTAGGGGACGATCAAATGCAATGTTTTGGACCAAGTTTTCGGTCTCGCGTGAGGCGGTTCCATTTCCAATCGATATGGCTTCAATTTGATAAGCATTAACTAACGATTTTAATTTTTTTATCGCACCTGCTTTGTCGTTTTGTGGCGCGTGTGGATAGATGTTTTCATTGTGCAATAAATCGCCTTGTTCATCTAAACAAACAATTTTACAGCCAGATTTGTACCCCGGATCAATGGCTAAGATTCTTTTCTGCCCCAAAGGTGGAGCAAGTAACAATTGATTTAAGTTTTTTGAGAAGACTTCTATCGAATTTAGATCGGCTTTTTGTTTGGCTTCTTTTAAAACTTCTGTTACGATAGATGGTGCTAACAAACGTTTGTAGCTGTCTTTAATTGCTTCTTCAATGATCCAGGAAATTTCAGGTTGTAAGGATTTTACCAACGTATATTCCAAGAATTTATAGGCATCTTTTTTATCGATGGCAATGGTAAGCTTTAAGTACCCTTCGCGCTCTCCTCGAAGCATAGCCAAAAGACGATGGGCAGCACATTTTTTTAACGGTTCCTCAAAATCGAAATAATTGGCATACACTTTAGCATTTTCATCATCCATTTTGGCTTTTACACCCTTCGAATGAATTGTAGCTTGGCGACGATACATTTCGCGTAAGCGTTGACGAACGTATTCATTTTCATTGATCCATTCTGCAATAATAGAATTAACACCTTCTAACGCTTCTGCATTGGTCGTGACTTCATCATTGAGATAATTGGCAATTAATTGGTCTAAATCATTAATCATGTTTTGTTTCATGATGATTTTTGCCAATGGTTCTAAGCCTTTTTCTTTGGCGATGGTCGCCTTTGTTTTTTTCTTTTTCTTAAAAGGCAAATAGATATCTTCGAGTTGATTAAGATCAAATGATTTTAAAATTTTAGCTTCTAAATCGGGTGTTAAAACATGAGTTTCTTTTAATGTTTGGATGATAAATGATTTTCGACTAACGATTTCATCGTAAACACTTTTAAGTTTTTTAATTGCAGAAATTTCAACTTCATCTAAGTTTCCTGTCATTTCTTTACGATATCTCGCAATAAATGGTATAGTGAAATCATCGTTTAAACATTTAATGGTATTTAAAATCGATTTTTCCGAAAGATTTGGCAATGATTTTTGAATGAATGTTGTCAATTCCATAATGGGTCAAAATAATGATGCAAATTACAATTTTTTTGTGATTCCCTCTGAAATAGGGCGCAATAAAGGGTAAGTAATATTTATTAATTATTTTATTCGTATCAATTTGATTTAAAATCAATTAATTTTTCAATAAAAAGTAAAAATCTTTATATGAATGTTTGGAAAATTAATTTTTACTTTCTAAATTAGCAATAGGTAGTAGAGAGTAAGATTGATTTTTTTTTAATGTTAAATTATGCTTGCGAAAGTAAGTTAAAAATCAATTGGGTTTTAGTTGAAAAACTAAAACCCTTTCTATTTTATGTTATATTTGAGTCTTAAATTAAATACTACAATGGCTCGAATCAAAATCAATATCCCTCAAGATTTTATTTTTAAAACCACAATTCCTGTTCGTATTACTGATCTGAATTATGGCAATCATTTAGCGAATGATCGCGTCCTTTCTTTAGTTCATGAAGCAAGAGTACAATTTTTAAATCATTTTGGTTGGAACGAAATGAACATAGGAGGTGCGGGAATGATTATGGCGGATGTGGCTGTGGAATATAAAAATCAAGCCTTCTATCATGATGCTTTAGAATTTTCGATATCCGTTGGCGATTTTACACGAGTTAGTTTTGATCTATTTTATCAAATTACATGTGGTGAAAAGCTAATAGCAAAAGTAAAAACCGGAATGGTCACGTTCGATTATGCTACAAATAAGGTGGTTGAAGTCCCCGAAATTGTGAAAAATATCCTTAAAAACGATTTTGATACACACAAAACAATTTAGTCTTTGTAAATTTGCACCGAATTATGAAGATTTTACCGTATAAAAATTTGTTTGTCGGGATTACCGATACATTGAATAATATTTTCTTCGAAGGAAAATATGCTGATAAAGAAGTTGAACGTACCCTTAAGTCAAATAAGCAATGGGGAGCTCGAGATCGAGCATTCATTGCAGAAACGGTTTATGATTTAGTACGTTGGAAAAGATTAGTGGAAGGGGCAATGGCTCGTCCTTTGGCTCCAGATACATTATGGGAGTTTGTAGGGACGTGGTTTGCATTAGATCCTGAAGAAAAATTACCATCTTGGGAAGAATTTTCACGTATCAATCATAAAGAAATTTTAAAAAGACATCACAAATCTGCTAAAAATCAAGCGGTAGCGGAGTCTTATCCTGATTGGATGTTTGAAGTTGGTCAAGCCGAATTAGGTGATCGTTGGATTGAGGAAGCGCAAGCGATGAATATTCCAGCTCCAACGGTATTACGTGTCAATACTTTAAAAACGGATCGTAAAACATTACAGAAATTATTAAAACAACGTCAGATTAAGACGAAAGTTTTATCAAAATATCAAGATGCATTAGAGCTTGAAGAGAAAACAAATATCTTCAGAACCGATGAATTCCAAAATGGATTTTTCGAAGTTCAGGATGCCGGTTCTCAAATGATTGCGCCATATTTGCGTGTTGAACCTGGAATGCGTGTGGTTGATGCATGTGCAGGAGCAGGAGGTAAAACATTACATTTAGCATCATTAATGAATAACAAAGGACAAATCATTGCCATGGATATTCACGAGTGGAAGTTAAAAGAATTAAAACGTCGTGCCTCTCGTAATGATGTTCAAAACATTCAGACTCGTTTAATTGAGTCTAAAACAATCAAGAAAATGGCGAACTCTGCAGATCGTTTATTGATTGATGCGCCTTGTTCTGGTTTTGGTGTTTTACGTCGTAATCCGGATGCCAAATGGAAATTGGATCCTGAATTCTTAGATCGTATCCGTGAAACGCAAGCGATGATCATCAATGATTATTCGAAGATTATCAAAGTGGGTGGATTAATGGTCTATGCAACATGTTCGATTTTACCATCGGAAAATCAAGAACAAGTAGAGAAATTCTTAGCGAATAATCCCAACTACAAATTAATTAACGATAAAACATATTATCCTTCTGAATCGGGTTATGATGGTTTTTACATGGCGTTAATTGAGCGTGTATCTTAAAAAAAAATAAGATTTTAAATAATTATAAAGGATTAAGCCATGCTTAATCCTTTTTTAGTTGAAACTCTACCCGACGGTTTTGTAAGTTTTTCCAAGGCTCACATTTTTCTGCAGGTCTACACATCGTATATTTTAATTCGGTATCTCCTTTACCTGATATCGTAAAACGTTTTTCATTCACTCCTTTCTCTTTCAAATATTGGACAACTGCTTTCGCACGATTAAGGGATAAGGTTTTATTGTATTCACTACTTCCCATGGCGTCGGTATGTCCTTCGACGACAAAGTTTAAATTTGAATTCGTTTTCATTAGCTTTACAATTCGATCCAAAATGGGATAATCAACAGGACGAATTACCGTTTGATCAAATTCAAATTCCACTACACGTATTAATTCATTCGAATAATCCTGAACATAAATGGCTTTCGCATCCCCTTTAAGTTGATCTACAGGACAACCTTTTGTTAACAATGGACCTTTTTCATTGATGCATTCATCAAACCAATCTGCAATTCCATCGCCATCGGTATCGTAATCTTGACTAAAATTACTGTTGTCATTATTTTGGATTAAGACTGTATAAGGGGTCGATAAATTAAATTCCATCCCTAATTTCTCGATTTCTTTACGGTAGCGACCATCCGCTTTACAAATTTCACCACAACGATCTTCATCTTTTAAAAGGAAATCAATTCGTTGTTTGATCCAATAAAATTTAATAGCTTCGGATAAATGCGAGGGATTGGCTTTTGTAATTTCAAATTGAGATTGATAGGTTTCATTTCCATTTTTCGCTGTTAAGTTCAATTGTTTTGGATAAACTTTTTTACAGTCTTTCGAAACAAAATGCACAGGTTCATTGGACAAATAGCCGTTAAAGTTTTTCGGATAAGTTTCATTTAAATTAATGCTTTTCGATTGAACCTGAATATTTCTCAATAAAGGTTTTAAAAGCTGTTTTTGAAACTGTTTTATTTTATACCCCATTTCATATTCATTATTAATCACAATTGGTCGATTTCCAGTGGTTAGGGATAAAAAGTTCATGGCACGATAATCAATCGTATGACCAATGCCTAACACAAAAAATTGAGCATATTTAAGGTGTGATTTAATGGATAAATGTAAGTTTTGATTGATGTCCAAATCGCCATCCGAAATAATGGTAATAATTCGGTTGTATTCGGGATTCACTTTGAAGGCTTGAATTTTATCAATGGCTTCATTGAGTTTCGTTGCCCCTTTACCGTATTCTTTATGGATGAATTCAATGGCTTTCTCAATATTTTCTTTGCTGGCATCCACCGAATGATTCGAAAAATTTTCTTGATTGGTAGCGTACAATACGATGTTAAACTTTTCTTCTGCTTTGAGTTGACGAAGGGTTGAAGCCATCATTTTCTTTAATTCTTCAATAGGTTTACCTTTCATGGAACCTGAAGCATCAATTACAAATATAAACTCACGTGGCGCAATAGTTTTAATTTCTTTAGGCGGTTGTATAATTCCTAAAATATAATCACACCCGTTTTCTGAAAAATGTTGAACCGCAGAATTGATTTTTTTTGCTTCATATTGATACGTCAAATTAATTTTTTGATTCCCTTTGGCCGTAAATGACCAATGTTTGGGAGATATTTTTTTGATGGTTGGAACGACTTTATTCAATAAAGTATTATCCAATGGAATGTTTCCAGTGATTTGAAAATGGAATTCGTTTGCGGAGGATTTTTTTGTTTTTTCATCTTTACCAATGGAAGTAAATTGCTCTGTGCGTAGAGCAATAGGTTCTGGAACCGTAAGTTGATACTCGATTTCTTGATGATCAATAATTTTAGAAAGTTTTAAATCGATAATAATCTTTTCTCCTGGTTTTACTTGATGTAAGTTTAAGATCAGATTTTGAGTTTTGATTTGATTATCATATCCACTTTTTGATTGTAATTTTTTGATTTCTTGACGAACGGTATAAATGGGCTTTGATTCCAATTGCACCATCTTTTGATTGAATTCAGCTTTTAATTCATAGACATTTTGGGCATGATGTTGAGGAACCACAAATCGAAGATCAATGGGTACGTCTGCACGATTGGTGTATGTATAATGGTATTGTACATCCCCTAAAAAATGATTCAATAAAAAATCAACGCGAAGACTGTCTGCGGAAATTTTTTCAAAATCTTTTAAATTTTTTGTTTCTAAGTAAGGAAATGTATTTTGACCGTAACTGGGCTGAAATAGGGTAAGAATGAATAGAATAGTTAGGTAAAAAATTCGCATGGTTTAAGTATAATAGATAAATCTTTAGTCTTTCATTAGCAAGAATAATTATAATCTAATAATTTAACAAAATTGTTCATTAAATTTGCGTAAAATTTATATTAAATGGGATTTAAATTTACTGAAGTTGAGAGAGTTGAGTCGATTTCGGCTAAAGACTTTCAAAAATATTACGTAAAACCTCAGAAACCTGTTGTGGTTGAACGTATAACTGAAGATTGGCCTGCTTATGAAAAATGGAACTTTGAGTATCTAAAGCAAGTCGCTGGGGAAAAAGTGGTGCCGCTTTATAACAACGATCCGGTAGATTATACCAAAAAAGTAAACGAGCCTGTTGCAAAGATGAAGATGAGCGAATATGTGGATTTATTGCAATCAGGACCAACCGATTTACGTATTTTCTTATATAATTTGATGAGCCAAGTTCCGCAACTTCAAAAAGATTATCGGATGCCCGATTTGGGTTTAAATTTATTTAAATCGATGCCTATGCTTTTTATTGGAGGTGCAGGATCTAATGTTTTTATGCATTATGATATTGATTTAGCGAATATTTTACATTTTCATTTTGCAGGTGAGAAAAAATGTATCATCGTTCCACCAACGGATTCAAAGTATATGTACAAAATTCCGTATTCGGTGATTTGTCGTGAAGATATTGATTTTGATAACCCTGATTTTGAAAAATGGCCTGCATTAAAACATATCAATCCGATGATGGCTGATTTAAAGCACGGTGAAATGTTATACATGCCTGAAGGTTGGTGGCATTATATGAAATACATTACACCAGGTTTTTCGATGAGTTTACGTTCATTAGCTCATAAACCGAAGAACTTTACAGAAGCGGTTTATAATATATTCATTATGCGAAATATTGATAATATTATGCGAAAAATAAAAGGCCAAGCTTGGATCGAAGAAAAAAATGAACGAGCAATTACAGAGACCAACAAATTAATATTCAAATAAATCGTACCGATCAACAAAATATGAAGAAAGGAAGTTTTTAATACAACTTCCTTTTTTCGTTTTAATTGACTTAATTAACAACCCATCGAATGATATACTATCCGAATGTAATTCTGAGGTATAATTCGAAATTATATCCATATGAAAAGTAAACAAGGAAGTTTTTGGGCATTGTTGCCTTTAATCGTCTTTATTCTAATTTATTTTACGGCATCCATTGTACTAAACGACTTTTATTCCGTTCCGGCTATTGTTATTTTTGTGTTTGCACTTGTACTAGCCTTTTTACAATTTCCTAAAGTAAATTTTAATTCGAAAATAGAGGCGTTTTGTAAAGGAGCAGGGGAAGAGACCATTGTATTAATGATCCTCATCTTCTTATTAGCTGGTGCGTTTGGAAGTTTAGGCTCAGCGACTGGTGCAGTGACGTCAACGGTCAATTTATTTGTCACCTTATTGCCTGAAAACTTTATCGTTGCTGGATTCTTTCTGATCGCTTGTTTTATTTCGGTATCCCTTGGGACTTCTGTAGGAACAATTGTTACATTGTCCCCCATAGCTGTTGAGTTGGAAAAAATTATTCCGGGTTCAACTGCTATCTTACTAGGTTCTATTGTAGGAGGTGCTATGTTTGGGGATAACCTATCCTTCATTTCAGATACAACTATTGCTGCCACGCGTACTCAAGATGTGGATATGAAATCAAAATTCAAATCCAATTTTAGGATTGTATTACCCGCTGCAATAGTTTCCATCGTATTGTATTATCTTATCAGTCAAGATTTGGATGTGTCTCATATTCAGCAACAAAATTTAGAGTATGATTTAATTTCGATTATTCCATATGTATTGGTTTTTGGACTTGCGATTTCAGGATTAAACGTGATTTGGTCATTGATAATTGGAATTGTAGGATTTATTGGCTTGGGAATCTTTAATAATCAAATTCCGATGTTGGAGTTGATTAAAAATATTAATACCGGTTTTTCGGGTATGTTTGAATTGAGTATTCTTTGTCTAATCATAGGGGGAGTTGTAGGAATCGTTCGCTATAATGGGGGATTAGAGTTTATTATTCATCTACTCACAAAAAATATTCGAAATAAGAAACAAGCTGAACTAAGTATCGCGGGATTAATTGCATTAGCTGATGCCGCACTTGCCAATAATACCATTGCCATTTTAATTGTGGGGCCTGTGGCCAAAGAGATTTCGGATCAACACGGGTTAATTCCTAAGCGAGTAGCGAGTATTCTCGATACCGTTTCTTGTTTTGTACAAGGGGTTATTCCCTATGGAGCACAAGTTCTATCGGCTGTAGCTGTTACGAAAGTCGTTTCTACAGGATTGCCTACAGTATCTTCTTTAGAGGTCATATCAAACTTGTATTATCCATTTTTAACTGGTATCAGTTTACTTGTTTTTATCGTTTTTATTTCACCTTATACAAAGAAAAAGAACGAATTGATGTAGGATAAGATTCCTTCAAATATTATTTTGTAATTTTGCCATCTGAAAATTAAGAGAATGAAAAGAGTTGTCGTAGGACTTTCTGGGGGAGTTGATTCAAGTGTAACAGCCTATTTGTTAAAAGAACAAGGGTATGATGTTATTGGATTATTTATGCGTAATTGGAACGATGCATCGGTAACGTTAGAAGACGAATGTCCGTGGATTGAAGATAGCGCTGACGCTTTATTAATTGCTGAAAAATTGGGAATTCCATTTCAAGTAATTGATATGTCTGATTCGTATAAGGAGCGTATTGTAGATTATATGTTTAATGAATATGAGCAGGGGCGTACTCCGAATCCAGATGTTTTATGTAACCGCGAAATTAAATTTGATTTATTCTTAAAAACGGCATTAGATTTAGGTGCAGATTATGTCGCAACGGGACATTATGCACGTAAAACATCTTTTATTGATGAAGATGGGAAAGAAGTCTTTCAATTGTTGAAAGGATTGGATAACAATAAAGATCAATCGTATTTCTTATGTCAGTTATCACAAGAACAATTGTCGAAAGCATTATTTCCAATTGGAGGAATTGAAAAACCAGAGGTTCGTCGCATAGCCAAAGAACAAGGGTTAGTCACTGCGGATAAAAAGGATTCACAAGGATTATGTTTTATTGGGAAAGTTAGTTTGCCTGAATTTTTACAACAACAATTAAAACCAAAAACAGGTGAAATCATTGAAGTGGCTAAAGATTGGAAAGGTTTTGAACGAACAGTACCTACATTCCACTCGAAATATGAAGCTTTAGAGTTTGAAGCTCGTGGATATTCTTATACAAAAGAAGATGGTGAAGTGGTAGGACAACACCAAGGTGCGCATTACTTCACAAGAGGACAACGTAAAGGTCTAGGTGTAGGAGGAAAAGTAGAACCATTATTTGTGATTGATACCGATGTGAAAGAAAATGTTATTTACACTGGTCAGGGAGCAAATCATCCGGGATTATTGAAAAAAGCATTATTTATCAAAGAAGAAGAAATTCACTGGGTTCGTGAAGATTTAGCTTTAGAAGAAGGAGAAACTAAAGAAATTATGGCGCGTATTCGTTACCGTCAACCGTTACAAATGGCTACATTACATAAAGCAAAAGAGGGGCTTTATGTCGAATTCTTAAATCCGCAATCCGCGATTACAGAAGGACAATTCTGCGCATGGTATATCGATGACGAGTTAATTGGTTCAGGTGTAATTAATTATTAGTAAAACATTAACGATAATATTCAAGCGCTTAGGATTTTTTCTAAGCGCTTTTTTTATATTTTTAAACCACCTAAAAAAAGAAAAGAATGAGTTTGAATAATTGGTTGTATAGCCTACTAATGATTGTCATGATAACTTCATGTACTGTGTCTCATAATGTTCCTACTTCCCAAGTTCCAAATAATTTCATCAATCCGAATATCACAAGTGCTTATGTAGATCAGAATGGAAATTTCTTTCCTAACCAATGGAAGGATAAATTTGGTAATCCATCTAAAAATGCTACACGTAAAGAATATTCATTGATGAAAATTGCAACGGAAAGTGGATTTGAAGAAGAATTGACAAAATTTGAAACGACTCAATTGAAGGGGTTTTCTGATCGAATAAAGAATAAAAAACGCATTATCATTTTTGTTCATGGCATCAACAATGATTACATGACAAGTTTGGTAAATTATAACAAGGCACGTTCTCTTATGGATGTGGATTTGAAAAAAGATGAAATTGTCAATTTCTATTGGGATGGACTTAAAACCTCAAGTATCTTCGGAGCTGCGAAAGTTTGGATTAGTGCAACAACCAATAGTCAGTTGGCGGGAGAATTTGGATTAAGACGAATTTTAAATTCCATAAAAAATAAAGAAGTGTATATCATCTCGCACAGCCGCGGAGCGTCAGTAGTGCTGAGTGCATTAAAAAATCCTGTATTGAAAAACAATGAGAAACGAATCGTTGAAAAATTTCATCATGTGGATATAGAAGATGAAGATCCTTTACAAGAAAATGAAAATAAAATTTTTAGTATCATGTTAGCGCCAGCTATTGGTGCAGATGATTTTAAAGATGAAAATGGGGAATTTAAGTCGTTTACACCTCAATTAAAAACCATTCACTCGACCATTAATCAAACGGATTTTGTATTAGGGAAAGGAAAAACGGGGATATTATCGAAACGTCTTACCTCTACCGATTTTGGTTTTAATCCAGAAACACAGCAAATGATTGCCGAGCAATATCATTTATGTGATGCGACGGACTTTACAGGTCAGAAATCCCATGATTTTAAGGATTACATCAACAATCCTAAATTTAAAGAAATTCTCCGTAAATTTAAATTAGCAAAATAATGGAAGAGCGTCAAAAGACGCTCTTTTTATTTTTTGAATTCGATGACTTCTAAGTTTTCTAACTTGCCTTGATTGACTTCAAAACGAAGCATGGTACGCACCTGATGAAAGCCATGTTTCCCCACAGCTCCAGGATTGAGATGAATCAAGCCTAACGCTTTATCGGGCATCACTTTTAAAATATGCGAATGTCCGCAAATAAAAACTTTTGGAGGATTGGCGATGATTTCCTTTTTGATTTTAGGATTGTACTTCCCTGGATATCCCCCAATGTGGGTAATCCAAACATCAACTCCTTCAATGGTGAATCGATTATTTAACGGATAGACGGAACGAATGGTTTGATCGTCAATATTTCCGTAAACCGCACGTACAGGTTTTATTTTTTCCAATTCATCCATAATTTTTAGATCGCCAATGTCACCCGCATGCCATATTTCGTCTGCATTTTGTGCATAATCTAAAATTCGATCATCCATATACGAATGCGTATCGGAAAGTAAAAGGATTTTCTTCAAAAGGTTGTATTTTTGTTTTCTCAAATTTACAACAATTGCGATACTTTTTAGAATTAGCATATAACGGAAAAGATTACTTCGGATGGCAGATTCAGCCTCATCAAATTTCAGTACAAGAAGCCATAGAAACACGTTTGTCTAAAATTTTAGGTCAAACGATAAGTATTGTGGGGGCTGGTCGTACCGACTCGGGAGTACATGCCAAGAAAATGTATGCCCATTTTGATTATGAAGGAGAATTAAAGAAAGATTTGGTAAAACACTTGAATTCATTTTTACCCAAAGATATAGCCATATACAAAATTCATCAGATGCATCCCGAGGCTCATGCCCGCTTTGATGCGACTTCACGATCTTATCATTATTTTATTTCACCTTATAAAAATCCATTTGCTTTTGAGAGTTCTTGGGTATTTAATCGTGAATTGGACTTGGATCGTATGAATGATGCCGCTCAATTGTTAATTAAGAAAGGAGATTTCGGAAGTTTTGCTAAATTGCATACAGATGTAAAAACAAATATTTGTGATGTTCGTGAAGCCTTTTGGTTTGTGAACGAGCAAGGTCAATATGTTTTTCAGATTACAGCGGATCGTTTTTTACGCAATATGGTTCGTGCCATTGTAGGAACATTAGTGGAGGTCGGGATAGGTAAAATCACAAAAGAGGATTTAGCGCGTATTATTGAAGATCAAAACCGAGGTTCCGCAGGAGCTTCTGCACCCGCACAAGGTTTATATCTTGTGGATGTGCAATATCCAACAGAATTATTTATCAATGAACACAAATAACGCTCAAAATAAATTTGATTTTACAGGCCTAAAGCGTGTCATTACGTTAGGAATGAGCCAAAGTAAAGGACTCTTCTTAACGGTAATTGCTATTGCTGTATTTAGTGCTTGTTTTTCAGTTTACCGTCCTTATTTAACTGGAGATGTAATCGATCATTACATTTTGTCCAAGGATCTTCCCGGATTAAAAATAGAAATCATCAAGTTGATTGTGATTTTGGTTTTCGAAAGTATCTTGGCCTTTTTTACAGTTTATCTTGCCAATGTTGTGGCTCAACGTGTGATTAAAACATTACGTGTGCGTTTGTATAATCATTTGATCCGATTCAAATTAGCTTACTTTGATCGTACGCCTAATGGCGTTTTGGTAACCCGTTCGGTATCGGATGTGGAAACCATTGCTGAGGTTTTTAATGATGGGATATTGGTCCTATTAGGTGATGCTTTAAAGATCATCTTTATCGTGGCCATGATGTATTATATGAACTGGGTATTGGCTACAATTGTCATTGTGATTTTACCTCTTATGATGATCATTACGCGTTATTTCCAGAAAGCACTTAAAGATGTATATCAGGATGAACGTACATTGGTAGCAAAATTAAATACGTTTGTTCAAGAGCGACTAACGGGAATGAATATCATTCAAGTGTTTAACCGACAACAAGCGGAATACAATAAGTTTGTGAGCATTAACAGTGATTTAAAGAAAAACTATTTAAAAACAGTTTTATATTTTTCACTTTTATTTCCTGTGGTTGATATTGTATCGGCTTTGGCAACAGGAAGTTTAATTTGGTTTGGCGGATTACGAACTGCTACTGCAGGAGACGTAACTGTAGGAAACTTGATTGCTTTTACACAATTTATTACAATGCTGACGACACCCATGCGTGCGATCGCAGAACGTTTCAATTCCATTCAGCGTGGGTTAGTTGGAGCCGACCGTGTATTCACAATTTTAGATGCCGATGAAACATTGCCTGATACTGGAAAACAAAAATTAGAAACTGTAAAAGGTCAAATAGATTTTGAAAATGTAGTGTTTTCTTATGTCCCTAATAATCCAGTATTGAAGGGAATTTCTTTTACAACTAATCCAGGGGAAACCATAGCGATTGTAGGATCAACGGGTGCAGGAAAATCGACAATTATCAATTTATTAAGTCGTTTTTATGATATTGATTCGGGTGCAATTAAAATTGATGGAATCAATATTTACGATATGGATTTGGTGAATTTACGTCATCATGTCGCTGTTGTTTTACAAGATGTTTTCTTATTCAATACGACCATTTATGATAACATTGTGTTAGGAAATACCAATATCACCCTAGATGAGGTAAAAGAAGCTGCAAAAATTATTGGTATTCATGATTTTATTGAATCCCTACCCAAAGGGTATGATTCAGAAGTAAGCGAACGTGGAGCAACATTGTCTGTCGGACAACGTCAATTGATTTCATTTTTAAGAGCATATATATATAATCCTGAAATTTTGGTTTTAGACGAAGCTACATCTTCTATTGATACGCATTCAGAAGAATTAATCCAAATGGCTACTGAAAAATTAACAGAAGGTCGTACTTCAATTGTAATTGCGCACCGTTTAGCGACTATTCAGAAGGCGGATAAAATCATTGTTATGGATAACGGAATGATTGTTGAACAAGGTACACATGAAAGTTTATTGGAAAAGAAAGGCTACTACGCGAATTTGTATGAAGTCCAATTCTCAAAAGTCAATAATTAATTTTGATAAACTGTTCATTATTAAATATAAAAACCTTAAATTTAGAATTATATAAAACACTTTGACAATGAAAAAATTATTATTAGCCGCTACAGTTTTAACAGTAGTATCATTAAGTTCTTGTAAATCTGAAAAAGAAAAAGTTGTTGATAATGTAACAGAAGCGCAAACTTCTATTCAAGAAACGGCTCAACAAGCTGTGGAAACCTCTCAACAATCTGCACAAGATTTAGTTAATGCATTACCAACTTTTACAAGTTCAGATGCTGCGGCTTTTGCACAAAAGTATAGCGATTATGCAGCACAATTAAAAGCAGTAGCTGCTTCAGGAGATCAAACAAAATTAAATGAATTAACAGCTAAAGCAGTAGAATACGAGAAAGAATTACAACAAATTCAATCGACTCTATCTGCTGAAGATGCTAAAAAATTAACGGATTTCGTGAATGAAATTAAAAAATCTGTTCAATAATTATTGAATACATCGATACTGAGCTCGGAGGATTCCGGGCTTTTTTATTTCTTTCGCTTTTAACAACATATTATAAGATATTAGTATAATATGTAGTATATTTATCACGAAATTTTATATTAGATCATCATCATCTATGACACTAGTACAATTACAGTATGTGTTAGCAGTTGCCGAGTTCAAGAACTTTACGATTGCAGCTGACAAATCGTTTGTTACTCAGCCTACATTGAGTATGCAAATACAGAAGTTGGAGAAAGAGTTAAACATCGAAATCTTTGACCGAACATCTCATCCCATTAAGATTACTCAAATTGGAGAAAAAATTGTAGCGCAAGCGAAAACAATTTTAATGGAAGCGAATCGAATGAAGCACTTGGTGAACGAAGAAAAAGGTTTATTAGAGGGCGATTTTGTGATTGGAGTTATTCCAACCATTTTACCTTCATTGGTGCCATTGTTTTACAAAACATTCCAAAAAAATAATCCGAAGTCAAATCTAATCATCAAAGAATTACAAACGGATAAAATTATTAAGGGAATCAAAGATGGTTCATTGGATTTTGGTATTGTGGTTTCTCCATTATATGAAGATCAAATCATGGAAAAACCATTGTACTATGAGCCATTAGTGGCTTATGTGCCACCAATGCATCGATTATCGCATAACGATAAGATTTTAGAATCGGATTTGGATACTGCTGATTTATTGATTCTACAGGAAGGTCATTGTTTCCGTAATAATGTACTGGCATTATGTGATGCATCTAAATTAAAACATCGTCCGATTAAATTAGAAAGTGGAAGTTTTGATGCTTTAATCAAATTAGCGAACGATGGCTATGGTATGACTTTATTGCCTTCATTAGTAGCAGATGATTTACCAGAAGATTACCGTAAAAATATCAAGCATTTTGAAGCTCCTGTGCCAACGCGTGAGGTATCGTTAATTTATCATCAATCCCAATTAAGAGATTCGTTTGAAAAAGAATTAGTCAATACCATTCAAAGTATTTTAAGAGGGAAAATTTTCTTGGAAAAAGATGTAAAATTAGATTCTACATTAATTTCATTACCCAAAAAATAAATATTAAAAAGATATTAAAAGCGAAAGCCGTGAATGATTCACGGCTTTTTTTATGGATATCAATTGCTTATTTAAGGAACGATCGTAGTAAAAAGATACGTCGCAAAAAGAATTAATAAGACAATTCCTTGCTGAATATTGGTACGTCCTGATTGTAAGGATAAGAATACTGTAAAAAGTGATAAAACCAATATAAGAATCGATTTTGCATCAATTCCTAAAGTTACTTGCATTCCTGTAAAGTAGCATACGATAGCAACAGCAGGAATCGTTAAGCCAATAGATGCTAAAGCTGATCCTAAGGCTAAGTTTAAACTTGTTTGCAAGCGATCTCCTTTCGCTGCTTTAAAAGCTGCTAAACCTTCTGGTAATAAAATGACTGTTGCAATGATAATTCCTACCAATGATTTTGGAGCGCCTATACTAAAAACCATATCCTCAATAACAGGAGATAGTTTTTTTGATAATAATACCACGGCTACTAATGCCACCAATAAAAGGATCAATGAACCTATGGTAGTGAAAAGATTAGGAGGAGCTACGTGCAATTCAGAGGCAATTCCATCGGCACATTGTTTTGGTAAGAAATAATCACGGTGTCGGATGGTTTGAACCGAAATAAATCCTCCGTATAATATCAACGAAATGATTGCGACAAATATTAATTGACTTTCAGAATATACCCCTACAACATCTGATGTTGTAAAATTAGGTAAGACGAGAGTTAAAATAGAAATGGCAATTAAAGTGATTAGGGCTGTAGATACTCCTTGTTTAATATAGTTCTGTTCTCGGTATCTCACACTCCCCACAAGGAAACAGATTCCAATGATTCCGGTTAAAATAATCATAATGGCTGCAAACACTGTATCTCGTGCTAAGGCAGAAGGTGCATTTCCGGTTTCTGAAATCATAAGTGATACAATCAGTGATACTTCAATAACTGTAATGGCTAACGCTAAAATAATGGTTCCAAAAGGTTCGCCTACTTTATGAGCAACAACTTCGGCATGGTGTACGGCTGCCAATACCGCAGAAATTAAAGCAACGCCTAGTCCAATTGAGACCAAGATGTTTTCACTAGTGACGGTGATTAATGAAATAGCTGCTAAAATCGGACAAAGAATGGTCCATAAGGGTAAGTCTAAATTTAATTTTTTCGATAAATAGTAGTTTCCGTTCATTAATTTATAAGATTAGATTTGAACAAAAATAATCAATTTTATTGATATATGTTGTTGACTTTATCATTATAATATATAATTATAAAATTTTAACACAACTGATAAATGTTTGGAAATGTCTCTCGATAAGATTGTATTTTTGTGATATGGAATACTTCACAGAAGAAAAATTAAAAAAATGGTTTAGACTTTCCTGCACATGGGAAGCATTTAGCTGTGCGATATTATTTTTGATTGCAATGCCATTAAAATATCAATTTGGTTATATTTTGCCGATGCCTTTTGCAGGATGTTTCCATGGATTTTGGTTTACCTCTTATTTGGTTTTATTATTTGTTACTCGAAAGTATTATAAGTGGGATGATGAAGATTTTATCTTCTACATTATGTTTGCTTTTGTGCCATTTGCTACATTATCATTGCATCAGAAGATTAAAGAAAAATAAAGGGATTAACCTATTTGATTTAAATGCATTTGCTCTTTAAAATATAAGAACAAAAAAAGCATCTCATAGAGATGCTTTTTTTGTGTTATAATTAATTCAATTGATTAATTGAATACAAATTTAAATCCTAAAGAGAAGCGACCTGCTTCAAAATTCGATTCATTTGATAAGTTCCACCATGGTTTCCAATCAAAGTGTAAAGCCAATGGCGCAGACGGAATTTTGTATTCTAATCCTAATTGTGGACGAATTGCAAAATATGTATCATTATGATTTCCATAATCTACAAATGATAATTGTGGTCCAACCCCAACATACCATCCTAATCCGTTCGTTCCAGAAAATGATTGGTTATATGTATAATCAGCCCCTAATACCGTAATATTGTTTCCAAACATTACTTGTACATTACCTGCGTTACGTCCATCGAATGAGTGTTTGTATTGAGGTCCTACTAAAGTTTGACCATCTCCCAAATCAACAACAACACCTAAAGCATTTCTATAATCTTGTGCATTGACTTGGCTTAATCCTAGTACTAATGCTGCAGTAAATAATAATTTTTTCATTTCAGTCTATTTTGCTAATGTAATTTTACAATAATCATGCAAAAATAGTATTGTTTTTCTTTTTATAACAATTCTAAATTGTTAATTACGATAACCATAGGCACAATGACGGCAATTATTCTTGCAGCAGGAACCTTTCAAATAATGGTAATAGTTCGTAAAAACCCAGTATCTGCCTTCGATGTAATAGTGTATCCCTTCTACAAATTCATGAGGGTTACTTGGAAAAGGATAAGTCTTTTTTAATTCGGAATATTTTTCAATTTCAACTAAACACGTTGGACATAAACAATCATATGTTGTCTTTTTTAAATATTGAAGCGTTGTTTCGGATAGCGGTATTGTATTACAATGGCATTCAGAAATGTTTTCAGAGACACATTCAAATGTTAATTCGCATCGTTTGCATCGTTTTTCCATGGTTAATTTTTGTGGAATTTACTATTTTCTTTCCAATTAAAACGAAAAAAAGCCTTAGTTGATCTAAGACTTGTGAGGGAGTATGCTAATAAATTAGCAGTTTTTGGTTGATTCAATTTTCCACATCGTTCATGAAGCGATGCAATAGTTTAGTGATGCAAAAGTATCCATTTTGCCAAAGTGTGAAATGGTTGCAGTATAAATATGCTTGAAAAATAACAAGAGTATCCCATTTATTTACGGAATTAAAAAGTTTAAAATGCTTTTGGTTAGGAAGTTGTTTTATCATGAATTTTTTAACGATGACAACTTGTGAATAATTATTATGCGAATAAAAATGTGATTTTTCCGAATTTATAAAATTGAATTCCTGTAAAAAAATGATTTTATAAAATTGAATGAATTGAAATAAGGAAGAGAATACCGATTTAATTCCTATACTCGGGATATTAATGTTAATGTTGCATAACAGAATATACGTTATTTACAAGTGTATCGAAATTTATCCATATTCTTATTCTTCCTGTCTTCCTTTGGTTTTGCACAACAAAAGATCTTACCTAAAGACTCCTTAATTTTTCAACAATCTTATCGTTTGATTAAAAGTATTGATCCCATTACGGTTCCTCAAATGATACAGAAAAGTGATTCGTTGTATCAAATTTCTACGAATGACTATCAGCGGTTTTATAGTTTGTTTGCTTTGACGAATGCCTATCAACGGAATAATCAGATGCAAGAAGCTTATCGTACAATTATAAAAGCAGATTCGATTGCAAAACATTCTGATTTGGACGTAGAAGCTGTTAAATCCAAAATTTATTTGGCTGATTTTAGTCGAAATATTAAGGATTTTTCTTTAATGGATAAGTATTTGAATGAAGCGGAAATCATCGTAAAGAAGGAACATCGTCATCCTGAATTTTATAAAATTAAAGCCAGTTTATTAAACCAAAGAGGAACTTACTTTCTTGCGCAAGGAGTCGCTGATAAAGCGTTGAATGTATTTGAACGATGTTATGATTTGATTCAAAATGATAAAAATTATAAAGTAAAAGATATTGAATTTGTATTGCTTGAAAATATTTATAAAACCACTTTGGCTTATATTCAATTAGAACGTTGGGAAAAGGCGAATAAAAAATTGGAGGAAGGGTTTCGTGTCAATCAAAAATTGAATCATAAGATTTACCATTCCGCTTTTCAATCCACTGCTTCATGGTTGGCTTTAAAAAAGGGAGAAGTGCAAAAAGCAGCTGAAATTATCACCCAAAAATATCCAGAGGATTCAATATTGGGATTAGAGAGTCATATTAAAACCGACTTAATGATTATGTCTTCCATTGAAAATCAAGACAGTTTAATTGATCAAAAGGAATTGACGACGAAATACAAAAATTATTTGGTGAAAGATTTCGATGAGAAATTAGCTCTTTCGCAAGTGATAAAGAAAAAAGAAGAGGAGAAGCTGTTAGAGCATATGCAACAAACAAAATATGGCTATCTAGGATCAGCTTTTATTTGTTTAGTGGGTGTTGGTATTATACTTTATCGATACTATTATAATCAAAAAAGAAAATTGAAATTACAGTATCAGCAGGTGATAGATCACTTGAATCATCAGGCGAATGTGAAGGAGGAAGAGCCAAAATTAAGCGGTTCTAAATTGCCATTTGAATTGAGTCAAGAGAATGTAAACCGAATTTTGGAACAATTGGAACGATTTGAATTCCATCACAAATATACCTATGCGAAAATTACGTTGGGCAGTATGGCAGATGAATTACAAACCAATACCAAATATTTGTCGTATGTGTTAAAACATTATCGCTCGTCTAATTTTCCAGATTACATCAACAACAAAAGAATAGAATATATTACTCAACGATTATATCATGAGCCTGATTTGTTAAAATATAAAATTGAACATATTGCAGCACTCGCCGGGTATTCGTCCCACAGTCGATTTACACAAATGTTTAAAGCGCAACATCATATTTCTCCATCAGATTTTATTCGTCAGTTGAAGGAAGATGTTGTTGATTGAATCATTTTGAAATAGCGTTATTGTTTTTAGCTATTCTATACCAATTTTCTTCACGTGATCGGTTAAGAAGCCATATTTAAGATATGGATAAAAAATTACAAATTTTATTTTGTAGGGTTGTATATCCATTCTTCTTTGTTATTTTTTTACTTGCCACACGATACAATCGTGCGGTGTCAGGGCATTATTTATGAAGCTTATTAAATAAACAAAGGTAAACGTTTGTTTGCCTTTTATGTTATTGTGAATTAATACGTTATGTAATAACAACACGTATGAGACAGTATACATCTGAAAAACAATCTCTTAATCAATATTATTAAGGTCATTAATATCTTTTTCTTTTGCCATCACATTATAGATTTTTCCATTATTTAGAGTAAATCTATAATAATAAAAAGATTTTCTATATATTTTTTTTATATCAGATTTTACATATTTCTTTTTAAAAAATACATTTTCTAAATAAAAAACATTATTATTTATAGTTAAACCATAAATTCTTAACCAAAAGTATGAAATTGATATATAGATAGCAATAAAAAACAAAGTGGCAAAATTGTCTGCCTTTTTAAGTAAAAAATACATTCCGATTATACCAATTATGATTATGATTAATTGATTAATTTTATTTTTTAAAATCATTTTACTTTTATTTTAATTCCCCCTTCTACACTTGCATTGTAATTAAAAATAAGTCCTATTGTTGCTGACTTTGAAAAATTTATATTTATATAATCTCCTTTCTTATCACTAACTCCTTTTACATTAATACCCATAAAAGTTACTCCTCCTGAATTTTCAGTTTCAATTGTTTTAAATGTTTTTTGATCTACAACTTCTTTTCTTGAAACACCAGCTCCAAAACCTGCTGCTGAAACACTAGCTCCAAAAGATTGAGTATATTTATTATCTTTCAAAAGATAATTAAAATCAGCATTATAAAGGTCATTACTTTTGAAATCATTATTTAAATTTTTCTCTATTTTTCCTGATAACAATGTAACAGAACCTAAATTAATATCATATCCGCCAACACCTTTTACTTCATAACTCGTTCTAGCACCTATTGTAAATTCTCCTTCGACACTTCCATAATATGATAATACACTTTCACTTTTAGCAGTTATATTAGCTCCATAAGCTTCATTATACGTATCATATATACCTTCAGAATTACCTGTCCAAGAATATTTATTATATGTATTATCAAGATTATCCGCCTTTGTATAAATACCAGAAGTATCAATCCATAAATTTCCATTAAAATCTTTAGGCGGTTCAGCCATCATTCCATCAGGGTCTATGAAAAATACAGGGTATTTAAGAGCATATGTATAAGGAGGAAAGCGTCTTGATTTTTCCGCTAGCGGGGCAATATTAAACCAACGTCCAATCGCAGGGTCATAGTTTCGCGCGCCGTAGACGAAAAGATTGATGTTGAACTTAAATCTAAGCTTCTCAATCCTCACATTTACGATGTTATAAATATAGATCTTTAAAAATTAATTTTGGAGAGGGGTGATTTAAATGATGATGAATTGAAGTAAATAGTAATCCATAAAAAAGCCTCGAAGTAGAACTTCAAGGCTTTTAGCGGAGAGTGAGGGATTCGAACCTCATCTCGTGTTCCTCTATTTTAGTAGCTTCCCGAAGGGTGAGCAAAAATAAGTCGTCATTTAGTCGCTAAACAAATAATGTCTTGTTTTGAACTTATTAATTCTTATACAAAGTTACGAAATCTAAAGTTTTTATGGTGATTTACTTAGCCAAAATTTGGTGAGGTAATCGTTAAAAATTATGATGTAGAATATTCTTTCGAAATAAAGACATCTAACCATTCTACCACAGCAAAATTGACAAAATATAATCCGTTGAGATTATGAAATTTATGATTTCTGCTCATTAGCTTAGGTTTTAGTTTAAGCTATTAAAAAATACTAGTTTTATAAAATAACAAACCCTACAGATTTTACTTTGTAGGGTAGATTATTGTTACTTACCACACGATTCAATCGTGCGGTAGCGGGGGTATTCATAAAAATGTGTTGGGTAGATACGAGCGTAACGAGGTTTTACCTTCTATTGATATTGCTCGTAAAATTGCTGATATTTTAGAAGTGTCTTTAGACTACCTTACAGGTAAAGAAGATGTGCAAATTGATAAAGATACCAGTAGTCGTATTTTAGAGGTTTCTAAGTTTGAAGAAACAGACAAAAACCATATCTTCTCTGTTATTGATGCGTTTATCGCTAAAAGAAAAATACAATCTATTTTATAAAATAAAGCCCAAGCGGAACACTTGGGCTTTTCAATATTAGCTTTTTAATTTTATTGATTTTGCGATTAGCACCAAAAGTGAAACACTCTTGAAAATGTCCCTTTCTAATCCTTTTTTATGTAATTACTTTTTATATTATCAGCAAAATAAGGCATCTCTCTATAAGGATTCCCTGTTTCCCAATAAATCTTTTCTCCAACTCTAACCACATAATTGTCTATATAAGCAGGTTTGGGCTTTAAATTAAATTGATAACTTGCCCCTTGTCTTATTTTCTCATACAAACAGCTATCTTTAATATCGTCTTTTAATGACAATATTCTTAGAGTGTCTTTTGAACTATCTACACCTCTTATTTCAAAAACTTTACTGTCTAATTCCTTAATACTTATTACTTTTAAAGTAACAGTATCATTTTGTGCATTCAAGGTATTTGTAGCAAAAGCCATTAAAAGTATTATTTTAACTATTCTCATTTTTTTAAGTCGTTTATCAAAATCTCTGGATTTAATGCTTTAGGAATATTTGGGTCATACGGGAACTTGCTAATAAAGATTCCGTTGGGGTCAGCAATAATGTTTGGAGCAACGTGTCTTGGGTCTAAAGCTTCAGTCTTATTATGAGCGTTTAAGTACCCAACTCCTGTTGGCGTTTTTTTCTGTACATCATCAAAGGTTGGAGAACCAATACCGGGCGATTCTTTTCCGCCTATATAGGATTCTATCACTTCGTGCAAAACGGACACCCCATTTTGAACACCATAAAACTCATCAATTTTTCCAGTCATTTCAGGGTTAACCGTTTGACTGGTGATTACTTTCCCATCCCCATTTACTTCGCTACCTCCAAAAGCACCACCCACAAACCAATTGCCTTCATCCGTAAAATTACTACCAGTCGCATTTATATTTACTTCTACGGTCTTGGAGTTTATCGCTTCTAATAAAACTTTGTCAGCATCAGTTTTTGCATTGCCTTTAGCTGTAACTTTTCCACTTTCATCCATTTTAAGTCTAAGATTAGTCGAAGCACTCAGTTGTTTAAATACCTCCTTATCCTTATCTCCTGTTATGATTACATCCCAAGGACTTCTTCCGTCTGGGTCGATGAACCTAATTGGATTATTAAAAGCGTAGTTGTAAGGAGAGTAGCGTCTCATCTGTTCTGCCAACGGATCAACATTCATCCATCTACCAATAGCAGGGTCATAATTCCTTGCACCATAGTCGTAAAGATTGATGTCTAAGTCTGTTTGCAACTCTTTCCCATTGTATTTGTAATTATACGTTGCAGAACCTGTTACTCGAACATTATGAATAATACGAGAATCCTCATTACTTATATCTTTTGCAACAATAGTTGTAAGATCACCTATTATAGGAATTTCAGGAGTAACAATTACCTGTCTTAGTGGTGAATATCCTGTATGTTTTAAACCGAATGGGTAATAGTGAGATTCGTCAATAATTTTTAATTTATTTTCTATATCGTCCCAAGCATAAGATGCTCTTACATTCCCCAGATGATCAGTATAATTGTATACATAACTGTATGTTCTGCTATTAATACACATTGTACACGTTACTACATTTACATATCCTTCGGCTGTTGGGAAGAATTGTAAATTGTTATTTACGTATTGGAAACCTCCTAAGTAATCTGTTGTTGTTACATTCGATCCATCCGTTACAATCTTACGAAGTTTAACTCCTGTTGCATCATAATCGTACTTAATCTTCTTTGTGCTATTCCAAATAACTTCTGTAGGTAAATTTAAGTAATTATAAATAATATTGGTAATTCCTTTGTTTAAATCTTTGGTTAAATTCCCATTTACATCGTAATCGTAATCTAATCCATTAGTATTGCCATCCGAAAAACCATTGGTATTGTTGGATGAATCAGTTACTCGATTTAAACGATTTGAGAACTCCGTTAATTGATTCTCTTTATTGGCGTATTCATAGCTTAATTGATCAATTAAAATAGGTTGTGTTTCATTGCTACCATAACGAACTAATGATTGAATGTTTCCATTTTTATCGTAGGTTAACCCTTCATTAAAGTAATTGATTTGATTTGCTCCAGTTCCTTTATAGAAAAAAGCATCTTCTAAACGATTTAGCCCATCGTATTTATAATCATAGCTTCTAACTGATTGGTTTGGCGTTTTCCAAAATGTTTGACTGATATTCCCATTGTATAAAGGTTTAGAAGTTTGAGATCTTGGACCAGGATATTTAATTTTATCATAACTTAATTTAAAACTAAATAATTGTCCTCCTTTGTTTAAATTATTGGTTTGATCTACATTATTAATATCCGTTAGCCATCCGCGTACGTTGTATTTATAGCTAATGGTTTGGTAAGGATCGTCTTTTAAATTCCCTACTTTTTTAGTCATTAGCTGCCCAATGGAATTGTATGTATTATCGGCCAGATATTCTTTTCTACCTCCATTGATTTGATGTGTATGCGTTAATACACGTCCAAATTCGTCGTATGAAAATTCTTCTATAATTGTAACCTCTTCTGTATTTGTTTTTTGACGATGTTTCGTTATGGTTTTTGTTACTTTACCCGCAAAGTCTAATTCAGTTGAAGTCTTGGTATAGCCTTCTAAATGATTATAACTAATTGCATATACAGGACGAATTTTGATCGCATCATAAAAAGAGTAATTGATATTCCAATTATTAGTCCCTAATACACGAGCGAATGATGCTACCGGTAAACCTTTTAATTTAATGTTATCTCCTTGTACTAATAACTGACCATCTAAGGTGTTATAATCAGGATCTAAATTATTATAGGTGTCGTAATAATTTACTGTTAAAATTTTATCCAACTCTAATAGTGCGCCCGCATTATTTGTATATAAAAATTTAGCCTTTACATTTCCTAAATTGGAACCAGCTGAAGCTACTCTCTCTTCATATAATTTAGTTGCATTATTATAAATACCTTGTAAACTACTTCGTTCTGATTTTGGATAAGTACCCGTATAAACTACACGCGGATCTGTTGGTGAAATAATTACTTGTTGTATAGGTTGATACCCTGTGTGTTTTAAACCGAATGGAAGTATACTATTTAAAGCTAAAATTCTCAATCCTTACATTTTACAATGAGCTAAATATAGCTATTAAAAAATTAATTTCGGTAATGGTTTATTTTGATTTTATAATGGAGGATGATAAAAAGAAGTAATTTTAAGGCATAAAAAAAGCCTTGAAGAATAAACTTCAAGGCTTTCAGCGGAGAGTGAGGGATTCGAACCCCCGGAGGTGTGACCCTCAACAGTTTTCAAGACTGCCGCATTCGACCACTCTGCCAACTCTCCAGTTGTGTTTAACGCGGTCTATTGCGTTATTGCTGGTGCAAATATAGAGCGTAATTTTGAATTACCAAATCCTTTACTCAACTTTTTTCTACTCTTTTTGTTAGTTGTTTAATAATCAATGTGATATTTTAAAAAATATTTTTTAAATTTTTTATTCCACAAGATTTTTACCTTTGTTCTACAATAAAAAACATGAAAAATACAATCTCTACGCCACTCTATTCGGCAAAAAGTATTCGAATAGCTGTTACGCTTTTCTATTTCTGCACAGGTTTAGTATTCTCTTCTTGGGCCAGTCGAATTCCTACCATCAAAAATAAATTGTCCATTTCGGAAGGTGAATTGGGTTCTCTCCTTTTAGTGATGCCTATTGGTGAAGTGGCTACGTTAGCACTTGTGGGCAAATTAGTGGCTACGTATGGAAGTAAAACTGTTTTCCAATTCGGAATTTTAGGTTATGTGTTCATGTTATTAATGATACCTTTTGCAGATCATTTCTGGACTTTAGCGTTAGTATTGACCTTATTCGGTATCTGCAGTAATTCATGCAATATAGCAATTAATACACAAGGTGTTGATGTTGAAAATTTATACCAGCGTTCCATTATGTCTTCTTTTCATGGTGCATGGAGTCTAGCAGGGTTTGTAGGTGCCTTAATTGGTTTAGTTTTAATGCATTTTAAAGTTACTATTTTGCCACACTTTCTATTGGTTGCGGTAATGATTTTAGGATTGTTCTTTTTTCAGCGAAAATATCTTTTTGATTATATGCCGACTGAAGACGAACAGAAGAAGGGGATGGTGAAACCGGATAAGACATTAATTCAATTAGGGATTATAGGATTTCTGGGGATGGCAACGGAAGGAACCATGTTTGATTGGAGTGGGGTCTATTTTCATGAAATTGTCAAAGCTCCTGAAAAATGGACAACATTAGGTTATGCCGCATTTATGATTACCATGGCCTCGGGCCGCTTCGTAGGTGACCGATTTATTGAAAAATATGGTAAACAACGCATCTTACAAGGGAGTGGTATTTTAATGGGTACAGGATTGTTAATTTCAGTATTTTTTCCTTCGATGATGATTTGTACGTTAGCATTTATGCTTATCGGTTTAGGTGTTGCTTGTACAGTACCTACCGTCTATAGTGTCGCAGGACAACATAAAACCATTAATCCAGGTGTGGCTTTGGCTTTGGTTTCAAGTATTTCGTTTTTGGGATTTTTGTTAGGACCGCCTTTGATCGGTTATATTGCCGAATTATTTGATTTAAGGTATTCTTATGCTTTATTTGCAATGTTTGGATTTATATTAACCGCAATTGTTTCTACAACTAAAATTTTTAAAGGATAGAAGAGATGAATAAGTTTATTTTTACATTTTTTGTACTGTTATCGATGATGGGATATGCACAATCGCCTAATGAACAAATTAATGAATTCTTTCAACGATATCAATCAAACAAAGAAGGAGCAGTGAGGCATTTGATGTCAAATCATGCTGTAAGTAAAGTTCCGGAAGAAAATCTTAGACAATTACTCCATGAAATCAATAAAATGGATGATCAATCTGTAGGTACATTTAAAGGATATGAATTGATTGCCGAAAAGCATGTTGCAAATTCTTTGATTACTAATTCTTATTTGGTAAAGCATGAGTTACACCCCGTCCGTTTTACGTTTACTTTTTATAAAGCGGAAAATGATTGGAAGATTTTTCACTTTAATTTCGATACAAAATTATTAGAAGAATTATTGGAAGCTTCTAAATTATACTATCAGAATTTAAACACGTTATAGATAAAAGTTCAAGTTTTTACTTGAACTTTTTTATTTGATTCATTTTGTCACAATTATTGTTTAGATCTATAAAAATCAAAACAATGAAGAAGTTATTATTAATCTTACTCCCTGTCTTTTCATTTGCTCAACAAAAAGACACCTTGAAATCGGATATTTTTAATCGAAGTTTAGACGTAGAGTTAAAAAAAAACATTTTTTCAAAAAGATTCGTTGGGGAGTTTTAAAATGGATGTAGAGAATTACAAAATTGAAGCTTTGCGTGAGCGTCGTAAAAAAGAATTTCAAAATTCGGATGAAGCTTTTAGAAGAGATCAATTAAGAAATGAACTTTTGAAACATGGGAATCAAAAAGGAAAATCAAATCTTAATTTATAAGTCAATTTATAATCACGGATGTTTTTTATAAAAAAATATAACCCTTAATTGTGAAATTCAAAAGTTTTTGATTAATTTAATATTTCAATTAAAACACTGAATATGAATTTGATAAAATTTTTATTAATCTTGTTGCCAGTTGCAACATTCGCACAAGATAAAAAGTCAGAAATGACAAAGGATTTGAAAACAGAAATGTCAGCAGCTAAAAACAACGATGCGAAAGCGGCTAAAATCCAAGAAGCTAAAAGAGTTGAAGAGCAAAAGAAAGCTCAGAAAAAAGCAGAAGTAGAAGCGTTAGAAAGACAAAAAGCTCCACAAAAGCGTAAGACCGTTTCGAAATAATTTAAAAAAGCCCATTGACTTGCAATGGGCTTTTTAGTTAATTGGAACTATTAAATCTCTATGACTAGAATTTGATTTCTTCTGTAGTTGCGATTATATCTTGTAATGTCTCACGGCGACGGATTAAGTAATCTTTGTCATCGATTAATAAAACTTCGGCAGGTTTTAGACGCGAATTGTAATTCGATGCCATCGAAAAACAATAGGCTCCAGCATTGTGAAAACATAAAATATCACCTTCGCTGATTTCATTAATTTTTCGATTTGATCCAAACGTATCCGTTTCACAAATGTACCCTACGACAGTATAATAACGACTTCTTCCTTCAGGATTTGAAATGTTTTCAATTTCATGATGCGCATTATAAAACATGGGACGAATTAAGTGGTTAAATCCTGTATCGATTCCTGCAAATACAGTAGATGTCGTCTGTTTGACCACATTAACAGAAGCTAAAAATAATCCTGCTTCAGAAACCATAAATTTTCCAGGTTCAAACATTAACGTTAATGGTTTTCCATAAGCTTTTTCAAAAGCATTGAATCGTGCCGATAAACGTTCGCCTAAATATTCAATATCTGTTTCATCTGCACCAGGGTAATATGGAACTTTAAATCCAGATCCAAAGTCGATATAAGATAAATTTTTAAATTCTGCTGCTACTTCAAATAGAATCTCAGCACCTTGTAAAAACACATCGATATCTAAAATATCAGAACCAGTATGCATATGCACCCCATCTAAATGTAATCCTGTATTTTCAACAACACGTTTAATATGAGGTAATTGATGAATCGAAATTCCAAATTTTGAATCAATATGACCTACCGAGATATTTGCATTACCTCCCGCCATAATGTGTGGATTAATACGAACACATACCGGATAATTTGGAAAATCTTGACCAAAAGTTTCTAAAACCGATAAGTTATCAATATTGATTCGAACCCCTAATGCGATCACTTGTTTGATTTCCTCATATGAAACACCATTAGGAGTGTAGATGATTTCTTTTGGTTTGAAACCAGCCATTAAACCTAATTCTACTTCTTGTAAAGAAACCGTATCTAATCCTGAACCAAGGGATTTGAAGTACTTTAAAATATTAAGATTGGTATTCGCCTTACATGCATAATTTAACTTTAAACGTTTGACTGTAGAAAATGCATTCGTCATTTTTTCATATTGCGCACGGATTTTGTTCGCATCATATACATATAATGGCGCATCATATTTTTGCACCAATTCCAATAGACGTTCTCTATTCAGTTCCATTTTGATAATTTTTTGTTTAAAGTTTAAATTTTTGCGGTTGTAAAATTAGGAATTAAAAAGGAAATTTTGAAGATAATTCAGTTTAAATATCAATTAATTACAATGTTTTGAATTTTGTTAGAGTAAATAAGGTGTAAATTGAATTTTATTCAAAATTTTGGGTTGTTCAGCTTTTTCTGTTCTTTGGTTATATTTTGAAACATGAAGTATTTTGTAAAGATTTTTATCCGAAATCAGAAAATCAATAATTTTTTAGCTCTATTTTTTAAAGAATGATCAATGTAACATTTGTCACTTTTGATGTTTAAAAATAATTGACCTTTGTCCTAGAAGTCAAAATTTATCGGCGGTTTTTTTATAGTTGATTTTCTATATACTTTCATTTTTTAATCAAGCGGAGAATTATGGATACATTACAGTTTCGGATTAATTGTAATATAATGGAGGAAAAGAAATCAATTGAAAACTTTAAATGAATACCCTTTACGATTACGCCTAAAATTCAATTGATTGCTCGATATTTAAACGGAAATATTTTCGTCGGTTTAAGTAGAGCAGTAGTAGGTGAATGTTTAGGACCAATTTTGGTTTCGATAACAATATCGATAAATCCTACGTAAATGTTATTGTTGGAGCTATTTTAGGAGCTTATCTTTATGGGGGTGTTAAACATAAATTACCATACTAAATGATTAAAGAGAAAATTATAAGTACATATCCTTCTATATTCGATGAAGAATTATTAGATGAAATTGAAGATTTAGGTCGGTTAATCGATTTTAAAGCAAATGATTTATTGATTGATCTGAATCAGACCATCACAGGTATGCCTATACTTTTATCAGGTGCCCTTAAAATTATGCGAGAAGATTATGATGAAGGTGAATTGCTTTTGTATTTTCTAGAAAAAGGTGATACTTGTGCAATGACGATGGCTTGTTGTTTAGGAGATAAGCAAAGTAAGATTCGAGCTGTTGCTGAAACGGATGGGCAACTGATTATGATTCCAATTCATAAAATGGACGAATGGTTGGCAAAATATCCTTCGTGGCGAAGATTTATATTTGATAGTTATACCAATCGAATGGAAGAAATGTTATCTGCAATTGATAATTTGGCATTTAATGATATGAACCAACGATTAAAAAAATATTTGTTGGATGTCGCTAGTATTAATAAAGGTAAAGTGATTAATAAAACACATCAAGAAATTGCATACGAACTGAATACTTCTCGAGTTGTCATCTCCCGTTTATTGAAAGCTTTAGAAAAAGAAAATTTTTTACATTTAAATCGAAATGTAATAACCATTCAATAGTAACCTCCAGATGAGGTGATAATAGAAATCAATTGTATAATGAATTTGATACGAATTTAATCCATATGTAAAAGTCTGCTTCTATAGTAATTCTTTAATTTCATTTGGTCTTTGCATTAATATTGTAATGAGGTAGTGATTTAGTGAATGTGAAAATTTGAAAATTAGTTAATTTGTTAATGAGTTAATTAGAGAATGAGATAATCTTTCTATTCTTATAATTAAATTGAGCTTTTCGAGGAATTTATTAGCAGAAATATTTTAAAAGAAAACGACCTTACGATTCGCAGACGAGCGTCAATCCATAAAGTGTAGCGTAAAAATGATTACCGAGCGAATGCGAGTGATTTAATCATTTTAGTGAAACGAGATGTCGATTGACCGTCAAGAATCGCCGTCTTGACTTTTTTGTTTCGTTTTTGTGTCAAGACAAAAATGAAAATAAAATGAAGTTTATCCGTTATTCTAAGCTTATTTAGTTTCGCTACAATTTCGCAGTCAGGAGTATATCGAATTAGCCTTAAGTCTTAAACCTTACATCTTATTTAAGTTATTATGGGTTCTAGGTTATTTTGTATAAAGTAAAATGTAAAATGTAAAATGTAAAAGATTAGTGAATAACTAAAAGTGAAAAATTTACTTTTGTTCTAACTTCGTCTTACGCCTTACGTTATACGTGGTACGTTTTACGTTATAAGTTTTGTTTTTGTAAAATGAAAATGATTAGTGAATAACTAAAAGTTAAAATTGAAAAATTTACTTTTCTTCTAACCTATCCGTCACTTTGAGTAATTTTCGAAATGAAATGAATAAAATTTTATCGAGAAGTAAGACGATAAGTGGCAAGACGCATAAAATTTGTCAAAAATTCTAAGCTGCAATATTTCGATAATAAAATCATTTAATATAAAAGCTCGCAGTCTTTATAATTGATACTTCCTAGATATAGGCAGGGTAAAGGCAGGGTAAAGGCAGGATAAAGGCAGGATAAAGGCAGGATAAAGGCAAGATAAAGGCAAGATAAAGGCAGGATAAGGTATAGACAGTATATCAATTTGTATTTTACTAACCTTTATCCCATAGCTATTATCCCAAAACATAAAACACTTTTAAAAATATTTCACCGAGGTTCAGTGAGTTAGGGATAAAAGTGAAAATAATTCACAAAACCATTTGGAAAAACGAATTATGTTGCCCTATATTTGCACTCTCAATACGAAAGAAGAGTAGTATTGAAAACTTGAAATCGCGAAGAAGTAACTTATTAATGAGAGATGAAAATTAAGTGAAATCTTAATAGCGTCTTGAAAAAATAAAACTTCAAAAATTTTTTAAAAAAGATTTTGTAGTTTAAAAATAAGTATTACCTTTGCAACCGCAAACAACGAAAGAAGTTTGCATGATTTGAGAAGTTCATTTGAAATTACAATATAGACAGAAGAAATAAAAGCCGAATATAAATTAGGTCAATCCTTAAATAATAGAGCTAAAGGAAATTCGAAGTTGTAAAACATAAGCAGAAATGCTAAAAGAAATTATTTACAATGGAGAGTTTGATCCTGGCTCAGGATGAACGCTAGCGGGAGGCTTAACACATGCAAGCCGAGGGGTAGAGGTAGCTTGCTATCTTGAGACCGGCGCACGGGTGCGTAACGCGTATGCAACTTGCCCTACTGAAAGGGATAGCCCAGAGAAATTTGGATTAATACCTTATAATAAATTTCATTGCATGATGAGATTTTGAAAGATTTATCGCAGTAGGATAGGCATGCGTCAGATTAGCTAGTTGGTGAGGTAACGGCTCACCAAGGCGATGATCTGTAGGGGGCCTGAGAGGGTGAACCCCCACACTGGTACTGAGACACGGACCAGACTCCTACGGGAGGCAGCAGTGAGGAATATTGGACAATGGGTGAAAGCCTGATCCAGCCATCCCGCGTGAAGGATGACGGCCTTATGGGTTGTAAACTTCTTTTATATGGGGATAAACCTACTCACGTGTGAGTAGCTGAAGGTACCATATGAATAAGCACCGGCTAACTCCGTGCCAGCAGCCGCGGTAATACGGAGGGTGCAAGCGTTATCCGGATTTATTGGGTTTAAAGGGTCCGTAGGCGGACCAATAAGTCAGTGGTGAAAGCCCATCGCTTAACGATGGAACTGCCATTGATACTGTTGGTCTTGAGTGAGGTTGCAGTGGCTGGAATGTGTAGTGTAGCGGTGAAATGCTTAGATATTACGCAGAACACCAATTGCGAAGGCAGGTCACTAAGCCTCAACTGACGCTGATGGACGAAAGCGTGGGGAGCGAACAGGATTAGATACCCTGGTAGTCCACGCCGTAAACGATGGATACTTGCTGTTGGGCGCAAGTTCAGTGGCTAAGCGAAAGTTATAAGTATCCCACCTGGGGAGTACGTTCGCAAGAATGAAACTCAAAGGAATTGACGGGGGCCCGCACAAGCGGTGGAGCATGTGGTTTAATTCGATGATACGCGAGGAACCTTACCAAGGCTTAAATGCATAATGACGTATTTGGAAACAGATATTTCTTCGGACAGAATGCAAGGTGCTGCATGGCTGTCGTCAGCTCGTGCCGTGAGGTGTTAGGTTAAGTCCTGCAACGAGCGCAACCCCTATCATTAGTTGCCAGCGTTTAAAGACGGGGACTCTAATGAGACTGCCAACGCAAGTTGAGAGGAAGGTGGGGACGACGTCAAGTCATCACGGCCCTTACGTCTTGGGCTACACACGTGCTACAATGGTAAGTACAGAGGGCAGCTACCTGGCGACAGGATGCGAATCTCGAAAACTTATCTCAGTTCGGATTGGAGTCTGCAACTCGACTCTATGAAGCTGGAATCGCTAGTAATCGCATATCAGCCATGATGCGGTGAATACGTTCCCGGGCCTTGTACACACCGCCCGTCAAGCCATGGAAGCTGGGGGTACCTGAAGTCGGTGACCGTAACAGGAGCTGCCTAGGGTAAAACTGGTAACTAGGGCTAAGTCGTAACAAGGTAGCCGTACCGGAAGGTGCGGCTGGAACATCTCATTTTTAGAGAACGACGAATTTTCTTCTATTAAATTAGAAGATTGACCTTAATTCGGTTTTATTTTACTGTCATATACTAGTAATTAGTAAAAAATAAATAGTAATTAGAAAATCTAAGTACTCATTACTAACTACTGAAAACTAGAAATATAGACCACTCTTTAAGAGTATTAAAGAGTCTCATAGCTCAGCTGGTTAGAGCGCTACACTGATAATGTAGAGGTCGGCAGTTCGAGTCTGCCTGAGACTACAACGTAAAACGTTTAACGTCGTACGTAATACGTAAAAAGAGGGGGATTAGCTCAGCTGGCTAGAGCGCTTGCCTTGCACGCAAGAGGTCATCGGTTCGACTCCGATATTCTCCACGAAGTCCTAACGGACAAGAAGAGTTCATTGACATTATTAGAAAAAGATAACAAGAAATTGTTAACGACATACAATCAAACAGAGATTAAGAAATTAATCAAAGCAATATAGAATTAAATAATTAAACGATTTAATTCGGCAAATTGAAGGTATACAATTAAACAAAAACGAGTAAGATTAACATAACCGCTCATTATTATGACGGTTAAATTATGAAAAAAGTTACTAAGGGCGTACGGCGGATGCCTAGGCTTTGAGAGGCGATGAAGGACGTGATAAGCTGCGATAAGCTACGGGGAGCGGCACATACGCATTAATCCGTAGATTTCCGAATGGGACAACCCGGCATACTGAAGGTATGTCACTCTGATTTATCAGAGAGCGAACGTTGGGAACTGAAACATCTAAGTACCAATAGGAAAAGAAATCAATTGAGATTCCGTAAGTAGTGGCGAGCGAACGCGGATTAGCCCTAAAGACTTTATAATGCTAGCAGAATAACCTGGAAAGGTTAACCGAAGAGGGTGATAGTCCTGTAAGCGAAAGTGTTATAAGGTTGATAACGAGTAAGGCGGAACACGAGAAATTCTGTCCGAATATGGGAGGACCATCTTCCAAGGCTAAATACTCCTCAAAGACCGATAGTGAACTAGTACTGTGAAGGAAAGGTGAAAAGCATATCGAATAGATAGTTGAAATAGAACCTGAAACCGTACGCCTACAAGCGGTCGGAGCACGTAAGTGTGACGGCGTGCCTTTTGCATAATGAGCCTACGAGTTAATGTCACTGGCAAGGTTAAGTACTTCAGGTACGGAGCCGAAGCGAAAGCGAGTCTGAATAGGGCGATATAGTCAGTGGTATTAGACGCGAAACCTTGTGATCTACCCATGGGCAGGTTGAAGCTTTGGTAACACAAAGTGGAGGACCGAACCGGTTGACGTTGAAAAGTCTTCGGATGACCTGTGGGTAGGGGTGAAAGGCCAATCAAACTGGGAAATAGCTCGTACTCCCCGAAATGCATTTAGGTGCAGCGTTTAGTGAAGTATATTAGAGGTAGAGCTACTGATTGGATGCGGGGGCTTCACCGCCTACCAATTCCTGACAAACTCCGAATGCTAATATATGTTTCTAGGCAGTGAGGGCATGGGTGCTAAGGTCCATGTCCGAGAGGGAAAGAACCCAGACCATCAGCTAAGGTCCCCAAATATATGCTAAGTTGAAAAAACGCGGTTGGATTGCATTGACAGCTAGGATGTTAGCTTGGAAGCAGCTATTCATTTAACGAGTGCGTAACAGCTCACTAGTCGAGCGATCCGGCATGGATAATAATCGGGCATAAGCATATTACCGAAGCTATGGATTCATACTATGTATGACTGGTAGGGGAGCATTCTAACGGCGCAGAAGTCACCTGGTAATGGGTGGTGGAGCTTTTAGAAAAGAAAATGTAGGCATGAGTAACGATAAAATAAGTGAGAAACTTATTCGCCGTAAGACTAAGGTTTCCTAAGCTATGCTAATCAGCTTAGGGTTAGTCGGGTCCTAACACGAACCCAAACGGGGTAGTGGATGGCAAACGGGTTAATATTCCCGTACCTGCACTCAATAAAAGTGACGAATGATTGTAGGAGGTGCGTGCTGACGGAATAGCACGTTGAACCTGCGTAAAGCAGGGATAGTACACAAATCCTTCGGGTGGCGTGATAATCCTCTGAAAATTGTTCCAAGAAATAGCGAGATGTGCAGCCCGTACCGTAAACCGACACAGGTGGTCGAGGAGAGTATCCTAAGGCGCTCGAGTGAGTCATGGTTAAGGAATTAGGCAAAATAGACCTGTAACTTCGGGAGAAAGGTCGCTGGCGTAAGTCAGCCGCAGTAAAAAGGCCCAGGCGACTGTTTATCAAAAACACAGGACTCTGCAAAATCGAAAGATGACGTATAGGGTCTGACACCTGCCCGGTGCTGGAAGGTTAAGGAAGGGGGTTAGCTTCGGCGAAGCTCTTAACTGAAGCCCCAGTAAACGGCGGCCGTAACTATAACGGTCCTAAGGTAGCGAAATTCCTTGTCGGGTAAGTTCCGACCTGCACGAATGGTGTAACGATCTGGGCACTGTCTCAACCATGAGCTCGGTGAAATTGTAGTATCGGTGAAGATGCCGGTTAATCGCAACGGGACGAAAAGACCCTGTGAACCTTTACTATAGCTTTGTATTGACTTCGGGTAAATAATGTGTAGGATAGGTGGGAGACTATGAAGCAGGTTCGCTAGGATTTGTGGAGTCATTGTTGAAATACCACCCTTTATTTACTTGGAGCCTAACTTCTAGATAGAAGGACAGTGCATGGTGGGTAGTTTGACTGGGGTGGTCGCCTCCAAAAGAGTAACGGAGGCTTTCAAAGGTACCCTCAGCACGCTTGGTAACCGTGCGTAGAGTGTAATGGCATAAGGGTGCTTGACTGTGAGGCCAACAAGCCGAGCAGGTGCGAAAGCAGGACATAGTGATCCGGTGGTTCCGTATGGAAGGGCCATCGCTCAAAGGATAAAAGGTACTCCGGGGATAACAGGCTAGTCTCCCCCAAGAGCTCACATCGACGGGGAGGTTCGGCACCTCGATGTCGGCTCGTCACATCCTGGGGCTGGAGAAGGTCCCAAGGGTTGGGCTGTTCGCCCATTAAAGTGGCACGCGAGCTGGGTTCAGAACGTCGTGAGACAGTTCGGTCTCTATCTGTTGTGATCGTTAGAAGTTTGAGCGGACTTGACTCTAGTACGAGAGGACCGTGTTGAACAAACCTCTGGTGTATCAGTTGTGCCGCCAGGTGCACCGCTGAGTAGCTACGTTTGGATGAGATAAGCACTGAAAGCATATAAGTGCGAAACTCGCCGCAAGATTAGACTTCTTTAAAGGGTCGTGGCAGACTACCACGTTGATAGGCTATAGATGTAAAGGCAGTGATGTCAAAGTCGAGTAGTACTAATTACCCATAAACTTTTTCAAATATTAATTTAACCGTCATAGAGAAGGTTAGTTAATCTTATTTGAATTGTATACTGGATTGTATAAAACAAGAGTATTTGTATTCAATTATCTAATAATGTCAAAAATAGATTAGGAACAAAACCTAATTAAAAATATCTAAGAAATTAGGGTGGTTATAGCGAAAGGGCTCACCTCTTCCCATTCCGAACAGAGAAGTTAAGCCTTTCAGCGCCGATGGTACTGCTATTGCGGGAGAGTAGGTCGCCGCCAGTCTTTATTTAAATCCTCAATCATTTATTTGGTTGGGGATTTTTTTATGCTATAAGCTGTAGGCTTTATGCTATAGGCTTTAAATCTTTACTTTGCTAATGTTTCGTGCTGAATGAAAGATTTCCGGTGTCTGAGGTTCTCGAAGACAAAGGAAATCGGCACTTCGAGAACCTCAGTGACCGATTTTTGTATGTGAATAAATAATTTTGAGCAAAAAGATTAGTGAATAACTAAAAGTGAAAAGTGAAAAATTTACTTTTGTTCTAACTTCGTCTTACGTCTTACGTCTTACGTCTTACGTCTTACGTTATACGTGGTACGTTTTACGTTATACGTTTTGTTTTTGTAAAATGAAAAATGATTAGTGACACTGTCCAAAATTTTGTGTAAACATATTTCAGATGGGTTTGACTATTTTATAGTTGAACCCTTTTTTCAAATATAGCTAAAAATTGATTTAAAATTAATCCCCAGTTTTGAATTGGTTTTGTCCATTTTTTGGATATCTGCATTAAGGATAAATATACCGATTTTTTAAGCGCATCATCCGTTGGGAAAACCATCTTATTTTTAGTGTATTTACGGACTTTTCCATTTAGATTTTCAATTAAATTAGTGGTATATATAATTTTTCTAATTTCTACCGGAAAGTCAAAAAATACGGTTAATTCGTCCCAATTCTTTCTCCAAGATTGTATTGCATAAGGATATTTTTGATTCCATTTTTCTGCAAAACGATCTAATTCATGCGCCGCCATTTCTCTGCTTGTCGCATTATAAATTAATTTCATATCCGAAGTAAACTCTTTTTTATCTTTCCACACCACATATCGAGCTGAATTTCTGATCTGATGAACTACGCAAATTTGCGTGTTTGTTTGAGGGAAAATATTGCTAATTGCTTGTGTAAAACCATGCAAATTATCGGTTACAGAAACCAAAATATCTTCCACACCACGAACTTTTAAATCTGTCATTACACCTTGCCAAAAAGCAGCAGACTCGTTCTCTCCAAGCCACATTCCAAGGATTTCTTTGTATCCTTCACGGTTTAGACCAACGGCTAAATAAATAGTCTTATTTATCACTTTTCCGGCTTGTCGAACTTTAAAAACGATACCATCCATCCAAACAATGCAATAAACCGATTCTAATGGACGGTTTTGCCAATCTAATACTTGCTGATTCACTTTATCGGTGATGATAGATATCGCAGAAGTAGAGAGTTTATAACCATATAATTCGTAAAGTTCCGATTCGATATCCGATACACTCAGACCTTTAGCGTATAGCGATATCACCATATTTTCGACTGAAACTGATTTGGATTGATGCTTTGGAACAATTATAGGCTCAAAACTACCCTCTCGATCACGTGGAACTTCTATTGTAGATTCTCCGTATTCGCTTTTTATACGTTTGGAAGTAGTCCCATTTCGTGAATTAGAATTATCACTTTTTTCATTTTTTGAATAGCCTAAATGTGCTTCAAGCTCGCCATGGAGCATGGCTTCTAATAATTCTGAATGGAGTTCTTTTAGTAATTTACTAAGGTCTTCTTGCGTTTTAACGCCTTCTAATAAACCTTGATCTTTGATCATTTTGCCGACAGATTTCTTCATAACAAACTGTGTTTTATAAATGTAATTAAAAAAAAAATAAAGGTGAGTTATAATAACCCACCCTATTTTATGTTTACACAGTTTTTTGGATACTGCCTGATTAGTGAATAACTAAAAGTGAAAAGTGAAAAGTGAAAAGTGAAAAATTACTTTTGTTCTAACTTCTAACTTCTAACTTCTAACTTCTAACTTCTAACTTCTAACTTCTAACTTCTAACTTCTAACTTCATCGTATGTTTTGCGCATGAAGAGTGGTTAAGTGATTAAGTGTTTAAGTGATTAAGTGGTGATGTGTTTAAGTTATGAACGTTAATAAAAAGTGAAAAGTGAAAAATGAAAAACGTATAACGTACAATTGTCTTATTTCTTAAACTAAGAATTAAAGATTTTCACTTGAGATAAAGTATTAAATCTTCTGCTTCACAAATGATGAATCTCTAAATTAATATTTCTTACCTTTTGAAATTTTAGTAAGAATTATGCCTTCTAATAGAAGGAATATCTCTTGTCAATTTCTTGAATTAAGACCTTTAAATTTCCTGCATATTTTTATCTTTGTTCCGATGAATGAAAGAATTGCTTTTATAGGAAGTGTAGCATTATGGGTTGTATTATTTATGATCAGTATTGTTGTAGGTAAAGCAGACTTAATGATCTCGGATTATCTTTCCATCTTTCATTCCTCTGATGAAATGGTTTCTAATTTGATTCTTAATTTTCGATTACCGAAGTCAATAACAGCAATTCTTGTCGGAATAGCCTTACCCATTGCGGGTTTTTTAATGCAAGAATTATTTAAAAATCCATTGGCTGAACCATCGGTTCTAGGAGTAACATCCATGTCGAGTTTAGGAGTAGGAATTGTTGTATTTCTTTTCTCCATCATAGGATTAACACAATACCTCAACCATCCTTGGATTATTATTATCGCTTCATTTATAGGCGCATTTGCCGCTTTAATTTTAATATTAAGCTTTGCACAACGTATTAAATCATCTGCATCATTAATTATTCTAGGATTTATGATGAGTGGACTAACCGTTGCATTAATTAGCCTGATGCAGTATTTTGCGCCATCCGAACAAATTAAGCAATTTTTAATGTGGGGCTTTGGAACTTTAAGTGGATTAACTTGGTCTCAAATTTTAATTTTCGCTTTCTGTGTTACTTTGGGTTTGATGTTAACAACAAAAACATTAAAAGGGATTGTGGCTTTAAATTTTGGTGAAAAATATGCCCAAACTATGGGGATACATTTGAAATCATTACGAATGACCATACTTATTGCATCAGCTTTACTAACTTCAGCAGCAACTGCTTTTACTGGACCTATAGGTTTCATTGGTTTAGTTATCCCTCATTTGTGTCGCTCTGTATTAAAAACATCCAATATTTTTTTATTATTAAAATGGATTATCATCTCAGGAATGAATACGATGTTATTCTTTTTAATTTTAACTGAAATTTTTCCATTTGGAACGTTACCTATTAATATAATAACCTCATTAATTGGCGCACCAATAGTCATTTCGATTTTATTAAACCATAAATTTGAAATTAAGTCATGATTGAATTTTTAAAAATTTCAGATTTACAATTGGGATATCATAATCAAGTTTTGTTTCGTTCCATTAATGCGAGTATACAAGCAGGTGAATTTGTCGTATTATTGGGTAAAAATGGACAAGGTAAATCGACTTTATCGGATACGATTTTAGGATTAACCCCCTATAAAAGTGGAAAAATATTATTGCAAGGAAGAGAACTTCATACCATTGCATTGACAGAAAGAGCATCAATAGTTGCAGCAGTTTTTTCGAAACTTCATCAAGTTCCTTCGATTAAAGTCAGAGAGTTAATAGCTTTAGGTCATTTGCATCGTTCGATCAATTTTAAAAAAATGGATCAAACAGCTTTGGATTTGATGGAGGAAGTTATTACATTCATTGGTTTAGAACATCTTTTAGATGCATATGCTGATGAATTGAGTGAAGGTCAATTGCAATTGGTAATGATTGCCCGTGCGTTGATACAAGATACACCCTTTTTAATTTTGGATGAACCTACAGCCAATCTGGATATCGAAAATCAAATTAAAATATTTAAACTCATTCAACGCATTAACCGTGAGAAAAAGAAATCCATTTTATTTATCACTCACGATGCGCAGATGGCTTTGCAATTCGCTGATAAATTATGGTGGATGGAAAATGAGCAATTATTTGAAGGCTTTCCAGAAGATATTGCCTATCGACATAAAATTTTGGAACAATTATCAGGAGGGCAATTGAAATATGATTCGAAGTCGAATGCCTATCAATTGAATTTTGATGCACCCATTGCAGGGGGTAATCCTAATGAGGAAATAAAGTATTGGATCCAACATGCTTTATCTCGTCTTGGAATAACGAGTGAGTCAAATCTGATGGACGAACTTTCATTCAATCCATCAACCATTCAATGGAAGGATGTACATTTTGATCATATCGCATCTTTAATCACATACATACAAGAACATGAAAAATATAATAATAACAGGAGCAAGTAGAGGAATTGGATACGAATTAGCGAAACAACATTTGGCTTTAGGTAATCGTGTTTTAACAATTTCTCGTAATGAAGATAAGTTGGCAGAATTAAAGGATTTTGCGCAAGACGGACAATATGAATTTCTTGGATTAGATTTAACTAATTTTGAAGAAATTTCTAAAGCTTTAGAAGCTGTATCATCTTGGGATAAAGTAGATATTTTATATAATAATGCAGGTTTATGTATCAATAAGCCTTTTCAAGACATTACCGAACAAGATTTAATCCGTTCATGGCAAGTAAATTTTATGGCGCCTTATCGTTTGATTCAAGTTTTACTTCCAAAATTTGATACAACATCTCATGTCGTTAATGTATCTACAATGGGTGCTGTACAAGGATCGGTTAAATTCCCAGGATTATCGGTTTATTCATCATCGAAATCAGCAACAGTAAATTTAACAGAATTATTGGCTGAAGAATTAAAAGAGAATGGACCACGTATCAATGCCGTAGCATTAGGAGCTGTACAAACAGAAATGTTAGAGGAAGCTTTCCCTGGTTACATCGCGCCAACACAACCGCACGAAATGGCAGCGTATTTAGTTGATTTTGGTTTGAATGGTTGGAAATATTTCAATGGTAAAACACAACAAGCTTCTATTTCTACACCATAATTTATTTATTTAAATATTAATAGCTACCAAATGGTAGCTTTTTTTATATCTTAGAATGAAATACACTATTATGAAACACTTCTTATTAACTTGTTTAAGTTTTACATTATTATATAGTTGTAAAAAAGAAACAGATTATTTAGTTAAATACAATTTTACATTTGCGCCAGATTCTCTAAATATAACAAAAATTGTAAGCGAAGAAATGATTTTATCTACCAATAATCAGGGGTATGCTTATATGTCTAATGCACTTTTTACAAGTGATACAATTGGTAATTTAACAGATTTAGTAAAACAAGGAAAATTAAGTTTCTCAGACTTTATGAATCAAAAAGGTCAAGATTCTCAAAATATAAAACTCTATTTTAATAAAGATTCTAATGCTTATCATATACATACTAGTATTGATGGCTTGTCTTATAAATTTAAAGATGATGTTACTAAACTAACTTGGGAATTAGTAGATGAAGAAAAACGAATCCAAAATTATAAAGCAAAAAAAGCGAAAACGAAAGCTTTTGGTAGAAATTGGACTGCATGGTATACCGAAAAAATCCCTGTGGCTTATGGGCCTTATAAATTCCAAGGTTTGCCTGGTTTAATATTAGAGTTAAGTGATGATAAAAATAATTTCAAATTCGATTTAGTGGAAGCTAAAATAGATACTACGAAATATCCAATTTACGAGAAAGCAAATGAAGTAAATTCAAAACGTATTGAATTTGAAAATAAGATAAAAGAATTTAAAAATAATCCCGTAAAAATTACAAGTAAAACCGGTGATGATACGGTGAAAGATAAAAAATATCTGGATCTAAGAAAAGAGGAATTCCTTAAAAAGAATAATTCTATAGAAAAAGGATTACAATTTAATTTATAAACTATAGCTACCTAAAAAAGGTAGCTTTTTTATTTAAAATTAATTTTACTTTTCATTCGATGATTAAAAATATACATCAAAGGAAAACTTCGTAACAGCATCCAAACACCAAATGCTATCCAAATGCCATGAATTTTTAATCCAAAATAATCGCTGATTAAAAGCGTTGGAATAAATCCTAAAAATGTTGATACAATGAGATTGTTGCGTAATAATTTGGCATCGCCCATTCCTTTAAAAAAGCCATCAAAAATATAAGCTAATGTATTAATGGGTTGCATCAATAAAACAATCCAAAAAACACTTGTAAAAACATCTAAAACTCCTTTATCCTTATTGAATAATGTACCAATAGGTTGATAAAATACAAAAGAAATTAGCATTAAAATTAAAGCAATCAAAACAGAATATTTCGAAATATCTTTCCCTAGTAGAACCAATTGCATATAATTTTTTTCTCCGATTAACCGCCCTGCCATTGCATTTCCAGCCCCTGCATATCCATCAATAAAAAAGGAAAAGAATAGCCAAATATTCATCAAAATACTTTGTGCAGCAATATAATTTGGACCATAATCGGTCGCATAAGCATTAGCTACAAAAAAGGCGATATTCAAAGTTGCAGTTCGCAGAATAAAATTAAAGCTCAGATGAATATAGGGCTTTATTAAAGCATGAAAATGATTCCCTACTTGAAAACGAAATGGAGTGTACTTTAGATAATAATATAAAGCCATACTCACCATTATAATTTGAGCAAAAAGGCTAGAATACGCCGCACCTTTGATGTTCATGGCTGGAATGTATCCATCGATACCATAAATCAATACATAATTTGATAGTATATGAATCAAAGCTGCAGCTACTCCACAACGCATGGCCCAAACGGTATTTTGCAAACCTCTGAAAGTTCCGAAAAGAGTGAGTGAAATTAAAGTTAAAGGAAATCCAAATGCACGAATGCGAAAATATGAAACACATTGTGCTAAGATTTCACCCTTTGCATGATATAAACTAAAAATTTCTTCCGCAAAGATTAAGGTTGATCCCAATAAAAATAAACCTATCGCTATATTGAGGAAAAGAGCTTGAGGAACCAACGTTTTCATTTCATCCAATTGATTGGCACCAAAATGCTGTGAAACGATGGAAGAAATCGATGTTTTGGTTTGACCCAAAATCCATAATAATCCCGAAAGGAATGAACCCACTAATCCAATCGCAGCTAAAGCTTCTACAGGATTTTCTTTGATATGACCAATCATGGCCATATCGGTCAGAGTAATAATGGATTCAGATATACCGGATAGAATGGCTGGAAGAGCCAATTGATTGATTTGTCTAAAGGTAATTCTTTGAGGCATTTTTATTCTGGTGCATTTTCATTAACGAAAATATCGTGATTAAACATAATCCACAGTCGATGAAAATAAGTGAATCGACATGGTAAAGTTTTAGGTACAAAAATGCGAATAAAAATCCGATTCCTAATTGGATTAAAAATCGAAAAAGTATTGGGTTAAAATAAAAACCTTTAAAAGGTTGAACCCAATTTGCAAATATTAAGAAAGCTTTGATTGAAAAGTAAGCAAAAATTGCAGGATGAATATCGTCTTCTTTCATGGATAATTGATGTTGGTAAAGTAAAACCAAGGAAAATGCCGTAATGAAGAACAATAAAATTGAATATGGAACTAAATAAGGTTTATTAGTTTGCATAAAAAAGGATGACGTGTTAATTGTCATCCAAGGTACTATTTATTTTTCTTTTTTAAAATCTAATGAAAGTGAATTGACACAGTAGCGTAATCCAGTTGCTGTAGGCCCATCATCAAAAACATGGCCCAAATGACCACCGCAAGATCCACATAAAATTTCTGTTCGAATCATGCCGTGGGATTCATCACGAACTTCCACAATTTTACCATTTTCTATTTCTTGATCAAAGCTTGGCCATCCACAGTGGCTATTGAATTTGGAAGATGAATCAAATAATTCTTCACCACACCCCGCACAGGTATAAATTCCATTTTCGAAATGCATATTGTATTCACCTGTAAATGGACGTTCCGTACCAGCATGACGTAAAACGATGTATTGGTCTGGCGATAATTGTTCTTTCCATTCCTCATCCGTTTTATTTACTTTAAAATTGAAGTCTTTATTCATTTTCAAGGGGTTTTAATTTATCCATGTATTGTAAGCCTCAAATGCGGCTTTTATTTCTTCCTCATTACATACCACGTTATATGTACAAGAACCAATTTGATCAATCAAACTAAAATGAATGGCATGGTTTTCATTTTTTTTGTCATGGCTCATCCATTCCAATAAATGAGGAATTAATTTTGAATCAATGGTACTCAGTGCATATAAACTCGCAAATCCATCACAAATCTCATCTCGGTCTTCCGTTGCTAAAATACCTTTTTGCTCGGCTAAGAATGCTTCAATAATCATTCCGATAACAATGGCTTCACCATGCAATAAAGGGAATTCAGTTTCTAAAGATTCGCTTTCAATGGCGTGACCAATTGTATGTCCAAAATTTAAAATTTTACGTAAACCTTTTTCCAATGGATCTTGTTCAACCACTTGACGTTTGATTTCAATAGAGTCCATAATAAATGGCGCTAAATCTTCTGCATGATGGGATAATAATTGAACCAAATTATCCCAATGATCACGATCTTGAATTAAACCATGTTTTAACATTTCAGCTAATCCTGATTTAATTTGACGTTGTTCCAATGTTTTCAGAAACTTAGGATCAATCAAAACCATTTCAGGTTGGGTAAAAGTTCCCACCATGTTTTTCATTCCTTCTAGATCGATTCCATTTTTCCCACCCACTGAGGCATCCACTTGGGATAATAAAGTCGTTGGAATATTAATGAATTTAATTCCACGTTTGAAGGTTGAAGCCATAAAACCACCCATATCTGTTAGTACACCACCACCAACATTGATGACTAAAGCATTACGATCTGCACCTAATTCGGCTAAAGCTAACCATAAATTTGATACGGTTTCAATGGTTTTATTCTCTTCGCCTGCATCCACTTCTAAAATTTCATAAGCCGAAAGATGATCTAAATCTGCTAATAAAATCGGTAAACAATGGACATGGGTATTTTCATCCACTAAGAAGAAGATGTTAGAGAAATTATTTTCGTGTAAATATTGGTCTAAAACTGATGCGATAGACCCAAAATGTATTGGTGCGGATTTCAAAGGAATAAATTGTTTTGAAAATGGCTATAAAAGTACGGCGAATAAGGGACTACTTCCAAAAATAAGGGAATGATTTTCGTAGATTACTGAAATATATCAGAAAGGAAACGATTTGATTGCAAATCTTAGGTATACATATGCAGATTAATTTTTAAATTTGCCAGATAATTAAAAACAGATGAATATAATTTTATTTGACGGTGATCAAAGAGAAAATTTACTTCCATTGACTTTTACAAAACCTGTAGGAGCCTTGAGAATGGGGGTTTTAAGCTTTGCAGAACGTTGGGGAAAACTGCTAGATGCAACTGTTTCTTACCAAACGGAATCGTATTTACAAGGTAAATTTGAAACTATTTTAGCAGACGAAAATATATTCATTAACCCTGCTTTTTTTCCATCGGAAGAATTCATTACTTCCATTAAACATTTGGCCTTAGAGCAAAAATTGACTTACAAAGGGCAAATTATCGCGGCAAAAACTGCAGCATCTTCTTTTGAATCGGTAACAAATACCGTTGAATTTCCTTCTGAATTAATAGAGATTAAATATCCTTGGGATATTTTCACGCATAATTTTCATGCCATTGCCTTTGATTTTGACTTTATCACAGCAGGACGCGAATCACAACCAATTTCAGAAACCAATCGTGTATTACATCCTGAACGTATTTTCTTGGAAGAAGGAGCCCAAGTCGAATTTTCTATTTTAAATGCTACAGAAGGTCCGATCTATATCGGAAAAGATGCAGAAATCATGGAAGGTTCAATGATTAGAGGTGGATTAGCCTTATGTGAACATGCAAAAATCAACATGGGCGCTAAAATTTATTCAGGTTGCACTGTAGGTCCATACTGTAAAGTTGGTGGTGAATTAAATAATGCGATTTTAATGGCTTATTCGAACAAAGGTCACGATGGGTTCTTAGGAAATGCAGTTATAGGCGAATGGTGTAATCTTGGTGCAGATACCAATAACTCGAATCTAAAGAATAATTATTCCGAAGTGAAGGTTTGGAATTACGCCGCGGAACGCTTTATTAAAACGGGATTACAATTTTGTGGACTAGTAATGGGCGACTATTCGAAGTCAGCAATTAATACCCAATTTAATACTGGTACGGTAGTTGGAGTTTCAGCCAATATTTTTCAAGGCGGATTTCCACCGAATTTAATTAAGCATTTTAGTTGGGGAGGTCCAAATGATGCTCCAAAGTTTGCATTAGAACGTGCCTATGAAGCGGCAGAAAAAATGATGGAAAGACGTAAAGTTCCTTTTACGTTAGAAGATCAAAAGATATTAGAATATATATATATAAATAAATAATTAACTAAAATTCATTTGACAAATAGCTAAGAATCTGACTCAAATTTTTAAAAAGAATAAATATAAAGCCTATTCCTTTAGAGATTGATTAAAAAATTCTTAAATTTGCCATTTGTAAGAAAAGAGTATTAGTGAAATGACTGGTAAGTATAACAATGTTTTAGAACTTGTTGGAAACACTCCACTTGTGCGATTAAACAGAATTAACCAAAACATTCCAGGCGAGGTTTATGCCAAGTTAGAGTGTTATAATCCCGGACATTCAACCAAAGATAGGATAGCTTTACATATCATAGAAGAGGCTGAAAAAACAGGTTTATTAACGCCAGGAGCAACAATTGTAGAAACAACTTCAGGAAACACTGGATTTGCGGTTGCTATGGTTAGTATTGTAAAAGGATACAAGTGTATTTTAGCAGTATCAGATAAAACGAAAGCGGAGAAAATTGCTTATTTAAAAGCATTAGGCGCTAAAGTATTTATTTGTCCTGCGAATGTACCTGCAGATGATCCACGTTCGTATTACGAAGTAGCAAAAAGAATCGCTGCAGAAACACCAAATTCAATTTATATCAATCAGTACTTCAATCAAGGAAATACTGAGGCTCACTATTTAACGACTGGTCCAGAAATTTGGGCACAAACAGAAGGTAAAATTACACACCTGATTGGTTGTACTGGTACAGGTGGTACATTAACTGGAAGTGGACGTTTCATTAAGGAACAAAACCCTAATGTAAAAGTGATCGGTGTAGACGCACATGGTTCGGTATTGAAAAAATACCATGAAACTGGGGTTTTAGATCCAAATGAAATTCATCCTTATCGTATTGAAGGGATGGGGAAAAATTTAATTCCTGGGGCATTGGATTTTTCAGTAGTCGATAAGTTTGTAAAGGTAACTGATGAAGAATCAGCATACCGTACAAGAGAATTAGCTTTAAAAGAAGGATTGATGGTTGGTTACACTTCAGGTGCAGCAACTCAAGCCTTAAAACAATTAGCAGAAGCTGGTGAATTTGATGAAAATTCAGTTGTTGCAGTTTTATTCCCAGACCACGGTTCACGTTATATTACGAAAGTATTTAGCGATGAATGGATGGCGGAACAAGGATTTACAAACAGTAAATTGAATGGGTTAGAATCTCGCGCTACTGTTGAGTACATTAATAAATAAATAATTTGAATATATTTGAAAAGTAGAATCTAATCGTATTAGGCTCTACTTTTTTAACTTAAAATACAAGATATTTACAATGGATATTTTTGAAAGATTAAAACAAAATCCTGGTCCATTAGGACAATTTGCTGATTACGGTGAAGGTTACTACGTTTTCCCTCAATTAAAAGGGGAAATTGGTCCAGTAATGGAATTTCAAGGAAAAAAAGTGATCACTTGGTCAATCAATAACTATTTAGGGTTAGCCAATCATCCAGAAGTTCGTAAAGCGGATGCAGATGCGGCAGCGGAATATGGTATGGCTTATCCAATGGGTGCTCGCGCCATGTCTGGTCAAACAGATTACCACGCCCAATTAGAGCAAGAATTAGCAGACTTCGTACAAAAAGAATCATCATATTTAATGAACTTCGGATACCAAGGAATGGTATCTACAATCGATGCATTAGTATCTAAAAACGATGTAATTGTTTATGATGCAGAATGTCACGCGTGTATTGTGGATGGAGTTCGTTTACACTTCGGAAAACGTTTTATCTTTCAACACAACAACATTGAGAGTTTTGAAAAAACAATTATCCGTGCTCGTAAATTAGCAGATAAACAAGGAGGAGGAATCTTAGTGATTACTGAAGGGGTATTCGGAATGACAGGTAAACAAGGGATTTTAAAAGAAATCGCTGCTTTCAAAGATGAATACAAATTCCGTTTATTAGTAGATGATGCTCACGGTTTTGGTACTTTAGGTAAAACAGGAGCTGGTGCTGGAGAAGAGCAAGGATGTCAAGATAAAATTGATATTTATTTCTCAACTTTTGCAAAATCAATGGCTGGTTTCGGAGCATTTATCGCTGGAGATAAAGAAATTATCCGCATTTTAAAATACAACTTACGTTCTCAAATTTTCGCAAAATCATTGACAATGCCAATGGTTATCGGAGGTTTAAAACGTTTAGAATTATTAAGAAAATCGCCAGAATTAAAAGATAAATTATGGCACAATGTAGAGAAAATTCAAAAAGGTTTACAAGAACGTGGATTTGATATCGGTGGATCTAATACTTGTGTAACGCCTATTGTATTAAACGGTTCTCCAATTGAAGCAACTGTTTTAGCAAAAGAAATGCGTGAAGAGTACGGAATTTTTGTTTCTGTGGTTGTTTACCCAGTAATTCCAAAAGGAATGATTATTTTCCGTATCATCCCTACTGCTGCACACGAAGATGAGCACATTGAATACACATTAAATTCATTTGCTGAGATCCGTGGTAAATTAGAAGATGGATACTACAAAAGAAAAGCTGAAGAATTAAACATTGACTTCGTACAATATTAATATTCTTTAAATAAAATATCAAAAGCCTTAAACATCTTATTGTTTAAGGCTTTTTTTTGTTCAAAATATGTTAAAAAGTCAATCTTTTTTTAAATGTCCGTGCCTAAGCATTTCATATATTTGTTATCACATTATACAACACAAACAAATACAAAAAAAATTATGAAAGTTCACAACTTTAGCGCAGGTCCATGTATCTTACCACAAGTGGTGTTTGATAAAATGGCAGAAGCATGTTTAAACTTCAACAACTCAGGAACTTCAATCTTAGAAATCTCTCATCGTCGTAAAGATGCTGTCGAAGTTATCGATACAGCACGTGCATTAGTAAAGGAATTAATGAACGTTCCCGATTCACACGATGTTTTATTTATGCAAGGAGGAGCTTCATTACAATTTCCTACTGTTGCCTATAACTTATTAAGAGAAGGAGGAAGAGCCGCTTATTTAGATTCAGGGAAATGGGCAGCGAATGCTATTAAAGAAGCGAAACGTTTCGGAGAAATCGAAGTGGTAGCATCGTCTAAAGCAGATAACTACAATAACGTTCCTAAAGGTTACAACATCCCTACGGATGTCGATTATTTTCACTGCACCTCGAACAATACGATTTTTGGAACGCAAATGAAAGAATTTCCAACGACAGATGTTCCAGTGGTATGTGATATGTCTTCGGATATTTTATCGCGTACAATCGACGTTTCTAAATTTGGTGTAATTTACGCTGGAGCTCAAAAAAATATGGGACCTGCAGGTTCTGCGGTTGCCATTGTTCAAAAAGATTTATTAGGGAAAACAGGACGTAATATTCCAGATTACTTAAACTATGCTACGCATATTGCCAAAGAATCTTCGTTTAATACTTGGCCAGTAATTGCAATCTATGGTGTGATGTTGAACTTACAATGGTTAAAAGAACAAGGTGGAGTAGAAGCGATTGCAAAAGTGAACACCGCCAAAGCTGAAGCCATGTATGGTGAAATTGACCGCAACGGATTATTCACGGGTACAGCTAATGTAGAAGATCGTTCTCAAATGAATGCAACTTTCGTTTTAAACAACGAAGAGTTAAAAGCTGAATTTGAAGCATTATTAAAAGAAGCAGGTATCGTTTCATTAAATGGTCACCGTGATGTAGGTGGATACCGTGCATCAATGTACAATGCTTTACCATTAGAATCGGTTCAGGTTTTAGTGGAAGTCATGAAACAATTTGAACAAAAATTTGGATAAAATAATATAGTAGTTAGTGATTAGATTTTAGTCTTTAGACTTCTCTAATTACTAACTACTATTTACTAATTACTATTACAAGAAAAAACAATGAAAATATTAGCAAACGACGGAATCTCTAAAGCAGGTCAAGAAGCATTAGAAGCAAAAGGTTTTGAAGTCATTACAACACATGTTGCCCAAGAACAATTAGCAAATTACATCAACGAAAAAGAAGTTGAGGTATTATTGGTTCGTTCAGCAACAAAAGTTCGTCAAGATTTAATTGATGCAACGAATTTAAAAATGATTGGACGTGGTGGAGTAGGAATGGATAACATCGATGTAGAATATGCACGCGAAAAAGGAATCCAAGTGATCAATACTCCTGCATCATCATCACAATCAGTAGCAGAGTTCGTATTTGCTCATATATTCTCTATCGTAAGAAATTTACACAATGCCAATCGTAATATGCCATTAGAAGGGGATACCAACTTCAATGGGCTAAAGAAAGCTTATGCGAAAGCCTACGAATTACGTGGTAAAACGATGGGGGTTATTGGATTTGGACGAATTGGAGTGGAAGTAATCAAAATTGCAATTGGTTTAGGTATGAACGTTGTCGTTTATGATAAATTTCCTGCAACACGCGAAATTGAATTGGATTTCTTCGACGGACAAAAATTGAAATTTACGTTAGCATCTACAGATTTTGAAGAAGTTATTACAAAAGCAGATTTCATTACGTTACACGTTCCAGCACAAGATGGATACATCATCGGAGCAAAAGAATTAGCGAAAATGAAAGATGGTGTCGTAATCGTTAATACAGCTCGTGGAGGAGTGATTGATGAAAAAGCATTAACCGAAGCGATTGAAGACGGTAAAGTTTTAGGAGCAGGTTTAGATGTGTTTGAAAAAGAACCTCAACCAGAAATGGGGTTATTAATGAACGAAAGTTTATCTTTGTCTCCGCATATTGCAGGTTCAACTGAAGAAGCACAAAGCCGAATCGGTACAGAATTAGCAGCGCAGATTGCGGAATTCTACGGAAAATAAACATTTAATAGCTTAGCCAATGCCACAATTTAGACCTTTTAAGGGGATACGTCCTACGGAAGAAACGGTTTCTGATTTTGTAACCAAATCAGTAGATCGTTATTCAATGGATGAAATTCAGGAAAATATAAATAAGCGTGAACATTCGTTTTTACATGTGATTCAACCCACTTGGGATAATGCCATTGAAAACGTATCCGAACGTTTTTCTAAGGTAAGAACCAATTTAGAAAATTATATGGACCAAAAGGTATTGGTACAAGATAAAGCATCATTTTACATTTATCAAGTGATACAGCCCAATGGTCGTCAAACCAAAGGGCTGTTAGGCTTGGTGAATATCAATGATTATAAAGCAAATACCATCAAAAAGCATGAAGAAACGATTGCTCGACGTGTGGATTTATTTGCGAATTATTTAAATGGTTCTCACTTCCATGCCGAACCCGTTTTATTAACGCATAAACCAGCACAACGTGTTGATTTGTTAATAGAAACAGAAATGAAACGTAAGCCCACACTTCGGTTAAAAGATGATGATGGGATCGAACATTTGCTATGGCGTGTGGATAATCGTTTGAATTTAAAACAATTTAAAGATTCGATTGAAAAGTTAGAAGGTCTTTATATTGCAGATGGGCACCATCGCATGGAATCTTCTTTAAAGTATACCGAAAATGTTGCCAATACTTATGACGAAAAAGTCTATGGGGATGAAACATTTAATTATACATTAGCCCTTTTGGTTTCTCACGACGAATTGATTATTAATGATTATAATCGAGTGGTGAGTGATTTAAATGGATTAACAAAAGAGGAATTTTTAAAGCAATTATCCGAATATTTTGAAGTGATACCGAAAGGTAATGACCCCATTTTGCCTACAAAAAAGCATCATATTGTGATGTATTTGGAGAATGAGTTCTATAGCTTATTTACCAAGTCTTTAGATCATGAAATTGAAGGTTTAAAAGAGTTGGATACTTATATTTTTGAAGAACATTTGTTAAAACCTATTTTAGATATTCATGATACCCGAAATGATAAACGCATTGGGTTTGTTCATGGAACGAAAGATAAAGACGGAATTGAGCGATTAAAACAAAAAGTAGATCAAGATCATTATGTGGTTGGATTTGCATTTTATCCGGTCAATGTTTCTGATTTGCAGTTGATTGCTGATTTGGGGTTAAAAATGCCACCAAAGTCAACTTATATTGAGCCTAAGCCTTTAAGTGGATTTGCAATTTTTGATTTAAAAGATTAAACCATGAGTATTCAAGATAATTTAAAACAAATTCAATCAACGATTCCTTCTACTGTTACATTAGTAGCTGTTTCGAAGACTAAACCAGTGGAAGATTTACAGCAAGCCTATGATGCAGGAATCCGTGATTTTGGAGAAAATAAGATTCAAGAAATGTGTGATAAATACGAAATCTTACCCAAAGATATTCGTTGGCACATGATTGGTCATGTCCAAACCAATAAAGTAAAATACATGGCGCCATTTGTTCATTTGATTCATGGAGTTGACAGTTTAAAATTGCTTAAAGAAATTAATAAACAGGCTGAAAAAAACAATCGAGTAATCGATGTTTTATTGCAGGTGTTTATCGCGGATGAAGAAACCAAATTTGGATTAGACGCAACGGAATTAGAACATATTTTGACTGACGAAATTCAAAATTTGCTTCATGTAAAGGTGGTTGGATTGATGGGGATGGCAACATTTACAGAGGATAATAATCAAATACGAGAAGAGTTTAAAACATTAAAAAACTTATTTGATTTGCATCAAAAAACACATCCTGATCTTAAAATTCTTTCTATGGGGATGAGTGGTGATTATGCAATCGCTATTGAAGAAGGAAGTACAATGGTACGAATTGGTAGTTCGATTTTTGGACATCGAAATTATAACATATAAAAAAAAGCCTGAAGATTTCTTCAGGCTTTTTATATTTTAAGCTTTTCCACCCGCTTGTTCTTGGTTGGATTTTGATCGTTCAATATTGAAATATTTTCCAAAATTATAGGCAATACCAATTCGAAATGATCGAAACGCTGTATTTGTACCAAATGTTTCAATTTCATTTGATCGTGATCTATACGTTGAATTTTTATTTTCGAATAAATTATTAATGTTTGCAGATAGCTGTAATTTTTTATCCCATAACATGGCTCTGAAACCTACATTATGACGAGAATAAGCACCAAATTGATCTAAGCCATATACATTTTTTGTTTCATGATTAAAGGTATAATTGGCAAATAAAGTTTTCTTTTTATTCAGATCAAAATTGTTCGTTATTCTAAATTCTCCCGTTATTCCATCAATAGAATAACTTAATTCTGGGATTCCACCAGTTGTTTTACGATAAAATACATCTGCAGAAGCATTGATTTTCCACCATTTCAACGGTTTTATATTTAGGTTTTCGCTAAAACCGATACTATACGTTTTACCAATATTAAACGGTTTGTTGATTACTATTTTTGTTTCCGGATCAATAATTTGAACTTGTTCGAATAAATCATTTTGATTGCGATAATAGATGCTCGATACTGATACATCTTTATAGGCATATTCTAAATCGAAATTATTCGAATTGGATGGTGTTAAATCAGGATTGCCTTCATTGTACGCATAGTCATTCATTTTAACGCGTGCAGGATTCAGGTACCACATAAATGGTCGATCGACTCGACGAGAATAATTTAAAGAAAAGGAATGATTCTCTGCTGCTTGATACATAAGATATGCTGAAGGGTATAACCCATGAAATTCCTTACGATAATTCTCTTCGGCTTGATCACTAATACCCTTTACTATTGCACCTTCATAACGTAAACCGATTTTAGCCGTCCATTGATCAGATAATTCTTTTTCAACAGAGTAATAAAGTGCATTTACATTCTCACGATATTCAAATGCTGTAAAAAGCGAAGGTTGTTCCATAAAAGGGGTTTCAGGAGAGGAAGTGTTGTAGCGCGTGTTGTTGGCTTGATCTGTCGCCCAACGTAAACGCGTACCATAATTCATTTTCCAATCTTTTACGGGATGTTCCATGTCCACACTCACATTAAATCGATCAGAGTCCGATAAGGTATAGGTTTTATTTCCTTGATAGGTATTAGGGAAGGCATTCCAATTTGCATCCCATTCATTACTGATAGTCTGATCATTTGATGTATTGTTATTCCCTGAATAATCAAAGTCAAACGTTAATTTTTTTCCATCAGTCCCAAATTTTTTAATCACATGGTAGTTGAATCCGATATAATTCCAATCCCAAAAGCTTCCGTCTCTTAAGTTGGTAATATACTTTTTCGGTGCATTGGAAATTAGATCACGAATTGTAGAAGTCGATTGGCCATTATTTTCACCATCACCATTGGAAGTATCAAATGTGAAACCTGTAATAAGGTTTTTATTGATTTCATAATCTACTCCAATACGTCCACCGATGTACTTGTTGTCGTTGGAATTATAACTTTCATTCGACCACGTTTCATCCGGATAATAAGTATGGGTTAGACTTTCGTTGTACCATTTCCCTAATCCATTATATACGGTTGATGTAAATGTCCATTTTCCTTTGCGTACATTGACATTACCACTAAGGTTATATCCACCATATTTTTGGTGATTATAGCTTGCGGATAAAGATCCATTGACACTTTCAGATTTAGCATTTTTTAAAACAATGTTGACGATTCCACTATTTCCCGTCGCATCATATTTAGCAGGAGGATTGGTAATGACTTCAATTTTTTCGATGTCTTCCGTTCGAATTGTTTTTAAGTAGCTGGCTAATTGGTCGCTATTCATTTGCATCAATCGATCGTTGATCATCACACTGATGGAACCTTTTCCAATGATGGATATAGCATCAGTGCTTTCGTCTACTTTAATTCTTGGTGCTAATCGTAATGCATCTAATGCATTTCCACCTTTAGCTCCTTCTGCCAAGTCAGTATTAAAGACCAAACGATCGACTTTTTTTTCGATTAACTTTTTTTGGCCGGTGATTACAGTTTCTTTTAAAGCAATGTTTTCAGGCTTTGGAAGGACTAAAACTCCAATTTCTTGATCTTGATGAAAAATTACATTTTGCTTCGCAATTTGAACACCAGCATCAGAGAAGAAAAATTCATATGTTCCATCTTCTAAAAGGGTTGTATATAAGCCGTTTTCATCGGTTGAAACTTCATCGATGTATTTTTCATCTTTTTTAATCAGTATATCAATAAAGGCAGCTGGGCTTCCATCATGTAGAGTAATACTTCCTTTAACTTCAGTCTGTGCATAAGCATAGAACGTAAAGAAGCAGGCAATAGGTGTTAGAATTTTTTTCATTTCGTTGGTTATACAATGATTAGACGTTAGATATCTTCATTTGTTACCACATAACTGAAAATAAATGAAGCCTTTAAGATGTGATGGGGCAAGAAGGGTAAAATAAATTGGGTTTAAATTTAAAAATTAAATAATTTAGGGCTGTATTCATGGGAATATGGTAAGTGATATGGAAAACCTCTCAACCAATGCTTTTCGATTAGAACCAATCGATGAAAAATATTATACACCCCTTTTAAAGGATGCATTAAATGAAAAACTATGGATTTATTCGACCATTAAAATTGCATCAGAAGATGATTTTAAAGAATATTTTCATCAAGCTTTATCGTTAGATAAACAAACATCTTTAAGAGCTTTTGTCGTTTATGATTTACAAAAAGATCGTCCGGTAGGGATGACAAGATTGTATGGTTTTGATTCTAAAAATAAATCTGCAAAAATAGGTTTCACTTGGTATGCTGTCGAACAACAAGGATCAGGAATTAATACCCATGTGAAATATTTGATGTTACAATTGGGTTTCGATCAATTGGAATTGGAACGAATTGAGTTGAATGCTGATTTAAGGAACAAACGAAGCATTGCCGCTATGAAGAAAATTGGTTTTCAACAAGAAGGAATTTTGAGAAAGCACATGTATCTTCCAGATGGTTATAAAAGAGATACGATTGTGTTTAGTATGTTAAAAGAGGAATGGAATTCCATTTATAAAACCCAGCTGGAAGAAAAAATTATAGGATAAATAAGAGCCATTATAGACTGCACCCAAAAGTTTGGACAGATTAAAAAATTAATTATTATAAAAATGAGTTCGATATTATATCGGACTCATCTTATTTAAGTTCGATTTAATTCTCTCGTTATTGTAATAGTAAATGTATTGTTTTATTTCTTTTTTCAACTCATCAATTGAGTTGAATTTTTGTAAATAAAATAATTCAGATTTTAATATTCCAAAGAAATTTTCGATAATAGCATTATCCAAACAATTTCCTTTTCTACTCATACTTTGAACGATTCCTTTTTGCTTTAATAAAGCTTGATATTGTTTCATTTGATATTGCCATCCTTGATCGGAATGTAACATTAAATCTTTGGTGTTTTTAGTTGTTTTAAATGCTTTTTTAAGCATAAGTATCACTTGATTGAACACTGGACGCTCGCTTAACTCATAGCTGATAATTTCTTGATTGTACAGATCCATTATTGGTGATAAATATAGTTTTTTATCTTTTATTAAATTAAATTTTTTTTGAGCCTTTTAGCATTATTATTTTTTCTTTGCAATCATGACAAAAGCACACAAATGTTCTTCGTATTTTTTGAAAACTTTCTTCATTTTTATTACTCTTTCTCTCACTTCTGTTTGAGTTGCAATATTTTTTATGATAGTTAAAAATCCTGAAAATCCTTCATCATCAATTAATCTTGAAGGTTCAAGCAGGCGCATTTTAGCTGTTTTAATTTCAATAATTTCGAAACCTTCTTCTTTTACAAGAATTTTCCATTCTTCAACTGTTAATGGTCTTGCATTAACATTCATCGTAATTGCAAGCTCTTTTTGAATGCTCTTTTTGATTTCATCTGAAATATTATTCGGTTTTAATGCTAATTCATGAATTGCATAGTATCCATCTTTTTTTAGAACACGATGAGCTTCTTTTATGATTTCACTTTTACGATGATTGACATGCATCGTTAGCATAGCTTCTCCAAAAACTTTAGTTTGAGAACAGTCATCAAGTCTTGTGTCAGCAGCATTTCCTAATTGAAAAACAGCTTTTTGATTATCAAATTTTTGATTTAAATTCTCGATAATTTTTTCGTCTAAATCAATTCCAATGTATGATGTTGGCTGTTTGTCAAGTACAATAGAAGTGGTATAACCAAGCCCAGGAGCAAATTCTACAATCGCATCATTTGTATTGATATCTAACAATTCAACCATTTCATTTGTCAACTTTTTTCCTCCAGGTCTTAGTACTTTTTTTCCTATTTTAGCAAGGAGCCAATGTCCAGACATTTTATCAATTGTATCATTTTTCATTTGAGTAAGTTTTTTATTTTCAATTCAAATAAAAAGACCTTTTTATCTTTTATTAAGGTGAATTTTATTCTAAATTTAATTTTAGAAATACTTCTTGCGAATCTAATTTCTCAACCAATTGGTTGATAGTAGTTGTTTCTAATAAATGCTTTAAAGTATTTCGTATTTCTTTGAATTGCTGATGCAAAGGACAAGGATTTTTTTCTGAACATCGTTTTAGTCCAAGTGCACAACCACTAAAAATTTTATCTCCATCAAAATGTCTAACAATTACAGCCAACGAATTTTTCATATCTTTTTCATCGAGATGAAAACCACCATTTGGTCCTTTTGTAGACTGTAAAAGATTTTTTCGAACCATTTCTTGCAAAATTTTTGCAATAAAATATTCAGGAGAATCAATTCCTTTCGCTACATCTTTTATTCCAACTCGATTTCCGTCTTTGGTTTGCTGTGCGATATAAATTACTGCTCTAACGGCGTATTCACAAGTTTTTGATAACATTTACAATTCTTTTACACTACAAATATACATCATTTTTTTAATAAAAGAGTAAAAGGTGTTTTATTAATTCTAATTATTTCCAAAATTCGTCTTCAAAATTATCAAATGGTTTTGTGTGCGAGTTTTCTAATCTTTTACCTATTTGTTTCAAATCACTTTCATCAAGATTTTCTTGTAAGTAAGGAAACCATTCACGTTCCTCGAACCGAATATGATTTTTTAATAAATGAGCAAATTTTTCTACTATTGATTTCTCTGGATGTTGAGCAATCTTTTGTGCTAAAACCATTAATTCTTGATGTTCGGTTTTAATTTGTTGGTTGTATGTTTCGTTTGAATAGGGAAAAATAATTGTTTCTTCATGTTTAAAGTGCTCAGAAAGATGATTGTTCCAAAAATATTCAACATAAGATGCAATTCGTTCTAATGCAATATTTTTAAAGAAACCTTGTTCAATTTTCCAACTACAAAGCAATCCAAAATGATGATCCTTTGATAAAACGACAATGTGTTCACTTCTTTTCATAATTAACTGTTTTTGTGAATTAAAGTTATGACAATTTTTCAATAAAATACTTTTTAGTATTCTATTTTAAAATTTAGACGTATTTCAGATCTTTTTTAGGTTGACATAAATGGAAAAGTATTCAATAAAAAAATCATTCTAATTTCCTGCTATTGGACTACCGAAAACTCCGACAGCTAATTCAGTCCATATTAATAAACCAATGAGTAACACCATTATGCAGAAAAAGATTTTATTTTGTAAACGGTTAGTCAGTTGTAGAATGTAGTTTATCGTTAATCCAATAACCGACAGTAAAATAAATGCAATAATAAAATCAAATAAACTCCAGTTGACTTCATTTGTAAATTGCATAGCAATTAGTGGAATTGTTATTATTAGACTAATTATTCCAAAAATTAAAGATTGTTTATGGTGCATTTTTGTTTTCATAACTAACTATTTATTCAAATCACTTTGAGAAATAAAGTAATAAAATAAAAATGAGATTCAAAAAAAATAGTTTAATTGATAAATTGTGAACGATTGAGTTTGGATTTATTGAAAAATTAATTTAAATCAATATTTTTCTAAAAAGCATTGTTTAAATTTGAGGTATGAAAGCAACATTTGAACCTTACGTATTAAAATTTAAACGTCCTGGAGGAACTTCTAGAGGTGTTTTAACGGAAAAATTAACGTATATCCTTACTTTAGAGGAGGATGGAAGAACGTACTTAGGCGAATGTGGTTTATTCAAAGGCTTAAGTGCTGATGATCGTGAAGATTATGAACAAAAATTACAATGGGTGTGCGATCACATCGATTTAGGAATTCAAGAATTATGGGATCAACTTCGAGAGTGGCCTTCTATTCAATTTGGATTAGAACAAGCTTTTCAAGCATTAAGTTTTAATCGCTATAAAGATGAATATAACGATCCTTATAATCCCGATTTATTTGAATCAGCATTTAAAAATGGTGAAAAAGGAATGCAAATCAATGGCTTAATTTGGATGGGGGATGTGGATTTTATGCGTCAACAGATTCAAGAAAAGTTATCCGAAGGTTTTAAATGCATCAAAATTAAAATTGGGGTGAATTGGGAATCCGAATACCAAATTCTAAAACAGTTGAGAGAGGAATTTTCTCCAGAACAATTAGAATTACGAGTAGATGCGAACGGAGGATTTACGTTTGAAGAAGCAAAAGTTGTATTACAACAATTGGCTGAATTAAAAATTCATTCGATAGAGCAACCTATAAAAGCTGGAAACGTAGAACAAATGGCTGAATTATGTGCTCACACACCAACTCCAATTGCGTTGGATGAAGAATTAATTGGTGTATTCGAGCGTGAAGATAAATTAGCGTTAATCGAGAAAATAAAACCACAATTCGTCATTTTAAAACCAAGTTTAGTAGGAGGAATAAGAGGTTCGTTAGAATGGATTGATGCCTGCGATTACAATGGAATAGATTTTTGGATTACATCTGCGTTAGAAAGTAACATAGGATTAAATGCAATTGCCCAATGGACGGCTATCCTCTATCCTGAAATGCCTCAAGGTTTGGGGACAGGAAGTTTATTTACAAACAATTTCCCAACTCGATTAGCGGTAAAAGGAGAATTTTTATACCGAAACAAAACCATATGAAAAATATACTTTTAGTTTTAATTGCATTGATGACCTTGGGGAGTTGTGCAACGAAAGTTACTTCAGAAAATCAATTGACAGATTTTCAAAAAGAATTGGTGGAATTCTATAATAATACAAGTACATCACCTTTAAATCAAGAAGAGAAAAATAATTTTGTAGGAATTACCTTTTATCCCTACCAAGAAAAGTACAACGTAAAAGCGGATTTTACCCCAATCAATGATGGAGATGTTATCCCGTTTCCAACGTCAGCAGGAAAAATTCAATATTACACAGCTTTTGGAATGGCTACTTTTACAATAAATGGGCAAACGCATTCGTTAAAAATTTATCAATCTCATCCCATTAAAGAAGAATATAAAGACCATTTATTTCTACCCTTTACAGATGATACAAATGGAGATGGTACTTATGGTGGAGGGCGTTACATCGATTTGGATTTAACGAAGTCTTTTACACCTGAAGGACAAATTATCATTAACTTTAATGAGGCTTACAATCCATATTGTGCGTATAGTAAACGCTACAATTGTCCAATACCTCCAGGAGAAAATTCATTGGATACCCGAATAGAAGCTGGAGTAACTTATAAAAAGTAAGTATGTTGGTTCTTGATTTTAGTTCATCGTCATTTGATCATAAAGCATTCCATCCGAAGACACCTTTTGAGCAGGATGTTCTTGATTTTTTAGAAAATTGGTACGATGATTCCACGGTCATGATGGCTCATACCTCTGGTTCAACAGGAACGCCGAAGCCTATAACGTTAACCAAAGAAAATATGCGTAAAAGTGCACGCATGACGTGTAAATATTTACGTTTAGAAAAAGGCAATACAGCAGTGTTGGCGATGCCTGTCAATTATATTGCAGGTAAATTGATGTTGGTGAGGGCTGCTGAAATTGGACTGAAATTAATCTGTGTACAACCATCAGCTCATTTGGAATGGTCGATCTTTCAACCCTACGCAGATCCTATTGATTTTGTTGCTTTAACACCAATGCAAGTTGAGTCATCGTTGGATTTTGTACAGCATTGTCAAAAAGTTATTATTGGTGGAGCTCCTTTATCAGAACATGTAAAAGGACTATTGTACAACATGGGTAATGAAGTTTACGAAACCTATGCAATGACAGAAACCATTACGCATATTGCTTTTAAACAAGTTCCGAATCAAAAATTCAAAGAGGTTCATCCTTATTTTGAAGCTTTTGATGAGGTTAATATTCAGCAAGATGAACGAGGATGTTTGGTTATCGCAACACCTTACGACGATTTGGTTGTTGTAACCAATGATGTAGTGAAACGAATTGGAGAAAAAGGATTTCAATGGATTGGTCGAGCAGATCATGTCATCAATTCAGGAGGAATAAAATTATTTCCGGAGCAAATAGAGGAGGTCTTAAAACCATATCTATCGACGCCTTATATCATCACATCCAAACCGGATGAACGTTTAGGACAGCGGTTAATTCTAGTCATCGAAGGGAAGGAATGTCCAATTGATTTATCAAAGGCTCCACTTACGAAATATCAATTTCCGAAAGAAATAGTCTTTGTTGATCAATTTCCAAGAACGGAAAGTGGAAAAATTCAACGGAATAAAATAGTATTATAACGTTAAAAAGTGATTCGATAATGAATCACTTTTTTTATATGCTATCAAAAAATAACTAAAAAGATAAGGGGTTGATAAATTGTTAAATAATTTTAAAAATCTTTCACCTACTATTCTTAAAATTAACTTATTTTGAACCCATAATTACAAATAAAATCTAATGATCTGGACCGATTCGAATCAATTATTTAATGATGCCTTTTTTACGATGATGGATAGCCAAAATAAAGGAAAGTTGTTCCCGATTTGGAAATCATTTTCTTTCAAAAATCACTCAATTGAAGAATTGTTAGAACTGCAACAAAAGTTGGATCAATCGTTAGATCTTAATCCCGATTTTTATAAATCCCTCTTTTTAAAAGGGATTGTACAACGGCAATTGAATCAAAACGAGGAAGCAATAGAAACCTTTCAACAAGTCAAAGACAACGATTTCTATTTGTATGCTTGCAACATCTATTTGGCAGAATTTTATATTCATAAATTGAAATTTGATCAAGCCCTGCATTATTTGGATGAAGTGTATAAAATTTATAATTCCAATCCAAGAATTGTGTTTTTATTAGCATTGGTTCATCTCGAAATGTTTGAATTTGATGCTGCAAAACGGTACTTGAATCAATTGGAGAAAATTACATCTGAACGACAACTGATTCAATTGCTTCGTCGTAATTTATCCATTACGGAAGCTATCGTAAATCATACCACGAACCGCTTAACATTAAAGAATTTCAAATTAAAAAGCATCAATTATAATCTTCAATTAAAAACCAATTTAATTAAACATTATTCATGGTACCAAGATCAAGGCATCAACTACGATTCCATCAATTGTTTTCTCCATGGCTTGATTTTAAAAAACGTGACGGCCTATCCAACTTATGAATTTGTAGATACTTATACGGTTCAAACCATTTTAAATTACATTGCGGTACAAGATCATGAAGTTAAAATTTTATGGGAAGAAATTGATTTTAACCATCATTTTGTAAAGACCTATGCTGAATATACGGAGGTAGAAGCATTGGTAAGAGAAGATTTGTAGAATATTAATACCTTTGCAAAAATTTATAATACATCATAATGGTATCGAATAGAGATGAAATTTTAGATAATGTAGAAGTTTTCTTAGAGGGGTTAGAAGGAGATAATGCAACGGATCATGCCAAAGCCATACAATTGATCAAAACATCTAATGTATTTTTGGCGATTCTTTCAGAAGAAGTAAATTTCTTTATACCAAGTCAATTTTTAGCTGTTAAAGACCAGAATTTCGATACAATTGATTTGAATCAAGATGAAAATGAAAATTTACCCATTATCAATCAAATATTAGGATCTACTCCTAAAATTGATAAAACGATGGACGAATTATTTTTGGATTTCTGCGATGAAGTCGAAATTAATCGTAATGATGTGGGATTGTCAAGAGAATATTGGATCATCAAAGACTTATAATAAATAAAAGGTTTAGCATATGCTAAGCCTTTTTTGTTGCATTCGATTGAGTTATAACAAATGATTATTGCTAATAATGCATGAAGATGATTCTATGTTTCTTCTCGATATCTCGATTTCAGATTTCAATAATCCACTTCCTCCACCATAATGATGAATAATTTTACAACGACCATCGACCATTTGGTAAAGTAATTCGATTTCAGATTGACCTACTCCGCTACTTAAAATGATGAATTCTACTGCAGAAGAGGATAAAATTTGGTTCAGACAAATTAAATTTTGAGAGACTGAACAGGATACTGCATACGTCCTTTGGATCACTCGTGCTAACGTTTGTGTAATTTCTTCATTTTTGCCATATATCATCATCATAACTTATTGGAATAAAGTACAAATTACTGCAATAGGTTGGCGAAATCTCTTGATGTACGTTAAGATATTGATATCTCAAATGAATAAAATGTAAATGTTTTTTCTTAATATATGTTAAAAGAATATTTTGCAACCTCCTAAAAACTACATTTGCACAAATTTTTATGAATATGAAAAAAATTGTTTTAGGATTAGGTGTAGTATTGGCTTTAGCAAGCTGTTCTACAGGTGCTGTTGGAACAGTAGGAACAATCACGAAAGTCGCTCAAATTTCTAGCGCGATTTCAGAAATCACTGGTTTATTAGGTGGGTTGAACTTAAATCAAGCACAAACATCAACTGTTGCCAATGCGTTAAAATCGTATATTACAAATTACAACAGTTTAGATACAACGAAAGAAAATTATCAATCGTTATTAGAAGGATATAAAACAAATGCTTTAAATGAGATTAAAACAGGAATTGGAGAATCGAAATATGGTCAATTCATTTCTGCTTTAAAAACATCTGCAAACAATACTACCGTTTCTGACGCGACAAGAGCGGTGATTACAAGTTTAATTAAATAAGCTTTTTATTACATACAAAACCCCTATTTGGTTTTCAAATAGGGGTTTTATTATGGGGTTGATTTTCGATTATTCTTCTATGTTTTCTTGATTCTCAGTTGCTAATTGCGCATAATAGTTTAGCTTGTGTGCTGCCAAATCAAACTGATTGTTAAGCATTAATGCGATTTGGAAACAACGGATGGCCTCATCAATTTCACCACGTGTTTCTAAAATTACACCTTTTCCGTAGTGGGTTAAGAAATAGTTCGGATTAATTTTTAATGAAGATTCAAAATCTTCTAAAGCTTCATCATATCTTTCCAATAAGACGTAGGTATTTGCACGATTGTAATACGATAAGAAATGAGGGTTTAATTCAATGACTTTCGTGTAATCAGCAATTGCTTTATCGTATTCTTTTAGTTGATCGTAGCAAAAGGCACGATTGTGATAGCATGAATCGTAATCTTCTTTTAATTTCAATGCCTCATTATATAATTCAATCGCTTTTTGGTAATTCTTCAAATTCATTTGGATAAATGCTTTCTGATGAATTGCCACATAGTGATCAGGTTTAATGGCTAAAATTTGATCAAAAATTTCATTAGCAATCGTTGGATTAAAACGATTGTAATTGGCCATTGCTTTGTAAAACAAAAAATCAATGTTTTCTGGTTGATCAGCTAATGCAAGATCAAAATCTTTGATTGCATCTGTATATTGTTTCATGTGGTATTGAGCCAATCCACGATGAAAATACGAATTTGTTACTTCTATTTTACGTTTAATCGATAGTGAAAAGTAGTCTAATGCTTTTCTATACTGTCCCTTCTGAAGATAAGCTCTTCCTTGTTCATAAAAACTCATGATTCAATATTACAATAAGAATTAATATCTATTTTAAAACTTTTGCTAAATTTATCAACAATATTAAGAAATCACAATGAAATTAGAACATATTGGAATAGCGGTAAAAGATTTGAATATTTCCAATGAAATCTTTGAAAAATTATTAGGAAAAGCAGCATATAAAGAAGAATCTGTTAGTTCGGAAGGAGTAAAGACATCGTTCTTTTCTGCAGGCGAATCAAAGATTGAACTGGTCGGATCTGAAAAAAATGGGAGTGCGATTGAAAAATATTTAGAAAAAAATCGAGAAGGTATCCATCACTTGGCTTTTGGAGTTGATAATCTTGAAAAAGAAATTGAACGACTTAAAAATGAGGGGTTTATTTTTATTAATGAAACACCAAAATTAGGTGCGGACAATAAACGAATTGTGTTTTTACATCCTAAATCAACAAACGGCGTATTGGTCGAGCTTTGCGAAGATGTAAAATAATTTTGTTTTTTAAAAAATATGCTTTAATATTGCACTCGAATTAAGCAATCAACTGCTTGTTTTTCTTAAACAAGATTTGCTCCAATTCCGGTCCTATAACTCAGTTGGTTAGAGTAGCTGACTCATAATCAGCAAGTCCTTGGTTCGAGCCCAAGTGGGACCACAGATTAAGAGCCTTTCCCAAAACGGAAAGGCTTTTTTTATTTGTTTCTCCAATCTAGGGTACTCTCCTTGTTGTTCTATCACAGTTAGTTATAATTTATAATTGGGATTTATTATATTTGAGTTGAGAATTTATACCTCAAAAGTATTCTATCAACCCAACAATAACCAACCTCATGAAAAACCCTATTAAAAATTTTAAAGTACTTCTTTATCTCATTATTTGCTGTTATTCTCCTTTTTTTAGCTACCGTATATTTAGGACATAAAGTATTCTTTAAACCGGAGTATTCGGAAGCTCCAACCAAAGAGGTTATTAAAAATGATTCGTTTTGTTTTGGAGTAGAATGTCAAGAAAAACCATCCACTACAGAAGGATATATTTCCGTTTTAGCTGCTCAAATCAAGCGTTATAACAGTGAAACCAACACGTATTGGCCGAATAATAGCGTAAAAGATTATTATGCTTTAGTGGAAAGCATTGAAAATAAAAAGGGATCGTTGATTTCCCCGGATGGAAAAATTCAGAATTTAACGACGGCAGAAATTACAGCTATTACTCATAGCCGTCCTAGATATTCTGTTGGTTTTTCTGAGTTTGAGCATCAAGGGAAAAAAGGAATGTATTTGGCGTTATCTGAAAAAGATTTAACTAATGTTTTGTAATATGAAAAATATTCGCATTTAGGAATCTATGATCTATTTATTACGTATGCTCACGAATTATTCCATATGTCAGAACAAAATAAATGGAAGAGTCCGGAAAAAGTAATCAATGCCTCGAGAAGCGATCGGTTTGAAGATTTGGATGCCCGTGTGCAACGAATTTAATTTATCAACAAGTTTTAAAGGCAATAGTAGAAAATGATACGGTTCGAAAACAAGAAAATATTAAAGCTATTGTGAGTAGTTATCGATACTATCAAAAAAACTTTCCAGAAGACTATAAGAGTTCATTATTTATGGATCGCATCGAGGGAAGTGCTTATTATTTTGAAATGATTACCTCATTGTATAGTGCTTATCCGAATCAAATTAAAACAGAACATGACTTGTATGAAGGGTTGAAATTGATTGCTCAAAATACAAATCCGTTTGAAGGAATCGGTTTAGGAATCGAAGGATATTGGTTAAGCGGTTGGACGGGTGTTTTATTGGATCAATACGAAGGGGGTCAAAAAAATGATTGGAAATTGCAACTAATGAATAATCCAAATTCTACTCCTTTAGAAATATTATCCAATAAATTCAACGGGATTGATTTGCCGACTCCTCAGCGCGTAACAGAAAAAGATAAATTAAAAATTCAATCTTGGATAAAAGAGAGAGAAGAAAAGAGTAATCTTCCTGCTTTATTCCAATTTATGTATCAAATTATTTTCTAGAGAAAGTGCTATAACCTGACTTTTTGATAGTTGATTCGAATGTTTTCGTATTTATATCACTTGAAACTAAACGTAATATTCTATAATTTTGCATTATGGAAATCGTATTTATAGTTCTAGCCGTTAGTACACTTTTAGCGTTTGGTTATTTATTCATTTGGCTAAAAAAGAGTACCAAGAAAGAAGTTGAACCTTTAAGTTCAAAAAAGTCAGAAATTACCTATCTCCCGATTCAAAAAGTTCATCGAACAAATCCTGTTCACCTCGATCAGTCGGATTTTGTGATTAATATTCAATCGATTTCACGTTTGTTGGATCATATTGAATTTGTTATCGAACTTAAAAATAATTCGGATCGTTACATTAAAATTGATTTTCAAAAGGTTACATTAATTCAAGGAAATGGTAAAAAATATAATGGAGATTATTCCTATTTAGATTTTACGATGGGGACAAACGATCTCATCCTTAAAAATACAGTACTGTCGGGTATGAGTCTAATTCGAAATATTAAGTTTGAAGAATTTGATATTCAATCGATTCATTCAACGGATGTGATTGAGGTAGAGTTATTTATAAATGAAATAAAATATAAATTATCAACCAACGTCAATGATTCAGAAGTTACCGAAATTAAAGTGGTCCGTATAGTTGATATATAATACTCTACTGAGTTATTGTTAAAATCTATTAAATTATCAATAAACCTTTTGTATGAAGTTATAATTTTGTAAATTAATACCTAATAATGGGTATAAACTTTAAAAATTATGGCGAAAAAGATTGAAAATGAAAAATGGCAAGAGCTTTTTCAAAAGCAAAGTTCCAAAATGAATGAAAAGACTGATCCTCTTCAGCCTGATTTAATTGATAATTACTACTTTATTTATGATTGTGTAGAAAATGAAATCGCATTTGTAAACAATGCCTTCCAGACCATTACCGGCTACGATAATAAAACCTTTAATTTGGATCAATTGATTAAAATTATTCATCCAGATGATTTGGATTATTTTTTTAAGTGTGAGGAAAAGGATTTAGAGATTACCAATCAATTAATGTTTAATCAACATTTTCAATTCTTGTTTACTTACACTTATCGTATTGTAAAAGCTAATGGAGAGGTGATTACGATTCAACAAAAATGTCAAGCGATTGAAGTGACAACCCAAGGACATTTAAGTAAAACTTTAGTTACGCATCAAATTGTGGAGGATTATAAAGTTCGTCCGGCAAATGATCATAAGATTTTTGATAAAACTAGAGGGATTTACATTGATTCGGATAACTGTTATAATCTATCGAATCGTGAATTCGAAATCTTAACATTAATCAAAGCAGGAATGAATAGTGCTGAAATATCAGATAAATTAAACATTAGTAAATATACGATTGATACCCATCGTAAAAATATCTTAAATAAAACGAATGCTTCAAGCTTTTTAGAGCTGATTCATCGCTTAAGTTTCGCGGAATTTTAAAATTAATGATATTTTAATTCTTCGTTGGAACATAGAAACATTTTAAATTATCTATAGATTCAAGAAAAGAAAGATTCAATTTCATTTAAGAAAATGAACTTTAGACTATAAAAAATGAAATGAAAACGAACGGAATTTGAATAAAATGAATCAGTTGAATTCCAAACTTGCATTTCTTTTATTTAGCGCTCTCGCGTGAAATTTTAAATCACTCATAAATGTTGATTTTTATTTCAATTTTAGTTGGTTTATTCCGTTTTTAATTTTTAAATTTGCACTTCACTTTTAAAGAGGTGAATTTAGTTTTTAAAGTTTACAACATTTGTATAGCTCATAATAAGGTTGAGCGTCTCTACGGCAGACCGTAAATAATTGCCACTACAAATGAATTTTTTTTCTACTACCGAGGTCTGAACCGCCTTCTCAGAAAAAGTATTTGTTTGTTGATGTAGATACACATGTTGGAGATATGAAACCAAACAACAGACAAACACACCAATGAACAAACGACTATTCATTCAGAAAAAACTTAATTTTGACGTTATTAGTCAGAATACTACGATAGAATTACAAAACCTTGTACCTACAATTGTGTGCAAGGTTTTTGTTATTTATGACCTATTTGGTATTACTGAAAATGAGTTGCAATTGACTCAAAATAACGTATTTGCAGATCCTGTAACGGATATTATTTATACTGATTTGAATGAAGTTTTAGACAATTCATTTCCGCAAACACAAAACTATTTTGCAACAGAATTTTTACCAGGGCAATACAATCAACGCGACGATTCAGCTGAGCAATGTTTAGTGTTGATGAACGTGGAGAATGTAACGGTAAAATCAGGTTTATTATATGTCTTTAATAATGATATATCGAAAGAGGATGTACAAAAAGTACAAGAATACTTAATTAATCCAATCGAATCTCGTGTAAAAGATTTAAATAAACTAGAAATTGGAACAAACCCAGAAGCGACTGAGGTGCCCATTATCGAAGGATTTACAACGGCCAACGAAGAAGGTTTAAAAGAAATCTACAATCAATACGGTTTATCAATGGAGATGGATGATTTATTATTCATCCAAGATTACTTCAAATCGATCGATCGTAATCCAACCGATACAGAATTAAAAGTATTAGACACTTATTGGTCAGATCATTGTCGTCACACGACTTTCGAAACTGAAATTACAGACGTACAGTTTAATTCTCAATTCAATGAAACTTTACAACGCACGTACGATTATTACTTAAAAATCCGTGAAGAGTTAGGCATTACGAAACCAATTCGTATGATGGACTTAGCAACGATTATGGGGAAATATTTATCGCGTACTGGTGTGGTAAAAAATATTGATGTTTCAGAAGAAATCAACGCTTGTTCTATTGTTGTTCCAATTGCTGTGGACGGCGTAGAAGAAGATTGGTTATTACAGTTCAAAAATGAAACACATAATCACCCAACAGAAGTCGAACCTTATGGTGGTGCTTCCACATGTGTGGGTGGAGCAATTCGTGACCCTTTAAGTGGTCGTGCTTACGTTTTCCAAGCCATGCGTATTACAGGAGCTGCAAATCCATTAGAAAAAATTGAAGAGACGTTACCAGGTAAATTACCACAACGTAAAATTTCGAAAGAAGCAGCAAATGGGTACAGTTCTTACGGAAACCAAATTGGTTTAGCAACAACATTCGTGAAAGAAATTTACGATGAAGGTTACAAAGCAAAACGCATGGAAGTTGGTTTTGTGGCTGGAGCAGTAAAAAAAGAATATGTTCGCCGTGAAGAGCCAGTTGCAGGAGACAAAATCATCTTATTAGGTGGTGCAACAGGTCGTGATGGAGTAGGAGGAGCTTCAGGTTCATCAAAAACACACGACGGATTAAAATTAGACGATTTATCGGCTGAGGTACAAAAAGGAAATGCCATTGTTGAACGTAAAATTCAGCGTTTATTCCGTAATCCAGAAGTATTAGCATTAATCAAAAAATGTAACGACTTTGGAGCGGGTGGGGTTTCTGTAGCGATCGGAGAAATTGCACGTGGAATCAATGTCGATTTAGACAAAGTTCCATTGAAATATGCAGGGCTTAACGGAACTGAATTAGCGATTTCTGAATCACAAGAGCGTATGGCGGTTGCAGTAGAAGCAAAAGACGTGGAGAAATTCATCGCTTTAGCTAAAACTGAAAACTTAGAGGCGACTTGTGTAGCAGAAGTAACAGCAGACGATACGATGACTTTAGTTTGGAAAGGAACTAAAATTGTTGAATTAAATCGTAAATTCTTAGATACAAACGGTGTTCGTAAACAAGCGAAAGTGGAAGTTACGAACGGTGAAAATATAAATCCTTTTGAGAACAAACCTTTCAATAAAGAAGCGTTTGTAGCAATGATGCAAGAATTGAATCACGCCTCTCAAAAAGGAATGGTAGAGATGTTCGACAACAATGTGGGACGTTCTACAATTTTAAATGCTTTTGGTGGTCAATTTATGGATACGCCAGAAGATGTTTCCGTACAAAAATTCCCAACAGACGGATTTACAAATGCAGTTTCTGTTGCGTCTTATGGATTTAATCCAATGGTTTCTCGTTGGTCAAACTACCACGGAGGTTATTTCGCAGTGGTGGATTCGATGACGAAAATTGTCGCAGCTGGAGCAAAATACGAAGATATTCGTTTAACTTTCCAAGAATATTTTGAAAAGTTAAGAGACGAAGCAACCCGTTGGGGAAAACCATTTGCAGCAATTTTGGGTACCATTGAAGCACAACGCCAATTCGGAATTCCAGCGATTGGAGGAAAAGACTCTATGTCGGGTTCTTACCAGGATATTGATGTGCCACCCACGTTAATTTCATTTGCCGTAGCGCCTTCAACAGATGATCAAATTGTTGCTGGTACATTCGCTCAACCCAATTCTAAAATTTCAGTTTTCGTTCCAACACAAAACGAAGATTACTTATTAGATGCAGAAAATGTAAAAGAAATTTTCACCTTCATTTCATCTTTAGATCGTACCAACGTAAAAGCAATGATGACCGTGAAATTTGGAGGAATTGCTGAAACATTAGCGAATATGGCTTTTGGGAACGAAATCGGATTCACCATTAATTCTGATTTAGATTTAGCAAAATACTACCCAGGAGCAATCATCATCGAACATACAACGGATTTCGAAATTCCTGCGTCCATCCAAGCAAACTATGCAGTTTTAGGAACGACACAAGCAGAAAAATCTTTTGTCATTAACGGTGAAACAATCGACTTAGTTGAATTAAAACAACAATGGAAAAATACATTCCATTCGTTATTCCCTTATAAAACAAAATCAGAAGGTACAATCGAAGATCAATCGTTAGTCGCAAAAGAACCAATTGCAACTGCGAAAGTGAAAGTTGAAAACCCACGTGTTTTCATTCCAATCTTCCCTGGTACAAATTCTGAATACGATTCAGCAAAAGCATTCCGAAGAGAAGGAGCAGTTGTTTCTTCGATTCCATTCAAGAACTTAACGAAACAAGATGTTGAGGATTCGGTTGAAGCTTTTGTCAATGAAATCAACCAAGCCAATATTTTATTCGTTCCAGGAGGATTCTCTGCAGCAGATGAACCAGACGGATCAGGAAAATTTATTGCAACAGTTTTACGTAACGAGAAAATAAAAGAGGCGATTCATCAGTTATTAGATCGTGACGGATTAGTTTTAGGCGTTTGTAACGGATTCCAAGGCTTAATCAAATCGGGATTATTACCATACGGTAGAATCCAAACGTTAGAAGAGGATACTCCTACTTTAACGTTTAACGAAATCGGTCGTCACATCACGCAATTAGCGAAAGTACGTGTCAACAAATCGCACTCCCCTTGGTTACAAGGAATGGAAGGACAAGAATATTGGATTCCATTTTCTCACGGAGAAGGTCGTTTTGTAGCGAATGAAGTCGAATTACAAAAGTTAATAGCTAACGGACAAATTGCAACACAGTTTGTGAATTTAGACGGTGAATTAGCAGCTGGAATGCCCTATAATCCAAATGGATCAACTTTCGCAGTGGAAGGAATAGTTTCTCCTTGTGGAAAAGTTTATGGAAGAATGGGACATCCTGAGCGTTACGAAGAAGGTTTATACAAAAACATTCCCGGCGTAAGCTATATGAACATCTTCGCGAATGCTGTGAAGTATTTTAGAGGAAATTAAATAGTTTTTTCGAAGCTAGAAGTTAGAATTGAGACGATTGTCATTCTGAGCTTGTCGAAGAATCTAAACAGATTTTTTAAATACAGAATGATCATTGAAATAATAAGGTTGAGTCATCCTGAACTTGTTACTGAGCAAAGTCGAAGTACAGGATTTCATCCTAAAAAGTGAAAGATATAGATGAGAAGCTGAACAAGTTAATCGTCTAAGTTCTCGATACATTTCAAATCCTTTGTCAAGGACTTGAAACACTCGAACTGACGATTATTGAAGAGATCTAAATACTAACATCTAATATCTCACTACTAAAAAAAGAACAAACAACACTACTGCTCAGATTTATCAGAGCAAATACAACAGATTTCAATCCTGAACCAATTGAAATCAAATCATTAAAAACCTTGAACAAGTTTTTAATGACACACAAAAACACTGATCAAATGCCCTGAACAAGCAACTGATCCAACACACAAAAAGGAGATAACCCTGAACAAGTTATCTTTCAAAACAAACAACAACAAACACCGAAGTGGACTTTTTCATTTCAAACAAAACCAAAAACAACAAACAACAACAAGAACAGCAACGATGAGCTTAACAAAACAAGAATTCATTTACGAAGGAAAAGCGAAACAAGTTTACGCTACAGAAGAGGCAGACAAAGTAATCGTATACTACAAAGACGATGCAACAGCTTTCAATGCTCAAAAACGTGGGACAGTAGAAGACAAAGGAGAAATGAACAACAAGATTTCGACTTTAATTTTCAACTACTTAATTGAAAAAGGAATCCCAACACACTTCATCGAACAATTAAATGATCGTGAGCAATTAGTGAAAAAAGTAACCATTATTCCAATTGAAATGGTTGTTCGTAACTACGTTGCAGGATCTATGGCACAACGTTTAGGATTAGAAGAAGGCGCTAAATCTCCGGTAACCATTTTCGACATTTGTTACAAAAAAGACGAATTAGGCGATCCGTTAATCAACGATCACCATGCCGTTTTATTAGGTGCAGCGACGTATGAAGAATTAAAAGAATTATACGCTATAACAGATAAAATTAACGAGGCTTTAAAAGAATTATTCTTAAAAGCTGGATTAATTTTAGCCGATTTCAAAATCGAGTTTGGTAAAGATATGGATGGAAACATCATCTTAGCAGACGAGATTTCACCAGATACATGCCGTTTATGGGATGTAGAAACTGGAAAAAAATTAGACAAAGACCGTTTTCGTCGTGACTTAGGTGATGTATCTGAGGCTTACCACGAAGTATACAACCGTCTTTCTGAAGTTTTAAAATAACCACCTTTCGCGCTATAAAAAATGATTACGAAGAAATCATACAAAAGTCAATTAAAGGCTCAGTATTTAACAGCATTTTACGAACGTAATATTCTGAAAAAATATGCAGCTGATACGGTTGACTCGGTGAATGAAGAATGCGGAGTTTTCGGAATTTATTCACCAACCAACATCAATACATATTCTATCACTCAGTTTGGTTTATTTGCCTTACAACATCGTGGACAAGAGGCTTGTGGGGTTACTTTCTTAAAAGATGGTAATCTAAAGACAGTCAAAAAAGCGGGATTAGTGTTAGATGTGTTTAAAACGATGGAGGATGAAATCGAGGAATACCAAGGAAATGCAGCTATCGGACATACACGATATACCACTGCAGGAGATGGTAGCCGTCGTAATATTCAACCTTTATACACGTATAATATTTACGGTAAACCTCATTTTTCGATCGCACACAACGGAAATTTAATTGAAGTGGATGGATTACGAAAAGAATTAGAAGCAGAAGGATTACCTTTCTTAGCAACTTCGGATACAGAAGTTCTTTTACGTTCAATCCAAAAATATTCGCACTTAGAAATCCAAGAAGCCATTCAAAAGGGAACTGAAAAAATTAAAGGTGCTTATTCTGTTTTAATATTAGCCAACAATCAATTGGCGGCATTCCGTGATCCCAATGGAATTCGTCCGTTATGCATGGGTAAAATAGGAGATGCTTATGTGTTCAGTTCAGAGACGTGTGCTTTAGATGCTGTTGGAGCAGAATTTATCCGCGATGTAGAACCAGGAGAAATCGTTGTTGTTAACCAAGATGGATTGCATTCATATTCATTAAATCAACCATCAAAAAAGAATATTTGTGCGTTTGAGTACATTTATTTTGCTCGTCCTGATTCGAATATCGAAGGAAAAGAAATTTATGATTTACGTGTAGAATCTGGACGTAAATTATACGAACAATCTCCAATTGAAGCTGATTTAGTCATCGGTGTACCAGATTCTGGTATTCCATCTGCCATCGGTTATTCAGAAGCTTCAGGTATTCCATACGAACCAATTTTAGTTAAAAATCGATACATGTCGCGTTCGTTTATCGTTCCTACGCAGGAAATGCGCGAACGTGTCGTGAACTTAAAATTGAATCCAATTGCAAATCGTATCAAAGGAAAACGATTAGTGGTCTTAGATGATTCGATTGTCCGTGGAACGACTTCGAAATTATTAATTAAGATTTTAAAAGAAGCAGGTGCGAAAGAAATTCATTTCCGTTCAGCATCACCACCAATTATCGCCCCTTGTTACTTAGGAATTGATATGCCCACAAAAGCAGATTTGATTTCAGGAAACAAATCAATCAAGGAAGTGGAAGATTACTTGGATGTGGATTCGTTAGATTTCTTATCTGTAGACAATTTAGCGGAATTATTAGGAAGTAGAAACCATTGTTTTGGATGTTTTACAGAAAAATATCCTGTCAATTATAGTCATCTAACTAATCAAGAAGAATCGAATTCTTGCTGTTAGATCGAATAATTGTAAAATGTAAAAAGTCTAATGTAAAATGTATTCATCATACATCATACATTTTACACTAATACAACAAAAAAATGAGCAACACATATAAACAAGCTGGGGTAGACAAGGAAGAAGGTTACCAAACAGTATCGAAAATAAAAAAAGCAGTTTCTGAAACGCATAATGCGAATGTTTTAAACGGAATCGGAAGTTTTGGCGCATTCTACCAATTGGGTGGATACAAAAATCCAGTTTTAGTTTCAGGTACGGATGGTGTCGGAACAAAGTTAAGAGTCGCTTTAGATTCTAAAATTTATGATACCGTAGGAATCGATTGTTTCGCGATGTGCGCCAATGATATTTTATGTCACGGAGCTAAACCATTATTCTTCTTAGATTACTTAGCGTGTGGAAAATTAGATTCTGATATCGCTGCTGAAATTGTTGGAGGTATTGCTGCTGCGTGTAAAGAAACAGGAACGGCTTTAATTGGTGGAGAAACAGCAGAAATGCCAGGAATGTACCAAGTAGGAGATTATGATGTTGCTGGATTCTGTGTAGGAGTAGTAGAACGTGATGAAATCATCGACGGTTCAAAAATCAAAGCAGGACAAGTAATTATTGCTTTACCATCAAGTGGATTCCATTCTAATGGATTTTCATTGGTGCGCAAAATCTTCCCAGATTTCAATGAAGAATTTGAAGGTAAACCGTTATTCGAAACCTTATTAGTTCCAACAAAATTATATCAAAATGATATTTTCGCGATTAAGGATGCTGGAATCGAAATGACAGGTATTGCTCACATTACAGGAGGAGGTTTATATGAAAATGTACCTCGTATCATCAACGATGGTTTATGTGCTGTTATCGAAAAAAATAAAATCAACGTTCCGACGGTAATGCAAGAATTAGCAAAACGTGGAAACATTGCAGAAGATGAGATGTTCGGAACATTTAACATGGGTGTTGGAATGGTTGTAATTGTGGACCAAGCCGACGCTGAAAAAGTATTGAATATTATTGATGGAAGTGCCGTAATTGGAGAAATTCAAGAAGGTTCTACCAAGATTATATTGAAATAGTAGATTAAATAGTTTAAGAAAGTCGGATAAGTGTAATGCTTATTCGGCTTTTTTATTTTAATACATGTGTAGGCATTGCAGTTTTACAATAAGTACAAGTCACATCTTCTCCAGTTTTATTAATTGGGATAATCGGTATGAAAAATAAGGAAACATAATTTCTATATTCACGATGAATATATTGTCTTTGTTGCTGACAAATTGGACATTGAAAAAATCCTTGATTCAATGTTTTTGCTTTTTGCGTTATTCCTCCAATAAATATCATATGCAATAGGTTTTAGGCTAATTTACAAAATTCTATTCTCAATCTTTACTTTTCCTTATCTTCGCATTTTAATCTACTTTCCAATAAATTCCAATAGAAATTATGCAACAATCAAAAGCTTTAGCCATTTTAAAATCTGGTCGAAATGTCTTTTTAACAGGTTCTGCAGGTGCTGGTAAAACGTATGTTTTAAATCAATACATCAAATATTTAAAACAGCATGGAGTTCCCGTGGCAATCACCGCTTCTACTGGAATTGCAGCAACGCATATGAATGGACAAACCATTCATTCATGGGCGGGTATTGGAATAAAAGATTACGTCTCTGATCGTTATTTAGCCTCATTGCGGGATAAGAAATATTTCCGTGATAAGATGGATAAAGTAAAAGTCTTAATTATCGATGAGATTTCCATGTTGCATCGTAATCAGTTGGATGCTGTAGATTATGTACTTAAATTTTTCAAGCAAAACGACGAACCATTTGGTGGAGTCCAAGTGGTATTTTCTGGAGATTTTTTCCAGCTGCCACCCATTGGAGAGGAATGGGAAGAATCGCGAGATAAATTTTGCTTTATGTCGGATGCATGGGTACAATCCAAAGTGCATATTTGTTATTTAACGGAACAATATCGTCAAACCAATAATGCCTTAAATGATATTTTAAATGAAATTCGTTCTGGAATGATTTCAGATCGTACGCTTCAATTATTAGAATCGAGAATTGAATATTTTCCGGACGAAATCGACTCACAAACACGCTTATATACACATAATATGGATGTGGATCGTATCAATAAGGGCCAATTGCATAGTATCGATAGTTCAGCAAAGGTTTTTGAGGCAAAAGTAGCTGGTAATCCTGCGTTAGTTGAGGTCTTGAAAAAATCAGTATTGGCGGATGAAATCTTAGAGCTTAAAATTGGAGCTAAAGTTATGTTTGTTCGAAATAATTTTGATGTTGGTTTTGTAAATGGAACGATAGGAACCGTATCAGGCTATACGGATAAAGAGGAGCCAATTATCAAATCATTAGATGGTGAATTCTTTATTGCCAAACCTGAAACTTGGGCTATTGAAGATGAAGGAGGGAAAGCTTTAGCATCCTTTACACAAGTTCCATTGCGTTTGGCTTGGGCAATTACGATTCATAAATCACAAGGGATGACCTTGGATTCTGCCTTTATTGATTTATCCAAAGCTTTCGAAAAGGGACAAGGCTATGTCGCTTTATCGCGTTTACGTGATTTAAATTCGCTAACCTTACACGGTTTAAATCAAACGGCTCTAGAAATTGACGGATTAGCCATGAAAGCTGATCGCCGCTTCCAAGAGTTGTCCCAATTGATTGATGAAAAATTAGATGAAAAAGAATTACAAGATTCTTGGGCTTCATTTATTCGCTATTCGGGAGGCACATTGGATAAAAAGCAAATCGCAAAAAATATTGAAAAGAATAAAACGAAAGAGAAGGGGCAAAAGAAATCAACGGTTGAAATTACCTTAGAGTACGTAAGAGAAGGATTAACATTGGATGAAATTGCTGAAAAACGAGGTTTAACAAGTTCAGTGATTGTTGATCATATCGGTAAAATCAAAGCGATTGAACCGGATTTGGATTACTCAAAATACAAACCATCAGATACCATTATTGCAAAAGTGAGATTAGCATTGAGTGAAATTGAATACGAAGAAAACAAAATGCTTAAACCGATTTATGACTTCTTAGGGGGGAATGTCAGTTATGAGGATATTAAAAAAGCGTTATTATTCATCGACTAGACCTTTTTTGTCAGCTGTTTTGAGAACTCTGCCAAATTAGGTCAGAAATTTTAAAAGGAATAATTGTTGTAAATTGAAAATGATTAGGCGTGAATTTATTCACCAATATTAATGGATCATGAATTCGATCCACAATTTTACAATTATGACTATAGAAAACAATCATGTAGTTTCTGTAAACTACTCATTACATACCATTGAAGCGAATGGTGAAAAAGTATTTGTTGAACAATCAAATGCTCAAGAGCCATTAAACTTCTTATATGGAGTTGGAATGATGATTCCTAAATTTGAAGCAGAATTACAAGGATTACAAGCTGGAGATAAAAAATCATTTGTGATTTCTCCTGAAGAAGGTTACGGACCACGTGTAGAAGAAGCAATTGCTCAATTACCTTTAGATATGTTCAAAGAATCTGGGTTACCACCAGTTGGAGCTGTTTTACCCTTAACAGACAATACAGGAAACCAATTTCGTGCAACAGTTGTAGAAGTAACGGATGAAGTTGTTATTGCTGATTTAAATCCTCCAATGGCTGGAAAGACATTAGAATTTGACGTTGAAATTTTAAATGTACGCCCAGCAACGGAAGAAGAATTAGCACATGGACATGCTCATGGTGCTGACGGAACAGAAGCTCACTAAAATATCAAGGCTATTTCATAATGAAATAGCCTTTTTTCATTCTCCTATTTGTGTTTATGATTTAACCTTTAAGATTCTGTTAATTCATGATGAATTCTAGGTTAAATTATTGGGTTTAGATGGAAGTTAAATCTTATCTTTGCCCAACAAAATTACACACAAAAGACACGAATGAAAATAGCCGTATTTGTATCCGGTGGCGGAACAAATCTCCAAAATATAATCGATGCGATTGAATCAGGCGAATTACCAAATGTTGAAATTTCAATGGTAATGACAGATCGTGATTGCTATGCCATCGAGCGTTCATTAGATAAAGACATTAGAACCTATGTCTTAGATCGCAAAACTTTCTCTGAAGATGCCGAACATAACTTAATCGATGAAGAAATTGATTTAATTGTTCTTGCAGGGTTTCTAACTATTTTATCTCCAGAATTTACTGCAAAGTGGGGAAATAAAATGATCAATATTCATCCTTCTTTATTACCAAAATTTGGAGGAAAAGGAATGTATGGTGCCAAAGTTCATCAAGCTGTGATAGATGCAGGTGAGAAGATTTCGGGTGCTACAGTACATTTTGTAACTGCTGGGGTAGATGAAGGTGAAATTATTACTCAAGGCACGTTCGAAGTGGAGCCAAATGACCAAGTGGCGGATTTACAACGAAAGGTGGCGCAAGTGGAAAGCCAAATCTTAATCCAGGCAATCAAGCAATTAAGCGAAGCATAATATAATGCCTCATGGACACGTGTCTTTGAGGCATTTTCATTTCCAGATTATAAAACAAACAAATAAACTTTAAAAACTAAACAAAATGCAAAAACAAGCGCTAATTAGTGTTTCTGATAAATCGAATTTATTAGAATTTGCTCAATTTTTAGTAGAACAAGGATACAGCATCCTATCTACAGGTGGAACGTACAAACATTTACAAGAAAATGGAATTGAAGTAACAGAAGTAAAAGATGTTACAGGTTTCCCTGAAATTTTAGATGGGCGTGTGAAATCTTTACACCCAGCCATTCATGGAGGAATTATGGCTCGTCGTTCAGACGAAAAACATATGGCAACCATCGCTGAACATGGAATTAATCCAATCGATATTGTGATCGTTAACTTATATCCATTTTTTGAAAAGATGAACACCGGTTTATCTGAAGCTGAAATGATTGAATTTATTGATATCGGTGGTCCATCGATGTTACGTTCTTCAGCGAAAAACTTCTATGATGTAACTGTAGTCACAGATGTGAACGATTACCAAAAAGTAATGGATGAAATTCGTGAAAATGGTGCCACTTCAATCGAGACTCGTAAATTATGTGCAGGTAAAGTTTTCAATTTAACATCAGCATATGATGCAGCGATTTCTACGTATTTATTAGAGGAAGATTTCCCTCAATTCTTAGAGTCTTCTTACGAAAAAGTGATGGACTTACGTTACGGAGAAAACCCACACCAAAAGGCTGCTTACTACGTTGATAAAACGAAAAATGGTGCAATGAAAGATTTCGAATATTTACAAGGAAAAGAACTTTCTTTCAACAATATTCGCGATATGGATTTAGCCTACAAAGTTGTTGCAGAATTTGAAGAAACTACGTGTTGTGCAGTGAAACATTCAACGCCTTGTGGTGTAGCTATAGGAGATACTGTAGTAGAAGCTTACCAAAAAGCATATGAGTGTGACCCAATGTCTATTTTTGGTGGAATTATCGCTTTCAATAAAGAAGTAGATGGTAAAACAGCTGTAGAATTAAATAAAATTTTCTTAGAAATTGTAATTGCTCCTGCCTTTACAGATGAAGCATTAGAGATTTTTAAAGCAAAGAAAAATGTACGTATCATCAAAGTAAATAATCCAGTTTCGGATAAAGTGACTTACGTAAAAGTGGATGGTGGATTAATCGTTCAGTCAACTGATAATCAATTTTCTACCGATTTAAAAGTTGTGACTGAAGTTCAACCAACGGAAAAACAAATGACCGATTTAGTGTTTGCACAAAAAATTGTGAAATGGGTAAAATCCAATGCAATTGTTGTGGCTACAAATGGACAAGCATACGGTATTGGCGGAGGTCAAACCAATCGTATTTGGGCTGCTCAACAAGCCATTGAGCGTGCAAAAGAAAAAGTACAAGATGATTTAGTATTAGCTTCTGATGCCTTTTTCCCATTCCGTGATGTAGTTGATTTTGCTGCTGCTAACGGAATCAAAGCCATCATTCAACCAGGAGGTTCAATCAAAGACGAAGATTCAGTTCAAGCTTGTAACGAACAAGGTATTCCAATGGTGGTTACAGGGATGAGACATTTCATGCATTAATTTTATAATTATTAATGAAAATCGAAAAGTGAAAAATGTATTAAAAGATAAAAGTTATAGTTTTGCCTTAGAGATTATTAAACTTTCAAGAACAATTCATCATAAAAATGAATATGTTCTGGGAAGACAGATCTTAAGATCAGGGACATCCGTAGGAGCTTTAATACGTGAAGCTGAATTCGGTCAGTCAAAAAAAGATTTTATCAATAAAATGAGTATTGCTCTAAAAGAAGCAAATGAAACTTTGTATTGGTTAGATTTACTGAAAGATGCTGAAATTATCGAATTAAATATTTATCAAAAACTTAAAAGTTTAAATTTAGAATTAATCGCTATGCTTGTAAGCTCAATCAAGACTTCAAAAATGAATTCGTAATTAAATTTTTAATTTTTCATTATTCACTTTTCATTAAAATTACAAACAATGAACACAAAAATATTAATTATAGGTTCAGGTGGCCGTGAACACGCGATCGGATGGAAATTTGCCGAAGACTTTAAACAAAAAGGTGAGGCGGTTGAACTATTTTTTGCACCTGGAAATGCAGGAACAGCACAAATCGGAACAAATGTTTCATTAGCTTCTATAGACGCAATGAAAGATTTCGCCAAAGACAATCAAATGGACTTAACATTTGTAGGTCCGGAAGCGGAATTAGCTGAAGGTATTGTAGACCTTTTTCATGCCGAAGGTTTAGCCGTTTTTGGTCCGCATAAGGCAGCAGCACAATTGGAAGCTTCAAAAGCGTTTGCCAAAGATTTTATGGCAAAATATGGCGTAAAAACAGCAGTATATAAAAATTTCCAAGGTTCACAATTAGCAAAAGAATATCTACAAACGCAAGAATTTCCTATTGTTGTTAAAGCTTCTGGTTTAGCAGCAGGGAAGGGGGTAATTATCTGCCAAAATTTAGAAGAAGCTGAGAAAGCAGTGGATGAAATTATGGAAGATAAAACGTTTGGAGAGGCTGGAAATGAAGTTGTCATCGAAGAATTCCTTGAAGGATTTGAAGCATCAATTTTGTCTTTTTTTAACGGAAAAAAAATAGTTCCGTTTATCTCAGCCAAAGATCACAAGAAAATTGGTGAAGGTGAAACAGGTTTAAACACAGGGGGAATGGGAGTAATTGCTCCAAATCCATTATTTACAGAAGAACATTTCAAAATGTTTGAAGAAGAGATTATGGAACCAACTAAATGTGGTTTAATCAAAGAGGGATTAGAATTTGCTGGAGTGATTTTCTTTGGTTTAATGATTACACCAAAAGGCGTTTATTTATTAGAATATAATTTACGCATGGGGGATCCAGAAACACAAACGACTTTACCTTTATTAGAAACTGACTTATATGAAGCAGTTAACAAATCAATTAATGGGGAAGATTTCAATTTAGAGTTCAAAAATCAATCAGCTTGTTGTGTGGTTATGGTTTCAGGAGGATATCCAGGTAACTATGACAAAGGATTTGAAATTAGAGGACTAGAAAAAGTGGAATGTCCTAACTTTATTGCAGGTGCAAAATTAGAAGGCGATCAAATGGTCACTTCAGGAGGACGCGTTATTAACGTAGTTGGGTTAGGGGATTCATTAGAAGACGCTCGTTCAATTGCGTATGAAAATATTAAGAAAATTAATTTTGATTTTGAATATTACCGAACTGACATCGGTGTGATTTAATCAAATTTTAAAGGTTTATATTATTTAAAAAGCCACCCTAAAAGGGTGGCTTTTTTTCTTCAGATTATTTCCAATAATTCCAATTGGCTCCATCAAATACCGCTAATGATTTGCTCACAGTATCATAACACATCATTCCAGCATACGGACTTTCAACCGTAAGATGAGGATTAGCAATTTTAGGCAATACCATGGCTTTATCCGTTGCTTCTAATACGAATACTCCGGATGTTGCAGTGGTGTCAGAACCTAAAATTACCCCAGTTGAATTGGTATTTTCACTGGATGGATCAATGATAACCGCGCTATCATCACCAACAGCAGATAAATCTTTCCATGCACTGTTTTCATACATGCGTACTTTTTTTGTAGCCACATCGAATAAGAAGGTTCCATTCTGTGCTGTAATCGAACTTGCATCCAAAACAGATGGTAAGATTATTCCAAGCGTATTGGATTCGTTATCGTCAAATTCTAATAGTATTGACTCATTGGTTACATCTTCTTTCCCAATTGCTACTTGGGCATTTGCAATTCCACCCATGAAGACGATGATATAGAATAACTTTTTCATGATTTCTAATTTTATTCGTTACACGATTGTTCTAAACATTTCCAAGTCGTACCATTGTATAATTTTACACAATTAGCAGATACGTCATAAATCAACATTCCTTCTAGAGGAGTTGCAATTGCATCGGTATTGGCAACACGCGAAATAACCATTCCTTTGTTTTTAGAATCTAAAGCAATAAATCCATTTGGAATATCATTTGGCCAAGTACTGCGTGGTTTTTGAATCGTTGAAATACCTGTTAGGGTTGGAACACCAGGTCCTTCTGTATTTCCAGGTTTGACACAGATATCCGTTGGACATTCAAAATCTAAGTCAGGATCGTTGGCACCTTGAGTGCTTATAACTAATGAACTTAAGTCGATTACATTAATTAAACTTGCTAATGAACCGATTGAAATTTGAACTTCATCAAATTTAGAAGTTGTTCTAAACCCATACACTTGATTTTGTGGAAAGATTTGAATAAATAAAGCATTTAAATTAATTAAACTTGCTCCACTAACGGATTCCACTTCCTCACCGTCTAAATAAGTTGTTACACGAATTGTATTTAATAAATCTGCATTTAGAATTGGATTTGCTTCTGAAGTTGCGAATCCAACTGATGAACCTGCAGGATAAATATTAGCTAAGTCTTTTACACTAACAGCACTTCTCGCAGCCACACCAGCCGTAACCACTAATTGAGTAGAATTTGTAAGATCTCCATCAATTAAGTTTTCAGGGTTATTGACTGAACATCCAACACATGCTAATCCAGCTGTACCGGTATTAATTGCATTAATAATAACAGGACGATCAACCGTAGTGATAGGGTCTGAATCATTACATACCAATTCAATTGGGCAAGTTTCCATCACATTGAAACGATATATTCTAGTTGTACCCAAAGTTGCATTGACTGGAATATTGTATACCAATTCGGCTTTACTGAATTCAACTGTTGATTTAAATCCGATTTTTTGTGTTTCTTGCGTTCCAAATTGGAATAAACCAACCCCTAAAAGTAATGCGTCACTGCTTATGGTTTGAACAATTTCACCTTCTTTATTGATTAAACGAACAGAGAAATTACTTAATAAGGATGCATCAATAAGATTAGAGGATTGAACTTCAAATTCGGCATATGTGCCAGGTTTAAATGGAAGACCTGCTTTATTTACCCCGATCGTAAGTTCAGTTAATGCCGAAACTGTTGGATTTAAAGTTACGAAGTTGTCCGTATCATTATCCAATAGATATCCGATATTTTGAACTAAATCTCCGATCAAACTCACATTGGCTGCTGAGCTTACCTTAGTATAAGCTGAAATAGGGAATTCTTGCTCTTTTAAGGTTCTTAAATCGTTACATACTAAAGGCTCTGAAGGTTCACAGAATTTTTTCAGTACAAGATTATAAATACGTGTTTCTCCTAATAAATCAATATTTACAGTAACTTCCATACGATATTCAACTTCATTAAATGGTAAAGTCGTTTCAAAACCTATAATAGCTTTTGGTGTTGAACCAATGGCTCCAACATCTATTAATAAATTTCCAGAGTTCGAAGATTCTTGTAAAGTTCCGTTCAGATAGGTATTGATTGTTATATCATTTAATAAACCAACATCCAATAAACTCGTAGATTCAACTTCAAATCCAGCAAAAGTACCACCATCAAATATTTGATTTCCTGTCTCAACTGCAAAATTAGCAGAACCTCCTGCTCCTACAGTAATGGATATTGATGCATAAGAATTAGGATCACTATTTAATGCATTATCTGCATTATTAATTTGCCCTACAACACCAAGTCCATTAATTCCAGTTCGACTTGATATTGAAACAGGATATTCTGGTAGAGACACGCGTGTATCCGTATTACATACTAAGTCTGGTCCAAAACAATTTTTTCGGATAATTGCGTGATAAATATTAGTCACTCCTAAAGATACATCTGCAGTAGAAAATGTTTCAAAAACAATTTCATCAAAATCATATGCATTTCCTTCAGTCGTATTAAATCCTACAACTCGTTTATTCGTTCCAGGAAGAAGCTGTAAATTAAGACCTAAAGCACTACCTTCTGCTGATTCAATTAAAACATCGTTGCGATACGTTTTAATACGGATATTATTTAATAAATCTAAATTGACTAAATTTGAATTTTCAACTAAAAATCCAGCAAAATATCCTCCAGGAAAAGTTTGACCTAAAGATTTAACCGCGATGCTACTAGTTGCAGCAGCTCCAGCCGCCGCAAAGATAGTTGCATAATTATCAGGATTATTATCCACAACATTATTAGGGTTCTCGTATATGTTACCAGTAGTAAGTAAGGCAGAATTTCCAGATCGTTCACTATTAATAATTGCAGAAAAATTATTTTGAATGATTGGTGTATTGGTATTACAATCTAAAATATAATCTTGAGTACAATTTTCTATAATAAATGCTCTATATATTGAAACCGTTGCACCACCGACTACTGTACCATTTATTCTAATTTTATTAAAAGGTAGTGTCGTAGAAAAACCTAAAGATCTCTTACCTGATGCAGCTAAGGTAATTCCAGCATTAGAAAATGTTTTAGATTCAATTACTAAATCATTGATTAAAGTCTCAATTCTATAATTATATCCAAGATCTAAAAGGCTAGATTCTTGTAATTCAAAAGCGACGTATTGACCTCCAGAAAAAACTTTAGTATTAGATATTGTTAAATCTCCATCAATTAAAAAAGTATATGCATCATTTAAATTATCATTTAAGACATTATTTGCATTTGATAATATATTTGAACCTGATGCTGTTAGTTGGTTATCAAAATTACTATTGATTAAATTAACTTCTTGATTACAATTATTTATTATTTGTTCTTCGCATAATGGATTTACATATATGCCATAAAATTGGATTTGTAATCTACTTTGTGGAAGTATATTTATAGCAGTTCCATTAAAAGGTTTAGATGCATTTACAACCACGGTTATTTTATCGATATCGTCCGGAGCAGTAAATGATAATGTCCCAGTTCTTGGACTTGATATACTAGTTAATGAATTTACAGGATTAATGTTAAAACTAGTACTGCCTTTATATGCAGTTATTGTATAAGTTATAGTGGCAGCAGTTGAACTAAGAGTTCCACCAAACCGATTGTCTTCTCCAACTTTTAAATATACAATTTCACCGTTTTTTATATCTAAGTTGTTTACCGAAAAATTAGCATTTAAAGTTCCTGGCTCATAGTTGGGATCAATTGTAGAACCAGAATTTTTAGGTAAAGAGGATTCTAATAAAAAAAAGGTATCTAAATCATTATCATGAATATTTTGAATATTTGATGATAGGGCAGCATCGTTTCCAGTTCCTCCTGGTGTTAGAGAATTTATATTAGCATTGATACCAGTATAGGTATCTTCAAAAGCTATTTTTTGTATATCTGTAGATATACATATTTGCCCATACCCCCAACCAAATAGGAGTAGAGCGAAAAAGAGAAATATCTTTTGTAAAATATTTTTCATAATTTTTTTATTTAATTAATACATCTTGAGTGGGTAGTAGAAATATTAATTAAATAAATAGAGCGGGTGAACGAATTTCAATCGTGGAGATATATTTTGAATAAGTATTAAAAATATAAGAATACGCAATGGATTTATAAATGTATTCGTAGGCCTTAGGAAAATTTAAATTCAAGGTCACTTGATCTGCTTGTGTATTATTCGATATATAGTTTATAATACATACAACAGGAAATGGATTTTTATAAATTCCAAATGGATTACGATAAGGTATGGATTGAAATTTTTCAGATTCTTGAGGTTCTGGAATTTTTGTTATTTGTTCTGAAATAGTTTTAGACGTAGTCTTTTCAGTAACAATACGATTTTCCTCAGGAAAAGGGTGTTCTATAGAAGTTTCTGTGATGGAATTCGTTCGTAGATAAACGATATGTTCCGATGGTAGAGTTTCTTCGTTAAAATTTGAAGTTACTGTACCTTCTGTAATATAAATTTTGGCGTCATTCTTTACTGTGATAATCACAGTTGATTTATTTTCTTCAATATCAATTGTATCAACTACAATAAAATTGGAATCTTGGAAAATCATTTGAGAATAAGCAATCCCGCATAAGAAAAACATCCAAAAAATGAATCTTTTTTTATCGGTTTTATAGAAGATATAGGTACGATTGAAAAATTGTAGAATTTTTCTCATACGGATTGCTTTTAGGTTGGTACACTAAATTACATCATAATAGGTAGTTATTAAAAATAAAAATGTTAAAATTAAAAGGATTGTGTATTTAAACTAATAGAGGAATAAATAAATCTTTAAAAGTATTTATTAAAGAATAAAATTGGAAGGAATATAATATTTCAATTAAATTTGATTTCAAATTATAGCTAGTACAATGTTTAAATTTATTCGAAAGATTTTTCTATTCATTTTTGTAGGTCATTTGCTTTATATTGTTGCCTTAAAATGGATTAATCCTCCTATCACCATTACTCAAATTACTCAAATGGTTGAACAAAATAAGTTCAAACGTGATTATATTTCAAGTGATGAAATGGGGAAGAATATCAAATTAGCAGTGATTGGATCTGAGGATCAAAAATTTCCGACACATAATGGTTTTGATTTGGATGGAATTCAAAAAGCATTTGAGCATAATCAAAAAGGAAAAAAATTAAGAGGAGGTTCTACCATTTCTCAGCAAGTTGCTAAAAATGTATTTCTTTGGCAAGGGCGTTCATATGTTAGAAAAGGTTTAGAAGCATATTTTACATTTATGATTGAAAAAATTTGGGGAAAAGAACGAATTTTAGAAATGTACTTAAATGTCGCGGAGATGGGAATTGGAGTTTTTGGGATTGAAGCTGCTTCTGAATATTATTTTAATAAGCCGGCTAAAGATTTAACAAAAAATGAGGCAGCACGTATTGCTGCAGCCTTACCTAGTCCAAGAAAATACAATGTCAATCCACCTTCGTCGTATATTAGTTCGAGAGCAAGACATATTGAAAGACAAATGCGAAATATTCAAGGTTCTCCAGGATTAGCTGAAGCGATCGGTGAGCAATAAAAGATAAAGGTCTGATGTATTTCAGGCCTTTTTTAGTTTAATTATTTCATTTCAATCCAATTGATATGCATTCGATATTCTACGATTTTATTTGTAAATTGATTTTAATAAAACGTATAAATAATGTAATTTTGCGCAAAGACAAACACAATGACGCAAGGAATTATCATTTTAGATTTTGGCTCGCAATATAATCAGTTAATTGCCCGTCGAATTCGAGAATTCGGAGTTTATACTGAAATCATCCCTTACCACACTTCTGTGGAAGAAATCAAAAAACACGATCCTAAAGGAATTATTTTATCAGGTGGACCATCTTCAGTATTTGGAGACGAAGCTGCTTTGGTAGAAAAAGAATTATTCGAATTAGGTATTCCTGTTTTAGGAATATGTTACGGGATGCAATTAATTTCACATTTATTAGGTGGAGAAGTTAAGAAAGGAGAAAAAGGTGAATACGGAAAATCGGAATTAACAGTTTTAGCACAAAACAGTTTATTTACTGATGTTCCTGAAGTATCTACTGTTTGGATGAGCCACTTTGATGAGGTGGTAAAAGCGCCAACTGGTTTTACAATTACAGGAAAATCAAATATTGATATTGCCGCTTTAGCAAACGAAGAAAAAAATATATTCGCAGTTCAATTCCATCCAGAAGTTACACACTCTGAATTTGGTTCTAAAATGTTAGAAAACTTCGTTTTTAACATTTGTAAAGCAGAGAAAAATTGGGTATTAACCGATTTTATTGAAACAGAAATCAAGCGTATTCGAGAAGTTGTTGGAGATAAAAAAGTTATCTTAGGACTTTCTGGTGGAGTAGATTCATCGGTTGCAGCAGTGTTAATTCATCGCGCAATTGGAGATCAATTAACGTGTATTTTCGTTGATACAGGATTATTAAGAAAGGATGAAGGAAAGAAAGTAATGGAAAATTACGGGAAACACTTCAACATGAACATCAAAATGGTAGATGCGTCAGCTCGTTTCTTAAATAGTTTAAAAGGAATCGATGAACCAGAAGCGAAGCGTAAAGCCATTGGACGTGATTTCGTGGCTGTATTTGATGAAGAATCGAAGAAATTTGATGATGCATCTTTCTTAGCCCAAGGAACAATTTATCCAGATGTAATCGAATCTCAATCGGTTAAAGGACCTTCAGCAACAATCAAATCACATCATAATGTAGGAGGATTACCAGAAGATATGAAACTTCAATTATTAGAACCTTTACGTGAGTTATTTAAAGATGAAGTACGTAAAGTAGGAGTTGAATTAGGTATTCCACGCGAATTAGTATACCGTCACCCATTCCCAGGACCAGGATTAGGAATTCGAGTGTTAGGGGAAGTGGACGAAGAAAAAGTACGCATCTTACAAGAAGCCGATCAAATCTTTATCGACGAGTTATATGCACATAATTTATATGACGAAGTATCTCAAGCTTTTGTGGTGTTATTACCCGTAAAATCTGTTGGAGTAATGGGAGATGAGCGTACATATGAATATACAGCGGTTGTGCGTTCAGCCAATACGATTGATTTTATGACGGCTACATGGTCTAAATTACCTTATGAATTCTTAGAATTGGTTTCTAACCGAATCATTAACGAAGTGAAGGGTATTAATCGTGTGGCTTATGACATTAGTTCAAAACCACCAGCAACTATTGAGTGGGAATAAATAAAAATAGTTATCTTAAGTCAGCATTCGTGCTGACTTTTTTCTTTGTAAACTTTAAAAACTAAATATAGCAGTAATGGAACTTTTAAAAGAACGTATTCTAAAGGATGGAAAAAGTTTCGATGGTGGAATTTTAAAAGTAGACAGTTTTATCAACCATCAGATGGATCCTATTCTTATGAAAAGTATCGCAGCTGAGTTTGTCAAACGCTTTTCAGATTTAAATATTAATAAAATAATCACCATTGAAGCCAGCGGAATAGCACCTGCCATTTTAGTGGGGCTAGAATTGGAATTACCAGTAGTTTTTGTGAAAAAGGCAAAACCTAAAACCATGCAAGATTTTTATGCAACTCAAGTTTATTCTTTTACGAAAGATCGTACGTATGATGTCTGTGTAAGCAATCAATTCTTAGGAGAAGGGGATAATGTTATCTTCATCGATGACTTTTTAGCAAATGGAAATGCTGCATTGGGCGTAAGAGATTTAATAAAACAAGCAGGAGCAAATCTAATGGGAATGGGCTTTATCATTGAAAAATCTTTTCAAGAAGGTCGTGGTCGATTAATGGATCAAGGGGTACGTGTCGAATCGTTGGTACGCATTGATTGGTTAAGTGAAAATTCAATAGAGTTTGTTCATACAGTAGATGAAGAATAAAAAAAAAGCACTAATAATAGTGCTTTTTATTTATTTAATTGGTTATCTTACTCAATAAAAACACTATACAATGAAGAAAATACTACTATCGATTTTATTATTGGGTTCAATACACTTATCAGCTCAAGATCCAATCAACCAAATTTCATTTGAATCAGCTTTGATGGATTATAATATTTTTAAAACAAAATCTGAATTCGTGAAATTAGAACAAGCGACGCATATTAATAATTTACGTGATTTAGAAGAGATTCAATCTTTACATCAAGAAGATTTTAAGAATGCTGATCAAGTTTATAATTTGATTGAAGGAATAAATAAGAGAAATTTAGTCTTAAAATCAATTGATAAAAAATATAATATCCCAGAGTTTGAACAGCTAAATAAGATAAAAAATGAACTAGCAAACTTTTATTATCAAGTTGGGAAAAAATATAATGATTCATCAGAAAAATTAGATGCTATTGTAAGTTATAAAGCATTGAATAAAGCTCAAAACTTAAACAATAGTTTAAATCTCGATGCCGATATTAACAAAGCAATTGAAAAAGCAAAAACAAAAATTTATCTTTTAGTTAATAATACAAAAGGTAGCAAACAATATATTAAAAACTTTAAACAAATCATTGAAAAGAATAATGATCGTTTAATCGAGATTACGGACGATAAAGCGCAAAGTGATTTAATTGTAAATTTAAGTGTCGATCAAATGAATCATCAATCATTTGTTAAAAAACATCTCCAAAATGGTGCTGTAATTAACGATGTTATTCATAATTCTTATGAAGTAGAATTTAATAATACAAAAGGATTTGGACAAGTTAATACTAAAAACTTTACGACAGCTATGTTAGATCATTTTGATGAAGTTCTAAAAAATAAAACCATCAATTATTTAGAACTTAATAATATTATAAACTATTCTGCTCATGTGAAGATGGCTGATAAATCATTGCAGTTAAACAATGAAATAGTTGATCAATATATATTGTCATCTGCAAATCTTAAATCTACTGTATGGTCTAACGTCATAACTACAGAAGATCGAAACATTCAATTGGTTACACAAGATATTTATCATTCGTTGCGTAATGCAATTTATATCCATTAATTAGTAGATTAATCGAAATAATGTGAGATTTTTTTAAAAAGAGAAATCTCACATTATTTTTTTAAGAAAAAAATATTAAATTTTTAAAATTCATTTTCAATCAATTAAGGTTTAAGTCGCCTATTTTAGCCTAATTTCATTAAAATTTGTTTTGGTGAATTAAAAAACCTTTCTATATTTGCACAGCAATTAAGACATAGACCCATGGTGTAACGGTAGCACATCGGTTTTTGGTGCCGCTAGTTGGGGTTCGAATCCCTGTGGGTCTACAAGTTTTCTTTGCAAGTTTAAAATATAATAGACCCATGGTGTAACGGTAGCACATCGGTTTTTGGTGCCGCTAGTTGGGGTTCGAATCCCTGTGGGTCTACAAAATTTTAAACATTTGAAATAGCAATATTATATAGACCCATGGTGTAACGGTAGCACATCGGTTTTTGGTGCCGCTAGTTGGGGTTCGAATCCCTGTGGGTCTACTATATTTTATTCTATTTTAAAAAAACAATAAGTTAGACCCATGGTGTAACGGTAGCACATCGGTTTTTGGTGCCGCTAGTTGGGGTTCGAATCCCTGTGGGTCTACAAAAATTTAAAGCTTCAATATTTTATATTGAAGCTTTTTTTATATCATTAAATGTATTATATTTAATATAATATCGTATTGTGCATATGGCTTTAGAATCATTAATTGTAGACGCTAAAAAAGGAAAACGTGCCGCTCAAAATCACTTGATTGAGCTTTTTTGGCAACAAGTTTATAATTATGTGTTTCTAAAAATAAGAAACGAAGAAGAAGCTGAAGACATTACCATTGAGACATTCACGAAAGTATTATCCAAATTAAAATTGTATAATTCGGACTTCGATTTTAAAACATGGGTCATTTCGATAGCACATAATACCATGATTGATCATATTCGACGTTCACCCAAACTGAACATTTCAATCGATGATGAATTCAATAAATCCTTAATTATTGACAGTGAAAAATCTCCTGAAGATTATCTGATTTTACAACAAGATAATGATAAGGTGATTAAGGCAATTAATAACCTTCCTCTAAAATATCAACGTATTATTGAATTACGATTTTTGGAAGATAAAACGTACAAAGAAATTGCTGAAGATCTTGATTTATCCCTTCCAAATGTAAAAGTAAGAGTTTTACGCGCGAGACAATTACTTGCTGAAGCACTAGAAAATTAAAAAAAGTATACGATTTTACTTAAATTAGAGTTATTAATTATAAGTTAGTAGTAGAATTTAGGATGATGAAAAAGATTTTAGGTGTATTTGTAATGTTTTCTCTTTTTATTTTAGCCTCTTGTGGCTCTTCAAATAAAGTGACGAGCTATCGAAAGGTAGGGAGTAAAGTGTATTCTAAATCTAACCATCACAAAAGTTCAACATCAAAATCTTCTGCTTCGGAATCGGTCTATCGTTCGAATAACAAATCCTATACCTCAAAAGATGCTTCATATGTTCTTAAAACAGCCAAATCCTATTTAGGCGTACCTTATAAATTTGGTGGAACAAATCGAACAGGATTTGATTGTTCAGGACTTGTAATGGTAAGCTTCGATGAATTGGGATTCAAATTGCCACGAAATTCAGCGAAACAAGCTTCGGAAGGAAAAGAAATTAAAATTTCTGAAGCTAGAGAAGGTGATTTAGTATTTTTTAATACTTCTGGTTCTTCCATTTCACATGTTGGCATTATCGAGAGTATCGAAAAAACGGGTGAAATTAAATTTATTCATTCCTCAACTTCCAAAGGGGTCATCATCTCTTCTATGGATGAAAATTATTGGAAAACTAGATTTGTAAAAGCCGTAAGACTTTTATAAATTAAGTAAGTGAAAAGTAAAGCCCAAGCAACGTATTGTATTCGAAAGTTTTTTCTATTAATGGTAATGTTAATAGGGACTTGGGCATATGCTCAAAATAAAGAACTTAAATCCCAAAAAGATACCGTTATTCCTAAAAAGGAATATAGCAAATTCAGAAAGCTATATACCAAACACCTCTTTAAAACCAAACGTTCCGTTACACCATTAGAAGAAAGACCTATTGATCGTAAGGTGGTAGGTAAACCTATTCGTCATATTTACATAAAATCTCAGGATCCGTTTGGGTATTCGCTTCAAGATACTACGCGTCGACCTGAAAAATGGATCGAACGGACGGGAAACTCTTTACACGGAAAGACCAAACCTTACGTCATTCGGGAATTACTTTTATTTAAAAAAGGTGATAAAGTCGATTCGATGGAAATCAAGGAGTCTGAACGTTTACTTCGTTCGCAACGGATTCTTCGTCGCGTAGAAATCATTCCTGAATTGTCGGCTCAAGGAGATTCGGTCGATATCTATATTAATGCGATTGACTCGTGGAGTATGATTGTGACGGGATCAGTTTCAACCTCTAAATTTGGTGTTCGTATTCGTGAACGAAATTTCTTTGGTTTAGGTCATGTGTTCGATAATCGTTTTCGACATAATTACGAAACAGGTAAGAACCTCTATCAATTTAATTATACTGTTCCTAATATTGCCAAAACTCGTGTGATTGGAAATATTCATTATTCTAAAAACGAAGATGAGCATTTTAATAAAGGAATTTCTTTAACCCGTCCATTTTATTCTCCTTTAGCAAAATTAGCGGGGGGAATAGCATTCGGCCAAATTTACTTTCAAGATTCCCTTGATTATAATCGGGATGAATTGCTCTTCCATAACTTTAAATACAATTACAGTGATATTTGGACAGCTAAAGCTATACGATTAGGGGAAAGTAAAAATGGTTTAATCTCTAATCTTATTGTTTCAGGACGTTTTTATGAGAGAAATTACAGAGAAGCTCCTGTAGGAATTGATGATCCTTATGAGTTCTTTTCGGATCAAAAAAATTATTTTGGAGGAATAGGGATTTCGTCTCGTCGATATGTAAAAGATAAATATATTTTCAACTTTAATATCGAAGAAGATGTCGCTGAAGGACATGTGTTGGGAGTTGTCGGAGGGTATCAAACCCGTCCGAATAGTGAACGATTTTATCTTTCGGGAATTGCATCATTTGGTCGATATTTTCCCAATAAAAATTTTTTAGGAGCACAAGTTCAATACGGAAGTTTTTTTCGAGAAGGAAAATCAGAACAAACTACATTAAATATTCAAAGCTTATATTTTTCAAGACTATTAAACATTAGCCGATGGAGAATACGTCAATTTGCGAAGGTTAATTATACCGCTGGAGTTCACCGTTTAGATACTCCTGCAGACGAATTGACTATGCATGAGCATGATTTTATGGGCATTGATGGGATCCGAAGAGCACGTAATATTTTTGGAGATCAAAAATTGATGGTCGAATTACAAACACAATCATATTCGCCTTATGAATTTTTAGGGTTTAGGATTTCTCCTTTCTTTAATGCAGCATTAGGAATTGTAGCTAATCGTGAAGATCGTTTTTTTGATTCAGATAATATTATAGCACGTGTTGGGTTAGGAGTGATGTTTACCAATGACTATTTTGTATTTAATAATTTTCAATTTTCATTCTCATTTTATCCACGAATACCTGGTGAAGGAAATAATATCTTTAAAAGTAACGTGATTGATAACCGGGATTTTAATTTAATGAATTTTAGTTTTGATAAACCCTCATATATCCGTTGGAATCGTTGGGATTGATTATAACTTTTATAAATCTCTAACGTCTTACTATAAAACCTATTAACGATGAGAAATGATTTCATACGAAAGATTGCTTTAATCTTCCTATTTATGTTTGGATTAAACGTTGGATATGGACAGCATCCGTCGATGCAAAGAATGGAAGAAGAAAATCAAAACTATTTGGTTACTAAAATTCAAATCAATGAGGAAGAATTGGAGACATCATTTATACGATTAAGTGATTCGATGCAATTTAAAATTTTACCTCAGTTCAGTCAAACCTATTACTTTAACTTGGAAGCTATTAGTAAAAAGGGTTTGCTTAAAGTGCTTTTCCTCGATGAGAATGGTAAAGTGAAATTAGAAGAAACCATAACCACAAAAATGCATTATTCAGAAGATTATGCGATTGCATTAGAGGAAAATCATAATTATTACTTCGTTCTGAAAGGAAAAAAATTCAAAGGGAAAGTTAAGTTGACCTGGAAACAATGATAAAAAAAAGGGAATCATTATGAATCCCTTTTTTAATTTATTTGACTTGTTTTGACATTAGCCATGAGACAAATCCCCCGATTCCTAATACCGTTCCAATCACCACTAAATAGTTGATAATAGAAAACTCAAAAGGAAATGGAATGGTTGCCGAAGCCATCACTAATCCAAAATTAATTTGTAATAATCCCAATACCGATGCAATTAATAAACCAGTAATCATCGCGATCGATGTGATAATTAATCCGGTATAAGCAAAAATTCTTCGGATTTGTATACGTGATAATCCGAAACTGTACATGGTTTGGATTTCTTTCGTTTTATCCAGAATAATGATGATGATTGTTCCTGCAAGATTAAAACAAGCAATGATAATAACCAATGTGAAAATCAAATAAATGATTAGATTTTCCATATTCATCACTTTTAAAAATGCCGAATCTAAATCTTGTCTGGTTTCCACTTTATACTTTTCGCCTAGAGTTTTGGATAACTGCGATTTAACAGCATTTAAATCATGCGCTCTATTGGTTTTGATCTCGATGGCATAGGCATCAATTGAATCTAAACGCAATAAATTTTGAGCCAATCCTAGCGTCGAAAAAATATGTTTATCATATTGTTCATTTAATACAAAAACTCCGGTACTGTAAGCTTCTGTTTTAGTAAAGGCATCACTTTCTTGTTTTATTAAACCTGTACCTGCTTTCGGCATCATCAATGTCGCAGGGTTAATAGGGTCTATATACAATTGCAAGCGCTGAGCAATACCATTGGAAACAATAAAATTATCATCAAAAGAAAAATCGATATAATCACCACCATAGACCACAGTGTCCAATCGAGTAACTTTTGTGAAATTAGAATCCACAGCTTTTAAATAAGCGATATCTTGCATGCCATTGTAATCGATATAAATTTTTTCTTCGATAACTTTAGCATACGATTTTACCAATTGGTTTTGTTTTAGCTGTTGTTCTAGATTTTCGATCTCAGGTAAAACTTTTCCTTTGGCAGGTGATATTTTAATTTCTGGATTTACATTGCTATAAAACTTGAGATTCATCTGTTCTAATCCAGAAAATACGGATAAAATCACAAATAACGCAGCTGTAGCGACCATAATTGCAGCAACGGCAATTGAAGTAATAATATTTACAGCATTTGTATTTGCGCTCGAAAAGATGTAGCGTTTCGCAATGTAAAAAGAAATGTTTCGCATTCTCTCGAATTATAAAATCGGATTATTCCCTTTTCCTTTTAATGCATTATCGATTTTTTCAATCTCGTCTAATGAATTATCCAATTTGAAAACTAATTCAGGAGTAATACGCATCGTTTTTGCAGCTCCTTTTGATAAAATTCCACGGAATAAAGGCGTATTTGTTTTGATAGCTGCTAAGATTTCTTCTTTTCGAGTGTTTGGGAAAATACTTACATAGATTTTAGCCACACTTAAATCTGGAGAAACTTTCACCTCAGTTACACTGATGATGTTCCCTGCAAATTCTTCTGAAGCCCACTTTCTGAACGCTTCTGCTAATTCTTCTTGAAATAATTTTCCTACTTTTAATTGTCTATTACTATCCAAAATATTTACGTTTTTATTAAGAGCGAAATTACTGCTTTTTTTTGTGATTGAAAAGAATACAATTTGCTGTATTTTTGTAACATGAAAAATGACATTACAAATCATCATGATATTGAGCAATTAGTCCATACGTTTTACGATTTAGTTGTAAAGGATGAGTTGATAGGGTACTTTTTTAATGAAGTAGCGAAAGTCAATTGGGATGAGCATTTACCTCATATGGTGCAGTTTTGGGATACCGTATTGTTAGGAGCTGGTACATTTGAAGGGTGGCCAATGCGTACGCATTTGATGCTTAATAAGCAAGAACCGATGAAACCCGAACATTTTGAGCGTTGGGTAACACTGTGGAATACTATTGTTGATGAACATTTCGAAGGACCTATTGCTACAGAAGCAAAAAATCGCGCGAAAATTATGAAGGATTTAATTCTATTTAAAATAGAGCAACAAAAAGACAGGAATATTATTCAATAAAAAAAGCGACTCATTTGAGTCGCTTATATTTTATTTAGTGGTTAAAACCAATTTCTTATTGATAAATTCTAAGATTCCTGCTTTTGAAAGCTCTCTTCCATAACCTGAACGTTTTGTTCCTCCAAAGGGAAGTTCAGGACTAGAAGAAACCTGTTTATTGATATATACCATTCCACTATCGATACGACGTGCAATCGTATGTGCTAATTCGATGTCCTCAGTATAAATTGAAGCGCCTAAACCATACACTGTATCATTGGCAATTGCAATTGCTTCGTCTACAGTTTTCACTTTAATGATACAAACTACTGGTCCAAAAACTTCTTGATCATAAGCTTTCATTCCAGGTTTTAAATCAGTTAAAATGGTAGGTGTCATAAAAGATCCTTCTGTACCCAATTGTTTACCACCTGTAATTAAAGTAGCACCTTTTTCAACAGAAGATGATACTTGATCCAATAAAGTTTCTAAGGCTGAAGCTGAACTCACAGGTCCCATATCTGTATCTTCTTCCATAGGATTTCCTACCTTCAATTGGTTCACATGATTTGTAATTCTCTCCAAATAGGTCTGATAGATTTCTTCTTGAACAATGATGCGTTTCGATGAAGTACAAGCTTGTCCTGCATTACGCAAACGCCCATTAATCGTTCCAGCCATCACTTTTTCAATATCTGCATCATTTAATACAATCATAGGATCGGTACCACCTAATTCTAAAACTGATTTTTTAATATGTTCACCTGCAATTTTAGCAATACTAGCTCCAGCAGCGTCAGAACCAGTTAAAGAAACCCCTTTAATGCGTTCGTCAGCAACCAAGGCAGAAGTATCTTTTCCACTTAAAAATAAGTTTTGATAGATTCCTTGTGGCGCATTAACTTTTGTGAACAAATCTTCGAATGCTTGTGCACATTGTGGAATATTAGATGCCGTTTTTAACACAATGGTATTTCCAGCCATAATATTAGGTGCAGCAAAACGTGCAATTTGAGAAAAAGGGAAATTCCAAGGCATTACTCCTAATAAAACACCAATTGCTTCAGAAAATACCAATGCATCACCTTTTTCCGTTTGTAAAGGGGTAGGTTGTAAAAATTCTTCTGCATGATCAGCATAATAATCAAAAATATTAGCACTGTAATCAATTTCAATACGGCTTTCGCGGATAGGTTTCCCCATTTCCAATGTAATTAATGTTGCTAATGCTTCTTTTTGAACACGCATTTCAGCAGCAACAGCTTTAATCACTTCTTTACGATTTTCGAAACTTTCGAAACGCCAAGTGGAGTAGGTTGTATCAGCTAATTGGATTTTTTGATTGATTTGATCAGTTGTATGTTGTTGAAATTCTTTTTCAATTTTTCCTGTTGCAGGATTTAATGTTCTAATTGAACTTGCCATAATTCGATGAATTAATTTGTCTTACAAAATTGATATTATTTCCATTGATCCGGAAAGGAAACGGATAAATATTTATGATAATCTGAGGAATAAAATTGATAAATACAATTTTATCAATCGCATCAGATGGGTTAAAAAAAGGGAGAGCCAACGCTATCCCTTTTAAAGTATTGATATAAAATGATATTTTTTTAAAAAGGCAATGAATCGTCATCATCATTCATCGAACTCGAAAAACTGCCTAAATCACTAAATGAATCTTCAGGATTAGAAACTGGAAGATTGATAGCGCTATTAAAAACAAAATCGCTATCTCCACCGAAGTTTCCGTTCATACTTGATCCAATTTGAGAAGGCATTTCATTTTCATTCATTGAACTTTGAATCTCGAAATCGCTACCATAACTTGGTTCTAAATTGTCAAATTTCGCTTGCTCATTGATAAATCGTAAACGTACATTTTCTAAAGCACCGTTACGGTGTTTTGCAATGATAAATTCAGCTTGCCCCGCACAAGGAACATTGTCATCATCCCAAAATTCTAATTTATAATATTCTGGACGATAAATAAAAGATACAATATCCGCATCTTGCTCGATGGCTCCTGATTCACGTAAGTCAGATAGTAAAGGACGTTTGCTTCCTCCACGTGTTTCAACCGAACGTGATAACTGAGAAAGGGCAATCACTGGAATATTTAATTCCTTCGCAATGGCTTTTAGGGAACGTGAAATCATTGAAATTTCTTGTTCACGATTTCCATTGGCTTTACCACCAGCAGTCATTAACTGCAAGTAGTCGATTAAGATCATTTTTACACCATGTTGGGAAACTAAACGACGTGCTTTTGCTCTTAAATCGAAGATGGATAGAGCGGGAGTATCATCGATGTATAAAGGCGCGTTTTCTAAACCTTTTACTTTCGAATACAATTGTTTCCATTCATGATCCGCTAATTTGGCTTTACGTAATTTTTCCCCTGAAATTCCTGTTTCACCCGAAATCATACGTGTAATCAGCTGAACAGAAGACATCTCTAGGGAGAATACAGCTACGGGAATATTTTGATTCACCGTCATATTTTTTGCCATCGACAGGATAAAGGCTGTTTTTCCCATACCAGGACGAGCGGCTAAGATAATTAAATCTGATTCTTGCCAACCCGAAGTGATTTTATCAATTTCAGTAAATCCTGAAGGTAATCCTGACATTCCTTCTTTGGTGGACATGGTTTTGATTTTTTCAATCGCATCCTTTACTAACGAGTTAGCATCTGTATAACTACGTTTAATTCCACCTTCAGCAACTTCGAAAAGTTTACTTTCGGATTCGTCTAGCAGCTCGAAAACATCCGCACTGTCATCATACGATTTTTCGATGATGGTTGAAGAAATTTCGATTAAACGACGTAAAATATATTTTTCCTGAATCACACGCGCATAATATTCGACGTGAGCAGCAGATGAAATACGTTGCGTTAATTGGATCAGGTAATAATCCCCACCAATCATGTCTAACTTTCCTTCTTTCTTCAGTTCATTCGCAACAGTCAACAAATCAATTGGCTGAGATTCATTAAATAATGTTTGAATCACAGCATAAATTGCTTGATGTTCTGGACGATAGAAAAATTGGGGCGATAATATATCAATGACATCGTCTAACCCTTTTTTATCAATCATCATCGCACCAAGAATCGCTTGCTCTAAGTCTACGGCTTGTGGTGGAATTTTTCCACGCTCAAGACCGACAACCTTATTAGGCGTTGCGCTTGTATTTTGATAACTATTTGCTTGTTCCATAAGTTCGCAAAATTACATAAAAAAATCGAGATATTCTTTATCTGAACATCTCGATTAAGTTATAAAAAAGTATTAATATTTAATACGAATTAGCCAACAAATTCTCCAAATTTAATGAAACGCTCTTGACGTTGTCTTTGTAATTCTGTAGGCGTTAATTTTTTTAATTCATTGTATGTTGATAATACTTTGTCTTTTAAATTATTGTATGCTACTTCTGGTTTATAGTGAGCACCTCCAAGGGGTTCTTGGATGATGTCTTCAATTAAACCTAGTTCTAGCATATCAGGTCCTGTTAATTTCATTTGAGCAGCGGCTTGTTGCTTGTATTCCCAAGTTCGCCATAAAATTGTAGAACAGTTTTCTGGTGAAATAACCGAATACCACGTGTTTTCTAACATATACACTTTGTTTCCAACACCAATTCCTAATGCACCTCCTGAAGCACCTTCTCCGATGACCACAGAAATGATAGGAACATTCAGTTTTAACATTTCGTAAATGTTTTTTGCAATGGCTTCTCCTTGTCCACGTTCCTCAGCTTCTAATCCAGGATATGCACCAGGAGTATCAATTAAGGTTAATACAGGGATGTTAAACTTTTCAGCCAATTTCATTAAGCGTAAAGCTTTTCGGTAACCTTCAGGATTTGACATTCCAAAACGACGGTATTGACGTTCTTTCGTGTTTTTTCCTTTTTGTTGACCAATGATCATAAAAGTCTGACCATTAATTTTACCCATTCCACCAACCATGGCTTTATCGTCTCCGAAAGTACGGTCTCCGTGAATTTCTACAAAGGTATTGTCGGTAATAGCGTAAGCGTAGTCTAAAGTATATGGGCGAGAAGGATGACGTGACAACTGCACACGTTGCCATGGTGTTAAATTACCATAGATCTCCTTCTTTTTGTTCTCTATTGCAATTTCAATCTCAACACACGCTTGTTTGATATTTACAGCTCCACCATCTCCTAAAAGTTCACAGTTTTTTAATTGTTCTTGTAACTCTTGGATTGGTTGTTCAAAATCTAAATATTCCATAATGCGTTTTTATTTAGTACAACAAATATATAAAAGCTTTTTATACCAGCTGATGAATATAATTTTGTTTTTACGATTTTATAATGATAAATTATGCCCATTAAAAAGCATAGACGCCTTAAAATAAGGCGTCTATTTTATTGTGTTGTGTCAGATTTATAATTTTTCAATGATCATCGCAGAAGCGCCACCACCACCATTACAAATGGCTGCACCACCGTATTTCGCATTATTTTGTTCTAAAACATTTAATAATGTGACTAAGATGCGAGATCCAGAATTCCCTAATGGATGTCCTAATGAAACCGCTCCACCATTCACGTTTACTTTATCGGCATCTAATCCTAGTAATTGTGTATTTACAATTCCAACGACTGAGAAAGCTTCGTTAAATTCCCAAAAATCAATAGCCGATTTATCCAACTGCGCTTTTTCTAAAACTTTTTCAACGGCTTTAGCAGGAGCAGTTGTAAACCACTCTGGTTCATGAGCTGCATCTGCATACGCAGTTACTTTTGCTAATGGTTTTAGACCTAATTCAGTGGCTTTATCCATTGACATTAAAATTAAGGCAGAAGCTCCATCGTTGATTGTTGAGGCATTTGCTGCGGTAACAGTTCCATCTTTTGAAAAAACCGCACGTAACCCTGGAACTTTATCAAAGTTGACATTTTTATACTCTTCATCTTCCTTGAATAAGATTGGATCACCTTTGCGTTGTGGAATTTCTACTGGAACAATTTCATTCTCAAATTTACCCGCTTGCCAAGCAGCAGCAGATTTTTTATAAGAATTAATTGCAAATTCATCTTGTTGCTCGCGCGTAATATTGTATTTAGCGGCTGTTGCATCTCCACAAGTACCCATCATTTCTTTTGAATAAGCATCTTGTAAACCATCGGCTACAATACCATCTAATAAGGTGGTATTACCATATTTGTTTCCCGAACGAGCGCTAGGAGAGTAAAAAGGAACCATCGACATGTTTTCCATTCCTCCAGCAACTACAATATCAGCATCACCTAAACGAATGGCTTGTGTGGCCATCATTACGGCTTTCATTCCAGAGGCACATACTTTATTAATTGTTGTAGCTGGAACAGTATTTGGAATACCTGCTTTAATCATAGCTTGTTTTGCCGGCGCTTGTCCTTCACCAGCTTGTAAAACATTTCCCATATAGACTTCGTCAACTAACGAAGGGTCTAAATTGATTTTTTCTAAGGCACCTTTAATTGCTGTAGCACCTAATGTCGTCGCAGGAATAGAAGATAAACTTCCTAAGAATGATCCCATTGCTGTACGTACAGCTGAGACAATAACAACTTCTTTCATTTTATTTTTTGTGATTTAATGATTGCAATATAGAAAAAAATAAAAATTTTATTCAGAATGAATATTTATTTTTAAGCCAATATTGATGATTTTCTTTCAAAGTTCTTATCAATTGATTATAAAATTCGTAACTATAAATAAATGAAATTCTTATGAAAAAGAATTATGCCATCCTAATCTGTGGGTTATTGATCATGTATTCGTTGCCTACTTGGGCACAGAAGAGTTATTTTGAAAAGCAAGTCAAGTATTTAACATCAGAAAAACTTTATGGAAGAGGATACACTCATCAAGGAATGGAAAATGCATCGCAACATATAGCGAAAGAATTAAAAAGAATGGGAGTAAAACCGGTCCAAGAAAAATTTTTTCAACGACATAATTTCCCCATTAATGTAATTCACTCTGCTTCTTTAGAGATTAATGGTCAACGATTAAAATATGGAAAAGATTTCATAGTAAAACCAAGTTCAAAATCAATACGCTACACTGCTGATAAGCAGAATTATATTTTTGATACCAATGCATATATCTCCTCATTTCAATCAAAGGAAGAAACCATTAAGTTTATTCGAGAAGATGAGGAAAAACAAAAAGGGAAGCATATTATCATGCCTCCATTGCAATCATCAGTAGATTCTATAAAAAACTACTACAAGCAATGGGCAAATACATATGAAATAAATGATAATACAAATCGAGCGATTTTTCGGTTTGTTTCAGATTCATTAACATCAAGTCTTAGTCAACGTCAAGCCAATGTTACTGAATTTATCATTAAGGACCACTATTATCGTAATGATTTATCGATTACAAATTTTCATGTGGATGCTACGTTTAATCCTCAATTTGAATTTAATAATATCATAGGGTTGATCGAAGGGAAGTATAAGGATTCAATTCTTGTTGTTTCAGCGCATTATGATCATTTGGGGAGTGTGAATGATATTTATTTCCCAGGTGCCAGCGATAATGCGAGTGGTACAGCCATGGCATTGGATTTGGCACGATATTATTCGAAAAATAAACCCAACTATTCTATCGTCTTTATGTTTTTCGGAGCGGAAGAAGCTGGAATTGTTGGGGCACTAAAATATGTGGAGCAACCCTTGTTTCCTTTAGAGAAAATTAAATTTTTAGTGAATTTGGATATTATGGGAGCAGGTGAAGATGGAATACAAGTGGTGAATGGAAGCAAATATTCTAAACAATTCGATCAATTGGTAAAAATTAATCAGGATAAGAATTATCTCAAGCAGGTAAAAGTTAGGGGAGAATCATGCAATTCGGATCATTGCCCATTTGATCATAAAGGAGTTCCTTCTTTTTTCATTTATACCTTAGGTGGTAAAGGAAATTACCATAACATTTATGATACCTATGAAAATTTAGACTTATCTTACGCCCCAAAAGTGAAAGGGCTTTTAATTGATTTTATCAATCAATTGTAAAAAAAATAATCCGTTCTCGAAAGAACGGATTACTAACCAACCTAAACTACTATAAAAAACTCTAAAAAGTAAAAGAGTTCGAGAATTATCTATCAACATAAATCAACATCATTTTTCTCGGTGAACTCCCTTGTATTACTATCTATGAATAAATTTATTTGTAGTGCAAATGTAGAGCAAAAAAGGCTTAAATTAATAAATATACATTAATTTGATTTATACAGCCATAGTTTAAATCTATTCATTTTGCGTCTTATTTTTTTAATGTTTTATTGCTAATGCGTTTAATCGTATTTCAATAAGGTATTGTTAAAGTTTAACCGAAAAACATTCTTTAATAATTTAACTTTTTCTTATAATTTTCTGGATAAATTCATTTGCTTAAAAGGATTTTTACCGGCTCTCAATTATACTTAACTTTGGGCGAAAACCAATAACACATTCTTCATGCAACGCATATTTTATATAGTTTTTTTTATCGCATCTATTTCATGGGCTCAGTCAATTCATCCCAATGATGTTCGTTTAGAAATTTATCAAAGGATTATTTCTGATCTTCAGCAAAATTTACCTCATTACCCTTTAAAACATTTTTTTGTTGACGCCACAATGCCTCAATATCATGATGTAGAGATGTCTATTGATGGAATTCAATTGCGTGATCCAGAACCCAATCCAAAACAAGAAATTTGTAAACTTCTTCCACAAATACAATGTGTAAATACGAATGAAATCAATACTTATCAATTGATTAAAATATATCAAAATCACATCGATCGAGAGAATTATGATTTTTATGGCATTTATCCTGCAATTGATCAATGGCATCAATTAATTCTTCATGCGATAAAAAATCAAATGCTAAAAGAAAAACCGATGAAAACCAATATTTATCTACCAATTAAGCACCTGTATTTTGATCAAGAGGAAGTCAAAGAAGAACATTTTATATATGCAATAGAATTAGATAAAGATTTTAAAATCAATCATTTTAATCGTATTAAATTATAAAAGTTTTAGGATTAATATGTAAATTTAACGTATAGATTAAGACGATGATGTTAGATGTAAATTTATATATTGATGAATTAAAAACGTTAGCAAAGGGAAATCTTCGCATTTGCCGAATGAATTGGTGGTTGTTAAAATATGAAGAAGAATTCAAAGAAGCGATCAATTTAACCACTTGTAAAAAATGGTCAAGATGGCTTTATAAAGGAGAAAATCCTTACCCATGTGTTTGCCCAAAACGGGATCATTTGTGCATGTTTATTGATTTATATCGCGAATTGGATCGTTTAACACAAGTACAGCGATTGGAAAAATATTTCGAGGAACGTTTCAATGGATTTCAAGCCATTAAAGATTCAAAAGAGGCAATTATGCAATGGATGCTAGAGATCAAGCCGACTATCTCAAATATTTATTTGATGTTGGATAAAAATGATAATCTAAAAGTAAGGTTTTATAATTCGGAACCTATTTTTGAACTTAATATCAATAAAAACGATTATAAGTATACATTACTGTGCTTAGATATTTTTAATTACAATATGTATGTTCGAGGATTATAAGAAAAAAGGGACTCAAAAATAAATTTTGAATCCCTTTTTTATTGAAATAGTGATATAATGAAATGTCTTATTTAATTAATCCAATTTCTCTTAAACGTTGAGTTAAGAATTCACCTGCTGTGATATCCTCAAATTGTTTTGGATTTTCTTCAGTTACACAGTTTTCTAAAACAGATAAGTCCATATCAGAAACAGGGTGCATAAAGAAAGGAATAGAATAACGAGAAGTTCCCCATAATTCTCTTTCTGGATTAACCACTTGGTGGATTGTAGATTTTAAACGATTGTTTGTGTGGCGAGATAACATATCTCCAACATTAATCACTAACTCATCGTCTTCTGCAATAGCGTCAACCCAAGTCCCATCGTGTTTTTGTACTTGTAAACCACGACCTTGCGCTCCCATTAATAAAGTGATTAAATTAATATCACCGTGTGCACCTGCACGAACAGCATCTTTAGGCTCTTCTGTAATCGGTGGATAATGGATTGCTCTTAAAATTGAGTTACCATTTTTCACTTTATCGTCAAAGTACATTTCGTCTAAACCTAAGAATAAAGCTAACGCACGTAATACGTAAACTCCTGTTTTTTCTAATTGTTTGTACGCTTCTTCTCCGTATTTATTAAATTCTGGAACTTCTTTTACTTCTACATTTTCAGGGTAACCGTATTTTTCGTTTTCCTCTGCTGAAACGTATTGTCCAAAGTGCCAAAATTCTTTTAAGTCACCAACTGTGCGACCTTTTGCATGCTCATTTCCAAAAGCAGTATACCCACGTTGACCTCCAATACCTTCAATGATATAGCTATTTTTAGTTTCTGTTGGTAATGCATAGAAATCACGTACGTTTTTGTATAGATTTTCTACTAACTCGTCAGATAAAAAATGTCCTTTTAAAGCAACGAATCCAATCTCTTCATATGCTTTTCCAATTTCGTTGACAAATTTTTGTTTTCTTGCTGGATCTTCTGATAAGAAGTCTGCTAAATTAACTGATGGTATTCCAGTTTGTGACATTATGATATGTTCTATTTGTATGAATTAATAATGCAAAGGTAAATAAAGTATTTAAATGTGAATAATTTTGTTGATAACTTTTGTTTTAAAGTATTGCAATGAAACTAAAATATTGAATATTACAAGGTTGAATTAGTGTAAAGTATTGATAATTAATGTTTGTGTTCTTAATTTGTAAGAAATAATTCTACAGCTAAACAATAGTATATATCTATTTCATTATGTTTTATAATAAATAAAAATAATAATAATAAAATCTAAGTTATTGTAAATTCGAATCCTATGAAAAATTGACGACTTCTTATCATTTATTAATTTTAGGAAATCCGTTGCTTTATGGTCAATCTGCTGTAAAATTTCTAGTTTTCCCCGGGCTGTGAAAAATTTGAATCGAAAGGGAATCAAAAATGAATTGATTGTCATGGTAATAAGTTCAATCAATTGTTTACGGAAGAAGTCAAAAAAGTTCTTCGTGAACATCATTTGGCTATCAGTAACGTCAATTTTAATGCAAAAATAAATAACGAAATCAATTCAGAAGGTGAGTATCAAAATCTAAACTTGGGGAATCTGCATTGTTCCGTTTTAATATTCCATTTAAAATTTTGAATCATTAAAAACTTGAGTGGAGTGATCCCATCATCACTTAAATCAATTGGTCGAATCGTCAGAACCTTCCTATATTTGCAAAAAGATTCAAATGAAAGAACAATTTTTCAATTATATACAAGGACTTCAGAATACAATTATTGCTAAATTGGAAGAAGTCGATGGACAAGCTACTTTTTTAAGAGACAATTGGACACGCGAAGAAGGCGGTGGAGGTTTGTCTTGTGTATTAACGGATGGAGCTGTTTTTGAAAAAGCAGGTGTGAATATTTCTAAAGTATACGGAGAATTACCCGTGGCGATGCAAAAAGCGTTAAATGTCAATTCAGGTAATTTCTTTGCTTGTGGATTAAGTTTAGTGATTCATCCTAAAAGTCCACATATCCCTACAACGCACGCCAATTGGAGATATTTTGAAATGTACGATGCAGAAGGAAATGTTGTAGACCAATGGTTTGGTGGTGGACAAGATTTAACACCTTATTATTTGGATGAAAACGATGGAATTCATTGGCATACGGTATGTAAAAAATCGTGTGATGCGCATAATCCTGCATTTTACGACAAGTATAAAAAGGAATGTGACAAGTATTTCTGGAATGCACACCGTGAAGAGGCAAGAGGAATTGGAGGGTTATTCTTCGATTACTTAAAACCAACAGAAGAAATGTCTGCGGAGCAATGGTATGCATTTGTAACTGAAGTGGGGAATTCATTCTTAGAAGCTTATATCCCGATTGTAGAAAAACACAAAGACGAAGCCTATACGCCAGCACAAAAGGAATGGCAAGAAATCCGAAGAGGTCGTTACGTAGAGTTTAACTTAATTCACGATCGTGGAACGTTATTCGGGTTAAGAACGAACGGACGTATTGAATCCATTTTAATGAGTTTACCCAAACACGTGCAATGGCATTACAACCATCACCCAGAAGAGGGATCGGAAGAATATAAATTAGTTGACGTTTTAAGAAATCCAAAAGATTGGATTTAAACCATACGTTAAAAACCAAAGCCTGAAGTTTTCTTCAGGCTTTTTATTTGATGATCATTTTAATCTTCTCGTGAACCATCATCGGCCATCTTCACCATCTTTGGGGTAAAGGTTGCGATAACATCCACCAAATCGTGTTGCGCATTCATCACTTCATAAATATCTTTATAGGCCATGGGTGCCTCATCTTTTCCTGCCCCAATTAAAGTAATGCCAAAATCATTCAGATACGAGTTAATAGCCGATTGGTTCAACGACTTGATGGCTTGTGTTCGGCTCATTTGGCGGCCCGCACCATGCGAAGCAGATTGAATTGATTTTTCTTCTCCTTTTCCTCGAACCAAAAATCCGGGAGCAGTCATCGAACCTGGAATAATTCCTAAAACACCTTTTGCTGCTGGTGTTGCGCCTTTTCGGTGCACGATGACTTCCTCGTTTTGATACATTTCTTTCCATGCAAAATTATGGTGATTTTCCACTTGTGCTAATACTTCAGCTCCCAAAGCTTTTGTAATTTTTTGATGGATAATTTCGTGACAAGCCGAAGCGTATTCTCCCGCCAAATTCATGGCTAACCAATATTCGATGCCTTCTTCCGAATTCAAGTCCAAATAAGCCAAGTTTTGCGCTTTGTAAGGCAAGGAACATACTTGCTTCGCAACTTTGGTATAATACCCTGCAATCGTTGCACCTAATCCTCTTGATCCTGAATGGGTCAACAAAGCCAAATAGGTTCCTTTTGGAATATTCAGTGCTTGATCATCTTGTTGAAAATCGATGAATCCAAATTCAACAAAATGATTGCCTCCACCCGATGTACCCAATTGTGACCAGGCTTTGTCTTTCAAGTTTTTGATCAACGCATTTGTTTCAAATTTTGAATCTTCTAAAATAGCATGGTCAGCTTTATATGGTCCATGGAAGCCTTGACCAGCACCAAATTGGGTGTTTTTCACGATGATATCTTTTAAAGTATCGTGATGTTGTTCATAATACGCTGCCGGTAATTGATACACCGATAAAGCCATTCGACATCCAATATCGACACCTACACCGTAAGGAATAATGGCATTTTTAGTCGCCAAAACGCCTCCAATTGGTAATCCATACCCTTGATGCGCATCCGGCATTAAGGCACCGGCTACCGTAACAGGCAATTGCATCGCAAGATTCATTTGTTTCAATGCACCTTTTTCGATATGTTCTTTTCCGTAGATCGGGTAAGTATTGGGATGTTCGTTCAACAGAATTTCGTTATGTTTTGGTAAATGCAACCCATCTCTAAATCCTTGCGCTAACGTTTTAAAAACTTGATCATGGAGGAAGTTTTCAGGATGTGCCAATACTTCAGCATATTTTTGAAGCATTTCCGTTTTGGTATAGCCATTTCGTTTTTTATTGATTTTTAAAGCAATACCTAAAATTTCGTTTTCCGGATAACCCAAAGCGATTAAATCGTTTCCGTTAATCGGTGTATGTTGTTTTTCAGTTGTTTTCATAATTTTTTTATTTAAAATCGTTATTTACGATTTCGTAAACATGGTTTTTAATTCATTTAAGACATTTGATCCTCCAGAAATACTAATTTCGCCCACTTTATCGGCTATTTTCTCGATGTATTCCATTTCTTTCAATTTCCAAAGTGTCGCATTTTCTTCCATCAATTTAGCGGTGTTCAGCAAACTTCTGGTTGAAGCAGTTTCTTCACGTCGCATAATCGAATTGGCTTGAGCAGTTTTTTCTGCGACTAAAACGCGGTTCATGATCTCACGAATTTCTCCTGGAAGAATAATATCTTTCATTCCAGCATCGACCAATTGTAACCCGATGGCTTCAAATTGGTTTTGATATTTGTGGAGGATATAATCTGTGACCGAATTTTTATCCGTCATCAATTCGTCCAATGTTAAATTACCAATGAACTCACGTAATCCCAATTGAATCGATTGATAAATCATTTTTTCAAAATCTTTGTTCGATTGATAAGCTTTTAAGACATCAGTAATACGATAGTTCACCATAAAATTGATGCGGATTTGGGCTTTGTCTTTCGTCAAGATTTCTTGTCCTAAAATTTCAAGGGTCTGTGGACGTTGATCAAAACTGACCACAGCAATTTTAGTCGTATTATGAAAGTAGGGATATTCTCCGGCAGTTAATACGGTTTCGAATTGATTGTCCTTAAATAATAATGCTTCGTAAAACGGTTGTACCGAAATAACTTTAATGGCACCCACTTTTTTCAATTGTTCAATTTCTTGGAGTGATAAGGCTTGGATTTGATTCGAATCACTCAAATCATAAAGTCGAGCTTTCAATTGTGTGGCCTCTTTCCAAAGCATGACATTGGTATTGTAAAAACATTTGTAATACTGATTGTTTTTATAAAGCATCAATACTTGGTGATGTCCAACTTCAATGCATTCCACCAATGGACGAATCTTTTCATCGGCGATCAATAGAGTATGGTATTTTGGATCGATGATTTCATTCAACTGAAATTTTTCAATCGATGGTCCAAAGAAAGTCCAATACGAACCTTTTCGATAGATATGTTTAACTTCGTTTGCTTGAATGGCTAATCCAATTTCTTGGTTGTTAATCGTAATTTTTTTCATCGTTTCTTTTTTTAGGTTGTTAAAATCAAAAGCTGAAAGGTGATCCTTCGATTCGACGGAACCTATTGTTGTAAAGGCTTCTCTTTAGAGGGATGTTTATCCATCGATGGATAAATCATGTCCTCCAAATCATCCTTAACAAGAAATACATCCAGGTCGATTACCCGTTTTTGAATGTCCTTTTTAAATCCTTATCGAAAATCAAAAGACATAAAGAAAACTTGTTTCAGCTTTATTCAAAATGGGCCCTCGCGGGCGAGAATGACAGATGGAAAATCTGTTTCCTTGATTGCTCTAACCAACTAAGCGATTTCAGTTGCCTGAAAGTAGGATTCGAACCTACGACATCAATGGGCGGTTTGAAGTGTCAGAATAGAAGAAATGAAACATGTTCTACTTCCGTGCTATACCGAAACACAAGACAAAGACAGCTTAAAACCAGTAGGTTGTTGAACCTGATACAAAGTTGGAGCAAGACGATGCGGTACATTTGCGCAATTGAAGAATTTTAGAAATTATTTTAAGATCCTCGTTAAATAGAGGAGTGTAGGAGAAAATGGATTGAAAAATAAATGAAGTATTTTTTATGCTACGCAGATAAGTTGCGCAGTTGCATTTAAATTTTGTAATATTAAACCAAGAAATCAACTATGGCTACCAATAAAATTGCATTAATCCGTTACCAAACCATTGATAAATGCCTCCAAAATCGCTACAGAAAATGGACATTAGAAGACATCATCGAAAAAGTTTCAGAAGCCTTATACGAATACGAAGGAATTACGTCGGGGGTTTCGAAACGAACAATCCAAGGGGATATCCAAGTCATGCGCAGTGATAAATTGGGGTATAATGCACCAATAGTGGTGGTGGATAAAAAATATTACACCTACGAAACCGAAGATTTTAGTATCAATCAATCGCCTATTTCAGCAGCTGATCTTGATAAAATGAAAGAAGTGATTTCGGTAATGAAGCAATTGAATGGTTTCAATTATTTTGAGGATATGAATGAAATGATCATTCGTTTAGAAAATAATTTATCCAAACAAAATCAACAACAGATTTCTTATATTCAGTTTGAAGATAATCCTTTATTAAAAGGATTAGAGCATCTGAATCGGTTGTACCAAGCCATCGTGAAAAAACAACCTTTATTGATTGCTTATCAATCGTTCAATAACTTAAGAAAAGCGCAAGCGCCCAAACAAGCGGTATATTACCCGTATCTGTTGAAGGAATACCGCAACCGTTGGTTTTTGTTTTGCAAATCGCGCAAGAAGAAAGAATTTGTCACCATGGCGCTGGACCGAATCGTGGAATTTTATGAATTGGCCAATGAACCTTTTATAGAAGCCCACGAATTGGATTTAGAACATTATTACGATAATGTTTTAGGTGTGACGAAATCGCCCAATCAACGCGAGCAACGTGTCGTTTTTAAAGTGGATAAGAAATTCGCAGATTATGTGATTACAAAGCCCATTCACGCGACACAAAAAGTAATTGCTGAAGATGAAACAGGAGTAACATTTGTGATGGAGGTGATTCATAATTTTGAATTAGAAAGAGAAATTTTGGGATTTGGAGAACAATTGGAAATTATTGCCCCTCGTTTATTAAAGAAAGTGATTAAGGCGCGTCTGTGTAAAGCGCACGAAAAATATGAACAAATGAAAAAGCCCGAATAATTCGGGCTTGGATTTATTTTTTCAATCGAACTTCGTACAAATCGTTTCGTCGATCTTTTAGATTTTTAACTGTTCCATATTGATGCAATTCTTTTAATAAATACAAATCGACATCCGAAATTAAAACCATTTCGGTATTTGTCGTTGCTTCTGATTTAACACCATTATTCGGGAATGAAAAATCGGAAGGTGTAAAGACAGCCGATTGCGAATATTGGATATCCATATTATTGACCTTCGGTAAATTTCCTACTGATCCTGCAATGGCCACATAACATTCATTTTCAATGGCACGTGCTTGTGCACAACTTCTCACACGAGTATAACCATTTTGCGTATCCGTCATAAAAGGAACAAAGAGAATTTGCATCCCTTGATCGGCCAATAAACGGCTTAACTCTGGGAATTCGACATCATAACAAATCAATAACCCCACTTTACCACAATCGGTATCAAATACTTTAAGTTCATCTCCACCGGTCATGGCATAGTATTTAAATTCGTTTGGTGTAATATGAATTTTACTGAAAGCATCTAATTTCCCGTTGCGGTGACAAAGAAAACTCGTATTATATAATTTATCCTCTTTCAGTTGTGGCATTGATCCAGAGATGATATTCACATTGTAAGTGATGGCAAATTCTTGAATTTTAACCACTATTTCCTCCGTCATTTGTGCCAATTGGTGCATCGCATCAATTTCTTTCAAGTGGTTGAAAGGGCTCATTAAAGGCGTGTTAAAAAATTCAGGGAATAGAATAAAGTCAGAACCATAATCACTCACCGTTTGAACAAAGAATTCAATTTGATCGTAAAAATCTTGTAAACCATTAAAATGACGCATTTCCCATTGCACCAAACCTAATCGAATATTTCGTTTTGTGGGTGAATTCGAATACAAATTGGGTTCGTAATAAATATTATTCCATTCCAAAAGGGTTGCATATTCCATCGAATCCTGATCATCTTTCAAGTAATTCTTTAATATTTTAACCACCTTAAAGTCATTGGACAATTGAAAAGCAAGCGTAGGATCAAAGATTTCTTTGCGCTTAACTTTATCAATGTATTCGTGCGGTTTCATTTGATCGGCATAGGTATGGTAATTGGGAATACGACCACCTGCCATGATGGATTTTAAATTTCGTTCCTCACAAAATTCTTTTCGTGCATCATACAAACGGCGTCCTAATCGCAATTTGCGGTATTGTGGATGGACAAAAACTTCTATACCATATAAGATATCTCCCTCCTCATCGTGTTTAAGAAATTTTCCATTTGAAGTAATGGTGTCGTAATTGGAATGCAGATTTGTTTTTTTGGAGTCGATGATCAAACTTAAAGCTGAAGCAACAACTTTATCATCTACTGTAATGCAAAATTGCCCTTCAGGAAATTTTTCCAATAGCAATGTGATTTCCTCTCGGGTCCATATTCCTAATTTACTGTCATAGGCTTCCATAGTAGATTGAGCCAAATCATCATAATCTTCCAGTGTAAGTTTACGTACTTCTATTTTCATAAAGTGGTGTTTTCGTGCTGATAGCATGCAAATAATACACCAATTCAATACATCAATACAGGAATTTTTAAATTAAGAGTATAAAAAAAGCCTGGAAAACCAGGCTGATATGTTGTAAATGATTTTTAGTCTTTTGATAAGAATCCTCCAACAACCGAATTAACGATTCCTAATACTACACCAAATAGTAAGGCATACCAGAAACCATCCACATGGAAACTATCGCCCATAAGTGTACTTGCTAAGAGAATAATAATTGCAGTAATTACAAATGAAAATAATCCTAATGTAAGAATGTTAATGGGTAAAGTAAGAATACCTAAAATTGGACGTACAAATGCTGTTAAAAGTCCAATAACAATAGCGACAATAATCGCACTACCATAACCAGAAATGGATACACCTGGTAGGATATTCGCAAGGCCAAAGACTACTAAGGCTGAAATCAATAAATTAATAATAAAATTCATAAGTTTTGGGTTTTAATGTTGAAATACAATCAAATAGTCTGCCAAACCTCTGTTGAATTTTATTTTATCATTATTCCTTGTCTGAAATAAACAAATCAGCAAATGAATTAAACAGACCAATGACAATTCCAAAACCTAGTGCAGATAAAAATCCAGAAGTTTCGAAATGAGTTCCCATTAATCCATCAGCGATAAGTATAATAATAGCAGTGATTACAAATGAAAATAAACCAAATGTTATAATGGTTAATGGAAAAGCTAAAATTTTTAAAACAGGTTTTACAAAAGAATTCAATACCCCAAGAATGATCGCTAATAAAATAGCATATAAAAATCCATTAATGGTTACGCTATCAAATAAAAAATCGCCTACAATAAGGAGGAGAGCAGAAATTAATAATTTGATGATTAAATTTTTCATGGGTATAATAGTTTGAATAATGGGCTATAAAAAAAGCACTTCGAATGAATCAAAGTGCCTTTATATGATATGTAAAATCTAATTAGATTTGATTTAATAAGTATTTCATGTTCACTTCTTTGTCAATGATTTGAGCTAATTCATCGACAGAAACACGTTTTTGTTCCATCGTATCACGGTAACGTAAAGTGACAGAATTATCGTTTAATGAATCGTGATCAACTGTAATACAGAAAGGTGTTCCAATCGCATCCATACGACGGTAACGTTTTCCGATCGAATCTTTTTCTTCGTAGGTTACATTGTAATCTAAACGTAATTCTTTTAAGATTTTCTCTGCAAATTCAGGTAAACCATCTTTTTTCACCAATGGTAAAACTGCTGCTTTTATTGGTGCTAATGCTGGAGGTAAAGCTAAAACTACACGTTCAGATCCGTCTTCTAATTTTTCTTCTTTTAAAGAGTTAGAGAATACTGCTAAGAACATACGGTCTAATCCTACAGATGTTTCAACTACATAAGGAACATAAGACTCATTCGTTTCGTTATCGAAATATTGAATTTTCTTACCTGAATATTGTTCGTGTGCTTTTAAATCGAAATCAGTACGCGAGTGAATTCCTTCTAATTCTTTAAATCCAAATGGGAATTTGAACTCAATATCAGCTGCGGCATTGGCATAATGAGCTAATTTTTCGTGATCGTGGAAACGGTAATTATCTTCTCCTAAACCTAAAGCTTTGTGCCAATTTAGACGAACATTTTTCCATTTTTCGTACCATTCTAACTCAGTTCCTGGTTTTACGAAAAATTGCATTTCCATTTGTTCAAACTCACGTTGACGGAAAATAAATTGACGTGCTACAATCTCGTTACGGAAAGCTTTACCAATTTGAGCAATACCAAAAGGCAACTTCATACGTCCCGTTTTCTGAACGTTTAAGTAATTTAAGAAAATCCCTTGCGCTGTTTCAGGACGTAAATATAAATCCATGGCTTGATCAGCAGTCGCACCTAATTTCGTTCCGAACATTAAGTTGAATTGACGAACTTCTGTCCAGTTTTTAGAACCTGTCATTGGATCCGCAATTTCTAATTCTTCGATTAACGCTTTTACATCTTCTAAATCATTATTTTCTAATGATTTTCCCATACGAGCTAAAATCGTGTTGATTTGATTTTGATATTCTAATACACGTGCATTCGTTGAAACAAATTCATTTTTATCAAAAGCATCACCAAAACGTTTAGCTGCTTTAGCAACTTCTTTATCAATTTTAGTTTCGATTTTCGCGCAATAATCTTCGATTAAAACATCTGCACGGTAACGTTTTTTTGAATCCTTATTATCGATTAAAGGGTCATTAAAAGCATCAACGTGGCCGGAAGCTTTCCAAGTAGTAGGGTGCATAAAGATCGCAGAATCGATACCAACGATGTTTTCGTTCATTTGTACCATTGCTTTCCACCAATATTGTTTGATGTTATTTTTTAACTCAGCTCCCATTTGACCGTAATCGTAAACGGCTGATAATCCATCATAAATCTCACTCGACTGGAAAATAAATCCATATTCTTTCGCGTGAGAAACTACTTTCTTGAAAATATCTTCTGACATAGTTATGTGTATTCTTATTTAAAGTGCAATATTATTGATTTTTGATGACTAATGAAAAGGAATACCATACGAAATCTTTGAAATTTTTAACAGATTAAATTTTTTAAAATTTTTAACTCATCTTCTTAAAGTAAATTGTATAAATTTGTCTGAATGAAAATGCAAACGTACATCCGTGTAATGTTATCACTTCTCCTAATAGTATCAAATTTAGGAGTCGCATTTTCAATGCATTTTTGTCAAGGACAAGTGGAAAGGATTAAATTAAATCATTTCGATAATCAAGTCTGTAAAATGCAAATGCCAACTTCGTGTTGTGCTGAAAAAAATGAATCAAAGCATTGTGAAATTCCAGCGGAGGATAAAGATGATGATTGTTGTAAAGATTTGGCGTATGCGGATGAATTGCAACAACAGCATTCGGTTGATGTGCTTAAAATCACGCCAATAGATTATGCGATTTTAGCCTCTGTTCTTAAAATTGAGATCCCGTTTGAGATTCACTCCAAATTGGTTGATTCTATTTTGGATTCTTATGTAGAATCCAATGCTCCACCCATTTATATCCTCCATCGACAGCTTGTATTGTACGAGATTTAAATTCATTGTCTATTCTTTTTGAATTCTTAAGGACTTCGAAAAGCTTTACTGTGTACTTTATTTAAATCTCAAAACAAGAAAAATGAAAAAGATATTCACTTCAATAGTCATATTGAGTGCTGCGTTAGCATTTGCGCAAGATAAAATCAAAGGTAAAATCGTTGATGAAAACAATCAACCAATTATTGGTGCTGAAGTCAATTGGAAATCGACATCCATTGCCACAATAACCAATGAAATAGGGGAATTCGAATTGCCTCAACAATCCGATGGAATTTTAGAAATCTTTTACGATCAACAATCCATCACATTTAATCCCACGCAAAGCCAATTTCAAACCATTACATTCGCTTTACAACCTTTAGAGGAAAATGCTTTAGGAGAGGTTCGAATTACAGACACAAGAAATTCGTTACGTAAATCAACTGATGCAACCAACATGACCGTAATGACGCATAAAGAACTTTTAAAAGCGGCATGTTGTAATTTGGCAGAATCGTTTGAGACGAATCCTTCTATTGATGTGAATTTTACGGATGCGGTTACAGGGAATAAACAAATTAAAATGTTGGGATTAAATTCACCATATATTTTAATTGCAGAAGAAAATATACCTTCAGTTCGTGGGGCATCACAAGCTTTTGGATTAAGTTTTACACCTGGAACTTGGGTAGAAAGTATTCAAGTAACCAAAGGTGCTGGAACAGTTGTGAATGGGTATGAAAGTTTTTCAGGACAAATCAATACCGAATTGATTAAGCCTATGAATGATGTCCCTTTGTTTGTAAATGTATATGGATCAACTGACTCTCGATTTGAGGCGAATGTTCATTTGAATAAAAAAGTTTCAGAAAAGTGGGCGACTTCGTTATTTATACATGGAAATGCGCGCACCAAAGAGAATGATATGAATGATGATGGTTTCTTGGATAATCCAACCGGGAGTCAAGTCAATATCATGAACCGTTGGCAATATCAAAATCCAGAAAAAGGTATTGTAGCATTTATTTCTGGAAGATATTTAACAGATTTAAAACAAGGAGGTCAAGTAGGTTATAACCAAAAAACAGATCGTTTCTCACAGACGAAATGGGGTTCAAATATTGAAACTCAAAAAGCCGATGTCTCTGCAAAATTAGGGTATGTATTTCCAGAAATGCCTTTTCAAAGCATGGGATTACAAACGGCATTTAGTTATTATAATCAAGACTCATATTTTGGAAAAAATCTGTATGATGTTACCCACGAAAGTTTTTATTCGAACTATATTTTTAATTCTATTATTAATAATACGAAGAATAAATTTTCAACAGGAGCAAGCTTTACATGGGATCGGTACCAAGAGTTTGTGGCATTACCTCAAGAACAAGCATTTGATCGTATCGATAACAGTTTAGGTGGATTTTTTGAATATACGTATGATAATTTAAAAAATTTCAATGCTATTGTAGGAGGTCGAATTGATTATCATAATCGAATGGGGGTATTTGTAACGCCTCGAATTCATATGCGCTATACCCCTTGGGAGAGTACAACAATTAAAGCATCGCTTGGCCGTGGTAAACGTTTAAATAATATTTTTGCTGAAAATCAGCATTTATTTGCGTCTTCAAGAGAATTTCATATTCTAGGAGAAGGGGGGAGTATCTATGGACTGAACCCTGAGATTGCTTGGAATTATGGAATTAGTATTGGGCAGAAATTTAAATTATTTGGTCGAAATGCTGATGTGACTGCTGATTTTTATCGTACAGATTTTGAAAATCAAATTGTAACGGATATTGATTATTCGGCACGAGAAGTTCGGTTTTACAATTTAGAGGGGAAATCATTTGCGAATTCCTTTCAGTTCGATTTTAATTATAACCCCTTCACCCATTTTAATCTTCGAGCAGCTTACAAATATTATGACATTCAATCGGATTATGAAGAAGGTCGTTTGGAAAAACCTTTACAAGCGAAGCATCGATTCTTTGCAAATATGGAATATCAAACCCATGATAAAAATGGGAAATATTGGCGATTTGATGCCACTTACAATTGGATCGGTAAACAACGTCTTCCTGATACGACAATAAATTCACTTGAAAATCAATTGGCCCCTTATTCGAATCCTTTTGGAACAATAAATGCACAAGTGACACGTGTGTTTTCAGATCAATTTGAAGTCTATGTCGGAGGCGAAAATCTAGCGAATTATCAGCAAAATCGTGTTATCTTGGGAGGAGAAAATCCTTTTGGTTCAAACTTCGATAGTACAATTGTATATGCTCCAATTTTTGGTCGTATGATTTATGCAGGTTTACGCTTTACATTAAAGTAGAAGATTGATAATTAAAAAACATTAGAATTTTAATCATAATAAATAATACACAAAATATAAAATAATGAGAACATTAATGACGATGGCATTAATTGCTGTAATGGGAATCAGTGCAAATGCTCAAAATAAAAATGCGAAACATGAATTACATGTCAAAGGTAATTGCGGAATGTGTAAGGAGCGTATTGAAAAAGCAGCCTATAGTGTAGCTGGAGTAAAAACAGCGGATTGGAATGCTGAATCGAATACTTTACGCATTATTTTAAATGAAAAGAAAAATAATGTAGAAGCTGTTGAAGATGCGATTGTAAAAGTAGGACACGATACAAACGAAAAACGTGCGGATGACAAAGTCTATCAATCTTTGCATACGTGTTGCTTATATGATCGTGATTTAGCAGAAACTAATGTTAAAGGTGATGGGGTACAACCCACTGATCACAGTACTCATAACCATTAAAAGAAAAAAAACCTCATCTTTCGATGAGGTTTTTTTATGAAGATTAGTTTTTAATTAATTTTTTCGTAATCACTCCGTTTTCTGTTGTGAATTTTAATACATAAACTCCTTTTGGTAAACGAGAAGTATCAATCGCATTTCGATTGTTTTGCATTTTTACTGTTTCAGTAGAAACTACACGACCAACCATATCTACAATTTCAACTTTTACATCACCTTTTAAAGTTTCATCATAAATGTTTACAATATCTTTTGCAGGATTAGGGAATAATTTAAACGATTCGTTTGATGCAATCTCTGCAGTATTTAAATCACAATTTAGAACTTCTGCTGGAGGCATATCATATGCTGCTGTCCCATCTGTTCTACTGTTACTACTTCCTTGATCAGCTGAATAACCTAAACCACGGCGTGCAAATACAGACCAAATATCACATTTGTTTGCTCCTTCATTTAATAACTCATCTGCTTGTAAAATAGCATCACGGCCATCTACGAATCCTGGACGACAAGGTTGTAAACGTAAACCTTCCATTACCAATTCAATTGTTTTGTTATTTCCTGCAGTACCATTTAATAAATCTGGAGAGAAACCATATTTATCAATTAATTTCCAGTTTAAATCCCATAACATTGTTGCCCAAACATATCCTGTACGGTGTGGAGAATCAGAGTTTCCGTAAGAAGCTACACGTGCATAAGTTGCAGGGTTAACCGCCATATCTGTCGAATAAACTGTTGGACGAATTCCAACGCCTGTTGTTGGTTGACCCACGGCAAATGTTCCGATTCCACGACGTGTTACAGAAGTATCTGTTGGTAATTGTGTGATCATTAAACCAAAGAAATCAGACCATCCTTCACCCATTTGTTCTAAGTTACTTAAACATGAAGAGTTAGTCGTTGGCCCAGTTTGACGGTTTGAAATACCATGTCCATATTCATGTGCAATAATTCCATTATCAAAACTTCCATCAATGTAAGGAATTTCAATGTATTTTAACGTTCCATTAACCACAGTATTGTTTTGTAATGCTGACATAATTGGATTACCAACGGCTTGTGTTACAGAAACAGATGGAATTGTAATTGTAGTTGATTCACCTCCCATATTTATTGCTCCAGCAGTATTATTAACAATAATTACACCAACGGCTCCTGCATTTTGAGCATTTTGAACTTTTTCGACAAATGAGCAATCACCTCTTAGTATAACTGCAATTTTATTTTGAATTTGATCAGCATTTGTAATTGATCCACAGCCATCATAAGGTGTTCCTGTTGTTTCAGATTTTGTCACTAAAACAAAGTCTCTCGTTAAGGGATCATTTGGAAGTTGTGGACCAAAATTACCAGATAATGCTTCAAAATTACCTGCTAAATTAGAAGGTGAATTAATTGTTAAAGGTTTACCCACAAATGATGCAGGTGGATCCCATAAATACATCGACATTAATGGATGTCTTCCATCAATAGGAGTGGAGAATGTAGCATTATTAGAATTTCCAATGCTTAATCCTGTTTGTGATAAGGCAATCACAGGATCGTTTCCTGTTCCCCCTTTTTCATAATTATTTTGTTGGAAATTTCCATATTGTTCTGTGAATCCATAACGATAATAGATATCGTGCATCATGTTTGTTAAATAAAACAAGTTTGTAGCTGATGCTGCCCCATAAACATAAGGATGTCTTGAATTATCGTACGGAAAATCGAATACTAAGTTTTCACCACCATCGATATAATCTGTTGTCGTAGCATTTGCTCCATTGTAAGTACTGTATCCAACCGATTGATGATCGTTCACTGTTCTTGTGTTATTCCCTCTTGTTGTTGTATATTCAGGTCCTGCAACACCATCCGTGTCATGCCATCCAAAAGGTGAAGCTGTAGGATTAAAAGCTCCTTGTGTATAAAGGGATCTTTCACCAAATGTAGTCGCTTCTAAAGGCAATTGTAAAACACGATAAGTCCCGTTATTTAGCGTATTGTCAGAAGTGTCATATAACCAGTCCCAATCTGCTTTGTTGAATGTTGCTGCATTTTCATTGGCAAACGATTGATGATCAAAACCACATGATAACGTATGGCTATGTTTTAATAATGTTTCACCAGTGTGGGCATCTACGATTAAATCAAAAATTTCATTGTGTTGACCAGATAAAATTTTTACAGGAAAGTTATAAGCTAATTTTGCTTCTTTTTGGTCGTCGATAAAAATGGTTAATTGAGGCTGATCTTCTGAGAAATAATAAACTCCTTCTTGTGTTGTATTTAAATCATCGTATGAAGATTGAATCAATTGTTTTCCTTCTGTTTGTGCAAACTTAGATAATGCGTTTTCGAAGGTTAAACTTGGATTGATATTAACATGGTCTAAATTCGTATCGAAATTTTCAGAATTTGTAGACCAAACGATTTGATTGTTTTTGATGACATAATTCGCATATGTAGAGAAAACAGGTAAACCTTGATGTAAGCGTTGAACGTGAAGTTGATTGGCTTGTGTTAAATTACTAAAATTATTTTGTACAATTTCAAATTCTGTAATTTGAGCATTTGTTTTTGATAGATGCTCTCCAACCATTTGATTAAAGTCTTGTGCAAATGCAGAGCATGACATCAAGAACGCTGCAATTAAAAGCGTAAAATTTTTCTTCATTTAAAGTATATTTAATTCGAATTAGTGTTATCTAAAGATAATTGAATAATTATTGAATTAAATAAATTTTAACATAAAAAAAGTGCATTTATTTTACTAAATGCACTTTTAAACTATTTTGAAGAATTTATTGAAACATATCTCTTACACGTTCAAAGAATGATTTCTCATTTTTAGAAGGTTCAGGAGAGAAATTTTTATCATCTCTCATTTTTTCAAAAAAGGCTTCTTGTTCTTTTGTTAAATTAGTTGGTGTCCAAATATTAACGTGAACCAATAAGTCTCCTTTTCCATATCCGTTAAGATCGGCTAAACCTTGACCTTTTAAACGTAATACTTTTCCAGATTGCGTTCCTTTCTCAATTTTAATTTTTACTTTACCATTGGCTGTTGGAACTTCTTGAGAACTACCTAATACAGCATCAGGCATAGAAATATATAAATCGTAATGTAAGTTATTACCATCACGTTTTAGTGTATCGTGTTCTTCTTCCTCGATAACGACTAATAAGTCACCAGGGATTCCATCAAATGGGGCATCGTTACCTTTTCCACGAACTTGTAATTGGATACCTTCGCGTGCTCCAGCTGGAATTTGTAAATCAATAGTTTCTTCTTCTTTAATTAACCCTTGATTATTTGCTCCCGATGGAATTTTATCAGCCACTTTTCCAATTCCTTGACATGTGCCACAAGTTGTAGCCGTTTGCATTTGTCCAAGAATGGTATTGGTTACACGCACTTGTTGTCCTGATCCGTTACATGTTGGACATGTTTTAGAAGTAACTCCAGGTGCTTGTTTGAAACGTTTAACTTTTACTTTTTTCTCGCAACCGTTAACCATTTCTTCTAAGTTCAATTTAACACGAATGCGTAAGTCAGAACCTTTCATGCGACGAGGACCACGAGATTGACCACCGAATCCACCTCCAAAACCACCGAAACCACCACCAAAGATGTCTCCGAATTGAGAGAAAATGTCTTCCATGTTCATACCGCCACCGCCGAATCCACCTCCGCCAGCAGCACCTCCCATACCCGCATGACCAAATTGATCATAACGAGCACGTTTGTTGTCATCGCTTAAAACTTCATAAGCTTCTGCAGCTTCTTTGAATTTTTCTTCTGCCTCTTTGTCATCCGGATTTTTGTCAGGGTGATATTTGATGGCTAATTTGCGGTAAGCTTTTTTAATCTCAGCAGCAGATGCAGACTTGTCTACACCTAATATTTCGTAAAAATCTCTTTTTGTTGACATAACAATATTACTATTACATTCCTACTACAACCTTAGCGTAACGAATTACGACATCTTGTAATAAGTAACCAGTTTCTACACAATCAACGATTTTTCCTTTTAAATCCTCCGTAGGAGCAGGAATTTGAGTAATAGCTTCGTGTAAATCCGTATTGAAATCATCACCTGCTTTTACTTCCATGGCAATAAGCCCTTTTCCACGTAAAGTTTCGTTCAATTTGTTTTGAATCAACTCCACACCAGTTACTAATGCCTCGTCTTCTGATTTTTTAATTTGTGGCATCGCACGATCTAAATCATCTAAAACAGGTAATAAAGCGGTGATTACCTCCTTGTTAGCTGTTTTAAAAATGTCCATACGTTCGCGTGATGTACGTTTTTTAAAGTTATCAAATTCAGCAAATAAACGTAAGTATTGTTCTTTTTCCTTTTGTAATTCTTCCTTTAAAACGTCTACTTCAGATTTTTGTTCTACTTGTTCTTCAACTGTTTCTGTTGATTCTGTAGATTCATTCGATGCTGTAGTTGCCGTGTTTTCTTCGTTTGGCGTTTCAGAATTAATATTTTGATCTTGGATTTCTTCGTTTATATTTTGTTCAGACATAGTATTCTTGTATTTGCCCTTCAAAGAATCAAATAGTTTGCCAATGCGCATAGTGTGACTTTTTGACAGAATTAGTAATAAAATAGGCACTTCTTGTCGGAGAAGTGCCTGTAAATGTATGATGATTTTATCAATTTAGAATTTAAAATTCACTTTCGCGTTTAAGAAACGTCCTGTTAAACGATTAGGTACCGCATAAACGTTTGATGTGTTAACATCTGTGATCCATGTGTTACTAATCTCATTTCGGATATCAAAGATATTGAAGACATCCAATCCCACAGAAACTTCTTTAAATTTTCCAAAGAAAGATCCTGCGGATGGTTTCAAATCTTTTTGATTCACAAATTCTTTTACGAATCCAATATCCACACGTTTGTAATCTTGTAAATAAGAAGTGTAATTGTAAGGGTCTGTAAATTGAGGTGCTCCATTTGGTAATCCCGAAGCATAAATTAAATTGACATTCACTTTGAATGATGGTAAGAAATCCATATAATCTTGGAAAAATGCGGATACTTTGAATCGAGGATCTGTTGGTAAAGAAATATCTCCACGATTGTCAATGTTTTGATAAGCTCTGGCATAAGAGGCAGAGAACCACGAATCGATACCAGGTACAAATTGTCCAAATAAGCGCATATCTAAACCATAAGCATATCCTTCTGAATTATTATGAGCTTGATAGCGTACACGTACATTATCCACAAAATAAGGATTTAAATCATTCATGATTTTGTAATAGGCTTCTGTCGTTAATTTAAAAGGACGATTCATCCATGTGAATTCGTAATCATGACCTAAAATGAAATGAATCGATTGTTGGGATTTGATGTCTTGATTTAAGCTTCCATCTAAACGACGCATTTCGCGATAGAATGGAGGTTGATAATAAACACCTGTCGCAAATCGAAACAACATATCTTTCTCCCAATTGGGTTTAATCGCTATTTGACCACGAGGCGAAATAGTAGTTTCGTTATTATAATCCCAATAAGAACTGCGTAAACCTAAATTGATCATGACTTTTGCATCATTCCACATCAATTTTGTGGAATATTGAGCATAACCCGAAATACGGTTCGATTTAACATTATTACGCGAATTCACATAATAATTTAATTGCATTCCATCTCCTAAATTCGGATTCGATACGGAATATCCTAACGAATCAATAACTTGCCATTCATTCAATAAATCACGAATGTCTTCTTGTTGAAATTTGAATCCCCACTCCAGATCATTATTAGAATTGATTTTATATTTTCCTTTGTGTTGAACACCTGCAACTAACGCATCGAAATTATTGCGGGCATGATCTATTTGTGCCCCTACATCATACGTTTGGCTTGCATTGCCCTCATCATCCACTTCTGAAATTAAATAAGCGCCTTGAATATCAAAATATTCTCGTTCTTTCGAGTAATAAGCAAATACATCAAACCCTAAATCTAAATTGGCGTTGGGTTTATAATTAAACGACAAACTTCCAGTTTCAGTTCCAAAACGATCATCTTCTTTACCATTATAATAAACCGTTAATAAAAGAGGATTTTCTAAGGTTCCGAAATACGTCTCGCGGTTATTTGGAACCATTTCAAAACGGGAACGCGATACAGTTCCTAAGAAATTAACGTTCCATTTATCACTCAATTTATAATGCAGATTGGCTTGAACATCATAATATTCAGGATTAAAGTTGGTGTCACCATCTAATGTATTTAAAACTAGATTACGGTTCTGATAGCGGGCCCCTACAATCGCACTAAATTTTTGATTTTTAGATCCCGTTCCTAACGTTAAACTTCCACCCATTAAACTAGCTTCGAATTGACCTTCGAATTTTTTGGGTTGTTTATAATAGATGTCTAAAACCGACGACATTTTATCGCCATATTTGGCTTCCCATCCACCCGCAGAAAAATTAACAAATTGCGTCATGTTTGGATTTACAAAACCTAATCCCTCTTGTTCGGCATTCCGAATCAGTTGAGGTTTGTAGATTTCAATTCCATTGACATAAATTAAGTTTTCGTCATAGTTACCTCCGCGCACCATGTATTGTGAACTCAATTCGGTATTGGAGTTCACAAACGGTAAAGTTTTTAATAAATCACTAACTCCCCCCGTTAAGCTTGGTCCTTGTTGCATTTGTTCTGCACTAAGCACAGTACTCTGGAAAGGTTTATTTTTATTGGATTGAAAACTAATTTCTGCGGTATTTAAATTTACTCCAGCTTCCGTATCAGGAGCTAAAAGCACAAAAATTTCACGTTTATTTTTATCCTTCAGATTAAAAGTTTGATGGTACGTCATTCGACCATCATAATGAAAAGTCAGTGTTACCGATTGATTGGATGGAATATCTACTTTAAAATTTCCATTTTCATCCGTATACACTTCTTGATCATTCCAAAGAATATGAGTATGGGCAAGCGGTTGTTTGTTTTCATCAACGACTTTTCCAGAAATTTGTGCGGTTTGAGCCAATAAAACTCCTCCTAATAAGGAAAATCCTAAGATGCTAAGATACTTTTTTGAATGTAGCATTGTAGGTAGAAGTATTGTTTTTTTCATCTTTTACGTTTAGTTCTAATTGGTGTTCGCCGATTTCGATTCCTTCAGCATTTAAATCAATCGAAAGGCGTTTTATTTTTTGATCATATTCGGCAAGAACCCATTTTCCATCAATATAAGCATGATATTCCTTAATTCCGGATTGACTATCATTAATGGTAAAGTTAATTTTCGAGTTGGCACGAGTAAATTGACTATGATCTTTGATGTTTAACGGAGTAATTGTTGGTTTAGTATAATCGATTTCGATGGAGAATATTCCAAATTCTCTAACTTCAGCCATTAATTTCCCGTTTTTTAATTCCGTTTTTTCATAAGATTTTTTCCAAGCTCCTTTTTTCTGGTATTGACGAATTATCACTGCTTTTTCTAAATGAGCAGCTGGTATATCTTCTGTCGGCTGCATCATTAAAGTATAATACTGATGAACGGGAATATTCCAATTTCCAACATGATGCTTTTTTCCCTCCTTTTTATAAGCTAAATCAAAATCTTCATAGAAGATTCCTTTCGGAAAGAAAATTTCAATTCCCTCCGATTGAAAATGATTTTCTTTATTCCAATACATCGGATTCTTAAAGGTTGGAGAAGATATATTTTCAGGTGCAGCTTCACCAATAACTGTAAAGTTGACTGTGGACGCATTATTGGCATAATCTTTTGCAATAATTTTTACGGCATACGTTTTACCTTCTTCAATGTTTAAGATGCCATTGTTCTTTAAATTAGAAAAAACACGCAGGGGATTACCTTCTTTAACGAAAGCTTGATAAACCCAACTGTTGTTGCGCATTAAATCAGAATAATCACACACACTATTTATAGCTCGGGTTTCATCAAAAGAGAAACGACTGGCCTTATAGTTGTAAATTGGTTCGTCATTCACCAAAACTTCAATTTCATGAACTCCATTGTTATTGTCAGCTCCATCTTGTTTATCATAAGCTTTTAGACCAAATCCAATGGCTCCCGAAGCTTTAATCGTTCCACCATTGGCGACCGATATCCGTTGATTCATTTGATTCACACGTCCGTTAATAGGGTAGACATAGGTTCCAAGAATGTTTGGCTTTCGTGAATCTGGAATGTCAAAACCAAAATAGAAAGGATTGATTGGTTCCTCAGTTTGGGTATGACGAATCTCAAAATGCAAGTGAGGTCCACCCGAACCACCTGAATTTCCAGATAAAGCAATTAAATCCCCTTTCGCGATTTTAAATTCGTGAGGCTCTGGGTATAATTCTACTTTAAATTGTTGTTGTTCATATTGTTTTCGACGAACATATTCTTTAATAGCACCTTCAAATTGTTGTAAATGGGCATAAACAGTGGTGTATCCATTGGGATGATCAATATAAATGGCGTTCCCATATCCAGTAGGAGATATATTGATACGTGAGATATAGCCATCTCCAACAGCAAAGACTTTTAATCCTTCTCTTTGTTGGGTCTTAATGTCTAATCCACTGTGAAAGTGATTAGATCGTAGCTCTCCAAAATTACCAGCTAAAAGATTTTTAATTTCTAATGGATTGATGAAATCATTTTTAGGGTAAGTATCGGCATGAGGTTGTTCAGCACGTTGTCCGAATACGAATGATGCAATAAATAGGCTTAGACAAATTGGTTTAATCACTTTCATTTTCTCTCTGTTGGAATTTTTATATCTAAAATAAGGTAAATCTCGTACAAACTTCCTTAAAGTTTTGAAAACCTGAAAATATCGGACCATAAAATCTTTGTAAAATAGAATTAACAAATTGAAATACAAAGCTTTGTATTTGTAAAATTATTCGTGTAAGATTTAAGAATGAATTTACCAAACTCTGTGATCAAATGCATCTAATTTTATTTCAGTTAATTAAAAAATCTAAACATGAAAAAAACATTAGGAGGTATTTTAGTCGCATTTGTCTTCTTATTTGGATGTAAAAATGATGAAGAGCATAAAGTTGAAGTTTTATCAAAACCTATAGGAGTTGATTCGGTTGTAACAAATGCAATCGGTATTCAAGTGGAAGATAAACTTTTCGAAACTAAAGCGGTCATTAAAATGAAAGTAAAGGATGTACAACAGCGCTCGTTTCGTTTAGAAGAAGATGCGATTGCTAAAGGCGGATTTGTAATATCTAGTGATTTATCGAATCATATAATAAAAACACAAGAGCAAGAAATATCAGAAGATAGTATTGTAAAAGTTGTTGAAATGCAAAAGAGAAATACGATTACGTTGAAAGTTCCAACAGATGCTCTTCGGGACCATGTTCGATTTGCAATTAAGCAAGGTATATATGTTGAAACGTTGAAAGTAGAGAATACAGAATTGACTTTTAAAAAACTTGAAAATGATTTGAATCTTGAACAATCGGGTGATCGAAAGACAGAAGACCAAATGGAAGATAAGGTATGGAAAGCACTTTTAGGTGATCAATTAAAATATGCCACAATAACATACAAATTGGAAGAAGAAATAATTATAAAAGAGTATAATGCTCCAAATAGGAATAAGCCTTTGTGTGATAAATTGAATTGGGGATTAGCCTTTAAAAAAGCATGGAATGATGGCATCTACGGGTTGAAAATGTTGACGGTTTATCTGGTGAAATTAACTCCAAGTATAGGAGGTGTTGTGGTTTTATTTTTTGGGATACGTTTAGTGAGAAGATTGGTCATAAAATCCAAAGCAAAAAAAATGAAAAATAACTAAATCACTGTTTGTCAAAATGATATAAAAAAACTGATAAAATTTAGTTTTTGTATTGATTACATTTAAAAAAATGTTATTTTTGCAATAGAAGCTAGAATTAAAGTGGTTCTCTGATGATGGAAGAAAAAATAAATTTTAACGCGCTTGAAAGCAAAGTTTTAGACCTGTTAGAGAATTATCAAAACATAAAATCAGATTTGGCGAAACTCCAAGAGGAGAATACCAGATTAAAAAATAAATTGAGAGATTCACAAGTAAATAATCTAAACCTTACCGATGAGGTGAAACGATTAAAAGTGGTGAATGCAATGAGTGGCAATCAAGAATATAAAAAAATGATGAAGCTCAAAATGAATAAATTGATAAAGGAGGTCGACTCGTGTATCGCTCAAATTAAAACAAACAGTTAATAAGAATGTCAACTCAACGAATTGAGATTAAAATTGCTTCACGCAACTATCCATTAAACATTCATCCTGAAGAGGAAGAGATGGTAAAGCAGTGTGCGCAAGAGATAAACGGGATCTTACGTCAGTTCGAAGAAAAATATTCTGTAACCGACAAACAAGATGCCTTAGCGATGGTAACGATTCAGTTAGCCATTCGTGAAGCGAAATTAAAGAAACAAATGAAAGATAACGAAGAGATCACGGCAGAACGTATCGCGAAGTTATTGGAATTGATTGATCAGTCAATCGCAAAATAAGAGAAGTTCTTACATCTTTTCACAAGTGGAAAAGGTGGACAAAAATATTCCTACATTAGTTCTAGCTATTTTGGTTAACTCAACACTTATATTGTTACCGAGTGAACATTATTTTAAAAGTAGGCCACATCCTCCGGGAACATCTTCTAAGATGACAGTGGAAACTTGAGGGATAAGATAACTCAAATCCTGTTTACAGGAGTTAACTCAATTTTAAACGGACTAATGTAGGTTTTTTTATATATATAACATTACAAAACGCTATGAATTCAATTGCTATTATTATTGCACTTGTTACATTAATTATAGGAGCTGTAGTGGGTTATTTCTTATCTAAGAAATCGGTAGACAAACAAAACCAAGAACTTATTGATGAAGCAACTCGTAAAGCACAAACTTTAATTAATGAAGCTGAAAAGGAAGGCGAAGCCATTAAAAAGGAGAAAATTTTACAAGCAAAGGAAAAATTTTTAGAATTAAAAACGAAACACGAAGAAGTAATCAATCAACGTGAGCGTAAGGTTGCAGACGCTGAACTTAAAGTGAAAGAGAGAGAAGATCGCATCAAAGCAGATCTTTCTGAAATTCAAAAACAAAAAGACAATATTAAGTTTGAAAAAGGTAATTTACAGTCGCGTATCGATAAACTAAATATCAAACAGAAGGAAGTCGATACGATGCACAGAAAACAAGTAGAGATCTTGGAAAAAATCTCAAATTATTCTGCTGAAGAAGCACGTGCTGAGTTAATCGAAGTCTTAAAAGATGAAGCGAAAACGAAAGCACAAGCGCATATCCAAGAAATTATGGAAGATGCAGAATTGAATGCGAAAAATGAGGCTCGTAAAATTGTGGTATCTGCGATTCAACGAATCGGTACAGAGCAAGCTATTGAGAACTCGGTTTCAGTATTCAACATCGAATCTGATGAGATTAAAGGACGTATTATCGGTCGTGAAGGTCGTAATATCCGTGCTATTGAAGCGGCTACTGGGGTTGAAATCATCGTGGATGATACACCAGAGGCAATTATTTTATCTTGTTTCGATCCGGTAAGACGTGAAATTGCTCGTTTATCTTTACATCGATTAGTAACAGATGGACGTATTCACCCTGCTCGTATTGAAGAAGTTGTTGCGAAAACAACGAAACAAATCGAGGATGAGATCATTGAAATTGGGAAGAAAACAATCTTAGATTTAGGAATCCACGGATTACACAAAGATTTAGTGAAGATTGTTGGACGTATGAAATACCGTTCGTCTTACGGACAAAACTTGTTACAGCACTCACGTGAGGTTGCTCACCTGGCTGGAACATTAGCTGCTGAATTAGGATTAAACCCTAAATTAGCTAAACGAGCTGGTTTATTACATGATATTGGTAAAGTTCCTGAAGAAGAATCTGAATTACCACACGCTATCTTAGGTATGCAGTGGGCAGAGAAATACGGAGAACATCCGGATGTAGTGAACGCGATCGGAGCTCACCATGATGAAATCGAAATGACATCCTTGTTATCACCGATTATTCAAGTTGCTGATGCAATTTCAGGAGCTCGTCCTGGTGCACGTCGCCAAGTGGTTGAATCATATATTCAACGTTTAAAAGATTTAGAAAGTACGGCATTAAATTTTGATGGTGTTGAAAAAGCTTACGCTATCCAAGCCGGAAGAGAATTACGTGTGATTGTTGAAAGTGATAAAGTAGATGATGCTAAAGCAGCTGAATTATCTTTCTTAATTTCAGACAAAATTCAAAACGAAATGACTTATCCAGGTCAGGTTCGTGTAACAGTAATCCGCGAAACGCGTGCTGTTAATATTGCGAGATAATTATTCATCCAATATAGAAGAAGGATCAACGAAAGTTGGTCCTTTTTTTTGTTTTTATGCTAAAAATGTGCACCTTTTTATAGGTGATGTTTACTCCTAATTTTGAAGCAGATGAATTTTAATAAAACCATGAAAATGAAATAATTAACAACTTGTTGATAACCTTTTTAATTTTTAAGATTCAATAATTTTAATTTGTAAAATCTTATCCTAAATTTGAAAAAATCGATGTGGAAAATGCTCCATTTTTTAATCGCTTTATACTAAAGGCTTGAGCCATTTTTTTACCATCGAGTTTCCCTATTTCTAAATTATTAATATAAAATAAAACACTTTTCATTATGTCTATCTTTGATAAAAGGATCAATTATAAACCATTTGAATATCCTGAAGTATTAACTTTTACGGAAGCAATACAAAAAGCATATTGGGTACACAGTGAAGTCGATTTTACATCAGACGTCCAAGATTACAGAGCGAATTTGGATGATGTAAAAAGAGAAATTCATAAGCGATCTATTTTATCAATTGCTCAGATCGAAGTATGTGTCAAGAACTTTTGGGGTGACTTATACCGTTATTTCCCAAAACCAGAATTGAATGGTTTAGGTGCTACATTCGCAGAAAGTGAATTTAGACACAGTGAAGCTTATTCTCGCATCTTAGAAGTTAATGGATATTTGGACGAATTTACGGTTGCCTTAGAGAATCCAGTATTCAAAAGCTACAATAATTTCGTAACGAATATTTTAAAAGACGAAGAGAAAAGCATTGTTGAGAAATTATTATTCTTTGCTTTAGTCATTGAGGATAGTTCCTTATTTTCAAAATTTGCCAACATTTTATCTTTTACGCGATTCGAAGGATTAATGAAAAATACGGCGAACATTATTGCATGGACTTCTGTAGATGAGCAAATTCATGCCAATGCAGGTATTTTCTTGATCAATAAGATTAAAGAAGAAGGATTGTTACCAGAAGCTTTAGATCAAAATTGGGTCAATACAGCAGTTACGGGATACATCGAACAAGAACAATTGATGTTGGATTGGATTTTTGAGAAAGGTGAATTAGAACATTATTCCAAAGAAGATTTATTAAACTACATGAAATACCGTTTAGATGAAGCCATTGTAAAAATTGGTTATCAAAAGGTATTTCACATCAGCCAAGAACAGTACCGCCCAATGGCGTGGTTCGAAGAAGAAGTTTTTGCGAATACTTTAGATGATTTCTTCGCAAAACGCCCTGTAGATTATACGAAACACGATAAGAGTATTTCTGCAGACGATTTATTCTAAACCATAGAATCAATCGAAGACCTAGAAAATTTAACGAATTAGTACCTAAAAATTTTAAACCCCAAACGGATGGAAAATACACCACAACACGAAGAATTCACTTTTTTTGACGGAACAGCACCTAAATTATGGTGGAAAAATTCAGAGTCAGAGCAAATTTTAAACCGTGGATACCTTTTAAAAGGAGAAACAGTTGAAGGCGCAATCGATCGTATTACAGCAGCAGCAGCTAAACGTTTATACAAACCTGAATTACAAGAATCGTTTAAAGAAATGATTGAAAGAGGTTGGATGAGTTTATCCTCACCAATTTGGGCGAATATGGGAACAGAACGAGGATTACCTATTTCTTGTTTCAATGTCCATATTCCAGATAGTATTGAAGGAATTACACACAAATTAGGAGAGGTGATCATGCAAACCAAAATTGGTGGTGGTACTTCTGGTTATTTTGGTGAATTACGCGAGCGTGGTGCGGCAATCACAGATAATGGAAAGAGTAGTGGTGCTGTTTCTTTTATGGAATTATTTAATTCTGCAATGAATGTGGTGAGCCAAGGGTCAACGCGTCGTGGGGCATTTGCGGCATATTTAGATATCGATCATCCCGATATTGAAGAGTTCTTAAAAATCAAATCAATTGGTAACCCAATTCAAAATCTTTTCTATGGGGTATGTGTACCGGATTATTGGATGCAAGAAATGATTGATGGGGATGTTGAAAAACGCCAAATTTGGGCTAAAGTTTTAGAGTCTCGTCAAGAAAAAGGATTACCTTATATTTTCTTCTCTGATAATGTCAACAAGAACAAACCTCAAGTATATAAAGACTTAGGAATGCGCATTAATGCATCTAACTTATGTTCGGAGATCATGTTGCCTTCTTCAGAAGATGAATCCTTTATCTGCTGTCTATCATCAATGAACTTGGAATTATATGATGAATGGAAGGATACAGAAGCGGTGAAATTAGCGATTTTCTTCTTGGATGCTGTATTACAAGAGTTTATTGAAAAAACTGAAGGAAATCACTATTTAGCATCTGCCAACCGTTTTGCGAAACGCCACCGTGCACTTGGATTAGGAGTATTGGGATGGCATTCGTATTTACAACGTAATATGATTCCTTTTGAAGGGATGGAAGCTAAATTACGTACAACTGAAATTTTCAAATACATTCAAGAAAAAGCCGATCGTGCAACTGAAGAATTAGCACGTATATATGGTGAACCAGAAGTGTTAAAAGGATATGGACGTCGTAATACCACAACTTTAGCTATTGCGCCAACAACATCATCTTCAGCTATTTTAGGGCAAACATCGCCAGGAATCGAACCATTTGCTTCGAATTACTATAAAGCAGGTTTATCGAAGGGTAACTTTATGCGTAAAAACAAGTATTTAACGAAGTTATTACAAGAAAAAGGGTTAGATAACGAGGATGTATGGCGTGGAATCATGTTAAATGGTGGATCGGTACAACACATGACAGAGTTAACGAAAGAAGAAAAAGACGTGTTCAAAACATTTAAAGAATTATCTCAATTAGAGATTGTTCAGCAAGCGGCAATTCGTCAAAAATTTGTGGATCAATCACAGTCTTTAAACTTAAATATTCCGGCCGATTTACCGGTGAAAGACGTCAACCGCTTAATGATCGAAGCGTGGCAATTAGGAGTTAAAACATTATACTACCAACGTTCTCAGTCGGTATCCAAAGAATTAGTAACGAACTTAGTTTCTTGTTCTTCTTGTGAATCTTAATTTTAATGAATGGATTAATTGATAAATTAGATGAAAAAATTATTCGTGTAATATTAATAAGTGTATTTTGAGTTTTAAACTTTCTTTATTTTTCTTCAGATGAGACTTTAAAAAGTTTAAAATTGTTTGATTTTGTCAATAAGTATAACTTATACATTCCAATTTTAACCGTAGTTAGTGATGTAGTATTATCTTTATTTATCATATATAAATTAGTTCATTTTCTCAGAATTCATTATACAATAACTAGGATCTTATAATTTCCAAACCCACTCAAACGAGTGGGTTTTTCTTTTTCGATAAAATCGTAAATTGCTGAACTAATCGAAAGCCTTATATGTATTCGTTTCGCGAAATTATTCAACATTATTATCCATTATCCGAAACCGCATTTCAGAAACTAAATGCCTTGGTTACCCGAGTCGAAATGCCCAAGAAATCCATTGTCTTTGATCCCAAACAATATGAACCAAAATTCTATTTTATTGCCAAAGGAAGTGCACGTGTTTACATCATTGATGACGAAGGCAATGAAATTTCGTATATTTTATTTTTAGAAAAGGATTACCTCTTGTCATTTGACGGATATTTGTATCAGAAACCATCGTATGAATACATTGAATTGCTCGAAGATTCGGTTTTGTATGAACTAAATACAGAAGCTTTAAAGGTGTTGTATACCACAGATTTAGAATTGGCTAATTTTGGACGTGCTTTATCCGATCAATTTGCACATTTTACGGAACAACGTTTCATCGATCGTTTGTCATTATCTGCCACTGCACGTTATCTCAAATTAATCGACACTTATCCCGAAATTATTCAGCGTATTCCTTTAAAGTACATTGCTTCATATTTGGGAATTACTCAAGTATCGTTGAGCCGAATTCGTGCAAAAATTTAACATAGGTAAAATAATTGTCGTTAAAACGCTCTTACATTTGTAAAAAAATAATACATCATGAATTGGATTATCTTAATCATCGCAGGATTATGCGAAGTAGGATTTGCCTCTTGTTTGGGTAAGGCAAAAGAAACGACAGGAATGGAAATGTACGGTTGGTACGGTGGTTTCTTATTGTTTTTAACCGTAAGTATGCTATTGTTAATGAAAGCTACACAAACCTTACCTTTAGGAACAGCATATGCAGTATGGACAGGAATTGGAGCAGTGGGAACTGTTTTAATGGGAATTTTTGTCTTCAAAGAACCCGTAACATTTTGGCGTTTATTCTTCGTCATTACTTTAATTGGATCTATCGTCGGATTAAAAGCAGTTTCATCACACTAAATAAAAAAAGCCAAGAATTTAACTTGGCTTTTTTGTACGTGGATTATTTATGGTCAATCCAACCATCAAATGGTCGGTTTGTAGATGTTTAACATGTTGTTTCATATAGCCCAGCCTCTAGAGTTAGCATAGGGGATAGGACATAGCCCAAATTAAAATTTAATCGGTTTCGATCAAATTCGTTGGTTTTAATCGCGTTTAAAAACAATTCGTTTGAAGCTTTTATAAACCAAGCATCTTTTTGCAAATTGGGTTTGTTCAGGGGTAAAGTCGCATTGAGTTGATAGCGGAAACGATAAAAGATATCATCATTCATCAAACGTTCTTCCAAATGAAAACGATGATTTACATTGACTTTACTAATCAGATGTTTGGTGTTGAATTGTTGATAAATGCGATGCTCATTAAACGTCGAATACTAATGTTCTCCAACAGGAACACGAGTCAGGACATACGCATATCCTAATAAAATGGTGTTATTATTCGGACTCATATGATAACCTATACCTCCACGCACTAAAAGTTGGTTCAATTGATTCCAATCTTCGTACATCCGATATTGAATATCCGAATTAAATGTCCAATCCTCATTCAACGTTTGGTTCACATTTAAAATGCTCCAAGTTCTAAAATCTTTCTCCTGTGCTTGTGCATATAGACTTGTACACAAGGCGATCCATCCTACTAATTTCCTCATTTCATTTGTTTGACCGCCTAAAATAAAAAAGATTCTCTTTGATGAAGAGAATCTTATGTAAACTTAATGTTATTTTAATGCGTCTTTTACTTTGGGTAGGATTTTTGTCCCAAAAATTTCAATGGATTTCATCATATCAAGGTGATTTGGAGCTCCTACATCCATGTGTGCAGAAAATCGTGTTAAACCAAACATTTCTTGGTATTTTAAAATGCGATCAACCGCTAAAGAGGCATCACCAATGATCAAATTTCCATTTTCACCTCGTCCGAAATCGTATTGTGAACGTTGATAAGGTGGCCAATTTCTTGATTTACCGATACGATCCATTTGAGCAGCGTAGATAGGGAAATAATCATCTGCAACGTGTTGATTATCTTCTCCAAAGAATGAATGCATATGCACACCAATTTGCATTTTGGTAATGTCATGTCCATTATCCACATAGGCTTGTTTGTACACTTCAAAAAGTGGTGTAAAGTTGGCCGGATCTCCACCAATTATAGCAAAAATAATGGGTAATCCCAATTTTCCTGCTCGAATAACAGAAGAAGTGGTTCCTCCCACAGCGACCCATAATGGGATTTCATTTTGAACTGGACGTGGAAAAATGGTTTGTTTTTGTAAGGATGGTCTAAATTGGCCTCTCCAGTTCACGACTTCATTTTTATTTAAAGTGATTAAGAGTTTTAATTTCTCATCATATAAGGCTTCATAATCCTTTAAATCAAATCCATACAAAGGAAAGGACTCAATAAATGAACCACGTCCCGCCATAATTTCTGCACGTCCATTGGATAGATTATCCACCATCGAAAAATCTTGAAATAATTTCACGGGGTCTGCTGAACTAATCACTGAAACTGAACTTCCTAATTTGATGTTTTTGGTTACAGCAGCAGCAGCAGCTAATACAATTTCTGGAGAAGATACGGCATAGTCCGGACGATGATGTTCTCCAATGCCGAAGAAATCAATTCCAACCTCATCCATTAATTTAACCTCCTCGATAATTTCAGCAAGACGTTGTTGTGGTGATTGAATATATCCTGTTTTTTCATCGATGCGTACATCTCCGAACATTCCGATTCCTAATTCCATAGTATTATCTTATTTGTTTACACAAAGTTACAATGTTTTGATATGAAATTAATTGATGTATGGTATTGATTGTTAGAAGAGATATTTCGAAAGGTTCAAATTAACTATTTCTAGTCCTCCTGAATTCATTTCCAGGATTGCATGTCATCGGATGAAATGTTGAAACAAGTTCAACATGATAAGTATATGGATTAATAATGAATTAATCGTAATCAAAAGATTTTTTTAGATCACTGAAACTACATTTCGAATGATAAGATTTGAGAAAAAAAATGAGTCCAATCGAAAATTGAACTCATTTTTTATTTATGGGTGTTACTATCCATGAATAGCTTCTTTATTACCGTATGATTGTATCAATTGGCCTTCAAAATCCAACCATTCTTTCCATCGTTTATCCACGTCTACATCCGTCGATAATTTACGAGCAAAATTTAAAAAGGTTGTATAATGATTGGCTTCAGAAACCATTAAATCATAATAGAATTGGGCCAATTCTTCATCTTTAATGTTTTGTGATAACGTTTTAAAACGCTCACAACTTCTAGCCTCAATCATAGCGGCAAACAATAAGCGATCGATAAATGCCATGTTACGCGAACCATCTTTGCGACAGAATTTCATTAATTGTCCCACATAATCATCTTTACGTTCACGACCTAAAGTATAACCACGCTTTTTGATGATTTCAATGACCATTTGGAAATGTTGCATTTCTTCAATTGCTATAGCAGTCATTTCATGGACCAACTCTTCGTGTTCAGAATTGTAGGTAATAATGGTAATAGCGTTGGTAGCGGCTTTTTGCTCGCACCATGCATGATCAGTTAAAATTTCTTCAATATTTCTTTCCGCGATATCGGCCCAACGAGGATCCGTTAATAATTTTAATCCTAACATGAATTATACTCTTTTATCTTTTGCAAAAATAGGATTTTAAAAATACATTTCAGAATCGCTACCTGATGTTTAACGATTATGCCTTTATTTTTTAGTAAGTGTATAAACAAATTGAAGGACTTGGTCATTTTGTTTGACTTGTACTACGCGCTCGATTTGGTCGATTAATCCATTGGATTGAAACATTTGATTGCCCCAAGCTTTTAATTCGTAATCAGCACCCGTTTGTTTGCTACGATAGGAATCAATGGTTTTATGATTCATCATTTTTGCAGAATTATCGTCCATTTCGGCATTGTATTTTTGTTGAAATTGAAAACCTGATCTTCCATCCGCTTCAACATAATTGATTTCATCTTCGGCCGCAGAGAATGTATTTTTCATGGGATTGAAAAACAAATTCATCATTTGTTCCTTTTCTTTAGAACTGAATTCCTGCCCAAAAAACATATGAAACATTTGAACAAAGTACAATGCAGATTTTGAGGCTAAATCTTCATAATTAGTCGATGGATCATCGTATAGTTTTTGATAAGCTGTAGCATAATCCTGAATAACTTCATCGTAATTGCTTACTTCTCCTAATACATAATTCTCATCTGTGCGATAGTTAATTTTAATGTTTTCAGTTGGGAAGGTATACGGCTGGCCTTCTTCGTTGTTCTTAAAAAATAACATGGGTTGACTTTCCCATTCAAACAGATTAAATCCTTCACCAACACTATATAAGGTTAATTGAACCGGAATGTTTTTTTCAATTTCAATTCTTGTTTCTTCACCCTTTTGAACCACTTTTTTTAGCGACAATTCGTAATGATAAAGGGTATCAGCCGTAAATTGAGGTTGAACTGTAATCTGATGATTAGCCGTTTTTTTGATTTGCCCCATTGCAGAGCATGCCAAAAGCGACAACACGAATAAAGGATAAACGTTTTTCATGTATTTAATTCTGATTTTAAAGATAATCTTTATTCATAACTTTAAAACCATTGATTTATTGGGAATTATACTACAAATTAAGCGAAAAAATTATACGATTTTTTTCTCAACCATTTCCAACATAACATCCGAAGCATGTTTGAAAGTAGGTAATTGTTCGGCTAAACTCCCTGTTCCTTTTTTATTGACTTTAAAAATTAAATCTTTTTCAGTTGTAAACAATAGTGCGCTTTGAAATGGATTTCGGATGTAAGAACTTAAAATCAAATAGGTCTGTTCTATACTATGAAAACGTTCTACTTCTTCTGTTTTGTAACGAAAAGTAAAGGCAAAATCATACGTTTGATCTTCTAATAGACGTAATCGTACAAATATATTTTTTAAATCTGTATCCCCTATGGTTTTTGCCATGGTTAATTTCGCAAAAGTTCCTTGTTGGATACTCGATTTTACTTGTTCATAGAATTCTTCGAATTCAGCTTGATAAGACATTAAAATGATTTATAAATTAAAATGCAAAGTTAGATGAAATTCAGCGATAAAGAATGTTGATGAATTATTATTCAAAATAAAGATTGAGAAAGTGTAATTTTGCCGCATGAAGAAAATGCTGATTATAGGTCTTGTATGGCCCGAACCAACATCATCTGCTGCTGGAACACGAATGATTCAATTGATTCAACTGTTTCAATCGGAAAATTATCATATTACTTTTGCAAGCGCTGCATCAAAATCTGAATTTAGCTATCCTTTAGGGGATTTGGGTGTAGAAGAAGTTGAAATTCAATTAAATGATGAACGATTTAATGCATTTATCAAAGAATTAAATCCTGAAGTTGTGTTGTTTGATCGTTATATGGTTGAGGAACAATACAGTTGGCGCGTCTCTGCTGAGTGTCCAAATGCGGTGAAAGTACTGGATACAGAAGATCTTCATTTTTTGCGTTATGCACGACAAGAAGCAGTTAAAAAAGGTGTTGCATTCTCTAATCAAATGTTATATTCAGATCATGCGAAGCGAGAAATTGCGTCCATTTTACGATGTGATGTCTCGTTGATGATTTCGAGAGAAGAAATGGATATGCTTATGCAGCAGTTCAATATCAATCCTGCATTGCTTTATTATGTACCCTTCTTAGAAGAACCTATAGACCAAGAAAAAATAGAATCTTGGAAATCTTTTGATGAACGAGCGCATTTTATGTTTATTGGTAATTTTATCCATGACCCGAATTGGAATTGCGTACAACATTTAAAAAAAGTCATTTGGCCAGTTTTACGTCAAAAATTGCCTAAAGCTGAACTTCATATATATGGGGCATATGCGTCTCAGAAAGTCGAGCAATTGCATCATCCCAAGGAGCGATTTTTTATTAAAGGTCGTGCTATAGATGCGCAACGTACGATGGAGCAATATAAAGTCTTATTGGCTCCTATTCAGTTTGGTGCAGGTGTAAAAGGTAAATTTGTAGATGCTATGCAATCAGGAACGCCAAATGTTACGACTGTTGTAGGGGCGGAGGCGATGCAATGTGGATTAGCATGGAATGGTTTTGTTGCTTCAGATGATGAAGAATTTATAGCTCAAGCAATAACACTCTATCAAAATGAACAAATTTGGAATTTTGCACAACACAACGGAATTGCATTATTGAATCACAATTATGCCAAGCAAAATTTTCAGAAGGACTTCATAGAATACTTTAATACCATTACTTCGTATTTAGAAGTGCATCGTCAGCAAAATTTTATGGGGCAGATCTTACAACATCATTATAATCAAGGGACCAAATACATGTCGCTTTGGATCGAACAAAAGAATAAAAAAAGTTCGGAATAATTTTCCGAACTTTTTTTGTAATCATTATTTTACGATGATTTTTCGTGAAGTTTTGATAGAATCTCCTTCTAAATTGATAATATATACTCCGCTTGGTAATTGCATTGAATAGTTTTTAATGAATTCCCCACCCTTATGAGAAATAACATCTGTTTTGATAATTTTTCCTGTAAGTTCATAAATGGTTACAGAAATGATATCTTGTTTTAAATTCTTTGCTTGAATATTAAAATCTCCATTCGATGGATTTGGGTAGATGTTAAGGTTGACTTCTTTATTCCAATCGGAAACATTCAAGGTTTGTACATCTCTTATTCTATAATTCGTATCCAAATTTGAGTAAACTCAATGAAGATAAGAGAATAAAATATTTCTTCATAGAGATAAGGTTGATTGATTTTTATCATGTAAATTTAAGAACAGAAATAAATCTTATGATACATTTAAAACGACTGATATTCCTGTTGCTTTATTTATTAGTGATTGGTTGTCAGGTCAATATTTTAAATAAAAATATTAACATTAAGCCTATTGAATATCAACAAAATAATATGATTAAAAAATGAGTTTTAGTTTTCTTCGAATACATACGAAATTTTAGAAAATAACGAAGTATATACCTATCCTTTAACTAAGCCTCAATGGGATTCGATTTTAAAAAAAATTGAATCAATCGATTATAAAAAGATTGATGATTATATCATTTATAAGGAAACAAGTGCGGGAGAAGAGGGACGATTGATGATGAAAAACGTCAAGTCTATTCTAATAATAAAAGATGAAAATGGGATTTATTCAACGAAAGCATTTGATCAGAAAGATCAAGTTCATGAAGTGTTAAGTTTATATAAACTGATTGAATCCTATCTTCCGTTGAGGTAATCAAATCCCCACCAAAAGTCAAATAAAATGATTATGAAATAAGAAAACCTTCTTTTAAAGAAGGTTTTTGTGTATTATGATGGAAATTTAATTTTCTTCGTGATAAAGTCAATATGAGTGCTGGATTGTTTAAAGGTTGCTTCATCTCCGTATGAAATCATCTTATAAATGAATTGATCTGTTTTATAGACATTGATTTGTAAATAAATATCCATTTCTAAATCTTCATTATAATACGAGAAAACTTGAGCTAAAGTTTCTTTCCCAGCATCTGTTTTATAGGTCTTTGTATCGATTAATTTGAAATTTTTTAAAGAATTAAAATCATTCAAAGCCAATGTTGCATAGGTTTTAATATCGGTACCGATTTCATTCATTTTCAATTCATCTACATTTTCGAAAATGATGTAACCATATAATTCTTCTTCGGTGTTTTCCCATTGGACAGAAGCTAAATCATTTGCTCCAACCGTTCGTTGGAATCCAACAGGAAGTTGAACTGAAAATGATTCAGCGCCCTGTAAGGTAGTTTGTGCTTGAGTTGACATCGAAAATCCGATCGCAAGTGCAAGCGTTAAAAATAAGTTTTTCATTGAAGTTTAATTTGAGCGAAGATAAAAAAAATAGTATCTCGAAGAGATACTATTTCAAAACCAATTATTTTAGTTTATATTTTATTGAGGTGAACAAGAAGTCGATGAACAAGAAGATGTACCATCCACTAATTTAACGCCTTCAACATCTTTTATTTTTCCAAAACCTCCGGCAACATCAATTAAGTTTTCATATCCACGAGCTCTTAAAATCGAAGTGAAAATCATTGATCGATAACCACCAGCACAATGTACTAAATAGGTTTCTTCTGGATCAATTGCTTTCATGGATTCGTTGATAAAATCCAATGGGGCAGTAATAGCACCTTCAACATGTCCGTTTGCAAATTCTCCTGGTTTACGAACATCTAGGATTTTTAATTCAGCTTCCTCCGCTAATTCTACGAATTCTTCAGGAGAAACTGAAACGATTTCATCCAATTCTTTTTTCGCATCTATCCAAGCATCGATGCCACCTGACAAATATCCAATCGTATGGTCGTATCCTACACGTGCTAAACGAGTAATAGCTTCCTGTTCAACACCGTTTTCCGCAACGATTAAAATAGGTTGCTTGATGTCCGTAATTAAAGTTCCAACCCAAGGTGCAAATTGACCTTTGATTCCAATGTTAATAGAACCAGGAATAAATCCAGTGGCAAAGGTTTGTGGATCGCGTACATCCAAAATTAATGCGTTAGATTCTTCGGCTACTTGAAGAAACTCATCAGGCGTTAATGCGCGAGATCCTCTTTCTTTAATGACTTCTAAAGATTCATATCCTCCTTTATTCAACATCACATTTTCTGGGAAATAGAAAGGAGGAGGCATTAAACCTGAAGTTAGTTCTGTAATAAATTCTTCTTTTGATAAATTCGGATTTAAAGCGTAGTTTACTTCTTTTTGATGTCCTAATGTATCAAAAGTTTCTTTACTCATATTTTTTCCACAAGCGGAACCAGCACCGTGAGCAGGATAAACAATAAGATCATCCGCTAAAGGCATAATTTTTTCGCGTAACGAATCATATAAATAGCCTGCTAATTTTTCTTGTGTAAGATCTGTATCTAATTTTTGCGCTAGATCGGGACGACCCACATCACCAATAAATAAGGTATCTCCTGTAAAGATCATTTTATCTACTCCATTTTCATCTTTCAATAAATAAGTAGTAGATTCCATCGTATGACCTGGTGTATGTAAAGCGGTAATCGTAATATTCCCCAGTTGAAATACTTCATGATCGGTTGCGATATGCGCATCAAATGAAGGGTTAGCCGTAGGACCATAAACAATCGTTGCTCCTGTTTTTTGAGCTAAATCGACGTGTCCTGAAACGAAATCAGCATGAAAGTGTGTTTCAAAAATGTATTTAATTTTTGCTCCATCTTTCTCGGCTTGATCAACATAAGATTGTGTTTCTCTCAATGGATCAATGATGGCAACTTCTCCATTGCTCTCAATGTAATAGGCTCCTTGAGCTAAACATCCGGTATATATTTGTTCGACTTTCATTATGTGAGTTTATTAGTGTAAAATTACGAATTTATACGTTGTGAATGGTAGCTAATCCAACAAAACAAAGGTATAGCATCATCAATTTAATTTATTTTAACTGAATATAAATACATTAACCGTTTGATTTTAATTGAATAAATAATTCAGTTCCCGCTCGAGGTGGGATTGAATTATAACAATCATCCATGGTAACAATTGTAAAATAGGGTTTAAATAATTGCAGATATTCTTCTTTAGAACCACCAAATGGAGGATATGGATTTCCAAAATCCCGTTGAAACATTACACCTACAAGTTTTCCGTTTTTTGAAAGTAAATTTTTCATTTGATTCGCATAAGCGGAACGTAAATCGGGATGTAAAGCACAAAAAAATGTTTGTTCTAAAATTAAATCATAACTTCCTTGTAAATCAAAGAAATCGCCTAAAATCACTTGAATTTGAGGGTAGTTTTTAAATTTTTCTTGTAAGGTTTGGACTAAGACTTCCGAGATATCAATTAATGTAATATGGGAGAATCCTTTTTCCAATAAATATTCTGCTTCATAAGCATTACCACAACCTGGAATAAGGATGCGAAGGGATAGATCAGAAAGTTGATCAATATATTCTTTTAAAGGAGTAGAAGGCGATTTTAAATCCCAACCCGTTTGTTGTGATTGATATCGTTCATTCCAAAATTGAGCACTAAAACACATGTTATGCAATTATAAATTCTTCAATGAAAATAAAGATAGCCATTGTCATAATAAAGTAGGCAAATATCTTCTTTAATAATTTAACTGGTAAATATTGATTGATATACGTTCCAATGATAATTCCAACCATCGCAATGGCCACAAACAACCCTAGGAATTGCCAATCAATTGAAATTTTAGTAGCATCACCTAGAAAAAATCCCATCAATGAGTTAATCGCAATAATCATTAATGAAGTGGCTGATGCACGTTTCATATCCAATTGGGCGATAACCATTAATGCTGGTACAATCAAAAATCCACCTCCAGCACCAACTAATCCCGTTAAAGCGCCAATAAAAAAACCTTCCGAAAGGATTAATGGTTGAAATGTCCCTTTATTTGCTTTCGATTTTCGTTCTTTTTTATCGGATAACATGGACGTAGCTGCCAAGACCATTAATAGTGCGAAAAGTCCAAACATGGCCATACGACGTGTAAATTCAAAATGTTGAATGGTAAATAATACTTCGGGAAGCATAGGGATAACCAATGCACGGGTAATGATAATTCCTATTACAGCAGGGATACCAAAAACAAAAACCGTTTTCCAATCGACCATTTTATTGAAGGCTTGTTTTAATCCACCGACTAATCCGGTAGATCCTACAATACATAAAGAATAAGCCGTTGCCATCTTTTCGTCCAAATGAAAAATATAGGCCAATATCGGTACTGCTAGGATAGATCCACCTCCTCCTAGTACGCCCATAATCAATCCAATAAATAATGCTCCAATATAACCGAAAATTTCAATCCACTGCATGAAAATCAATTTGCACAAATCTATTAGCAAATAAGTATAAAATTCTATAGGTATATTAATAATTTTTCCCTTATTTTATTGAAAATTAGTTCTATTAAGCCAATAGAGTTTGTCATTTGATGCATAGTTATTGAAAAAAGATCAAATGATTTGTAACATTTATTACTTAGCAACGACAAATAAAGAAAAATACACTATCAATAGAAATTAGTTACCAATGAAAAAATTACTACTGTCATTAATGTTTGCCGGAGGACTGGTATTCGGACAAAAAATTGAATTCGAAGAATATAAGCTTCCGAATGGTTTACATGTTATTTTACACCAAGATAATTCAGCACCAGTGGTGACAACAGGTGTCATGTATCACGTGGGATCAAAGGACGAACAAGTCGGTAAAACAGGATTTGCACACTTTTTTGAGCACTTATTATTTGAAGGTACAACAAACATTCAAAGAGGTGAGTGGTTTAAAATTGTTTCATCTCACGGGGGATCCAATAATGCCAATACAACATCAGACCGAACATATTACTACGAAACATTTCCATCGAATAACTTAGAGTTAGGATTATGGATGGAATCAGATCGTTTATATCAGCCGATCATCAACCAAATTGGGGTAGATACGCAAAAAGAGGTGGTGAAAGAAGAAAAACGTTCGCGTTTGGATAATCAGCCTTACGGTAAATTTTCTTACGGTGAAGCCGTAAATCCACACGTCTTCAAAAATCATCCGTACAAGTGGTCTGTTATTGGTTCATTTGAAGATTTAAGTAGTGCAACTTTAGAGGATTTCCAACATTTTAGCGAAACATACTATGTTCCAAACAATGCCGTATTGGTAGTAGCTGGAGATTTTAAATCAGATGAAGCCAAACAATTAATCGAAAAATATTTCGGTAAAATTAAACGCGGTAAAGATGTTGTAAAATCTTTCCCGAAAGAAGCTGAACAAACTCAAGAAGTTCGTGCAACAGAATACGATGCCAATATTCAAATCCCATTATTAGCCATTAACTATCGTACACCTGGAAATAAAGTAAAAGATGCTGCTGCATTACAGATGTTATCAGATTATTTATCGGGTGGGAAAAGTTCGGTATTGTATAAAAAATATGTTGATGAACGTAAAGAAGCATTACAGATTTTTGCCTTCAATCGTCAAATGGAAGATTATGGAATCTATACCATCGGAATCTTACCACAAGGTGAAGTTTCGTTCGAATATTTAGAAAAAGAATTAGCAAAAGATATTAAAGCAGTTCAAACGGACTTAATCTCAGAAAAAGATTATCAAAAGATCTTAAACGGAATTGAAAATCGTTTTGTAGCGTCTAAATCAGGTGTTCAAAACATCGCCCACGCTTTAGCAGATGCTTATATGTTACGTGGAAACACTAACATTATTAATGAAGAATTGGATATTTACCGTTCTGTAACACGTGAAGACATTCGTAATGCAGCACAAAAATATTTGAATCCACAACAACGAATCATTATTAACTATTTACCAGAATCTGCTAAAGACGCAAAATAAGGATTAAACTACTGAATTTAGAATTATGAAAACGAAAATATTATCTCTTGCATTTGCATTTTTTGCAATTTCGTTACAAGCACAAGAAATTATTCCAATGCCAAAACCAGGTCCAGCACCGACCATTAACATTGGAAAACCAAATGAATTTAAATTAAAAAATGGCTTAACAGTAATTGTGGTTGAAAATCACAAATTACCTCGTGTATCAGCGACTTTAACTATCGATAATCCACCGATTGCTTTAGGTGAAAAAAGCGGTACTGAATCGTTATTAAGCGAAATGTTAGGTACAGGTACAAAGAACATTAGCAAAGATGAATTTAATGAACGAATTGAATTTTTAGGTGCAAATGTAAATCTTTGGGAAAGTGGAGCTTCGGCAAGTTCTTTAAAGAAATACTTTAATGAAGTTTTTGGGTACATGGCTGATGGTGCTTTAAACCCAAACTTTACACAAGCTGAATTTGATGCAGTAAAAGCCCGTTACATCGAAGGATTAAAGTCTGACGAAAAATCGGTAGAAACTGCTGCTGCTCGTGTGCGTGATATTTTAATTTATGGTAAAAATCATCCATTTGCAGAATATGATACACCAGAAAAAATCGAAGCCATTACTTTAGCGGACGTACAAGATTATTACAATAAATACTATAAGCCGAATAATGCGTATTTAATCGTAGTAGGGGATATCACGACAAAAGAAGTGAAGAAACTTTCAGAAAAATGGTTCAAAAACTGGAAAAAAGGTGACTTAAACATTCCTGCTTTACCAAAAGTGGCTGAGGTCCAAAGAACAGAAGTCGATATCATTGACATGCCGAATGCAGTACAATCTGTAGTAGGTTTAGGATATCCTGTACAATTGACGAAAAATGATCCGGATTATTACGCCGTTCAAGTGGCTTCTTCTATTTTAGGAGGTGATTTCAATTCGAAGTTGAATATGAACTTACGTGAAGCCAACGGTTGGACGTATGGAGCGCGTGGAGGCGTTTCAGATTCTCGTTATGTAGGTACATTTACAACGAATGCAACGGTTCGTAATGATGTGACGGATGGAGCGGTGAAAGAAACGTTGAAAGAAGTACGTTCGATGACATTAGAGAAAATCGATGCCCAACAATTGGAAGAAGTTAAATCGAAATTCTTAGGAAATTTTATTTTGACATTAGAGCGTCCTCAAACGGTGGCTAATCAAGCGTTAACAATTAAAACGAATAAATTAGATCCTTCGTTTTACACCAACTACATTAAAAATATTAATGCAGTAACTGTCGATGATGTATTAAGAGTGTCTAAAAAATACTTCCGTCCAGACCAAGCGCGCATTATCGTAACGGGTAAAGCAGAGCAAATCGCTGATGGATTAGAAGCATTAGGTTACCCTGTAAATTACTATGATAAATACGGGAACAAAACAGAAAAACCAGCACCTTCTGCTAAAAAATCGGATAAAACGGTTCAACAAATTGCAGATGCTTATATCGCAGCAATTGGAGGTAAAGATAAAGTGGCTAAAATTTCGACATTGAAGCAAACAGGTTCAATCGAAATCCAAGGCATGAAAGGAGAATACATCAACTATGCAAAAGCACCGAACAAAACTTCTGTCGTGATGAAAATCATGGGAATGGAAATTGTTCAAACTTTTGATGGTGAAAAAGCATTTGCGAAACAAGGTCCTAACAAGGCTGAAGTAACAGATGGTTTACCTCAATTAAAAATTACAAATACATTATTTCTTCCATTATCAGAAGGGTACAAATCAGCTGAAATCAAAGGTGAAGTAACAGAAAATGGAAAAAAATATACAAAAGTATATGTAAAAGATTTACGTCGTACAGATTATTATGAGGTGGCAACGGGATTATTGGAAAAATCTGAAATTATGCAAGATACACCAATGGGACCAATGAACATGGTGACTACTTTTGACGCATACAAAGAATTTGATGGCGTAAAATACCCAACAATTTTATCAAACGAAGTGGGGCCTCAAAAAATCAATGTGACAGTAGAAAAAGTGGAAGTAAACAAAAACGTTTCTGACGCAGACTTCAAATAAGAATACATTCTTTTTTAACTATAGAAAAGGTACTTCGACTACGGTTGAGGTGCCTTTTTTTATACTTTATTTTAAAATTTCTCGTTATTAAAGTTGTATAAATCAAACAAATGAAACAAATTATTTTCACTTTTTTAGTCTTAATTTCAAACCTGTTAATTGCTCAAAATACGTTTATTTATCAATTCAACTCAATGAATAAAGTAGAAAATGGAATCCAATCTGGACCTATGGCAGATTTTTTTAAGGCAACTTCTGATCCTATTGTTTATACCTATCAAATAAATAACAATAAAGCTGTTTTTTATCCCATATTTAAAATTAATAATGCTCAGACGGCTCAAATTGATCTATTAGAAATATCTGCAAAAACATTGGGGGAATACTTTTATGATTATGATCAAAAATTAATTGAAAATAAAATCGAAACTTCGAATAAAGAATACATCGTCACTTCAAATTTTGATGATTTACACTGGATTGATACGAATGAATCAGAAACAATTAATGGTTATCCAACCAAAAAATATATTACCAAACGCAAAGAGAAAGGAATAAAAACGGATAAAATTTACACCACGACCATTTGGATTGATGAATCTTATCCGCAGGATATTGCGCCATTTGGATTGATGGGGTTAAAAGGGTTAATTGTAAAAGTCAATTTTAACGGAGTAAATGATTTGATCCTTCAAACCATTGAAACGAAAAAAGTGTCAGCGATTCAACCTTTTAAAGGAAATAATCGAATCACGAAAGAAGCGTATAAAAAAATGATCGATGATAAATTGGATCAAATTAAAGAAAGTAGAGGTGTAAAAATAGATTTAAAAAGCTAAAAAATTCTTTTTAAAATTGAATTAACCTTATTTTTGGTAAAATTTAAAAGTAACAATGGCTACAATTAACTGGCAAACTGTAAAAGAATACGAAGACATTACCTTTAAGAAATGTGATGGGGTAATGCGTATTGCTTTCAATCGTCCGGAAGTGCGTAATGCATTCCGTCCAAAAACTGTTTTCGAATTATTAGATGCATTCCAATTAGCGGAAGAAGATCGCGAAGTAGGAGTAATCTTATTAACAGGAGAAGGACCATCACCAAAAGACGGTGGTTGGGCATTCTGTTCTGGTGGAGACCAACGTGTTCGTGGAGCTAAAGGATACGAAGGACAAGACGGAATTGGTCGTTTAAATATTTTAGAAGTTCAGCGTTTAATTCGTTTCTCAACAAAAGTTGTCGTAGCGGTGGTTAACGGATGGGCTGTAGGAGGTGGACATTCATTACACGTGGTATGTGATATGACGTTAGCTTCTAAAGAACACGCGATCTTTAAACAAACGGATGCGGATGTGGCTTCGTTTGATGGAGGTTATGGTTCGGCTTATTTAGCGAAACAAGTAGGTCAAAAACGCGCACGTGAAATTTTCTTCTTAGGATTAAATTATTCGGCGCAAGAAGCTTACGATATGGGAATGGTAAACTTAGTAGTTCCTCACGATGAATTAGAGCAAGTGGCTTTTGATTGGGCACAAGAGATTTTAACAAAATCGCCAACAGCTATCAAAATGTTGAAATATGCGTTCAACTTAGTAGATGATGGGTTAGTTGGTCAACAAATATTTGCGGGTGAAACTACACGTTTCGCTTACGGTACAGAAGAAGCGATTGAAGGGCGTAATGCGTTTTTAGAAAAACGTAAACGTGATTTTTCGAGATTCCGTTAAACGATTAACATACGATAACATCATATAAAGCGTTACACTTACAGTAGCGCTTTTTTTATGCTCATCACTGAACAATGAATATTCAATTTCCGGTAACTGTAGATTTTTTAGGCCATGCCATTTTAATTCATCCCATTTTAGAATGGATTGGAATATTTGTAGGAATGCGTTTGTATGGCTATTTAAAACGAAATAGTACCACCTCTTTATCCACGATTCAAGGGTTAGGTGTAATCATGGGGGCTTTGATGGGGGCATTATTCGGTTCTAAAATCATAGGCACATTAGAGCATCCCAATGCATTCGTTCACGCTGATTTACCTTTGCTTTATTTTTGGACCAGTAATACCATTGTGGGTGGTTTAGCGTTTGGATTAGTAGGAGTAGAAGTTGCCAAGAAAATCATTGGTTACAAAGAAAGTACGGGGGATTTAATGGTCTATCCGTTAATTGTAGCCATGTGTATTGGTCGTGTCGGTTGCTTTTTAACCGGAATAGCCGAACAAACCTATGGAGTACCGACCACTTCCATTTTCGGAATGCATTTGGGAGACGATTATTTGCGACATCCTGTAGCCTTGTATGAAATTGTATTTTTGATTATACTAGGCTTAACCCTATATGGCTTTCGAAAGAAATATACCTTTCCATCGGGTGTATTATTTCAACTCTTTATGCTGAGTTATTTTTCTTTTCGCTTTGTTTTAGATTTCATCAAACCGAAAATAAATGTTCTTTTAGAATTAAGTACCATTCAAATAACCTGTTTAGTTGTCGTTATTTATTATATCTTTAAAATCAACAACCATCGACAATTCATTCATCTTAAACATTAACACTTGTGGAAAGTCTTTTAGTCATAATCATTTTATTCGCTCTTCTTGGACTCCTTTTGCAATTTATAGGATTACTTTATTATTTCTTTAGAGGAACAGAAAATGAGGAGGAGCATAAAGCTACTGCACTCCAATTATTGGTCTATGGCACTGCATTGCTTTTAGGATCTGGCGTTGTTTGTGGAATAGGAGTATCTTTTGCTTAAAATAATAATATCCTCAAACGTATGAATAGTGCTTTTATATTTCTTGAAGTCGGTAATTTATCGGGACTTTTTTTTACCATTATTCTTATCGCGCTTGCTATAGGAGCCTTTATGAGTGCGATTATTACATTCGTTAAATTTGTGATCGACTCCAGTAAAAATCATCAACAATCCTTTCAATATTACGTTATATTTTTTCTGATCACTTATTTAATTGTGCTGCTGTGTTCAGGAATAATCTGTGGAGTTGGTTTCAATTAAACTTTTCAGATGAACTCATTCAATTTCTTATATCTTTTTTATGCCAGTTAGAAACTATACTTACTACGACTATACAATTTCGCTATGCCCAGAATGTTTAAAACGCGTGGGGGCAAAAATCATTATTGAAGATGACCATGTTTTTATGACCAAAAGATGTCCAGATCATGGGTTTTTCAAAACAAAAATTGCATCTGATGTCGAATATTACAAAAACATCAGAAATTATAATAAAGCTTCTGAAATGCCGCATCATTTTGGAACTGATGTCGATTATGGATGTCCTTACGATTGCGGATTGTGTGTTGATCACGAACAACATTCGTGTTTATCGGTGGTTGAAGTGACCGACCGTTGCAATTTAACTTGTCCTACATGTTATGCTATGTCTTCCCCACATTACGGTTCTCATCGTACGTTGGAACAAATTGAAGCGATGTTGGATACAATTGTGAAAAATGAAGGTGAACCGGATGTGGTTCAATTAAGTGGAGGTGAACCTACGATACATCCCCAATTTTTCGAGATTTTGGATATTGCGAAAACAAAACCCATCAAGCATTTAATGTTAAACACCAATGGAATTCGGATTGCCAATGATCCAGGATTTGCAGAAAAATTAGCGACTTACGCCCCTGAATTTGAAATTTATCTGCAATTTGATTCCTTCAAACCTGAAGTATTAGAAGAATTTCGAGGGAAAGATTTGACCGATGTTCGAATGAAAGCGTTGGAAAAATTAAATGCTTTAAACCTTTCGACCACGTTAGTAGTTGTCTTAGAACATGGAAAAAATGTAGATGAAATCGGAAAAATTATTGATTTTGCATTGAAACAAAAATGTGTGCGTGGTGTAACGTTTCAACCGGTTGAAATTGCAGGAAGAAATAAATCGGATTCGGTTCACGAAAAAATTACATTAACCGAAGTTCGTCAAGAAATTATTCAACAATATCCCCTTTTAAATGGAGACGATATTATTCCCGTTCCGTGTAATCCCGATGCCTTAGCCATGGGGTATATTTTAAAATTAGAGGATGAGGTTATTCCTTTAACACGCTACATCAATCCAGCTGATTTATTGAACAATGAATCTAAAAATACAATTGTTTACGAGCAAGATGAAGGATTGAAAATGCAATTGTTGGATATTTTTAGTACGGGAATTTCGGTGGATAAGGTGCAACCCAAAGTGGATCAATTGTTATGTTGTTTGCCAGGGGTTTGTGCGCCCAATTTAGAATACGACAATTTATTCCGAATCATTATTATGAATTTTATGGATGCGTATGATTTTGATGTGCGCGCCGTGAAGAAATCGTGTGTACATATTGTAGACAAAGACTTAAAAATGATTCCATTCGAAACGATGAATTTATTTTACCGTGACAATAAAAAGAAGTATTTAGAAGAATTAAGAAAAGAGGATAAGGTATTATTCTAATACAAGATAAAAGAGAAGCGAAACCGATGAGGTTTCGCTTTTTCATTTAATATAACTAAATTTCAGTGTTTTGATTAATATTTAGTTATATTAAAAAATTAATTGAAGTTTTTATACCAATGGACCTTGAAGAATTATATCGAATATTATTAACGGTTTTTGTAATCGCAGCTGCCATCTATAAATTTCCAAATTCGAATAAAAGAGAAAAAATAGCTATGATAATATTAGTTTCTGTATTGATCATTGTGACATTACTATATTATGTTTAATATAATAAAGGGATTAGTAAACGATATAGAAAAGATTACAGATAAAAGATATTATGCTTAATTTATCGAAAATTTTAAACCCTTTACTGAATACGTTTCCCTAAAATCTTTAAACTATACTCTTGTTCATCCATCTCTGCGATATTGGGAAATAATGCCCATTCTTCAAACCCTAAACGTTGAAACAATTTGATGCTCGGTACATTATGTGCGAAAATAAAGCCCAATAACGTTTTTACCCCTAATGCTTTGGATTTTTCGATGCAATCCCTCAAAATTTGCTGTCCTAAACCTTTTCCACGTTGGTTTTCGTCCATATAAATACTTATCTCAACCGTCCCATCATAAGCTGGACGACCATAAAAAGATTGTAAACTCACCCAACCGATGATTTCATTTGCTGTATTCTCAATCACCCAAAGTGGTCTTTTATCGGCATTATGGGCGTGAAACCAAGGCAAACGGTCTTCTACACTTACGGGTTCGGTATCAGCGGTAACAAGACGAGAGGCAATTGTTGAATTATAAATCGCTACAATTCGTTCCAAATCTTCTCTTTCAGCATTGCGATAAATCAGTTCATTCATTTCCGAAAATTTTAGGTATAAAAGTATAATTTATTCAAGAGGTTTTTCTATTTCAAATAGAATTTTAGTTCATTGGTACCAAAAGCCTTTTTATTTAGTGAGGTTATGATTAAACATTTCATCAAATGAATGAAACAAAACAAAAATTTCATGAGGTTGATACCTGAAGTCGGTCAGTTTTGGTTGTAAAATTTCTTGATTGATATCGAAATAAAGCATTAAATTCTTGCGTGAGGATAGCGGTAAACGATGTTTTCGAGCCGTAAGTTTTTCCAGTTGAGGAAAAACAATAGTATCGTATAAATTGTGCGGAATAGTGAATTGCCCTTGTTTGGAATGACTTGTATCGCGTTGTTGGTCGGAGATTAAAATAACCTCTAAATTTTCAATGGGTCTTCCTGTCTTATCATAACTTTTTATCGTTAGATGTTTGGCATGTTCTTCTTTTAATTCATAGTGAAGAAATAGATTCTGATTGGTCATACTTTTCGAATGAAAGAACAGAGAATCTCCTTTAGGTTCAATTTCTCCGACAGAAAATGTGGATGAATTTTCAATTTTGGTATAGGTTGAATCTTGATTGAGAATAAAAATATCATCCTTCGACGAAGGTGTTAATTCTATACTTTCAATCAAAGTCTGATCTGTTTCAGTAAAAAATGAAGTGTAAGGATCATTTGGTAATTCGGCTTGACAAGAACAAATGAAAACAGCAGAGACTATAATTTTTTTCATAAATAAGACGTGAATTATTTCTGGTTCAACCATCCATAAATGCGTAGAACAATGTAAATTTACTTTATATCTATGAATATTTATGAGTACAACTCCAAAAGTTCCTTCCGTTTGGAAGAACAAAGAATTTATACCGTTTATCTTTTTACGCTTTTCCTTGATTTTTGCATTATTTATCCAAAGTACTTCGGTCGCGTATGAGATTTTTAAGGTTACGCAAAAAGAGATTTATTTAGGATTAATCGGATTGTTTGAATTTGCCCCAATTCTGTTAACGGCATTTTATGCCGGCCAATTGGTGGATAAATTAGACAAACGAAAAATTTTAGTGATTTGCATTGGATGTTACATGATCACGTCGTTTGTGTTGATGTTCGTCAACTTAGAATCCATTCGCAGTCAAATCGGAATTCCGGTGTATTTAGGGGTGTGTTATTTAGCCTTTTTTATTTTAGGATTAACACGAGCCTTCAGTGGACCATCACTTTTTGCATTGTTAGCTTTAGTGGTGCGCAAAGAAAATTATACCAAAGCGATCCCGTTATCGTCTTCAGCCTTTATGATTGGATCGGTATTAGGACCGTTAGCTGGTGGATTATTGTTGGCGCAATTTGGAATTGAAGCCGCTTTAATTACAGCCTTTGTGATTATGTGTGTATCAATGGTCATGATTTTATTAATTGCACCAAAACCACCTGAGCAATCGGAAGCAGAATCCACAGAATCGGCCATGCAACGCATTAAAGAAGGGTTAAAATTCATTTGGGCGACGCCCATTATTTTAGCCGTCTTAAGTTTAGATATGTTTGCGGTCTTTTTTGGTGGAGCAGAATCGCTATTGCCTGCTTTCGTCGAAAAAGTACTAAAACAAGGACCAGAAACATTTGGTTTTCTACGTTCAGCACATGGAATTGGCTCATTGATTATGATGTTCTTTTTATCTTCGATTCCGATGTTGTTGAAAGGAAATGTTGGGCCAAAATTATTAGGTGCAGTCGCACTTTTTGGAGGATGTATCATTGCGTTTGGGATGACGCGAAATGTTTACCTGTGTTTTGCAATTTTAATGTTAGCCGGTGCATTTGATGCGGTTTCAATGGTGATTCGTCAAAGTATTCTACAAATCAAAACCCCAGAAAATTTAAAAGGAAGAGTTTCATCCGTGAATTCAATTTTTGTGAGTTCGTCCAACGAATTAGGTGCATTAGAAAGTGGAATTGCGGCCACATTTTTAGGGCTCGTTCCAGCGATTATATTCGGAGGTTCAATGACGATTATTACAGTTGTTGTAATTCTTGTCTTGATAAAACAAATAAGGTATGTTGAATTGAAATAAAATGAAAAGCGAATCGTAGGTTCGCTTTTTTTTATATAAAATGTAAATGACTTGTAACTCACATACTAAATTACACAGAAATGTTGGTTTTAAATAAACTGATTAGATATGTTGAATGATGACTTTTTTAAATAAAAACCTTTATTTTTGCCAAAAAATCTATGAAAAAACTCTTTTACTTTTTATTACCATTTTTACTTCTATCATGTACAGATCATAATGATGACGATTTTAATTCAAATGAAAATTCATTAATTCTGCCGGATTCATTTAATTATAGATTTTTATCGGAAGCTCCTATATGGCCAATGGATTATGGACTTGTTAAAATTAAATATTCAGAAAATAATTTACCAATTCAAGTTTTAGGTGGTTTTGTCTCTCTACCTAATGGACATACGACTTCTTCATTATTTGACTCGACTCGATACGAGGAATATCAATATAATGATAATAAAGTTCTGAGACTTAAAAAGAATACATTAGATTCTTATGTTAGTAATTTTAGAGCTGAATTTGTTGTAGAAAACAATAAAATAATTTCTTCCAAAGAATATCTTATTAGTCAAATACAAGGTTCAGATACTCGTACAAAGTATTTTTATCAAAACGATAGATTAAACAAAAAAATAATTTATTGGACAGACGTTTCGAATAGTATTTATTCAGATTATGGAATTGAATATGTGTATTATTTTAATGCTAATAATAATTTGGATAGTATTGTTTCTCAAAATGTCGTCCTAGATTCCAATTTAAATACAAGTTATGATTTTGATCGTTTTAAAACTAAACAAGTGAAGATTTTAAAGAATTATGATCATTCGAAGAATCCATTTAAACAGTTGTTTTTATTGGATCGATTTTTTGATCGTTCACTTTCAGTCAATAATTATAGACAAGTGATTGAAAAAAGTTATTATGATGGTGTCTTATCAAGATATAACGAATTTGATATTCTTTATTTTTATGAAAATAACGAAATTGATTTAACAAAATAAAAAGGTCAAAAAGCGAATTTTAGGATTCGCTTTTCATTTTATTTTTGGTAATAACTAATTTAGACCTTGCATCTTACATTTAATAGTTCTGTGTGGAGGAGTGCCAATTATTAAGATGTACATGGTTATGCATATTAATCAAGTAAAAGATTTTAGATGGAAGTTAGATAAATAGGAAATAAAGATTAAAAGTTGTTTAAAATTTGAGTTATGGAGTTAAAGAGCCTTTAGTTATGGGACAAACGTAAGTGTCAATGATAAATTAAAAGAAAGAATCATCATTATTCCAAATTCGAACTTTTAATCCATGAACTTCTAGATGTCACTTTAAATTAATAACTTGCATAATATTCCGAGGCATCATGGATAAATTTTTGCAGATGAGCTAAACCATCGGTTAATGCCGCTGGACCTGGTTGCAAAATCAATTCTGATTTAATTTCTATAATTTGTTGATGTTGTACAGCAGTAATCTGATCGAAACCTTCTCGTTCTATTACTTTTTCGGGTTTAAACATTTTTCCACACCATGAACCAAGAATCAAATCAGGATTCGATTGGATATATTGTTCAGTTGTCGTGATGCGATTTTTAGCATGGAAATGGGGTTTTAATTCGGGGATAGCCAATGTACCACCACAAATCTCAATCAGTTCCATTACCCAAGTCGATCCACTCATAATAGGATCATCCCATTCTTCAAAAAAAACTACAGGGGAGAAGAGAAGATTTTTTCCCATTTGATAGGCATGTTCTAAGTTTTCTTGATAGGTTTGTATCAATCGCTGGCCATCACGACTATTCCCTATCAATGAACTAAATTTTAGAACAAAATCTAAAATACCTTGCACAGTATGATGATTGAAGAGATAAACCTCAATCCCTCGTCGAATCAATTCAGCAGCAACATCTGCTTGTAAATCCGAGTAGCCAACTACCAAATCAGGTTTTAATGCTATAATGTCGTCGTATTTCGCATCTAAAAATGTAGAAATTTTTGGTTTTTCTTTTCGCGCTTGAGGAGGACGATAAGTAAATCCACTGATCCCAACCAAACGATGCTGTTGATTTATGGCATATAATAATTCAGTCCCTTCTTCAGTTAAGCAGATGATGCGTTGCGGATATTTAGCAGTAAACATATTTAAATGGTTTGTTTCAAATATAATAGGAATTTAAAATTCTGGGATTAATTGTTAAAAGTATTTGTCCTCTTAAATTCATAAATGTCCCTTGACTGACCTTTTCGAGTTGAATTTCTATTGATGTTGTATAGCGGTTATATGGCCATTGTATTGGAATTGTATAGGCGTTATATTGATCTTCTATAGGTTTTGTATTGGGTTTAACCGGAGTTTGTATTGATGTCATAAATTGGTGAATGAGATAATGAGTTAATTTGAGAATGTGATAATCATGCTATTCTTATAATTTAATAGTTGGTCATTTTGAGCTTGTCTCAGGATTCCATACGATCTATTATAGGATAAGAAGTTGAAACGCGTCCAGCTTGACAAGTTTATCCTTATGTCTTAAGCCTTACATCTTATGTCTTATTTAAGTTGTTATGGGTTGTAGGTTCTGG